>OZ253478.1:0-2763565 GCA_965261835.1 Dehalococcoidia bacterium | reverse complement strand
ATCGATGGCGCCGCCGGACTCGTCGCGCGCGGCCTCGGCCAGCTTCCAGCTCGCCGGGTTGCCGATGCGGATAGCGGACGCCACCGTTTCCGGCGACTCCACCGGATGGCCCTGCACAATCGGGGCAGCGCCGGCCGCCTCGAAGCCCATCATGCGGGGCAGGGTAGCGGCCTTGCCCGCGGCGTGGTACTGCTTGAAGCCCATCCAGTAGGCGGAAATGTTGCCGGCGTTGCCCACCGGAATGCAGAGGAGGTCGGGCGCCGCCTCCAGCTCGTCCACCAGCTCAAAGGCGGCGGTCTTCTGCCCCTCCAGCCGGTGGGGGTTGATCGAGTTGACCAGCGCGATGGGATGGGTCTCGGTCACCTGCTTGACGATATTGAGGGCTTGATCGAAGTTGCCGTCGATGGCGATGACCCGGGCGCCGTAGATCACGGCCTGGGCCAGCTTGCCGGCGGCGATGTTGCCCTTGGGCACGACGACCAGGGTGGCGAGGCCGAAGCGGGCGCCGTACGCCGCGGCGGATGCGCTGGTGTTGCCGGTGGAGGCGCAGATGATGCGCTGGCTGCCGTTCTCCACCGCCTTGGCCACGGCCACCACCATGCCGCGGTCTTTGAAGGAACCGGTGGGGTTGCAGCCCTCCAGCTTGAAGTGCACCTCGGCGCAGCCCACCGCGCGTGCGATGCGGGGGCAGGAAACGAGGGGGGTGTCGCCCTCACCCAAGCTCTCCATCGGAGTCGCGGCCGTGAGCGGCAGCAACGCCCGATAGCGCTCCAGAACGCCTTTACTCACCGGCGTTCCTGTTGGGCCGCGCCCTCCACGCCGCAAGGTCTTTTATCTTCTTTTCTAGCTCTGCAATATGCTGGCGGTGCGCCTTCTCCTCGCCGTCCGCCCACCCCGAAAACTGGTCGCCGAGTTCATTCTGGAACCCCCACAGCGCCTCTCGCACCTGGTCCAGGTGATCACCTTGCGCTCTGCTCTTTCCGTTAAGCTGGATGAGCTCTTGGCGTAAGTCATCCACACTTGAGCGGTATTGCTCAAACCCGATCTGGACCTCCACCGTCGTCCGTTCTAAGCGCTGCCGCTCCACTTTACTCAGCTCTCCCTGTTCCGAGAGCTGTTGAGTCAACCGGGCTTCAGATTCGCGCAGGTCCACTTGAGACTCGAAGCGGCGCACCTGATCCGTCAGGTATTGCAGCCGTCCCTGAATAACCTCGTCCTGGCCCTGCAGCCCCTGCAGTACATTAGTGGCCTCTTCAATCTGCCGGGACAGATGCTCGTTCCGGGTCTGCTGCGCCTGAACGAGCGAGCCTTGCTTCTCAGCCAGGGTGTGCAAGCCATCGATCGCTTGGGTCACTTGGAAGAGCTCTTCTTGCCGGCGGCGGGCCCTCTCTTCGACAGATAGGACCCGGTCCATCAACGCTTGGTGGGCCTTTTCCATCACGTCATACTGCTTGGTGGTCTCCGCCTGGACTTGCCGTCCCCGATCCTGCTCCGCCTGCCGCTGCTGTTCTTCTTGCGCGTCAGGTTTTTTCTCCTGATCAAACCGGCTATCCAGCCGCTCCAGCAGGTCACGTATGTTGTGGAGGTCAGTTTCCACCCGCACCAGCCGTGTGCTGTGGTCCACAAGGATGTTAAGCGAGCCTTCGACTGCGTTCAGACGGTCCGAGAGTGTCCACACTCCCCCCTGAAGCTGATCCGCGGCCTGCTGCACTTTGAACACCACGCTCTTATGCTGGCGGTTCTCTTCCTCCAGCCACGCTATGGTTTTGGCCAAGTTACCGATGTCTGCGCTGGTCATATTGGCGCCTTCCTTGCTCTTGGATCAGTTTGGTCTGCTGCCCGCTAATCTTCCACACGAATGACCGTGCCGATGTCACGAACGCTGGACATCCGGGCGATGCCGGCCAGTGCCCGCTGCATTGCCGCTTCCTGCGCCAGGTGCGTCATGAGCACGATTTCGGCCACCTGCGCCGCGGCGTCTGCTTCCTTCTGGATCACGGATGCGATGCTAATATCGCAGTCCCCCAGGATATGTGCAATCTGCGCCAGCACGCCGGGCTTGTCGCCCACGGTCATGCGTACATAATAGCGAGTCTCGATCTCGTCCATGGGCATGACCGGCAGGTCCCGCTGGGGCTGGAACACCGGAGTGCTGGGCAATCCCAGGTGCACCGCGCGCGCCAGCTCGATGAGATCCGCCACGACTGCGCTGGTGGTGGGCAGGCTGCCCGCGCCCTGGCCGTAGAACATCACCCGGCCGGTGAGGTCGCCGTTGACCTCAACCGCATTGAACACACCGTCCACCTTGGCCAGAATACGGTCCTCCGAGATCATGGTGGGGTGCACGCGCGCCTCGACCGCACCGCTGCGCTGCTTTGCGGTGGCAAGCAGCTTGATGGCGTACCCCAACTCGCCGGCGTAGCGGAAATCCCGGGCGCTGAGGTTGGTGATACCTTCCCGGAACACCTGGCCCGGCGCCACCCGGGTGCGGAAGGCGAGGCTGGCAAGAATTGCCAGCTTGAACGCCGCGTCGTCGCCTTCAATATCATAACTGGGGTCCGGCTCTGCGTAACCCAGGTCTTGAGCTTCCTTCAGGACCGCGGCCAGTTCCAGTTGCTCCCTACTCATCTTGGTAAGGATGTAGTTGGTTGTACCATTGATAATCGCGTGCACACTGGAAACGTCATTCGCCAGCAGACTGTGGCGAAAGGGGGCTATGAGGGGGATACCGCCGCCCACGCTGGCCTCAAAGCGCAGCGCCGCGCCGTGCTCCTCACCAAACGTAACGAGCGAAGGCCCGTGCTTCGCGATGACCTCTTTGTTCGCGGTGACCACGTGCTTTCCCTTGCCCAGCGCAGTCTTGATCAAGCTGTAGGCCGGCTCTTCGCCACCCATAAGCTCAATCACCACGGCAATTGCCGGGTCATCCATGATCATGGCGGCATCGGTTGTCAGGACGTTTGCCTCAAGCGCGGTGGCCCGCCGCTTTGCGGTGTCTTGCACTAGGGCCCGCTTGAGCACAACCGGGCAGCCCACTAGCTCCCCGATGCTGGCCTGCTTTGCCACCAGCGCCTGCGCCACGCCGCTCCCGACGGTGCCCACACCCAAGAGCCCTACGTACACTGGAGCAACGGCGCCCAATGGGTATCTTCCGCAAGTCGCTCAGCTACGCTGAGCTACCTGCGGAACTCCTCAGCTTTCCTAATCACGTAAGCGTAAGTAGCTGAATCGAAATAGAGCTCCACGTCGTTTTTCTCGAGCTCCTCGGCAAGCCAGTCCACCAGCGCCCGGTCCTCTAGCCGTTCCTTGGCGTCGCCTTCCACCCGGCGGGCGGGGTCATGCTCGGTGACCATTGCTATCCATACGCCACCGTCCGCAAACACCGGCTCGCTTACCTCGTGCAGGGGCAACGTGAAGACAGTGTCGTCGAACGACCGCTCAAGTCCGCCCTTGGGAATCCAGCCCAAGTCTCCGCTGAGCTCTTTGGAGGCTTCGTCAATTGAGTGCCCTCTGGCCTCCGCACCAAAATCCCCGCCCTCCGCCAGACGATCTACTACGTCCAGCGCGTCGTCTATGTTTTGTAGCTTAATCGCGAACACGTGCGCATGCTCCGTCACCGCGGGTATCCGTTCGCTCAGCCGTGCGCGGAGTTTTTGACGAAGCACCTCCTGCTGGATGATAGCGCGGTACTCCTGGTCTGAGAGGCCGACCTGCGACAAGTACCCCCGGTACGTTCCCTGAAACTCGCGGTCCAATTCCTCCGGTGTGCTCGCATCACCTGCCGCGGGAGCCCCCAGTAAGCGGTTCTTTATGACCGCGGTTATCTCCTCCGGAGTGGCCGAGATCCCCACGCGCGGCGCGCTCTGCAGGATAATCTCCTCGTCCCGCAGGTTAAAGACCAGCTCTAACGGCAGTGAGCCCAGGTTGCTGGGGCGTCCCTGCATGCGGTTCACCGCGTCAAGATAGTGCAGCCGCTTGATCATTTCCTCTCTGGTGCGGGGCACGTCGTTTACCTTCACCACCGGCTCGCGCAGCGGCGCAATGAAGAAATCGTAGTAGCCGTAAACGGGGATGCCCACAATAAACGCCAGCGCGGCCACTATCAGCAGCACCGTACCTTTGCCGATCCGGCGCGGGGGTCTGGAGGCGCGTCGCCGCGGGGACGTTGAGTTTGCCCGGCCCGCGTTCATATCAGCCATGGCCCAATCCTCCTCCTGCGCACTCACTCGAGGACATGGACCACATCCGAACGCTTGATGGGAAGTTGAGTTGCGCCTTACGCGCTGCCAGAAGGATCTTTGGGGGCGGCGGCTTCAGCCGGGGCGGCTAGCTCGGCGCTCGCCTCTTCGGCGGGGGCGGCGGCTTCAGCCGGGGCGGCTAGCTCGGCGCTCGCCTCTTCGGCGGGGGCGGCAGCTTCAGCCGGGGTGGCTAGCTCGGCGCTTGCCTCCTCGGCGGGGGCGGCGGCTTCAGCCGGGGCGGCTAGCTCGGCGCTCGCTTCCTCGGCGGGGGCGGCAGCTTCAGCCGGGGCGGCTAGCTCGGCGCTCGCTTCCTCGGCGGGGGCGGCAGCTTCAGCCGGGGCGGCTAGCTCGGCGCTCGCTTCCTCGGCGGGGGCGGCGGCTTCAGCCGGGGCGGCTAGCCCGGCGCTCGCTTCCTCGGCGGGGGCGGCAGCTTCAGCCGGGGCGGCGAGCTCGGCGCTCGCTTCCTCGGCGGGGGCAGCGGCTTCAGCCGATACTGCGGCGGGCGCTTCCTCTGCTACCACAGGGGGCGGCGGCGCAGCCGGACGGGGCGGGTTCAATAAGCCCGTTGACCGGAGGTGATTCTGGGTAAAGGGCAGGATCGCCAGGTGGCGGGCCCGCTTAATGGCAGTAGCAAGCCGCCGCTGATGCCGCGCACAGGTACCGGTCTTCCGGCGCGGCTCTATCCGGCCACGTTCCGAAATGAAGCGGCCCAGCCGGTCCGCCAGCTTGTAGTCAATAGGCAGCGACTTGTCTACGCAGAATGCGCAGACCTTGCGACGGGGGATAAAACGCGGCCGGCCCTCTCGAGGCGGCCGCGCCGCAGGTGCTGTGGTCACAGAAGTGCTCCTTGCTGATACATGTCAGTTATTAGAATGGCAGATCGTCCGCCGCCAGGTCTCCCCCCTCATCAGCGACGGCTTCCACGCCGTCATCCAGGGAACCGCCGCGACGGTCCAGAAACTGGACGTCATTTGCCACAATTTCAGTGCGGTAACGCTTTTGCCCATCCTGACCATCCCAACTCCGGGTCTGGAGCCTGCCCTCCACGTATACTCGGCTACCCTTGCCCAGGAACTGGTTACAGATCTCGGCCAGCTTATTCCACGCCACCACGCTAAACCAGTCGGTTACTTCTCTCCGTTCGCCTTCCGCTCCACCTGAAAGGACGCGGTTTGTTGCGACACTGAACGAAGTAACCGGCGCACCGTTGGGGGTGAACCGCATCTCCGGATCCTTGCCGATGTTGCCGATGATCATCACCTTGTTCAGGCCAGGCACCGCAAACTCCTTCTGACGCCTGGGCGCCCACTAAATGGGCGCTTATTCGTCTCGCCGGATTAGTAGGTGACGGAGCACGTCTTCGTTGATGCGGAGCTGGGCTTCTAGCTCCGCGGCGTCATCTGTTTCCATCTGAAAGTTCGTCTGGAAATAGCTGCCCTCAACGTAACGCCGGATCGGATAGGCCAACCGGCGACGGCCCCAGATACCCTGCTGCTCCACTTCGCCGCCGCGATCGGTAATAAACTTACCTACCCGCTCCATTACTACGGACATGCCGTCGTCCTGGATGTCTGGGCTAACAATTATTACGAGTTCGTATGGCCTTTGCACAAATTGGCTCCATTAAAACTATCGGCTTAATTATAGCACGCGTCACTAGAGCCCTCAACGGCTAGGGGCTCACTGCCGCGGCCTCCACCATGAACGCAGGATCAGGCGCCTCCGCGATCCCCGGCACGGGAAAGCCGGAGCAGAGCTCTCGCACCTGCTGCCGCACTGACTCGAGCGCTGGCTCATCAGCCATGTGGAACACTACGTGCGCAATCAGCCCGCCTATCTCCCGCATCTCGCTAGCGCCGAAGCCCCGGCTGGTCACCGCCGGGGTGCCGATACGCACGCCGCTGGTCACCCGGGGCGGCTTGGGGTCCGCCGGCACCGTGCTGCGGCTTACCGTAATGCCCACCTTGTCCAGCGCTGCTTCCATCGCCCGTCCCGTTAACCCCTGCGGGCGCAGGTCCGCCACCATCAGATGGTTGTCCGTGCCGCCGGTGAGTACCCGGACGTTGTGGCGCTGGAGTTCCTCCGCCAGCGTCTGCGCATTGGCGATCACCTGCTCGGAATACGTAACGAACTCCGGCTGCATCGCCTCCTTCAGCGCCACCGCCTTTGCCGCGATGATGTGCATGAACGGCCCCCCCTGATTCTCCGGGAACACCGCCTTGTCAATGGCATCGGCATAGCGTTGCTTGCAGAGGATTAACCCGCTGCGCGGTCCCCGCAGCGTCTTGTGGGTGGTGCTGGTCACAATGTCCGCATACAAGCAGGGATTGGGGTGCAGCCCCGCGGCCACCAGGCCGGCAATGTGCGCCATGTCCACAAAGAACAGCGCCTCCACTTCGCTGGCAATGGCCTGGATTTTGTCAAACTCGATGATGCGAGAGTATGCGCTCGCCCCCGCCAGGATGGCTTTGGGGCGATGCTCACGCGCGGCATCGGCCAGCGCATCATAATCGATGCGCTCGGTCTCAGGGTCCACGCCGTATGAGACAAAGTGGTAGGTCTTTCCCGAGAAGTTCACTGGGCTGCCGTGGGTCAAGTGGCCGCCGTGGTCCAGCCGCATGCCCATGATCAGGTCACCGGGCTGTAGCACCGCGGCGTAGGCTTCCATGTTGGCTTGTGAGCCACTGTGGGGCTGCACGTTGGCGTGCTCGGCGTTAAACAGCGTCTTCGCCCGATCGATGGCCAGCCGCTCCACCACGTCCACGTGCTCGCACCCGCCGTAGTAGCGTCTACCCGGATAGCCTTCAGCATACTTGTTGGTGAGTACCGTGGCGGAGGCTTCCAGCACCGCGGCGCTGGTGTAATTCTCGGAAGCTATCAGCTCCATCTTGTGCCACTGCCGTGATTCCTCGGCACGCACCGCTTTCGCAATCTCCGGATCGTTGGTTGCCAACACGCTCACAAAACCCTCCCGAACTCAACACTATTCTTGAGCCGCCACTAGATACGTTAAAGGAAAAGCCACGCAGGAGAGATCCCGGTGGCGCTTACTAGTTAATGTGGGAACCTAGGCTCAAAGCCTGAAAGTAGCGGCTCACGCCTCATCATAGCACGCATAGCGCGCCCTTTTCTAGCGCGATCAACTCGCCGCCCACTTCCCGTCACTGCAAAGAGCAACCCCCCATTGCATTGCGAGGAGTCCCCTCCCTCTGTCATTGCGAGGAGCTTGCGACGTGGCAATCTGGGGTGGGGGCGCCTCGCCGCTGCGTCTCAAACGTGGCTCGGACCATCCCCCTGGCCCCCTTCCTGGAAGGAAGGGGGAAAATAAAGAAGAGGAGTCTATGGAGGCACATCCTCCATAGCTCCTGCCAGAGGGGGCACCCCTCTGGACTCCCCGTATTGCTTCGCTGCTGCTCGCAATGACGGGGGGCAACGACGGGAAGAGGCGCTCGCTTGACGGGTGCACTGGGCAGCCGTAGAGTTGGGATTTGCAATAGAAGTCAAGGTACTAGCAGTACTGACCAACAGACGGAGGAGCGTTATGACTCAGGCAATCCAGGACGCCGCCAAGTTCAGTAGCAGCGGCAAGCTCATGCCCTACGATGACTGGATGGAAGCCCAGGGCGTGCCCATCTACCGGGGCTACTACATTGAGGACCTCCGCACCGTCCCGCTTGGATGGTGGGAGGAGCGCAAGTGCAACACGGCGTTCATCCAGTTCGAGGGGATGCAGGGGGTAAACGAGGCGCGGGTGTCGGAGATCCAGCCCGGAGAAAGCCTGCCGCCCATGAAGTTTGCATTAGACGAGATCGTCTACGTGCTGGATGGGCGCGGCCTCACCACGGTGTGGCACGACAGCGGCCCCAAGAAGACCTTCGAGTGGCAGGCCCACAGCATGTTCCTACTGCCGAAGGGCCACCATCATCAGCTCAGCAGCACCCGGGGCGACAAACCGGTGCGCCTGCTCCACTACAATTATCTCCCTGTGGCCATGTCGGCCATTCCGGACTACAACTTCTTCATCAATAACCAATATGTGGGCGAAGTGGCGGGCCAACTGGACGACCTCTTTGCCGAGGCCAAGGCGGTTCCCGGCGACGTGGGGCTGATGGGTCCGCGCAACGTGTGGTACGGCAACTTCTTTCCGGACATGCGGGCCTGGGACAAGCTGGACGCTTTCCGCAATCGCGGCGCCGGGGGACATGTGGTGTTTATTCAGTTCGCAGGGAGCATGCAGTGGGCCCACATGTCGGTGTTTCCCGCGCGCACTTATAAGAAAGCCCACCGCCATGGCCCCGGCCGCGCCATCATCATCCCCGGCGGCGAGGGCTTCTCCGTGATGTGGAATGAGGGTGAGGAAAAGGTGGTCATTCCCTGGCATGAGGGGAGCCTGTTCACACCACCCAACCGCTGGTTCCACCAGCACTTTAACGTGGGCGGCTCACCGGGCCGTTATCTAGCCATGCACCCCCTGCCGCAGTTCGCCGGACACTCGGAGAAGGTGGAAGACCAGGCGCGCGACCAGATAGAGTACCCGGACGAGGAGCCGTGGATCCGCCAGAAGTTCGAGAGTGAGCTGGCGCAGCGGGGGATCACCTCCCTGATGCCGGAGCAGGCCTATCAGGACCCCGGGTACCAGTGGAAGTACGAGGGGGATTAACGCTTCTAGCTCGCCAAGAAACACCCGTGGGGGCGGTAATTCAACCGCCCCCACGTCTTTTGTGGCCGTTGTGTGCTTATCCTCCCGGCGGCGTGTAGTCCACCCGCTGCTTGCTGGCGGCGTCGATCAGCTCTGGGGTAAGCAGTACGGTGACCTGTGCGCTGAAGGCGCCACCCGCACTTATGGCCAGGGTGATGGCCGCGGCCACCTCATCGCTCGGGAGGTCGACAATGGCGTACACGTCGGTCTCGCCAAACGCAAAGTAGAACGCTTCCAGCTTCCCACCCGCGGTGCTGACTATCTCTTCCACCGCCTTGCGACGGGCGACGCCGCCCTCTTTGAGCACTCCCTGCACGCCGCGCTGCGTATACGATCCGTGGATTAAGTATTTTCCCATGTGGTGTCCTCCTTTTTTAGACTCACTGTACCTGGGTCAAGTGCGGTTGGTGTACCAGATGTCCGGCTGGTTATCTGCGCCGGCGGCCTGCATGACTTCTCGCAACCGTGGACTGGCGGCGAAGGCCGCGGCGGAGTCCATAGTAGCGAACTCGTGGTAAAAGGTGACGTCGTTGGGATTATCGTCGAGCTGGTAGACGCCGTAGCTGGTGACGCCCATGGCGCGACGCTCCCCGTCGAAGGCGTCGTACGCCTCACGCCAGGCGGTGTAGTCCTTGACGTTGTGCCGGACGAATAAGGTTGCCATGAGGCCTACGCGCTGGCGACGGGTTGGGCTTCCGGGAGGTGGGCCTCCAGCCCGGACTGCAAAGCCGCTTCGATGGCCTTGATAAGACCCCGGGCCGACTCGGCGTCCATCTCCACGGCGACACGGGCGCCCGCGCCTTTAACGGGGTTCACGAAGTCGATGATGAGCGCATGATCCAAGGGGGCGTGGTAGGGATGGTCGAAGTAGACGTTGGCCCCCTGGAGCTGGAACCAGCCCTCAGCGCCCTTACCGCTGCCGGCGATCTCGGTCTTATGAGTGATATAGGTGCACATAGCTGTTCTCCTGACTGCGCTAGCGTACGCCCGCGGTTTCCCGCACCGGGCTCTGCAGATACTTATCATACCAGGCGAGGACGCGGTCCCAACCATCAACGGCGGCGTGCTGCCGGTAGTTTGGCTTGTCAACGGCGAAGAAGCCGTGGCCCGCGTTGTCGTAGCGGTGGAACTCGTAGACCTTACCCTGCTTCTTGAGCTCGGCTTCGATGGCGTCCACGTCCGCCGGCGAGGGGCTGACATCCTCGTTCCCGAAGAGGCCCAGCATGGGGCAGTCTAGGTCTTTGGTGTAGTCGATAGGGGCTACGGGCTGGGCCGGGGTCAGCTCGTCCGGCTTGGCCACTACGCGGCCGCCCCAGCAGTCCACCGCAGCGTCAAAGCTGGGGATGCGGCAGGCCACCAGATAGGTCTGACGCCCGCCGGAGCAGAAGCCGATGACGCCCACTTTGCCGTTGGCGTAGGCCTGGGCCCGCAGGTAGTCCATGGCGCCCTGCACGTCGCCCACGCACTGGTCATCCGGCACGTTGCCCGCGGCCCGGGCCGCAGCCGAAGCGTCGTCCGGGCTGGCGCCGGGGGCATAACGATGGTGAAGGTTGGGCAGGATGGCCGCGTAGCCGTGGTGAGCAAACTTGCGCGCCACCTCCTTATTCCACTCATCCCAACCGGGCATGTGGTGGAGTACCACCACCCCGGGGAAGGGGCCGCTGCCGGTGGGGCGGGCGTAGTAGGCCGGGATCAGGTGGCCGTGGTGTCCTTTGATGAACACCGTTTCAGCGATCATGGCTTCATAAGTTACTGACATTGCGTATCACCTCGCGCGAATCGTGCCGTTATTATCGCACCGGTACATGGAGCGTCAAGCACCGGCCACCGATGCATCGTCTAGGCTTGGAGGTACTGCTCGAACCAGGCGAAGACGGCGAGCCACGCTTTGTAGGACGAGCGCTGATGGAAAAACGGGAAGGGGTGGGCAAGGAAGGCGTGGCCGGCGCCGTCGTAGCGGTGGAACTGGTAGACCTTGCCGTGCCGCTTGAGCTCCTCTTCCGTGCGGTCCACCTCCGCGGGCGAGGGGTTCTGGTCTTCATTGCCGAAGAGGCCCAGCAGCGGGCAGCCCAGGTCTTTGGTGTACTCGATGGGCGCCACCGGACGGGCGGGCGTCAACTCATCCGGCTTGGCCGTCACGCCGCCGCCCCAGCAGTCCACTGCGGCGTCAAAGGGGAGCTTGCAGGCCGCGAGGTAGGTCTGCCGCCCGCCGGAGCAGAACCCCATTACCGCTACCTTGCCATTGCAGTTGCTCTCGCCACGCAGGAAGTCGGCGCAGGCCTGGAGGTCGTCCAAGCACTGCGCGTCGGGCACGCCGCCGGCGGCGCGGGCCGCGGCCGACTGGTCGTCTGGGCTGGCGTCCGGGCCGTAGCGGTAGTGCAAGTTGGGCAACGCCGCCGCATAGCCGTGATAGGCAAACTTGCGGGCCACCTCCTTATTCCAGTCATCCCAGCCACCGGGGGCGTAGTGGAGCAGCACTACGCCGGGGAAGGGGCCGCTGCCGCTGGGGCGGGCGTAGTACATCGGGATGGCGTCACCGTTGTGGCCGCGGATCGGCTTGGCCTCGGTGATCATGTGGTCGTAGGTCGCGGGCATAAAGCGCCTCTCGGTTTAGTGGTGTCCCTAGTAAGCGGGTACGCCGTTGTCCACCCCAGCCTCGATAGGACATCCTCCCGCCAGGGGCATTTCACTGACTGCCGGCGTCTACCGGAGGAGCGCAGGCGCCCACTATGGCCCTCTGCCAGCGGGGGGTATAAGAGGGCGCCTGCTGCCGCAGCTTAGCTACGTCTTGGACTGGGGGCGTGGGGATCGTTCCCACGGGAGCGGAACCAGAGGTAGATGCCGTCCCAATAGCTCTCAGGGTCCATGGCGAGCACCTCTCCGCTTGTGGCCCGGGCCATGACCAGCTTTCCCCACGACTCCGGGTTGGGCTGAACCTGCGCCACCAGCGGTTCCTCCTGCCACTCCTCCAGCTCCGTCATGTCGTTCAAGAAGTCACGCAGCACGGTGGGCGTTGGCTCCACCACCCGGCTAACGAACTTCTGGTCATCATCGAGGACGAGTAAGGTGTCGTTCATCTCGCCTCGGGTCCTCCACTCCACGCGCAATGTCATGGCTCATTCCTTGTCTACTGGGTGTTGTGCCTCAGTATTCGGCTACTTCACTCCTAATCCTAATTGTTTAGGCGAGCGCGCGCCACTTGCGTTTGCAATGGCGGCCGAAAACGGACGGCGTTGGTTCCCGCCCTGCAGCTGGCGCCGACGGAGCATACACACGTGGTCCCACGCTATACTGCATCCCGCTTAGGGGCACGGACGTGCGCCTGGGCACGTCTCGGCTTGGTACGGGCATACCCTCGGCCCGAGCTCATTCAAAGCTCGAGCCGAGGGTATTTGAGGACCGTCCGGTTATTTAGAAGAAGGTGGTGATCACCTTCGCCAAAAGGATACTTTGGTCGAGGAGGATCGTGCGCTTGACGATTTTCCAACCGGTGTCAGGATCGCGGCGCAACAGGTCATGCCGCTCTCCTACAAATATGTTCACTTCGTCCTTCAGCCGGTTGGTATAGGTGAAGAAGCAGCTCTTCACCGGCACCTCGTCGCCCTGCATCTCGCCCACACGGACGTTGGAGACGATGTGGCGAAACCGGGAAGGCGGCTCCTCCGCCCAGTGAACGCCGGTATTAAGCTGGCGAACGCGCCCGGCCAGGGTGCGCTTGCCTTCGTCGAACCAGGAGATCTCGAAGTCAGAGCTGGTGTTCTCCCGCGCCCATTCCCCAAACTTGATGTTTCTCCGGATCGGCATGTGGTAGTGGATGTCCTCAGCAAGGAGCTCCAGCCAAGCATTGTAGTTGCGCTCATCGAGCAACTGGGCCTCTTCGTAGAGGAACCGCTCGACGTCCCGCTCCAAGAGCATGCGCTCCAAGGCTTGTTGTAGGTCGTTCGTGGCTAGAGTCATATGTCAAACTCCTCTTTATTGGTGGCCGCCGCTCATTTCATGCCCGGCGCCCGCCAGCCAGGCGGTATGCCGTGGAATGAGCGTCGGCGCGGTGTCTCTCAAGCCATGCCCTCAACATCGATGAAGAAGACCATGTCTTCCGTTCCGACGCTTGAGGGATCATTGGCGTTTTCCACTATGCGGACCAGCAGCCAGGCGCCGTCACGCGGATTGGCCATGACCTCCAGAATCGCCCCGTCAGTCCGTTTCACCCGCGCGCCCGGCGCCAGCTCCAGGTAGGAGAGGGCGCCGGTGCTGGCGTTCAGGTCGTTAAGGTTGCCTGATTGCGTCATAGGAAGCTCCTAGGGGAAGACTTTGTGATCGACGTTCTTATTCAGGGGGTAGAGATCGTCCCAGCTCTTGGCTTCCATAAAGGCGAGCCAGCGGCTGTAACGCGCCCGCTGAGCTTCTTCTGACACGCTCTGGCTGAAGGTGACGCCAGGCATCCGCTCATTCTCAAAGCCACGGGCAAGCCCTGCTTGGAAATTGTAGTCCAATCTGCGAGCAATGACGCCCCGGCTGGCCGGGTAAACGTAGTTCCAGTTTTCCATGTCGTCGGATTCGGTCATACCGGTGGGGCCGTTGTAGCGTATAACGTAGTGCCGCTCGGCGTCCTTCACGTACTGGGGCGCGTCCCGGTCCACTGCGAAGTAGCTCCAGCGCTCGACCACGCCGATGGCTTGGGGATGCCACTGGCGCATGCGCCAACTGTCGAAGATGATGTTGGGGAAGATGCAGAAGTGGGAGCCGCCATGGCCATGGCCTGCGGCTAACTTGTTGGCATACTTCAGCTGCTTGGCCTCGTTCGCTACTCGGAAGTAGTCATCCACGCCGGGCTCAAGCCAGGTGTCCACATAGTCACGCCAGCCGGTCTGGAGGTACTCGGTGTACCCGCCGCCATGGCCCAAGTTGTGGTCACCAATGACGTGCCCTTTCTTGGGGAAGGGCGCCCGCACCGGGGCGCGGCTGCCGCCTTCCTTATCGCCCTGGGGACCGATGGCGGCGACGTTGATGGAGCGGTGCGTCATGGCCGCGTGGGCCGGGTCGGTGGAGGAGGTGAAGGCCGGCACTTTCCAGTTAGTGGGGACGCGCCATTTGTGGACGGGGTTGTACACTTCTATGCCGGCGTCCTCGCCATCGCTGCTCTGCATACAATGGCGGATGCTTTCGCCAAAGGGGCCCACATAGTCCTCAAACGAAGGCGCCGAGGCGTCCCAGGTGGCCCAAATAGACCCGTAGTAGTTCTTGAGCTGGGCCACCTCGTGGAGTCCCCACTCGCTCTTCTCCAGCGCCCCATTGTACGCGTCCTCCTGGTAGGCTACGCCCACCAGCTTGCCAGCGGTGCTGTAACTCCAGCCGTGGAAGGGGCAGGTGAAGACCAGGGTGTTGCCGTCATCGTAGCGGCAAACCTTCTCGCCTCTATGCATGCAGGTGTTGAGGAAGGCACGGATCTGCTTGTCCTTGCGGTCCCGCACCATGATGACTTCCTCTTCACCCATGCGGGTGACTACGAAATCGCCCGGATTGGGCACCTGGCTCTCGTGGCCGATGAAGAGCCAGCAGCGGGCGAAGATCTGCTCCTGCTCCCGCTTGTAAATCTCCTCGTTAATATAGAGCTCTCGGCTGACGAGGCCCTTCTCGAAATCAAAATATGCCCGCAGGGCTCGGTCTCCATTTGAACCGTTAGAGCCGTTAGAGCCGTTAGTTCCGCTCATGTCTCCTCCTTATGCTCGCTTACCGGTGCTTGGTTTCCGGTTGCCCGGGCTGACCCGGCCAACTCCGCTAGGGTGGGCTAGTGGCCCAATAAGCTAGTAGTTCTATTTTAACGACCTTGAAGTGCAAGTCAACTCAGAGGAGGTAACCATCCCCCTCCCCCCTTCCTGAAAGGAAGGGGGAAACAGAAATAGGGGCTGGGGGACACCCCCAGGGCCCCCGCCAAAGGGGCTACGCCCCTCTGGACTCCCGCTCTCAGGCAACGCCGATCAAGGAAAGGAACCTTCCCTTTGTGGGAGCCTTGCTTCAAACGCGGCTCATATCATGCCCCTGACCCCCTTCCTGAGAGGAAGGGGGAAGCAGAAAAGGGGCTGGGGGACACCGCCAGTGCCCCCGCCAAAGGGGCTACGCCCCTCTGGACTCCCGCGCTTAGGCAATGCCCCTCAAGGGATAAGGAAAATGAACCTTCCTCTTTGTGGGAGATTGCTTCAAACGCGGCTTGTATCACCCCCCTGCCCCCCTTCCTGAAATGAAGGGAGGAGCAGAAATAGGGGCTGGGGGACACCCCCAGGGCCCCCGCCAAAGGGGCTACGCCCCTCTGGACTCCCGCTCTCAGGCAATGCCAATCAAGGGAATGAACCTTCCTCTTTGTGGGAGCTTGCTTCAAACGCGGCTCGTATTACCCCACCTGGCCCCTTTCCTGAGAGGAAGGGAGGCAGCAGCAAAGGGGCTGGGGGACACCCCCAGTGCCCCCGCTCTCAGGCAATGCCCTTCAAGGGATAAGGAAAAGGAACCTTCCTCTTTGTGGGAGCTTGCTTCAAACGCGGCTCATATCACCCCCCTGGCCGCTTTCTTTCAGGAAGGGGGAAGCAGCAATAGGGGCTGGGGGACACTCCCAGTGCCCCCGCCAAAGGGGCTACGCCCCTCTGGACCCCTGCGACTCAGAGCCAGGCCACGCGAGTGTTAGCGGAAATGGACTCGTCCCGCTAAAGGACTCCCGCGTTGGGGGTAACGCGCCCCTCCGCTAAGCTAAGAAGATGAGCGAGGGTGTTAGCCCCCCACCTCGGCTAGCTCGGGAATGTCCTCTCCCACGTCTTCCAGCTCGCCCCAGTTGTCGCCAACGCCCACCTCCACTTTGACGGGCACCACTAGGGGCAGCGCGTTGGCCATGGCCTCCGGGACAATGCGCTCCATCTCCGCCAACTCCTCCGGCGGTATCTCGAACAGCAACTCATCGTGCACTTGGAGGATCATCTTGCTCTTGAGGCCGCGTGTCTGCAGGATGCGGTGGAGGTCGATCATGGCCCGCTTGATGACGTCGGCTGCTGTGCCCTGCACCGGCATATTGATGGCTACCCGTTCGGCGGCGGAGCGGTGCATGCCGTTGCTGCTGGTGAGCTCGGGTATGTAGCGGCGGCGGCCAAGCAGCGTCTGCACGTAGCCCTGCTCCACGCCTTCCCGTAAGGTGTTCTGCATATAGTCCTGGATGCCCGGATACTTGTTGAAGTAGGTCTGAATGAACTCCTCCGCCTCGGCGCGGGCCATGCCGGGGATGGCCTGGGACAGCCCGAAACTGCTGAGGCCGTACACGATGCCGAAGTTCACCACTTTGGCCACACGCCGGTGGTCCGAGGTTACTTCATCAGGGGGAACGCCAAATACGGTGGAGGCAGTGGTGTTGTGGATGTCTTCATCCGCCTGGAATGCGGCAATGAGGCTGGAATCCTGGCATAGGTGCGCCAGTACCCGCAGCTCCACCTGAGAATAGTCCGCGGACATGAGCTTGGCATCGCCCTCGGCAATGAATGCGTGCCGCACCTGGCGCCCCATCGCGGTCCGGATCGGGATATTCTGGAGGTTGGGATCGTTGCTGGAGACTCGGCCCGTAGCCGCGCCGGTCTGGTTGAAGCTGGTATGGAGCCGGCCGGTCTTGGGGTTTACCAGGGCGGGAAGCGCATCGATGTAGGTGGACTTGAGCTTGGTCATTTGCCGGTAGTCCAGGAGGGTCTCGATGATGGGGTGCGTGCCCCGCAGGCCTTCCAACACGCGCTGGTCAGTGGAGTAGCCGCTCTTGGTACGGCGGCTGTGAGGGAGGCCAAGCTGATCGAACAGTACTTGTCCGAGCTGCTGGGTGGAGTTGATGTTGAAATGTTTACCGGCGTCCGTATAGATGCTCAGCTCCAGATCTGCCAGCTTCTCCCGGAACTCGCGGGACATTCGGCCTAGGAGCTGGCTGTCCAAGGCGACGCCCCAACGCTCCATTTGCACCAATACGGGCACCAGGGGCATCTCCAATTGGGTATAGAGCTCCCAAAGTCCCTCTTGCCGGAGCTGGGATTCCAGGACGTCTCGGAGGCGGGCGGTCATATCAACATCTGCGCAGGCGTAGGGTGCAGCCTGTTCCACGGCCACTTGGTCCATGGTTATCTGCTTACTGCCGGTACCGATGAGTGCAGCAATCTGGGTCATTTCGAATCCGAGCCGGCTGAATGCCAGGCTCTTGAGCCCCAGGGCTTTTTCACCTAAGAGGAAGGCCGCCAGGATGGTGTCGGACGCTAGGTTCTCCACCGGCATGCCGTGCTCGGCCAGGACAATAAGGTCATAGTTGCCGTTGTGGGCCACTTTCGGGACCTTAGGGTCCGCTAGGAGCGGGCCGATCCGGTCTTGCACTAGAGCGAGCGGCAGGTTGACGCCCTGTTGGTGGCCCACCGGCACGTAGAACCCCTCGCCGGGCCCGGGAGAAAGGGCGATGCCCACGAGGTCGGCCTCCATGGGTTGGAGGCTGGTGGTTTCCACGTCCACGATCACGGCGGGAGCGGCAGCCAGCCGTCGTAACGCATCATCCAGCGCGTCCGGCGAGTCAACGATGACGTACGTGCCGTCCGGTGCGGATTTGCCCCCTGCGGCGCCGGCGCCCTGATCGGCGCCCTGACCTGCGCCCAGCAAGCTAAGTTGCTCTCCCGCCACGGGCGGCCCGCCTTGCTGGGGGAGCCGCGAAAGCAGGCTGTTGAACTCCAGGTCTCGCAACAGGCGGACTACCTGGGTGCGATCGTAGCTCTTGACATGGCAGTTCTCCGAGTCAAGCGTAATGGGCACGTCCCGCACAATGGTGGCCAGGAGCTTGCTCTTGCGCGCCTGGTCTTCATGGGTACGCAGGAGCTCCTGAATCCGCGGGGGCGTCACTTCAGACAGGCGCTCGTAGATGCCCTCAACTGTGTCGAACTCCTGGAGCAGCTTGGTGGCGGTCTTGTCGCCCACGCCCGGTACCCCCGGGATGTTGTCTGAGGGGTCGCCCTTCAGCCCCTTCCAATCCGGCACGCGCAGGGGAGGGACACCGTAGCGTTCAGTGACCTTGTTTTCGTCATAGAGGGTGGCCTCGGTGAAGGTGCGGGCGCCGGGGTAGAGGATGCGCACCGCGGGCCCAACCAGCTGCATGGTGTCGGCATCGCCGGTGACGATGACGGTGTCTATGTGCTGCTCCTCAGCCTGCTTGCTCAGCGCCCCGAGCACATCATCGGCCTCGAAGCCATCGATCTCATAGATCGGAATGTTGAAGGCGCGCACGAGGTCTTTCACCCGGTCAAACTGTGGAATGAGGTCGTCCGGAGTCGGTGCGCGCCCGGCTTTGTACTCGTCGTACAGCGCGTCTCGGAACGTGGGCGCGTGCGTATCGAAGGCGCATGCAACATGCGTAGGCTGGTATTCGGTGAGCACCTTGAGGAGCATGCTAGCAAAGCCGTAAACGGCGGCCACCGGCTCGCCGCTCTTGGTGGTCATCGGCACGGCAGCTCTGCCGCGGGCGGCGGCGAACGCGTGGTAGGCGCGATGTACCATAGCATTGCCGTCGATGAGGATGAGCAGGGATGTAGGCGCCATAGCGACCTCCACATGGACCCCAAAAGGTCTAAAGTACGCCGATTATATCATTCCGAGGAGATGGGGCCGAGGTGTATGGGTGACCTGCGGTTGCTTGACGCTCCGCACACCCCTAGTTACGATGAGGCCACTAGGGTAGGACGAGGTAGTGCCAGCTAAGACTGACCCCATCGGTATCTTCGACTCCGGCGTTGGGGGTCTTCCCATTGCCGCGGCCATTCGGGAGCTGCTTCCGGATGAGCACCTTGTCTATTACGCCGATCGGGCGCATTTTCCCTACGGCGACCGTCCCGAGGAAGAAGTGCGCCACCTCGCGCTGGACGCGGCACAGTTGCTGCTGATGCACCATGCCAAGCTCATCGTGGTGGCCTGCAACACGGCATCCAGCATTGCCTTATCTGCGCTGCGCAGCACCTACGGCGTACCCTTTGTGGGCGTGGTGCCCGGCATCAAGCCAGGATCGTTGGCGTCTGAGCGCGCGAAGGTGGGAGTGCTGGCCACCCAGGCAACGTTCCAAACCAAAGTGTTCACAGACCTAGTGAGCCAATTCGCCCAGGGCGTCGAGGTGGTCCACCAAGTTTGCCCCGACCTCGTCGCGCTAATCGAGGCCGGTGAGACTGGGCCGGAGGAGATGAGCAGGCGGCTGCGCGGCTACATCGAGCCGCTGCTAGCCTCTGGGGTGGACACCTTGGTGCTGGGCTGCACGCATTACTCCTTCCTGACAGACGCTATCCACCACATTGCCGGACCGGACGTGCGGGTTATTGACACCGCGCTGCCGGTGGCGCGGCAAGTGCAGCGGGTGCTGGAGGGCGCGGCACTGCTGAACGACAATGGCTTGGGCGGCAGCGTGGCCCTGCACGCCAGCGCGGACGCAGCGGGTGTGCGCGCGGTTGCCGCAACGTTATGGCCGCAACCGCAAAAGGAGCCGGTGTGATTTTCAACGAGAAGCTGTTGGCGGCGGTAAAGCGCAACCAGAGTCTGCTCTGCGTTGGATTGGACGTGGACCTGGACCAGATGGGTGAGCGGGACGTAGTGCGCTTCTGCCGCAACATCGTTGACGCCACCGCTGACCTGGTGTGCGCGTACAAGCCCAACTGGGCATTCTTTGAGGCGCTGGGGCTGGAGGGCATGCAGGCCCTTGCCGAGTTGCGTCACATAATCCCCGCGGACATACCACTCATTGCCGATGTGAAGCGGGGCGACATCGGCAATACCTCGGCAATGTCGGCGCGGGCAGTGTTCGATGTGTTTGGCGCCGATGCCTTGACGGTGAACCCCTTCGCCGGGTTTGATGCGATTGAGCCCTACCTGGCTTATGGCGACAAAGAAGCCTTTATCTGGTGCCGCAGCTCCAATCCCGGCGCGGCGGACTTCCAATCGCTGCCGGTGCAGACTCCCGCCGGGGAGACGCGCTTCCTCTACGAAGTGATCGCAGAGAAGGCCAACGCCTGGAACACCCACGGCAACGTGGGTCTGGTGGTGGGCGCAACGTACCCTGAAGAGCTGAAGCAGGTGCGGGCCATCTGTCCCACCCAGCCGATCCTGATCCCGGGCGTAGGCACCCAGGGTGGTGACCTGGAGCAGGCCGTGGCAAACGGGGTGGACGCCCAGGGTTACGGGGCGATCATCAACGTTGGGCGGCAAATCCTCTACGCATCCCGGAACGAGGAGTATGCCGACGCGGCCCGGGCCGCCGCCGCGCGCCTACGCGACGCCATCAACGCCGCCCGGCCGGTGCCATGAAGCCCCATGCCGCTCATGTAGCTCACATGTAGCTATTGAAAGTGCGCACTCTGTTATACTAGGCGTACTCCTCAGCTTCGGATCGCTGCTTCTTGCGACCGCACTTTTCTCTCGGTAAGGATCGGTTCGGTTAAAGAAAGGAATGCTTTATGGCAGAGCACCAGTCCAGCAACATACTAGTCATGTATTCACAGGAGTTCTGCCCCACCTGTGTAAAAGCACGCCGGACGCTTACCGAAGAGGGTGTTGATTTTGAGGAGCGTTGGATTGATGACCGGGTGGACTGGCAAGATCTAGTGCTTGCCAAGACCAAGCAGGTTACCGTGCCGGTGTTTGTGCAGCCGGACGGCGCCTGGGAAGTGGGTTTTCGTGGCGAGCGTGGCTGAGAGTTCATCTAAAATGAGCGCCGTGTGCGCTCATAGCCAGAGCAGCTGAACTGCCCGGCCCTTAGCCTGAGAGATCACCGTCAATGCGTTATCGAGCACAGATCTCGGCTACGCCTGGAGATGCCTCTTGGGCCCACCTCCTGCCCGTGACGCGCGCTAGACCGGCCCTCGTCTTTATTTGATGATTGCTGAGTTTTTCCTGGGCGACGAACTACAGCTTAGAAAACCCCATCCCTGCGGCAATGACCTCTGGATGGTTGTCCGTCTGGGTGCGGATATCGGCCTCAGGTGCCAGCGTTGCGCTCGCCAGGTGCTCCTACCACGCAGCGTGCTGGAGCGCCGCATCAAGGCGTATGTCCGCCGGGGCATCGGCAGCCCTCCGGACCTCCAAACCGACGCGCAACGGAATAAGAGGAATCAGGCGTCATGAGCCAGGAATCGCCACAGGGCTTCTCTGCAGTCCTCAAGAACCGCTCATTCCTCTTCTTGTGGTTGGCCCAAGCGCTGTCTCAAACTGCGCTCAACGCTACTATCTATGTGCTGCTGGTGCGGGTAGAGGAAACCACCGGCTCCTCTACAGCGCTAGGATTGCTCATCCTCTCCTTTATCCTACCCTCGGTGTTCATTGGCGTGGCCGCCGGCGTGTTTGTCGACCGCTGGGAAAAGCAACGCGTAATGCTCATCACAAACCTGCTGCGTGCCGTTATTGTGGCAACTTTTGTGCTTTATTCCCATAGTTTCGTGCTGGTGCTCTTAATCAATTTGGCGTATTCGGTTGTCAGCCAGTTCTTTCTTCCAGCCGAGATTTCTTCCATCCCGGTGATTGTCCCGAGGGATCAACTTATTCTGGCCAACGGCCTGTTCAACCTCACTATAGGCGGCGCCCAACTGACCGGTTTTGTCATTATGGGGCCCATCCTTATCAAGAGTCTCGGCACAGTCCCGCTGTTCTTGGGCCTTGCGGGGGTGTATGTGGTGTGCGCCGGGTTGGTGAGCAGGATAGTGATGACCGAGCCGAAATTGCGGGCCCGCGGCATAGCGATAGCCGCAGGTATGGTACGTCCGGTGCTCAATGAACTGCGCGCAGGGTGGCGGTTGCTGGCGCAGGACAGCGCCATATCGCTCTCCATCCTTCACCTGACGCTAATGAACGCGCTCATCTTGATCATCGGCATGCTGGCGCCCGGGTACGTGAGCCGGGTGCTGGGTATTCAAGCAGATGACGCAGTGTATATCATGGCGCCTGCGGGCGTAGGGATGCTGGCCGGAATAGCCACGCTGCCGCGACTTGCAAGCCGGTGGCCTAAAGACATCATCGCAAACGTCGGCATCTTTACCACTGCCAGCGTATTCTTCCTGCTGGGCGTCGTGGGCCAGTTGGGTCATCTACCCGGAGCCGGACTGTTGCCCGGTTTTGGGCTGGTTCAGCTGCCTGCGGAGTTCTGGCTGATCTTAGGGGTGATGGTACTGGCGCTGGTGCTGGGATACGGCTACTCACTGGTGGTGGCGTCCGCGCAGACACTGGTGCAGCAGCGGACGCCCGAGGAGCTGCGGGGGAGAGTCTTTGCGACGCAGTTCGCTTTTGCCAATGCCGTGGCGGTGGTGCCGCTGATGTTCCTAGGAAGCCTGGCGGACCTAGTGGGCGTCAGTGAGGTCACCTTACTGGGCGGACTGCTGATGTTTGTTGCCGGAGCCTTTAGTGCATCGCACACTCGGCACGTCCGCAACCTTGCCCTGGAGCTGGATTGATGTCGACAGTCACTCCGCTTGTAGGCTGCGCTCTTGCTTGGCGCGCCAGCAACCCCGCCCTGGAGCTAGCCAGCTAGCCGGCTAGCTAGATTGATGCACACCCTACCGCTGCTCACGTTTCGTCTGTTCGAGGAAGTACCCCACGGTGTCTCGACCAGGCAGGGCGGAGTGAGCGCCGCGCCCTTTGCTTCGCTCAACTTGGGCGGTAAGCTCGGCGATGTTCCGGAGCATGTTCTGCACAACCGCATGCGGCTGGCGGACGCGGTGGGCGTACCGCTCCAACGGACGGTGGCGTTGACCCAGGTGCACGGCGGCCGGGTAGTGGCGGCCCAGCCCGCGGATGGCGGGCGCGGTGTGCTGCCTGAGGCCAGCCCGCCGGAAGAGGCGGATGCGCTCATCACCGACCACCGGGGCTTGGCGCTGCTGGTCTTGGCCGCGGACTGTGTGCCGCTCCTGTTCTGGGACCCGGTGCACCGTGCCATCGGCGCGGCGCACGCCGGCTGGCGCGGCACGATCAGCGGTACTGCCGTGGCAACGCTTGCGGCCATGGCTGAGGCGTACGGGTCACGTCCCGCCGAGGTGCGCGTGGGTATTGGTCCGGCTATCGGCCCGTGTTGCTACGAAGTGGATGCGCCGGTGTTGGAACCGCTTCAGCAATGCCACCCCGGGCTGTTTGATGCGGTCACCCGGGCGTCTCGCCCCGGCCACCGGATGCTCGATTTACCGGAGGCGAACCGCCTGCAATTGTTGGCTGCGGGGGTGCAGGTGGAGCATGTTGAGGCGCTGCCATACTGCACAGCATGCCGCAATGACGTGCTGTTCTCTGAACGTAAGGAAGGGCGTCCCTCCGGGCGCTTCGGCGCCATCATCGCGCTGCCGGCGCCGCACCAGTCTCCCCAGAGCTAGCGCGGCGCGGGACAATTGCCCCCGTCCGTGCAACGATTACGCGCGATTACAGTGGCTGCCGTCGTTGACGCTATCTGGACGCGAGGCTACAATCCATAGAGGGTCGTTGCAAAGGAGCCAACTCAATGTCTATTGAGATGACAATTGAGAGTGTGCGCGTCAGCATGATGAATTATCAGCGTGTGGTCATTCTCAAGGAGAAGACCGCCGAGCGCTATCTCCCCATCTGGATTGGCCCTGCTGAAGCGGAGGCCATTGCGGTCCGGTTACAAGAGGTGCCGGTGGTGCGCCCACTCACCCACGATTTGCTGAACTCGGTCATCAACGCACTGGGCGGTTCGGTAAAGTCTATCCTGGTCAATGAACTCAATAACGATACGTTCTACGCGCGGATCCAGCTGAACGTCAACGGCAGCGACGTGGAGATCGATTCCCGCCCCAGCGACGCTCTGGCGCTGGCGGTACGTGTGAGTGTTCCGATATTCGCCGACGAGTCCGTGCTGGAGAAGGCGGGCGTGGTGCTGGACCCGGAGACCGGAAAATTCCAGGCGAAGCTGCCGGAGGCGAACGATCCCGAGCTCACTGAGGAGGAGAAACAGCGCCTTTCCGCGTTCGCTGACTTCATCAACGGCCTCGATATGGACGACTTCGACAAGAAGCAGTGAGCGCCTTGGGCCACTGTGCTTGTCCATCGGTCATTTGTTGAATAGCTGAAGTGAAGGCTCCAAGCCCATGGGCTTGGAGCCTTTTGCTGTAGCACGCCATGGCCTTCGCGCTCATCTTCGCCTTCCTCATTGCCTTCTTGATTGCCATTGGCGTCACGCCGCTGGCTACCCGCATAGCGGCGCGCTACGGCTTTGTAGACAAACCGCATCCCCGGCGAGATGCGGTGCTAAAGCCACGTTTGGGTGGGGTGGCGCTGTACGTAGCCTTTGCCGTTGCCATAGCAGCCACCTATCCACTGCTGCCCGACCGTACGCCTGAAGAACAGCGGCGCGTGGTGGGTCTGCTGGTGGGCGGATTGGTAGTCCTGATAGTGGGCGTGGTGGATGACAAGCACGAGCTGCCGGCATGGCCGCAGTTTGGCGCGCAGTTCCTGGCCGCGGCCATTGCAGTAGCCAGCGGAACGCTGATCGACAAGATCACCAACCCCCTGAGTGTGGGATTGGCGGACAGCCTCCTCTACTTTCCGGAAGCGCTGGCGATAAGCTTCACCTTTTTCTGGCTCCTGGGGGCCATGAATACCATCAACTTCCTAGACGGGCTGGACGGTCTTGCGGCAGGCGTGGTGATGGTGGCGGCGCTGGTGTTGGCCGTGCACAGCTTTATCCTTGGGCAGTTCACCATCACGGTGCTGCCGCTCGCGCTGGCGGGCGCCTGCCTGGGCTTTCTCTGCTTCAATTTCTATCCGTCTCGGGTGACCATGGGGACCAGCGGTTCGGTATTTCTGGGCTTTGCCATAGGGACGCTGGCAGTTATTGGAGGGACTAAGGGCGCTACTCTGCTGCTGGTGTTAGGCCTCCCCGTGGTTGATACCGGCTGGACAATCCTGCGACGCTTGGCCGCGGGACAGTCGCCGTTCCGGGGTGATCGCACGCATCTGCATCATCGGCTGTTGGAGGCCGGCCTCAGCGAGCGGAAGATCGTGCTGCTGATGTACGGCGTGTCGGCCCTACTGGGGGCGCTGGCGCTGGTGCTCTCGACGGGGTTGGCCAAGCTTTACGCAATTGCCATTATGGCTGCGCTCACGGTGGTGGCGGCGATAGTGCTGGCCCGACGCGCGCGTCACCGACAGCAAGTGTAGGAGCGCTGTGGCGCAGTATGTACGCTTCTGCCGCGGACCGCGGGAGTGCGCCGAGATATTGATCGGGAGTTTTCGTCTGTGCTACACTTCACAAAGTTCGCGAGGTAGTGATGAAGCTGTCTTCCAAAGTCTGGCAGCTCTTGGGCCTCGGATGGTATATTGCGCTGTGCCTGGTGCTTGGTATACTAGGAGGCGTTTGGCTTGACCAACAGCTTGACCGAGCGCCTTTTTTCATGCTCATCGGCCTGATACTTGGAATGGCGGCGTCCTGTGTTGGGCTCTACCGAATGGTGATGGACGTCCTCAATGAGGACGAGTCAGATGGACGGGGGACGTAGACCACTGTGAGTCGCATTGGGCTTAAAGAGTTCGGCATTATTGCCGTTGTCCTGATGTTTGCGGGGGCGTTCTTTGTACGCGCCCCACTGCCGGAGATCATCGTAGCTGCGGAGCCCATCTTCTATCTGGCAGGGTTTACCGTCACCAATACCTTCATCGCAAGCTGGCTCACTATCATTGTCCTGCTGCTCCTCTTCAGGGCGGCCACTAGCAACATGCAGTTGGTGCCGCGCGGGGTGCAGAACTTCATGGAGATGGGGCTAGAAGCGCTGTTAAGCTTTGTCTCCGGCGTGGCAGGCGAGAAATACGCCCGCTCTTTCTTCCCGATGATCGCGACCATCTTCTTCTTTGTTATTGCGAACTCGTGGCTTTCGTTGTTTCCGGGCTTCGGCACGATTGGGCTGGTGCACCACAGTGACCATAATCCGCTGCCCTTCACCCGGGTGGGGCCGCTTGCCCTGATCATGCCCGGCGCGGCGCCGGTGACGCATGAGGGCGAGACCGCCGCCGCGGGAGATCATGGCGACGAGAAGGCCGGCGCTGCGGAAGCGGGGCACGCTACTGACGAGCCGTTGGTGGGCGTGCTGGTGCCAATCTTCCGTGGCGCAAACACCGACCTCAATACCACGCTGGCCATTGCATTGGTGGCTATGGCCTTTGTGGAGCTGTGGGGCATTCGCGCCAACGGGTTCTTTGGCTACGCCGGAAAGTTCCTGAGTGTGGGCAAGCTCGCGCGCGGCAACATCGGGGCGGGGCTTATCGACCTGTTTGTGGGGTTCCTGGAGACCATTGCTGAAATCGCGCGCGTGGTGAGCTTCACCTTCCGTCTCTTCGGCAATATGTTCGCCGGCGAGGTATTGCTGGCGGTCATTGTGTTCCTAGTACCGTGGTCTCTGGTGCTAGTGTTTTACGGTCTAGAGCTCTTTGTTGGTTTTGTACAGGCTTTGGTTTTTGCGGGACTCACGCTGGTGTTCGCCTCTGTGGCCACAGCGGGACATGGCGATGAGTCTCACGAAGCGGAGCATCACTAAGCGGTAGGTACTCAAAAAAAGCAAGCGCAATCTGGAGGAGGTTCCATATGCCAGAAGCGGAATCGATGAAATTGTTGGCGGCCGGTCTTGCTATTGGCCTGGGCGCACTCGGCCCCGGGATCGGCATCGGTCTCTTGGGCGGGAAAGCGATGGAGGCCATTGGCCGTAACCCTGAGGCGAGTGGCCGGATCCAGGCAAATATGATCCTCGCTATCGCCTTCTGCGAAGCCATTGGCATTTACGCGCTAGTGGTCGCCCTTATCATAAAGTTCGTGTAGGCGAGACGCCGCGAATTACTTAGCCGAGGCCTCCCCGTATCGGGTGGCTCAGCGTAAGAAGGAGTGACCATTGGAAGCCCTGGGCATTAATCTACCGGGCTTAATAGCGCAGATCGTTAACTTTCTGCTGCTCTTCTTCCTGCTCTCCAGATTTGCCTTCAAGCCCATAATGGGGATGTTGGACCGGAGGGCGGAGCGGATCCGAGAGAGCCTGGAGGCAGCAGAACGGGCGCGTCAAGAAGCCGCGCAGTCCGAGGCGAATATCCAGGACCAGCTCGATGCGGCCAGACGGGAGGGCCAGGCTCTGATTGAGCAGGCCGGCCACACCGCAGAGCAGCTCCGGCAGCAGCTCATGGCGGACGCACAGCAAGAACGCGAGGCGATGCTGGCGCGCGCGCGGGCAGACTTCGGCCTGGAACGAGAGAAGGCAGTGGCTGAGCTGCGTCGGGAGTTCGCTCAAATAACCATTGTTGCTGCGGAGAAGGTGATCAATGAGTCGCTTGACCGCAGCAAGCACGAGCGACTGGTCTCGGAAGTCCTAGACCAGTCTCGCCTCAACTAGCGAGGGCATATGGCAATTGCGGCCTCCGCAAAGCGCTACGCTCAAGCGGTGTTCCAGATAGCACGGGAACAAGACACGTTTGATCAGTGGGCAGATGACCTGGCCACCTTGGGCGACCTTGCCCAAGACCAAGTGGTTGCCGTGGTCATGGCAAGTCCGCGGGTTACTATGAGCACAAAGGTTGACCTGCTGAAAGACCGGGCGGGCAGCAGCAGTTCGCTGGCGATGCAGTTGGCGCTTTTGCTGTTGCAAAAGCGCCGCTTCAACTTGTTAGCGGACGTTCACGCTGCCTACGGCGCGCTGTTGGATACCCATCGTGGTATTGAGCACGTGCAGCTGACCACGGCGATCCCGCTGGAACAGACTGAGCGAGATCGCTTTGTAGAGCAACTGCAGGGCCGCCTAGGGAAACAGGTCGTGCTGACCACCACGGTGAATACAGACATCATTGGCGGCGCAGTGATCCGCCTGGGCGATAAACTTATAGACGGCAGCACCCGGGGACGTTTAGACGCGCTCCGGAGGCAACTTGCCGGGGCTAGGTAGCCGAACGCAGGCAGCCCGCGGGTTGCCGGTACGAATAGACGGTAGCATGCTCCACCTTGGGGGTGACCTATGACGACGCGAGCTGAAGAGATCCCGGCAATTCTGCGGGAGCAGATAGAACGCTTCGGCACCAACATCACTGCGGTAGACACCGGTACGGTGATAGAGGTGGGCGACGGCATTGCCCGCGTCCACGGCCTAGCCGAGGCCCGGGCCAACGAGCTGTTGCAGTTCCCGAATGACATCATGGGCCTGGCGCTGAACCTCGAAGAGGAAAGCGTGGGCGCGGTTATTCTGGGTGACTACACGCAGATCAAAGAGGGGGACGAGGTCCGTCTCACCGGCCGCATTGTGGAAGTGCCAGTGGGCGAGGCGCTGATTGGCCGGGTGGTGAATGGGCTGGGCGAGCCCCTGGACGGGAAGGGTCCGCTCAACACCGGCAAGACGCGGTCCGTAGAGATTGTGGCCCCCAACGTAGTAACGAGGAAGTCAGTGGACACACCGGTACAGACCGGCATCAAGGCCATCGATAGCATGATCCCCATTGGCCGGGGGCAGCGGCAGCTCATCATTGGCGACCGTTCTACCGGTAAGAGCACCATTGTGCTGGACGCCATCATCAACCAGCGGGGCGGAGACCTGATCTGCATCTACGTAGCCATTGGGCAAAAAGCGGCCAAGGTTGCCCAGACCGTGGGTGTGCTGGAGCAGCGAGGCGCCATGGGGCACACCATTGTGGTTGCGGCGAACTCCTCGGACCCTGCCGCCATGCAGTACTTGGCCCCCTACGCCGGCTGCTCCATGGCTGAGGAGTTCATGGATCAGGGCAAGGAAGTACTCATTGTGTACGATGACTTGTCCAAGCACGCCTGGGCCTACCGCGAGATCTCCCTACTGCTCCGCCGTCCGCCGGGCCGCGAGGCGTACCCGGGCGACGTCTTCTATCTCCACAGCCGCCTCTTGGAGCGGGCAGCAAAGCTCGCGCCGGAGTATGGCGGTGGCTCCATAACCGCGTTGCCGATTATTGAAACCCAGGCGGGCGACGTGTCTGCCTACATTCCCACCAACGTTATCTCGATTACCGACGGCCAAATCTATCTGGAGTCCGACCTGTTCAATGCCGGCACCCGCCCCGCTGTAAACGTGGGCATCTCGGTGTCACGCGTCGGTGGCGCGGCCCAGCGGCGTCCAATGCGCCAAGTGGCCGGTCGGCTGCGGCTGGACATGGCCCAGTTCCGAGAACTCGCTGCCTTCGCCCAGTTCGGCACCAGCGATCTCGATCCCGCAACACGCCGGCAGTTGGAGCGCGGCCAGCGCTTGGCCGAAATGCTCAAGCAGCCCCAGTTCGCTCCGGTCCCGCTGGACAAGCAGATTGCCATCATGTTCGCCGGCGTCAACGGCTACCTTGATGACGTCCCGGTTCTACAGGCGCAGACCTGGGAGGCGAATTTCCATAAGTTCATGGAAACCAACCAGCCCGACGTGTTGAAGGACATTGCGCAGTCCTGTACTGACCAGAAGAACATGCCGGACGATCTGCAGGCCAAATTGCGAGAAGCAGTGGAAGAGTACAAAAAGATAGCGGCTGCTTAACCGTGGCTGACCGCGGCGAGCGCATTCGTACGCTGCACCCTCAGGGAAAAAGTGGGGTCAACATCTTGCGCAGCAAGTACGTCCAGATGCGTCTCACCATTCTAGAGGTCCTGCGGCCCGTGGACGGCCTCAGCCACAATGCATTGAATGCCGCCGTACACCGTGGACTCGATGGCAGGTTTGAGGGTGCGGTATCGTGGTATATGGAGACCGTGAAGCTAGACCTGGAAGCCCGCGGCGTTATCCAGCGGGACACGCAGGTCAAACCCACGGCATATCGTTTAGTGGATAAGAGCGCGGAGTAGGTGCACAGCATGGCCGAGCGAGAAGTCGTCCAACTGAGTGGGCCAGTCATGAGCACGTCGCCACTTTCACCGGGCATCAAGGCGGGAGGCTTTGTCTTTGTCTCCGGCCAAGTGGGCCGCAAGATGGTGGGCGACCAAGCGACTCTGGGCAAAGACGTGGGTGAACAGACACGTTTCTGTTTAGACAACGTCCGGGCAGTGCTCGAGGCGGCGGGGTCCTCGCTGGAAAAGGTGGTCAAGACCACGGTATTCCTTACGGACATTGCCACGTTTCAAGAAATGAACGCCGCTTACCAAGACTACTTTCCCCAAGAACCGCCCGCCCGTTCCACGGTTCAGGTGTCTGCCTTAGCCCGTCCGGATCTGGCAGTGGAGATTGAGGCGGTGGCTTTAGCCTAAGTATCAAGTGACGACCCTAGTGAAGTGAAGGGAGCCGATAAACTGAACAACGTGCTGCGCGGTTCATGGCTGTCCTGACCACGGTGGACATCCGGTTCGCGTCCTCGGAGGGGGAACAAGCCTTCCTGGACTGCTACTCCCAAATGGAGCGCGAGGTTAAGGCGGTAGCGGGATGCCTCGACTATCGGGTCTACCGGGGCGAGAACCGGCTTTATCTGTTTTTTGTGGTCTGGCAGGATCGGGCTGCGGTGAAGCGCTGGGTGGACAATGCATTCCACCGCACCGTGCTTATGGCCAACTTCCGCCGCTGGTGCAAGGAGGGCTGGTTCGCTTACTGGGGAGTAGAGCGAGACCATCCGCGAGCCCGCAAGTGCCTGGCCTGTAATGCCTGGACCCGCAGCCAACCGGGGTGGTCAACCGCCGAGCCCACAACGTGCCGCTACTGTGGCACGTCGGTGCTGCCCAACCAAGAGTGACGGGATGGGATTACCTGCAACGATGCCGGAAGTATCCGACCAAGCGCTGCTGGAGCGTTTAAAGCTGGAGTGGGAGGAGACGCCGTTCTGGAAATGGATGGGGTTTCATATAACGTACGCCGTGCCGGGCACCTGCCGGGTGAGCTTCACAGCCCGTCCGGAGATGTTCAACCATGACGACTATACGTTGCACGGCGGCATCATTGCTACGCTCATCGATACGGTGGTAGGGATGACCATATGCAGCGTCTATGAAACGGGGAAAGACATGACCGGCCATACTACTACGGACATCAACGTAAGCTATCTTGAGGGTGTGTTTACGCCAGAGGTGACAGTTGAAGGGCGGATTCTTCGGAAGGGGCGCACACTGGTGGTGAGCGAGGGCGACGTCCGGGATGCGAACGGCAAGCTGTGCGCCGTGGGCCGGGCAACTTATATGGTGTTCCGAACAGCATAGGCGAAGCGAGGCAGCGCAATGCCCAATATCAGACTAATCAAGCGCAGGATACGCAGCGTCCAGAATACGGCGAAGATCACCAATGCGATGTCCATGATCGCAGCGTCCAAGATGCGGCGCGCTCAGCAACGCGGTATCCAAGGCCGCCCCTATGCGGAGCAGATCCGGGGCGTCATGAGCAACCTCGTGGCGGTCAGCAGCCAATCAGACGTGCAACATCCGTTGCTGGAGCAGCGCCCGGTGCAGCGCATTGGCTACATTCATATCACGGCAGACCGCGGGCTATGCGGCGGCCTGAACAGCAACATGAACCGGGCCGGCCTGCAGTTTATTAACAACGCGGCCGCGGACGTTGAGGTCATTGCCGTTGGCCGCCGCGGCCGGGACTTCATGGGCCGCACGGGGAAGTCGCTCCGCGCGGTATTCACCGAGCTGGGAGATCAGCCCTCGCTCTTGGACACGTTGTCCATTTCCCGCATCGTCATTGACGACTATAACAGCGGCTACTTTGACCAGATTTTCATTGGCTATAGTGACTTCATCAGCACCCTTGTGCAGCGGCCCCGCATCGAGCGGTTAATCCCGGTGGAGCCGGCTCCGCTGGAACCGCTGTTCGCAGTGGACTACGTGTACGAGCCGTCTGCAGACGCGGTACTGAACTCCCTGCTCCCGCGCTATGTAGAGATGCAGGTGTATCACGCGATCTTGGAGCACCTTGCGAGCGAGCAGTCGGCCCGGATGGTGGCGATGCGCAGCGCCAGCGACAACGCGAAGGAGATGATCTCCGATCTGACGCTGGCTTACAACAAAGCCCGGCAGGAGATGGTCACCAAGGAGATCCTTGACCTGGTGGGAGGCGCCACGGCGCTAGAGGGGTAGAGCGCAGGGATCGGGCAGCGGGACGTGAGCTGTCCATCCGGGCGCTATGCGCTAGATGATGTTCTGACTGGTAAGATAGACCCCAATGGGGGATAGTGAGGAGCAGCATTTTCATGGCTGAAGGACGCGTAGCCCAGGTTATCGGTACTGTCGTTGACGTGGAGTTCCCTCCGGAGGAGCTACCCGATCTCTACAACGCGCTGGAGATCCACTCCCAGGGCAAGGTGATTGTTGCCGAGGTGCAGCAGCACGTGGGCAACAACTGGGTGCGCTGCCTCTCCATGGACATCACCGACGGCTTGCAACGGGGCGACCGAGTGGTCGACTCAGGGGCGCCTATCACGGTCCCGGTGGGGCCCTCCACCCTAGGACGCCTTTTCAACGTCCTGGGACAGCCGCTCGACAACCTAGGCGATGTTCCAGGTGATGCGCGCATGCCCATTCACCGCCACGCGCCGTCATATGAGGAGCAAGAGACCTCAGCGCAGATGCTGGAGACCGGCATCAAGGTCATCGATCTGATAGCACCGCTTTCTCGCGGTGGGAAGGTCGGCCTGTTCGGTGGCGCGGGCGTGGGCAAGACCGTGGTGAACACGGAACTCATCCGCAATCTGGCAGAAGAGCACGGCGGGTTCTCGGTGTTCGCCGGCGTGGGCGAGCGGTCACGCGAGGGTAACGACCTCTGGAACGAGATGCGGGAGTCCGGCGTGTTGAGCAAGACGTGCTTGGTCTTCGGCCAGATGAACGAGCCGCCCGGCGTGCGGTTGCGCGTGGCCCTCTCCGGCCTGACCATGGCCGAATACTTCCGTGACGTTGAGGGCCGCGACGTCCTGATCTTCATCGATAACATCTACCGCTATACTCTGGCGGGCATGGAGGTGTCCGCGTTGCTGGGCCGCCTGCCCTCCGCAGTGGGTTACCAACCCACCCTGGCCACCGAGATGGGGGTGCTTGAAGAGCGGATCACCTCCACTAAGAAGGGCTCTATCACCTCCTTCCAGGCCATTTACGTGCCCGCGGATGACTACACCGACCCCGGAGTAGCCACCACCTTCGGCCACCTTGACGCAGTAGTGGCGCTGGAACGCGCATTGGCAGAGCAGGCGCTGTTCCCCGCCATGGACCCGCTGGTGTCCTTCAGCCGGATCCTGGACCCGCTGGTAGTGGGCGATGAGCACTACACCGTGGCCCGAGATGTGCAGCGAGTGCTTCAGCGCTACAAAGACCTGCAGGATATCATCGCCATTCTGGGCATTGATGAGCTGTCCGACGATGACAAGCTTACCGTGGCCCGCGCCCGCAAAATCCAACGCTTCCTCACCCAGCCCTTCTTTGTGGCCGAGGTCTTCACTGGTACTCCGGGTCAGTACATCCCGGTCCGGGAAACCATCCGAGGCTTCAAGGAGATCATCGAGGGCAACCATGACGACCTGCCCGAGCAGGCATTCTACATGGTCGGGAACATCGATATGGCTCGCGAGAAGGGCGAGCAGATGCTGCGGGGCGGCTAGTAGAGGGGCCAAGCAGGAGTATAATGACCGCTTGTAACCGAAACGTGGGTAGCGCTTATGCCATTTCATCTTGAAGTTGTAACCGCTGAGCGCTCCGTTTTCTCCGAAGACGTGGACGCTGTGACCGTCCCCGGTACTAATGGGGAGCTCGGGATTCTGCCGCAGCACACAACGTTGCTCACGGCGCTGAGCTTCGGCAACCTCCATATCCGCAGCGGCGCGGAAGAAGTTGACATAGCAGTGGGTGGGGGCTTTCTAGAGGTGCGTCCGGATAAGGTGGTGGTGCTAGCTGACATGGCGGAACGGGCTGAGGATATTGACGTGACCCGCGCTGAAACCGCCCGCACCCGCGCCGCCGAGATTATAGCGCTCGGCCCGGCCACGGTCGATCTCATCCGCGCCGAGGCATCGCTTCGTAGAGCCGAGGCCCGGTTGCGTGTCGCGCGCCGCCGCCCGGGCGGGGGCGCCTCCCATGGGGAGGCTGGCGGCGGAGCGTAGCAGCTAGCGGCTGGAGGGAATAGCACATACATAATGAGACGTAGTGGAACGTAAGCCCGCTCTTCGACAAGTGTCGAGGAGGCGGGCCTTCGTTTGCCTGCCAAACCGCTCTTGCTTGGCTAGACAAGCGGAAGGGATGGAGCCTCGGTGTATAACGACCGCCTTTCCATCATCGGCGGCACGCCCTTGACCGGAACTGTGGGCATAAGCGGCGGGAAGAACGCCGTACTGCCCGCGTTGGCCGCGGCACTGCTTACGGCGGACGAGTGCATTATCGACAATGTCCCGCAGATCGAGGACGTCTCAGTGATGATCAGCGTAGTAACTGCGCTGGGAGCGAGCGTTCAGTGGGATGGGCCGAACACACTGCGGGTCAACGCGGCTAACATCAGCACTACCGTGGCGCCGAGTGAACTGGTGCTCAAGAACCGCGCCAGTTTTTTGGTCATGGGCGCGCTCCTAGGCCGTTTCAAGCAGGCAGCTTGCTGTCCGCCAGGAGGCGACGTCATAGGCCAGCGGCCGCTGGACGTGCACATCGACGGGTTTCGGGCCCTCGGCGCCAACGTAGAGCGGCGGGATGACAAGTATTGGGCAGAAGCAAAAACCCTCCGGGGCGCCCGGTTCTTCCTGGATTACCCCAGCAACATGGGGACAGAAAACCTGCTCTTGGCTGCGGTCCTGGCCGAGGGACGCACCGTGCTCAAGAACACCGCCGCCGAGCCAGAAGTGAGCTGCCTGGCCGGTTTCCTCAACGAGATGGGGGCCCGTATCACGGGCGCAGGCTCCAACACCATCGAAATCGAGGGCGTGCCGGAACTCCACAGCGCCCGTCACACCATCATCCCCGATCGGATTGAGGCGGGGACCTTCGCGGTGGCCGCTGCCATCACTCAGGGCGATATCACCCTGGAGTCGATGGAATGCGATCACCTGGATGCGCTGCTTTTCAAGCTCCGAGAGGCCGGCGCCGAGGTGTTGCCGGATGGCAACTGCCTCACCGTGCGCGGCCGCAGCCCACTCCGGCCGGTAAATGTGCAGGCCTTGCCATACCCTGGCTTTGCCACGGATCTCCAGTCAGTCATGGGCCCGCTCCTCACCCAGGCCAGGGGCGTGAGCATGCTGTACGAACGGGTCTATGACAACCGTCTTCTCTACGTGGGCGAGCTGCGCAAGATGGGCGCTGAGATTGTGGTGGCGGGCCAAACCGCCATTATCAGCGGCCCCACGCAGCTGGTTGGCAGCGATGTCCGGTCGCTCGACCTGCGTTGCGGCGCTTCCCTGGTGCTTGCGGGCCTAGCCGCGCGCGGCACCACGGAGGTATCCGACATCTGGCACTTGGACCGCGGTTATGACCGCTTTGAGGAGAAGCTCCAGCGCGTGGGGGCGCAGATTAAGCGCGTTGCCAGCGCGGCCTAGACCTTTTGCGATCCGTGGCCGCAGATGCGCGCCTGGCCCGCGGGCCAGTCTCTAGTGCTAAAATACTTAGTGGGAACCGTCAGCAGGAGCATCTGAGTTGTTTTATAAACGAATAGGGATCGATCTTGGCACGGCCAACGTGCTCGTGTATGAGAAGGGCCGCGGTGTTGTCGTCAACGAGCCTTCCGTAGTAGCGCTGGCGGTGCGGGAAAACAAGATTGTGGCGGTGGGCAATGAGGCGCGCGGCATGATGGGGCGGACGCCGGATGGCATCTCCGTGATTCGCCCTATGCGCGAGGGTGTGATTGCGGACTACACCATCACCGAGGCGATGCTCCGCTATTTCATTGGCAAAGTGTGTGGGCGCTTCCGGCTTACCAAGCCAGAGGTTGTGCTCTGTATTCCCGCCGGTTCTACTAGCGTGGAGCAGCGTGCCGTACGTGACGCGGCGGAGCAGGCGGGCGCTCGCCGGCCCGCCCACCTGGTGCCGGAGCCCCTGGCGGCTGCGTTGGGCGCAGAGGTGCCGGTGGGCAGCCCACGAGGCAACATGGTAGTGGATATAGGCGGCGGCCGTTGCGAAGCGGCGATCATCTCCATGCACGGCATTGTGGTAAGCCAGTCCGTCCGCGTTGCCGGCGACCGTCTGGACGATACCATTGCGGCGTATATCCGCCGCCGCCACAACCTCTTGATAGGCGATCGGATGGCGGAGACGGTGAAGCTGGAAGTGGGGAGCGCGCTGCCGCTGGAGCAAGAACTCACCTGCCAGGTGCGCGGGCGTGACCAGGTCACCGGCTTGCCACGCACTACCACGGTGACGTCCACGGAGATCACTCAGGCTATCAGCGAACCGTTAACGCAGATGGTAACCGCAGTGAAGTCGGTGTTGGAGCGGACGCCGCCGGAACTGTCATCGGATGTCATTGACCAAGGCATAGTGCTCACCGGCGGCGGAGCATTGCTACGGCAGTTGGACCAGTTGCTGGCCCAGGCAACCAACGTGCCGTGTTACCCCGCGCCAGACCCGTTACGTTGTGTTGCCGTTGGAGCTGGGTTGGCGCTGGAGTATCTGGAGGCTATTAAGCGCAACCTGCCCTCGGAAGAGGAGTCGCTGGTAGCTAGCTACTAGCAACCAGGGATCTCACGTTTTCGGTGGCCATGTCCAACAGCTTGAGGTGGTACGTCATACTCTGGAGCGCCACCACCGGATCGATATCCCGCACCCAAACGCCCGGCGGCACCTGCGCCTGGTAGGGCGCGTAGTTGAGGATAGCGTTGACGCCACAGGCCACCAGATCGTCCACAACGGCCTGACAGTATTCGGCGGGCACGGCCACAATGGCGATGTGCGCCTTATGACGCCCAACCTCGGCCGCCAGCGTCTTCATGTCTTGGACCACCAAGAACCCAGCCTTCTGGCCGATCTTCCCGGGGTCAACGTCGAATGCCGCCACGATGTGAAAGCCCTGGGGAACGAACCCTCCGTAGCTCAGGATGGCCCGCCCGAGCTGACCCGCTCCCACCAGGACCACGGTCCACTCTCGGTCGAGGCCCATGATCTGGCGCAACTCACGGAGCAGATTAGTGACGTGGTACCCCCGTCCCTGCTTTCCGAATCGCCCAAAATAGCTCAGGTCTTTCCTAATCTGGGCCGGCGTTGATTGCAGCAGCGCGCCTAACTCCTGAGAGCTAATCACCTCTTCCCCCTGGCTCTCTAGCTCTGCCAACACTCGCACATAGAGCGGCAATCGGAGGACGACTACTTCTGGAATGTTGTTGGGCATTGACACGCTCCGTTACCTCACGCCAACGTGTATTGCGATGGTGCCGAAATTCAGGGTACGGTAGGTGACCGAGTTAAACCCCGCTTTGAGCATAATGTCCCGTAACTCTTGAGCACTGGAGAACGCCAAGACCGAGGTTGAGAGGTAGCGATAGGCTTCCGGCTGTCCGCTAACCAGTCCTCCCAGGAGCGGAATGAGGCGCGTGAGGTAGAGCTGGTAGCCCCGACCGAGGATGCTGCGAGACGGCGGCATGATCTCCAAACACACCACGCGGCCATTGGGGCGCACCACCCGGCGCATTTCGGTAAAGGCAGCGTGCAAACTGGCCATGTTCCGGACACCGAAGGCCACGGTGACACAATCGAACCGTTCACTTTGGAACGGAAGCGCCTGCGCATCGGACAGGACAAAACGAACTGTTTGCTTGTACCCGGAGCGTGCGATCTTGGTAACGCCGGGCGTGACCATATCCGCACAGGAATCGGCGCCCACAACCCGGCCGGTGCGCTGGGCCAGCGCGAGCGCCAGGTCGCCGGTGCCGGTGGCAACATCCAGCGCGATCCCGTCCGGCCCCGGCTGCGCCAGGTCAGCCGCCAGTTGCCGCCACGACTGATCCTGCCCCGCAGACATGAGGCGGTTCATAAAGTCGTAGCTCCGGGCGATCCGGCCGAACATACGGCTGACGCGGGCGGTCTTCTCGGCGGCGCTGCTGGCAGTCACCGGCTCAGGACTCATCACGGTACTGCAGTGACTCAGGCAGGGCTTCGTCCACACCAAGCGCTACCAATACCCGGCCCACAATGTGGTCCACTACCTCGTCAACCCGGTCCGGGCGGGCGTAGAAGTGCGGCATGGGTGGAACCACCTTTACTCCAAGCTCGGCGAGCGTCAGCAGATTTCTAAGGTGGATCGCGGAGAGGGGAGTTTCACGGGGCACAACAACCAGCGGACGAGATTCCTTGATGGTCACGTCGGCCGCGCGCTCTAAGAGGTTGCTAGAGAGGCCGTGGGCCACCGCCGCCAGGGCGTTCATGCTGCACGGCACAATCGCCATTCCCCCCGTGGGGTACGTTCCGCTCGCAATAGAAGCGGCAATGTCGTGGATGTTATTGGTGCGGCAGGGCGCAGTCTCCGCCCACTTTTTGAACGGCACACCCAGTTCGTGCTGCCACACCAGCGCCCCCGCGGCCGTGCATACCACAATGGCCTCTCGTTGGCGGGCCGCCAGCGCTTCAACGCACCGCTGAGCTAAGACCGCGCCGCTTGCCCCTGTAATGCCAATAACTATCGGGGGTGACATATTAAGCTCTCGTGATGACTTTCACAGCCCATATGTTAATAATGTAATGCCTGCTAGCGGCCAACGCAACCAACCATTGTTACAGCTTGATGTCGGCAGCCCCCTTCAATGCTTCTCTTCCCGATCTTGCGAGCGCCATTTCCACCAATGTTTTGTGGATTCAGGCGAAAGGGATCGGCGCCGCGCGCGGTGTGATCGGAGAGGTCGGAGGTTCAAATTCCCTCAGCTCGGCCAGCCGCTATTGCTGAGGCTTCCGTCTGGGCCATGCCACTAGAAGGTATTACATGATCACTTCAGGGGTGGGTGATCCGGGGCCGCCGGTAGCGCGCCTCTAGCCCGCTGGGTGCAGTGCGGGCGCTATTCCCCGCCCCAGAGGGGATGGCGGAAGGTGGGCGCCGGGCCGGTGTAGCGTACGGGTGTGCTGTCGGGCGGCGGCGCGGGCTCCGGGGCGAGGGCGGGAGTGGCTTGCGGCTGCTGGCGCCGAGCGGGCCGGTGCGCTGGCAGGCGGTTCAGCCGCTCTGCAAGGTCGTGCAGGCTTGCCAAGTTATGCACGGGCAGGTGGTCGTCGACGAAGGGCAGGGCTGCCTGCATCCCCCTGGTGAGGGGCTCGTAGGTTTCCGAGCCGAGGAGGGGGTTCAGCCATATCAGGCGGTGGCAGCTTCTCTGGAGCCTGGCGACCTCGCGGCCAAGGACTTCGGGCTCGCCTCTGTCCCAGCCGTCGGAGATGATGAGGACGACGGAGCCCCAGCCGAGGACGCGGCGGCTCCAGAGGTAGTTGAAGGCCATTATGGAGTCGCCGATGCGGGTGCCTCCGGCCCAGTCGGGCACGGTGCGGGCTACCTCGGCGATGGCATCGTCCACACCCCTATGAGCGAGGCGGTCGGTAACGCGGGTTAGCCGGGTGGCAAACAGGAAGGCCTCGACCCTGTCCCAGCTGTCGGCCAGGGAGTGGATGAAGTGGAGGAGCATGCGGGTGTAGCGCTCCATCGAGCCGCTCACGTCGCAGATCAGGGTAAGGCGCCTGGGCTTCTCTTTCCGTTCGAGGCGGGGAAGGTCAAGCAGTTCGCCGCCGTAGCGGAGGCTGTGCCGGATGGCCTTGCGGAGGTCGATGGCGGGCCCTTTGCCTGCGGCTGCCCAGCGCCTGGACTTGCGGCTGCCCACGCGCCATTCGAGGTCCTCGAGCATTCGCACCGCGGAATCGACCTCCTGGGGCGTGAACTCTGCAAAGTCCTTGTGGCGCAGCACCTCGCGGGCGCTGTAGGTGCGGGTCATGTCCACGTGGTGGCCGGGGCTATCTCCGGTATCGGGGTTGTCCTGGGCGCCGGTTTCTGAGGAAGGGGGGGCCAACTGCGGTTGGCGGAACCGGCGCTGCTCTCCGATGGAGCGGAGGTCAAGCGTGGTGAGCCGGTCTTTGGGCGGCCTCCAGAATACGTTGAACGCCTCGTCGAACAGGCTGAGATCGCGCTGGCGATGCACCAGCATGGTGCGCAGGGTGCTGCGGAAGTCACGCTTGCTGCGGATGCCCACGAGGTCGAGGGCGGCCGCGACGTCCACCATTCGCCCGGAGTGGACGTCGAGCCCGAGGCCCTTTAGGACTCGCCCGAACAGCAACAGGTTGTGGAGGAAGTGGGCGCCGTTGTCGTTCACAGCCGTCATGCGGTTACCGGCGCCCGGTCAGGCGCCTGTCCGGTCACCCGCGGCGTCCGCCTCTAGGGGCGCTGCGGTTGGCCGCCCGGTTCAGGAGGGCGCGCACCTGCTCGCCCCGCACCGACTGGATGTCTTCGTGGTACTTGAGTAGAATGCCCAGGGTGTCGTCGATGACGGACGGATCGAGTTTTTTCTGGTTCAGGGCCACTAGGGCGGCGGTCCAGTCGAGGGTCTCGGCAACGCCTGGGACCTTGTAGAGCTCGCCCTCGCGGAGCTCCTGCACGAACGCGGTGATCTCTCCCGCGAGTTTCCGCGGCGCGTCGGGCATCTTGGAGGCGACGATCTGTTGCTCCTTCTGGAAGTCGGGATAATCGATCCAGAAGTAGAGGCAGCGGCGTTTCAGGGCGTCGTGCACCTCCCGCGTCCTGTTCGAGGTGATCACAACGATGGGGGGCGAATCGCTTCGGAACGTGCCAATTTCCGGGATGGTGATCTGGTAGTCAGAGAGGAGTTCGAGCAGGAATCCCTCGAACTCCTCGTCGGCCCGGTCTATCTCGTCAATGAGCAGTACCGGCGGCAGGCCCTGGTTCGCCTCGATGGCCTGCAGCAGGGGCCGCTTGATCAGGAACTCCTCGGTGAAGAGCTCCTTGGACATGGACTGACGGTCGACTTGTCCCGCCGCCTCGAGGAGGCGGATCTCAAGGAGCTGGCGAGCGTAGTTCCACTCGTAGACGGCGTGGGTAACGTCGAGGCCTTCGTAGCACTGGAGGCGTATGAGGTTGCGCCCGAGGGCGGATGCGAGGACCTTGGCGACCTCGGTCTTGCCGACGCCGGCCTCGCCCTCCAGGAACAGCGGCCGCTGCAGCTTCAGTGCCAGATAGATAGAGACTGCCAAGCCGCGGTCGGTTATATAGAGCTGCTCCTCCAGAAGCTTTTGCAGTTCGTTAATCGTAGACGGACCGGCGACTGTCCGGTTTATGTCTGTATTCACTGCTCTCACTCTCAGCAATTATCGTTAAGGTGACGCGGCCTCGAATCGACCACAGCTGGCTGGGGCGAGCAGGACCGCGCGGCAGGCCCCTCGGCCTGACGGCGATGCGCCACGCCAAGAAATTTGGCCGCCCTGGGTATTCGCTCGCCCGGTTGCGCTTATGCAGCCCTTTGAGCGGCAGCGGTGAGCGCCCGCCTAAGGTATACCTCAGCCATGGCTTTCCTGTAGCTGCCCGTGGCAAAGACGTCCTCTATAGCGTTGCCGGTCAGGTCGGCGGCAACGGCCTTTGCGGCCTGGGCGATTGAGTCGGAGTCGAGGGCGCTGCCGATAAGGGCCGCTTCCACACTTGCCGCCTTGACCGGGGTCGACTCAACGCCTCCTACGGCCACGCTGGCAGCGGTGCACCGCCCGCCGGCGACGGTCAGCACGGCGGCGGCGCCGACGACTGCGTACCGTGAGGCGGGGTGCAGCATCTTGGCGTAAGCCGTCCCCTGTCCCTGCTGTATTGCCGGTACCCGGACGGCGGTCATCACTTCGCCATCGTCAAGCGCGGTGGACATCAACTCCTCGAAGAAGTCGCCCGCGGCGATAGCGCGGGAGCCGTTGGGGCCGGTCGCCTCGATTGCGGCACCCAGCGCGACCGCCACCGTCGGCAGGTCGGAGCCAGGGTCAGCGTGGGCCAAGTTGCCGCCGATGGTGCCCCTGTTGCGGACTGCCGGGTCGCCGACGAGCGCCGCAGCCTCGGATACGAGGGGGCACGCCGCCCGCAGGTCGGAGGAGGACGCCAGCTCGGAGTGAGTTGTCAGTGCGCCTATGCGCACCGAATCGTTCTCACGAGTGATTCCTCTGATCCCCTCGATCCGGCTAATGTCGATCAGCGCCGCCGGGCTGGCAAGCCTGAGCTTTAGCAGCGGGATCAGACTGTGCCCGCCTGCAAGAAGCTTGGAGTCCTCTATTTCAGCCAGGAGTGCTACGGCTTCGGCGACAGAGTTTGCGCGGTGGTAGGCTAGGTTCGCCGGATACATAGGATCACTTCTCCTCTCCGTTGGTGTGGATCGCCCGCCAGACTTTCTCCGGTGTCAGCGGCATGTCGAGCTTCTCAACCCCAAAGGGTTTGAGGGCGTCCATCACGGCGTTGTAGACGGTGATCGTGGAGGCGATGGTGCCCGTCTCTCCCACACCCTTGACTCCGAGGGGATGGTGCGGCGAGGGGGTGACGGTGCTGACCGTCTCGATCTCAGGGAACATGTCGGCGCGGGGGAGCGCGTAGTCGAGCATGGACCCGGTCAGGAGCTGGCCGTCGCTGTCATAGACAGCGCCCTCGCAGAGGACAGGCCCTATGCCCTGGACGACGCCTCCGTGTATTTGGCCTTCGACGATCATTGGGTTAATCTGCGGCCCGCAGTCGTCGCAGGCCACGTAGCGCTTCACGTCTGTGCGCCCGGTTTCCGTGTCCACCTCGACGACGGCTATGTGCGTCCCGAAGGGGTAGGTGAAGTTTGGCGGGTCATAGAAAGTGGACGCCTCCAGTCCGGGCTCGACGCCCTCCGGTAGACTCCACGCGACGTTCGCCATTAGTGCGATATCTTGGATCGTCTTTGCCTGGTCGGGCGCCCCCCGAACGAAGAACTTGCCCTCGTCGTAGTCGATGTCTTCAACCGCGGCTTCAAGCAGGTGAGCCGCTATTTGCATGGACTTGTCCTTGATCTTCTTTGCGGTGAGTGCGACCGCGGCGCCGGAGACGGCGGTCGTACGGCTGCCGTAGGTGCCCCAGCCCATCGGTGTCTGGCTGGTGTCGCCGTGCAGGACATCCACGTCGTCCACGTCCACGCCGAGTTCCTGCGCAATGATCTGCGCGAAGGTGGTCTCCTCGCCCTGGCCGTGCGGCGAGGAGCCGATGGCCACGGTGACCTTGCCGGTGGGGTGAAACCTGACTATGGCGCCCTCCCACAGGCCGCCCTGGAATCCGACGGCGCCTGCAACCTGCGATGGGCCGAGGCCGCAGATCTCGACGTATGAACTGACACCGATGCCGATGTACCTGCCCTCGCCCCGCAGGCGCTCCTGCTCCCGGCGGAGGTCGGCGTAGCCGATCCTTTCGGTCGCCATGTCGAGCGTGGCAGCGTAGTTTCCGCTGTCGTATGACAGTCCGGTGGACACGTCGTGGCCGTTCTCGAACGGGGGAATCAGGTTCTTGCGGCGCAGCTCAACCGGGTCCATGTCGAGCCTGCCGGCGAGCTTCTCGATCAGCCGCTCGACGAGGAATATCGCCTCGGGCCGGCCTGCGCCCCGGTACGCCTCGACCGGGACCGCGTTGTTGAAGACGCCGTACACGTCGGCCTTCACGTTCGGTATATCGTAGGTCCCGGAGTACATCAAACCGTGGAGGATCGTCGGTATCCCGGGCGCCGCCGTCGACAGGTAGCCGCCCATGCCGGCCCAGACCTTCGTGCGGATACCCGTGATCTTGCCCGTGCTGTCCGCGGCTATTTCCACGTCCTCAACGTGGTCCCGGCCGTGAGTCGTGGCCTGGTATCCCTCGCTACGGGTCGCGGTCCATTTCACGGGCCGGCCCGTCTTCATCGAGCAGAATACAGTAATCGCCTCGTCAGCGTAGTACGGGATCTTACTGCCGAAGCCGCCGCCCACCTCGGGGGCGATGGCTCTTATCTTGTGCTCCGGCACGCCGGTAACTACGGACGTTAGGAACCGGGCTATGTGCGGGTTCTGGGAGGTGGTCCAAAGCGTCAGCTCTCCCGTGGCCCGGGTCCACTGGGCCACGGCGGAGCGCGGCTCCATTGCGTTCGGTATCAACCGTTGGTGTAATATCCGCTCCTGGACGATCACCTCGGCGTCCGCGAACGCCGCATCGGTGTCGCCGCCGGTCATGACCCAGTGGAACGCCTGGTTGTTCGGCGCGTCCTCATGGAGCTGCGGGGCGTCTGCGTCCATCGCCTTGTCCGGTTCGATGACGACGGGGAGGATGGCGTATTCGACGTCGATGAGCTCCAGGGCGTCCTCAGCGGTGTACCGGTTATCCGCAACCACAACCGCTACTGCGTCGCCCTGATACCGCACCACGTCGCTGGCAATCGGAGGATGGGGGACTGTCTTGAGGTCGGAGTTGGGGACGAGCCACGCGCAGGGAAGCGGGTTGAACTCGGCGTTGATGTCTTTGCCCGTAAATACGCCGAGGACGCCATCCATCGCCGCGGCGGCGCTGGTGTCTATGCTGGTGATTCTAGCGTGTGCGTGGGGGCTGCGCAGAATGACCGCGTAGGCCATGCCGGGCAACACCACGTCGTCGGTGTAGGTGGCGCGGCCGGTGATGAGCCTTGGGTCCTCCCGGCGGCGTATTCCTGAGCCGAATATCCTGGTGGTCACTGTACGCCTCCTTAGGCCTTCGAGGCCTCCGTTACCGCTCGCACGATGTTCTGATACCCTGTGCACCTGCAGAAGTTGCCTTCGAGGCCGTGCCGCACCTCTTCCTCGGTGGGATGCGGGTTGGCTTCCAGTAGCTTGGCCGAGGCCATGATCATGCCAGGGGTACAGAAGCCACACTGGAGGCCGTGCTTGGCCCAGAACGCCTCCTGGAGCGGGTGGAGGTCCCCATTGCTCTCCAGCCCCTCGATAGTGGTGACCGATGAGCCGTCGGCCTGGGCTGCCAGCACGGTGCACGACTTGACCGCGACCCCGTTCATATGGACCGTACACGACCCGCATTGGCTGGTGTCGCATCCGACCTTTGTGCCCGTCAGTTCAGCAACGTCCCTGATAAAGTGCACAAGCAACGTGCGGGCTTGAACCTGGGTATGGTAATCCTGCCCGTTGATAGTGATCTTGGTTTCAACGTCCACGGGACTTACCCCCTTCCACGCGCATACAATAAGGATCCACAACAGATCCACAGAAAAGATTCACCGGGCCACGACAAAGCTGGTTCTGAATTCCACAATCGCCCAGCGCCCCCGGGGGTTTGCGATTGCAACTATATCTGCGAATACGAACCCCGGTCAAGTTGCTACGCTAACGGCATGAACGCGCCACCGGAAACCAGAACAATCCCCAGCGCTATTTGAGGAGAGTGCCATGAATGTAGCGGGGACATGTTACATCGACGCCGACCCCGCACGGGTGTGGGCCGGCCTCATGAATCCCGAGTTGCTGGCCCGCTGCATCCCCGGATGCCAGCAGATGGAGGCGACCGGTGACGGCGCCTACGCCGTGAAGCTCAAGGTCGGCGTCGGCGCGGTGTCCGGCACTTACACGGGGACCGTCAGAATAGAAGACGTGGACGAGCCCCGCTCCTTCAGGCTCGCCGGCGAGGGGAAGCGCCCCGGCGCTACCGTCTCCGGTTCCGGGCTCATCACCATCACCCCCGAGGGCGGGGGCACGCGGCTGCAGGTAGATGGCGAGGCTATGGTTGCGGGAATCATCGCCCGCGTTGGCCAGCGCCTTATCGGCAGCGCCGCCCACCTGCTGATGGACCAGTTCTTCCACTCCGCAAAGTCCCAGTTCGAAACCCAAGGCTAACGCCCCACGACGATTGGTCCCGCTCGCTGCCGGAAGGCGAGCAGGGCCAGCTTGCCCCGGAGCCGCAGGCATGAGCGGCCGGTGACTGCCTTCGGTCGAGGCTCGCGCCGGAGTCAATCCCGCGGTATCTGGTCGACGCCGCGCCCGCCCGGGCATTCGGACGCGGTGTCTGGGTTTCAATTGGGTTGGTGGATTCAGGCTAGGGGAGCGCGGTGTTGCGCGCAGTGTGCGCGGTGTGCAAAGAGGGGGGATCGCGGGGGACGGCAGGACGCCGACCGAGTCCCTCGCCTTGACCGCGCCCGCGGCCGGGCCTAGAATGCTAGCTATGGGGCTATAGCTCAATTGGGAGAGCGCAGCGTTCGCAATGCTGAGGTTAGGGGTTCGAGCCCCCTTAGCTCCACCACTTCTCTCCACCACTTCCAAGTGCCTGACGACTGATGTACCCCGCCGTAACCAATCTGCATACAACAGGCCGACACTTCCATCCGCTTCAGCTTTGGACGGTTCACTATTGGCGAAGAGCCCAGCGCCAATGTCAGAACAGAAACGAGACGCCTTGACTCGCGACGTTCAGAAAGAGGAATAGTGACTCCCACGGCCTATTCAGTATTTGTTTTAATGCCCTTCGATGAGGACTTCGACTCCGTTTACAACGACTTCCTAAAGCCTGTATTCGAGACTGTAGAAGACGTCCAGTTCAAAGCTACACGCTCGGAACGACAATTGTCACTAGGTGAAAATTCAATTGGGGATTAAGCACTATGGCCAGACCGACCAAAGCCCGCGCAAAGGAACGCCTTCAAAGGGCGCTGGATGCGATACCTGACCTGAAACAACTAAGAAGTGATTCAGCGGACTTTGAGAAGTGGCGAAGAGACACTAAAGTCGCGATCGCCAACACTTTTGAGGAATCGCCGTCCAAGTCTAAAGATTTCGACGACATCCGGTATTTTCCGTTTGCTCTTGTTGCGGGTGCAACTTCTGATTCGGCGTTTCAAATCAGGTATGTGAGAGGTCTGGAGTCAGCTGCTGCGGTCCTCAAGTCGATGATTGAAGAAGTTGAAGAGTATTGGGAGGACGATAACCGAGGGCCAGACCCCTCTGGAGCTCCAGAACTACTCGAGAGAATCAACACGAAACAGGTATTCGTCATTCACGGTAGAGATCACGGAACGAGAGACACAGTCACAAGGTTTCTTGAGAGCTTGGGACTCGAAGCAGTGATACTGCAAGAGCAGCCTGATCAAGGTCGCACGATAATCGAAAAGTTTGAGCAATGTGCCCAGGGTGATTTCGCGGTAGCTTTGTTTACACCGGACGACGTAGGTGGATCTGATAATGATGATCTACAACCCCATGCCAGACAGAACGTAATCTTTGAGTTTGGGTATTTCATTGGGAAGTTTGGCCGAGACAGGGTTCGCGCTTTGGTAAAGGGAAACCCAGAAATACCCTCGGACTACTCTGGAGTTATTTACATTTCGCTTGATGAATCCGGCGGTTGGAAGATGGCGCTCATCAAAGAAATGAAGAGCGCAGGGTTCGACATCGACGCAAATCGGGCTTTTTAATAACCTCTTTCACAGGCGAAGCGATGGCGCTTTTCTGGCTACAGCCGGATATTTAACTTCAGAGTCCAGTTCGGTTAGGGTTCACTGCTGGATGACTGTATCATGTTGGCGGAGCACTCGAAGGCTAATAGCCAGATGAATTTCTTGGTGATCTGCCCATCAATCCGTGCTAATCTGCTCACCGAGAACTGGGCCGGTTGCAACGCGAGTTTTGTGGGAGGATCTAAACCGAATGGAGAAGACGCACCTTCTCACTATATCGAGACCCCCCACTCGAAAGTTCGCAGTACCGTCCCCTTAGCTCCACCACACCGACCGGCCTGGATTCGTGCTGAAAGACGGCCCCAGACGAATGTTGTGCGGAGGATTTGGATGACCGTTACCGATGACCTGCTCGTCAATAACGCATGCTATGCGGAGACGTTCGACAAGGGCGACCTGCCCCTACCCCCAGGGCTCGGCCTCGCGGTGGTGGCGTGTATGGACGCCCGCTTAGCTCCACCACTTCATAGCTAAGACCTGTGGGGACTCGAACTCTTCCGTCGTAGCGTACGACTGAGACCCGCCTAGGACATTGGATCCATCCTTTGGCTCCACTCTTAGGCCAAATGGGACTGAATCATCACTCAGTGACCCGTTGGAGATGCTGATCTCCTAGGAGAACCTGGACCAAGACCGGAACCGGGCGGCCGGTCCCACGTCGGTGCGCACCGCCAGCGGTCGGGCGAACAAGGTATTCCTTCCGGCCACATCGCTATGCGACATGATTTTTTCAGGGGTATTCGAGCGTTATCCACGGCTGAACGTGGCGGTGGTGGAGTTTGAGTTGGCCTGGGCCCCGCACCTGTTGGGAACGATGGACTACACCTATATCGAACGCCAGAAGGAAGCTTCGTACAGGTTCAAAGGGGACGTATTACCCAGCGACTTTTTCCACCGGAACGTTTACCTCAGCTTCCAGGAAGACGGAATCGGCATTCGCATGCGGGACGTCATAGGAGTTGACTGTCTGATGTGGGGCTCGGACTATCCCCACGCCGAATCGACTTTTCCAAAGTCCCGGTAAATCCTGGAGAGCATCCTGGAAGGTGTCCCTCTGGAAGAGAAGGCGCAGATCGTGGGAGCTACGGCGGCGCAACTCTACGGGTTCGACGCGAACGACATAAAGCAGGGCTGACCAACCTTAGGCTCACGGCGCGGCGGATTGCGGCCTGGCAGTTTGCGGCCCGCGGCCCGGAGGTTCCACGAACGCCTCTAGCCGTTCGGCAGCACCACCGCTTTCACTTCGCGAAAGTCTGCCATAGCCTCCAACGCCTGGCTCACGCCGTCCAGAGTGTAGACCCCGGAGATCAGGTTTTCAAAGGGGAATTTATGTTGCCTTGTGGCCAGGAAGGTGATTGCCTGATAGAAGTGGCGCCCCAAGGAACCGCCAACGCCGATTATCTGCCGGTCCCTGAGGGCATTGGCGGACACGCTGATGTTGCCGTCACCGCCGCCGATGGTGAGGTAGCGCCCCCGGCCGCGGAGAATGTCCAGTCCCTCGGGAATAGCGGCCGCGGTGGCGCACTGGATGACCACGTCTGGACCGCGGCCCTCGGTAAGCTCTAAGGCCCACTCCTTCCGAGCGGCGGCTTCGGGGTGTTCATCCAGGTTTAGGGTAGCATCGGCGCCCCACTCTCTGGCCACCTGCAGGCGTCCTTCCGGGGCCCCGATCGCCAACACCTTTCTGGCCCCGCGGTCCCTGGCGACCGCCATAGCGTAGAGTCCTACCGGGCCGCATCCTTGCACCAGGACCGCCTCGTGGCTGGCCAGGGAGCCGAGGCGTTCGAAGCCGTGCATAACCGTCCTGAGAGCGCAGGCGGCTGAAGCGGCCAAGGGTGACGGGACTTCGGGTGGGACGCGAATAAGGTCGCAGCCTGGTGGCACGTAGTGGAATTCGGCGCAGCCACCAAGCAGGTAGGGAGCCTGGTCGCAGCGCATGCGCCCAAAGGCGTAGCTGTTGGAGCATCCGGCAGGGTCACCAGCCACCGTACAATAGTAGCAGTGACCGCAGTGGGGGTAAGTGGAGATGATTCTGTCGCCCTCATTGAGGGGTTCCCCCAGCAGGTCGGTGCGGGCGCCATTCATCTCCACGATGGTCCCGGTGGTCTCGTGCCCGGGTATGTAGGGCAGGCGGTCGGATGGCATACGCCCGTGCCAGCAGTGAACGTCCGTGCCGCAGAGCGTCGCCGCATCCACCCGCATCAGCAGGCCGGTCGGCTCCAACTCGGGGGTTTGCACGCTCCATATCTCGGCGGGCTGGTTGAAGCCCGTAACAACTGCGGCGCGGCACTCGGTCATCGTTATTCCTTCCTTACGCTTTTACATTGCCCGCTGCAATATCGGGGTGGTTCACGCCCTCCGTTTACAGGTTGTGAAGGGCCCTGGGGTTGTCGTCCAGAATTTTGTCGATGACCTCGGGACTCACATCTCCCATTTTCTTCAGGTTCCGAATGGCTTCGATTTCGCTGGAGGTGTCGGTGTGGCCGTAGTCGGTGCCAATGACCAGGTTGTCTTCCCCGGCGTACTTCAAAACCCAAGGCAGGTCGTCGGTGGTCTGGCACGTTACGTAGATGCCGTATTCCTTAAGAGGGTTGTCGGGAAGTTTCTTCTTCAGGCGTCGTCTCTTCAGGTCGGCAACCACGTAAGGCACCCACTGGGCGCCAGCTTCCACGAAGCTGAACTTGAGATTGGGGAACAGTTCAGGGATTTCACTTGCAATAATTGCATGGCATGAGGCCATGGTCGGGACGTTGAACCGCCAGAAAGCCGCCGCTCCGGCGGTGTTGTACTGGCTGACTAAATCAAGGTTCAATGGGTTTGCATTGGCTATATGCAGCACGATGGGGACGTTCAGGCGGCTTGCTTCCTCGTATACAGGGTAGAAATAGGGATCGGTGGGAAGCCTGTTTCCCTCGATGGGGCGTATGGACGCTCCACACCCCCCGTTCTCTACGCTGGTCCGCAACTCTTTAATGGCCTCGTCCATAACCATGTAGGGCAGGACTGGGACCCAGCGGAGCCGGCCATCGCTTTGGGAATAGATGTCGGCCAACCAGCGGTTGTAGCCGCGGCATACCGCCACCTCGGCTTCCGGGCGGTCGGCAATTTGCTCGATGAAAATAGTGTTGTGGAGGACCTGCATGTCAATTCCAAGCTCGTCCATGTGCCGCAAGCGAGCACCGATGTTCTCCATGTAACGGGCGGCCCTAGACACCTCGACATCTCTGCCGGTGTCCCTGACGGTTTGCGCTTCAAGTTCAGGGTCGGAAATGGGGTCCCTGGCAGGCCTTCGAATTTTGCCGTCGCACATCCAGAAAAACTGGCCATTGACCGGGCCAACCAGGGCGGGCCTGAACTTCGAATCAGATGGGTCCATAAAATCCCAGGTGTGTTCGGTTTCCACCACGTGGGCATCAGCGTCTATTACTGCCATGGTTGATAACTCCTTCCAAAAATTGGCGTTTCTTCCGATTCCAAACAGATATCGCGCAATCCCATTCCCAGCATTCCGATCCGCTTCAAATTGTGGCAATCGCGCCGGAAAACGTTAAATTTACGACGAAACCCAGCTTTACACTCTACCTAACGGCGTAATAAGCCGAGTCTATCCTCGCCTCTGAAAATTGTCAAACAACTATACACAGCTATACCTGGGATCCCTGTCGGGCGTCTTGAACACTTAAATCCGGCGCCCGGGTTCAGGAGCGCGCTGGTAGCCATGGTCAACAGTGAAATCGTGAACATGGTGATGGTGAAGCATCCGTACCTTCCGGCGATCCCTAGTAGCCTTTGCCCGCGGTCACCGGACGCCCTTGGCTTGTGCCGCCAAGTTAACAATAGTAAAACAGGTACTCGGTGAAGCTCAGGTTGACAATCACGTTTCACCTCCATCCCGGACCCGGTAACCATCAGGAGGACAGCAGTGGCGCGAATCCCAACACCTTCACGAGATCAAATCCCCGACGAGTTTAAAGATGCCTTTGACCAGGCCGTAGCCAACATCGGCGGCCAAATTGGAGCCGGACCCTGGCCGGTGGTCCTGAACAGTACGGAGTTGGCCCTGCGACGGATCAACCTGGCGGACTACCTTCGCAAGGAACCCCCCTTTCCAAAGAAGATCCAGGAGCTTGCCATCCTCATCGCGGTTCGAGCTATGGACTGCCAGTATGCCTGGAACGCCCATGCCGCCACGGCGCGGCGGGTGGGTCTGGACGACGCCATCGTTGACGCCATCCGGGACCGGACGCCCATGCCGGCTATGGCTCCAGAAGAAGAAGAGCTGGTCAACTTCGGCACCGAGTTCTACACCACCCACAAAGTGAGCCAGGACACGTTCCAGAAAGCCCTGGACCAGTTCTTGCACTCCGCAAAGGCCCAGTTCGAATCCCAAGGCTAACGCCCCACGACGATCGGTCCCGCTCGCTGCCGGAAGGTGAGCCGGGCCAGCTTGCCCCGGAGCCGCAGGCATGAGCGGCCGGTGACTGCCTCCGTCCGAGGCTCGCGCCGGGGTCAATCCCGCTGTATCTGGTCGACGCCGCGCACGCCCGGGCAGTCGGACGCTGTGTCTGGGTTTCGATTGGGTTGGTGGATTCAGGCTAGGGGAGCGCGGTGTTGCGCGCAGTGTGCGCGGTGTGCAAAGAGGGGGGATCGCGGGGGACGGCAGGATGCCGATCGAGTCCCTCGCCTGACCGCGCCCGCGCGCCGGGCCTAGAATGCTAGCTATGGGGCTATAGCTCAATTGGGAGAGCGCAGCGTTCGCAATGCTGAGGTTAGGGGTTCGAGCCCCCTTAGCTCCACCACTAGCTGTCCTAGTATGCACTTGTCCCCCTAGCAACAAGCGTGATATGCTTCTGCTAGTAGCTTCAATGCGCGGTTCGCAGCTTTCCACGAGTTGGTCCACATAAGTAACCACCTCCCAGACCCATCAGTCTTTTGCATGTAATGCCCCGACGCTCCAGACGCGTTCAGCAGCATCTCCTAAAGGCACGCGACGCAGCTCTAGCTGCGGTCGACAATTACAACAGGCCTGGAAACTCTTTTCGCACGCGCACCTTCGTGCTCCTGATGACTGTTGCATGGACGTCATACTTCCACGCAGTCTTCTACGACAAGAAGGTGAATCCTTGGTATGTAAAGAGTGGGAGTGGTAAGGGTACTCGTTACGAGTGTGTTGATGGCGACCCGAAGCACTGGGAGCTGTCGGAGTGTGTGAAGAAGTATTGGGATAACCAACACCCACCTTCCCGAAAGAACATAGAGTTCTTCCTAGGGCTCAGAAACAAAATTGAGCATCGCTATCACCCGGAACTCGATCCCGCGCTATACGGCGAGTGCCAAGCGATGCTCATGAATTTTGAGGATATGCTCGTCAAGGAGTTTGGAACCGACATGGCTTTGCTAGACCAGGTCGGAGTTGCCCTACAATTCTCTGCGCTAAGGCCTCATCAGCAGGAGGAGGCGCTGCGACGCCTTCAAAGTGCGGCCCTAGACGACGTTAGAGACTATATTCAAACCTTCCGTGCAGGACTTGCACCGGAAATCCTTGACAGTTCTCAATTTTCGCTTCGCGTATTCCTTATCCCCAAGCTAGAGAACACCCCCAATCTAGCCGATCTCTCTGTAGAATTCGTTCCGTATGATCCCAGTAGTCCTACAAAAATGGAAGAGCTACGGAGAGTTACGGCACTGATCAAAGATAAGAGGGTTCCCGTGGCGAGCAAGGGTCTCCTGAAACCGAAGGCCGTAGTGGAGCGAGTCCAAGAGGGCCTTCCGTTCAAGTTCACCATGGATAGTCACACGCGGTGCTGGAAACACTACAAAGTGCGGCCACCAGAAGGCAGTGAGCATCCAGAGAACACAAGGGCCGACTTTTGCATATACGACGAGTTAGCCCAAGGCTACGGCTACACCGAGGCCTGGGTGAAGTACCTCTGCAGGAAACTCGCCGAGCCTGCTGAGTATCAAGCTGTGACAGGCAGGACCCTCGGTACAGGAGCCTCCTTCCAGCAAGGCTGAGAACAGTACACTCCTCCCCTGCCTACATCGGCTACCTCCCTGGCGATGTCTCGATCCTCTGCCCCACGTCGGCGGGGAGGGTGGGATGTGGGAGGCCGGAGCCGTTCCCTATACTGAGATCTCCCAGCGGAAAGTTCGCAGTTCGGTACGCTTCGGCCCACCACACCAGCCGGTCTGGATTCGTGCTGAAAGACGGACCCAGACGAATGTTGTGCGGAGGATTTGGATGACCGTTACCGATGACCTGCTCGCCAATAATGCACGCTATGCGGAGACGTTCGACAAGGGCGACCTGCCCCTATGCCCAGGGCTCGGCCTCGCGGTGGTGGCGTGTATGGACGCCCCCTTAGCTCCACCACTTCATAGCTAAGACCTGTGGGGACTCGAACTCTTACGTCGCAGCGTACGACTGAGACCCGCCTAGGACATTGGATCCATCCTTTGGCTCCACTCTTAGGCCAAATGGGACTGAATCATCACTCAGTGACCCGTTGGAGACGCTGATCTCCTAGGAGAACCTGGACCAGGACCGGAACCGGGCGCGGCCCTCGCGTGGGCCGGTGCCATCGTCCAAGTCGAAGCCCAGGGTTTCACCAAGACTGGGACTGCCATGCTTCATGCTCTTCTTCCTTGATGGGATGACTCCTTAACCGACGTCGTGGGGAAGCCATCACCAATGCCTGTCGCACCCACAGCCACCTAGAACAACGCTTCAAGGTTGTCCCGGAGGTTCCGCCACCACCCCCGGTCCGATCTCTGGTCCGGTACGAAGTGGACTGCGTATGTTCCGTCCTCCTCCACCTTGAGCCGCCCAGCCAAGGTCACCACGCGGCCTAGGGGGATTGCTTCGAGAACCTCCGACGGGTCGCGTACGTTCACCCGCTGCACGTACTCGCCCCGTTTCATCTCCACCACCAGCTCGTCGGTGTCCTGGGACACGATCGTGCCACGGACTCTCACGCACTCATCGCGGAACAGGTCGCCGGCTACCGCAATCTGCGCGGGCGTTGGGATCGCGGGAGAGTTCAAGGGACACGGTTTGTCGCGAGGCGAGACCACATCGAGGCTGAACAGGACGACCAAGATCACCACCCCTATGCCTACCAGGCTTACCACCCATATGAAGCACCCGCGGAGGCACCCGCCGCTCTTCGGTTCCTCAATCAGTCTTTCTTCCCCGTACTGTTGATACTCGCCCGATGGCGGTGGCGGCGCACCTTCCCGAGAACTGCGCTGTGAATCCGGCTCACGGGCTATGTCCTGGATTTCGTCCGCGGCCGCTTTCGCCGCATCGTCCGACCTTCCGCTCAGGTACCACTCCGGCGCGTGCATGAAACCGTGATAGGCCGCGTCCAGGTCGGTGCCCTGCAGGGAGGATGCGCTGCCGGATCCGAACCACGGCGGAGCCGAGCCTGCGATGTCGAGCCATGGCTGGGCCACATTCAGCGCCACGGCATAGGGCAACATGGAATCAGCTTGGTTCCGGGCATCGGGCGGGGCAGATCCGGCCAGAGTCTCTTTCCAGCCTAGCCACTGACTTATCTCATGCGCTCCACTCTGCGTTGTCGGCACCATGCCGGTTCGTATCGACGGTGCCATCAGCAAATATACGAGACCTGTGAACACGCCGATCAGGGCGCTCGCCCACCACTGGTCCAGCCATAGAGCCGCCCAAAGCCCGCTGCCAACGCCCATCAAGGCGCCGGCCAGCATTCCCCATCCGATTGCATCGTCGTCGTTTTCCCTCCTGACTCGCACCGGATTGTCATGGAAAAGGCCGCGATGCTGCAGGTAGTCCCCTATCTGGTCGCCGATGGCATCCTCGCGCTTCTTTATCGCTTCATGGAGCGCATCAACCGTTATGGCGCGCGACGGCATGCTTTCGCATATCGTTCGCTCCCAGTCATACTGTACGGGAGCCTGCCGAGACAGCCGGTACCGGAAGCCGACCCTTGTTCCGACGGCCTCGATTTGCAGCGTGCCGCGCTGGCACATCTCGATGATGGAGGCCAGCAGCGTCGGGCTCCATATCATGTGGCCTTCCAGCGCAGATACCGCCGCCGCGGGCATTGAACCGGGCTGTGGGGCCCCCGCGTCCCACGGGCGTCGATGCTCTTCGAGCGCCTGCGGGGGCCGGTGCTTGGGCCACAACCACAGCACGATGATGAGCAACTGCGTTACGACTACGCCTATCGTGCGGAAGCCCCAGGCCGCCAGCTGCTTCCAGTCCATCTCCCGGAAGTCGGGAAAGCCACTTTCGGCGATTGCCCCGCCTGGGTCCATCGCGAAAAGCAAGCCGATGGCGGCAAGGGCCGCCACTGCTATCACCACACTCACAATGGCCTACCTTCCTTCTCGGGTCGCACTGCCTGACTTGACTCCGCCGAACAACCGCCCTTCACACTACTATTCGGAAAGCAGCTGTCGCCAGGCGATACGTGCGCACAGCCGTGTCGGAGTCCGTCCTCTGGTGGCTGAGGACGGCGACTACGGCCAGCTTGGCCAGCGTGCCCTTCCAGAGGACGGGTCGGGCATGACGGTGCAGCCGTCCTGGCTAGAACGACCTCTCCCCTATAATAAGACTTTCCACCGAAAAGTTCGCAATATAGTCCACTTAGCTCCACCACACCAACCGGTCTGGATTCGTGCTGAAAGACGGACCCAGACGAATAGTGCGCGGAGGATTTGGATGACCGTTACCGATGACCTGCTCGCCAATAACGCACGCTATGCGGAGACGTTCGACAAGGGCGACCTGCCCCTACGCCCAGGGCTCGGCCTCGCGGTGGTGGCGTGTATGGACGCCCGCTTAGACATGCACAGGCTCGCTGGGGACGACCTCGATCATCCTCATCCACCACACGGACTGCGGAATGCTGACCTTCCGGGACGACGATGTGAAGGACGCAATCATGGCGGGCACAGGTTTGCGGCCGACATTTGCGCTGGAGGCGTTCGGCGATCTTGAGGGGGACGTGCGACAGTCGATGGCGTGAATCCAGACAAGCCCCTTCATTCCCAATAAGGGCGATGTGCGTGGGTTCGTGTACGACTGCGCGACGGGGAAGTTGAACGAAGTGCGCCCGTAGGGCGGGGGTTGGAGCGCAGCCCTGATAGGGCTGGGTGCGCCTTAGCATTGTTTTCCGGTGTATACCGCTCGATCGGAAGAATTGCTGCGCGACATCGTGCCGAGCAAATGTCCGTATTCGTTATACACGGGAGAGCCGGAGTCGCCAGGAATGGCGTGCGCATCCGTAGATGTGCTATCTCCCCAAATGCTCGAAACGCTCGTGACCACACCGGTTTCCAGTCTCAGTTGACCTGTACCGAACCCCCAAAAGTACACCTCCTGGTCCACTTGAGCAGGTGCGGCGGCTCGGTATATCGGTTGAATCGCCAACCCCGTCAGGGCAAGTGGTGGTATACGCAAATGTGCCCGGTCGATCGAAGCGCAGTGTTTATCGATACTCGCGGGAACTCTTTCTGCATGTCCCGGTATCTCCACCGCGATCTTCTCGCAATCTTTATCAATCACATGGTGCACCGTCAATATGAGGCCCGCACTGGGGTCGATGATGACCCCCGTACCTATGTAACCCGTTGTGCAAAATACCTGGACGGTGTTCTTCCGGACAACCTGAGCGGGAACTATGGGGAGCGTTGGCAACGATAATCCCTCAATCTCACAATCAAACACAGCGATATTGCTGAAATACCCGTCCTCACCGCTGACTTTGCCGGTTATCGAGACCAATTGTCCTTTAGTAACGTGAAGAGCCGCTTCAACATTTGAGTAATAGCAGTTGACTCCTCGGTACGAGAGGTCCCAGTTTGACTGGCTTGGTCTAATATCGACGTGCAGCTCATCCACTTCGGACACGTACCCTAAGATCGTCACCGGAATCTTGCCGTTTTCTTGATAGCGGAGGCGGGCGTTGGCGCGCACTTTGTTCTGAGTGTACTCGTTTAGCAGTTCATCTATCTCCACAAAGATCATAGGCCGGGGTGTTGGAGTTGCCGTGGGCGTAGGCGTGAGAGTAGATGTAGGGGTAGACGTCAACCTCGTTACCGCTCCAATGGAACGGGTTGTGGCACTTTGGTTCGGGGCTTCGTCTCGGGCGGAGTAAATTATTACTCCGATGATGATGATGATGAAGAGACCAAAAAAAAACGAAAGCAGCAGATACGGGCCACAACCGATACTGTTCGATTTGACTGATGTATTTGTCTCGCTGCTTACCGGCTCAGAGCTATCTGGAGTTGGCGGGTCGACTTCAGAGCTAACCGGCGTTGGTGGGTCCACTGCCTGGCTGCCACCCAACCGGTTACCGCAGTGTCGGCAAAATTTAGCGCTGTCGGCTACCTGGGTTCCGCACTCAGTACAAAAAGGCACAGTTGATAGACCTTCATCAAACCGGGGATTTGGCTAATGTATCATAGCAGTCCGCTACAAGCGCTAACCCCCGTCGCCGTAGGAACCGGGACAACGTGTTCAATGAGCATGGGGTGGTCGGGAAGGGGAACAGCCGGGCCAGATTTATTTCTCTGCTATTGTATAATGACCCAACACCTCAAACGACCACGCTCGTGCCAATCAAGGTTCTGGTGCCTCCCATCTGGTGCCTCCCAAGTGAAATTGGCTGAAAGGAGTAGCAGGTGGCAGACATTAAATCTTACTCCGGCGAAATGCTTATCAACTTTGCCGACGCTGCCCACGAAGAACTGACTCGCGTCCTGAAAACGGAATACGGCGACCAATGGCTTGTTCAAGGCGTTCGGAAGCATTTTAAAGAGGAACAATTTTCGCGAGTTCAAAAGATGCTTCAAAACCCTATGCGTGTTGTTGATATGCCGAAAGGGGATGATGAGTTACACGGCTTGGAGCATTTCTGGCAGATCATAAATGGAAACTGGAGCCTCTTTAGAGAATACTTTGATGACAAGAAACGCACCGAAGTCTTCCTACAAGAAATAGCAGAGTTGCGACATAATTTGTCACATCAGCGGGGGCATCATGTACTGCTGAAAAGTGATTTGATCCGCATTATGGGTGATTGCCGCATCGTCTTGTCGGCTCTGGGTTCACCAAAATCGGAAAAATTCGCTGAGGCAGTGGATTCGTTGGTTGCGGGTGGCTCCCCTTGGGGAATATCCCTTGGCGGACACCTCCCGCCCAGTGACGAGATTTACAGTGAATTCGTGGGTAGACCCGGGGAACTTAACGAATTACGCGACTGGTTGGATTCTGATAGCCCTCAAGTATTGGTATGGGGTTACGGAGGTGCAGGCAAAAGTGCATTGGCTTACAGATTTGCACGGGACGTCCGAGATGGATCGGGTGAGGGTTTGATTGCGGTCGGTTGGGTTAGCGCAAAGAGATCCGAGTATGTTGAGGGCATTGTGAAAGAACGGCCTGCAGACTTCGTGAATATGGATAACCTTGTCCCCGCAATCTGGTCCACTTTGTATGGAGTAGACGACCGGCCAGAAACCTTGGAGCCAGCGGCCCTTATTCGCGAACTCAATGCTATGCCAATGTTATTGGTGGTAGATGACTTCGACACCGTATTGGAGGACGAAACCCTCAGTGCATTCCTTCTTCACGATTTGAGGAATACTCGGACTAGGGTAATATATACTTCCCGCCACCGTGTGCCTGCAATTAGAAACCTTGAAGTGCCACCATTTACGAATGAGGAGTTGGAAGAGTTCATCTCAAACCGATCAAAAGTTTACAAAGCTGACGGAAATTCATGCTTGAAACGCGTGAAGGGAATCATGAGTGTCACCGACGGATACCCGCTGTTCGTTGATGACCTGATTCATCACGCTGCTCTAGTCGGCGTGGAAGATGCTTTGCGAGACTGGAGCCAACGGAAGGGAGATGCGGCGCGTGAATATGCGCTGCGGAAACAGGTTGAATACTTGGGCCATCGTTCAGGTGAAGTGTTAATCGCTCTTTCTGTAGCTAATCGAGCACTGATACCCGTTGAAATATCGAACATAGCCGGCTTGACGGACTCTGACGTGGTGGCAGGATTAAGAGAATTGCTGAATTGGCGGATGGTCAATATGGCTACAGTGGACGGTTCTTCTTCTCCAGCATACAGAATGAATGCCAACACCAGCCGTCTGGTCCAACAAACATACCGTGACGACCAGCGGCTGACAACTTTTGCGGCTTCCTTTAAGGCACTAAGCGGCGAACGTGTGCCAGAAGCCAAAAGACTAGCCATCGGCAAAATAGTAAATGACACTAGGGAACGGTTGAATAATAATTCGTTTGAAGCTGCCAGGGATTATATGCTGGAAAAAATGACCGGTGAACTTGCAGATTCCCCTGACCTATTTGGAGTATTAGGTTGGCTTTACTCGAACCAACAGCCTCTTGAATCGAATTATAAGCTCGCGAGAAATGCTTTCCAACGTTCGCATGACTTAGGATCATCAAAGATCGATACCTATTATCATTGGCTGATGATAGAGAAGAATTTGGCAGAGTACAAGATTGATATGGCCCAGGAGAGGGGTTTCACGGACGAAGTGATTGCACAGCAATGGAAGAATTGCGAGGACGTAGCCGAATTGGGAATCCAACGTTGTGGGAATTCTCAATTGTTGTGTTACTGGGCGGGCTATGCAGCTAGCAGAGAAGCTAAGGCCAGGGAGCGCAGACAGAACTTTTCTTACGCGCAAGGTGCCTATACTCGTTCAAAGAATTGGTATGATCAAGCACTGGAAGGAGCTCTGTCGGATGTAGCTACAGTCAACCGAGGCTCCATTTACCGAGGGTTGGTTTTGGCATTCGAAGGCTTGGGTGACCAACAAAAGCTGTTGCGGACTCTTAAGGATTGGTATGCATTCTCAAGTTCTAGCCAGTATTTAGTGACCGAGTGTCGCAGACTGACGCAAAAATTCCCAGACATTCGAAATGACCCTCAGTTGCACAACCTGTTTGTATCCACTCCTTTGTAATTGGTTGCGAAATACACCGGCGGCGCCTCTGAGCCTGGTTGGGGTAGCCTGGTAGCGCCCTTCAATCTATCTCTTCCCGTCGCTCTGCCCAGTCTGGCGGGAAGCCGAGCAGCACATGAGCCAATCACTTGAAGCGCGCCTGTTGAGTCTGCTGGGCGCCGAGGGCGTCTCACAGCGCGCGGCCGACCTGCGCCTACACGCGTCGGACGCAGTGCGACCCAACCGCTTGGGTAAGGGCGCCGAACACCGCGCCGCCGCGCCAGGCTGGGTGGTGTGGCCGCAAACCGTGGACCAGGTGCAGGGGCTGCTACAGTTGGCCAACCAGGAGCGCGTCCCGCTGGTGCCCTACGGCGGCGGCTCCGGTCTTATGGGAGGGGCGCTGCCGGTGGAAGCCGGGATCATGGTGGATTTCGGCCGGATGAACCGCATCCGGGCGGTCAGCCGGGAAGACCGATCGGTCACCGCAGAAGCCGGGACCGTGCTGAAAGACCTGGACCAGACGCTGGAGCCGCAGGGGTTGATGCTGGGACACGACCCCTGGACCTACGGCGTGGCCACGGTGGCGGGCACCATCTCCACCAACAGCCTGGGCTATCGCGGCGGCTACTATGGCTCCATGGGGGAGCAGGTCATGGGGGTCGAGGTGGTGCTGCCAGACGGCAGCCTCGTCACCACCAAAGCGCTGCCCAAGTTCTCAACCGGCCTGGCGCTGGCCCAACTGTTCATTGGCACTGAAGGCTGCTACGGGATCATAACGGCGGCCACCCTCAAGACGTTCCCGCTGCCGGAGCGACGGTCGTTACACTACCTGCGCTTCCCGGATTTTGCTGCCGGATTCAAGGCGATCCAGGGGATGTACGACTTGGGCCTCATGCCGATGCTTATGGAGTATGGCGAGGACTTTCCAATGCCCTCGCCGGCAGCGTCGCGCGTGGCGGACGTTTCCGGGGAGACCGAGCTCTACCTGGGATTCGAAGGATTCAGCGAGCTGGTGGATGCGCAGGTGCAGCGGGCGCGGGCACTGTGCGCGTCGCATGGCGGCGTGGAGGGCGATCGCGGCGAGGCGGAGCGGTTCTGGAACGAGCGGCACCGCTCGGCAGAGCGATTCGTGCAGCAGCGCACCGAGACCGGACTAGCGCCGTACCTCCAAGCGCAGCAGGGCGGGCCGGCGATGGACTATCTGCACGTGACGGTGCCGGCGGGCCGAGTGCTGGCCTACCGGGAGCGCAGTCTGGCGCTGGCAAAAGCGCGGGGGCTTTATCTGCGGGACTGTGGACTATGGACGCGGCCGGAGCTGTTCTCCCTGGTGCTGGTGGCTCCGGATGGGGATGTGGTCAGGCTGCACGGTGCGGTGAACGAGTTGCTGGAGCTGGCGCAAGACCTGGGCGGCGCAATGGAGTACTGCCATGGCGTGGGCGTGCGGCTGGCCCACCTGATGGAGCGAGAGCACGGCCTTGGCTTGGCGGTGATGCAGCGGCTCAAGCGGGCGCTGGACCCCAACGGAATAATGAACCCTGGGAAGCTGGGGTTGTGAGTGCTCCTTTGCCCTAGCCCTCTCCCAGGGAGTGCGCGGATTGAGGCCGTGCGGTGATGCGGCCGTATCTGGGGTTACTGCTTGGGGTGCTGGCGGTGTCATCCGCGGCGGTGCTGATACGGTTCGCATCGGAGGCGCCGCCGCTGGTGGTGGGCGCCTACCGGATGACCATCGCGTCGGCGGTCGTGGTACCGGCGGTGCTGCTGCTGGCGCGACGGGACCTGCGCGCCTACACCCGCGCCGATCTGCCGGAAGCCGTTGCTTCCGGCGGGTTCCTGGCACTGCATTTCGCGTTCTGGATATCGTCGCTGTGGCATACGTCGGTGGCGAGCTCGGTGGTGCTGGTGACCACTTCTTCGCTGTGGATCGCACTGTTGTCGCCCTACTTCAGCCGGGATAAGGTGAGCCGCCGGACTATGGCGGGGGTTGGGATAGCCCTGTGCGGGACCGCGATCATCGCCTTCGGTGACGCCGGGGTGGACCTGGGGTCGCTGTGGGGCAACGCGTTGGCGCTGCTGGGCGCGTTTGCGATTGTGGGGCACCGCTTCACCGGCCGCGACCTGCGGGCGCGGGTGTCGCTGTGGGCATACATCGCGGTGGTGTACCCGGTGGCCGCAGTGGTGCTCATTGGCCTAGCGGTGCTATCAGGCGGCGGGTTCACGGGCTACGCGCCGCAGACCTACGCGGTGCTGACCGTGCTGGGGTTGGGGCCGCAGCTAGTGGGACACTCGGCGTTCAACTGGGCGCTTGGGCACTTGAACGCGGTCACGGTGAGCACCTCGGTAATGGCGGAACCGGTGGGCGCAACGCTGCTGGCGTGGGCGCTGCTGGCGGAGTCGCCGACGGCGACGCAGGTGCTGGGCGGCGTTGTGGTGCTGTCCGGAGTGCTGCTGGCGATGCGGGAGCGGTAGGAGTGGGGACAGGCGAGCCGCTGTTCGACAGGCACACGGCGGGGGGAGAATTACCGCCGCGCTCCGTGCAACGGTTCGCTACTGGGATGGGTTTGGGTTGCCGTAGGCACGTGCTACACTTGTAAACAGCTAAGTCTGAGGGGGAAGGTTATTGCCTCACCCTCTCCAATTCGGCAAGCCCGCGGCAGGCGGGCGGGCGCACTACAAGTCGCTCTTGGCGGAGCGAAGATCAGGTTGGAGGCGGGGATGCCGCAGCCGGTGTTGAAACCCCATGGCCAGGACCTACTGGCCGACCAATACGACAACATGCTGGCCTGTGTACGCTGCGGGTTGTGTCTGTCCGTGTGCCCCACTTACCAGGAACGGCGCATCGAGCCGGAGGGACCACGGGGCCGCATCGGCATCGCGAAGGCGCTGGTCGAGGGCAACCTGGACATCACGCCGGACCTGCTGGAGCACTGGGACAACTGCATCCTGTGCGACGCCTGTACCACCATCTGCCCGTCCGGGGTGCGCATGGAGCCGCTCGGGCAGGCGCTGCGGGCAGCGGTGACCGAGACCAAGGGGACGCGCGGCGGCTTGGTGATGCGGGCGGCGCTGCGCTGGGTGCTGCCGAACATGCGAGTGCTGCGGGCCGTGACAATGCTGGGGAAGCTGTACCAACGGTCGGGGGCGCAGCGGGTGGTCAGGGCAACGGGCCTGCTGAAACTGCTGAGGATGGACGCGGTGGAGGCGATGCTGCCGCCGGTGGAGTCGGCGGCGCTGGTACCTTCGGGCCAGGTGTGGGAGCCGATCGGTGAGCACCGGGCCACGGTGGCGATGCTGGCGGGCTGCATCATGAGCACGGCCCTCGGCGAGACGGGTCGGGCGACGGCCCGCGTGTTGGCGGCGAACGGCTGCAGGGTGCTACTGCCGGAAGGCCAGGGCTGCTGTGGGTCGCTCCACGCCCACCGGGGCGAGCTGCGGGGAGCGCAGGAGCTAGCGCGCCGGAACATCGCGGCGTTTGAGGCGGCAGAGGTGGATGCGGTGGTTGTGAACGCAGCGGGCTGTGGGGCCACCATGAAGCACTATGAACGGCTGCTGGCGGACGACCCCGCGTGGTCGGCCAGGGCGGCGGCGCTCGTGGGGAAGGTGCGGGACTTTTCGGAGTTTCTGGTCGCGCTGGGGCCGGTAACGCCAACGCGGGAGCTGCGGGTGCGGGCCACGTACCAGGAGCCGTGCCACCTGGCGAACATGCAGCGGGTGACGGCAGCGCCGCGCACGCTGCTGCGGCTGGTGCCGGGGCTGGATCTGCAGGAGATGAAGGAGCCAGCGCTGTGCTGTGGCTCGGGGGCGATGTACAACGTGACCCAGGGCGAGTCGTCGCAGGCGCTGCGGGACCGGAAGCTGCGGAACGCGGCGGCCACCGGAGCCGAGGTAATCGTTACGGCGAACCCGGGCTGCTACATTCAGCTCTCGCAGGGGCTGCGGGAGGACGGCGGGGCCCAGCGGATGGTGCACATTGCGGACCTGCTGGACCAGGCGTATCAGCCGTAAGCGGATGCGGTACAGCCGCAGACGAATCACTTACGGCCAGATCAGGTCTTTGCTCCGTTAGGCAGTCCCCGTCTGAACTTATTTCTCACTTTTTCGATGGCATTGCTCAACCGGCTGATCCTGTAATAGGACGGCGCGCCGGGTTGGTGGCGCCAGGTTAGCTCAGGTCAACTAGGCCAACTATGGAAGAACGGTACCAGGCAATCATTGTGGGTGGAGGACCGGTGGGGGTGGCGTTGGCGGTTGAGCTAGGCCAACGCGGCGTCTCCTGCGCGCTGGTGGAGCGCAACCTTGTACCGCAGCGCATTCCCAAAGGGCAGAACCTGACTCAGCGGACCCTGGAGCACTTCTACTTCTGGCAGTGCGTGGACCAGCTGCGGGCGGCGCGGATAATGCCGAAGGGCTATCCGATTGGCGGCGTGACCGCTTACGGAAGCCTAATGGGCGAGTATTGGTACACGCCACCGGGCCGGGAGACGGTGCGGCCGTACTTCTTTCAAGACAACGAGCGGTTGCCCCAATACCTGACCGAGGGCGTGCTGCGCACGCGGCTGGCCGCTATTCCGGCCGTGCGGACCTACTTCGGGTGGGCGGCGGACTCCTTCGAGCAAGACGAAGGGAGTGTGCGGGTGGCCATCGCGGAGGACGGCGGATCGGGGCAACGCGTGCTGGCGGCCGACTATCTGGTGGGCTGCGACGGCGCCCGTTCGATGGTGCGGGAGCAACTCGGTATCGGGCGGAGCGGGCCGGACTTCCAGGAGAAAATGGTGCTGGCGCTGTTCCGTTCGAGATCGCTTCATGAGGCGCTCCAGCGCTTTCCGGAGCGCACCACCTACCGGGTGCTCCACCCGGACCTCAAGGGGGCCTGGATGTTCTTTGGCCGGGTGGACGTGGGGGAGGGTTGGTTCTTCCATGCGCCGGTGCCGCAGGACGCCACGCCCGATAACTACGACTACCACGGGCTGGTACAGCGGGCGGCGGGCGTTGCTTTTGCGGCCGAGTTTGACCACATTGGCTACTGGGATCTGCGAGTCGCGGCGGCAGACCGTTACCGGCAGGGCCGGGCGTTCATTGCCGGCGACGCGTGCCACACCCATCCGCCCTATGGGGGGTACGGCCTAAACACCGGCCTGGAGGACGTGGCGAATCTGGGCTGGAAGCTGACCGCCGCACTGGAAGGCTGGGGCGGCGAGGCGCTGCTGGACTCCTACACCCAGGAGCGGCGGCCGATATTTGTGGAGACCGGGCGCGACGTCATCGCCGCAGGGATCGAGTCGGACCGGGCGTTTCTGGAGCGCTACCATCCGGACCGGGACCGGGCGGCCTTCGAGCAGGCGTGGAAGCGGCTGGGGACGGCTGACCCGTCCAGTGACCGGGATTATGAACCGCACTACGAGGGGTCGGCGGTTGTCGCGGGGCCGCCGGGCGCGGTGTGCAGCATCCACGGCAAGCATGCGATAGCCGCCCGGCCGGGGCACCACCTGACGCCGCAGCCACTTGCTACAGGCCGGGACGTGTACGAGGCGCTGGGCCAGGGGTTCACCCTACTGGATTTTGGCGCCGCGCCTGGGACTGGTGCGGACTTCGAGCGGGCCGCAAAGTCGCTAGGGGTGCCGCTCAAGGTGGTGCGGGATGCCTCAGAAGCAGCGCGGGCGGGCTACGAGGCGCGCCTGGTGTTGGTGCGCCCCGACCAGTACGTGGCCTGGGTGGGGGACGCCGCGCCGAGTGACCTAGAGGGGCTGCTTACGCTGGTGACCGGAGGGCGCGGCGCATAACGAGCGGGCAGCCCAGCGAGCAGACCGCTGAAGACCGCTACTACGGCGTTATCCCAACGATTCGATGGTCTGCTGCTCGACGCCCTCCATGACCCAGGGCATCTGATAGCCGGCGGGCCACTTCGCGCCCCACACTATCCCCTCCATGTCCGGGCGGATGCCGCCAACGGCCATGCTGAAGGGAACGAGATACTCGGTGTGATCACCCAACACACGGAAGGGGCGATCGTGGCCCGGGTAGATGAGATTGGTGATGCCCAGGATGCGCTCGATGCTCTTGGTGGCCTGCTCCGCGTTCCAGAAGACGAGGGGGTTGACGCGGCTGATGGCGGCCGAGGCGAAGTGGAGAACGTCGCCGGTAACGGCGGCGGGGCCGTCGTTGGTCTCGGCGATGACGGTGAGGCTGCCGGGTGAATGGCCGGGGGAGTGGACGAGGCGAACGCCGGGCTCGATCTCATAGCCGTCCTCGGCTTCGATGATGTTGGGGTGAGAGTCAATCATCAGGCCGGACCACTGAGGCGTGGCCCAGTCATTGCGGTGCGGCTGGCGGGCGTACTTGCGCTCCCAGGGGTGCAGCACCAGGGGTGCATGGTCGAAGACATCGAAGTTCTGGTTGTGGTCCCAGTGGGCGTGGCTCATAACAACGACGTCGATGTCCTTGGGGGTGAGGCCGCGCTGCGCGAGGGCGTCCACCAAGAAGATGCGGCGGCCAACGTGGCCCACGTCTACCAGCGTCCGCTTCTGTCCGGTGACCAGTACCACGCTGCACCACGCCGCGAGTCCGGATTCGGACGAGAGGTTGGAGCCGGGGAGGATGATGTCGATCTCAGGCATGTTTGGGGCCTCCGTGGGAAATACGCCGCTCTGGGCAAGTGGGGATAGTATTGATGACGAGGCCGCAGCGGGTCAAGCCGGAGTAATGGCGCGCCATGTAGTGATGTGTCGCGGCGGGTGGTGATGAGCATTACCATGCCCCTACCGCGTTGGAGCAGGCGCAGGGTACTTGCAATCCCGCCAAGAGTGCGCTATCTATTGGAACAGCAATCCGTGGGGGCATAACCATGACCACTACCGCTGTCCGAGAAATCGCCTACGGCCAGGCTGTGAACGAGGCTATTCGTATTGCAATGCGGGAGGACCCGGCGGTAATCCTGTTGGGTGAAGACGTTGCCGGCGCGGCAGGCAAGGCGGACCAGGGTTTCATCGATGCCTGGGGCGGCCCCTTCGCCACGACGCGGGGCCTGGTGCTGGAGTTCGGGACGGAGCGGGTGCGGGACACGCCCATCACCGAGGCGGGGTTCATTGGGGCGGCGGTGGGGGCGGCGGCCACCGGGATGCGGCCCATTGCCGAGCTAATGTTCATCGATTTTCTGGGCACCTGCCTGGACCAGATCATCAACAACGCCTCCAAGATGCGCTATATGTTCGGGGGGCAGGTCAAGCTGCCGCTCACTATCATCACGCGTACTGGCGCAGGCGTCGGCAGCGCCGCGCAACACTCGGGCTCGCCGTACTCGGTGTTCACCCACTTCCCAGGCCTGAAGGTGGTGGCGGCCTCGGACGCATACACCGCCAAGGGGCTGATGCTGGCGGCAATCAGAGACGATGACCCCGTGATCGTGTGCGATCACAAGCGGCTGCTGCCGCAGCGCGGCCCCTGCCCGGAGGAGGAATACGTGCTGCCCATTGGCAAGGCGATGCGACGACGCGAGGGGAGCGACGTAACGCTGGTGGGCATCTCGATGATGACCGGCGTGTGCCTCCAGGCGGCCGAGGCGTTGGCGCAGGACGGCATCCAGGCAGAGGTCATCGACCTGCTGAGCCTGTCGCCGCTGGACGAGGAGGCGATCCTGGAGTCGGTAGCCAAGACGAAGCGGCTGGTGGTGGTGGATGAAGACCACCCGCGCTGCAGCGTGGCACGTGACATCGCGGCGATGGTGGTGGATAAGGGATTCGATTACCTGGACGCGCCTATCAAGTGCATCAACGCTCCCCACGCGCCGGTGCCCTTCAGCAAGGTACTGGAGAACGCGTACATTCCGGACGCGGCGCGGGTGGTGGCGACGGTTCGGGAGTTGTTGTAGGCTATCGGCCTCCCTGCACCCGCAGTTATACCGTAACCAGGCGGTCTGAAATCGGGCAGTTGGCCCGTCTTAGTGAGAGCAGTTTATGGCGAAACCCATTCTGATGCCCCAGCTGGGGATGATTATGACCGAGGGGACGGTGGCCAAGTGGCATAAGGCCGCGGGCGACACCGTGGAGAAGGGCGAGCCGCTGTTCGAGGTCACCACGGACAAGATCGCGCAGGAAGTGGAGGCCACTGAGACGGGATTGCTGCACATTGTGGCGGAGACCGATGCGGTGGTGGACGTGGGCGGCGTCATTGGGTATTTGCTGGAAGCCGGAGAAGCGCCGCCTACGGCGCCGGTCGCAGCGGTGAGCGCGGCCCCGGCGGCGCGGGCAAGCGCGCTGGCAAGCGCGGTGGCATCGACTGCCGCGCCGACTGCGGGGGCGCCATCGTCGCCCGCGGCGCGCAGGCTGGCCCGAGAGCAGGGCGTGGATATCGCGCAGGTGCCGGGCAGCGGACCGGGGGGCCGGGTGGTGGAGGCAGACGTGCTGCGCTTCGCCGCGACGCAACCCGCCGCCGCGCCGCCGATGCTGCCGGCGCGGGAAGTGATCCGCCTCGCGGGGATGCGCCGCACCATCGCGCAGCGGATGAGCCAGAGCCTGGCGTCGGGGGCGCAGTTCACGCTGCACACCGAGGCCGACGTGACGGAGCTGCTGCAACGGCGGCAGGCGCTGTTCCAGGAGCAGAAGGGCGGACGGATCAGCTACACCGCGCTGCTGATCAAGGCGTCGGCGGAGGCGCTGAAGCGGCACCCGCGCCTGAACGCGCACTTGGTGGGCGAGGAGATCCGCGTGCTGGAGCCGGTGCACATCGGCTTTGCGGTGGCGCTGGACGAGGGCTTGCTGGTGCCGGTGCTGCAAGATGCGGACAAGAAGCCGCTGGCGGCCATCGCGCAGGAGACCGAGGCGCTGGCCGAGCGGGCCAAGGCGGGAGCGCTCACGCTGGACGAGCTAAGCGGCGCTACGTTTACCGTAAGCGTGCTGGGGTTGGTTGACGGGTTCACTCCGATCATCAACCCGCCGGAGGTGGCCATCCTAGGCGTGGGCCGGGTGAAGGAGAAGCCGGTTGTGCACAGCGGACAGGTGCTGGTGCGGCCGATGCTAGGGCTGAGCCTAACGGTGGACCATCGGGCGGTGGACGGCGAGCCGGCGGCGCGCATGCTGCGGCGGTTGGAGCAGGTGCTGGAGTCGCCGGGGGCGTGGTTCGGGTAATACTCCCTCCTGACGGCCCTCCCCTTGCCCCTCCCTAAAAACGAGGGGCTTTACAATCCTACCTACTATTCTATATTTGCGGCATGATTCCACCTACGCCACGCGGCAATCTCCTGCCGAATGCTCTCCGGCATGTAGGCGGCGTCCTCGGTTGTCAGGAACTCGGTAATGCGTATCCCCTGATTGCGACAGTAAATGAAGGCGAATTCCTCCCGGCATCGTCCAACGAAGCGGATCGGCTTTTGACTGCGTGACTCGTCTCTGGGAGGTCGGTGAACACGAGGCTCTCTCATAGCCCGGTTGGGGCGCGTCTAGCATCTCGGACCGATTCCTCGCGCCGGGCGGCACGACTCTGGGTTGCTAAGCCGCTGGTTCCCCTCTGCGCCGGTCTTCAGTCACGCCACCAAAGCGCCAGGGGTGAGCCCATCGCCGTGTTCTCGCCCAACGTTGTCAGGCAGAGGGGTCGTCCGCAGCTAGTCTCGGATGTTTTGGGCGAGGTAGTGCTCAATGCCGACTTGCTTGATCGTCTCCATCTGGGTCTCAAACCAGTCGACATGCTCCTCCTCGTCCCGGACCATGTCTTCGAGGAGCTCCCGCGTCCCGAAATCGCCAACGCGCTCGCAGTGGGCGACAGCCTCACTGAGCATCTCCAGCGCGGCCACCTCGGTTTCGAGGTCGAGCTGCAAGTCCTCGTGAACACTTAGCCCAATCTTGACTTGGCCGATGCGCTGAACATTCGGCAGGCCCTCTAGGTAGAGAATATGACGCATCACCGTCTGCGCGTCCTTCATCTCGCCCATGCTCAGGTCCTTCAGCTTCTCGGCGACTCTCTGGAAGCCCCAGTTACGCACGATTTCCGATTGAACGAAGTATTGGTTGATCGCGGTCAGGTCATTCGTCAAGATCCCGTTGAGCCTGTCGATCACACCTTCTTTGGCCTGCATTCAGTATCTCCTCATAGAGCGTCCGGTCTTAGGGACGGAAGTATCGGCCGGCGGGTTTGGCCCGCCCCGTGGGGCCGTGGTCTTTACCCTTCCGGCCATGTCATTCTATCAGGCCTGGAGGATCTTGCAAAGAACGCGGTAGAGAGTATTGACAACACCTGAGATCAGTGTACACTATTGATAATAGTCAGTTTATACGTAGGAGAAAACAAGGGATGTACGTATGCGTATGCAATAGCATCACTGACCATGACCTTGCTGGCTTCTTGGCCGCCCTTGATTTCGAAACTGAGCTACTGGCTGAGAAGCTTGGCCTTGATAGCGAGGACTGCTGCGGGCAGTGCGCCGAGAATGTCGACCACCTTGTCTGTACCGCAGAGAACTACATCGCTCGCCTCGCCCGAGAGGCACACTGATGCTCGGGTAAGGGCCCAAGTCCTCTCCGAACCCTGTCGCCTGTAGCTCCCAGCCGCCGGCAGAGTGTCCCGCGTTAGCCAGCCGCTCATGCGTCGCAGGTAGTACCGCATACGCTCGATGGGGTGGACAATAGTGGAGGCCGTCTGTTCCGACTGCGGCAGAACGCTGCGGTCGGAGTCCCTGAAGCTCTAGTGGTCGCGGCCTCCCGTGATCCAATTCCACCTTGTTGGCGTGTCGAGTGCTGCTCCGGGGTCCGCTGCGAAGGCGCACTTGGCCTCCTTGTGCGGCGACGCCTTTGATGTGGAGATCCCACCCGACCAAGCGGACGCAGTGCGGCAGGCGCACGACGGAACGTCCAGCCGGCAGTAGCCCAATGCATGGTCATTGGCCGAGCTCTTCGACGGCGACCTTACCGAGGTCCAGACAGAGGAGCACGCGGGCTACCGCGACTTCTCCTTGGTGTTCTCGTCGCAAGGGCTGCTCATGCGCTCCTCTTGCACCGCTCGACGCAGTGCTGACGGGGCTGGGGTTGGGCGCGCCGTTCCTCATGGCTAAACACCCTAGCGCCTCTCGAAAACGCCTCCCGATCAGCTTAGGACCAGCCCGCCCCACTCCTCGCCAGCCTAACGGGGACCGTCAGGCCAGCCGCGGCCGCCTCATGCAGAAGCATGTGGCCGACAGTTAGGCTATCTGTACTCTGGTAATTGTGTATACTAATGATTGTAATATGTATGTCAATAGTTCTTGAGTTCATGCAGGCCCGATGCATGCTACTGCCGAAGGAGCAAAGAGGCAGTGACGGGCCAGCCCAGAGCGCCCGGTAACCGTCCAGGTCACTCGGCCAACGCCCAAGACAGACACCCGGAAATAAGGAGCAAGGACGTCATATGACCTCTTCAATCCCCACCAACACCCCCGCAGTCCCGTTCAAGCGTCCGCCGCCCCGCGTCGTCGAGGTGCGCCGCGTCACCCAGCTCACGCCCCACATGGTGCGCATAACCTTCGGCGGCGAGCAGATGGCGGGGTTCGAGTCCAAAGGCCCCGCCCAGCATATCCGCGTCTTCATGCCGGACAGCGAGACAGGAGAGCTACTCCTACCCGTCATGGGACCGGAAGGCAACGCTTTTCCGGAGAACAGGACGCGCCCAGCCAGCCGCGCCTACACCCCGCGCCGGTGGGACTCGGAGACGGGGGAGCTGGACATCGATGTCGCCCTCCACCACGAGGGCCCCGGCTCGGCGTGGGCCGCGGGCGTGAAGGAGGGCGATATCGCCGTCATCACCGGACGGCCAGGGGGCGCTTATTTCCCCGACGCTGAGGCAGACTGGTACCTCATCGGCGGAGACGAGGCGGCGCTGCCCGCCATAGGCACCCTCCTCGAGGCGCTGCCGTCCTCCATGCGCGCCTACGTCCTGGCGGAAGTGCACGACGGGGACGAGGAGCTGGAGCTGGAGTCGGCGGCCGCGCTGCAGCTACGGTGGCTCCACCGCCAGGAGGGGGAGACGCCGGGCCGGGCGCTCGCCGCTGCGATGCGCGAGGCCGAACTGCCTGAGGGAAGAGGCTGCGTCTGGGTTAGCTGCGAAGCCGCCATCATGCGGGAGATACGCAGGCACTTCATCGAAGAGCGCGGCCTCGACCGGTCAATGCTGCGGACGCAGGGGTATTGGAAGGCCGGTGCCGTGAATCACCCCGACCACGACATGGGTGAGGACGTGTAAGCCCGCTCCCCTACAATGGACGGTTATCCGATATGGAGTAGTCCCCGCTTCTCTGAGACCCAAACCACATCGTCGTTAGGGCCTGCGCCGAAGGAGGGGTACGCTGGATGCCCCGCGGTCGATTTAAGCTGGGGGGTTGGGCAAGCCGGCGGTAGCCGCCGTGTTGACGCAGCCGCGCTAGGCCGGCTTGACTCGGATGCGGGCTGCGACGTCTACGCCGAGGGAGACCTTCGCGCCGTCGTGGTTGATGTCGACGACGCCCCGGTAGCCGGCCATGTCCTCGACGATGATACGCTGGCAGGGAGGATCTCGTTCTCGACCAGGTAGGAGAGTAGGGGGAATTCTTCGTCGGGGATGCGCATGACGAGGTAGGCTGAGCCGCTCTTCGCTTCAGTCAAGCGGAGTACGTTGGGGTCCGTGCGGAGCTTGGTGTCGTTCGCCCGATAGATGGGGCGTCCATAGGGGCATACGTCGGGGTACCCGAGCTTCTCCTCGATGCGCTCCAACAGGGCGGGCGAGATGCCGTGCTCCAAGCTATGCGCCTCGACCTCGGCCCACTGGAGCGGAACGGCGAGGATGTCGACGAGCAGGCGCTCGGCGAGGCGATGACGGCGGACGACGTCGCGGGCGCGGGTCTGGCCGGTGCCGGTGAGCGCGATGCGCTTCTCCTTTGTGACCTCGAGCAGACCCTCCTTGGCCATACGCTGGATCATGCCGGAGACGGAGGCGAGCGTCGTGCCGATCACCTCACCCTCCGGGATGTGCCGCAGGTAGGCGGCAAGCTCGCTGATGTGGGGGCTCAGTCCGTCCTCCTGCAGGATGGCGAGCGAGAGGAGGTAGTTCTCCGCGGTCTGGGAGATGCGCAGTGGGGCGGGGCCAGATGGTCGAGTTGTCATAGCCCCATTATCGCACGCAACTGCCACGGGTGCCACGGGTGCTTTACTGGACCGGTCGGCCCAACCACCGTCTGGAAGCAAAGACAATCACGGCTAGAGCTACGACCAGAATCACGATAACGGAAGCACTCTCAGGGTGCCTGCCCGCGTTGTAGTCTCCCCATATTAGGTTGGCCAATACTACTGTTCCTGATGTGGCCAAGAGCAATGGTGTAGAGAAGTCTCTTGCAGCATGGGTAATGACCCACAGCCAACCGTTGATGAAGGCGGGCAAGAGAAGCCGCAGTGTTATGTAAATGAAGGTAGCCGTCACACCAACTCCGCTAGTGTATGAGACCTCTTCAAGTTCCTTGTGCAGCTGAAGTAGAGCTGCGTACATCAGTCTGGTCGTATATGCGAGGTACCTCGCCACGAATGCGATCACAAGCAACGCCAGAGTGCCATAGAGCGGCGTTCCTATGAAAAGTAAGAGAAATGCAAGAACGGTTATGATATTGGGTATCGACAGCGGGAGGAACGTTAGCACATTAGTGGTGTACGGAATAACTCCGCGCACGCGCACAGCAGTCCAACTGACCACCGTTACAAGGATCATGGTGACTGTAGCTGCAGCGGTCACGACAATAACGGTGTTTATTAGGGCCAGCCTGAAAGTCTTCGAGTCTAGGAACCGTAGATAGTTATCCAACGTCCATGAAATATTCGAGAAGTTCCCCGGTACTGGAGGAGCGTAGAAATTAAGGAAACTCGCATAGACCACAGTCAACAGTGGCAAGATTTCTGCAGCCAATAGGTAGATGAGGACAAGCGCAAGAGCTGTGTAGCGCCATCTCCCCAGGTTGATGAGTCTCGGCCGGTAGGCTTTCCCCGTCACCACCGTGTAGCGTGAGGCTCTTCGCACGAGTCGGAGGTACAGGAGTATTCCCAGGAAGGCGAAAACGACGCTCACCATCCCCAAAGCAGCTGCTCCTCCGTACGCAAACGTGTCTTCGCCTATTCCAGTGGCGACGAGAAAAATCCGCGTGCTCAGCACCTGAATCCTTGCCGGCAGCCCGATAGTCAGAGGAATCTCAAAGGAATCCATAATGCCAATCGCGTAATAGACGGCTACAGCGGCAATACCCGGGGTCATGAGTGGGACGGTGATTTGCCGGAGGACGGCCCGCCAGTGGGCCTTGGAGGTTGCCCCTGCCTCTTCGAGTGCCGGGTCCATGTTCCGGACAACGCTCGCCAGCAAAAGCCACATCGACGGAACAACGGCAATCCCCGTTACGAAGATCATGCCCTCCATGGTGAAGATGTTGAGCGGACCCGCTCTTGAGGAGGAGCCGATCGCATAGCGGAAGTACTCGTTCAGAATACCTGCGCGCGGGCCAGCGAGAAGCACCCAGCCAAAGGACGTAGCAAATGAAGGAAGTGCCATGGCGACGACGAGAAGCGTGTAAAACAGATTCCTACCCGGAAGATTCGTTCGCTCCGTCAGGAACGCCAGAACTAGGGCAATGGGCAATGCAAGCGCAAGCGATCCGACTCCATAGACCACGGTATTGATCAGAACCGTTCTGGTCGTCCCGGTATTCCCAAGCTGGGCGTAGTTCTCCAGGGTGTAGCTGCCTTCGGAAAGGGGCAGAATCCCGTCGGGGCGAAAGCTGGCAATGACCAAGACGACGAGCGGGGCCAGCACCAGACCACCTACGATAAGCAAGGCGATGAACGAGATGGTGGTGCCTGCTTCGAAGCGCGGAAGCACGATGAATTGTCGGAAGTTCGCTATGGCAGGTGCCTTCACAACGGCTTGTCCCATTGAGCGCTGCGGGTGATGATGCCCCATCTAGGGCATCATCACCCGCAGCTAACCTGGCTGAGCCCTATTGCGCAGCGGTTGCCACCAATTCTCTGAGTTGTCGAGCGAACTTCGTATGGAACTCAATCTGCTCACGAGTCCTGTAGGTCACAGCATCTTCGGGGAATTGGATCCCTGCTTCTTGCAGCATATCGGTGACTGGGTTGGAGAACTCCTCTAAGAGCAAGCTTCCAGTCCCGAAGTACTCATCCTGGATCTGAGTCCCACGCACAGCACGCCAACCCAAGAACAGTTGAGCGAGCGCAGGGTCTGTCTTCGTCAATGTGGGTACGCAGCCCGTAGTGACCTGTATGGGGACTACTCCATCACCCAACGGCGTTACAGCAAGAGGGGCCCCTTCGGTGGCGCGGTTGAGGCCCCAATTGACGGCGCCAAGGGCTATATCCGCCTCGCCCGAGATAACCATGCCCAGCATTCCAGCAGTGCCGCCGCCTCTAGAGATGCGCGCGCCGTTGGCAATAACGTCCCTGACGAAACGCTCAAAGCGTGCTTCATCCCAACCCGGATGCTGACCAGTTACGAGCAGGTTGCCTGCGGAGCCACTCGAACCTATAACGAAGCGGCCCTCCCATTCGGGTTTGGCCAGATCCTCTAGTTTGAGTCCCTGCACATCCTTCGCCGATACAGCTGTCGTGTTGTAGACCCAAAAATAGGCCACGTGCTCCGCTGCCAGACAGTAATCCGACATCGGGTATCCAGTCGCAAAAGTGATGTCTGAAACGTAGTCGCGGAGTTTCGCAATGATGGGATAGGCTTCTTCAAGCGGTTCCCAGTCGATTCTCTGGTATGCGCCCTTATCTCCATTTGGCACGGTACTTGTGGGAGCATGCTGTGCGTAGTCGCCCACCGCTGTTCCTGATTCGTGCCCCGTCAGAATCTTCACGGCGGAACTTCTGCTGTAGTGGCCGGGTGTGCTCGTGATAGATATGCGGAAGCCGAAATCTTCCTCCCATGCATCTTCCCACAAGCCCAAGAGCTCTTCGTTAAGGTGCTCGAACCAACCAATAATCTCTTTGTTGGATGCTGCCCTAGCTCGTTCGACAAGCGCGTCAAACTTAGGCGTACTACTTGCGGGCTGTGCGTCGCTGGCGCTTACCGGAGGCGTCGACGTTGGGGCGGGCTGCACGGGTTGTGTGTCGACGGCGCCTACGGTCGGCACTACGGTCGGCCCTACAGCCGGCGGGGCGGTGGGGGCGGCGCACGCGGCGGTGACCGTGACGAGGACTGCGAGCGCGGTTACGGCGAACGCCAGTCGCATGTGAGGGAGGAGTCGCATAGTGTACCTCTCGTAATTTTATTAGGCTGGATTTATACTTAAAGAAGTATAACCTAATTACTATAGTATGTATATACAATTCCACACTGTCAAGAGGGGAGGTTAACAAGTTAATAAGGACGAAAGGGGCAAAGGGCGCCCGCGCGGCCTCAGGCGGGATATACGAGGGCAGGAAGCTGGGGATGGAGTCGCAGATAGGCTACGGGCGTGTTGCCGGCGGTGCAGGCGGGATGTCGATAGACGACCGTCCGTAGCGCACAAGCAGCAGAAGGGCGCAGGTCTCCAACCCGCTGGTGGCCGTCAGTTCCGCACAGGGTTGCAGCGTCTACTTCCACGAGAGCTGCTCCTTCTGCGAAGTCTAGAAGGTTGGCCTCTCTCAGGGGGAGACGCGAAGGCCCCCTGTCTCGCTTGCGATTTCTACGGCACTGCCCCCATTGCTGACTCCGTTGTCTCCGTGGACAAGCAGGCAACGCTGGGGCGCAATATGTGCATATACTCCCTGCCCTTCCTCCAGTGGGTCAAACGGGTCACCCCGGGCCGAGAGTTGCACTCCCTCCAAACTGACTCGGTATTCCATTGAGTCGCCCACGAAGCTCACGGCGTCAACCGTTGCCGCGAACACGTTCGTCGCCTCTGGCGGCAGGTCTCTAGTCAGCGTGATTGCCTCGGGCCGCGCAATCACCAGTACCCTTGCTTGGTCATCGATCGGGTTGGCCATGCGCGCCCTGAAAGCTCCACACGCTGTATCGACATCTACTAGTCCACCGCTATCACGCTCTCCTTGAATTACTCCTTCGAGCGCATTCGTCGTACCAAGGAAGCGGGCTACGAAGTAGCAGGAGGGTTCTAGATAGATGGTCCTCGGCTCTCCTTCTTGTACTATCAGGCCTGCATCCATTACGGCTACCCGATCCGACATAGCCAGCGCCTCAACTTGGTCATGGGTAACATAAAGCGTTGTGGTGTTGAGACGCTCCGCGAGATCCTTGAGTTCCCGTCGCATCTCCTCCCGTAGTTTTGCATCAAGATTGGACAGAGGCTCGTCAAGCAAGAGCACCTGCGGCTCATGGACCAAGGCTCTGGCAAGGGCTACTCGTTGCTGCTGCCCCCCTGACAGCTGGGGAGCTGGCCGTTCTGCAAGATGACGCAATTGCACTAGATCAAGCGCTTGAAGTGCTCGATCATGAGCTTCACGTTTGCTCATGCGGCTGGGTCCGTGAATGAGTGGGAAGGCCACATTGCCAATGACAGACATATGTGGCCATATCGCATATGATTGGAACACCATGCCGATGGGACGCTGGTGTGTCGGCAAGAGCGTACCCAAAGCACTGTCGAAGACGACAGTGCCGCCGATAACGATGCGCCCACTGGCAGGTTTTTCAAGACCAGCTATGGAGCGCAGGATGGATGTTTTACCGCAGCCGCTGGGGCCAAGGAGCGTGTAGAACTCTCCCTCCTGTACGGAAAAGCTCACATCTCGCACGGCGTGGACTGGGCCTTGCTCGCCCTGATACACGAGTTCCATGTGTTCTACTTCTAGCATTCAACCCCCTTGCGCTCCTGTAATCGTGATGACGGCACTACTGACGGCTCCAAGGAGATTGCCCGGCCGAGGGAGACGGTAGGTTGGCTAGCCCTCATGACGCTGCACTCCGGCGGTAACCGCCAATCAAGGCTTGATTGCCATCACGCCAGAAGCACTCAGCCTCGTCGAATCCGGCGGCGCGGAGCCAGTTGAGGTTGTCCAAGAGCGTAGGGCGCGTCCTCTGCCGGCTCCGGCCGCCGGACCACGAGGCCCGTTGGCCTGCTTGCTCGGTGGCCAGATCTTCGAGGGAGGGCTGGACGCCGGTCTCTTCGAACTGGCGCCATTGCTCCATCACCAGGCCCGCCTTTGCATTCGCCGCCCTAGCTGCATCGCCCGGCCACACCAGTTCCAAGTTGAGGAAGGCTCCTCCTGGCTTCACGATGGTAAAAATGTCGGAATAGATTCGAGCGATAATCTCGGGGTCGCGAAGGTTGTGGATGGCGATGGCGGAGACCACACCGTCTGCTGGCTCGCCAACCGCCTGCGCCCACGCAGGGTCTGCGAGGTCAGCCAATACTTGGGAGATCCGGTCCTGATAGCGTCCGAGGCGTTGTCGCGCGTGCCCCAGCATGGGCGCCGAGAAGTCGTGAAGGACCACGTGCGCTTGGGGGAACGTCTCCAGCACCGCCTGGCCAACGACTCCATAGCCCGCGCCTATGTCGAGCACGCGTATCGCCGCGTCAGGTTCATACGGAAGTAGCGCGGCCATCCGCCGCAGGTGCTGTCGCCGGTCCTCGTCGCGGGTGACGTCTCGCCCGATCCAGTCGTCGACGTACTCCTGCGACTGCCAGTCGTGCTCATGAGAGGTTTCGGTACTGGTCGTCATAGACTTGCTCCCCTTGGGTTAAGACTCAGCGCTGGTGAGGTTCGTCCTGCGCCTCCAGGCGGACCTGGCTGCGAAAACTTCCCACTGCGCCTTGATCGGAGCTGGGAGCCGCTCCGACCAACGCCCCTCACATATGAAGAACGGCAGGCTGAGGTGGAAGCCCAGCAGCAACGCGTCAACAGGATCGGCTGGCGTTTGCCAGACGAGGCCGACGCTGACCATGACTAGAGAGAAGAGCACCCGGTCATCGGCGACCTCCACAATCACCTCCGTGTACTGGCAGTCAATCAGTGTTCCGGCGGACCACAGCCCGAACAGGCTTGGACCTCTGGAATAGCCCTGAAACTCGGCCCGGACCCCTGCAAGCTGTTCGTGAGGGATGTCCACCGCGAGATCCCGGCCATCGGGAGCTGCGAAGATCACGCTGCCGCAAAGACCCTCTGAGCAACTCCGAACATCCATTGGTTTGAGTTTGGCCCTCACGGCGTCTCCGTTCGTCCCTGCCTGCGGGAGCCGGCTGCTGGAAGGCACAGCCGGACCCAGCAACTGATGACGTATTGCCACCAGAAGTCGGAACAGCCTTTCTCGATAGAAGCTCATGGAGCGTGAGTGTCCTTCAGTGATGTCGCCGAAGCACATGGCCCACAGTTAGGCTATCTGTACTCTGGTAATTGTGTATACTAATGATTGTAATATGTATGTCAATAGTAATTAGTTCATGCAGGCCCGATGCATGCTTCTGTCGACGGAACAAAGAGACAGTGACGGGCCCGTCCAGGTCACTCGGCCAATGCCCAAGACAGACACCCGGAAACAAGGAGCAAGGACGTCATATGACCTCTTCGATCCCCACGAACGCCCCGTCCGTCCCGCGCAAGCGTCCGCCGCCCCGCGTCGTCGAGGTGCGCCGCGTCACCCAGCTCACGCCCCACATGGTGCGCATAACCTTCGGCGGCGAGCAGATGGCGGGGTTCGAGTCCAAAGGCCCCGCCCAGCATATCCGCGTCTACATGCCGGACAGCGAGACAGGAGAGCTACTCCTACCCATCAAGAGGCCGGAAGGCTACGCTTACCCGGAGGATGGGCAGCAGCCCGCCACCCGCGCGTACACGGTGCGTCGGTGGGACTCAGGGACGCGCGAGCTGGACATAGACATCGTTCTTCACGACGGGGGCCCAGGTCCCGCATGGGCCGCGGGTCTGAAGGAGGGCGACGTCGCCGTCATCATCGGACCTCCCCCGAGGACTTACTTCCCCGACATGGACGTCGACTGGTATCTCATCGGCGGAGACGAGGCTGCGCTGCCCGCCATAGGCACCCTCCTCGAAGCGCTGCCCTCCTCCATACGCGCCTACGTGCTGGCGGAGGTGCGGGACGCGGACGCGGAGCTGGAGCTGGAGTCGGCGGCCGCGCTGCAGCTACGGTGGCTCCACGGCCAGGAGGGAGAGACGCAAGGCCGGGCGCTCGCCGCCGCGATGCGCGAGGCCGAGCTGCCCCAAGGTAAGGGCTTCGTCTGGGTCACCTGCGAGGCGAGCATCATGCGGGAAATACGCAGGCACTTCATCAAGGAGCGCGGCTTCGACCGGTCGATACTGCGGACACTGGGCTATTGGAAGGCCGGCGCCGTGGACTACCACGACAAAGGCATCGACCTCTAAGCCCAATAGTGGGGGCTCGAACCATGCTAGGGGCTGAGGGTCCCGTGCCGCCCTCAGAACCCAGATCTAACACCCACGAGTACCGCAACTTTCCGTTGCTATTGGGTCCTATCCATGAGGAAGGGGGCTAGGGGGATGGTGCGCGCCACCATTGAAACCACACTCGCCGAAGCCGAACTACCGCCCGCCACCCCTCCCCGATTGCCACGTCGCAGGCTCCTCGCAATGACGGGGGGGCGACGTGGCGAGCGATGGGGGCATAGACAATCACGCCTAGAGCTACGACCAGCATCACGATTACGGAAGCGCTCTCAGGGTGCCTGCCAGCGTTGTAGTCTCCCCATATTAGGTTGGCCAATACTCCCTCCTGACGGCCCTCCCCTTGCCCCTCCCTAAAAGCGAGGGGCTTTGCAATCCTACCTACTATTATTACGCCTATTGCGCCGCTTCTTGCCGATCTAGCTTCTTACCCCTCCCTTACACCCCCACCCCTCCCTTTGGGGTGCTCAGCACACGTCTCCCTACATGCCGAGGCGCTCGGCGATGGCGAGCTTGTCCCGCCCGGTCTTGACCATGGCGGTATCCACCATGTTGCCTTGGAAAGTGACCGCGGTGGTGCCGTGGGCCTCGGCCTCCTCCAGGATGCCGATGAGTTCCCGCCAGTAGGCCACCTCCTCCGGGCTGGGGCTGAACACCTCGTTCACCACGCCAAGGTGGTCCGGATGGATGATCTTCATGCCGGTGTAGCCAATCTGCCGGGCCTGAGTGGCGAAGGTGCGCAAGCCGTCGAGGTCTTTGATATCGGCCCAGAGGCCGGTCATGGGGTACTGGATGCCGGCGGCGCGGGAGTCCAGGAGAATCTTGGAGCGGAGGAACAGTGACTCCTGCCAGCCAGGGGTCCACTCGAAGCCCACGGAGCGGGCGAGGTCGCCGCCCTTGGCCGCGCTGGCGCCCATATGGGCCACCCGCGGCGAGGCCATGGCGATCTCGTAGGCGGCGCGGGCGCCCCCGGCGGTTTCCAGGAGCGGATTGATGATGACGCTCTGCTCCGCCATGCCGGCCTTGTGCTCCAACCAGCGCAGGGCGGCGTCAACGGTGGTGACGTCGTGCGAGTCGCGGGTCTTGGGTACCAGCAGGCCGTAGAGGCCGGGGGTGACCACGGCCATGAGGTCGTCGAACAGGTGGTGGGTGTCGGGCGCGTTGACCCGCACGAAGAGGGTGTGCTCTGCACCGAACTGCTCGATGGCCGCGCGCACGAGGACGCGAGCTTCCTCGCGGTCAGACTCCGGGACCGAGTCCTCTAGGTCCAGGACAAAGGCATCGGAGGGGATGATGGGAATGCGGTCGAGCCAGCGCTGGCGGTTTCCAGGGATGAAAAGGGCGGACCGCAGGGGCTTGGGGGCGATGGGCATGAGGGGCCTCCTGGCTTGTTGGGTGAGTGGGTGGGTTATCGCGTTAAGTAGCGTCCGTTAGTCGTCCGTTAGGATGATACCGCAGTTAGTAGGCGGTGGTCTGCATGCGAGAGCGAAGGTACTCCTGGAACTTGACCTCCAGGGCGGGGTTTTGCTGGAAGAGGCCGCGACGGGCAGTAGTGAGGGTGGCGCTGTCTCGCTGCTCCACGCCGCGCTGCACCATGCAGTAGTGGACGGCCTGGGCTACCACGATGACCCCCTGTGGCTTGAGGTACTTGTCGATGGCGTTGGCGATCTGCTGAGTCATGCGCTCCTGGATCTGGAGCCGGCGGCCGTAGACCTCCACTACGCGGGTGAGCTTGGAGAGACCGGTGATGATCCGGCTCTCCGGATTGGGGATGTAGGCGATGTGGATGACACCCCGGATGGGGGCAATGTGGTGCTCACAGGTGGAGGTGAACTGGATGTTGCTCACCAGGATCATGTCATCGGACGCAGCGGGATATTCGTCCTCGTCCAACTGAAAGATGACTTTGAGGTGCTGCGCAGCGTCTTCCCGGCTGCCCTGGGTGTAGGTGAGCAGGGCGTCGGCCCAGCGTTCGGGGGTGCGGTGAAGGCCCTCCCGGTTGGGGTCCTCGCCCAGCAGCTCCAAGACCTGGCGGAGCAGCGGCTTCAGTTGTTCGATGCGGTCTTCGTTGTCCAAGCTCTCACTCTTTTCTGGCGGCGTAGCGGGTGCGGTCGGGCACGCCGCTGGCCGCAAAGGCAATTTGACGCTCGTGGCATTTATTGCAGGCTCCGCAGTGGACACCCGGTGCGGGGGCTATGCACGTTATGGTCAACTCCAGGGGTAAATCCGGGTTGCGGGCGATTATAGCGTCCTTGTGCAGGCCGCGGTAGGGGGCAAGCACCTGCACCGGGTGCCCCAGACCGGTGCCGACCACCCGGGCGAACTCGTCGAAGAACTGGGGCGATGCGTCGGGGAAGGGGTTGTCGCCCAGGGAGCCGATGGCGATATCCCGGACGTGGTGGAGGCTGCACCACACCGCGGCCAGGCCAATCAGGAGGATGTTGCGTCCCGGCAGGAAGACGGCGTGGTCCGGGGTATCTGCGCCGGGAGTGCCGCGGCCGGTGATGCTCCAGTGGTCGCCGTAGAGCGGGGCAACCGGCGCTTGGAGCACGGTGAGGGGCTGCACGTTGGGGTTGCCCAAGGCGGCGACGTAGGCGGGTAGGGCCGCCACTTCCGCGTCCTCCCAGGCCATGCCGGCGCGCACGTAAATGGGGTAGGCCGTGCGCGTCCGGGCGAGGTCGGCTAGCAAGATGGCGCTGTCCAAACCACCGCTGGTGAGCACGGCAACCGGCTCCACTAACGGCCCCGGTAGGTGACGTAGCCGGTGGAGGTCTCCCAGAGCCGGACTTCGCTTACGGTGAGGCCCTGGCGTTGAACCTCCTCGTAGATGTGCTTGGCGATGTTCTCGGCGGTGGGGTTCTCATCCATCAGGTAGAGCGGCTCGCCGGTTCCGGCAAGGAGGGGCACCAAGGGATCGTCTTTGCAGAGGAGCATGCGGTGATCCAACTGCTCGTCGACCCAAGTCTTGACCACGTCCCGGACATCGCCGAAGTCGACCACCATGCCGCGGTGGTCCAGGGTGTCGGACGCCACGTCCACCTCTAGCACGCCGTTGTGGCCGTGGAGATGGCGGCACTTGCCTTCGTAGTTCAGGAGGCGGTGGCCGTAGCTGAACTCCAGGGTTTTGGTGACTTTGAAGCGTTCCACTGCGCTCTAACCTTATCCTTCCATGGGGCCTGCTAGGTGCCGCCCGGCGTCCACCCGAATGGTCTCACCGGTTATGGTCTCGCTCTTCAACAGGGTAATGATCAGCTCGGCTATGTCGTCGGGCGAGGACTCGCGCCGCAGGGGCGTCTGGCCCACAATCCGTTCCTGCCATGCGGTCTCATTGTAGTCTGGAGGGCGCATGGTTGGCCCCGGGGCGATGGCGTTGACCAGGATACGGTGGGGGGCCAGCTCCACCGCGAAAGCCCGCACCATGAAGTCTACGGCAGCCTTTGATGTTAGGTAGGGCAGGTAGTGACGATAGGGTGTGGCGCCGGCAGCCCAGTCCGTGGTGTGGATGATGTGACCGCGGGTGGAGCCGGGGTTGGCCTGAAGTAGGCGAGTGGCGTGTAGAGTGAGGAGGTACGCGCCCTTGGCGTCGGCCATGGCACGGTCCCACGCCGCGCCGTCCAGCGCCTCCAGGGGAGCGCGTTCGAACCCCGAAGCCAAGTTGATCACGAAGGCGAGGCCGCCGAGGGCGGCGCCGGCGCCGCGCACCGCTTCGGCCACACTGGCCTCCTGCGCGGTGTCGATCGGGACGGTGAGGGCGCGGCCCCCCTTGGCGATCACCGCGTGCGCCTGGGCCTCTGCCTCGTCCCGGGAGGAGCGGTAGCCGATGGCGAGGGCTACACCCTCGGCAGCAAGCCGCTGGACTACCGTTGCGCCTACGCGCCGGGTACCGACGATTAGCGCGCCGCGACCGGCAAGGTCAATCACGAGTGCATTCCGGCAAAGCTCCAAATTTGCTAGCAAGCGCTGCTATTATAAGGGCGCGGCGCAGGCAGGGACAAACGTTGAGGGGGAGAGCAAACCATGCGCTGCGGAATGATACGGAATGACAGATGACTAATCCGCCGCCGTGGTATGAGCGCTTTTTCGACGGCCCCTATCGCAGGCTGTTCGGCCACACGCTGACGCCGGAGCGGACGGCGCGGGAAGTAACATTCATCCGGGATGCGCTGGCGCTGCAACCCGGGCAGGAGTTGCTGGACCTGTGCTGCGGCCATGGGCGGCACGCTGTGCCGCTGGCAGTGGCCGGCGTGCGGGTGACGGGACAGGACCTGCACCACGCATCGTTGGAGGAGGCCAGTCGCAACGCGGCCGCCGCGGGCGTACCGCTAGATACGGTGCAGGCGGACATGCGGGACATCCCCTTCAGCGGGCGGTTTGATGCGGTGATCAACATCTTCTCGGCGTTCGGGTACTTCCCGACGGTGGAAGAAGACCTGACGGTGCTGACGGCCGTGCAACGAGCGCTGCGCCCGGGCGGACGACTCCTGCTGGACACCATCAATCGGGAGTGGGTGATCGCGCACTATGTGGCGCGCGACTGGCGTCAAGACGAGGCGGGGGTTCGCTACCTGGAGGAGCGGACGCTGGATCTGGCGCGGGGCACGATCCGCACCGAGTTCGCGGTGGTCTCGCCGGACGGGGCGGTGGAGGCGCTGCCGAGCTTTGAAGTGCGGGTGTACGCGCTCACCGAGATGATCGCGTTGCTGGCGCGCGCGGGGCTGGTATTTCGGGCGGCCTATGGCGACTTCGATGGGACGGCGTATGCACCGGAGTCGCGGCGGATGATCCTGGTGGCGGAGAAGCCGGGAGCGTAAGGCGAGGAGGCGCGCGTTACGCCCCTTCCATACCTAGCTGGAGGATGATGTCCCACTCCTGGGCGGTCACCGGCTGCACCGAAAGCCGGCCGGACTTGACGAGCGTCATGTTGGCTAGCACGGGGTGAGCCTTAGCTTCTTCCAAAGTGATGGGCCGCTTGAACTTCTGGTCGGGAGCAATGTCTACCATGTACCAGATGGGTTTTTCCGGAGTGCTCTTGGGGTCGAAGTGGCCTGAGTTGGGGTCCCACGCGGTGTCGTCGGCGTAGCCTGCCTTCACTACTGTGGCGGTGCCTACCACGGCCTGGGGCTTGGTGCTGCTGTAGTAGAACAGCACGCCATCGCCCTCCTGCATCTGGTCGCGCAGGTAGTTGCGGGCCTGGAAGTTGCGCACGCCGTCCCACTCGGTGCGGCCATCACGGACCAGATCGTCAAACGAGTAGGTGTTGGGCTCGGACTTGAGTAGCCAGTAGTTGGCCATCGCTTAGGGGATCCCTTTCAATCTGCGGTCTATTTACCGCGTGCTCAGCGCTTTTCCCGGGGGTCGAGGACGTTGACTACCAGCGCCTCGGTGCCGTTGCGGGCGACGATGAACTCCACCGGCTCGATGGCGCTGAGGTTCTCTTCCACGTGGACGGTCAAGGGCGGCACGTAGAGAAAATCGCCCTCCTCCGCCACAACGTCCTTCTCCAGCATGTCGCCAAAGTAGAACTTGATGGCGCCCCGCAAGATGTAGATGCCGCTCTCAGCGTCGCCGTGGTGGTGCGCGCCGGAGGCCAGGGCAGGTGGAGTAGACACGAAGCCCATCCAGAGCCCGTGGTTGCCCACCAACTCCGGGGCAAGGCCGGCCTGGCGGATCATGTTGGGGGTCTGCGCGGTGCTCTGGCTGCGCTGATGAGGTTTGATGAGGACACAATCTGCCATAACTGTCACTCCACAAAGGTGCTTCGACGGCAGCATAGGAGCTTGCTTGAGCGGTGTCAATTATGGTGAGGCATCGATTTGCTTGGTTCGCGCTTGCGCGCTTGATTGCAGGCATGCTATTGCGGGGCTTGTTGACAGCCGGTGACGGTAGATGTACTTTCTCCTAATCTGTTCGACATAATCTGACAGATAATGTGATAGCTCCTATAGTTAGATCGAGGAGGCAAAGGCTATGCGCGACTCCAGTGATTTCTACAAGTCTCGCCGTACGTTTCTTAGAGTCGGCGGTTTGACTGGCGCGGCCGCACTGGCGGCGGCGTGCGCGCCTGCGGCGGCGCCAGCTCCGGCACCGGCTCCCGCAGCCCCGGCAGCTCCCGCGCAGCCTGCGGCTCCTGCGGCGCCCGCACCTGCTCCGGCCGCACCTGCTCCGGCCGCAACGGCGGCGCCCGCGGCACCGGCTAAACCGCAGTGGGAGCAGGATTGGGACGCACTGATACCGGCCGCCAAGAAGGAAGGGCTGCTGACTATCAACTGGATCCGGAGCTCCGGCGGAAGCTACCAGCCTATTGGCGAAGAATTCTCGGATGAGTTTGGCGTGAAGGTCGAGATCTCTTCGGAGAACTCGGGAAGCCTGCTAGTCCCGAAGCTGCTGCAGGAGCATCAAGCCGGCATCTACTCCTACGACCTCATCTTCACGTCGATCCGCTTTGCTGAAACGCTCCTCAATGATGGCGCGCTGCGACCGATGAAGGGAGAAATCTTCCGACCGGATATCACCGGGGACAGCAATTGGACCGAGGGCTATGAGTTTGGTTGGGTCGATCCCGGTAAGGAGTACGGCTACGGCTTCGGGATGAACGTGCCACAGCTGTTCTGGATCAACACGGACCTAGTGAAGGAAGGGGAGATCAAGAGCATCTACGACGTGATAAACCCCAAGTGGAAGGGGAAGATCTTCTTCACCGACCCCCGTTCCGGGTACACGTCGGCCCCGGCCACCGCACTGCGTCTCAGCCAAGGTGATGAGATCCTTAAGAAGGTGTTTGTGGATATGGAGCCGGCGTTCAGCCGGGACAACCGCCAAATCACAGAGGCCATGGTGCGGGGCCAATACGCCATTGCCACCGGAGTACTCATTCCTGTGCTCGAGGAGTTCAAGAAGGAAGGCCTGGGTACAAATCTTAAGACCATCGACATCCCAGAGGCGGCGAGCCAGAATATGTCGCACCAAATGTTCTCGCTGAAGGGCGCGCAGCACCCCGCCGCGGCCAAGCTGTATGCAAACTGGTTCCTCAGCAAGGAAGGGCAACTCTCCTTCCAGAACGCCACCCGGGAGAACAGCCGGCGTACCGATGTGCCGGTGGCGGACGAGGTCAGTAAGCCGAAGCCGGGACGGAAGTACACGTGGCTCAGCGGCAACCACATAAATGATGATCAGATGGGCGTGACGGGTCAGATGATCTTGAAGCTGATCCAGTAGCTCCAAGCGATCTATGGGCAATGGGGGCAGGCGTTACGCCTGCCCCCATTGCGTGCTGCGTGCGCGTGGTCAGCGCTACCAGAGCTGGGTGGTGGCTAAACGTGCGCCCTCGGCCAGCACCCGGAGCTTGGCCCAGGCGATCTCGGGGTGGGAGCGGTCGCCCATGCCGCAGTCCGTGGCAGCAATGACCCGCTCCCGGCCCACGAGGTCGGCGTACTGGCGGATGCGGTAGGCCACCAGCTCCGGGGTCTCCACCACGTTGGTGGCGTGGCTCACTACGCCAGGGCCCAGGACCTTGTTGTCGGACAGCTTCACGTCCTGCCACACCTTCCAGTCCATCTCGTGGCGCACGTTGCCCGCCTCCACCATGTAGGCGCCGGCGCGGACGGTGAGGATAATGTCTACGATCTCCTTGAGCGGCAGGTCGAAGGTGTGGGGGCCGTGCCAGCTGCCCCAACAAACGTGGTAGCGGATGCGATCTTCCGGGATGTCGGCCAGGGCATGGTTCAGCAGCTCCACGCGTGCGGCCGCACCCTTACGGTACTCGGCAATGTCCGGCGGGGGGATCGTTTCGTTGTAGTTGCTGACCAGGGCCGGGTCGTCGATCTGGAGCAGGAAGCCCGCCCGCGCAATGGCCTCGAACTCGTCTTTCATCGCATCGGCAAGAGCGTAGAGGAAGCCTGCTTGGGTGTCGTAGTACTCGTTCCAGAGGCGGTGCTGGATCCAGGAGGGGGATTGGACGCACATGAAGGCGTCGGCCTGCCGGTCTTCGCCTAGGGCTTGGGTAAAGAGGTCGATCTCCTGCTGGATGGCCGCCTGCCCGATGTAGGCGAGCGGGCCGCTGCAGACCGCTTTCTGCGTCCAGATCTGCGGTGGATAGTACGCAAAGTAGTTGCTCGTCTGGCTGTAAAAGTCGGGGAAGGCCAGACGGTCATTGGTCCTGCCGCTGGTGGAGTAGGTCTCGCCGGGTTTGAGGGCCCGGACGACTACGTTGGTCAGGCGTCTGGAGGTGTATTCTCCGGAGCTGGGTTTGGCGATCTCGCCGTCGCTAACCACGTCGATGCCGGCAGCGCGCTGTTGCTGCACGGAGTCGGCAACGTAACGCTCGACCTGACCGGGATCCGTGTCGAGGTCGGCAGTGTGGACGTTCCACCACCGCAGGTTGCCGGCGTGGGTGGTGAGGATACGGTGGGTGCTGCGCTGCATGACCTTGCTCCCTTCCATATTTCCATATTCGGACTGCACGGATCGCGGGGAAATAGCGGGCATTTCGATTGCAGCGGATTGTATCATGTGCTGAGAGCGTTTACTGAGCAGCGCTCCTTGCACGATAGCCTTGCACGATAGGTTGAATTCCTATAGAATTCCGCGTGTCAATAGCTGTCTAAGAGATTGTCACGGGCTTTCTGGATTTCTATCAAAGGAGTTGCATTATGGTTATGACTTCACCGCCCAGCAGGCAAACCGGATTTGCCGTAAAATCGCCGTACAACGCGTGGATCGAGGCTACGGGCGCCCCGATCTACCGGGATTACTTCATCGAGGACCTGCGTACTATTAAAGTGGGGCCGTGGGATCAGCGGGAGTGCGACACCGCATTCATTGATCTGGTGGGTCAGGAGGGCGTGACCGGCGCCTACGTGCTGGAGATCCCGCCCGGCAAGACCACCAAGCCCTTCCAGGTTGCGGTGGACGACTGCATCTACGTGCTAGCGGGCCGCGGCATCACCACCCTGCGTGCGGACGAGAACGGTCCATCCCGGACCTTTGAGTGGGACACGCACAGCCTGTTCCTGGTGCCGGCGAACCACACCTACCAGCTCAGCAACACCCAGGGCAATCAGGCGGCGCGGGTGCTGGTCTCGAACTACCTGCCGCTGGCGATGTCCGTGTTGCCGGAGCCGGAGTTCTTCTTCAACCATCCGCTAATGGAGGACCGCCTCACCGGCGAGTTCTACTCGGAGGCGGTGGCGCACTCATCGGGCCCGAACGCGTCCACGGCGAGCCACTGGTTGGGCAACTTCTTCCCGGACCTGCGGGCGTGGGACAAGCTGGACACCATGGCGTTTCGGGGCGCGGGCGGCCGAGCGGTCATGATCGAGTTCCCCGGCTCGCCGGTGACCGCGCACATGTCCGTGTTCCCGTCCCGTACCTATAAGAAGGCGCACCGCCACGGGCCCGGGTACATCATTGTGATCCCCGCCGGAGAAGGTTACTCCATCATGTGGCCGCAGAACGGTGAGAAGATCGTCATCCCGTGGCACGAAGGTTCGTGCTTTGTACCGCCAAGGCGGTGGTTCCACCAGCACTTCAACGTGAGCGAGCATTTCGACCGCTACCTGGCCATTCACCCACCGGAGAAGTTCCAGGGCCAGGGCGAGAAGCTGGAGGACCCGGTTGCCGATCAGATCGAGTACACGGAAGAGGAGCAGTTGATCCGGCAGCGGTTCTCAGATGAACTGACCAAGCGGGGGCTTACGTCGCTGATCCCGGAAGAGGCGTACACGGACCCGGACTACACGTTCGCGGTGCGGACCAGCTAACAGGGGCTCGAAGCCAATGGCTGCGGGAGCGTCGCGAGGCGCTCCCGCTTTCTATTTCCGTCATTGCGAGGAGCCTGCGACGTGGCAATCTGGGGAGGGACCATCCCCCTGGCCCGCTTCCTGGTAGGAAGGGGGCAATAGAAAGAAGGTCTGAGGGACACCCTCAGACTCCTGCCAAAGGGGCTGTGCCCCTCTGGACTCCCCCAGTGCCCCTGGCCTCCGCCTCCCCAGGCGCCCCACGCCGCCGCCTCAGATTGCTTCGCTGGTACTGAACAAGTGCGTTTGTGGACACAGGGTGGTTGACTACTTATACTGACGGCGCAATAGACGGCGCTGCGGTGTAAGCCAGCCGTGGAGCATTGGCCGATGGATCCGATGGTGATGGATGATGCAGCGTTGGATGAAGCGTTGATGGAACAAGACAACGCCACTTCCTGGCTGGAGGAGGCCGTTAAGCAGTGGGGGCCCATAGACCGCCGGTTCATGTTTGGGTGCAACGTCTACATGGCGGGCGGTAAGATGTTCGCTATAGTGGGCAACATGGGATTGGCGCTCAAGCTGCCCGCGGCGGTGCGGGGGCCGCTGTTGCAGAGCGGCAGCGTGGAGCTTTTCACCCCTCATGGCGGCGCAACCTTTGGCGAGTGGGTGGCGCTCCGCCCCGGTCAGTGGCCGGAGCGGGCCGCGACGCTGGAGCTAGTGCGGGAGAGCTACCATTACGTGCTGTCCAAGGCGCCGCAAACGAAGCCGGAACGTGAGACCAGGCGGTTTCGCAAGCGGCAGTTCTAACCAAGGACTATGGGTCGCGGAGGCGATGGAGGCGCTATGAAGGCTATCGACGTGTTTTCCCACTGGGAAGAGGCCCGCACGCTGCTGGTGGAGGCGGTGCAGACGCTACAGGACAGCGACTTGGCATACACCCCCGGCGGCGGTCTGCGCAGCATCGGCGAGAACGTGGCGCATATTGGACAGGGCGAGGATTTCTGGTGCTCCCGCGTGGTCGACCAGCCGATGGGTGTGTGGGACGCTGCCGAGGACCCGCAGCTGGCAACGGTGAGCGGGTTGTTGCACCGGCTGGACGAGCTGCATCAGAAGACGCTGGGCCACCTCAGTGCGCTTGAAGCCTCCGCGCTGGAGGAGCAGATTGAGACGCGACGCGGCCCGCGCACCAAGCAGTGGATATTCTGGCACATCATCGAGCACGAGGTGCATCACCGGGGCGAGGTGTTTTTTGCGATGGGGATACACGGCACGCCGCCGCCGGGGTTTTAAGCGACTGCAGGCTCTTGTGCGCTTCTGCCCACCCTTACCTGCCCCAGCAATCGAGGGTGCTTAGGAATGCTATAATAAGCTTCAATTTAACGACTTAACGTTAACGATTTAACGCAGGATGTAGCGGTCGGTAGTGGGGAGTTTGGGGGGAGAGCGCCATGCAACGTTTCCGATATACCACTTGGGACGGCACTCAAGCCGTTGACCTGGATGCGGAGGACATTCTAGCGGCCCTCTCCGACGACGTGTTGGAGCGAGGGGATCTGCAGCAGGCCATGCGTCGCCTAATGCAGCGTGGGATGCGGGGCCAGAACCTCATGGGCCTCCAGGAGATGATGCAACGCCTCCGCGAACGCCGCCAACAGCAACTTGAGCAGCATAACCTCGACTCCTCGGTGGACCAGCTCCAGGAAGCCCTCGAAGAGATCCTGCGGCTCGAAAAAGAAGGGATCCAGCGGCGGCTGAACCAGGCTCGCGATCGGGTCGATCCCCAGGACGGTCAGCAGGGCGAGCCGAATCAGAGCGGCCAGCCGGAGGGCGACGCCGGCGAGCAGGAAGGTCAAGACGGCCAAGACGGCCAAGACGGGCAAAGTGGCCGCCAATCTTCCCCTAACCGCAGCCAGCCATCGGGAATGAGCGCGTCGGGCCAGCGCGGGGCCACCCCGCAGTCGGGGCAGCAGTCGCCTTCGCAAGGCCAGCAGGGTCAGAGCGGGCAGCAGGACGGTGACCTAGACCCCGAGCAGGCGCAGCGCCTCATGGAGTTCATGGAGCGCATGGCTCAGGAGAAGCAGGACTTTCTCAACCAGCTTCCAGAGCAGCTTGGGGGCGCGCTGACCCAGCTGAAAGAGTACGACTTCTGGGATGCAGAGGCGAAGCAGAAGTACGACGAGTTGATGGAACAACTGCAGCAGCAGATGGCGCAGCAGATGTTCCAGAACCTGCAACAAGGGATGGAGGGGATGCAGCAGGTCGACCCGCAGCAGATGGCGGGCATGCGCCAGATGATGCAGGACCTGAACCAGATGCTGCGAGACCAGCTGGAGGGCCGGGAACCGAATTTCGACGCGTTTATGGACCGCTGGGGTGACGCATTTGGCCCCAACCCGCCGCAATCACTGGACGAACTGCTGGAGCAACTGCGTGACCGGATGCAGCAGATGGACTCGCTCATGGAGTCGCTCTCGCCGGAACAGCGGGAACAGTTGCAGCAACTCTCGGACTCGATGATGTCGGAGATGGGGCTCCAGGAGGAGATGCAGGAGCTGGCGGCCAACCTGGGCCAACTCTTCCCCATGGAGCGGCCCTCCAACTACCAGTTCCGAGGCGACGATCCGGTCACGCTCCAGGAGGCCATGCGGCTCATGGAGCAGATGGCGGAGATGGAGCAACTGGAGGCCTCGCTGAAGCGGGCGCAGTATGGTGATGAGATCCCGGACGCGGACATCGAGCAGGTACGGCAGATGCTGGGCGAGGAAGAGGCGCAGCAGCTGGAGAACCTACGGGAGCTGGCCAAGAAGCTGGAAGAGGCCGGATTTGTGCAGCGCATGGGCGATAAGCTGGAGCTGACGCCGCGCGGCATGCGGAAGATCGGGCAGAAGGCCCTCAGCGATATATTTACCAAGCTCAAGAAGGACCGCCTTGGAGGCCACGACACCCAGCGGCGCGGCGTCTTGGGCGAGAACGTGCTGGACACCAAGCCGTATGAGTTTGGGGACCCGTTCATCCTTGACTTGGAGCGCACGGTCAGGAACGCGCTGGAGCGGAGCGGCCCCGGGGTGCCGGTGCAGCTCACCCCCAAAGACTTTGAGGTCTTTCAGACCGAGCAGCAGACGCAGTGCGCCACGGTGCTGCTGCTGGACCAGAGCCGGTCTATGGGCTACACCGGGCGGTTTCTGGCCGCCAAGAAGGTGGCGCTGGCGCTGCAAAGCTTGATTAAAGGCCAGTTCCCGCGGGATAACCTGTACGTGGTGGGCTTCTCGGCCTATGCCACCGAGATCCGGCAGGATGACCTGGCCAAGGTCTCCTGGAACTATGACGTGTCCGGCACCAATATGCAGCACGCCCTGATGCTGTCTCGCCAGTTCTTGGCCAGGCATAATGGCGGCACCAAGCAGATCATCATGGTCACTGACGGCGAGCCCACGGCGCACCTGGAGCGGGGCTACGCGTACTTTGCCTACCCCCCCACCCATCGCACCATTCAGGAGACGCTGCGAGAGGTGAAGCGCTGTACCAAGGAAGGCATCACTATTAACACGTTCATGCTGGAGCAGAGCTACTACCTCATGGAGTTCATGGGGCAGCTGGCCAAGCTCAACCGCGGCCGGGTGTTCTACTCCACGCCGGAGAGCCTGGGCGAGTACGTGCTGGTGGACTACCTGGGACAGAAAAAGCGCAAGGTCTCCTAAGTGGCGGCCGACCTCTCCTTTCCCCGCTACTTCTGGGGCTATCCCGGCGTCGATCCACATCCCCCCGAATGGTCCATCGTGCACCTCATGCAGCAGCACGTGCTGGACGCGCAAGTGGCCGCGCTGTTTTGGAGCCTCATTGCCCGACGCGCGCCCGTAATCAGCGTGGGGGGCTTCGAGCGGCATGTGGGGAAGACCACGCTGCTTCTCGCGCTGACCGCCTTTGCGCCAGCGGACACCGAGTTCGTGGTGGCGCGCGGCGCGCGGGAAGACTTTGCTTTTACCGCTGAGGCCGCCCCGGAACGGACCTACGTCATGGTGGGCGAGTTCAGTGACCACACCCCCGGCTACGTGTGGGGCGAGGCAGCGGCCAAGGTAGTGCGGCTAACGGAGCGGGGCTACAGCTTTGCCGGCACGATGCACGCCCGCTCTATGGACGACGTGATTGCGCAGTTTGGCCAGCCGCCGGTGTCGCTACACCCCAGCGCACTGGCACGGGCGCACCCGCTGGTGGTTATGCAATCGTTAAACGAGGCGCCCTCGGGCAACCAGCGGCGCGTGAGTAGCGCATCATGGTTGCAGCCCACACCGCGCGCGCCGGGCGGGCTGGGGGCGAAGAGCCTGGTGGCCTGGGACGCACGAGACGATAGCTGGAACCGCTTCGCCTCGCCGGAGACGTGGGAAGATCTGGCGGGTTGGGGCGGCGCCACTGCCGCCGAGCTGCGGGATGAGGTTGCCGACCGGGAGCGGTTTCTGTATGACCTGACGGCCCGCGGCGTGGCGGAGTTCGGTGCGGTACGGCGCGCTGTGCTAGACTACGCAGCGAGCCTTGGGGTTGGGTGAGGTGCCGCCCCATGGCGCGGGGCTGCGCGATGTTGGCGAAGGCTCCATAGTAGGATAAGTGTCCAAAGTTAGGCTGACGGTGGCGCCGGTAAGCGGCTTACCAGCAGGAGGTCATGATGGCAATCTGGGACGGTCTATTGAGCGCGGAAGAGCAGCAGGTATTCGACACGTTCCGCATGCCCAAGCCCCTGGGCGTGCGGCCGGCCATCATTGTGGTGGACGTGAACTACGCCTTCGTGGGGACGTCTCCCAAGCCGTTGCTGGAGTCGGTACAGGAGTTCTCCACCTCCTGCGGCGCGCTGGGTTGGGAGGGCGTGGCCCGTATCAAGGAGCTGCTGGTGGTGGCCAGGGAGCATGGCGTGCCGGTTATCTACACTACCGGCATGAGTAGGCCCCGCCGGGGCGCAGGCTGGGCCACCCGCGCCCGCGACGAACGCACGCTGGGGGAGCAGAGCGAAGCGGAATTGGAGCACCAACGGCTTGGCAATACCATCGTGGCGGACATTGCGCCGGAGCGCGGCGACGTGGTCATCGAGAAGCGGGCCGCTAGCGGCTTCCTTGGCACGCCAATGACGACGTATCTAAACGAGATGGACGTGGATACCGTGCTGGTCACCGGTACCTCCACCAGTGGCTGCGTGCGGGCCACGGCGGTGGACGCGGCGTGCAGCAACTACTACGTGGGGATTGTGGAGGACTGCTGCTTCGACCGTTTCCAGATCAGCCACAAAGTGAACCTGATGGACATGCACGCCAAGTATGGACGGGTCATCAGTCTGGGCGAGGCGCAGGAGTACGTCCGGAGTTCCGAGGCGGTGCTGCCGCAGCGGGCGGAGGCGATGTTGAGCCGGTAGGAGGTGGGAAGCGTGGCAGAGCCCGCCCTCCTTATTACATCACGCTCGGGACTCCCGTCACTCCCTTTGACAGGCTCAGGACCAATGGCGCTCGTGGCGCGCAGGGTCCGGGCCATGAAGCTATCCGAGCTACCGCTGTTAAACCGCTCGTGAGAGATATTGCAGCGGTACCCTGCGGGGTCTAGAATGAAGGAACCGCCGTCGAAGAGGGTGGGAACTGCGCGGGAGCCGCTCTAGGGCCATGATCGTCACCTTAACGCTCAACCCGGCCATTGACCACACGGTCACGCTGGAGAACTTCGTACCTGAAGACTCCAACCGCGTCGTGTCCAGCCGCAGCGACCCTGGCGGTAAGGGCATCAACGTATCACGGGTGCTGCTGGAGCTGGGCTGCGAGAGCATGGCGCTGGGGTTCGTGTCCGGCCAACGAGGCCGGTTCATTGAGCACAGTCTACGGGACCACGGCATCTACACCGATTTTATACACACGCCCGGCCAAACCCGCACCAACATTTCTATCATCAATCGCAAGGCTAACAACACCACTACGCTGAATGAGCGCGGCCCAGAGACGGACCACCATTACGTACAGCTCCTCTTTCAGCGCTTGAGGAAACATCTCACTGCCGGCGATTGGCTGGTCATTGGTGGCAGCATCCCCCCGGGCCTGAACCCTGCGCTGTATGGCGATATCATCGCCTTTGCCAAGCAGCGCGGGGTGCGCTGTATTCTGGACAGCGACGGGCCGCCCCTGCGCCACGGCATCAAGGCAAAACCGTTTCTGGTGAAACCCAACCGTACGGAGGTGGAGCGCATGGTGGGGCGCCTGCCCAAGCATAACGACCCGCTGTTGGTGGGTGCGGAGCAGGTGCAGCACGAGGGGGTGGAGGTGGTGGTGCTCTCCCAAGGGGTTAACGGCGCGATCATGGTGAGCCACGAGCATGCGTGGCGGGTCTACCCGCCTACGGTGCCCGCAGTGAGCACGGTGGGCACCGGCGACGCGATGGTGGCCGGGCTGGTGCAGGTGCTGAGCCACGGCGGGGACTTGCCGGAGGCACTCCGGCTGGGCGCCGCTGCGGGGGCCGCGGCAGCCATAACGGAAGGCACTCAACTGTGCCATCAGGCCGACATTATCCGGCTGGTGTCCCGCGTGCGAGTGCACCCAATCAAGGACTACGTTCCGCCTGCGGCCCGAGAACTCGCACTGGCAGGCGCCGCTCGGTGACCGACGCCCACCAGCAAACGCCCCGGTTTACTTTCCAACCTTCCGCCATCACTGCCGGACTATTCGCATTCCTGGTAGTGGCAACCCGCTGGCCTTTCCGGACGGAATTTCTCTACAACTGGGATGCCGCCAACCTTGCGCTGGGGACCCGCGCATTCGACGTTACGCTCCATCAACCGCATCCGCCCGGGTACCCCTACTTTGTAGCGCTCGGAGCGCTGCTGGCACCCCTGTTCGGCGACGTCAACGGCGCACTGGTGATTGTGAGCATTGCGCTGGAGGTGGTGGCGGTGGTGGCGGTGTTTCTGCTGGGCGCGCGCATGTTCTCGGCGGGCGTGGGAGCGGCGGCGGCGCTGCTAGTGATAGTCAGCGTGACCTTCTGGGCCTATGGCGAGGTGGCGCTGGGCTACCCGGCCCTGGCAGCCTTCAGCGCCCTCACCGCGCTGTTCGCCTATCAGACCGCGTTCGAACAGCGGGATCGGGCGCTCCCGTGCGCGCTGGCCTACGCAGTGGGAACGGGGTTCCAGCCCGACCTGGCGCTGTTCCTGCTGCCACTGTTGCTAGTGGCGTGCTGGCGGCAGCCTGCGGTCAGGGTTGCGGGGGCTGCGGCAATAGCCATTGGCGGGCTGCTGCTCTGGCTGATCCCTACGGCGTTGCTCTCGGGAGGCTTCGGTCAGTACTGGGCGACCTTGAGCGCGTCCTTCGGGGCGGATGTCGCCGCGCGCGCTGCGCCCACCGGCGGCGGCTTGCCCGGCCTAGTAGTGAATCTAGGGGATACCGCTCAGTACACCTTTGACGCGCTGTACGCCGAGGTGCTGGTAGTGGCCGGGGGATTGTTCCTGCTGGCAGTGACGCGGCCGAGCCGCAAGGAGTGGCTACCGTTCTTGTTTCTGGCAGTATGGGTTGCGCCTATTGTAGGGTTCTACGCACTGGTGCAAGTTGGAGACCCCGGCCAGGTCTTGGGGATGCTGCCGGCGGTGCTGCTGTTCGGGTTGGGAGGCTGGTGGCGCTGGCTGCGGAACCGCCCGCCGGAGTGGACTACGCTGGCGGGGAGTGGACTGACGCTGGTGCTGCTGGCTAACGTGCTCGTCTTCTTTCTGTACGATAAGCCGCTGACACTGGCCGGCCTCCGCAAGAACGACGTGCAAGTGCAGTCCAGGCTGGCGTTTCTGGCTGCTCAGAAGCCGGAGCAGGTGCTGCTGGTTACGCACGACAGCTACAAGCAGCTGCGGTATTACCTGCCCGCCTACACGAACTCGGTCTGGCTGGACACCAGCACGCTGCAGCCCCAACAGTTTCCGATACCGGCGGGCGTCACGGAGGTTGTGCTGACCGACCCCAGTGTCTTCTGGCTGCTGATGGCGTTGCCGGCGCAGGCTGACCACCTGCCGGGAGACACCTGGGTGGCCACACTGCCGGTGGCGCCGGGGCAGACGCTGGTGTACGAGAACGGGCGGTTGCGGTTGGACGGGTAGGGGAGCATCTCGAGCGCCGGCAACGCCTCACCACCAATCAATGCACAATGCAGTTCCCCCATCGGCTGAAGAATCGCTACCTATGCTTATGGGCTTAAGCAAGCGGCCAGCTTAGGAGTGCGTGTTGGCAGCGGTCGCCAACGGCTGACAACGCTAGAAGATAAGGGCTACACTTGGGTGGCCGACATGCTGGGTACTTCCTCTTGTGACTTGCCTTCGTGAACACTACTGAACAGCATCATAGCGGCCAACCCCCGCGGCCTCGGTTCAAGGTGCCGTTCTATTACGGCTGGGTGATCCTGACGCTGGCTATGGGCGCGGGGTTGCTGGCGAGCTCCAACAACCAGTTGTTCATGGGCGTCATGCTGAAGCCCATCTCGGAGGACCTCGGCTGGACGCGGACCTTGACCGCGGGCGCGGTGAGTGCAGGCACGATTCTGGCGGGCTTCGGTGGGGCGTTTGTCGGGCCGATTGCGGACAGACACGGCCCCCGGCTGCTGATGCCTATAGGGTGCCTGATTGCCTCGGTGGCACTACTGGCATTGGCGGGGATGAACGGCCTGTTCCAGTTCTACGCGGCAAATATTGTGGCACGAGTGGTGGCCCAGTCCACCCTGACCGGGGTGACGCCAATAACGGCGATCACCAACTGGTTCAACCGCCGCCGCGGCCGGGCTATTGGCTTAACCAACATGTGCCTGCCGTTGGGCGCCGCCATCTTGGCGTTTCTCGCGCAATTTTTGATTAGGGTATTTGGCAGCTGGCGCCCAGTGTTTGTGGTGACGGGCGTTTGCGTGGCGCTCTACGCCATTCCTTTAGCCCTCTTCATGCGGCGGCGGCCGGAAGACATGGGGTTGGAGATGGAAGGGGGCCGCGGGGAGGACAGCGCACGGGCTGGCGGTCACGGCGCGGCCGCAAGGGGCAGCGACGTCAGCTTTACGCTGGCCCAGGCGCTACGGACGCGAGCGCTGTGGCTGATCATGATTGCCCAGCTGATCGCCACCGTGGCAAACAGCACCTACTCTTTCCACCAGGCGTCCTACTATTCCGATCTGGGGTTGGGGGTTGCGGTGGCGAGCCTGAGCGTAAGTATGTTCGGGCTGGCGGGCGCGTTTTCCAGCACCCTCTGGGGGTTTCTGAGTGAGCGGGTTGATGAACGTATCCTGGCATCCGCGGTGGTGTGCTGCGGTGCGGGCGTGATGGCGTTGGGCTTATTCGTGCAAAGCGTGCCCATGGCGCTATTGGTCAGCACGTTGATGGGGCTCACTGGCCGCGGTGAGGGGTCTCTCTACAATATTTTGATCGCCCGGTACTACGGCCGGCGCTCCTATGGCGCGATCACCGGGTTCATGTCGCCATTCCACATGACGGGCTTAGGTCTGGGGCCGATAGTCGGGGCGCTGTCTTACGACCTTACGGGTTCCTATAGGGGGACTTTTGTCATCTACACCGGGGTGCTGCTCACGGCGTCGTTGTTGACCTTTATCGCGAGGCCGCCACGGTATCCCTCGCAGCTGCAGCAGTCCGCTAGCGGTGCAGGCTCCCCAGGAACTCGCTGATGTGATGGGAGACGAAATCCACCTCCAGGCTGCCGGCGGCGTGGCCGGCGTAGGAGGGGATCTCCACGTAGGTGGCGTTAGCTAGGTGGTGCTCCATCAGCTGAGCATTCCGAGGCGGGATGAGCTGATCGGTAGCACAGGGCATGAGCAGCACGGGCATGCGGCAGCGCTGAAGCGTAGCATGGAGGTCGCCGCCGAAGGGAAGGGCCACGTCGTGCAGGTCGCAGGCGAGGCTCTGGTAGATGACGCTTGTGGGGTCGCGCTGAGTCATGCGGTGTTGGGCCCACCCGATGCGGGTCTGGTAGTGCTCCTCCTGCTGGTATTGCAGGTACCACTCCTCGCCGTGGGACCAGGGGAACTCGGCGAGCGCAGCGGCGCTTAGTCCGGCAGTGGGTTGCTGCTGGTAGTCGCCCTCCTCCCAGGCAGGCCACGCAGGGTCGGCGGTGATAGCGGCGCGCATGGCTTCGTGCACGGCGCGCAGGTGGGGCGCGCAGCGGGCGGATGGGACCATGCAGACCGCAGAGCGGACAAAGGGCGGCCAGTTGACGGCCCACTCCAGGGCCATGTATGAGCCCATGGAGGGCCCGACCACGCAGCGGACCTGGGTTAGCCCCAACCCGGTGGTGAGGGCCAGGCACTGGGCGCGCACCATGTCCCGAATGTTGTAGCGAGGGAAGCGCATGCCTAACCCCGAGGACGCAGGCGTGGTGGAGAGCCCGGCGCCAATTGCGTCCACGGCCACCACGAAATAGCGGTCGGTGTCGAATGCCTTCCCGGGGCCAATGTAAGCGCCCAGGCTGAGGCGGTCGCCCCCGCGACCGTGGCATACAAGTAGTACGTTGGTGCGGAACTGATTGGCCTGGCCCCAGGTCTCGTAGCAGACCACCAAGTCCGGGATGACTGCGCCGGACTCCAGCTGGAAGTCCCCGGCGTGGAAGAATTCCGGGCCGTTGTGACTGGGCGGCGGCGGTTCCGGCTCGGGGCGGAGGGGCGCCACCAATGGAATATCGTGGCCGGCGGTCGCGCGCGCTGCTAGTGCGCCGATGGGGTAGCGGAGGAGGTGGGTTGACACGCTAGGGTTTGACTGCCTGGACTGTGAGCACGGGCCAGGCGAACGCAATGTCGCCGTCCTGCGGCTCGATTGCGAAAGCGCGGGCAACCGCGTTGGGCGGGTTGAGATAGGCTGCGCGCAGTTCGTCCACCACCGCGGGCGGGGTGCCGGAGCGCTCCACCCAGTCGTTGAAGGTGAGGTTGGTGTGGAGGGCGAGATCGGCGCGCAGCGTGCTGAGGCCGGCCTGACCGATGAAGCGCAGCCACTCGGAGGGGGCGTAGTCCCGGACGTGGGATGGGTCCCGCAATAGCTCGATGCGGTTTTGCCAGGCATCCACCTCAGGGTCCTCCACCGTCACGGTGTCGGCCATGAGGAACTGGCCGCCGGGTTTGAGCACGCGGCAGGCCTCGGCCAGGAAGTCCGGCACTGAAAAGAAGTGGTGGGGAGCCGTGCGGCAGGTGTAGATGTCGAAGGTGTCGTCCGAGAAGGGCAGGTGCTCGGCCGGGCCCTGGACGAAGCTGACGTTGGTGAGGCTGCGCTGCCCGGCGATACCGATGGCCTCACGCAGCATCTCATGGGTGAGGTCGTAGGCCACCACCTGGCCGGCGTGGGGCGCGAAGGCGAAGCCGGTGAAGCCCACGCCCGTGGCCACGTCCAGCGCCCGGTCGGTGGCGCGGGGCTGCGCCCAGTCCACCAGAATGTCCAGCGTGTCGCCGGACATGTGCACCTGGCTGTGAACGTAGTAGGCCGCCTGTTTGCCGAACTGCTGGCGAACGGCGGAATCGATGCGGTTGCTGGTCATAGCGTGCTCCTAGTTCCTAGGTCCCCACATGATGATAAACACTCCGATGACGGCGACGCCGGCGCCAATGATATCCCAGCGGTCCGGCCGCCAGCGGTCGATAACGACGCCCCACAGCAGGGCGAGCACGATAAACGTGCCGCCGTACGCAGCGTACACCCGCCCGAAGGCCGGCTCGGCCTGAAAGGTGGGGATCACCCCGTAGAGGATGAGGATGCCGGCGCCGATGACCCCCAGCGCGAGCGCCCGGCCCTCCCGCAGCCATTGCCACACGAGGTAGCCGCCGCCGATCTCGCAGAGGCCGGCGAGGGCAAAGAGGGTGAGCGCTCGGGCAACGTCCATTCGGGAAGGTACTCCGCGGCGTGAGATCACGCGGAGCTAGAATAGCACAGCAGAGCGGCAGCGTGGCTGGGTACAGCTATGCTGATTTGGCATGCTGGTTTGGGATGGAGTGGCCGCACTTATGGCCAGCGCACCCGCGCTGGTACGCCCGCGGGACTGGTCACGCCATCATTGGTGGGGTAACATTAGGGTATGAGTAAACGTAACGGCACCTGCACCGCGGTGCTTAACGGCGATACGATCGTGCTGGACGGAGCCACCCAGGTACGCTACTGCAACGTGTGGGCGCCCGCGGTCGGCACCCCGCTGGGCGACGCGCTGACCGAGTTGAACCGCGGTCTGGTGCTGGGCAAGACGGTGCAATACCAGCCCAACGGCCACCTGCACTGGGATGGGGTGAGCATTGTGGCAGACGTGTACCTAGAGGACAAGTGGCTCAACCAGGAGCTGCGTTTCTGGCTCAACCAGCGGGTGGGATCGCCCCAGTGGGTGGGCGGCATCCCTGGCGCCGAAAATCCGCACACCGAAGAGGCCGGCGCATAGCCTCAGCATGCACGCGGCCGGCACTGCGCGCGCCGGCGGGCCGCTACTCGGTCGGTTCACCATATGCTACACTGTGGCGTGCCGGGCTCCGCGCCGTTGCACGGGAGTAGATTGTTGCACGAGGTAGACGCCTTGTTCCGTGATCTCCCACTGTCTGTTTTTACTGGAAACACCCATCCCAGCCTCGCCCAGTCTGTATGTGACTATCTGGGCATCCCCCTCGGATCGGCGGACGTGTTCACCTTCAGCAACGAGAACATCTTCGTCCGCATCAATGAGAATGTCCGCCAGAACGACGTGTTCATCATTCAGCCCACCAGTGCGCCGGTCAACAATGGGATCATGGAGTTGCTCATCATGATCGATGCGGTGAAGCGGGCGTCGGCAGGCCGTATCACGGCGGTCATTCCTTATTACGGCTATTCCCGCACGGACAAGAAAGACCAGCCGCGCGTGCCCATCACGGCGCGATTAGTTGCGGATATTCTTCAGACCGCGGGGACCGACCGGGTGCTCACGGTGGATCTGCACGCCGGCCAAATCCAGGGGTTCTTCAACGTCCCGGTAGATGAGCTGACGGCCCTGTATACCCTCACGCGTTACTTCCGCGATCTGCAGATTGCGAACCCGGTGGTGGTGGCCTCGGATATTGGCGGCGCCAAGAGGGCGCGTAACTTTGCCGAACGGTTGAACGCCCCCTTTGCGGTGATCGAGAAGCGTCGCCAGTTCAACAACGACCATGCAGAGGCGCTCAACGTTATTGGTGAGGTGGAGGGGAAGACCGGGATTATCGTGGACGACGAGATCGACACGGCGGGCACCCTTACTGAGGCAGTGACCGCCCTTAAAATGCAGGGTGTGGTTGACGTATACGCTTGCGCTACCCACGGTCTCTTCTCCGGCCCCGCTATCGATCGCATTAGCAAGAGCGCGCTCAAACAGCTGGTGATCACCGACACGGTGCCCCTGCCGCCGGAGAAGCGTATCCCCCAGATCATCAGCCTCTCCATTGCGCCGCTTCTCGGTGAAGCTATCCAACGCATCCACACCGGACAGTCGGTTGGGGCGATGTTCGAGGAGTAACGCAATGGGCGTTACCAATCGTAGGCAACTCTCCAAGTGAGCAATAGCCCTGTTGGACGGCCATAGATTCCATAGCGGCCGCACCGCGCGCTGGACGTGTCTACCCGGGCTAAACAAATTCGCACCGAAAAGTGTAGTACTCTGGTAGTAAGATGTTTAACTGGATTTCCAAACTTCTCGATTCCAACGAGAAAGAGATCAACCGGCTGCGGCCCCGCGTAGCCGGGATCAATGCGCTCGAATCGGAATATCAGGGCCTCTCGGACGATGAGCTCAGGGAACGGTTTGTCCGTTTCCGGGAAGAAGTGCAGACTGACGCGGCGGAATTAGACGACCTGCTGCCCAAAGTGTTTGCGGGCGTGCGGGAGGCGAGCCGGCGCACCATCGGGCAGCGTCACTACGACGTGCAGCTTATCGGCGGGATGGCGCTTCACGCCGGCAAGATCGCCGAGATGAAGACCGGCGAAGGCAAGACGTTGGTGGCCACGCTGCCGGTGTCGCTGAATGCGCTGGCCGGTAAGGGCGTCCACTTGGTCACCGTGAACGACTACCTGGCCAAGCGCGACACGCAGTGGATGGGCCCCATCTACCACCTGCTAGGCTTCTCCATAAGCTGCATCCAACACGATGCCGCCTTTGCCTTCGACCCCACGTATGTCACCGGCGACCCGCGCCTCAACCATTTGCGGCCCATCGGCCGGCGGGAGGCCTACGAGGCCGACATCACCTACGGCACCAACAACGAGTTCGGCTTCGACTACCTGCGGGATAACATGGCCCCGGACTTCAACACCTGCGTGCAACGAACGTTGCATTACGCCATCGTGGACGAGGTGGACAACATCCTCATTGACGAGGCGCGGACGCCGCTCATCATCAGCGGCCAAGCGGAGGAATCGGCAGACCAGTACCAGACGCTTGCCCGCATGGCGCCGCTGCTCCAACCGGAGGCCGATTACCTGATCGATGAGAAGGTGCGGACGGTTTCACTGACCGAGGCAGGGATCGCTAAGCTAGAGGGCCTGCTGAATGTCCCCAACCTCTACGATCCGGCCTACTATCAGATCACGCACTACGTGGAGAGTGCGCTAAAAGCCCGTGTGCTATTCAAACGTGACAAAGACTACATTGTGAAGGACGGCGAAGTCATCATTGTGGATGAGTTCACCGGCCGCCAGATGCCCGGGAGGCGCTGGTCGGATGGGCTGCACCAGGCAGTAGAGGCCAAGGAGGGTGTGGCCATCCAGCGGGAAAGCCTTACCCTAGCCACCATCACCTTCCAGAACTACTTCCGTCTGTATACCAAACTGGCGGGCATGACGGGCACCGCGGTGACTGAGGCCGAGGAATTTCATAAGATCTATCAACTGGAAGTGGTGGTGATCCCCACCAACAAACCCATGACCCGAGATGACGAGTCGGACCTGGTGTTCAAGACGCAGAAGGCCAAGTTCCAGGCAGCGGCGGAAGAGATCATTGAGTTACACGAGCAGCAGCGCCCCGTTCTTGTGGGCACCGTCTCCATTGAGATATCCGAGTACCTCAGTGAACTGTTGCGCCGGAAAGGCGTGGAACACCAGGTATTGAACGCCAAGTTCCACGAACAGGAAGCTGGTATTATTACCCAGGCCGGGCGTGTGGGCGCAGTGACCATTGCCACCAACATGGCCGGCCGCGGCACCGACATTCTGCTGGGCGGTAACCCGGAGGGCCTGGCGCTGCGCGTGGCCCAGGCCAAAGGAATCGATCCGGAAGCCCAAGCCGAGGAGTTCGAAGCCATTCTGACGCAGACGCGGGAGCAATGCGCGGAAGAGCACGAACAGGTGGTAGCGTTGGGCGGGCTGCACATCCTGGGCACCGAACGCCATGAATCCCGCCGCATCGACAATCAGCTCCGGGGCCGCGCCGGTCGCCAGGGCGATCCGGGGTCGTCGCGCTTCTATGTCTCGCTTGGGGACGACGTTATGCGCCGCTTCGGCGGTGAGCGGGTCAGGCAGTTCATGGAGTGGGCGGGCCTGGAAGATGACGTGCCCATCGAAAACGGGCTGGTGAGCAAGTCCATCGAGAACGCCCAGACCAAGGTGGAGGGCTACAACTTCGATATCCGCAAGCACCTCGTGGATTACGACGACGTGATGAACACGCAGCGGGAGACTATCTACCGAGAACGCCGCAAAGTGCTGGAGGGGGCTGACCTCCGCGCCAACGTGCTGGGCATAGTGCACCGAGAGATAGACAGCCTGCTGAGCCTGGACCTCCAGGGCCGTGACAGCGACGAGTGGGAGGTTGAGAGCCTCTTTACCGAGCTGGGCACCATGCTGCCACCGCTAGAAGGTCTCACCGAAGAATCCGTGCGCACGATGAGCAAGGATGAGGTGGCCGAGGCGCTGCACCTGCATGCCGACGGGATCTATGAGGCGAAGGAGCAGCAGGTCAGCTCGGATGTCATGCGCATCCTGGAGCGGGTTGTGACGCTACGGACCATCGACTCACTCTGGGTGGAGCACCTCACCGCTATGGAGAGCATGCGCCAGGGCATTGGCCTGCGCGCCGTGGGCCAGATGGACCCGCTGGTGGCCTACAAACGAGAAGCCTTTCAGATGTACGGCCAGGTCCAGGACAGCATGCAGCGCGACATTGCGCACACTATTTTCCGGGTGGGCTTGGCGCAGGAGGCGCCGCCTCCGCCGTTGGTGCGCAACGTGCGCACCAACCGCGACGATTCCCCCGCGCTCATCGAGCCGCGCCGAACTGCGGCGGCGGTTCCGGGCAGTCCCTTTGCAGGTGGCGCCACCACCGCAGCGGCAACGGCTGCCGCGCCCGCAGCGCCGGCGTCTCGCAAGGTAGGGCGGAACAACCCCTGTTGGTGCGGCAGCGGTAAGAAGTTCAAGCGCTGCCACGGGTCATAACGCAGGGGGTGGCCGTGCTCCCGCGCGGCGCCGTCCGTTCTGAACGGTCTTTCACTCAGTAACGGGCGCTCAAAACGGCGACTCCCTCCCTGCCAGCCGCTGGACGCACCGCCACCGGACCGGCGGACCCAACTCCCGCACCTGTTCGGCAACGGGGTATGGCGTTCGGTTTGTGTTGGATTTGCGCTCGGTTTGTGCTGGGTTAGTGCGATAGACGGCGGGGCGCGCTTCCAGTAGGTAGGCATACTGGAGTACAATCCTTTCGAAACTCGCTATTCGCTATGGGGTGGCTATGACCACGCAAAAAAGCAAAGCACAGTTGCTTGAAGAGTTTGACCAGGTGTTCCAGACCTTGCTGGCGTATTACGAAAGCGGTCCGCCCCGCGGCGTAAAGGTAGATCAATGGGACGCACACGACGTGCTGGCCCACTTTCTGTACTGGCACTACTCCGGCGCAATGGGGATTGCTTTAGCGCTGACGGGCGGCCCGACGTGGCGGAATCCCGGCTCCCCGGATGAAGTAAACGAGGCTGCTCAGTTGCTATACAAAGACGAGACGATCCCGGACCTGCTAACGCAACTGCGGCAGGCCACCGCGCGCATGGTGCGAGTGGCCAGTGGGTTGGACGATCTGGACGCACCGGTGAGTATTCGTCCGGACGGGAGCCAGCATACGTTCCGGCAGCGGCTCGAATTGCTCACCAATCACTGCAGGTCACACATCGAGGCGCTCCAGGGAGCCGGGGGCTAGGCGGGCGGCATGCCAGCCACACCCTTCACCACCGCCACGGTTGACCAAGAGTCAACCGGCGCGCGCTGGGGGAATGAGGAGGCGCTGGCACGGCTGCACGAGGCGCTGGTTGAGGGCAATCACTGGTTTTCAGCCGTGCTGGAGGCTATTGCCCTCTGGCGCAGCCCAGAGGAGCAGGTGGGCGATCGCCACTACCGCTACCTGGTGGGCGGCGAGGCGTTCGACTGGCTGCTCTTGGCGGAGCGGCTCACAGAGGAGATCGAGGACGTTATCCCGGAAGCCGAGCTGGAAGCCCTGCTTTTTTTCAATAAGTTCCCCGTGGACGTCGGGCCGTGGGAGTTCCAGCGCCTGATTGGCCGCACCAAATACCGGGCGTATCTCAATTATTGGTACGGTATTCTGGTGGAAGAGGCGCTGCAGCTGGCCGTTGAAGAACGGATTACAAAAGACCGCCGCTCCATTGGTTTTCTCGCCCGCTCCCGTGACCTTGAGACCGCTTATCAGTGGGTGTATGGGATCGGTGAGCAGGCGTTGCTAGAGCGCTTCCGCGAGGAGCGCGGGCTAGCCGTGGCGTCGGACTTTTCGCTGGAGATGTGGCGGGAGTTCACGTACTGGTGTTTCAAGTATCGCCTGCTGCACCGAGACCCCGCTAAGGTGGCCAGTGACACGCGGTTGGGGCTGGAGCAACTCCAGCGGATGCGCTCACGCGGCCGGCGCTTGGTTACCCCTGGGGGAGCGGCGTCGCTATTTACGCAATAGCACGTCACACCATGCAACCCACGCGCGCGCGTGTGGAGTTTGGCGACGCACCGTTGACGCTCGCGAGTGAGCGCGTAGTATGATGCCCTCTAGGTATCCAACGGGCGTGAGGTTACGCCTTCTTGAATCAGTCATCTCGTCCTCGTAAGTCCTTGTTGATCCAAACAGGCCGGATTGGGCTGCTGCTTATGGCTACGCTGCTGCTTGCCGGCGTGCTGGGAGCGCGCGACGTGCTCTCTTTCTACTCCGTCGCGGCATTGCCGGAGGCACCGACTTCACTGACGGCGCCGGTGCCCGCGCCCGACGCGTTCAGCCAACGACAAGCGCCCCGCAGCCTGGAGCGGGTACCGCTCGCGGCGGTCCCGGATAAGTCCAAGCCCACAAAGCTTGAGACTCGGTTACAGCAGCTAGCCTCAGCCGCGAACAGCGGGAGCATCGTCCAGGCCGCCCGTGCGGTGAGTGTGACCCTGAAACATGGACGGGTCCAGGTGGTACTGGATACCGACGCCCGGCGCACGGAGGAGGTCGGTCAGCGTATCGCCGACTTGGGCGGCGTGGTGGAGACCCGCCACGGCACGATGCTCCAAGCGGTGCTACCCCCACAGCAATTGGAGCCGCTGGCTGCTACCGACGGTGTGGCCTTCGTGCGTCCACCCCATCAGCCCCAGACTCAGGCCGTGGTCAGCGAAGGCACCCAGGGCATGGGCTTGGAAGGGTGGCACAACACGGGGTTTAAAGGCCGGGGCGCCAAAATCGCCATTGTGGACCTGGGATTCGACAGCTACCAGACGCTCATGGGGAAAGAGTTGCCTCCCGAGGTTGTTGCCCGCTCCTTTCGTGCCGACGAAGATATCAGTGGCGAGGGCAATCCCCATGGTACCGCTGCCGCCGAGGTGGTCTATGACGTCGCGCCCGAGGCCACGTTTTACCTGGTGAACTTCAGCACGGAAGTGGAGCTAGCTAACGCGATAGACTGGCTGGTGGAGCAGAACGTTCATGTTATCTCCTCTTCAGTGGGGTGGCCTGGCACCGCCTACGGCGACGGCCGAGGGTCGGTGAACGGCCTGGTGCAGAAGGCGGAGGCGGCCGGTATTGTTTGGGTTCAGGCTGCCGGCAACTACGGCGAGACCCACTGGTCCGGCCGGTTTAGTGACTCGGACGGGAACGGTTTCCACAACTTCAGTGGCTCTGACGAAGGCAACACGATCACTCTCCGTCGCAGCCGGCCTAAAGAAGAGCGGGTTTTCCGTGTAGAGGTCTTTCTTACCTGGGATGACTGGGACACCTTGGAGCAGGACTACGACCTGTTTCTCTTCAAGGGTGAGAGCGTGGTGGCTCAATCCACGGCGTTCCAGAATGGGACGTTTCCTCCTCTGGAGCACATCGTGTTCACCACGGCCTCACCAGGGGACTACTGGATTTCCGTGCAGCGGTTCCGCGCCAACCGAAGGGTGAATCTGGACCTGGTCACTACCATCAATTACGAGCAGGAGTACAACGTGCCCGAAGAGAGTCTGGTCATCCCTGCGGACTCACCCTACGCGCTCACCGTGGGTGCGGTTGAGCCGGGCACGCTCAACCTCCGTCCCTACAGCTCACAAGGCCCCACCAAAGACGGGCGGCCCAAGCCCGACCTCGTGGCAGGGGATCAGGTGTCCACGGCCACTTATGGTCCGGGCGCCTTTCCCGGTACGTCTGCGGCCGTGCCCTATGTTGCCGGAGCGGCCGGGCTGATAAAAAGCGCCCAGCCCTCCATGCCGCCACACCTGGTCCGTCTGATGCTGCTAGGACGCGCCCAAGGGCCTGGTGTGGCCCAAAGGAACAACCAGCTGGGTGCCGGCTCTGTGTTCATGGGCGATCTGCCCGGTACCCTGATGCTGCCAATGGTGGTGAAACAGGCGCCGCTGGCAAACCTGCCGTAAGGAGCGGGTTGCGCCAGCAGGTCAGGATGGCGCCCGCTCCGGTGCCGGCATACGGGGTGCTGCGTTCCCCACGCCCCTGCGCTTTATAAGCCCCAGTTTGGTTGCACGGCTCAGGTTTGTCGCTGGCTGGGTTCCACGACCTCTATGCGGCCGAGGGATTTCAGCGCCGAACTAACTTGCGGGTAGCGGTGCTGATCTGCTTCTTCAACCCGCCGCCGCCGTTCCTCTGCCAGATTCGCGGAAATCCCCTCATCCCGCCGTAGATTAGCCTCCCATACGGGCAATATCTGACGCTGACTCTCAGTTCCACTCTCCTTAATGCGGACAAGTCTGGCTCGCGTAGCCTCGACCTTGTCCCTGGCAGCGCGCTCTTTGTAGTCGTAGAAATCTCCAAGTCGGGAAATCTCGCGTTCGATGCGCCCGGCTGCATCGGCCTCAGCCTCGCTTTGTAGTGTTTGCTGCCTGGCGCTGGCGAAATTGCTGGCCTGCGGCTCGATTTGGTCGAGATTATCGGGAATCTGCTCCCAGCCGATGCTTCTTTCATTGTCAAACCGGAAAGCCCGTTGCACTAGCAATCGTCCTCTCTCCTCACTCACTTCCCCGGTGTCGCTTACGAATACTGCTTCCAAGTGTTCGGCGTCACGTATGCCAGAGGTGGTGAACTGGTATTGGAACAGCCATCCCTTCGTGGCCGGCAGATCTCCATCCGCAACGAGCGCCCGAGTACCCGTGGCCCCTTCGTATTCCTCGCCAAGCACTTGGTTGACGATGGTATCGACGACTTTGTGGCCGAATACCATAAACTCAACGTCCTCGGCATCCGCCCGTCGGTCCGGGCGTAGCACGGCCTTCATGTGTGGCCCGCCTACAAAAAGCTGCCTTCGATATTCTTCAAGGAAATCGCCGTGAAAGGTTAACTCGTAGGTATCGCCTGATTTTTTGATGTAGGTGTTCACGTCGGAGAGGAGTTGCCCGATGAACTTCTCGAAATTGTCATTGTCCACCGGCGAAGTTTGACCTGAAATACGCTCGGCAATTCCCCGCCGAAAAGACTTGGTGTCCATAATGAAGTCGCCCAGCAGCTCCCCAGCCTCTCTCGATGCGCGGACTTTCTCTTCGGTCTGACGGACGAAATCGGCGAGGACTGCTTCGAGATTTTCATCAGCGGTTCGCATTATTTTCTGTATGTCGCTCTCTATGTTCTCAGCGTCACCGAGGATGGGGTCGAGGCCGCCTACAGTTTCTTCAAACATCCTGATGCGATTTTCCAGGATGTCCAGAACACGCTCTTCAACCGTGTTCTTCACCCAGAGATTGAAGATGCTGATCGGCTGAGCCTGGCCTATGCGGTCGATCCGTCCAATGCGCTGCTCGACTTTCATCGGGTTCCAGGGCAGGTCATAATTGACCAGCAAATGGCAGAACTGCAAATTCCGTCCCTCTCCGCCCGCTTCCGTGCAGATAAGTACTTGGGAACCCGAGTTTTGCTTGAACTGCTCTATGGCACGGTCTTTCGCACCTGGATTCATTGCCCCGTGGAACACATTGACGTCCCAGCCTTGTCCGGTGAACAGTTTTTCCAGATGGCGCTGAGTCTCGCGGAACTGGGTGAACACGATTACCTTCTCATTTGGTTGCTCACGGAACAAGTAGCTCAGCCGGTCCACAAGCACGCGCGCCTTGGAGTCGGTTTCGCCGACGTCGTTCAGGGCTCCGATAGCATTGTCCAGTAGTGCCAGTTCCTCCGCTGCTCTATTGGCGATAGTGGCGCCCAGTTCCACGACATCGCTGGCATTTGAGTCTTCGTCCAGCATCTCCTCCATGTCATCAGCAGATGCGTTACCGGCAGCCGACATGGCTTGGACCTTCTCCCGGCGTCTGAGTAGCGACTGACGAATAGCGGCGATGCTGGAAGCTGTTAATTTCTGGAAAATTACCATCAGGAACCCAATGGCGTTGGCGTTGGTGTCCGCAGCAAACTGGTATCCGAATCGCACGTAGTCTTCTACCGCCTGGAGCGCATCGCGTTCCTCTGGCGACAAGTCGACCTCCCAGCGGTAGGCGGTGCGGGGCATAAAGCCTCCGACCATGGCTTTTCTGTTTCGTATTAGCACTTCGCTGAGACGATGCTTGTCCGCTAGTTTATCTGCAATTTCCTGCAGTTCATCTTGACCGGCTGACAGGTGCCTCCGCACTTCTCGAGAGTCCATATCTAGCCACTTGGCAACCTGCTCTACGGTCTGGGCCGTTTCCTCTTCGTCCTGGCCGTGAACGGGAAACACACGGTGACTAAGACTTTCAACCAGCCGGGAAAGACCGGGCGTTGCCCTCCGGTGCTGTTCAAAATCCTCTTCTGAAGGGAATAAGGTTGGATCCAATATCTCCACCAGTGCGTAAAGTTCATGGGTATGGAGCTGCATAGGCGTTGCAGTGAGAAAGAGCATCATGCGCTGAGGGTGCTCCTCCGTGGCAAGGTTTCTGACCAGCCGGTACAACGCAGTGGTGGTGCCGTCAGGGTAGCTGCGCGCGTGATGGGCCTCGTCCACGATAATCAAATCCCAGTAGGCGTCGGTGCACGGACCTTCCCACTTTCGGTTGCTTATCCACTTTGATGAGCACAGTACACTGGAGTAATCAGGATGGGCAAAAGGATTTCCATGATAGCCGTTGGCGCTCAGATTGTTGACAGTGGCGGTGTTCAGCACCGCGAAAGACTCATTGAACTTCGTCCTCATTTCGAACTGCCACTGGCGTACCAGGTTAGGTGGCACAACGGCCAAAACTCGTTGAGCACCGCCCCTGGCCCGCAATTCCTTGAGTGCCATTCCGGCCTCAATAGTCTTTCCAAGGCCTACTTCGTCGCAAAGAAGGAAGCGGTGTGGATAGTTGGAAATCACCTTGTGAACCACTGACACCTGATGGGGCAGTATGTTTACCTGCGACTGCCCCAATGAGACAAGGTCATTCTGTAAGTTTTGTATCCGGTATTGCTGAGCGACCTGACGGAGCAAATACCGTTCTGTGGAGCCGATTTTGCCGGCGCGGAATCTTTCCAGCGGGTCTGTAATGGCTAGCGGACGCAAGTCCGCTTCGGGCACGTTTGCAATACTCGGCGTTCCTGTAGTGGAGAAGATTTGACATCGCCAAGTGGGCGTTGCCGTAACCACCGGGCCCGACACGACGACATTTTGCCCAGTGGACTTCCTCTGCACGAGCTTGCCCATAAAGTCAACCCTTGACAGGGGTGGGTCCGAAGCCGAGAACTGAGGAGGGTGGCCTACGTCATCCCAGTGTACGTAAATCATCCGGCCGTCGTTGGCGGCGATTACCCCGTATGCTTTTCCGTGATCCCATTGAACGAGAGCACCAGGGACTAAGGACTGCTGCTGGTCGGTTGCCAAGATTTTATCCCTTCATGGGTTTGTCTGATCCTACACTAGATCCAGACTGACCGTGGCGGGCGGGGCCGTGGTTACTCGTTAATGTTCTCGTCTTGCGGCTCGGGGGTGGGCAACGGTCCCTGCCCGGCAACCTGCCGGTATTCCCCGTCCTCGAACTTGTTCATAGTGATGAGCATGGTAGTCCGATCGCCGGGGTTGGTGAGCTGATAGCCAAATTGTCCGGTGATGCCTGCATAAGGCAGCACACGGATGATGCCGGTGAGTAGCTGCCGTCCGAACTCCAGGGCGCCTGTGGTACTGTCGCGCGCGGCCACGTCCACAGAGCTCAGGAGAATGTTGGTGGCGTCATAGCCTTCCGGAGACAGTGGCTGCACTGGCCCGTAATCCTTTTCATAGGTCTCTTTCCAGAAGGCGTATAGGTCTGCACGCGGTGTCTGCATGTTGGTGGCGAAGGTCCCTTCCAGCGCAGCCGGACCCACTGCCAGGTAGTCCGGATCGATATGGGTGCGACGTGCCACAACAAAGTGGCCCTCGTAGTCGCCGTCTTGTAGTGCGCTCAGCACTAGAGCGCCGGTCCTGCCGTTGCCAATGTAGTAGATGTAGTCGACGTCGAGGGCGAGGGCGTCTGCTGCGAGGCGTTTTATTTCCGCAGTGTTGTCGCCTAGCGCGCGGCCGTCCGCGATACGGCCACCGATTACTCTGAACTGACTGCGGAAGAGCTCGCTGGTGGTGTTGGCCTCGGCGGTGCCATCCGTAAGCACCATGGCCCGCGCTACTTGCAATTCCTCTCGGGCATAGGTAGCCGCCAGTCTGGCCTGGTTCCGTTCGTTCCAACGCAGCCGGTAAGTGACTTGAGTGCCCCGCCCGGTCAACTCAGGGGCGGTACCCATGACGAAGTAGGGTAGCTTTTGCTCTTCGTAGACCGCTTTTGCAGCTATGCCGCTGGCGGCGCAAGCTTCACTGATGATGCCCACCACCTGGACGTCGGCCGCCAACTCTTGCGCTTTTAGCGCGGCGGCAGCCGCGTCGCAGGTGTCTTCCACCACGGCGAGTTCGAAGCCTGTGTTGCGGACTTGGCCTCTTTCGTTGAGCGCTTGTTCGATACCGTACTTCGCGCCCGACTCCTCAACGTTCTTGCCGTCCGACACATCAGCCACAAAGACGACCTTGGGCAGCTCGCCCCTGGGAACGGTGACGTAGCCCCAGGGATCGGGCGTTTCTTGTCTTTCACCGACGCCAAAGGGCAACGGGAGCCGTAAGATGCCCTGCACTAGCACCACTACAACCAGCAGGACACTTAGGGTGACAAGGCCGGACCAACCGGTGACGAACTGCCGTAAGCGTTGTTGCAGCCTAATGCCTTGTGTCGAGCGTCTCCGCCGGCGCGCGCCTCTAGTGGCCATGCCTACTCCTAGAGCATACTGTTGTGAGGGTACGAGGAGAGTTTGGGAGATATCCCTTTACTTATTGTCGTGCCTCTGGGAGAGGGTGTCAACGTGGTAGCGTAGGGGAACCAGGACATCCCGTACGGTCTATACTGCAGCGCAAGCATGCGTGGACGTGGCGGCATAGCCCCTCGGGGGTAATGCACCGGCGCACTACTGAGATGCGGGCAAAGCGTTTACGAGGCTCACTTATCCCGCAGTTTGAGGACGGCCATGAAAGCCTCCTGGGGAATCTCCACTGCGCCTAGACGCTTCATCCGGCGCTTGCCTTCGGCCTGTTTTTCCAGCAGCTTGCGCTTGCGGCTGATGTCACCCCCATAGCACTTGGCCAGCACATTTTTACGCATCGCTCGGATGGTCTCCCGCGCCACAACCCGCCCACCGATAGCCGCCTGAATCGGCACGTCGAACATCTGGCGGGGGATGAGTGAACGCAACCGTTCTACCAGCTTGCGGCCCTCCCGGGGGGCTCCGTCCGCGTGGGTAATCATGGAGAGTGCGTCCACGGGCTGGCTGTTCACCAGGATGTCCAGCTTGACCAAGGGCGAAGTGCGGCGTTCGGCGTAGCTGTAGTCCAGCGAAGCGTAGCCTTGGGTACGAGACTTCAGCTCATCGTAGAAGTCCACGAGCATCTCGGCCAATGGCAGCCGGAAGCGTATCAATACCCGGGCGTCGCCGTCGGCAACTGCATCGCCGGCCTGCTCCAGATACTCCATGGCCTGGTACTCGCCGCGGCGGGTGAGCGTCATGTCCATGACCGCCCCGATATACCGGTTGGGTGTGATGATGCTGATCTCCATCCACGGCTCGAACACCGCGTCGATCTGTTGGGACGGCGGCAGCAGCGCCGGGTTGTCCACCACAATCTCGCTGCCGTTGGTCAGCCGCACGTGGTACTCCACGCTGGGCGCGGTAATCAGCAGGTTCAGGTCGAACTCCCGCTCCAATCGCTCCTGTACCACTTCCATGTGGAGCAGGCCCAGGAAACCGCAGCGGAAGCCCGGCCCTAGGGCCACCGAGGTCTCCGGTTCGTAGGTGAGGGAGGCGTCGTTTAGCTTTAATTTATCCAGCGCGTCTCGCAGCAGAGGAAAGTCGGTGCCCTCCGAGGGGTATAGTCCGGCGAACACCATAGGTTTGACGGCGCGATACCCGCCCAGCGGCGCCCGGGCTGCGTGCTGCTCCAGCGTTACGGTGTCACCTACGCGTGCCTCGCGGACGTTCTTGAGACCGGTGGCAATGTAGCCTACCTCGCCCGTTTCCAACTCGTTCTGGGCCAGCAACGCGGGTTTGAAGACACCCACTTCCAGGGCTTCCACCGACGTGCCGGCCACCATCATCCGAAGGCGGTCATTGGTGCACACGCGGCCGTCTATAAGCCGTACGTAGGCAATCACGCCCTTGTAGGAGTCGTACTTCGAGTCGAAGATCAGCGCCCGTAGCGGCGCGTCCACTTTGCCGCGGGGCGAGGGTACCCGGCGCACAATGGCCTCCAAGATCTCCTTTGTGCCAATTCCCTCTTTGCCGGAGGCGTAGATCACGTCGTCCATGGGCAGGCCCAGCACTTTTTGCACTTGGAGCGCGGTGCCCTCTGGGTCGGCGCTAGGCAGGTCGATCTTGTTGACTACCGGGATCAGCGTTAGGTCTTCCCCCAGTGCTAGGTACATGTTCGCCAGGGTCTGCGCCTGGATGCCCTGGGTAGCATCTACCACCACGATGGCGCCTTCACAGGCCGCCAGACTCCGGGAGACTTCGTAGGTGAAATCAACGTGGCCGGGGGTGTCAATGAGGTTGAGATGGTACTGTGCACCGTCGTCGGCGCGGTAGAGCATCTGCGCCGGCTGGAGTTTGATAGTGATGCCGCGTTCCCGCTCCAGTTCCATGGAGTCCAGCACCTGCTCCTGCATCTGCCGGGCGCTGATGGTGTGAGTGGTTTCCAGCAGGCGGTCTGCGAGCGTGGATTTACCGTGATCGATGTGAGCGATGATACAGAAGTTGCGAATGTGCGCCTGGTCCACTGCTATCTCCTGACGTCTCGCAGCAGATTTTCCCGACGGGCAAAGTCCCCGTACCCTGCGAGGTCCAGCAGCGAGAGCAGCAGCACTATCTGGAGCTTACGGGTATAGATGAATACCTGACGGGAGGGGAAGACGCGCCGGGATGGATGCCGGCCCAGAAGGTCTTTACTTATCTCCAGCCAGATCGGCGGGTGCTGATCCAGAATGAAATCGTATTCGTGAGCGTCCCGGAAGGCCAGGAACAGCATCGACATGTTGTCCTCTTCGCCCGTACCCTCCCAGTGGCCGTGGAAGTAGCGTTGCACCAATGCACTCATGCCGTGCCAGACACACACGAAGCGCAGCTCGTGGCTGGCCACGGAGAGCGACTCCAAGTACCACTGCGCCGCCGTGCCAAAGCCGCGGTCTACCACCCAACCCGGGTGATGGATGTACTTTAGCGCTGACTCGAGGTAACTATCGATCTCGAAAGGGCTGATGGCCTGCTCACCGCGTAGCACCGCTCGGCCAAAGTACTGGCGGTGCGCCCCCTGTGCCACTATCGCGTCGCCGTCACGGGTGACCCAAGGGGCGTTCTGATAATGGACGCTCCGCCCCTGCGCCAGGGACAGCAGTACCATTAGATCTTCAATGAGTTCACCCGAGTCCCAGAGGTGGGCCTGAACCGTAGCGTCGCCCTCCTGCGCGGTGCGGACCACATCCACGGTGTGCACGTCGTCTGAAGTGGCCAGCATCTCCCGTAGCCGTTCCTGGTAGCCCTCCATACCGCCCACAGGAGTGAATGCGTACCCCTCGATTTCAAAGGGACGCTGGATCCAGAGATTGTAGACGGGGTAGGTGGTAGTGACGATGCGCATGGTTCCATCTTGCGGGGGCTATTAGTCATAGTAGCACATAGGCCACGTGCGCCGAGGAAAGGTAATAACAAGGACCGTGCGCCACGTCGTCATTGCGAGGAGCGTGCGAGGAAGCAATCTGGGGGGAGGTGGCCGTGCGCCACGTAGGCTTGCCCCGCCGCCACCCCGGCTTGCCCCGCCGCGCTCGCAATGACTGTGCTCCACTAGCGCGGTGTGACATCGCAACACTATAAGTGAGCCTGGGCGTTGCTCAACGACTTAAGCAACACCCCTTGCAGTTTTTCCAACAACCAGCTACGTTTTATGTGCCTTTACTCAGGCAATTTTTTATTTCATTTCTGGAGACTTGCTATGTCGAGCCTAAAGCGTCATTCGGGCGTTGTGTTGGGCATCGTATTGCTGACTACGCTCGCCACGGTCTTATTCTTTGTACTCCGCACCGGCGTGGCTGCGGGCAAGCACCGAGCGGCCAGCAACCGAGCGGCTAGCAACCGAGCGGGCAACCACCGAGCGGAGAAGGTGACTGCCGGAAAGCGTTTTACGGGCGTTGTGTTGGGCATGGTACTAGTGACTATGCTCGCCACGGCGTTGTTCTTTGTACCCCGCACCGGCGTGGCCGCGGCCAACCACCGAGAGGAGATGGTGACTGCGGTATCCTGGGAGATCCTCTGCCGGGCGCCGGGCGCTGATCTCACGTCATGGGTGAGCTCAGCCATGCCTGCGGACCAGCTGCGGGCCGCGCTTGCCATAAGCGCGGAGGGGCAGCGAACCACCGCAGTCCGTGCGCTGTACCGCCACCTGCTCAACCGTGACCCCATACCCGGCGACTGCCCCGGCTTGCGCAGCTGGGTGGACAATGAGCGCACTGTGGGTGCAATCCAGAAGCTTATATCGGACAGCGATGAAGCCCAGAGGCAAGATGTCGAGCCGGATACGGTCTCCGACATCTACATGTCCGTGCTTTGCCGCAGACCGGACCCGCACGGCGTGGAGACTTGGGCAGCGGCCGGTGTACCGTCAGCGCAGCTACGGGCGACACTCGCTATCAGCGAGGAAGGCCAATTGGTAACGTCCATCCGTGACGTCTACAGCTACCTCGTGGGCCGGGACCCCTTCTCCGGGGATTGCACAGGACTGCACGCCTGGGTCAGCAGCGGCCGCAGCATTGAGGATATCCGAGACCTTGTTTCCTACGACCGGGAATACACGGCGGCCTACGGCGACCCCATACATGTGCTGACTGCCTTCGACGCCGGCATGGGTCAGCGCCCCCTAGGGTTGGCTGCCGGGGAGGACGCGCTGTATGCCAGCTTTGCTAATACCGGCCAGGTGGTCAAAATCAACCCAGATGATGGTAGCTTCAGGGTGGTCGCTCAACTGCCTCCAATCGCTCTCGGTATGGGGTACCTGACGGGGATAGCCGCGGATCGCAACGGCTTCCTCTATGTGGCCCAAGTCTCCTTTAACCCCGCGAGTCCGACCGGGATCTACCGAGTCCATGCCAGGAGCGGAAATTACTCCCTCTTCGCGTCCCACCATGATATGACGTTCCCGAATGCGTTGAAGTTCGATGCCAACGGTGACCTGTACGTCAGCGATTCACTAGCGGGAGCGATATTCAGAATCTCCCCGGGCGGGGTATTAATCAAATGGAAAGAGAGCCCGCTCTTGATGGGTGACAAAGAATACTGCGGGGCGGAAGAGGTGCCCCTTGACGTAGGTGCCAACGGCTTGGCCTTTGATTCCCACGGCGCCCTGTTTGTGGCCAACATGACTAAGCCTTCGGTGATCAAAATATCGGTCAGCGGTGATCGTAGCCCCGGCGTGCCGAAGCTGTTGGTCGCGCCGAATTGTGGAAACCTGCGTGGCGCGAACGGCCTTGTTATTGATGGGGACGACAATGTCTACGTGAGTTCGTTCCTCACGAATGCACTGCTGCGGATTACCCCTGACGGTGAGATGGTTACCATTGATGTGGGGGGTCCTCTACATACCGTTGGCGACCTCACCCTTGGAGTGGGGGGCGACAGCAGCATACTCCACATTGCCGCGGGTGCTGGTGCCTTGGGCACCTCGGTTGCGGAGACCACACCGCAGCCGGCCATTCTGCGGAAACAGCTGCCGTAGGTGAATGCAGACCGTTTTCGGGCCTGAACTGACCCTAAACCGTTTGCATTGCCACCCTAGGGCAACGCGGAGAAACGCACACGCACAAGCGCCCGGCCAAGGCCGGGCGCTTGTGCGTGCTTGTGTCAGCGTCTAGACACTCCCCAGCAGCGGGAATACTCGCAGCGGGTTGTCATGGAAGAGCATGGCTTTGTCCTCGGTGGTCAGGAAATCAAGGCTGTCCAGCACCGGTATGAGGTCATCTGAGGGCCGGCCTGTGTCCGGGTTCACCATGCTGGTGCCGGCGCCGGGCGCCTCCGTCCCGAACACCATCCGCCCCGTCCCGCGCTGCCGCAGCGCCGCGGTCAGGAACCACTTGTCGTAAGCGCAGGTATCGAAGAACAGGTTGCCGCTCAGGTCTCGTGCGGACTGGCCGGGCCGCGGTGGCTGCGGCACAAAGCGCGAGGGTGCGCCGCCGCAGTGCACCACCACCATCTTGAGGTCGGGAAACTGCTCGAACACATGGCCCCGCTCCAGCACCAACGTTGCCAGCGTCTGCTCCATCATGAAGTTGAACTGCCGGTCCATCTGAGGGTCGCCCGTAAGGTCGTAGCCATGCACGATACGCCGGTCCTCCCGCGGCCCGGAGCCGTGCACCACCAACGTAACGCGCAGCGCCTCGGCCCGCTGGTACAGTGGGAACCAGTACTCGGAGTCCAGCTTCGGCGTCTTCCGATCGCCGCCGGGGTCGGGCGTGATCAGCGCGCCTACAAAGCCCAAATCGTTGATGCAACGGTCCAGCTCCGGCAGGCAGTCGGCGGTGTCGGCGTCACTGCGCTGCGGCAGTTGGGCCACGCCGCGGAACCGCGTGGGGTGAAGCCGGCAGGTTTGGGCGATGAGGTCGTTGGTGGCGCGGGTCCAGTGCTCCACAATGGTGGGACGCTCCCACTGCATCATGGCGAATGGCCGGGGCGAGATCAGCTGCACATCGATGCTGCGTTCGTCCAGTATGGCAACGTGGCGGCGGGCCGCCGTGTCCAGCAGCGCGTCGTCCATGTGGTACGGTGCGAAGGCGTTGGGGGTGCCGATGACTAGGTTGAAGCCATAGGCCTCGAACTGCGGTGGTGCGGAGAGGTGCCCGTGGGTATCGATGACTTTGCGGCCGCTGTACATGGCGTGCTCCTTGGCCCAGACTGCTCCGCATTCTTGAGCCAATCGGCGGACTGCGTCAAGGCTGCGGCAGCCACCGGGGCCAGCGGTGATGCAACAGACGCAGCGCCTGATACACGCTCCAGATGAAAGGCACGTAGCCCAGGTACCCCAACAGTGGCATCTCGAACACCTTTAAGAAGTCGAAGTAGGGAACGCTGTAGGTCCACTTGGGCACTGCCCAGTAGTTCCAGAACTCCCAGCAAAGTCCGCACCCAATACCTGCCAGCGCTAGGGTCAGCGGTAATCGCCAGCGTCTGGCCTGCAGCTCACCCAGCAGGCTGCCAGCGCCGATCATTCCGGACACCCCGTCTAGGATGAAGAACGGTCCTAGCCAAACCAGGCTGTAGTACACCCCCGGCTCCAGAAAGACCATAGCTTGGGCAGCCACCCCCACACCCACAAGCAGCGCGTACCAACGCTTCCGGTCGGCGTTGGGAACGGGTGAGCGTGGCGCGTTGGCTATGCGCAGCGCCAGCCGCCAGGCGGCGTCCAGCGCGGGGATCACCGTAGAGAATGCGATGGTGGCGAAGATGGCGTACTCGATGTAGTTGTAGTGTCCGGCGTTGCCGTAGTCCCAGTTGCGCACGGATTGGTTGACCAGCTCGAACCACCACCACAGCGGGATGGAGAGCGCACTGAGCGTGAGGAGGCGGCGCACCGGCAGCGGGTGATCGCCCGCCAGGTTACGAGCGGTGAGGATAGCCGAAGTCCATAGTCCGAAGAACAGCAGCGGATTCCAAAACGTGCGGACAGTCCACAGCAAAGTGAGGCAGAAGATACCGGTGACGATAGTGGCGGCGAACCACTTGGGGCTGTGGAGTAACCGGTTGTTGGTGAGGGAGGGGGCCACGGCCCCGCTCGGAACGTGTGCGATAACGCGGGACCTAGCGGCCCGGTACCTGCTCGTGGGCATGGTAGGAAGAGCGCACGAGCGGCCCCGACTCCACGTGTTTGAAGCCGCGGCGCAGGCCCTCGTCCTTCAACCGCACAAAGTCATCGGGAGTGTAGAAGCGCTCCACCGGCAGGTGGTCCTGAGAGGGCCGCAGGTACTGGCCAATGGTCAGCACGTCGCAGTCCACGGCCCGGAGGTCATCCATCACCTGGAACAGTTCATCCTCGGCTTCGCCCAGGCCCACCATCAAGCCGGTCTTGCTGATGATGTCCGGCGCGATTTCCTTGGAGCGGGCCAGCAGCTCCAACGCGCGCGAATAGCGTCCACCGCGGCGGGTCTTGCCGTACAGCCGCGGCACCGTCTCCGTGTTGTGGTTCAGGATGTCCGGACGCGTTTCCAGCACTGTCCGCAGCGACTCCTCAGAGCCGTTGAAGTCTGGGATAAGCACTTCCACGGCGCAGTTCGGCACCCGGGCCCGAATGCGACGGATGGTCATGGCAAAGAGCTGCGCGCCGCCGTCCGCCATGTCGTCTCGGTCTACCGAGGTGATGACGGCGTGGCGGAGGCCCATCTCCTGCACCGCCTTGGCCACCCGGTCCGGCTCGCCCCAGTCCACCGCTTCCGGGCGGCCTTTGCCCACCGCACAGTAGGCGCAGCGGCGGGTGCAGATGTCGCCCAAAATCATGAAGGTGGCGGTGCCGTTCTCCCAGCACTCGCCAATGTTGGGGCAGTGGGCCTCTTCGCAGACCGTATGGAGTCCGGAGGCGCGCATGAGGCTCTTGAGCCGGATGTAGGTGGGCCCGCCCGGGAAGCGCGCCTTAATCCAGGAAGGAAGCCGGGGCTTCGCTGGCGCGGCGGACAGACTTTCCGGCGAGATGATAGTGTCAGTCATAATGTCTTAGTATACGGCATCGGACCCGTGATCCGCACGGGGTGCAGCCATATTCCCTTAGGGTTCCGGAGTAGTGATGACGGGACGCTCGAACTTGTGCTGCTTCTGCGGAGTACATGGCTGGTCAAGCATTACCGCGCGCTTACTCGTCGGTTTCCACCGTGCCCTCAGTGACTTTTGCTTTCACGGCTTTTGCGCTCTTTCGGGTTGGTGGTGTGGTCGTTTGTGCGGAACCCTTCGCCGGTTGCTTTTGCCTGGGGGGTTTGGTAGTGCTAGGCGCCGGCTTCGCCTTGGGCGGGCGCGTGGACTTGGCGCTGCGCCTAATGACCGGCGCAGGGGCGTCGTGGGTGGATGTAGCCTCGTCCACGTCTTCCGGCGCTGCCGGCGAAGTGGGGGCGCCGTTGTTGGAAACCGGGGGCATGGCCGCCGCCGCGGGGGTGGCAAGCGCCGCCGCAATCGCTACGGGCCAGCCCACAGTCGCCTTCCCGATCTTGAAGGTTTCCCCGTTGGCGTGCTGAACGGTGAGCAATGAGGGGTCGGTATCGTCAAGCACCGCCAGCTTGCCGAACTGGGGATGCGCTAAGGTCTGTGTCTCGTCCACGTCTTTATTCCACTCTGCCCATAGTCATGGGCCTACTCATGCCCTTCCGCGTAACGGAGGAGGGTTGCGCTCTTGGGAGCTCTGGTGGGTCCGTAGGGCGTATCCTTGCTCAAGAAAATGCAGGAACCGGCGCCGTAAGCCACGCCGCCCATCTCCACCTCCCCCTCCAGCACATAGAACATCTCGTTGTAGGGATGGCTGTGCACGTCTAGGTCCGTATCTGGCCCCCAGTAGCGGATCATAATGCTGGGGTCGGCGCCGGTGCCTTCAAACAGAAACTTTGTGAAACCTTGTCCCGTTTTCTTCAACGGAACGTTCTGCTCATTGATGATGTGCGCTCCCATAGCACCCTCCTGTGCTGCTATTGCTGGCTAAACGGCATTAGCACTATACCCTGCCAGGGCGCGCCGTCAAGCTTTACTAGGCGAATCGGCCCGCCACGGGCGCGCCAAAACACACCATAGGCCACCGTAACCGCGGCCGAACCACAGCCAACCAACCCACTATCGAGCGCAGGCGATAGGCGATAGTTGACGCCGCTTCCCGCCTCTGCTAGGCTGACTCGCGCCGGAAGGAGGCAACATTATGACGCAACAGCTCATCACCAATTCATCCAGTATCCAAGTCGTCAACGCCTACACGGAGTACCAGGCGGAGCAGGGGTTGCCCGTCATCACCGGGTTTGCCGTTGAGAACGTCTTCGACGTGGACCTCGCACCGTGGCCCAAGCGTGGCGGGAAGGGCATCTTCATTAACCTGGACGGAACCGGTGGCACTAACGACGCGTACCTCTGCGAAATCCCCCCCGGCGGCACGCTCAACCCGATGCGCCACATGTACGAGGAGATGGTGTTCGTGCTGGACGGCTCCGGTGCTACCTCGGTTTGGTACAACCCGGATAAGAAGGTCACCTTCGAGTGGCAACGAGGCAGCCTTTTTGCTATCCCCCTGAATGCGAACTTCCAGCACTTCAACGGCCAGGGGGGACGGCCCGCCCGGATGTTCTCCGTGACCAACGCCCCCATTGTGATGAGCCTATTCCACAACGCTCGCTTCATCTTTGAGAACGATTTCACCTTCGACGACCGTTTTGGTGACGAGGACCGCTACTTTGAGGCGGGTGGAACGCTGTATAAGAATCGGGTGCTGGAGACCAACTTCGTGCCGGATGCCTATGGCATCACCCTGTACGAGTGGGCAGAGCGCGGCGCCGGCGGCAAGAACATCAGCTTCGAACTGTCCCACAACACCATGGCGTCGCACATCTCGGAGTTCCCGGTAGGCACCTACAAGAAGGCCCACCGCCACGGCCCGGGCGCGCACGTCATCATCCTTGGCGGCCAAGGGTACTCTCTCTTGTGGCCCGCCGGCGGGGAACCGAAACGAGTGGACTGGAAGCCCGGCAGCGTGGTGGTGCCGCCCTCCCTCTGGTTCCACGAGCACTTCAATGGTGGTGCCGACCCGGCCCGCTATATGGCGTTGCGGTGGGGGAGCCAGCGCTACCAGGTTACCGGCGGCGGCCTCACCGGCAGCGAAGAGGGCATCACGGTGGAGGAAGGTGGCGGCACCCAGATTGAGTATGAGAACGAGGATCCCAAGATCCACCAGATGTTTGAGGCCGATCTGAAGGCAGCCGGCGCACTCTGCCGCATGAAATCCATGGTTCCCTGGTGCACTGGCGTCTAACCCCCTACACTAGAGCTACTGAGCAGCCCGTTCCTTAAGACTGTGGAAAATGGTTGGGAACGGGCTGCTGCCTGTCCGGAGCCTCATGATCAACGCGGTTATCTCAGATCTGGACGGACTGCTCATCGATAGCGAGCCGCTTTGGCGCAAGGTGGAGCAGGCTGTTTTTCATCCGCTTGGCGTGCCGCTCACCGAGGAGATGTGCATGCAGACCATGGGCATGCGAGTGGACGAGGTGGTGGCCCATTGGTGGCCGCGCTACCGCTGGCAGGGGCCGTCGCAGCAACAGGTGGCGGCGGACATTGTCCAGGGGATCATTCATGCCATTCGGACGGAGGGCCGGGGACAACCGGGCGTGGACCATTTTGCCCGCCTCTTGGCCGGACTGCCGCTGCCACGGGCCATCGCCTCATCCTCTGCCGCCGCGATCATCGACGCGGCGGTGGAGAAGCTGGGCCTCGCAGACACCTTCCCCATCCGCTACTCGGCTACCAACGAGGCCTACGGCAAGCCGCACCCAGCGGTGTACATTACCGCGGCGGGGCTGTTGGGCGTCGCCCCGTCCGAGTGCGTCGCCTTGGAGGACTCCCCGGCCGGAGTGCTTGCGGCCAAGGCCGCCCGCATGCGCTGCATCGCCGTGCCGGACCCGCACATGCGTCATCGCCCAGAGTACGCCCTTGCCGACGTGCGGCTGGACTCGCTGGAAGCGCTTACCGTGGAGGCGCTGCTGGGGAGCGACTAGCCGGTAATGGCGCCCCCGCTACCCGTACTGGAACACGCCCGATTCCATGCCCAGAGCGTCCTTGCCGATGATGGTCAAGGTGGAATCGGCGTTGGGGGGCATGAGGGTGGCGGTGCGCACATCTCGGAATGCGCGCTCAATGGGCATCTCCTTGAGCGCCGCCCGGCCGCCGCACACCTGTAGGCAGCGGCTGGTGACCTCTAACGCCGCTTGGGTGGCGCAGTACTTGGCTTGGGCCGAGTGGACCGCGCGCTGCCCGGAGTCTAGGTCGTGCCAGCGCGCCGCCGCCCGTTGGGTCACCAGGCGTGCCTGGTCTAGGGTGATGCTCATTTCGCCGCAGTGCCGCTGGATCATGGGGTCCTCCGCCAGCGGGCGGTTCTCCGGTTGGAAGGTCTTGGTGCGACAGTACTCCGTGGTGAAGTCCAGCGCTCCCTGCGCGGCCCCAACGTAAATCGCGGCGTAGCCCAGCCCGAACAGTTCGATCACGCCCACGCGGGTGGCTGCGCCCGCCGGGGCCAGCACTTCGTCTTCCCCCACCATGCAGTCGGTGTAGCGGGTGCGCGGGCTTACGGTAGCCCGCATGCCTATGGGGTCCCAGGAGCCTTCGATGCTCACGCCGGGATTATCGGCCAGGACTATCGCCTGCAACAGCGCATGGGACATGTCCGGTTGGCCTTCTAGGTAGCACCAAACCAGGTAATAGCCCGCCGCGCCCGCCATTGTGCAGAAGTGTTTGAGTCCGTTGATGACATAGCCGCCCGGCGCGGGCTTGATCGACGTATCCACCAGAAACGTGCGGGTGAGGCTTACCTGGGGCTCACTGGCCCAACTGCCGAAGAGCTTGCCTTCTCGCAGCACACCATCGAAGTAACGCTGCTGCTGCTGCGGTGTGCCTAGCGCGGCGACATAGGCGGTGGCCACAGAGTGCATGTGCAGCGTCATGGCGCTGGACGCGCAGCCCTTTGCCAGTGTTTCCAACACCGAGATGTAGGCCGGCGTGTCCAATCCTAGACCGCCATACTCCTGGGGGATAAGCATCCCAAAGAGCCCGGCTTCCCACAGGTCCTGCCAGCTCTCCTTGGGGTACGTTGCGTCCCGGTCATAGGCCGCGGCCCGGGGCGCGAGGCTGTCCTTGCTGAGCGCCGCCGCGCAGTCTAGGAGGGTCTGGTGTTCAGTAGTGCGTGCAGAGTCCATGGTGGCGAACTCCGCTAGCTGAGGGCCAGTCGGTTGCAGCTGCAACTGCCCGTTTGGTGCAACTCAATTAAATTGCCGGCAGGGTCGTCTAGGAACACTTGCACCGAGTTCGTTCCTACCATGCCCTGTAGCACCCAGTACTCCACGCTCATTCTGTCCAGTTCGGCGCAGGCCGCGTCAATGTCGTCCACCGCCAGGGCTACATGGAACCGCGTGGGGTCTTCGTGGTCGTTCCGGGCGGCGGGCGAGCGGCCGTCCACCCCCATCAGATGGATCTGAGCAGTGGGTTGGCCCTGCTCTCCCACGTACATCCAGGCGCCCGGAATGCCGGGAATTGTGGGGCGGCGGGCGTCGGAACCCAGCCCTAGCACCTCGCCGTAAAACTGCTGGACTTCTTCCGCTTTGGCTTTTGGGATGCGCACTGCGTGGTGGTGCAGCTCCTTGACGTTGATGGCCATAGTTTCCTCCCTAAGCCATAGTTTCTTCCCTAAGTGATCACAATCGGACACAATTTGCGGTCGGTTCGGGTAGTTTGGCACATTATGGGGAACCGCAACAACGCTGTCAACAGGTTTACCAGGCCATCCAACCGCCGTCCACAAACAGCGAAGTGCCGGTGACGTAGGCCGATGCGTCGGAGGCTAAGAAGACCGCCGGGCCAATCAGGTCTTGGGTCTCGCCCAGTCGCTTCATGGGCGTTCGGTCCATGAGGAAGGCGACGCGCTCCGGGTCGTCCAGCAACGGCTGAATGAAGGGCGTGCGGATGTAGCCGGGGCAGAGCGCGTTTACCCGCACGTTGTGCTGCGCCCATTCCAAGGCCAAACTGCGAGTAAGCTGGCTCACACCCCCTTTGGATGAGGTGTACGCCGGAACGTTGGCCGAGGCCACGTGGCCCATGATGGAGCTGATGTTGATGACGCTGCCGCTCCCCTGTGCGATCATTCGGCGGCCCGCGGCCCGTGCGCTCAAGAACACCCCCACCAGGTTCACCTCCAGCACGCGGCGGTAGTCTTCGGCGGTCATGTCCACGGCAGCGGCGCGCGCGTTGATACCCGCCGCTGCCAGCAGCACGTCGATGCGCCCAAAACGCTCGATCGCTGCCGCCATCAGAGCGTCCACCTCCCCTTCGTTGGTGACATCGCAGACAATGGCTGCCGCAGGCTGGCCTAAAGCCTCCACCTCCCGCGCGGCCTCGGCCAAACCCCCCTCGTTGAGGTCGGCCAGCACCAGACTGGCCCCGGCCTCGGCAAACCCCATGGCTAGCGCTTTGCCGATACCCGATGCCGCGCCGGTCACCACCGCGGTTTTTCCGTCAAGTTGGAACAGGTTCACGCTTATCCCTCCCGATCGCTGTTTGCCGTCGCGTCTCGCACGCTGTCACGCACGTTTCGCTCACGTTCGCTCACGATTGTAGGCGCGCACGGGCGGCAGAACAACTGCACTGGCGGGTCAGATCTGGGGCTCCGTGAAGCAGGCGCTGCGCCCGCTGCGCCTTGACCGTCGCTTTGTGGCGCTGCTACAATTGGCCTGCCTCGCCATCAAGTTAAGCGTTTTGGCGCGGCGTCCATGTGTGCAGTAGGGAAAAGGGCGGACGGCAGGCGCCGCCCTTTGTTATGCTCCCCACCTGCACACCGTACACACCTTTATGCAAGGCGGCTAAGCACAGCGGGATGAACGCATAGGTGACCTACTCTGTCATTGAGGGCAGTTTCGACAGCCTGCGAGATAGCTGGAAGGCATTATTGCCCTCCTGTGCCACAAATACCGTCTTTGTTACGCCGCGCTGGCAAGAGATCTGGTGGGAGCATTTCCGCACCCAGCGGGAGATGCGGCTGTTAGCGGTACAGCAGAACGGTGTGGTGGCAGGCATTGCCCCGCTCACTATCATGGACGGCCAGGTGTCGCTGCTGGGCAGCACCGACGTGTGCGACTACCTGGACTTTGTGCTGCCAGCGGAGCACTGTACCGGCGGGCTGTCCGCAGTATTTGACCATTTGGAGACCCTGTCATGGAGCACTACGGTGCTCCATAGCATTCCCGGGGATTCGCCCACCCTATCCGCCGTGCGCAGTATTGCCCAGCAGCGCGGCTTTTGCCTGACCCAGGAGCAGGAAGACGTGTGCCCCCGGGCGGATCTGCCGGGCGACTGGGACAGCTACCTGGCCGGTCTCAGCAAGAAGGACCGCCATGAGCTCCGCCGCAAGCTCCGCCGCTTGGAGGGCGCCGGTGAGGTCTGCTACTACACCGCTGCCGACCCCGCCGCGTTTGACCGTGACCTAGATGACTTTCTGCGCCTGATGCGTAACAGCGCGCAGGAGAAGGCGGACTTCATGACCCCGGAGATGGAGCGCTTCTTCCGCGCCGCGGTGGACGCCCAAGTGAAAAGGGGCGTGGCTAAGCTCCAGTTCTTAGAGATCGATGGGGCGCGGGCCGCCGCCGTACTCTGCTTCGACTATCAGGGCGACCGCTTGCTCTACAATAGCGGCTACGACTTCGCGTACGCGCCCCTCAGCGTGGGGTTGCTGCTAAAGGCTTACGCCATCCGTGACGCCATCGACCAGGGCATGCGCCGCTTCGACTTCCTGCGGGGCAACGAACCCTACAAGTACGACCTCGGCGGCGTCGATTATCCGATCTATCACTGCACTATCACTCGCTCATGAACCAACCGCAGCGCATCGCCGTTATCAGCGTCCACGGCTGCCCCTTGCTCCCGCCGGGCAACAAGGAGGCGGGCGGCATGAACGTCTACATCGGCATGCTCAGCGCAGAGATGGCCCGGCGCGGGATCCAGGTCGACGTCTTCTCGCGCTGGCACAACCCCGGCGACCCTGAGATAACCACCCCCCATCACAACGTTCGCGTTATCCATCTGAAGGCGGGCAACCGGGAGTTCCTCACCAAGGATGACATCTACCCCCACCTGCCGGAGTTCCTGAGCAGCCTGCTGGCCTTCCAGCAGCGGGAGGGCCTTACTTACGACGCGATCCACTCGCACTACTGGCTCTCCGGCTGGGTCGGCGCCTTCCTCCGCCGCCGTTGGCGCGTGCCCCACGTGACCATGTTCCACACCATGGGCGCCGTCAAGAACCAGGCCCGCGCCGGTGAGCATGAGAGCTCGCTCCGCATCCGCACCGAGCTGAAGGTCATGCGCGGCGCCGACGCCATTGTGGTGGCGTCGCCCCAAGAGGGTGAACGGATGATGCGCCTGTACCCCGGAATGGAGCGCAAGGTGCGGGTTATCCCCTGCGGGGTGGACCTCGACATCTTCCGCCCGCTGGACATGCGGAGCACCCGCCAGCGCTTGGGGCTGAACGGCGAGAAGATCCTGCTCTTCGTGGGGCGGCCGGACCCTCTAAAAGGCCTGAATATTCTTATCAACGCCGCCTCGCAGCTCGAACAGCCGGAAGGCGTGCGGGTGCTGGTGGTCGGCGGCGAGCTAGAGCACGCCGCGCCTTTCGAAGAAGCGATGTCGCTGGCCCAGACCCTGGACATGGACCGCAACATCAGCTTCATGGGCAGCGTGACCCAATCGCAGCTCCCGCTCTATTACAACGCCGCCGACGTCTGCGTCATCCCGTCCTATTACGAGAGCTTCGGACTGGTGGCGCTGGAAGCCATGGCCTGCGCTACCCCCGTCGTGGCGTCACGCGTGGGCGGCCTCCAGAGCACCGTGCGGGACGGTGAGACCGGCTACCTGGTGCCCTGGCACTGCCCGGAGCCGTTTGCCGAGCGGTTGGAGCTCCTGCTGGACAACGAGACCTTGCGTCAGCATCTGGGCGCGGCGGGGCGAGTCGCCGCCCAGGCCTATCGCTGGCCCGCCGTGGCCGACCGGATACTTGAGCTTTATGATGAACTCCGCGCTCAACCCACATTCTCGGAGGTTGCACATGGCTGAAAACGAACTGCCCGGCGCCTGGGCCCAACGCGTCATGCTGGTGATGGCCCATCCTGACGACGCCGAGTTCTCCGCGGGCGGCACCATTGGTAAGTGGGCCCAAGAGGGCAAGGAGATCTACTACGTGCTGTTCACCCGCGGCGATAAGGGCACCGAAGACCCGCAGATGACGCCGGAGCGCCTAGCCCAGACCAGGGAGGCGGAGCAGCGGGCCGCGGCCGCCACGCTCGGCGTGAAGGACGTCTTTTTCCTGGGCCATCCTGACGGCGGCGTTGAGGACACCAAGGAGGGCCGCGGCCAAGTCGTCCGCTACATCCGCACCCTCAAGCCCGACATTGTCATCACCATGGACCCCTACCGCCGCTACCGCCAGCACCGGGACCACCGCATGGCGGCGATCATGGCCATGGATGCGGTGTTCCCCTATGCACGGGACCGGCTCACCTACCCGGAGCACGAGGCCGAGGGGCTGGAGTCGCACAAGACCGGCCAGGTCTTTGTGTCCGGCCCGGAGGAGCCCGATGTGTTCATGGATATCAGCGACACCTTCGATCTGAAGATACAGGCGCTGCGCTGCCACCAGAGCCAGGTGGGCGATCGCTCGGTGGAAGAGTTCACCGAACGCATGAAGACCATGTCCCGCCGCTTCATGGGCGCGCTGCCCGAAGGCATGGAGCACGGGCTGGTTGAGACCTTCCGGGTGGTGGACTACCGCCGCTAGCCCCGGCCATCCTTCCTATGTTGAAGCCCGCCTTACATATGGCGGCAAAAGCGCTCCATAGTAAAGGCAGACTTTAATATGGGGCGGGCATCTCGCCATAGTGTAGCCTGCCTTACATATGGCGGCCACGGCGCTCCATACTATAGACAAACTATACTATGGAGCGGAGATCTCGCCATATTATAGCCAGCCTTGCATATGGCGGCAATCTCGCTCTATACTATAGGCAGACTATACTATAGAGGCGGACTCCCGCCATATTGGACCTTCCATGGTTAGTGGGCACACTCAACCTCCCCGAGACCACCCGCGCGCTTCTGGGCGAGCCGGGCAGTACTTGCCCCAACCAACCGGCTACCGCGCCTTTATCCCGGCCCGGCTTCCACCGGAACCACCGCTGGATTTGACCGGCGAGCTTCAGGTCTTGTTATCAAACGCCGATAGCGCCTTGGGCCGCCTAGATGGTTCCATCCAGACCTTGCCCGACCCTGACCTCTTCGTGTTCATGTACGTGCGGAAGGAAGCCGTGCTCTCCAGCCAGATCGAAGGCACGCAGAGCTCGCTCCAGGACGTGCTGGCCGCCGAGGCACAGATTCGCACGCCGGGCCGTCCTCGTGACGTGTATGAGGTGATCAATTACGTATCTGCGATGAACTACGGACTCGAGCGGCTACATGACCTGCCGCTATCCATTCGTCTCATCAGGGAGATCCACGCCCGGTTGCTTCGAGGTGTCCGGGGCGCACAGCTAACGCCGGGGGAGCTGCGAACCAGCCAGAACTGGATTGGCGCTGCAGGCAGCGGGCTTAACGAAGCCGATTTTGTGCCCCCGCCACCCCAGGAGGTGCCCCGGGTCCTGGGAGAACTAGAAGCCTTTCTGCACAAAAGCGATTCCCTTCCAGCCGTCGTGCGCACTGGATTGGCCCATGCCCAGTTCGAGACGATCCACCCCTTCCTCGACGGAAACGGGCGCATAGGGAGGCTGCTCATCACCTTCCTGCTGACCGAATGGGGCATCCTGAGCAAGCCAGTGCTGTACCTGTCGCACTATTTCAGGAGCCGACGGCAGTCATATTACGACCGCCTGCAAGCCGTGCGGGACCATGGCGATTGGGAGGGCTGGCTCAAGTTCTTTCTCCGCGGCGTGGCTGAAGTGAGCGAGGAAGCCACCAAGACCGCCCGGCGCATCGTTGCGCTTCGGGAACAACACCGAACGGCCGTTACCAACCACCTCGGCCAGGCTGCTGCCAACGGCCACCGCGTTCTCGAAAGCCTCTACCAACAGCCTTATCTATCGGTTGCCAGCGTGCAGCAGATAACCGGAACCAGCTATGCTGCTGCCAATGGTCTCGTCACACGCCTCGTTAACGTTGGTATTCTGAAGGAACTTACCGGGCGAAGGCGCAATCGCCTTTTTAGCTACGATGCGTACGTCAGCATTTTCGGCGAAGGCACGGAAGACCCCCAAGTCAGTGGAGGGGACGATTCACCATAGCTCCCCTCCCCTTGTTGCGGACGTAAGGTCCTGGTTCAGCAACCACCGCTGCTAATCAAGTTGTCGCACACTAGGCAACGGCGCTGGCCACCTGTGCCCGATCGCTTGTTACCGGGCGGGATTTGTTTTCCTGGTGGACAATTTGAGCATTCGTGATAAACATCTGGGTCGGTGGGATTAGATGAATGAAAAGGGGCTACTCTTGCCATAGCTCACACCTCCTATCGGGAACGCAACGCGCATTCGCTTTCTGTATCTTACCAATACATATCATCAATAATCGCTATCTGTCGTCTTTCCCCTACCCGCCACCCAGCAGCCGCCCCACCCCTGCCTCCACCCGCGCGCCCGCGGCTGACCCGCGCAGCCACGCCCGCAGCTCCCGACGCGCTATCGTGACGCTGACGCTGTGGCCGCGGGCGGCGCGCAGTGCGGCGAGCTGCGAGCGGGTGCAGCGCAGCCAAGCCGCCAGCCTGCAACCGGAATGGGTGGGTGAACCGGCATGTGGGCGTGCTCCCTTGCCGGAGGGGTTACGACTCGGGCTCGAACACCAGCTCCGGGACCACCACTTCCCAGGTATCGCATTTAAGGCGGTCTAGGTACTGCGGATCCGAACTCTCGCGGTTCCAGGTGGCGATGGCCGAGACCGTGGCAAACGTGCAGCGCATGCCGGCAGGAGCCTCGAAATCACCAGCAAGTCGTCCTACGACCATCCCGTCGCGGTTCAGAAGCTCCCAGCGATTCGACCGGCGATTCGACTGGACCCGCGCCTGTAGCAGATCGCCGGGCGAGAGCGCGGCAATGGCGCGATGCACCGGATCGCTAGGGCGTTGGTACCCTGCGAAGCTCAGAAAGACGTCGCGCAGGCTGAGCCGCCGATAGCGGCGGGCGAGCTCCGGCGCTGCCGGTGGGAGTTTTACGGGATCCCGGCGGCGCAGCACCGAGGAAGTGTCCGACAACGCATTCTGGAGTGGGTGCGACCTTGGAAAGCGCGCGAGGGCGAGGGTCTGCCGTGCGCGGGTCATGGCCACGTAGTACAACCGGCGCGGGGCCCCCGCATCCTCGCCACTGCCAACGCGATCCCAGCCTCCGTCCAGCACAACCACGTGGTCGAACTCCAAGCCCTTGGCGCGATGGGCGGTCAGCAGCAGCAGCCCGCGTTGGCGGCGACGCACGTCCCTTCCCCACTCGGCCAGCCATTCGATGAAGTGCTCCACCGATGTTTCCGCGCCACTGGTCTCCTCGCCGTACTCGGTTATGGCTTCCATCAGCAGTTCGATCCAAGGGCCTGAGGGTTGATTGACTACCCAGTCGTGCAGGTCCGCATTCTTAACCAACTTGGAGTTGCGCCCGCGTAGCCAGTTCAAAAGCGCTTGAGTCTCCCGTAGATGCCAGACGCTCGAGAGCTCTTCGCTCGCCAGCTGCACCGGAATCCCCTCAAGCTCGCAGAGGCTGCGCACCGGATCCAGGTAGCTCCATTCGCGCGCCACCACCGCGCAAGCGGACCAGTTCCAGTCGGACGTGAGATCGGACAACCGCTTCAACTCAGCGACGACCGCCTGCGCTTGGGAGATAGGGGTGTCGCCAGCCGGGAGTATCTGGACTCGACCGCGGGCGACCGGGTCCCGTTCAGTCCATGCACCGCCAGGCGATTCCTTCTCGCGTGCCCGGTCGACGTGAATTGGATGCCCGGTCTTCATCCGTTGCCGGGCCGGGTGCATCACCGCATTGGCGGCCGCGATGATGTGACCGGTGGAACGATAGTTGTCGGTTAGGAAGGCGGGCTTGGCTCCGTAGTCCGTCTCGAAACGGTGGATAAACTCCACCGACGAGCCACTGAAGGCATAGATGTTCTGATCGTCGTCCCCCACTGCAAAGAGGCTGGGCTTGTCGTCCTCGTCGGCAAGGGTTCTGCCTGCCAGGGCGGAAATCAATTCGTACTGATCCGGGCCAATGTCCTGGTACTCGTCCACCAATATCCAGCGGAAACCTGCCAGCAGACGTGCCCGATACTCGTCTACTTCGTCGGGCGGCAGTCCTTCCCCGTGCAATAGGGCCGAAGCCTGCCGGAGTACTTCCTGGAAATCCCCCTCCTCCAGACGATTCGCACGCCCCGTGAAACTGGTGCCGACCAGTCGCATGGCGAGCGCGTGGCAGGTGAGCACAATCACTCTGCGGGCGTCGTCGCCAATGAGCTCTGATATGCGGCGGCGGATCTCCACCGCGGCGTGCCGGTTGTAGGCTAGAGCCACGATGCCGCGCGGGTTCTCACGCTTTGCGCGAATCAGATAGGCGATGCGATGTACCAGCACGCGGGTCTTGCCGGAGCCGGGGCCTGCGAGCACCAGGACATTCGTCTGCTCCCGGTCATCCGCCACGATTCGTCGCTGGATGGGGTTCTTCAGGCTTTCGACGATGGTCTGCCACGATTCCGGCGTGGTTTGACGCGAGAGTTCGCTGTCTCGATCCCGTAGCCAGCGGTGCAGAAAGTCTTCTCGGCGAAGGCTGAAATAGTCTGCAGCCAAACGCAGGGCGCCGGCCATGGCTCTAAGGCCCTGCTGTACGAATTCCGCCATCACGTGAATCTGCAGCACCTGTTCGTCGTAGTGGATCTTAAGGGATGCAAAGTCGGCCTGGGCGAAGCCGCGCTGTTCCGGCCTCAGATGGATGGTCATGGCGGGGCGGAACACGGCCAGACCCTTATTCAGCCGGACGACCTCCTGTTCGTGTAGCCACAGCAGGGCGCGGTCCATTAGCTTGGCGGGGTCCCTAACTTGACTCCTAAGGATGAGGTCGGCCTCGATGGCTTTCAACAGCTTGCCGAGGGTCGTCTCCGCCAGCAGGTCCGTGCCCCGGCTTCTTGGAGGCAGGCAGGCGAGTAGATGATCCAGCAGTCGCCGGGCACCTGCGCGACGCATTTCAGCGGTCATTTCCAACGCTTCCCACTCGCGTTGCAACGTCACTTGCACGGTCTCCCGATCCAATTGGCGCACTCCAAGGCTTCCGCCACTGCCGCCCTCACCCCGTCCGTCGGCGGCGATGCTACGGACGATCCGCCATAAGCGTTCGGGCAGGGCGTAGCTATGACCGTTATCCTTGAGCCGTTGCGTGGCGAGGCGGAGATGCAGCGTCGACGTATCGCCCTTAGCCATATCCGGAGCTGTCTCGCGCAATAGGGCAATCAGAGACCGCTCCAATGCCTCCGCCTCCTCTAAGCGTCTCCGCGAGGCGCGCTCCACCCCGGTGTGGACGAAGGCGGTCAACACCGTATCGTTGCTGGCGATCCCCAACCGTTCTAGGTCGTAGAGCGCGCCGCGCACTCCCTCAGAGGTCAGACCCGCCGCGGCCATCAGCTCGTCGGTGGAGATGCCCTCATCCGCATCCGCCCCGATCAGCGTCTCGGAGATGGTCAGCAATTGGCGGCCATAACCCTTCGCGATGGGAGCCTTCTCGATCTTGTCCCGTGCCTCGTCTGTTGAACCCACCCGCAAGGAGGACGGAAACAGCTGCACCCGGTTCTCCTCTCGGGTCAGCAGCGCCGCCTCCTCCAGCCAAGCCACTGCGGTCCGCACTCGGGTGTCGTCGGTGGCGGAATCTCGCCCGAATGCTTTGTCTTCGTCTTCACCGAGGATCTCACCGGCAGTGGCCTCGACCTGGCCGCCCAGGCGTTTCTTCCGGTCCAGATTCCGCAGTGCCTTCAGGATGCCGTGGATCTCCCGCCGCGTGAGCCGCGAACGCGCTGACATGCCGAACTGGCGTTCCACATCATCCAGTGTGTAGAACAGGACGCAGCGCGCGGTCCGCTGGTCCCGTCCGGCGCGGCCCGCCTCCTGCAGGTAGTTCTCTAGGGAACTGGGGATGTCGGCATGGATCACCAGTCTCACATCCGGCTTATCGATACCCATGCCAAACGCATTGGTGGCGACCATAACCTGCAGATCGCCGCGGATGAAGCTTTGCTGGACGTTCTTCTTGGTCTCCGGCGGCAGTCCTGCATGGAAGTAGTCCGCCTTCGTCTCTTTCGCCTGCAAGAACTCCGCGACCTCTTCGGTCTCCCGTCGCGTTGCGCAATAGACGATGGCACCGCCCGGTTCATCCTGCGGTAGATCGGCCATGAGGACTTGGTGAATATGGGCGAACTTCTCCCCGTTGCTCGTCTGCGCCACCACAAATTCCAAGTTGGTGCGTTGGGCGCCGCCGTCGAAGACCTTCAGTTTGATGCCGAGCTCTTGCTGGAAGTAAGCCACGATCTCGGCCTTCACGTCGGGCTTGGCGGTCGCTGTCAGGCACAACACTGGCGGCGCCGGATCCTTCCCCGCTGTCTTGCGGATGAAGCGCCCCACATAACGGTAATCGGGACGGAAGTCGTGCCCCCACTTCGAGAGGCAGTGGGCCTCGTCCAGCACCCAAGCACCGATCTCACGCTGTGCCAGGGCGCGGCGTACGGAAACACTGCGAAGCTGCTCCGGCGAGATGATGAGGATGCCGGCATCCCCCAGCCGCACTCGGTCCAACGCATCGGATCGCTCAGGCATGGACAGATTCCCGTTGATGGTGACGCAGGAGCCAATGCCGCGCGCCTCGAGACCGGCCACTTGGTCAGACATGAGGGCGACCAGGGGCGAGATAACCACGGTCAGTGCGCCGGTCTTGTCGTAGCGGGACAGGGCCGGTATCTGATAGCAAAGCGACTTGCCGGCGCCGGTGGGCAGGATTGCCAGCACATGCTCCCCCGCCATCGCCGCCTCGACGATGGACTGCTGCAGAGGCCGCCCGGCCTCGTCCGCCGGCTCCGCCCGGAAGTTGGCAAAGCCGAACCAGCGGGCAAGCTCCTTGCGGGCGTCGTGCCGCTCCCGGCACCAGCCGCAGGCGGTGTCGGCGCAGGCGGTGTCGCGCAACCGGCGCACCAACTGCCCCGCTTCGGGAAACTGATGCCGCACCCAGGGAGGCATGACCGAATTGCCCCCAGCCACCGACAGCCACGCCAGCGCATAGGCCAGTGCCCAGCGGTGCCGGGCTGCATCCGCTATGGCCTCGCGGGCGCGCGCCTGGCACGAGTTGCCAGCCAAACGTGTGGCAATCGCGTCATAAGCCTCGGCGTTGGACGGCCTGCGCGAGTGCCGCAGCGACGCGAAAACCCTATCGAATCCCGCACCTTTGTCCGCCGTGGTCAGCCAATGCCAGGCTGTTAACAGATCAGACGATGCATCGGACAGGGCCTTTTGCTGGTTGCCGAAGACCTCCAGCGTAAGCCTGGCATCCAGTTCTGGGTCGTTGATGCGCCCGCGTTTGAGTTGTCCGTCTTGGTAGTGCTTGACCAAGTGGTGATAGGGGTTACGGGGGAAGGCCAGGGGATTGAGTCGGAGGGTATCCACGGCTGGCAGCCGCAATAGCCGCAAACCGGGATTCACCGCTTGCAGTTGGGGCACATCGAAATCGATCAGATTGTGGCCCAGCAGGAAGTCCGCGCCATCGGAAAGGTCGTCTAGCTTGCCCAATGCTGCGGCCAAGCCGTCGCCCGCTGCGGGGAAAATCAGGGATTGACCAGTGTCCGGGCGGACCCCGGCGAAAGCGTGGATACGGGGGTCTCGGACGCCGACTTCAAGGTCCAGTGAGAGGCAACGGAGCAAGAGCGGGCTGCTGTCGTCAGACACCAGAGTGAATTCCTTCGTGCCCGGTCCATAGGTCAGATTTGTGGTGGTGTCTTTGCTCAGCACTCATCCGGTTGTCAGTCACCAGGGTATCGGGCTACTCTGAGAGTGAGTAGATACAATCATGTTAATGAATGTTAATGTTACCGTGAAATCTGTGAGTGAGCCATCCCGTTTCGCCAAAGCAGGTCGCCCCCCGTCACCCGCCCCCCAGCAGCCGCCCCACCCCTGCCTCCACCCGCGCGCCCGCGGCTGACCCGCGCAGCCACGCCCGCAGCTCCCGTCGCGCTATCGTGACGCTGACGCCCTGCCCGCGCGGGGGCGTCAACCCCACAAAAATGTCAATCATAGGTGCACACATCGAGAAGGTCGTTCTTCATGTGCTGGGTCAGTCCCGGGTAGGCGTCGAGGTTGTCGATAATCCAGACATAGTCTTCCAAGAGGAGTTGACCCTGCGACTTGACCAATGCCGCAATGACGAACTTGATTAAGTACCAGGTTCCCATCTCTTTGGCGAACCACTCTTCAGGCGAGTCCTCGGACCCACCTGGAGTAGCGTCAGTCCGCAACCAGTTCCAGTTCCCCCGCGACTTTGCTACCTTAACCACATGCTGCGATCCCGAAAAATCGGTCTCGGGAAAGAAGACGCCGGCGTTGGACTGGAGATAGTTGGCCTCGTTTCGCTCCACTATCGCCGCTGCATACATGGCTGTGCCTTTGGCGAAGATGGGGTCTTCTCCCAGAATGGATGCCACTTTTCTCGGCGTCTCGTCCTGTGCCCAGTCTTGAAAATACCGTGAGAAGATGCGCCAGGCCTCTCTGTGGCTGCCCCCGCCGCACCCGACCTCTTTCGCTTCCTGGGTGCACTTTTTCATGCGCTTGTATTCACGGCGCTCTTCGTTTGTGCGAATCAAGAGCCAATTATTGTCGGAGGCTATCCCTACCAGCCGCACCATTGCCAAGATGCTATGAAACCGGGCATAGTACAAGCTGATGTCTCCCCATGTGCTGTGGCCTCCCAAACTCAGGTGGCTGCACGCCAAGTACGATGCTAAGGACGCCTTGGTCAATCGGTCGGCATCATAGAGAAGGGCCGAATCAATAATCCTCGTTTCATCCGAGATCGTAACCGTGCCGTGTCTTGACCCGAATCGTCGTTCAGATGTAGCGTCAGCACCCATCTGGCACCCCTTATAATAGGCCAGCAATTCTCGCAAGGACTTCATTCTGCCTTCCATCCTTCCTATGTTGAAGCCCGCCTTACATATGGCGGCCACGGCGCTCTATACGATAGGCAGGCTTTAATATGGAGGCGGCATCCCCTACCCGCCACCCAGCAGCCGACCCACCCCTGCCTCCACCCGCGCGCCCGCCGCTGACCCGCGCAGCCACGCCCGCAGCTCCCGACGCGCGATCGTGACGCTGACGCTTTGCCCGCGCGCCGACCGCAACGCCGCCAGCTGCTCCGCCACCCCTGCCGCCGCTGCTTCCCCCGCGGCCGCAAGCTCAAGGTGCAGCGGGTTGCCCGCGTCGAACGCTGGGATCGGCAGCTTCCACAGGTGTTTCTCCAAGTCTCGCGCCCCAAACTGGCCCTTTGACATGAGTGGGGCTACTGCCGTTGCCAGCGCATCGCTGTTGATGATGGCCAGCAGATAATGGGCTTCCTGCGCATCTTTGCAGGCAATCCAGAACAGCCTGTAGTCAACTATGGCGTCATCGTCCTGGAGTAGCGCCGCCGTCGGCGCGCCCGATTGGTTGTAGACCACCCGGACCGGCCGGTCGCCAGGAGCCGCCCGCCATTCCAACTGCGACGAGAGCTTGCCGTAATAGTCCAACTGCCCCAACAGGTTCATTTTGGTAGCTGCCGCCCTGTTTGCCTCCCACAGGTTGCTGACGACCCGCCAGCGGTCGCGCATCCTCTGGCTCAATCCGCCCAAGCGAATACCCCCCACGCCTTTGCTATCGGCAGGGAGTTCGCGGTTGCGCGGCTTCAGGGGTAGTACTGCTTTGAGCGGGTCGAGCGTCGCATAGGGGGCCAACGTCTCTCCTAAATAGACATCAAAGACGTGTTGAGCCTCAATGGTCTGGCCGGTGAGCGCGGTGAGGTCCAGGTTGCGCCAAGGTTCCTTGTCCTGGCCGCCGCGGCGGGGGTTCACGGTGATGGTCTGACCCGCTTGAATAAGGGCGGTGTTCTCTGTTTCATTGATGAAGAAGAGGCAGCGAGGGAAAATTGTTGCACCATTTCTTGAGAAATGACCGTAGGGAGATATGCTAGCTGTTGATGTGTCAACTATGGCTACGCGTTTACGCCTGTCAGCGTCCCCGCCCGGCTTACCCCGCCAGCGCTCCACCTCGCCCGCAAGCCCTATTGCCTGGGCGTCCACCCCAAGATTGCGGGCAAACACCACCGCGGCCGGCACTGGGAAGAAGCTGTTGGGTTCCAGCCCCTCCAGGTCCCAAGCCATCTTGTGACTGAAGTCCACTGACAGGACCCGGCCCGGCTGGCGGCCTTTTCCGCTGCCGATGGATTTTGCCTGCCAGGCGCCGCTGCGCCACTTGGAATACTGGCCGGTCTGCAATGCGCTGTGGGGCAGCACCATGCCGATAAGCCCGCCCTGCTTCAAGTACAGGTCAACGCTGCGGGCGAAGAACAGCCCGGCTACGTCTTGGTGAGTGGCGTAACGACCACCGGTCCAGATGCCGTAGAGGTCTTTGCTCTGTCGCTCCAGCTCGCTGCGCAGGATGCTGGCGGTCTGGTTGTAGTTGAGCCAGGGCGGGTTGCCCACGATCACGTCCACCTTGCTTTGGGCGAGGGCCACCGGGCGCACCAGGTTGCGGGTGTAGTAGGCCCAAATGTGGTCGCGGCCCTCGCCGTGCAGCCTTTGCAGCGACGCAATGGTCTGCTGGAGGGTCGCCCGCTCGCCGGGGTCGGTAATGCGATGGTCATCGAGGGCGACGTCTGGGTCGTCGCCATGATCAATGGCATCGGCAATGTCACCCATCAGGCCGTCAAAGGTCTCGGCCCGCTGTACCAGGCTCACGGGAAAGACTAACTCGGTGTGGTGTTCGTCCTCCACCTGGACGGTTACGTTGTGCTCGGCGAACATGTCACCGGTGCGAAACCGGAGTTGGAGGGCGTCTCCCAGGTAGACGGGAACGGTGAGATTGGCTGCGAAGCCGTCCTCGACCGCCGCCTGGATCGCGGGCTGCGCCGCCAGCACCCAAGCGGCGCGGGCGAGGTGCACCGCCACCGGGTGGACGTCGATGCCGGTCACGGAGAAGCGCAGCCAGTCCAACACCTCCTTGGCGTCCAGGGAGGTCTTGTTGGCCGCGTCGAGGAGGTGGGTGACGGCTTCGGCGATGAACGTCCCGGAGCCGCAGGCCGGGTCGAGCACGTATTGGTCCATGGGGTCGGTCACCAGCTCCTGCACGATGGCCCGTGCCAGCCAGCCGGGGGTGTAGTACTCGCTGAGCTGGCGGCGCTCCTCGGGGGGGATGACGGTCTCGTAGAGGATGGCGGCGATGTCGTTGGGCGGGTTGCGCCAGTCGAACTTGGCGACGCGGCGGGCCAGCGCTTTGAGCAGCGGCAAGCCGCCGACCTCGGTGGGCCAGGCGAAGAAGTCCGACTCCACCACGCCCTGCAGGCCGGTCTGGTTGCGGAAGGAGCGGCCCTGGAGCAGGTCTGCGGGATCGGTCTCCGCCAGCTGGCGGATGTCGCTGCCGAAGGACGCCTGCACCACCATCCCGATGACGGCGCTCAAATAGGTGTGGCGGACGAACAGGTCATCCAACTGCGCGGGGGTGCCGGCGATTTCGCCCAGGGCCGCGGTAAGCAGGTTCTGCCACAGTTGGTACTTGACCTTGATCGTGTTCAAACCGGCGTACTCGTCATACTTAGCCCTGAGCTGCGCCACGTCGCGCTGGTAAGCGAGACTGTTGGGGCCGAAGCTCTCGGCGATGGTGAGCCGGGTGGGCTGCTTGTTCTCCACTGCGGCCAGGGCATGATCGCGCAGCCACTCGTAGAGGAGGATCCAGCCGTCCGGGCTCTCCAGCGTGAAGGCGTAGGGCGGGACCAGCTTGACCGGTCCGGCGTTCGGCCAGCGCGTCAGCCAGTACTTGCCGTCGGTCAGGATGCCCATCCGCTCCCGGCCTTGCTTCGCCGACTGCGCCAGGTAGTCGTCAAGCTGCTGGACGTACTCGGGGTTGGGGTCGATGCCGTTGCCGATCCGGCGCTTCGACTCGATGAAGGTGTCGAGGGCGGTCAGGTCTACGGCGCTGCGTGAACCTTGAGCGGGCGGGTTCTCCTCGCCGATCTCGCTGGGGCTGGCCAGGCCGGTGGCGATGAGGAAGCCCCGCACCGCGCTGGTGATGTTGGCCTCCGGCTCGCCGTTGTTATGCCGCTGCAGGATCTCGGCGGCGGCGGCGGCGAATTTCGGGTCGTCGTAATCGATATGCAACGTCACCGTCCTCTCGGAATGGCCGCTGAACGCGGGAAGCCGCGCCGGCGGAGGGCCGGATCTCGCAATGGCCCAGCGACTCTGGGGCGAGTAAGCGCTTCGACAGTTTGTTACTGGGAGTTGTTGCCCGGCTTAAACGCGGGGAGCGTGTGGGGCGCCCACCCCATCTTGCCGAACGATCTTGCCTGTTAGTCCCTCTCTAGCAGGCGTTCGACTCGATACTGTGCATCGCCACGGGCGAGCAGGCTAAGGACATATTGGTTGAGGCTAACTTCCTCACGGTGGGAGGCCTCAGCTAATGCCCGGTGCAACGATTTGGGAATGCGCACGTTGAACTTGCCGCTATATTCCTCAGGGTAGCTCGGTAGCGGGATGTCATTGCCGCGCTCATACTCGGCCTCGATCCAGCTCTGCCTGGCATCTTGCGCCATGGCAACCAGCTCTTCCAAGGTCTCCCCTTGGGTCATACAACCAGGGAGGTCAGGATAGACCACGACATATCCTCCCTCGGGATCAGCGACCACGTTAAAGGGATACTGCAACGCGAGATAGTGTGCTAAAGGCTTACGCGTAACGGTGCTCACAGTATGCTCCAGTTCAGTTGTCTAGCCCCAAGCGCTCAATGATTTGGTCGAGGATATAGCGTTTTATTTTGCGCCCGCTGATGGTCGGAACGGTGATAGAGCGTTCGCCTTCTTTGGTAAAGACTGAATGGCTGCCCTTCCCCTTCCGTTCTGTCCACCCAAAAGCTTCCAGCAATGCCCGAACGTCACGATAGTCAGCCTCCGATGGCCGAGCCTTGATCTTAGCGAGTAGCTTATCAATGTCCGGCATCTTCGCTCAAATGGTACTACAAGTAGTACTATAACTCATCGTAGTGGGTCTTGCCTAGTCAATCGATATGCAACGTCACCGTCCTCTCGGCATGGCCGCTGAACGCGGGGAGCCGCGCCGGCGGGAGCTGCGCCGCGGCGGCCACTCTTCGACAGGCTCCGGGTGAGCGGTGTCGATTAGGAACCGGTCAGGTGCCCGGCTTTACGCCACGGCCAGCTCGATGAGCATCAAGTAGACGTCCTGGGGGTCGGTAATGAGGGCAAACGTCCCTACCGTGGGTACGGACATTGGCTGCATCTGCACGCTGCCGCCCATAGCCTGCACCTTCTCCAGCGCCGCCTCCAGGCTTTCCACGACAAAGTACACTGTCCAGTTAGGCAGGACCTCGCCCTGCTCAGGCTGGATGGCGACCATCCCGGCTGCGGGGGCGCCGCCGCTCATGAACACGGTGTAGGGCATCCCCTCCCCGACTTCCTGCTGCTGCGCTTCCCAGCCGAACAGGCCGAAGTAGAACTCGGCGGCGGCGGCGGTGTCGTGGGTGTTGAGCTCAGCCCAGCCGAACGTCCCCGGATCCCCAATCAGCTGCGCGCCTATGTGCGATTTCGCCTCCCACAGGGACAGCACGCCACCGGTGGGGTCGGCGGTAATGGCCATTCTCCCCACGTCCATTATGTCCATCGGTGGCACGATGATCGTCCCGCCCAGGCTGGCCGCTTTCACCGCCGATTCCTCCACGTCCGCAACTGCCACGTAAGAGTTCCAGCAGGGGCTCATGCCTTGCTCGAGCATATCGGGCGTCATCTGTGACAGCCCGGCGACGTTCTTGCCGTTCCGGGCGAGCATCGTGTAGATGTGGCCCTCGCCCGCAGGGTTGTCATAGCTTTCGCATCCGAGCAGTTGCGTATAGAACTTCCGCGCGCCTTCCGCGTCGGTGGTCATCAGGTCCACCCAGTTGAACATTCCCGGCTCGTGTTTGGTTACCTCTGGCATGATTGCCTCCTTTTGTGGTTAGCGTAGATGATTTTCATGGGTAGCCCATGCCGCAGGCAGCGCGTAGCTGTGCGGAAAGTGTCTATAATCGCTACCCCGTTCGTCCTGAGCCATAGACGCATCGGGCGCCTATGACTGCGCACTACTTGACTGCGCACTACTATTGATAGGCGTAGCTGTAGCTGGGACTGCTGACGCGGCCGTTCTCGACGATGATGTAGTCGCGGTCGATGGGGTTGCCGTTCATATAGTTTATCAGGCACTGCTGGATGCCGTCGGCGTAGCGTTTTTGCGCCTCCAGCGACGTACCGGATACGTGGGGAGTCATGGCGTGGTTGGGCATCCGGCGCCAGGGGTGGTCGGCCGGCGCCGGTTGAGGATACCACACGTCTCCGGCGTAACCGGCCAGGTGTCCGGCTTCCATCACTTCCACCAGCGCGTCGGTGTCGATAATCCGTCCGCGGGCAGTGTTCACCAAGTAGGCGCCACGTTTCATACTGTTGAGCAGTGTGCGGTCGAACATGCCCTGGGTGGTCGGCGTCAACGGGATGTTGATGCTCACCACGTCGCTCTCCTGGAGCAGCGCATCGAGCGAGCTGTAGCGCGCGCCAAAGAGATGCTCTTCCGCGGTGGTCATGCGGCGATAGTCAAAGTAGCGCAGCCGCACGTCGAATGGCTTAAGCCGCGCGGCCACCCGTTGTCCGATGCGGCCCATGCCGACGATGCCTACCGACTTGTCCTCCAAGTCGTGGGACTTGGCAGCGATTTTGCCAATGTCCCAGCCGCCGTCCAGTACTTCCTGGTACGAAGGCAGATAGTTACGGACCAGCGTGAGAATTTGCATCACCACGTGCTCGGCCACACTGACCACGTTGCTGCCGGTGATTTCGGCCACGGTAATGTTGTGTGCGGCCGCGGCGGCTAGGTCGAAGTGGTCGGAGCCTACCCCAGCCGTAAGCAACAGCCGCAGGTTGGGGGCGCGCTCGATGCGTTCCCGTGTGATGTAGGTCGGCCAGAACGGCGTGGCGATCAGCACCTCGGCAGTGGCGAGATGACTGTCCAACTCGGCGCCGGTGTCGGTCAGGGCAACCAGCTCATGCCCGGCCGATTCCAGCAACGGCCGCAGACCGAGGGCGTTTTCGGCGCATCCCAGCAACTCCGGTGTTTCGGCTGCTGCGGGGCCGCCAGGATAGAGCACTGCTACGACTTTCATGATTTCCCCCTCGTGCCAGTCTTGAGTAATCCAAAGGAACGGCAGATTCGTGCTAATCGTACGTTTTCAGGCCGATGTTCGAGCCGGGTGGCCCTTCTCCGGGCATTATATACTTGGGCAACAATCCCCGCAGCCTGACGAAATGTTCACCTACGGGGTAGTCTCCTTGCCATCAAGACAACTCGTCTCTTCTTCGGCTTCTGCTTGGCCCTAAGCCACCCCGGTAGCATTCGCGTCCAGCCCGCTTTGCTGAACTGGGGGTTTGGCTGCAGGAGCACGTCAAGCCGATCGATGGTTGAGCACGAGGCTCCCCCTAGCGTATCGCCAAACCACTAGAGTATCGTGTTAATGCGCAAAGACACGAGCCCGCACCTGTCACCCTTGGTCAATTGAAGTCCTATCCATGGATGTGAAGCGTGGATCTATCCAGAATTTTTGACACATATTCCAGGAGGGATACCTCTCCGAACAAGCCGGATAAGGAACTCACCTTTGAATTCCGGTACCGTTTGGCTCGACTATACGACGAAGTATTCAAAAAAAGTGGTAGGCCTTCCGATTTCTGGTCTGAAATCAACTCCAAACTTGAAATCCTGTATGCAAGGCAGATCGCTAGGGACCAAGATCCTCACTTGGTTGCCAATGGGGTATCGGTGTTCTTGAACACTTGTAGTGACGAACAGTTCCTCGACTTTGTAGAGCTGGGGTTACAACTGGATGCGTGGATCATGTATCGTGGCAGACCAGATACATTGGTGGAGGACGTGAACCGGTTTTTCGAGGTTGATGACCTGCCATACGCCTTGACTGACTATTCGTGGGAAGAATTTGAAGACTTTAGCTACGGGAGACCCTTCCCGAGTTCGAGGATATCTGCGTACCCGCAAGTCATCAGGCGAGACAGTGGCGTGCTGCATCAGACCGCCATAGAGCCTACGCTCCAGCTCCTATCTGCACCCTATTTCGTTACCGCAAACAAGGAGTTCCGAGGGGGGCTCGCTGACTATCGAAAAGGTGATTACGAAGATTGTGTGACCAAGTGCGTTAGCGCGTTCGAGAGCATCCTAAAAGTAGCATGCCAGCGTAAGGGCTGGGCCTATAAGGAGACGGACCCGGCAGACACGCTCCTCACCATTGTCTTTGGGAAAACCAGCTTAGAAGGATTCTACAAGGAGCACATCAAACTAATCTTAATCGTCCGGAACCGCCAAAGCAGTGCCCATGGTGGGGGAATCCAACCTAAGCAAGTGCCAAAGCACGTTGCCAACTACGTCCTTAACGCCACTGCAGCAGCTACTCTGCTGCTGGTCGAGGAAGTTGGTCTATGACCAACGTTTCGGTCACTTAGCTGGGACGACAGGTAATCGCGGGATTCCACGAGCGCCACTCTCCTCCGCCCATCGTGTGGGAGCAGGCTACGTCCCGCCTAGCTCGACGGCAGACAAGCCTTCGCGGATGCCTGGACCAGACTAGAACCACTTCCGCAACAGCCAGTCCTTCTCAAAAAGTACCTTGCCTGCATGCCAGTACCGACTGGGCCCGTGGAGCTTGATCTGCGGGGTGGGCTCGGCGTAGAAATTGCCTCGACCGAATCCCGCCTTCCCGCCACCCACCTCGATGAAACACGCTCCTTGCCCGTCAAAACTGCCGGGCCTTCCCGCGCCGCTTATCTGGCTAGCAATGGTTTGTGCCACCGCCTCACCCTCGTGGTGGGCGAAGACGCCCGCTTTCGGAAGTGGCATGCCCATTGCGAGAGAGATGTCCGTCACGTCACCGATGGCGTAGACACCCGGAAATCTCGTCTCCATGGAATGCCGGTCCACGGGCACCCAACCGCTCTCCCCCGTGAGCCCGGCTTGCCGTACCACCGTCGGCGCCACGTGCGGCGGGATGTACACCAGGAGATCGAAGTTGGCCTCGGCGCCGTTGCCGAAATGCAGCGTACCGCTAGTCGCATCTACCTGCGTAACCTGATGCTGGGGGTAGTAGGGTATGTCACGTTCCGCCAGGAGCTGCTTGACCCCGGCCGAGACCTCCGGGCCTGTCACCCCCATGGGCGCCGGTTCCCATGCGTAGACGGCCACCTCCACGCGGTCTCGCAGCCTGCGCTTTTGCAGGTCGTGGGCCAGGAGCATGGCCGCCTCGTACGGCGCGGCCGGACACTTGTAGGGGATCCCGGCCGTAAGGACAACGACTCTGCCTGCGTCTATCTTCTTGAGGGAGTCACGGATTGCCGTGGCTCCCTCCAACGAGTAGAGGTTGTGGCCTCCTTCAGCCAAGCCGGGGATCTTCTCAGGCGCCAGCTGGGCCCCAAGGGAGATCACGACGTAGTCTGCGACCAACTCCGCGTCGTCGACGCGCACAGTCTTCCGCTCGGGGTCGATTGACTCCACCTCTCCCTTTAACACCTCGATGCCCTTCTTCTCTAATCTCGCCAGGTCTCGGACGATCTTGTCAGGATCGCGCAGCCCCACCTGAACCCACAGCAGCGAAGGCCAGAAGATGTGCCGGGCTTCCCGGTCTACCAGGATAACCCGGTGCTCTTTGCCGAGGCGCCCTCGCAGCTCATTGGCGGTTACGAGTCCCCCGACGCCGCCTCCGAGGATGACGATCGTCTTCCCGGCCATCTTGTCACTTCCTTTCTCATCTCAGCCTGCAGCTCCCGCGCCTCGACTCCAGCGTGCCGTGGTTTCTGGTACCGGCGAGGGCGTAGTCCCCGTGCCTGCCGCCCAAACGCTCCGGCTCTCGGAATTCTCCGAGCACACCACATCGGTGGGGCTAGGTGGACGGTAGGCAGAACTATCTTCGAGATGTGGTTGGGTAGCCTGTGAGCCTCCGAAAGCCTGCCACTCCACTATCTCGTACACCTGGCTGCCCAGTCCCAGTGGCGTCGATTAGAGCCGCCACGTTATTCATGGGCAATTTCACCGTGAGAGATGGAGGTCTCATCCCGACAATCGATTATCTATTCCTCCCAAGTCGTATAATTTGGTGGGTTCTCTCGATCAAGAAGCTGTAAGGCTATCGGCCACCAAACTCATTGAAGGCTTCTAACAACTTCATGGTTGCTGGCATATTAAGCTCGCTTCCTTGGTAGCGACACTCGTAAAGGCCCTGAAGGTTGGACGGGAGCTTCACTCCTTCCTCGACTAGTAGAATAAACCTGTCTCGATAGAGAGCCATAGCCGCTCCGATTTCGATGAGTACATTTTCGTTGATTAGCTGGACTTCGTTTCCGTCTGTGTCTTGGAGTATTCGTTCTACACTGACATGAATTAGAGCGGCATCACACGTCCTCATTTCGTCCATGACTTTTTGAGGAACGGGTTTGGCCAACGATTCGTGATCCATTGCCACGACAGGTTCAAATTGTCCGAACGTGACGATCTGTTTTACTTGGCCCAGAATCGTCAAGTTTTTCCCGTGTGTTATAAAGACTCGGTTGCCACGCAACGGAGTGTTGGCCTGATCGGTAGGTGTGAAACTGGTGTCATCGATATCATGGTTGCCGACTTCATCCGGAGGAGAGGACACAGGAAGACCCGGAATTGCATCTTCGCTTACCTTGTTGACAAAGGCGCGCGCAACATTAGGATCGAATTCAAAACGGGTCGGCATCCCCTTTCGTCCAAACACTAAAGTACCAAGGTCGGCGCCTTCTGCGACCTGGAAAAAGCAAATAGCCTGGTTGTTCAGGATCTCGTCCGAGTTGGAAACTTCATCCCTAAAGTGTTCGTGCCAATGGGCAGCGAGGTCGGTTGCAGTGATAGTTTCCTCGTGACGATTCACTACTCGCTCGACCGCGGCCGAATACGGGGCCAGTTGCCGGACGACCTGGCGGAGGACTTCACTTCGGAAAGCACCAGAATCTCTGACAGCCCTTCGTCCCATTTCGGTGATCTTAATCTTGTCGTCAGTGTCCTCGATGAGCCCCCATAATTTCAACGCGGAGAGCTTCCGTCCATCAAGACGCCTCCTGTCAACAACGGCCTTGGCTTCAGCTAGGGTGGCGCCGGTGGGCTTGGTCGTCAAGTAACCACAGATGGCATTGATGTCTTCGAGAGTCGTTCGAGTCGGCAGCGGCATATTTGCTTTTCCTCTATCACGATGCGCTATATACGATGCGCTCTATGTTAAGCGGCATTATTAAGGCTGTCAATAGACCCCGCATTGAATTGTGCGAATCAAAGCAGTAGGGAAAGCGAGGGGTAAGCCATAGGCTTTTGGCGGAGCTAAGTGGGCTCTAACCCCTAACCTCAGCATCCTGCCGCCGCTTCCCCAGCCTGAACCCACCGATGCAATCGAAACCCGGGCACGGCGCTCCCTACTGCTCGGGCGCGTGCGGCGTCGACCGCGCCTCTCCGCTCGGACGTGGGAAGAACCACCGCTGGGCGATGAGCGTGGGCACGATGGCTGCGGCAAATACCACCGCCACCAGCAGCGCGTACTGGTCGGCGGTGAGGATATCGTGCTCCAGTCCGTACACCGCAGCGATGTTCCCCAGCGTTAGGCCGGTGGACATCAGCAGGGTCAGAAACGCCCCGTCGCGAGCTCCAATCCCCAAGACACGGGCAGCCGGTCCCACGCCCAGGGCTTTGGCGGCCATCTTGATGACCAGGAGCACGGCCACCATGCCGCCGGCCGACGCTACGGCGCCGGCTGGCACTAATACGCCCGCTTTGAGGAAAAAGAACGGTGTGAGTAACGCGAAGGCAATGGAGCGGAGCCGCCGCACCACCGTGGGGTTGTGCACAAAGAGGCCGGCCACCGCTATGCCCAGCAGGTAGGCTGGCAATACTGGCTCGCTGCCGGCTTGACGAGCCAGACCGCCCAGGAACAGCAGGCTCAGCAGCAGGAACTTCACTTCCAGCTCGGCCAGCCGGCTGCCCCAGCTGCGCAACACCCAGCGCGTGACCCGCGGCCCCTGCCACAGCGCCAGGGCGGTGGCTGCCACTGCGGCCGCTAGCCATAGCGTGGGCTGCACGAAGAACAGCCCCAGCGCGCCCATCATGAGCGCGCCGTTGACAAAACAGGCCGCCAGCAGCAGTTTGCCCACCTCCTCTTGGTTCAGTCCTGCCTCCACCGTGACGGCGTACACTACCGCCACCGAGGTCTCGGACAGCACGATACCGGCCAGCAATGCCGCAGGAGTATTCCACCCCAGCACTGCTTGGGTGAAGCCGAACGCCGCAGCAAAAGGTACTGCAAAGGCGATGAACCCCAGGGTTAGGCTGGCTTTCAGATGGCGTCGAAAAGAGACGGGGTCCACTTCTGCCCCCGCCATAAAGGTGAGCAGAATTGCGCCCAAGCCAGCCAGAAAGTCGATCCACGGCGTTGGCTGCTGACCCAGCAGGTTGCCGGCGAGAAACCCGAAGGCCAGCTCTATCAGCGCAACTGCTACGCCCAGCCGCAGCGAGACCACTCCCGCTGCCAACGCCAGCCCGATCCACAGGGCCGCGGTCAGCCACATGTTTTCCAATGGTACTGCCCCCATACCAAAGCATACAAAAACTCCTGTCTGCAGGTATAGCGCAGTCAGGAGTCATTAGCCCACGGGCGGTTCGAACTTTGACGGCGGTGGCGGCGGTGGCCAAAGCGCCAGCAAACTCCGACACCGGTCGGGGGCAGGACGGCACACGCGTAGTGCGGGCGGTGCGCGTAGAGCGCGTAGAGATTGAAGGCGCCGCTAGGACTTCTTGAGGCCGCCGTGCACGTCGATGATGGCGCCGGTAACCCATTCCGCCGCATCCGACGCCAGGTACAGCACTGCGCCGGCAATGTCCTCAGGCGAACCGGGCCGCCCAAGCGCAATGCTGGCGAGCTGGTTGCGGGTGAGCTCCGGGCTGCGCCGGGCGGCCACCCGCGGCGTGTCGATCATCCCTGGCGCCACGCAGTTGACGCGGATGTTTGGCGCCCACTCCACCGCCATGAGTCGGGTGAGGGAGACCACAGCGGCTTTTGAGGCAGGGTACACGCCGCCGCCCGCGCTGGGAGCGGTGGACTCCCGTCCGGCACGCGAGGCCACGTTGATGATCGCCCCTTGCTCCTGCCGGTTCATGATGGGCGCCACGGCCTGGCTGCATGACAGCATGCTGCGGACGTTCACGGTGAAGGTCTCGTCGATGTCCTGCGCGCTCATCTCCAACAGCAGCCGTTGTCGGAAGGTGGGGCCGGCGTTGCCGCCCGCGTTGTTTACCAGCACGTCCACTCGCCCGAACGCGTCCATGGCGCGGGCCACCATGTTGCCCACCTGAGCGGTATCGGTCACGTCGGTCTGTACGGCCAGGGCCCGCCGGCCCAACGCACGCACCTCAGCGCAGGTCTCCTCCAGCGGTTCCGGCGTCCGTGCCGCCACCACCGTGTCGGCTCCGGCGCGGGCCAGGGCCAGCGCCACGCCGCGGCCGATCCCAGTGCCGCCGCCGGTCACAATAGCGACCCGGCCGGCCAGGGAGCTGTGGTTAGGGTCAGTCACTGGTGCGGCTACTCGCCTTTCCAGGTGAGCGCTTCCGGCGGGAAGAGGTCTTCCGGGGCCAGCTTGGTGCGGGTGAGTCCCTGCTCGTAGCCGTAGTCCACCAACGCGGTGAGCGCTTCGCGGTTGGGCTCGAAGCCCATGCGGAACGGGTGGTGGCCGCCGAAGACCTCCTCAGTCTCCTCGACCTCCTGTGACAGCCACGGTAGACCCAGGATGCGGACGTTCTGCTTCATGGTGTTCCAGCCGTAGTCCCTGGCTTTGGTGAAGGCGTCCATCAGACTGTGCACCATCCACGGGTTCTTTTCATACACGTCTCGCCGCAAGACCACGATGTGTACGGTGGGAAAGAGCTTGGTGCGGCGGTAGTAGTCCCGTTCGTCCTGGCCGTAGTTGGGGAACAGCCGGGTGATGCGGGAGTCGCCGTCAATGAAGGCGCGCGGGCGGCCGGGGCCGGCGATGGCGTCCAGTTCGCCGTCCAGCAACATCTGGACGATGCTCTTGGTCTCCGGGATAACGGTAAGGGAGATGTCCGGGGGCAGGTCCAGGGGCATCCGCTGGACGTAAACGCTGGGCCGCTCGAAGCCGCCGCAGAACCACTCCACGTCCTGGGCGGTCACCCCATACTCGCGGTGCAGCATGCCGCGGATCCAGATGGCCGCGGTCATGGCGTAGTCCGGCAGACCAATGCGTTTGCCCTTGAGGTCCTCGGGCCGCTTCACGCTGCCGTTGGTGTTGATGAAGATGCGGCCATGGAAGTAGTCGCGCGCGGTGAAGAGGGGCAGACTGACCAGGCGTTTGTCACCCTTGCCGTACATCATGATCATGAAGGAAGTGGACATCTCGCCCGACTCGAACTCGGCGGTCTTGATCATGCGCTCGAAAAGGTCCGGTGGCGCTTCGTTGTAGGTGAGGTCAATCCCTTCAGGCTTGACCACGCCCTCAATAAGTGCCTTAGAGCGGTCCCAGTACTCGTAACCGGTGAAGGTCAGGGGTGTGTTGGCCATGCTGTCTCCGTTTCGTGAGTTGTTAGCTATTACTGGTTAGGTTTGGTTCAAGCTCACTCAACGCGGTTGAGCTTGAACCGTAAGAGCATGTATTCCCCCTGTCGCTCGAGCGGGCCTGCCCGCCGTGGGGCGGAGAGGGTGCGGGTAACGCCAGTGCCGACGGCCTTTGCGGCGGCTCAGCAGGCGAGAAGCGCGTCTTTAGTGCCCGGCAAACAGGGACTCAGGCGCAAAAATCTCCTCAGGTGCGACCCGGCGCTTGGTGAGCCCTTGCTCGTGCATGTAGGAGCACATCGCGTCTAGTACGATGCGGTTGGCGTCGAAGCCGTCCTTGTAGGGGTTGCCGCCGAACACGTCCTGGATCTCGTGGAGGTAATGGTGCACCCAGGGCATGTTGTGCGCTTGGTTGCCATTAAAGGACCGCCAGCCGATCTCTTTGGACTGCTCGAAGGCGTCCATGATGCTGCGGATCATCCAGGGATGCCGCTGGTAGACGTCTCGCCGCATGGTGACCAAGTGGGTGATGGGGAAAATGCCGGTGCGCTTGTAGAAGTCTTTCTCGGCCTCCGCGGGGTTTTCAAACAGCATCCGCACCTTGGGGTTGCCCGCTAGGCTGCGGGGCAGCGCGGGGCCGGTCAGCGCATCCACCTCTCGGTTGAGGAACATCTCCAGCAAGGACTTGTCCTGGACCGTGGTCACCTTGATATGCGGAGCAATGGTGGTGGGCACCCGCTCGATCCAGCCCGCCGACTCCAAGCCACCTTGGAACCACTCCATGTCACCTGCCGCCACGCCGTAGTCGTGCAGCAAGTAGCCGCGCGCCCACACTGCGGAGGTCATAGGGTAGTCCGGCACGCCCACCCGTTTGCCCTTCATGTCCTCTGGCTTGTTGATGCCTGCATCAGCGTGGACCAGGATGTTGGCGTGGCGGAAGGCCCGGGAGGTGAAGATAGGCAGCCCCACCAGGGTGTCTATGCCCTGGTCCACCAGCATCACCATGAAGGCGGTCGACATTTCACCCGCCTCGAACTCGCCGCGGATCATCTGACCAAAGAACTCCCCGGGGTACTTCATCACCCAGTTGAGCTCGATGCCTTCCGGCTTCACCCGGCCGTCGATGAGCGCCAAGGTGCGGTCCCAGTAATCGGCGCCGCCAAACACCAGCGGTACTCGTGCCATGTAGGTGCCTCCTTAAAAAAGCGTGGTAGTAGTGGAGTACTCGTTGACCAGCGTCAGTGCGTTTGGCCCTGCAGCGTCTCTGGGGCGAACATTTCGGCCGGATCGATCTTGCGTGTCGCAACGCCCTGTTCGTAGGTGTAATGAGTAACCGCCTCCAGCAGTGGCAGGTTCGGCTTGTAGCCGTACTTATAGGGATTGCCACCAAAGATCTGCAGCATCTCCTCGAGCTCGTCGGAGAACCAGGGCAGCGAGCTCAGCAAATAGCCGTGGCCCATAAACCGGTTCCAGCCAAAGTCATTGGCCTCCTGGAACGCCTTGAGCATGTTCATGGGTAGCCAGCGGTTCTTCTCGTATATCTCCCGCCGGATCACTACGGTGTGGTCCATGGGAAAGAACCCGGTACGTTGGTAGTAGTCCCGTTCCAGCTCCCGGTAGTTGGGGAGCAGCCGTCGCACTCGTGGGTCACCGCGCTTGACAGGGCTGGGCGCCCCGGGTCCGATGATCGCGTCTATCTCCCCGTCCATCAGCATTCCCACCAGTGTCTTGTTGTCGGGGATGGTGGTCACGTGGATCTCCGACGGCATGTCCAACGGGAAGCGGGACGCAAAGCCCGGTGACTCGAAGCCGCCCTGAAACCACTCGCAGTCGGGGGCGGTGACGCCGTACTCGTGGTGCAGGATTGCGCGGATCCAAAGCGCGGCGGTCATGGGGTACTCCGGCATACCGATACGCTTGCCGATGAGGTCCTTGGGCACATCGATGCCAGCGTCGTTCCGCACGAAGATGTACCCGTGGCGGAAGTGCCGGATGGGGAACACCGGCACGCCCACGAAGCGCTTATCGCCGCGGCTTACCAACGCCATGTAGAAGGAGATGGACATCTCCGCAGCGTCGAATTCCTCGAATTGGAGCATGCGGCGGAACAGGTCGCCCGGGTACTCCACTAGCCAGGTGAGATCGACCCCAGCAATCTTTACGGTCCCGTCGATGATGGGCCCGGCCCGCTCCGGATAGTCACAGCCGGCGAAGACAAGCGGTAGGTTTGGCATGTGGGCCTCGCTTCGATACTTAGATGTGGCGGCGCGCCCGCGTGTGCGGATACGGCCATGGTCATGGCTGGCGAACGCATGATAGATGTGGGCATCAGGGGTGTCAAGGCGAGCGCAGGGCACTGGCGCTTTGCGCCACTTTGCTGCGTGCTAAAATAGTGGTAGCGCAAGTGTTAAGATAGCGAGGCGGTGATGCGCAAGCTTCTGGCGATGGTGTTGGCGGCTTACGGGCTGATTATTCTCTTCCGTATGCTGGAGCGGCGCAAGATCGCCCCGTCTCACGGCAGGATCTTGGGCGTGCCCTACGACTTTCGGCTGCCCACTAGCGAGCGGATTCGAGAGCAGGTGTGGAACCCCCAGAGCAGCCGCATCCTGACCCCCAAAGTCTTTGGCGTGGGGTATAACGTAAACCTGGCCGCCATTCTGCGGCGGCTGGGCTTGATTAAATAAGCGGTGGCGAGTTGTGTAGCGGTAGCACAGGGGACTTTGGATCCTCTAGCCCAGGTTCGAATCCTGGCTCGCCAGCCATCTTCCTGACTGCTGCCAGCTATTCGCGGACATGGCTTAACTTTGGCGCCAAAGATTCGTGAGTTAATCTCTGATTTGGAAAGGGCTGGGTTCATTAACCGCGGAGGACGCGGTAACCATCGGAACTTGGTGCATCCGAACGTGGTGCGACCTGTCACGATTTCGGGCAACCTGAGCAGCGACGCAAAGAACTACCAAGTCCGGGCCGTAAGAGCCGCGATCGAGGAGTCTGAAAATGAAGGATAGCGCCCGGTACGCAAAAATAGTTGAGTGGTCCGAGGACGATCAGTGCTACGTCGGGAGCGCTCCGGGCCTGATATACGGCGGGTGTCACGGCGACGATGAGCGGAAGGTGTTCAAGGAACTCTGCAAGATAGTCGACGAGGCAATTGAGCTATACCGGGTAGATGGGAAACCATTGCCTCCGGCCACTTCTGGACGCGATCTCGCGAACAAGTTGGAGGCTCTCGTCTAGCCTTCTGTCTGTGGCAGGGCTACAACGTAACCACCAACTCGAAAGTTCTGGTTAACGCCTCCCTTGGCAAGCCCTCTCTAACCCGCTCACCCGTCGTGCCGCCCTACCGCACAAACCCCCGCCGTAGCGTCAGCGGTACCCGCTTGGGGTTGCCCCGCTGTTCGATCCGGCAGCGATAGACTGAGGCAACGATTGCCCCCACCGCAGGCTTGATGCCGATTCCCATTATCTTGAGGAGCGCCGCGCCGAACCCTTCTGTGAGCAGCAGTTGTTCAACCGAAGTCGGGGTCTCCTCCCAGCCAGCCTCACGAAAGCGCGCGTCGTCATTGCATGCGCCCGCCAGCAGGTCAGTGGTTAGCTGCTCTGCAGACCCTCCAGTACGGCGGTGTTCCGCTGAGTAAAATGGCACGGCATCCTCTTGCGTTCTCTTGTTGAAGCTAGCGTTCTTCGCTAGTGGTCCTGCTGCGGCGACTCACTCCCCAGCAGTGCCAGCAGTTCTCCTACCATGATGGCATATGATTCCGTGCTCCTGCCATGGCACTGACTCGTCTGCACCTCGGCCTGTCCCCTACAGGCGCGGCATCACCTCGCGGGCAAACAGCTCCACTGAGCGGCGAGCTTCGGCAATTGGGAGTGTAGCGAAGTTCACCTGGAGCGAGGCCATCTCAAATCCATTCGTCTGCTCTTGATAGGCCTGCGCCTGCGCCAGGATCTCCTTTGGAGAGCCAACCCATGCGCCGCCGTCGTTGAGAATGGAATCGAAGGTCTGTTGCTGCAGCGCGGCGATGATCTGGGCGTAGCCCGGGTAGTCGTCGCTGGTGGCCCCCTCTATCCAACCGGAGGCGGCGGCCACCAGCGACGCCATATAGTGGTTGACGTGTTCACGGGCGGTGTCGCGCGCCGCGGTGGGGTCTGGGTGGCAGTACATGTGAAAGGCCAGCATCACCCGTCCCTGGCCTGGGTGCCCGGCGGCGCGCCATGAGTCGCGGTAGGCGTCCAGCAAGGGGCGCATTTTGGTGCCCAGCAGCGGGATGGCCATCACACTGTGCCCAAGGCGGCCGGCATTCACAAAACTCTGCTCGCTGGAGAGCGCCGCGATCCAGAAGGGCGGCCGCGGCTGCTGAGTGGGACGAGGCAAAGAGCGGGTGGGCGGGAAGCGGTGGAACCGTCCCTCCAGACTGCTCTGTTCATCCTCCAGCAGCCGGCGCACGGCCTCTAAGCCCTCATCGAAGCGGTCGCGGCTCTCGTCTAGCGCCACTCCGAAGCGGGCGAACTCGTGCGGGAGGAAGGCGCGGGCAAACCCTACCTCCAGCCGACCGCGGCTGAGCGCGTCCAGCATCCCGATTTCCCCGGCCAACTTGAGCGGGTGGTTGAAGGCGGGCAGCACTGCGCCCGTGATGAGCCGCATCCGTTGGGTGCGCTGCGCCACGGCGGTCAAGAACACCATTGGGTTGGGCGAGTAGCCGCCGTAGCGCTCGAAGTAGTGCTCAACGGTACGTATGTGGTGATAGCCTAGCGTGTCGGCGTCCGCGGCAATCTGCAAGCACTCTTCGAAGTACACGTCTGCCGGTTTCTGCTCCGGCAGCACGTCCGGGAAGAAGTTAATGCCCACGTCCATGGCTGCCTCTCAGTGCTGGCCAGTGCCGACCAGAAGCTCCGGGCCTCTGGAATAACTATAAACGAATGGGAAGCAAGAAGAGACCCCCGAGCGTTTTCACCCGGGGTCTCGCTCCCTAAGGTATCACTACCGAGCAGAATTAGCCCAGCGGCAATCCCTCGCTGCCCGGCTCCGGGGCCACCTCGAACGCGTTGATGATGCTGCAGAGAATGCCGTAGTGGCCCAGCAGTGCGGTCAGTTCCACCAGCCACGGGACGCCGAGCTGTTCGCTAACCCGGTCGAACAGCTCTTGGGTGACCCGTTGGCTGCGCAACTGCTGTCGTATGTAGTCTACGATGTCCCGCTCGACGGCGGAGAGGGCTGCGACCTCGCCACCGTTACCTATCGCGGTGACGGCCGCATCGCTCAATCCTTCGGTCCGGGCATGCGGCGCGTGGACGCTCCAGATGTACGAGCAGTCCTTCTCCCGCGCGATGGTGATGATGGCCAACTCCTGATGTCGTCGCTCAATTGGTGACTGCGACCGGACGTAGCTGTGGACGTCGTTGATGAGGTTGCAGGGTATTGGGCTGTGCATGAGGATGGGGTACGGCCCGCGTAGACTGCCCCGGATCGCCATGAACGCATCAAAGTTGCCCTGGTGTTCCGGCGGCACCTGGCTGCGTTCCGTAAGCAGCGGAATGCGCGGCTGTGCCAATGGCGGAGGGGCCGGTTGTTTCGCGGTGGGACTGTTTGCCCCAGGCACTGGCAGCGGGTCGGCCGACGACTCGGATACCACCTCGAAGCCGTTGATTATGCCCGCCAGCGCGGCATAGCGGCCTATCCAGATGGTTAGCTCCACCAACCACGGCGCGCCGTGCGCCTGCAGCAACTGATCGAACACGTCCTGCGCCACGCGGTTATCCTGCATGAGCTGCCGGGCATAGGTCACCACCGGGGTCAAGTCCGGCGGCAGGCTGCTCGCAGGCTCACGGTCCCGCACCACGGTGATAACCGCATCGTCCACGCCGGCGTTGCGGGCCATCCGCGCGTGCGCGGTAAAAATGTAACCACAGTCCTTCTCCCGAGCGGCGGCGCACACTGCCACCTCGGCGTAGCGGTCTTCCACGATGCTTTTACGGTGGAGGTACTCGCTCACCTCGTTCCAGGGCCGGGCCAGCGGCGGGCTGTGGAGCACAATGGTAGAGGGGCCGCTGATAACGCCGCGCAGGGCCGCCAGCTCATCAAAGAGCGCATAGTGCTCCGGGGCAATGTCGGTCTTTTGGACAATCTGTTTCACGCGTGGCATGACTGCGATCCTTTCGCCGGATAGTGTGGGGCAGATGAGACGCTCTTAAGTAAACCATAGTCGGGCTATTTCGTGTTAGCCGCACAAGGTGCCCATTGCGATGTACGGATGTACAATTGCCGCACTAATGCGGGGTTAGTGTCTATTGCTTAATAGAGAGGTGAACCAGATGAAGCTCGGACTCTTGCTCCCAACCTCCACCCCGGACAGCAGTGGCAAAGCCATCCTTGACTTCGCCCGCATTGCGGATCAGAGTGGGCTCGACTCCGTGTGGGTTATCGACCGGCTGTTGTTCCCCCTGGTGGAGTCGCTCTCTTCTTTGGCTGCCGCGGCCGCAGTCACCAGCAACGTGAAGCTGGGCACTAACGTGCTCATCAGCCCCAACCGAGAGCCTGCCCTGCTGGCCAGCCAGGCAGCCTCAATCGACGTGCTCTCCGGTGGGCGCATGCTGTTAGGTGTGGGTGTGGGCAGCCGTGCGGACGACTACGAGCTCGCCGGCCGGGAGTTCAAGACCCGAGGCCGTCGCATGGAGACCGACGTGACCACCATGCGCCGCATCTGGGCCGGTGAGTCCGTGCTCGCGGGGTACGGCTCCATCGGCCCGCGGCCGGTGCAGGGCACTATTCCCGTGCTATTTGGCGGCTCCAGCGATCCGGCTATCGCCCGGGGCGCCCGCATCGGCGAAGGGCATATGTGCATCCCCCGCGGCCTGGACCGCCAGGTGGAGCAGTTCCAGAAGTTCCGGGACGCGTGGATGGCTGCAGGACGGCAGGGGAAGCCCGTCATCTACGGTGGCGGCTACTACTGTGTGGACAGCTCAGCGGAGCGGGCCCGAGAGCGCCTGCTGGCGTACCAGCAGCACTACTATGGCGACCGCCAGCGGGCCAGCGGCATGCCGCCCACCGGCACGGAGTTCGACCTAGTGGGGCCGCCGGAGGCCATTGCCGAGGCGCTGTTGGCCTACGACCAGCTGGACGCCGAGGCGCTCGTCCTGCTTCCCATTTCCGCCGATCCCTATCAGGCCGAGGCCATTGCCGGGCCGGTGCAGGAGATCATCAACAAGCGTCTGGGGTAAAGCACCCGCCTTCGGCAGCTCTAGCCGTCCCAGGAGCACTGCTGTGCCAGGGTGATCTCCCGCCGCTCTCGGGAGGACTGCAGGATGGCGTGGCAGACCTCCAGCGTGGCCCGGCCCCAGCGGCCGTGGTGCGGCGGCGGTGTGCCCCCCACCACGGCGCGGTACACCTCATCCACCACGTTGCCGCGGCCGGGGATACCGTAGGGATAGCGCACCGGTACTGTGCGCTTGCCGTCGTCGTCGTAGACAATGAGTCCGTCAGTTGCCAGCCGGAGGTCGCCCCGCTCGCAGCTGGCCACCATCAGTCCCAACTCCGCCTGGAACAGGCCGCCGGTGAGCGGGCCGGGGCCGCGCATGCGGGGACCGCCGTACCCCATATCGGCCAGCAGCGCGTGCTCCTCTGCCTGCTTCCGGGCGGTTTCAAGGGCCCGGCGCGTGTTGCCGTGGCTATCGATGGGTAGCGGGCGGTCGTCGTCCACCGAGACCGCAAACTCCTGGGTGTCATAGTGGTCGTAGCCGCTGTAGGTCAGCGAGGCCGCAGCGCCGTCTTCGAACTCCAGCAGGGCGGTGTACCCGCCCTCGGTGGGGCGCTCGGCGTCCCACACCCCTGCTGTGGCCCGCACGCTGCGAGCGAGGCCGCCTGCCAGTACGCGGGCGGTGTCCACCTGATGGGGGACCTGGTTGAAGATGATGCCTCCCCCCTGAGCCGTGTCCAGCTCTTCGGTCCGGCGCGGTCGGTACAGGAAAGGGGTGTAGGCGTTGATGTTAACCAGCCGGAGCGGCCCCAACGCACCGCTCGCAATAATCCGACGCATCTCCAACACTCCGGGATGGTAGCTGGCGGTGTGTCCAATGATCAGCTGGACTTTTGCCTGCGCCGCCGCCTCGATGATCGCGTCGCAGTCAGATAGGGAGAGCGCCAGCGGCTTTTCCACCAGGATATGCTTGCCGTGGGCCGCAGCCAACAGACAATGCTCAGCGTGGAACTGGTGCGGCGTCGCCACGTAGACCACGTCCACGTCCGGATTGATGCAAAGGGCCGCGGCATCATCGTAGGCCGGCGCTTCGTAGTCCCGGGTGAACTGTTCCCGCGCCCGCCGGTTAAGATCGGCGGCGGCCACTGCCACGGAGCGGGGGTGCAGCCGCAGTGCCGGCAGCATTGCGACCCCAGCGCGACCAAGACCGAGCACGCCAAAACGTAATGGTGGAGCGGTCGGGCTATTCATGGCGCTATCATAGCGAGGATCGGCCGCGGCTGCACTAGATTAGACTGTAGTACACCAGGTTGTCGGCCAGACGAACCGCGACCTTGAGCGAGAGGAGCCAACCCATGACTGAACCACAGGAGGCAGCACTACTGGCCAACGTGCACTTGGCCGAAGCAGTCCGGCTGCTGCATCAGGCGCCCGGTTGGGAGCAACAAGACCGGGCCGTAAAGACGGTGCTACGGCGTCCGGGCCTTCACCTGCTCATAATGGCGCTTAAAACCGGCGCCACGCTCCAGGAACACAAAGTTCCCGGCGCATTGTGCCTCCAAGTGCTCACCGGCCGAGTTCGCTTCTCTGTTGCGGGCCAGACGCACGACCTGGAGAGTGGCGGTCTAGTGGCCCTAGCGCCGGGGGAGCCTCACGCAGTGGCTGCCGAAGAGGATAGCGCGCTGCTCCTCACCATTGCCGGGTGACAAGGCCGATTCGACCGCCGGGGCCTAGCCGCGATTTACGGTATTTCTTGTAGCGTTACCTCTTGCATTGGCCCGTCACCTTTTATATCTTAGGCAAGACTAATATATTTAGTGCGGTCAGCCCACATCAGGGAGTTTCGGTGCTCGACAAGTCCCTCTTAACTCGGCTCGTTCCGCCGCTCGTTGCTCTCGCGCTGTTGGGTGTTGTGGCCTGCCAGCCGGAGGTCCGACCGGGTCAAGTCACCACCATTGGATCCGGCGGAACAGTCTCTGCTTCCATCTCTGCGTCCACGATTGAACCCGGCATGGTCACTCCGCCGCCTTCCGGCGCAGCGCAGGTCAACGTGGTGCTCAAGGAGTGGAGCATTGAGGTGAGCCCGGCCACCGTCAAAGCGGGCCAGGTCTATTTCTTAGCGGACAACCAGGGCCCGCTGGCCCCTCACGAGGTTGTCGTGATCAAGTCACGCGCCGCCCCGGACTCACTAACCGCTGTCGAAGGTGTGGTCCCAGAGCAAACGGTGGACGTCATGGGAGAGATCGAGGGCTTTGCGCCGGATACCAAGGCGTCCGGGGTGTTCAACCTGACTCCGGGCACTTATGTGCTCATCTGCAATATCGTGGAGATAAAAGAAGGCCAGGTGAAGAGCCACTACCTGTTGGGCATGCACACCGTCTTCACCGTGACCGAGTAGCCTGTGCAGTGGCCGGGGCCGCAGTCACTCGATGACCGCTCCGGCTGCTTGCATCGCATCCAGCGCGCGCTGCCCGTCGCCGGGCTGGAGGTCCACCGCCCGGATGGCGTCGGTGAGGAGGGTCACGTCGAAACCGAGCCGCCGTGCGTCCAGGGCTGTCTCCTTGACGCAGTAGTCGGTGGCGATTCCTGTGATCACGACGCGCCTTATCCAACGCGTCCGTAGCGTTCCCTCAAGCTGAGTAGGAAACGCCGCACCGGAATGGGTGTCCCGGACGCTGAACGCAGAGTAACCGTCCTTACCGTCCACCCCCTTGCGCACCACTTCACCCGCCACGGTCAGTTGCGGGTGAAAGTCGGCGCCCCAACTGTCCCCTACGCAGTGCATCGGCCAGATCCCACCGTCCTTCTGGAAATGGGGCGTGGTCTCCGGATGCCAGTCTTGGCTGTAGACCACCAGCGCTCCTGCGGCCTCAGCCTCGGCTATTTCCCGATTGGCTACGACGACCACCTCTTCGCCGCCGCGCACGTACAAGCTTCCCATGGGATCGGCGAAGTCATTCTGTACGTCCACCACTATCAGGGCGGTCTCCGGATCGTAGCGAGGCATGGCATCCTCCTGGGCGTCATCAGCCGCAGTGTGCGGTTTCCATGTATAACGGGTATAACGAGCGTAACGGCATAACGCGTCGAGTGGCTACGGGATGCGGTAGCGATCTACTACTGCGTGATCGATCTCGATCCCCAGGCCGGGCCGTTGCGGCAGGTGCACGCATCCCTCCTGGTCGATAGATACCGGCTCTTTCAGCAGGTCCGACCGCAGCGCGTTGGGGTTCTGATCGAACTCTAGCTCGAGGCCGTTGGGCAGTGAGGCCAACAGATGCGCCGAGGCCATTAGCGTGATCGCTGACGAGAACGCGTGCGGCGCCACCGCGATATGGTGCGCGTGGGCCAGCATGGCGATGCGGCGGCACTCAGAGAAACCGCCCGCCCAGGTGATGTCCGGCTGCGCGATATCGATGGCGCCCCGGGCTATCAGTTCCCGATAGCCGTACACGCCCTGCTCCGTCTCATACCCGGCTATGGGTGTGGCGAGGTCGTGGGCTAGGGCGGCGCTGCCCTCCAGGTTATCGGTGGCCACCGGCTCCTCGAGCCAATACAGGCGATAGGGCTCCAGCGCCCGCCCCATCTGGAGCGCCACGCCGGTGCCCCAAGCGCAGTTTACATCCACCATCAGCTTGGCCTCCGGGCCCAGGGCCTCGCGGACCGCTGCCACCCGCGCCAGGTCTTCGTCGAAGCTCACCACGCACTGCTCATTGCCCGGAATCAGTTCCCGCATCGCACTCTGCGTGCTGACGTTGCGGCCGATCTTCATCTTCATGCCCCGGTACCCCTGCGCGGCGTAACCTTCGGCCTCGCGCACCAGCTCCGGGATACCCTTACCCTGTTGATAGAAGCCGCCGCTGGCGTAGGCTTCCACGCGATCGCAATAGCCGCCCAACAGCCGGTAAACGGGCAGGCCGGCGATCTTGCCTGCCAGGTCCCACAGCGCAATATCAATCCCGCTTATTGCGTGCAGTAGGATGCCCCTCCGTCCGTGCTGGCGGGTCCGCACGAACATCTTCTGCCACAACCGCTCGATGAGCAGCGGGTCCTCGCCCACCAGCAGCGGCGTGAGCTCCTGCTCGATGATGGTCTGGGTGCTGACTACCGGCCCGCCCGATGTGCCCGCCTCGCCGATCCCGGTAAGGCCGGTGTCGGTCTCCACTTCCACTAGCAGCGCGCTGCGTGCGGCCTGCGTACCGGACGCGCTCATGTAGGGCTTCTCGCACTCGTAACGGAGAGGTGTGGTACGGACAGCGGTGATCTTCATGGCGAGGCCTCATGGTATGACATCGGTTTGATGTAGTCTGTGCGATGTGTCAGGCAGCGTCAACATGGCTGGCCACCACCGCCACAGATACCGACTTCTACGCTCCTTAACAGTACCCCTTAAGGGCTTACTATAGTCGCTACTGATTTGGTAAGCTTTAGGGGCTATGAGTGCTATTACCGCAGAAGAGCTGGCCAGCCGCACCTGTGTGGCCTGTCGGGGCGACACGCCGCCGCTGACCTTAGAGGAGATCGCCCTGCTGCTGCCGGCTGCGCCTGGTTGGCAGGTAGACGGTGAAGGGCATCTTCGCAAGCGCTTCCGCTTCACCGATTTCGCCACTGCCCTGGCCTATGTGAACCGGCTGGGCGCAATGGCCGAGGAGCAGGACCACCACCCCAACCTCGCATTGTCCTGGGGTCGAGTCGAGGTTCGGATCTGGACGCACGCCATCAACGGACTAAGTGAAAATGACTTCATCTTCGCCGCCAAGGCCAACGCGTTGGCTTAGGACCCGCCGGGCACGTCAGGCGTGAAAACCGGAACCGCTCCCCGCGCATCGTAGCCACCTACGCCCCCCAACGGGACAAAATCAAGGACCTTTAGTTGGTGGGCGTGGTGGCAACGCTGGGATGCTATTCGTTGTGTCAGTTGTGGTCGCAGTCTTAGCATGGTGGCGGGAGTACCAATGGAAGCAATTGACGCTATTTCGCGGGTTTTCCACCGTCATTAAGGAACCGGAACTGACCAATGGCTCAGAGTATCTCATATCCTGTAGCCTATCTCTCACCTAATAAGTCGGTGCATATCGCCGACGCTCGGCGGGGGTCGCCCCATTACTGCTTCGGTTGTGACCGAGAAATGGTGATCAAGCGTGGACAGGTCAGGCGCGAGCATTTCGCCCACAAAGCAGGCTTGGTCGATTGCGACGGTTTCGCTGCTCTTCACAACTCCGCTCAAGCCATGATCTGCCAGGGCTTTCGACAAGCGGTTGTTGAGCGTAGCGAGTACCTCCTTGCCTATCCTTGCAGCAGGTGTTATAGCCCTATCCGAGCTGATATCGCCCAGGGGAACCCAATTATCTATAGCGAAAAGACCGTAGTCGAAGGTACGCGCTCCGATTTAGTGGTTACGAAATCGGATGGCGTTACTAAACGAGTGGTCATCGAGATTGTGGTGTCGCACGATGTAGAGCCGGAGACGCGTCTGAAGTATGAGAGTGCTGGGATTCCTGTCGTCAAGATTAAACCAACCTTTGAGACTATACGGGACCTACGATTCGCGGCTATGGGATACGAGACTCTGAATGTCACCCGGAACCTGTGCCATACTTGCGTGGCATCGGAGAAGAATGAGAGCGAGGAACTCAAACACATTGAAGAACCCGCTTTGTTTGCAAAGCAGGTGACGGTAGGAATACAACCGAGCTACAGGGGGGAGCGCCGTATCAAGCCCATAACACACGACAAATATGGTGCTCCTCTAAGGGCAGATACCCGTCGTATGGTAATGATGTATGCCCGTAAGCTAGTACAGTTGGGGTTTCAGCAAGAGATGAGACCCTCAAGGTGTAGCCCAACTTTGTTCGTCTACAAGGCCGAGAATTGGAATATCTACGCCGACTTGGATAGTACAAAGGTAGTGCGGATTTGGGAAGTGAATTGCAAGCCTGCCATCTATGCCTTTGGCCGAAACGCTAAGGGATGTCGAGAGTGTTTGTTGGTGGAAGTCAGCGACATTTTAGCCGCTAACCAAGTCCCCTGCCGGCGCAATTCTGAGGATACCGATGGGCACAGACATTAGAAGAGCTGGCCAGCCGCACCTGTGTGGCCTGTCGGGGCGACACGCCGCCGCTGACCTTAGAGGAGATTGCCCTGCTGCTGCCGGCTGCACCCGGTTGGCAGGTAGACGGTGAAGGGCATCTTCGCAAGCGCTTCCGCTTCACCGATTTCGCCACTGCCCTGGCCTATGTGAACCGGCTGGGCGCAATGGCCGAGGAGCAGGACCACCACCCCAACCTCGCATTGTCCTGGGGTCGAGTCGAGGTTCGGATCTGGACGCACGCCATCAACGGCCTTAGTGAAAACGACTTCATCTTCGCCGCCAAGGCCAACGCATTGGCTTAGGACGCGCCGGGCACGTCGGGCGTGAAAACCGGAACCGCCCCCCGCGCATCGTAGCCACTTACGCACCCCTGGGCTATACTAGAACGCGGGCTGCACGCCCTGGATCACCGTCAACGGCGTTGCCGCGTTACGAGGAGAGACCCCATGGCGAATATGTCGCTCTATCTGTTCTCGGCTGCTTTGATCACGCTGATCGTGGCTTTTGGCTTCCATCTGCTCTACGTCTGGAAGCACCACGATGCGGCCGGCGGCTTGGCCACCATGTTCACGTGGATGGGCGGCATCTTTCTGGCCGGCGCGTGGGTGGCGCGCTGGATCGCCACCGGACATGCCCCCTACTCGAACATGTACGAGTACTCCATGAGTTTTGCATTGGGCGCTACGGTGTCCTATGCCGTTATGGAGCGCAAGTACAATATCCGGTCTCTGGGCGTTTTGGTGCTGCCCGTGGCCATTGCGTTGCTGGCGTACGCCACCACTATCCCCTCCACCATCGAACCCCTGATCCCTGCGCTCCAAAACCAAGAGCTGCTCACGATCCACGTAGCCATGGCTATCATCTCCTATGGCGTCTTTTCCGTCGCCTTTGGCGCTGCGGTGATGCAGCTTATTCAGGGTCGGCAGAACCGTTTTTCCTTCTTACCGAGCGCTGTAATTTTGGAGCAGGTGAGCTTCCGCGCAGTGGTGGTGGGATTTCCCTTCTTCGCCCTGCTGCTGATACTCGGCGCATACTGGGGGAACATTGCTTGGGGCCGCTATTGGGCGTGGGACCCCAAGGAGACCTCCGCTCTGGTGACCTGGCTTATCTACGCTGCCTACCTGCACACGCGGAACCTCTCGAGCTGGAAGGGCACGCGCAGCGCTATCCTCTTGGTGGTCGGCTTTGGCGCGGTGCTGTTCACCTACTTTGCGGTCAATCTTTGGATTGTTGGGCTCCATAGTTATGCCGGCGTTTAACCGATGCCGGATGTCCGGACGTATGTGACGTATGTATTGAAGCGTTGATCCATTGTATTTAGCGGGTATGCCGCCAATAGCGCACTAATCGCCGCGGGCCCGCGGCGATTGGCTTATCACAGAGCACTGCAACAGCACTACGGATGAGGGGGGCGTCGGCTCATGAAAGCAGCCTATATCACGGAACAGGGCGGTTTCGAGCAGTTTACCTACGGGGATGTACCGGAGCCGGTCATTGGGCCGGATGACGTGCTGGTACGCATCCACGCGGCCGGAGTGAACCGCCGCGACGTGTACGAGCGAGAGGGCTCTCACGGCATCAAGATCGAAGGCCTCCACGTACCCGGGATCGATTTCGCGGGCGTTGTCGAAGCCGTGGGTGACTACGTAGCCTACACCAAGCGCTACGCCAAGGGCGATCGTATCCTCGGCGTGAGCCACAGCGGCACCTATGCCGAGTACGGCCGAGCGCAAATGGACTTTGTCCACAAGATTCCGGACTGGCTCTCCTACGAAGAGGCCGCCGCTATCCCCACTGTCTTCGCCGCGGCCTGGCAGGCCATGGTGGTGCGCGCCAGTATGCGTATTGGCGATCAAGTGCTGGTCATGGCCGCGGGCAGCGGCGTGGGCAGCGCCGCCATCCAGATTGCCCACGCTGGGGGCTGCCGGGTGCTCACCACCGCGAGTAGCGACGCCAAGCTGGAGAAGGCCAGCGCGTTGGGCGCGGACGTCGGCATCAATTACAAGGAGTTCCCGGAGTTCAGCCGGAAGGTGATGGAGCACACCGACGGCCAGGGGGTTGACCTAGTCTACGAGCACATCGGCCAGGCCGTCTTCGAGCAATGCTACCGCAGCATGAAACTGGGCGCCCGCTACGTGACCAACGGGGTGAGTAGCGGCCATATGGCCTCGATTCACCTTGGCCGCCTCTGGACGCGCGAGATGAACCTCATCGGCGCGAACTTCCATCCGGACCGGGACCTGCCGGACATCATGCCGCTGGTGGAGCGCAAGCTGTTCCATGGCGTGGTGGACCAAGTGTTCCCGTTGAAAGACGCGGCAGCGGCTCACGAGGTGCTGGAGTCCAACAACTTCTTTGGCAAGTTGGTGTTAGCGATTTAAGGACAATCCTACTTAGCCAACAAGCCTGGCCAACCGCTTGGTCAACGCAGCGAGCGCTTTGGGTTGGGTGGACCTCCGGCCGTCCCTCCGGTTGTCGCACCTAGAGCAGCGCGATGGGATTGACCGGGGAGCCGGTGCCGTTCTTCAGCTTCAGCGCACCAATGCTTAGCAAGAAAGTCCAGCGGTTGAGCCGCGCGCATACCGGCGCCAGATCTTCGTAGTAGCCGTTGTCCATCAGCCAGAGACCCATGCCCGCCATGCCTACACCGTGGACCGGGTGCCCCAACTGCGGGTAGAGCATGGGATGCAGGTCATTGGCCGTATCGCACGCCAGCATGCCGATATCCCGCTCCTTGAACCAGGGTAGACAGGTGGGATGCGGCCCCGGCTGCTTGAAGGGCTGCGGCGGCCCTTGCTCCTGCCGCAGTTTGGCGTACCCGGTGCGGATGAGCAGCAGGTCGCCGGACCCCACCCGTACGTCTTGGGCCCGTTCTGCCGCCTCCAGGTCCTCCACAAAGAACGGCGTGCCCGGCTCCAGCCAGTCGGTCCCGCGGACGCGGGCAAGGTCCAGCAGCACTCCGCGTCCCACAATACCGTCACCCACCAACTCCACCGAACCGACCGTTGCCCCGTCACGGGTGCGGATGGCACTGGCCGCGTGGCCGTTGTACATCACCCGCGGTTTGTCCGGCGCCGATCGCCAGAAGGTGTGACACGGCGCGTCCAGGTGCGTGATGGTCAGCCCGTGCGGTGCGATCATCCACACGTCCAAGGAGTTGCTCCGCCCTCGGGAACCTTCTGGGGGTTCGCTCTCGCCGCTCACCATCATGTAGTGCCGCGGCGGGTGCAGCGCATCGGGGTCTTCCCGCACGGTGATGGGCCACGCACAGGAAACGGTGATCCCCTCCCGCACCAAAGCCGCCGCGGCGGCCCGGCGTTGTGGGGTGACCAGGTTCAGGGTACCCAGTTGATCATCTTGCCCCCAGCGGCCCCAGTTGCTGAGCGTGTCGAACCAGCCGATGATCTCTTCTTCGCTGGGGTCGGGTACGGGCATGGCAGTCCTCACGAGGCGAGTATCGTACTCGGTTATCATACACAGCGGCGCGCGGACTGAGAAGCGACGTTGCTGCGGCCGATATAATGAGCGAGGAATCGACAGTATTGGGAGGGCAGCACTATGGGCGTACTCGACGGCAAAGTAGCCATCATCACGGGCGCGGCTTCCGGCATCGGCGCGGCCACGGCCCAGCGCTTCGCTGCGGAGGGCGCCGCGTTGCTCTTAGCGGACGTGCAGGAAGCGGCGGGCGAAGGGTTGGCCCAGACGCTCCAAGGAGCGGGCGCTCGTGTCAGTTTCCTGCGTACCGACGTTACCAAGGGCGTGCAGGTAGAGCAGATGGTACAGGCCACCGCTGACCGCTATGGGGGGCTGGACATTCTAGTGAATAACGCGGGAAACGTGGGCGAGTTAGCCAAAACCGCAGAGTGTACCGAAGAAAACTGGGATTTCCTGGTAGACCTTAACATGAAGAGCGCGTTCCTGGGCATGAAGCACGCGCTGCCGTTGCTCATCCAGTCCGGTAGTGGGGCGGTGGTGAACCTTTCATCCGGCGCCGGCATTATGGGGTTTCCCGGACGGCCGGGCTACACCGCGGCCAAGGGCGGTATTGTGGCCCTCACCCGCAGCGTGGCCTTAGAGTACGCCGAGCAGAACGTGCGGGTGAACTGCGTCTGCCCCGGCTCTACCCTCACGCCCATGCTGCAACGGCTGGAGGAGCTCTATCCCGGACGGCACGATTTCCTGAGGCAGCAGGTCCCGTTGCGGCGGCTAGCAGCGCCCGAGGAGATTGCCAAGGCGGTGCTCTTCCTCGCCAGCGACGACGCGGCCTACATTACCGGTGTGGCGCTGCCGGTGGATGGCGGTGCGTCCGCCGGGTAGGAGCCACCCCCAACGCAATCCGGGCGGGCCGCGCGCCCCTGCCCGCCCACCGAAAGCGGGCGCCTACGCGCCGATGCGTTCTAGCCGCACCACCGGGATGATTCGGGTCGTCCGCTCCTGGTACTCCCCGAAGATCGGGGCAACCTGCACCTGCCGCGCGAAGATGCGGTCCCGCTCTGCTCCGGTCACCACCACCGCCCGGGCCTGGTAGGTTTCGGTGCCAACCTCAACGGTCACGGTAGTGTTGGCAACCAGGTTATGGTACCAGTCCGGATGGGTGGGCAGCCCGCCCATCGAGGCAAAGATGTGCGGATGATCGCCATCGGCAAGGTACACCACGGGATGGGTGCGCGGCAGGCCGCTCTTGGCGCCGGTGGTGTGCAGGATCAGCAGCGCAGCTCCACGAACACTGCCAACCCCATCGTTGGCGCGGAAGTCCTCCATTACCTTACGGTTACGCTCCATGCGTTCTTCTAAGTCAGACATGAATGCAGTCTCCTTGCTTCTGGTTTGGGGCCTTGCGTATTTAGCCTACCTGCAGCACCGCTTTGCCCGGGAAACGCCGGTCCAAGTAGTTTGCCGCTACCGAGGCGATGTCGGTCCACGGCGCTTCGATGTCGATGTGAGGCCGCAGCCGACCGTCCGCCACCAGGGTGGCCAGCCGGCTCAGCCCGTCGCTGGCGGAGCAGCGCCCGAACTCCTGGAACAGGCTGAACCCATAGTAGGCGATCCGTCCGGTGTTGAAGAAGCTCCTGGCGTCGATGGTGGCTTCAGAACTGGCCGAGACCCCCAGGGAAACGCAGGTTCCGCTGTGCGCCAGCGCGGCCAATGCCTGCGAAAGCGTGCTCCCGCCCACCGATTCTATTACCAGATCGAACCGCCCGGGGTTGGGCGCCGCGGCTAGTTCTCCCACCACCACTTCATGCGCGCCCGCCGCTCGCACAAAGTCGGCTTGATCCGCCTGCCGCACCTGGGCAACTACCTGCGCCCCCGCCGCGACCGCAAGCTGGATGCCCAAGTGCCCCACGCCGCCGGTGGCGCCGGTGATGAGCACCCGCCGCGCCAGCAGGCCCCCGCCCTTCTCCAGGGCGAATAGCGCCGTCAGCCCCGCTACCGGCAAGGTGGACGCTTGGGCAAAGCTGACGCTCTCTGGCAGGGCAGCCAGGAAGTTGGTGGGAACCGCGAGTAGTTCTGCCCATGCGCCAACCGGCAGGATGCCCACGATGCGCTGGCCTGCCTGAGGCCCGGTACCGTCCGCGGCGGCCTGCTCAATCACGCCGCCGAAGTCCCAGCCCGGGACCCATCGCTCGGTGCTGCTGAGCGCGCGGCGGGTCTCGCCGCGGTTCAGGGAGATCGCGTGGACTCGCACCAACGCCTGGTTGGCCGTAGGCTGTGGCGTGTCCACGTCCTGTAGGCTGAGGTAGCCGGGTGTAGTGGGATCAGCCACTACCGCACGAATAGTTGCCATAGTTCCTCCGCGCTGGTTTTGTGATGCAATCACCGCTATTCTATCCTGGATTGGGCTACGCGTGCGCGCAGTGTCGGCCCGCCGGCGTTATTACGCTAGCGCGATGCCGCCATTAAGCAGCGCCAGCCCAGCACGCCAACATACGTGGAGGAAATTATGCGCTGCACCTGGATGTATACCGGAGACGATGGACGCTCGCACTTTGAAGACCTGGATATCCCGCTGCACCCGGCCCGCTACGGCCAACAGTCCGATCTGATCGATGGTACTGGGGTCATTTTCGGGGAAGCCCCCTCCGAAGGGCTGGTCGATTTTAACACGGCGCCTCGCAGGCAGTTCGTGATCCCCTTGGCCGGCATGGCTGAGATTGAGTGCGGCGACGGCTCAAAGCGGCATATCGGCGCGGGGAGTATCCTGCTGGCCGATGATACCACCGGGCAGGGCCACATCACCCGCGAGATCGAAGTCCCGCGCTATGGTATCTTTATCCCCTTGTCGCCGGACTTGGACCCGGCGGTGTGGAAAGTGGTTGCCCAGTAGTTTGCTGAGCGCAGCGATTCGAGCGATTCGAGCGATTCGAAGGAGATGCTATGCGATGCACGTGGATGTTCACCGGGGACGATGGCCGATCACACTTTGCCGACCTGGATATCCCACTAAACGCGGTCAGCTACGGCCATCAGTCCGATCTGATCGATGGTGGTGGGGTCATTTTCCGGGAAACCCCCGCTGGGGGGCTGGTCGAATTTCACACGGCGCCTCGCAGGCAGTTTGTGATCACCCTAGCCGGCATGGCTGAGATTGAGTGCGGCGACGGCTCTAAGCGACGGCTAGGCGCAGGTGGTATCCTGCTGGCCGATGACACCTCCGGGCAAGGCCACATCACCCGCGAGATCGAAGGCCCGCGCCATAGTATCTTTATCCCCTTGTCGCCGGACTTGGACCCCGCGGTGTGGAAAGTGGTTGCCCAGTAGATTGCTGAGCGCAGCGATTCGAGCGATTCGAAGGAGATGCTATGCGATGCACGTGGATGTTCACCGGGGACGATGGCCGATCACACTTTGCCGATCTAGACGTCCCGCTGCTGCCCCGTAGCCGCGGCAGCCAGTCCGATTCCGTCGACACTAAGAGCGCCACGTTCCGTGAAATCCCCGCCGATGGCACGGCCGAATTGCATACCGCCCCCCGGCGGCAGTTTGTGGTGACCTTGGGCGGCGTGGCCGAGGTCGAGTGTGGCGACGGCTCGAAACGCCGCTTCGGCCCGGGCGACATCCTGCTGGCGGACGACACCACTGGGGAAGGCCACTACACCCGCCAGGTCGAGGGCACCTGGCGTAGCCTGATTGTTGCCCTTTCGCCCGACGTAGACCCGGCTACGTGGCGGGTCTGAGCAGGGTAGTCCTGGCCCAAGCGTCAGGCGTGCGTGCCCACCAGGCCGTCCAATAGCGCATCGAGCTCCATTGACACACAGGTAAAGATGGGCGTGTCCCGCAACGTATAGAGACTGCCCTCAGTCTCCCGTAGCTCCATCACCAGGTCCAGGAAGTCCGCCGGCTCGTCGGTGTCAAAGCCCACCACGAACTCCGGGTCGTCGAGGCCAAAGGAATAGGACGTGTTGATCCGCACCGAGGGGTACTTGTGCCCGATCTTGATGTGGGCGCTCATCATTTCCTGCCGCTCTTCCTGGGTCAGGCGGTACCAGGGCCGGGTCTTCCAGAACGGGTAGACCACGTAGTACTTGCTCTGCCGCTCTGATACAGGGGTGGATCCTTCTTGCCCGGCGTGACGGTGGGTGTCCACGTACGATGAGCGGCGGGTCATGGCAAGGTAGGAGTACGGCGTTTCGGTGTAGCGGCCCAGCCCCGTGTTCGCCAGGCGGGCCGCCAGGTCCTGCACCGGCTCCAGGGCGGGCGCTATCTGCCGTACCAGGAAGTCCACGTCGCCTCGCATGCCCTGGAGGTTGTAAGTCAGCACCAGCGTTTCGTCCCGCGCCGCCGTCGCGGTTGCACAGAACTCCTGCGCGCCCTCAACCCGCTGCGCGCGGGGAAGCCGCCGCCACTCCGGTTGCACTTTGTAAAAGGTGTACTTGATGAATTGCCGCTGCCCTTCCGCCATGCTGTCCCTCCGCGTGCGCACTGCTCTCTGTATTCTAGGTGATTGTGTGAACATGGGGGAAGCGTCACCGGTGCAGCGGGCGCGCAAGCAGGGAGAGTTCTTAAGTTGACAGGGCCGCGTACCCCTCACGATAATCACATCAATCTGCCGACACCTAGCGAAGAAGGATAGTTTACAAAATCTCACGATGTGCCACATTCAGAGGAGCATGGAGATGGCAACCATAGGGCTTGCCATAGCCTCCGGAGTATCACACCAGGGAAGGAGGAATTATGATGATTGGATCCAAGCCTTACCTCACCAAATTTTCAAGGGAGCCTCGCAAACTTTCATCGCCTAATTCACTGAATCCACAAAATAGCAGCATCGTAAGACCCCAACCACGTCCCACGATATACACCGAGGTACGGAACGAAACCACCGACGACAACTGACCGTCCGGATGTTCAGAAATCTTGCCCGGAGGAATCTTGGATGACCAATCAAAAGCCATTCCTCACGAAATTCGCTCACGAACCAATCCTGCATCGTCTGGAAGCCCGCGATACAGACAGAGAACATCGTCAGCGTGTGTCCTCCTTGCTAACGACGGAGAAACCACGACCTACGAGCTATACATTCGTAGAGGCAGAAACCACTGATGACCGATGATTCAAGTCCCAAAGGACGAACAACCCTAGTAGGGAAAAAGTAGGGGAAATGTCAACACCAACCCCATTCCTGACGAAGTTCGCCAAAGACACTCCCAAACCCAAGATTCAGAGCGCTACGGACCAGACAAAATCCAGCACAACAACCCCACCGCCCGAACCTACTGTGATAACACGCGTCGGCGGAGAAACCACAGATGACCGCTAATACTGTGCTATTGGTCACTGCGTCCTATGACGACGCAGCCGACAGCGTATCGCACTTTCTGGAGCAAATAGGAACACCGGCATTCCGATTGGACACGGACTTATTTCCTACAGAAGCCAAGGCCACATTCGACCCCAATTCCGGGTTGACCTTAGAAAGTTCCCAAGACTGCGTACACAGCAATCAGATTATGTCGGTCTGGTACAGACGGAACGTAGCTCCAGCACTCCCGGCGCATCTCGACGAATACGAAAGAGAGTTCTGTGCGAGGGAATCGCGGGCCTTCTTAGAAGGCGCACTAATGTCAATTCCAACTGACCGCTGGGTGAGTAACCCCACAGCCATTTGGCGTGCCGAACACAAACTGTACCAACTTGCAATCGCAAAACAGCTGGGTTTCAATGTACCGCTGACCATGGTCACAAACGACGAAGCCACCACTCAGCGATTCACCAGAGACCGCCAAGTAATTGGCAAAGCAGTAAGTTCTGGTTACATCGACAGCCCTAATGGCTATAGGGCCATGTTCACGACGGCACTTACCTCGACCGATTTGGATGATCTCAGCGGCCTAGACGTCTCGCCTGTGATATTCCAAGAACGGGTTCAGAAGGCCTCAGACATCAGGGTGACGGTTATTGGCGGAGAGGTTTTCACCGCAGAAATTATGTCCCAATCCCACTCGTCTAGCGCCACTGATTGGAGAGCAACAGAGAATCCTGAACTTCAGCACCGTGTCCACAATCTTCCAACGCAGCAAAAACAGCAATGCCTAGCCCTCGTGAGACGTCTTGGCCTGGAATTTGGTGCAATTGACCTAGCTTTGACAGTAGACGGCCAATACATTTTTTTCGAGATCAACCCTAATGGGGAATGGCTATGGTTGCAGTACCAGTTAGGGTTCCCAATTGCGGAGAAGATCGCCCGATGGCTAACTCGCTAAAAACCTTTCTGAAGAATTGTATGGAGCAAATTATAGACCTTATTTGGCCAAGGATTACCGGGCCACAAGAGGGGAAGCCAGTATCAGGAGGAAAACGTCATAGCATAGCACCAGAATTACTTGAAGCCATTGAAAATAACGTTATTCAGCTAATGGCCCAAGCAGAGAGCAGGATGGATACAGTAGATAGGAAACTGCTTTCACTCTTCGGCCTGACATCTCTACTAGCTACAGCTGCTATAGCATTGATGGTAGGAGCCGCGGAATTAGCCAATACTGACGAGGATATAGAACGATGCCTTGCATGGATAGCAATAACCTTCATACTGTACTCAATGGTCCAGCTGATATGTGGAGTAAATGCCACAATTAGTGGTTTAAAACCCTCGGGATATGCGAGCCAAACCACAGAAACTATACTTCCACTTGACCTAGAAACAGTTCATTCCTACAAAAGAAGGCAGATCAGCGATGTCATGGATGTAACAGATCAGCGCGAATGGGCGACTAATCGTAAAGTGAGCCATATGAAAGTAGCGTACAGAGCGATCAGCAATACTGTACCACCATTAGTGGGGCTCATTTGCATCGCAACGATTTTGGCATACACAAAACTAGGACCATGATCCACTCTGACGCCGAAATTGATACGTAATTGTCTAGAGCCACCTCTCCGCTCAAGGAAGAAGCAGATACCCCAGAGATCACCGCTAGCTTTAGGAACATCACACACTTAAATTGCTCAACCGCCGAGTTTCCACCGTGGCTTGGCCGCGCCATCCTGCCCCATCCCGAGCACGGACTGCTACACGTAAGAAAGCTGTAGAAAGACCAGAAACAGCATGGGGCAAGCCATCCAGGACGATGTTATCTTGACGACCGACGGGATCACTCTCATAATTCACCCACAAGAGCAGAATTCGTCACTTGACCGGCAGCTTGCGTGCACGATTCTTGTCAATAGAACGGTGGATTCAGGCCGGGTTGAAGGCCGGAACCAAGTAGCGGAATTTTCTCTAGCGTAGCCCTGCGTACCGCACCTCTCGAGCTAAGGAGCACGCCATGCTATCCAAAGAGACCAATGATCGGCTGACCAAAGTGGGCCCCGGCACGCCTATGGGCAACCTTATGCGCCACTACTGGTTTCCCATTTCCGCTAGCGTGGAGCTGGAGGAGAACCCGGTCAAGAAGGTGCGGCTGCTCGGTGAAGACCTAGTGCTCTACAAGGACAAGTCCGGCAACCTTGGCCTTATCGACGAGCCGTGCCCCCACCGGCGGGTCTCTATGGAGTACGGCATCCCGGAGGAGGAGGGGCTGCGCTGTCCCTACCACGGCTGGCTCTTCAACCATGAGGGACGCTGCCTGGAGCAGCCCGCCGAGCCTTGGAACAGCACGTTCAAGGATCGGGTCACCACTAAGGCGTATCGAGCGCAGGAACTGGGCGGGCTGGTCTTCGCCTACATGGGGCCGGAACCGGCGCCTTTACTACCCCGCTATGACCTCTATGTCTGGGATAACGTCATCCGGCACATCGGGGTGACGGTTGTCCCCTGCAACTGGCTGCAGTGCATGGAAAATTCCCTGGACCCAGTGCACGTGGAATGGCTCCACGGCCACTATCTGGATTACGTGTGGTCGCTTAAGGGCCGGCCTATGCCCAACAACTTCGGCAACCACCACAAGAAGATCGGGTTCGACCGCTTCGAGCACGGCATCATCAAGCGTCGGGTGCGGGCCGGCAGCACGGAAGAGGATGATATGTGGAGCGTGGGCCACCCCATTGTGTTCCCCGCGATGCTGCGGGTTGGCCCTACCTTCCAGGTCCGGGTGCCCATGGATGATGACCATACCTACCACATCAACTACGTGGTCTACCGTCCTGGCATCCCCGTGCCGCCGCAGGCCTCCGTGCCGGTGTACGACGTGCCGATGTTCAAAGAGGACAATAAGTTTGTCATCGACTACGTGTTGGCACAGGACATGTTCGCTTGGGCTAGCCAGGGACCTATCGCGCAGCGGCAAAAGGAGAAACTGGGCCAGTCTGACGTGGGCATCATCATGTACCGGGACATGCTTCTGGAGCAGATGGAGAAGGCAGAGCGCGGCATAGACCCCATGGAGGTCTACCGTGACCCGGCCCAGAACCAGGTCATCGAGCTGCCCATGGAGCGGAACGGCGTGGTCAACGGTTTGGACGACCCCCAGGTTGCGGTGTACGTAGGCGCACAGGGCGTCCAGACCGAGGAAGTGTTCGGCGCCACGTTCAAGAATCTGGACTCTCGGATGTGGACGCTCCACCAGGAGGTTGAGGAGCGCAAACAGCGCGGTGAATCGCTGCTGCCGGTAATCAACCCGCCCGTTCACCCCGTGGGGGAGATGCAGCACAAAGCGGTCACCATCCTCCCATAGCGGGTCGTGCTGTAGAGGCAGCCCTAGAGAGCGGGTCACACAGGACCCGCTCTTTCCGGTCAGTGTGAGGGGAGCGAAGGGCACTCCCTCAGCGCTATTGCTGACGCCAGCGCTGGTGCTGATAAGCAGGCTTCATCTGTTCTAGGTTGCCCCATGCCCGCGCGGTGGTTAAAATAGACGCGCGGAAGGAGACCTCACCCATGCTCGTTATCGGCCTCACCGGAGGGATTGGCACCGGCAAAAGCACCGTCTCGGCTATGCTGGCGGAGCACGGCGCTGTGATCCTCAATGCCGACCTCGTGGGCCACGAGGCATATCTTCCCCACAAGCACGTGTGGGGACAGGTGGTCTCCGCCTTCGGCCCTGGCATCCTCACCGAACAGGAGGAGGTGGACCGCCGCAAGCTGGGCGCCATGGTCTTCGCCGATCCGGAGGCCATGCAGCGGCTTAACAGCATTGTTCACCCCTGGATCTATGCCCGTATGGCGGAGTTACTCGATGAGCTGCGCGCCAAGGGCGCCCGGGTGGCTGTGCTGGAAGCCGCGCTGCTCATCGAAGCCCAGTGGTTCCCCCTCGTGGACCAGGTCTGGGTGCTCACCGCACCGGAAGCGGCGGTCATCGAGCGGTTGCAGGCCCGCAATGGGCTGACCCTTGAACAGATCCAGGACCGGATCCGCGCCCAGATGTCCCCAGAGCAACGAGCGACCTACGCAGACGTAATTCTAGAGACCGGCGGCACCATTGATGATGTGAAAGCCCGGCTGCATGAGCTGTGGCAAACCAAGGTGCATGCTCTGGTAAAGGAGTAGTTGGTGCAAGAGAACCTCACCCCGGACGGCTCCATGGCCATGGAAGAATACGTGGCCCACTATGAGCCGTATTACCTTCCCATTGGCGATGAAATTACCATTTTCGAGACGGCCTACGAAGAGAAGATTCCCGTCCTCCTGAAAGGCCCCACCGGCTGCGGCAAGACCCGCTTTGTTGAGCACATGGCGTGGCGTTTGGGAGAGCGGCTGGCCGCCGCCCGTACGCATGATGACGACGCCCGAGAGCGCCACGACGAGCACGAAGGGCGCCCCTTGGTCACGGTGGCCTGCCACGAAGACCTAACCGCCAGTGACCTAGTGGGCCGCTACCTCCTAGAGGGCGACTCCACCCGCTGGATCGACGGCCCCCTTACCCGTGCCGTGCGCACCGGCGCTATCTGTTACTTGGATGAGGTGGTAGAGGCCCGTAAGGACACCACCGTGCTCATCCACCCCCTCACCGATCATCGCCGCATACTGCCTATCGAGAAGCGCGCTCAGGTGGTGGCGGCCCATCCGGGCTTCATGCTGGTCATCTCCTACAACCCCGGCTACCAGAGCGCGCTCAAAGATCTCAAGCACAGCACCCGCCAACGCTTCGTGTCCTTGGAGTTCAACTACCCACCCCGTGAAGCCGAGGCGCTGATTATAGCCCACGAAAGCGGTGTCAATCACGACACTGCCAACGAGCTCGCCAAGTTGGGTGAGAAGGTGCGGAACCTCACTGAGCACGGGTTGCAGGAGGGCGTCAGCACCCGCCTGCTGATCTACGCCGGCAAGCTTATGCAGCAGGGCATCCCGGCCCGGCGGGCCTGCCAAGTCGCTGTGGTGTGGGCCCTGACCGACGACGCTGACGTGCAGCGCAGCCTGGAAGAGGTGGTCTCCACCATCTTCGAGTAGGGGCATGGCCGCTCATGGTGAGCCCATTGAGCTATGAGCGGCGGAGCGGCGGACAAGTTGGGGACAGCCGAGTAGTCAACTCCCGGTCACTACCCACTTCCCGCTCCGGAAACGGGCCCCTATTGTGGCCAGGCGCATGAAGATCAGGACGCTCAGCGCCAACCATACCTCCGTAATCCCCCCGCCGCTAGCGTAGGCCAGCAAGACCAGTGGCACCGACACCGCGGCTGCCACCGCCATCGACCTCATGAGGTAACGGCTGTCGCCAGCGCCGATCAGGATGCCGTCCAGCGCGAACACCGCGCCGTTGCAGGGCTGCATCAGCGCGAAGATCGGCCACGCCGCCGCCACCCGCGCCAAGACCGAGGCGTCTTGGGTGAACACTTGGGGCAATGGTCCGCCCAACGCCATGAGGATCGCGGCGAACACCGCGCCGCTGAGCACCGACCACCCGATCATGCGCCGGGCGGCCACCACCGCCGCAGCGCCGTCGCCTGCCCCTAGCTTGCGGCTTACCATCACCTGCCCCGCGATGGCGATGGAGTCTAGCACCAGCGCCAGGAACACCCAGAGCTGGAAGATGATGTGGTGCGCCGCCAGCGACGACGACCCCACGTGCGCCAGCACCGAGCTCGCCACCACCAAGGTGCCGTACAGCGCGCTAGTGCGCCCTAGAATCTGGCCGCTCATTCCCAGCAGCGGCCTCATGGCGGCCAGGCTCGGCAGGCCCACGCCGCCGGTGTCCTTCACCAGTTTCAGTATGAAACCGGCGCCCATTGTAGCCTGGGCAATCGCGGTGGCCGCTGCGGAACCGGGCAGTCCCCATCCCAGCACGATGATGAACAGCACGTCCAGCGCCACGTTCAGCAGGTTGCCAGCCGCAATGAACAGCAGCGGCGTCTTGAGATCGCCCGTGCCGCGCAGGTACCCCTGTCCGGCCAGCGCGATCAGGGCGAAGGGTAGCCCGAACACCGCGAGCCGCAAGTAGCTGTAGGCCGCGTCGGGCACCGCTCCGCCGCCGCCCAGCAGGTCGAGCATGGGTGCGCCCAGCGTCAATCCCAGCGCTACCACGCTCATGCCCAAGAGCGCCGCCAACCACATCGCCTGACGAGCAAGCGTGGATGCCAGCGCAACCCGCCCGGCGGCATGGTTGCGGCCCACCAGAGCGGTGGTGGCGTAGGCCAGGAAGTTGCTGAGCGCCAGCACGCCGTCCAGCAGCACTGCGGCTAGCCCCAGTCCCGCCAGTGGTAGCTCGCCGAGGTGCCCCACGATGGCCGTATCCACCAGCACGTACAACGGCCCCGCCGCCAGCGATCCCAGCGCGGGCACGGCCAGACTGAAAATCTCCGTGTCGTCTCGAGACCACAGTCGGCGCGGGTGCAATAAGGCGGTCATGTCGGCTATCTTCGCACGCCCCTGGAGAGAAGCGCTATCAATGGTAGCTCGGACCATCCCCCTAGCCCCCTTCCTGGAAGGAAGGGGGCAGAAAGAAAAGGAGGAGGTTTATGGAGGCACATCCTCCATACCGCCTGCCAGAGGGGCACAGTCCCTCTGGACTCCCCCTTGGTAGCGCGGGACACCCAGACACCCTGCCAAAGAGGCTGTGCCCCTCTGGACTCCCCCGCACGTAGTAGAAGAAATAAAAGGACTCTGGGGGACACCCCCAGACCCCTGCTAAAGAGGCTGTGCCCCTCTGGACTCCCCCCGCACAGGGTGCCCCTACCGCTCGAGGTACTCGGCCTCGAGCGGTGCCAGTTAAGTGTGGTCTCGTCACCACTGTTTCATAGGTACTGAACGAATACAGCGCACTGAATGAATAGTGGCACTGGCCTCATCATGTCTCTCCGCGTTACTATTGAGCCATGAAGATCGGTATCGTTTCAGACATCCACTGCAATGTCCAAGCGTTTCAGGCCGCTCTGTCCCAGCTTGGTGACGTGGACGAGCTATTTTGCGCCGGCGATTCGGTCTACGGCTACCGGTGGTCCAACGAGGTGGTGGCTTTGCTGCGTGAGCGCAACGCGCACACCGTCATCGGCAACCACGACTACGACTTTCTCAAGATTCACCGGGAGCGGGATGGCGCCAACGGCCACATTACGCCCGAGAACTACGACTTCGTCACAGCGCTGCCGCGCTCGTACCGGATTGAGATGAGCGGGCGCTCCATCTATATGGTGCACGCCAGCCCCTTCGAACCCCCCGGCGAATACATCTACCCCAAAACGCCGCGCTTCAAGGACTTGGGCCGGGTAGATGCGGACCTCTTTATTTACGGCCACACTCATACCGCAGTGGCTGAGCAGCTCGGCCGGGTGCTTGTGGTCAACCCCGGCTCCGTGGGGGAATCTCGCGATATCTACACGCACGCCCTCACCTTCGCCGTGGTGGATCTGGCCTCCATGGAAACCGAGATCCGCGTGGTAGATTTCCTCAGCGGTGACTAAAACCGATGCTCATACCGTTTCGCAGAGTCTGAGGCCCATCCTTTGCGCTACACTATGCCTGCATTCGTGCTCACACCGATCTCATCCGCTCCGGAGGCGTCATGACCACTGCAACCCGTACTCTCAAGCTTGCCGTGGGCAACTACGGCCACACCAGAGCGCTCCGTGAGGGCCGGTTGGCCCCATCTGGCACCGCCTGGGAGCTGGTGGAGGTTAACCCCATCAGTCAGTCCTTTTTCAAATTCGTGCCCACCATCGAGCTAGACGTGGCCGAGATGGTCCTCTCGATGTACCTCTGCGCCCGGCCCTTTTACCACGGCTTCACCGCTATCCCGGTGTTCCCGGTCCGGCAATTCCACCACGGCGGCGTGGTTTATCACGTAAACTCCGGCATCAAGACGCCAAAGGATCTGGAGGGCAAGCGCGTGGGTGTCCGCACCTACACCGTCAGCCGCGGCGTCTGGGCGCGGGGCGTGCTGGCCCACGTCTACGGCGTGGATGTCAGCAAGGTCACCTGGGTGGTGGAAGACGACGACCACCTGCCCGAGTACAAGCTCCCGGCCAATGTGGAGATGGTGAAGGGCCAGGACACCGTAGAACAGATGGTGGCCCGGGGCGACCTCGATGCGGCCATTGGTGCCGGACAGCAGGACGCTCCTGACTTGCGGCCGCTGGTGCCGGACCCTGCGCCCGCCGAGGCGCAGTGGTTCCGAGAGACCGGCATCTACCCCATGAACCACACCGTGGTGGTGCGGGACACCGTGCTCCAGGAGCAGCCGGAGTTGGTCGGGGCCATCTTCCAGTCTTTTCGGGCTGCTAAGGAGGAGGCGTTGGGCCGCATGCGCGGCGGCGGCGAGCTTACCCCACAGGAGCGAACCCTTCAGAACCTCACCACGGTGGTCGGTCCGGACCCGCTGCCCTATGGCGTGGCGAACAACCGCAACGCTCTAGCGTTCGCCATCCAGATCGCCCACGAGCAAGGGATCATTGCCGACCAGCCCAGCGTGGAAGAGCTCTTTGTGCCAGAGACGCTCGAGTTGGAGTGAAAGCGGGCATTCTTCCCTGAGATCGGGGCCCAGATGGAGCAAAAGCGCCTCGCGTTAGCTGGTATGGAGCCAACTGCACCTACTCTAGCTTCGCCTTGACACTCCCATACGTATTTCGTACACTCCCAAACGCGGTACTAGCTTCACGCGCGTTTATGCGCGACTGACGAGGAGGAATACAATGACCACGTCCACCCAGACCCAGACCCTTAAAAGCTCCTTTGCTACCTACGGCCACACGGCTGCGCTCAAGGACGGTTCCATAAAGCCCCGAGGCATTGAGTTCGACCTGGTTGAGCTATCCCCCATCACCGTGGCGTTCCGCCGGATGTGCCGCAACCTAGAGTTCGACATCTCTGAGATGGCTATCACCACCTACCTCACCGCCAAGGCCCACGACCTGCCCTTCACCGCCATCCCGGCCTTCGTGGTGCGCCAGTTCTGGCACTCCCCCATTGCCTACAATGTGAAGTCCGGCGTGACTACGCCCAAGGACCTGGAGGGCAAGAAAGTGGGCGTCCGGGCCTACACCGTCACCGGCGGCGTATGGGCCCGCGGCATTCTGGCTCACGAGTACGGCGTGGATTTGGACAAAGTGGACTGGGTGTTGGTGGATGAGGAGCACGTGGGCCAGTATACGGCTCCCGGCAACGTGTCCACTATTAAAGGCGGCGACTTGGGTAAGATGCTGGCCGAAGGCGAGATCGTGGCGGCCATCGGCGCGGGTCCGGTGGACTCGCCCGACGTTAAACCCCTCATTGCCGACCCCCTCAACACCGGGGTCGAGTGGTTCAAGCGCACCGGCATCTATCCCATCAACCACACCGTGGTTGTCAAGAACGATCTGTTGGCCAGGGAGCCCTGGGTGGCTGACGAGCTCTTCGCCGCCTTCAAGCAGGCCAAGGCGGAGTATCTGCCCAAGCTCAAGGCCGGCACGGATCTTACCCCGGCAGACCAGATCCTCGCCGACCGTCTACAGTACATGGATGACCCGCTGCCCTACGGCATTGAGGCCAACCGTCACGTGCTGGAGACCATTATCAGCTACGCCCACGAGCAGCATATCTTGCCGCGCGAATTCCATTTGGAGGAGGTGTTCGCAAAGAGCACGCTCAACAGCTAACTAACGTAGACACTGATTAGCAAGAGAGGACAAACAGTATGACCACTGCCACCAAGACGCTCACCCTCAAGGCTTCCTTTGGCAATTACGCCCACACCAAAGCGCTTCGTGAGGGGGCGGTAACGCCCCAGGGCATCGTGTTAGACCACATCGATGTTTCGCCGATCACCGCGGTGTTCCGTCGCATGGCCCGCAACGTCGAGTTCGACATTGCCGAGATGGCCATCACCACGTGGTTGACCGCCAAGGCCTATGACCGACCCTTCACCGCCATTCCCGTCTTTCCGGTTCGGGAGTACTGGCACGGCCAGCTTTACATAAACACCAAGCAGGCCACTTCGGCCAAAGACCTGGAGGGCAAGAAGGTGGGCGTCCGGGCCTACACCGTCACCGGCGGCGTGTGGGCCCGAGGCATCCTGGCCCACGAGCACGGCGTGGACCTGGACAAGATCACATGGGTGTTGGCCGATGAGGAGCACGTGAACGAGTTCCACAAGGACTACCCCAAGAACGTGATCTACCAGCAGGGCGCAAATCTTGCTGAGATGCTGGCATCCGGCGAGATCGCTGGAGCCCTCAGTCCCGGCAAGGTGGAGTCCCCCGACGTAAAGCAGCTCATCCCCGACGCCAGTGCTGTCGAGGTACAGCGGCACAAGGAGGGCTGGTTCCCCGTCAACCACACCATCGTTATCAAGAATGAGTTGCTCCAGTCTGAACCCTGGGTGGCCGAGGCGGTCTTCAACGCCTTCAAGGCGTCCAAAGAGGCCTTCGTCTCCCGTATCAACGCGGGCCAGGACCTTTCCGATAGCGACAAACAGGCGCTAGTGCGGGCCGAGATCAACGGCGGCGATCCCTTCCCCTACGGCATCGATGCCAACCGCAAGATGATCGAGACCATCATCCAGTACTCCCACGAGCAGCATATCCTCCCGCGTTCCATGAGCCCGGAGGAGGTGTTCACCCCTAACGCGGTCAATCTGAAGTAACCGCTGAGGCATTCCAAATCAGGAGGCCACCCACTCATGGTTCAGCACCGTTAAGTGGGTGGCCTCTTGCCACTCTAGCTAACTAAGGAGCCGTCGCCATGACGACCGTCACCCAGACTCAGGTCCTCAAGACCGCCATCGACAACTATGGACACACCGCGCCGCTGAAGGACGGCTCCGTGAAGCCGGAGAACATCATGTTCGACCACTTGGAGGTACAGCCCATCATTGCCGCCTTCCGTCGTATGGTGCGGGGTCTGGAGTTCGACGTCTGTGAGATGGCTATCACCACCTACATCACGGCCCGGGCCTATAACAAGCCCATCACCGCGCTGCCTATCTTTGTCTTACGCATGCTGAACCACGCCGCCATGTCCTACAACGTGAAGTCAGGCATCCAAAGCCCCAAGGATGTTGAGGGTAAGCGGATGGGGGTGCGCGCCTACACCGTGACCCAGGGCGTGTGGTGCCGCGGTCTGCTCTCCAGCGAGTTCGGCGTGGACCCCGACAAGGTGAACTGGGTGCTGGTGGACGAGGAGCACGTCCAGGAGTTCAAGTACCCGCCCAACGTGAGTACCGCTGAGAAGGGCAAGACCATGGGTGATCTGCTCCTCGCCGGTGAGATCGATGCAGCCATCGGCGCTGGCCGGTTGGACTCGCCCGACATCAAGCCGCTGATCCCGGACGCCCGCAACGCTGAGGCCGAGTGGGCGCGTCGCGTCGGTTTTACCCCCATCAACCACCTTGTCGTGGTCAAGAACTCGGTATTGGAGTCCGCTCCCTGGATCGCCCCCGCCTTGTTCGAGGCGTTCAAGGAGTCCAAGGTCCGCTCCCTGGCCCGCATCAAGGCGGACGGCCCCAAGTCCCCCTCGGACGAGCAGGTGGCCCGCAACATGGAGATCATGGGCGGCGCCGACCCCCTGCCGTATGGTATCGAGCCGAACCGTAAGACCATCGAGGCCGTTATTGGCTACGCCCACGAGCAGCACATCCTGCCGCGCCGCTACGCCCCGGAAGAGCTCTTTGCTGCCGGTACCCTGGATCTGATGGGCTAACGGCAAGTTCTTACCGACAACAAAGCGGGGCCGGTACACCGGCCCCGCTTTCATTAGTCTGGGAGTTTGAAGCTTGTGTCCTGCGTACGCTTAGTAATGAATCACCGACTGGAGGTCATACCCCTTCAGCTGCTCCCGGCCGTTGAGGAAGTCCAGCTCGATAAGCACGGACATCCCCGCTACCGTTGCGCCGGACTGCTCCACTAACTGGGCGCTGGCAGCCATTGTGCCACCCGTCGCCAGCACGTCGTCCACAATCAGCACCTGCTCGCCCTGGAGCACCCCGTCCCGGTGGATCTCCACTGCGGCGTTTCCGTACTCTAGGGAGTACTCCGCCCGATAAGTGTGGAACGGCAGCTTGCCCGCCTTGCGCACCGGCACGAATCCGACGCCCAGGAGAGCGGCCATGGGCGCGCCCAGGATGAACCCCCGTGACTCGATAGCCACCACCGCATCTATGCGGGTCTGCTTAAAGGGAGCGGCCATTTGCTCCACTGCGGCGTGGAACGCCTGAGCGTCTCGGAGCAGGGGCGTGATGTCTTTGAACATGACCCCCTTCTCCGGAAAGTCGGGGATGTTGCGGATCAGTTCTTCTAGCTGCGTCATGTTTACCAAAGTACCACGGCAGCTCCTTTGGCAGCAACGAGTTAGTACGGGTAGGTAATGAAGCGAGTCGCTGCCATAATCCAGCGCCGGATTCCCTCCCCTATTTTGACGCCGCGCGCGCCCTACGCTAAGCTAAACCTGCTTGCTGCGTTGAGCAGGCTCGCCTTGGTGGGCGCTACGGAAGGGATGGATGCCTGCGCTGTATCTGGTCGCTACCCCCATTGGCAATCTGGAAGACATCACCTACCGCGCCGTCCGCATCCTTGGCGCGGTAGGCCTCATTGCCGCCGAGGATACCCGCACCACCCGCAAGCTCCTTAACCGTTACGGCGTCCGCAACCGTCTGGTCAGCTTCCACAATTACAGCGGTCCGGGCCGGGTACAGGGGCTGATTGATCTGCTGGCGGCCCAAGACGTTGCGCTGGTCTCGGACGCGGGCACTCCCGGTCTTAGCGATCCGGGCTATCCGTTGGTGAAAGCCGCCATTCAGCAGGGCGTGCCGGTGATACCGGTGCCGGGCCCGTCGGCGATCAACGCGGCTTTGGTTGCCTCTGGCCTGCCTACGGACCAGTTTGTCTACTCAGGCTTTATGCCGCGCAAGGGCGGCGAGCGCCGGACGCTGCTCGGCAAGCTGGCGACCGAGGTCCGTACCGCAGTGGTGTTCGAGTCGCCGCATCGGCTGTTGAAGGCGCTGACAGACATGGCGGAGCTGCTGCCGGACCGGCCACTGGCGGTGTGCCGGGAGCTTACCAAGCTCCATGAGGAAGTGTTCCGCGGTAGTGCCACCGGGGCGCTGCAACACTTCACCCAGCCCCGCGGCGAGTTCACTTTGGTGCTAGGCGGTGCGAGTTTGAGCGCCGCGGTATACTGGACGGGCACGAGTGCGCACTAACCTGTTCCTCGAGCCTGTCGAGAGGGACCGTGGGGATATGACCAGACGACACTTTGTTGGCATTGCCGACTTTACGCCAAAGGAATACCAGACGCTATTGAGCCGCGCTGCGGCCATGAAGGCGGACACGGAGCGCCCCAGCTTCCCAGGCAAGGTGCTGGCCCTCCTCTTTGAGAAGCCTTCCTTGCGGACTCGCGTCTCCTTTGACGTGGGGATGTATCAGTTGGGCGGCCACTGCCTCTACCTCTCGCCCGCAGAGGTGGGTCTGGGGCAGCGGGAGAGTGTGCAGGACACCGCCTTGGTGCTCAGCCGCTACGTGGACGTCATCGCTGCCCGCACCTTTGCCCACCGCTCGGTGCAGGAACTAGCGGAGTACGGCAGCGTGCCGGTGATCAACGCCTTATCCGACCAGGAGCACCCTTGCCAGGCGTTAGCCGATATGCTGACTATGCAGGAGCACAAAGGGGAGCTCAAGGGCCGCACCATCGCCTACATTGGTGACGCCAACAACTGCGCCAACAGCCTGCTTCTGCTCGCGGCCATCTTGGGCGTGCATTTCCGCATCGCTTCACCGCAGGGCTATCAGTTACAGCCAGAGGTGCTGGAGCAGGCCCAGCAGTCCCGCGCTGCATCCGGCGCCGAGGTGTTTATGACCGAAGACCCTGACGAGGCAGTGCAGGGAGCGGACGCCCTCTACACCGATGTCTGGACCAGCATGGGCCAAGAGTCCGAACGGGTGGAGCGAGAGCGTATCTTTCGCCCCTATCAGATTAACAAGGCGTTGCTGCGCCGCGCCAACCCGAACGCAATCATCTTGCATCCGCTGCCTGCGCATACGGGTGACGAAGTGGCGGAGGGAATCCTCTACGAGCCGCAATCGGTGGTATTTGACCAGGCGGAGAACCGTCTGCATGCCCAGAAAGCCGTGCTTGCCACACTGCTGGAGTGCGCATAGCCGCATAGTAAGGAAAAATGTTGGTATCGGTCTCCCCTTAGCCTGCGGCGTCACCAACAAGAGATTGGGCTGAAGACGCCTCAGCCCTGCCGGAGTGAGCGGAGTGAAGATGGGGGAACCGGACATCCCGGACCGTCAGACCTAGAGCGGCTTTTGAAATTGGTTCCAAGGCTCCAAGGTTCCAAGGGAGCGGGAGACGGCAGTGCCGGATATTTTGGGGGCATTCGTTTCATCCATAGGGCGTATCGATCTCCGGGCGGTTATCGATATCCTGTTCGTTGCGTTCATCATCTACTGGCTGTTGCTGCTGTTGCGCGGCACCACCGCCATTGTCCTGCTTCGCGCGTTGGCTGCTGTCTACCTCCTGGCGTTCTTCATTAGTTACGTGTTCCAGTTGACCGTGGTGGGCTGGCTGCTCCGCAATTCCCTACCCGCTATGCTGGTGGCAATCCCCATTGTTTTTCAACCTGAGTTGCGCCGCGTCCTGGAGCAGGTTGGACGCGGTTTTGGCGTCTGGCGGCCCGGTGCCCCCAACGCCGCACTGCTCGTAACGGTCGATGCCCTCACCGGCGCCTGTCGCGTGCTGGCAGAGCGGCGCACCGGCGCGCTCATCGTGCTGGAGCGTGAAACCGGTCTCCAAGACTACGTAGAGCAAGGATTCCCATTGGATGCCATCCTATCCAGGGAATTGCTTATCAGCATCTTTGTGCCCAGTTCCCCAATGCATGATGGCGCTGTGGTCATCCGGAACGGACGTGTTGTGGTGGCCCGCTGTGTGATGCCGTTATCGGATAACGCCGCCAGCCCGATCAGCATGGGCACCCGCCACCGTGCGGCTCTGGGGATATCGGAACGCACCGACGCTATCGCCATCGCGGTCTCTGAGGAACGCGCCTCCATATCAGTCGCGAAGAATGGAGAGTTCGTAATCTTGGACAATGCCGATCATCTGAAAGACCTGTTAATTAGCTATTACGAACACCGTAATGGTGCATCTTCGCCCCCTCGCCGTTTCGAGGCAGAAGAGGAGGTCGCCCGTGCCCGATAGGGGCATCCTCGCACTCCTGCGGGGAGTGGCCTACCTTTTCCGCGGCTTCGGCGTATCGCTGGCTGGTAACTTAAGCCTCGGCCTGCTTGCGTTAGGTATGTCCCTGGTGGTCTGGGTATTCATCACTACCGAGCAGAACCCACCACGGACCGGGGTCTTCCCCACCCAAATCACCGTTCAGCCAGTGAATGTGCCGGCGCAACTCGACCTCCTGGGCCCGATCGATCCCATCGTGGTGCGTATTACGGGGCCCTCGGACGTCTGGTCGGATCTGACCGAGGCCGATTTTGATGCCACCGTGGACCTCAGCGGCCTCCAGCAGGGCGCATCGGAGGTGCCGGTGCGCGTAGTAACTCGCGACCCGTTGGTACGTCTCATAGAGGTGGTTCCTGCCAGTGTGAAGGTGGAGCTCGATGTGCTTCGCCAGCAAGTGGTGCCGGTACAGGTGAACCTTCAGCAAGGTCCGCCACTGGGCTTTGAAGCCGAGACACCCCGCCTGAACCCGGAACAGGTTACCGTATCCGGCCCGGAGCGGCTGGTTTCCGTGGTAGATGCCGCAGTGTTGGACCTTAATCTCAGCTCAGCCCTCACCACCGTGCGGCAGTCCCTCCCGTTAGTGCCGCGCACTGCGCGGGGGTATGACATCACCGGACTCCGCCTAGAACCGCGCAACGTGGTGGTGGAAGTGCCCATCACCCGCCAGATCACCTATGTGACCCTGCCGGTGGTGCCCAACGTGCAGGGCCCGGTGCAGCCCAGCTATTGGCTCACCGAAACCAGAGTGGTACCTACCTCGGTCATTGTTATCGGTCCCCAGGACGTTGTGCAGTCGCTCTCCGTCCTGCGTACCAAGCCCATCAACGTGACCAACATTACCACTGCCTTCAACCGGAGTGTAGAATTAGATCTGCCGGAGAGTGTGAGCATGGTGGACCGCACCCGTGTAGATGTGTTTGTTACTATCGAGCCGGTGCAGGGCACGGCGGTCTTTTATGCCGCGCCGCAAATTGTGGGCGTAGCCTCCTCTCTCACAGCCCGGTCCGAAGTGTCCTCAGTGGAGGTCATGGTGTCTGGGGAGGGGCCGCTGCTCCAATCGATGACTACTGAGAAAATCTTGGTGCTGGCCAGCTTGGTGGGCCGTGAGTCGGGCACCCACAGCGTTGCACTTCAGGTCAGCGTGCCTCCCGGTATCCGCGTTGAGCGTATCAACCCCGATCCCCTACTGGTTCTTCTGAAGGATAAAGATGCAGCCCTCGAACCCCTCGATCCCCTCGAATCCCTCGACCGCTGACCGCGCTGGAGTGCACGCCGGCATGCCGGTAGTGGCCATCATTGGCCGGCCTAACGTGGGCAAGTCCACGCTGTTCAACCGCATCCTGGGTCGCCGCGAGGCCATCGTGGAAGACGTCCCCGGGACCACCCGCGACCGTATCTATACCCCGGTCGAGTGGGATGGCGTCCCCCTCCTCATCGTGGATACCGGCGGGATAGAGCTGGACACTATGGCGGACATCGGACGCCAAGTGACCGATCAGGCGGCCATGGCCATCCAGGAAGCGGACATCATCGTGTTCCTGGTGGATGTCATCGACGGTGTGACTCCCGCTGATCAGGACGTGGCCAACCTGCTGCGCCAGACCGATAAACCAGTGTTCTTGGTGGCCAATAAGGCCGAAAACCGCGCTCGCGAGCTTGCCGTGCCGGAGTTCTTCACCCTCGGTCTGGACGCCCCGATCGCCATCAGCGCCCATCACGGCACCGGTATCGGCGATCTCATGGACGCCGTGGTGCTCAAGCTCCCCCGCGGGCCGGAAACTATTCCCAGCGATGAGAGCGTCAAGGTCGCCATCGCCGGCCGTCCCAATGTCGGCAAGTCGGCGCTGGTTAACGCTATCCTCGGCGAGGAAAGAGTGATGGTCAGCCCGGTCCCGGGCACCACTCGTGATGCGATCGACACTCCCTTTGTCTACCAAGACGCTCCTGTCACACTCATCGATACCGCGGGTATCCGGCGCTCCGGCCGGGTCAACGTGGGGGTGGAGCGCTATAGCGTCATGCGATCGCTGCGCGCCGTGAGCCGCGCGGACATCGCCGTACTGCTGGTGGACGCCACGGAAGGACTGACCGCACAGGACCTCCACATTGCAGGCTACATCCGGGAGGCCTACAAGGGCCTGGTAGTGGCCGTGAACAAATGGGACTTAGCGGGAGCGTTGGAGCTGGACCGGATGCAGGTCACTGCTGAGATCCAGGCCCGCCTCAAGTTTTTCCCCGACTTCCCGCTGGTCATCGTCTCCGCCAAGACCGGCATGGGTATCCCCCACCTCCTCACTGCGGTCATGCAGCTACAGCAGATCCGGCAACAGCGGGTGCCTACCGGCGCGCTTAACCAGTTTATTCAGCGAGTGGTGATGGACCACCCGCCCGCAATGGTGCGCGGTAAGCGGCTTAAAGTGCTCTACGCCACCCAAGCGGAGACCATGCCGCCCACCTTCGTCTTCTTTGTCAACGACCCTGCAATCGTTCATTTCAGCTATCAGCGCTATATTGAGAACCGGCTGCGGCAAGCCTATGGCTTTGCGGGTGTCTCCATCAAGCTTATCCTCAAAGGCCGTCAGGAACGGGAATGATTGGGGAGCTGTTTCTGCTGGCGGTTGGCGCCTACCTCTTTGGCTCCATTCCGTCGGGGCTCATAGCGGGGCGCCTGACGCGCGGCCTGGACGTGCGCGCCTACGGCAGCGGCAAGACCGGCGCCACCAACGTTCTCCGGACCTTAGGCCCCGGCGCGTTCGTGGCGGTCTTCCTCGCCGACTTTGCCAAGGGGTTGCTGCCGGTGCTGGTGGCCGCCGCGTGGTTCGGCTCCCCCCTTGCAGAGATCGTAGCGGGCCTCGCGGCGCAGGCCGGCCACAACTGCTCGGTCTACCTGCGCTTTCAGGGCGGGCGTGGCGTCTCTACTGGCGTTGGCGCACTGTTTGGCATGTCGCCTGTGGTGGCCGCGGTGGTCATCCTGGTGGCGGTCATCGTCATGGCGGCCAGCCGCATGGCCTCGTTGGCCTCCCTTTCCGGCGCGATCGTCGCAATCCCTCTGATGATTGGTGTGGTGCTTGCCGGCATGGGGCAGCCGATCTACCTGCTGTATGTCATCCCCAGCGTGCTCATCGTCATTGCTCAGCACAGGGATAACATCGAGCGGTTGCGTAACGGTACCGAGCGCAGGATCGGCGAATCCGCGCTCCCACAGGTCTAGGCGGGCTCCGGTATCGTGGTAAACGTCGCGGTCATTGGTACCACCAGTTGGGGGACCACCCTGGCTGTCCTCCTCAGTCAGAAGGGTCACGCGGTCACGCAGTGGGCCCGCACCCAAGAAGAGGCAGCGACACTCAATGCCGCTCGGGAGAACCGCCAGCGGCTGCCCGGCGTCGCGTTTCCTGCGGCCTTGCACGTTTCCGCAGACCTAAGCGAGGTCATGGCGGGGGTAGAACTGGTGCTGGTGGTAGTGCCCTCTCAGCGAATGCGGGAGAACGCGCGGCAATTTGCGGCGTACGTTCCCGCTAACGCCATGGTCATGAGTGCCGCTAAAGGCCTGGAATTGCACACCGCCATCCCGATGTCTCAGGTGCTCCGTGAAGAGTTGCCCGAGGCGCTGCGAGACCGTTGCGGTGTCCTCTCTGGCCCCAACATCGCGCGCGAAGTGGCGCAGGGGATGCCCTCGGCCACCGTGATAGCCGCCGATGACCCCAACCTCGCAGAAGCAGCCCGCGATTTGGTGATGACCCCCCGATTTCGGGTCTACTCCAGCCACGATGTCATCGGCGTGGAACTGGGCGGCGCGCTCAAGAATATCGTCGCACTAGGCGCAGGAATGGGCGACGGTTGGGGCTATGGCGCTAACGCCAAGGCCGCCTTCATGACCCGAGGACTCGCGGAGATCACCCGCTTAGGCGTAGCCGCGGGAGCCAACCCCCTCACCTTCCTGGGAATGTCCGGCTTGGGTGACATGGTTGCCACCTGCACTAGCCCCTTCAGCCGGAATCGTACCGTCGGAGAGCAGTTGGCCAAGGGCCGCAGGCTCGCCGACATCATGGCCACCCTCGGTGGCACGGCCGAAGGCGTGACTACTACCCTGGCCGCGCGGGAGCTCGGCCGCCGCCTCAACGTTGAAATGCCTATTACGGAAGAAGCGTATGGGGTATTGTATGAGGGCCTCGATCCGCAACAGGTCATGCAGGACCTGATGTCCCGTGAACCGCGGTACGAGCTTGAAGGCATGGGAGGCTGACGCAAGGGACCATGAGCGCCCCCTACTTATCGGTGGTCATGCCCGTCTATAACGAGCGGGCCAACATTGCGGAGATCCTGCGGCGCGTCCGAGACGTCCCGGTGGACAAAGAGATCATCTGCGTAGATGACTGCTCGGTCGACGGTACCTGGGACCTCCTGCAGGCTGAGGGACAGCGGGACGGCACCCGCGTCTTCCGTCACCAAGTCAATCAGGGTAAAGGGGCTGCCGTTCGTACCGGCCTTGCCCAGGTGCAGGGCCAGGTGGTCATCATTCAGGATGCAGACCTTGAGTACGACCCCAACGACTATCCCAGGCTGCTGCAACCCATTCAGCAGGGGCACGCCGAGGTGGTATACGGCTCTCGTTTCCTGGGCAACCGCAGCGCAATGTCCGCAGCCAACGCCTTCGGCAACCGCTTCTTGACGGTTGCCGCCAACCTCCTCTTCGGCACCGCTCTCACGGATCTGGAGACCTGCTACAAGGTCTTTCCGGGCGAGGCTGTTCGCAACCTCAGACTCGTCTCTCCCCGCTGGGGTTTCGACCCCGAGATCACCGCCAAGCTCCTCCGCATGGGCTACCATATTAAGGAGATGCCCATCTCCTACCACGGCCGTACCTTTGAGGAGGGGAAGAACATCCGCTGGCAGGACGGCTTCACCGTGCTCTTTACGCTGCTCCGGTTCCGCTTTCTTCCCTAGTAAAGGTGTTTCATGGCCCGCAAAGACCGATCCCGTGGTGCCCCCGCTGCGACTCAACGCATCCTGGAACGATCCGACCGGAACATCTGCGCTGAAGCCTGCGGTGCCAAGTGCTGCAAAGCCAGCTACGTTCCCCTTACCGAAGCAGAGACCATACGCCTCACCGCGCTGGCCGGAGCGTTGCACCTCGCTCCGCTCCCTCTCGCGCCCTACCAGGCCACCGCGGAGGACCCGGACGCAACCCACATCCTCCACGCGCTGCCCTGCCCCTTTCTGAGCAAGAGCAATCGTTGCCTCATCTACAACGAACGTCCGGGCCACTGCCGCGAGTTCCCCCGGCAGTTGCTGGAGTGGTGCCTGCTCAGCCAAAAGTACCTGGACCCCGACCGCACGGCTTAGCCGCACACAGACCGGCCGGTGGTCATTCCGAGCCGTGCCTGTCCGCTCGCTTGACGCGCACTTTTGGTAGACGTATAGTGAGGCTCCAGCTATAGAATTTATGAAGTGGTCACTGACCAAATGATGGAGGATAGGTATGGCTCAGGCAGTCCAGAACACTTCCAAGTCGAGCGGTATGCCGTACGACGATTGGATGGAGTCCCAAGGCGTCCCAATTTATCGCGGCTATTACATCGAGGACCTCCGTACCATACCGCTGAGCTGGTGGGAGCTTCGAGGGAGCAATAGCGCCTTCATCCAACTCGACGGTATGCAAGGGATAAATGAAGCGCGCGTCTCGGAAATCCCCGCCGGGGAGAGTGTGCGCCCGCTCAAGTTTGCCCTGGACGAGATCGTCTACGTGCTGGAGGGACGCGGCCTGACCACCGTGTGGCACGAGAGCGGCCCCAAGCGGACCTTCGAGTGGCAGAAGCACAGTATGTTCCTGCTCCCCAAGGGTCACCACTTCCAGCTCAGCAGCACACAGGGCGACCAGCCGGCACGGCTGCTGCACTACAACTATTTACCGGTCGCAATGTCCGCTATTGACGACCCCACCTTCTTCTTCAACAACCCCCACACCGGCCAAGCGCTTGAACGCATGGAAGAACTGTACGCCGAGGCGAAAGTGCTGACCGGGCAAGACAACATGGGCGCCGGCAATGTTTGGTACGGCAACTTCTTCCCCGACATGCGCGCCTGGGACAAGCTTGACGCGCTGAAGACCAGGGGCGCCGGCGGTCACGTGGTCTTTGTCCGCTTTGCCGGCAGCCTGCTCCACGCCCATATGTCGGTGTTTCCCTCCCGCACCTACAAGAAGGCGCACCGCCACGGCCCTGGACGGGCGATTGTGATTCCCGCTGGAGAGGGCTTCTCCATCATGTGGCGAGAGGGTGACGAAAAGGTGGTAGTACCCTGGCATGAGGCCAGCCTCTTCACGCCTCCTAACCGTTGGTTCCATCAGCATTTCAATGTTGGCGATGCACCGGGACGTTACCTTGCATTCCATCCCTTGCCCCAGTTCGGCGGCTTCTCTGAGACCGTCGAAGACCAGGCCCGCGACCAGATTGAATACCCGCACGAGGAGTCGTGGATCCGGCAGAAGTTCGAGGGCGAGCTGGCGCAACGCGGCATCACCTCGCTGATGCCCGAAGAGGCCTATAAAGACCCGAACTACCAGTGGGCCTACGCTAGCGGGTAACCGTGCGGGTGCGCTGAGCCGCTACAACCAAGCCGTGTTCTTAGGCGCCATTGGATAGTGCCGAGCATTGAAGTTCGTTAGTTCTGAGCAAGTGAGGATCACCATGAAAGAGCTAAAAGCTAGTCCAATCACACGGCGAAGGTTTGTTAGAGTTGCCGGAATAGCAGGGGCTGGGGCCCTCGCTGCCGCATGCGCTCCTGCCGCTACTCCCGCTCCGGCGCCGGCGCCAGCCCCCGCGCCCGCGCCCGCGCAACCGACTGCGCGACCGAGTGCCCCCGCCCCCGCCCCCGCCCCCGCGCCCGCTCCCGCCCCCGCGCCCGCTCCCGCGCCACAGGCACCTGCGAAGCCTGACTGGGAGGTCCAATGGGAGGAATGGCTCGCTAAGGCTAGGGATGAGGGGACGGTCTCGGTCGTAGTCTCACCGGGAGCTGCGTACCGCAAGATGCTGGATGTCTTTGAAGAGACCTTCCCGGGAATCAAGGTACAGGAGCAGGTCTTTAACAGCTCAAGCATATTGATTCCAAGAGTAACCCAGGAGCGGGATGCCGGTATCTACTCCTTTGACGCAGCCGTCTTCAGCACCAGGAGCCTGACCGCCAAACTTAAGCCGCTTGGCGTCTTTGACCCCATAAGGCCCATCATTATTCGCCCGGACGTCTTGGATGATTCGAAGTGGATTGGCGGTTTCGAGGCCGGCTTTGTGGACAACCAGAAGAAGTACAGTTACCTGGGTCAGGCCGTTGTCGGCAGCCAGTTCTATTACAACAGCGACGAAGTTGACCCTGCTGAACTGAAGACGATGAAAGACCTGTTAAACCCTAAGTGGAAGGGCAAGATGATCATGGGCGATGTGCGCACCGGCTACACTTTCCCCGTGATGTGGAAAGCCCGCAAGCTTTACGGCGACGAATTCATCACACAACTGCTCATTGGCCAAGAAGTGGTCTTTAACCGCGATCCGCGGCAGGTTGCGGAGCAGATGGTGCGCGGCAAATTTCAGATTGCCACCGGCATCTCCAAAACCATTATGCAGCCGTACGTCGAGCAGGGATTGGGCACGAACATTAAGTCGCTCTCCTTCCCCGACGTTCAGGTTGAGACCGCATCGGGCACCACTTGGCTATTCAACAAGGGGCCGAACCCCTACGCCTCCCGCATTTTTGTCAACTGGATCCTCTCCCAGCATGGGCAGGCTACCCTGTCGCAGCTCAACGGGGACAACAGCCGCCGCACCGACGTGGAGGTTCAAGACCCAGCGACGCTGCCCGCGTTCGGGCCGGATTACCTGCTGGCGCTGCGGGAGATTGTGGTTCCGGAGCACGTAGAGGCCCGGGAGTTCATGGAAGACCTGCTAAAATAGCCATGCAAAATGCCGGTCCACGGAGCGTGGATGCTAGCGGAATCGCCGGGCTGTGCGCGGAACGCCTGGCAGCATGATACGGACGCAGCGACGGCGAATATAACCGCAAGAGGGCCAAAGGGCGGGGCGAGGGTTATCCCTCGCCCCGCTGCTTGACTGCTATTACAGCGGTGCTGCCCGCCGGCATGCGCTGCAGGCGGTGCTAACTCCGTTCTTCCCCTGCTGTCGGCTATACTGCATTGGGAGTGCGCAAATGAGCGATGGCAACGTAACCCTAGTGCTGTCTGGTGACCTGCACGTGCAGCGCCCGGAGCCCGAGTCCATCTTCGAGCTTGCGGCGCCGTACTTGCGCCAGGCCGACGTCTTCTTCGGCAACCTGGAGGCCGCCGTTACTGACCGCGGCAGGGCCACCGAGGCCAAGTCTGGCGGCGGCGCGACCTTCAAGTCGGAAGAGCGCATGTTCCCGGCTTACATCTACGCTGGGCTCACCGCAGCCGGCCTGGCCAATAACCACAGCATGAATTACGGCCCCGAAGGGTTGCTCCGCACCATCGAATTGCTGGATGGCGCCGGCATCGCCCATGCCGGTGGCGGTAGCGACCTCGACGCCGCGCATCGGCCCGCCATTGTGGAGCGCAAGGGCACCCGGATCGCCTTCCTCTCCTACTCCTCGGTGTTCGTGCCGCCCTTTGCCGCCGCCAAGGACCGTGGTGGCATTGCCACCGTTCGCATCGCCACCGCCTATGAGCCGCAGCCTCGGCTGGTGGAGGCACCCGGATCGCCACCGATCATCCACACCCTACCCGATCCGGGGCAACAGGCGCGGATGGAAGAGGACGTACGCCGAACCCGTGAGCACGCGGATATAGTCGTGATCTCTTGGCACTGGGGCATCTCCCCTGCCACAGGCGGCGTCGGCCAGCTCGTGCCCTATCAAACGCTGATGGCCCACGCCGCGGTAGACGCTGGCGCCGACATCGTGATTGGCCATCACCCCCACGTTTTGCAGCCCGTTGAAGTGTACAAGGGCAAGGTCATCTTCTATTCCCTGGGCAACTTCGCTTTCGATCTCTTCTACGGCCAGAAGCAGACTGCCGGCCTAGCCCGCTGCGTCATCCGTAACGGTGCGCTCCAGGAGGTGTCCTTGGTCCCCGTCCTCATCAATGTTCAGGCCCAGCCCGCCCCGGTGGATACTCAGGAGGGTGCGGCCATTGTCGACGCCGTGCAGGCGATGTCTGCGGAGTACGGTACTCAGTTCTTCGTGCGGGAGCGCGATATGGTGGTGGCCCGCTCGCCTCGCTCCGCCGGTGGGGGGAGTCCTGAGGGGCGCCGCTCCTTCGGCTGGGGTACCCGGGGTGCCCCCCAGCCCTTCTCCTAACTCCCCCCAAAGATGCCCCCCAAGCAGAGCGTGCAGAGAAGCGGAGCCGCTTTGCCGGGGGTGCCAGGGGGTGTCCCCTTGGACAACAACAGAACTGGGGGGTGGGCGGCAACCACCTCCCGGCCTACACCACTAGCAACTAATTTCTAACCCATAGCCTATGGAAAGCGTGACGCCCCCGTCTGCGCCCGCACCCGCGGCGCCACCTCTTCCCCAAGCAACCTGATGGTTTCCACCGCCCACTGAGTGTCCATCCCCGGCCACTGCACCGCGAACCACATGAACTCTACCCCGAACTCCCGGTGGTACTCCAGCACTTGCCGGTACACCTCATCAGGACTGCCAATCAGTAGACGCTCCCGCTTCAATTCTTCGAAGTCTAGGTCGTAGCGTTCACCAGGGTGCCCCAGCCGGCTGAAGGTCTGATAGATCGCCTCGTAGGCCGCCCGCACCCGCTGCTCGGCTTCGGTGGCGCTCTCTGCCACACAAAGGTCCCGATACATCGGGATGCCAACAAATTCCCGCCCCCGCTGTGCCAGCGCCGCCTTGTAGATAGGGAGCGCCTCTCGCAGGAAGGTCTTGGAGTGTCTGCGGCTCGGCACCCAGTGGTCACCTAGGTCCAGCGCCCGCTCCACGCCCCGCAGCGTATCGGCCCCAACCAGGATTGGCGGTCCGGGGCGCTGGCGTGGCTTCGGGTTGATGCGCGCATGCTCCAGCTCCCAGAACCGCCCGTGGTGCGTCACGTCGTCCTCGTCCCACAGCCGTCGGATGATCTGCACTGCCTCTTCTCCCATCTGACGGCGCAATCGCTTGTCCACCCCAAAGGCTTTGAACTCGTCGTCCCGATAGCCCAGTCCTACCCCAAACAGAAATTTCCCCTCGCACAGCACGTCTAGCGCCGCCGCTTGCTCCGCCGCCTCCACCGGGTTGTGCAGCGGCAGCAGGAAGATCGACGTCCCCAGGTACATCCCCTTAGCTAACCCGCTGAAGTGGCCCAGCAGCACAAACGGATGCAGCAGCGAGGTCTCTTTACCGGAGAGATACCGGTGCCCCGCAAACAATCCATCCAAGTTGTAACGCTGTGCCGCCTCGGCCAGCCGTTCTACGTGGTTGAAGGTTTCGGCAGGGGTCCAATCACCCGGCAGGTACGTTCCTATTTGGATGCCAAATCGCATCGGTGCCGCCTTTCTTGCTGCCGCCCAGGGCCTAGAGTAGTGCTCCCAATCGCAGTCCCCGCACTGCCGTGAGACAAGCCGCGCCTCACTCCGGCTGTGCGACCTGTGGCTGCGTGTTTTTGAATTGCGGCGTTGAGCGTATTATACTGATTGACCAAGAGTAGTAACCTTGAAGCCTAGCTCACCACATAACTGGAGACTATGTTTACTAACGTAGCTGCCACCACCCGCGCGAAGCTCGAAGCGCTGCCCTTCTGGCCGCACCGCCACGAAGCGCAACCGCCACCCACGCCCCCTGCGGCGGAACCAGGCCGGCATGTATTGGGGGAAGCTCACGACGCCGTCTACGTGGTGACGCTGAGCGACCCGGCTACCCGCAACTCCCTGAGCACGCCACTGGTAACCGAGTTGATGGAACACCTCGACCAGTTCGAGGGCGACACGGCCCTCAAGGTGCTGGTCCTCACCGGTGCCGATCCCGCCTTCTGTTCCGGCTTCAACGTGGGCGAATTCGCCGCCGACTTGCAGGATAGCAAGATCTCGGGATGGGCCCCGGCTCGACCCTGGGAGCAATTGGACCCTAAGTTCGCCGGCGCGGCCTCCGGTCATCGCGAGCAAACCGGCAACTGGGAAGTGCTGCTCAAGCTTATGGCCTCCCAGAAGCCGATAATCGCTGCCATCAACGGCCCGGCCGCAGGTCTGGGGCTGGGGATGGCGCTGTGCTGCGATATCCGCATCGCCTCAGAGCAAGCGTCCTTCATCGCCTCTTTCGTGCGAATGGGCATTCCAGCGGGTGACGCCAGTGCTTGGACCCTGCCCCAGCTGGTGGGTAGCGGCAACGCTATGCTAATGCAGCTCACCGGCGACCCCATCAACGCGGCCGAAGCCTATCGGATAGGGCTGGCTCAAAGGCTGGTGTCCCATGAGGCACTACTTCCAGAGACGTTGGAACTCGCGGCCAAGATTGCCCAAGGTTCCAGCTATGGCCACGCGTTGACCAAGGGTCTCTCCCGCAAAGCCAAGCTGGAGACCTTCAGCGAGCACTTCTGGGAGGCCCAACGCGCCTTCGCCCTGGCGCAGGCCGCGGGTGACCACGAAGAAGGTGTGCGGGCGTTCCTGGAGAAGCGGCCCCCGCGCTTTTCTTGACCCCCAGTGCCGTTACCGGGCTCCGCCCGCGCCTCGGCTAGCCTCAACCAACGCCGCACTGCTACAATCCCGCTGTTAACCATTCAGGAGGTGAGCATCATGGATGAAGCAGTACGACAAGCTTTGGCCGCTGACCGCGTCGTAGACATTACCACCACCGGACGCAAGAGCGGGCAACCCCGCCGCAAAGAGATATGGTTGTGGACGCTGGAGCAGGGCGGCTATGCCATCAGCGGCAGGCCAGACCGGCCTCGAGATTGGTACGCGAACCTTCTGGCAATCCCAGACTTCACCGTCCACGTCAAGCGTGGCGCTCAGGCCGACCTCCCTGCACGCGCCCTGCCGGTGCCCGATGCCGCAGAGCGCCGCAGCATCATCGCCGAGATCGCCCGCCGCGGCGGCACCGAAGCCGAGCTAGAAGACCGCGTTGCCCGCAGTCCCCTAGTGCGCGTGGAGTTTGTGTAACCCTCGCTTCTAGTACCGCGCGCCGGTCCTAGCGGCGATAACGTATTACTCGTTCCTGTTTGCCCCATCCGCGCGGGTGGAGTAGACTCAGGCAGTACCTGGCGGGCACGGGCACGCCCCGCCACAGCAAAGCAGGAGAGCGCATGATCCTCATCACCGGCGGACTCGGCTTCATTGGACTGCACGCGGCCAAGGCGTTTCTGGACGTGGGCGAAAGCGTAGTGCTCACGCGCTACCGCTCCGCTAGCGTTCCGGACTTTCTTCAGCCGGAGCTGGGCAAGCGCGTGTTCATCGAAGCCATAGACCTTAATAGCCCCTACACGATCTTGGACGCCATCAAGAAGTACAAAGTGTCCGCCATCTGCGACCTCTTCGTCCCTCGCCGCGGCACGCTGCCCGCGGGCGAGGACTATCGCGTCAAGACCCAGGGGCTGCTCCACGTGCTGGAGGCCGCCCGCTTGGGCGAGGTGGAGCACTTGGCCCACGCCAGCTCCGTGGCGGTGTACTCCAGCGTCAACGATGGCCCCTTCCGAGAGGACATGCCGTTGCCCCTCGACTCGCGTAATGAGACCGAGGCCTTCAAGAAAGCTCAGGAAGTGCTGGCCAACCATTACGCGAACGAGACCGGCATGGACGTCGTTTTCCTGCGCATCGGCAACTTCCGCGGGCCGCTCTACCAGCGCAGCAACCGCCCGGACACCCGTATGCTCGTGGCGGCGCTCACCGGCCAGCCCGCCAACTGGGATGGCGTTCCCGGCGGCCCTGTCCATGCCGAAGACCACGTCGATTTCACCTACGTGAAGGACGGTGCCCGCGCCATCCAGATGCTCACCATGGCCCGCAAGCTGCCCAGCCGAGCCTACAACATCAGCGCCGGCGCCACGGTGAGCTTCCAGGAGTTCGCCAACGCGGTGAAAAGGGTGTACCCCAACACCCAGATCGACTTCATGCCGGGTCGCTCATCCCACGCCCGTCCGGAATGGCCTATGGACGTCTCCCTGTTGAAACGGGACACGGGCTGGCAGCCGGAATACGATGTATACAGCGGCGCAGCCGAATGGCTGGATTGGCTCAAGACCCACAAGGACTTTTAACCCGGAGGTGCGGTCATGCCTAATGACGCCGAGCCCTTTGCCATCTACGCGCTCAAGTACGCCACGCGCATTGCCCCCGCCTGCGACTGCTTTTTGGCGGCTCCGGCCGATGAACCCGCCCGTCGCATGGACTACTTTGTGTGGGTGGCCTCCAACAGTGCCGGGACGGTGGTGTTGGATACCGGCTTCAACGCCGAGGTCGCCGGTCGACGCGGCCGTGACTTCGAGCGTTCTCCCGCCGAGGGTTTGAGCGCCCTGGGCATCGATCCGGCTCGGGTGGACACCGTGGTACTCAGCCACATGCACTACGATCATATTGGCAATGTGACCAAGTTCCCTCACGCTACCTTCCACCTCCAGGCCCAGGAAATGGCCTTCTACACCGGCCCCAGTGCGCACTATACCCGCTTCCGCCAGTCCATGGAGGTGGACGACGTCACCAACTTGGTGCGCGCCAACTACGATGGCCGCATCCACTTCACGGATGGCGATGCAGAGCTGCTCCCCGGCATCACCCTGCACCTGGTGGGCGGCCACACCGCGGGCTCGCAGATTGTACGGGTGCGCACCGCCCGAGGCATGGTGGTGCTGGCTGCCGACGCCGCCCATTTCTACGAAGAAGTGGAGCGCATGCGCCCCTTCCCCACCTTGCACGACCTTGCCCGCATGTACCAGGGCTATGAGACGGTGAAGCGCCTAGCCGATTCCCCCGGCCACGTCATCCCCGGCCATGACCCGCTGGTCATGGAGCGCTACCCGGCCATCTCAGACGATGCTCCCTGGGTGGTCCGCATCGCATAGACTTTTATCCTGGGGGTGAGCTGGTTACAGGACCACGCTCGTAACCGCCGCTTCCCCCATGTCGTTGCTAAATCGAGACAATCTACTTAGAGGAGAAGCACGATGGCTGAAAGCGAACTCTACCGTCGCGGCAGCGCCCTGCGCCGGGAACTCATGGGCGAGGAGTTGCACGCCCAATTGGACAATACGGTCTACGCCGACCCCGCCGGGCGCCAGTTCCGGGATATGTCCATCGAGCTGCTGTTTGGCGGCATCTGGTCCCGTCCCGGCCTCGATCTCAAGACCCGATCCCTTGTCTGCGTGATCTCTGATGCGGCTACCGGCGCGCCCGAGCTGGAGCTCCACCTCCGTATCGCCATGCGGCAGGGCTGGACCGAGCAGGAGATGGTGGAAGTGTTCCTACAGCTCATGGGTTACGTTGGCGCGCCATTGGCCCGCCAGGCCTTCATCATCGCCCAGAGGGTTTTCCCAGAGTTTCGCACCGCGGCGCAGTCATAGCTGCTGACGTGCGCCATTGCGGCGTTGTCCGAAGCGCAGTATCGTACGCTACCAGGCCGCTCGTTTTACCCGTAACCTGGCAGCCCTGTAGCATAGTGGTCACTAGTACCAAGGAGGGCGCTTATGCTTTTGCTCAATAATCAAGATGTCGAGCGGCTTGTCACCGCTGCGGACTGTGTAGACGTGCTGGATGAGGCGTACCGTGAGTGGGCCTTCGAACGGGCGGCGCAGTTTCCTGCGGGCGGCCGTATGGACCTCGTGGCGCCCTCGCCCGGGCCCGAACTGAACCGCCGCTTCACCTGGGGGGCCATGGCCGGAGTGGTACCCAAGCACGGCATCTTTGCCCTGCGGCAAAAGTTCGATATCCACTACCATCAGCAGCACCCCAGCGGCGAGCTGACCATGGAGAAATACTGCATCCAGCCCGGCACTTTCTGTGGCTTCATCATTCTGGCAAGCACCAGCAATGCGGAACCGCTTGCCATCCTCAATGATGGCGTCTTCCAGCACCTCCGCGTCGCGGGAACCGGAGCGGTTGCTGCCAGATATCTTGCGCGTGAGGACGCGTCAGTCTTGGGGATTATAGGCTCGGGTGGCATGGCCCACAGCCACGCGGTGGCCCTCGCGTCCATCCGGCCCATCCGCGAGGTACGGGTGTATAGCATGACTCCCGCAAATCGCGAGGCCTTTGCCAAGCGGATGACCGGCGAGCTTGGCATTCCCGTACGGGCCGTGGACAGCGCCGCGGCGGCCGTGAGAGGCGCAGACATCGTCTCCATGTGCACCGACTCCGCCGTGGCGATCTTCCCGGACGAGTCATGGCTCGAGGCGGGTATGCACATCACCGGCGTGGTTCCCAGCGAGCTAGGCAACGCCGCGAACAGGGCAGACGTGGTCTTCCTCCACGAGCGCGGCGGGATTGTCGAAGAGCGGGCGTTGGGGGAAGGACTGCCGGAAGGCCGTGGCGTGCGCGCCTTCGCCATGGAGGGGCTGCACCTGGAGCAGGACCGCCAGGAGTTGCCCACGCTGGCCGAGTTGACCGCCGGCCTGGCGCAGGGCCGCACCGATCCGCAACAGATCACCTACTTCCACAACGTGCCCGGCGCCGGCATTCAGTTCGCGGCGGTTGGCGCGAAGATCCTGCGCCTGGCGAAAGAGCAGGGTGTGGGCACGGAAATCCCCACGGACTGGTTCTTGCAGGATATCCGAGACTAGAAACCTGAACCGCGGCGAAGGGGCCGGCATTATGCCGGCCCCTTCGCTTTACTGCTCGTCCAGTAGTTGGTGATGCCCACCAAGCACCTGGTCGTCTGCTTATCCCACTCCTCCCACTTCCTTAAGCCACGGTCGAGTGGCCTCCAGCGCGGGATATTCTCGCTCGAAGCTATTCTCGAAGTACTTGACACCGGGTGTTGCTAGCCCATACTTATTTCCCGGCGCCGCGTCCAACCTGGCGCTGTTGGTGGGAACGTTCTTGGCATGCAATTCTTGAGCCTCTTTGGTCAAGAACCAGTTGGTGAAAAGCTTGGCCGCGTTGGGGTGTGGCGCTTTCGTAGTCAGAAACAGACCTGTTCCAGGCACGTAATCCATGACCGCGATGTCCAGCCACTTAATATGGTCACCCAGACCCTGATCAAAAAACTCCTTCATCGCCGTCAACCTTAGGCCGAAAGCAATGGGGTACTTTCCTCGCACCATGGCCTCAGCAACCTGACGCGCGTCCCGGATGATAGTGAGGTCTTGTTCTGCGAAGTAGCGCTTGACCATCTCGTCGCCGTGCGCTTCACGGATTTTCGTGAACGGTATCCACAGCGCACCGGAGCGGGGATCGTCAGACACGATCTTGCCCTTGTATTCCGGCCTCAGCAGGTCCGGGAAGCCTGTGATCTCGCCTTCCTTGATCATGTTGGTGTTAATGGCAAGGGAGTGGCCAACGTTGTACTCCCAACTGAAGCACAGGTTCTTGTCCTTATCGGCCCAGCGGCCTTCGAACCCGCCCGTCCATACACTGGTGTCCAGCACGTCCGGCCGGAATATGATCGGCTTAATCGGCTGCCAGGCGCCGGTGGGCCGTAACTTGGAGATGGCGGAGTTCGCCGGGACCATAGCCACGTCAAGCGTGAAGATCCCCGCCGCTTGTTCCTTCTCTATCTTGGGAGCCCAGATGCTGGAAGAAGCATCCGCCCGCTGTTCGATAGCGATCCCAAACTGTTCGGAAAATTGGTCAAGGGTTTTGCGGATCCCCACACCGGTGAGTGTCTGAATCCCTATGGTCCCCTCTTGCTTGGCGGCCACTAGCAGCCTGTCCCACTCCTGCTCCCATGCGGGCTTGGCGGGGGCTGCGGGCTGTGCGGGGGCTGCCGGTTGTGCGGGCTGTGCGGGGGCTGCCGGTTGTGCGGGAGCCGGCGCGGGAGCCGCCGCGGGCGCACAAGCCGCGGCTAGCGCGCCCACCGAGATTATCCCGGCGGCACCCATGAATTCACGGCGTTTGATGTCCTTCTTTACGTTCATAGAGTTCTCCTAGATAGTGTGTAATGTCTGCGTTTGCCGGAAAGACCCAAGTATGGGACAACCCCCCTCGCTGGATCCTCATCGGCGTAGCAAGCGGTTAGGCATTCTTGGTGGCACAGCGTAATGAGCCACCTATTCCTTCCTGATGTCCGTTGAAAAGGCCGCTCTCCTCCTTTCAGGTGAACAAAGAAACCACAGACGCTTGCCCCTAGCACTGCCTATGGTATTACATGACATTTAAGACATTTGGTTATGGTACGCGCCTGCTTTACCGATTGTCAACCCATTGATATGCACACATGAAGGGGGTTCTGGCTAACAGGCCCCCCTTATGTGTAGTCGTCGGCCACACGCATAACGTAGGCAGCTACGGCGAAGGGGCCGGCATTATGCCGGCCCCTTCGTTTTACTGCTCGTCCAGTAGTTGGTGATACCCACCAAGCACCTAGTCGTCTGCTTATCCCACTCCTCCCACTTCCTGAAGCCACGGTCGAGTGGCCTCCAGCGCGGGATACTCTCGCTCGAAGCTATTCTCGAAGTATGCGGCACCGGGTTCTGCTATCCCATACTTATTTCCCGGCGCCGCGTCCAACCTGGCGCTGTTGGTGGGAACGTTCTTGGCATGCAATTCTTGAGCCTCTTTGGTCAAGAACCAGTTGGTGAATAGCTTGGCCGCGTTGGGGTGTGGCGCTTTCGTAGCCAGAAACAGACCTGTTCCAGGCACGAAATCTGCGACCGGGATGTTCAGCCACTTAATATGGTCAGCCAGACCCTGATCAAAGTACTCCTTCATCGGCGGCAAGCTTAGGCCGAAACCAATGGGATACTTTTCCCGCACCATGGCCTCAGCAAGCAGACGCGTGTCCCGGATGAAAGTGAGATCTTGTTCTGCGAAGTAGCGCTTCACCATCTCGTCGCCGTGGGCTTCACGGATTTTCGTGAACGGTATCCACATCCCACCGGAGCGGGGATCGTTAGATACGATCTTGCCCTTGTATTCCGGCTTCAGTAGGTCCGGGAAGCCCGTGATATCGCCGTCCTTGATCACTTTGGTGTTAATGGCAACGGAGTGGCTAACGTTGTACTCCCAGCTGAAGCACAGGTTCTTGTCCTTATCGGCCCAGCGGCCTTCGAACCCACCCGTCCATACACTGGTGTCCAGCACGTCCGGCCGGAATATGATCGGCTTTATCGGCTGCCAGGCGCCGGTGGGCCGTAACTTGGAGATGGCGGAGTTCGCCGGGACCATAGCCAGGTCAAGCGTGAATATCCCCGCCGACTGTTCCTTCTCTATCTTGGGAGCCCAGATGCTGGAAGAAGCATCCGCCCGCTGTTCGATAGTGATCCCAAACTCTTCGGAAAATTGGTCAAGGGTTTTGCGGATCCCCGCACCGACGAGTGTCTGAATCCCTAGGGTCCCCTCTTGCTTGGCGGCCACTAGCAGCCTGTCCCACTCCTGCTCCCATGCGGGCTTGGCTGGCGCTGCGGGCTGCGCCGGGGCTGCCGGTTGCGCGGGGGCTGCCGGTTGTGCGGGGGCTGCGGGCTGTGCGGGGGCTGCCGGTTGTGCGGGAGCCGGCGCGGGCGCCGCCGCGGGCGCACAAGCCGCGGCCAGCGCGCCCACCGAGATTATCCCGGCGGCACCCATGAATTCACGGCGTTTGATGATTTTCACTCTACGTATTGCCTCCTTGGTTAGTCGTCTGCGATGTCTGCGCCCGCCTGGGGGCTTGGACGTGTGAGTGACCTGCTTGAAGTGGCTCCATGTGGGCCAGAACGCATGCAGACCCACGTGGCCACCCCACGGCATCGAGCGTTTCGTGGCGTTTCGTGGTAGAAGACGTTCGCCCTTAGCACTGCCGATGGTATTACAGGCCATTCAACACAATTGGATATGATACGTGCCTGCTTTACCGATTGTCAATACATTGATATGCACACATGAAGGGAGTCCTGGCTAACAGGACCCCCTTCATGTGTAGTCGTCGGCCACACGCTTAACGTAGGCAGCTACGGGGCTCGGGCCGGCATTATGCCGGCCCGAGCCTACTGCTCGTCCAATAGTTGATCGTCTGCTTATCCCACTCCCCCCACTTCCTTAAGCCACGGTCGAGTGGCCTCCAGCGCGGGATACTCTCGCTCGAAGCTATTCTCGAAGTATTTGACACCGGGTGTTGCTAGCCCATACTTATTTCCCGGCGCCGCGTCCAACCTGGCGCTGTTGGTGGGAACGTTCTTGGCATGCAATTCTTGAGCCTCTTTGGTCAAGAACCAGTTGGTGAAAAGCTTGGCCGCGTTGGGGTGTGGCGCTTTCGTAGTCAGAAACAGACCTGTGCCAGGCACGAAATCCGCCTCCGGGATGTCCAGCCACTTAATATGGTTACCCAGACCCTGATCAAAAAACTCCTTCATCGCCGTCGTCCTTAGGCCGAAAGCAATGGGATACTTTCCCCGTACCATGGCCTCAGCAACCTGACGCGCGTCCCGGATGAAAGTGAGGTCTTGTTCTGCGAAGTAGCGCTTCACCATTTCGTCGCCGTGCGCTTCACGGATTTTGGTGAACGGTATCCACATCCCACCGGAGCGGGGATCGTCAGACACGATCTTGCCCTTGTACTCCGGCTTCAGTAGGTCCGCGAAGCTCGTGATATCGCCTTCCTTGATCATGTTGGTGTTAATGGCAATGGAGTGGCCAACGTTGTACTCCCAACTGAAGCACAGGTTCTTGTCCTTATCGGCCCAGCGGCCTTCGAACCCGCCCTTCCATACATTGGTGTCCAGCACGTCCGGCCGGAACATGATCGGCTTTATCGGCTGCCAGGCGCCGGTGGGCCGTAACTTGGAGATGGCCGAGTTCGCCGGGACCATAGCCACGTCAAGCGTGTAGATCCCCGCCGACTGTTCCTTCTCTATCTTGGGAGCCCAGATGCTGGAAGAAGCATCCGCCCGCTGTTCGACAGAGATCCCAAACTTTTCGGAAAAGGCGTCAAGGGTTTTGCGGATCCCCACACCGGTGAGTGTCTGAATCCCTATGGCCCCCTCTTTCTTGGCGGCCACTAGCAGCCTGTCCCACTCCTGCTCCCATGCGGGCTTGGCTGGCGCTGCGGGCTGCGCCGGGGCTGCGGGTTGCGCCGGGGCTGCCGGTTGTGCGGGGGCTGCGGGCTGTGCGGGGGCTGCGGGTTGCGCTGGAGCCGGCGCGGGCGCGGGAGCCGCCGCTGGCGCACAAGCCGCGGCCAGCGCGCCCACCGAGATTATCCCGGCGGTACCCATGAATTCACGGCGTTTGATGATTTTCATTGTGTGTATTGCCTCCTTGGTTAGTCGTCTGCGACGTCTGCGTCCGCCCGGGGGCTTGGACGCGTAAGTGATCGGCTTGCGGTGGCTCCATGTGGGCCGGAATGCATGCAGACCCACGTGGCCACCCCGCGGCATCGAGCGTTTCGTGACAGATTGCTAGCTGGGGTCTCAGGTGAACCAGAATCCCTCCTTTCGCTACTGAAAGTGAGGCTACCGGCGCCTATCATCCCATGGCGGCGGCGAGTCCTGCCACCCGTCAAGGGCATTGGAGCATGGTAGATAACAAGCGGGTCATTTGTCAATCCTTCAATGCCATCCCTCAATTAAGTGGCCTGATCACTATGGGTTGGCGGCGCTGCTGCTCCATTCGCGAACAAAGGGTGCGGGATGGCTTACTATTGCTTAGTATTGGAGCAGGGTTGCACCGGAAGGATTGTCTGGTCAGAACGCAAACAACGCTTTGGGGTTGTGGTACGCGATCCGTTCGTATTGCGACCCGGTGATGTCGCCCTGCTCGCGCAACGTCAGCAGCGCCTCGATGTCGGTCGACTGGTCGTTGTGCCCATAATCCGTGCCAATGACCAGATTCTCTTCGCCCGCGTATTTGATGATATAAGCGATGTCATCATCGGTCTGGCATTGGACATACAGCCGGTATTCGTGCATCGGATTATCTGGCAACTGCTTCCCCCGCGCCAGCCAGCGCCGCTGGATGTCTTTGATCACGTATGGTACCCACCCGGCGGCCGCTTCAGCAAAGTGAAACCGTAGCCGGGGGAACAGCGCTGGTATTTCCGCCATGATCACGGAATGGCAAGCGCCAAAGACCGGCATACGGAACCGTAGAAAACTGCCGCCGCCGTTGTACTGCGTCACCGTGTCAGCCAGCCAAGGATTGGCATTGCCCACGTGCACCCCGATAGGCATATCGAGCGCACTCGCCTGCTCGAAGAGGGGATAGAAGTAGGGGTCGGTTACGATACGGTGGCCCTCAAACCCACGCATAAACACGCCGCATGCGCCATGTTCCTTGGCGTAGCGCAGCTCTTCAAGCGCCGCGCTCATGTCCAACAGCGGTAGAACGCAGATCCAGCGGAGGCGTCCCGCCCCCTGCGTCCAGAGGTCGGTGAGCCAGCGGTTGTAGGCGCGCGCCAGGGCAATGTCGATATCCGGGTTATCCGTGACCTGTTCAATGAAGATGGTGGGGTACAGCACCTGCACGTCTATGCCCAACGCGTCCATGTGCTCCAACCGGGCGGGCACGTTCTCCATGTCCCGCAGTTCCTGCGTGGTATCCATCCGCCGGCCCGCCCGGCGCGATATCTCCGCAAACTGTTGGGCGGTCACCACCTGACGCGCCAGCCCCCGCAGTTTGCCGTCGATCAGCCAGTACTCCCGCGCCGATTCGCCATCCGGCTTCACGATCCGCGGGCGGTACTTCATCTCCGCCGGTTCTAGGTAGTCCCACGTGCGATCGGTTTCTACGACATGCGCGTCGGCGTCGATTGTGGCCATGGCCCGCCTCCCGATGTCTGAGCTCTGTGGGCTCTTAGTAGGTCTCCATGCCGCCGTTGACCAGTAGCATCTGCCCGGTGATAAAATTCGCGTCTTCCGAGAACAGGAACACTGCGGCGCCCGTCAGGTCTTCCGGTACGCCCACCCGTCCTAGCGCCCGCTCGCTCTCTGCGTTAAAGCCGCCAAGCGCCTGCTCCCGTTCTTCCGGCGGGGTAGCGCCCGGCGCTAGGGTGTTGATGTTGATGTTGTAAATCCCCAGCTCCTTGGCCAGCGCCCGCGCCAGCACCGTTGCCGCCGCTTTGGATGCCGGGTAGTGCGGCGCGCTCAGCCGTCCGCGGGAGGTGTGTAGCCAGCTTCCGGAACCGATGTTAATGATCTTCCCGCCGCCTTGCTCCTTCATATAGGGGAACACCGCTCGGATGCAGAGGAACGGCCCCTTCACGTTTACGCTGAAGGTCTTGTCCCACGCCGCCATGTCCACTTCCATCAGCGGCCGTGCTTCCAGTCCCGGGGCTCGGATCAACCCGGCGTTATTTAGCAACCCGTCAATGCGGCCATAGCGCTCCACCGTCTTGCGGGCCAGCTCGGTGGTCGACGCCTCGTCGGTCACGTCCACCACCTGAGACAGCGCTTCTCCGCCCGCGGCCTGCACCGCCTCCGCCGTCTCCGCCGGGTCTTTGATGTCGCACACCACTACCTTCGCCCCCTCCTGGCCCATCCGCTCGGCAAACGCCCGGCCAATGTAACCGGCCGCTCCGGTAACGATGATCACTTTGTCTTTGAGCCGCATCGTCCTCTCCTTGTCACCTTACGAGAAGCACCCCGCGCAGGCGGGGTGCTCGCTGTACTGCAAAATGCTGACTAGAGCGCGAAGAGCGCCTGGGGGTTGTCCGACACGATCTTCCGGTATGACTCCGGCGATACCATGCCGCTGGTCTCCAGGTTCCGCAACGCCTCGATCTCCGTTGATTGGTCATTGTGACCGTAATCCGTCCCAATGACGATATTGTCGTCTCCGCACTTGTCCAAGATGTAGTCCAGATCGTCATCACTCTCGCAGGACACGTACATCCGATACGCCTTCATCGGGTTGTCGGGCAGGGCCCGGCCCCGTGCGGCCAACCGCCGCCGTACGTCTTTCAGAACGTAGGGGACCCACCCCGAGGCGGCCTCCGCGAAGTGGAAGCGCAAGCTGGGGAAACGGTCCGGCAGGCCGTCCATGATCAGTGCGTGGAACGCACCGATGGAGGGGACGCGGAAGCGCCAGAAGCCGGCGGGGTTGCGCTGGCCCACCAGGTCGACCAGCCAGGGGTTCGAGTTGGCAATGTGCACTCCCGCCGTGAGGTCCAGCTTCTGCATCTCCTCATAGATCGGGTAGAAGTAGGGGTCATGGATCAGCCGGTTACCCTCCACGCCGCGGAAGAACACTCCCACCGCGCCGCGCTCCTTTGACCAACGGATCTGGTCCAGCGCGTCGGGAATGCTGGTGAACGGCGCAGCGCAGATCCACGGCAGTCGGTCCGGCGCCTGCTCCCAGATGGAAGACATCCAGCGGTTGAATCCCCAGCAGATCGGGACCTCCCACTCCGGCTTATCTGCAACCTCCGCAATGAAGATGGTGCCGTAGAGCACCTGCTGGTCGATACCGAGTTCATCCATATGGTGGACGCGGGCTTCCACGTTTTCCATCTCCCGGGTCTCTTGCGTAGAGCCCATTTCCCGTCCGGCCCGCTGGGATAGCTCGGCGAACTGTTGCGCGGTAACGACTTGCCGCGCCAGGCCTCGGATCTTGCCGTCGATCAGCCAGTACTCCTGTCCGTGCTCGCCGCGCGGGGCCACTAACAGCGGCCGGTATTTTTGCTCCGACGGCTCCATGAAGTCCCAAGTGCGTTCGCTTTCTACTACGTGGGCATCTGCGTCAATGACTGCCATGACCGGTTCCTTTCTGTTGCTCTTCCATTGCCCGAAGCTCAAATGTCGCCATAAATGGTGAGTTATAGATGTGGTTACTGTATGAAATGCCTCATGGTATGTCAAGTTGCCCGGGATGCTCCGAAGCGTCTAACTATAAGCGCAGTGTTGACGAAGAACAGCTTATCGGTAGCGTGTGGGCTAATCTGGGACTGGGACGGCAAAGGCGGGCGTCCGGCATTACTCTGCCCCCTTCACCTCTACCCCGGTCCATTGCTCGTACAGCTTCACCAGGCTGGTGTAGTCGGCTTGGGAGCCAAGCTCCTGAGTCGCCAGCCCCATCACCTCGCGGGTGATGTTGCCCACAAGCATTGGGTGGTCCAGCTCCCGCGCCAGCCGGGTGGCGATCTCCGTGTCCTTCTTTAGTAAGCCCAGCGTAAATCCCGCGTCGAATGTCCGTGGCAGCACAAAGGTGGGGAACATATAGTCCGTTGCTCGGCTCCGCCCGCTGCTGATACTGAACACGTCCAGCGCAGTGGTTGCGTCGATACCGCTCCGGACGGCCAGGGTGGTCACCTCAGCGGTGGCCGCGGTCATGACGGCCGCAAGCAGGTTGTTCAGCGCTTTAAGCGCATGCCCTGACCCGATGGGGCCAACGTGCACCACGTTCTTGCCGATGATCTCCAGCACCGGCCGCGCACGCGCCAGCAGTGCCACCTCACCACCCACCATCACCGTGAGCGTGCCCGCCTCTGCCCCTTGAATGCCGCCGGACACGGGAGCATCCAGCATTTCGAGGCCGCTGGCCCGCACTTGGTCACAGATGCGGCGGGTGACCGGGGGGTAGGAGCTGCTCATCTCCAACAGCAACGTGTCCGGCTTGGCGTGCTCCAGAATGCCGCCGCTGCCCAGGATGACGGCCTCCACCTCTGGCGGTCCCGGCAGCATGGTGATGATGACAGAGCACGCCGCGGTGAGCGCTTCGATGCTCGGCGCCGGGTGCGCGCCGGCCTGGCGTGCCAGCTCCAGCGCTTCCGGCTGCAGGTCGTGCGCCCACAAGCTGTAACCAGCGTCTAGGAGGCGCTGCCCCATACGCTTGCCCATCTGCCCGTAACCAATAATGCCAACAGTTTCTGCCATAGCCCCGCTCCTGCGTCAAAGTGCCCCCATGCTAACCCGGAAGCGGAGCGTGTACAAGCTGCGGTTGAATTGGGCGCAATGTCCAGGCATCGCCCAAGGGTAAGCGGCAGTCCGCCGGAAGATCCCGGTGGCGACCTTAGTGCATAGGGCGGAGCGTCTAGACTAGGGGCGACCGATGTCCTCCCCGCCGCTGCGCGCAGTGCTGGGCGCCGGCTGGATGCCGGTCGATGATTGAAACCGCCGGTCAGTTACCGCGGCGGCGCGGGGCGCACCGGAATGGGCACCGGCGTCAACCGCGGTTGCGGCGCGGGAAAAGCGTCTAATACTTTGCGGAGCCAGCGAGGAATACCCATGTGCAGTTTCCTATCGTGTCATTCCATGTCATCGCAGCATTGTATTGTATGGCGAGCACTTACCGTGGGTACTGTGGAATTATTTCAAGGCCGTTACGCTATCATGTCCCGCACTTACTTGTTGCGGGCCTCGTAATCCGCCTGAGCCTGCGCCATCGAGGCCTTCCGTTCTGCATCCAGCGCCAGCACCTGCCGCGCCGTATCCGCCTGCGACGCGACCAGCCCGGGCAGACTCTGCTGAAAGCGTGGCATCACGTTGCGTGCTATCAGCTCAAAGCTGTGCATCATGTGTTCCCGGCTGGCCCAGTCCACCACCTGAACCATCACGCCTCCGAACCCTCCGCTCATCTCCTGCACCCGTTCGATCCAGGCCACGAGATCCTCCGGCGTCCCCACGCACCAGTCCCCCTGTTCCGCCATGGTCTCCGGCAGCGTTTCCGGCGATACCTCAATGTCGGTTTCCAAGTTCAAGGTGGCGTTGCGGTACTCCCGATGGTAGCGGTATGCGCCCGCCCGGATCTGGTCCATCGCTTCTTGCTTGGACTCCGCCAGGTGTGTCGGTATCACGATTCGCCACTCGCTGCGGTCCATGACGTTGCCATGCTCCGCCGCAGTCTGCTCAGCGATACCCCAAAACTCTTTGAGCGGTCGGGCATTCTCGCCCCTAGGCAGGCTGAACGTTAGCACCCCGGCGCCGAACTTCCCGGCGGTCACCATCCCCGCGGGCGAAGACACTGCGGCCACCGCAATGGGCATGTGCGGTTGGGTGTAGGGGCGCACTTGCAGCCGGGCGTTTCGCAGCGTGAACCACTCTGCTTCGTGCGAGAAGGGCTCCACCTCGGTGAACAACCGCATGATGACCCCCATTGCCTCTTCCATCCGCGGCCGCTGGGTCGGCGGGCTGATGCCCATCATCATCGCATCCGACACTAACGCGCCGGGGCCCACCCCAAACATCACCCGGCCCCGGGTCAGGTGGTCTAACAGCACCATCCGGTCCGCCACCATCAAAGGGTGGTGGTAGGGCAGAGAGACCACCCCGGTCCCTAGCTTTATGTGGCGCGTCTGCTGCGCCGCCGTGGCAATGAACACTTCCGGTGAGGCAATGGTTTCCCACCCTGCGCTGTGGTGTTCTCCAACCCACGCCTCATCGTAGCCCAGGTCATCCAGCCATCTGATCAGCTCTAAGTCGCGGTCAATCGCCAGCGTGGGGTTTTCCCCAAGAGGATGAAATGGTGCCATGAATATGCCGAACTTCATACGAGTTGAGGTCATGTTGTCCCTCCTGATAGTTGCTGAGCTAGCCGTACCGCTTCGTACACCCGGGCCATCTCCCGGTCCACCGGGTTGGCCTCGCCATAGGCCGCTACCACCACGCCGCCGAACTCTTCGATGCAGTCCGGAAGGTCGTCTACGCAGAAATCCGGCGCCGCTACACCCTGGCGTTCCAGTGCGTTGCGGTGATTATACAGCGGTTTGTAAAAGCACCCGGAAACGTACTCCCGCAGCCCGTGGCGGTCCACCACCGGCCAGCGGATGCCATTGCCCGACCACAGGTACAGCGTGTGCCCATCTGCCACCAGCAGTTGGAAGGTCTCTGTCACCAGCGGCCGCAACTCCCCCAACTCGCTGATCAGCGTGAGGTCAACGTCGAAGTAAATGTTCACGTGGCGCCTGCGGGGTCAGCGCCCCATCGCGCGCCCGGGCTCCCAAGCGATGCCTTGGGACGCCTCCAGCGCCGCAAAGTCCGCGTCGGAGTAGCCCAGCAGCTCTTGGAGCACGTAGCGGTTGTGCTCGCCAAAGCCGGGTGGGGGCTGGATCACCGCCCCGGTCTCCGCCAACCGATAACCGTGCCGGGTGTAGCGTGCCGGCCCCACCTCCGGCCATTGCACGGTCTGGATGAAGCCGCGCGCCGCAACGTGCGGGTCGCTGCCCGTCTCTTCGGTGGTCAGGACTGCTGCCGCCTCCACCCCGACGGCCTGGAGTGTATGCATCACCGCATAGTGGTCCCGTTCCCGTGTCCAGGCGGACAGCGCGCCGTCGATCTCGTCCTGGTGTGCCAACCGGCCCAGCACCGTGTCGAACCGATCGTCCGCCGCCAGGTCTGGACGCCCAATAGCGTCGCACAAGACTCCCCACTCCTCGTCCGAGGCCACTGCAATTGCGACCCACTTATCCTCGCCGACACATGGGTAGACTCCGTGTGGCGCTTTCGATGGATGCCGGTTGCCGATGCGGCTCTGTATCCGCCCGTTAAGCGCGAAGTCCATAATCGGCTCGCCGATCAGTTGCAGCGCCCCGTCCCGCATGGCCAGCTCGATGTGCTGGCCTTTCCCCGTTCGTCTGCGGTAGTGCAGCGCCGCCATGATGACGAAGGCCGCCATCATCCCGGCGGTGTAGTCGGTCACGTAGTTGCCGGGCTTCAACGGCGGCCCGTCCGGGAAGCCGGTCAGGTCCCCCAACCCGGTCATCGCCTCGATGCCGGGGCCAAACGAAGTGTGGTTCCGCATCGGCCCGGTACTCCCGAAGCCCGGGAGCGACACCATGATGAGGTCGGGCCGCACCGCCTGCAGCGCCTCGTAGGTGAACCCGAAGTTGGGCATCACCCGCGGGCTGAAGTTCTCGATTACCACGTCGCTTACCGCCACCAGCCGCAGGAATGCCTCTCGCGCCTCCGGGACGTTGAAGTTCAGCGTGAGCCCCTTCTTGCTCCGGTTCAGGTCAGCAAACCAGTTGGACCGGTTGTAAGGACGGTCCTCCGGCGCGTCCGCCGCTTTCGGCAGCGTGGTTGCACGGTCGCCCCGTGCAATGATGTTCTCGATCTTGATAACCTCGGCGCCCAGATCTCCCAGCGCGCCCGTAGCCGTGGGTCCCGCTACTACAATCGTGAGATCGGCAATGCGTACCCCTGACAGCAGGCGCCGGGCGTTACCATCGCTCATCGGGCATCTCCCGCGCGCGCGATGGTGCGGACACGAGTATGCGGGCGTGCCGCTTTAATCTCGAAAACCTCGAACTTCAAACGAGCGCCGCTGCCCAGCGAGAGCCCTCCCGGGGCGGGTAGGCTGAGGACAGCGCCCGTGTGGGCCATCCTGGAGTGAGCATTGCAGGGTGCACCGGTGTTCCCTGTAACCGAGGACCGCTTGAGGTTTGTGCCAGGCATCTTCAAATAACCCCTGTCTCACTCAGGATCACCAAGTCCTCCTTGGTCATCCCCAACCGCTCGCAGTACACCGCCGCGTTGTGCTCCCCCAATAGCGGCGCTCGCTCCATCCGCCACGCGGTCTCGTCCGACCGCAACGGCGGCCCCACGTGCGCCACGGTGCCCGCAATTGGGTGCTCCAGGTCTACGAACATCTCCCGCGCCAGCAACTGCTCATCCTGGAACAGCTCGCCCACGTTCAGCACGGGGGTGAAGGGGTGCCGCAGCTCCTGGGCCCGCTGCACCACTTCGAACTTCTCGTAGCGGCTGAGCCATGGCAGGCACAGCTCGTCAAAGCGGTCGGCGTTGCCCATTGGCTCCGCCCAGAGCGCGGGATCGCTCAGCCGCTCGTCCTCCATCAGCACTCCTAGCAACGCAGGGTCCGTGGGTGCGAAGTGGACGTGCACGTGGCCCTGCTTACAGGGAAGCGTCACCGAAGGGTACTGGAAATGGGGATGCATGTTCAGGTTGCGGCTGCCGGCGCGCTTATACTTGTACCCCAGGTTGAGGTAGGGCGAGAGCGAGCCGTGAGCGAAGCAGGTGGATTCTACCACCGCCACGTCCACCAGCTGTCCGGTGTCTGCGGCATCCTGCCACATCAGCGCCGCCATGGCGCCCGTGGCTGCGTGCACGCCCCCCTCGTACTGGCTCAGGTCAAAGCTCGGCTTCACCGGCTCCCGCTCGGGGTCGCCCGTCAGGTACATGTACCCGGATAGCGCAAAGGCCCCCAGTTCACTCACCTTGTAGTCCCGGTAGGGACCGTCCTGTCCCAAGTAGGTGATAGCCACTATGACGAGGCGCGGGTTGGCTTTCGCAATGACGTCATAGGGTAGCCCCCACGCGGCCAATGCGCCTGGGCCGAGGTTCTCCACCAAAATGTCCGCCTGCTGTGCCAGGCGCAGAAACAGCTTGCGACCGCTCGGACTGCTCAGGTCCAGCGTGATGCTCTTCTTGCCGCCGTTCAGGTGCAGAAATCGCCCGCTCTTCTCGGGGTGCGGATCGTCGTCTTTGAACGGGCCGGCCATCCGAGCGGGCTCGCCGCCCCGCGGCTCGATCTTGATCACCTCCGCGCCCAGGCCGGCCAGCAGCTTACCGCAAAACGGCCCGGCTACGTCTTGGCCTAGCTCCAGCACCAGCAGGTCAGACAGCATCCCGTTCATAGTTCGTTTGCCATAGTGTGTGTCAATCTATGAAATCCATGTATTGGTTGCTACGGGGCAAGCAGCACCTTCCCCACCGTTTGCCGGCTTGCCAGCGCCGTGTGCGCCGCGCCGGCCTCCTCGAGCGGGTACGTCCGGTCAACGTGCACTTGCAGCCGGCCTGAGGTGATCCAATCGAATAGATCCCCCGCCCGCTCCAGCAGCTCCGTGCGGTTCGCGCTGTAATGCGCCAGCGAGGGTCGTGTGAGGAACAGCGACCCTTTGGCGTTCAGCGTTTGCGGGTCCACCGGTGGCACTGCACCGCTGGCCTGCCCAAACAGCACCATCATTCCTCGGGGGTGGAGGCAGTTCAAGCTCTGGTCGAAGGTATCTTTGCCGACCCCGTCGTACACCACGTCCAGCCCTTTACCTCCCGTGAGATCCTTCACCGCGGCCTCGAAGTCTTGGTCACGGTAGAGGATCACCTCCTCAGCGCCCGCCTCCTTTGCCAGCGCGGCCTTTTCGGCAGACCCCGCGGTGCCAATAACCCGTGCCCCCCGCAGCTTTGCTATCTGGCACAGCAATAGCCCCACCCCGCCCGCGGCCGCGTGCACCAGGCAGGTATCGCCCGGCTTCAGGGGGTAGGTGGTGGTGGCCAGGAAGTGCGCCGTCATGCCTTGCAGCATCGCGGCGGCCGCGTCTGGCAGGAGCATCGCGTGCGGCACCGGCACCAGACGCCCGGCCGGCACCACCGCGTGGGAGGTGTACGCGCCCATGTGCATGGCCCATGCCACCCGATCGCCGGCTTTGACATCCGGAACGCCCTCACCCACCGCGTCCACCACCCCTGCGCCTTCCATGCCCAGGATGGCCGGCAACGGCACTTTGTACGCGCCGCTGCGCTGATAAATATCGATGAAATTTACCCCGGCCGCCTCCACCTTCACCAGCGCCTGTCCCGCGCCCGGAGCTGGCGTCGGCGCTTCCTCCACCACCATCGCCTCTGGCCCGCCGTGGTTATGCACCAGTATCACCTTCATTGCTGCTCCTTGCTCCTTTTTGGGATGCTCATTCCCTCTCGCCCTGCCAGGGTGCGGCTGCTTGTTCGAATAAGGTGAGGAACCCGGTGTACTCCGGTATTCCCCGCACTTCTAGAAAATGCGATGGAAGTGCAATGCGTTGCCGAGCGATGCGCTGACCACTTACACCAGCGCATCCAGGTCGCTGCTCGCCGCCCCGCTCAGGAGGTCGCGCGCCATGATGATCCGCTGTACCTCGGATGGCCCTTCGCCGATGCGACGAATACGCAACTCTCGGTACCACCGCTCCAGCGGCAGATCTTTGGTCACGCCCACGCCGCCGTGCACCTGAATCGCTCGGTCTACTACCCGGCCGGCCGCCTCGGTGGCGAACACCTTGGCCGCCGCCGTCTCGAACCGGAAGGGCTTGCGCTCGTGCGCCTTCTGCGCCGCGTGCAGGGTGAGCCAGCGCGCCGTGCGGATGTCTAGCTCGTTATCTACCAGCATCCACTGGATCGCCTGCCGGTTCGCCAACACGTCACCAAAAGTCTCTCGCAGCTTGCTGTACTCGATCGCCATCTTCTGCGCCGCCACTGCCACGCCAATGCCCACCGCGGCGTAGGGGATGCGGCTCAGGCTCAACTGTTCGTTGGCAATCGCGAACCCCTTGCCCTCCTCGCCCAGGATGTGGGTGGCAGGTACTCGCATGTCCTCGAACGCCAACTCCGTGGTGTAGTCCGACCGCAGCACGTGCACCAACCGCTTTACAATGAACCCCGGCGTGTCGGTGTCCACCAGGAAGCAGGTGATGCCTTGCCGGCCCGCTTGGGGGTTGGTCCGCACGAACACTAAGCCAAAGTCGGCCTTGTCCGCCCAGGAGTTGAACATCTTCGAGCCGTTGATCACCCACTCGTCCCCATCGTTCACTCCCCGGGTCTGAATCGCTCGGGCCGGGTCGGAGCCGCCGCTGGGTTCGGTCAACCCCAGGAAGCTCACCTTTTCCCCCCGGATCGCGGGGTAGAGGTAACGCGCTTTCTGGTACTCGTTGGCAAAGTAGAGCTGTGCCGGCGGTTCCTCACCGAACACGTCATAGCATGGGTGGTACAGTCCCGCGCGGTGCTGGGCCATCTCCTCGTTGACCAGTGTGCGGGTGACAATGTCCACCCCGGCGCCGCCGAACTCGGTGGGTACGCCCATCATGTACAGACCCATCGCCTTGGTCATCGCCGTGAGGCGTGCGGTCTGGGCTTTTGGTAGCTCGAAGGCGTCCGGATCCAGCTCCCGCTCCAGCGGTACGATCTCCTCCCGCACGAAACGCCGCACGGTCTGGATGATCATCTTTTGTTCGTCGGTTAACCGTAATTCCACAGGCAGGCCTCCGCTTACCCAGCCGCTCGGCCAAAGCGGGGCAGGGTCGGTATTTCGTCCGCGCGCGCCTGGTTTCCCCCCGGCAGCGCGCCGTGCTCCTCCAGGTAGCGGCCCAGCACTTCGACCCATCTACCTAAGTACGAGAGCGTCACTTCGTAACGGTACTGCGCCGCCCGCTCACGAATCGCCGCGTCTTGCGCTTTCGCCGAAAAGTGTTCGGCAATGCAGCCCTGCAGCCCGAACAGTGATCGGCCGCCCGCATAACCCGCGTAAAGGACGTTGCCATCGGCATCAGCGATCTCGTAGATGCCGTAGCTGCCGGAGATCTCCTGAACCCGCTCTGGGTCGAAGCGCGTCCAGGGCATCCGGATCTCCCAGGGGCGATAGCGTTCAGTCATTGCTTTTTGAGGGCAGTGCGCAACAAGGGACTGTTAATGATCGTGGCGTCATCCTGAGCCTGTGGGTCATCTTATGAATCTGATAGCTATGGCTGTGATGGATCTGCGATGGATATGGAACATGCTGGGATTGCACCGAGCGTCCGCGGTACATAGCCTCCATGGGGTCAACGGCCTGCCGAATCCATGCCCTAATCCAAGGTTGGTAGGCTGCGCTTTGCAAGACTGCGTGTTCGGGCACGCCCTTGTTATAGCAGGCGCTCCACCGATGGTCAACAGAAAGCGGCCTGGAATGCTTCCAGGCCGCTTTGTTCATAGTCAGCGAACTCAGCGGACCGTCTGCACAAAGTGGACCAGCGCCCAGCGATCATCAGCGGTCAACAAATTGCGGAAGGATGGCATGCCGCCCGGTCCCCCTGGCTGCGGAATCCCCGGAAGCGGGAAGCCGTTGGTGATAATCCACCAAAGCTCGCCCGGTTTGCGTACCGTGGTTCGCTCTTGGGAAAAGTCCACCGGCGGCGGTGAGTTGTACTTCTGGAAGTGCGCCACCAGCGGCCCGTCGCCCTTGCCCTCCGACCCGTGGCAGGAGCTGCAATTCACCTGGTACAACTGGCGCGCGCGCGCAAAGGTGATGTCATTTGCCGGCAGCGGGTTTTTGAGGTCAGCGGCGTCAACAATGGTGGCGTAGGTTAACTCTCTGCCGGTTCTGGGCACGGAATCTGGGGCCGGCTGCCTTCTGTCGGGCTCCTGTGCTCTTATCGAGGATTGGTAGTGCATCTCTTGGTAGAAGTCGAAGGGATAGGGCCCCCGGCTGCACCCTAGGGCCAACAGCAGCAGGCCAACCGGCACTACCCACAGCGGCAATCGCCGCGGGTGCCCCTTTGTTGAGTCTAGTCTGCTGATCAGCCTTGCAATACGCTTCATGGGTGTGCCCCTCAACCCTTCTTGACGTCGTCCGCGCCGGTCTCGCGCAGCAACTGCTCCGCACTGCCGGTCTGTTCTTCCGTGCACGCCACCAGCACCCCAATGTACCCTTCAGTGATGCGCGTATCGTAAACGCCTAGGTCAAACCGTGGCAGCCGGGACTCGAAGATCACGCCAATGACCGTGCTGAGGATGGCGCCTAGCATCGTGCCCTCATACATGATGATCAACATTGGGGGAATGGCCAATATCGGCTTGCCGCCGGTGATTAGTGGGAACGAGAGTTGGGTGCCCGCCGTGATCAGCAGCGCAATCGAAAACCCGATGATCGCACCCACGATGGGGAAGATGTACAGCCGGTGGGCCGCCACCCGCTCCCCAAACGTGCCTTCTGGGTAAGGCGTTCCGGACAGGATATCAAATTCGTTGTCGTCGTACCCGGCCTGCCTCAGGCGTGTCACCGCCTCAGCAACATCATCAGGCTGCTGATAGACCCCTAGAATAGTACGGTTTGCCATGATTCAGCCTCATTCACGGATAATTGCGGGGACACGGCGTTTGCCAATCTGCAGCTCGGCTCGAAGCACCTGGCCCTCTTTTTCCTCCCACACCGGGATTAGCGGGAAGAGCTTGGTGAAGATAAGGAGCCCAAGACTCACAATGCCAAAGGAGCCCAGCACCAGCATGATTTCAACCAGGCTGGGTTCGTAGACCTGCCACGTGAACGGCAGCCGCTCCTTTGTCTGAAGCCCGGGCACAATCAGCCACAGCCGTTCCAACCACATCGAAATGTTCACCATGATCGACAGGATGAACATCCACATGATGTTCCGGCGTACCGCTCGGAACAGCCACGCACCGACCGGGAGCACATAACCAAAGATCATGATCACCGCGAACATGAAGCCCCAAGGCCAGCCGAATACACGCTGCTCCATCACGCTGATTTCCTTGCTCTCTCCGCCGTAGATGCCGAACACGAAGTCTAGAAAGAAGAAATAGAGCCATGCGGTAGCCACCGCAATGAGCAGCCGGCCCAGCGCATCAAAGTGATCCGGCGTAATGTAGTCCTCCCATTTGAACAGCGCCCGCAGGATCACCATCAGGGTGACCACGCCGGATACGCCCGAGTGGACCGCACCGATGACGAAATAGGGCGCAAACACCGTGGCGTGCCAGGCGGGGACCAGGGCGACCGCAAAGTCCCACGACACAATGCTATGGACCGAAACGAATACCGGGAGGATAAGCGCGGAGAGCAGGATGCCCAGTATAAATTGCAACTTGAACTGCCGCGGATTGCCGCGCCATCCTAGAGAAGCGATCGCGTAGAACTTGTGCTGCCATCCCGTAGTGCGATCCCGCAGGTTACCCATGTCTGGCAACAGCGCCATGAACACGAACATCGAAGCGCCCGTGAGGTAGGTGAAGATAGCGCTTGGATCCCAGATCAGCGGTGAACGCACGTCTGGCCAGAGCATTCGGTCGAAGTCATATGGGAACACCCAGTAGAAGCGCCACAGCCGGCCCATGTGGATCAGAGGGAATGAGGCCGCGGTAGCCAGCGAGAACACTGTGAGCACCTCGGCAGCCCGCGTGACCGGGCGCCGCCACTCGGCCTGGCACAGCCGCAGGATCGACGAGATCATAACCCCCGCATGGCTGATGCCGACCCAGAACACGAAATTGACGATCATGAAGCCCCAGAACACCGGGCGTTGCAGGCCCGTCACCCCAAGGCCAAACGTGATCATCAGCGTCACTGCGGTAAGGAACCCCCCCACCACGATCAGTAACCCGGCCACTGTGGGCCAGTACCACGAGGGGGTGTCTAGCACGCTAGACAGCAGACTCCGATTGATCTCTGTGTCGCTTAAGACTCTACGTTCCTGCATTGAGCGCTGACTCCTGCGTATTTCGCCCGATCGCTACTCCGGCTTACCCAGCACCAGCACCTCGTTCTTGTGCAAGGTGCGGGTCTCGGACAGTAATTGGCCTTCTTTGAGTTCCCACAAAGACATCACGGGGACAATCCGCATCGCCAACATGAACAAAAAGATCACGGCGCCTACCGCCCCTATCCCCACCAACACGTCGGGAAGGCCGGGGAAATACGTGGCGGGGATTTCCTTCACCACGTGGCCGCCCGGCTCCACTGCGAAAGAGCTGCCGTAGATGCGGACCCGGTCCATGAAATTGCCTACCAGGATCACGATAGAAGCAATCACCGGTCCGGCAATACTCACTCGGATCGGGTTCCACATCAACAGCAGCAGTGGTGTCACGAAGTTGCAGAGGAAGCTCACCACGAAGGATCCAAAGAATGGCCCGAATACCACCGCTTGCAGTACTCCCTCTTCAGCAGGGGTGCGTCCGTACCAGAAGACGATGAAGCCTGACCACCAGAAATAGAACCAGAGCAGAGAAAAGGAGAGCAGCAGCTTGGCGGGGTTCCAGAACTGGTCCAGCGCCAGATAGTCTTTGTAGCCACCCACGGCTCGGAGAATGCCCAGGGTGAGCACCAACGTGGCCAGCCCAGCCTGCAGCGCCCCGATTGCGTGGTATGCGGGGAAGATCGGGTCGCGCCAACCCGGCACCAGCTGGATCGCGAACTCCACGCTAACCATGAAGTGCATACCCACCAGCATCATCAGATAGAACACGCCGAAGTAGGTGATACCCTGCTTCATTACCTTCCACTGGTGTGGCGTGCCTCCCCAATTGCCGGCTAGGCGGGCGGAAAGACTGTCACGCTTGCCCGCTGCCATGTCTCGAACCGCCGCCATATCGGGTCGGGCGGAAGTGTACAGCAGACCTAAGCCGGCAATTGCCAGCGCCAGCATCGTCACCACCAGCGCGCCTTGGGCCGCGCCTTCCCAGTTCACCCAGAACGTCACGTGTTCCGATACCGCGGGGAGCAGCCCCAGCAGCGGCAGCAGGAGCAGGAAGTTCAAGACACCTACCACTGTGAACAGCTCGGCCACCCGCACCAGCGGTTTCCGCCAGTAGCCCTTTGTCAGCCGGGTGGCTACAGATAGAATGGGGGCTGCCTGCGCGGTAGAAAGAAGGAAGACGAAAATGGCGGCGTAATACCCCCACTCTTGGCGCACATCCGTGCCGCTGTCGAACCGCATTGCCAGCCCCACCGCGCCAATGAGCAGCATGGCCCCGGAAAGCGCAAACAATGCCCCGCCCCTCGGCGACGAGAATTTGTCAATAATGTCGCGAGTAAGCGCTGCCGGACCCTCAGGAAGCTGAGGCCGGGGGTTAATGTGCTGGCTGTGCGCTGCGTGACGCATTCGGGTCTACTTTCTTCAGGTAGGTAACCGAGGGCAGCGTGCCCAGATCTTCCAAGAGGTGGTACCCGCGTTCGTCCTGGGCCTTGTGCGCTACTTTGCTATCGGGGTTCAAGAGATCGCCGAAAACCATGGCGCCCGTTGGGCACGCCTGAACGCATGCCGGCTGCACTTCTTCGTCCTGCACCACGCGTCCCTCGTCCTGCGCCTGGCGGGTCGTCCGGCGAATCCGCTGGATGTTGAAGGTGCATTTCTCCATGATCCCCTTGGTTCGCACGGTAACGTCCGGGTTCAGGTACTCATTCATCGGCTCGGCAATAGTCTGGTCGGGCGCAAAGATCTCGCCGAATGGAGCGTCTGTAGGGCGCTCCCAATAGTTGAAGTACCGGGCATGATATGGACAGTTATTGGCACAATAACGCGTGCCCACGCACCGGTTGTACACCTGAACGTTCAAGCCCTCGTTGTTGTGATACGTGGCGTACACCGGGCACACCGGCTCGCAGGGCGCATTCTCGCAGTGCTGACACATGATCGGAATGAAGCGCGCCTTCACGTTGGGGTACTCCCCTTCCCAATAGCGCTCAACCCGGATCCAGGTCATAGCACGTTGTTGCTGGAATAGATCCTCTGTGCTCAGCACGATGTTGTTTTCCGCCTGACAGGCAATAACGCACGCCTGGCAACCGTTGCAGCGGTCCAAGTCAACTACCATGCCCCATTTGCGCTGGTCTGCCATAATCTGTCCTCTTTGTGCCCAGAGCTCGTAACGTAGGCTGGCTTAGTGCCCTTCTCCCGACTCCTGGCCGGCAATCTGAATGATCGTGTAATCTTCGGGCTGCACCGCCTTCACCATGCCCTCCAGCCGCGGCAGCCGGTAGCGTTTGCCGGTGCGCTCTATGCGAACCCGGGTGGCGTTCCACGCCAGCGCGCCGGTGTCGCCCTCGGTCAAAGGGGCAAGAATAGAGAGCGGGTTGGCCCCACGGGCTTCCGCGTACCGGCCCATGAAGGTATGCCCCTGACCCGCCGGTATCGCCACCACGTTGGGCGGAATCGCCGGATAGATGTAGACCGGCGCCTCCATCCTCCCGTTGGGTGAGATCACGGACACCACGTCATCGATCTTGATCCCCAGTTGTTCTGCGGTCGTGGGGTTGATCTCCACCCAGCTCTGCCAGGTCGCGGTCGTCATTGGATCCGGGGTCATCTGGAGCCACGGCAGGTGTGCCCCGCGGCCGTCGTTCACCCCCGCAGACGGGTAGATCGTCATGTAGAACGGGAACTCGGTGTCGGCGCCGGCGAATCGGGCCGGGTTGACTTCCCGCGGCAGCAGCGGTGGGCCGACGCTTATCGTTTCGGTCGGAGAGATGAGGTCCCACCATCCGCCGCGCTGCAACACACCGTTCATGAACGCTTCAAGATTGTCCGATTGAATCGATCCCTTATTCAGCTCGCGGATTTTATCCCCCGTGGCCTGGAGCGCCTCCCGATAGCTCTTCCAGGGCAGCGCGTTGGTTAGCGCGTCGCCAAGCTCGGCGGCCGCGCTCAACAGCGCGTCCGAGAATTGCCGCGTGGAGTAGAGCGGCCGGACCACCGGTTGCTGAAGCGTTAGTGCCGCGAAGCCCATCCCCGGATCGGTATAAACGTCGCCCCAAGACTCCAGGTAGGCGTTGTCCGGCATGATGAGGTCCGCCATTGCGGTTGTCTCATCCATGATGTGTGAGAAACTCACGATGACCGGCACGTTGCGCAGTCCTTCGCCAAGTTGGGTGGATATCGGCAACCCGTACAGGGGGTTGGCGTTATGCACCATCAGCACGTTCACCGGCTTCTGGCTCCTGTCCCGCAGCCGTTGCGCAAACCGTTCCCACTCTAGATAGGGCGTAGCCCGAACGTTAGTGCCGAACTCGTCTACGGGCGCCGTCGCGTTGGCCAGGATACCGCCCGGAGTGTTCACCGCTCCCACCAGGAAATTAAGCGCGAAAATGGCGGTCAGATTAAACGTCCCGTTCGTGTGCGCCGCGGGGTTGGCGCCGCCAATGGCGAGCGCGGGCTTGGTCTTCGCGAACGCCCGGGCCAGCGCCACGATTCGCCCGGCGTCGATCCCGGTGAGCGTGGCCGCTAACTCTGGGCGGAAGGCATTGAGCGCCGCCGCACCCGCGCCCCCGGTCATCGCGTTGGCGGCGGCCTGATCGGCCAGCCCTTCCGCTATCAGCACCTGCGCAATGCTAAGCGCCAAGACGCCCTCGGATCCCGGAGTGATGGGGACCCATTCGTCCGCGTTCGCCGCGGTTTGAGACAACCTGGGTTCAATCTGGACGAGATAGCCGCGCTGGCTACGGTCGCTTCCCTGACGGAACTCGCCGTAGGCTCTGCCGTAGTAGACCTGGGATATCCAGGGTTCCAGGAAGTTGGCCCCAAAGGAAAGTACGTAGTTAGACCGCTCTATATCGAACAGCGGCGTACGGTCTTCGCCAAAGACGTCCCGGACCCCTTTGTGGAAAGCGGCCTGTTCCATCGGCTCGTAGGCCATGTGGCGCGCCCCGTAGGTGTTGGCAAAGCGCTGAGTAATGTGACCGGTGAGTCCCTGCAACGGCTCGGTGATCAGCACCACGGAATCCGGGCTTCCTAGCTCCACCTGGTTTTTGAGGCGGCCGGTGAGTTCCGCTAGCGCGTCGTCCCAGCTGATCACTTGATAGCGCCCGGAGCCGCGGGGTCCGGTCCGCCGGAGCGGTGTACGGATGCGGTCCGGATGGTACAGGTCTTGCACTCCCGCTTGGCCGCGCGCGCAAAGCTTGCCGCGGTTAAGCGGGTGGTCCGGGTTGCCCTCGATTTTCTTGGCCCGTCCTTCCACCACACGCACAATGATGCCGCAGCCCGCATCGCACCCGCGGCAGGCGCTAGCGTACCATTGTTCGAAGCCGTACGGCGTATCCTCTGGGAGGAGTACCGGGCTCTGGATGAGCATCTCATTTTCCGGCGCGGCGCATCCCGCAAACAGGACCGTCCCTGCTGTGGAAACCCCCGCGACCTTGAGAAAATCTCTCCTAGAAAGTTCCAAAACGTGCTCCCTACTTATGGCAGGTGGTGCAATCGGTTGGGGCGTCGTTTGCCCGGTGGCAGGCGACGCAATCACCCATTTTCAGCGGTCGGAATTGGTAGACCTTCTCCATGGTTGCTACGTCGCCATGACAGGTGGCACAGCTAAACCCAGCCCGGATGTGGGCTGAGTGAATGAAACGCACGTGGTCCGGCATTCGGTGGACGCGCGCCCACTCGATCGGGTCGTTGGTGTTGAACGCCTCGCGCAGCTTGGCGATCTCTTCCCGCGTCTCCGGCGTCTCCCCGGTTACCACCGCATGGCAGAACATGCACTGCTGCACTGCCGGTACGCTGGCGTTGGCGCCTTGCTCCACGTTCCGGTGGCAGAACGCACACTCCATTTCCAGCGTGCCGGCGTGGGTAATGTGCGTGAAGCCTATGGGCTGTTCCGGCCCCGCGTTCCATTCGGCTGCAACGGCTTGTCCGCCAGCCAGTACCGCGAGCAGCACCACAATGATGGTTACGCCAATTACTAGTGGCGGGCGCCGGTTCACCGCTCAATCCTCAAGCGCATGTAGGTACTGTGCTCCTCCGGAAGTGTAGGACATTTCAAAAAAGCGTTAGAACAAGCGCTTCGGGTAGATATCGTAGATCACGTCTAGTGTCGGCAACCATAGGATCGCCACCACGTAGATGGTGACCATCAGACATAACAACCCCGCCACATAGAGCAGCGGGCGTACTTTGTTGACGCCGATTTTTATGTGATTGGTGGCAAGAAGGGAGGGGATAACCGCTTGGGCCAGCAACAGGCTTATAGCAAAAGCAATGTTAAAAATGACGATAATCCAGAGGTACCTTACCAAGCCGCCAATGAAGGACCAGTCGGCTGCGGTAATAGTCCTGGGGTCTATCGGATCCAAATCCACTCTCCTCATTACAGGCGTGGGTGCTCAAGGAGCCACCCGTCAACCGAAGTCCAATTGTAGACTATCTTTTTCGCGCTGGAAAGGGGTTGCGGCCCAATTTGTGAAATTTTTTTCTATCTCTGCCCCATCCTAACACGCCCGCATGCTATTGTCAGCCCCGAAAGCACCGCCGCACGCACCGCCGCCGCTTTGCAGCCACGTGAGCACTTTGGTGTATAATCCCGGAGAGAATCATGAGCTTCGATTACCTAGCCGACCAGTCAACCATCGCCGAACGGCTCACCCGCGCCGCAACCGAGCGCTTCGGCGCCCAACGGCTTCCCGCGCTGGAGCCGCAGCTGACCAACGCGGCCCGAGACTTGTGGAACATCGCCCAGGAGCCGCTCGACAGGCTGGATGAAATCCCCGACACCTTCGGCGGCCCTCGCCCCCCGCGCACTAAGCGCGCCAAGAAAACGCGCCATGAGTAGCGAAATCCACGAGCTTACCGTCACCGAAGCCCAGGCCGCTGTGGCGCAGGCGCTCCTCTCGCCATCCGAGCTCGTGGCTGCGCTCCACCGCCGCATAGACGAGGTCGACCCCAAGGTGCAGGCGTGGGAGACCGTCGATCGCCCTGGCGCGCTCCAAGCCGCCCAGGTCAGCGAACGTCTGCTGCGTCAGTACGGGCCGCGGCCCCTGGAAGGCGTGCCGGTAGGTATCAAGGACATCTTCTATACCGAGGGCATCCGCACCAGCGCAAGCTTCGGCCCCCTTGCCGATTTCGTGCCCTCCTACGACGCAGAGGCGGTCGCTCGTCTCAAGCAAGCGGGGGCCATCCTGCTAGGCAAGACCGTTACCACTCAGTTCGCCTTCAGCGACCCGCCGCGTACCAGGAACCCCTACCGCCTTGACCGCACCCCCGGCGGTTCCAGCAGCGGCTCCGGCGCGGCGGTCTCCGCCCGAATGGTGCCGGTGGCCCTGGGTACCCAGACTGCCGGCTCGGTGCTCCGGCCCGCAGGCTATTGCGGGGTTATTGGCTTCAAGCCGACCTTCGGCGCTATCAGCCGCTACGGAATTTTCCCCTTGAGCTGGTCCTTTGACCACGTGGGCATCATCGCCCGTACCGTAGAGGATATCGCACGCGTCTTCGCGGTCATGGCCGGACCCGATGCGAAAGACCCTGCGTCGCTTGATCATGCCTGGCATGGCGTGCTCGACGTAGCGCTGGCGCGGCACGGCGCGCCGCACATTGCTCTCGTCACCGATTTTCTTGACCGCGCCGAGCCTGAGATTCGCGCGAACACCGAGGCGGTTGCGGCCCACCTTGCCCGCGCCGGCGCACAGGTTGAGGAGGTGCGGTTGCCCCTCGGGATGGACACGGTGCTGTCGGCCCACCAGATTCCCATGCAGTCCGAGGCCGCCGCCGTCCACGCCCGCAACCTCGCCGAACACCCGGACGCCTACGGCCCGGTGCTTCGCCGCTACGTCGAGGTGGGCCAGTTGCTTCCTGCCGCTGCCTACGTTCACGCCCAGCGGCTCCGGAGGCGCATCAAAGCCGAGACCGTGCAACTGTTGAGTGGCTTCGATGGATTTCTCACCCCCACTGCCTCAAACACCGCACCGGATCCCGCCACCACCGGCGACCGCTCCTTCCAGGCGGTGTGGACCATGATGGGATTGCCCTCAATTGCGCTACCCACTGGCCTCAGCCCGCAGGGGCTGCCCTTTTCAGTTCAGCTTGCCGCCGCCCCGTTTGGTGACGCAGCTCTCCTGAGTCTGGCCCGCTGGTGTGAAACCCTGCTCGATCCCATGCCCCCACCCCATATCGAGTGATCCCGTTCCGGTAACCTACCCCCGTATGAAACCTGGGCGCCACTACCACGGTACTGAGCAAGTAGTGCTGCCACATCAAAAGATCTTCCCTGGAGGCGTAATGCTGAAACGCTGCTTCGTCCTGTTCATTACCGCGAGTGTCCTCGCCATCGCTTGCGCGCCCGCCGCGGTGCCGGCCGCTCCTGCTCCGACTTCGGCGGCGCCGGCGGCCCCTGCTCAGCCTACGGCCGCGCCCGCAGCCCCTGCCCAGCCTACGGCCACGCCCGCAGCCCCTGCCCCGACCACCCAACCCTCCGCAGCGCCTCTCGATGGCGGCGTGGAGCTGACGCTCGTCTCCGGCGCTAACGAAGCCCGCTATCGGGTGCGGGAAGAGCTCGCCAATGTGTCCGCACCCTTTGATGCCATAGGTAAGACCCAGCAGGTATCCGGCGCCATCGTGCTGGACAAGTCCGGCAAGGTGGTGCCGGCACAGTCCAAGATCACCATTAACCTCGCTAGCCTCACCAGCGACGAAAGTCGTCGCGATGGATACGTTCAGCGCAGGACCCTGGAAACTTCACAGTTTCCCAACGCCATCTTTACCGTTACGGAAGTCACCGGTTTGCCCGCCGCCCTACCCAATGAGGGCGATCACACCTTCAAGCTCACGGGCGACTTCACCATCAAGGACGTCACCCAACCCGTCAGTTGGGACGTCACCGCCTCGTTTTCCCCGCAGGAAGTCACTGGCTCGGCCAACACCAGCATTACCTTTGAGCAGTTTGAGCTAGACAAACCCAGCGTCCTGATAGTCCTGAGCCTGGCAGACACCTTGAAGTTGGAGATTGACTTCACCGCCACCCGTCGCAACTAAGGAGAGGAAATGAACCAGCGCACGCCATTGCTTGTGGCTGCTGCCGCCAGCGTGCTGCTGTTGGCGGCCTGCCAGCGCCCTGCGCCATCCACAGTGCCGCAGCCTCCGGCTCCGGCCTCTCCGCAAGCGCAACTCCCCACCGTCCTGCACACGACCCCTGCTGGGCGTGACTCGGGGGCTGCTGGCTACGTCCTCCAGGAGTATCCGGTACCGACAGGTGCGCGGCCGCACGATGTTGCGCCCGCTGCCGATGGCACGGTCTGGTACACCGCCCAGGGCCAGGGCGCGCTGGGCCGCCTTGAGCCCCGCAGCGGATCGATAGTGCATATACCCCTGGGCTCAGGCTCAGCCCCCCACGGCGTCATCATGGGCCCGGACGACGTGCCCTGGGTGACCGACGGCGGCCTCAACGCCATCGTTCGCGTCGATCCCGCATCCCTGCAAGTCGAGCGCTTCCCGTTGCCGGACGGTAGCGCCTACGCCAATCTGAATACTGCTGCTTTCGATAAGAGCGGTGTCCTCTGGTTTACCGGCCAGTCCGGCATCTACGGCCGCTTCGATCCTAAGACTCGAGAGATGGAAGTCTTTGATGCGCCGCGCGGACGCGGCCCTTACGGCATCGCCAGCGCGCCCGATGGTAGCGTGTTCTACGCATCGCTTGCGGGCAATCACATAGCAGCTATCTATCTGCAGTCCGGCAGCGCTACCGTCATCGAGCCGCCCACGGCCGGCCAGGGCGCGCGCCGCGTCTGGCCCGACTCCCAAGGTGACGTCTGGGTTAGCGAGTGGAATACAGGGCAGGTGTCAGTCTACCGGCCGGCAACCGGACAGTGGCAGGAGTGGAAGCTGCCGGGCACGCGCCCGCAAGCGTATGCCGTTTACGTGGATGAGCAGGACATAGTGTGGCTCACCGATTTCGGCGGAAACGCAATTCTGCGCTTCGATCCCCAGACCGAGCAGTTCCAGTCGGTCGAGCTGATTAGCCCTAATGCGAACGTCCGCCAACTCCTCGGCCGCCCCGGAGAGGTGTGGGGCGCGCAGTCCGGCGCCGATAAGCTGGTGGTCATCCGCCGGCAGCAGTGATGGGCGCGTAGCCCCGCTTCAAGTTAGCGGCTGGGTTTACTTGTCCTCGCTACTGCGCTTTTCCAGGCGCCGGTGCGTCTCCAGCCCGAACAGCCCCATTATCACCGCACTCACCACCGCCAGCCCACCGATGGCCACGAACGAGATGTTCAGCCCGAAATTTTGCGCAGTGGTCCCCACCAAAATCGGTGCAGCAATGCCGCCAACGTTTCGGAACACCGACCATATTCCCAGGAAGGTTCCCCGCCCTCTTTCTGGCGCCAGATCCATTGCCGTTACTTCCGACGTACTCAAGCTCATGCCGTCGCCCAGCCCGTAGATGAGCACCGCTACCAGCAGCCCGATGTAAGCGTTGGCTCCCGCCAAGCTCACCGAGGCCACCGCTAGCAGCAACAGCCCCGGCACCATCGAGACCTTGCGCCCAAACCGGTCCGCCAGCATACCGTTGGGGAAGGAGATCAACACCCCAGCGATTCCCGCTAGGCTCAGCAACTGCCCCACGTCTGCCGGGCTCAGCCCAAGCTCCCTTGTTGAGTACAGCGGAAACAGCGAGCCGAACACTCCCTGTGGCGCACCCACCGTGCTGATGGTGAAGACGGCAAAAGCCAGCACCAGCACCGGGATCCGCAGGAAGTAGCGCACTCCCAGCTTCTCCTCCGGCGGTGGCGGCGGCGCGGCGGGTTCTTCGGCAACCGGCGCTGCTTGGGCCGCTGGCTCTGCTTCTGGCTCTGCCGTTGCCTCTGCCTCTGCCGGCTTGGCCGGCGCCTCACCAGGCCGGGTCTCCTTTACCATCCACGCCAGCAGGAGGTGGATGGGGATCTTAGTGACGGCCCCAAACAGGAAGATGAAGCGTAGCCCCCAGAAGCGGGCAATGTAGCCCCCCACGAACAGTCCCGCAATCAGCCCCACTTTCATCGCGAGCGTCCGTATTGCCATGGCCCGGCCCCGGTTCTCAGTACGAGTGATGTCCGCCATGATGATGGAGGAGCCGGTGAGCCACGTCGCCACGCCAATCCCGCCGATGAACTCCAGCACGAAGAATTGCACATAGTTGGTGGCGTAGTATTGAAACACCATCGTCACGCCGCGCAGCATGTTTCCCGCAATGGTCAGCGGCTTCCGCCCGAAGCGGTCGGTTAGATACCCGGTAGTGGGGGCCGCCACCAGCCACGCCAGTGAGTTCGACGCCTGGATCAGACTGACCAGAAATACCGATACCCCGAAGGATGCGGCAAAGAGCGGCCTAGCAAGCTGCTGGGCGCCGGTGCCGAACCCCCACAGGAAAAAGACCCCATACAGCGGCAGCGAGCGCCAGATAAAGCGGAACACGGTAGGCAGTCCTTAAATAGACTATGTGCCGCCGAGCCCTTGTTGCCCACGGCACACTGCGCGCACGTTACCCCCCAGGCCGCGCACTGTCAAGCTGGCGCGTGCCCTGTGGGACGTACGGAGCGCCCGCGCGGGGCGCAGCCCAAAGCGGGGGAGTCATGCGTGTTTACTTGCGGAGCGTGCAGAGAGGCTGAGCCTCTTTGCCAGGGGTTCCAGGGGGTGTCCCTCTGGGAAACAACAGAACTGGGTGGGCGGGTGGGCAGCAACCACCTCCTGCCATACCCTACAAATAACTACCCTCTGCCGTGTCCCCGTAGCACCCGCGTCAGCTCGGTGATACTCCCCAGCCCTTCGAGGCCCCGCACCCGCTCCGTTACCTCGTCCACCGCCGCCGTGCTGAGCACCCGGCTCGCCAGGGAACGGAACTTCTCCTCCACCTCGTCCCACGTAAGCGGCACCTCCGGCTCGCCCTTGGGAAACGGCACTGGCAGCGTCCAGCTTTGCCCCCGTGCCGCTAGCGTCACCTCGCTCGCCAGCCCGGCAAGAGTCTCCGTGCGGTGGACCTCCGTGCGGTCCATGATCCGTTGTAGGCGTGGGTCGTCCAGTCTGCCGTAGCTGTCCCAGGTGTAGCTCGGCTCGCACGCTGCCACCGCCGCGGCGAAGTACCCGCTGAACTGCGCGTCCACCACCGTGGCTGGCCGCCGCTTCTGCTCCGGCTCCCCTCCCACCAATTGGTAGCTCGCGGGCGATATCATCACCGCTATCGACTCAATCTCCTCGGGCTGCAGGCGTTCCTGCTGCACCAGCGTGCTCACGCCGTCGATGGCGGCGTGGCTGCACCGGCACGACGGGTAAGGCTTCACTGCTACGTTCAGCACCTCCGACGGTCCTGCCGGATCAAACGCGATCTTGCTCAGATCCGAGCCGGGTTCCGCGTAGGCGGCGTAGTATCCGTAGGTGCCCTCCAGCGGCTGGCGAGTGCCGGGCACACCTGCCTGCGCCATCGTTAGGCAGTACAGCGCATTGTGTGCCGCCATCCCAACCTGCACCGGTTTGTTGGCCCCGCCCGACTCGCTGAACTGCGCGGTGCCGGCCGCCAGGCTGAGCGCTATGCCGAGTGCCTGGGCAATGGTCTGCTGATCAGCCGCAACCAGGCGTCCCGCCGCGGCGGTCACCACAAACAGCCCCGTGGTTGCCGTGGGGTGAAAGCCGCGCTGATGCACCCGGTCACCGTGGGCCTTGCCCAGTTTGCCGTTGAGTTCGTACCCCAGCGCCGCCGCCGTCAGGAAGTCCAACCCCGACACCCCTTCCGGTTCGCCCACCGCCAGCAAGCCCGCGAACAATGGCGTGCCCGGATGCGACACCGTGTCGCGGTGGGTGTCGTCGAAGTCCATGCTGTGGGCGTGGGCTGCGTTCAGCAATGCAGCGTACGGCGCAGGATAGGTTGCAGCATTTCCCACCACCGTGCAGGGGCCGCCGCCCGATCCAGCGAGACGCTGCGCGGCCAGCCGGAGCTCGGCCATGCCGGGGCCCAGCGCCATACCTCCGAGAGCCACCCCTAAGAAGTCGAGAAAGAGCTGCTTGGTCCGGTCTAACACTTCCGGGGACAGCGCCTCGCTGCCAAGTTCGGCAGCGTACGCTGCCACAGTGCTGGTCGGGTTGGCGGTCTGAGTCATAACTCCTCCTCCTGTCCGGGTCTCGGGCGATGCCAGTATAACCTCCCGGCCGTCTTGGCGCGGGGAGAGACTGAGGCTCCCCATTATGGCACTACGCCACTATGCCACTACGCCACTACGCCACTACGCCACTAGGAAGATGCACGAAGACGATGCAGCTGATGCAACTATTGTTGAGCTAGAGCGCTCTTGAGGGGAGCGCGTGAGGGTTAGCGTCCGCCGGGCAATGGCGATGGGTTACCTGAAGCACCCTCAACCACGCGCACCATCAGCCGTTGCTGCTCCCGCTCCGGCAACAAGTCCTCCAGCGGGAGTAACCCCACCGTCGGCCACTCCCGCAACCCCTGTTGGCACTCCGTCTTGCCCAGATCGGCAGCCCAGTCTCGGCACACTTGCGGTCGGATCGAGTGGATGGCGCAGCCGGCCCGATTGCCCTCAAATGTGAGGAAGATGCAGCCGTGTTCTCCTGTCCTCAGCTGATGCCAGCCCCGTCGTAGGGGGTATGGACGGGTGTAACGCTTCTTGAACGTCCGCACCGTGATACCTAACTCCGCCGCCAGGCGCTTCAACTCCTGCGGTCCCAGCAGCGGCTGCCACTTGACGCAGCACACGCCGCATCGGAAACAGGGCGTCTCCGGCGCTTCCTGTGCCACCGCCAGCGCCCATGTTGCGCCATCCATTAGCTGGAGGACTGCCATCGCTACTTCCGCCGCGGCACCAGTGGGCCGTCCCATGCCACGCCGGTGAAGCGCCAACGCGCCTCGCCCCACGCCGCTTTTTCCTCAGAGTTGGGCCGCTCCGGAGCGTCGTGGCTGTGCTTGTGTTGGAATTGGTAAAGCAGTCCCTGGAGCCGGGTTAGGCGGCGATCCTGGTCGGTTAGTAGCAACGCCCGGAGACCATCTTTCGCCTCCACGCGCGCCAGCTCGAAGTGGGGAACGCAAAGCCCATCCGAGCGCTGGTACGCCGCCCAGCGCTCCTCAGCGCCCAACAGCTTTAGCAACGTCGAAATCTCCCGGCTGACCGCGCGCCGTCCCTGCGCGCACTCGCGACAGTCCACTGCCCAAGGCTTTCCCGTCCGCCGCTTAAACAGCCCGCCGGTCTGTGCCCGCGCTGCCTCGGTCAGAACATCCTGGTAAGTCATGACCACTGTTTCATAGAGCCGCGCCAGCGACACGTCTGAGACTAGCTCGCGCTCCCGTGCGATCTGGGCCGCCAGTCCGGCGTGGTACCGGCACCACCCTTGCTCCCGGTCGAATTCCTTGCGAGAGCGCAGGTTTCCGGTATGTTCGTACAGAAAGCTCCAGATCCGCCGCTCTTCTGACTCCCGCAGCACCCGGCACAGCGGGCATAGCTCCAACACCAACGCCCGGTCCCAGGCCGCGGCTGCCGCATCTTTCGCCTCGCTCATGCGCGCTGCTCCCAGGTGGGACATCCCGCGCATATCGCCGGCCTTACGGGCCTTATCATAGATAGGGGAGCTATGCGGGATACGCCGGATACGCCGGCGCCCGCCTCACCCAGCAGCCGCGCCAGCAGGCCCAGGGGCAGGCCCACCACGTTGCAGTAGCAGCCGAGGCCCCCGTTGAATCCCTCTAGCCGCGCCGCCGGTTTGAACTCCGGATCCTGGATGGCATAAGCCCCTGCCTTGTCCGCCGCTTCGCCACGGCCCACCCATTGAGTGATGGATTCGTCCGTGTAGTCGCGCATCCATACCCTGGTTAGCGCGTAGTCCGCGGCCAAGCCGTCTCCCCAAGCTACCGCTAGCGCGGTCACCACACGGTGGTCGGTGTTGCGGAGGTCTTGCAGCATCGCGATGGCCTCGGCCTCGTCCGCTGGTTTGTTGAGTATGCGTTCGCCCTTGGCCACCAGAGTATCCGCCGCCACTACGAGGGCTTCCGGAGCGGAGCCCGCTTGGCCCGCCTCAGCTTTCGCTTTCGCCAACCGCAGCGCCTCTTCTTCGGCCGACCGGCCCCGCCGCAATGTCTCGTCGATGTCGGTAGGGAGCACTTGGAAGGGGATGCCCGCCTCCGTGAGCAGCTCCCGCCGTCGCGGTGAGGCCGAGGCTAGGATGATAGGGATACTTGTCACAAGGAGATCTGCGCGCCGCTTACGTAGCGCTCCATGCCCCCGTTTCGAAACACCGAAACGCCGCCGCGGCCCAGGACCTGCCACTGCGAGCCGGCGCCCACCGCCGCGGTGTGCTCGTCCACCCCCACCAGGGTGTAGTCCGGCGGCATGCCCTCCCGGTACCCTTGGAGGCGCTCGCCGGTCATCCGGTTGAAGTGGGGCGCGATTACTACTCCGGGCAGCAGGCCCAAGCCGTCGTCCCAGTCCCAGTTGAAGCCCGCACCGCCGCGCCGCACCCGGGTCTTGCCTCCCAGCACCATTGCACCGGCGCTGCACCCGGCCAGCACGCCGCCCTGCTGGAGCACTTGCTGCATTGCCTCCCAGCACTGGGTGCCGCGGATGGCCTCCAGCAAGTAGCCCGGGCTCCCGCCCGACATGTACACGAAATTCGCCCGCCTGATCGCCGCCGCCAGCTCCGGCTCGTCCGCCGTGATCTGGTCCCGCACAAACACCGCTTCCGCTTGAGCGCCCAGCCGCTGGAAGTGTGGTACCCCCATGTCCGTCCATGCCCGGGGGTCTTCAAGCGCGGCCGCAGTGGGCACAATGGCCACCCGCGCCGGTGGATCCGGCACCCGCGCAATCAGCAGCCGGTCTATCTCGGCCATCCCTTCCAGGAACTCTCCCGCGCCCACCAGTGCAATCGTGCCGGTCATGCTATCCCGCCCTTCACTCGCCGCTCATATCGCGGCCCTAGTATACGATAGCGCCCTCTTTGGCAACACGGCAGCTATGAAGGGGAGGTGCAACCCCACTCAAGGCGTCCCTTTGGCGCTGATTCGTGGGGTGGGTTCCCCTTGCCCCTCCAGCAGCGCCACGCACTCGATGTGATAGGTCTGTGGGAACATGTCGACCGGCTGCGCCTCCCGCAGCGTGAAGCCGCCGTCGCAGAGGATGCGCAGGTCCCGCGCCAGCGTTGCCGGCTCGCACGACACGTACACCACCCGCCGCGGACGATGCCGGATCAGGCTATCCAGCACTGTCTGGTGGCATCCTGCCCGAGGTGGGTCTAGCAACACGACGTCCGGTCGCTCCGTGAGTTGCGGCAACACCTCTTCCACCTTCCCCTGCACGAACTCCACGTTGCCCACCCCTTCGGCGTTCAGCCGTCCGTCCTTCACCGCCGGCCCCGATTCCTCCACCGCCAGCACTCGCCGGGCGTGTGATGCCAGCAGCACTGCAAAAGACCCCACGCCGGCATAGGCGTCCACCAGCAGCCCTACTCCGTCGTCGAGATAGCCCTGCACCACCTGTGCCATCCGCTCCGCCTGCGCGGTGTTCACCTGAAAAAAGGACGGTGAGGCCACCCGGAACCGATTGCCTTGCAACGTCTCATGGTAGTGCGTCTGCCCGGTCTCCAGGCTCAGCGCCGGGTTCTTGATCCGCGGCTGAATCAGGTACTCGCCGGTGTTGAGGCCAAACCGGAACGAAAGTTGCCGCGTCTCCGCGCAGTGCCCGTGTAGATCGCCGAGCATCCCATTCATCCGCTCGTCCAGCAGCAGGCACTCCGCGATGGGCAGCGCCCAGTGGCTCTCCGGCCGTACGAAACCCAGTAGTCCTTCTTTGTTCACCGTGAACCGGGCGTGGTTGCGGTAGTGCCACTGCGAGGGCGCGGCCAGCGTGGGCGCCACCGGCGCCGCCTCGAACTTACCGATGCGTCGGAGCTGCTCTTCCACCACCGCGCGCTTCAACTCGAGCTGTTGCTCGTACGCGATGTGCTGGTACTGGCACCCGCCGCACTCCCCGTAGTACGGGCACGGCGGGTCAACTCGGTGCGGCGACGCCGTGATCACTGACGCCACCCGGCCCTCTAGATAATCGTTGTAGCGGCGCAGCACTTCCACCTCCACCGTCTCTCCCGGCACGCCGCCTCGCACGAACACCACCTGCTCGTGGTGCCGGCCCAACGCCATCCCGCGGTGACCCATGCCCGTTAACGTGAGCCGGATGTGTTCGCCGCCGCCGTCCTCGTATTGCTTTTTACGCCGTCTCGCCATAGCTGCCCCGTGACCCGCTCACCGCACGTATATCCCCAAGTGCGTTCCCCCCAGTACGTGAATGTGCCCGTGTGGCTGGCTCTGCATCCCATCCTCGCCAAAGTTCGATAGCAGCCGGAAGCCCCGCGGGCAGTACTTGTTTCCCATCGCCACCGCCACCTGCCCCACGCGTCCGATGTCCCGCCACAGCTCCTCTTGCGACACGTGCCGCTTCGGGACCACCAGCAGCATCACCGGCACCCACCGCAGCAGGTTGTCGAACACCAGCACCTCGTCGTCCTCATACCGGATCGTGGCCGGCTCGCGCCCCGCCACAATCTCACAAAACGTGCAGTACAAACGCCACCTTCACTATATAGTCATTGCCCCGTACCCTCATCACGCTCGCCCTCACTGCCCCGCAGAGCGTTCTGCCCAGCGCGCCTCCAGATACTCGTGCGACGTCACGCCCTGAGCCCGGATCTCCGCGGCCGCTGGAATCCCCACGTACCGGAAGTGCCACGGCTCGTACACGTAGCCGGTGATCGCCTCTTTTCCCTTCGGATAACTCATCACGAAGCCGAACCGATAGGCGTTCTGAGCCACCCACTTGCCCTCTGGTGTGCCGCCGTATCCATCGGTCAGTTGGTAGCTGCTGCTTGCCGAGGTCAGGTCCACCGTGGCGCCCAATTGGTGTTCGCTGTGGCCCGGTTTTGCCGAGAACCGGTTCGCCGCCGCCTCGCCGTTCTGGTCTACGTAGTACTGATAGAGCTGCGCCTGCTGTTGGTAGGACCGGTAGGCCGACGCCACGATGATGTCGATGCCTGCCCCGCGCGCGGCGGCGTCCATCGCCTGGAGCTGCGCCAGCGCCTCGTGCCGTAGCATGATTCCCGGTTGGGTTACTTGCACGCTGGAGATGGGGCTCAAGTCCGACGGTTCGTAGTCCGAGGGCAGGGCTCGCTGCTTGTTGACCGGAATCAGCGGATGGTCCCCGTCCAGCAGGGCGGACAGCGAACCCGGCTCCGGCGGCAGCGCGCTGCTCGGCAGCAGTCTCGCCTCTTTGGCAATGTCGCCGCCCAACGCCACGGTCACTTGCCCGGCCTGGGCCCATGGCACGTCATGCTTCCACTGCTGAATCACCACCCGCTGACAGCGCACGGTGTAGTTGTTTCCCATGTCCGTCACCCGGGACGTTGGCAGCCCGTTCATTGTCACCGGGTCAGGCGCCGAGAAGTACTGTGCCCGCAGCGCCGGGTTCTCGTCCAGCAGCGCCAGCCGGCCCGCCACCACTTCGGCCCAGGGCTTGCCGCTGTCGAACGTGGCGGGCAGCGGGCGCGGCACTTGCCGCACCGCCAGCAACCAGTCGTCCCGGCCGCTCTCTGTCATCAGATCGAAGACGTTCACGAACGCCACCTGCTTGGTGTCCGGTCGCCACTGGAACACAACTCGCTGCATGGCCTGCGACACGAAGCCGTTCCACATGAAACGCCGCGAGACCGGGAAGCCCAACGCCTCCACGCCGCCCAGGCGCTGAAACTCGCTCCAGAACGCCGCCGCCGAATCGTCCACCACGCCGTAGCCCTTGCCCGCGCCGCCACCGGTCTGCGTATAAAAATGCCCGTTCGGAATGGCGTAATCCGCCGCGGCGGCCGCTTCCAGCGCCGGGTTCGGCATCAGGGACAGGCTGCTCAGCAGCAGGAAAGCGCTGAGCAGCAGTGAGCGTACGGTACGAAGTCTCAGGTCAGCCTCCCAGCAGCAACGCGCTTACCGTTACAATTTTCAAGCCTTGCGCCTGCAACCCCTCGATGAGGTCCGGCAGCGCCTCGGCGCTCTGGTTTGAGGCGCAATGCTCTACCACGATAAAACCCTTGCCTGTGTTGTTCAACACTTTGGCCCGCACCCCCTCGGCCGAGGCGTCAGCTCGCCAGTCACCGGAGTCCAGCGTCCAGAAGACGGACGTGTACCCGGCCTGCGTTACTACGTCGATGGTGTGGCTGTTGCGGGCGCCAAAGGGCATCCGCATCCAGGGCTTGGTGCTCTTGCCCGAGATCCGCTGCACCAACGCGTCGGTGCGGGCGAGCTCGTCCAGGACTGCGGCGTCCGTTATCTTGGTGAAGTCCGGGTGCGTGTAGCTGTGGTTTGCCAACTCGTGACCGTCCGTCGCCATGCGTCTGACCAGTTCTGGATATTCTGCGGCGTACTGTCCGGTCATGAAGATAGTGACCCGCAGATCGTGCTGCTTCAACGTGTCCAGAATCTGCGCCGAGGGGCCGGCCACGCTCCCGCAATCGAAGGTCAGCGCTACTTGTGGCCGGTCCGCTCGCCCGCGGACGATCTCTCGTCCACCGAACGTCGTCTGCACGCCTGGCAGCAGCTGTGCCGCAAAGGTGGCCGTTGCCGTGGGCGGGGCCAGCGTAGGCGGGGCCAGTGTGGGCGGAGCCGGCGTTGCGGTAGCGATAGCCAGTGGAGTGAGCGTCGCCGTCTCGGTGTGGGCCGGGACCGGCGTGAATGAGACCGGCGTCTCAGGAGTGTTGACGACATCAGTGCAGCCGGTCAGCACGGCCAGCACTAAGAGCCCCGCCGTCAGCCCGGCCGCCCGTGATGTCGCTTGCCGCCTGAACCTCGATTGAACCTGCACTCATATATAATAGAACAACCGCCGCTTCAGGGTAGGCGTGATATCTTGCAAAGTGGACGAGACCGTGTCAGAAGAACCGGACGTGATTCAGACCGAGGCCGTTGAGTGTTACGCCTGCCGCGAGGAGGCGGTAGCGCAGTGCCCCGTGTGCCAACGTTGGTTCTGCAAAGAGCACGGCCGCTCGCAGTGCGACATCTGCCGGACGCGGCTGAACCTGTTTCCTCCCGCCCCCCTCTACTGGGGCGCGGTGTTCCTGCTGCTGGCCGCACTTGGACTGGCTGCCTGGCACATCATCGCCTGGCCGGGGTTGGCCCTCGCTCCCGTCACCCACGCGCTGGCGCAGCAGGTTGGCGTCACCCCGATCACCGCAACGCCGACCAGCCCCGCGCTGCCGACGCCGGCCCCGCTCGTCCTGCCGGCCCCACCGAGCACCGCCACCGCTGCGCCCACTCTCACCCCCACCTCGACCCCATCCCCCACCGCTACCCCCGAACCGACGGTGTCGCCTTCCCCATCCCCCACCAATACCCCTAGTCCCGAACCCACGCCCACGCCCACCCCGGCTCTGCGCCTCTATACCGTTGAGTTTGGCGACACCATCGCCAACATCGCCGACGCTCACGGCACAACCGTTGCTGCCATCATGCAAGCTAACGGCCTCACCAGCACCAACGTCGACATTATCAAGCCTGGTCAAGTGCTGGTTATTCCCTAAGCAACAAGCACAAGACCACATCCGCGAAAATCTTCCGGCGCTACAAGATCACCGTGCAGACCGCGCATGGGAAACGGGCTTGCCTATAGGTCGTGGTGGAGCAGGGCGAAGGGAAACGCCCACTAGTGGCACGGTTCGGTGGCATACCCCTGAAGCGGAACCGACAGGCAGTACTCGCAGATCAGAAGCCCCAGCGGCACAGGACTGAACGCAACGAGCTTATCAAACGGCTCCTAGCGGACAAATGCGAGCTGTGCGGCTCAACAGTGGACGTAGAAGTCCACCATGTCCGCGCCCTTCGAGACCTGAACGTGAAGGGTCAAAGGGCCAAGTCCCTGTGGGTACAGGTCATGGCGGCGCGAAAACGCAAGACCCTCGTGCTCTGCCGTCCCTGCCACCTGACTGTCCACGGAGGTGACTGGCAACCGCGCAAGCAACAGTAGGTAGTGTCACGACTCGGACGACTGAGGCCCCAGCCACGCTGCCCTTAGCAGGTCAACCCCTCACGGCATAGATACGCCTGGTGACGCCGCTACGCAGCCAAATCACTGACAGCCCCGCCGTACCCTAGTATGATACCAACCAATTCCTGCACAGGACGGGCAACGCGGCATAACTTCTGACTCCGAGCACACGCATAGGTAGCGCACCCCCCAGCTAACCTCAATTGTGCGGAAAGAAGCGGTACGATGACGGTAAATAGAACGGGTCTTTGGGGTGGATTGACCGCCCTGATGGTCATAGGAATAGCCCTGTCCTTGATGTTCCTCTTCTCGGACAATCCCAATCAGGAACAGGATGACCTACTCACGGCCGAACAGGCAATAACGGAGGGTTTAGCTCAGGCCAGGACCGCTGGTCTGGTAGGCGAGCCAACGAGCACGTTTACCAAGCTGATGGACCTGGAAGAGTATATCGAGATCTCCAGCAAGGGAACGGGGCAGTTGGGCTCCGACGCGGGCGCCGTCGGTTTGCACCCAGACAAACTGGTCTGGGTGGTTACATTCCAAGGCCACGTGCGGTTGACCCTGCCCAGTTCTGGCGGCAAAACGTTTGATAATATCACGTTGGCACTGGACGCCCGTACCGGGGAAGTCATCGGAACCAATGCATACGTCGACGGCGACCCAAATCCGTTTACGTACTCCCCAGACTGACCGCGTTCACGACTCTATCGGCACACGGCCCAAGGACGAACGAGGCCCCAGCTACGTCCTACCCCCCGCAGGTAACACACACGGCAAAGATACGCTCAGTAGCGCCGTAATCCACGGTCCACTCACTGACAGAATCGCCGTACTCTGGTAAAATGCCGGCTAATCACTGCATCGGGAGGATGTCGCATGACTTCTCGATACGAGCATACGAATAGGCAACGCCCCCTCCGGCAGCAGGCCCAGGGCCGCAAATGGCCCATCCTCGTCCTGCTGCTTGGCTTGGCTGCGCTAGCCCTGGCCCTGACCGCCTGTGGCGGCCCGTCCAGCACCAGCACCCCCGATGCCACTAGCGCAACGAGTGTGCCGGAATGGGAGGAGACGGTCGAGTTCTCCCTGGAGTGGACAGACACTCACCGCGTGGAAATCCCCGTTGAGAGGTGCGAGCAAGTGATATACCATGTGGTCGCCTCCAACAAGGTGGGGCTATTGTACCGTGACGTTGGCGACAGGCACTTCACTTTGAACAGCTCCGACGACTATAGCAGTCACATAGCGACAGAAGAGTCGGGCATCTTGACCCTAGAGGTCCGCCACTCAGGTTTTGGGGGAAGAGAAACCCCGATCGATGTCACCGTCTCGTACCGCGTAGCCCCGTACAGCGTCGGGTTTTGTTTCCCAACTGGCTGACTGCCTAACGACCCACAACCACACGTACCGCGCCACCCGGCGCGGTATTTGCTTTTACTGACACTACCCACACCGACACTGGAGAGTCGGATGCGGTGAAAGCCGCACGTCCGGTTCGGAGGGGGGCCGACGGAAAAGTGCTCCGGTAACACGGGGTAACTCGCCGGCGGCCTACCTTATAATAGCTGTTGGCTAACAACTAACAACTACCCACTCCCCAGCGCCGCGCCCGCTGCCGCCAATGCACCGGACCCGTCGGCCTTGAAGCCCTGCTGGTTCAGCGCCTGCGACAGCGACGACAGCACTCCCAGCACGTTCTGCGGGCTTGACCCGTAGCCCATCAACCCGATGCGCCACACTTTCCCTCCGAACGCGCCGACCGCGCCGCCGATCTCCAAGTTGTGCTCGTTCAGGAGTGCCCCCCGCACCTTCGCATCCTCCACCCCCTCCGGAATCCGCACCGTGGTCAGGCTCGGCAGCCGGTACTGCGGCTCCACTACCAGCTTCAACCCCATCGCCTCCAGGCCCTCGCAGAGCGCACGGGCGTTGGTCGCGTGCCGTTGGAAGCGTGGTTCCAGCCCTTCTTCCAGGATGATGGCCAGCCCTTCGTACAACGCATAGATCATCGAGGTTGGCGGTGTGTGGTGATAAACGCGGCCGTCCCAGTAGCCGCTGATCAGGCTCAGGTCCAGATACCAGTCCACCACCTGCGACTTCCGGGCCTTCAACGCTTCCTGCCCCCGCGCGCTCACTGACAGCGGGGACAGCCCCGGCGGCACGTTCACGCACTTCTGCGTACCGCTGTAGCAGAAGTCCACGTCCCACTCGTCCAGCTTCACCGGCATCCCGCCCAGCGACGTCACCGTGTCCAGCAGCAGCATCGCCCCGTACTCTTTGGTAATCCGGGCGATGTCGTCCATTGGTTGCAGCACCCCGGTGGACGTCTCGGCGTGCACAATCGCCACCACCTTGGTGTCCGGCTTGCCACGCAGGGTCTCCCGCAGCGCCTGCGGATCGACGATACCGCCCCATTCGGCCTCCAGGCGGGTCACCTCGGCGCCCAGCCGGGCCGCCATGTCGGCGATTCGCAGCCCAAAGAAGCCGTTGATGCACACCACAATGCCGTCGCCCGGCTCCAGGCTGTTGCATATCGCGGTCTCCATCCCCGCCGAGCCGGTGCCCGACACGGGATAGGTCAGCTCGTTCTCGGTGTTGAACACCGAGCGCATCATGGTCCGCAGGTCATCCATGATGCGATGGAACGCCGGGTCGCCGTAGCCAAGTATTGGCGTGGTCAGCGCCCGGTAGACCCGGGGCGGCACCATGCTGGGGCCGGGGCCCATCAGAACGCGGGTGGGTGGGTTTAAAATGTACGGTCCTTCGCTCATGGGGAGCTCCTTATTAGGGGAAGTTCTGCTGGTGTAAGACGGTCTGGATTATACGTCCCGAAGCGCAACCTCACAACCGCAGCGCCCATACTGTCTGAGGTGTCGGCCCCAGGACGGTTGCTCCAGTGCGTAAGGGCGTGCTGGAACGCACCGGCCGGTTATCGCCGGCGCCGACTTGGACTTGAGGGAGAGGAGAAGCACGATCTTGCCGAGAGGGAGAGCACTCCATGGAGTCGCCGTATCTTCAATACGCTTAACGCTTACACTCATTGACGGGCGATCCGATGATGCTAATGGCGGACAACAAGGGGAGGATTACGGCTGCAAGCGTACGCCCTATCGGGCAGACCGGGCGTTGACAGGCTTTGCAGGGCCTGATTACGATGCTGCCATTCCTTTGGGATGCCTTATGGGCCTGAAACCCCCAGTATGGGGAATCCCGGTCTGAGATAGTTGCACAAAGGCTAAGCGGATGTTGTTACCGGGCCAACGGGTAGCACAGTTGGAGAAAAATTCATGCGGTTGTTGCCTGAAGAGCGGAAACTTGCTTTTGGCTTGATACCGATTCTGGCGCTGGCGGTCTTGGCTTGCAGCGGGAGCAACGGCGGGCAGCCAGCCGCCTCCTTCAGGATCGGAGTGATGGAATCGCTGACGGGCGCCGGCGTGACCTACGGCACGGTGGCCAATCAGGCCAAACAGATGGCTGCGGACGAGATCAACGCCGCGGGCGGCATCAATGGGCGCAGGCTGGAGTTCGTCGTCGAGGACTCCCAATGCAGTGCCAAGGGCGCGATTACCGCCTACAACAAGCTGACCAACGTGGACGGCGTGAAGATTATCCTGGGGACCTCGTGCAGTAGCGCTATGCTTGGCGCCGCCCCGCTGGCGGAGGCCGATGGGGTGATCCTGTTCTCCGGACTGGCGAGCAATCCAGACATCGCCAACGCCGGCGACTACATTTTCCGCACCCAGATCAGCGATATACAGGTGGGCACCGACACCGGGAACACGCTGTGGGCGGACGGAGTCCGCGATCTGGCTACCATCACGGAGGCCACCGACTACGCCGAGGGAGTGAGGCGCACCTCGGTCGCCCAGTTCGAGAAACGTGGCGGCCGGGTTGTGGCCGAGGAGCGATACTCATCCGACGTCACTGATTTCAGGTCGCAGCTGGGGAAGCTGTTCTCCGCGAATCCGAACGCGCTCCATCTGGCGTCCCAGTCCGAATTCGCGGCGGGCACCATCATCAAGCAGGCGCGGGAGCTGGGCTACGAAGGACCAATCTACGCGGAAACGGTGTCGGTAGGAACGACTGCCCTCGAAATCGCAGGCGACGCTGCGACCGGCATGAAGGCCATCACGGCTGACCTCGACCCCGACAACGAGAAGGCGCAGGAGGTCCTGGCCAACTTCAGGGAGCGTTACAACTACGTCACGCTGCCGTGGCATCTGGGTTCCGCATACGACGACGTCTACATCGCAGCCGAGTGCCTCAAACAGACCAATGACGACCAGGATGCGGACGGCTTCCGCGACTGTTTGTACGGAATCACCTGGAGCGGCGCGATCGGAGACAGCTACAGCTTCGACGCCGACGGCGAGGTCGTGGGCCTTTCCAGGGTGGTAGTGGAGGTCTTGCCAACAGCCGAGCGCACTGCGGACAGAAAATACAAGGTGCTCGGACCTGCGCCCAGGCCGTAGTGACCTCCCCCCAACGCTTGTACCAGTCGCTATGTTGGTCACACGAGCGCCGGTATAGGTCGTCGAGCTAGTATGGCCTCTGGAGCCGGCGGCCTGTAGCCCAGAGAGTTATGGGGTGGATGCGGAGGAATCGAGAGGAGGGATCGGGTTGCGTCCGGCCTGCTGCATCTTTATGCTATTTCCTCCCGCCTAGCTTTATCCCGCGCCGGATTGACCGGATTGACAATGTAATGGTCGAATAAGCGCTCGATAGTGTCCAAGAATAGTAACAACGTGGCTATAAACGCCAGGCGTTGTCCGCCTCCCCACGGTGGATCGTTCTCCCCGGCGTTGTTCCTGGCTTCGGGGCTGTGCTACACTTACCAACGCGGTTCGGGTCTTCCGGCCGTGTCGCGGGATATCGGGGGCTGCCCCCTTAGCCCTCCGCCGTAAAGTATCGCGGAGGACAGCAGTCGGAGGTTACTTGTGTCGATCGTCTCCATGAAGTCGCTTCTGGAAGCGGGCGTCCACTTCGGGCATCAGACCCGGCGTTGGAACCCGAAGATGAAGCGTTTCATTTTCACCGAACGGAACGGCATCCACATCATAGACCTGCAGCAGACCGTGGTGCGGCTCCAGGACAGCTACAATTACGTGCGGGACCTGGTGGCCGGCGGCGGCGCCATCCTGTTTGTGGGCACCAAGAAGCAGGCCCAGGAGTCCATTGAGACCGAAGCCCGGCGCTGCGGGATGTACTACGTGAACCAGCGCTGGCTCGGCGGCACCCTCACCAACTTCTCCACCATCCAGTCCCGCATCGACTACCTGGTGCGCCTGGAAGACCGCAAGGCCAAGGGCGAGTTTGAGCGGCTCCCCAAGAAGGAAGCCCTCAAGCTGGACGAAGAGATTCAGCGGCTCAACCGCCAGCTCGGTGGCATCAAGGAGATGACCAGGCTGCCTGCCGCCCTCTTCATCGTCGACCCGCCCAAAGAGCGCATCGCCGTCCTGGAATCGCTCCGCCTCGGCATCCCCATCGTAGGCATCGCCGACACCAACTGCGACCCGGACGAGCTCGATTTCCCCGTCCCCGGTAACGACGACGCCATCCGCGCCGTGAAGCTGCTCTCCGCTAAGATGGCGGATGCCGCGCTGGAGGGCCTGGCTGCCCGGGAATACTACGAAGAGGACGATGGTGTCGATACCTCGGTGTCCCACATCTACAGTCCGGATGATGAACCCGAAGACCCGGGAGCAGACCCCGACCCGGAACCAGAAGCAGAACCAGCAGCAGTAGCAGTAGCGGTGGCTCAGGCCGAACCGGAAGCCCAGGCCGAGTCAGTACCTGCCGCACCAGTAGAGGAAAATGCATGACCACACAGATTCCCGCCGCCGCGGTCAAAGACCTTCGTGAGCGCTCCGGCGCCGGCATCATGGAATGCCGGCGAGCGCTAGAGGAAGCCAGTGGCGACATCGACAAGGCGCTGGGCGTTCTCCGGGTGCAGGGCCTATCCAAGGCGGAGAAACGCTCCTCCCGGGAGACGAGCCAGGGCATGGTAGAGTCCTACATCCACGGCGCCGGCCGCATTGGCGCGCTGGTGGAGCTGAACTGCGAGACGGATTTCGTGGGCCGCACCGACGACTTCCGCACCCTGGCCCATGATCTGGCGATGCAAGTGGCCGCCACCAATCCGCCCTACCTCAGCGCGGAAGACGTACCCCCGGGCGACGAGGTGGATCCCAAGGAGGCGTGCCTCCTTGAGCAGCCCTTCATTAAAGACCCCGGTAAGAGCGTACGCGACCTCGTGAACGAGGCCATCAGTAAGACCGGCGAGAACGTCCGGGTGCGGCGTTTCGCCCGCTTTGAGCTAGGGGCCGACTAGCAACTTCGATGACCGGTAAGGCGTACGGGCGTGTCTTGCTCAAGCTGAGCGGAGAGGCCCTCCAGGGCGAGGGTCCGTTCGGCATTGATCTAGAGATTGTCCGTTTCCTAGCCGATTCCATTAAGCAAGCGATAGACCGCAACACCCAGGTGGCAGTGGTCGTGGGTGGTGGCAACTTCTTCCGAGGCAGCACCTATGCGTCGATGATGGAGCGGGCCACCGCGGACTACGCCGGCATGCTCACCACCATCATCAACAGCCTGGCATTGCAGGACGCCTTGGAGCAGATGGAGGTGGTGACCCGCACCCAGACCGCCTTGCCGGTGCAGGCGGTGGCCGAACCGTATATCCGGCGCCGGGCTATCCGGCATTTGGAGAAGGGCCGCGCGGTGATCTTTGCTGCTGGTACGGGGAACCCGTTCTTCACCACCGACACCGCGGCTGCGCTCCGGGCGTTGGAGATCGGAGCCGATGTCCTCCTAGTGGGCAAGAACAAAGTGGACGGAGTCTACGATGCCGACCCGCGGCTCACCCCCAACGCGCAGCGCTTCGACCGGCTGACCTATATGGACGTGCTGAACCGCCGCTTTCAGGTCATGGACAGCACGGCGCTCTCGTTGTGCATGGAGCACCATATGCCAATCCTGGTCTTCGACCCGCTGATTCCCGGCAACATCGAGCGGGCCATGATGAGGGAACCCATCGGCACCCTCATCACGGACGACGCAGCGCCGTAACCTAGTCTGGGGAGCCTCGTAGATGTGCTATTGCACGGTTTTGAGGTAGTCTCTTAACGAATCACATTTTAACTACTCTGATTGTCTTTGGAGGCAGGCCATGATCAAGGACGTACTCGACACTGCCGAAGACAAGATGCGCAAGAGCATCGCTGCTGAATCGCGAGAGCTGGCCACCATTCGCACCGGCCGCGCCAACCCGGCCTTGGTGGAGAATCTCCGGGCGGAGTACTACGGCACGCCCACGCCCGTCGGCCAGATGGCGTCCATCTCGGTGCCGGAGGCCAAGCTGCTGCTAATCCAGCCCTGGGACAAGCAGGCGCTAATCGACATCGAGAAGGCCATTCAGAAATCCGATCTCGGCCTCAACCCTTCCAACGACGGGACGGTGATCCGCTTGGTTTTCCCGCAGCTCACCCAGGAGCGCCGCCAGGATCTGGTCAAGACCGTGCGCAAGAAGGTGGAGGAGGGCAAGGTTGCCCTGCGTAACGTCCGCCGGGACGCGCACGAAGGGCTGCGGGCCATGGAGAAGCGCAAGGAAATCAGTGAGGACGAGCAGAAACGGGCCACGGACCAGCTCCAGAAGCTGCTGGACAGCAAGCTCCACGTCCTGGAAGACGTGGGCAAGGCCAAGGAAGCCGAGTTGATGGAGATCTAGCCCGCTTTGCCTCATGCCGCTCCGCCATTGCTATAAACTTGCAGCCGCCGAAACCCACGCCTGACTTGACCAACGTGCCGACCCACGTTGCCGTCATCATGGACGGCAACGGACGCTGGGCGCAGCAGCGGCATCTCCCCGTGCTCGCCGGCCATCGCGCCGGCACCGAGAATATCCAGCGGATCATCCAGGCATTCGGTGAATCCGGCGTCCGCTACGTCACCATCTACGCCTTTTCCACCGAGAACTGGTCCCGCCCCACGCCTGAAATCCGGGGCCTCTTCAGCATCTTGGAAGAGGTCATCGGCCGGGAAACCAAGCCGCTGCACGAGGCAGGTGTCCAGCTTCGCCACATCGGCTCGAAGGAGGGCATTCCCCCCAGCCTGCAGGAAGCCATCCTGGAGAGCATTGCCCAGACTCAGCACAATGACAGGATGGTGCTGTCCCTGGCGTTCAACTATGGCGGACGCCAAGAGTTGGTGCGCGCAGTGCAGCAGATCGCGGCGCAGGGCCTTGCCCCGGAAGCTATCGACGAAGCGGCCATCCAGCGCAATCTCTATACCAGCGATCTCCCCGACCCCGATCTCATCATCCGCACCGCCGGTGAGATGCGCTTGAGCAACTTCTTGATCTGGCAAACCGCGTATGCCGAGTATTACGCCAGCCCGGTGTTTTGGCCCGACTTCGGACCGGAGCATGTGCACGCAGCCCTGGCGGATTACAGCCGCCGCCAGCGCCGGTTTGGCGGGCGCACTCAGCCGTAGCGGACGGTTGGTGAGCATTGGGTCAGGACACCGCCGAGCCTCCCGTGCCGTCTGCTGATTCTCCGGCTGCTCCGCCGTTCCGGACGCCGTTTTTCTATGGCTGGGTCATTGTTGCGGTGGCGGTAGTCGCCGGCTTGCTTTCCACCGGCAGCTCTCAAATTGTGATGGGGATCCTGGTACGTCCCATGACCCAGGACCAGGGTTGGAGTCTCACTGCTACTACCGGCGCCTTTGCAGCCGGCGGTCTCCTCGGTGGGCTCCTGAGCCCGCTTTTCGGCGCGCTGGCCGACAAGTATGGCGGCCGGACGCTCTATCCCGTGGGCGGCGCGCTCCACGCGATTGCGCTGCTCTCCATCACCCGAGTGAACCAACTCTGGCAGTTCTATGTGTGCTATATCGTCGCGCGCGTGGTGTCCATTGGTTGCCTTACCGGCGTGGTCTCGATGACCGTGGTTACCAATTGGTTTGCGCGCCGGCGCGGTAGAGCAGCGGGCCTAGTCAACATGTCATTGCCTTTGGGCAATTCCTTCTGGGCCGCCGTAAGCCAGCAGCTTGTGGCCGCCAGTGGCTGGCGGGCGGTGCCCACCATTACGGGCACTCTAGCGGCAATGCTGCTGGTGGCGCCGGCGGCGTTCCTGGTGCGGCGCCGGCCGGAGGACGTGGGCCTGCAGGTTGATGGCGGCCCTGCGCCGGAGGGCGAAGGTAGCCACTCCGCAGCTCCTACCCCAACCAGGTTCTCCAAGCGCAGCTTCTCCCTTCCCCAGGCGCTACGCACCAAGACGATGTGGCTCCTGGCCGTTTCGCAGGTCGTGGGTGTCGGCGCTTGGGCTACGGTGGCGTTTCATCAACCGTCCTACGTGGTCAGCCGTGGCTTTGCACCCTCCACCGGAGCGTTTGCTATTAGCGCCGCCAGCTTAGCGGGCGCCTTTTCCAGTGGGGTTTGGGGTGTGCTGTCCGAGCGCTATCCTGAGCGCTACCTTGCCATTGTTGTGATGATATGGTCCGCAGTGGCGCTCTGGGTGATGGGCCTGCCGCAAAACGCCATTTCTATTGTGGGAATATCGTTTGTATATGGCCTCTCAGCGCGCGGCGAGAGTGCTCTCTACAGCCTGATGCTGGGGTCTTACTTTGGCCGGGACTCCTTCGGCAAGATATCCGGTTTCCTGACCCCCTTTATCCTGGTGGGGGTATCCCTTGGCCCGGTCGTCGGCTCTTATATCTTTGAGGCAACCGGGACGTACCAGGGGCTCTACTTGGCCTTAAGCATGTTGCACTTGCTGGCAGCGTTTATCGTCTTCTTTGCCCGTGATCCGGGCGAACCCGCCGCGCCCGATGTCTAACCTGGCGCAGCGTCTGCTCACCGCCGCGGTCGGCCTCCCGCTGCTCATCGGCGCGCTGTGGCTGGGCGCACCGTGGTTGACGGCGCTGGTGCTGGCGGCCGCACTGCTGGCGGCCTGGGAGTTTGGCCGGATTGCCACCGCTACTGGTGGCCCCGTCAATGCCCCGTTGCTGTATGCCGGGGCCGCGCTGTTTGTGCTCGATGCGGCCGCGGGCGGACAGCGATTCCCTATGCTCCTCGCCGCCCTACTGCTGCTCAGCATGGCCGGCTCCGCCGTGCGCTACCGTGAAGGCGCACTGGCGTTGGGTTGGCTGTGGACCGTAGGTGGGGCGCTGTACGCGGGCTGGTTAGTGAGCCACTTCCTCTTGCTCCGAGAAGTCCCCATGGGCCGGGAGTGGGTGCTGTTTGCACTCGTGATCGCGGTCACCAATGACACTGGCGCCTATGTGGTGGGGAGACTCTTTGGCAAGCATAGACTCGCGCCGGCGGTCAGCCCCGGTAAAACGGTGGAGGGGGCCGTGGGTGGGGTGGTGGCCACGGCAGCGATCGCGCCGCTGGCGGCCGCACTGTTGATGTTGCCGGGCGCCGCGGCGCTGGCGCTGCTGGCCGCGTTGGGCGCGGTGTTGGCGGTGGCCGGCCAGATGGGGGACCTTGCGGAGTCCATGCTAAAGCGTGCTGCGGGGATCAAGGATACCAGCGCACTGCTACCCGGACACGGCGGCATCTTGGACCGCATGGATAGCCTTGTATTCATTGCCCCCCTCGTCTATTATTATGTGCAATGGATCATAATGGCTCAGTGAAGCGCCTCGCCATCCTTGGGGCCACTGGCTCCATTGGGTGTCAGACCTTGGACATTGTCCGGGGCCTCGCGCACCTTGAGGTGGTGGGTCTGGCAGGTGGACGCAACCTGCGGCTCCTCGCAGAGCAGGCGGGCGAGTTCCGTCCCCGCATGGTCTCCTACGAACCGCAAGGCGCTCCTGCGCTCGATCTGCCGTACTCACCCCAGCAGTGCTCGATGGAGGAGATGGTGGCCGCGCCCGATGTCGACCTCGTCGTAGTTGGCACAGTGGGCAAGGCCGGCCTTACCGCAACGCTCGCCGCGCTCCGAGCGGGCAAGGCAGTGGCCCTCGCCAACAAAGAAGTGCTGGTGATGGCCGGTGCAGTGGTGCAGGAAACCGCTGCGGCTTACGGCGGGACGCTGCTTCCCGTGGACAGTGAGCACAGCGCCATTTGGCAGTGCCTAATCGGTGAACCGGGGGACCCGTGGCCCCCTGTCCGCCGCCTTCTTCTCACCGCTTCCGGCGGCTCATTCCGGGACTATCCGCTGGCCGCGCTGGAAGACGTGACCCCCGCACAGGCGCTTAAGCATCCCACCTGGAACATGGGCCCCAAGATAACCGTGGATTCCGCCACCCTGATGAACAAGGGGTTCGAGGTGATGGAGGCGCACTGGCTCTTTGGCTACGCGCTTGAGCAGATTGAAGTGGTGTACCACCGGGAGAGCATTGTCCACTCAATGGTCGAGTTCCCCGACGCCTCGATTAAGGCACAGCTCGGTCTGCCGGACATGCGCGTCCCCCTCCAATTTGCGCTCACCTACCCCGCGCGGCTACCCAGCCCGGCGCCCGTGCTCGATTTCCATACCTTGGGGTCGCTCACCTTCGGCCCGGTTGATTTCGACCGCTACCCCTGCCTCCGCCTCGCGCTGGAGGTGGCCCGTAGTGGTGGGACCGCACCCGCCGTGCTCAGCGCTGCGGATGAAGCGGCGGTGGGGCTGTTCCTCGGCGGCCGCATTGGTTTCCAAGATATCTACCGGCATGTCGCCCGCGTAGTTGAACGTCACAACGTGGTTGCTAGGCCCGCCCTGGAAGATATCCTGGCGGCCGACGCGTGGGCCCGCCACCAGGTGCTCGATGGTGTCGCTGCCGGCGTAACCCCCTAGCCTTTTTCTGGCATACTAAATAGTAGGAATACGCTGTTAGGCTAGGTTTCCACCATGCCCGATTTTGCCCTTAACGTCCTCGCCTTCTTTGCCGTCCTGCTGGTGCTAGTCTTGGCCCACGAGCTTGGCCATTTTGTGACCGCTAAGCTGGCTGGCGTCGACGTCCAAGAGTTTGGCTTCGGTTATCCACCCAAGCTATTTGGTGTGCACTTCAAGGGCACCGAGTACACGTTCAACTTGCTCCCCCTCGGCGGCTTTGTGAAGATGCTGGGCGAAGAAGACCCCAAGCAGACCGGAAGCTTCGCCAGCAAGAGTATCCCCGCCCGCCTGATCATTCTGGCGGCCGGTTCGGGCATGAACGCCCTGCTCCCGATCTTTCTGATTTCCGGCAGCCTCATGCTGCCGCGCGAGGTAGTCACCGGGCCGGTGGTGATCCAACAGGTGATGAACGCTTCCCCGGCCGAGCGGGCGGGGCTGTTGGCGGGAGATGCCATCGTCCGCATTAACGACCGGAGCGTCGCCAGCATTCGGGATGTGGGCTTCAACATCCAGCTCAACATCGGTTCCCCGCTGGAGATGGAAGTGGAGCGCGGCGGATCGCCTCACGTGCTGCACATGACCCCGCGTTGGCACCCGCCGGCCGGTCAGGGCGCTACCGGCATCGTCATCGGCATGCCGGAGGGGCAGACCAAGACCGTCTCCCGCTCCCTGCCCGACGCCTTTGGCGGCGGCGTTCGACAGAGCCTGGACATGATCACGCTGTTCAAGAACGGTATCATCTCCACCTTCGGCTCAGGCGGCGGCGGCGGCGGCGGTGCGATTGCCGGGCCGATTGGCATTGCCCAAGTGACCGGACAGGTCGCCAAAGCCGGCGTGCCGCCCCTCCTGGAATGGGCCGCCTTCCTCAGCATGAACCTCGCCGTGATCAATATCCTGCCCATCCCGGCATTAGACGGAGGCCGCATCGTCTTTGTGCTGCTGGAGTGGGTGCGGCGTGGACGCCGTATCTCCGCCGAGCGCGAGGGGCTGGTGCACCTTGTGGGTATGGCCGTCCTCTTGGGCATTATTGCGGTGGTTAGCGGTAATGACATCCTGCGCATCATCAATGGGGAGAGCATCATTCCATGACGACGCAACATATTGCCAACAGCAGCATCCTGATTGACGAAGTCGGGCCCAAGCCGCGCCGGCAGTCCCGCCCGGTGTTTGTGGGCAAAGTACAGATCGGCGGCGGCGCCCCCGTGGCGGTGCAGTCGATGTGCATTACCGACACCGCCGACGTAGACGCAACCGTAGCGCAGATCCACCGCCTCGAAGAAGCCGGCTGCGAGGTCATCCGAGTGTCGTGTCTCAATGAAGACCAGGCGCGGGCCGTGCCGCAGATAAGAAAACGGATCTCCATCCCGTTAGTCACCGACCACCATTTCGACCACCGGCTCGCACTTATCGCTATCGATGGCGGCACCGACTGCTGCCGTCTCAACCCCGGTACGATAAAGAATGAGCGCAAGATCCGGGAGGTGGTCCAGGCCGCCAAAGCCGCGCGCATTCCCATCCGTATTGGCGTTAACGAGGGCAGCCTCCCTCCTATGAGCGGCGACGAAGAGATGCCGGAGGGCGCAACCCCCGGCCTGCGGGGCGAATGGCTGGTGCGCCGGATGGTGCGCGCCGCACAGGAGGAGATCAAGCTGCTGGAACAGGAGGGCTTCGAGGATATCAAGCTCTCCATGAAGGCCTTCGACGTTTACGCCATGATTGAGGCGAATCGCCGCATGGCGTCGCTTATTCCATATCCGCTGCATCTCGGAGTCACCGAGGCCGGTCCACCCAAGCCCGGCTCCATCCGCAGCGCCGTGGGGATTGGCGCATTGTTGATGGAAGGCATCGGCGATACCATCCGCTGCTCTCTCTCCGGCGACCCAGTGGAGGAGATCGACACCTGCTTCGAGATTCTGCGGGCCACTAACATCCGCCAGCGCGGACCAACCCTGGTTTCGTGCCCGTCCTGCGGCCGCGCCCAGATCGACCTCATCGGTCTCGCCAACACGGTGCAGGAGCGTCTCCGGGGCATGGATAAGAAGATCAAGATTGCAGTCATGGGATGCGTGGTCAACGGCCCTGGCGAAGCCAAAGACGCCGACCTCGGCATTGCCGGCGGCGGCAAAGGCAAGGGCGTCATCTTCAAGGATGGAGCGATCTTCCGGACCGTGGACGAAAAGGACATGCTGACCGTGCTCATGGAAGAGGTCGAGAAACTGTAGTGGCGGCGCTCGTTCGGCAGAACGCCCGCCGCCCTATCGCCGCCAACCGCTTTGACACTCTTCGAATGGGAGTTCATGCAGTAAATCAGCGTTTGATCCCTACCACTGCGTTGTTGCTCTGAAGTAATCCACACGATAACCCACACGAAGAGAAGCCACTATGCACTACACCATTGTGCTCTCCCCCGACGCTTACAGCGGCTACACTGCCGTCTGTCCCGCCCTCCCCGGCGCAGTGAGCGAGGGTGATTCCCTTAACGAGACTCTGGAGAACATCAGGGACGCTGCAGAGGACTGGCTCATGTCCTGGCTGGAGGAGGGCAATCCCCTGCCGGACGAGACCAAACAGATGGTGCAGGATGAGGTCGATGCCTGCATGGCTGACCGTGCCGAGGAAGGCCTCCCACCGCAGGTGGAGACTCAGCAGATTAACCTGGCCGACCCCATAGAGCTGACCGCTCGTTCCGTCCTGGATAGCGATGTCTTATTGGACTACGGCTACGCTGAGGGCTTATACGACGACGATCCGGAAGAGGAGGACCGCCCCCTCCGCCCCTGCACCGTGCGCGCCCTCATTCGCCACAGCGGGCTTACCCCCGAGGAGTTCCGCGCCTACATGGAAGGCGAGGAGTAGCGCTACTCGCCGCTCGCTCCGCTTCGTCTCTGTATAATTAGAGCAGATTTTCCACCTTCAGGAGCGCAATGCTTTACTCCAAACTCCTGGGCAAGACCCTGCGGCAGCCGCCCTCTGAGGCTGAGACCATCAGCCACCAGCTCCTTGTCCGGGCGGGTATGATCAGCCAGCTCTCCGCCGGTGTGTACAGCGTGCTGCCCCTGGGATCGCGGGTGCTCCGGAGGATTGAGCAGATCGTGCGGGAGGAAATGGACGCCGCAGGAGGCCAGGAGCTGACCATGCCGGTGCTGCATCCGCGCGAGCTGTGGCAAGAGTCGGGGCGGGACGCCACAATGAACGGCGTGCTCTTCCGGGTGGTAGACCGCCGTGAACGCGAATTGGTGCTGGGCCCAACGCACGAGGAGGTGATCACCTCGCTGGTGCGGCAGAACGTCCAGAGCTACCGGGACCTGCCAATGATCCCCTATCAGATCCAGACCAAGTTTCGGGACGAGCCGCGTCCCCGGGCAGGCCTCATTCGGGGCCGGGAGTTCCTGATGAAGGACGCATACAGCTTCGATGTTGACGAGTCGAAGCTGGATGAAGCCTACCAGGCTATGGTCCGGGCGTACACGAATATCTTCGCTCGCTGCGGCCTGCCCGCCGTGATGGTGGAGGCGGACAGCGGCGCCATTGGCGGCAAGGGCTCGCATGAGTTCATGCTCCTCGCGGACAGCGGTGAGGACGAGGTGCTGCTGTGCTCTGGCTGCGGGTACGCCGCCAATGCCGAGAAGGCGCAGTTTGTGAAGCCTGACCTGTCGAAGGAGCCGGAACGCGTGCGCAGCGAAGTCCACACCCCGGGGATGAAGACCATCCTCCAGCTGGCGGAGTTCCTCGGTATACCCGAAGCCAAAACCCTGAAGGCCGTCTTCTACCTGGCCGACGGTGAGCTGCTATTTGTCACTATCCGGGGCGACCTGGAAGTCAACGACGTCAAGCTCAAGAACACCCTTAAGGTCAACGAGCTGCGGCTGGCCAATGACGCCGAGGTGTCGGCGGCGCAGATCGTCGCCGGGTCAGCCTCGGCCGTGGCCCAGAAGCGCTTCCGGCATGTGGCCGACGACTCCATCAACTTGGGGAACAACTTTGTGGCCGGCGCCAACAAGGCCGACTATCACTTTGTGGATGTCAACTACCCGCGCGACCTTACCGCAGACATCGTGACCGATATTGCGCTGGCCCGGCCCGGCCACCAGTGCGCTCACTGTGACGCAAAGCTGGAGATGCGGCGCGGCATCGAAGTCGGGCATGTCTTCAAGCTAGGCACCGGTTACAGCGAGGCGCTGGGCGCCGTGTTCACCGACGCCGAGGGAGTGGAGCACCCCATCGTCATGGGATGCTACGGCATGGGCGTCAGCCGGGTGCTGGCGGCCGCCGTGGAGCAGAACCACGACGACCGCGGCATCCTCTGGCCGGCCGCGGTTGCGCCATTCCAGGTGCACCTGGTGGGGTTGAACATGGATAACCCGGACGTTGGCCCCAAGGCCTGGGACCTTTACCAGGCCATGCAGCACGCTGGCGTGGATGTGCTGTTCGACGACAGAGTCGAGTCGGCGGGCGTCAAGTTCAACGATGCCGACCTCTTGGGCGTGCCCCTCCGAGTGACAATCAGCCCGCGCACGCTTGCGCAGGACGCAGTGGAGCTGAAACGCCGTACCGAGAAAGATGCCGACCACGTGCCCCTGCTGGAGGCGGTGAGCCGAATCCGCGAGCTGTTGCTGGTGTAGGCGCATCCGTTGCGCACCATGTTGCCCATCTCCGCCCGCTTTCCGCGCTTTCTTGCAACTGCCGTGCTGCTGTGTTGGCACGTCGTCGCCACCCCCGCCCCAGCGTTTGCGGCGGCACAGTGTGATGCCGGTGGTACCCGAGAGCTGGCTCTTGAGCACTCCGGCCCGTACCTGGTTGCGGTCGGAGTCATTCCGCCGAATCCGATGCGCGGTGACATGCGCATAGTGGTGCGTGTCTGCGATACCGCAACGCGAGAAGCCATCCCCAACGCGGAAGTGTTCCTGCTTCCCACCAGCCCTACCGGGGCACGCGGCGCGCCGGTGCCGGTGCTCAGTAAATTCCGCGGCCCGGAAGAGTACAGCGTGGAGTTGAAGGTGAGGTCCTCGGGGCGCTGGAACTACTTGGTCCAAGTTACCGGCCCGCAAGGGGCCGCCGCGTTGGAAGTGACCTTGGACGTGGGCGAGCCTACCGCGCGCGGCGGCGACGCAAGTCTAGCCGTCTTTGCGCTGATCTGCCTGGGCTTGGGTGGCGGTAGCGCCTACCTCTACCTAAGTTCAAAGCGGGCACTGCGGGAGCGGCAACGCTCGGGGCCTAATCCTCGTCTCTAACCACCATGACCGAAGTAGACTTGATCAGCGCGGTGGCGTTGTCCCCCACCTTCAGGCCGAGCTCCCGGCAGGCCTCAGCGCTGACCAACGCCACCACGTGGTTGTCCCCCACTTTCAACTCCACCTGGGCCATGAGCCCGTCTATCTTCACATCCGTTACGATGCCGGGAAGCCGGTTGCGAGCGCTTAGCTTCATTGCAGCCTCCTTACAGCCTTACAGACGGCCTTACAGCCCTTCCTGAAGCACTCTCTCAGGCGCTGGCAGCTCTTGAAGTAGCTCGGCGAACTCCACCGCCAGATTGACCGCCAGTCGGTCGTAGGGGTCCTTCAGGTTGATGCCCAGCAACTGCTCGATGCGCTGAAGGCGGTAAAGCAGGCTATTCCGGTGCAGGAAAAGCCGCTCCGCGCTCTCCGCAGCGTTGCCGTTGCTCCGAAAATAAATTCTGAGCGTCTTGAGCAGATCGGCGTTGTGAGCGCGGTCGTAGGCCACCAGCCGTCCCAGCACATACTGGCAGTACTCAGCGGCTATGCCGCGCTCCTCAAAGTGGCGCAGCAACTCTCGTAATCGCGTTTCCGCCATAACCTCGCCTTTGCACTACTATTGCACGGGCGGCAATGAGCGGCAAGTGACCATTTCTGTGCACTTTGTACCATGACGCATTGTCGCGGCGCGCTTAGTCTGAGTTCATGAGCACGTGTCGCCGGCTTATGTCCTGGCTGCCACCACTCGCGGTGCTTCTTGCCACCACCTGGCTGCAGCCCGCTTGCGCCCTCGTCGCGCCGCAGCCTGCCCCAACTCCGGGCGCGGCCGCGCCGGCCGGTGGCAGCTTGACCGTGGCGGTGGCGGCCAACGCCCGGCCACTCTTTGAGACGCTGCTGCCGCAGTTTCAGCAGGCTACGGGCATCACGGTGCGGGCAAGCTATGCCGCTTCTGGGAACCTCTACGCTCAGATCATCAACGGCGCCCCCTATGACATCTTCTTCTCCGCCGACGTCACCTACCCCAAGCGGTTGGAAGCGGAGGGCTACGCTGCTCCGGGCAGCGTGCAGAACTACGCATTGGGCAAGATTGTGCTGTGGGCTCCCAACGCTGGCAAGCTAGACGTGGCTAGGTTGCAGGAGAAGGCGGTGGCAGAACCACAGGTCGAGCGGGTGGCCATTGCGAACCCGGAGCTGGCGCCGTACGGCCAAGCCGCGGTCGCCGCGCTACGGCGGTGGGGAATGTACGATGCCGCGCAAGACAAGCTAGTGCTGGGGGAAAACGTCTCCCAGACCGCGCACTTCGTCCAGTCGGGAGCGGTCGACCTCGGGATTATCCCGCTCTCCCTGGCCCATAACGCCGAGCTGACGAGCGTGGGGAGCTACTGGCTGATCCCAGCGCATGATTATCCCCCGATCGAACAGGCGGTGGTGATTGTGCAAGGAAGCCCGCGGCGCGCGGCTGCGCAACGGCTGCTGGAATACTTACAAGGGCCGGCGGGCGCGGCAGCGATAGCCAAGTTGGGTTACGACGTTCCTAGCATTCCTAGCGTTCACAAGGAGACGCTGCCCTGAACTGGGAGGCCATCTTTCTCACGTTCCGGCTGGCGCTGCTGACCGCCGGTTTATTGTTGCTGGTCGGGTTCCCCATCGCTTACTGGGTGGCATTTAGCCGTTGGCGCTGGAAATTTCTCGTAGAGGCCGTGGTGGCGTTGCCCTTGGTGCTGCCGCCGACCGTGCTGGGCTTTTACATCTTGGTTGCGCTCGGCCCCCGCAGCCCCGTGGGGCAGTTTTACGAAGCGCTGCTGGGCCAGCAACTCCCCTTCACCTTTCAGGGACTACTGCTAGCGTCGATGCTGTACAGCTTGCCCTTTGCCGTGCAGCCCTTTGCTACTGCGTTCGCAGCGGTCAGCTACAGGCTGATTGAGACATCGCACGTTGCCGGTGGGTCGCCATTCCAAACCTTTTGGCGCATTGTCCTGCCCCTATCTTGGCCCGGCGTCATCACTGGGCTGGTGCTCAGCTTTGCGCATACCCTCGGCGAGTTTGGCGTCGTGCTCATGGTGGGCGGCAACATTCCAGGTGTCACCAAGACGGTGTCCATAGATATCTACGACAAGGTTCAAGGGCTTAACTACGCGGATGCGGGCGCCACCGCGCTCTTCTTGTTGGCGGTCTCCTACCTGATCTTGGCGGCGGTATATGCCATCAACCGGCGCTTCCGCGGGACAATTTCTAGCGTGCAGTGACTTTCAGCCACTCCACTCACGCTACTATGCGCATGTGCACCGAAGGGCCGGCTTGGTTTGCTATTTCTGATGTATTACGGTTAGATAAGCGCCATGATCAGGGTTGAATTGGGCCTCATACGAGGTGTATACTTGAGGCAGTTGAGTTTCGCAGGTTCGCTATGGAAAGTGGGAGCGCTCCCACTTTTTTGTTAATTTGTGAATGGCGCTTCACGCTTGTACATGAGGTGGTGAGGCAATGAAAAACGATTTCATAATTGCTATAACGCAGCTTTCTGCGGAGAAGAACCTCCCCAAAGATGTGGTGCTGGAGGCCGTTGAAGCCGCGCTCTCCTCCGCCTTCCGCAGGGAACTCGCGGACGGCAACCAGAATATCTCGGTCAAGATTAACCCCACCTCCGGTGACGTCGCGGTCTACACCGTGAAGAACGTGGTCGAAGCTGTGGAAGATCCGTCGCTGGAAATGACGCTGACTGAGGCGCGCCCCTACGACCCCAATGTGCTGGTTGGCGAGACCGTCTCGATTGAGACAACTCCCAAGAACGCCGGGCGCATTGCCGCACAGACCGCCAAGCAGGTAGTGATGCAGCGCCTGCGCGAAGCTGAACGGGAAGTAGTCTTTGCCGAGTTCGTGGGCCGTGAGGGCGACATTGTCAGCGGGATCATCCAGCGGGTTGAGCCCAAGCAGCTCATCATTGACCTAGGCAAAACCGAGGCCGTGCTGCCCATATCGGAGCAGGTGCGCAGTGAGCACTACCGGCCGGGTCAGCGCCTGAAGGTCTATTTGTTAGAGGTGTTCCGCTCCGGGCGCGGCCCGCAAGTTGTGGTCACACGGACCCATCGCAACTTGGTGCGCCGGCTGTTCGAGCTGGAAGTTCCGGAGATCTTCAGCGGTACTGTGGAAATCAAGTCCATCGCCCGAGAGCCCGGCTTCCGCAGCAAGGTTGCAGTGGCCGCGCGGCAGGAAGGCGTGGATGCCGTGGGCGCCTGCGTCGGGCTCCGCGGCATCCGTATCCAGAACATCATTAACGAGATCAGCGGCGAGAAGATTGACGTTATCGAGTGGCATCCGGACGCCGCAGTGTTCGTTTCGAACGCCTTGAACCCTGCCCCCGTCGTATCGGTCAAGGTCAACGATGAGGAGAAAACCGCTACGGTGGTCGTGCCAGACCGCCAGCTTTCTCTTGCTATCGGACGAGAGGGGCAGAACGCCCGACTCGCCGCAAAACTTACCGGATGGCGCATCGATATCAAGAGCGTTTCTGCGGCAGAGGCCGAGCGGGCGCTCCACCCTGAAGAGCCCGAGGAAGCGGTGGCCGAACCGGTTGCGGCAGTTGCCCCCCTGGAAGCGCCGCCTGCCGCAGCGCCCGCTCCGATGGCAGCCGAACTCGAACCCGGAACCGCTTCCGAGCCGACGATCCTGGAGCCCGCTGCTCAAGCGTCGGGCGTGGCCCCGGCCGTGCTCGAAGAAGAACCTGCTGCTGCAGTGGAGGAATGGCGGGCCGACTTGCCGCCTGAGCCTGAAGCCGAGCCGATCGTCCAGGAGGCGGTAAGCGAACCCGCAGCGGTGGCTGAGACTGCAGCGGCCGGCGGCGGCATACGGTTTGCCGAGGATATTTTTGGCGCAGCACGCGGTCAAGGCTCCAAAAAGAAGGGCAAGAAGGGCAATGAGGAAGAGGAGCCGGCAGTGGCTGCCACAACGGCGGCTAAGCCTAAGAAGTCTAAACGCAGCCGTCCGGCGGCTTACGAGGAAGACGACGAGCTCGAAGAGTATTCCGATCTGATCCGCGTCCCGAGGCGGTAGAGAGGTGTCGCTCGGATGGCAGTTGCTGGCAAATCTGTCCCTAGTGCGAGAGCACAACCGCTCCCGCAGCGTCACGTTCCTCAACGCACCTGTGTGGGGTGCCGCTCGGTAGAAGCTAAGCGCGGCCTTATTCGGGTGGTCCGCACACTGTCCGGCACGGTGACCTTAGACTCCACCGGCAGGCTTGCTGGCCGTGGCGCCTACCTACATCGCGAGGCTGACTGCCTGAAAGAATGCTTCAAAAAGGGCCGCTTGGCCAGAGCGCTCCACGTTACCATTACCCCAGAAGACCAAAAGAATCTAGAGAACACACTACAACAGCTGTTGGCGGGGTTATCCGCGCAAGCGTAAAGCCCTTGATGTAAGGACAGGAGGCACACTATGCCACCAAGAACCACGTATCGGCGCCGGCCGCAAACTCGCCGCCGGGCAGCACCTGCTACAGTGGCGACGCACGCCCCCGTAGCCGTCGCTGAGCAACCCGTCGGCGGAACCGTAATGATCCCGCCCACGCTCACGGTGCGGGAACTCTCGGAAATGCTGGACTACCCGTCAGTAGACATTATCAAAGTTCTGCTGAAGAACGGCGTCTTCGCAAACATCAACCAGACCATAGACTTCGATACTGCGGCAGTTGTGGCCACCGACATCGGCTTCGATGTCGAGGAGGCGCCCGCCCCGGAAACACCGGAAGCTGACTACCGCAAGCGGATCCGGGAAGAGGACACCGCCCACCTCCGCGCGCGGCCGCCGGTCGTTACCATTATGGGTCACGTAGACCACGGCAAGACCAGCCTATTGGACGCCATTCGCTCTACCAACGTCACCGCTCGTGAAGCAGGCGGCATCACCCAGCATATTGGCGCCTATCAAGTAGAACTGGACCACCACAAGATCACGTTCTTGGACACACCCGGCCATCAGGCCTTCACCTCCATGCGAGCCCGCGGCGCCCATGTGACCGACGTTGCCGTTATTGTGGTGGCGGCTGATGACGGTGTCATGCCGCAGACCGTTGAGGCCATTGACCACGCCAAGGCCGCCGGCGTCCCCATTGTCGTAGCGATCAACAAGATCGACCGCCCCGATGCCGATCAGGAGCGGGTGAAACGCCAGCTTGCAGAGCAGAGTGTGCTCATTGAAGAGTGGGGTGGCGACACCATCTGCGTTGGCGTGTCCGCTAGTACCAGGGATGGTCTTCCCGATCTCTTGGAGCAGCTCCTGCTGGTAGCTGAGGTAGCGGAGTTGAAGGCCAACCCCACCCGCCGCGCGGAAGGTATGGTAATTGAGGGCCAGTTGGAGCAGCAGCGCGGCCCGGTGGCCACCCTCCTGGTACAGACTGGGACCCTCCGTGTCGGCGATACCGTCCTTGCAGGCGAGAGCTACGGCAAGATTCGAGCAATGTATGACGACCACGGCGAACAGGTGCGGCGCGCAGAACCTGCCATGCCGGTGAAGGTCTTGGGCCTCAGCAGCGTCCCGCTGCCCGGTGATAGCTTCGCCGTGATGGCGGACGACCGCTTAGGCCGGATTACCGCCGAGGAACGCATCCAAACCCGCCGCCGTCGTGAGACTGGCGCCACCAAGGCCGTTTCGCTCCAAGATCTCTTCGGCCAGATCCAAAGCGGTGAGATCCAAGAGTTGAACGTGCTGCTCAAGGCGGATGTCCAAGGCAGCCTTGAACCCATTCGTGCCTCCTTGGAGCACTTAGGCGATGAGAACCTGCGCGTCAAGACGCTCCGGGCTGCCACCGGCAACGTCACGGAGTCAGACGTAATGCTGGCGCTCGCCTCGGGCGGGATTATCCTCGCTTTCAATACCAGAGTGGAGCCCGGCGCCCGCAGGCTGGCCGACCAGGATGGTGTGGAAATCCGTTCCTATGAAGTGATCTACAATGTGATTGAGGACGTGGAGAAGGCCCTGAAAGGCCTCTTGGCCCCCACCTATGTCGAAGTAGTCGACGGCCATGCTGTAGTGCGCCAGCTCTTCAAGATCGGGCGCAGGATCACCGTTGCCGGTTGCGCTGTGACTGACGGCAAAGTGCTCCGCAATGATTCTGCTCGCATCATGCGCGGCAACCAACTCCTCGCCACCGACAAGCTCGCCGCGCTGAAGCGCTTCAAGGACGATGCTCGAGAAGTCCTGACCGGTTTCGAGTGTGGCATCACCATGGAGAAATACATGGACTTCCGCGAGGATGACACTCTCGAGTTTTTCCATCAGGAACAGGCCCCGCAGTCCTAACCCACCTGCGCCGCCTGCTAGGGCATAGCAGGCGGCTGCTATAGCGCTTCCATAGCTTCATTCAAAGGAAGGAGAAGCTCATGCGCCGTAGAGTTCTGCGTATCAATGACCTTCTCCGTCAAGAGATTAGCGACATCCTGTTGCGAGTGCTCCGCGACCCCCGCTTGGGCACCTTGGTCAGCATTACCGAAGTCCGCACCGCGGATGATCTTCAACGCGCCAGTGTCTTTGTGAGCGTGCTCGGTAACGAGGTCGACAGGACCGCGGCCTTCGCCGCGTTGCGGGCCGCGAGCCAATTTATCCGCCGAGAGCTCTCTAGCCGTCTCGACCTTAAGAGCATTCCCGACCTCTCTTTTCACTACGATGATTCCATCGAGCGGGGCGCACGCGTGCTGGCCGTGCTCAATGAGATAGGGAATGAAATAGGGGAAGAAGACGCCTCCCAGGACGCTAAGCCCTAGCGTGGACGGTTTCCTCAACATAAATAAGCCCGCCGGTCTGTCCTCCCATGACGTTGTGAGCCGCGTGCGGCGCTGGAGCAGGCAGAAGCAGGTGGGGCATGGCGGCACGCTCGACCCCCTTGCCACCGGGGTCTTGCCTATTGCGTTGGGGTATGCCACCCGTCTGTTCGAGTTTTGCGACGCAAGTAAGGTCTACCGCGCCACCGTGCGGTTTGGCGTTACCACCGACACCTACGACGCCGAAGGCGTCGTGCTGCAGGAGCGCGACCCCAACGGCCTGGACCGGACCGCCCTTGAGAACGCTTGTCGCCGCTTCGTAGGAGACATAGACCAACGCCCGCCGTCATACAGCGCCATCAAACTGAGCGGCCGGCCGGCCTACCGGCTTGCCAGGCAGGGTCAGCTGCTCCAGCTTCCCGAGCGCCGGGTGCACGTCGCGAGCATCGACCTGCTGGACTGGACGGCGCCCGAAGCGGTGTTGCAGGTTGCCTGCGGCAGCGGTACCTACGTCCGCTCCCTAGCCCACGACCTCGGGCAGTTGCTAGGCGTGGGAGCGCACCTCACCGCGCTCCAGCGGCTCCAAAGCGGACCGTTTCTGCTAGACACCGCCGCTGAGCTCGACCGCGTCGGCCAGGTTGCCACTTCGGATGAGGCTGCCCTGTTGCTATTACCGACCCATTACCCCATCCGCCATTGGCCGGAGTTTGTGCTAGACGCCAAGGACGTCAAGGCTGTGCTGCAAGGACAGGACGTCACGTTACCCTACCCTACTGATGCGACCGTACCGGGCGCGGAACATGCTCGAGCGCATGAGTGTGATGGGCGGCTGCTGGCGCTGCTGCGTCGACTGGAGAATCACACCGATCGCTGGCATCCGTTCAAAGTTTTCCCCGGCGCTGGCAGTGCCGTCTCGTTGGAGTAGCCCGGTAGCCTAAGAGGGGCGGATCGCCCTTTTGGGGAGCTATTCGTGCCAATTTCAAAAAACTTCTGGTGAACTCCAGCGAAAGAGGGGGCAAAAGCCTTGACAGCATCTGATAGCTCGGTATTATCTACGTGAGGTTCTTAGTCTTACGGCTTCATTCTTAGTGTGGAGGTATAGCCATGGCTCAGGCGTATTGTGTAAAGTGCAGGGCTTCCCGAGAGATCAAGGATCCGGCGCAGGTTACTCTAAAGAATGGCCGCCCGGCCACCCAGGGCGTTTGCCCGGTCTGCAGCACCAAGGTGTTCCGGATCGGCAAGGCGTAACGTTATTCCGGTAACTGGATACCCAGTTTCCGCAGAAGGGCGAGGGGGTTGCGTTCTAGGGCGGTAACCACCTGTTGCGGGTCGAGTCCAGCCCCCTTCGCTACCATTTGAGCAAACTCCGCGGTTAGCAGATCCCCGGGCGCGTGTGCGTCCGAATCCACCACAAGCGATGCCCCTGCTCTAAGCCCCACCGCGCCCACGTGCCCATTCGCTAGGCTGTGCCCCTTCCTAGCGGATAGTTCTAGGTAGGTCCCGGTTTCAGCCGCGAGTTCAGCCTCTTCCACGGTCAGCAGACCGGGATGAGCCAGAACGTCAACGTGCGGCGACAGCAATGCCGCGCGGTTTGTGCCAGGCTCCACCGGTTCTACCGGAGTTTCCCCGTGCACCGTTACTAGCCGTGCCCCCAGTTCTTTCGCCTTGGCTGCTGCATCGCCGATTGCCGCCGGCGGCAAGTGTGTTAGCTCCACACCCGGCAGCACCGTTATCTCCCAGTGCCGCTGTACCAGCCCGCATTCCGTCGTCAGTTCACGTATGATCCGCTCCAGCGATCCCAATGCTGCGTGGTCGGTTATCGCCAGCGCTCGGTAACCGTTCACCACTGCGCGGCGGACCAATTCCACCGGTGTCAGTTCGCCGTCGCTCAGCACCGTGTGGGTGTGGAAATCGTAAACCATCTGCCTGTTCCTTCGTGCCCTAGCTAGTCCCTCGTTCCTTCAACGTATCATAGCGTCCGTGCGCGAGCAACGAACCCGTGACTATGCCACTCATGCTCACGCCTGAGGCCATTTTGCATCACGCAGCCCCCCTCACGGCTGCCCTGCCTGCTGCCGCTCCCGCTTCCATGCATCGAAGGACTGGAGTTGCTGTGGCGTAGCGCCGCGGATCAGCGTGATCAGCCGATTGACCGCGCGTCGCGCTTCTTGAGAGGTCATGTCCACCCCCGACCCCTGCAACGCCTCCACTGTCCGCTGTGCCTCTTTCAGTTGCTCCAACCGGTCCTGCTGTTCAGCCATCGGTCCTCCGACCCTGCGTACTCTGTCCGACAACCGGACTAGACCAATTATTCTACGCCTCCATCGCTGCCGCAATGACCAGATAATTTAGTATACTAGCGCTAGAGTAAGGCGAATCGGGCCTGAATCGGCATAATCCACTAGTTTTGCCGAGAATCAACTAAAAACTTTGTTAGAACAATGCTATTGCACCGATATTGCTCAAGGGCTATTGTAGCAACTAAAAAATCTGGTATACTAGAAGGCGTTGAGGTTGGGAATGAACGTAGCAGAACGAATTGTTCAGGAATTTGGCGGACAGAGCGCCCTGGCGCGGCTGCTGGGTAAACGGCAGGGGACGGTGCAGTATTGGTGCAAGACCGGCGTTATCCCCGCCAAATGGCATGCAACCCTGCTTCGGATTGCCCGAGAGCAGGGCGTGCCCTTACAGCCCGTTGATTTAGTTGCACTGCCCCAGCCCGCCGAAGCCGGCTCGCCTCACGCCGCAAATGCGCCGTCGCGCGTGCGCTATAGCGCAACTCCTCAATCCATCAGCACCGCCGTAAGCACCGGCGGAAAGGAGCACAATAACTTGGGTAAAGTTAACGTCGCCATCATAGGGGTGGGCAACTGCGCGTCTTCGCTGGTACAGGGCGTGCACTACTACAGAGATGCCAAGGAGGGAGACAGCATTCCCGGCATCATGCACGTGGACCTTGGCGGTTACCACGTGCGGGACATTAATATTGTGGCCGCGTTTGATATCAACCGGGACAAGGTGGGCAAAGACCTCTCGGAAGCCATCTTCGCCGCGCCCAACAATACCTACAAGTTCACCGACGTGCCACACTTGGGGGTTCGGGTGGAGCGCGGGATGACCCATGACGGCATCGGTAAGTACTTGCAGGACGTGCTGGACAAGGCGCCCGGCGGCTCTGCCGACGTCACCGAGATCCTGCGTGAAACCAAGACCGACGTCGTCATCAATTACCTGCCCGTCGGCAGCGAAGAAGCCACAAAATGGTACGTGGAGCAGGTGCTCCAGGCCGGCTGTGCGTTCGTGAACTGCATTCCCGTCTTCATTGCCAAGGACCCTTACGGCACCTGGCCCAAGCGGTTCAAGGACCGGGGGCTGCCCATTATCGGCGACGACATCAAGAGTCAGGTGGGTGCAACCATTGTCCATCGCGTCCTCACTCGCCTCTTCGGTGATCGGGGGGTCCGTCTGGATCGCACCTATCAGCTCAATTTCGGCGGCAATACCGACTTCTTGAATATGCTGGAGCGGGAGCGCTTGGAGTCCAAGAAGATATCGAAGACCAGCGCCGTAACCTCACAGCTAGACTTCGAGCTGCCCGCCAATGATGTGCACGTCGGCCCCAGCGATTACGTCCCCTGGCTCGATGACCGCAAGTGGTGCTACATCCGCATGGAGGGCACTACCTTCGGTGACGTGCCGCTGAACGTGGAGCTGAAGCTGGAGGTATGGGATAGCCCCAACTCGGCCGGCGTGGTCATTGATGCCGTGCGGTGTGCCAAGCTCGCGTTGGATCGCGGACTGTCCGGCCCCCTGCTAGAGCCCTCCTCCTACTTCATGAAGAGCCCGCCCGTACAGTACACTGATGCTGAAGCACATCAAAAAGTAGAGGAATTCATTAAACAACAGTGATCCTTTATGGCCTAGTCCAAGGCTGTAGCCTCCTGCTGCAGCGCCTTCCGCTACCCGTCTGCTACTTCATCGCGGACCGGGTGGCCGACGTCACCTTTCTGGTCTGGCGCACCGGCCGGGCCAACATGATCGACAACATGTCCCATGTCCTGGGAGGAGGTGACACCGCAACGGCGGTCATGCTTGCCCGTAAGGCCCTCCGCAACTACCTCCGGTACCTGGTGGACTTTCTGAGAAGCTACGCTATGACTCAGGCCGATGTGCTGGAACGGGTTGACTTCAACCAGTGGGAGCCCTTCGACCAGGCGTTAGCGGGTGGCAAGGGTGCACTGTTGGTGGGACTGCACATGGGCAACTGGGACTTTGGCGCCGCGTTGCTTGCCGCCAAGGGTTACAACCCCAACGTGGTTGCGGACACCTTCAGTAACCAGCGCCTTAACCGGTTTGTGGAACAGGTGCGTCACGGCCTGGGCTTGAAGACCATCCCGCGGGAGCAAGCGGCAAGACGGGTCTTGCAGTCATTGCGGAATAAGGAATGCCTGGCTATTTTGATGGACCGCCCGCTCCCCGCTGATAGCGGCGTCAATGTGACGTTTTTCGGCTATCCCACTGTCGTCCCCGCGGGCGCGGCCACCCTCGCATTGCGTACCGGCGCAATGGTGGTGCCCTCCGGCATGATCCGAGTGAATGGTGACCACTTTACCGGTCTGGTAAACCAGTGCATCGCTTTTCAGCCCACCGGCAACAAGGCGGCCGACGTCCAGGCGCTCACCCAGCTCATTATGGACCGCTTGGCCGAGTGGGTCCGTCTCTACCCTGATCAGTGGTACATGTTCCGCCGGATGTGGCCCAACCCCCTTAGCACGTCCACTTCTGCTCCCTGACCGCATCCCGTGCTTGTCTACTACCTCTTCCGCGTCGCGGCGGTTGTTGTACCACTTATCCCCTTAGGCGTGGCGTACTTCCTGGCCGATGCCGCCGCCGCCATTGCATCTCGAGTGGCGCGCGGGCCGCGGCGGGCGGTGCACGAGAATATGCGCCATGTGTTGGGCGCTGAAGCCCTCCCCCAGCAGGTTGAACAAGCCGTACGTGGAGTCTTCCGTACCGCCGCCCGAAATTATGTGGACACCTTCCGTATTCCCAAAGTGCTGCCGCAAGAGCTCGCGACCAAGACTGAAGTCATCAATCTGGAAGCCTTCTACCAGGCGCATCAGCGCGGCAAGGGAGTGGTGATAGCCAGTTGCCATTTCGGCAACGCAGACATGGTTATTCAAACGACGCGTACCTTTGGCGTCACTGTCATTGTGCCTGTGGAGCGCATTTCTCCGCCCGTCCTGCTAGACTTTGTAATAGCCTTGCGCTCCAGTCATGGTATCCTCATGGAACCGCTGGGGCCAAGGACGGCCCGTAATATGCTCCAATCGTTACGGAGAGGTGGAGTGGTCGGCATCATGACGGATCGTGATGTGCAACACCGCGGTATCCCGGTGCGCTTTTTCGGTGAAGACGCCCGGCTTAGCCCAGGCGCGGTTGAGTTGGCCCTGCGCACCGGCGCGGCCCTTGTGCCGGCCTTCAGCCTCAGGTTGCCCAACGGACGCTACCAGGTCACCATGGAGCCGGAGTTGGTGCTTGAGCAACGGGATACCTTCGAGCAAACGGTTGCGTACAACATGGCCCGTGTGATGCGGATTGTGGAAACCCATATCGTCAGCCATCCCGACCAGTGGTTCGTCTTCGAATCAGTTTGGGAGCGAGAGGCCAATGCCATCTGCTCCCCCAATTCCCCCAAGAGTGCACCGTGACCCACCCAGACGCCCTCACCGGCAAAGCTGATCTCCATACTCACACCAACCACACCGACGGCATGATGGATGTGCCGGCGCTACTTGACCGTGCCCAGCGCCACACCGATCTCGATGTCCTGGCGGTCACTGACCACGATGACATCACCGCGGGCCTTCGCGCTCGGGAGCTGGCAGCGCGCGAAGACTTTCGCTTCCAGGTCATAGTTGGATCGGAAATCACTACCCTCGGCGGCCATCTTATTGCGTTGTTTATTGAGGAACCGATCCCTCGCCTCCAATCCGTGGAGCGCACCCTCAAGGCTATCCACCGTCAGGGTGGCCTCGCCATAGCCCCCCATCCCATGAGCTGGCTCACCTTCAGCATCGGCGCGGCTACCTTGCTCCGCGTGGCCCGCTCAGAGGAGAGCGATGTATATTTCGACGGCATTGAAACGGCCAACGCATCACTGGCCGGCGCGATCACCCGCAAGAAGGCCTTGCGTATGAACCGGGAGGAGCTCGGCTTCGCCGTCATCGGCGCCAGCGACGCCCATTTTCTCCCCTGTGTCGGTAGCGGCTACACCCGCTTCCCGGGCCGCACTGCCCAGGATGTTCGGGGGGCCATTGTCGCCGGCCGCACCGAGGCCGTGTCTCGTTCAGTGCCATTGAGCGAGATAGGCTATGGGGTCGTGGTGCAGCAGCAGATTCGTAGCCTCGTTGTTCATCCACTACGAGCGCTCAGCCGGCCGCTCCGCAAGTATTTTGGAGCGACCTCGTGAAGATCGCCCTCGTTTCCCCTTATGACTACGCCTACCCTGGCGGCGTAACCTCGCATATCACGCAACTGCACCGCTACTTCACCGAGCTTGGACACCAGGTGCGTATCATTGCGCCCTCATCCGTGCCCGCAGAGCGTTTGAACGCCGCGGACCTCATCGTGTGCGGGAAGCCGGTGTCCATCCCCGCCAGCGGATCGATAGCCCGCATTACCATATCATTACGGTTGTCAACCAAAGTGAAGGAAGTTCTCGCCCAGGAGCGATTTGATGTTGTGCACCTCCATGAACCGTTGATGCCCACGCTCCCCATCACCGTTCTGCGTTTCTCCGATGCCGCAAATGTCGCCACGTTCCATGCCCACCGTGACCGCAGCCTGGCCTACTTCTCTGGAAGGCGCTTACTCAAGCGCTGGTTTCGCCGGTTGGACGGGAAGGTAGCGGTCTCGCGCCCTGCTATGGAGTTCGTAAGCCGCTACTTCCCTGGCTATTACAACATCATCCCCAACGGCATTGATCTGGAGCACTTTAACCCCGAGGTTCAGCCGCTCCCGGAGTTCAGCGACGGCAAGTTGAACATTCTCTTTGTCGGACGCTTTGAAAAGCGCAAGGGTCTGCGCTATTTGGTGAGGGCTTATGCCCATCTCAAGAGTGAGATGCCAAACACACGCCTTATTATTGTGGGGCCGGATGGCGGTCTCCGTGCCGGATATGAGCGCTCGATTGCTAAAGCCGGCCTCGATGATGTTGTGTTCGTGGGGTTTGCCACCTACCAAGATTTGCCGCGCTACTATCGCTCTGCCCACGTCTTCTGTACTCCTGCAACCGGCCAGGAGAGTCAGGGCATTGTGTTGCTCGAGGCGATGGCCTGCGGTACGCCGGTCGTGGCCTCCAACATCGATGGCTTTGCCAGTGTGATTACCAACGGCGAGGAAGGCTTCCTTGTCCCTCCAAAGAACGCTGAGAAGCTCGCCGTGACCCTAGCCCGCACTCTGGCCGACAGTGAGCTGCGGGCACACATGGGCGCAACCGGCCTCGAGACTGCGCAGCGTTACAGTTGGCATCGGGTGTCCCAACGCTTGCTCTCCTACTATGAACGCTTGTTGGAAGCCAAGGGCAGGCCGCTGGACCCCGAATCGGACGTTGTCCCTGTGCCACGCCGCGGTTGGCGGCGATTCTTGCGCTTCCGACGCCGCCCGGCCGGCACTCAACAGTCAGGTTAGTTATGCAATTCGACCTTCGAGGGGTGTTCCCCCGGCGCCGTTTGGACCCGTTGGTGCAGCTGCTGGTGCGTCTGGGAGTCACCCCCAACACCATTACCTGGGCCGGGTGCCTCTTGAGCGCCGGGTCTGGGCTGCTGGCGGGCGCCGGCGCCGTGGCCGTGGCCGGTTGGCTCAGTCTTATCGCCGGCGGGCTCGACCTCTTCGACGGGGCGGTTGCCAGGGCTACTAATCGCGCCACCCGGGCCGGCGCCTTGTTGGACTCCACCCTAGACCGCTATAGCGAGGGCTTTATCCTGGCCGGGCTCTTCTTTTACTCCGCCAGCGCTGGCGCTACCGTAGATGGCCTCCTGGCCTTTGCCGCACTCCTGGGTTCACTCATGGTCAGCTATGTTAAGGCCCGGGCCGAGGGGTTGGACACCAGTTGCGACGTGGGACTCATGACCCGCCCGGAGCGGGTGGTGGTGTTGGGCGTGGGCATGGTGACCGGCTGGCTGACCCCGGCGCTGGCCATTGTGGCAGTGTTGGCTAACGTGACTGCAGTGCACCGCCTGATTCACGCCTGGCGCAAGTTGGAGCAGCAAGACCGCCCGTAAATGTCATGCTATACTGACCCCAGTTAGCGGTCGCCCAGTTCTCTATGCGCTATCCGACAGATAGGAGCCGTTATGGCGTTTTTATCCGAGCAAGATACGACCTTTCTCCAGGAGACCTTCCAGAACCAGATGGTGGGCGATGTCACCATTCGGCTGTTCACACAGCGAGTGACCAGCCTTACCGTCCCCGGGTTTGAGCAACAGACCGAGCTATGCGGCCAGGCGAACGCAATCACCGAAGAGCTCGCCGCGCTTTCCGACAAGATCCACTTGGAAACGTACGATTACCGCGCCGACGCTGAGCAGCTCAAGCAGCACGATATTGAGCGCATCCCATCCGTTATCGTGGGTAACGACACCATGGCGCCCGCCCGATTTCTAGGCGTTGTTGCCGGTCATGAGTTCTCCACACTTATCCAGGACATTCTCGACCTCTCCACCAACACCATCGAGCTCTCTGATGAAACCAAGGAGATTCTCTCCGGCTTAGAGGAAGACGTACACCTTCAGGTGTTCGTCACCCCCACCTGACCCCATTGTCCTCGTGCGGCCAGGATGGCCCACCAGATGGCAATGGTCAACCCGGAGCGTGTTCGTGCCGACGTGGTGGAGGTGTCCGAGTTTCCGGACATGGCCCAGCGTTACAATGTCCATGCCGTGCCGCGTATCGTCATCAATGACAAGGTGGGGTTTGACGGCGCGCTGCCGGAGAAGATGTTCATGGATCAGGTGCAGGAGGCCTTGGGGCAATAGCGCATCCTTAGAGGCTACAAACGCGGCGGGTCCACAAACCCGCCGCGTTTCTTTTGATCACCCCGCGTCTGCCGAGGGCGTATCGCGCACGGCGCGCTACCGTCCCCCCGCCGCGGGCGCGCCACACCTCCCGGCTGACCGCTGCGCCGGTGCCCCCGCCGTTAGTCTTCCCGGCGGGCCACGGCGATCCCGGCGGCGCCTCCCACCACCACTAGCAGTGCCACAGCAACGCCCGCCCCGATAATGAGGTAGGCCGGTGCGCCCCCGGTGGCCGTCGCCGTCGGGGCGCGGTCGCCCGAATCCCCGGGTGACGGCTGCTGTTGCGGCGGTGCAGCGTCGATTGAAGGGATCGTTGGTAATGCTATCGGCGTCGGCACTACGCTCTCATAGCTCCGCGGCGGCGCCCCGATAGCCGTTCGCCATTTGGCATCAAGTTGGTCGATGTCCAAACCGTAGATGTCCTGGATGCCCCGGCGTGCGCCATCACCCGCTTTGATCGCCCCCATTAGTCTGCCCATCTTCTCCGGCCCATAGGTCTCCATCATCCAGTTGACCACGTGCCACGACTGCCCGTAGGCAAGGATGTTCTGGTCCGATCTGCCAGGAAAATTGTCCATGCCGCGGATCAGCAACAGCTCGTTGGCCTGCAGCGCCCGTTGCAAGGAGCTCCGATATTCTCGGCCGGGGTCGTCCTGCGACCAGACCGCCAACCCTTCGTTGATCCAGGCCGGGACATTATTTCCCCCCGCCCAGTGCACAAAGAGATGCGCTATCTCGTGGCGGGCGGTATCGCTCATGCCAAAGGAGCCGCCCACCCCCAGGACCTGCACCAGGTCTTCACCGGAGTAGGCCACTCCAACGCGTATGAGCTCCCGGCTCCTGGTTTCACTGAGCTCGGGCCGTTGCGCGCCAATGATGTCCCGGGAGTTGTTGTACAGCATCACCCGGAATGGTTGCGCCTCCAAACCCAACAGCGTGCCAATCTTCGTCTGAGTGTCCTTGGCCGCTTGCAGCACTGCCTGGGCCTTGCCATCCGCACCGCCATAGTAGTAGACGGTGACGCCGCCATCCTTGAGTGACGACCACTCAAACCGCGTATCCTCGTACCAAAACCGCTGTTTAGGGGTGAGTAACTGGTTGCCCGCGGTATCTGTCACGTCCAACCAGTAGGTGATATCCGCTCCCGCTGCCACGAAATAGGTGTTGTTGGTCTTGTAGGTGAACTCAGCGGCGATGTCGGGGGCAGGCGTGAACTCCACGTTCCCCACCCGCTGTGCCGGCCCGGAACCCACCACGGAATGGAGCCGCGCCTGCTTGATATCGCCCGCGGTAGAGGATGCTTCCACGTGGAATATCAGCTCATCGGGGAAATTGTTCTCCACCCGGACCACCGTTGCGGTGATGGGGCCTTCCGCCAACGCCGAGGCCGGCCCCCCCAGCAGGAGGAGGAGCAGCCCGGCAAGTACTACGGTGACCCGCAGCGAGTGCCTCGCCGACAAGGTGATAGGTGGGGCGAAAACGGGAAGTCCATGCAGCTTAACCATGATTACTCCTCTCCAACTTGAGTGCGCAGGTAGGCATCTATTAACGGGTCGAGCCCACCTTCCAGCACCTTCGTCGCATCGCTCGTCTCGAACCCAGTGCGGAGGTCCTTCACCATCTTGTATGGTTGGAGCACATAGCTCCGGATTTGGTTGCCCCAGCCCGCGCTCACGTGCTCGCCCTTGATTTTAGCCTGGGCCTCCTGCTGCCGTTCCAGCTCTCCTTGAATCAAGCGGGCCTGGAGGATGCGCATGGCAACCTCCTTGTTTTGCGTCTGGGACCGTTCATTCTGACAACTGATCACGATACCGGTGGGAACATGGGTGATCCGCACCGCAGTGGAGTTCTTTTGCACGTTCTGTCCGCCGGCGCCGCTTGCCCTGAACACGTCCATCTTGATGTCGTTAGGGTCGATGCTGATTTCGCCCAGGTCTTCTGCCTCAGGCAACACTTCCACTAGGGCAAACGACGTGTGACGCCCGTGGTCAGCGTCGAAAGGCGAGATCCGCACCAGCCGGTGCACCCCGCGCTCCCCCTTGAGGTATCCGTACGCGTATTCCCCTTCAACCTCCACGGTAGCGCTCTTGATCCCCGCTTCTTCGCCCGGCGACAGGTCTACTATCTCGGCCTTATGCCCATGCTCCTCGGCCCAGCGCAGGTACATCCGGATCAGCATTTGCGCCCAGTCCTGAGCCTCCGTCCCGCCCGCGCCCGCGTGCACCGCCAGGATCGCATTACGCCGGGCGTAGGGGTTGCTCAATGCCAGGCGGAACTCCTGCTGCTCCAGCAATTGCTCAAGCTGCGTGGTCTCGTTGCTCAGCTCTTCTTGGAACGCCTCCGATTCGCCTTCGTTAACCGCCATCTCCAGCAACCCGATGGCGTCGTTCACCTGGCGAGCCTGTTGCTCCCAGAAGTTCACCTCTTCTCGCAGTCCCGACAACCGCCGCATTTTCGACTGCGCTAGCTGCGGCTCGTCCCAGAAACCTTCCCCCATGCTTTCCTGTTCTAGCGCCGCGAGCTCCCGCTTCTTGTTCACCGTGTCAAAGACGCACCATTATTGATGAAATGCGGGCCTGGAGCGCTTCTAACCGGTCCTTAATTTCCTGCACTGAACAATCGCCTCCTGTTATCCACTTATTACATGCTACAACGGTCTCGGGTTACGCGCTCTGGGCTTGGCCTGCATTGGCAAACGTTCCGTGACGTCCCGCTGCCAGGTGCGCAATCCGGTTGGGTTCAGGGAGCCGGTACCCTTTGCGGCACGCCAAGACCCACTCGATCGCCGTGCTTAGGCTGACCCGATGCCCAATAGACACGTACAGCGGGTTTACTCCGGGCTTGCTGCGCAGCACCGCGCCTATCGTCTCGCTCCCATCTTGCAAAGGCGTCCATGCTCCTGCCACCTGCGCAGGGTCCGCGGCCGTTCCCCAATATCGGGACTTCGCGCACCCTATGGTTGGCAGGTCCAGCAACACCCCCAAGTGCGACGCCAGCCCAATACGCCTGGGATGGGCGATGCCCTGGCCGTCTGCTATCAGCAGGTCGGGTCGGGGCTGGAGCTTACTCACCGCCTTGATGGCAGGCTGACCCTCGCGGAATGAGAGGAGCCCGGGGATATAGGGAAATCCGGCCTCATCTTCTATTATAGCTACGTCCACCAGCGCCAATGAGGGATACTCCAGCAGCACTGCCGCGGCGTAGGCGCTGCCTTTCCTGGGGTAATGTACGTCCACGCCGCCAACGTAGTTCACCGCGGGCAGGGCGTCCTCCCGTAGTACTCGCTCGGCCAGCCGTGTTTGCACCGCGCGGGCCGCCGCAGGAGTATCTGGCCACAGATTCGGGTCGAGCGCATCGAGGTGGACATTGTTTATCATGTTATCGTCAAGGTGCAATGCATTTCTGCCCACGAGCAGGTGCCAAGTCCGCATTCATCATATAATGGTCCTAGGGGCTGAGTCACAGTGGCTGTACTAATCCGAGAACTTGGGTTCCTCAGAAAATACTGGCGGCGTGTCATCTTCGCCTACCTGGCGGTGTTTGGCGCGGCCGGGTTTTCCGTTGCCACTCCCTGGATTATCAAGACTGCAATCGATGTGGGGCTGGCGCAGAACGATCCATCCATCCTCATCGTCTCGGGGGTGCTGGTCATACTCGCAGCGCTGCTCCGCGGTGCGTGCGGGTTTGCCCAAACCTACCTGGGGGAGTACCTCTCTCAGGCGGTGGCCTACGATATCCGTAACGCCATCTATGACCACCTCCAGCGGATCAGCTATGCCTATCATGACCGCCAGCAGACCGGCCAGCTCATGTCCCGCGCCACCGCCGACGTGGAAGCGATGCGCATGTTCATCTTCATGGGAGCTCTGCGCTTTGTCTTCATCGTCGTCATGATCTTGGCCTCTTGCTATCTCCTGCTATCGCTCAACTGGCGGCTCACCGCCCTGGTGTTCGCTATTCTCCCCATCGTGGGCTACCGCGCCCTCAGTACCAGCATCCAGCTCCGTCCCCAATGGCGGGCGATTCAGGAGACTATTGCCGCCCTCGGCACCATCCTCCAAGAGAACTTTTCTGGGGTTCGAGTGGTTAAGGCCTTCGGGCGGGAGGATTTTGAGGAGCGGAAGTACGGCGCAAAGGCACAGGAAGTCCGGCTGCTTAACTTTAACGCAAACCGGATCCAGAGCTTCAATTCATCGCTGCTTTCCTTTATCCAAGTGGTCATTATTGCAGTGGTGTTGTGGTATGGCGGCAGCGAGGTCATTGCCGGCCAGCTTACGCTCGGCGGCCTCGTAGCCTTTACCGCGTACTTAACCATGCTGACTATGCCCGTTCGCGCTCTGGGGTGGATGGCAAACGTGTTCGCGCGGGCCATCTCCTCCGGCGAGCGGATATTCGAGATACTCGACACTCAGTCGGCAGTGCAGGAGCGGCCCGACGCAGTGGAGCTAACCGATGTTCAGGGGCTAGTGTGCTTTGAAGACGTCTCCTTTGCCTATGACCGTCCCGTGGCCGATAGCCTCACCGCCTTCTCGCCGGTCTTGCGGCACGTCGATATCGCTGCCCAGCCGGGGCAGGTCATCGCCTTGCTGGGGGCCACCGGCAGCGGCAAGAGCACCGTGGTCAATCTCATCCCGCGCTTCTATGACGTCACCGGTGGCCGTATCACCATCGACGGCATCGACGTCAGGGACGTCGCCCTGGCCTCGTTGCGCCGCAACGTGGGCATTGTCCATCAGGACGTCTTCATCTTCTCCGACACCATCCGTAACAACATTGCCTATGGTGCTGTGGGCGCATCCCAGCAGGACATCGAAGAGGCCGCCAAGACTGCCCGGCTCCATGAGTACATCGTCGGACTGCCGCAGGGGTACGAAACCTGGGTTGGCGAACGCGGTATCACCCTCTCCGGCGGCCAGAAGCAGCGCCTGGCCATCGCCAGAACGCTGCTGACCGACCCCAAAGTCCTGATTCTGGACGACTCGACCTCCTCTGTGGATATGGAGACCGAGTACCTGATACAACAGGCGCTGGCTACCCTCATGGTTGGTCGCACCACCTTTGTTATCGCCCAGCGCCTGCGCACCGTGCTCCATGCCGACACCATTGTGGTGCTGGATGACGGCGAGATCGCCGAGCGCGGCACGCATCTTGAGCTGCTGGAGCAGGGCGGTCTCTACCGTGAGATATACGATCTCCAGCTGCGGGGAGAAGAGGAGCAGGCCGCCGGGTTCGCCCGGCTGGCTACCATGTAAGCCGGTAACGCGGTAAGCCGGTAAGCCCCGGCGCACCCGAGGCTGCAGCGCTTATCTGAATAGTTCCCACTCGGCGGGCGCTGCGTCTCGCCGTTCACGTTCAAGTTACGTTCTAATAGGTTCAAGTAGAAGGAGGACAATCATGGTGGAACGCATACAACCTCAAGGGCTGCCCACACCGACCGCGTACTCCCCTGTGGTCAAGGCGGGGAACACTGTCTATGTGGCCGGGCAGGTGAGCCAAGATGAGCAGGGCCACGTGGTGGGACGAGGTGACATTACCGCCCAAACCACCCAGGTATTCGAGAACATCGGGAAGGCGCTCACCGCCGCCGGCGCGGGGTTCGATGACCTCGTGAAGATGAACGTCTACCTTACCGACGTGCGGTTTCGCGACGCGCTGGCGCCGGTGCGCAGCAAGTACCTGACGGGACCGCTTCCTGTGAGCACGCTGGTGGTAGTGGCGGGTCTCGCCTTGCCCGACTACCTGCTCGAGATTGAGGTGGTGGCGGAACTCTCTTAGCGGCGGCTCCGGCCCGCGTCGGCGCCAATAACCGGCGCTCCACTCATTCTGAGCGATGTCGCTTGAGCAATAGCGCCTGAAGGCCGCTCAGGATGAGCCGGTCGGACCATGAGCCGCGGGCAGGCTCGGCGGACGCCGGTTTGCCCGTATAATGAACCTGAAACACTTGTACTGGAGTTGGCGGACGCGTGTTTGGCGGCATGGGACATGTCCACATAGGCGGTCTGGACCAGGAGGGCGAGGCCTTAGGGTCCGCATATGACCATACCGTAGTCATGCGGCTGGCCGGCTACGCCAACGTGCATCGTCGCTTGGTGGTGCTGGCGCTGCTCAGCACGCTGGTATACGCCGGAACCACCTCGATTGCGCCGCGCCTCATCGGTATCGCCATCGATGACTTCATAGAAGCGGGCGATCTGGCCGGCCTCACCGTCATCACCGCGATATTCCTGGGCAACGGGCTGCTGGCATTTGCCGCTCAGTACGGGCAGAGCCTGGCGCTAGCCTGGGTGGGCCAGAGTGTCCTGCATTCTCTGCGGAGGGACATCTTTGGCCACCTCCAGAAGCTTTCCCTCAGCTTCTTCAACTCGAACGAGGTCGGCAGGTTGATGTCCCGGGCCCAGAATGACGTGCTGGCCCTCCAAGAACTCCTCACGGCAGGCTTCTTCAACGTGCTCCAGGACGTCCTCACCATTGTCCTGGTGGTCTGCATCATGTTCTCCATGAACTTCAAGCTCGCGGTGGTGGCGCTCACGGTGGTGCCCGTGCTCGTGTTCCTCATGGCACGATGGCAGCGCCTGGCTCGCGTTGCCTACATGCGGGTTCGCTACGCCATCGCGGTGGTGAATGCCGGCCTACAGGAGAACATCAGCGGCGTGCGCGTGATCCAGAGCCTGAACCGTGAGAACCAGAACCTCAGCGAGTTTGACGACGTTAACAACCAGCACTTTCAGGCCAATGTCGAGGCCGGGCGGCTCTCCGCGGCCGTACAGCCGCTGGTTGAAGTGCTGGTGGCGGTGGCCACTGCCCTGGTGATTGTGGTGGGTGGGAACCAAGTCCTTGGCACCGAACTCGCGGTGGGAGAGCTGGTGGCCTTCACGCTCTACGTCCAGCGGTTTTTTGATCCTATCCGCGAGCTCACCATGCAGTACACCCAGTTCCAGCGCGCCATGGTCGGCGGTGTCCGCATCTTCGAAGTGCTGGACACCGTGCCGGTGGTGCAGGATCCTCCGCACGCTAGGGAGCTGCCGCCCGTCAAAGGTGAAGTCGCTTTCGAGGCGGTGGACTTCCGCTATCTGCCGGATGTCCCCGTGCTCCGGGGTATCAATCTGCGGGCGCAGCCGGGCGAGACCATTGCGCTGGTGGGCGCCACCGGCGCGGGCAAGAGCACGGTCCTCAGTCTGCTGGCCCGCTTTTATGATGTAACCGCCGGTAGCGTGCGTATCGACGGCATCGATGTTCGGGATGTCACCCAGGTAAGTCTAAGGCGACAGATTGGGATGGTACTCCAGGACCCGTTCCTGTTCTCCGACACCGTGCGAGAGAATATTCGCTACGGCCGCCCCGACGCAACCGACGCTGACGTGGAAGCCGCGGCCCGCGCCATGGGCGCGCACGATTTCATCCTGCGCTTGGAGCACGGCTATGACAGCATGCTGCATGAACGTGGCGGCAACCTCAGCCTCGGCCAGCGCCAACTGGTGAGCTTCGCCCGGGCCGTGCTCGCCGATCCCCGCATCCTCGTCCTCGACGAGGCTACCGCTAACGTCGACACCCGCACCGAGGTCGTTATCCAGCAGGCGCTCAAGCAGTTGCTTCAAGGCAGGACCTCCTTTGTCATTGCGCACCGCCTCTCCACCGTGCGGGATGCCTCCAGGATCGTCGTGCTGGACCAGGGACAGATCGTAGAGGAAGGCACTCATCAGGAGCTGATCGAACGGGGCGGTATGTACGCCGGCCTCTACGCCATGAGCTATATGCCAACGGGGCCGCGCCAGATCAGCCAGGCCGGGCATGATGAACCCGAACATGGTACCCTTGGCCATGCCGCCTTGGAGCCGGGACGCGGCGTATGAGCTTTTCGTAACGACGCTAGTGCGCCGGAACCTCTAATGCAAACAAGCGATCTAATCCGGAAGGAGCGAAGCTGTCATGCGGTTGATTAGTGTGCTATTTGGAGCGGCCCTGAGTGCCGAAGGTCTGTTCGCGCTAGTGTACCCCCGCGGCTGGGCCGAGATCACGGATATGGTGACCGAGCAATGCTGCGGCGAATCCGCCAAAGGTACGGTGAGCGTGATTACCTCCCAGTCCGACACCACCATCCGGCTGGTGGGGCTGGCGGGGCTCGCGCTTGGCTGGAAGCTGATGAAGTAGGCTTGATGCCAACCGCATCCCGCCCCCACAGCTAGATGTGGGGCGCTTTGGTCTCCCCGGCCAGAACGGTGCGGGGCAGCAGGTCTCGCAGCTCGTCGATAGTCCAAGCCCCGTCTTTCTGCTCGTTCCGGAAGATTGTGCGCACCTCCAGCGGGTGGCAGAACACCCCGATCTTGCCGCCGCCCGCGCGGAACACCAAGCCGGTGACGTGCGCCGCAAGGTCGGACGCCAAGTACACTACCATCGGCGCTACCATCGCCGGATCGGTGCGGGCTTCCGTCTGCGCCGACCGCCGGTCGCTCAGCAGCCCGGCTGCGCGCAGCCTGTCGTCGCGGCCCGTGTCGCTCGTGGCCTCGCGCGTGGCGGCAAACGGCGCTACCGAGTTCACCGTGATGTTGTCGTTCTGCAGTTCCCAGGCCAGGTCGTACGTCAGGCTCACGATGCCGCCCTTCGCTGCGGCGTAGGCAGCCCGCCCCTTTGGCATGGTCCAGTTGTTCGATGAAGTGTTGATGATGCGCCCGTATTGCTGGCGCTTCATGTGCGGGATCGCGTGCCGGCAGGTCGCGAAGCTCCCCTTGAGGTGCACTCCTATCACCGCCTCAAAGTCCTCCTCCGTCAGCTCTTCCATGAAGCCCTGCCGGAAGACGCCGGCGTTGTTCACTAGAATGTCCAGTCGGCCGAACGTGTCCACCGCCATCTCCACAATGCGCCCGGCGGCCTGCCAGTCTGCCACCGACTCGTAGCTGGCTACAGCTTCGCCGCCCGCGGCCTTGATCTCGGCCACTACCTGCGCCGCCGGTTCTCCCGAGGGATCCTCGCCTCGGGAGCTGACCCCGTAGTCGTTCACCACTACCTTCGCGCCCTCCGCCGCCAACGCTATAGCCTCCCCCCGACCGATCCCGCGTCCCGCGCCGGTCACAATTGCTACTTTGCCTGCTAATAGGTCAGCCATTGTCGCCTCCTCTGTGCTCTGCTTCCCTCCCCAGCCGGGGTCATCCCTAGATTACACAGATTTTCAAGATTTTGTTAGCGCGCGCCTTGCCGGGCAGTTTCTGAGCCGTGCGCGGTTTTGCGGCTTTTGCAGAGCGTTGAGCTCTGCCACCGGCGGTTGCCCTAAATAGAACGCGCATTCTATTCTCACGTCGATCACAACCCAAGGAGGACGGAATGGACCAGGATGTCGCACTCTCCGACCCGCTGGACCCCCACAGCGGCGGCGACCCTTCCCTGCAGTCGACTGCTGACGCCGGCTCCGCTCAGAGTGAACGCGGCTCAGCGCGCGCCGCGTACCCCAGCGCTCAGGAGCCAGAGGCGCGCGTGGCCGCGCTGGAGGAAGCGCTTCGAGCGGCTCAGGACGAGCTGGATGCCGCCCACCGCGAACGTACGGAGCTGACCGGGCAGGTGGCGCTGGCGGCGGAGCACTACCGCACCGCCCTACTCGCCGCTGCCCCGGAAGTGCCGCCGGAGCTGGTGACCGGCGCCACCGTCGCGGAGATCGACCGCTCCCTGGCCGCGGCCCGGGAGACCGTGGACGCCGTTCAGCGGCGCCTCTCGGAGCGGGCCGCCGCAGAACGGGTGCCCGCGGGCGCGCCGGTACGGGTCGGGACCGACCTGTCCGCCCTGAGCCCGCGGGAGAAGATTGCGCTCGCGTTGCGCCGGGGGTAGCGGGCACTCCAGAGCAAGCGGATCAGTGAATAGCAAAGGAGTAATCACATGGCATTAACGTTAACCGAGGCTTCCAAGCTCTCCAACGACATCCTGGTCACCGGCGTCATTGAGACAGTGGTGTACGACTCCGTGGTACTACAGGCGCTGCCCTTCATCGAGATCGTCGGCAACAGCCTCACCTACAACCGGGAGAACGCCGCCGCTACCGCCGCGTTCTTTGAGGTGGGCGACACCTGGACCGAGAGCACGCCCACCTTCAGCCAAGCGACCGCCGCCCTCAAGATCCTGGGCGGCGACGCCGACGTGGACAACTTCCTGCGGGCTACCCGCAGCAACCTCCAGGACTTGGAGGCCGCCGTGGTGCAGCTCAAGGCCAAGGCCGTGCAGCAGAAGTTTGACGACGCCTTCATCAACGGCAACACCACAACCAACAGCAAAGCCTTTGATGGCATCGGCAAGCTGTGCGTTGCTGCCCAGACGGTGTCCATGGGGAGCAACGGCGGAGCCCTCACTCTGGAGAAGCTTGACGAGCTGATCGACAAAGTCAAGGGCGGCAAGCCCGACCTGCTCCTGTTCTCCAAGCGTAGCCGCCGTAAACTCACCAGCCTTAGCCGCGGCGTTGGCAGCGGTCTGCTGGAGACGGACCGCAACCAGTTCGGCCAGATGGCGCAGTACTACGACGGCATCCCCGTGGGCGTCACCGAGTGGGTGTCGGACGAAGAGACCGTGGGCACCAGCCAGGACTGCTCCACCGTCTATGCGCTCCAGGTTGGCGAGGGCGCTCTGGCGGGCCTCACCAGTCCCGGCGGACTCCAGGTGGAGCAGGTCGGCAGCCTGGAGGCCAAAGACGCCACCCGCGTGCGTGTCAAGTGGTACGCCTCACTGGCGCTGTTCAACACGCTCAAGCTCGCTAAGCTCACCGGCGTCCGGGATTAGGATAGCTGCCATCCCCACCCCTGTTGTCCCTAACGGATGGATCCGGTTCGCTAGCTAAAGGAGCGCGATGTTTACTCTAACCGATGCCCTGGCGCTGGTTCGCCTCGAACTGAGTGACACCGAGCCTACAACCCAGCGTTGGTCAGACGACGCGCTGCAACATCACCTTCGCCATGCCTTGGAGGAACTATCGGTAGCGGCGCCGCGCCAGCAGAAATCGACGCTGCACACCAGAGCCAACAACCAGCCCATGAACATCGACGGACTCTCGGGCCGCCTCAGCATCGAGGCGGTCGAGTACCCCACCGATACCCGCCCCCCCAGCTACACCCGTTTCTCAGAGTGGGCCGATGAGCTGACACTACTAGCAGACAACACGCCAGGAGAAGGTGAAGCGGTCAACGTGTTCTGGCGCGGCCTCCACAGGCTGGACGAGGCGGGCAGCACGCTGCCCGCCTGGGCCGAGCGCCTGCTGGCGCAAGGGGCTGCGGGCCACGCCGCGCAGGAATGGGCCACCCTCGCCGCCAATCAGGTCAACGTGGGCGGTTCCGACACTTGGCGGCACTACCTCGCCCTGGCCGAGGAGCGCTTGGCGGCCTTCCACGCCGGGCTGGCGCGCCATGCTCGGCGGCGGGCGCCGCGTACCGCGCGCCTTTATACACCGGCTGAACCTAAGCCGAGTCAGTCCATGGACCGCGGGCCGTAGCACCCTCTCCCATTCCCGATCGTTACCCGCAGTTGTGAAGCAGCCCTCTATGGCCAAGAAGCGATCTCATCCACACTGAGAGGTCTCCAATGCGCAGACTTTCCCCTGCCCTCCTCGCAGCGCAACAAGCCAGCAGCGGTACGCCCTACGTGCGGGTGCAGCTGAGCGACCGCCACGCTGGCGTGCCCCGCCTACGCTGGACCCGGCGCTACACCGGCGACGAGGACGATTACTTCCACGCCGCCGCTTGCGCGGGGGACGGCGCGCTGTTGCGTGCCCGCATCGACAGCCGCCGCCACCTCCACGTCCAGCGGGTAGCCCATCCCGGCCCCGATAGTGATTTCAGCCACTGGACCGATCTCGGCCTGGTCTCTGCCTCATCGGGCGTGACCCTTACCACCGACGGCAGCACCGTGCTGCTGTGCTATGTGGCCACTGACCAGCAGACCGTCCTGGCGCGGGAGAGCACGGACAACGGGGCAAGCTTCGGGACTCCGGTCACCGTAGCGGCGGCGGGCGCAACCGTGGGCTGGTTGGCCGCCGGCGCCAGCCCTTGGGGGGTGACCGCGCTGTTCTACAGCACCGACGCAACCCTTAATGCCGTGAGCCAGACCGCCGGCGTGTGGGGGGCTCCCGCCGCCTGGAGCAGCCGCGTCGCCAGCATCGAGGGCCTTGCCTGTGTCTACGACCTCGACTGGAACCTCGCTATCACCGGCCAGGATTCGGACGGCAACAGCCTGCTGTGGACCCTACTGTATGGCGACGACTTCAGCCAAGCCGCAGGTACATTCTCAACTCTTACCGTGGTGGAGCGCGCCAGCGCGGGATCGGACCTGGTCTACCGTGCCCCGTCAGTGGACTACCCGGACGTCTATCGCCTCTTCGCCGTCCAGCACTACAGCGGCAGCATCGCCTTCACCCGCCCTTACTGGAGCCACACCCCTGCCGGCGTCGGCTATGTCGACGGCTATTGGCGGGAGCCGACCCCCTTCGAGGTCACGGCCTCCTATGGCGTGGCGCTCACCCACAATAGTGCGCATGCCTGGCTCTCCGCGCCCTTTGGCGTGTGGATGGCCCCGCTACTGCCCGAAACGCTCGATGTCTCAGCTGATGCTACCGCGCTGTCCCTCCGCTCCAACCCCTTCTCTGGCGCGGTGGCGCTGACCCTGGGCAATGACGCCGGCCGCTACGATAGTCTCGGCTCTGAAGCAACGGCCTTCACCCTGGGCGCTGAGGTATCCGTTAGCCCCGGTTATCAGACTCCTACCGGGTTGGCTGTTTCTCGCGGGCCCGCCTACTGGATCGACGGCTGGGCCCACCGCGCAGCCCCCGGCGCGGCATCGGTGGTGCTCAATGCAACCGACGGTTGGGGCTTGCTCTCCCAGTGGCGGGCAAGCCGTCAGTTCGCATGGGCTGCCGGCGAGCGCAATCTCTTTCAACTGTTGTCCTTCGTGCTGGCGCGGGTCGGCCTTGGGTTGACCATAATCTCCACCAGCACCACCCTCACCGGCCACACGCCCGCCTTTACCATCCATCCCGGCCAGACCGGCCTTCGGGCCGCGCAGCGACTGCTGGCAATGGCCCCCGACCTGCTGTTTATTGAGGGCGCGTCTGGCTACCTGATCCATCCTCAACCCGACGACACCACCGTGTACCGCTACGGCCAGGCCGGGTTGACGCGGGCTTCCGGCGATCATGCAGTCCTGCAGGGCCGCTATCACCTCGCGGCGCTGCCCTACAACCATGCCCAGGTGCACGGCGACGGCGTCTACGCTGAGGCCCTCGACTGGGCCAGCGTGGGCCTCGGCGCCGGGCCTGCACGCCCGGTGCTCGACCTGCACCTGGACCGCGAGCGCGCGGCCGAAGATCGGGCGGACACCGAGCTGCGGCGGGCGCAAATGGCCTCACTGCGCGGCTACTTGCTGGCGCCGCCGAACTGCGGCCAGCAGCTCTACGACGTGGTGGAGGTAACGGACGCCCGCGCCGGTCTGCGTGCAGCCAAGCGGCGCGTGACGGGGGTGGCGTTGATCTGTGAGCGGGCGCCGCACAGTCGCTATGCAATGCGGCTCGACTTAGGCGGCGCTTAGGCGATGGCACTGATGGCGCTGTATGGACCCGTTTTGTGTGGGCGGGCTAGTTGGCAGGAGCAGTTAGGATGATTCGTAGGGGCATACTCAAGCGTTTCGACCCTGCCAGCGCCACCGCCACCGTCCAGATTGCCGGCAGCCTGTCCGTGTGGCTGGAGGGCCTAGCGGTTAGCCGCGGCATCCCGTCAGCGGAGATGACGGTCGGCCGGGCCGTTGCAGTGGTGTTCTTTGACCAGGGCAACCCGGAGGACGCCGTGGTGGTGGGAGTGTGGGAGTAGGAATGGGGAGCAGCAGGAAAGAATGGGAATGACCCCGGCGTATAGCTTACCCGCCGCTGAGGTCTAGGCACTCGCAGGTGATATAGCTCGCCGCGTCTGAGGCGAGAAAAATCGCCAGCCACGCCACCTGTTGCCAGGTCGGGCTGTTGGGCGCATCCGGCCGCGGCGTACCGATGGCGTTTACCCGTACGTTGTGCGCTCCCCACTCTGCGCCCAGCGTCTTGGTGAGGTTCCATACTCCTGCCTGCGCCGAGGCGGCGTGCACCAAACCCGCCGCCCCCTGCCACGCATCCACCGAGACCAGGTTGATGATCGCGCCCCCGTTCTGTTCGATCATCTGTTGGCCGGCCGCCTGGCAGAAGTACCACGTCCCGTGCAGCGTCCGCTCCAGTTCGGTGTGCCAAACCTCGTGGGGGAGCGCCGCCGCCGGCCTGGGGAGCGTCGCCTCTACCGCGCAGTTGATCAGCACGTCGATCCGCCCGAAAATATCCACCGTGCGCTGTACCGCCCGCACGATCTGGTCGTAGTCCCGCCCGTCGCACTCCACCGCCAGCGAACGCCGTCCCTGGATGAACAGCTCCTGCTCCACGTGGGCCACTCGCTGCGGCTGTTCGTCGCTAAGCACCAGGTGCGCGCCCATCCGCGCCATCTCAAACGCCAGCTGCTCGCCCAGCGTGCTCCCGGCGGGGTTGACCACCACCACCTTCCCCTTGAGCGCCGTGGGCGAGAAGGTGTTGAAGACCGGATTGGGGGTGAAACGCCGCCGAGGTGTGGTCATCAGCCCCGATCCGGTCTGCGGCCCAGCCACGATCCGCCCGTCGCATCGATAGTGTAGCCGGTCAGCGCGCCAGCCGCTTCCGAGGCCAGAAACACCGCGATCCAGCCAACCTCCATCGGCTGCCCCGGCCTCCCCAGCGGTAGGTTGGACCAGACCTGCTCCATGTCCACCCCTTCGGGCAACGTCGAGCGATCGATGACATCCCCTACCGGCGCGTAAGGAGCAATCCCGTTCACACGGATCCCGTACTCGCGCCACTCCGCGGCCAGCGTTTTGGTCATCGTCCAGACTCCGGTTTTTGCCGCCGCGGAGTGCGCCGCATACACCGAGCCGAGCCACGGCGAGTTCGACACGATGTTGATAATGCAGCCGCCCTGCTCTTGCGCGATCATCGCTTTGCCCGCCTCTTGGCTGCAATACCACGTGCCGTTGAGCACGATGTTGTTGATGACGTACCAACCGTTCTTGGAGAGCGTCTCGGAGGGCGTATCGAAACGCGCCCCGGCGTTGTTCACCAGGATGTCCAGCCGCCCGAACTCATCCAGCGTCTGCTGCACCAGCGCCTGCACCGAGGCGGCGTCCCGCACGTCGGTCTGCGTCGCAAGCACCGACGCGCCGTACTCCCGCAGCTCTGTGGCAGTGGCCTCCAGCCGCTCCAGGTTGCGGGACGCGATCACTAGGTTCGCCCCCACCTTGGCGTATTCCGTGGCGATGGCCTTCCCCAGCCCGGAACCCCCGCCGGTGATGATGGCGGTCTGGTCTTTGAGAACGTTGGGGGCAAAGACGTCGTACATGACGTTCGGGTTAATGGGATATGGCATTGCGCTATCGGATCGGTGGCACTGTGGCCCGCAGGCTCTCCGCGCCCTTCAGGTACACGTTCACCATCTGGTCTTGGCGCATGGCGGTGTTCACGTGGATCATCACCCGTATGCACATAGGGACGCCGCCCGGCACGTCCATTTCGTGCGCGCACATCAGGGCCGGCTGGTGCCATCCCAACTGGCGCGCGGCCGCGGCCGGGTAGGCCGCGTTCAGGTCGCGCGTGGTGGTGAAGAACGCGCTGGCGATGTCCTCCAACTGGACGTCGTTCAGTCGGAGCACCTCGGCCAACATCTCTCGTGTCGCTGCATAGATGGCGTCGGGAGTGTTGGCCTCGGCCGTAGTCGCGCCACGGACGCCGCGCAGGCGTTGCTCACTCATCGACCCTGCTCCGACGCCGACACCGCGGTTCCCGCGGCTAGCTCCGCAACAAACCGTTCCACTGCCGACGCTCGCTCTCCGGCCGGCGCTCTGTCGATCATATCTACCAACGCGCTGCCCACCACCGCGGCCTCGGCGATGCGGCCCACTTCGGCCACGTGGTCTTTCCCAGCGATGCCGAAGCCTACCGCCAGCGGCAGCGGCGTGTGCTTGCGCACCTGCGCCAGGAAGTCCGGCAGGTGCTCTGGAAGCGCGGTCCGGGCGCCGGTGACCCCCGCCAGGCTTACGCAGTAGATGAAGCCACTGGCAATCGCAGCCACGTTTGCCATGCGGTCGTCGGTGCTGGTTGGCGCCAGAATGAACACGAGGTCGAGCCCCTGTAGCCGAGTCGCTGCCAGCAACGCGCCGGCTTCCTCCGGCGGCAGGTCCACCACTATCAGGCCGTCCGCTCCGGCGGTTGCGGCCTCGGCACAGAGACGGTCGAGGCCGTAGCTCAGGTAGGTGTTGTAATAGCCCATGAGGATCAGGGGCGTGTCCACGCCGCCCGCCCGCAGCTTGCGCACCGTCTCGATGCAGTCCGTCATGCTGGTGCCCTGCTCCAGCGCGGTGTTGGTGGCGCGTTGGATGGTCACTCCGTCCGCCAGCGGATCGCTGAAGGGCACCCCTAGCTCCACGATGCTCGCGCCGCCCGCTATCGCCGCCCGCACCAGTTCGGGGGTCTCTGCCAGGGTGGGGTAGCCCACCGGCAGGTAGGTGATGAGGCCGGTCTGCCCTTCTGCATGCAGCGTGCGGAACCGCTCCGTGATCCTCGACATCGGCTAGGCTTGGAGCTCCCTCAAGTAGACAATGACGTCAAGATTGCCGGGCGAGTGCCCTAGCGCGGTAAGGTTCAGCGCCACCTCGCTGCGGTGCTGCGTGGCGTGGTTGGCCACATGCGCTAGCAGCAGCCCCACTGGATCCGTGAACTCCTGGCCCCTGCTGGTCCGATAGGTCAGCGTGCGGTTGAGATCACTCTCGGTTAATCCGCCCAGGTAGGCCCGCTCTTCTTCGTAAACCTCGTCCCAGCGCGTCTTTATCGCCGCCAGCGTGGACAGTGCCCCCGCATCCGGCGCCTGCAAGCCCGACTCGCCCCGGCAGCGCGCAATCCAGGACGTCTCCGCCCCCACCATGTGCGCCAGGATGGCGTGGATGCTGGGGTAGCTGAAGCGCTCGTCGGTCAGCGCTTGCTCGCTGAGTTTTGAGACAAACTCCAAGACGCGTAGGTTGGCCCAGCGGTTGTATTCGTAGAGCGTTCGGTAGTGCTCTGGGGTCATTCGTATTCACCTGCTTTTGCCGCGTAGCAGCGGCTGGCCGGCCGCCTTTGGTGATTCTGGGCTTACGGGCCGGGACTAGCCTTACCCCTCGCCTTCGTCCGCGGGCGGAGTTTCACGCTCCTGGAGCACCCGTTCTGCCACTTCCTTGAACAGCTCGTACGGCTGCGCGCCCACCACCAGGTAGCGGTCGATGATATAGGCCGGGATCCCTGAGATCCCCACCGAGCGTGCGAACTGCACCTGGTCTTCCACCACCTGGGCGTACTGCCGTTCTTTCACCGCCACCAGCGCTGCCGCTGGATCCATCCCCGCCTGCTCCGCCAGCCCTTGCAGTACCGGGTAGTCCCCCAAGTTCTGGCCGTGCTCCCAGTACGCCTTCAGCGTCAGCGAGTGGTACGCGTCGAAGGCGCCCTGCTCTTTGGCGTACTCGCCCAACTCCATTGCCGGACGGGTGTACGGCGTAATCGGTGCTCGCTTCATCACTATACCGGCCTGTTGGGCGGCGGCGCCCACTGGCCCCTTTAGTGGCAGCCCGATGGTTTGCTCCCCCGGCTCCTCTCGTCGGGGTACCCCTTCCGGGGGCGTGGCCGGCCGCAAGTCAAACGCCTTCCACTCAACGTCTAAATTAAACTCTTCTGCCAGGTGGTCGATCCGATCCAGACCGATGTAACACCAAGGTCAGATGTAGTCGGAGTAGACTTCTACCCTAATCGGTTCGTAATCAGCCACACCGTCTCCTATAACACGTTGGTGCGCGCACCCACGTGACGCGCGTTACGAATCATACCTGGCTGCGCGCGCAGAGGCAAGGGAGGCAGCCCGGAATGGCATCCTCCCTGCTTACCCGCTACAATTGCGCCACAACACACCACCCGTCAGGAGGCAAGAGCAATGAGCCCCGTCCCCTATGTCCATGAGTTTGGAATGGGCGTCGACCTGCATGGCGGCGATGTCACCAAAGCCGCCCGCCGCGCCGTTTTCGATGCCCTGCGGCATTCCAGCCTTCCGCTTCTGCGCGAAATTCAGGCGCGCGACGGCACCATGCTGGTCGATGTCACTGTCGCTACCCCGGACCCTGCCGCGGTCGACTTGGCAGCGGTGAAAGCCGAGTTCCCCCACGGCACCGTGACGGTCCAGGCCGTCGCCGGCGGCCTCAAAGTCCCCAACAGTGACACTCTCATCGCCTGCGCCTCCATCACCGTCAGCGCCCAGTATCCAGATTAGCGCCGCCTCTTCGCTCGCAGCGGCGCAATCCATTGCCCGCTGAAGGGCCCACTCTCGCCACTAACTCAGCGCCTGTACAGCGCGAATCACCGGGAGGAACCATGGCTTACCAACACGTCATCTACGAAACCGAGGGCGCCATTGCCCGCGTCACCATGAACCGCCCTAACAAGCTCAACGCCCTCAACCTCACGCTGCAGCGCGAGATCGTCGCGGCCATGCACGAGGCCGAGGACGACCCGGCCGTGCGGGTTGTTCTCCTCCGCGGCAACGGGCGGGCCTTCTCCGCCGGTTATGACGTAACCCCCGACGATCCTACCGAGGCGCAGCATCGCCGCACCGACAACATCCGCGAAGACATCCAACGCCTGCGTGGGGTCGCCGTCCGCTGGGGCGAAATCTGGAACCTCTCCAAGCCGGTTATCGCCGTGGTGCATGGCTACTGCCTCGCCGGTGGCACCGACCTTGCCCAGCACTGCGATCTCATCATTGCCGCCGACAACGCCGTGCTTGGCTTCCCGCCGGTACGGGCTATGGGTTCGCCGCCCACCCACATGTGGGTCTATAACGTCGGCCCGCAATGGGCCAAGTACCTGCTGCTCACCGGTGACTCAGTCGACGGCAAGACCGCTGAGCGTGTGGGACTTGTCTGGCGCGCCGTGCCCGCCGCCGAACTGGATAACGCCGCCACCGATCTCGCCGAAAAGATCGGCAGGACCTCCTGGGAGCTATTGGCAGCCAACAAGGGAATCGTAAATCGCGCAATAGAATTGATGGGCCGCGGCCTGCTCCAGCAGCTCGCCGCAGAGAACGACGCCGTCGCACACCGCGCCCCGGCCGTTCAGGAGTTCAACCGCATGACTGACGAAGAGGGCTTCAAGGCTGCGCTAGAGTGGCGGGACCGCCCCTTCCGCGACTACCGCGGCAAGGAGTGATTGGCCACTCCCCATTATTCAAAAGGGTGAGGGAAACAACCGTTTCCCTCACCCTTCCGAAAGACGCGAGCGGCGCTACGCCGCCCGGAGCAATGCGACGCTCGGTGGCTTCTGCCGCCCCGCTGTCTGGGCTTGCATGCTCACCGCCGCTACAGGTTGAGCGGGGATCACATAGCCGCACTGAAGGCAGCAAATCTCGCGATCACCGGAGATCGTTTCTTCAAAAAGATCACCGCCGCACTTGGGGCAACCCTTTATCTTCCATCGTGACATGCTGTCTCCTCCTGGTCTGGCGTGCACCCTAAGCGTGCGCCTGAGTGTGCGGAAGGACGCCGCGCTAACTCTCCGAGATCGGAATGCTTCGGGGCTTCGCCGCCTCCGACTTCGGGATGCTTAGCGTTAGCACCCCGTTCTTGAACAACGCCCGAGCCTTGTCCGGATCCACCGTTGTCGGCAGCGCCACGGTACGGGCTACGTCACCGGACCACACCCCGTGGTGGTGCCAGCGGTACTCCTTAGCCTCCGCTTCCTCGAAGCCACTCGCGATATGTGCCTGAATCGTGAGCTGCCCGTGCTCAGTAGTGATGCTCACCTCGTCCTGCTCCGCGCCCGGTATATGCGCCTTGATGACCAGGTCCTGGCTTGTCTCGTAAACGTCCACCGGCAGCACGTGCCGGCCGACCTCGCCGTAGCGCCGCGGTCGAACCGCCTCGCCAAAGCACCGCGCCACCGCACTCTGGACCATGGCCCTGCTGCTGTAGGGGCTCCAACGTGTGACAGTCATCTTGTGTTCCTCCTCGGAAGTAGTGTGGGCTTGTTTGCCTCAAAAATGATTATATGAGTTGATATAGTTTGTGTCAAGTAATTGTATTCAAAAAGATAAGACTATTTTTTAACTATGTATTGATAGCCTGATATAATGCTGATATATGATATACTTACCTTGCAAACATAGAAGACCGAGTCGCGCGCTGTCCTGTGGAACGCCTGCCTCTGGATGGCGGGCCGCTGCAAGAGGAGGTACCTAGACAGCAATGCTAGACGAAGAACGTGGACTCTACATTATTAGCGTCGCGTCACGCCTGCTGAGCATGCACCCCCAAACCCTGCGGAAGTATGAGCGGGCGGGCTTTCTTATCCCCAACCGCACCGACGGCGCCCTCCGTCTTTACTCCGCTGAAGACATCCAACGCTTGCAGCTTATCAAGCACTTAGTAGACACGTTAGGGCTGAACCTCGCAGGCGTGGAGCTGGGGCTCAAGCTGGTGTCCTTACTGGGCCAAGTCCAGGAAGACTTGGAGCACTTGCCCGAAGGCACAGAAGCGCCGAAACGGGTGCGCCAAAACGTCGAGCACGCCCTAGCCCTGCTGGGTGTCGAACCCGAGCCGCAGGAGCCGCAGCCACCGCGCAACGTCCGGGTACGCCACTACGTGCGGGCCACCGTCCGTCGCAACCAGGCACCCGATGGTGAGGGGCAGGAAGGCTAAACGTGGCATTCAACACCAAACCCCTACAGGACGCCGAGGCACTGCTGGCCAAGGGCGAGTATCGCCAGGCCTCCGGTAAGCTGTGGGACGCCGTCGAGATGGCGCTGAAGTCCACCACCCAGGACTGGGGCGCGGAGGGCCCGCGTGACATGCGCCGCCTGGTGGAGCAGCTCTACCGTCAGACCGCTGACCGCGACCTCCTGCGCCTCTTCAGCGTGGTGGAGTCCCTCCACAGCAACGCCGCCGAGAACTTTATGTCGGGCGAAGCGGTGCAGGCCTACGCCGAGGATGCCCGCAGCTTCATCGAGAAGCTGATGGGCGCAGAAGGCGCCGCTACCGATGCCGCCGCGCCGCTGCCCGTAGCGCCACCCCCCGATCAACGCCAGAGCGCGTTCGCTGAACGCATCGCCAGCCTCACCAAGCGGGCGGCCCGCCAAGAACTTCTGGCGGAGCTCCGCCGCACCGAGGAGCAGCTCGAGGCCGTCAGTGGCGAACGCCGCGGCGGGCCGGTCATCCCCGGCTTCGCCTCGGCCCGCATCGCCGCGGTCATGGAGCAGGTGGAATCGGGCCAGCCGCAGCGCACCGCCGGGCAGGGCCTCGTCCGCTATCGCACCTGGCTGCTCTCAGAGCTCCTTCAACGTGCCCTGCCCGCATGAGCCAATCTCATTTGCGAGGACTTACCAAACAGGACCTATCTTTAACGGCAACGCCACCCTAACAACCTCACGTGAACCCAGGAAACAAAGCAGGAAGGAAAGCAGATGCCTAAAGTAATCGGAATCGATCTCGGCACCACCAATAGCTGTGTGGCCGTCATGGAAGGCGGCGAACCCCTCGTTATCCCCAGCACCGAGGGCGGCCGCACCACGCCCTCAGTCCTGGGAATCTCCAAGACTGGCGAGCGCCTCGCCGGCCAGATCGCCAAGCGCCAGGCCATCACCAACCCCGACAACACCATCTACTCCGTCAAGCGCCTCATGGGCCGCAAGATGAGCGACCCCTCGGTGCAGCGAGACCTCAAGCTCCTGTCCTACAAGGTCACCCAGGCCCAGAACGGCGATGCCTGGGTCAACCTCCAGGACCGGGATTACTCCCCGCCGGAGGTCTCGGCTATGATCCTTCAGAAGCTCAAGGCCGACGCCGAGGCCTACCTCGGTGAAACGGTCAACGAGGCCGTCATCACCGTCCCGGCCTACTTCAACGACGCCCAGCGCCAGGCCACCCGCGACGCCGGCAAGATCGCCGGCCTCGAAGTGCTGCGTATTATCAACGAGCCCACCGCCGCCGCGCTCGCCTACGGCCTCGAAAAGGAGCACGACGAGGTTGTCGCCGTCTACGACCTCGGCGGCGGCACCTTCGATATCTCTATCCTGGAGCTTGGAGACGGCACCTTCCAGGTGAAGTCTACTAATGGCGACACCCATCTGGGCGGCGACGACTTCGATCAGCGCATCATCGACTGGCTGTGCGACGAGTTCAAGCGGGAGCAAGGCATCGATCTGCGCCAGGACCGCATGGCGCTCCAGCGGCTCAAAGAGGCCGCCGAGAAGGCCAAGATCGAGCTTTCCAGCGTGGTTTCCTCCGAGGTCAACCTCCCCTTCATCACCGCCGATGCATCCGGTCCCAAGCACCTTACCCTTAACCTCACTCGGGCCAAGATGGAGCAGCTGGTCATGGATCTGGTGGAGGGCAGCATCGGCCCCTGCCGCCAAGCCCTCGAAGACGCGGGCGTCACTGCCGCTCAGGTCAACGAGGTGGTGCTGGTCGGCGGCATGACCCGTATGCCGCTGGTCCAAGAGAAGGTCAAGCAGTTCTTTAGCAAGGAGCCCCACAAGGGCGTGAACCCGGACGAAGTTGTGGCCGTTGGCGCCGCCATACAGGCCGGCGTGCTCAAAGGCGACGTGCAGGACGTGCTCCTGCTTGACGTTACCCCCCTCACTCTGGGCATCGAGACCCTGGGCGGCGTCATGACCGCCCTCATCACCCGTAACACCACCATCCCCACCAGCAAGAGCCAAACCTTCTCTACCGCAGCCGACAGCCAGTCCTCGGTGGAGATCCATGTGCTCCAGGGCGAGCGCAGTATGGCCCCCGACAACAAGTCTCTCGGCCGCTTCATCCTCGACGGTATCGTGCCCGCGCCTCGGGGCATCCCTCAGGTTGAGGTCAGCTTCGACATCGACGCCAACGGCATCGTCTCCGTACGCGCCCAGGACAAGGGCACTAACAAGGAGCAGAAGATCACCATTCAGGCATCCTCCGGTCTCAGCAAAGAAGAGATCGAGCAGCTGCAGCGCGATGCCGACGTCCACGCCCAAGAGGACGCCCAACGCCGCGAGGAAGTGGAGACCCGCAACATGGCCGACTCCCTGGCCTACCAGGGGGAACGCACCCTCAGCGAGCACGGCGACAAGGTGCCCGCCGACCTTAAGAGCGAGGTGGAGGGTAAGATCGCCGCGGTGCGCTCGGCCCTCCAGAGCGGCGGCCTAGAGCAGATCCAGAGCGCTGCCGAGTCGCTCAGCGAAGCCCTCCAGCGGCTTGGCGCCGCCGTTTACCAGCAGCAGCAGCCCGAAGCCGACGGCGCCAACGGCACCGGCCCGGAGCCCGGCAGCGAAAGCAGCGGCCCGGAAGAGGGCGCCGTGGAGGGTGAGTACCGCGAGGTCTAACCGCCTTCCCCCTCCGTCATTGCGAGCGTATTAAAGCAACCTGGGGTGGTGGGGCGCCTGCCTACCCTTGCCTCCCCACCGCGGCCCCAGTCGTTGCGCGCGCTCGTTCCGTCATTGCGAGTGCCGCGAAGCAACCTGGGGTGGTGGGGCGGCCGCTCTACCCTTGGGCAGCCCCACGCTCACACCGCTACCGCCGCCCGCCGTTGTGGCTCCGGCCCATAAATACCGATCAGCAGCGCGCTCAGCGCCGTCACCGCCGCAATCACGTAGAACCCCCCGGCGAAACCAACCATCTGCGCCACCGCGCCGATGACGGGCGGCACGATAAAGCTGCCCAAATTGCTGTATAGCGCCCAGATCCCCATGAATGCCCCCCGCTGGCCTTCCGGCGCCAGGTCCATGGCGAACACCTGCGACACCCCCTGGCAGATTCCCTCACCCAAACCGTAGACCAGCATCGCCGCGATCATCAGTAACCCCAGCGGCCCTTGCGCCAGGATCATCGGCGTCAGAGCCAGAAGCAACAGCCCGGGAATGATGGCGGCTTTGCGCCCGTAGCGGTCCACCAGCAGCCCGTTTGGGAAGGTGATTAGGAACGCAATGGCCCCGGCAAACGCCATCAGGTTGCCCACGTCGGCGGCGCTGTAGCCCAGCACGCTCTCAGCCTGCAGCGGAAATAGCGCCCCGAAGGCCCCAACCAGGCCCATCATGCCCACCGAGATAGTCGCAAAGGCTACCGAGAGGTACGCGGGCGAGAGGAAGATGCGGTAGCTCACCGGCGCCGTAGCTGCCGCCGCCTGGCGTTCCCGCTGCTCCACGGTGTGGGTCTCTGTGAAGCGGGAGATGATTACCGCCAGCACGACGAGCTTGGTAACCCCGTTGAACAGCAGGATGGCAGGCAGGCCGAACGCCATCGCCAGTACCCCGCCGATGAAGGGGCCGGCTACGGTGCCCAGCCGTATGGACATCGTCCGCACCGCCACCGCTCGGCCCCGCTGGTGCTCGCCGCTCATGTCGGCCATAATGATGGCGGACGCGGTGGCCCACACTGAGACGCCCATGCCACCGAAGAATTCGAGGATCAGGAACTGCTCATAGCTCGTGGCGAAGAAGGCGAGGATCGACGAGGCGGCCCGCAGTGACACCCCCATGATGACCACGGGCTTGCGGCCCAGACGGTCGCTGAGGAAGCCCGAGACCGGCGCGGCCACCATTCGGGCCAGCCCGTTGGAGGCGATGAGCACCGATACCCAGAACACCGATGCCCCCAAGGACGCAGCGAACAGGGGCCGGACCAGTAACATGCCACCGGTACCCACGCTCCAGAGGAAGAAGGTCGAAAAAAGCGGAAGATTGCTTCGGCTGAAGATGTTAGAAGCCACGAAGGGCATCATACCGTAAGTGTGGGGCACCGCATAGCGTGAACGCAGAATCAAGGCGCGATGAGCAATAGGCACACCGTAACTCTTATCCCGGGCGACGGCACCGGCCCGGAGTTGATTGACGCTACTGTCAAGGTGCTGGAGGCCGCGGGGGTCTCCTTCACCTGGCGCAGGGCAGATGTGGGCGCGGGCGCCTTCGAGCGGCTGGGCGATCCCCTGCCGGCGGCCAGCCTGGAGGCGGTGCGTACCGGCGATGCGGCGCTGAAGGGCCCCACCAGCACCCCGCGCAGCGGCGCGATCTTCCGCAGCGCCAACGTGGGGTTGCGGCTTGCCCTCGGTTTGTACGCCACGGTGCGGCCCTGTAAGACCTTCGCGGGTGTGCGCACCCCATTCTCGGACGTCGACATTGTGGTAGCCAGCGAGAACACGGAGGACAAGTCGGGTGGAGGGCAGTACGCGCCGGGTAGCCCGGCCGCGTTGGCACTCATCGAGGCGCTACGGTCGGCGGAGGGCAACTCCCTCCCGGAGAACGCAGCGGTGGGCCTTGCTTATACCAGTGAGGCCGGCACCCGCCGCTTTGCCCGCCTTGTTTTCGACTACGCCCGCCGCAACCGCCGCAAGAAGGTCACCATCAGCGTCAAGGGCTCCGGGGCGAACTATGTGGACGCCACCTTCCTCAGCGTGGCGCGTGAGGTCGCTCAGGAATTCCCCGATATCGAGTGCGACTACGAAGTCATCGATACCCTCTGTCTGCAACTGGTGCGCCGCTCGCAGCACTTCGACGTCCTGCTGCTTCCCGGCGGCTACGGTGACCTGCTCTCCGACCTGTGCGCGGGCTTGGTGGGCGGTATCGGGCTGGCCGCGGGGTCACTGTTTGGCGATGGCGTGGCAGTGTTCGAGGCGGCCCATGGCAGCGCGCCCAAGTACGCGGGCCTGAACAAGGTGAACCCCATGGCGCTCATCCTGTCCGGCGCGCTTATGCTGCGGCACCTGGGCGAGGCTGAGGCGGCAGACCGAGTGCAGGCGGCGGTTGCCGCACAGATCCGTGAGGGCCGCTGCCTAACCTATGACCTGGCGCCTTCGTCTGAGGCAGTGGCGGGCACCCGCGAGGTCGCAGATGCCGTTGCGCGGCGGGTGCGCGGGTGAGGTGTGAGCTTTCGGAGCGCGGCCTCAAGCACCTCCTCCATTTGCTCCACCCACACAAAACGCATCTCTCGCCGAACGTCACGGGGCAAGTCTTCTAGGTCTTCCTTATTTTTTGCCGGCGCCACGAAGGTGCGGATACCGGCGCGGTGCGCCGCGAGCACCTTGTCCTTCAGCCCCCCAATGGGCAAGACGCGCCCGCGCAGCGTGATCTCGCCGGTCATGGCAACGTCCCGGCTCACCTGCTGCTGCGTGAGGGCGGAAATGAGCGCGGTGGCCAGGGTGATCCCGGCCGAGGGGCCATCTTTGGGCACGCCACCGGCCGGGACATGGATGTGCACGTCGGTTTTGTCAAAGAGCGCGGCGTCAATCTCCAGCATGCGTGCTTGGGTGCGCGCGTAGCTGAGCGCCGCTTGAGCAGACTCGCGCATGACCTCGCCAAGTTGGCCGGTGAGGATAAGTTTTCCCTCTCCCTCCAATAGGGCAACCTCAATGGACAGCACGTCACCACCCTGCTCAGTCTTGGCCACGCCGGTGGCCACGCCGACCTGGTCTTCCAATTCTGCGGTGCCATAGTAGAAACGCTTAGACCCCAGGTAGGGCGGGACGCTTTGCGTCGTCACGGTCTTGGGGACCGGGGCCGCTTCAGCAACCTTGCGGGCGATCTTGCGGCAGATGTTCCCAATTTCTCGCTCCAGGTTGCGCACGCCGGCCTCTCGGGTATAGTCCTCGATGATGGTACTGAGGGCGCCCTGGGAGAACGAGGGACCTGTCTGCTCCAAGCCGTGCTCTTTCAGTTGCTTGGGCACTAGAAACCGCCGTGCAATTTCGCGTTTCTCACGCTCGGTGTAGCCGGACAGTTCAATGACCTCCAGGCGATCGCGGAGGGCGGGGAGAATGGGATCGAGGAGGTTGGCGGTGGCGATGAACAAGACCTTGGAGAGGTTATAGGGCACTTCCAGATAGTGGTCACTGAAGGAGTGATTTTGCTCGGGGTCCAAGACTTCCAGGAGCGCTGAAGAGGGGTCACCGCGGAAGTCCGTACCCACTTTGTCCAGTTCGTCCAACATGAACACGGGGTTGGTGGTGCCCGCGGTCCGCATGATCTGGATGATGCGGCCGGGCAAGGCCCCGATGTAGGTGCGCCGATGCCCCCGCACCTCGGCCTCGTCTCGGATACCGCCTAGGCTCACCCGCACGAACTTGCGGCCTAGCGCCGTGGCGATGGACTTGCCGAGGCTGGTCTTGCCCACGCCCGGCGGACCAACAAAGCAGAGGATGGGGCTTCTCAGGCGTTCTTGTGCCAGTTGGCGGACCGCCATGTACTCTATGATCCGCTCTTTGATTTTAGCTAGTCCGTAGTGGTTCTCGTTAAGGACTTGTTGGGCTTCTTTGATGTCCAGCTTGTCTTCCGTGGTGGCACTCCAGGGGAGACTCACCATCCAATCCACGTAGGTGCGCACCATGGTGACTTCGGGGTGCGCCGAAGGCATGGAGGATAGCCGGTCCAGTTCCTCCTGGACGCGCTTTTGCACGTCCAGGGGCATGCCCGCTTGTTCCATCTTTTCCCGGAGTTCATCCGCCTCCCGCATCGCCGGATCCATTTGCCCAAGCTCTTTCTGAATAACCCGTAGCTGTTCGCGAAGGAAGAACTCTCGCTGTGACTTGTCGATGCCTTCGTGGACCTCAGAACGGATCTTGTGCTGCAACTCCACCACGTCAAGCTCTCGTGCGAGCAAGCGGCTGACGCGGTCCAGGCGTTCACCCTGTTGCAGTAGCTCCAGCACTTCCTGGGTGGTGGGCACATCGAGCGCGAGGGACGCGGCCACCGTGTCCGCCAGGCCGCCGGGGGTATCTGCGTTCATCGCCATGACATAGGCTTCTTCCGGCGCCTTGTCGGAGAGGCGGACATACTTCTCAAAGAGGGACAGCGTGGCCTGCATGGTGGCCTCTACTGCGTCGTCCTTCTCTACGGGTATCTCTTCCAGTGGCTCCGCCGTGGCGAGGTAGAAGTTGTCTGGCCCAGTGTGGACGTTGGTTATCTGCACGCGCCGTTCGCCCTGCAGCCAAACGTTGACCAGCCCGTCCGGCATGCGAATGACCCGGCCCACCGTAGCCTCGGTGCCCACACTGTAGACGTCTTCGGCCGAGAGCTCCTGTTGGCGGGAGGTCTCTCTGCGCGCCACCACCACAACGCGCTGGTCACCGCTCACCGCGTGTTCCAGGGCGCTTTGGGAGCGCTGGTTGCGCACAACGAATTGGCTAACTACCCGCGGGAAAATGATGGTGTCCCATCTGGGGACAAGAGGAAGCGTAACGGGCGTTGCGGGATCGGTAGCCGCCGTGTCTTCCGGTGCCGTGTCTTGCGACGCCGCGTCTTGCGGCGCCGCGTCTTCCGGCGTCGTGTCTTGTGGCGCCGCGTCTTGCGGTGCCGCGTCTTCCGGTATTGTTGAGATATTGGGATCAGAAGGTTGGTCAGTGTTCATTGGCATGCCGGTACACAGTTAAAATACAAAGGGGCTGCTTCAAGTCTAGCATGTGGGCTTTGGCGCAACAACGGGAGGTGGGCTCACGACACTGCCCTAGGGTGTGCTCCACTGCGCGCGTAGTTGCAGGCGCCCTTGGTTTGGCTAGGCGTAGCTTGAAGTCACTCCCTACTCCATCGCGCGCTTGCGCCTTTATGGTGTGAACCCTACAATCACTAATACATGAAATACCCGAATTGCCCGTAACGCAGCAAAAGGAGATGCAGTATGGCGCAACAATACAATGTGATTTCTGCTGACTCCCACCTAGAAGTGGACTCCCAGCATTGGATCCATCGTGTCCCTGAGAAGTATCGCGACCGAGCGCCGCGGCTCATCCGCATGTCTACGGGCGGCGATGCCTGGGTCATTGAGGGCGTGCCGGCACGTGAGGTCCCCTCAGACCTGTACGGTGGAAAGGGGCGCGACAAGTGGCGTCCTTGGGGCCAGACCTATGAAAGCACTATGGGCACCGGCCCGCCAGAGCAGCGGGTTAAGGAACAAGATCGGGATGGTATTGACGCCGAGGTGATGTACCCCTGCATGGTGGGCGGGCCAAACCTTTGGCGCAACGTGAAGGACGATGAGCCCTACAAAGCCATTGTGCGCGGGTACAATGACTGGCTCGCAGAGGAGTATTGCGCTCATAACCCCGACCGTCTCCTTGGGCTGGGGGTCATCCCTATGACCAACATCGATGATGCGGTTGCTGAATTGCAGCACGTCAAGGAGCTTGGCTTGAAGGCCGCGCTCTTGGGCGCGTTCCCCAGCAATAAGGGGTATCCAACGCCGGAGGATGACAGATTCTGGGCAGCCGCCCTAGATCTGGAGATGCCGGTCACTATTCATGTTGAGCTGAACCGGTTGGGTGAGCGCTCCGGGCCGCTGCTACCTGCGCCCAAGCCGATCAGCAAAGCGGTCATGATGGACGTGCAGGTGGACTTTCCGGGGCAGGTTTCGCGCTTCCATCGCGTGGCCGGCGTCAACGCGGTGCAGATGCTCTTGAGCGGACTGTTTGACCGCTTCCCGAACCTGAAGGTCTACATGGCGGAGACCCATGCCGGCTGGATACCCTTCTTCTACTGGATGGCTGATCTTCGGTACAAGCGTCACCACTGGTGGGCCGAGGAGCTCATGGGGTACCAACCGCTCAAGCAAAAGCCGAGCGATTATATGCGAGAGCACATCTATTGGGGCATCATTGACGATCCCATTGGTGTGGAAATGCGCCACCATGTGGGAACCAACCGGCTGATGTGGTCCACGGACTTCCCGCACCAGGAGTCGGACTGGCCGGATTCTGACGAAGTCATTGAGAACATGTTCAAAGGCGTGCCCGAAGCTGATAAGTACGCCATCTTGGCCGGCAATTGTGTGGAGTTCTTCCGGCTAAACGCTGAATAAGCGCACGTTTCTGAGAGACCGAAGTGGCGGGCCTTATGGCCCGCCACTTGCGTTGTACAGTCGCAGGGTTAGCTGGTTAGCTATTGTTGCTAGCGGGAAGGTTGTCCACCGTACCGCTATCCAGCATGCGGACTGCAGCAGTCACGCCGCCCAGGCCTTCGATCTTTGCGAGCATGCGATTTAGCTGGCTCATCCCTGTTGTCTCCAAGGTGAGGAGAAATTGGGCGGTGCCATCGGCCTGCGCCGCCTGGTAGGTTTGGAGGATATTGATTTTTTCTGCAGAGACCAAGCTTGCAATGTCACGCAGCAAGCCCACTCGGTCAATGGCGGTGATTTTTACGGGGACCGCGGAGAGCTGGCTTCCTGGCCCCCACTCTACCGGAATGAGACGTTCCGTTTCGTCCTCATGGATTACGTTGGGGCAGTTAGTGCGGTGGACTGTGATGCCACGGGTGCGGGTGACGTAGCCAGTGATGGCATCGCCAGGTACGGGGTGGCAGCATGAGGCGAGACGGGTCAGTAAATCACCCACTCCCATGACTTTTAGGCCTTTGATCTCAGTAGTGCTGGCGGGAGTGCTGGGCGTTTGCTGGGGGAGCGATGGCACCGGGCGCTCCTGCTGAGCAGCCAGCTTCACGCCAATGGCGCCGATGTTGACGTCGCCGTAACCGACTGCGGCCATAAACTCTTCAACGTTGTCAAATTTGAAGAGGCGGGCTATCTCCTGGTCGGACATTGTCAGGCCGAGCCGTCCGAGTTCTCGTTTGATCAGATCATGGGCGCGCTCAACGGCTTCGGTTTTGTCGCGCCGCCGGAACCACTGGCGCACCTTCTCCCGGCCATGGGTGGTATTCAGGTAGCCTAGGTTTGGGTTGAGCCAGTCCAGCCGCGGCGCTCGCTCGCCCTTACCTGCCATAATCTCAACCACGTCTCCGGTCTTGAGATGGTAGGAGAGCGGTACCAACCGGCCATTGACCTTGCTGCCCACACAGCGATGGCCAAGGTCGGTATGGATGCGGTAGGCAAAGTCCAGTGGGGTAGCGGTGGCGGGCAGATCTTTGATCTCGCCCTTGGGGGTATAGACAAACACGCGGTCATTGATCAGGTCGGTCTTCACCGACTCAACGAACTCTTCGGCGCCGTGCAGCTCCCGCTGCCATTCCAATAGCTGGCGCAGCCAGGTGAGACGCTCTTCGAGCTTGACGTCCTTGCTGGAGCCGCCTTTGTAGCGCCAATGCGCGGCCACACCGTACTCTGCCACGCGGTGCATGTCGTTAGTCCGAATCTGCACCTCTAAAGGGTGGTCCCCCTTGGCTATGACAGTGGTATGAAGCGATTGGTAGCCGCTCTCTTTGGAGTTGGAAATGTAGTCATCAAAGGTGCCAGGAAGGGGGCGCCATAGGTTGTGCACCACGCCCAAGACGGCGTAGCAGTCCTGAATGGATTCTACGAGTACCCGCAGGGCCAGGATATCGTAGATCTGGCTGATGTCTTTGCCTTGCTCGGCGTATTTTAGCTTCTTCTCATAAATGCTAAATAGATGCTTGGGTCTTCCCGAGACGTCCGCCTTGAGGCCTATTCGGCCGAGTTCGTTTTCCAGCTCTTGTCGGACCTCGCTAATGTAGGCTTGCCGCGCAGTGCGGTTGGCCGCCACGAAGCGAGCGATCTCTTTGAAACGGTCCGGCTCCATGTGCTGGAACGCCAGGTCTTCCAACTCCCACTTGAACTGCCAGATGCCCAACCGCGTAGCCAGCGGGGCAAAGATCTCCATGGTCTCTTTGGCTATGGCTTTGCGGCGTTCGGGTGGCAGCGCTTGGAGGGTGCGCATATTGTGCAGGCGGTCGGCGAGCTTGATGATAACCACCCGCACGTCTTCTGCCATGGCCAGCATCATTTTGCGGAGACTCTCCGCGCTCACCGCGCCGCGGTCTCGCCGCCGGTCGTCCAGCACACCGGCGGCCGCCCAGTCGATGCGGCTCACCTTGGTTACGCCATCCACTAGCCGGGCGACCTCCGGGCCGAAGCGGCGCTCCAACTCTTCCAGGGAGACACCGCAGTCCTCCACTACATCGTGCAGCAACGCGCCGCAGACGGTACTGGCATCCATGAGGAGATCGGCAACAGAGTACGCCGCATTTAGGGGGTGGAGAACGTAGGGCTCGCCGGATTTGCGATACTGGCCCGCGTGAGACTGCTCGGCAAAGGCGTAGGCAGCAGCCACCATCTCCTGCTTCTCGGGCAGCAGATATTCCGCCACCTTGGCCTGCAGGTCTTCGAACGTGATGCTCCCGGGCAGTTGCGTGCCGGGACGAACGTTAATAGTAGCCATGATGAGTTGCCATAAGTCACGTCACCTTAATGCAATATATTAGCACACTGGGCACCAAAGTAGCCCCTGTCGGAGGATAAACCTGCATGCAGTGCGCGCTTGACGCCTACGCTTGCCACGCGTACACTAAATATGACTAATTCAGTGGGGATTTAGCGGCGGAGGTGCTGGATGCGGATATCAGCCAAAAGCGAATACGGCGTCCGTGCCATGGTTCATCTAGCGCGGCAGCACGGTCAAGGGCCTGTTCCGCTAAGCCAGGTTGCGGAGCGAGAGAAGATATCCCTGGATTTTCTGGAGCAGCTCATGATCTTGCTGCGGAATACCGGCTTGGTTAAGAGCGTTCGGGGTATCCGCGGTGGTTACTTTCTGGCAATGCCCCCGCACGAGGTCACGGTGGGCAACGTCATGAGCGCGGTAGAGGGACCCTTCATCTCGATACCGTGCTTGGATGTCACGGACAACGGTGAGTCCTGTACCATGGGCATGCATCTGGCCGAATGCACCACCAAGGACGTGTGGTGGTTGCTGCAGGAGCGGGTTAACGCGACCCTGCATAGCATCACCCTGGCCGATTTGTGTCACGTGCAGGGCCGGCCACTGGGCGCCACCGCGATGCAAACAACGACCCCCACTCCCCCCACTACAATGGTGGCCGCACCCTAAGCATCATCAAGATCGCAGCAATGTCAGGAAATATCTGGAGAAATCTATGGCCCAGCAGCGCGTAATTTCACGCACGTCCACCGATGTCGACTCCGAATACAAGTGGGGTTTTGTTACCGACGTTGCGATGGACATTGCCCCCAAGGGTCTCAGTGAGGACGTTATCCGGCTCATCTCCGCGAAGAAACAGGAGCCGGAGTTCATGCTGGAGTGGCGGCTGAAAGCCTATCGTCACTGGCTCAAGCAGAACTATCAGCAGCCCACCTGGCCCAACGTTACCTACCCGCAGCTGGACTACCAGGACATCCACTACTACGCGGCACCGTCCTCGCTGAAGGACCGTCCCAAGAGCATCGACGAGGTGGACCCGGAGATCCTAGAGGCGTTCGAGAAGCTCGGCATACCGATGAACGAGCGGGAGGCGCTGGCCGGCGTTGCCGTGGACGCAGTGTTCGATAGCGTGTCCGTGCATACCACCTTCAAGGACACTTTGGACAAATTGGGCATCATCTTCTGCTCCTTCAGTGAAGCGGTGCAGAACCACCCGGAACTGGTTAAAAAGTACTTGGGGTCGGTGGTGCCGGCCTCGGACAACTTTTTCGCCACCCTCAACTCGGCAGTGTTCAGCGACGGTTCATTTGCCTACGTCCCACCGGGTGTGCAGTGCCCCGTACCATTGATGACGTACTTCCGCATCAACACGCTGGACGCCGGCCAATTCGAGCGGACCTTGATCATCGCCGATAAAGGCGCGTCCGTGAGCTATCTGGAGGGTTGCACGGCGCCGATGCGAAAAACCCACCAGTTGCACGCGGCAGTGGTGGAATTGGTGGCGTTGGACGACGCCGAGATCAAGTACTCCACGCTCCAGAACTGGTTCCCCGGGGATAAAGAGGGCAATGGCGGCGTGTACAACTTTGTGACCAAGCGGGGCAAGTGCGCCGGCAAGCGCTCTAAGATCTCCTGGACCCAGGTGGAGACCGGTTCCGCCATCACCTGGAAGTACCCAAGTTGTATCCTCCAGGGCGATTACTCGGTGGGCGAGTTTTACTCGGTCGCGCTCGTGAACAACCACCAGCAGGCGGATACCGGCACCAAGATGATCCACATTGGCAAGCACACCAAGAGCACTATCATCTCTAAGGGCATCTCGGCGGGATATGGGAACAACACTTACCGCGGCCAAGTGAAGATGATGCCGGGTGCAGCCCACGCCAAGAACTTCACCCGTTGTGACTCGTTGCTCATCGGGGACGAGTGTGGCGCGCACACCGTGCCGTACATTGAGGTGCGCAATCCCACCGCACAGGTTGAGCATGAAGCGTCGGCCTCCAAGGTGAGCGACGCGCAACTCTTCTACTGCTTGCAACGTGGGATCTCGGAAGAGGACGCCCGGCATATGATCATCAACGGCTTCTGCCGCGGTATCTTCGAGGAGCTGCCCTTTGAGTTCGCCGTGGAGGCGGGCCAGCTGCTGAAGGTCTCGCTGGAGGGGGCCGTAGGCTAGCGTAAGCCTTCCGGCCGAAGGTTCCCGCCACGAGCCGGAAACCCAGAGGGCCGGCAGCCCCTTCCCGAATGAAAATTATCCCGAAGGGTTTCCTGAAGCCCCCCTTGGGGGTTTGCGGAGTAACGAATAGCAATGGCACATAACACACCTCTATTGGAAGTCCGAGGCCTACGGGTCACGGTGGAAGATGCAGAAGTCCTGAAGGGTATTGACCTCACGGTCAATGCGGGAGAAGTCCACGCCATCATGGGACCCAACGGCAGCGGTAAAAGCACGCTGGTGAACGTGATGGCCGGCAATCCAGACTACGTGGTAACCGCCGGCGTGGCGCGGTTGAATGGCAGAGATCTGCTCGAGATGCCGCCGGAAGATCGGGCACGTGAGGGCATGTTCCTGGCGTTCCAGTACCCCACGGAACTGCCGGGGGTGCGGAATTGGCAGTTCCTCAAGAGCGCGGTGGATGCCATCCGCAAACACCGCGGCGATGAGGAGTTCAGCATCCGAGCCTTCGACAAGCTGTACGAAGAGAAGCTGAAGCTGGTGGAGATCGACCCGGAACTCATGCGCCGCTCGGTCAATGAGGGCTTCTCCGGCGGCGAGAAGAAGCGTAACGAGATGCTGCAAATGCTGCTCCTCAATCCTGCGCTCGCGCTGCTAGACGAGACTGACTCCGGCCTCGATATCGATGCTTTGAAAGTGGTGGCGGATGCCGTCAACCAGCACCGGAGCTCGGACAACGCGGTCCTGATGGTGACTCATTATCAGCGGATGCTCAATTACGTTATGCCGGACATTGTCCATGTGTTGTTTGACGGCCGGATCGTCCGCTCCGGCGGCCAGGAACTGGCGCTGGAGTTGGAGGACAAGGGCTACGAATGGATCAGGGAAGAAGTAGCCGCAGGGGCCAACAGCTAGACCGCAGCATCTATGACCACCCAAGCGCTTACAACTCTGGATCAGTATCGCCTACAGCAGGCGGTAGTGGAGCAGCGTGCTCCGGAGAGTCCGGACTGGCTGCGAGAAGCTCGTCGCCAGGCGCTGGAGCGCTTCCTGAGCCTGGGATTCCCCACGGCAACCCGCGGCAACGAGCGTTGGAAGTACACCAACGTAACCCCGATTGCGCGGGCGGAGTTCACGTATCCGGAAGTACCGCATAGCATGCCGGAGGAGACGCTGCGGTCAACGGCCTTCTGGTCGACGGACTGGGACACGCTGGTGTTTGTGGACGGGCACCACGCGCCGGCACTCTCCACCCCTTTTGCAAACCACGCGTTGCGCCCGTTGTACGTTGGCAGCCTGGCGGAAGCGTTGGTACAGCAGCCACAAATGGTACAAGCGCATCTAACCCGTTACGCTGGCTTTGCGGATGAGGCGTTCACCGCGCTAAACACGGCATTCCTGCATGATGGTGCGCTGGTGTACCTGCCGGCCGGCACCGAGCTGGAGAGGCCGCTGCATATACTGCACGTGACGGCCGCACCGCAAGCGGCAGCGCTACACCCCCGGGTCCTGCTAGTGCTGGAGCGCGGCAGCCGGGCCACATTGATGGAGAGCTATCTCAATGTGGGGGGCGCCGCAGGTTTCACCAATCCGGTGGCGGAGTTCGCACTGGGATCAGGGGCATACCTTGATCACTATCGCTTGCTCATGGAGCATCCCGAGGGCTTTCACGTGGGCAACACGCGCGTCCTCCAGGATAGGGACAGCGAGTTTCGCAGCACATCTTTCGCAAGAGGCATGGCGCTGGCCCGCAATGACGTGGAGGTGACGCTGGACGCACCGGGCGCATCATGCACCGTCAACGGGCTCTATTTGACCTACGGTAGCCAGCATATCGACAACCATATCGAAGTTGACCACGCTAAGCCGCATACTACCAGCGCTCAATGCTTCAAGGGCATCCTGGCGGGGACGTCCCACGCGATATTCAGTGGCCGAGTATTGGTACGCCAGGACGCCCAGAAGGCGGCGGCGCGTCAGTCTGACCGGAACTTGTTGCTCTCATCCAAGGCTGAAGCCGACAGCAAACCAAGCATGGAGATCTACGCCGATGACGTGCAATGCACCCACGGCGCAACCGTGGGTTCGGTGGCGGATGAGGCGCTGTTCTACATGCAGGCGCGCGGGCTGGACCGTGACACTGCAACCCGTCTGCTGATCCAAGGGTTTGCCCATGAGGTACTGGAATCCGTGGCCCCCGACCCGCTGCGGGCTTATTTGGATGATTTGGCCTCCGGTGTGCTGCCCCACTTTTACGCCGAGGAGACGGCATGAGCACTTCAACCACTCAGCCCACTGCTGCCACATTTGATGTTGCCCGGGTTCGCGAGGACTTTCCCATCCTACGGCAGCAGGTGCATGGCAAGCCCCTGGTTTATTTGGACAACGCCGCCACGGCCCAAAAACCGCAGGCCGTCATCGACGCGTTGGTACGGTATTACACCACGGAGAACGCCAACGTGCACCGCGGCGTGCATTGGCTTAGCCAACAGGCCACCGATGACTACGAGGGCAGCCGTACCAAGCTGCGGCACCTCCTAAACGCCGCGGAAGACCGAGAGATTGTGTTTGTGCGAGGCACTACGGAAGGGATCAACCTGGTTGCTGCCAGCTATGGCCGGGCGTTTGTGCATGAGGGTGACGAAATTATCGTCTCTGCCATGGAGCACCACTCGAACATTGTGCCCTGGCAGATCCTCTGCGAGGAGAAGGGCGCTCGGCTGCGGGTCATCCCCATAACCGATAGCGGAGAGCTCGACTTGGAAGCGTACGAGGGGTTATTAAATTCCCGTACCAAGATTGTATCCGTGGTGCACCAGTCGAACGCGCTGGGCACGGTGAACCCGGTTAAAACGGTAGTTGACCTGGCGCACCAGCAGGGGGCAGTAGTGGTGTTGGACGGCGCACAGTCCGTGCCGCACATGCGGATCGACGTGCAGGCGCTTGACTGCGATTTCTACACCTTCTCAGGCCACAAGCTCTTCGGCCCTACCGGTATCGGCGCGCTGTACGGCAAGGCCAAGCTGCTGGAGCGCATGCCTCCTTACCAGGGCGGCGGTGACATGATTAAGTCGGTGACCTTTGAAAAGACCATCTACAATGATCTGCCCTACAAATTCGAGGCGGGCACGCCGCATATTGAGGGCGCAATCGGTTTGGGTGCGGCAGTAGACTATGTGCTGGATCTGGGCTTCGACTACTTTGGCCCTTATGAAGACGCGCTGTTGCAGTACGGCAGCGAGCAGCTTGCAGAGATCGACGGATTGCGGATCATCGGCACGGCAAAGCAGAAGGCGGGCGTGCTGTCCTTTGTGCTGAATGACATCCATCCACACGACATTGGCACCATCCTGGACACTGAGGGCATTGCCATCCGCACCGGGCACCACTGCTGTCAGCCGGTAATGGATCGCTACGGCATCCCCGCCACTGCACGCGCATCCCTGGCGTTCTACAACACCACGGAAGAGATCGATGCCCTGGTGCGCGGCATTCGTACGGTAGTGGAGGTGTTCGGCTAGTGTCGGATCTGCGTGACCTCTACCAGGAAATGATCCTGGACCACAGCAAGCGTCCCCGTAACTTCAAGCAAATTGAGCACGCTTCGTGCTCCTTGGATGGTTACAACCCCCTGTGCGGTGACCGTATCTCGCTTGCGGTCAAGCTCAATGATGACGTGATCGAGGATATTGGTTTCGTTGGTTCCGGGTGTGCCATATCCAGGGCCTCCGCGTCTCTCATGACGCAGAGCGTACGGGGCAAACGGTTGGAAGAGGCGGACGAGATGTACGAGGCAGTGCATCAGATGCTGCTGCGCGGCCCGGGAGGGTCTTACGACGCAGAGTTGCTGGGCGATTTGGAGGTGCTGGCCGGCGTGGCGGAGTATCCTACCCGCATCAAGTGCGCCATGTTGTCCTGGCACACGATGCGGGGTGCGCTCAAGGGTGAGCAGGCGGCAGTTTCCACTGAGGCGGGGGATGAGGCCGGAGTGAGCTAGCCAGCGCGGCTACGATAAATAAAACGAGGAGCCTCAGGCTCCTCGTTTGCATTGCACGCCGGTGTCTTAGAGGCCGCGCATTTTGCGCCGCATCCAGATGATGAACCGGTCGATAGTGCTGGGTTGGCCTGATTGCAGGTCGATAACCTGGCCTCGCCAGCGAACCTCGCGCCCGCCGCCGCCAAAGAAGCGGTTGAAGGAGAAGGCAAACGCGGCAATGAACAGGACAAGCCCTGCCAGCCCAACGAAGCGGGCAACGCCGGGCATCATGAAGCGGAGGAAGAACGCGGCAACCACGCAGAGCAACGCGATGATCATTAACTGGTCAGCGGCTATGGTACTGGGGAGGGCTTTGATGTCCCACCAGAGGTTGCGGGCTCTGCGCCCCCACTGCCGCTGGAATTGCTGCTGTGGTGATTCTGCAATGGGAAGGTCGCCCAGACCTTCCAGAATCTCTTCGATGTCTTTTTCGTATTGAGAGGCCATCACCTATCCCTCCGAAGAGCTCACTTCTATTGTAGCGTGAGAGTAGGCGCGCGCAACAGTAGCGCTTATTGAGCCGACCTATTGATTACTTGGCAGAAGCGAGCTAATAGCTCCCGCCTCATAGGTGCGGTAACGGTACATCGGTTGACAACCGCTGTCAAGCGCGCACCGCGGCCTCCATTTGAATGCTCACTATGAAAATGCTAGACTTGTATAGTTTGTAGAAACAGGTAGAAACAGAAGGGAGCCTTTGCCCATGACCACTACGGCTAAGACCGAGATAATGAACGATGAGCGCTTTGCGCAGGGAATGACCTGGGCGCAGTACTTTGACTCTATCCAAGCGAACAAGGAAAAGTTCAAGTACTTCCATGACGAGTTTACCCCCAACTCTGAAGAGGTAGCGTGGTTCAAAAAGTACCACGCCGAGAAGGGCCCGCTGAAGATGGTGGTGATCGGCGAGGACTGGTGTCCAGACGTGGTACGGGGTATCCCCGTGGCTGTCCGGTTGGCTGAAGAGGCGGGCCTTGACCTGCGCATCTTCCCGCGGGACTCCCACATGGACTTGATGAACGAGTACCTCTGGCGGCATGAGTTCCTGTCCATCCCCATCATCGTGTTCTTTGGGAAGGACTGGAAGGAGTTGGGCCACTGGACTGAGCGGCCAGCCACTGGCTACAAGTTCATTGCAGAGCTTCGGGAGGAACTTGCGAACCAGAGTGCGAGCGACGAGGACACCTTGAAGACCATCCGTGAGCGCCGGGAGGGCATCCAGATGGTGTGGGCGCATGAGACGGTCCGCGAGCTTCGTGAGCAGGTGCTCTATCGAGTAATGTGAGCCTGGCCCCAGGTTACATACGAACGGAGAGGCGTACGCCTCTCCGTTTTTGTTGAAGCGCTAGGTAATGCTTGTCCGTGCCGAGCGCGGTCTTCCTGCAAGCGCGGCCGAAACCGCGCCGATCACTGCGGCGCCGAGATAGACGAGGAAGGCGATCCGGTAGTTCCCGGTCACGTCGAATATCCATCCCCCGAAAAATGGCCCCATGGCGTTGAATAGGAGCTGGAGGGGCAACAACACCCCGGAGATAGCGCCTACGTTTGCGCGTCCGTAGTAGACCGCCCACATGATGTTCGTCATAGTGCTCAGCCCGCCAAAAGCGACACCGTAGACCACCGCGAACAGCAAGGCCGCGGGCAGCGAGCGGATCGACAGAAGGATCACGATACCGATGACACAAATACTGACGGCCGCGGCCAAGCAGAGGTGCAACGGGAAGCGGTCCTGGATAGCGCCCCAGAGCACGCCGCCGAACCCCGCAATGAAAAAGAAGACGCTCGCGGCGAATACGGCTTCACCAAGGGAGAGGCCGACATCGGTGAGGTAAGGCAGGAGGTGTAGGTTGATGCCAGCGCCCATGAAGAAGCTCACCGATGACGTAAGAGTGAGCTGCCAGAGGCTCCTGGTTCGCAACGCATCTCTGCGCGTCCAGGACCGTGGTTCGGGTGGAACAACGGGTGTTGTGGTACCACCGCTTGCCGATGTGGGAGCTGAGGCACCATCGGGACGGAGGCCCATGTCCTCGGGGCGCCGGCGTACTAAGAGAATGGTGGGGACAATTGCGAACACCCAGACAATTCCGCCCAAGAACAGGAAGGCATAGCGCCATCCCGGGCCCTGTACTAGCCACGCCACAATTGGTGGAATGGCGGCCTGGCCAAGGCGGGTGCCCAGGGTGATGATGCCCATAGCGCGGCCGCGCATTCGGATGAACCACTGAGCAATGGCGGCCTGGTTAGCTAAACTGGCGCCCCCTTGCACCGCGGTGCGTCCGAGTCCGTAGGCGATCAGGAAGAAGGGTAGGGTGCCATTGAGCCAAGTCAAGGAGAGCAGGCAGGTACCGTAGACCAGTTGAGACGCCACCATCGCGTTGCGCGCGCCATACTTGTCGATGAGTGGGCCCACGAAGGGGCCGATGAGGCCGCCGCAAATGGAGCCGAGGGTAATCCCCAGTGAAACTTCAGCCCGGCTCCAGCCAAACTCATCGCCGAAGGGTTTGATGAACACCGCGAGCACTGGGTTGAACTCACCCACCTGGGTGAAGCTCGCGACTGCGAGCACACCAACCACTGTCCAGCCATAGTAGGAACGCCTGATGCGGCTGAGCATCAAGCGGCCATCCGCTCAGCTAGTGCGCGCCGGGGCTTGGCCGCTGCGAAAGAGGCTACTGCGGCGAGACCGAGCGTTAGGCCCCAAAGCACGAAAGCGCCGCTGTAGCCACCCGTAGTGTCGTACTGCCAACCGGCGAAGAGTGGAGAAGCCGCGCCGATCATGAACTGGAACGGTACGGCAAAACCCATGATCTTGCCCACGCTTCTTCGGCCAAAGTAGCTCGACCACATCACCGCAGTGTACGTGGTGATGCCGCCAAAGAAGAAGCCGAAAACAATGGCAAAAACAATGTTGTACCACAGCGGCAGGTGCTGCCCCAACAGGAACATCATTGTGGCGGTTCCAAAGAAGAAGCCCCCCATGCACCACCGCAGGGGAAAGCGGTCCTGGAGCAAGCCGCCCAAGAAAGCCCCGGCTGACCCGGTCACGTAAAGCAGGCTCACAATACCCACGGCCCAGGAGAGAGAAAAGCCGCTGTCACGGTTGAAGGGCAGGAAATGAAGGTTTATGCCGGGCCCAATGAATGCCACACCCGCTGCGGCACACAGGATGAGCCAGAAACTGCGGACGTGGAGCGCTTCTCGCAGGGTCCACTGTTCCTCTAGCTCTGCTGCCGTCGGCGCCGCGCCTGCAGTAGCGATAGGAACGGGGTCACCGTCCGGCATCAGTCCCATATCCTCCGGCCGCCGGCGCACTAGGAGGAACGTGGGCAGCGTGGCGATGGCGAAGGTTGAGACGCCTAGCGCGATCCAAGCGCTGCGCCATCCCCAGCCGCGTGCCATGAGGGCAACGAGCGCCGGCGCTATCGCCTGGCTTAAACGGTCGGCCATGCGAGCAATGCCCATGGCACGGCCGCGCCGCCGGACGAACCAGTTGGCTATTGCCACCTGGATCGCCAAGAGCGAACCTCCGGTAACCGCGGCCCGCCCAATACCGTAGGCGACGATAAAGTGCATGAGGGACCCTTGGAGAAACCCGAGGGAAATGAGGGCCGCGCCGTAGATGACTTGGCAAACCAGCAAGACGGAACGGGCGCCGTAGCGGTCCAAGATCCATCCTGAAAACGGACTAATGATGCCGCCCGCAAAGGTACCAATGGTAACTGCTAAGGAGATGTCGCCGCGCGACCATCCGAAGTCCTGCTCAAAGGGGTCGATGAAGACTGAGAGCGCCGGATTGTATTCGCCTACCTGGGTGAATCCCGCCACGATGAGCGTGGCAACAATAACCCAGCCATAATAATAACGGCCACGCAGCAAATGCATGAAGACTCGTGGGGTAAGAGAGGTGGCAACAGGGGGCATTGTCTCATGCGCGGAGCCTTCCAGCAATGCACGGGTCGAGGGGGGGACCCTGCAGTCTGTACGGCTGTACAATGGAGCTATGGCAGTCGACGCCGCGCGGTTTGTCCTCGTCTTCGCGATCTTTCTTGCGGCTTGTGCAGAGTCGGCCCCACCGCCGGCCGCGCTGCAGACACCTGCACTGGCGTCACCCAGCCCGGACGCTCCGAGCGCAACCCATACGCCCACGGGAGCTCGCCCTGTCCGGTTCCCCCAGGATGACGCTGCCCATGATGCTCTGCTGGAGTGGTGGTATTACAATGGTCATCTCGACAGTCAGGACGGCAAGAGTTACGGGTTTGAACTGGTGGTCTTCAAGCGTGAGGCTCAGAGCGGGCGTAAGGGCTTGGTAGCGCACGTGGCCGTGATCGATCACCAGCGGCGGGTCTTTCAGTACAGCGAGGCTATTGCTATTCCGCCTCAGGGGCCCGGACCGAGCGCCGGGTTCGACTTGAGGGTGAACACGGTCGTGGTGCAGGGCGCCGGTGGTAATGACCATATCCAGGGGACAACGGCCGACTATGGCTTGGATCTGCGGCTCACCTCGCAGAAGCCGCCGGTGCTCCAGGGAGAAGATGGTTTCATAGGCGTGAGCGGTAGCGAGCAATCGTACTATTACTCAAGGACTCGGATGGCTGCGAACGGGACATTGATGGACCACGGTTCGCCGCTGGCAGTGGCGGGCACCGCGTGGATGGACCACCAGTGGGGCGACTTCATGCTGGAGGGCGGTGGTGGCTGGGACTGGTACAGCCTGCAATTGGACAACGGTGCGGATATCATGCTCTCGGTGGTGCGGGACGCCGCCGGCCGCCAGGCGCTGGTGTATGGGACCTACGTGGACCAAGCAGGCCGGGCAACGCACCTCAGGGCGGAGGACTTCACCGTTGAGGCGCAAAGCAGGTGGGTCAGTCCCGCCACCAATGGAGACTATCCCATGGGTTGGCGTTTACAGGTCCCGGGCCACGCACTCCAGCTGCAGCTCGAACCGGTACTGGAAGATCAGGAGTTGGATACTCGCGCCTCGGTTGGCCGGGCGTACTGGGAAGGGCAAGTGCTGGCAACCGGCACGCAACTAGATCAGCCTGTCACGGGGAAAGGCTACGTGGAGTTGACAGGCTATGCGAAAGTATCCTAAGAGAACGTAGCACCATGCTTTCGCAATCCCTCCGTCCTACCCACCTTTCCAATCCTTCCGAAGTGTCGCTATTCAGTGCTGTCCGCACTGCCGTGGCTTATCTTAGGGAAGGCTTGGGTCTGCTACGTCGTTCTCCGGCAACCTTCCTCCAGATCGTGGTGTACTTCTCAATCCCGGCGATGATGGCGGCGGTGCTCACGCACTATGTAGACCCCGCGACCCCGTGGCGCGCGCCGTTGTTCTTCATGCTGGACGCGACCACTACGGTCATTGCACCGGTGGTGTTCATGATGGCAGTGGCGGCGGCATACCGAGATGAGCAGGCTAGCCTTGGCCAAGTGCTGCGGCGAGGTCTGCCGTGGCTCCCGCGTTACCTGTGGACCAATGCCCATACATCGGTGATCTTCTGGGTGCCCATGGGAGGAATTTTGATGCTCTACCGCTGGGCGGATACGGTTGCTTCCGGTTTTGGCGCAGCTACATTGGCGGTAGGGTTTGGCACGGCGCTGGTTTTGGCCTTAGCGGCGGTGTACGTCCACTCTAGGACATTGCTCGCTCCTTTCCTTGCGGTGCATGGCAACATCCCAGGCTCCATAGCGGTATGGGAATCGTGGGTGCTTAGCGGGCGGTATTTTCGGATAACAGTGACTACGTTTTTGGTCTGCTGCGTCCCGGTGGCCGTACCCTTAGGTTTGCTGGCGGTGTACGTGCTCTCTGCAGAAACCCCGTTACTTGGCGGCGCGGAGAGCTTCCCCCACGCGGTGGGCGTTGGCCTGCAAATGGCGCGGCTTACCCTCATCCCTGCCGTGTATGTGTACTATCACGACCTGTGGGATAAGGAAGTCGTGGCTCGTGAAGGGGGTGTCTCGCTGGAAGCCCTCCCCAAGTCGGTAAGGCTGGCCCGGAGTCTGACCTCCAAAGTGCCGCCGATTGGCCCCATGGGGGACAGGCAACCACCTTCGTTGCACTACGAGCCGACTCAGTTGGCCAATGTGCGCTAGCGTGGTCAATCCACCCACGCTGGATGCCCAGCACGTGACCCTGGATGGTGGCATCCGGGTCCATTACCTGACCGGCGGCACGGGCAGGCCGCTGGTGATGCTGGGAGGTCTTGCCAGCTCGGTCCGGGCGTCTTGGGGAGCGTTGCTGCCCCATTTGCTGCCCTCATTCCACATATACGCGGTGGATCTGCCGGGACAGGGGGATTCCGACAAGCCCGCGGCGGCGTACAGCGTGCACTATGCCGTGGATGCGCTTGTCAACGTGCTGGACACGCTCAAGCTGGAGCAGGTGGACATTCTGGGCGCATCGCTAGGCGGGATGGTGACGCTTAGCACTGTGCTGGAACACCCCGGACGGGTGCGGCGTGCCGCTGTTGTGGGGAGCGTAGGGATAGGCCAAGATGTCACGTTGGCTTTGCGCCTGGTGACGCTGCCCCTGCTGGGCGAGGTGGCCACGACGCCGCGGCGCTCCTGGATCAAGATAGGCCTACGGCACAATTTTGCCGACCCGCGGCACGTAACCGATGAATTGGTGGATGAGTTCTACCGAGCGCGGCGTCTGCCAGGCGCACAGGCCGTGGTGCTCCGCGTGCTGCGGAGCGGTGTGGGGCTAGGTGGGCTGCGGCCGAGCGCGGTCTTAGGTGAGCGTCTACGGCAGGTTGCCGTGCCTACGCTGGTCTTGTGGGGCCGGCAGGACAGGGTGTTGCCGGTGGGTCATGCTTACCGCGCGGCTGAGCTCATCCCTGATGCTCGCCTTCACGTGTTTGAGGATACCGGCCATGACGTGGCTACCGAACGGCCGGCGGAGCTGACCCAGATCCTGAAGGACTTTCTGCTGTGACCACACCACACACGACTGATCCGTTGCTGATGCGCATCGGCGGCACACCATTAGTGGAGCTACCGTCGATGCGGCCCAAGCCGGGCATCCGCGTGTTCGCCAAACTGGAATGGTTTAACCCCACCGGCAGTGTAAAGGACCGTATTGCGTGGTTCATGCTGGACGAAGCGGAGCGCTCCGGCGAGCTGCATCCGGGTATGACGGTGGTGGAAGCAACCACCGGCAACACCGGCATCGCCCTAGCCTTCGCTGGGCGGCGCAAGGGCTACAAGGTGAAGACCGTGGTACCGGATAACGCAATGTTCGAGATCCGGGAGTTGCTGGAGGCGCACGGCGCTGAGGTGATTTTGGGGCCGGTAGGTGAGGGTACCCGCGGCGCGATTTCGATAGCCAGAGACCTGGCAGCGGCCCCTGATCACTTCCTGCCGGACCAGTTTGGCAACCCGGCCAATATAAGGGCGCACTACCTAACCACCGGCGTGGAAATCCTGGAGAGCTTGCCCCGGGTCGATGTGTTCGTGTCTGGCATGGGCACGGGCGGGACCATTACGGGTGTGGGCAAACGCTTGCGGGAGCGGAATCCGCAGGTAAAGCTGGTGGCGGTGGAGCCACATCTGGGTAACCATCTCCAGGGCTTGAAGACGCTTCAGGATGGCTTTATTCCGCCGATCTTGGACCTGGAGCAACTGGATGGGAAAATCCTGGTCTATGCCAAAGATGCGTTCTTCTGGACCCGCGAACTAGCCCGGCGGGAGGGGCTGTTTGGCGGACTCTCCTCCGGCGCGGCGCTGTACGGCGCACTGAAGTGGGCGCAGCGCCTGGAAATGGAAGAGGCCACTATTGTGGTGCTGTTTGCGGATGGCGGCTGGAAGTATCTCAGTACCGGCCTGTGGCGCGATCCCTCCGTCGACAGCCGGGAGGGGCTGGACGATACCATCTGGTGGTAGCAGCTCGGACGGGTGCGGCGGTTACGGGACGATGAGCACTTTGCCGAAATGGGAGCGGTCATCCAAGCGGCGGTGGGCTGCGGCGGCGTTGCTCAGCGGGTAGACGCTGTCGATGACCATCTGGAACGTGCCCTGCCGCACCAGTTGCATCACTGTGTCTAGAATGCCGAACTTCTCGGGTTGGGCGTCTAAGTAGGTGTTGACGAAGAACCGGCTGGCTTCGCGGCCCTCGGTCAGCTCCGGTGGTGTGGTGGGCACGGGCCCGCCCGCGCGACCGATAGACACGAACCGGCCGCCGACCGCTAGCGTGTCGAGGCTCTTGGTAAACACTTCGCCGCCCACCATCTCCAGCACTATGTCCACGCCGCGCCCCTCGGTCAGCCGCATAACCTCCGCCTCGAAGTCGTGGGCGCGGTAGTTAATCGTCTCATCTGCGCCTAAGTCGCGGCAGCGGGCGCATTTCTCATCGCTCCCCGTGGTGGTAACCACCCATGCGCCCACGTGCTTGCAAACCTGGATTGCCGCCACGCCCACGCCGCTGCCACCCGCCTGAACCAGCACACGATGGCCCGCCTGCATGCCTGCCTCGTCTATGAGCACGAACCACGCAGTGAGGAAGGTCAGAGGCAGCGATACAGCGGTGCGAGCGTCTATTCCGTCTGGGATGGGCCGGGCCGAGTTCGCCTTCGCCAGTACGTATTTTGCATAGCCGCCAGCGCGGGTGTACGCCACTACCGGCTGCCCTATCCGGTAGTCTTGCACACCGGAGCCGAGCGCGGCCACTGTCCCCGCCGATTCTGCTCCTGGGATTACGGGAAGCATGTCCGCCGTCATGAACGTATAGTTGCCGCGCCGTATAGTGAGATCGGCACGGTTTACGCCAGTGGCTTCTACTTTTACCAGCAGTTCATCGAAGGCCGGCTCCGGGATAGCGATGTCTTCATAGCGGAGCACGCTTTCATCGCCAAACTCATGGATGCGCACTGCCTTCATGCAATTCTCCAGCGTGGGAATCAGTTAAACAGCGCTTGCCAGGCGGCGTTTGGCCTCGGTGTAGACATCCTCTGGCAGCGGGCCGCGGGCATACGCCTGGAGGTTCTGCTGCAAGTGGTCTGGGTTCAAGGTACCCACAATGGTGGTATGCAGGCCGGGATGTGACAGTGTGAGGCGGAGCAGGAACTCGGTGGGGGACTCGCCCTCATCTAAGAGTTCGTTGAGGTGCGCGCGCTGCCATTTGCCCTGCCGCTCGGCCTGCTGGTGGTCTTCCGATACGGCGCCGCGGGCCACGCCGCCCCGGATCACGGTACCGGCGCCGGACTGCGCTGCCTCTGTAATGAGGTCTTCATGCTCCGATTCCAGCGCCGAGTAAGGTATCTGGAAAGCGTCAAACACGCCCATGGCGATGTGATCTGCCAAGTTGGGGATAGTGCCGGACATGCCAATGAACCGGACTTTGCCCGCACGTTGGAGCTGTCGGACCGTCTCCACGGCGTCGTTTTCCTCCAGCACCTGCTTGGACGGGCTGGCGTGGAATTGCACGAGATCCAGATAATCGGTCTTCATCCGCTGGAGGCTCTGCTCCACACCGGCAATGATGTTGTCTTTGGTGAAGACGTGGGGGTTGCGTTGTCCTCTGGGTGCTGGCGTCGCGTCGGGCACGCAGCCGCACTTGCTGGCGAGGAAGTATTCAGACCGGCGATGGGCAATGGATTCGCCGATGAGCACTTCACTGATGCCGTAATCGATGGACGTGTCAATGTAGTTAATGCCGGCGTCAAGCACTGCGTTGAGGATGGTATCGGCCTGCTCTTTGGTGATTGGCCTGCCTCGTGGCTCGCCACGAAGTTCCATCGCGCCGAAGGAGAGCGCAGTTACTTCCATAGCGGTGCGGCCAAGAGTGCGGGTGAAACCTGGTGCGGGCATTCGGGTCTCCTTTTGTTGCCCTCAGAGAGTGTGCTGCGCGACAGTATACAGTGCTCTGATAGTGTGCGCACCGCGGTTCGCTACAGGCACGGGGTAGCAGCAACGCCGATTTGTTATAATGACCTCGCCTTCAAGGTCGCTTGACCATGGCTTGAGTGATAAGACTATAGAGTGAGTTTAAGAATAATGCGCTGGGCTTCGGCAGTATCCGATAATGCGTCACTAAATCAGGCCCTGGAGAGTTGCATCCGTTCGGTGCAGGACTCGTTGGAGGGCGCGCCGGTGGACCTAGCGGTGGTCTTCGTTTCGCCGCACTTTGCCCAAGAGTATGATGCGGTGTCCTCAGCGGTGCGGAGCCGGTTGCATCCCGGTATGACCGTGGGCTGCTCTGCCAATGGGGTGATCGGCGGCGGTCACGAAGTGGAGAACCGCCCCGGCCTCTCGCTGACAGTGGCGCACCTGCCGGATGTGGGCGTGACGCCGTTTTACATCACCGATGCGTTGCTGCCCAGCCCCGATGCCGGGCCGCAGGAGTGGGAAGGTCTGGTTGGCGCGCGGGTGGCGGATGAGCCGCACTTCATCCTGCTGGCTGACCCCTTTTCCACGAAGGCTGAGGAGCTGTTGATGGGGCTGGATTATGCATTCCCCCGCAGCGTCAAGATTGGGGGTCTCGCCAGCGCCAGCCACAACCCAGGTGGGAATGCGCTTTACCTGGGCGATGCGGTCTATCGTGAGGGCACAGTGGGTGTGGCGCTCCAGGGCAACGTTGTGGTGGACACGGTGGTAGCTCAGGGGTGTCGGCCCATTGGCCAGCCCATGGAGGTTACCAAGTGCCATCGGAACGCGCTACTAGAATTGGACGGCAAGCGGCCGCTGGAGGTGTTGCAGGAGCTCTACAGCAGCGCCAATGAGCATGACCGCCAGCTCTTCCGCGGTTCCCTTTTCTTGGGCGTGGTGATGGATGAACTGCAGGAGCGGCACCGGTTAGGGGACTTTTTGATCCGCAACCTCTTGGGCATGGACCAGGAACAGGGCGCGCTGGCCGTGGGCGCCATGCTTCGGGAACATCAGACGGTGCAGTTTCACTTGCGGGATAGTCAGACCGCTGGGGAAGACCTCCGGGCAATGTTGACGCAATATGTGGGTGAAGTGGATGCGGTGGCCACTGAGGGCGCGCTCCTCTTCCAATGCACCGGACGGGGTTCTTATTTGTACGGCCAGCCTGACCACGATACCGAGATATTTCGCGAACACTTGGGCCCGCTGCCCTTAGGGGGCTTCTTTTGTGCGGGCGAGATTGGACAGGTGAGCGGTGTATCCTACCTCCACGGCTACACCAGTTCTTTAGGTATTTTCCGGCCACGTTGGCAGGACTAGCAGCGGCTTCGCAAAGAAAGGACCTCAATGAGCGCGGTACTGTTTGACGTCACTAATCACGTGGCGACGATTACGCTTAACCGACCTGAGAACCTGAACACCCTGGGCGATGAACTGCGGGAAGAGCTGATAGCGGCCTGGGAACGGGTGAAGGAGGACGACGACATCCGGGTGGCTGTGATCACCGGCGCCGGCAAGCACTTCTGCGCGGGGATGGACATCAAGGCGGCGGCGCAGCGAGCAAAAGAAGGCACGCTGAACTACCCACCGGATCGCACGGACCGGCGGCAGAACTACCTGCCGGCAGACGTGCAGAAACCCGTCATTGCGGCGGTGAATGGCGCCGCGGCCGGTGGTGGCTTGGGCATTGTCCTTGCGTGCGACATCATCATTGCGTCTGAAGACGCTATCTTCATCTCACCCTTCGCCGCGCGGGGAACGCTGAGCATCCCAATCCTGACTATGCTAATTCGTAAGGTGCCAGTGGGATGGGCGAATTGGATGAACTTTTCCGGGGCCCGTGTCGATGCGCAAAGCGCACTCCGGGTGGGGCTAGTTAACGAAGTGCTTCCGAAAGAGGAGCTAGTGAACCGGGCGCTTGAAATGGCCGAGCTCATTGCGAAAAACTCCAAGGCTACGCTCCTCGCCATCAAAGAAAAGACCGCGCAGGTGGTTGACCATACGGTGTCTTACGCTCGACAGGAGGAGGGCCCATACCAGAAGGCCCAGGTTGAGTTAGGGGAGGCCGCGGAAGGCTTCATTGCATTCGTGGAGAAACGCCAAGCGCAATTCAGCTAAGCTTGGATTTGAGGCGATCAACGGCGGGGCGACAGCATGTCGCCCCGCCGACGCGTGAGTTTAAGCGACCGCAGTGGTTACGAAATGGTTACGAGCGCAGGGCACTGATAATCAATGCTCCCCAGCCCGCGAGCAGGCACAGCCCGCCGACGGGCGTGATTGCTCCTAGGATGCCGATTCCACTCCAGCTTAGGGCGTACAGGCTGCCGCTGAAGATCACGATACCGATAGTGAACAGCCAACCGCTCACCGCTACCGGAGGTGACGTCAGGTGTGGAGCGAGCACGCCCACTGCGAGTAGCCCGAGCGCGTGATACATCTGGTAACGCACGCCGGTCTCAAAGATGGCCAGAGACTCGGCCTGGAGCATGTTACGCAGGGCGTGCGCGCCAAATGCGCCCAAGGCGACCGCGGTTAGCGCAAAGGCGCTGCCAAGAACTATCCACTGTTTTTCCATTGTTTTTCCGAGAGGGCTTACATTATTCCTTGTTGTCGGCCACGATGGTGGCCGCGCTTAACGTTTCTGCGGCATAGGTGATGCCTAGCGGCCCTTCGGTGTCGTCGCCAGAGGGCCAGCCAAAAACGTGGATGGAGGTCTTCTCTAGGTAGCGGGTACCTCCTCCGTCCTGGACTTCGAAGGGCCGATCATGGCCGGGGTAGAACCCGGTGGCGCGGTCGAGCAGCTTGCGGATACTGCTCTTGGCCTGGTCGACACTCCAGAACACGATGCGCGGCATCCCGGAGGTTACCGCTCCCCGGGTGGGCAACGCATCGCCGCAGACCGATAGGGTAGCGTCGCCCTGACGCACCAGAAGGGACATAGCACCTCGGCTGTGTCCCGGAGTCTCCAGTACTGTGACGCCGTCGTCTATTTCATCGCCCTCGCTCACTTCTTGCAGCGAGGTGCTTTGCAGCATGTCGATGGTCCATTTGGGTGTGGCCCAATCCGCTTCCTGGGGTTGGCGGCAATACTCCAACTCCTTGGGATGAATCAGCACCTTAGCGTTGGGGAACATGTCGATGTTTTGGGAATGGTCCCAGTGCGCGTGGGTCAGAAAGACGTAGTCGATATCCGCTGGAGTGAGACCCTGCTCCGCCAGCTTCGCTCGGATAAGCTCACGGCGTCCCAAGTGCGCGGCGTCCACAATGGTGTTTTTTGCACCGCGGATGAGGGTGATGCCACAGAAGGCAAAGCTGCCCTGATCGCTTGCTACCGTGAACCCGTGGAGGAGCATTTTCACTGTAACCATTTTGGCCTCCTACTATTGCTGGCTGCTGGATGTTCACGGCTATGCTACTTGCCGCCTTGAGGTACGTCAACGCTCAGTTTCGCTGGCTCGGGAACGTGCGGATTTTGGCATTCTTACCACTACTGGTATACTGCGCCGCAGTGCCAGTCTAATCTCAGGATCTTACTCCACCCAGGTTTATGGCCCAGGACCTGTCCGCCACATTGCCGGTGCGCCTCAGCCGCGTCCACATGTTGCTGTTCTACGCAACGTGCGGCTTCCCCATAACACTCATCCAGATGAATACGTTCTTAGTGCCGCTGCGGGCGCGCGAACTAGACGCGCCTTTAGAGATGATTGGCATTATTGTGGGGGCCGCCTCGCTTTTTGGGATGGCTTTTGCGGTGCCGGCAGGGTCGCTGGCTGATCGGATTGGTGCTCGCCGGTCTTTCCTCATTGCCGCGCTGTGCAATGTAGTAATCTCTGCTTGCCTTACCGTTACCGACAGCTATTGGGTGATCCTGTTCCTGCAGTTACTCCGCGGGATTCCCCATAGCATGGCATGGGTGGCATCCCAGACGTATGCCACCAGCATTGGCCGGCCGGATGAGCGGTCCACTATAACGGCCCGGTTCAGTTTTGCTACCAACATCAGCGGACTGGTGGGGCCGCTGATCATTGGCTTGGTGGCGCAGTTTCTGGGCTTCCGCTATGGTTTCGCGTTTCTGGCGATACATGCTCTGCTCAACTTTCTTGTATGGCTTGTGCTGCCTGACGTGGCTTCCGGACGCCGCGCCACAGGAGAAGCCGGTGGCGGCTCCGGCGCTGGCTATGGCGTGGCACTGAAGTTACTCACGATCCGTGCCGCCCAGATTGCCATCACGCTTACGTTCCTCCGACTGTGGATCAGCGCTGGCTGGCAGGCGTTTTTCCCACTGTATCTCACCGAACAGGGATATGCGCCCGCCCTAATCGGCCTGGTTATCTCGGCCAGCGGTATCGTATCGGCGGTCACCACATTATGGGCAGGGTGGCTCTCCCGCCGTACCACCAACGAGCTGGGTACTGCCGCCGCGCTGGGGATAGGCGCTGCCGGCGTCGCGTTGTCGCCGTATTTGCTGTTTGTGCCCATAGTGTTCATGCCTTCCGGCCTCATCGGCATCGGTATGGGTATGAGTATGCCGTTGGTACTGAATATTCTTAGTGACGAGGTACCAAGGGAGCGGCGCGGGGTTGCTATGGGGATGCGCACCACGGCGAACCAGGGCGGTGCGTTGGTTGCCCCAGTGGCGGTTGGTTTCATAGTAGGCGCCGCGGGGGTAGCGACCGGTTTTCTTTTCGCCGCGCTCTTCTGCTGGGCCGGGTTGGGATGGTGTGTGTGGCGGCACCTTACCGACCCGGACCGAAAGCGCAAAGCCGACCAGCCCGCGTAAGACAGTCAGGGCGGAGTACTCCGTCCCATCTGCCTTCGGTCGCGTCTCTAACCTACGCGGTCGCTGCTTCAGGCAATCGCTTTTGGGTAAGGCCAACAGCTGAGGGGCTGTAGGGCATTAGTTGCGACGGGTAGCTAGCCGGATCACCCCTTGAGATACTGCTCAAACCACTGGTGGGTCTTTTCCCAGGCCTGTGCCGCTGCCTCGGGAGCGTAGCGCCGGCCGGTGTCGTTGTGGAACGCGTGGCCCACGTTTGGGTAGATGATCTTCTCGAAGGTTTTGTTGGCCTGCTTCATGGCGGGCTCGATCCGCTCAATGCCGGCGTTTATGCGACTATCGTTGCCGGCGTAGATGCCCAGTACTGCCGCTTGGATCCCGGAGACATCATCGGTAGTTGGAACTGGGCCGTAGAAGGGGACGGCGGCCGAAATTTCGGGTGTCTGTAGCGCAACTCGCCACGTCACACCGCCGCCAAAGCAGAATCCTACCATGCCTACCTTGTTGTTCTGGGTGTAGCTCTGAGCCTGCTGGTAGCGCATGCCGTCCTGGAAGTCGGAGATAATCTGGTCCGCAGGCAACCGGCCCAGTAGGGCGGGGATGGTGTCCCGGTTAGCAATCTTGTCGGCGCCACCCAGTCTAGATAGCAGGTCGACCGCAAGCGCCACGAAGCCCGCCTTACCGAGACGGCGCGCGACGTCGCGAGTGTAGTCGACCAAGCCGCGGTTCTCATGACACACGAGCACTATGGGATAGGGGCCGCCTGTCTTGGGGTGGGCGAGGTAGCCCATGAGCGCGGCGCCGTCCTGGCCGGGGAAGGTAATGGCCGCGGCATCAATGTCGGGGTCGCTTGGGCTGACGCCCGGACCCACCGGGGCGAAGGACTGGGCTGCGGGCGTGGGAGGAGCGCTGGGTTGGGCCGGGGCGCGGTCGGCGGTGGGTGACGGCGCCGGAGCGGCGGGCGAGCAGGCAGCGAGCAGCGTGCTGGCCGCCGCGACGCTGCCCGTGAGATACGTAAGCTTCTTTAGCGCATCACGCCGGGTGAGGCGCTGTTCTTGATAGTCTTCAACAAACTCATCGATGAGATAATCACGAAATGTATCGGTTTTCTTATGTACATCAGGTACATTGGTCACGTATGTAGGTCTCCCCCCTTTCGGGTACTTGAGACGAGTATGTTGAGCACCATTGTGTGCTTGGTTGGGTCTCACCGGGGGGTTGCTAGGATTCGGGGATGAGTTGCAACCCCCGGTGGAGGATTTCGCCAACGGGGAAGACCGGCAACTCCGGAGCCGGCAGCATGGGCTCACCGCGGGCGCGGCGCTCCATGGCTTGCTTGCGCATAGCGAGTATATAGTCCTGAATCGGGCTGTAGCGAAGGTCACTGGCGGATGTCGCCTGGCTGCCACTGAGTATCTCCGAAGATACTCGGGGCGTGTTGGCGTCCGGCAGCGAGATACACACGTTCTTAGCGGGATCGCGGATAAGGCCGATGGGCTCTTCACCGCGTTCGTGCCGATCCACTTGTTCCCGCGCGAGCTCCCGGTAGAAGATGAGCCCGATGTCTGACTGGCCCAATCTCTCCAGGTCTCTGCGCGCCACTGGGCCCTGGCTGGACCAGCACATGAAGTCTTGGACCAGCAGAATCTCCACGTTATATTTCCCGTCTTCCAGTCTCAGCGGTATCTCGTAAGCCGGGATGGAGTCCTGCGGTGGGACGGGGATACCCGGCCGGAAAACCACGTAGTTGTAGAAGCGAGTGTGGGTATCGTCTTCAGGCACGCGGATCTGGAACGTGGTGCCCACCCGCCGAGTGATAGGGAAGATCACACTGCCGCCGACGCGCCAGATATCATCCTCCTCGTTGTTGCCTTCAACGATCCGGCGGGTGATGATGCCGTGCTCGAAACGGTCGAAACCGATTCTGGTATGGCGGGCGCCGTTCATGGTCAGCTGGATCTCCTCGCCCTTCCGGTTGTACACATACTTCATGTAGTAGCCGTGGAGCCACTCCGCATGGGAGGGGTCCACCGCGTTCTCCATGCATTGCATGAAGCTACAGGGTAGATTGACGATACCGATCTGCCGGATGGCGTTATCCCACACGAATAAGTCATACCGTGGAAGCAGCGGCGCGGGGTCTGGGCCTAGGTAGGCGAATATAAGCCCGGCCAGTTCTTCCACCTTGTAGGCTTTGGTGGTGACCCTGTCCTTGAAGCTGCTGTTCCAGGGCTCGGCGGGCTGCTCTAGGCAGCGGCCCTCCTGGTTGAACAGCCAGCCGTGATAGGGACAGCGTAGTCCCTCGTCCTCTGGAATGCCGTACTCCATGGACACCCGGCGGTGCGGACAAGGCTCATCGATGAGGCCCAGGTTTCCGGAGCGGTCGCGGTAGAGCACTAAGTCCTCGCCCATGAGCCGCACTTTCTTGACCGGGTTCTCCTCCAGCTCAACGCTGGCGGCTACCGGCATCCAATAGCGTCGGAGCACGTTGCCCATGGGTGTGCCCGGGCCGACTTGAGTGAGGAGTTCGTTTACTTCTTTAGTTAACATAGCGCTCCTCGCCATCGGGTTGAATGAGGGTTAGGACGAACGTATTATACCGCTTATACCGCGAATCGCGAAAAGGAAAGCGGGGCGCACGATCGTGCGCCCCGCTTTCCTTTGAAGCTACTGAAGCTACGCTGCTACACCGGGAAGCGGTCGGCTAGCGGGAAGAACTTCTTTGCGTTGTTGTAGAAGAGGTCGATCTTCTGCGGCTCTGTGATCCAGTCCATGTCCCTAATAACCGGCACTAGATCGTCGGCGGGGCGGCCGGTCTCGGGGCGCTTCGCGCCGCTGCCCGCGCCCGGCGCCTCGCTGCCGAACATGCAGCGCTCCAACGTCTTCTGTCGGAGGCCGGCGGTCAGGAAGTCCACGTCATGGGCGCACGTGTCGAACGTGAGGTTGGGGATGTTCTTGTTCCCAAAATAGTGCGACTCGTCACTCATGATGAACCGGTTCAACGCGCCGCCCAAGTGGCTGACAAAGACGCGGAGGTTCGGGAAATCCTGGAAGACTCGGCCGTGTTCAAGTGCCAGGGTCGCCAGGAATTGTCCGATCACGTTGTTCACCTGGTAGTTCTGGGGGACGTTCCAGATACGCTTGTCGCGGCTGATGGACGCGTGGATCATGAGCACCGCACCCAGCTTCTCGGCTCGCTCGTAGAGGGGGTACCAGTACTCCTCGTCATCCATCCCGGGAGTTTGGGCGTCCGCGCCCGGGTCGGGGTTGACAATGGCGCCTAAGAAGCCAAGCTGGTTAATCGCTCGATCCAGCTCATCCACCACATCCTTGGTGCTGCGGTTAACGTTCTGGGGCAACTGTGCCATTCCGCCTAGCCGGTCAGGGTGCAGCTTGACGATCTGGGCAATGACGTCGTTGGTGGTCTCGCACCATGAGTGCTGGATCACCGGAGTCTCCCAGTGCCACATGTGAACAGGCCGGGGTGAAATCAACTGATACTCGATGTCCCGTACGTTCATAAACTCTAGGTGCTGCTGTTGGGCCATATCGAGCCGCTCGTCGGAGATGCTGAACTTGGACCCCGCCGTCAGCTTGCGTTGGTTCACCAAATTGGCTGAGTGGACGGTGAACTCCGGGGGCGTGGACATGTGGCCATGAATATCAATGACCGTTGTGCCGTTGTACATGGGTACCCTCCGATTCTCTAATGTGTTGCTACTGCCGGTGCGTAGCCTAAACGTCGGCGCGCGGGTTGTCAAGGAAGCTCCCGCTTCATGCTTGTTACAGCTAGCTGAGGTCTGCTAGCATGAAGGCATCCCCCGGCGAGTGTGGCACTAGTGCTGGACCTCTCAGTTATTGTTGTCAGTTACAACACTAAGGACCTATTACTGCAATGCCTACAGTCGGTGAGCGACTCGCTTGAAGACGCATTGACGGCAGGGCGCTTATCGATCGACGCCAGATCAATCAGCCATGGCTACGAAGTGCTTGTGGTAGACAATGCTTCGGCTGATGGCAGCGCATTCGCCGTAGGGCGGCGCTTCCCTGAAGTGCGGCTGATCGAGAACGAGTTCAACCGGGGGTTTGCTGCCGCAAATAATCAGGCCATCGAGGTATCTCAAGGCCGCCGGATCCTCTTTTTGAATCCGGACACCGTGGTGCATGGGAACGCTATCACCGAATTGATGCGCTTTTTGGACCGTTATCCCAGAACGGCAGCGGTCACCGGCAAGCTGTTCTACGCTAACGGCGATTTCCAACACAGTGCCTTTCACTTCCCAGGTCTTTGGATGACCTTCCTAGACCTTTTCCCGCTGCATCACCGCCTTGAACACTCCCGGCTCAACGGACGCTATTCGCCACAAGACTATCTGCGACGGCCCTTTGAGATTGATTATCCGTTGGGCGCGTGCATGATGGTGCGCCGGGAAGCACTGGATCGAGTTGGCCCGTTCAGTGAAGACTTCTTCATGTATTGCGAGGAAATAGACTGGTGCTTACGCGCCAAGCGTGACCGCTGGCTGGTGTATTGCCAGCCCGCGGCCGAGATTACACATTACGGCGGGCAGAGCACCGCCCAGTTGCCGGATATGATGTTTGTGGAACTGTACCGAAGCCGTCTGCAACTCTTCAAAAAGTACTACAATCCGTTCTACCGGGTAGTAGCTAAAGGGGTTATTGCGCTTGGGTTATGGTGGGAACATGGCCGAGCGCTGCAGCGCTATCTGAACGGTGAGATCACTTCGTTGCAGTACGAGGCTCGGCAGCATGCCTGCCGCCGAGTGTTCGGACTGCTGCGGGCTGACCAGTAAGTACTTCGCAAGAGCCTAGAGACCTGAGATGCCAGCTACGGTCACTGCAATTGTCATTGCGCTCAATGAAGCAGCGCATATCGGCGCGTGCTTGGACGCGCTGGACTGGGCGGACGCGTGCCTAGTGGTGGATGGCGGCAGTTCCGACGGCACGCCGGACATCGCCCGGCAGCACGGCGCTCGCGTGATCTACCGAGCATTCGATACCTTCGCCCGGCAGCGGAACTTTGCGCTGACGGAGGCGCAGACCGAATGGACGCTCTTTGTGGATGCCGACGAACGGGTATCGCCCGAGAGCGGGCAAGAGATTAGGGACGCAGTGACCCTGGGTGACAAACAGGTGGCCTACTGGCTCCCCCGGCGCAACCTGATGCTGGGCTATTGGGTGCGCCACGGCGGCTGGTGGCCGGACTACCAACTCCGGCTAATGCGGGGTGTGGCAGCGCACTATGATGAGGCGCGCGACCCCCATGAGCTGGTGGAGGTCACCGGTGAAGCCGGTCGCTTAACGCAGCCGTTGTTACACTACAACTATGGCTCTCTTGGGCAATTGTTGGGTAAGCAAATGGCTTACGCACGACGTGAAGCAGCATCGGTCATTCACCGGGGTGATCCCGTTCGGCTTCGGCACCTCTTCACCTGGCCGCTCCGTGAGTTTTGGCACCGTTACATAACCTTAAGAGGGTTCAGGGATGGCTTGATGGGGCTGTTGCTGGGGTTAGTGATGGCGTGGTACCGCATCATAGTGTGGTGGAAGGTACGTTGTGCACCGCGTCTCACCCCGCAGCGTTCCGCCTGAATGGCCCTTTAGCGTAGCTACAGTACAGGAAGCACTATGGATCTAGGAATCATCGGTCTGGCCAAGAGCGGTAAGACCACCATATTCAACGCCCTCACCCGCGGCAATGCCGAGACCACTGCGTTCGGACGGACCGGCCTGCAGCCCAACCTTGGTGTGGTGAAAGTGCCTGAGCCGCGGCTAGACCAGCTTGAGCCGATGTTCAAGCCTAGACGGGTAGTCTACGCTGAAGTGCAATATGTGGACATTGGCGGCGCCTCCGCGGACTTGGGTAAGGGCGCCGGCTTTGGCGGAGCGCTGCTCAATGTTTTAGGCACCGCTGATGCGCTGATCCACGTGGTGCGCGCGTTTGAGGACCCTAGCATCCCACATCCATTGGGCAGCGTGGACCCGGCCCGTGACATCGCTTCGATTAACCTTGAACTGGCCTACTCAGACGCATCGATCATTGAGCGGAGGCTGGAACGGCTGGCAAGCACCTTAAAAGCGGCCAAACCCTCGGAGCGAGAAGCTGGGATGCGGGAGCAGGAGTGGCTGCTGATGCTGAAGGAGCGGCTGGAGGCGGAGACGCCGATCCGGGAGATGGACCTATCTGATGAGCAGCATTTGGCGCTGGCGAACTACGCGTTGCTCACGGCCAAGCCGCTCCTCATCCTGCTGAACGCGGGTGAAGACCAGGCGGTGGATGCCGCGGCGCTGGCGGCCCTGGAAGAGGAGCACCGGGTGAAGTTTGGGGGCGCTCAAACCGAGGTGTTCGCGCTGTGCGGCAAACTAGAGATGGAACTGGCGTCGATGGAGTTGGAGGAAGCTGCGGAGTTTCGGTCTGCGTTAGGTCTACATGCGCCGAGTACGGACCGGGTGGTGCAGGCGTCGTACCGGCTGCTGGGCTTGGTCTCCTTCTTCACGGTGGGGCCGGATGAGAACCGGGCGTGGACCATACGGCAGCGTAGCCTGGCCCCTCAGGCGGCCGGCAAGATCCATACTGACTTGGAGAAGGGTTTCATTCGTGCCGAGGTAGTGCCCTGGGAACAATTGCTTGAGGCAGGCGGTTGGGCAGAGGCGCGCAAAGCCGGGCATCTGCGCACGGAGGGGAAGAGTTATCCGATGCAGGATGGTGACGTAGTCAATATTTTGTTTAGCAAGTAGCCCCACAGCGTGCTTCGCGCTGCGTGAGGCCTGTGGTACGATGCTTTTAGGTACACTGAGGAGGCGTGATCGTGGCAATGGACATGGATTTCCCTATTGATATGCCCGAGGTCATGGACATTGTGGACACCTCGGACGTGGTCATAGTCCGTTTCACCACGGTAGCCAAGCGCCTGTTACTGGACTTTCGTGGCGGCGCCGGCGATCCCCCGCTTATCCGATTGGTACGGCGTGTGCGCTCACCGGAGGAACGGTTCCGAGAGCTGCGCCGGCTCCGCCCTGGCGTTCAGGTGCCCGATCAGATCATGAGCTTCCACTGGCCTAAGGACGTCTCCAGTTTCCAGCGCTTGGGCGTTCTTGACCGCATTATGGAGCGGGCGCACCGCACCGGCCACCCCTCTGATGAGCAATGCCGAACCGCCTTTGCCGAGCTGCTGGAGTTAGAGCGCTCCGAGCTGATGGCGGCGGTCCGGGGAGAGGGATATCAGACGTTGTGGGAGCGCCAGCCCACCTAGACAAGCTATGCCCGTCGATCCACGCGAAGTTGCTTATTGGGTAGGCCTTACCGGCATCTCAGGGGTAGGGCGCGCCCGCATTGCCTTGCTCGAAGAGCGCTTCGGCAGTCTGGAGGAAGCATGGCGGGCCCCGGCGGATGCCCTGCTGAGCGCCGGGCTGGACCGCCGCACGGTGGGCACCATCGTCCGGCGGCGGCCGGATATCGACCTAGAAGCTGAGATGGAAAAGCTGGCTCGGCTCAAGGTGCGGGTACTTACCTACCATGACGATGACTATCCAGCCTTGCTGGCGGAAATCTATGATTTTCCTCCCGTGCTGTATGTCCGGGGAGAGCTGCTGCCGGAGGACCGGAGCGCACTTGCGGTAGTAGGCACCCGTAAGGCCAGCGCCTACGGGCGTGAGGCCACGCGTCAGTTGGTGAGCGATTTGGCAAAGAGCAACGTCACCATTATCAGTGGGCTGGCACGCGGCGTCGACACGGTGGCACACCGCACCGCGTTGGAGGCAGGAGGACGCACCATTGGGGTGCTGGCCTCTGGCTTGGACTCGGTCTACCCCGCGGACAACACTGCGCTGGCGCGGGAGATCATGCAACACGGGGCACTGGTAAGCGAACACCCGCTTGGAGTAAAACCGGAGGCATCCTTTTTCCCTAGACGTAACCGAATTATGAGCGGGATGAGCCTTGGCGTCCTGCTGGTGGAGGCCGGCGAGGAAAGCGGCGCGCACATCACCGTGCGCTATGCGTTGGAGCAGAACCGGGAGGTATTCGCCGTGCCGGGGAGCATCTTCTCCCCGGGTAGTAGGGGCGCCCACCGGTGGATTCAGGAGGGGGCGAAGCTGGTCACGCGGGCGGAGGACATCTTGGAGGAGCTCAACGTGGCTTCGTTGGGCCAACAGCGTGATCAACAACAACTTGACCAACAGCTTGAATTGAAGGCACTTATCCCGGCCACCCCGGAGGAGGCCAAGCTGCTCCAGTTGCTCTCGATTGAGCCGCTGCACGTGGACGAGGTCTGCCGGCAGTCGGGTTCTCCCATCGCCGAGGTGACCAGCGCGCTGACCATGATGGAGCTCAAGGGGTTGGTCCGCCAAGTGGGCGCAATGAGCTATGTCCCGGCGTAATGTGTTGCACTGGCAAAGAGTACTGTGATCACGAGGCTCATCGCCGGGATTGCCTTTGTCTTCGTCCTGGTCTTGGGGATAGGTATCTTCTTTTTCATTCCAACAACCGGCGAGTCGGTCTACTCCTCAAGCACCACGCTTACGCTGCTTAGCGGATCGGCTAAGGTACGCACCGCCGGGAAGGCCGAATTTACGCCGGCTATCGACGGCATGCCGCTGAACTCCGGCGACACCGTGCGGACCGGCGCCGACGCTTACGCAGCCGTCACGCTTTTCGAGGGCAGTACGCTTACATTGAGCCCCGTCACGGAATTGGAGATTGTCTCACTATTGCAAGGCCGAGCGAACCTGCCCTCTGCCACCGCGGTGGCGGTACATCTAGCCTCGGGCAGTGTGTGGGCGCAGCTTGAGCAGTTCGCTTCTACCGCGTCGGTGTTCCAGATCGACACCTCTTCCGTCGCTGTGCTTCCGCAAGGGTCATTGCTCTGGATTGCGATAGACCCGGAGAACAGCGCAGTGGAAGTGCAAAACTACCAGGGGAGGGCAACGGTGCGGGCGCAAAACCGGGATGTACAGCTTACGCCCCTGACTCGGACGGTGGTGGCAGTGGGTGAGGCGCCGGTGCCCCCGGCTTTACTGGCAGGGCCTTCCGAGCGTGTGCACATCACGATAATGGGAGCCGTGTGGGCAAGGGTAGTCGATCCTCTGGGGCGCACAGTTGGATTTGTGGAGCCAGGCTTGGTTGTGAATCAGGTGCCTGGTAGCACCCTCAGCCTGCCAGTGATCCGTCCGCTCAGCATTGAGTTTCCGGTTACCGAGTCCGGCCGGTACCAGGTGGTTTTAGAGGGTACCGACCAGGGTCCTTACCGATTTGTAGTAGAAGGCTTTTCAGGTGAGGAGCGTGTAGTGCTGGAGGGCGTTGAGGGCGCCACTATAGCCGGACAACGCTTCTTGGGATCGCTTAACCTGACGTTGCGAGACGCTAAACTGGTGTACGGTCAGTTGGGCCAGTTCCTGGCGCTGAGCCGTGGTGCGGGCCCTGGCAAGTTCGTGCGGGCGCAGCGGGCGGTGCTTGGTATTGCGCTAACGGCGACTGCTGTTGTGGCGGAAGGGACAGCGACCCCTATAGTGACGGCTGTCCCCACGTTGACAGCAACGTTGACTGCGACTGAGACTGCTACGCCTACTGAGACGGCAACACCGCCCCCGACTAGTGGGGCTCCCGCAAGCCTAGCCGGGACCACGGTACCCGCTGGGACAACCGGGCCGCCCATGACACCGACGCCGCCTCGGCAACCGACTGCCACGGGGGCGGTCTCGCCGGTGCCGTCCGCTACGGGGACGGTCTCGCCAGCGCCGACTGCTACGGGGTCGGTCTTGCCAGCGCCGGCTGCTACGGGGACGGTCTCGCCAGCGCCGGCTGCTACGGGGGCGGCATCGCCGTCGCCGATCGCTACGGGGACGGTCTCGCCAGCGCCGGCTGCTACGGGGTCGGTCTTGCCGGTGCCGACCGCTACGGGGGCGGCATCGCCGTCGCCGATCGCTACGTCGGTGGTCTTCCTGGCGCCAACTGCCACGGCGATCCCGGCGCCGACCGCTACGGCGACGCCACCCGGGCCGCGGCAGCCCACGCCGGTCCCACCGTCAGCTACCCCTGCCGGCTAGCGCGCGCCACTGTGAGGGGCGCGCGGGTTAGCTATCTTCTTCCAGCTCTTCCAACAGCCCGGATGACTGCGCCAGCTCTTCCAACAGTTCCAGCGCACGCTCAGCGTATTCCTTAGTGGTCATCACGCGGCAGGGGAAGGGGGAAACTCCCAGGAACGACATGGTGTCGCCGGCTTGAATGGCCACCGGGATGCCCTGCTGTTGCAGATAGTCTTGCCAGAGCTCAGCAGTAAGCTGGCTGGTGGTGGCAATGACCTCCCAATCCAACCCGCTACGCCTCGTCGATGCTGAAGTGGCTGGTACCCACAATCTTGCCTAACTCTTGCTCCAGTTCCGGCCGTGTGCTGTCCACAGTGATGCCTGGCATCTCTAGGGGCATCGCATGGCCGCCACTGAAGACGGTTAGTCTAAGGGTGTCAGCACCCTGATAGCGCTGGAGCGCGCTGAGCAAGCTTTGGAAGGTAGCCAAGTCCCGCTCGGCGTCGCTGCTCTCGTAAAGCTGGATAGAGACGGCTCGGCGTATGACGTTGGTGTGCCCATTCCCGTTGCCGGCAGGGTTGTGGCCGTTCTGCCCATTGGCTTTCGGGGAGCCATTGCCGTTTGGTCGAGGCATGCGGGCTGCCGCTGGTGTAGCCGGCGCACTTGGCTCGGGCCACACATGTCCCGGTCCCGCGGGCGTGTAGCTCTCTGCGCTTATGGCAGGGATTGGCGCAGGTTCGTCTGCGGAATCATCGGTAGTGGATGCAGGCGCCGCGGTGACGATGGGAGCCGCAGGTTCTACCTCCACGCCGCCGTTGAGCGCAGGCTCAATGACGGGAGGAGCGTAACGTTCAACCTGGTCGCAGGAGAGCTGAATGGAGCCGCGGCGGTCGGTGATCTTACCCCGGGCCACCAGCAGTTCTCCCTCTGCCCATAGCTCTTTGGTGCGCTCATAGAGCTCCGGCCAGGCGGTTACTTCGATGGTGCCGCTGAGGTCCTCAAGGACGGCTGCTACGAAAGGACGGCGGTCCTTGGTGGTAAGCACGCGGAGTGAGGCAACCAGGCCGGCAACCTCCACGGCTTGTCCCACCATCTCCTCGTCGATCTGGCCGCACAGGGTTGCGGTGTCCCGGCTGAGCTGTCGTACCGCGGCAGCGAAAGGGTGCTCTGATACGTAAACGCCCAGGTACTCCTTCTCCCAAGCCAGTTTTTCCTTGGCGGTAATGTCTCCGCCAGGGAGGTCAAGTGCTTCGGTGGGCACCGAAACGGACTCCCCAAAGAGGTCAAACATGCTGGTCTGGCCGGATTCGCGGGACTTGCGCTCTCGTTGTGCCGTTGCCATGATGCGGTCCACACCGAGTGCCATGGGGCCCCGCTGGCCAAGGCTGTCCATGGCGCCGGCACGGATGAGAGACTCCAGGGCCCGTTTGTTGAGGGCGCGAAGGTCGGCGCGGCGGCAGAAGTCCTCCAGGCTGGTGAAGGGCCCGTCTTGCGCGCGCACGCGCAGCACACCCTCTAATGCAGCTTCACCGGCGTTCTTCACGGCGCACAGCCCAAAGCGCACCGCCAGCGGTTGCTGCCCGGACAGCGGGTTAGCCAGCGGTTCAACCGTGAACTCGATGCTGCTCTTGTTGATGTCTGGCGGGAGCACCTTTAGACCGAGACGGCTGCACTCCGCCACGGCGTTGCCTAGTTTCTCCGCCGTACCGTGAAAAGAGGTCATGAACGCACACATATACTCGGCGGGATAATTGGCCTTCATGTACGCCGTCTGGTAGGCGATGAGGGCATAACTGGTGGCATGAGCCTTATTGAAGGCGTAACCGGCAAAGGGCTCGATGAGATCGAAGATCTCGGCGGCTTCACTGATAGCGAACCCCTGTTCCTGAGCACCCTTGACGAACTCCGCGCGCTCCGCCTGCATGAGCTCGGTGATTTTCTTGCCCATAGCCTTCCGCACGATGTCGGCTTGGCCCAGGCTGTAGCCAGCGAAGTGGCGCAGAATGAGCAGCACTTGGTCTTGGTACACAATCACGCCGTAGGTCTCCCGCAGGATCTCCTCCAGCGCAGGGTGAGGGAAGCGGACCTGTTCCTGCCCGTGCTTGGCGGCGATATAGGTGGGGATATGCTGCATGGGGCCAGGGCGATAGAGCGCCACCATAGCCGCCAGCTCGCCGATGTGCTGCGGCCGCAGCTCCTTGATGTAGCGGCGCATGCCTGCCGACTCCAACTGGAACACGCCAGTGGTCTCTGCGGCGGAGAGCAATTCGTAGGTCTGGGCGTCGTCAAGTGGCAGGTGTTGTAGGTCAAGCTCGATACCGCGCGTGTGCTTGATGAGGTCTCGGGCCTTGCCCAGGATGGTGAGGTTGATGAGGCCCAAGAAGTCCATCTTCAGCAGGCCAACCCGGGCCACGTCTTCCATGGGCCATTGGGTCATGTTGAGCGCGCCCTCAGTGCCGCGGCCGGGCCGCTGAAGCGGAATGAGGTCAATGAGCGGCTCTTTTGAGATGACCACACCGGCAGCGTGGGTGGAGGCGTGGCGGGCGGTGCCCTCCAGTCCCTTAGCGGTGTCGATGAGATGCTTCATTGCCTCATCGGACTGATAGAGCTCGCCAAGCTCCAGACTCTCCTCCATGGCGCGGTCAAGGGTCATGTTAAGGGCCGTGGGTATGAGACGGGCCACGCGGTCACCGTCACCGTAGGACATACCCAGGGCTCGGGACACGTCTCGGATGGCGGCTTTTGCCCCCAGCGTGCCAAAAGTGATGATCTGAGCCACATGGTCATTGCCGTAGCGCTCTGCCACATAGGCGATCATCTTATCCCTGCTGTCGTCAGCGAAGTCCATGTCGATATCGGGGAGCTCCTTGCGTTCCACGTTCAGGAAGCGCTCAAAGACCAGACGGGCGGCGATAGGATCGATGTCGGTGATGCCGAGGCAGTAGAGCACCAGGCTAGCGGCGGCGCTGCCACGCACGCCGTAGAGGATGTCCTGCTGCTGGGCATAGCGGATAATGTCCCATACCACCAGGAAGTAGTTGGCGAACTGGGTCTTCTCGATGACGTCCAGCTCATAGCGGAGGCGCTGCTCTACCTCGGGGGAAATAGTGGTGTAGCGTCGGCGCAGCCCGGCCCAGCACATATCCGCCAAGAATTCGTCGGGCACTTGTCCTTGGGGCGTCTGGTATTCGGGCAGGTAGAGGCGGCTGAAGTCCAGGGTGAGGTCGCACAGGTCAGCGATACGCATGGTGTTAGTGACAGCTTCTGGCGCTTCACGGAAGAGCTCCGCCATCTCCTGCGGACTTTTCAGATAGAAGGAGTCATCGCAGAAGCGCATGCGCTTCGCGTCGTTCACGGTGGCGTTGGTGCCAATGCAGAGCATCACGTCATGGGCGTAGTACTGGCTCTGGTCCAGGTAGTGACTGTCATTGGTGGCCACCAGCGGAATGTCCAACTCTGTACTGAGTTCCACTAAGGCCTTGTTGACCGGAGTCAGCTCCGGGATAGGGTGGTCCTGCAGCTCGAGGAAATAATCACCGAAGGTGTCTTTGTACCAGCGGGCGGTGGCGCGCGCCTCCTCTATATTGCCGGCCAGGATCAGCTTAGGTACCTCCGCATTGAGGCAGCCGGAGAGGGCCACCAGACCCTCGGAGTGGGCGGCCAATAGCTCGTGGTCAACTCGCGGTTTGTAATAGAAACCGTCTACGTATGCCTTGGTGGTGAGGCGAATAAGGTTGCGCCACCCGGCCTCGTTTTTGGCGAGTAGGCCCAAGTGGGAGGGGTCACGGTCAGCGGTGGTCTTGCTGGCGTGGTGGCCGGGAGCGACGTAGGCCTCGACGCCGAGGATGGGCTTCACACCGGCGTCTTTGCAGGCCAGATAGAACTGGATGGCTCCGTAAAGGGCGCCGTGGTCGGTGATAGCAAGGGCATCCATCCCCAGTTCCCGGGCTTTGTGCGGCATGTCCTTAAGGTGGCACAGGCCATCTAGCAAGGAGTACTCGGAATGGACGTGGAGGTGGGTGAATGGCATTGGCCGCTAGAAGCGTTTCTCCATCAAGGTCTCAACGTTCCGTCGGGGGCAATTATAGCGTATGTGTTCGGATTTTCAAACTATGCTCCCGCTGCTGCCGCACGCAACCCGGCAGGTTTCGAACTACGGGTCGGGTTGCTCCAACTGGAACGCGCGGTGTAACGCGCGCACCGCCTCCGTGACCTTGTCGCCCGCGATTACGCAGGTGATAAGGATTTCGGAGGTAGTGATCATCTCGATATTGATATTGGCTTGGTACAGCGTCTCAAACATTTGCGAGGCGTAGCCGGGGGAGTTTTGGATACCGGTTCCTACAATGCTGACCTTGCCTAGATTTCCATCACCCACACATCCTTGTGCATTGATCTCCTTGGCAATCGGTTCCACCAAGGCCATTGCACGTGCAAAGTCGTTCTTGGAAACCGTGAAGGTGAGGTCTGCCTGCTTGTCGAGGCCGGCGTTCTGGACAATGGTGTCCACGCTCAGACCGGCGGCGGCCAGGGGCGCGAAGATGGCGGCGGCGATGCCCGGCCGGTCTGGAACGCCGACCACGGTGATCTTGGCGACATCGAAGTCGTGGGCGATGCCGCGGACTTTGTTCCGAACTTCCATAGTGGTTTCCTTGTGAATGAGTGTGCCGGGTTCTTCGGAAAAGCTGGATGCAACCAGGATGGGCATATTGAACACCGCGCCTAATTCCACCGCGCGTGGGTGCATGACTTTGGCGCCCAAGGTAGCTAGCTCCAGCATCTCGTCGTAGCTGATCTCGTCAAGCTTGCGGGCGTCGGGGGCCACGCGCGGGTCGGCAGTGTAGATGCCGGTGACATCGGTGTATATCTGGCATTCGCTCGCCTGGAGCGCGCAGGCCAGTGCTACCGCAGTGGTGTCCGAACCGCCGCGGCCGAGGGTGGTGACGTCCTGCGCCTCAGTGATGCCCTGGAATCCGGCCACGATCGCCACCTTGTCACGCTCCAACTCTTGAAGGATGCGCGTCGGTTCAATGCCCAGAATGCGGGCCCGGCTGAACAAGGTGTCCGTTCGGATGCCCGCCTGCGCTCCAGTGAGGCTGATGGCTTGGCACCCAAGGTTTTGCAAGGCCAAGCTCAGCAGGGTTACCGAGATGGTCTCGCCGGTAGACAGCAGCAGGTCCATTTCCCGCGGATCGGGCTGCGGTGCGACCTGTTTTGCTAGGGCGATGAGGTTGTTGGTGGTGTCGCCCATGGCGGAAACCACCACCACCACCTGATTGCCCTGGTTCTTGGCAACGGCCACCCGCCGGGCCACGTTTATCAGCCGCTCTGCATCGGCTACGGAGCTGCCACCATATTTCTGTACGATAAGCGCCATCGAAAGCAACCGTTGAGTTAGATTAGTTTCCGCACAAGTTTAAGTATACGATTTGAGGCGAGCTAATAGCGCAGCTATCGGTGAAACTAGCGTGATGAAAGGACTGCCGCCCCTTGCGCAGTCGGCAGAGCGACTCGTCCCTCACCCCCTATGCCCGCTGCATGCGCGGCGGTTTCCAGTGCCCGCAGCACCTCCTCCTCCCGCTCGGTGGTGAGCGCGAGCACGGTGGGCCCACCCCCCGAGAGGTAGGCGGCGTGCGCGCCGTGCGTACGCGCCGCCTCGAAGAGCTTCCACATGGCTGGGAATACGGTACCGCGGGCGGGTTGGTGCAGCCGGTCCTGGGTGGCCGTTGCGAGGTGTGCTACTTGGCCGGAGGATAGCGCAGCGACGATCAGGGCGGCGCGGCTGCTCTGAAAGACCACGTCGCTACGGCTTAACTCGGACGGTATGAGTTTTCGAGTCTCATGAGTGGGCATGGCGAAGTCGGGTATGAATAACACCGCTTTGAGGTTTTCTGGTACAGGAACCGAGACATGCACAAGGTTTGCCTCATCCATGACGCATAGCTGAAACCCGCCGTATAAGCAGGGCGATGAGTTATCCGGGTGCCCTTCGACCTCCGCCGCTAAGTGGCCGACTTCTTCGAGGCTTAACGGTGATCCTGCCAGCGTGTTTGCTCCCAGCAAGCCCGCTACGATGGCCGCGGCGCTACTGCCGAGGCCTCGGCCCAGCGGGATGTCCCGGCTGCAACGCGCGGTCAGCGTCGGAGTGGGCTGCCCCAGCACTTGGTAGAGCCGTTCGGCTGCTATGAGCACCAGTTGAGTTTGTTGCTGCTCCAAGGCGTCGGTGGGCGGCGCGCCGGGTTCCAGCGATAAGCTGAAGCGGTCATAAATGTTTAACGCCATGCCCATGCAGTCGAAGCCGGGGCCGAGGTTGGCGGTGGTGGCTGGTGCTTGTACCTCAACATAGTGAGGCGTTGATGTGCTGGTCATGCGTGTCCGAGTAAGGGCAAAGATGAACGTATTATAGCAGGCGGGGGCCCTGTTATTGGTGGTTAGTTTGTAGCTGTTAGACCCACTCCGTACGCCCCGTCGTTGCGCGCCCCCCCCGCTGCGTTGTCATTGCGAGGAGTGAAGCGACGTGGCAATCTGATGGCTCGGACCATCCCCCTAGCCCCCTTCCTTCCTGGAAGGGGGAAAATAGAGATCTCTGGGGGACACCCCCAGACCCCTGCCAAAGGGCTGCGCCCTCTGGACTCCCGCTACTGCTCCCACCCCGTCATTGCGAGGAGTGAAGCGACGTGGCAATCTGATGGCTCGGACCATCCCCCTAGCCCCCTTCCTTCCTGGAAGGGGGAAAATAGAGATCTCTGGGGGACACCCCCAGACCCCTGCCAAAGGGCTGCGCCCTCTGGACTCCCGCTACTGCTCCCACCCCGTCATTGCGAGGAGTGAAGCGACGTGGCAATCTGATGGCTCGGACCATCCCCCTAGCCCCCTTCCTTCCTGGAAGGGGGAAAATAGAGATCTCTGGGGGACACCCCCAGACCCCTGCCAAAGGGCTGCGCCCTCTGGACTCCCGCTACTGCTCCCACCCCGTCATTGCGAGGAGTGAAGCGACGTGGCAATCTGGGGAGGGGTGTCCGTGCGCGATGGTGGGGTGGCAGCGTCGTCCCCGTCGTCGGCTAGGCTGTCCTCAATTGAGCCGCTCGGACAGGTAGGACGTCACCCTATCCACATATTCGGCGGGAAAAGCCTTGAAAGAATCTACGTGGTCCACGCCCGGAGTGCGCCAGAACACGCTACCAGCCGGAGCCGCCGCCGCCACGCGCTCGCCGTGGCCGACTGGAACGCGCTGATCAGCGTCGCCGTGGATAATTAGCAGGGGATACCCCAACCCCGCGATCGCTTTCTCCGGCGCAAGCTCGCCGATGTTGATGCCGTAAATGCCGTTCGCCATCAATTCGGTTCCCGGAATGAATACCGGCGTAATCCAGTCCGGAAGGGGCGTTTTGCGCGCCACTTCCTGGGCCAGCAAATCCGAGACTGACGTATAGGTGGTGTCGGCCACCACCGCGGGGATCTCCGGCTCCAGCTCCGCCGCCAGAATGGCGGTGGCCGCTCCCATGGAAAAGCCAATCAGCCCGACCTCTCCAGCAGTGTGGTCCCGCTCCTTCAGCAGATAATCGTAGGCGCCCAGCACATCCCAACGTTCGAAATAACCGCCGGAGACCTCCTCGCCCCCGGAAGAGCCATGCCCGCGTAAATCGAACAGTAGCGCCGAATAGCCCCTTTCCACCAGCCGGGCCGCCAGGCCCACCGCGGCGTCCGAGGATCGGACGCTGCCCAGCCCATGCACGAAGATCACCGCGGGCCCTTCGGCAGCGCCGGCCGTCCTGTTGCCCGCCAGATACCATCCGCTCAAGGACACGTCGCCCCGGCGGGAGGGAAACTCGACCTCTTCCGTGGTGAGTCCGTAGTTGCGGGGGTGGTCTTCCTGCATAGTGCGCTCGACGCGGGTCATCTGCTGGGTTATGTAAAAGGAAATCAGGCCGTATTGACCCAGCATGATGGCGATTGCCACTCCCGCGATTTTCCAGAACCGCCGTTTGCCTGGCCTCCGCCGTTGCGAAGCTGACGACACGTACACCTCCTGCCTTCTCCCGGTAGCGTGGCTGAGATACCGGACGGGAGCCAATGATGCCGGCGAAATGTGCGTCCCCGGCGCTCCGGGCGGCGGCCGGCCACTCTCTACCGCAGCCGGGTTTGCTTCGAGCTGAGCTGGCGCCTGAGGCAGGCAGACCGAGCGGCCCAACTACTACTATGGAATGACCGGGACCGTCCTTCGCACAGTCTCGATGGCAAACTTGCGGGCGCCCTTCACCAGGATCAGGACAGGCCCAGAAACCGGCAACGGAACAGCGTTAACGGGCCGCCCCCGGCCCAATCAAGACGGGGCAGGTCAACAGAACGGCAGGCCGCCGAGGTCAGGATAGTTCGTACTCAACCTGTCTAGCAACACCGCCGGCTACCTCACAGCTAGCTGAACGAGTTCAGCCCACCGTCATTGCGAGGAGCCCGCGACGAAGCAATCTGGGGAGAGGAGGCACACCGTAGAGGAACGCCCACGGCCGCCTCGGATTGCCTCGCTGCACTCGCAATGACGGTGGTAAAGGCAGTGACGCCGCGTTGGGCAAAATGCACGGGACGCGAGCTTACGGGCCAGAGCCGGTCAGGATAGTCAGCAGCGCCGTGAGCGTGGGGATGCTTAGGAGCGTGCTAGTCACCACAACTCCGGTCACAAAGTGCGGCCGAGCATTGAATTGAGTGGTAGTGATTATGGTGTGTACGGCCGTGGGCATAGCGGACATGACCAGAAGGACGTTTCGGGTCAGTCCGTCTATACCAAGCACTATCGTCAGGCCGTAGGCCAGCGCCACGGAAAGCCCCAACCGCGTGACAACGGCGAGCAGAGTGGCGCCCGGGGCCTCGACACCCCGGATGCCCGCCAGCTGCACCCCGAGTACTACGAGCATTAGGGGGATAGCTGCGTCAGACAGGAGTTCTACCGGCCGAGTAACGAAGAGTGGCAGCGGCGTGTGCGTGAGGTTGACGGCAAGCCCCGCGACCGCAGCGTACCCCGTTGGTATTTTGAACACGGTCACCAGTGGGCCAAGACCGCTTGTCTGGCTGCTGGAGGCCAAGTAGACCGCAAGCGTGCCCCCAAGGACGGCCTGCACCACAAAATATGGCACGGCTCGCTCCAAGCCTGACTCACCAAAGGCGAGTAATACCACCGATAGGCCGTAGTTGGCCACGTTCATGAAGAGAACGGTGATCGCAAAGGCACGGCCCAGCGAGCGCTCCATTCTGCCCAGGCTGGTGATAATCCAGCACAAGATCAGTAAACCGACGGTGTGCGCCAAGCAGAAACCCACAATGCCCAGTCCTTCGTCCGGGGACAACGTGGTGTTGCTGAGCGATTTGAAGATAAGGGCAGGGCTGAGCACGTAAAGCGTCACCTGGCTGAGGGTGGACGCGGAAGGCTTCAACGTGCGGGCCGCGAGATATCCCAGGCCGGCGACGATGAAGACAGGCAGGATGACGTTGAGGAAAATGTTGAGCATAGGGCGGGTTGCGCAGCCCATTGTAGCACCGCGCGGTGCGAGCATAGCTACTCGCGCGGGACCACGTTGCGTCTAAGCGGTGTCGACGCCTTACACTGCCGGGGCGCACTGAACCCACTCCAAGCGCGGAAACTGTTACTATAAGGAGGAACGTAAGCGTGAGCTGTAGTGTTATTTGTTCGGGCACCCTAGCGGTGTCCAGCATCCGTTCTCCTGGGGGCAATTTCCAATTCCTGCCATCAACAAGCTCCTAGTCGCCAATCGTGGCGAGATCGCGCTGCGCGTAATCCGCGCTTGCCGGGAGATGGGGATAGCCTCCGTGTCGGTGTACTCCGAGCCGGACCGTGAGGCGCTCCATGTCCGGTATGCGGACGAGGCGTATCTTCTGGGCCCTGGCCCCGCGGCCGAAAGCTACCTCAACATCCCCAAGCTTATTGATGTGGCTAAGCGCGCGGGCGTTAACGCCATCCACCCGGGCTATGGTTTCCTGGCGGAGAACGCCGATTTCGCGCAGGCGTGTGTCGACAACCACATCGTGTTTGTAGGGCCCAGCCCGCACTCCATTCGGCTGCTGGGCGATAAGTCGGTGGCGCGGACCACCATGGGCCGTGCTGGCGTGCCACTGGTCCCCGGCACGGACAATGTGACCGATATTGCGGCGGCGCTGGCCTTTGCCGAGCGTGCGGGTTATCCCATGCTGGTGAAGGCCACAGGCGGTGGTGGCGGACGCGGCATCCGCGTGGTACCCTCGGCCGATGATTTGCCGAACGCCTTAGATGCGGCGGGCGCAGAGGCGCTGCAAGCCTTTGGCAACGGCGCGTGTTACCTCGAAAAGTATCTTAATCCGGTTCGTCACGTGGAAGTGCAGATCATGGCGGATACCCACGGCAACGTAGTAGGGCTGGGCGAGCGTGAGTGCTCCCTGCAACGGCGCCACCAGAAGATCATTGAGGAGGCGCCCTCGGTAGCGGTTACGCCAGCGTTGCGGGAACGACTCATTGCCGCGGCGGTGACTGCCGCAAAGGCTGCGGATTATCACGGCGCCGGGACGGTGGAGTTCTTGCTGGACGGGTCCGGGGACTTCTATTTTCTTGAGGCAAACACCCGGCTCCAGGTGGAGCACCCGGTGACCGAAATGCTGACCGGCCAAGATTTGGTGCGAGACCAGTTGATGGTGGCAGCGGGAGATCGCCTGTCCTACACTCAAGCGGACATCCGCTGGAACGGCGCCGCAATGGAGTGCCGGGTGACCGCTGAAGACCCCGAGAACGGGTTTCTGCCATCGTTAGGGAGGGTTCGCCTCCTCAGCGAGCCCTCCGGTCCCGGTGTCCGGGTGGACTCCTGCCTGTACGATGGCATGGAAGTCTCTCCGTTTTATGATTCATTACTTGCCAAAGTTATTGTCTGGGGGCAGGACCGTGCCCAGGTCATCGCACGGATGCAACGGGCGCTGAGTGAATACACCATCAGCGGAGTAAAGACCAACCTGCCGTTCCACAACTTCCTGCTGAACCATCCGTCCGTCCAGTCTGGGGACATTAGCACCAGCTTCGTGGAAGGACTGCTGGAAGGCTATCAGGAGCAGGGTCAAGGCACGGACGACCTAGCCGCAGTGATTGCAGCGGTACTGACGCATACCAAGGGTGTGCCGATGCCCATGGAGACGCTGACCGATGGCAGGCCGGCGCGCAGTCCCTGGGCCATCGCGTTCCGTCCGGGGCGGGATGGCCGTTGGCGATGACGATGGCGAACCCTAGCATCCATGTGATCCGCATTGGGGATACTGTATATGAGGTGACGGTTACCCCTGGGGAAGATGGGACCCTGGTGGTCACGAGTCAAGGGGAGAACTGGCAGGTCGTCCCGGACGTGTTGGATGGCGGCCCCTTCTATGTGTTCCGTGTGAACGGAGCCCGCGTGCCGGTTGCAGCTGAGCTCCAAGGGACCGAGTACAGCTTTGTAATCCAGGGCAGCTACCGGGTTGCTGAGGTGCTGCCTCGTCTCCTGATGGGCGCCGGGCGCAGTGGCGAGGGTGGCGAGGGTGGCGAGGGTGGAACGCTTACCATCAAGGCGCCCATGCCCGGACTAGTGAAGGACGTCTACGTGATTCCGGGGCAAGCGGTGGAAAAAGACGAGCGCCTGCTTGTACTGGAAGCGATGAAGATGAACAACGAGGTCCGCTCACCGCGGGCGGGCGAAGTGCGGGAGGTGGCGGTCACGCCGGGCCAACGCCTGAATAAAGGCGACGTGATGCTTGTTGTGGAGTAGCCGCTTCTAGGCGCGGCGTCCATTGCCCCGGAATCCCTGCCTACGGCGCCCCCGGATGCTCCGGCGGTTGCGGTTGCGTTGCTGCGTAAGCTGACCGAATAAATGGCAGCACCTCCTGCCGGCGCCAGAGCAGGATGAATGCCATTAGTGCTAAGTACGTCCAACCGTACCCAAGCCGTACCGCGGTGTCGGTCATGACGAGTTGTGTGGCGAACAGTACGGCTAAGGCGGTGGCCTCCCAGCGCGAGAGGCTGAGACTGAGGAACACGGCCACAGCAAATGCGGACTGAGCGGCGGTAAGGAACACCTCTTCGACCTGCCGTTCGTCGAAATGCATCGGTTCAATGCTCCCTCCCGAAATGGCATAGGCCAGCGGCAGAGACCCAACCAGCAGCGTCCACTGGTTCACTTTGGACGAGATCAAGGCCACCATGCCGGCGGTGGCCCGGCCTCGAAATGCCCATGACGACGCAATGATGAACTCCGGCGCTTCTGATGCCAATGGCGCTACCCATTGGACCAGTAAGAACTTGCTGATACCGAACTGGGTCCCCGTTTCGACCAGACTTTCGGCAAAGGGCTCAGCTGAGGCAAAGATGGCCACGGCAGAGTAGAGGAAGAGACATAACAGGACCGCTCGGCGCCTACGAGTGCGCAGGTTGCCAATAGCCTCGGCGGGCCCCACCAATTCCGGCTCTCCAACCGGTCGGCGGGCTGCCAGGAACACGTAGGCGCCGAACAGTCCTATGAGGACTACGGTATCTATGAGCGAAAGATGCCCGCGGAAGGGGATACTGAAGGAGTATATGGTGGCCGCGGCGAGAAACGCTAATTCAAGGGCATTGGCACGATCGATGTGGAGCACCCGCTGCTTAGTCTTGAACATGTAGATGAAGAAGACGCTGGACCACCCCAAACCAATGAGGAGTCGGTTTGCTCCCGTCATGTTGGCGATGGCGAGCTCGCGGTTCGCCTCGATGTAGGGAGCAGTCCACGCGAAGTAAAGGTCTACAGCGTATTCGGGGAGTACCGCAATGAAGGCAAGCACTGCCAGGGCGAGCGCTTGCGAGATATCATGCTCAGCGGCTTCAGCCGTCCAGCTAATGACGAAGGCCGCGCCCAAAATTGCGAGGCCGAAGGTGAGTGCACCAGGTATCGGTGGAAGGTGGGTGCCAGAGAACCGGAGAACCAGTGCGGGGATGGCTACCGCCATGGAGATCCCTAGCAGCAGCCAGGCGTTGGCTTTTCCTGTGGTGGGGTGCTCTGTGTGCATCAGCGACTATTGTAGCACGGGCCAGCCCCCGGGTAAGCGGTCCTATTCCGCATGCCTAGCGGTGGTCTTGAACGACTCCAGCACCGAACGATACGTAGTGGAGTCGATGCGATCGACGGTCATTAGCAGGGCGTCTTCATGGTTGTCTGTGTAGTAACCCTTCCTGATGCCCACTTTGCGGAACCCGAGCTTCCGGTACAGTTGCTGCGCCGCGGTGTTGCTTGCCCGTACTTCGAGGGTCATCATCGTGGTCTCTCGGTCGATGGCGGCTTCAAGCGATGCGATCATTAGCTGCCAACCGATGCCCAGACGCCGGTTGGCAGTGGCGACGGCGATGGTGAGCAGGTGCGCCTCGTCTACGATAAACCACAACGAGCTGAAGGCCAGGACGCTGCCAGCGCGGTCGCAGGCTACCAGCAGCCCTGAGAGCCGGTTGTCCAGCTCCCGCTGGAATGGGGTGCGCGTGGGTTCCGAGGGGAAGGCTTCGGCTTCAATCGCCTCGGCTGCCGGAATATCGGAAGCAGCCATGTTACGAATCGAGATGGACATCAGGGACAATACGTTAAATCGCTGTCAGCTATCGACACGGCGGTCCAGAGTCGTGTTGAGGTAGCTGATATTCGCCGCTTCTGACGGGTCGGACTCTGTGCCGAACCAGGAATCCAGAATCTCGCCCGCCACAGTCTCAGACGTGAGCCGCAGGCTGAGGCACAGGACGTTGGCGTCGTTCCATTTCCGTGCGCCGCGCGCGGTCTCCGCGTCTGAGCAGAGGGCTGCTCGCACTCCCAGTACTTTGTTCGCGGCAATGCTCACGCCCGTTCCTGTCCAGCAACAGAGGATGCCCTGCTCACATTGGCCGGTGGCTACTTGTTGTGCCACGGCTTGGGCCACATGCGGCCATGCCTCCTCTCCGCCGGCTAGCGGCCCGAAGAGTCGCAGCTCAAAGCCGCGCCGACTTAGCTCGGCAACAAGTGCGCTGGTGAGGCCGGTGCGTTCGTCACTTCCCACGGCAAGCCGCATATCCACCCCTTTTCGATGTATTCCCGTGTGGGCCAGTTATAGACCAGTTATAGGAGGCAGGCTTGCCCGGCGCTTACGATGCCCAATACAACACCGGCTGCAGGGCAAGTCAGAATAGAGCTACGTGGCTTCGAGCTTCCAGACCCCATCCGAGTGGTCCGGCGGGTTGGTCGGCATAATTGACATAATTCCAACCGCTGAGGGTTCTCTGTTGGTAACTTCACTGGGGCTTTCAGGGCGGCTCTTTGCCAAACCTGGGATCTAGGACACGTGGTAATTATATACGCAAAGCTCGATACCGGCTTTCCAATCGACACAAAAGTTCAGGTACTCATGCTCAGTGGGCCTATAGGCAGATGATAGGGGACTCCGATGGGGAGTATGGCTCCTACAGATGCGCCCGCCCCCCCGGCCTTAGTGGACGGTTCGAGCTTTCTCTGACGGGCGGTCGCTGGGCTGGTTTCAAAGGGTGTTTATTCCTGACGCTTCAACGCTGACCGACGGTCTCGTGATTTGTGATACATTTGCCAATGGAAGACCACAGGAGGAACCGGGATGAATGTCATCTGGATAGTTGCTGACACCTTCCGCAGGGACCACGTAGGAGTGTACGGCAATCCGACGATTCGCACACCCTCTATCGACGCGCTGGCAGCTAGGTCAGTCAGGTTCGACGGTCATTATGCTGCTGGGTTCCCGACTATGCCCACTCGAGCAGATCATCAGACGGGACGCTGGACGATGTCCTTTATGGGGTGGGAAGCACTTCCCGCGGGGGTGACCACTCTGGCGGAGATTCTGGCTGGTCACGGTCTTCACACGGCGGCGTCAGTGGACACTCCTTACTATCTAAGGGACGGAATGAACTATGACCGTGGGTTTCAGTCCTTTTTCATGAATAGGGGTCAGGATTCTATGTGGTCACTGACTCCTCAGCCCGGCTATCATCATGAATCCCAAGACATCCGAGCGGCATGGCGATACGAATCGGACCGGAATGCCCCTCGAACCTTTATGACTGCTATGCAGTGGTTGGAACATCACTACAAGGAAGACTTTTTCCTTTATATAGATACCTGGGACCCCCATGAACCCTGGGATGCTCCACCCCACTACACGGAGCTCTACTGGCCCGGATACGACGGCGAGGTGGTACTCCCCGTGTACGGTAACTGGCATGACGTGCCGGGATACGAAGAAAAAACGCTCCAGAAAGCCCACGCTACTTATTGTGGTGAGATCACCATGGTTGACACGTGGTTGGGCTTCTTGCTGAAGTCCGTCGAGAACATGAGCCTGATGGACAAGACTGTGATCATCTTCACCACAGACCATGGTTTCTACTTTGGGGAGCATGGTGGACTATTCGGGAAGATGAGCTCTGATAAATTCCCCGACGGAACGCTTCGACCCTATGGTACGCCGGGATCAATGTGGACCCGCTCTCCCCTTTTCGAGGAGATTGTCCACCTCCCGCTTCTAGTTCACGTGCCTGGAATATCACCAGGGGTATACAAAGGCCTGAGTTCGGCGGTCGATGTCATGCCGACTGTACTTGATCTAATGAATATGGAGATTCCGGCCTTCGTTCAAGGCAAATCTCTTGTATCCAGAATGCAAGATACTTCCCTCCCCGGGCGGGATTACACGATCAGCAGCATTCCCTTTGCCAACCCTGGCGATCCGGTTCGGTCTGTTGACGACCTGCTACGCCCACTTGCAGACGCTCCGGTTACCACCATTACTGCGGGAGATTGGAGTTTGCTTTACAGCCCGGACGACGGTCGATCGGAGCTATACAATCTAAAATCCGATCCGAATCAGCTAAAGAATGTGATAGCGACACACCTGCACGAAGCCCGAGAGATCCATCAGTTGCTGGTTAAGTTCATGAAAGAAACCAACGTCCCGGACCGTCTACAAAAACCTCGATTGGAACTGCGTTCTTAGATCCGTTGCAGACTGAGACCTATTCAATCTGAGTAACGGGTCCGATATTGAAGGTTTTCGCCAGGTTACCACCTTCAAAAAGCGTTCAATATGAACAACGCCAGACTATACGTCTGGCGTTGCGATTGCATTGTCAAAGGTCTCTAGAGCACTGCGTCGGCCAAGCGGCGCTTGTGGTACAACGGGTCACCTAGGTATTGCAACAGCGTGCGGGACATGCGCGTGTGAAAGGTGAGCCCATACTCTTTGGATACGCCAATGCCGGCGTGTACCTCGTGGGCGTGGTTGCAGGCGTAATAGTAACCTTCGCTGGCCAGCACTTTAGCCATATGGACGCTGTCTGCGGCAGGCTTGCCCGTATCGAGCTTCCAGAGCGCCTCATAAGTGGTCCAGCGGGCGGCGTCCATATGGTTGGTGATCTCGATGATGTGGTCCTGCACCCGTTGGAAGCGGCCAATGGGTTGTCCGAACTGCACGCGGGTGCGGCTGTACTCTACGCACATGTTCCACACGGCCTCGCTGCCGCCCACTTCATACGCTGAAAGAATGGGTAACGCTTGCTCACAGGCCTGTTCAATGATATTCCAGCCGCCGCCGAGCGAGCCAATGATTGCCGAAGCTGGAACCTTGACGTTGTCCAGACGGACCTCCCCCACCCAGCCCATGAACCCGGAGAGTAAGCGGGTAGAGACGCCGGGCAGATTCTTGTCCACCAGTACCAGGCTGACGCCCTCGGCAGGGTTGCCGGTGGTCTGTGTGCGCACTGCGCAGATGATGTGCGTGGCCGCTACGGCGTCATGCACAAAGGCTTTCACGCCATTGAGCACGAGCGTGCCATTTTCTGATGACGCTGCCAGTTGGACGGCATTGGGGCCCCAGCGCCGCTCCGGCTCCAGTACTGCCAGTGTGAGGATTTGCGTGCCCTGGGCAATTGCGGGCAAGGTCTGCTGTTTCTGTTCTTCACTAGCGCCGGCCCGCACAATCAACGCGCCCAGCACGCTGGAGGAGAAGTAGGGACCGGGCATTGGCCCTTTGCCGAGCTCCTGAAACACTACCGCAGTGTCCAGAAAGGAGCTGCCGCTGCCGCCATATTCCGGCGGGACCAACATACCCAGCCAGCCCAATTCCGCGGTCTTATTCCACAACTCCCGGGGTGCGCCGGTGTCCGTTTTGTCCAGCTCCAGTAGGACCGACTTTGGGCACTCACGTTCCATGAAGTGCTCGACCGCGTTTTTGAGCATTGACTGGTGTTCGTTAAGCTCTAAGTCCATGACGGTGGACGTCCTTTCGGATGTTTCAACAATGAGCGCTAATGAGCGCTAGGTAGGGGGCGCAAGTAGGACGGGTTAGGCCAGGGTTCCCGCCTGCTCTTTCGCCGTCCGCCCAATGCCGATGCGCCGGGCCATAATGAGTTTTTGCACTTCGATGGTACCGCCGGGATGCGTTCCCACAATGCCTTGCCGCTGCTGTAATTCGATGTGGCCTTCTTCAACATCGTAGGCCGGGTCGGTGGTAAGCGCGTAATAGTGCAGAATTTTCTGAATCTGGCCGGTCATGTAAAGGCTGGAGACCTTCCGGTGCATACTGAACTGTGGCCCTTCGTAGGAGCGCGCCTTGCCAGCGTGAGCCAAGTAGTAGTTGCGAAGACCGTACAAATGGGTCAGATGAAGGTCCATGTAAATGTCCGTCAGCAGATCACGGATGTCTTGATGCTGGACCAGTGGCTGGTCGTCCAGGTTGTGGGTTCGGCAGTAGCTCAACAGCCGCTCCAGCAGGATGGACTTGCCGATGTTGCCGCCGCCGCCGTGCTCAATCTCCAAATGGGTGCTGGCGACTTTCCAGCCGTTGTTCTCGCCGCCGACGAGACAGTAGTGGGGCACCCGAACGTCGTCAAAGTAGACGGTCTGTTTCTCACCGCTGGGGGACCCGGCTTCCCCGCTGGAGACCGCCAATAGGTTGAGCGGCGAGTAGCTGATGCCAGGCAGGTCCGAGTCCACCATGAACCAACTCACGTTCTGGTGCCGCGGCGCGTTGGGGTCGGTGACGGCTATCATCCACAACTTGTCGGCGCCGTGGTTGCTGCCCACGAACGTCTTCTGGCCGTTGATGACATAGTCGTCGCCGTCCCGGATTGCCTTGGTGGTGACGCTGGCGAGGTCGGAGCCCGCGCCGGGCTCAGTAAGCAATTGCCAGGTGCGAACCTCGCCGCGGAAGATCGGAGGCAGGTAGCGCTGCTTCTGCTCCTCGGATCCCCACACTAGAATGGTAGGCGCGCCCATCCGGCCGCCGGAGTCGTAGTAGGGCGGGTTGTGGAGGCCCAGCCGGTCTAACTCTTCCTCCAATATGATGGCATGGTCAATGTCCAGCCCACCCCCTCCGTACTCTTGAGGATAGGTGGGATAGAGCCAGCCCCGTTCACCCAGGCTCCGTGCCAGCTCCCGTTGCTTCTGATACTGCTCGTAGGTGACGCCGTCCTGGGCAATAGTAGCCACCAGTCCGTCAGGCAACTTTGATTCGAGGAACGCCCGTACTTCTTGGCGGAACTGTTCCTGATCCGTGGTGTACTCAATTTCAAAATTCATGCCGTACCTCCGGCCAAACTGGCGTGGGGAAATCTCGGAAATCGTATCCTTATTCTAGGGCAGCGTCAACAGAAGGGCGCGCGTGATACCATCCTCAGTGTTGCAGGCGGCTTGTCCGCAGCGGATATACACGCTCCAGACGCTCCAGAAGCGTGGGGACGGCCGGATGCAATACAGTACGCATTTCTGAAAATATGGGGGCTGATATGACGCAACACGTTGGTGCCCACGCGGGACACCATGACCCGGAAGGGCATGGTCATCATTGGAAGGATGCCGAGCGGGTTCGGGACTTTGTCCAGCGCATGGATCAGCGCGTGTCGGAGCGTACCCCGGTCTTCCAGTTGCTGGCCGCGCTGGCGCCGCATGACCAAACCGCGCCCATCCGAGTACTGGACTTGGGCACTGGATACGGTGCGCTGCTGGCGGTGGTGCTGGATGCATTTCCCAACGCGCAAGGCGTGGGGTTGGACGTCTCCGAAGCGATGATAGAAGTGGGTCGACAACGCACGGACCGCTATGGCGCGCGCTTCAGGTTTCATCTGGGTGACCTAGCCGACGGTACACTGCCCAGCGACCTTGAGGGCAACTTTGACCTGATTGTGTCCTCACTGGTGGTGCATCATCTACCACCGGAGCATGTGCGCCGGATGTATCAGATTGTCTACCAGCGTCTCGCCCCTGGCGGCGCATTCCTGAACCTGGATCATATTGGCCCAGGGGATGACTACCTTCAGGAACGCTATCTGACGGCGCAGGAGCGCTTGGAAGAGCCTGGTGCTCGCGCAGGACGCGACTGCCCGCAGAATGTGGGAAGCCATTACCGCGGCTCTGTAGAGGAACATCTAGCCTGGCTCAATGAGGCGGGCTTTGCACCGGTGGACTGCTTTTGGCGGCGGCTCAACCAGGCGCTGGTGGGCGGCTTCAAACAGTAGTAGGTCTGTCTGCTACTGCCCCGCCTGTAGGTGGCGGCCCACCTCGGCCTGAGGCACCGTTTCCTGAGCGCCTTCAGCCATTGACCGTACGACCACCGTACCGGACGTGACCTCGTCCTCCCCGAGGATGAGGGCATGCGCCACTCCGAGGCTGTTTGCGTAACGGAGTTGGGCGCGCATAGAGCGGTCACCCACAGAGAGCACGGTGTGCAGGCCTGCCGAACGGAGCTCGTGGGCTAGGCGTGTGGCTGCCAGCTTGGCCTCGGCGCCAAGGTGGACTACGCAGACCTGCGGTTGGGACCGGTTGGGCGGCTCAATGCCCGCTTTCTTCATGTTTAGTACTACCCGCTCGATACCCGCGGCAAACCCAATCCCCGGCGTAGGACGACCACCCAGCTCTTCAATGAGGCCGTCGTAGCGGCCACCGGCGCCAACCGTGCCCTGTGCGCCGGCGTCGGTGGGGACCACCTCAAAGACCGTCTTGGTGTAGTAGTCCAGTCCCCGCACCAATCGGTGCTCTATGGCGTAGGGTACCGCCACGGCATCCAGATAGCTCCGTACCGCACTGAAATGCTCGCGGCATGTCTGGCACAGGTGGTCACTGATGTGCGGCGCACCCTGAATGATGGATTGACACTGCCCCTGTTTGCAGTCCAGGAGCCTCAGCGGGTTCTTTACCAGGCGCACCTGGCAGTCCCGGCAAATGCGATCTGCCAGCGGCTGGTAATAAGTGGCCAGTGCGCTGATGAATCCCGGCCGGCAGGTGCTATCACCAATGCTGTTTAGTAAGACGGTCAGGCCGCCGATGCCTAGATCCTGGTAGAACTGCCATGCCATGGTGACAACTTCGGCGTCCAATGCGGGATCCAGCTCTCCCAGGGCTTCGTAGCCGAACTGGTGGAACTGCCGATAGCGTCCAGCCTGTGGGCGTTCGTAACGGAAGGACGGCGCAATGTAGTAGAGCTTTACAGGTTGAGGCAGGTTGTGCATCCCGTGCTCAAGATACGATCGGCAAACAGGAGCGGTACCCTCCGGCCGAAGCGTCAGCAGGTCCGCGCTGCGGTCCTCGAACGTGTACGTCTCTTTCTCCACAATGTCCGTGCCTTCACCGATGCTGCGCTGGAACAGGCCGGACTCTTCAAACAATGGCGTGTCGATACGTTGGTAGCCGTAACGGTGGCAAAGCGCCTCGGCGTGTTGCACGATGTGGTGCCAGTAGGGTTGGTCGTTGGGGAGCACGTCTGCGGTGCCCCGAGGAGCTTTGAACACGGACGACTCCTGAGAGGTGAATCGTGCGAATCATGCGATTCGAATGAACGTTACACAGCTAGTGTAACGGGTGCGCCGTCTGCAAGAAAAGGCTACAAGGGGCTACTATTGCCAACAGCTCGTGTCGGCAGGACTGCATTGTGCGCTCGCGTCCCGTTTGCCCCCTGTTATATTGCGGTGGGTACTCATATACCTTACTAAAGGATAAAGGCGCTGCACGTGACTGAGCAGCTCAACCGAGAAGGCCCGCTTCCGCTGTACCACCAAATCGCTACTGTGATCCGGAGTCGGATCGATCTATGGGAATGGGCACCCGGCGATCAACTTGTCCGGCAGCTTCCACAGATGTGGCGGATTGCGCCGCCGGCAGGCGCACAGTCTGAACGCCGCACGGCAGAAGCCTCCCAACTGCCTTCGCGGTAAGCAATTGTCAGCAACAAGAAGAGTTCCCCGGCAATCTGCCGGGGAACTCTTCTTGTTGTCTTGGCTAGAGAAGGAGCGGTTAGCGGTTCTCGTATGCGTAAGACTTTGGCCGCGGGCTGTAGCAATCCGAGCAGTAAACTGGCCGGTCGCCCCGAGGCTGGAAGGGTACCTGGGTATCCTTGCCGCACTGAGCGCACACCGCAGGGAACATCTCTCGCTGGCCGCTGCGGTAGCCCTCGACCCGGTTAGCCTTGCGGGCTTCCCTGCAGGTTGTGCATCGGCTCGGCGCATTGGAAAAGCCCTTCTCTGCGAAGAACTGCTGCTCCGAGACGGTGAATACGAACGGCGCGCCGCAATCTCGGCACGTAAGGTTTTGGTCAGTCAAGCGCTGACTCCTTTGGGGAAAGTTGGGAACGTTCGGTTGCGCATACGGGGGAGCCGAGGAATTTTCGAAACTCGAAGTCGCCTGCCACGCGGGGCCCGATCAGTTACCACTGCAGTAAGTATAGCATGTATTGCGGTTTAGCGAATCGAGTGTGACAGGCAGTGAGGTTACGACGCTACGTTACACAATCCGCACTGCGCTGTTATTATCTAGGCGCGTGCCCCCGTAGCTCAGAGGATAGAGCAACGGTTTCCTAAACCGTGTGTCGGGTGTTCGAGTCACCCCGGGGGTACCACCAATCGAGGACCGTAAGAACCAGGCATAGCGCGCCCCGTAACCCCGGGGCGCTTTGTTATGCCGTTTGGAGTGCGGTGGAACAGGAAAGCATTACCGCTCGCACAGATTCCACCCCGGGGCGTGCCGGGGCCACGCGGACAATGGCTATATCCAGGGGTGCGGCCATCCGTTGGAACGCTGCAGCTGCCCCCGATGCCTGGCCAAAATAACCCACTTGCGTGAGGAGATCAGTGGGGAAGGCGTCTGCCAGCTTGTCTACAGAAACACCGTCCTCTCGCTGCGCTTCGAGCTTGGTGAGCGCCTCGTCGAATCCCATGCGTGCGAAGTGCCCGCGGTAACCGTGGGTTTTCGATGCGCCCGGACGGGCGAGGGCGTAGCCCAGGGTAGCCTTGGCGAGTTGGCGCCGGGCCAGATCGACGTCATCATCGACGCACATGCGGACGTAAGAGAGCACTTGTACGTCTGCTCCCGCACGGCCAGTGCGGGCCGCGCCCTCCGCGATCAGCGTTCGGCTCCATGCGGCCTGCTCGGCAGAGCACCAGTTGAGGGCTACCCCATCGGCGTATTCGCCTGCTAGATGAAGCATCTGAGGTCCCATAGCTGCCAGGAAGACCGGAGTATGGGGCGGCTTGAATGCCAGTTGTACATTGTTAAGCGAGACCGCCGGGCCGTCATGGGTGACCTTCTCGCCAGCCAGCAGCGCACGGAGTGTCAGGAGGTAGTCACGCATGACCCCTATCGCGGGCCGCTCGGGGAGACCATAACTTTTTCGGAAGTTCGGGCTGTAGATCATGCCGCTGCCGATGCCCAGGATGAAACGCCCCCCGGTGAAATCGGAGACGCTACCGGCTACGCTGGCCAGAGGCAAGGCGGTCCACACCGGCGCCGGGACCACCGAAATCCCGGTGGTGACGCCGCCGTCCGTTACCTCAGCGCTGGCTGCCCACCACTGGGCGCAGATCTGGAATGCGTCTTGGCCAACCGCACTCTGGTTAGTGAATACGTGGGTGTAGCCCAATTGCGCGGCTTCCTGCACAACCGCCCGCTGTTCGGGCCGGGAGAGCTGGAGGCCATGGTCTAATCCAAGTCCAATGTTCATGGTGTCTCCGCAGTTTCTGTGCTTGGGTAAGCGGCGCACCGGGCGCACGGGCGCACCGATGGTAACATAACCGGCGGGCAGGCACGCAATAGCAAACGCACCCGTGTAGCACACGCTCACTACGATAGAGTACAATGAAGCCCTATTGTCTCCGCCGCCCGTGCAGGGAGAACACCACGCCGATCGGCCGATCGGCCGATGACTTCCTTTCGCTTACAGAGCATTATTGTACGAACTAACATCGCTAGCGAGCCTACGCGAACGCAGCTTCATCTTATACAGCGGCAGCCGTTTTCTGTCGGGGAATGGCAATACCCTGCATCAGGCGCTGATTGCGTGGCAGGTTTATTCGCTGACCGGTTCAGCGCTCCAGTTGGGCTTGCTGGGAGTGGCGCGTTTTGTCCCCGCGTTAGCAGTGAGCCTGTTAGGCGGCGCGATAGCTGATACCTATGACCGCCGCAAGGTCATCATTGCTGCGCAAGTGCTCCCGATTCTTTTCTCCCTGCTTTTGGCCGTCCTTACCTACACTAATCTCGTCAACACGCCGTTCATTTACTTGAATGTTGTGATGATTGGCCTAGCAAACTCTTTCGAGAACCCGGCAAGGCAGGCGCTGCTACCTCAGATCGTGCCTAGAGAGGTGTTCGGTAAAGCGGTTACTAGCAGCACTACCATCCAGCAACTTTCTCTTGCGCTTGGCCCCGCATTGGCGGGAGTGGCCATTGCCAGCGTGGGGATGGGCGGTACCTATCTGCTACATGTGTTGCTGATGGTCTGCAGCGTGTGTGCGTTGATCCCCGTGGAGACGAAATACGGCGCGGTGGCGCGCGGCAGAGTAACCCTTGCGCTCATTAAGGAGGGTATGCGGTTTGTGAAGCAGCGCTCTGTCCTGTGGGGCATCATGACACTGGATATGTTCGCAGTGATGTTGGGCAGCGCTCAGGCCATGTTGCCTATCTATGCCCAGGACATCCTAAAAGTAGGTCCGGAGGGCTATGGCCTGCTTGCTTCCGCCTTGGCGTGGGGCGCCTTTCTTTCCGCCTTTGCAATCCTGTTCATTCCGCAGATTCAGCACACGGGCCGAGCAATACTGTTTGCGGTGGGTGGTTTCGGAGTGTTCACCATCATTTTTGGGCTCTCCACAAACTTCTGGTTCTCGATGTTAGCCTATGGTTTGGTGGGGGCCATTGATCAGGTGAGTGCGGTGATGCGGCAAGTCACGATCCAATTGGCCACTCCCGATGCCTTGAGGGGGCGGGTGAGCTCGGTGAACATGATATTCATCGGTGCGTCCAACCATTTGGGCGGTATGGAGTCCGGTTTGGTGGCCGCGGTTACCAACGCGACGTTTTCCGTGGTGAGCGGCGGCGTTGGATGCCTCCTAGTGCTTGGGGTCATTGCAGCCAAAGTGCCGGCGTTGTGGAATTATCACGTGACCAAGAATGCCGAGGCGGAGGAAGCGAACTCCGTGGCCGCGCAACCGTAACCGCTCAGCCGTAACCGCGTTGCCTGTTCCTGCTCGTTTACCGCATCCCCGCAGAATTTTCCGTGGTTGGTGGATCGTCCTGGCGGGCCTGCTGGCGCTGGTCATAAACGGTGGCGCAACCTCCTTTGTGTTCAGCGTGCTCATCAAGCCCATGGAAGCGGACTTGGGTTGGAGCCGCACCACCCTAGTGGGCGTGATCACCATGACGGCAATCGTGTCTGGTCTATTGGCCGCGCCCACTGGCCTGCTGGTAGACCGGTACGGTTCTAGAGTATTGACCACCGCGGGAGCCGCCGTGAGCGGTGTGGCATTCCTGCTCGTCTCCCGGATGAACTCGCCACTGCAGTACTATCTCCTCTTGGGCTTGCTAGACGCTGCGAGCCGGCCTGCATTGGACACGGTGGGCCCACGTACTGCAATCGCCAACTGGTTTGTGCGAATGCGGCCGGCCGCCTTTGCCACCTATAGCATCGGTCGGGCGCTGGCGGGCCTGTTCCTAGTGCCCCCGCTGGCGATATTGACTGGCGTGCAGGGCTGGCGGGCCGTGTGGGTGGTTATGGGACTCCTCCATTTTCTAGTCTTAGTGCCGATTTCGTGGCTCGCCCTTAGGAAACGGCCGGAGGATGAGGGGCTATTACCAGACGGAGACACCCTGCAAGCGCCTGGGACCCCGCTCGATGTCGCACCGCCGGCAACCGCAGTACGGGCCGAACCGGAGTGGACGGCGCGGGCGGCCCTGCGCACCCGGGAATTCTGGGCGGTTGCCGCCGGGGTGTTCTTGGTGTCTGCTCCAGGGGCCTCCATATACATCCACATGGTGGCGTACTTTCAGGACAGAGGGCTGTCGGCTCCTGAGGCCGCCGCTGCCCTAAGCATGTACGCTTTTGGGGCCCTCAGTGGCCGTCTGGTTTGGGCCGCGGTGCTGGCCAAAGTAGGCGTCCAATGGGCGCTGGTGGCGTTTGCGTTTGTGTACGGCACGGGGATTGTGGCGCTGGTATTAACCCAAGGCCTCGCGCTCTTCTTGGTAGTACTGATACTTGGGTTGGCCATCGGTGGAGCAGCGCAGCTACAAGCACAGGTGTGGCCAGACTATTTTGGCAGAAGGGCCGTGGGCACGCTGGTAGGGTATTCGACCCTCATTACCACCCCGGCTATGGCGGGTGGGCCGCTGGTTGCCGCCTTCCTTTACGACACAACGGGCAGCTATACGTTTATCTTCGGACTGTTTGCGGTGTTCAGCTACGTTGCCGGGGGGTGTTTCCTGCTTGCCCGCAGGCCCACGCCGCCAGCATTTGCGACTGCTCCTAACCCATCCGGGTAGTGGCGGGTTGAGCACACTATCGAGGCATGTAGTGGTCCCGCGCCACGATGTGGCCAGTGACGTGATAGCCGTACTCGGAGGCTAGAAAGACCGCTACCGGCGCGAGGTCGCTCGGCTGTCCCACCCGGCCGGAGCGTTTCCGGTCTTCTTGCTCCACGGGGGTGAGGCCCCTTATCCACATGGGGGATTCCGTGCTACCGGGGGCAAAACCGTTCACCGTAATGCGGTGCGGCACCATTTCCTGGGCCAGCGAACTGGTAAGGGCGATGATGCCCGCTTTGGATGCGGCGTAGTGTGATTGTAAGGCCCGCCCTGGGATAGCGATGTGTGACGCCATGTTGATGATGCGGCCGCCACCACGGCGCATCAGGTGCGGTAGCACTGCCTTACAGCATAGGAAGACGCTCTTGAGGTTCAGGTCCATCAACCGGTCCCATTCTTGTTCCGGCAGGTCCATCAGCGGGAACCGTGAGTTGTCGCCGGCAATGTTAATGAGGATGTCGACGCCGCCGAACTGCTGCGAAACTTGGTTGAAGGTTCGTTCAATGGCGGCGCTGTTGGTGACGTCCAGCTGATAGGCCTGAGCACGACTGCCGGAATCACGCAGCGATGCTGCCACCGACTCAGCGAGGGACAGGTTGACGTCTACCGGACATACGATGGCGCCCGACTGTGCGAACGCGGTAGAAAAGGCTTGCCCGAAGCCTCCTCCGCCTCCGGTAATGACGGCAACTTTATCATCCAAACGTATCTCCATGGCGTACTCCTGTTCAGTGTTGCGCTGCGCGGTCCGCATGATAGTAGCGTCTCTCAGGGCACACGTAAACGCTCATACGAGACGCGCGGCAATTGGTGTTCATGACTAGACGTGGTACACTTGTCGGCGTCCACTGTACAGAACCGGTATAAACACGCCTCGGCGCACCAATAGCAGAGAGGGTTGATGTCAGACACTCCGGCCCGAGATGGCGAAGGGGTCATCTCCCGTTACCAAATCCTCTCGCTTTACATTCCTGCTCTTATTCTGGCGCTCGGTACTGGGATTATTGCTCCTGTCCTGCCGGTCTACGCCAAGTCCTTCAACATCTCCTTTGGTATCGCGTCTCTGATCATCATTGCGTACCAGCTTGGTTCGCTTGCCGCCACATTGCCTGCCGGTTACCTCATGGATAAAATCGGCCGGCGCCCAATCATCCTAGCCGGCCCGGTGGCGCTCGGCCTGTCGTCGATCCTCACCGCGTTTGCGGGGACATTTCCGGAGTTGGTGCTCTTCCGATTTATTGGCGGCGTAGCCAATCAGCTCTGGATGCAGGCCAGGCTTGCAGTAATTGCAGACACGGCGCGCAGTAACAACCTGGCCCGGCAGGTCACGTGGATGATTGGGATGCAGCGGGCCGGCATGATGCTGGGCCCCGCCGTTGGAGGGTTATTGGCGGCAGGTTTTGATATCCGCCTGCCATTTATTGTGCACGGCCTTCTCTGCTTCCTTGCCGTTGCCCCAAGCTTCAAGATAGTGAAGGAGACGGCCCCTGAGGCGTCTGAGGCGCCTCAACGGTCGCCACAAGTTGAGGGCGCGCCACCGCCGGCCGGCGCGTTCCGCACCCTCATGACGGCTATATTTACCGTGCAGATGGTCACGTTCTTGATCATTCAGTTCTTTGCCACCGTATGTAGAGGCGGCGAGGCCGGTACATTTAACCTCTATGCAGTGTACGCTTATGGTATTGGCCCCAAGGTCCTTGGGTTCCTGAACGCAGCGGTAGGAGTGCTGGTGCTTCCCATCCCCTTCCTCACCGGTTATTTCATGGACCGCTACGGCCGCAAGGTGATCGTGGTACCTGGCTTTGCGTTGTACGGCCTGGCGATTTTCACAATGGGGCTGTCCGCGTTCTTTTTGTTGCCTTTTGAAGCGTTTGTGGTTACCTTCTTGCTGGTGCAGGCCACGCTAAGTACTACTAACGGCACCATGCAGACCCTGGGTGCAGATGTGGCTCCGGTGGCATCACGGGGCATGTTCTTTGGCATCTGGCGGTTCATCGCTCAAATGGGCTCCCTAATAGGACCCGCCATTTTTGCGGTTCTAGCAGACCAGGTCAACTATGGGACGGCTTTTTTGTCCTCAGCGCTTGCTGCATTTGCGGTATCACTACTGGTTGCGTTCGTTTTGAAGGAAACCATGAAGCGCGATGCCGAGCCTGTAGCCGCGTAGTGTTAGGTTAAAGCGGGGAATGGCACAGCCACAGCAGCAGCAGGATGACAGCGGAACGCTGTCTATTCAGCAAACGCTCTCTATTTACCTGCCGGCATTCGTTCTTTCGCTAGGAACGGGCATCATTGCACCGGTGTTGCCTGTCTATGTGAAATCTTTCGACATCTCCTTCGCGGTAGCCTCCTTGGCCATCATTCTTTACCAGGGTGGTGGCATGGCAATTACGTTCCCCACGGGATACCTGCTGGACAAGCTTGGGCGGCGGCCCATTCTCCTTACTGGCCCTATAGTGCTGGCACTTTCTTCAGCATTGATTGCATTCAGCCAAGACTTTACCCAGGTGCTGATATTACGCTTCATCGGAGGTGCGGCGGAGCAGATGTGGATGCTGAGCCGCTTAGCGGTGATCACGGATCTCGCTGGCAGCCGTGAGCGCGGGCGACAGATTACTTGGATGACGGGCCTTGGCCGCGCGGGCATGTTGATGGGACCCGCGGTAGGCGGATTTTTGGCCGCGGGCTTCGACATACGCATCCCATTTATCATCTTTGGCGTCATGGTTTTCCTGTCCATCCTGCCCAGCTTCTGGCTGATTCAGGAGACCAACCCGGCGCGTTTTGCACAGGAAGGCCCGGCGGCGCAGCCAGGACAGAAGGCTCAGAGCGACTGGGGGATGGTGATTGGCGAGCTGTTGAAGTTCCAGATGTTGGTCTTCTTGTTGGCCCAGTTCTGCGCAAATATTGCACGGATCGGCTTCCAGGGGGGCAGCGTGATCTTCTATGCGGCGTACGCTTATGGGGTTGGTCCGGCTGTCCTGGGTCTTTTGGGCACTGCTGCCGGAGTAGTTTCGCTCCCTATCACCTTTGCCACGGGGCCAATCATGGACCGCTTTGGCCGGAAAAAGATTATCGTGCCCGGCTTTTTCCTGACTGGAACCATGGGGGTCCTGCTGGCGGCAACCACGGTGGGTCCAGTGCCGTTCATCCTTTTTGCCGTGGTATATACGGCCTCACTTGCATCAATGAGCATGACCTCCGGCACCATGCAGGTGCTGGGGTCCGATCTCGCGCCCGCCCGTGCTCGTGGCCGCTTTTTCGCGATCTGGCGGTTTGTGGCCATGCTTGCCGCAACTATAGGTCCGGCGTTGGTGGCGGTGCTTTCCGAGCGCTTCAATTTTGCGGTGGCATTCGGTGCAATCGGCTTGTCCGGGCTAGTTGTGGCGTTTGTGGTGGGTGTGGTGCTACGCGAGACGCTTCAGGAGCGTCCGGCGGCTAAAGCGGCCACTTAGCTCCCGCACCCCTTTACATAATCATTAGTGCTCGGCAGCTTCCCCGCGGTAGCCAGCCCCAGTGTGTGGCGCTGAGTTGGAGGGTGTTGCCGAAAACTACGTGGTCAGTAGTGCGCCAGTGCTAGCGCCGGCCTTGCGTCTCCAGCATCACTTTCTTGAGCGCGTCGGTGGGCGGATAGTAGCGGCCCGGGCGGCAGTTATCCGCTATTATCTTCTCCTTCGCGAAGTCTTCGGCCTGCTCGTGGATCTCCACCCACTCAATTACTTCTTCCGCCATGTACGAGGGCACCACCACGATGCCATCGTTGTCGCCCACAATCACGTCCCCGGGGCGTACCAGTACGCCAGCGCATTGGATATCCACGTCCTCTTCGAAGGCTTCACCGTACTCGCGGGCGGTGGGCGTCCGTTTTGCGGCGAAGATCGCGAGGCCGTACTCAGAGACGACATCGAGGTCGCGGATCGCGCCGTCGGTCACGAAGCCGTCGGCGTTCTGCATTTTGAGCTGGATTAGCTTCACGTCTCCAACTACGGTGGAGTACGGTCGCCGCATGGTATCCACCACCAGGCAGTCGCCAGGGCCGCAGAGGGCCATGGCCCGGTACTCCGGCGACCCCTCACCGATGACCACTTCCTCGTGCAGGTCGGGGCGGGGAGGCAGGCAGCGGAGGGTACGGGCCCGAGCTGCGAGGCGTGTTCCGGGTATCATGCAGTTGACGTCTTCCATGAAGCAGAGTGTGGCGCCGCGGTTTCGTACCGCTGAATACACCGTGGCGGAGCAGACTTTCTTGTAGCGGTCCAGAATTGACTGCGGGACTTCGATCCGAGCCATGATATGCCTCCAAAAGAGTGATTAGTTGTGTAAGGGCTAGTGCCTGCCTACCCTACGCGCAAAGCGAGCGGGATGTCAATGGAGCCGTCCTTCATGCAGCAGAAAGGGCTGTGCCAGCGGCACAGCCCTTTGCGGTTGGCGTTCCTAATCTGGCTACGTCCAGCGGGCAAAGCCCCAGCCGCCGCCGGTACCGGCCGGCGTCCGGGCGACGGGGACGTAGTCCACCATCTCGAAGTCCAGATGTTCGCAGGCCGCGGAGGTCGTGATCCAGTTCCGGATTTCGGAAGAGGCAGACTGCAGCCGCTCTTTGGGAAGGGAGCTCAGGATCTCGCCGTTCTTCTCCCGCATCCCTCGTATGAGCTGCTGGTCGATGTCTTCGTCTAGCACAAAATGGCTCAGCCCGCCGGAAGCCATAATGGCTACGCGTGCATTGCTGTCCCATGCCTCTACGGCCGCTTTGATAGCTTTACCGAGCGCGTAGCAACGCTTGGGCGTGGGCTGGTTGGGTGGATAGCACGTGTTTTGCAGGACCGGCACAATGGGGATGGGCTTATTGTCCATGATGCGCTTGACCACGAATGAATAGCCGTGACCGATGCCGTGCGGTCGCGGTTTGGTCTCACGCTTCCACCAGACGTAGCCGGTCGGACCGATTGAGCCGCCGTACTCGTCCTTCAAGTAACGAGAGTGGGATATGTCGAAATCCGCCTCGGTAAGGTACTCGATGAGGTGTTTACCGAGCTCTGCATTGACTGGGACGTCCATTTCAACGTCGCCGTACCCGGAGAGCGCGGCTTTAATGGCGGGGGAGGCAGTCTCCGTCACCGGCCATGGCAGCAGCTTCACCGATTCGCCCCAATAGACCAGGAAGGACGGCATGTTGTCTTCAAAAAGAAGCTCATCTTGGTCGTCGCTGACAATGATCACTGCATCCGGGTTAACCTCGCGCAGGGTCTTGCTCAATTCAGCCACGCCATGCTGCAGTTGATCGTATTGTTCCTTGAAGTGCTCAGCGGTGAGGGTGCTCGCGATGCCGGGATCGGCCTCTGCGAGCAGCTCGTCATAAGCAACCACCTTACCTGTGCGCGGGGAAACCAGCTCCCGTAGGTGCACGTCCTGGCGTTCCCCATGCATAAGCCAAAACTCCGGGGGCATGCTAATCATTGGGGTGTGAGATGTCCCCATACCAAGCACAATTTCTGCCATGTTCCGTTCCTCCTAGGGTGAAAATAAAGGTGGTAGTATCAGGTTGTTGATACTACCACCTTTAGTATGCTTTTGCTAACTGTTGCGGGTTACGTCCACCGCACGAAGCCCCAACCACCGCCGGTGCCTGCGGGCGTCCGAGGCACTGGAACGTAGTCGATTAACTCGAAGTCTAGGTGGTCTGAGGCCGCCGCGGTGGTGATCCAGTTCCTGATCTCAGAGGCTGCGGACTGCAGCCGTTCTCGAGGCAGGGAGGTGAGGATCTCGCCGTTCTTCTCCCGCATCCCCTTGATGAGCTGCTGGTCTATCTCTTCGTCTAGCACGAAGTGGCTGAGACCACCGGAGGCTAGTACCGCCACGCGCTTGTCGCTGTCCCAGGCGTTGATGGCGTCTCGGAGGGCTTTGCCAAAGGCGTAACTGCGGCGCGGCGTGGGCACATTGGGCGGGTAGCAGGTGTTCTGGTTGATGGGAACGAACGGGATGTAGGGGTCCTCGTTCATTAAGCGCTTGGCTACAAAGGCATGACCATGTCCCATCCCGTGCTGCTTGGGCGCTGTTTCCCGTTTCCACCAGACGTAACCGGCCGGGCCAATGGTGCCACCGTACGGTTCTTCCTTAATGTAGCGGGAATGGGATACGTCGAAATCAGCCTCGGTCATGTACTCGATGAGGTGCTGGCCTAGGACGCTATCCACCGGGAAATCCATTTCCTTTTCACCGTACCCCCAGGCCGACGCGATGGCAGAAGGCGATGCATTGGCCGGTGGCTTGCGGGGAAGCAGCTTGATGGTATCTCCCCAATAGATATTGAACGCTGGCATGTTGTCTTCGAAGTAGTTTTCATCTTGGTCATCAGTAACGATAACCAACACGTCCGGCTTCACTTCACGCAGGGTCTTGGCCAACTCAGCAACGGCGGCCTGCAGGCGCGCGTGTTTCTCCTCGAAGACCTCCATGTTGAGCTGGTCATCAAATGCGTGATTTGCTTCCGCAAGGAGTTCTTCATAAGGCAGGACGCGCCCTTGCTTGGGAGAAACGAGCTCCTTACTCCGCTTGTCCACCACCTCGCCGTGGGTGCCCCAGATATCGGGCGGCATGCTGATCATCGGGGTGTGAGAAGTGCCAATTCCTAGGACTATCTTTGCCATGATGCGCCTCCTTGCAGGTATTCCATACGTGCAGTTCTGCGGGTATTCGCTACGCGGGTACTACTCCCACTTGCTGAAGCCCCATCCACCGCCTGACCCTGCTGGGGTACGGGCGACCGGGACGTATTCGAATAATTCGAAATCGAGGTGCTCACACGCGCCAGCGGTAGTGATCCAGTTACGGATCTCAGAGCTGGCAGAGTTGAGCCGTTCCTTCGGTAGATTGCAGAGCGCCTCGGCGTCCTTGGTCTCCATGGCCCGGATGGCCATGCGGTCGGTCTCCTCGTCCAGCACGAAGTGGCTCAGACCGCCTGATCCCATTATGGCCACACGCTTGTCCTTCCCGTAAGCCTCAACTGCCGAGCGGATCGCCTTGCCCAGGGCATAGCACCGGCGCGGGGTGGGCTGATTGGGCGGGTAGCAGGTGTTCTGTATGACGGGCACGATGGGGATGTAGGGGTTGTTGTCGAAAACGCGCCGGATCACGTAGCTCAGGCCGTGGGGCATGCCGTGAGGCCGTTTCTTGGTCTCCCGCTTCCAGTGCACATAACCGGCCGGGCCAATGGCGCCGCCGTACTCGTCGTTGAGGTAGCGGCCATGGGCGATATCGAAGTCGCTCTCAGTGAGGTATTCGATGAGGTGCTGTCCCAGCTCCGCATCCACCGGCACGTCCATGGTGACATCACCATAGCCCCACATGGCCGCCTTGATGAACTCCGGCGCAGTATCGGGGACCTCCCGAGCGAGCAGCTTCATTTTCTCGCCCCAGTAGATGTAGAACGCTGGCATGTTGTCGTCGAACATGATCTCGTCCTGGTCATCTGTCACGATGATCAGTACATCGGGGTTGGCCTCCTTGAGGGCCTTGGTCACCTCGGCAACACCCCGCTGGAGTTGATTGTACTGTTTGGTGAAATTTTCCAGAGTCAGTTGTGGTTCGAACTGATCGCCCGCCTCCGCTTCCAACTCATCGTAGGGTACTACGGAGAAGCTTCTGGGAGAGATCAACTCCCGAGAGCGTTTGTCGCCCTCGCCATGCCTCAGCCAGAACTCGGGGGGCTCGCTAATCATGGGGGTATGGGAGGTTCCTAGCCCCCTAACAATTTTTGCCATTGACACTCCTCCTGACTTGTATTCCCAAACAAAGCCAGCGCCGATATGCTCTGGTTGAAACTGTACTGGTCCATGTGCGGTTCATTTTGTCACGCTAACTCTTGCCAGTCAAGTAAACCGGCGTCGTGCGCGGCGTGAAGCCAGCATCGCGGCGCGGCGTGTTGGTTGCGCGTTGTCGGAGACACTGCCCTATGTTATGATGCGCCGGACGGGGTGTGGCGCAGTCTGGTAGCGCGCGTCGTTCGGGACGACGAGGTCGTCGGTTCGAGTCCGACCACCCCGACCACAAACCCTCCTGCTATTGCACACCACTCCCACTCGTCCGAGGTATAGCGGGCATAGCGCACCGCCCGCACCGGCGATTACGGGGGGTTGATCTGGGTCGAGGCAGTTTGGCTCCACAGCAGCGCCCTGCGCGCCGCATCGAGTTCTTGAATGCTGCTGCCTTCAAGGCGGGCTATGTCTTCAACAGATCGGATTTGCCGGGCGAGCCGTGCATTGGCGAAACGCAGGGCCTCCTCGGGATCGAGGCCGTGGCCGGCGGCTAGGAAAGACAGCTCAAGCAGCGCTTCGCCAAGGGCAGTGCGGCGCTCCGCTTTAGTCTGCCCGGACAGCCACCCCACGTGCGCAGTCGCATCGGCCGTGAGCGCTGTGGTGACCGGCAAATGGAGCGGTGCGATGCGCTCTTGCAGCGAGCGGGCGTAGGCGAGGGAGGGGAGGCTGGTGGGCAGGCCGTCCAGCATGGAGCGCTCGGCAGCGCGTTCCTTGCCTTTGAGTACTTCCCAGTTCTGGACTACCTGCTCCGGCGTTGCGGCCTTGAAATCGCCGAACACGTGGGGGTGCCGGCGGATAAGTTTACTGGCGATACCCCGGATCATATCGCGCGCTTCAAATTCCCCGGCTTCTGCCGCTATCTGGCATTGGAGCAGGATATTGAGCATCAAGTCGCCCAACTCCTCCTGTAGTTTATCCAGATCTTGCTCATCCAATGCGGCCAGCGCTTCGTAGGCCTCCTCCAGCAGGTAGGGCTTGAGGCTAGTGTGCGTTTGCTCCCGGTCCCAGGGGCAACCATCCGGGGCGCGCAGCCGCGCCACGATGGCGGCCAGCCCGTCAAAGGTGGCAAGATTCTCTTCGATCGTAAGGGCCGGCAAGTAGAGGCAAGTGAGGTGATTAATAGGTTGGTTCCGGTCCAGCTCATACAGGGGTAAGTGATACACCTGTTCCGGCTCGCTTCCGCCCGCTGCCATGACCAAAGTAACGGGGTGCTCCGGGGGGTAGAGCTCCAGAAGGTCCAGCTTGAGCTGTGCGGCGACCTGCTGGCTATAGATCTGTGCGATCAGCGCTGGTCTTGCCGGATCGATCCGAGGTTGCAGTGCGTCTACTAATTGCAGGCCGGTAGAGGAGAAGGGGTCGATCTGTAGGGCAGCGAGCGCTGGCTCAATGAAGCTGAGCCCTGCCACGATCTCGACGGGCACGTCCTCCGCTTTGCTGCGGTGTAGCAACGCCGCGACGGTGGCTTCCGCCACCAAGGGATGTCCGGGCACTGCGTAGAGCACGCCTTGAGGCCGGCTCCCCAGTTCCAGCACCTGCTGCGTGATAGCGGCGTACACCGCCTCAAAGGTGGGCTTCCGCTCGTAGAGGTAATCGAAGCTGTGCACCGTGAGATGGCCGGGGAGGTCGGCCACGGAGGGGTGGTGTACCGTGCGCACATAGACGTGGTCTGCGGCGTGCAGGCGCTGCAGCGCTTGCTGGGTCAGCAAGTCTCCTGCGCCAGGGCCAAGGCCGAGGATGGTGATGCCCACGTGCGCTCCTAAGGGGGTGAGTTGTTACCTATGGTAGTGGTGCGGTCACTCGCTGGCAACTAGCCGCACGCCGGCGCGCCGCCACCAGATACCTACTACCACTACAGTGGCTAAGCACAGGGCGGCGCCAATGACGAGAGCTGTGCCTACTCCGAAGAGGCTGGCGGTAACCCCAACCTGCACGTAACCCAGGTTCGGCCCGCTCTGGCTGAACATCTGATGCACGCTGGTAACCCGGCCGCGCAGCGCGTCTGGGGCGGCCAGTTGTACGGTGGTCTGGCGGATGGTGGCGGCCATGGAATCGAAGAACCCGAGTCCGCCAGTGAGCACCAGCGAGAGCAGAAACAGGTGGGATAGACCCAGGGGTGCAAGGCAGAAGGCGTAGACCGCCGTCCCCGCCAGGGCGAGGGCGGTTTTGAAGCGTCGCTCTCCTAACAATACTACAGCGCCCGATCCCAGCAGCGCGCCAACGCCAGGGGCCGCGAACAGCGCGCCCAGCCCGGCCGGCCCTACCCGGAGCACTTCCTCCGCAAAGATTGGGAGGAGCGGGCGATAAGCGCCAAAGAAGGTCATGCCAAAATCCAGGGCAATTAGCCCCATGATCACGGGAGCTGCCCAGATAAACTTGAAGCCTTCCAGCATGGCGGACAGTGAAAATGATGTGTTGCCCCGCTCCTGAGTCTGGGCGTACTGCAGCGCCAGCACTAGCGCTATCACCAAGAGCACCGTTGCGGTGATGGCGTAATAGGTGAAGGTGAGCCCCAGTGTGCTGATGGCGATGCCCGCCAAGGACGGGCCGATCAGCCGGGACGCCTGCACTGAGGAGATCTGGAGCGAAACGGCGCTGAATAGATGGGATCGTGGTACCGCATTGGCAATCACCGCCTGACGGGCCGGGCGGTCCAAGATGCCCAGGGCGGTCACGAGAAAGGTGGCCGCATACACGTGCCAGACCTCGGCGATGCCCAACTGCGTAACTATGCCGAGGGCCAACGTCACTAGAAGGCGGAGGCTCTGGCTTACCAGCATCACTTGCCGGCGGTCAAAAGCGTCTGCCAGCACACCGCCAAAGAGGCCGAAGATAAGGATGGCTAGGGCTTGAAACAGCCCGGTCAATCCTAACTGGAGCGGCGACCCTGTAAGCTCATAGACCTGCCAGAGGTTCGCTACCTGCTGCGCCTGTAGGCCGAGGTTTGCAAGGATAAACCCAAGCCAGAGCAGCCGGTAGTTGTGCGACTCCAGCGCAACCCAGGGACGTTGTGTGGGGTGGTTTGTGGAAGGTGTTGTATGCACGGTGTGGATGAGGCTGCGGTCGCGCTGATTGTAGCACCTTGAGGTATAGTCTGCGCTTGATTGCCTTACGCACCATGCGGTGCCAGAATGGTGGAGTATTTCAACGCCGCGGGATCGAACTTGGCCGAACTGCCTCCAGGCCGCACGTTAATGCACAACGCTGGCCGTTGGGCATTGCGATTGCTGAAAATCGCCGCCGTCATCTGTATACCGCTGTTCCTGATTGTCTTCTCGGTACGCGTGGTGGTCAACGCGCCCTTGTTGTATGAGTACGGTTTCGAGGTGTACGGCATACCCCAACGGACAGGTATAGCGATGGACCAGCTGCTTGATGCGGCGGCGCAGACCCGGGATTATTTTAACGCCGAAAACGAAGAACCGCTGCACGTTGTGGTGCAACGGGGAGGCGCACCTTTCGAGCTTTACAACCAGCGTGAGATTACGCACATGGCGGATGTAAAGGAGTTGCTGGGGCGAGTACGGTTCGTAGAGAACGCCATCTTCACCATGCTGCTGTTGCTGTTGGGCATTGGGCTGTGGGTGAGGAGGTTGTTCTTTGTTCCCCGCGTGCTCAGCACCGTGTTCCAGGGCAGTGGGCTTACGGTGGGCTTGGTAGTACTGGCAGGCCTGGGAACCCTTGTTGGATTTGAACAGCTCTTTTTACAGTTCCATCTGCTGAGCTTCAGTAATGACTTCTGGATGCTTGATCCCAGGCGGGATTTTCTCATCATGATGTATCCGTTTGAGTTTTTTCGTGATGCCACGGTAATCATTGCGGTGCTGGTTCTCATGCTGGCCCTAGGCCTTGCCGTGGTGAGTATGCTGGGGTTAAGCAAGCTGCCGGCTATGTACCGGACGAAATAACGCAGTAAGGAGAAGCAGATGGCAGATCGCATGCCTCCGGACGAAGCAACCACGTTAGGATACTTCGAGACGCTAAGCAACTGGGGCCGTTGGGGCCCGGATGACCAATTAGGCACGATGAACCTTGTGACGCCGGAGAAAGTACGGCAGGCCGCGGGTCTGGTGCAGGAAGGCGCGCCGGTTTCCTGCGCCCGAGTGCTCACCACGCAGAACGCCGTGGACGTGCGCCAGACGGTCTCGCACTTCATGGCGTACAGCGGTGAGGAGTATGCTCTCCACGAGCAGCAACCGGGCGAGTTGCAGGCGGCTAGCGACTACATCGGCATGGTGTTCCACGGTTTCATGATCACGCACGTTGATAGCTTGTCGCACATTTTCTGGCGCGGCAAGTTGTACAACGGCCGGCCTTCCCAGCTAATCACCACGCGGGAGGGCGCAACCGTGGGGTCAATCGAGCTCCTCAAGGACGGCGTAGTAAGCCGGGGCGTTTTACTGGACATCGCGCGGCTGCGTGGGGTGGACTGGGTGGAGTTTGGCGATGCCATCTGGCCCGACGAACTGGATGCCGCCGCGCAGGCCTGCAATGTGCAAGTAGGGCCGGGCGACATCCTGCTTATCCGCACCGGTGACTTCAAGCGGCGCTTAGTAGAAGGGCCGAGCGCTCTCGAGAGCCGGACGGGCCCGCAAGCGTCCTGCCTGCCCTGGTTCCGAGAACGGGACATCGCGATGCTGGGATCGGACACCGCCAATGACCAGATACCGTCCGGATATCAGGATATGGTGCGACCGGTGCACCAAGTGGGCATTGCCGGCATGGGCTTATGGCTGATAGATAACTGCAACCTTGAGGAGCTAGCGGCGGCCTGTGCGCAGCACAACCGCTGGGAGTTTATGCTCACCATCAATCCGCTGCGCATCCAGTATGGGACCGGATCGCCGGTGAACCCGGTGGCGGTGTTCTGACAAGGACCAAAGTGTGACTAATGCAGCAGGCCCGCCGGATAATCTCCGGCGGGCCTCCTGCATTGTCTGTCTCTGTCTATTGGGGCGTTTAGATCTTGCCCATTGCGGTAAGGATGCGCTCGGCGGTGGCGGGCATCGTGTATACCCGGCTGCCCACTGCGTCTTCAATGGCGTTAACCAATGCCGCGCAGCCGGGAGCGATGGGTGGCTCGCCGATGCCTTTGGCGCCAAAGGGGCCAGCACCCGGCACCGGTACCTCCACCAGCTTGACCTCGATGTCAGGGATATCCAGCGCGGTGGGCAGCCGGTAGTCCAGCAAGCTGGGGTTGCGGAGCACGCCCTTGTCGTCCCACACCATCTCTTCGGAGAAGCCGATGGAGAGCGACTGAACCATACCGCCCTGGAGCTGGCTCTCCACGGACAGGGGGTTGATGGCAAAGCCCACATCCTGCACGCACACGGCGTCCAGAATATCTACTTGGCCGGTCTCGGGATCTACGGCCACTTTCACGCCCTGCAGCGAGAAGCCGGGCGCCATCGGGGGGGAACCCGAATGGCCGCGGCCCAGTACCACCGGCGCCGGTGAGCCGTAGCTGGTGGTCATGGTGCCCAGTACCTCAAGACTGATAGCTTTGTCGGGCGATCCCTTCACCCGGATCTGGCCGTCCGCAGCCTCTAGATCGTCGGCGTTGCACTCCAAGCGCTGCGCTACCAGCTTGAACATCTGGTCTCGGGCGTCCGTGGCCGCCATCTCCACCGAGAGACCTACGGTGCGCAGGGTCTTGCTGCCCGCACTGAAGCCGGCGTAGGGGGCAGCATCCGTGCTGCCGGTGCGGACGCTCACTTTATCCGGTGAGAGGCCCAGGACCTCCGCCGTGATTTGCCCGAAGGAGGTGTTGGTGCCGCTGATGTCATTGGCGCCCACCAGAACGCTCGCGGTGCCATCCTGGTTAAGCAGGACGGATGCGCTGGACGGTGCGGCGCCGCCCAGCCAGCCACCGAGGCCAATGCCCACACCGACCTTCTTGCCGGGCAGCTCCGGGCGGTCGTTGCGGTTCTTCCAGAATTCGGTCTCTTTCAGGGCGTCTAGTACTTCCACGCCGCCAACCCTGCCGAAAGGCCGGCCGTTGGCCATAGGGTCACCTTCAGTGACCACGTTCTTCCGGCGGAGCTCCAGAGAATCCATCCCCAACGCCTTGGCCATGAGCTCCATGTTAGAGTCGATGGCGAAGGTGGCCTGGGGGGTGCCCGGCGCTCGCAGTGCGCCCTGGCTCACTTTGTTGGTGATGACCTCCAGCCCTTCGATCTCCAGGTTGGGGCACTTGTAGTAGCTGCCCAGCAGGTTGGCGCCGGCCAACAGCGGGCTGCCAGGGAATGAACCGGAGTCGTAAGCGGCCGTGGCCTTCAATGCGGTGAGGGTGCCGTCCTTCATGGCGGCGGTCTTGAGCCAGAAGTAAGCGCCGGGCGCAGGGTCTGCCGAGCGCAGGTCTTCACTCCGGCTCATGATGAACTTAATCGGACGGCGCAGGATACGGGCCAGCACTGCCGGCACGGCGGCCGCATAGGGCTGGATCTTGGCGCCGAAGCCGCCGCCCATCTCCACGAAGTCCACTACGATCTTGGTCTCCGGAACGCCCAGAAGCTTGGCAAGGCCTTCACGGGTAGGGAAGTCGCCTTGGGTGCTCGTCCAGACCTTGTAGTTGCCGTTCATGTCGCAATCGACAACGGCGCCCATGGTCTCGATGTAGCCTTGGTGCACCCAAGACGCCCGGTACTCTCGCTCGATGACGACGTCGGAGTCTTTGAACGCCTGCTCAACATCGCCGCGGCTCCATACCAGGCGGTGAGTGATATTGGGCGAGGCCTGCTCTTCCTCCTCTGCCTCCTCGGTGACCGTGGTGTGCGCCTTCAGCTCGGAGCGGTCGATGCCCTCCATGGAGTGGCGCACGGGCAGCGAGTCGGGCTTCAACGCATCCAGGATGTCCATCACTACCGGGAGCTCTTCGTACTCCACGGTAATGAGGTCGAGCGCTTCCTCGGCAATGTGCGGCTCCAGCGCCACCACCGCGGCTATGGGCTGTCCGTAGTACATCACCTCTTTGTCCGCCAGAATGGTGTTCAGACGGTTGGCGCTGTCGCGTGCCAGGTGCGGCGGCAGGTCCGCGGCGGTGAACACGCCCACCACGCCCGGATAGCTCGCGGCCTTGGAGGTGTCCAGCTTCGTGATCATGGCGTGGGTGTAGGGCGCATGCAATACCTTGGCGTGCGCCATGTTGGGAATCTGTACGTCCGCGGTGTAGACCGTCCCGCCACTGACTTTGGCGGGGCCTTCTAACCGTGGTAGACGCTGATGGACGGCTCGATAGGTGGTAGTCATGCGACCTCCTTAGTTCTTGGCTACGGCTGCGATGGCTTCAACGATCTTGGTGTAACCGGTGCATCGGCAGAGGTTGCCGGCGATGCCGCGTCGGATCTCGTCTGACGTGGCGTGGGGGTGCTCCTTGAGCACTGCGGCTGCCGACATCAGCATGCCAGGGATGCAGAAGCCGCACTGCAACCCGCCGTACTCCACAAAGGCCGCTTGAACCGGGTGGAGCGTATCGCCTTGGGCCAGCCCCTCGATGGTCGTGATCGGGACGTCTTCACCCTCACCCGCGAGCACTAGGCAGGAGGTCACTGGTTCTCCGTCCAGCCACAGCGTGCATGCGCCGCAATCGCCGGTGCCGCAGCCCTCTTTGGTACCGGTTAGCCCGATCTCCTCTCGGATGACCTCGTGGAGGCACCGGTTCGGTTCTACAAAGACTTCGTAGTCGAAGTTGTTGACGTTGAGTCGAAAAATCTGTTTCGCCATTGGCTCACCTAATGATTACTTTGCTTACACTATCGCTTTAGCTGCTTTTGATCCGGTTTACGGCATCCGTGAGGGTCTTGACGGTCAGGGCTTTCACCAACTGCCGCCGGAACGCCGCGGAACCACGCTGGTCGGAGATCGGGCGCGACTCGCCCGCCGCAACCTGGCCTGCCTGCTCGATGAGTTCCGGCGTGACGGCTTGGCCCATCAGCGCCGCTTCCGTCTGTTCAGCCCGCATGGGGATCGGCGCTACCGACGCGAGGCACACTCGGGCGTGGGTAACGCGTTCCTTGGCTTCGTCCAACTGGATGTACACTCCCACGCCGGCAACGGCGATGTCCAGCTCTTTGCGAGGAACGTGACGTAGATAGGCACCGGCGCTGCGGGGTAGCGGTGACGCTACGCTGAGGCTGGTGAGCATCTCATTCGGCGCCAAGCTGGTCATGCCTGGGCCGGTGATCACCTCGGTGAGTGGCACCGTGCGGCTGCCATTCGGCCCCGCAATCATGGCTTGGGCGTCCAAGATAACGAACGCGGGGACGGCATCGGCGGAGGGCGCCGCATTGCAGACGTTCCCGCCAATGGTAGCCAAGTTCTGGGTTTGCAGTGAGCCAATGAGCTCAGCGCCCTGAACGATGACGTCGTAATTGCTTTTGACCGACGCCTCGCGCTGCAGGGCGGTCATCCTCATCCCGGCGCCAACCGTAAGCCCATCGCTCGCGCTGTAGCTAACGCTGCGTAGTTCCTCGATATTCTTGATGCTGACGATGTACTTGGGGTGACGGCCCCGCTCCTTCATCTGCGGCATGAGGTCTGTGCCGCCCGCCAATACCTTACCGCCGTCTCCCTTAGTGCTAAGGAGTTCGACGGCTTCCGCTACCGTTGCGGGGGTGTAGTAGTCGAAACGGTGCAAACTTGATCCTCCCTGCTCGGCCTGCGAGAAATGAGTCCCACTTAGGCTAGATTGTAACTGCTGTATTGTACAAAATGGAACGGGCGGCTACAAGTCAAGCGGCCTCGCCCCGGTTCCTGCCCGGATCCCCGTCGGGGTTGGGTGGTCTAGTGGGGCACCGCGCTTCAGGAAGCCACCGGAGCCGGCGTCAGGTAGCGGGCCTCCCACTCCTCGTACTCCGGGGTAAACAGCCGCAGCCGCACTTTCTTGTACTCCTTGGTGCTGAACAGCATGGCGTACTCGGTAACCCCGGTGGTCTCGGAGATCGCCTTCGCCACTTCGTAGCAGTCGGCGATCTTGCGGCCGTGGAGCATGGTGAAGATGTTGTACGGCCAGTCCTCGTAGGTCGGGCGGAGGTAGCAGTGGCTGACCACGGTGAAGGAGGCCATCTGGTTGCCCACTTCGTGCAGCTTGTCCTCCGGCACCTGCCACACCGCCATGCCGTTGGCCGCGTAGCCGGCGCGGCGGTGGTACAGAATCGCGGCGATCCGCCGCAGATGACCGGTGCCGATGAGCTTGCGGGCGTGCTCCAGCAGCGCCTCCTCGGTCACGCCCAATCGGGTCGCGGCGTCGGCATACGGGCGCGGCACCAGCTCCATATCGTTCTGAATGGCGCGGATGAAGGCGATGTCCTCGTTGCTGATGGCGTAGTCTTTCGACCGCTCCCGCTTGTCCGCGCTGTAGGCCGGGTCCGAGCGGCGGGTGAGCGACTCCTTGCCGGTCATGTCCAACTCCACGCCGATCTTGAACAGGTGCAGCGTGGGAAGAATCCGGGTGGACGTAGCGCCCGACAGCTGGTGCAGCCGGTCCACCGTGGCCTGGAGGCTGCTGGTGGGCGGCATGGCGATGGTGAACCATAGGTTGAAGCTGTGATCGCGCTTGTAGTTGTGGCTCACCCCCGGATGCCCATTCACGATGGCCGCCGCCGCCTCCAGCCGCTCCGGCGCCACCGCCATCGCCACCAGCGAGCTCTGATAGCCCAGCGCCTTGGTGTCGAATATCGCGCTGATCTGCCGGATCACGCTGCCGTCCTTCATCCGGCCCAGGCGGGCGAGGATCTCAGCTTCGCTGGTCTCGAAACGCTCCGCTAAGCGGGCAAAGGGCTGGGGATCAAGCGGAAAATCGCCCTGAATCAGGTTGAGGAGCTGCGTATCCAGCGTGTCTAGTTTGATCATGCCGCCACGTCCTTCGAAATCTAGCCGCGTCTGACCGCTATTATAGCGTATTGCCGCATTGCAGCGGGGGGCACGCCAGTACTACAATCACACCACTACGCTTCATCAGGACTGCTGCACTAGGGCGGCGGTGTCCAGCGGTGCCCGGACGCCCAAAGGAGGCAAGATCATGGCGAGCATGACAATAGAAGAATACATGGCTATCCCCTATATATTGTCGGTTGAGTCGTTTGAGGCGGACAACGGCGAGTGGATGCGCCGCGCCTCGATGCCCGAGCTGCCGGGCTGCGTGGTGGAGGGGATATCCGCGGTGGAGATCATCGAGCAGTTGGAGCAGCTGCGGGTGCAAATCATCATGCAGCTCTTGGAGCAGGGCCGGCCGGTACCGGTGCCGCGGCCTCCGCTCAAGTCGGCCATGCCTGCGCTCAACCGCGAGCAGTTGGAGTTCAGCAAGTGGCTGGTGGATAACGGAAAGTTGACCGACGCCCGCTAAGGGGCGCGCATAGTAGCTGGATAGTAGCTCAGGAGGTTTCCCAATGTCGGAGGAGTTAGTCAGTTCCGTAGAAGGCCCCAAGGGCAAAGCGGACATCTACGAGATTGCCAAGCAGGTGAGCGGCGGCGGCCAGCAATACGAGTACGAAATCCGTTTTCAGGGCACCGTGCAGGTCTGCAAGGCGTTGGGGGAAGCCTACATCACCGCGGGCGAGCTTTCCGGTACCCCTACCTAATACCATCCACTAAAGGACCACTAAAGGGCGACAAGAAGGGGCGGATGGACGCCCCTTCTGCGATCCCACTTCCCCCTCAGTCGTAGACGGTGGTGGAGTAGGGCGCCACGTCGACCAACGCCTCAATGACGCTGGGGCCTTCGAGGGTGAGCGCCCAATCCAGGGCCGCCGTCAGCTCGTCTGCATTGCGGACGGCGCGGCATGGCACGCCAAAATAGTCGGACGGCGGCACCGCTGGCTCGCCGATGTCCACCCCGGACAGCCCATAGCCCTTGCGTTCCTGCTTCACTTTCAGCAGGCCCAGCCAGCCGTCGTTCAGCACCACCACCGGCGCGGCCAAACCCAGGCGTTTTGCCACGCTGACCTCGCCCACCGTCATCTGGAAGCACCCATCGCCCACCACGCCTACCACCACGCGATTGGGGTGGACGAGCTTGGCCGCGTAGGTGGCCGGCAGCCCGAACCCCATAGACGACCAGCCATTGGTGGAGAAGCAGGTGTGGGGTTCGTCGGTGCGCCATTGGGTAGCGATCTGGTGGGTATGGGCCCCCACGTCGTAGGTCAGGATCGCGTCCGTAGGCAGCCGCGCCCGGAGCGCATCGAGCACGTCATGGGGAGCGAGGCCATGGTTCACGGGCCGCTCCGGCCGCTCCGGCCGCAACGCGCGCTCCAGCGCGCGCCGGTGCGCGGTGAATTCCCCAACGGTCCACGCATGTTGCTGCGGCGGCAAGGCTGCCAAGGCCGGCCAGGCGGCTTCCAGGTCGCCCCCGGCGTTCAGCAGGGTACGGACCGGCGCGGCGACGTCGGCAATCTCAGTGCTCAGGTGCATGACGGGGATCGCGCCCACCCATTCTTCGTAGTTGATCTCGATGGGGTCATAACCCATGCCGATGATGAGATCGGCCTGGCGCACGAAGGCCGCGACGTCGCTGCGGCGCGCCCGGCCAATGACGCCCACGTAATTGGGATGGCTCTCAGGCAGGAACCCTTTGGCGTGAAGCGTGAGGGCAAAGGGCAGGTGTTGACGTTCGATGAACTCCAGTAAGCGCTGGCGGCTCTTGGTTCTGGTCAAGGCCAGCCCGCCCACCAGCAGCGGCCGTTGGCTGCGCTGCAATGCGGCGGCCAGCGCAGCCAGCACGTCCGGGCCGATGGGCGGCAGCGCCGCCGCCGGCGCCACCGCGGCGTCGGGCGGCGCAGTGGTCTCGGAGGCAGGCGCCAGGCCCACGTCCTCCGGCAGGTCGAGGTGCACCGGACCGGGCGGTTCGGCCCGGCACAGGGCCAGCGCCTGCCCCAACCGCTCTGCTACCCGGTCGCGCCGCAGCGGGAGACTCGCCTTGGTCAGCGGCGCGAATAGCGCGTGGTGGTCGATGCGCATCTGAACCCGCCGGTCGAGCCAAGCCGTCTCCACGTTGCAGGTGATGGCGATCACCGGCGCCCGGTCCAGCCACGCCGCGCCGACCCCGGTGGCAAGGTTGGTGGCGCCGGGGCCCAACGTGGACACGCAGACGCCCGGCACACCGCTCATGGCGCCCACGGTGTGCGCCATGAACCCGGCCGAGGTTTCGTTGGCGGTCAGCACGTAGCGGATCGAGCTGTGCCGCAGCGCTTCGATCAGGGGCAGCACCGGGCCGCTGGGGATGCCGAAGACCCAGCGCACGCCTGCCGCCTCGAGCATCTTGACGATAAGTTCTGCGTTATTCATGGCGCCCTGCCCTCACCTAACCGGGCCGCGTGCGGCTGTTCGTGTGCCTGTTATTGTAGCGTACCCCAATTGGGTGAGCGCACACTGGGCAGTTGTCATGGAGCGTGACGATTCTCCATCTGATTTAACGGCCATAGATTGTGGCATAATAGCTTCATGGCAACCTTCTCCGAACGTCACGGCTACAAGCTCGACCGGTCACAGCTCCATCAATTTGAAGAGATGGACGATCGGCTCAGGAATGCAATCTGGAACTTCCTGCGAGATCGATATTTCGTCATGGGGCGTTTTTCTCATGGGTACGGGTTAGTAAAAAGTGTATGGACCGAAATAGTGGGTAAGCTTTCTGACGAATTGCCATCTGACGAATTGCCAAATGCCGATTTTGCGTCGAGTTTCCCTGATACCGCGATAGACGTCCTTCGGGACTGGTACTTAGAAGCAAACTGGGATGAGGTCTACACTGTCTTGGAGTATCTTCTGCGCAAGCGAGAAGTCGAAGAGGACGTCAGCGATGCGAACGACATGCTAAGCAGGGAAGGGTCCGCCTACAGATTTGTCGGTAATGCGATAGTCCCCATTACCAATAATGCAGAGCTAGCTGCGGTTGATGCGGCTGCCTCGTTGTCGGACCTATTTCACGCTGCATCGCAGCATATCAGGCAAGCTCTTACACTTCTGAGTGACCGTAACACCCCCGATTTCCGCAACGCTATCAAAGAGTCGATATCGGCAGTCGAATCAGCCGTCCAGGTAGCGGCAGGAGATTCGAAGGCCGATATCGCGAAGGGTCTACAGAAGCTAGAAGGCCACCCTCAGCTCAAGCAAGCGTGGAACAACATGTACAACTGGACGAGTGACGAGGATGGCGTCCGCCATGGGATAAAGGAAGCGCCGCAAGTGGGGCTCCCTGAAGCTCGCTATATGGTTGTAGCCTGCTCGGCCTTCGTGAACTATTTGGTGGCGAATAGCAGCGAGGGGAATAGCCAGTAACACCATATCCTCAACTCGGACACGGCGGACCAGATGCCGCTGCCCAAGGTACTCGGCTCCCCGCTTCTCGTCATTGCGAGCCGCAGCGAAGCAATCTGGGGCGGGGGAGGGGCGCGTGGGGAAGCGGGGGCAGGGGACACTCCCCGCGACCGGCCGGCCACCCCACCCCGGATTGCCACGTCGCGGGCTCCTCGCAATGACGGGGGGAGAGCCACCCCCTCGCGTTACCGACGAGATTTCCCGCTGCTGTCCCCCTTCCAGAGTACAAGGGCGAACAATATAACGGACAGCAATATGGGAATACCGATAAACACTATGGGAATACCGACAAACAATATGAGGACTAAATTCTCCGGCTCTAAAGACAAATTTTGGCCCAGTTCTGTAATTGTCTCCAGCAGGGCCGAGTCTGGATTGGCCTCAATGTACCACCCTGCGATGGCGAAAATTCCATAGATGGAACCCACAAGGAGGGCATATGTGGCCCATGACCGCCACGTTTTGTGCCAGCCGGTGAGCGCGATCTGGGCTAGAATAACCCCGGCAACGCCGCCGACCCCGCACAATACCCAGCCTGTCGGGCTGCCCAAGCTGGGGGATTCCATAAAAGGCAGAATCTTCCCAGCGAGCCACGGGATTCCGAATACTATTGCGGCGCCAAAGAGTCCAAAGATGGTGAAAGTAAACCCATGTTGACCTCCCGCCATACCAGCGCTCCTTTCGGTCGATTACAAATTCAGCAACACCGTTACTGCATCGGGTGCCATAGCTGATAGCCCCATGCGGAACTCATAATTCGTCGGTCAGCCCGCACTATCATTCCTGCCTGATGCGGACGATACTACCGGCGAACCCAGCCAGTTGCAACTTGCCATGCACTCTGCAGGTTGCGACGCGCTTCAAGCCTGCAAGGACGCTGCCTGGCCGGGTTCCACCTTCGGCGATATATTCGACGCCCACGCGCGGCTCCCCCCGCTTCCCGTCATTGCGAGCCGCAGCGAAGCAATCTGGGGTGGGGGCGGGGCGCTTGGGGAAGCGGGGGCAGGGGACACTCCCCGCGACCGGCCGGCCACCCCACCCCGGATTGCCACGTCGCAGGCTCCTCGCAATGACGGGGGTAGACTTACACCGCCATCACGGTCTCGGTGTCGCCGGCGGCGAGGGCGTTCATGTATGCCAGCACTAGCTCGCGCGTGCGGTAGCGCCCGAACGCCGCCTCGTCTTGCCGCTGCACGATGGGGAAGGTGCCGAGGATGTAGCCCGCGTCGTCCTTGCTCAGCCCGTAGAGGTGGAAGTACAGCGCGTCGAGCCGGGCCCGCAGGTGGCGGCGCGCCTCCTCGTCCCAGATGAACGGCGGGCCGTCGTAGCCGAGGTCGCGGGCGAACGGCGCCATGTCGTGCGCGGTGTAGCTGAGGCGGAGCACGTGGTCACGGACGATCTCACGGGCCGTCTTTTCCCCGAACCGCCGGTCGTAGCCGTCGGGCGCGATGACGGGGAGTTGCTCGACGATGAACCAGTTCATATGGGTGCCTTGGGCCTTTAGTCTCGTAACGAAGTCCAGACATAGGGCATTCAGATTCGCCACGAGACACGTGGCAGCCAGGGTGTCGTCTCCGATAAGTAGGGGAGCTGTGTGCCCAAAACCTACCGCTGGAACGATGGAAGCGATCATCGTTCTCATGTTGGTAGGATTGGTAATGTCACGGAACGCTAGCGTGTACCCGCGACTTTCGGGCAAAGCCGACTCCACCTCGACGGCCGGCACCCAGTATTGAGTATGTGGCAGAAAGCTGGGATCCGCGTGCTGCGCTGCGCTGACCTCCTGGCTCAGGTAGGGATTGTGCGTGTTCTCAGGGTTGACTCGGACCGAGTTGGCGCGGTGGTCGAAGTGCCGGATCATCCGGCCCTGGTACAGCGGCAAGTAGGTCTCCTCGCCCTTCTTCCAGCGGTTGCCCTGGACCGGGTAGAAGCCCGCAGCTTCGAGCTGGGCCGCGGTCCGGAACAGGTGGGAGTCTGAAGTCATATTGAATAGCCCCTGCATAAACTTGACCGGCCAGGCGCGGCGCTCGTCACCCCCGGAGCGGTCCACCAGCACCGGATGCCGCTCGTAGATGCCGCGGGTGATGTCGGCGTCGCGGCAGGTGCGGAAGATCGGCGCGGTGGCGGTGTTGGGGTTCACCCTGGCAAAGTCCGCCGGCGCCAGCGGGAAACAGCGGTCGGGGTCTTCGATGGTCGCGGTGTCGTGGAGGAAGAAGGCGCACGCGGTCTCATCAAATCGTCGCTCCTCCCCGCCGAATATCAGGGCGCAAAACTTGAACCTTGAGTCGACATCAGGGAAGAAGTGCGGTAGCCTCATTCCGGAGCGGCGATTCTCGAAATCGAATATCCCAGCTACCCGCCCGCTGGTTGAGATGGACTTGAAGAAGTCGGCGGCGGTCTTGTCGGCGTAGATGCCCGATGGCGTGAGCAGCCCGACGAATCCGTCCGGCTTGACAAGCCCCATGGCGCGCTCGACAAACAGGGAGTAGAGGTTGATGCGGCCGCCGCTCAGCAGGGGGTAATGGCCGGACGCGCGCACCAGTTGGCCCAGGTCATCGGCCTGCGCCTTGGCGGCGTCGAACTCGGCGGCCAGTGGCGCCCCGGCGTTGCGCAGCCGCTGTATGTAGGTCTTGCGGGCAGCCGCGGTCGGCGCCAGGGCTATGTCAGGCGAACGAGTGGCGAACCACTCTACCTCTGGCTGTTCAATGTGGTCCCATGGCGGGTTACCGATGACGGCGTCGAAGCCGCCTTGGGGTTGCGCTTCCTGCCACCGTTGCCAGACGCCGGGGAAGGCCGCCTCCCAGTGCAGGAACGTTTCACGGTCGGCGATGCCGGTGGCGTTCTGCCACAGCGCAGCGTAGGGTGAGGAGCCGTCCGCGGGCGCGGTGGTGGCGTTCTCGTTTGGGCCATGCGCCGGGCCGTGCGCCAGTAGCTGCAAGCCGTTCGCTTGGTCCGCCCCCAGCGCCACGGCGATGTGCCCCTCGATGGCCGCGCGCTCCTTCGATTTCATCCCCGCGGTGTGCCAGTGCAAGCCGGTGAGGAAGTCCAGCAGGCCGCGTAGGTCAGCAGTAGTCTGCTCGACGCCTCGGAACAATGCGGCGGACTGCTCTACCTCCGAGATGTCGGCGTCGGACATCTCCTCGATGCGCTGCATTCCGGCCGCGGCGGCTTCCGCCCCCGCGACGGCGCTCGAAGTAAACATGGGGCCAAACCGGAGCAACTCGTCCCTGGCCTCCCGCACCCGCAAACCGACCAGGGAGTCGCCGCAGCGGAGGTGGTGGTCGAGGAAAGAGAGCGCCGCGCCGACGGTGAAGCTGTGGAGCCAGAGCGAGACCTTGGCCAGCTCCACGGTGAGGGGGTTCTTGTCCACGCCGTAGATGCAGCGCTTGAGCACCATGCGGCGGATGATGGCTTGGTCGGTGAGTTGGGCCTCCTCGTCTATCACCCATCCCGCCTGCCGGGCCCGGCCGCGAATGTCGTCCCGAATCGCGGCCACCCGCCCCACCAACGGCGATTCATACTCGCCCGCGCCATCCAGCCAGTCCGGCACCGCCGGCACGGACTCGACCAGATCGGCGATGTAGTCGGACAGAAAGTCGACGGCGGTGACCAGGAAGTGGCCGCTGCCCATGGCGGGGTCGAGCACCTTGAGGTCGAGGACAGCCTCGGCGGGGTCCAGCTTGCGCAGATCGGCCAGCCGTTCGGACTTGGGCCGGTGGTCGTGCTTCAGCGCGGCGGCCTTCTGCTCGAATGCTCGCAGCCGCTCCTCCGCCAGCGGCTTCAGCGTCCGGTCGACGATCAGGTCGACCAGCTCCTGCGGCGTGTAGAAGCTACCGCTGTCCTTGCGGGCGTAGCTGTTGGGGCGGATGACGATCCCGCCGTCGTCGGCGCGGACCGGCTCCTGCTCCAGCAGCCGCTCGTAGATCGAGCCGAGCTGCTGGACCGACATGTCGCGGTAGTTGACGAAGCGGCGCCCGTCGGCGGTTTCAGCGTGGCTAAGGTCGTAGACGATCGGGGCGACCACCGCGTCGGGCAGGCGGGCCCGCGCCAGCAGCGGGGCGGCCTCGTCGGCGAACAGGCCGCCGTTGTAGGGCGGCAGGCCGATGGACGCGTCGCCCTTGTCGATGAGTCGCCACAGCTGCATCAGGTGGTCGTAGTAGGCGGTGGCCACGGACGAGAAGGGCGCGCCAGTGGTCTGCTTGTGGGCGATATCATCGCGTACCGGCTTGCGCAGGCCGTAGTCTTCGTAACGCTCGTCGTTGACGGGGAGCAGCCCGCGGTCCTCGGCGTAAAGCACGAACAGCAGCCGGTAGAGGAAGATCAGCGCGGCATCGCGCGCCTCCGGCAGCGCTACCCCTGGCGTGCTGGCGAGTGCGGTTACCAGCCGGGGGAAGACCTGATCGAAGACCACGCTGGAGAGGTTCCGCGCCACCTGCTCCTCGTAGCGGCGGCCCTCGGCCAGCGCCTGCACGAGGAAGGTGGCGGTGGCCCCCTTGGTGCGGGTGAACGAGTCGCGGCGGAACAGCAGGTAGAAGGCGCGCAGGGCGTCTGCGTCGCCAGAGTCGAGCAGCTTCCCGAGGTCGGCTTCGAAGTAGCCGGTGGCGCGCGGGCGGGCGCGTTGGTCGTAGAGCCGCCACACGCCGCCGTTGGTCAGGAACCCCCAGCGGATCCGGCTCTCCGACGCGATCTCGGCAGTCGAGAGGTATTGGAGTATCTGGCTGTGTGGCGTCTTGCTGTGTTGTCCGGGGGCTTTGGTAAGGGCGTCTAGCTTCAGACCGAACTGCTTGCTCTCTTCGACCACCGCGGCGTCCTGGTAGCGTTCTTGCGGGTTGGCTCGACCGGCGGCGCGGTCCTTGGACGCCGCATCGATGAACAGGAGATTGTCCGGGATGTCCTCGTTACCGGTTGTGCCCTGCTGCGGCAGGTGGTCAGTCCATCCCAGCGCCTCCAGGACCGGGCGGATCAGCTCCTGCTCGGTAGTGGCTTCGTTGGGTTGTTGGTTGCTGCTGAACTGCCGGTAGCGCGCGCCGAGGGTGGCCCGGAAGGCGGCAAACGCGGTGTCTGACTCCCGCCACTCCTCGGTGGCCTTGATGCCGGCGGTGAGAAAGTAGTCGGTGAATAGCTGGCCCGTCATGGCGGTGGCTAGGCGCGGTTGGGGTTAAGGGGCGGCACTACAGCCCGATGCCCTGAGCCACGAACTCTTTGTGGTACTCCGCGTTGCCATAGAGCAGTTCGGCCATTTTGGCGCGCCGGAAGTAGAGCTGGATGTCGAACTCCATCATGAAGCCCACGCCGCCGTGGATTTGGGTACCCATGGCGGCAACCTTGCGGTAGCTCTCGGCGGTCCAGGCCTTCGCCACGGCGATCTCCATGTCTGCGGGTAAGCCCTCACCGAGCCGCCAGGCGGCATGGTAGGCGGCGGAGCGCATGCCGTCGCAGAGAATCGAGATGTCGGCGCACTTGTGGGCCACGGCCTGGAAACTGCCGATGGGCCGGCCAAACTGCACCCGGTTTTTGGCGTAATCCACCGTGATCTCTTGCACGTAGTAGGCGCCGCCGACCGACCACACGCTGGTCATCACCTTGGCGCGGTCGAGGTAGCGCTTGAGGGCGGGCCAGGCGTTGTCCACGGTGCCGAGGACGCTGCTCTGGGCTACCGTGACGTCGTTGAAGAGCACTTCACACTGACGGTCGGAGCCAATGGTGTCCAGCACCGTAATCTCCACTCCCGGCGCGTTGCGGTCCACCAGGAAGACGGTGAGGCCGTCTTGGGGGTTCACGTACCGGCCGGTGCGGGCCACCACCAACAGCACGTCGGCAATGTGGGCGTTGGGGACGAAGAGCTTGGCGCCGGAGAGCACGTAGCGCTCCTCCTCCTGCCTGGCGCTGAGCTGGATGGCGTGGGCGTCGTAGCTTGCGGTGGGTTCGGTGTAGGCGATGGTGGCGATGAGGTTGCCGCTGCCGAGACCGGGGAGGTAGCGCCGCTGCTGTTCAGCGTTGGCGAGGTCCAGCAATAGGTATTCGGAGAGCACCACGTCGGCGAATGGGCCGGGGACTATGGCGCGGCCCATCTCTTCGTAGAGCACGCACACGTCCATAAAGGCCGAGTTGGTACCGCCGTACTCGGTGGGGAGCACCATGCTCAGCCATCCCTGGCGGGCCATCTTTCCCCAGAGCTCCGGTGCGTAGCCGCTGGGTTCGTTCTCGCAGAAGCGTACGAGCGACTTGGGACATTCCTGTTCCAAGAAGTCACGGGCGGAGCGCCGGAGCATGTCGTGCATTTCATTCAAGACGAGGTTCATGGCTTAGCGGTCCTTCTTGGCTAGCGCGCGGGTTGGCGTGGGTAGGCGTGGGTTAGCGCGGCAGGTCAAGGCCGCGGCCGGCGATGATGTTGCGGTTGATCTCGGAGGTGCCGAAGCCGATGGTGTAGTACACCGATTCCTTGTAGAAGAACTCGATCTGACCCAGCAGCGGGGCGTGTTTGGAGCCGTGCTTGATCTGCCCGTAGAGCCCCAGGATGTTCATGGCGGCGTTGGTGAGGCGTTGGAGGAGCTCGGTACCCATGATCTTGGAGGCCGACGCCTCCTTCTCCGATGGCACGCCCTGGTATTGCAACGATACCGATTGGTAGCCAAGGAATCGGCCGACCTCGATCTCAATCGCCAGCTCGGCAAGCTTGGAACGCACTACGGGGTCTTTGGCGAGCACGTAGCCATTGGGGCCGTTGGTCTCTTTCAGGTATTTGGCGATGGTGTCCAGCAGCCGTTTGGCGGTGGTAAAGCGCGGCACGCTGGAGCGGGCGCTGTCCAGCGATGAGGCGATCTGGTACCAGCCGCGGTTCTCCTCGCCCACCAGCGTGTCGGCGGGGATGCGCACGTCGTCGAAGAAGACCTCGTTCTGGTCATGGCCGCCGGTGAGGTTGATCATGGGGCGGATCGTGATGCCTGGCGTCTTCATATCGATGAGAAAGGTGCTGATGCCACGGTGTTTGGGGGCCTCGGTATCGGTGCGCGCGGTGAGCCAGCCGTGGTCGGAATGGTGTGCGCCGGAGGTAAAGACCTTCTGCCCGTTGATGACGTAGTCGTCGCCATCGTGAACGGCGCGGGTCTGCAAGGAGGCGAGGTCGGAGCCGGAGCCGGGTTCGGTGAACAGCTGGCAGAAGGTGATCTCGGCGTTGGCAATGGCATTCAGGTACTGGTCCTTCTGCTGCTCCGTACCGAACTTCATGAGCATGGGGCCAATGGAGCTGCTCCCGAGGTCGGATGATCCGGGGACGCCGCGGTAGGCCAGCTCTTCCGAGAAGATGACCTGCCGCCAGAGGTTGAGTTCCAGTCCCCCGTACTCTTTGGGCCAATGCATCACCCGCCAGCGCTGCTTAGCGAACTCCTTGGCAAAGCGAACGGAGTAGTCGTGGTCCTGCATGTCGGTCCGGACATGCTGATCCCAATCAGGCGGAAGCAACTGCTTTAGGAAGCTCCGAACTTCATCGCGAAATGCTAGCTCTTCTGCTGACCAGCCAAACTCCATGTTGACCTCCAGACTACGGTTTCGATCTGTTCCGTGCCGATAGTGCGCTGCGCCGTGGCTATGCTGCGAATAAGGGATGCGCAGAAGGGGTTAGCCTCTCTGCCGGGCGGGTGAGCGTGTCTCTCACCTCCATGTCTACTCGATGTAAGCGCTGGCACGCCCGGAGGGACTCGAACCCCCAACCCCCAGATCCGAAGTCTGGTGCTCTATCCGTTGAGCTACGGGCGCACGGCCTCATTCTAGCCGATCGGGTAACGTAATGCAGCGTGCGGTCAGCCGGGCGCGGGTAGCGCCCTCACTCATAGTGAGGGCGCTGTGCGGCGCGCTGTGCGGTCTGTGGGCTGTGCGGGGTTTGCGCCGAGTATTAGGGATGGGCGCTGCGCATGGACACGGTGATGAGGATGAAGAAGAGAAAGATCAGGCCGAAGCTGACACAAACCGAGATAAAACCCTTCACTGGTTGCTCCTTGAGAGCTGCTCACGCGCTCGCACGTCGGCAGATTCGCTGGCCCGGGCTACTACAGTGCTAAGACGGTGCTAGGGATGAAGAGGATATGGGGTGGACGGAGGGATTCGAACCCTCGGTCTCCAGGGCCACAACCTGGCGCCTTAACCGCTCGGCTACGCCCACCACGGAAGCGCCCCCAAGTGGGGGCGCTTTTCATTGTAGCATTTGGCGTTGGGCCGGGCAAACGGTAGCAGGAGATCTGGTATCAGCCCAACACCGAGAGTTCCGGTTTGATGGCCACGGTGCGGGTGAGAGAATTGCCCACGGGTGAAGTTTGGAGGGTAGTCTCCCAAATTTCCCGGAGCACTGCTTCATCTGCGTCAGCCTGCACGTAAAGCTTGGCGGTAATGTTGTCGAAGCCGGAGTGTCCCGCCTCTTCAAGCTGCAGGAAGGTGAAGACATTGTCCTGGGTGGAGTCCATAGTGACTTCTAGGTTGTAGAGCTCTATGCCTCGCAGCGTAGCATTCAGCACAAAGCCGGTGGCGTAGCATGCCCCCAGCGCACCGAGCACGTATTCCAACGCGTTGGGCGCTTCATCCTCACCGGTGAGATGAGTGGGTTCATCGATCATGAACGAGTGGTTGCGCACGTAAGAGCGCAGCTTGAGTCCACCCACCCACCGCACCCGGGCGGCCTTTGGCCCGCTGCGGGCACCGGCCTCCCTGACCGTTTCGAGCGCCTCGGTCAGGGCGCTGGTGTCAATCCCGTTCGTCTCTTGGCTGTTGGTCATAGCTGCCTACCCGTGCCGTTTCCGGAGTTCCTGTGCCGCCTGGCTGATGACGGCCACCTTCTGCGCAGCAATGTCCGCGGGGTTCATTGGCCGCTCGGCAAAGGTGCCGAAGCCGCAGTCGGGGTTGAGGTAGATCTGATTCGGCGCGAAGTACTTGAGGGCCTCCTCTGTCCGGTCAATCACGGACTGCGGCCCTTCTATCTCGTCGGTGCGGGGATTAATCACGCCGAGGCCGATCTCTTTTTGCTTGGGGTACTTGCTGAAAACAGCCAGCTCGCCGGCGCGCGGCGTAGCATATTCCAACACCAGCTGATCGACGGGCATGTCCATCATGCACCCCATCAGTGGTTCGTAGGTGCCGGCGAGCAGCGCGCCCTCTTGGCGGCTCCAGTTGCCCCGGCAGACATGGACGCCCGTCTTGATCCCGTCGATATCCCGCATAACTTGGTTCATCAAGTAGGCCGCCTTGTAGAGCTCTTCATCGGCGTCACCGGTGGTAGCGGCCATAGACGCACACATGAAAGTGCGCTCCTTGCGTTCTGGGCGGAAGACAACGTCGGTGATGACCGGCTCATCGAACTGGATGAACTCGACCCCCGCAGCCTTTAACTCCAACACCTCTTCCCGTAGCACGCGCACGATATCATCGGCCAGGGTTTCCTGGGATGGGTACGCTTTGTCGGTGATGCCGGCAACCCACATGGAGCGGGCCAACAGGTACGGACCGGGCAGGGCAACTCTGATGGGCTTGTCGGTGTGCTGCCGTAGGAACTCGTACTCGTCCAAGGCCAGCGACGTCCGTCGCTCGATGCGACCCGTTACGGTGGGGTTATGAATGGCGAACGCGGGAGCATCCATGCTGCGAAGGATCTGGTCGAAGGAGGCCTTGTCGCTCACTACGTCCATGATCTCTGCCAGCGACATGAGCTCAATGCCGTCCAGTTTCTCCACGACAAAGGAGTAGAAGTTGTCCCGCCGTTGCTCACCGTCGCTCACGATGTCGACGCCCGCTTCATCCTGATAGCGTAGTGCTTCCAGCACTGCCTGGTCCGCCATCTCGTTGAGATCCTTAAAGCTAAGACGGCCCGCCTTACGCTTACGGAACGCATCAACCAGGTATGAGGGCCGCGGCCAGCTTCCGACAACGGTCACTGGAAATAGTGGGAGGTTGTTGAGAGACATAGTTGCCTACTTTCCTAGGATAAAGAATGCGAAAAAGGTTTCTGTCCGGCACGCGAACAGCATTATAGTGTGGTTGTATCCCGCGCGCTGCATGCTATTTTAGCATAGCGTTGTCTGACTAAGGGGTCAACAGATAGAGAAGCGTAAGGAGGCGCGGTTGAAGGGGGAAAGTCTCGTGTGTGCGCTTTCCGCCGCGGCGGGCGCCAGCCGCACCCGGTGTTTTTCTTGCCTCCAGGTTGGTTGTTCCCCGCAGAACGTGGCGCCATTGCTACTTCCTGCTTTACAAGCAGGACACCTCATGGCTACTATCGTTCCTGTTACCCATAGTAACCTTCAACCGTTCACAGCAATGGTTCGTAGGCCTCAGGCGCGTCATCTTTGGACGGCCTGTTGAGCGGTGTAGAGATAACAAAATGCAGCGTGTCAGCGCTGTGCCTTGCGGGTACATGAACCTGGAAAGCGGGAGAATGGCGCCGTTGTGACCCTGCCCCACGTCATAACATCACCCCTATCTTCTGATAGGCGTGCCGAGCGGCATGATTTGGCGGCTCGGTGGTTCCTCTATTCGGGCGCCTTCTGGCTCATGCTCCCGGTGCTCGTGGGCCTGGTGATGTCGTTTTTCCTCCTCGATGCCCGCACCCAGGAATGGGTCCCTGAGGCACTCCGCCCAGCGGTAATCTTCGGCCGCCTGCGCCCGATGCACGTCAACGTGGCGATGTTTGGATGGCTGTCCATGGTCTACGTGGGCGCGTTGCTCTACCTTGTCCCACGGCTTACCGGCACGGCGCTCTATTCCGAGTGGCTGGCTCGAGTCACCCTGGTGCTCTGGAATGCTTTTGTGCTGGGCGTGGCGCTGACTCTACCGTTGGGCTTCACCCAGGGGCGGGAGTACGCCGAGGCGGTTTGGCCCCTAGACCTACTGCTGATGCTGTGCTTTGTGTTGGTGGCGGTCAACATCTGGCAAACGGTTTGGCGCCGGAAAGAGCCGCGGATGTACATCACGGTCTGGAGCGCAATGGCTGCCACGGCTATTGGCCCGGTGGTGTACGCGTTAGGGAACAAGATTTGGGACCCGAGTGGCGCCTATTTGGGCACGGGTGACGCCATCATGAACTTCTTCTACGTGCACAATATTTTCAATATCTGGTTCACCACGGGTGCGTTGGGACTGTTCTTCTACTTGCTGCCGCGTTTAACCGGTAACCCATTATTCAGCCACCGGCTGGCGCTATGGGGCTTTTCCAGCGTTTGGACGGGCCAGCACCACCTGTTGTATGGACCCGGCCCAGAGTGGTTGGAGCTACTGTCCGTGTCGTTCAGCATACTGGCAGGGATTGGCAACGCGGCGTTCCTGGTGAACTTTGTGAAAACCATGGAAGGCGCGTGGCACAAGATGGCGACGGACGTGGCATTGCGTTTCGTGGCTACCGGCTGCATTTTTTACTTTCTCACCTGTGTCCAAGGGATCGCCCAGTCGTTTCGCGGCTTTAATGCCTACGTCCATTTCACTAATTGGGTCATTGGCCACTCTCACCTGGCGCTGTTTGGAGCGTACACTTTTCTCTGCATTGCGTTAGTCTATGCGTTGCTCTCGCGCATGCTGGATCGGCCCTTTGCCAGCCAGAAGCTGTTAGAGTGGCACTACTGGCTGACGCTGGTTGGTTTAGTGGTGTTCATGACCAGTTTATGGATTGCGGGACTTATACAAGGCCAGAACTGGAGTACGGGTGGTATTCCGTTTATCGAGACGGTGCGTTCTCTGCAACCATTCTTCTTTATTCGATTGCTTGCGGGCGCTGCCATGGTGCTAGGCCAGTTTGTCTTCGCTTACAACCTGATCAACACCGTGCGCCAGAGGGGACATCCTGCCCAGGTTGGGGTAGCAGAGGCGTAGGCGTAGTATGCGACAACCCAGCATTGCGTACCTGCTCATCGGGTCGCTCGTCTTTCTGGTGGCGGGCTTGTTGGTCACCGTGGTTCTGCCGGTAGTGGAGTCGCCGCCACCCACGGCACTGGCCGTGCAGTACACGGCTCAGGAGCTGAGAGGGCGGGCGATCTACATCCGTGAGGGCTGCGTGTATTGTCACACCCAGCAAGTGCGTGCTGTGGAGGTTGATACGGGTACGGTGCGCACTAAGGGTGACATCGGGCCGGAATCTCTGCCGGGGGATTACGCCTATCAGCAACCCGTGCTGTGGGGCACCAGCCGCCAAGGGCCGGACCTCTCTCATGTGGCAAGCCGTGCGCCGGGCAATAGCCGGGAGTGGCACATCCAGCATTTGAAAAACCCACAGCTCTTCAATCCGGGTACACTCATGCCGTTTTACCGTCACCTCCCGGATGTGGAGCTGGAGGCTTTGGCAGATTACCTTCTTACGCTACAATAAGAGCAGTACGAAGAGCAGTACGCTATTTGCATGCTATACCCAATCCACGTCCTCATATTTGCGTCCTTCACGTTATCGGTGGCGGTGTGGGGGCTGCTGCTGCTATGGGCGTTGCGCAGCGGTTTGTTTCGCAGTAGTGGCGAGGCGGTTAAGTACCGTGTTTTTGATGATAGTGACGGTTAAGGAAGCCTGACAGAGATGAGCGGAGAGACTGCGCCACTCAGCTCCGATGAACCAATAGGCGGCGAAGTGCGCGTTGGCCGGGGAGCGCCACCGGCGTTCATGCGGTGGTTCAACTATGGCGTGTGGGTGGCCGCGATACTGTACCTTATCGTGTTCTGGCCGGATTCGAGCTACCATTGGACACTCCCAGTCTTTGCCGTGCTCATGATCGGCTGGCTGGTGTATATCTTTGTAGGGAAACGGCCGTCAGAGCCATAAGGAGTGTGGTATGAAGGCAACGCCAGAGCTACCAGCCTGCACGTGCCGTGAGGTGAGTGTTCAGGATGTGACGATACCGCTGGAGCGGGATACCATTGCGCGCTACCTGATCGGTAAGGAGGGGTACCGGCGCACCGACTTCGTGGCGCTCCACAATGGGCCGGATGTAGCCATAACCGCGGTGAAGCGGGCAGAGCCGGATGCGCTATTCAGTCCTATTACTGCGGTGGAAATTCTGGCGATGCCCGAGGATACCGCCTGGGTGGAGGATCCGGACGTTGACGTCATGAACGCCACCCACCTGGCGCGTGCCGCGCGCAATGGCGGCAAAAAGGCCGCGGTGGTCAAAGGCCGCTTCGAACATGTGAACTTTACCCTAGAGGCCAAGGCCATGCCGCTCCGTGTGTTCGACGTGGTGCCGCCGTCTCCGGCCAAACTGGCGCTTCTGGTGCAGCAGGTCATTGACTATGCGGATTTGCCCGCCATAGAAGCGCGGGAGGAGAATCTCGACCTGCACTCCTTGCTGGAAGGGCGACAGGTGTCTGGCATTATCACGCCCTGCAAGGTTGACGGCTTTCAAATAGAGGCGCCGGCGCTATCCCTGGACCAGCGCCCCGAAGACCCAGGTGATGCCTTGCTCCTCGGATGCAAGCGTTCGCTGGAGATATACCAACATTTCTACGGCAAGGAGCCGGAGTGGGTAAATATCTGCCCCCGGGACCTGGCTCCGCAGGACGGCGTGCCCACGGTGCTCAAGTGCTGCCTGTACGAGTTCAACTGTGAGGTGGAGGGCAACCGGCTCACCGTTCCCTGGGGCTCGACTTTGCGCCAGATAGAAGCGGCGCTGGAGGACTTCACCGCACGCTTCACCGATACTCCCTCCGAGACCAGCACATGATGACCGCCAATCGGCCATGGGACGGGGTTCTCCCAGACCTTGTTGAAGGACGGGCAGTCAAGCCGCGTGACAACGGCCTCACGATGGTGCTGGATCACTGCCAGGGCCTGGCCGCCATTGACGATCTTATGGAGCTTTCCGGCGACTACATCGACCAAGTGAAGCTCACTTTCGGCACATCGGTCTTTCTTGAGCGGACGCTGCTAGAGCGAAAGATCGCGACAATGACGGCGCAAGGTGTCGATGTGTACCCCGGTGGCACCTTGTTTGAAGCCGCAGTGTTCAAGGGAGTTTACCCGCAGTACCTCCAGCGGACGCGTGATCTTGGATTCACCGCGGTTGAGGTCTCAGACGGAACCATTGATTTGCCTGGGTCAGTGCGGGCGGACGCCATTTGTCGCTCTATAGAACTAGGCCTCAAGGTGTTCTCCGAAGTGGGCAAAAAGGATCCGACTAAGCAGCCCTCGTCGGAGGCTATGCTAGAACAGATCCAGCTTGATCTGAAGAACGGGGCCAGCAAAGTGACGATGGAAGCGCGTCAGTCCGGGACAGGCGTTGGTATCTATGATGAGCGCGGCTATGTGATTGAGGAGAAGTTGGACGCAATCCTGGCTGGACTCGATGGCGTTGACGACATCATGTGGGAAGCCCCGCTAAAGCAACAGCAGGACTATTTTGTGCAACGGTTCGGGCCGAACGTAAACCTGGCCAACATCCGTCCCTCGGACGTGTTGGTGCTAGAGGCGCTGCGTTGCGGCCTTCGGTTTGAGACGCTGCGCCGCTATGTCGAAGACGGCATCCCCTGGGAAGGGGACGACTAGCTCCGGGCGGCTAAAACAGCCGCCCGCGCCCGAGTTAGTAGCTTCGGCGTACCGCTGGGAAGTAGGCCTTGCGCCCTACCTTTGGGAGGGCATGGGGTTGTCCGACTTAGCCCACGTGCTCATGCTGGTCGAGACCGGGATCGTCCCTTCCGAGCCTGGCCGGCGGCTGCTAGCGCTGCTCTTGCAGCTGCAGGCCTTCTCATACGACCACATTGCGCTCACGCCTGAGCGGGGCGACGTGTATACCAACCGGGAGCACTGGCTGGTGGAGCAAGATGCTGACGCTGCCGGTTGGTTCTCTACCGGACGGGCTCGCCGGGAGGCGACTACGGTGGCATACCACCTGGCGGTCCGGAAGCGATTGCTGCACCTCGCCGAGGCGCTCTCGGCATACCTTAACGCACTATGCGATCAGGCAGAAGCCCATCTCCAGACGGTTATGCCGGACTACACGTACTTGCAGCACGCGCACCCCACCACGCTGGCACATTACCTGCTGGGATTCGCCTATCCTGCCTTGCGGGACTTGGAGCGCTTGCAGGCCGCGCTCCAACGGGTAAACCGCAGTCCGGCGGGTGGCGGTAGCACAAACGGCTCGCGGCTGCCGCTCGATCGGCAACGCTTGGCCCAACTGCTGGGCTTTGACGACGTGCTGCCTCATCCGCGGGACGCAATGTGGCAGGCGGATGGGCCCATTGAGGTAGCGGCGGCGGTAGTGGCGCTCACGGTGCAAGTTGACCGGCTGGCGGAAGACCTCCAGCTCTGGTGCACAGAGGAGTTCGGTCTTATTGAACTCGCAGACGAGCACGCGCGCACCAGCATTATCATGCCGCAGAAGAAGAACCCCTATGCACTGGCGTATATCCGGGGCGTGTCAGGCCAGGTCATGGGTAAGCTGACTGCTATGGCTGTCACAGGCAGAACGCCTTCCGGCCAGGTGGACAACCGAATCTTCGCGTATGGAGAAGTGCCCGCAACCCTTGACCTTGCGCTGGAGGCAGTGCGGTTAATGGCCGGAGTGGTTGCCAGCATCACGGTTAACACGGTGGCGATGGCGCAGCGGGCGACTGAAGGGTACACCTACGGCACAGACCTGGCAGAGGTGTTGGTGCAGGAGCACGGATTGGATTTCCGTACCGCGCACCGTCTTGTGGGGGCCGCCGTTCGCTTGGCCCATGAACAGGGAGCGCCTACGATGACACCGGCGATAATTGACCTGGGGGCGCAGGAGGTGATGGGCCAGCCATTAAAGATACGCCCATCGCTTTTGCAAGATGAGATGACACCGTTCCCCCTGGTGGCTGCACGGCAGGGCGTCGGCGGCGCCTCCCCTGCATCCACCGCCCGTATGCTCGAAGAAGTGCGGGCTGCCACTGCCAGCGCTGAGACATGGCGCGTGGAGACGGCCGCCCGGATTGCCGGCGCGGAACAAGGGTTAGTAGCACTTGCCGAGATGCAAGCAGTGGACGCGCTCCCCAAGACACAAGATTCCTAGAACGCTATCCAAAATCGAGGCGAGTCATGCCGGTACACTTAATGGATTCCGAGCTGTTTCGAGATAGCTGGAGCACCCCTGAACTCCGTGAGCTCTTTGACGACAACGCCCGGTTACAACGCTGGCTGGATGTGCTGGCGGCGCTCGCTCTGGAGCAGGCGGCGCTGGGTCTCATTCCATCTACCGCAGCGGAGGAAGTAGCGCGCAAGGCTAAGGTTGAGCTGTTGGACATTGAGGCCATCCGCCGCGGCATCCAGGAGACGAGCCATTCATTGCTCTCGACTATCCGGGTGTTGCAGACCGTGTGTGACGGCGAGGCTGGCGAGTACATCAACTACGGCACCACCGTTCATGACATCACCGACACCGCAAACGCCATTGCCTTCCGCACCGTCTGCGACGTGGCTTATCGTGACCTGCGCGCTATTGAGGCGGAGTGTCTTCGCCTGGCGCGGGAGCATCGGGACACGATGATGCCCGGCCGCACGCACGGCCAGACCGGCTTGCCCATTACCTTTGGCTTCAAGGCTGCGGTGTGGGCGCGCGAGCTACGCCGTCATATTCAGCGTCTCAAGGAGTTGCGGCCGCGGTTGGTTCTAGGACAGTTGTGCGGCGGCGTAGGCACGCTGGCGTTTTGGCCGGAGCAGGGCTTGGAGCTGCAACGCCGGGTCATGGACCGCTTGGGTGTGGGCGTGCCGGACATCGTGTGGAACACGGCGCGGGATAACCTGGCGGAGTTCGCCCACTTCTTGGCGCTAGTCAGCCAGACCTGCGCCAAAATTGGCACCGAGATCTATACGCTGCAACGGCCAGAGATCGGGGAAGCGTACGAGCCCTTCGAACCGGGCAGGGTTGGGAGCGTCACCATGCCGCACAAGCGCAACCCTGAGACAGTGGAGCACCTCTCAACGCTCGCGCGGCTGGTGCGGGCAGATGCCGCCGTGTTGTTGGAGGGCGTGGTGCAGGAGCACGAGCGTGACGGGCGCCCCTGGAAGGCGGAGTGGGTGGCACTACCGGAAGCATGCGTACTGGCGGGAAAATCGATGCAGATCACGCGCGATGTTCTGGCCGGACTAGTGATAGACGCGGTAGCGATGCGGCGCAATCTGCATGAAGAGAACGGGTTACTGGCATCAGAAGCGGTGATGGGTGTGCTCACCCAGAAGCTGGGAAAGCAGTCCGCACACTGGATGGTGTACGAGGCTGCAATGACCGCCGTGGAGCAGAGCATGCCGTTGCGAGCGGCGTTGGAGCAGACCGAGGCGGTCAAGCATCTCTCAGTAGATGATCTTGACGCCGCGTTTGACCTGCGGAACTCGTTGGGGCTCTCGACTGCGTTTGTAGACCGAGTGCTTAGCCTAGGAGCACAGGACCGGGCGCGGGACCCACCGTTATTGAGCGCTTAACCCTTGCCATATTGACATTGTCATCTGCTTACCTCAACATTGCTAGTATGCTATATAGACACAGGAGGACTTACGTATGACTACCCAGTCCCGGGCCGAACAAGCCAATGCTTACATGAAAGAGAAGATGCTCTTCACCCCCCGGATGTTCCAGATCATCAACACCGTTCACCCTGCGGCAGGCGAAGCGTTCTCCGATTTCTACGCAACCATTTGGGCGGACGGCGCGCTCCCCCGGAAGATTAAAGAGTTGATGTTCACATCTATCGGTGTGTCGTACCGCTCTCCGGCCTGCCTCATTCATGTCATTCCGGCTATTGAAGCCGGCGCAACTGACGGTGAGATCTTTGAGGCAGTAGCGGTGGGGACCATCGCCGGTGGCTTTGTGCCGGGCGGCCCCGGTATGCCCTATGCTTTCCAGTACGCGCTGAAGGTGCTGGACATTGCCGCGAAGTACCGGGCCGGCGAGCCCTGGGAGTACGTGGAACCCGCCGAGTTCAAGATGTAACGACGCCCCTCGGCTAGAAACCTCAAGCCCCGCATACCATATGGTTGCGGGGCTTTTTCTCACTCGAGCGCAGGGAGAAGGCGGCTATGGTTCGGCTTGCTCAACCACGGGGCCTCGAACCGGCGGTTGCGGCTACGGCAGCGCAAATGCGGCGTCGAGCAACCGGATCGTGTCGGTGACGCGCTGCTGACTGCCCAGCACTACCACGATGAGGCGGCGGCCGTCCCGCACCACCGATCCCACAAGGGTCTGACCGGCGCGGCGGGTGTAGCCGATTTTCACGCCCGCGGCTCCCGAGTAAGCGCCAAGCAATCGGTTGCTGTTAGCCATTTCGTAGGTTTGCTGCTCGCCGTGCGCGGTCCATAGACGTGTGCCCACAATGTCCCGGAACTCCGGATCCAGCATCGCGTAGCGGGTGAGCTCGGCCAGGTCGTAAGCTGAGAGCACCTGGGAAGTACGGCGTGAGTCAAGACCGTGCGGGTTGGCGTAGTGCGCGCTGGCGAGGCCCAGCTCACGGGCCTGTTGGTTCATCCACTCCACGAAGGTTGTCTCGGTGCCTGCAAGGTGCCGTGCGATAGCGATTGCCGCATCGTTGCCTGAGGGCAGCATCAGCCCGTAGAGCAGGTCCCGTAGCGTGAGCCGTTCGCCCGGCTGGATACCCATCAACGTGCTGTAGCGCAAGTTCAAGACCGACTCATCCACCATTACCAAGTCGTCGAGGTTACCTCGCTCCAGCGCGAGCACTGCGGTCATGATCTTGGTGAGGCTAGCCGGCGGCAATGGCGTGGTGGCGGATGTTTCCAGCAGTATCTCCCCAGTATTCCAGTCCATCACCATGTACGCCTTTGCCGTCACCCCGGCTATTTTGTCAGACGAGCGGGCCGTCAGGTTGGCGGGCGCGTCCAGCAGTGGCGGCAACGGCCCAGGTCCAGCTTCCGTTAGCCACGTGGTGTCTGTAGGCGTCAGCTGTTCAGTGATCGTCAGCTCGGCTTCGTCCGGGGGAGCTATCGTGCCGTTATGGGTAGTGGCAATTGTGGGAGTGGAGGATTGTGTGACGGGGAGTGGTGTCCCGGACCAGCGACACGCCGCGAGCAGGACGCTCAGGGTAAGGGCAAGGGCGGCGTACCGCATGGGGTGAGGCAGGTGGCTGCTGCTTGGCGCTAGTGAGTACTACGCACTGCCAGCGTTGGTTTCGCCTCGTTGGCCAGTTTGGTCAAGGCGGGAACGATGGTGGTGTAGTCGCCGACGATGCCGAAGTCGCAGCTCTTGAAGATGGCGGCTTCGGGGTCTTTGTTGACGGCCACGATGGTCTCGGTGCGCTGGATGCCGATGAGGTGGTTAAGCGCGCCGCTGATGGCAAATGCTAAATAGAAGCGCGGTGCAATGGATCGGCCGGTCAGCCCAACTTGAAGCTGGCTAGGGAGGACCTTTCCTCGAACAGCAGGTAGGGTGGTGGCAAGCGCTCCGTCAAAAGCAGCGGCAAGGGCTTGGAAGGGCGGCACGTTATCCGCACTGCCTACGCCCATGCCCACGCCCACCACTACCTCTGCGCTGTCCAGCTCCAAGCCGGGTGTGCCCACTGTGGGCTGGAACTCCAACAACCGTACCCGGTCATCTTTGCTCAACGTGAGATTCAGGTTTTCCACTACGGCTCGTTGCTCCGGCTGGGGGGCTAAGCTGGCCAGCATGCCTGGGCGCACGGTAGCAATGACGGGTACGGTACGGGAGATAATGGGCGCCACAATGCTGCCGCCAAAGGCGGGCTTGAGCTGCACTACTTGTTCCTGCGCATCGATCTCCAGGTCAATGGCGTCACCGGTGAGGCCAAGCTGCAGCCGGGCGGCAACCCGCGGCGCAAGGTCCCGCCCGTTGATGGTAGCTCCTAGCAGAACCACGTAGGGCTTGTAATGGGTGATGGCCTCGCTCAGGACGTGGCTATAAGCGGCACTGTTGTAATGCGCCAAAGTGGGGTCCTCCGCCAGATAGACCCGGTCGGCGCCGTACCTGGCGAGGGTGTCCGCAAGGCCGCTCACATCGTTGCCAATGAGGACGGCGATTAGTTCCCCGTTGAGTTGGTGCGCCAGTTCCACGCCCTTACCCAGGAGCTCCAGCGTCACGTGCCGGAGTTGGCCCAGCGCGTGGTCTGCAACCACCCAGACCGCGCGGTCGCTGCGTAGGGCGCCGCCGGTCCGCCGCGCCGGCGTTGCCGCCACCGAGCGTTCCCAAGGTTGGGAAAGTCCTTTCGCCATTAGGTAGTCCATGATGAGCTTTGCGGCGGCATCGGGGTCGTCTTGCTGCACCACCCGCTGTTCCCGCTGCACCACGAACTCCTGGATCTCGGACACGGTTGTGGGTGACCCGGCGGCGCCGATCTGGTCGGCGGCTAGTCCTAGATCGGCGGCGGTCCAGACTGCGACCGGATGATCTTCGAACTGCTCTATCTCGTCGGGCGTCGGGCGTCGGGGTGTGACCAGAAACTCGCCGGCGGTCAACAGGCAGGGGGTCTGCACGTCCAGAATCTCGAAGCCCTCTTCCACTTCCCGGGTCGCGGTGAGCCGGGTCCCATCGCCTTCAGCGGTCAGGCGGAAGAGGTTGGTTGCGTGCGGGAGGTCGAGGAGTTCGGCCACCTCCGGCCCGACTTGACCGGTCTCGGCGTCAATGCTGAAACGGCCGCAGAACACCACGTCATAAGGGAGCTTCCGAATGGCTGCGGCCAGCGCGCGGGCGGTGGCAAGGGTGTCCGACCCCGCAAAGGCGCGATCTGAGATCAGAATCGCTTCGTCTGCACCGGTGGCCAGACATTCGATGAGCGCGCTCTTGGCCTGAGGTGGCCCCAAGGAGATGACCGTGACCTTACCTCCAAGTTGGTCCCGGAGGTCCAACGCTTGAGTAAGCGCTCTACGGTCTAGCGAATTGAGCTGAAGCGGGACGCCCTCTCGAACAATGGTCTTGGCCTCACGGTCGAACTTGATGGCGGCCACGTTGGGAACTTGTTTCACGCAGACGATGATGTTCATTACGTTCCTTGCGTTCATTTATGTGCCGCAGTTTGTGTTACTGCGTGCGTTACTACTGAGATGCTATTATAGCGGCTTCTTGGAGCGAAGTCGAAGCCGCGGCCTGGGGACGTTAACGCGCTGCTGAGAGCATACCGTGCGTGAACGTCACACAACGCCCACCGCCTAGTGAGGTGGATGGAGCCTGATCCGGACGAGGCCCTTGATGTCTTCCCAGGCGGTCTGAAGGATTTTTACACGGCTGTCGGGGTCTTCTACCCAGGTAACGGGGAGTTCCTTGATGGTGTAGCCCAGCTTGTTGGCAATGAGCAGAAGCTCGGTGTCGAAGAACCATTCTTGGTTCTGCACCAGCGGGAGCAGTTTCTGCGCGGCGCTCCGGCTGATTGCTTTGAAGCCGCACTGCGTATCGGAGATGTTGGTGCACTGTGAGAGCTTGATCAGCAGGTTGTAGCCCCGAGAAATGACCTCTCGTTTGAGCGACCGGTTGGTGCAGGCTTCCGCCAGCAGCCGTGAGCCGATAGCGATGTCGTAGCCGTTGATGATGGATTGTACGAGGAGCGGGTACGACGCCAGGTTGGTGGAAAGGTCCACGTCCATGTAGGAGAGTACGTCGGCGTCGCTGCTCAGCCATGCCTGCCGGAGCGCACGGCCGCGGCCCTTTTCATCCAGATGGAGCCAGGAGACCTGCTCCGGGTACTCCCGCGCCAACTGCTGTGCTACGGCGAGCGTGTTGTCGGTGGAGGCGTTGTCGGCAATAACGATCATGCAGCGATGCAGTTGTGGGCGCTCCAGCAGGAAGGATCGCAACCGCTCGACACTCTGCCGTAACACCTGCTGCTCATTGTAAACGGGGATCACGGCGTCCACCCGGACGGGTGTGCTCACCCCAATAATTATCTCTTCAACGGGTGCAGCGGTGAGAGAAGGGGCCGTCGCGCTATTTGAGGTCACAGCATGCGTCATAGCATGATTGTAGCAAAGTGGCGAGCGTGAGATGGGGGCTGAGTGGGGTTAGTGGCAGGCGATCAGCGTTGCACGACTCACGCGGTCCACGATGTGACGGAGCACTCGAAGTTTGAATGTGCCGGGGTTTGCTATGCGCGTGAGCTTGTCTAGGAGTGACTTGAGGGCTATTCGGGATGTTGCCATGGCCGCCGGTGGCAGGAGTTTGTGGGGACATTCTAAGTAGTCCAGGGCTGGCGGGAGCAGGATGGCAGGCATCTGGATATGCGTCTGTCCCTGCTCAGAGCATTCGGTCAGGCGGGGAATAGCGCGTGTTAGCGCCTCGATCTCGGCGAATTCACTGTCAGTAGTGGAGTCTACCAAGCCCAGGGCGCCCAGACGCTTCGTGAGGACCCGGCGCAACAGCCATAGCTCCCCTCGGGTGAGGTCCAAGTTAATGACGGCGCTATTCACCCGGCCCCGTCTGTACTAGCAGGCTGTTGCTGAAGCGTAATGGTGACCTGCGTTCTGCCTGTCTCAAGACCACCTCGCGACTCGCGCGAAGACAGGCGGAACGGTGTCCGCCTGTCTTCAATATCTAGTGTTTGCTAGTTTTTCACAACTAGATATGGAGTTGGCAAGGGGGGATAGAGAAACTCGCGGTCTGAAGCAGGTTGTGGGTGGGCTGACGGGTTTCTACACACACTAATGGCGGAAATGCCGCGTGCCAGTGAATACCATTGCCACCCCGTACTTGTTGCAGCAATCGATGCCATCTTGATCTCGCAAGCTGCCGCCTGGGTGGACAATGACCCCGATGCCCGCTTTACAGGCATGCTCGATGGAGTCGTTCCAGGCGAAGGGGAAAAAGGCGTCACTGGCAAGCGCTGCGCCTTTTAGCTCAGCTCCCGCCTTGTCCATGGCAATTTCCACGCTCTTCACCCGGTTTGGTTGACCGCTCCCCATCCCTAACAGCCGGTTGTCTTTGGCAATGGTAATGGCGTTGCTCTTCACGTGCTTCACACTGCGCCAGGCGAACTTTAGGTTGTCCCATTCTTCCGGTGTTGGTTGCCGCTCTGTCACCGCCTGAAATTCGATCTCCTCCACCCGTTTGTCGTCGGTGTCCTGCACCAACCAGCCCCCGCCAACTTGGCGGTAGGCGCGGCCGCCAGGGGCTAAGGGTTTGGCTTCCAGGATGCGGAGGTCTTTGGATTTCCCTTTCAGCACCTGCAGGCCTTCCGGCGTGTAAGAAGGCGCGATGACGATTTCGTAGAACATTCGGGTTTCGCCGTCATTGGGATTGCGGAACTCACGCAGTTCCCGTGCCAGCGCCTCGTCCAGTGGTCGGTTAAACGCCACGATCCCGCCAAACGCGCTGGTGGCGTCAGCCCGCACCGCCAGCCGGTATGCCTCGAGCAGGTCTTCTCTGGTGGCAACGCCGCAGGGATTGGTGTGCTTTACTACCACGCAGGTAGGGCCAGCAAAGTCGTTCACCGCATTCCATGCCGCGTCCACGTCCAGGAAATTGTTGTAGGACATCTCCTTGCCGTGGTGCTGCATCGCAGTGGCAATACCGCCCTTAGCAGGATTGGTCAGCGTGCTGTCCAGAAAGAATGCTCCCAGCTGGTGGGGGTTCTCGCCGTAGCGTAGCGTGGATGACCGTTCCATGGCCACGGTTAACTCCTGGGGGGAACGGTCGTTAGCGTCCCTGAGATAGGATGCAATCATGGTGTCGTAGTGGGCCACGTGCTGGAATGCCTTGGCTGCTAAACGGCGCCGGAGCGCGATGTCGGTTTGCTCGGTTTGGAGCGCGCTGAGCACGCTTTCGTAGTCCGTTGGATCGGACAACACCAGGACGCTGGGGAAGTTTTTTGCCGCGGCGCGTAGCATGGTTGGGCCGCCAATGTCGATGTTCTCTAGTGCAACTTCCAGGGTGACCCCGGGTTTTGCGATGGTCTCGGCGAAGGGGTAGAGGTTGACCACTACCATGTCTATGGGGGTGATGTGGTGCTTGCGCAGCTGTTCAACGTGGTCTGGCACCTCCCGGCGCGCCAATAGGCCACCGTGGACGGCAGGATGCAGCGTCTTGACACGTCCATCCAGGATTTCGGGAAAACCGGTAATCTCCTCCACGGCGCTTACGTGGAGGCCCGCATGCTCTAGGCTTCCCTTGGTGCCGCCAGTGCTGAACAGCTCCACGCCCAGTGCTGACAGGCCTTTGGCAAAGTCCACCAATCCATCTTTATTGTAAACACTAAGAATTGCGCGCATTGTTCCCCTTCTGTGGTGTACATATGATAAGGGCGTAGTAGTAAGCTACGCCCCTCTTAATTGATTGAATGCAGCTTGTCGCCGCCCCTCACCGCTACTTGAGGCGATCACCAACTACGCCGATTTTGTGCAACGGATCTTGCGCCCATCCCGATTCCAAGGCAAGCTTGTCCAATTCTAGTTGCACCGGTACCGGATAGTCGCCCGTAAGACAAGCGGTGCAGAAGCCCTGCTGCGGCACGTCGATGGACCAGTTTAGGCCCTCGAGGCTTAAATAGCCCAGGGAGTCGGCTTCTATGAAATCCTTGATCTGTGGAACGGTCTTGTGGGCGGCAATAAGTTCGCCTTTGGTGGCCATGTCCACACCAAAGAAGCAAGGATGCTTGATAGGCGGGGAGCAGATGCGGAGGTGGATCTCCTTGGCGCCGGCTTTTCGGAGGAGGCTCACTACCCGTGGCGTGGTGGTGCCCCGCACAATGCTGTCGTCCACCACCACTACCCGTTTGTCCCGCAGCACTTCCGGCAGCGGGTTGAACTTCAGGCGGACGCCAATGTCACGGATACGCTGTGAGGGCTGAATGAAGGTACGGCCCACATAGCGGTTTTTGATCAGGCCCTCGCTATAGGGGATACCTGAGGCGCGGGCATAGCCGATGGCGGCGGGAATTGCGGAGTCCGGTGTGCCAATGACAATGTCGGCCTCCACTCCGTGCTCTTCCGCCAAGCGTTGCCCCATCCGTTCCCGCACTTGATAAAGCAGCTTACCGTGCATTGTGCTGTCCGGGCGGGCAAAATAGATGTACTCGAAGATGCAGAAAGCATTTGGTTGTGTGGATGGCTCCAGCCGGAAGCTGGTAATCCCTTGGGCGTCAATGCGCAGGACTTCTCCGGGCTCAATCTCCCGTAAAAACTGCGCGCCCAGGTGGTCCAATGCGCAGGTCTCGGAGGCCACAACCCACCCGCCGTTCAGTCGCCCGAGGCAGAGCGGGCGAATGCCCAACGGGTCTCGAACTGCGAGCAGGCTGTCTTTCGTGAGCAGGGCGAGGCTGTAGGCGCCGTCGAGGTGACGCAATCCGTTGCGAACTTTTTCCACCCATGTCTTACCGTCTGCCTTGGCAATGGAGGCGGCAATCACCTCTGAATCGGTGGAGGTGTCGAAGTTGTAACCCTGTGCCTTCATCTCACGGTGCAGCGTTTCGGCGTTGACCACGTTCCCGTTGTGGGAAATCGCTATCTGGCCGAGGCTCCCCTCAGCAATGAAGGGTTGGGCGTTTACCGCTAAGGTGGAACCGGTGGTGGAGTAGCGAGTGTGGCCGATGGCAATGTCACCGTGGAGATCGCTAAGCGCGTCTTCGTCAAAGACTTGCGTGACCAATCCCATGCCGGTGACAGTTCGCAGGCGACCGCGGTGGGATGTGGCGATCCCCGCGCTTTCTTGACCGCGATGCTGAAGGGCGTAGAGGCCGAAGAAGGTAATCCGAGCTACGTCGTCACCGGGGGCGTAGACACCGAAGACACCGCACGCTTCACGTGGACTGTCCATTGGGCCCTCCCCCTAAGACAACCGATGAACCGGTTGGAATGCTGAAAACGTTCAGATTCGCATCTCCAGAGTAGTCGGCAGCAGCATTGTATCAGAAAACCCGCGAGATAACACCCGTGGAATTAGTGAATGTGGCTCATATCTCATCTCATATTCGTATTCATATATTGAAGAGCAGCGGCCTGGTTAACGGCGGCGCTGAACGTTGAACGCGTCCCAGCCAGCGTAACGGGCGCGCTTCCCCAGCGCTTCTTCGATCCGGAGGAGGCGGTTGTATTTAGCCACCCGCTCGCTACGGGCGGGGGCGCCCGTCTTGATCTGGCCGCAGTTGGTGGCAACGGCAAGGTCGGCGATGGTGGTGTCCTCCGTTTCACCGGAACGGTGGCTGACTACGGAGGTCCATCCCGCTTGGGACGCCATTTCCACGGCTGCTAAGGCTTCGGTGAGCGTGCCGATCTGGTTGAGTTTGATGAGCACGGAATTTGCGCTGCCCTGTGCTATGCCCTGCTGGATGCGTTGTGTGTTGGTTACAAAGAAGTCGTCACCCACAAGTTGCACGAACTCGCCGATATTGTCAGTGAGCGCTTTCCATCCAGCCCAATCATCCTCTGCCATGCCGTCTTCAATGCTGATGATGGGGTAGTCCTCAACCCAGCTCGTGAGAAAGTCCGCCATCTCCTGGCCGGTGAGGTTACGGCCCTCCTTCCTTAGTACGTAGGTGCCGTTTTCATAGAGTTCGGTTGAGGCTGGGTCCAGCGCGAGCATGCAGTCGCTGCCAGGCCGATAACCCGCGGCGGAGATGGCGTCTGTCACTAACTCCAGCGCCGCGGCATTGGACGGTAGCGATGGAGCGAAGCCGCCCTCGTCGCCCACGTTGGTCTGGAAGCCTTTGCTGCGTACGAGCTTCTTCAGCGCCTGGTAGACCTCCACTCCAACCTGGAGGGCATGAGCAAAGCTCTGGGCGCCCACGGGCATCACCATGAACTCCTGGAAGTCTGTGGAGTCCTCAGCGTGTTTGCCGCCATTGAGAATGTTCAGCATGGGCACGGGGAGGGTTACCGCTGCCTCGCCGCCCAGGGAGCTATAGAGTGGTTGGCCCTTGCTGGCCGCGGCCGCGTGGGCTACTGCCAGAGACACTCCCAAGATAGCGTTTGCGCCCAACTTTCCCTTGTTGGTGGTGCCGTCCGTATCGATGAGCCGGCGGTCAAGGGCGGCCTGGTCACGGGCGTCCGTTCCTTTCACCGCGGGTAGGAGATGAAGGGTAATGTTGTCGATGGCCTTCCGGACGCCCAACCCGCCGAAACGCTTGGGATCGCCGTCCCGCAGTTCTACTGCCTCATGCGCGCCGGTGCTGGCGCCGGAGGGGACGGCTGCCCGCCCCCGTGCGCCGTCCGACAGGAATGCCTCTACTTCAACGGTGGGGTTACCGCGAGAATCGATGATTTCCCGCGCGTGCAAATCTTGGATAGTAACCGTAACTGGGGTAACCATAGAAAGAAGTCCTGTCCTCCAGGTTAGTTTGTAGCCGGGGGTGTGGTCCTCATGTGTGCAGCGGCTATGGCCTTATCTACAGCGTCAATGGGATCATTGGCCCGAATCACGCGGTTATCGGCCTCCCCCTTGATTCCGAATTCCCACGTGCCTAGGCCAATGACTGGGACCTGATAAATCAGGGCAAAGGCCATCTCGGAGAGTGTGCCGTAGCTACCTGCTATTGCGATGACGGCCCGTCCCGCGCGTGCCACCATAACGTTCCGGGTATAGCCTAGGCCGGTGGGTATGGCAAACTCCACCCAGGGGTTAGCCGCCGCAGGGTCGTCGCCGGGCAGCAGTCCGATGGTGTGGCCGTTGGCCTGGCGGGCGCCGCGACACACGGCTTCCATAACGCCCGTGAGTCCGCCGCAGGCTACGGTGACACCCCGCCGCGCCAGTTCCTGGCCAACGGTTTCGGCGTGTAGCGCTTCCTCATGCGTGCAAGAACTGCCACCAATGACCGAGATAATCATAGGGTGCCTTTCAAAGTGGGAACTGCATCAGCATACACAGCCATACTGCGAAGGTGTCAAGAGCGCACGGAGGGACTGAAGGTACGGCTCAGTTCGAAAAGCGAATGTCCATCTCAAAGTGGGCTTGTTGAGTGGTGACAGGCGCTATGGCGGCCACGATGACCGTTGCCTTAGCCAGCTCCTGACCAAAGCAACATACTCGTAGCTCACCTTGGTGGTTGGCATTTAGTTCCATGTCTTTAAGCACCGCCGTGCCATTTGGCGTCTGTTCAACCACCTGGATTAGGAACTCCTGGGGAAGCAGGTTGTCTGTGCGGTAAAACCCCTGTGCGGTCCATCCGCTATCCTGTTCGTTAGCATCATGGAACCCAATCTCGGGGACTTCTATGTCGTCGATGGCGAAGCCGTCAGTGTTTACCGCATCGTCTGTTATGTACTCGAAGCGCACCAGCACCTTTTTCCCCACATACTGACTCAGGTCAATCGTTTCCTGTACCCATTGCGGGTCCCGCCCGCCCCCGCTGTGTCCGGTATAGCCCGGACCGTAACTGTTGCCTACTGGGTTTTCTACAGTGGTATGACTACCCGGCAGGATTTGCCAAGTATTACCACTATCGATAGACGCAACTACGTAGGCGTAGTCCCAGCCTTCTTCTATGTCATACCAGGTCTTGAACCGTAAGTTGGCCGTTTGAGCGTTGGTTAGGTCAAACTCGCGCGTGAGTGTGCTGTCAATTTGATCGCCCCGGTTGCCCCACCAGAAAGCAACGCCGCTGGATGCCTGGGTGGGTAGCAACCGCGCGCCCGGCGTGCCGGAGAGCGTTATGGTAGCGGCTCCGCTCGATGCTTGAATATCGAAATACTTGGCGGCGTACTGCCTTACCGTGTCGGTGAACGTGGTGTCAGTAGTGAGCGTACGGCTTACCGCTGCCGTGACCGGCCGGTCTGGATAACTCAGCTTGGGGCCAGTGAGGCGCGCCCCGGAGTTGGCGGCCACCCATGCTTTGAACACATCACGGAAACGCTCAGGATAGCCTTGTCTTGCCAGGTAAGCATCCACTCCCTCAACGCCATCTTTCGGTTCGGCTACTAGCGCGCTCAAGTCGCCGCCGTTGCTCCAATGCTGCGCCAAGAAACGCATGAAGAGGTGGGCCGCAGCGTAGTGGGGTCGGTTGTTTCCGGGAGCATCTTCCCAGTCGGTGAGCTGCACGTTGGTAGCGGACTGGAAAGCGCGAGCAGAATTGCTACGGAAACCGCCGAATTCTTCCGCTAAGACGGACAAGCCCTCGTTTACCCAACTGTCTTCGTTGGGGTCGGCGTGCCAATGGATGGCGTGCTGCAGTTCATGCGCAACCACTGAGTTGAACCCGCGGCTTCCGGGCGGGAGCGCATTGCCATTGATGTAGAGCATCAGCCGTTCGTTGCTGAAGGGATGGATCGCTTTGGGGTACTCGTCCGGTGAGCTGTAATAGCCGACCGCGCCCCTGAAACGGGTGATGAAGACGGTGAGATGAGGGTCGCCGTCGTAGCCGCCTCGGATAGTGTCGCCAAAGTGTTTGGTATTGGTGGGGTAGCTGGTTGCTTCGTAGACCTGGGCGGAGGACTGGAGCGCAGCCATGTCTACTCTGATCGAGTCGTCTAGGTACCAGTACGCATGGTCCGTGACCAAACGGAGCGTGGCGGGGACGTTGCGCCGGGTGATACCCTCAGCGTCGGTGACGCTGAATGTGCTCGTGTCTCCAACGCGACGCGGAGCGGGCGTAGTTTGTGCGGGCCGGGGAGCAGGATGTGACGCTGGCTTAAGCCGCCGGATGATGTCATAGCGATCGGCGTTGGGTGGGGTGGGAAGCGCGGCGGCGACGTTGGGTGGGGTGGAAGGTGCGGTTGTGGTCTCGGTCTCAGTAGTTTCAGTAGTCTCGGGGGTAACTGCTGAGTTGAGTGGCGGGAGCGGGTCCTGTGGTTTCTCCTCCGTACACGCTAGGGACCACACGCAGAGCAGGAAGAGCAGAGGGCAAATTCTGGCTGGGCTCATGAAGTGGGGCACTCTGCCCACGATGGAATGCTAGCGATGGAATGCTAGGTGGAGTGCTGGTGACTGACCGCTGGTGTGGGGGCAGGGTCTTTTGATGCGCGGCCCTCCTCTGGTATCTGAGTATAGACCTGGGTGGTGGTGATGCTTGCGTGACCCAGGCACTCCTGGAGTTCTCTCAAGTTCAACTGTCCGCTTTGCAGCATGTGGGTGGCGAAGGTGTGGCGGAGCATATGAGGCGTAATCTCTCCGCTCAGGTTGGCAGACTTGACGTAACTCTTGAGGATCAGCCAGAAGCCCTGCCGGGTAAGCTGCTCCCCCCGGCGATTGAGGAACAAAGCCGGGGTGTCCCGTTTGCGGAGCAGATGGTGCCGGCCGTTGGCGAGGTATTCCTTAATTGGCTCGATGGAATGCTCTGGCAAGGGTATTAACCGCGGATCGGTGTTCCGGCCTTGGCAGCGTACGTAGGAGAAGGTTTCAGCCAGGATAACGTCGTCGATATTGAGTTTCACGAGTTCAGTCACACGCATGCCAGTAGCGTACAGCAGGCTCAACATGGCACAATCCCGTTTTGCCTCAGGTTTGTCCCGTTTCAGCGGCTGCAGTAATAGTTCATCCACCTCAATAGCGGAGATGGTCTTAGGCAGCGGCCGGCGTACGCCGGGTGAAGTGAAGCCTTCTGATGGGTTGCTGGAGATGAGCTTCTCGCTTTGGAGGAAGTTAAAGAACGATTTGACGGAAGCTATTTTGCGGGCAATGGTGGTCTGGGCGTACCCACTGTCTTGAAGCGTGAGAATGTAGCGTTGGATGGCGCCAGATTTGACCGCATTCCATTGAGTGGTTATGGGGCCGGAATCGCCTGGTTGAGCGGTATGTAAGAACGAGAGCAATTGATCAAGGTCGTTGCGGTACGCCACTACAGTATTAGGGGAGAACCCCTTGTCTTCTTGCAGGTGTGCTAGGAAGCGGGCTATCGCCTCTTCCATGGATTCCTCCGCACTCTCACCATTCGTGTGCTCTTCGTGTGCTCATTGTACCATAGCGTCCTTCGCTACCATTGAGTGTGCTGGCACATACGCACGGTAGGGGGCGTCATTCCGGACGCCACCGCAAGAACGGTTTGCGTGCTGCGGTGGCCTCGTCCAAGCGGCCTACGGGCGAGAAGTGTGGCGCGGAACGAACAACGTCCGGGTCTTCTTCCACCTCCCGAGCGATGGCCCTCATTGCGGTGGCAAAGGCATCCAGCGTTTCACGGCTTTCCGTCTCTGTTGGCTCAATCATGAGCGCCTCTTCAACTATTAGAGGAAAGTAGATGGTTGGGGGATGAAATCCATAATCGATGAGGCGTTTGGCGATTGATAATGTGTTGGCTCCTAAAGCCTTCTGTTTGGTGCCCGCTAGTACCACCTCATGCATGCACATACGGTCATATTTCAGGTTGTACAGGCCGTTGAGTTGCGCCCGGAGGTAGTTGGCGTTCAAGACGGCGTTGTCGGTAACCGCGCGCAGTCCATCCGGCCCCAGGGTTCGGATATAGCAGTACGCCCGGAGCAGGACACCGAAGTTCCCGCAAAACCCTCCCATGCGTCCGATGGTGTGCGCAGGTTCATCCAGGTGGAAGCTGCGTTGCGCTCCCTCACCCGCCTCAATCACTACGGGATAGGGAAGGTGGTCGACCAAGTGCGGCTGAACACACACGGGACCGGCTCCTGGGCCGCCTCCCCCATGGGGTGTGCTGAAGGTTTTGTGGAGGTTCAGGTGGAGAATGTCAAAGCCCATGGTACCGGGCTTAGCCCTGCCCAGCAGCGCGTTCATGTTGGCGCCGTCTCCATAGAGCAGTGCGCCGTGCTCGTGCAGCGCTTCCGCAATCGCCACGATATTAGTGTCGAATAGGCCGAGGGTGTTGGGCTGGGTCAACATCATCGCGGCCACGTCTGGTCCCAGTGCGGCGCGTAGCTGCTCAAGATCGCAGTTGCCTGTGGCGTCGGAGGGAATGGCCACAACCTCGTAGCCGGCCATTGCTGCGGTGGCCGGGTTTGTACCGTGTGCCGAATCCGGCACCAGCACTTTGCGGCGGGCAGTGTCATTCCTTCGTTCATGGTACGCGCGCGCTATTAGTATGCCGGCGAACTCACCGTGCGCGCCTGCCATGGGCGCCAAGCTCACGCCTGCCATACCCGTGATTTCAGCGAGGAATCCCTGGAGCTCAAAGAGTACTTGCAGCACTCCTTGCACGCTCTCCTCTGGGGCCAGCGGGTGGGCCCACGCAAAGCCGGGCATACGGGCGGCGTCTTCATGACGCTTCGGGTTGTATTTCATGGTGCAGGAGCCCAGGGGGTACATCCCGGTCTCTACGCTGTAGTTCAGAGTGCTCAAGTAGGTAAAATAGCGGACCAGTTCTACCTCGCTCACCTCGGGCAGGGTGAGGTTGTCGCGCAGCATGGCCGCGTCTGGCAGCGGGCTAAGCGGCACGTCGCATTCGGGGAGACTAGTAGCCCGCCGGCCAGTCACGGAGAGATCGTTGAGCACGCGGCCGGCCCGGGGCGTTTGGATTGGCATTGCGGGGTCAATCATAGTCAGGCTACCTTGGCGAGTTCGGCCACAAGGCGGTCCATGTCCGCTTTGCTGGTGAGTTCGGTGCAACAGAGCAACAGTCCATTATCAATCGCGCCACTGACATCGAGTCCGCCTATGATCCCGGCATCCAGCAGATGGCGGTTGACCTGTGCCGGGGTCACTGGACAGCGGACTACGAATTCGTGAAAGAACGTTTCGGCAATGGGTAGGGAATAGCCAGATAGCCGCGCTATCTGGTCCGCAAGATAGTGCGCTTTGTGGTAGCACAACTCAGCCACTTCCCGCATACCCTGCGGTCCCATAGAGGCGGTGTAGATAGTTGTGGCGAGCGCCACCAAAGCCTCGCTCGTGCAGATGTTGGAAGTAGCCCGCTCCCGCCGGATGTGTTGCTCTCTGGTTTGTAGCGTAAGCACGTAACCGGTGCGTCCCTGCGCATCAGCAGTACGGCCTACGATGCGGCCCGGCATTTGCCGAACAAATTGATCACGGCTGCAGAACACACCAACGTAGGGGCCACCGTAGATGAGTACCTGGCCCAGTGGTTGCCCTTCCGCTACTACGATATCGGCCCCTAAGTCGCCAGGGGGCTGGAGCATCCCTAACGCAGTCAGGTTAACGGCCACCACAAGAAGTGCCCCAGCGGCATGGGCAACATCGGCCCAGCGCTGTATGTCCTCCAGATAGCCGTAGTAGTTGGGGTACTGCACCATTAGGCAACCGCAGTCCTGACTGAGGCTCAGCGTTTCTGGCGTAGCAACCGCTAGCTCGATATTCTGGCCGCGGCTGTAGGTATGCGCCACGTCTCGCCATGCAGGATTGACGGTGGAAAGGGCTACGATCCTGTCGCGGTTGGTTACCCGGCAGGCCATCAGGCCAGCTTCGGCCAGTGCCGTTGCGCCGTCGTACATGCCGGAGTTCGCAACGTCCATCCCCGTCAACTCGCACATCATCGACTGGAATTCGAAGATGGTCTGGAGGGTGCCCTGGCTGATCTCTGGCTGATAGGGTGTGTAGGCGGTGGAGAACTCGCTCCGGCTGGTAATGTGCCCCACCACGCTGGGGATGAAGTGCTTGTATGCTCCGGCGCCCAGAAAACTGGGTGTCCGGTCGAGCGCTATGTTCTTTTGGGCGAGCAGCGCCAATTCTTGCTGCAGTTCCAGCTCTGTGAGACCTGGGGGAAGGTCCAGGTTTGCGTGCTGCAGGTGACTTGGGATGTCCGCAAAGAGGTCATCGATTGTTGCTAAGCCCAACGTCGCCAGCATTGCCTGCCGGTCGGCATCAGTGTTGGGAACATACGAGGGCATTAGTGCGCGCTCCCCAATCCCTGAATGTATTCGGCGTAGGCGCTGTGCGCCATGAGGCTGTCTAGTTCGCTTGGACTGCTGGCCTGTACCCCTAGCATCCAGCCCTGGCCGAAGGGTGACTGGTTCACTAGCTCAGGTTGCATTTGCACTGTCTCATTTACGGCGATAACCTCGCCGCTTATGGGAGAGAACAGATCGGATACTGCCTTGACAGACTCAACCTCCCCAAACTTTTCGAACTGTTTGACGACCGAGCCTACGGCGGGCAACTGGACAAACACCACGTCTCCCAGCTCGCTGGCGGCGTAATCCGTGATCCCTACCCACACGATGCCTTCCCCTACCACGCGGGCCCACTCGTGCTCTTTGCTGTACGTGCAATCACTGGGCGACCACGATGCCGCGTGCGCGACAACCTGGTCAATCTGCGCCTGATCCATGAATAGACCTCGCTGTTGTTACTTGCTATGAGACTTCGCGTTCGGCTCGTTTTGCCAGAACGTAGTCGTAGCACTTCTGGTGGAGTCGTTGATCGATCCGGCCGGTGGATAGATAGTAGTTGAGCATCACTTCCAGCGTGAGCATAGAATGCAGGTTGTAGCCCGCCCGCCGCAGTCGAGTACCGGCACCCTCGCCGCGGTCAATGAGCACCATCACGTCTTTGACGTCCAGGCCTTCGTTGGTCAGCAGGTCAGCAGTCTCGATGACGCTGCCACCGGAGGTGATGAGATCATCAATGATAAGGACGGCTTGGTTAGGTTCGTACGCTCCTTCTACTACGTAGTTGCGTCCGTCCACTACGCGCGGGTGAGCGTAGATCATTGGCACGTTTGCAGATAGCGAGTAGGCGGTGGCGATGAGGAGACCGCCAAAGGGCACGCCCGCAACAAGACTGAAGGGGTGAATGTGTTGCCGGAGCAGCGCCAACTCGGCCTGAATTTCTTTGACCATCATTTGTGCGACGCGTTTCAATATGCGGGGACGACTAATGAGCCGACGCACGTTGACGTAGGCGGGGGAGTGTATGGTACTTCGCCCGATAGTAAAGTCTCCAAACCGGACAGCGCCCACGTCCCAGAGTGCGCGGGCTAGCCATAGGTTGCCGGCTTCTTCAGTTTTTCGTGGCATGTGCGTGTACCTCAGGTGGTGAGGGAAGGTGATGGGCGTGCAGGCCGGTCTTGTTGCTACGTATGGCCCCAATGCCGCGGCCAACTCTTCAATATTAGCGCAGCCTTTACCCAGGGGCAAGCATTATTATGCGGCGGGCGGCCGCTTGTAGAAGGGTCGGCGGACGGTTTGAGCGGGCACCATAGTGCCCCGAATGTCCACCGTGATAGGAAGCCCCGGCTTGCTCCACTCGGCAGCTACGTATCCCATCCCAATACCCTTTTGGAGGGTTGGCGCAAAGCCACCGCTGGTGGTTTCGCCGATAGTATGCCCGTCGTCTAGCAGCGTGCAGTGGGGACGCGGGATGCCGCGGCCAGTGACTTCAAACCCCACTAGCCGGGTTGGCGCGCCCTGCTCTTTCACGGCGAGAATGGCGTCTCGCCCAATGAAGTTGTTCTTGTCCAGCGCCACCACCCAACCCAATCCTGCTTGGATGGGGTTGGTATGGAGCGAAGTGTCATTGCCTTGGAGTGGGAGGGCCGCCTCTAGCCGCAGCGTGTCGCGCGCGCCCAGACCGCAGGGCTTCACGCCGCGCTCTAACAGGGCGTGCCAGAGGTTGGGCGTATCTTGGGCGCTCATGATTATCTCGAAGCCGTCCTCACCCGTGTAACCGGTGCGGGTGACTAGCGCAGCGGAGCCGTTGACCATGGTCTCCGTCCAGGTGAAGTATGCCAGCTTGTTGGCTACCTCTGGGTTAGCCAGGGTCCTCATATGTGCGGCAGCCTGCGGTCCTTGAAGGGCGATCATGCCCGTCTCAGCGGTACGCTCTGTAACGGCTACCTGTTCTCCCGGCAGTTTCCATTGGGCCAGCCAGTCTAACACCGCTGGGGTGCTGGACGCGTTGCATATCAGTACGAAGGACTCGGGGTTGCGGCAGTACAGGATGGTGTCATCCAAGATACCGCCGTCCTCCACGCAGAGGAGAGTGTAGCGGGCACTGCCCGCGGCAATTTTGGTCACATCGCAAGTGAAAAGGCGTTGCAGGTATGCGATGCAGTCCGGGCCGTGGAAGTCCACTCGGCCCATGTGCGATACATCGAACATCCCCGCGGCGTTGCGCACGGCGTGATGCTCTTCCAGAATGCTGTGGTACTGAATGGGCATGTCCCAGCCGCCAAAGGGCACCATGCGCGCCGAGAGATCGAGGTGCGCTTGATGCAAACACGTGGTTTTCAGCATTGCTGCGGGTTCGGTCACGAAGCCTCCTAGGTCAGCTAGTGCCCCTGATAGTATCCGCGGTTACGTAAGCCGGCACGTAGGGGTTAGACCGATGGATTATAGCATTGGGGCTGGGGATAGTGTGCTGGCGCTGCTCATGCCTTAGCCGTCCTATCCCGCTCTATCAATGAGGGGTAGACAGCGTGTCTAGTATGGCTTGGAGCGCTGCTTCATGATCGGCGGCGGTGTCGATGCTCCAGTGCTCCTGAGCAATGGGCTGTGCCGTGGAAGTTAACTGGAGATACACCTCCCACGTGGCGTCCGAAAGGTCTTCCGGATGGGGCTGTCGCTCTCGTAGATCCATGCGCGCTTTCACCACGTCCGGTGGGGCCGTCACCGCTACCAGGAGCAACCGTGCCCCGGCGGCGCGGGCGACTCCGCCCGCGCTGCGCCGCGCATCCTCACGCAAATTAGTGGCGTCAAAGACAGTGGATATGGAACGCCGGAGTAGTGTCCGCAGTACTCGGTGGGCAGCCACGAATACTTGAGCGTGCTCGGCGTTGCTGTATGTGGGCTGTGGGAACAGCGTCTTCCGCACGAAGTCGGAAGCTACGATTGCTACGGGGGCCGCATCCCGCAGCCTGCGGGCGATGGTGGACTTGCCAGCCCCAGGCGGACCGGATAGCACTACAAGCGCGGGAGTAGCGCTGGGCGGCGGGAGCGGCTCAAGGCGTCGGAGAATCTGGTGGACGTGCTGTGCCGCAATGTCCGAACGGTCTGACACGGTTGGCAATAAAGATGACCGGTTGGTGTGCTGCTAGAACTCCAGCAAGATTTTTATCACGTTGTCCGCCCTGCTTTCAGCCAACTCATGGGCGGGCAATATCTGGTCTAACGGGAAACGGTGGGTGATCAGCGGGCGGGCGTACACTTTACCGGAGGCGATGAGGTCCCGGGCCACGGCAAAATCGGCGTCCCGCTCGCCCATATTAGACGTGAACAAGACGGGATCCTTGCGCATTAGTGCCACAAAATGCATGGACATGGGTTCTTTCTTGGGGAGGCCGAAGAACGTGACCATGCCGCCCTTGCGTACCATGGGGGCACACCAGTCGTAGGTCTTTTCGGTGCCAACTGCCTCCACGACCATGTCCGCGCCCTGACCGCCCGTCAGTTCCATGACTGCATTGATGGCATCGGCGCGAGAGGTGTTGATCTGGTGGTCGGAGCCGAACTTGCGCCCGAGAGTCAGGCGGTTGTCTTCGAGGTCGAGCGCAATGATAGGGCCGGCGCCCAGGTTTTTTAAGAGTGCGGTAAATAGGAGGCCGATGGTACCTTGGCCGATGACCACCGCGCTCTTGCCCAGGATGCTTGGCCACTTACGGGCGGCGTGCATGACTACGCCTAGGGGCTGGCTCATGAGCATCTCTTCCGGCTCCCGGTTCGCTGGGAGCTTTACAATACTTTCGGGCCCGCGTAGCTGAAACTCACGGAAGGAGCCGTCATAGCCGACATCTAGCACTAAGTCGCCCGGAGCGAACTCCGGTGAATCCGACTCCTCCACCACGCAGACAACCTCGTGGCCAGGCCGGCCTGGGGGCATTGGGTAGGTGAGGTCGCCGCGACCGTGGAGCACGCCCGGCCAGTCGCTCCCGCAGATGGAGGCCAGCGTTGTTCGGGCTAGCACCTTGCCCTTCTCCATGGCCGGCTTCGGCAGATCGATAAGCTCGATTTTCCCGGGAGCAATCACCTGGACTGCGCGCATGTGTATCCTCCTATGTTTGGCTGTGCTTAGCTTGCTTACGCCCGCTGCGTTCCTAGTGCGGCAAAGTCGTCACGTCGATCGAGGCTGCCGCGTAACAACTCTGGGGGAATGTCTTTGGCGCCGCCCAGCGATTCGGCCATGATAGCCATCTGGGCTGCTTCCTCGACAATGAGGTTGCTCCGGGCCGCGCCGTTGGAATCGGCTCCAAAAGCCAGTACGCCATGGTTGCCGAGGATGACCGCCTTGGTGCGCTGCGCGCCGGCCAGCGCGGCGGCGATGTTGGCAATGGAGAGCGAAGATCCCCGCGGGCCATAGAATGCCAGAGGCACGCCGTCGGTCATCTCGGAACGGACCAAGGCTTCGTAGGCGCAGGTGATGGGACGGTTTGCTAGAGCAAAACTGGTGGCGTAGGGCGAATGGGTGTGTACCACTGCGCCCATATCCGGCCGATGTTTATAGACCACGGCATGCATGTGCACAATCTCCGCAGCAGTGGGGCTCATGTCACCGTCCAGCAAGTGACCATCGAGGTCCAGTATCGCTAGGTTCTTTGGTTTAAGGCTGTCAAAGGAGCTGGTAGCGGTCAGCAGCATAGTGTCGGTGCCGGGGATACGGGCGCTGAAGTTACCGTGGTGGCTCATTGAGATGGCGCCGGTGCGCACCAACAAGTTGGCGGCGTCGATGACTGCTTTGCGAAGTTTCAGGTGACTCAGCTTCGGCATACATCCTCCAGGCTATGGTGCGGCGCGTCCGAGGCGGCTACGCCTTAGCATGATACTCTCTGTCAAACTAGGGGGCAACTTACGTAAATGGGCCTTGCGCTCAGCTCAATTATGAGGGCATGCACGGCCATCAGTCGTCCCCTTGGCGCCAAGGGCGGGCGGCAAGCTGCTTGAGCTCCACCGGAATGCCCGCTACCACCAGGTACACCTCAGTAGCCATAGTGGCGAGCCGTTGGTTGGCCCATCCTAGCAGGTCCCGGTAAACTCGGCCCGAGGGATAGGGCGGCACCAATCCCATACCCACCTCATTGCTCACCACGATGAGCGAGGTGTCGCGGCCCCGGTACCAATCGTGGAGTGCACCGAGCTCGCCACCCAAGAGCTGCTGGGCGGCCAGCTCGTCGGGCTTATCCAGGCCTTGCGGTGAAGCCGCGGCCAGTGCATTGGCAGCCCACAGCGTTACGCAGTCGAGCACCACCACGTCTGCCGCGGACGGGTGCCGTTCCAAGGCATCGGCTAGGTGTAGCTGCTCTTCGAGCGTGATCCAGTCTGCTGGTCGGCGGCTTTGGTGCCGCTCGATGCGCTGCTGCATCTCGCCATCGTCGGCCGCTGCGGTCGCGACGAACAGCACACGGCCGCTGACGTCTAGGGCGAGCTTTTGCGCGAGGTCACTCTTGCCGCTGCGCACCCCGCCCAGAATGAGCACGAACCGCTTTGCCATCGCCTAAAGCCCTGCAATTCTGTAAATGTGCGGGATGTCCAAGCTGGCGCGGACATGGTCTGCCAGCCGGTCGAACGTTTGCTCAAGCGTGGGAATGGCGTCGAACACCGGCGTGGGCAGGCCATTGCGCTGTGCGATGGCGCTTAAGAACGCGCGTCGGAGGCCGGGCGCATCGAACAGGCCGTGGACGTAGCTGCCTAGGACGTTACCTGCCGCGTTAACCGAGCCGTCCAGCGTGTCGGTCGGGGCGCCGCCGCGCCGGTTGATGCGAACTGTCGGCGACAATGGTTGAACCTGCTTGGTGACACCATTGTGAATCTCGTAGCCGAAGATCGCTTGATGCGCCAACTCCTGCCATATGTCAGTCTCTGCAGCAAAGACCCCCTCAACCTGAACGGTGGCCTTCTCGGGCACGAACTCGGTCTCCACTGGCAGCAAACCAAGGCCGGGTACTTCGTCCATATCCGACTCCACGTGCTGAGCGTCACGGATGACCCTTCCCAACATCTGGTAGCCACCGCAGAGTCCAACTATCACGGTGCCCGCGCCAGCTAACCGTACAATCGCGTCGGCGATACCCTGAGCACGCAGCGATGCCAGATCAGCCACCGTGGACTTGGTGCCGGGAAGGATAATCACGTCTGGTTCCCCCAGCGCAGCGGCCTCACTGACGTAGCGGAGGCTTACGCTCGTTTCTGAGGCCAGCGCATCGAAATCGGTGAAGTTGGCAATACGTTGTGCCTGTACCACTGCAATATCAATGATCCCCTTGCTGACCGCGCGGGGCGCCGGCTGCTCCAACACCACACTGTCCTCCTCCGGGAGCCCGTGGTGGGGCAGGTGCGGTACTACTCCAAGCACTGGAATCCCAGTACGGTCTTCTAGGAAGCGCAGGCCGTCATCCAAGAGCCCGGGATCGCCTCGGAATTTGTTGATAATAGTGCCCTTCACCAGCGCGCGTTCCTCGGCTTCCAGCAGCTCCAGGGTTCCCACCAGGTGGGCAAAAACGCCGCCACGGTCGATATCGCCCACGAGCAGCACAGGAGCCTGCACTGCGCAAGCCAACCCCATGTTCACGATGTCATGCCGGCGCAGGTTGATCTCCGCCGGACTCCCGGCGCCCTCTATGACTACTACGTCGTGCGCCGAACGTAGCCGTTCCAGCGCAGCCAGGGTTATTGGTTGCAGTTCCGGCTTGATACGGTAGTACTCCCTGGCAGACAGTGTGGTTTGCGCCTTTCCTAGGAGCACAACCTGGGACCGCGCCTCGGCTTCGGGCTTGAGGAGGATCGGGTTCATATCCACGTGAGGTTCGACGCCTGCGGCTTGGGCCTGCACTACTTGCGCTCGACCCATCTCGCCGCCGTTGCGGGTTACGAAGGAGTTGTTTGACATGTTCTGCGCTTTGAACGGCGCAACGCGGTAGCCGTTTTGGCGCAGGATACGGCATAGCGCGGCCACGAGCAGGCTCTTCCCCACGGAAGATGCCGTGCCTTGCAGCATGAGCAGTTTGGCAGCGCTCATCACGCGCCGTTTACAACCCGCTGAATCGCCGTGACCAGCTGCCGGCATTCCGGCAATGTGCGCGGGCCGATTCGGACGTAATCCGGCAGCCCGAACGAGGCGCAGTCCCGCACACAGTATCCTGCCCGAAGGAGGGTGAGTCGGAATGCGGCGGCGTCGCCAATCCTGAGCAGCAACATGTTGCTACGGGAGGGTAGGACCTCCAGCCCTAATTCCGTCAACGCGCTCGTGAGGTAGTCTTGCGCCTCGGCCACAGCGCACAGTGAGCGCTCGACGTGCGCCCTATCACGGAGCGCTGCCAGGCCCGCGGCTTGCGCCGGCGCATTGACGCTCCATGGTGGCTGCACTGTCCGCAGCGCTCCGATGACCTCAGGATCGCCCACCGCATAGCCGAGCCGGAGGCCGGGGATACCGCAGTCCTTGGTCATTGAGCGCAGCACGAGCAGGTTCGCAGGCTGGTCGATATCAAGGCAGGAACTGGAGCGTGGATAGTGTGGATTGATGAAGGGGACATACGCTTCATCGATGACGAATAAAGTATCCGGATGGTCTATGGATAGCGTTGCGATTTCCATTGGCGGGATGAGTACACCGGTGGGGTTGTTGGGATTACAGATGAAGACTACGGCCGGCCGTTGCGCCCCCACCGCCTGCGCGATAATCGTTACTTCAAGCCTGAAGCCCTGCTCAGCAACGGCGGTGATTTCGGTGACCTCCGCTCCCGCCACGCGTGCGACGTGGCGGTATTCTCCGAAGGTAGGGGCTAGCGTTAGGGCAGACGTTCCCTCAGCAAGATACGCGTAGGCAACCAACCACATGAGCTCCACTGATCCGTTGCCAATGAGGACGCGATCTGGCGTGACGTGATGCTGGTCTGCTAATGCCTGCTTGAGCAGCGTGGCCTCACTATCGGGATAGCGGCTGACGTTGGCTGTCCGAAAGGCCTCAAGCACAGCCGGGGAAGGCCCAAACGGGTTGGTATTTACGCTAAAGTCCAGGATAGTTTCGGGGTCGATCCCCAGTGCGTGCAACTCCGCGTGATCCAGTCCGCCATGAGTGGCTTTGGGGAGTCCTAGGAGGTAAGGGCGGGGTTGTGGCGGCATGCTAGACCGGGCCCTCCAAAAGCACAAAAGCGGCCAGCGTTATAAATGCCGCTCCCGCCAGTATCGTTAACACCTGATGAATGTGGGCAGGCATGGGTTCTTGGTAATCGCTCCCCAGCGTGTAACTCCCCACTTTTTCCAAGCGTACGCCCAATGCCCCTGCTGCGGCGCTCATAGTCCAGCCCGCGTTGGGACTCTCCGGGCGGCTGTGGTCGGCGCGCATGGTGTGCCAGGCCCGCCGTACGCTCCCACCTCCCAGGCTGGCGGAGACAGTGACCACCACTCCCGCCAGACGGGCCGGAATGAAGTTCAGCACGTCATCCAGACGGGCTGCGGGCTTGCCCAGATATTCGTAGCGGCCATGATAGCCGATCATGGCATCTAGGGTGTTCACGGCGCGGTAGGCGATGGCCCCAACCGGTCCGAAGAGCGCGAAATAGAAGATGGGGGCCATGAAGCTGTCGGTAAAGTTCTCCGCGGCCGACTCGATTGCAGCAGCGGTCACCTGCGCCGGCGTGAGCGCGGCGGTGTCACGACTCACAATGCGACCCACCAGCCGTCGTGCCTCCTGAAGGTTGCTGGCCTCAAGCGCTTGACGCACTGCCTCCACCGAACCCCAGAGTTCGCGCAGTGCGAAGGAGGGCTTCAGTACCAACGCTCCGATTACGATGTACGCGACAGGGTGGATGCTCTGCGCAAAGTTGAGCGCTAGCCACGCCGGAAGCGCCGTAGCCAAGGTAACGATGATCACCACTAGCACACCATAACCGAATTGCAGTTGTGGGCCACTGGGCGGTGCCCCCTCGATGAGCCAATCGGTGAGTCGTCCCATCCAGATCACCGGGTGCAGCCGCGAGGGATACTCCCCCACCAAGACATCGAGGGCGACCGCGGCGGCCAGAATGGCGACCTCTTCCATGCGCTACCCTGCCTTTGCCCAGGCTCGACACGCGGTCACAAATCGTGGAGCCAGATCAGGCCGCGCCCCAAAGTGCAGATGCACATAAGAGGCCAGCATGCTTGGGGTTGCAAACCCCTCTAAGCGTCCTGGGTGCTCGTCGATGTCGAACGCGGCCTGCGCATCAGACGGGCCGGTCTCCAGTCCTGACCAGTGGAACTCATGACCGCGCACGCTTTCACCTGCCTGTAGAAGCGGGTTGTCTCGGCGCGCTTTCACCGTATAGTAGCCCAGCCGGACGCGGCCCCGCTGCATAACCGAATTGCCTGGTAGGAGACCGAGCATTGGATGAGCAACGCCGTCAAAGTCGGTCAGCGATTCCATCAAGTACATCAAGCCGCCGCACTCGGCGAATATCGGCAGCCCGCGCGCCGCGGCATTGGCTATCTCCTGTCGCAATGGTGCGTTAGCTGCAAGCTGCGCTGCGTACAATTCGGGGAATCCACCGCCAATGTACAGCCCATTGCAGCCGATGGGTAACGCGGGGTCTTGTATGGGGCTAAAAGGCACCACCGTAGCGCCCCAGGCGGACAGCAGGTCAAGGTTGTCCTGGTAGTAGAAACTGAAGGCCATGTCCTGTGCCACGGCGATACGCGCTTGAGTGGGTGGGGCTGCTGATGGAAACAGGCGGGTGGCCTCCACACTCAGCGGGACGGCTTGGTAGGCCAGGGTCCTCAGTCCGTCCAGGTCGCAGTGTTTGGCGATGGCTGCGGCGAGCAATTGCGTCTGTTGCTCTTCACCAGTCCGCTCCGCATCGGGGACCAATCCCAGGTGGCGCTCCGGAATGAGCAGAGCGTCATCGCGCGGTAACGCACCGAGTGTCGGCAGCCCGGTGGCGGCCGCAATGGCTTCTTGTACGAGTTCTCCGTGACGCGGGCTGCCTATTCGATTGAGGATGACTCCACTGAGCCGCAGCTTGTTGTCGAATTGCTGGAAGCCCAGCGCGGTAGCCGCAGCGCTGCGGGCAACCTTCGCCACGTCCATCACTAACACCACAGGTGCGTCGAGGAGTTTGGCTATCTCCGCAGTGCTGCCTGATTCATCCCGACCCGTTTTGCCGTCGAACAGGCCCATAACGCCTTCGATCACGGCGATATCCGCGTTGCGGCAAGCATGGGCGAACAGCTCGCGCATGGCGTCGTGGGGGAGCATCCAGCTATCCAAGTTGCGGGCGGGCACACCGGCGGCACGGCCGAGGTGGCTGGGGTCGATGTAGTCCGGCCCACACTTAAAAGGCTGCACGCGCATGCCCCCGGCTCTTAACGCCCCGATAAGCCCGGTAGTGATGGTGGTCTTACCAACGCTACTGGTAACGCCGGCGATGACGATCCTGGGGATGTCCAGACGCACAGGGCTATTCCAGATTCCGTACTCGAGGCAGGAACGCGGCTACGAGCAGCGCCATACTGGCAACCATGGCGCCACCAAAGCTCACGGCAACACGCGGCCCCAAGAACTCGGCAATGCCGCCGGATAGCGCACCGCCCAGGGGCACCATGCTGTAGGTCAGCGAGTAGGTTCCCATGACGCGGCCGCGGTACTCGTCTGGGAGGACGAGTTGCAACGCGGTAGTCGCCGTAGTCACATAGAACTGGCTCGCCAATCCCATCAGCACCACTGTGCCAAGGGAGAGCCAGAAGATCGGTGACCAAGCGAAAATCATGAGCAAAAACCCAAAGCAGGTTGCGCCGATGAGCAGGTGCTGCCCCTTACGTTTGGCGTAGGACAGTTGAGCTACCAGCATTGTCCCAGTGAGGGCTCCCAAGCCACCCGACGACTGCAGAATACCGTAGCCTTGCGATCCCACATTCAACAGGTCGCGGGCGAAAACCGGCATAAGAATAGTGTACGACATGCCGAACAAGCTGTTGAATAAGGTCATGGCGATGAGCGTATAGACGATTTCGTTGCTGCGCATGTATGACAGCCCATCTAGCAGGTCTTTCAGCATGCCGCGCGATTGGCGGGGATTGGCGGGACTGTTGGGGTGGATGAAATGGACTAACACAAAGAACAGTGTAAAGCCTGCTGCCGCCATGTAGAGCGTAATCCCTACGCCGTACAGCGCGATGATGCCGCCGGCTACCGCGGGGCCCATAAGCCGTGATCCCTGCCAGATGATGCTGCTCATAGCCACGGCATTTGCCATCTCAGTTCTGGGGATGAGCTGGGGGATCAGCGCCTGCCGGCTTGGTTGCTCAAACGCCTGCCCCGAGCCTGCGAGGAAGGCGAACACCAGGACATGCCACACTTCCACATAGCCGGTAACCACTAAGGTGGCCATGCTCGCATGGAGCAGCGCCAGGAAAGCTTGTGAAATGGCGATCATCCTCCGGCGGTCGGTGTGGTCGGCGATGGGTCCGCTGATGAATGTGAGTAGGATAGTGGGTACGGCGTTGCTCAAGCCCACGGCGCCCAGCATGAGCGGAGAGTCTGTCAGCTGCAGCGTAAGCCAGTAGACGGAGATGATCTGCATCCCATGGCCCATGACAGAGCCCAACATCCCGAACCAGTACAACCGGTAGGGCGTGTGTTTCAGCGCGTTGAACATTGGGAAGCGCTGAGAGCCGCGGGTCTCCTGCTCAGCCTGTCTTACAGTAGCGGGTTCAGCCATAACGCCTCACGTAGGTAGTGACCCGTAGCATACCACCCCTCCCGGAGTGACCCTAACCGAGCCACGGCAGCGCAGCCAGCGTAAGCGGCGCAGCCAACATGAGGAGGAGCACAATGGCCTGGGTGACTTCGTTGATTGCTCCATAGCAATCGCCGGTGAGGCCGGGCAGGCGGCGCAAGAGCAGCCAGCCCATGAGCCACGATAGGGCGGCCACCGCCACGAGCAGCGCACTCGCCGGGAGCCCCCAGACGGCCAGACCGATCAACACAGCGCTCACCGTGGCCAAGAGGGCATTCCGCCAGCGGCCGCCGGTCCGGAATGCGGCCCCCAGCCCTTCTGCTCTAGCGTAGGGGAAGAACACCACTGCCAGTGACATGGCCCACCGGCTGAGCGTGGTCATGAGCACCAGTGCCGCCGCACGATCGTTGGCCGGCAGTTCATTTAGCGCCGCGTACTGGAGCAGCAAGATGACAACCACGCCTGCAACGCCGAAGCTGCCGGACCGGCTGTCCCGCATGATTTCCATTCGACGTTGTGGGTCTGCCGTGGCGAAAAACCCATCGCAGGTGTCGGCCAGGCCGTCGACATGCAGCCCACCGGTGATCGCGAGTAGCAGTATGAGCACCAAGGCCGACGTGACCTGCGGCGGCAGCACCAAGCGCAGTCCCCAGTCCGCTAGGGCTACCACCAGCCCAATGAGGAGGCCGACGAGTGGGAAGTACGCGGGCGTGTTGCCTAGGTGAGCAGGATTTGCTGTAGCACTGGGCAGCGGAAGGCGGGTGAGAAAGCCGAGGGCGGTGAAAAACGCCATGTGTGTAGTGGACGCAGGCGGCGCGTGCTACTGATCGGCCCCGGAGACGCCGGCTTCGCCAAAGGTCGCCATCTCGTTGAGCAGCCGCACCGCCGCTTCGATAAGCGGCATCGCCAGCAATGCGCCGGTGCCCTCGCCCAACCGTAGGTCGAGTTCGAGCAGTGGGGAGAGGCCGAGATGCCGCAGGGCGATGGCGTGGCCCTGCTCCGCCGAACGGTGGCTGGGGATGCAATAGTCGACTACGGAAGGAGTAAGGGCTGCAGCAACCAGGGCCGCCGCTCCTGCAATTAGGCCGTCTAGCACGACGGGAACTCGGTGGGCCGCGGCGCCCAGTATCACACCCGCCAATCCAGCGATCTCGAACCCTCCGACCGCCGCCAGCACGCCGACTGCGTCCGCGGAGTCGGGGTGGTGCAACGCTAGGGATTGTGCAATCACCGCCACCTTGTGCTGACGGATGGTGTCCGAAATCCCGGTACCCCAGCCAGTTACCTGTTCTGGGGTTGCGCCGGTGAAGGCAGCAATCAGGGCGCTGGAGGCCGTGGTGTTGCCAATCCCCATTTCACCGGTGGCAACCAGGTGCAGGCCAAGCTTCGCCTGTTCCTCCACCACCACAATCCCCGTCTCAATGGCCGCTATTGCTTCATCACGGGTCATAGCCTGGCCTAGGGTGAAGTCATGCGTGCCCAGTGCTATCTTGCGGGCGAGTAGCTGGGGGTGAGACGGCAACGCCGAGGCGACGCCGATGTCTACAACCACGACGCGCGCATTTGTCTGCTTGGCGAGCACGTTTATGGCTGCCCCGCCGCGCAGGAAGTTCAGCACCATTTGTGGCGTGACTTCCTGGGGGTATGCACTGACGCCCTGAGCGGCTACGCCGTGGTCGGCGGCCATGACTATTACTGCCTTGCGTTCTAGCGGAGGCTGCAGGGCGCCCGTGATGCCCGCAATCTGCACCGACAGCGCTTCCAAGCGGCCCAGCGCACCCAAGGGTTTGGTGAGCTGATCTTGCCGGGCGCGCGCGGTGGCCATGGCCACCTCATCCAAGGGGCGAATGCGGTCGAGGGTATGCTGCACTAGTGACATGCTCATCGTGACCCGACCTGGCCTGTATTCAAGTAGCGGTGCTTGGTGGTGAAGGAGATAACCTGCAGGTGTATGGCGGTAGCGCCCGGCGGGTTTTGCCGGAGAAGTGGTGCGCCCAAGGCCGTCGTTGGACCCATCTATTGGGAATGCCTGCCCCGACACTGCACATGGGCCTCCTAGCTATCATCTGTTGCGCTGCGCAGTGGCGCGGCTTCCGATGGGTGTTCCGAACCTACCAACTTGGTCACTACCCGGGGGAAGATTAAGCGCATTGCGAGGAATCCCGCAATGAGGAGTAGGGTGAAGGCCACGATGGTGAGCTCAAAATAGTTCGTAAGGAAATACTGCACTTGCTCGCCGAATAGCGCAATGGCCCCCCCTACTAACAGGAAACGTCCCCCTCTACCGATAAGCGATGCAAGCATGAACCGTTTCACGTTGAGTTGAAAGACTCCGGCTGAGATAGTGAACACTTTGTATGGAATGGGTGTGAAGGCGGCAATGAAGATTGCCCAGACGTCGTATCGCTGGTAGAGGGCCTGCACCAACAGGATGTGCTGCTCGTCGAATAGCTTCAGGAGCACCGGCCGGCCGCCGAATCGGCCGATGCCATAGCCGACTCCGCCACCACTGACCGAGGCCAAGGTGACAAGGAGCGCCAAACCGAGGACAGTTTCCGGTTGAAGCAATCCCAACGTCACTAGTAGCGTATCTGGGGGAATCGGAAAGAAGCTTGATTCCGCAAAAGCCAAGACGGCTAGCGCTATAGGCGCATTGGGCGAGTTGGCCCACGCCAGCACCCAGTCCGCAAGTTGGTGCAAAAGCTCAAACAGGGGGAAGACTCCGACAAGTCACGGTGGATCCAACAGGGACTGTGAGCGTTGCAGGCGTGAATGCGAACTCGTCAATGTCAACGTCGAAAGTCGCTGCTGCCAGAGCGGGGGTGTTGCGCGGAGTGACCGCAACCGCCGTGACCAGCGCGGCGCTGGCGAGGACCGCGGGAAAATACGGCATGTGTCGCATCTTGTCGATCTATCGGCGGGCTGGTTACCGGGTGTCCGCAGTTACCGGGAGGTCTATCTTATAACCAGCGAGCAGGGTGTTGATATTGGCGACGGTACCCTCATCCGGTTCCACCAAGGGGAGCCGAGGTTTCCCTACGTTGAAGCCGATGTGGTTGAGCATGTACTTCAGCGGAATAGGGTTGGCCACTGTGAACAATGCATTCACGAGGCCCATGAGGTGGCGATGAATAGCGCCCGCGCCCTCCGTGTCTCCACTCAGATGCTTCTGAATCATGTCACGGATCTGCATGCCAACCAAGTGCGACGCTACGCTGACTATCCCATAACCGCCCATGGCTAGAATGGGCAACGTGTCGCTGTCATTGCCGCTCCATACTCTGAAGCCGGGCCGTGCGCCGTGTATGATCTTGGTGATCTGGTCATAGTTGGCGCTGGCCTCTTTCACACCGGCAATGTTCTCGATGTGGCTGAGGCGGACGGTGGTAGCCGCCTCCATGTTACGGACCGTGCGGCCGGGGACGTTGTACAGAATACACTGCTTATTGGTGGCCTCCGCAATCATGCGGAAGTGCTGGAACAGTCCTTCTTGAGGTGGGTTGTTGTAATAGGGCACGGTCAGTAAGATGCCGTCCACACCGAGGTGTTCGGCTTCTTTGGTCATTGCCACACTTTCTGCCGTGTTATAGGTAGTAGTGCCTGCAATAATCGCGGCGCGGTCGCCCACAGCCTCCTTGACGGCTGCATACATCCCCAGCTTCTCGTCGTTGCTGAGGGTGGGGGCTTCACCGGTGGTGCCGGTTACTACCAGCCCCTCTGTGCCGGAGTCTACTAATGCTTGCGCGAGCCGCTTTGCCTGCTCGTAGTCTACTGCGCCTTCATCGTCGAAGGGCGTCACCATTGCTGTTATAAGACGTCCGATATTCTGCATTTTCCCACCTCCATTACCACGGAGACGCACGGAGTGGCTTTATTCTACTACGACCGCAATACGCGAGCTACTGCGACTCCAAGCCCAGCAGTCGGTCCAGTCCGAAGACAAGGTCGTGGCGTTCCATCACTTCGCGAACGGCAATAAGCACGCCGGGCATGTAGCACTCTCGGTTCAGCGTGTCATGGCGGATGCGCAGGGTCTGCCCGGCGCTGCCAAGGATAACTTCTTGGTGGGCCAGCAGGCCGGGAAGCCGGAGGCTGTGTAACGGAATGCCCTCAACTGCACTGCCTCGGGCATGGGGCAGGGTCTCTTTCAGGATTGGGGCGGTCTCGAAGGCTGTTCCCCTGCTCTCGGCCATCATTTGCGCTGTGGCGATGGCCGTGCCGGATGGGGCGTCGGCCTTGGCCTCGTGGTGCATCTCCATGATCTCTGCATAGTCGAAATAGCGGGCGGCCACTTTCGCCAAGTGCATCATCACCACTGCGCCTAGCGCGAAGTTAGGGGCGATGATGCCGCCGAGTTGGCTCTGGGCGCACAATGCAGCCAGTTCTTCAACCTGGCCGGTGGTGAACCCGGAAGTGCCGATTACCGGACGAACCCCCGCAGTGATGGCTGTCTTAGCGGTTTCTATGCTGTAGGGCGCGTTGGTGAAGTCTACCAGGACATCGGGCTTCAAGCGGTTAAGCAGTGCCGAGGCGTCTTGCGACAGCGGAATCAGGCCTGAGCCGTCTGGCAGGGAGAGGTACTCTTCTGCCGCATTGCGCGTAACCGCGCCGATGGGTTCGATGTCTGTTGCTTTGGTGAGGGCCAGGAGCACCTCGCGGGACATCTTGCCCGAAACCCCGGTGATGACCACACTAATGCCTGCCATAGTTCTCTCCGCAGTGACGACGGGATAGTGAGGGCTACTCTACCTCATGGCTGTGGCTAAGGCAATAAGCTGGTTGTAGTGAAGAAGGGGCGGTGCGCTATCAGCGTACCGCCCCCCTCGATTAGTTGCGTTTGATTAGTACCGTGGGCGGCGGTCTCCGCCACCAGGCGGCCTACCGCCATCACGCCGGGGCGGACCGCCGGGGCGTCCACCATTGCCGCGCGGGCCGCCGCCGAAGCCAGGCCGGCCGCCGCCGCCAGGGCGCTGGGGCGGGCCGCCCTCGGGCCGGAAAGGCGGGCGCTCGGCGCCGACTTCCGCTTCTTCGGTTCCCACCTGGCCGTCTCCGTCGGCCACTAAGAGCGCCCGACGAGACAGGTTGAGGCGGCCCAGGCCGTCAATCTCGGTGACTACTACCATGATTTCGTCACCCACCTGCACCACGTCCTCCACGCTGGGAACCCGGTAGTCGGCCAGCTCACTGATGTGCACCAGCCCCTCTTTGCCGGGGACGATCTCGACGAAGGCGCCGAAGTTGGTAGTGCGGGTGACCTTGCCGGTGTAGATTGCACCTGGCTCAACCTCTTTGGTCAGCGCTTCGATCATGCGGATGGCCTTCTCAGTGGACTCGGCGTTGGTGGAGCCAATGAGTACTGTGCCGTCGTTGTCCACGTCGATGGAAACTTTGGTCTCTTCAGTGATACTGCGAATGGTCTTGCCGCCGGGCCCGATGAGGAAGCGGATCTTTTCGGGGTCGATGGTCATCTTGGTCAGGCGCGGTGCATACTGGCTGAGCTCAGCCCGGCTCGTGTCTATGGTCTCGAGCATCTTGTCCATGATGAAAAGCCGCCCAGTGCGGGCCTGGTTGAGCGCCGTTTCCATGACCTCGAAGGACAACCCTTTGATCTTGATGTCCATCTGAAGGGCAGTGACGCCGGTGGTAGTCCCCGCTACTTTGAAGTCCATGTCACCCATAGCGTCTTCCATGCCGGCGATGTCGGTGAGGATGGCAAACTTGCCCTCCTCGCCCATGATCAACCCCATGGCCACGCCGGCGACCGGGGCTTTGATGGGCACACCGGCGTCCATGAGCGAGAGCGTGCTGCCGCACACGCTGCCCATGGAGGTGCTGCCGTTAGAGCTGATAGCCTCGGACACTATGCGGATGGTGTAGGGGAAATCTTCTTGATCAGGGACGACGGCGAAGACGGCCCGTTCCGCCAGTGCGCCGTGGCCGAGCTCGCGCCGGCCGGTGCCGCCCATGCGGCGCACCTCGCCCACACTGTAGGGCGGGAAGTTGTAGTGGTGGATGTAGCGCTTGCGGTCCGCTGGCGAGATGTTGTCCAGCTTCTGCTCGTCGCTGGGGGTGCCAAGGGTTACCACCGAAAGAATCTGAGTCTGGCCGCGGGTGAAGATGCCGGAGCCGTGGGCCCGGGGCACGTAACCCACCTCGCACCAGATGGGGCGGATCTCGTCGGTGTGGCGGCCGTCAGGCCGGACGCCCCGTTCCAGGATGTTGGCCCGCATCTCCCGCTTCACTTCCTGCTGGAAGACCGCCCGGATATCCTCCGGGGAGTAGTCGTTGCTCAGAGACTCGACTAGCTCGTTGCTGAAGCTGACGAGTTCTTCTTCGCGCTCGGCTTTGCCGAGCATCGCCACAGCGGCTGCCAGGTTGTTGCGGACATGAGGGACAATGGCTTCGGCGGTCATGGGGTCGAGCTTGGGCGCTTCATATGGCGCCTTCTTCTTGTTGACCAGGGCAATGAGCTCCTGCTGCATCGCGATGATCTCTTGGTTAACTTGCTGGCCGAACTTGACGCCGTCCAGCATGACCGACTCGAGAATCTCATTGGCGCCGGCCTCTACCATAACCACCGCATCCGATGAACCGGACACGATGAGGTCCATAAGGCTGTCCTCCATGGACGGGAAGGTGGGATTGATCACGTACTGATCGTTGATGAGGCCGATGCGCACACCGCTCACGGGGCCCTCGAAGGGGATGCTGGAAATGCCCAGCGCGGCGGATGCGCCGACGATGCCCAGAACATCAGGGGAGTTCTCCTGGTCGGCGGAGAGGGTGGTGATGATGACCTGCACGTCGTTCCGCATGCCCTTGGGGAACAGCGGCCGGATGGTGCGGTCCGTGATACGGGCGGCGAGGGTGGCGTCCAAGGAGGGGCGTCCCTCCCGCTTGATGAAGCCGCCGGGGATCTTGCCTGCAGCGTACATGCGCTCTTCGTAGTCTACGGTGAGGGGGAAGAAATCGGTGCCCTGACGGGGCTCCTTGCTCATGTTTGCCGCGACCAGCACCATGGTGTCGCCATAGCGCACGGTGACGGCGCCGTCGGAGTTTCCGGCAATCTTGCCGGTCTCCAGGGTCATGGCTTTGCCGCCGATGACTCGTTCAACTCGATGGATCATTATTCAGTTTCCTCCACTATGTGGCTATCAGATTGCGAAGCCAGGGAGGAGAAAGGATTGCAGACTGGGGCCAGATGGGGGTGTGTTACCGGCGTAGGCCCAGCCGAGCTATGAGGGTCCGATAGCGGTCAACGCTCCGGCGGTTCAGGTAGGCAAGTAGCCGCCGCCGTTGTCCCACCTTCATGAGCAGGCTGCGGCGGGTCTGGAAGTCGTGCTTGTGCAGCTTCAAGTGTTCCGTCAGCCGGGATACCTCAATGGTCAGGAGGGCAACTTGCACTTCCGGCGAGCCGGTGTCCCCTTCGTGGGTCTTGTACTCGTCAATAAGGGCTAGCTTTTCTTCTGTAGACAGCATATCGGCGTGCGCTACCTCAGAGGTTGTACTTCATGCTCAGCTTCGCGGTGGCGAACCTCTGGTGTGCTTCTTCTCTCCTCTTTCTTCTTACGGGAGGAGTATAGCATGGTGAGATGAGGCGTGCAACCGGCGCGAGCATCCCCCGTTTGCACAGAGTAGCAGGAAGGGGCGGTCGGCTTAATCTGACCGTTATCGGAACCTGCTATCGCTGCGAGAAAAAATCTTGTGCGCACCCGTTGCGTGGCGCACAGCGATGGGCTATTATGTGACTGCTTTTAGCACTCTACTTGAAAGAGTGCTAAGTTATCCACAGTCTAGGTACTAGGCAAGAGCGAGACCACAAACTTAGGAGGAACCGGTATGCCCAAGCAAATGCTCTACGACGAAGAAGCGCGCAAGGCGCTGCGTCGTGGTATCGATACCCTGGCGGATGTGGTGAAGATCACCCTGGGCCCCAAGGGGCGGAACGTGGTGCTGGACAGGAAGTTCGGCGCGCCCACCATCACCAATGACGGCGTCACCATTGCCAAGGAGATGGATCTGGAGGATCCCTTCGAGAACATGGGCGCTCAGCTAGTGAAGGAAGTGGCTAGCAAGACCAATGACGTGGCGGGTGATGGCACCACCACTGCAACTGTATTGGCGCAGGCCATTGTTGCCGAGGGGCTGCGCAACGTCGCTGCGGGCGCGAATCCCATGTCGGTCAAGCGTGGCGTCGAGCAGGCGGTGGCGGAGATAGTAGCTCGGATTAAAGATCTGTCCACTCCGGTTGCTGGCAAAGATCAGGTGGCACAGGTTGCTTCCATCTCAGCCGCGGATCCCGAAATTGGCGAACTCATTGCCGAAGTGATGGACAAAGTAGGCAAGGATGGCGTTATCACGGTTGAAGAGTCCAAGGGCCTCCGCTACGAGACCGAGTATGTTGAGGGTATGAACTTCGACCGCGGTTTCATCAGCCCGTACCTTGTGACCAACCCTGACCGGATGGAAGCGATCATCGACGATCCCTTTGTCCTGATCTACGACAAAAAGATCGCCGCGGTGGCGGAGCTGATTCCGGCGCTGGAGAAGGTGGTTCAGGTCTCCAAGAATGTCGTCATCATTGCTGAAGAGGTTGAGGGTGAGGCGCTGGCGACCCTGGTGGTGAACAAGCTGCGGGGCACCATCAACTGCCTGGCGGTGAAAGCCCCGGGCTATGGCGACCGTCGTAAGGCGATGTTGGAAGACATTGCTATCCTCACCGGCGGGCGCGTGATCAGCGAAGAGACCGGCCAGAAGCTGGACAGCGTGCAGGTGGAGGACCTGGGCCGGGCGCGGCGGATAGTCTCCAACAAGGACGATACCACCGTCATCGAGGGTCGTGGTTCCGAGGCTGACATTCAGGCGCGGATCAAGGCCATCAAAGCTCAGGTGGAGGAGACCACTTCCGAGTATGATCGTGAGAAACTGCAGGAGCGACTGGCGAAGCTCTCCGGCGGTGTGGCTATCATCCGAGTAGGCGCCGCAACCGAGGTGGAGCTGAAGGAAAAGAAGCACCGGGTAGAAGACGCGCTGTCCGCAACCCGTGCTGCTGTGGAAGAGGGCATTGTCCCCGGTGGTGGCGTGACGTATCTCAACGCCCTCGCCGCGCTGGATGATCTGAAACTGGAGGACGATGAGGCCACCGGTGTGACCATTCTTCGCCGGGCATTGGAGGAACCGCTTCGCCGGATCGCCGTCAACGCGGGTCAAGAAGGCTCAGTGGTGGTGGAAGAGGTCCGACGGCAGCAGAGGCAGGCCGGCGGTGCATCGAACGTGGGCTATGATGCGGCCGAAGAGGTGTACACGGACCTCATCGAGCGGGGTGTCATTGACCCGGCCAAGGTGACCCGGGCGGCGCTGGAGAATGCCGCCAGCGTGGCGGCCATGGTGCTGACCACCGAGTCGCTGGTAACCGACCTGCCGGAGCAGGAAGCGCCGGCGGCCGCGGATCCCCACGGGCATCACCACTAGATCAGAAGAACTTTCGTGAAAGGGGCGGCCACTGGCCGCCCCTTTTCTTATGCTGGGCTACGTGCGTGCCGACCGTGCCAGAACCCATCCCTATGTCACTATCTAGCGTACGCGCTGACTAGCGCGTTGTCAGCATGACAACCTAATCGGTGTGTAGGGTGCGGGGAGAACAGTGCGTCGCTAGTTTTGCCGCTTTATGCCCCGATGGCCTTGGCAAACCGCCCCTCACTGCGGAACGGGCCTACTACGGCCAGGTTTACCAGCTGCTTGGTGATGAGGCTGCGGGCCACGCGTTGGATGTCCTCGGTGGTTACTGCGTCGATGAACTCGGTGACCTCATCCAACGTGTTCACCCGGCCGGTCAGCAGCTCCTGGGCTCCCATCCAGCTAGAGACCGCGCGGGTATCCTCCATACGCAGCATGAGCCGGCCTTTGGCCAGTTCTTTAGCGCGTGATAGTTCTTCCTCACCCACGCCGTTCCGGAGCTCGAAAAGGAGGTCCATAGCTGCCTTCAGGGTGTCCAGCGCGTTTTTGGGATCGACGCCGGAGTAGATGGTGAGCGCCCCTGCATCTAGGAAGTGGCTCACATAGCTGTGCACGTCGTAGGCCAAGCCGCGCCGCTCCCGGATTTCCAGGAAGAGGCGGCTGGTCATACCCTCGCCCAGCATGATGTTCAGCAAGGCGAGCGTGTGCCGGTCGGGATGGTTGGTCGGTAGGCCGGGTAGCGCCAAGCAGAGGTGGGCCTGCTCCGTCTTGCGGGACAGTAGCCGCACGCGGGGCGTTTGCTGGCCGTTTTGAGCGGGACGGTAGGGTACGGGTGGGCCGGCCTGCCACTCGCCAAGGCTGGTCTGCAACAGAGCGACCACTTCTTCGTGGGCCACGTTCCCGGCGACGCTGACCACTGCGTTGCTGGGGTCATACTGCTGACGGAGGTACTCCAGCAGCATGGTGCGGTTGATGCCGGCGACGCTCTCCTTGCTACCGGCCACGTCTCGGCCCAGAGGTTGGTTGGGCCAGAGGGTTTCGTCGATGAGGAGGCCCGCCAGCTCTGGAGGAGAGTCCTGTACTTGACTCAGCTCTTCCAGAATGACGTTCCGCTCCTTCTCGATCTCAGCCGAGTCGAACAACGAGTGGTGGACCATGTCCTGCAGCACGTCCATACCCATCTCGAAGTGAGGCCGGGCCACTTTGCACCAGTACACGGTGAGCTCGCGGTCGGTGGCGGCGTTCTGGATGCCGCCGACGTTTTCGATGGGGCCGGAGACGTCTTCCGGCCGTGGCCGGCGCGCGGTGCCCTTGAAAAGCATGTGCTCCACAAAGTGGGAGATGCCCGCCTGAGGGTCGTTTTCGTAACGTGAGCCGGCGCCAAAGTACATGGAAAGGCTCACCGCGCGCGTGTGGAGCATGGTGCTGGTGAGCACACGAAGGCCGTTGCTGAGGATGCTTTTGGTGTACACAGTACTCCGTGAAGAGGTGAGCGTAAACGCTTCGCCATAATTAGATTACATAACTATAATAATTGTTGCAGAGCATTGCCGTCAACGGCGGACGGATACTCAGCGCAGTGTTTGGTATCATGGTGGCACTTCACAGGGAGCTCCCGACGCGTGAACTATTGTCCTCGTTGCGCCACTGCGCTACACGAACAGGAACACGAAGGCGTGCTGCGGCCCACTTGTTCGACGTGCGGCTATGTGTACTACCGTGACCCGAAGGTTGCGGTGGGGGTGCTGGCCGGTCTCGATGGCAGGGTGCTGCTGGCGCGCCGCAACCATGAGCCTGGTATGGGCTTATGGACCTTCCCTTCCGGCTATGTGGACGCGGGAGAAGTGGTGGAAGCGGCGGCCCGGCGCGAGGCAATGGAGGAGACCGGCGCGGAGGTTCGCCTGGAACGCCTGATGGCGGTCCGGTCACAGGAGGGCAGCCCGGTGGTGCTCATTGTGTACGCTGCGGCCATAACGGGCGGTACCATTGCGCCCGGCCCGGAGGCCACGGAAGTGGGCCTATTCGGCCTGGAGGAGCTGCCCGACCTGGCCTTCCCGCATGACCGAGACCTGATCCAAGCCTGGGCCGCCGGCGCCAATCCACCGGTGGCGCCCCGGCCGATCGCCTAATCTGCATCAGAGGTAACTCATGGCAAAGCTACTCGATGGTTTGGTAGTGCTGGACTTTACTTGGGCGCTCTCGGGGCCCTTCTGCACCATGACGCTGTGCGATCTTGGGGCGCGGGTCATCAAGGTGGAGACCCCGGAGAGCGGTGATGGTTTTCGACGGGTGGGCCCCTTTGTGAACGGGATCAGCACCTATTTCACCAGCGTCAACCGCGGCAAGCAGAGCATCACCATGGACCTCAAGAACGCTGGAGCGGTGGCCGTGGTGAAACGGCTGGTAGAGAAAGCAGACGTGGTGGTGGAGAACTTCCGCGCCGGCGTGATGGATCGTCTCGGGCTGGGGTACGAAGCGTTGAGCGCAGTGAACCCGCGTTTGGTCTATCTTTCCCTTTCTGGATTCGGCCAGACCGGGCCCTATCGGGATCGCCCGGCGTTCGATGTGGTGGTACAGGGTCTATCCGGCGTCATGAGCATAAACGGTCCGGAAGGCGGCGAGCCGACCCGGGTGGGCACCTCGGTGGGTGACATTGTGCCGGGGCTCTACTCGGTGATTGGGGTACTGTCTGCGCTCCAGAGCCGGGAGCGCACCGGCAAGGGCAGCTACATCGATATCGGCATGATGGACGGAGTGGTGGCCATCATCGAGAACGCTATCATGCGCTTCTGGGCAACCGGCGATGTGCCCGGGCCCATTGGCAGCCGTCACCCCGCCATTACCCCGTTCTCGGCGTATCCCACCGCAGACGGCCACGTGGTGCTGGCGGTTGCCAACAACAACGTGTTGTGGGAGCGGTTTTGCACCCTACTGGGGATGCCGGAATTGAAGGACAAGGCGGAGTTCGCCACCGGGGAGGCGCGGAACCAGCACGTGCAGGAGCTGACGGGCATCATCACTGAGCGGACCCGCACGATGCCCACGGCCCACTGGTTGGAGGCGTTGAATCAGGCCGATATCCCTGCGGCCAAGGTGAATAGCGTGGCCGATCTCTTTTCCGATGCCCAAGTGAAGGCTCGCAACATGCTCGTTACAGTAGAGCAGCCAGGCGTGGGCAGCCAGATTATGCCGGGGACGCCGGTGAAGGCCCTCGGGTACAGCGACGATGTTTCCGAGCATGCCCCCGGCGTGGGCGAGCACACCGATCTGGTGTTGCGGCAAGTCCTGGGCATGACCGAGCCGGAAATCAATGCGCTGCGGATCGCGGGCGCGCTCTAGTTACCGGGGTTATGTCTTTCACGTCCTTCATCAAAGAGCAGGCGTTGGCGCTGGGGTTCCAGGCCGTGGGGATTGCTGCGGCCGCCGATTTTCGTGAAACTGAGGGGCTTATCCTGCAGCGGATCGACGCCGGACGCTTGGACGGCCTGCCCTGGTTCACTAAAGATCGAGCCCGTCTTGCGTGCCGCCCGGAGGAACTGCTGCCCGGCGCCCGTTCCATCATCGCCCTTGGGGCCTCTTACCATCAGCCGGAACCTGAGGCCGGTGACGGTTACGGGCCGCGCGGCCGCGTGGCGCGGTACGCCTGGGGGCAGGACTACCACAAGACGTTGCGGCGCAGAGCCAGCGAGTTGCTGGCCGCGATCTCCCGTGAGCTGGGCTACTCCCCCGGCGCCCGGGTGTTCGTCGATAGCTCACCCCTGGCGGAACGCGCCGTGGCGCAGCGCGCCGGGCTGGGATGGTTCGGGAAGAACACTAACATCCTGACCCACGGTGTGGGCTCCTGGACGCTGCTGGTCTCCATCATTGTGGATATCGACCTACCGCCCGATGAGCCATTACGAACGCATTGCGGGAGCTGCACCCGCTGCATTGACGCCTGCCCCACGGGAGCGCTGGTGGAACCCTACGTGCTTGATAACACTCGGTGCATCTCCTACCAGACCATCGAGAACCGCGGCGCCATTCCTCGAGACCTTCGCCCGTTGGTGGGCGAGTGGGTGTTCGGCTGCGATATTTGCCAGGACGTGTGCCCGGTGAACCGCAGGCCCGCCGACGCGCTAATGCCTGAGTTTGCTCCTAAACACGCCGATGCCGTTCGTCCGGTGTTGACCGATCTGTTGCAGATGGATGTAGCCGGTTACGAGCAGCGGTTCGGCGGGAGGGCGGTGACGCGCGCCAAGCGCACCGGGCTGCGCCGCAACGCTGCGGTGGCCTTGGGTAACGCCGGTGACGAGGGCGCCGTGCCCGCGCTGGTGGCGGCGCTGCGAGACGAGGAGCCGCTGGTGCGGAGCCATGCCGCTTGGGCGCTCGGCCGTATTGGCGGCGATGCCGCAGGGCGCGCCTTGCGGGATGCACTGTTGGATGAACCGAGCCCGGCAGTGCGGGATGAACTTCAGGCGGCCCTGGGTGGCACCTAGTCTCGTGAAACCTTTGGCTGCTTCTTTCCGTAGTAATGCTAAACCGCCCATGTTTATCGGGCCGCCGCACGTCCGGGAGGAGCGTTGTTTATGACCAAGCATCGCGGATTTGTCTACGTGACACTGTTGTTCACCGCTACGTTGCTACTGGCCGCGTGCGCCACCTCGAGCGTGCCGGCGCCCGCCACGTCGGAACAGGCGACTTCAGTGGAAGGCAGGCAGAACCAGGAAGACCGGTCTGCACCGGGAACTACGGCGTCGCCTTCTGCGAAGGCGTCACCGCAAGCGCCATCGGCTCAGGCCATCACTGCCCCCGCGAGCGCCGTCTCCGGGCAGAACGCGCTGGCTCATGTTCAGGTGCTGGAAGCCACTATTGGTTCCAGGCCAGCCGGCTCCGCTGCTGAAAGGCAGGCGGCCGATTACCTCACCGACCAGTATCGGTCCCTCGGTTACGAGGTTCGGCAGCAGCCCTTTGAGTTCGATAGCTACGAGGCCCGCTCCACCTCCTTGACCGTAAACGGGGAGGACATCGAGAACAACGTGGTGTACTTCTCGCCGGGTGGTGATGTGTCCGCCCCGTTAGTAATGGCGGGCATTGGCCGCCCCGAGGAGTTTCCTCCCGAGGCTAAGGACGCGATCGTGCTGGTGGAGCGGGGTACCCTCCGATTCCAAGCGAAAGTAGCCAATGCGGCGGCGTCTGGAGCAGCCGGCGTCATTATCTATAACAATGCGTCTGGTAGCTTTGAAGGTACTCTGGGTCGCCTGGGGCAAGTACCGGTGGTTGGGGTGAGCCAGGAGGTGGGCCAGCAACTTGCCGATCTGTTGAGCAGCGGCTGGCCACAGGTCCAGTTGGCAGTAGATGCTAGTCGAAATATTATCAAGAGCCAAAACGTGGTTGCCCAGGGCGACTGGGAGTGCCGTATCGTCATTGGCGGCCACTACGATTCGGTGCCGGCCGGCCCTGGTGCCAACGATAACGCGTCGGGCATCGCGGTCACGCTGGAGCTTGCCCGGGTGCTTAAGGACGAGGCTGAGAAGGCGCAGCTCTGCTTCATTGCTTTTGGGGGTGAAGAGCTGGGACTCTGGGGTAGTCGCCGCTATGTCGAGTCACTCTCCTCTGAACAGAAAGGCCATGTTGTGGGTATGGTGAATCTGGACATGGTGGGAGTGGGCGACGCCTGGCGGCTCTACGGCACTTCGGCGCTGAACGATCTGGTATCAGAGGCTGCAGAAGCCGCAGGACAGTCCGACCTCGGCATGACTACCTCAGAGGGCCGTTTTGGCGGGAGCGACCATGCCAGCTTCATGCGAGAGGGGATCCAGTCGGTGTTCATTCACCGAGTGGATGACCCCAACTATCACACCGCTGAGGACAAGGCAGAGTTTGTGGACGCTGATGCTCTGGAGACTGCGGGGCAAATGGCGTTGGAGGTGGTGACACGGCTATCGGTGCAGCGGTAAACTCAATCTAAGCAACTACGCTCCAGAGGAGACCGATGGCATTCAAAGATATCTTGGAACGCTTTGTGAACGGAGATGCGACTATCGAGGAGGTGGACGGCTGGCTGGCCAGCTATAACTGGGAACGTCCCGTCTCCCGCGAACGGTTGGCGGCTGGCCGGGTGAACATGCTCGTTGCTGAGGTCATCCAGGGCTTCAAGACCAACGAGTCGATGCGGGAGGCTGTGGCTGAGGAGTTGACCCACCTCTAGGCAACGCGCGTTGCCCTTGCAATTACCTACCATTACCAACCTCACCAACCCGCGGCCAGCGCGGCCAGCGGCTCGGTTTCGTCGTTGGGGCCGGTGAGCGCCATCGACAGGTCGTTGTTCACAAACAATCGGGCCGCCATCTGCTGAACGTCTTCCACAGTGACGCTACGCAGCTTGCTTACTACGTCTTCCACGTCCTGAATCTCCCCGGTGCTGATCCAGCTGTCGCCCACCCAGCGGGCCACGGACATGCTGTCCTCCAAGCCCAACCGGAAGGAGCCGACTGAATAGTCTCTGGCCTTGGTCAGCTCCCCCTCGGAGACCGGTTCCTCCACCAGCTTGCGGAATTCTCCGAGGATGACCTCAGTGGTCTCAATCACGTTCTCCGGGCTGACCCCCGCTGCGGCAGTGAGTACGCCCATGTCTTGAAAGCGGATGGCTCCGCAACCCACCGAGTAAGCGAGTCCGCGACGCTCCCGCACTTCCTTGAACAGCCGAGAGCTCATGCCAGAGCCCAGCAGGTTTGACATCACGGTCATCTTGTAGCGGTCCGGGTCTTTGCGACCCGGCGCGCGCAGCGCCATGACCAGGTTGGACTGAGTAACCTGTCTGGTTTCCACGATGACGGGCTGGCTTTCCAGCCGGGGTTGAGCCGTGGTGTAGCCCCCGATATTCCGGGGCATGGTCGATTTCACATACTGCTTCGTTAAGTCGAGCACGTCGTCGTGGCGGACGTTGCCGGCCACGCTGATCACTAGGTTGTTGGGGACGTACCATTCCGCTACGTAGCCGGCGAGGTCGTCCCGGCTGATCCCCTTGACCGTCTCCTCAGTGCCGGCGATACTCCAGCCCAGGGGTTGGTTGCCGAAGATAGCCTGGAAGGCCAGCTCGCTGGCCCAGGCGGCCGGATGGTCCCAGGTACGCCGAATCTCCTCAATGACTACCTTGCGCTCCCGCTCCACCTCCTCTTCGGCCAGCAGCGAATCCTGCACCATATCGGCAATCACGTCCAGCGCAAGCTCTAGTTGCTCAAAGGGTACCTTGGCGAGGAAGCAGGTCACCTCGTGCCCGGTGAACGCGTTAGTGCGACCGCCTGCGCCCTCGATGGCCTCGGAGATCATCACGGCTTGGGGGCGCTTGTTGGTGCCCTTGAACAGCATGTGCTCAAGGAAGTGGGATGCGCCGTTGATGCGCTTGGTCTCGTAGCGTGACCCTGCGCCCACGAAGATGTTGACCGATGCCGACTGCGCGCTGGGCATCTCGGTGGTGACCACGCGCAGGCCGTTGTCCAGGGTGCTGGTGTGCACATTCATCAAGTAAATGGCTCCTTCTAATGGGAGTTTAGAAAAGTCGGTTGGCTGTTTCAACTATACCAGAGGCGGGGCTAGCGTGTTTGCACTTGTGGGGGCTTCGCCTCAAATGTGGCTGGCACTATCGCCCTGGCCCTTTCGAAAATAACAGTGCAGCCTAATCAGTCCTGGGGGATACCCCCAGTGCTCCCGCTCAAAGGCTGTGCCCCGCTGGAGGACTCCCGCTTGTGGGGCGGTATATTTAATGACTGACAACTAATCACTAACCACTAGCCGCTTAGTTGAATTTGTTCATGGCCGCGGCCACGCCCTCCGTCAGCAAACATGCCACGCAATCGGCAGCGCGTTCTCGTAGCTCCTGTGCGGCGCGCTCCTCCTCCGGCGTGAAGTTGGCCAGCACCCAGCGGATGACGTCCTCCTCGATCTGCTCCCGGCTCAGGCCGGGCCGGTCGGTGTGCTCATAGGGGCGGCCAATGCCAAGGCGGATGCGGGGGAAGTCCTGGGAGTTGATGTGCTGCACCAAAGACCGGGCGCCGTTGTGCCCCGCGGTGCTGCCGCGCGGCCGCAACCGCAGCCTGCCCAAAGGCAGGTCCAGCTCGTCGTGGAGCACAATAAGGTGCGATGGAGGGGCGTCAGTGCGGCGCAGCAGCACGGCCGCGGCTTCACCGCTGTGGTTCATGTAGGTGCGGCTGCGGGCCAGCACCACGGGCTTGTCAGACAGGGTGGCCTTTGCAATACGGGCCGAGCCCCAGGTTTCATCCAGCTTGACGCCCAGCCGCTTGGCCAGCACGTTGACGCACTGGGCGCCGATGTTGTGGCGGTTGCGGGCGCGTTCCTCGCCGGGGTTGCCAAGGCCGAGGACGATGTAAGGGGCAGTGGAGTCCGGTTCGGCAGGAGTATTGGCGGACTGGTTCACAGGAGTTACTACCGCTCCGAGTACTAGGCCGCTTCTCGATGAGCTGGAAGCGTGGCCCGTATCAGCACTCAGCCGACGACCCTGATGAAGCGGCGCTTACCTACTTTGAGGATGCTTTCGGGTTTGAGCGCGGCAAGGTCGCTGGACTGGCGGAGGCCGTCAATCTCCACTGCGCCCTGGGCCAGCAGCCGGCGGGCCTCGCCGCGGCTTTTGGTGAGCTGGAGCGCGGCGATCACCTCACTCAGGAAGACGGGCGCGTCGGTGGTGCTGCCTCCTTGCGGCAGGATGAGGGTAACCTGAGTGCGGTCGGGCGCCTCTTTGCCCTGAGCAGGCAGACCGGCGCCGCTGCCAAAGCCCACCTCGGCGCTGTGGTCGCCCTGGGCATCGGACCATGCGAAGGTAACCTTGGGTGCCCGGATGGTCATGTGGACTTCCTGGATGTCCTCAGGCAGCGCACGCCCCTGAACCACCCGGCGAAAGCGCTCCTCGCCTTCCCGCGCGGCGTGCGGGTCATGGAACAAAGTGACGATCTCCTTCGCGAGCCGGTGCTTCAAATCCATCGGGTTGACGGCGCCGTTTGCGAGGGCATGGCGCATCTCCAAAATCTCGCTGTCCGCTACGTCGGTAAGAAGCTCGAAATAGTCCAGGATAAGCTGGCCGCGGGTCTGCCCTTCTATCTCGTCGGGAATGGACATCAGCTTGGCGTACATGTCCTCGGGCGGGGCTTCGAATGCGATGTAGTTGCCGTAGCTTTGGCTCATCTTGCGGCCGTCGGTGCCCAGGAGCAAGGGCATGAGGAGCACCTGCTGGGGGCGTTGCCCCTTCATCACCTGGAGTTCCCGCCCCACCAGGCAGTTGAACTTCTGGTCCATGCCGCCGAACTCCACGTCTGCTTCGATTGCCACGGAATCGTAGCCCTGGAGCAGCGGGTACAAGAACTCTGTAATGGCAATGGGCCTCTGCCCGGCATAGCGCTGCGCGAAGTCCTCCCGCGCGAGCATCTGGGCCACGGTGAAGCGGCTGGTGAGGTCAATGATGTCCGTGAGACCGAACTTGCCGAACCAGGTGCTCTGAGTGACCACCTCGGTGCGCGCTTTGTCCACGATCTTGAAGAACTGGCGCATATAGCTCTGCGCGTTTTCGTTGACCTGTGCCTCGGTGAGCATGACCCGGGTGGCTGACTGGCCGGTAGGGTCCCCGATGCGGGCGGTCCAGTCTCCCACGATGAGGATGACCTTGTGGCCGATGTCCTGGAGTTGGCGCAGCTTGCGCAACGCCACGGCGTAACCCAGATGCAGGTCCGGGCGGCTGGGATCGAAGCCCATCTTGAGCCGTAGCGGCTTACCCTCCGCGATACGCTCCCTGAACTCGCGTTCGATGATTATCTCGGAGACGCCGCGGCGCAAAATGTAATCGAGGTCGTGTACGGCCATTGTGGTCCTAACTGCTCACGCCCGGTTGAGGACGCCGCGGGCTTGGGCGATGTCCAGCGCCATCTGCTCCTTCAGCGCGTCCGGGCTATCGAACTTGCGATCTTCGCGCACCATCTCCACCCACTCTACCGCAAGCTCTTGGCCGTAGAGGTCGCCCTCATAGTCTAGGAGGAAGACCTCTACCAGCCGGTCCTTGCCGTCGAAAGTGGGTCGCGTGCCCACGTAGGTGGCCGAGGGGTAGAGGTGGCTAGCCACTGCGGCGCGCGTCGCATAAATGCCGTCGCCGGGTAGGGCCATACCGCTCTCGGGCGCAATGTTCGCCGTGGGGTAGCCCAACCACTGCCCCCGTTTGTCGCCATCGCGCACTGTCCCCCGCGTGACGTACCGGCGGCCAAGCAGCTGGGTGACCTCATCGACTTTGCCCTGCGCTAGGGCTTGGCGGACGGCGGTGCTGCTGATGGGCTGAGCCTGGGCGTGGTACGGCTCGATAACCGTCATCGCGTAGCCCAGTTCAGCGCCCAGTGCGGTCAGGATAGGACTGGTCCCCTCCCTGCCTTTGCCCAAAGCGAAGTCCGGGCCGGCTATGAGGCCCGCCATTTTAAGATGGCGCCTGAGCAGGGTCATGAACTCCCGGGCAGTGAGTTGCGAGATCTCGTAGGTAAAGGTGAGGGGGACGACCATGTCCACGCCGAGGCGCTGGATCAGGCGCATACGCTCTTCGAGCGAAGTGATGAGGAGTACGCTACTGCCGGGGGAAAGAACCGTCCGAGGGTGCGGGTGCATCACCACTACGGCGCTCAACAGTCCTCGCGCCTTTGCCTCGGCGATGGTGCGGCGAATGAGGGCCTGGTGTCCTAAGTGGACGCCGTCAAAGACGCCAAGGGTGATCACACTCTCGTGATCTGGTGTGTGGCGCGCGAGCTCTAGGTCTACCTGCATACGGGAAACGATGTGGTCTGTGACGTCACGCGCGTGAGTGGATAGGCAGCTTTCGTGGCTTAGTGGCTTGATGGTAGCACGTGGCCTATACTCAGTCAAGGATAGGAGTACCGGTCACCGTTACGCGGACGTGGGGCAATTTCTCCGCTACGGGTGAGCCCTTCGGCTACCCTCAAGACAGGCTTGTAGTACCATTGCGCATCGGCTTTGTAGGCACCTTCGCAATGTCCCCCAAGAGTACCATGCGGGTGCGGGCACTGCCCCTTGGGCAGGCTCTGACGCGCCGTGGTCACGACGTTACTGTGGTGCTCCCGCCCTGGGATAACCCAAGTGACTCCGGCAGGGAGTGGGTGGAAGCAGGCGTGCGGTTGGTAAACCTGTCGCTGCCGGCACGGCTACCCGCAGTGTGGTACGGGTGGTTGGCATGGCGCCTGCTGCGCGTGGTCGATACCCTGCGGCCCGATGTAGTACACGCCTTCAAGCCGAAGGGCTTCTCCGGTGTAGTGGCCCAGGTCTTGCTTGCCCGCCGCGCCGCAACTGGCCGTGGGCCGCGCGTGGTGGTGGACACCGACGATTGGGAGGGCGCCGGCGGCTGGAACGATGAGGGGATCTATCCATGGTGGCAGCAGCGGGTCTTCGCATATCAGGAGCGCTGGCTGCTCCGCCACGCCGATGCGGTCACCGTGGCAAGCCGGACCCTGGAGGAGATGGCATGTGCAGCAAGAGCAGGCCACCACGGCGTGCGCTATCTGCCCAACGGCGTGGCCTTGCCGGAGGGATCGCCCGAGCCGCAATCGGTGGCCGCGTTGCGAGCCAGGCTTGGGATCCCAGATGGGCCGGTTCTGCTGCTGTACACCCGATTTGTGGAATCTTCCCCTGAGCGCATGGTGGCATGGTGCGAAGCAATAGAGGCCTTGGGAATACGGCCCACGGTGTTGCTGGTGGGCAAGGGCATGTGGGGAGAAGAGCAGCGGTTCTTGTCCCTGGCACGGGCGCAGCTTGCCGGGCCGGTGGTGGACGCGGGCTGGGTGCAGCCGGCGTTGCTGCGGCAGCACTTTGCCCTGGCCGACGTGGCGCTGTTCCCGATGGATGATACCCTCATCAACCAGGCAAAGTGCTCGGTGAAGCTGACCGACTTACTGGCGGCGGGCGTGCCAGTGGTGGCAGAAGCTGTGGGTCAGTGCAACGAGTACGTCCAGCATGGCGTCTCCGGGTTGCTGGTTCCTCCGGGTAACACCATGGCGGGGGCCGAGGCAGCGGCGGAACTGCTCACGCAGCCGGAACGGCGCGCGGCTATCGGTGGCGCGGCTCAGGCGCAGCTGCGGCGTGACTTTGGCTGGGACCACCTTGCGACACGCGGGGAGGAGGCGTACGGCGCTTGAACGCCGCACTCCTGCGTTGGGGGCCGGTTGTGGTATGGATGGCGCTCATCTTCATCGGCTCGGCGCAGCCGTCACCACCTCGGCTGGCGCCGCCGGAGTGGGAGTTGCTGCTCACTACCGGCGCACATGTTGCCGAGTACGTGGTGCTGGGAGCACTGCTCGCCCGTGCGTTGTTGCCTAGGGCTGGCTTTATTTCTGTTGCAGTGCCCTTAGCGGCGTGGGGAATCGCGGTGGGCTATGGCGCTTCGGATGAGCTGCACCAGGCGTTGGTACCCGGCCGAACGGCGAGCCTTGCCGATTGGCTGGCAGATGGAGCGGGAGCGCTGGGGGGCGTCGCCGCGTATCTGCACTGGTGGACACGCAAAACGGGAGGCCGCTGAGGCCTCCCGTTTGGTTGCCGTGCTACGTGGATTAGGCCATTGCCATCGCTTCAGTGTCGTGGAGGGGACGGCCGATGCTCGCGGCGATGGGGTTAATTAATCCCATGAGTTTCGCGAAGTTCTCCGGTGTGAGTGACTGCGCGCCGTCGGACAAAGCCTGGTCCGGGTTCGGGTGCACTTCTACCATTACGCCGTCTGCGCCTGCGGCCACGGACGCTAACGCCATGGGCGAGACCAGGTACCACTTACCGGTGCCATGACTGGGGTCGGCAATTATCGGCAGATGGCTCAAACGCTTGATAATGGGGATGGCGCTGATGTCCATGGTGTTACGGGTGTAGGTTTCGTAGGTGCGGATACCCCGCTCGCAGAGCATGACTTGGCGGTTGCCGCCGGCCATGATGTACTCGGCTGAGAGCAGCCACTCCTCAATGGTGCCGGAAAGCGCTCGCTTCAGCATCACCGGCTTGCTGCGCTTGCCGATCTCGTCCAAGAGCATGTAATTCTGCATGTTGCGGGCGCCGACTTGCAGGATGTCGGTGTACTCGCACACGAGGTCAAGATCGTCCTCGCTCATGACTTCGGTGATGATGGGGAGGCCGGTTTCTTCCCGGGCTTTCGCCAGGATCTTCAGCCCGTCGTCCTCCAGTCCCCTGAAGCTGTAGGGTGAGGAACGCGGCTTGAATGCGCCGCCGCGCAGGAGGTGCGCACCGGCGGCCTTCACGGCCTTGGCCGCGCTGATGGTCTGCTCCTCGGTCTCCACCGCGCAGGGGCCGGCCATGACCACCAAGTTGCCGCCGCCAATGGTCACGTCGCCCACTTTGATGAGCGTGTCTGTGGGTCTGAAATCCCGGCTGGCGAGTTTATACGGCTTGCTGATACGTACTACTTCATCGACTCCTGGCAGCGTCTCCAGCATGCCCTTGAGGTCGGGGAAGATCGTTCCAACGATGCCGATGACCGAGCGATCCACGCCCGCGATCAGCTCTGGGCCAAGGTTGACCTCTTTGATACGATTACAGACTGCGTCTATCTGTTCTTGGCTGCTGCCGCTTTGCATAACAACGATCATTTATTGCACTCCGTATCCGTTACTAGTACTTCCAAATTCCTTCTTCGCTACTTCGCCAAAGCTCAGATAATGCAAATCGGGGCTTGCGCCCCGATCAAAATAGGGTATCCGCGTGGTGACGGATACCCTACGTAAAATACCAGTATGCCTGGCAATTACGAGATATGCTGCTTTGGTGTGCCGATAAAATGGTGTCCACTGCTACTTTGACTTCCGGCGAAGTTTGTACCTATACAATAACGGAACGCGGTACAATTTGCAACATGCACTGCCGTTTCGCTGCATGCTGAGCCTATTGCTCAGTCGGCTGGTGGATGCACACGTATTCCCTATTGCTCCAGGATCACCTATATGAGCACGGTGCGTACTATTGAGTGGGTGAACGACTGCGTCCGTATTATCGACCAGACGCGGTTACCCCACGCTAAGGTGTTTGTAGATATCCACACGGCCGACGAGATGGTGCGGGCAATCCAGACCATGCAGATCCGGGGCGCTCCTGCTCTGGGGGTTGCCGGCGCCTTCGGAGTGGCGCTTGCCGCTCATGGCATCGTTGCCCGCACGCCTGCTGACCTGCTGGCGCAACTGCGCCCGATCGCGGAAATGGTGGCGAAGGCCCGTCCCACGGCCGTGAACCTCGCCTGGGGAGTCCGCCGGCTCATGGACAAGGCTGAAGCCTCGACCTACAAAGAGCCGGAGAAGCTGCACCAGATGTTGCTGGCCGAGGCACAACGCGTCCTCAAGGAGGACATAGAGGCGAACCGGAGCTTGGGTGCGTTCGGCGCATCGTTGATCCCCCAGCAGGCTTCAGTGCTCACCCACTGCAACGCTGGCGCCCTGGCCACCGCAGGCTATGGCACCGCCCTAGGGGTTATCCGCGCGGCCAACGAGGCGGGGAAGGCGCTGCACGTCTACGTGGACGAAACCCGCCCGCTGCTTCAGGGCGCACGGCTCACGGCGTGGGAGCTGCTGGAGGAGGGCATACCCGCAACCCTCATCACCGACACGATGACAGGTCATTTCCTTCACTCTGGAAATATCCAGTGCGTTGTGGTGGGAGCTGACCGCATCGCGGCCAACGGGGACGTGGCCAATAAGATTGGCACCTACGGCGTGGCCGTGCTGGCGAAGGAGAACGGGGTGCCTTTCTACGTCGCGGCTCCCACCAACACGGTGGACCTTGCGCTCGCGAGCGGGGCGGAAATACCGATAGAGGAGCGGAGGCCGGAAGAGGTCACCCACCTGGGCGGAGTCCCCGTGGCGCCGGCGGGGATGACGGTGGCAAACCCCGCCTTCGATGTGACGCCCGCGCGCTACGTGACCGCCATCATCACTGAGCATGGGATTGCCTACCCGCCCTTCGGTGAGAGCCTGGCGCGGCTCTGCTCCAGCGGCGGCCAGGATTGATCGCCGGCATGGCCGCAAGCACGGGCGCACCGGGGCCCACTGCCGGTTTTCTAGAGCGCCTGGGGGCCGCGGTGATCGATTGGCTGATCGTGGGCGCGCTAGTCGGTACTTTAGCGGCGGTCTTCAGTGCGTCGGCTATTGTGGTCCTGGCTGCCGAGGCGGTGGCTGCGCTGACGCCCAATGGCGACATCTCGAGCGAACAAGCGGTGGCGCTCGCGCTGCAGGCCGGGGTCTTTGGACTGGGCCTGGCGCTGGCCTCGGTTTTGGCAAAGTGGGCGTATTTTGTGCTGTTCACCGGGCTGAAGGGGCAAACTCCCGGCAAGATGGTTGTGGGCCTGCGCGTGGTGGATGACCGTGGCAATGTCCCTGGAATTGCCCGGGCTATCATGCGGGAGGTCGTCGGGAAGTTCATCTCCGGCTTGGTGCTGAACTTGGGTTATCTCTGGGTGATCTGGGACGGGCAGAAGCAGGGCTGGCACGACAAGATCGCGGATACCTATGTGGTGCGGGTGACCCGCACGTGACAAGAGCGGACACACTCAAGACAAGGAGCGCTTGACTCATGGCTGAAGCAACCATTGCCGTCATCGGAGGCAGCGGTCTCTATGAGATGGACGGTATGACCGACATCCGGGAAGTGGAGAGCACTACCCCCTTTGGCAAACCCAGCGACGTGATCACCATTGGGTCCCTGAGCGGTACTCGCATCGCATTCCTCCCGCGCCACGGCCGCGGCCACCGCATCCTGCCCACCGAGCTGCCGGCGCGCGCCAACATCTACGCGTTGAAGGCTTTGGGCGTCGAGTCGATTATCTCGGTGAGCGCAGTGGGCAGCCTGAAGGCGGAGATTCGCCCGCTGGACATGGTCATCCCGGACCAGCTCATTGACCGCACTAGGGGGCGGGTGGGCACCTTCTTCGGCGGTGGTATTGTGGGCCATGTGGGCTTTGCCGACCCGTTTTGCCCGGTCCTGAGTGATATTCTCTACCGCACCGCCGGCGATGCCGGAGCCGCGGTCCACAAGGGCGGGATCTACGTGGTGATGGAGGGACCGTTGTTCTCCACCAGGGCGGAGTCCACCATGTATCGCTCTTGGGGTGCCAGCATCATCGGGATGACCGCCCTGCCCGAGGCCAAGCTGGCCCGGGAGGCGGAAATTTGCTATGCCACCATGGCCTGCGCCACGGACTACGACTGCTGGCACGAGACCGAGGAAGACGTGACGGTGGAGATGATTATTAGCAATTTGCTAAAAAACGTTGCCGCCTCAAAGTCGATCATTAGGAGTGTAGTGGACGCGATTCCGGCACAAAGGGATTGCGTGTGCGCTTCGGCGCTTGCTAACGGCATTGTCACCGCCCCAGATCTCATTCCGGCAGAACTAAAGCGTGACCTTGCCCCCATCATTGGCAAGTACCTCCCTTAGCGGATGGTAATGCCCCCTCCCTTTCCCTTCATGGGCGCTGCCACCACAATCGGCAGTCTGCCTCATACGGATGCCGGTAACGCCGCCGCGGTTGTCCTCAAAGCGCAGTCCCAGTTGCCCGGTTGGCCGCAGCTTTACCACCGGTCGCCCTTAGAGCAGATGGGGCCGCAGTTCGCTTCAGGTCTCACCGGCGCGGAAGCGCGCGCTGAGCGAGTGTGGCTGCCTTCCTATCCGGCGGCGCAGAGTCAGGTGGCGCTAGAGCCAGAACGGGCCGCCGGCTTCTTTGCTTTCTTGGAAGTGGTGCCGCCCCTGCTGGCGGGAGCCAAGGGCCAGACCACCGGGCCGGTGACCTTTGCGTATCTGACGGATGGTCCAAAGCATAGGCCGGCGGTGGAGGATTTCCGCTTGGCGCGGCGCATTGCCCACCATCTGGGTCAATTGGCGGCCTGGCAGGAATGGCAGCTCCGCAGAGTGGCGTCCCGGACCCTCATCTTCCTGGATGAGCCAGCTTTGCCCAGAGCGCTTAACGATCCCTTGCTGGGACCGCCCGCGGTGGCCGATCTGCTGACCAGCACTCTGATCTGGCTAAAGGGGATGAAGGGGCTGCACTGCTGTGCACCGCCGCCTTGGCGTTTCCTGTTCTCACTTCCTCTAGACGTGATCAGCTTCGACGCGTATCATTATGCAGAGACGCTGCGGGAGCATGCCGCGGAGCTTGCGGTGTGGCTGGAGCAAGGCAGGGCTATTGCCTGGGGCATCGTTCCCAGCGTACATTCAGAGCTAGCAACGGCCACGCCCCAGCTTCTTGTAGCCCGGCTGCGTGCCGCGTGGGAGCAGCTAGCGGTCTCCGGTGTTCCGGTCACCCCACTCCAACAGCAGGCCTTAATCACGCCGGCCTGTGGGCTGGCGGGCGTTTCCGAAGCCGAGGCCGAGCGAGCGTTGGAACTGACCGGCGCGGTGGCGGAGTTGCTGACTTTTGGTGTAATGAATAGGCGATTATGAACGACTACACGGGGGTTATTGAGGCGCTGGAGCAATCGGGTGCGTATCCTGAGCGTCCCGCATCAATCGAGCACCTTCAGACCCACATCTCCCATTTATTCCTCACGCCGGACTATGTGTACAAGGTGAAGAAGCCGGTGGACTTTGGTTTCTTAGACTTCTCCACCTTTGAGAAGCGGCGCTCCTTCTGCTACGAAGAGCTTGTCCTTAACCAGCGTACCAGCCCGGATGTTTACCTTGAGGTGGTTAAAATCCGCCGCGGTCCGGGCGGGCGTATCGCCGTTGATGGTTCGGGTGAAGTACTTGAGCACGCAGTCAAGATGCGCCGCTTGCCCGCTGCGAGCGCCATGGACCAGCTCCTTGCCACCGACCAGGTCTCTGAGTCAATGGCCCGTGATCTTGGAAGCATGGTAGCGGCCTTCCACGGCAAGGCCGCTGCTACACCCGAGATTAGCGCTTACGGATCGCCGGAGGGGGTTGCGCAGAACGTCATCGAGAACTTTGACCAGACCGAGCCATTTGTCGGACGCACCATCTCGGCCGGTAAGCACCAGCGCTTGAAAGCCTACAGCGAGACCTTTCTTAAAGAGCAGCGGGCGTTGCTGGAGCGGCGGGCTGCCGAGGGGTTCGTGCGGGACTGCCACGGCGATCTGCATGCCGCGCAGGTGTTCTTCACCAACCAGGGGGTGCGGATTATCGACTGCATCGAGTTTACTAAACGCTTCCGCTACACGGACGTGGTGTCGGACATGGCCTTCATGGCGATGGACTTGGACTTCGCTGAGCGGCCAGACCTATCCCGGGCCTTTATGGAAAGCTGGCTGGAGGTTGCGCAGGACCCGGATGCGACCGCCCTGTTGGATTTCTACAAGGTCTACCGTGCGTGTGTGCGGGGGAAAGTGGAGGGATTTCGCTTGGATGACCCCCACGTGCCCAAGCCGGAGAAGGACGCCGCGGCACAGCGGGCGCGCCACTATTTCAACTTGGCTTACTACTACATCAACAAGTCGGAGCAGCCGCGGCTCATCCTGAGCGCTGGCAAGATTGGCACCGGCAAGAGCACCGTGGCGCGGTACGTGGCCTCGGACAGCGGCATGGCGCTGCTCTCGTCCGACTCAGTCCGCAAGCGGTTGGCGGGCGTGCCGGCCACGGAGCGGCATTATGAGCCCTTTGGGACGGGCATCTACGCGCCGGAGTTTTCCCAGCGCACCTACCAGGCATTGCTCACGCTTGCGGGGGAATACCTTAGCGCCGGGCACTCCGTGGTGCTGGACGCCACCTTCGGCAGGAGGGAGCAGCGTGATCGGGCCGCGGCGTTGGCCGCGGAATACGGCGCGGACTTTTGGGTGGTGGAATGTGTGGCTGATGAGCCAATAATCGAAGAACGGCTGCGTCGACGGCAGCAGCGAGGCACCGGAGTGTCCGATGGCCGCTTGGAGATTTTCGAGCGCGAGAAGTCTGTCTTCGAGCCGATGGATGATGTTCCGCCGGACCACTACGTGCGGGTGGACACCTCAGTGCGTACCGTGGCTGAGAGCGTCTCCCACGCCCAGCTTCAGCTGGGCATAGACCCGGTGTAGAGCGGCCGTGGGCAAGCGCGTAGCGCTGAACTTGGAGGGAACGCCTGAAGCGCCCAGGCGCGCGATCCGCATGACGCAGTTGCGTGAGGAGATGGAGGCGTTGCTTGAGCCGCGCCGTGCTTATGCAGCCACGGTATACGGGTACATTGACCCGCGGTTCTCCTACCGCACCCGCTGCTATGTGGCCGATAGCGACACCACCGATGACGGAGTGTTGCTGGAGATCCAGGGGCGCGGGAGCGCAACCCTCTACACTCAGGGTGATCCGGTGGCCGTGGCGTCCATCCTGCACGCGGTCGACGTGCCGCGGTTTACGTATCTGACTGCCGAGCAGCAGCATATGGAGCTGATGCAAGAGCATTTTGTATTGCGCGCCGTCCAGCGCCTCGCTAGAATGCGCGTCGATGCCTCAACGTTTGTGCTGCCGGAGACGCTTGACGCACGCCTGCTAGAACCCAACGACCTCAATGCGGCTAACCGGCTGTATGCCAGCGACTCCGGAGCGTGGTTGTCCCGTCGCCATTTGACTGAGCAACGTTATTACGGAGTGTGGGATAATGGTATGGTTGTTTCCATTGCCGGCACCCAGAGCATTTCCGAGGAATACCGCACGGCAGTTGTAGCCAATGTTCTGACTCATCCGGATTATCGCGGGATGGGTTTGGCCACCGCTTGTGTGGGCGCGCTGACCGCCGACTTGTTGCGACAGGCGCGGGACGTGGTGCTCAACGTCGATCCGTTGAACGCTCCCGCGAGTGCCGTGTACCGGCGGTTGGGCTACCAGGATGATTGCCGCATTATCGAGGCGTGGGCATTCTGGAAGGGCCGTAATATCTTTGAGCGCACGCTTGCCATCCTCATGAGTTGGGTTGGCCGCTAATAAAAACCAGAGGAGTCTTGATGACACAAGCAGCTGTACCCATGGCAGATGTGAAGGACCTGTCCCTAGCCCCGTTAGGGCAGCGCCGTATTGAGTGGGCCGCCCAAGAAATGCCGGTGCTCCGCCAAGTTCAAGAGCGTTTTGAGCGGGAGAAGCCGTTGCAGGGCCTCAAGCTGGCGGCCTGCCTCCATGTCACCACGGAGACCGCCAACCTGATGCTGACGCTCAAATCAGCTGGGGCCGACGTCAGCCTCTGCGCCAGCAACCCGTTGAGCACGCAGGATGACGTGGCGGCGGCGCTGGTGACGCTCCACGGAATCTCCACCTATGCCATCAAGGGGGAGGACAACGACACGTACTACCGGCACATCAACAGCACCCTGGACCAGGCTCCCCGCATCACCATGGATGACGGCGCAGACCTGGTGGCCACGCTCCACCGCAGCCGGACCGAGCAACTCGCCAACCTCATCGGCGGGAGCGAAGAAACCACCACCGGTATCATCCGCCTCCGCAGCATGGCCGCCGCCGGCGCGCTGCGCTACCCGATCATTGCCGTTAACGACGCCGACACCAAGCACCTTTTCGATAACCGCTTTGGCACCGGACAGAGCACGCTGGACGGGATCACCCGGGCCACTAACGTCTTGTGGGCCGGTAAGCGCGTGGTGGTCTGCGGATACGGCTGGTGCGGCCGGGGGATTGCTGCCCGGGCCAGGGGCATGGGCGCCCAGGTTATTGTGGTGGAGGTGGATCCTATTGTGGCCCTGGAAGCGGCCATGGAGGGCTTTCAAGTGATGCCCTTGGTCGAGGCCGTAGCCGTAGCTGACCTGTTTATTACTGTGACCGGCTGTGTGAACGTCCTGGATCGCCACCACTTCCCGCAGATGCGGGACGGGGCAATTTTGGCGAACAGTGGGCACTTTAACGTGGAGATTAACCTTGATGCGTTGGCACAGGATGCCACCGCACGCCGGGAGGTGCGCCCCTTTGTAGAAGAGTTCACGATGCCCAGCGGCAAGCGCCTCCATGTGCTGGGCGAAGGCCGCCTCATCAACCTGGCCGCGGCGGAGGGCCATCCGGCCAGCGTAATGGACATGAGCTTTGCCGACCAGGCCTTAGCTGCCGAGTATCTCATCCAGCATGCCTCGCAGCTCACGCCGGGAGTATACACGCTGCCGAGGGAGCTTGACCGGGAGGTCGGCCGTCTGAAGCTCGCCAGTATGGGTATCAACATCGATGTCTTAACCCCCGAACAGAAGCAATACTTGGAAAGCTGGGAGAGCGGGACATAGCCCGCGGCAAGCTAAGGCTAAGAAAAAGGAGCATTGTGTGAGTACTAGTTTTATGACCTCGCCCTCGCTGTTGCTGACCTCTGAGTCGGTGACCGAGGGCCATCCGGATAAGATGTGTGACCAGATATCGGACGCAATTCTGGACGCGCTCATTGCGCAGGACCCGTACAGCCGAGTAGCCTGTGAGACCGCCACTACTACCGGCCTCATCGCGGTGATGGGTGAGGTGTCCACCAACAGTTCGGTAGACATTCCCAAGACGGTGCGAGAGGCAGTGCGGGAGATTGGCTATACCCGCGCGAAGTACGGCTTTGATTGCGACACTTGCGGCATCATCGTGGCCCTTAAGGAGCAGTCCGGTGACATCGCCATGGGCGTTGATGATTCCTTTGAGGCGAGAGCGGCCGGTCTTAGCCATGACGAGATGGAGCGGCTGGGCGCGGGCGATCAGGGGATGATGGTGGGCTTTGCCTGTGATGAGACCGAGGAGATGATGCCGCTATCCATCAGTCTGGCGCACAAGCTGTGCCGGCGCTTGTCGGAAGTCCGCAAGGATGGCACTCTCGCATATCTGCGCCCGGACGGCAAATCGCAGGTGACGGTGGAGTACCAGTTCGGTAAGCCCACGCGGGTGGACACGGTTGTCATCGCCGCACAGCATGACGAGGTGGTGAGTAACGACCGCCTAACGGAGGACATCAGCCAGCTTGTCATCAAGCACGTCATTCCCCCCGCGCTCATAGATGACCGGACGCGTTTCTTCATCAATGCCACCGGTCGCTTTGTGGTGGGCGGCCCCATGGGGGACGCTGGCCTCACTGGCCGCAAGATTATTGTGGATACTTATGGCGGCATCGCTCGTCACGGCGGCGGCGCCTTCTCCGGCAAGGACCCCACAAAGGTTGACCGGTCGGGGGCGTACGCCGCTCGCTACGTGGCCAAGAACGTTGTTGCAGCCGGTCTGGCGGATCGGGTGGAGCTTCAGCTCTCCTACGCGATTGGCGTGGCTCGGCCCATCTCGATTTCGCTTGAGACCTTTGGCACTGGGAAAGTAGACGAAGAAACCCTCCGCCATCTCATCAACAAGCATTTCGACCTCCGTCCCGCCGCCATCATTCAGCACCTGAACCTTCGGCGTCCGATTTATCAGAAGACGGCTGCATACGGCCACTTTGGCCGGGATGACCTAGATGCGCCGTGGGAGCGGACCGACAAGGCGGCGGCGTTACGGGCCGAAGCGGGTATTGGCCTTGGTTGACCGGGGACACCAGCCAGCCACATAGTCCACTGCGGAGCGGCACCTGAGAGCGCTTATCACCGGAATCGGCGGTTTCGCGGGCCAGCACTTAGCCCGCTATCTTGCGACGGAAGGCGTTGCAGTAGCGGGCATGGTGCGGCCCAATGACCCTCAGCCCAATCGGAGGGCGCTGCCGGAAGCTCGCCTCCACGCTGCGGACGTGTTGGATAAGCCCGCAGTGGCGCAGCTCCTCCTGAGTGAACAACCGGACTTAGTGTTCCATCTGGCCGCCCAGGCGTCTCCGACACAGGCGTGGGCCGACCCTGAGGAGACGTATCGGACCAACGTGCTGGGGCAGCTCAACCTGCTGGAAGGCGTGCGGGCGATGGTGCATCCGCCCCGGGTGCTGGTGGTCAGCTCTAACGAAGTGTACGGCGCACCCGCTGCCGCTGCCGATCTGCCCATTGCGGAAACCTGCCCCTTACGGCCGAACAATCCTTATGCGGTGAGTAAGGCAGCGCAGGATCTCATGGGCCAGCAATATTACTTAAGCCACGGCTTGCCGGTAGTCCGCGTCCGGCCCTTCAACCACCTGGGGCCAGGGCAAAGTGATGCATTTGTGGCCTCCGCCTTTGCGCGGCAGGTGGCGGAAGCGGAGGCCGGTTTGCGGCCACCAGTGATGCAGGTGGGCAACCTTGCTGCCCAGCGGGACTTCAGCGACGTGCGGGATATCGTGCGGGGGTATTACCTGGCGCTGACTATCGGAGTGGCTGGAGAGGTGTACAACCTGTGTTCAGGCGCCCCAACCGCCGTCCAAGGGTTGCTGGACTTCTTCCGGTCGCAGAGCACTGTGGACATCAAGGTGGAGCAGGATCTAACTCGCTACCGTCCGGGTGACGTGCCGTTCGTCTACGGTGACAACCGCAAAGCGCGCGCGGCCTTGGGGTGGCAGCCGTCGATCCCGCTACAACAGACGCTGGCGGAGGTGCTAGAATACTGGCGCGCACAGGTGAGGGCAGATGCCCACCCGAGCTGAATGCGGAAAGGTTGCCCTAGGATGTATGCGCTGATTGTGGCGGGCGGCGAGGGGCAGCGGCTCCGTCCTTACACTGAAGACCGTCCCAAACCTATGGTGCCGGTGAACGGCAAGCCCTTGTTGGAGTACGGCCTGGAGTGGCTGCGGTCCAACGGAGTGAGCCATGTGGTACTGCTCTGCGGCTACAAGGCCGATGCCATCATGAGCCACTTTGAGGACGGGAGGGAGATGGGCCTCCACATCCAGTACTACGTGGAGGAGTCGCCGCTGGGGAGAGGCGGCGCCTTCAAACAGGGCTTCAAGCACGTGCCCGCCACCGAACCGTATGTGATTGCGCTGAACGGGGACAACCTGAACACGCAGCCGTTAGCGCCGGTCATTGACTTTCATCGGGAGAAGGGCGCGGCGGTAACGATGATGCTCACCCAACTCCGCAGTCCCTACGGCATCGCGACGCTGAATGCCGAACAGGGTGTCACGGGGTTTGAGGAAAAGCCGTTGTTGCCCCACTGGCTGAACGCTGGCGTGTACGTGCTGTCCTCCGAGGTGTTCCCTTTGTTCCCAGACCTGGGCGATCATGAGACCTCCACCTTCCCCGAACTAGCGCGTCAGGGGCGGCTGTTCGGTTTTCAGAGTAGGTGTTACTGGCGAGGAGTAGACACGGCAAAAGACCTGATTGAAGCAGGTAATGAGATAAAGGAGCATCTTTAGTGCGGGTCCTGATTACCGGCGCCACGGGCTTCGTTGGCAGCCATTTGGCGGAATATCTGCTCACCGTTCCGGGGGTTGAGGTCTACGGGCTCTACCGCCCCCGCAGCCGAATGGACAACCTGCAAGACCTAAGGGATAAGGGGAGCCTGAATATCCTGGCTGAGAACGCCACCATTACCAGCGCATCGCAGATGGCGAAGATCATCTCGGAGCGCGCCAAGCCCGGCGCGCTGAACCTGCTGGAGGGCGACATACTCGATGCGTACTCTATGGATCGAGTAATCGGCGGCCTCCGCCCGGACCGCGTCTTCCATCTCGCGGCGCAGAGTTATGTGCCCGGCTCGCAGAATGCGCCGGTGTCCACTCTCCAGACCAATATCCTGGGCCAAGTGCACATCTTCGAGGCGGTGCGTCGGGCGGAGTTGGACGCGCAGGTGCATATTGCCGGCTCCTCGGAGGAATATGGCTTTGTGCAGCCCTCTGAGCTTCCTATCAAGGAGACCAATCCCTTACGGCCGCTCAGCCCCTACGGCGTGAGCAAGGTGGCTCAGGAAAACCTGGCGTACCAGTATTTTCACAGCTTTGGGCTGAAGACGGTGGTCACTAGGGGCTTCAACCACACCGGCCCTCGGCGGGGCCACATGTTCGTGACCTCTAGCCGTGCCCAGCAGATCGCCGAGATCGAGAAGGGGCTGCGGCCACCAGTGGTCTACGTGGGCGACATGTCCAGCCGGCGGGACTGGACCGACGTGCGGGATATGGCGCGGGGCTACTGGCTGGCGTTGGAGCTGGGCACGCCCGGCGATGTGTATAACATCGGCAGCGGCGTCTCCTACTCCATCGGGGAGATGCAGGACGCTATGCTGGCGCTGTCCTCCGCCGAGATTACGGTGGAAGTGGATCCGGCCCGCCTGCGTCCTTCCGACGTGACCTTGCTGCAAGCGGATATCACCAAGTTCAAGACCGCGACCGGGTGGGCCCCGAAGATTCCTTTTGCGCAGACGCTGAGCGACCTGCTCGATTACTGGCGTGGACGGGTTTAGCCCGTCTGGAGAAACCGCATGACTACACCGATCAAGTTCGGCACCGACGGCTGGCGGGCAATCATTGCTGAAGACTACACTTTTGACAACGTGCGGTTGTGTGCGCAGGCCCTCTGCCGCTACCTGCACGATACGGATAATACGGACCGGGGCCTAGTCATCGGCTACGATACCCGTTTTGGCTCCGAGCACTTCGCTGCCGCGACCGCGGAGGTGGCCGCGGCCAACGGCATTCGGGTGTTCCTGAGCAGCAAAGCCTGCCCTACACCCGTGGCCAGCCACGCGATACGTGATTTGCAGGCAAACGCTGGTGTGGTCATCACTGCCAGCCATAACCCCGGTACGTATAACGGCTTCAAGATCAAGGACGAGCGTTCCAGCAGCGCTGCTCAGGAAGTGGTGGACCAGATTGAGGGGCTGATTGGAACGCTCGCGCCGGGTGCCGTAAAGCGCATGCCGCTGGATGAGGCCAAGCGCAGGGGAATGGTGGAGCTGATTAATCCGGACGGCCCCTACTTGGCTACGGTGCGTGGGCTGCTCACCGAGGAGCGGATAGCCGGCTTGCAGGATGCCGGTCTGCACGTGGTAGTGGACTCCATGTACGGCGCGGGCATCGGCTACACCCGGCGTCTGCTGTCAGGAGGACGCACCAAGCTCACGGAGCTCAACCGGGTGCGTAATCCGGCCTTCCCCGGTATGCAACAGCCGGAGCCCATCACCCAAAACCTCCGGAAGCTCCAGCGGCGGGTGCAGCAGGGCGCGCAGGTGGGTCTGGCCACGGACGGCGATGCAGACCGCCTGGGTGTAGTGGACGAGCACGGGAACTTCGTGACCCAACTGCAGGTCTATGCTCTGCTGGCGTTGTATCTATTGGAAGTGCGGAAGTTGCGCGGCCCGCTGATTAAGACCATCACCACCACCAGCATGATCTATCGGTTGGGGGAACGCTACAATGTGCCGGTAACGGAGACGGATGTAGGGTTCAAGTATGTGGGGCCGCAAATGATCGAGCAGGACGCACTGATGGGGGGTGAGGAGAGCGGCGGTTACGGCTTCCGCGGCCACATCCCGGAGCGGGACGGCATTCTGGCCGGTCTCTATTTCCTCGACCTGATGGTTGCTACCGGGCGGACGCCATCGCAGCTTATTGAGCATCTCTACAGCCTGGTGGGACCGCACTACTATGACCGGGTGGACTGCCACTATCCTCAAGAGGAGCGAGACCGTATCATCGGACGAGTTGGGGAGGGGCGGCAGGAATTGAATGGTGCACGCGTTGCCCAGCAGGAGCGTTTTGGCGGCGAGAACGGGACGCCGCTCAACGGCGTGCGTTTCACCCTGGAGGACGGGAGCTGGCTCCTCGTGCGCTTTTCCGGTACAGAGCCGTTGCTCCGCATCTATGCTGAGACCTCGAGCAAAGAGGAGGTCGAGCACATGCTGGCCGCTGGCCGCGCCATGGCGGGCGTCTAGATAACCGGTACGATTATGAGCGCAATCTACCCTTTCGACATCCAGCGGATCGATAAACCCTGGGGCTACGAGCTTCTACTGGCAAGGACAAGCCAGTATATGGGCAAGCTATTGCACGTGCGGGCAGGCTTTGCCCTGAGCCTGCAGTACCACAATGTCAAAGAAGAGACCATTTACCTCAACGACGGCGAGGCGGTGCTCCACTACCGGGACGCGAGCGGTGCCATTCAGCAACAGCCACTGCAGCCGGGAACCAGCCTCCATGTCCCTCCGGGGGCCGTGCACCGTTTGGAAGCGGTTACGGACTGCAACTTCTTTGAGGTCTCCACGCCGCAGCTGGACGATATAGTGCGCTTGGATGACCGCTACGGGCGGTGAGCGGCGGACCAGTATGGTGTTATACCGAGCTCGGGCCGGTCTGCCCTAGCGGGAGCAGCCGGTTGGTGAGTATAGCAAGGAGGCGCATGCCAACCAAGCGCGCTCTAGGCCCTCGAGCGCTGCTCTAGGCGCCTTGCCGGGGGCGCTTTCTTGCCGCCACCGTTTCTTCTACCGCAAACAGTACCGCCCGTCCATATATTGGACGGGCGGTTTTGCTGCTGAGCAGTGCGGTTTACCGCTTGGTGTACTGCGGGGCCTTGCGCGCACGTTTGAGGCCGTACTTCTTGCGCTCCTTCACCCGCGGGTCACGGGTTAGGAAGCCGGCACGGCGCAACGGGCTACGGAGGTTTTCGTCGGAGACGAGGAGGGCCCGGGCCACGCCTAGCTGGATGGCGCCCGCCCAACCGCTCAGGCCACCGCCGGACACCTTGATGGTGACGTTGAACTTGCCCATGGTCTCGGTGGCAATGAATGGCTCCACCACCGCGTGGGCAGCGGTAGGCCGGGTGAGATACTCCTCCATAGGCTTACCGTTGACCACAATCGCGCCGTTGCCGTTGGGGTAAATACGGACCTGGGCAATGGCGCTCTTGCGACGGCCTAGACCGTAGTAATAGTGGCTGCTTGTCACGCTCTCTCTCCTCCTCTATGGCCTACGCCTTGGCTGCGGCGCGGTCCTGGCCTTTGATCTGGGCTTCATGGGGATGCGCCGGCCCCACGTAGACGTGCAGGCGGCGCAGCATGGACCGGCCCAATGGGTTATGGGGCAACATGCCCTTTATGGCGTGTTCAATGACTCGACCAGGGCGCTTATCCATCTGCTGCTCCATAGTCAGGCTGCGGAAGCCGCCTGGATAGCCGGAGTGCCGGTAGTAGCGCTTTTGGATCAGCTTGTTGTTGCCGGTCACGCGGATTTTCTCTGCATTGACCACAATAACGGCGTCACCGGTATTCAGGTGTGGAACATACAGCGGATTGAGTTTGCCTTTGAGCAATTGGGCAATCTGAGATGCTAACCGGCCGAGGACCTGGCCTTCCGCATCAATGACGTGCCACGTCATCTTGAGGTCTTTTGGTTTTGTGCTGTACGTCTTCGGTATGTTCATTGTCTAGTCCCTTGCCAGTGCGGCTATTGTTGCGGGTACCGCCCGGGACGCCTGCCCGGACCCAGTAGAGAAGGAGAGCGCTCCTTCCGGATACGTTATCTTGGTCAAATATAACCCGTCTGGCGGTGCAGTGACCGCCGCTGCCCCCAGCCTTGGCGATTCCAACAGGCAAGTCACGGTTTCCGCCCCCAGCTCGCCGCTGCCAATCGCGAGGAGCGTGCCCATTGTTCTACGCACCTGCTGGGGGAGAAACGCCTCTGCTTCGATATCAAAGAACACGAAAGGTGCTGCTCCTGTGACCTCCGCTCGGGTTATTCGCCGTACGGTTATTTTCTGAGTACTCAATGGGCCGCTGAAGCTTGCTAGGTCATGCTGCCCGATCAACTGCCCCGCCGCGTCCTGCATCGCATCGATGTCCAAGGAATGCCGCACCCAGTGGGCCCGGCCAATTGCGAGCGGAGAGCGCTGCGAGCGGTTCAGCACCACGTAGCGGTAGCTGCGACTGCGAGCGTGACGGCGAGCGTCAAAGTCGCAATGGACCACACACGCATCGAGAACGGCAATGTCCGCCGGCAGATAGTGGTTCAGGGCCGCCACGTAGGTCTGAGCGGAGTGCTCTAGCGCCGTAGTGAAGGTGACTACCTGCCCCAGCGCGTGAACGCCGGTGTCCGTTCTGCTTGCCCCTTTGAGTCTGGTATCCTCCCTGTTGATGGTTTTAAGCGCTGTTTCCAGCGCACCCTGTACCGATACTGCGTTGGCCTGCCGTTGGAAGCCGTGATAGGCGCGTCCGTCGTACTCGATGAGCAGCGCCAGCTTCTGCGGCATCGCCATCCGCTACTCGACGAACTCCAACTGCACCAGCGGTGCGGCGTCGCCTTTCCGCACGCCGATCTTAGTGATGCGGGTATACCCGCCTGGTCGCTCCGTGTAACGGGGAGCCAGCACGTGGAAGACCTTGTCGACGAGGGCAGAGTCCGTGATGAAGGCCAAGGCCCGACGGCGAGCCGAGAGATCGCCCCGCTTGCCCAAGGTGATAATGCGTTCTGCCATGCCCCTGGTTTCTTTGGCTTTGGCCTCGGTGGTTCGGATCTTCTCATGGCGGATCAAGTCGCCAACCAGCCCTTTGTAGAGGGCCATCCGTTCCCCAGTGTGCCGATTAAGTTTTCGTCCGTCTATTCCATGTCGCATTGCGTTACCGCCGGGTGGTACTTTAGCTTAGGCGCCTGCTTCTTCAGCAGCGTCCTCTGGTTCCGATTCCTCAAAACCTAGTTCTAGGAGCTTCACTTTAAGCTCGGTCATAGACTTGTCACCAAAGTTCCGTATATTCATGAGTTCAGCATCGGTGAGGGCCACCAGTTCGCCGACCTTGGTGACATTGTGGCGCTTCAGCGCGTTGTATGCCCGCACGCTGAGCTGCAGCTCTTCGATAGGCGTCTCGAAGCGGCCGCCACTGGGCACTAGTGGGGTGCCTGCCGTAAGGGCAGGAGGCAGCTCCTGGCCGATATGCGCGAAATAGGTGAACTGCTCGATGAGGATCTGTGCGCTGCTATTGATGGCGCTGTCCGGCGTGATGGTTCCGTCGGTCCACACGTCCAGTACGAGACGGTCATAGCTGATGGCTTGGCCGACTCGTGCGGCCTCTACATGGTAATTCACGCGGTGTACCGGTGTGAATATCGCATCCAAAGGTAACACGCCGATTGGGAGCCCATCGCGGATGCCAGCCTGGACGTATCCCTTCCCTGGTTCAGCGTTGAACTCTACGGATAGTTTGGCTGCATCCGAATCGAGCGTTGCCAGATGCAATTGCGGGTTCACTATCTCGTAGTCTGATGAGGGTTTGATGTCTGCGGCGGTGACTTCACCAGATCCCGAGGCATCCAGGAAGAGCCGGCCGGGCCGGTCTGAGAGCGCGCGCAACCGCAATTCCTTGATGTTCAGGAGGAACTCAATGGTGTCTTCCCGCACGTTGGGAATAGTGGAGAACTCATGCTGCACACCCTCTATCTGGACCCAGGTAACCGCCGCGCCAGGTAGTGAGCTCAGCAAAACGCGCCGCAGCGCCGTGCCTAAAGTAGTGCCATAACCGCTCTCCAACGGCTCCACTACAAACCGGCCGTACTCGTTGGTCAGTTCACTAATAGTAATTTCAGGCGTCACCAACTGTGACAAAAGTAGCCTCCTCGGTGCCTCGGGGTTACACGAGCTCCTGTGGACACGTTAGCGGGAGTAGAACTCGACGATGGCTTGTTCGTTGATCTTGGCTTCCATCTGCTCCCGAGAGGGAATAGCAACCACCCGTCCGCTTAATCCGCTTACGTCCACTGTCAACCATTCTGGGATGGACTTGCTCTCTATGCTTCCCTTGACAATCTTGTACAGTTCGCTGTCAGTGCGCTTCGGATTCCAGGTCACCGAGTCGCCCGGTTTCAACTGAGCGGAGGGGATGTTGGTCTTGCGTCCGTTCAGGGCAATGTGCCCGTGCAGCACGATTTGCCGTGCCTGATTACGGGAGTCGGCCAGCCCCATTCGGAAGATCACGTTGTCCAGCCGCAGCTCCAATTCCTGGAGTAGATTTTCGCCAGTCACGCCGGGTCGCCGCTTGGCGGCCTCGTAATAGCGGCGAAACTGCCGCTCCAGCACGCCGTAGATGACCCGCGCGCGCTGCTTCTCTTTGAGTTGCAGCCCATGCTCGGACATCTTGCGGCGACGCGCTTGGCCGTGCTGTCCTGGCGGCGCATTGCGAGATTCGATAGCGCATTTGGGCGAGAAACAGCGCTCTCCCTTGAGAAAGAGTTTCTCGCCTTGGCGGCGGCAAAGCCGGCAGACTGCGTCGGTATATCGAGCCATAGTCCTACTTCCTTACACCCTACACCCTGCGGCGCTTGCGCGGCCGGCACCCGTTGTGCGGGATGGGGGTGACGTCTTTGATGCTGGTGATGACGAGACCGGCAGCTTGGAGCGAGCGTATGGCAGCCTCCCGGCCGCTGCCGGTGCCCCGCACGAACACGTCCACCTGGCGCAGACCATGTTCCATGCCGCGCCGTACTGCGGTTTCCGCGGCCATCTGCGCTGCGTACGGCGTGCTCTTGCGGGAGCCCTTGAAGCCCGATGAGCCGGCGCTGGACCAGGAAAGCGCGTTGCCGTTGGGGTCGGTCAGGGTGATAACCGTGTTATTGAAAGTGGACTGGATGTACGCCCGGCCCATCGGGACGGACTTACGTTCTCGGCGTCGGGGTTGCCTACGACGTTCTGCCATGCTGGCTCCTCGTTATTTCTTAGCGCTGGCGCGGCGGCGTCCGGCCACAGTCTTGCGGGCGCCGCGTTTAGTGCGGGCGTTGGTGCGAGTGCGCTGGCCGTGTACCGGGAGTCCTCGGCGGTGGCGGATGCCGCGGTAGCATCCAATCTCCACCAAACGGCGGATGTTGCCGTTTACCTCGCGCCGGAGGTCGCCTTCCACAATATAGTTCTTGTCGATCACTTCCCGGAGCTTGCTGAGCTCCTCCTCGGTCAGGTCCCTCACCTTGGTGTCTTCACTGATCCCGGTGGTTTTGCAAATGCCCAGCGCATGGGATGACCCGATGCCATAGATAGAGCGCAACGAGACATCTACTTTCTTATGGTTGGGGATGTCCACTCCGGCAATGCGCGCCATGCTTCTCTCCTTCTCGCCTGCTTGGGGGCTAGCCCTGCCGCTGCTTGTGCTTCGGGTTTTGGCAGATGATCATCACCACACCATGGCGGCGGATGACCTTGCACTTTTCACAACGAACTTTGACAGATGTTGAAACTTTCATAGCGATGATTCCTTGATTCCTGCCGTTATTTGAACCGGTACGTGATACGGCCACGAGTCAGATCGTAAGGTGACAGCTCTACCAGCACTTTATCTCCCGGCAAGATACGGATGAAGTGCAGACGTATTTTGCCGGACACGTGGGCCAAGACCCGATGCCCGTTAGCGAGTTCCACCCGGAACATGGCATTGGGCAAAGGCTCTACAACCGCCCCCTCAACTTCGATTGATTCTTTTTTCGGCATATCACCTCAAATGAAGATAAGACCCGTGCGGCCCTACAGCTTCGTCATGACCTCCGGCTCGTCGTCAGTTATCGATATCGTGTGCTCAAAGTGGGCGGAAAGTTCCCCATCGGCGGTTAGCACCGTCCAGTGGTCTGGCGCCACCCGCGTCTGCCAGGTGCCGGCGTTCACCATTGGTTCCAGCGCCAGCGCCATTCCCTTACGGAGCAGCAGTCCGCGGCCGGCCACGCCAAAGTTGGGCACCTGTGGTTCCTCGTGGAGCTTGCGGCCGATGCCGTGGCCTACGTACTCCCGCACTATTGCGAACTCCGCGGCTTCGATGACCGCTTGAATCGCTGCAGAAATATCCCCAATACGGGCGCCATTCCGGGCGGCGGCAATGCCAGCCTCGAGCGATGTACGGGTAACGTCAATGAGGCGCTGGGTATCGTCGGTAATCTGCCCCACCGGGACGGTTACTGCGGAGTCGGCCTGAAAACCCTTGTAGATAACGCCACAGTCGAGGCCAATGATATCGCCCTCGTTGAGAACTTTGGGTCCGGGAATGCCGTGGACAATCTCATCGTTGACCGAGGCGCAGAGGCGCGCGGGGTACCCGTGGTATCCCAGAAACGAGGGTTCAACGTGGTGGCGCTTCATCTCCTTGGCAGCCACAGCGTCTAAGTCTGCTGTGGTGACGCCGGGGCGAACTTCTTCCCGCAGGCGCAACAAAACCTCGGCTAGGATTTTCCCTGCCGTGCGCATCAGGTCGATTTCCTGGGATGATTTAAGGATCACCCCCTGCCCTTGTCCAACGGTTACCATAAGCTCGTTTCCTATGTCCTACTGAAGCACCGCTAGCAGCGCTTGCTCCACTGCCTCTACCGTCTGCTCACCGTTCACCTCTTGTAAGATACCCTTGCGGCTGTAGTAGTCGATCAACGGTGTCGTCTGATTGTTATAGACCTCCAGCCGGTTCTTTGCGGTCGCTTCGCTATCATCCGGTCGCTGGTATAGTGCTGCGCCACAGCGGTCGCACGTGCCCGCCTGCTTCGACGGTGCGCTGACGGCGTGATACGAGGCCCCGCATTGCGGGCACAGCCAGCGTCCGCTTAAGCGGCGCAGCAACTCCGGCGTGGACACCCCGATGGAGACCACGGTATCGACACGCTTCCCTTCACCCTCCAGCGCTTTGTCTAAGGCTTCGGCCTGTTGGATAGTGCGTGGGAAGCCATCCAGCAAGACGCCCTTGGCACAGTCCGGCTGACTCAAGCGATCCAAGATCATGCGAATAGTCACGTCGTCCGGAACCAGTTCGCCCTTATCATAATAAGACTTCACCAAACGGCCTACCTCGGTATCGCTCTGCCTCACCTCGCGGAACAAATCGCCAGATGCGATGTGCACTACGCCGAGCGTTTGGCTAACCAACGCCGCCTGTGTGCCCTTGCCCGCGCCCGGTGCGCCCAAAAGAATGACGTACAGGGTATCGCCTCCTCTATCGAATAAAACCTTCGTAGTTACGCATCATGAGTTGAGACTCAAGCTGGCGCATGGTATCTAACACCACCCCAACTACAATGAGCAGTCCGGTGCTGCTGAGCTGCAACGCCTGGACGCCTGTAATGACCTGCGCCAAGAAGGGCATGACCGCAATCATGCCAAGGAAAATAGCGCCTGCCCAGGTGATGCGTATGAGCACGGCATTAAAATACTCCGCGGTGGGGCGCCCCGGCCGTATCCCTGGCACAAATCCGCCGTTCTTCTGCAGATTTTCCGCGAGGTTCTGCTGCTGGAAGATAACCATGGTGTAGAAGAAGGCGAACGCCACCACCAACAGGCCATACATTATCCAATACACCGGACTGGTGGCATTGAAAACGGTGTTGATGATCTGCGCCACGTTGGCCACCCATGCGACATCCGATACCGTGAAATAGCTTGCAATGGTGCCGGGGAAAATCATGATCGAAGCGGCAAAGATAAGCGGGATCATCCCGGCGGAGTTGACCCGCAGGGGAATGTGGCTGGCGCCGCCCTGGCGGTACATCCTGCCGCCTCGGAAAAGGCTACGGGTGTACTGCACGGGAATGCGCCGCTGCGCTTCCTGGAAAAACACGATGGCGCCCACCAGGAACAAGCCTAAGATGACAAATACGAAGATGCCCATAAAATTGCCGCCGGTGACGCCCACGTAGCCCTGAAATACCAGCTGCGGTAATGATGCCACTATGCCGCCAAAGATGATGACCGAGATGCCGTTGCCAATGCCGTTCTCGGTGATCAATTCGCCAATCCACACTAGGAAGATGGTGCCTGCGGTCATGGTAAACACCATGGCTAACGTTGGCAGGAGACGTGGGCCATCGAGCCCGACGTTGCTCAGCACGCCCTGGCTCTGGAAGAGCAGCAGCTGGCCAAAGGCCTGGAGCGCCGCAAGGGGTACTGTTAACCAGTGGGTGTACTGATTAATCTTATGCCGGCCGACTTCCCCCTCTTTTGAGAGCGCCTCCAAAGCGGGGACCACCGGCACCATTAGTTGCATGATGATCGACGCGGTAATGTAGGGGTAGACCCCCATAGCGGCCACGCTAAGGTTGCGCATGGCCCCGCCGCTGAACATGTCCAGCAAGCCTAGCAGCTGATTGGTTTGGAACAGCCGGCTGAGGCTTGCGAGGTCAACACCCGGCACCGGCACGTGCGCCACGAACCTAAATATCACCAGCATCGCCAGGGTATAGAGCATCTTCCGGCGCAAGTCCGGCAGATGCCAGGCGTTAATTAGGGCTTCAAGCACGGATCGGTTCCTCGATACGGCCGCCCGCCGCTTCGATCTTGGAACGGGCGCTGGCGGAACATTTGGCAATGCGCACTACCAGCGGCTTGCTGAGTTGGCCATTGCCCAGGATCTTGACTGGCCGCCTAGCAGAGGGGATGAGGCCGGCCGCGGCCAACGCTTCGGGCGTCACTTCGGCGTTGTCGGCAAAGCTGTCCAGCGTCCCCACGTTTACCACCGCGTAGTAGATCTTGAAGATATTGGTGAACCCGCGGGTGAAGGGGAGACGTTTAATGATTGGCAGCTGACCGCCCTCAAAACCGGGACGAACACCGCCACCGGCCCGGGCCTTCTGACCTTTGGTGCCCTTGCCGGAGGTGGTGCCAGACCCGCTGCCGTCGCCGCGGCCCACGCGCTTGCGGTCCTTTTTTGAGCCCGCAGGCGGCTGAAGCTGATGTTCTCGCATTATTGGACCTCCTGGACTTCTACCAGGTGGCGTACTTTATGGACCATGCCGCGGATGGACAATGTATCCGGCTGCTCTACGGAGTGGTGCAACCGTCGCAGGCCAAGGGCGCGGATGGTCTGCTTCTGGTCCTCTTTGTTGCCTATAGCGCTCTTTTTCCAGGTGATGCGCAGGTTCGCCATGTTATGCTTCCTTCGTGTCGGCAGTCGTATCGGCGGTAAGGCGGCCGGCCAAGCGCAGGCGCCGCTGCCGTTCCATCTGAGGGTCTCGTAGCTGCTGCAGACCCTGCATGGTGGCTGCCACCACGTTGATGGGGTTTGAGCTGCCCAGTGATTTCGTAAGGATGTCATGGATGCCAGCGGCCTCAACCACCGCGCGAATGCCTCCACCGGCAATGACGCCCGTACCTTGTGAGGCAGGTTTGAGCATCACTTGGGCAGCACCAAACTTGGTTACCACGCCGTGGGGGATGGTTGTGCCGCTCAGCGGTATCTTAACCAGGCTTTTGCGGGCTATCTGACCGCCTTTGCGAATGGCCTCCGGTACCTCGTTGGCTTTGCCCAGACCCACGCCCACGTGGCCTTCGCCGTCGCCCACAACTACGAGGGCAGTGAAGCTAAAACGGCGCCCGCCCTTGACTACCTTGGCGACGCGGTTGATCCGAACCACACGGTCTGTGAGGTTCAGGTCTCGGGTGTCTATGGCGTCTGGGATTGCTCTTGTGGTCATTGCATCACCTATTGCGCGCTAAAATACCAGACCGCCAGCTCGAGCCGCGTCCGCGAGGGTCTTGATTCGTCCGTGGTAGAGAAAGCCGCCGCGGTCAAAGACCACTTGTGCCACGCCTGCGGCCTTAGCCCGCTCTGCAACCAGCGTGCCCACGAGCTCAGCTTGGGCGGCCTTGGTCTTCCCTGGCGCCTGTGCCTTTAGGCCGGGATCCAGTGTGGAGGCTGCGGCAATAGTATGGCCCTTGATGTCATCTATGACCTGAGCGTAGATATGGTTGGCGCTGCGGTAGACGCAGAGCCGAGGCCGGCTTGACGTGCCTGCGATTCGACGGCGGATCCGTAGGTGCCGTCGGATACGGTATTCCCGGAGTGTTTTGACCCGTGCCATGAACGTCGGCCTCCCTTATTTGCCGGTCCGGCCGCTCTTGCCGGCTTTGCGGTGCACCACTTCACCCACATAGCGCACGCCCTTGCCTTTGTACGGCTCCGGTTTACGCCATGCTCGGAGATTTGCTGCGACCTGACCCACTTGCTCTTTATCGATCCCCATCACGGCCACGCGGTTGTTGCCAGCCATCTCGAAGGTGATGCCTGGCGGTGGCGTCACTTCAATGGGGTGTGAGTAGCCTAGCGCCAGGTTCAGATTCTCCCCCGCCATCTGCGCTCGATAGCCAACGCCGATAATCTCCAACTCTCTCCGGAAGCCGTTGGTAACGCCTTCCACCATGTTGGCTACTAGGGTTCTGGTGAGCCCGTGCAGCGCCCGGTGCCTGTCTTGATCGGATGGGCGTGTAACATGCAGCATTGCGCCGTCCATGTGAAGCGCAATGTCCGCATGGATGGTCCGGTTTAAACTACCCCTTGGTCCCGTGACGGTGACCGCGCTCCCCTGAACGTCCACTTGAACGCCGGACGGAAGCGGAATTGGATTTTTTCCTACCCGAGACAAGCTATACCTCCCTGTGCTACCAAACGTAGCAAAGGATCTCTCCACCCAGATGACTGTGCCAGGCTTGTTGCCCGGTCATGATGCCTTTGGGTGTGGACAGGATGGCAATGCCCAACCCGCCATAAACCCTCGGGATTTCTCGTCGATTAACATAAATCCGCAATCCGGGCTTACTGACGCGTTTTAAGCCTGAGATCGACGCGGACTTGCGAGCGTAGTAATTAAGGTTGATCTTGATGCTGCCCTGCGGGTTGTCCTTGACCAGCTCGAAATCCCGCACAAAACCTTCCTCTTTGAGGATTTTGGCAATGCTCAGCTTCACTTTGGACGCCGGAACCATTACGAACTCATGGCGCGCGCTCGATGCGTTGCGCAGCCGCGTAAGCATATCTGCAATTGGATCCGTCATGTTCATACCGTGGCCCTACCTTTGGAACCCGTGCTCGGCGCAGTTACGCGCGTCTTACCAACTCGATTTGCGCACGCCAGGCAGTTGCCCGTCCAGCGCGAGCTCTCGGAAACAAATCCGGCAGAGGGCAAAGTGCCGGATGAAGGCACGAGGCCTGCCACATCGCCGGCACCGGCTGTGCTTCTGCACTGCGAACTTGGGGGTGCGTTGTGATTTAACGATCTTCGATGTCTTTGCCAAGGTGATCCCTCGAATTCCTGCTAGCTAAGCTCCGGTTTGGCGAAGGGCATGCCCATGAGCTCCAGCAAACGGCGCCCCTCTTCATCCGTGTGGGCGGTGGTAATCACCGATACCTGAAGCCCCCGGATGCGGTCCACTCTGTCATAATCGACTTCGGGAAAGATGATCTGCTCCCGCAATCCCAGATTGTAGTTGCCGCGGCCGTCAAAGCCATCCGGCGAGACGCCGCGGAAGTCACGAATGCGGGGTAGCGAGGCGCTCATCAGGCGGTCCATGAAGTCCCACATCCGCTGCTGGCGCAGGGTGACCATCATGCCAATGGCCATGCCGGTCCGCACCCGGAACTGGGCAATGGAGCGTTTGGCCCGGGTGATCACGGGATGCTGCCCGGTGATGGCGGTGAGATCGGTCGCGGCGCCCTCCAGCGCCCGAGCGTTTTGCAGCGCTTCGCCCAGGCCAATGTTCAGCACCACCTTTTGCAGGCGCGGCACTTGCATCACGTTGGAATAGTGGAAGTCCTGCATCAACGCAGGGACAATTTCGTCCTGATAGCGCGTTTTAAGCCGCGGTGTTGCCATAATGCACAACCTAATCGATAACTTCGTTACAATGGCGGCAGTAGCGTACCTTACCGCCGTCTTCCAGATACTTGAAGCCCGGCCGCACCGGCTTATCGCACTTGTTGCAGACCAGCATTACTTTGGACAGGCGCAAGGGCGCTGCCTTCTCTATGATCCCGCCGCTCTGCGCCATGCCCCGGGGCCGGGAGTGCCGCTTCACGATGTTGATGCCTTCCACGATGACGCGATCGGCGTCGGGAATGACCCGCTCCACTCGGCCGCGCTTGCCGCGTTCCCGCCCGGACAGCACGAGGACCGTGTCGTTCTTACGGACTTTTGCCGCCATCACAGCACCTCGGGCGCAAGGGAAACAATGCGCATGAAATTTCTATCCCGCAGCTCTCGGGCAATGGGCCCAAACACGCGAGTGCCGCGCGGCGCATTCTGGTCGTTAATGAGCACCGCGGCGTTTTCATCGAAGCGGATAAGGGAGCCGTCGGCTCGACGGTATTGTTTGGCCACCCGGACCACCACCGCTTTCACCACGTCACCCTTTTTCACGTTGCTATTGGGCTGTGCCTGCTTTACCGAAGCGACGATCACGTCGCCCACATGGGCATAGCGACGCCTGGTCCCCCCCAGCACGTTGATGCACATGATGCGGCGAGCGCCGGAGTTGTCTGCTATCTTGAGCTCGGTGTACTGCTGAATCATTGCTACTACCGTCTTGTGTTAGTTCGTCGGAGGGGCGCCGATGTCCTTGGGTTGCAGATCCCCTAGCTGACTCTTGATCAGCACCTCTGCCACCTGCCACCGCTTATTCTTAGAGAATGGCCGCGCTTCAACGATGCGAACCATATCGCCGACCAAGCACGTGTTCTCCTCATCGTGCGCTTGGAAGCGCCGGGTCGTGCGGATGATGCGGTGATAAAGTGGGTGCGGCTTGCGCGTCTCCACTACTACCACTACCGTCTTGTCCATCTTATTGCTGGCTATCCTGCCAACCAGGTTCTTCCGGTTTTCTCGCATCTCAGTCATCCTATGGCAACCGTTTATTGGGCGGCAGCGCGCTCCCACATGATGGTGTGGATACGTGCGATCTGGCGTCTGACCTTGGTCAGCTCTGCGTTGTTCGCCATCTGCCGCGTGGCCAAGCGAAGGCGGATGTTGAACAGTTCACGATGCGTTGCCTCAAGATTTCCCTTGAGGTCAGTGTCGGACAACGCTCGCAACTCTTCAGCTTTTTGGTTCATAGTTTTGTCCTCAGGCAATGCCTAGCTTGCGGCGGCGGCCTGCCCGCCAGTCTCCTGCTCCCGCACCACGAAGCTGGTGGCAAAGGGCAGCTTGTGGGAAGCTAGCCGCAGGGCTTCTTTAGCCTGGTCTTCCCGGATGCCAGACATCTCGAAAATAACACGGCCGGGTTTGATGACGGCCACCCAATGGTCGGGTGCGCCCTTGCCGCTACCCATACGAGTCTCAGCGGGCTTCGAGGTCACCGGCTTGTCCGGGAACACGCGGATCCACATCTTGCCGCCGCGGCGGATGTGCCGCACGATGGCGCGGCGGGCCGCTTCGATCTGGCGCGACGTCATCCACGCCGCTTCGAGCGACTTGAGGCCGTACTCACCAAAGGCGAGGTTTGAGCCCCGCAGGGCCACGCCCTCACGCCGGCCGCGATGGACCTTGCGGTGCTTAACTCTGCTCGGCTGTAACATCACCACTCCCGGTTTGCTCGGGATTCGCTTCCACGTCTAACGCTGCCCCACCCGGCGCTTGCCGCCTGACGGAGGGTTCGGGAAGGATGTCTCCCTTGTAAATCCACACCTTCACGCCGATGCGGCCCAAGGTGGTGCGGGCCTCTGCGAAACCGTAATCGATATTGGCTCGAAGCGTGTGCAGTGGAACACGCCCGTGCCGTTCCTTCTCCCGGCGGGACATTTCGGCGCCACCCAGCCGTCCGGCGCATGCGACGCGTACCCCCAAGGCGCCACGCTGAAGCACGCGGGTTGCGGATTGCTTGATAGCCCGGCGGTAGGCCACCCGGCGCTGAATCTGATCAGCGATATTCCGAGCCACTAACGTGGCATCCAGGTCCGGGGTGCGGATCTCCGAGATGTTTATCCGCACGCGCTTACCGGTACGCTTCTCCAACTCCTGACGCAGCTCGTCGACCTTTTGGCCGCCGCGGCCGATTACAATGCCGGGTCGGGCGGTGTGAATGGTTGCGGTTACCTGATTGGCGCCCCGCTCTATCTCTACTTTGGAAACGCCCGCATCGGCATAGCGGCCCAAAATGGTGGTGCGGATATCTAGGTCTTCGTGCAATAGCGCTGTGTAGGTCGCCATCTTTGGGGCGCACCACCTACCCTGCCAGGTTTTGATGACCCCTAGACGAAACCCTATCGGGTGAGTTTTCTGGCCCATTATGCCTCCTCGTCCACTGCGACGGTGATATGGCAGGTCCGCCGCAGGATGGGACTCACCCGCCCCCTTGAACGCGGCTTAAAGCGCTTGAGCATAGGACCCGGATCTGCGTGAATAGCCACAATCTTCAGGTTTGCGGGGAACATTTGGTGATTGTTCTCGGCATTGGCCAATGCAGACCGTACTACCTTCGCCACTTCTTTGGCCGCGGGGGAGGGCATGAAGCGCAAATTGTCCAACGCTTCAACCGCCCGCTTTCCGCGAACTTCATCAATGATCGGAAGGAACTTGGTGGGTGAACGCCGTAGTCCCCGAGCCCTGGCTACTACCCGCATACGTAACCTCTGTAACCTTCTACCGACGAGATGTTGTGGACTCGCTTCCGCGATGGCCCCTGAAATGCCGCGTCAACGCAAACTCGCCCAACTTGTGCCCCACCATGTTCTCGGTGATGAACACCGGCACGTGGCGCTTGCCGTCGTGCACCGCAATGGTCATCCCCACCATAATGGGCATGATGGTGGACGCCCGTGCCCAGGTGCGGATAACCGTCTTCTGACCGCTGCGGTGCACCGCTTCCACCTTCTTCATGAGGTGGTCGGCCACAAATGGTCCCTTCTTGGTTGACCTTGACATACGCTACGTCCTTATAGACCAGGATTAGCCCCGGCGCTTCACAATATATTTGTCGGTGGACTTGTTGTTCCGCGTTCGGTAGCCCAGCGCCGGTTTGCCCCACGGCGTCTTGGGTCCTGGCATGCCCACCGGCGCTTTGCCCTCACCGCCGCCGTGAGGATGGTCGCGCGGGTTCATTACGCTGCCGCGTACTTGTGGACGCCGGCCTAAGTGGCGGGTGTTCCCGGCTTTGCCCAGCTTGATGTTGCCGTGGTCGGTGTTGCCTACCTGCCCTACCGTAGCCTGACACTCGCTGGGCACCAGCCGCATTTCGCCGGAGGGCAATCGCAGCAGTGCCATTGAGCCCTCTTTCGCCATCAACTGCACGGCGGAACCGGCGCTGCGCGCCAGCTGGCCGCCGCGGCCGGGTTTCATTTCCACGTTGTGGACCATGGTGCCTGTGGGCATCTGACGCAGCGCAAGCGCATTGCCCGTGCGTACCTCCGCCTGCGGCCCCGCCATAATAGAGGCGCCCACCAGCAGCCCGTCCGGCGCTATGATATAGCGCTTCTCGCCGTCCACATAGTGGATCAGCGCAATGCGAGATGAGCGGTTGGGATCGTACTCAATGGCCGCCACTTTTCCCGGCACGCCATGCTTGTCACGCTTGAAGTCGATAATCCGCCACAGCCGCTTGTGCCCGCCGCCATGATGCCGCACGGTGATCTTGCCCCGTACGTTGCGGCCAGCCGATTTGGTGAGGGTAACCACCAGTGATCGCTCGGGGCGCTTCTTGGTGATCTCCTTGAAGGAGGCCACCGTCATGCCCCGCCGCCCGGGAGATGTTGGCTTGTAACTTCGAATAGCCACGAATTACCTCAACCTGTCCGTTACGGACTAGACGCCCTCAAAGAATTCGACCTTGTCGCCGGCACGCAGTGTTACAATCGCTTTCTTCCACTCCGGTGTGCGGCCGGTGGAGCGGCCCATGCGGCGCATTTTCCCCGGCACAATGCTGACGTTTACCGAGACCACTTTGACGTTGAAAGCCAGCTCAACTGCTGCTCTGATCTGCGCCTTGTTGGCAGCAAGCGCCACCTCAAAGACATACTTGTTCTCACCCTGTAGCAACGTGCTCTTTTCCGTGACTACGGGTCGGCGAATCACTTCTAGCGGATGCATAGTTACGCTCCCTCCACCGCCACGGGCACGTCAGGAAGTCCCCAGAGCCCTTCCGCGACCCGCGCCGCTTCCAGCGTCATGACCAAATACTTGTGAGATAAGACGGCGCGAACGTTGAGCTGTGCTGCGGGTAGGGTGAATATCCCCTCGATATTGCGGGCCGAGAGGACGACGTTGGCGTTGGGCATGTCCGTCACCACTAGCGCGCTGCCGTCAACGCCGATAGCTTTGAGCGTTTCGAGAAAAGCCTTGGTTCCGGGAGCGTCGTAGGCGAGCGTATCCAGCAGAATCAGTTCGCTGTCCTTGACCTTAGCCGACAGCACGGAGCGAATGGCCAGCCGCCGCATCTTCTTGGGCATGCGTTGTCGGTAGCTGCGCGGGCGCGGTCCGAACACGATGCCGCCGCCGCGTCGGTGCGGCGCTCGGGCGCCGCCCTGGCGTGCGCGACCGGTACCCTTCTGCCTGAACAGCTTCTTAGTGCTGCCCTGCACTTCGCCGCGGGTCTTGGTGCTGTGAGTGCCCTGTCTGGCGTTCGCCAGTTGACGCACCAACGCCTGATGCACCACGGCAGCGTGGGGCTCTAGGCCAAACACGTCGTTTCTGAGTTCGACGGGAGAGAGCGCCGCTCCGGTCTGATTAAGTAGTTGATAGTCCATGCCGTTACCTGCCGTGGCCCTTAGCTTGCTGAACGACTACCAGGCCGTTGGTAGGACCGGGGACGGTACCTTTGATAAAGAGCAGGTTGCGTTCCGGCTCCACCTTTAAAATCTCCAGGTTTTTGGCGGTCGTTAGCTGGTGCCCCATGTGACCGGCCATCTTGAGCCCCTTCAACACGCGACCCGGCGTGGTACCGGCCCCGATGGAACCCGGCGCACGGTGGCGGTCGGATTGCCCGTGAGTTTTGGGGCCGCCATGGAAGTGGTAGCGTTTAATGCCCCCGGCAAAGCCTTTGCCCTTGGAGACCCCTTGCACGTCAACCAACCCACCTTCGGAGAAGATGTCCACGTTGAGCAAATCTCCGACGTTGGGTGCTTCGTTCTCGGGTAACGGGAACTCCCGCAGATGAGCCAACAGCCCGAGCGGGGAAGCGCTACGCTGCGTGCCCTTAGCGTTCTGGCGTGTGCGGTCCCGGCCCAGGCCGCCAAAGCTCAGGTGACCTTTCTCTGCTGCGCTCAGGCGCTTGGCGGCGCCATAGCCCAACTGCACGGCTCGGTAGCCGTCCTTTTCCGATGTTTTGACTTGGGTGACAAAGCACGGCCCGGCCTCTACCACTGTCACCGCATGCATGCGGCCATCGGGGGCGAAGTACTGGGACATGCCGAGTTTTTTTCCGATAAGTCCGTTCATGATCTACAGCGCAATCTCAATATCCACGCCGGCCGGGAGGCTTAGGCGCATCAGCGCGTCCACCGTGCGTGACGTAGGGTCTAACACATCGATAAGCCGTTTATGAGTCCGAATCTCGAATTGTTCGCGGGAGTCCTTGTCCACGTGCGGCCCGCGGATGACGCAGAACTTCTTGATATGGGTGGGCAGGGGGATAGGGCCGGTCACCGCGGCGCCGGTCCGTTCTGCAGTATCGACGATCTGCGCCGCCGACTGATCGATGAGCCGGTGATCGTACGCCTTGAGCTTGATGCGAATCTTCTGGCGTGGCATGGTGGTCTACTTTACTCGAGGACCTGAGTGATAACCCCGGCGCCCACGGTGCGGCCGCCCTCGCGGATGGCGAAGCGCAGGCCTTCCTCAATGGCGACGGGGGTGATCAGCTCGATGGTCATCTGGATGTTGTCTCCCGGCATCACCATCTCCACGCCCTGGGGCAGGTTGATGGAGCCGGTCACGTCGGTGGTTCGGATATAGAACTGCGGCCGGTAGCCGTTGAAGAACGGGGTGTGGCGTCCGCCCTCCTCCTTGGCCAGTACGTAGACCTCGGAGTGAAACTTGGTGTGGGGCTTAATGCTCGCCGGCTTGGCCAGCACCTGGCCTCGGGTCACGCCTTCGCGGTCGATGCTCCGCAGCAGACACCCCACGTTGTCGCCGGCTTCGCCTTGGTCCAGCAGCTTATGGAACATCTCGACCCCGGTGACCACGGTCTTGCGGGTATCGCCGAAGCCCACGATCTCGATCTCCTCGCCCACCTTCACCATGCCCCGCTCCACCCGGCCCGTCACCACGGTGCCGCGGCCCTTGATGCCGAATACGTCCTCGATGGGCATGAGGAAGGGGAGGTCCTTGGCCCGTGCCGGGGTGGGGATGTAGTCGTCCACCGCCGCCATCAGCTCTTGGATGGGCGCGTACTCCGGAGCCGCCGGGTCAGTGGCGTCCGACTCCAGTGCCGCGCGGGCGCTGCCGCGGACAATGGGGATGTCATCTCCGGGGAAGTTGTACTTGCTCAGCAGCTCTCGCAGCTCGAGTTCGACTAGGTCCAGCAGCTCGGGGTCGGGGTTGAGGTCCACTTTGTTGAGGAAGACCACCATGGAGGGCACTTCCACCTGGCGGGCCAGCAGGATGTGCTCCCGGGTCTGGGGCATGGGGCCGTCGTCGGCGGCCACCACCAGGATGGCGCCGTCCATCTGGGCTGCGCCGGTGATCATGTTCTTGATGTAGTCGGCGTGTCCCGGGCAGTCCACGTGGGCGTAGTGGCGTTTCTCGGTCTCGTACTCCACGTGGGCAATGGCGATGGTGATGCCGCGTGCGCGCTCCTCGGGGGCGTTGTCGATGGAATCGAAGGGCCGGAACTTGGCCTCGCCGCCCAGCGCTAGCACCAGCACCTTGGTGATGGCCGCAGTGAGCGTGGTCTTGCCATGGTCGATGTGTCCAATGGTGCCCACGTTGATGTGGGGTTTGGTCCGCTCAAATTTCTTCCGTGCCATGTTGGATCCCTTTCATATGGATAAATAGTGCTTAAAGCAAACCGCGATTTGGGTCTAACAAGCGCTACCGGCCGCCTTTGGCTCCTACTTTCGCTCCTACCAGATCGGCAATGGAGGTCGGTACCTCTTCGTAACGATAGAACTCTAAGGAGGCGTTGGCACGCCCCTGGCTTAGAGACCGCAAATCCGTAGTATACCCGAAAGTCTCAGCCAGGGGAATCAACGCGTTGATAATTTGCGTGCTGCCCCGGGGCTCAACACCGGCTACCTGCGACCTACGGGCCGAGAGGCTTCCCAGGATGTCCCCCAAGAACGCTTCCGGCGTAGAAACTTCTATTTTCATGATGGGTTCCAACATGACCGGGCGCCCTTTCTGTAAGCCTGCCTTAACCGCCATGGAGGCGGCGGTGTTGAAGGCCATTTCGGAGGAGTCGACCGGATGATAGCTTCCATCGATGGCAATGACTTTGACATCGACCACTTGGTAGCCGTGCAGTCCGCCGCCCTCCAGCGCGCCCTTGGCGCCTGCTTGAACGGCTCGGATGTATTCCCGGGGGACGGTGCCGCCAACCACTTTGTTCTCGAACTCGAAGCCGCTGCCGCGCGCCAGCGGTTCCATGTCCAAGATGATGTGGCCGTACTGGCCGCGGCCACCCGTTTGCCGTATAAAGCGCCCCTCGCCTCTGGTGGGTGCCGTGATGGTCTCTTTGTACGCCACCTGGGGGCGTCCTACCCGGGCCTCCACTTTGTACTCCCGCATCATCCGGTCTGTGATGACCTCAAGGTGGAGCTCGCCCATGCCGGAGATGATGGTCTGCCCGGTCTCGTGGTCGTAGCGCGTCCGGAAGGTCGGGTCTTCTTCTGCCAGCTTAGAAAGCGCATCGCCCAGCCGGTCCTGGTCGCCTTTGGTCTTGGGCTCGATGGCAACGGCGATGACAGGCTCAGGAAATTGGATTGCTTCCAGCAGAACCTGGGCGTTCGGATCGCAGAGCGTGTCACCGGTGGAGGTCGACTTCAGCCCCACGACACCCACAATGTCGCCGGCGTAGGCGCTCTCCACGTCTTCCCGGTGGTTGGCGTGCATCCGCAGGAGGCGGCCGATTCTTTCACGCTGGCCGCGGGTGCTGTTGTACAGGGCGTCGCCGGAATGGAGTACGCCGGAATATATCCGAACGTAGGCGAGACGGCCAACGAAAGGGTCCGCCACGATCTTGAAGGAGAGACCGGAGAAGGGGTCTGCGTCCTTGGGGTGACGGACCACGGTTTCTTCCTTGCGCGAGTCGAAGCCGTGAATCGGAGGGATGTCCATAGGGGAGGGCAAGTAATGGACCACCGCGTCCAGCAGGTGCTGCACGCCGCGGTTACGCAGGGCTGCGCCACAGAGGACCGGTACCAGGGCGCCTGAGACGGTGCCATTGCGGAGGCCTTGGTTGATTTCGTCCAGGGTCAGCGGTTCCTCATTGAGGTACTTTTCCATCAGGGCGTCATCGGTTTCGGCAATCCGCTCGACCATCAGGTCTCGGTAGCGTTTCACCTGGTCGCGGTATTCATCCGGGATGGGTTCCACCACCGGCAACGCGTCCTTGTCGCCGCCATACCGCCAGGCCTTCTCCTCAATGAGGTCCAGGATGCCCTGGAACTCAGCTTCGGCTCCCCAGGGGAGTTGAATAGGCACCGGGTTGGCGTTGAGGCGCTCAGCAATCATGCTCACTGCGCGGTAGAAGTCTGCGCCGGCGCGGTCCATCTTGTTCACGAAGCAGATGCGAGGCACGTTGTAGCGGTCAGCCTGCCGCCACACGGTCTCCGATTGCGGTTCCACCCCGGCAACGCCGTCGAATACGACGACGCCGCCGTCAAGGACGCGGAGCGAGCGTTCAACTTCTACAGTGAAGTCCACGTGCCCGGGGGTGTCGATGATGTTGATGGTATGGTCCAACCATGCGCACGTGGTGGCGGCGGCCGTGATGGTGATACCCCGCTCCCGCTCCTGCTCCATCCAGTCCATTACCGCGGTGCCTTCGTGCACCTCACCGATTTTGTAGGTGCGGCCGGAGTAAAACAGGATGCGCTCGGTCACGGTGGTTTTGCCCGCGTCAATGTGCGCTATGATGCCGATGTTTCGTACCCGCTCCAGCGGTACCTGACGAGCCATAATAGTACCTGAGTTATTCCTCTGCTTTTATAGAAAAACACCCACAAAACATGCATTCGCTCATCCCTTGCCAACCGCAGGATGAGTTCCCGGAATTGAGGTGTGTTGATGATAAACGTGAGTTAGGTGGCTACCATCGGTAGTGTGCGAATGCCTTGTTAGCCTCCGCCATGCGGTGAGTGTCTTCGCGCCGTTTGATGGCTGCACCCTGGTTGCGCGATGCCTCCAGCACTTCAGCGGCTAGTTTCTCCGCCATGGATCGGCCATTGCGGGCGCGGGCAGCGTTGATGAGCCAGCGGATTCCCAGCGCAACACGGCGGTCGCCCCGGATTTCGATGGGCACCTGATAGGTGGCGCCACCCACCCGGCGGGGCTTAACTTCCAGCAGCGGCGTCACGTTGCGGAGCGCTTGTTCCAGCGTGTCTACCGGGCTGCGGTTGGTCTGGTCTTCAACGATGTCGAGGCTTTTGTAGACAATCCGCTCTGCTATGCTCTTTTTCCCTTGCTGCAGGATTTTATTGATGATCCGCTGCACGGAGATATTTTGGAACTTCGCGTCCGGCGAAATCACCCGCTTTACTACGCGCGCCCTGCGTGGCATGAGTATTCTCCTCGACTATCCTTGAAAAGACCAAAACCCCGATGGGTTGAGGCCTGGTGTTGAGATAGGCCTCACTAAGAGCGCCCGCTCCGGTCTCAGAGCGAGCGCCCACTTGAGGTCAGCGACGGACCGGGGTCGCCACTTTCTTCGCGCCGTACTTGCTGCGGCTCTGATGCCGCTCCCGCACTCCCGTGGCGTCTAGTGCGCCACGGATGATGTGGTAGCGCACGCCGGGGAGGTCTTTTACCCGGCCGCCGCGGATGAGTACCACCGAGTGCTCCTGCAAGGTATGGCCTTCGCCTGGAATGTACGCGGTCACTTCTATGCCGTTGCTCAGGCGGACGCGGGCTATTTTCCGCAGCGCCGAGTTGGGCTTCTTGGGCGTCATGGTCTTGACCTGCGTGCACACGCCGCGTTTTTGCGGTGCGCCCGCGCCACGGTGCAGGCGGCTGGTCAGCGAGTTGTAGGTAAATCGTAGCGCCGGCGCCTTGGTCTTTTTGATGACCCGTTCACGGCCCTTGCGCACGAGTTGACTAATTGTAGGCATCGCAGTCTCGCTTACTTTTGTCTTGAAGCACGACACATGAAACACAACAATAGGTCGAACGCCTCCTTCATGAACTAGCCGGTACTCGTACTTTGCTACCGACCGCTCTCATGGTCAGGCCAGTTCGACCCGCGTGCGTCTTCTTGGACGCAAGAGTTAAGGTACCACAGCGTGCAATAACGTGTCAACGAGACCTAGGAGAAAGCAGGAGCAGCAGTGTGCCCGTGTTGTTAGACGTGCTGTAGTGACAGGATCGCCAGATGCTTTGTGTGCCGCGGTCAGGCGGCTCGTCTCAGTCTGCGCGCCTCATTACGTAACTCCCTGATCCTGTTTGCTAAGGTGTCGACCCGCGCGAGTATCTCGTCTAGTGTGCCGGACAGGTCGAGCTCGACGATCTCCAGCCGCTTGCCGGCGTGCCTGACCCAGTGTTCCACCGGGCGCTTCTCGCTCGACTCCTCACCCTGCTCCTTGGCGTAGATCAGCAGCCCGGCCGGCAAATCGAGCGCGGTGGCGTAGGCGAGCAGCTGGTAGAGGTCGGCGTTGGGGATTCGTTCGCCAATCACCCTTTTGTATTTAGCGTCCCCGACGAATGTACAGATCGAGCCGTCCCACCACGAGAGGTCGGGCTTGAGCCTCACGCGGCCTGCTTCATCAAGGGTAACGCCGTGGACCCCGCTGTCTGCGCGGAACACGCGGTCAGATACGCCGAGCGCTTCCCTTAGCGCCTGGGTTATGAACTCCTGGAATACCAGGTTCATGTCCATCAGGAATCCAGTTGCGCGCACTTCCCCCCGGCCAGCCTCGAATGCGCTGTGACGCAGGATGAGTCGCGCCAGCGCCACTACGCTCTGATAGTGCTGGTTCAGCCGGTCGAAAACGACTTCGGGCGTGGCGTTCAGCGGGAAGGATACGAGCGAGACGTTGTCTAACATCCCGGCAACCCGCTCCAGGCCGCGGCGCGCCCGCGGCGAGCGGAGGCGCATCCGGCTGAGCCGCGCCGCCGCCGCCTTCACCAACTGATTCGCCAGGATGTCGTCGGTGAACTCGTCGTAGCGCACTTCGATGGGCACGGGAATGCCGGGCCTGCGCCGGACCTGTTCGTCGAACCTGATGCGCCCGCGCACGCTGTGCAGGGTTTCCTCCACGGTGCGGTATCCGTGAAGCAGTCCGCGGGCGAACGCTTTGCGAGCGGCGTTGGTGAGCGCGATCGCTAACGCATCGGGCAGCGCCTCTTGCTGCTCGAAACCAAACTGCTTCATCTCCTGGGGTTTGAACGCGCCGGTTGCATAGCAGGCCAGCGAGAGCACCGTCTGGATGCCGATCTTTGGTCTGATAAGCACGGACAGATCGCCAATCTCAATCGCGCCGATGGTGGAGCCGGGCGTCACGTCGTACGCGGCCCCATTGCCGATGGCCGGCTCAATTGTGAGGGGCAACGCTGTACGCAGCGTGTCGCGCTCGGCGACGGAAAGCGTCAGCCCCGCGTGCTTCTCGTACTCCCGGAGGTCAATCTGGCGCATCGTTGTTATCGGCTGCCTCGTCCTGCCCGTCGCCGTCCTCGTTTGCGTCGCCGGGCGCGCCCGCCTTCCGCAGGCTGTCGAGCGCGAACTCGTCGAGGCGCTCGTGCTCTCCGAACAGGTGCTCTTCAATGTAGGGCAGGATGCTGTGCTCCCAGATGCGGCCAACCGCAGCATCATCTAGGCGCGGCTTCGGATTCATAAAGTAACTCGGCCCGATGGCGGCGTTCCTGTCGTTTAGCTTCTCGTTTGCGCGGTCAACGAGGTCGGCTACCCATGCCATATCGGGTGCATTCTGGTCCAACCAGCGCCGGAGGAGGCCCTTGACCGGGGACTGGTGCGGATGGAACTCGACGAAGTAGAACCGGCGGCGTAGCGCGAGGTCCACCAGCGCGATGGAGCGGTCGGCAGTGTTCATGGTGCCGATGAAGTAGAGGTTGGGCGGCAGCCGAAACTTGTCATCGCCGTACTGGAGGTCGATCTCATGGTCGCGGTACTCCAGCAGGAAGTAGAGCTCGCCGAATACCTTGGCGAGATTGCCCCGGTTGATCTCGTCGATCACGAGGAAATGCTTTGCGTCCGGCTCCTTCCGGGCACTCGCTGCGGCCCGCAGCAGTGGCCCATTCTGGAGCTCGAAACTGAGCTGCCCGTCCACGAGTGCCGGACGGTAGCCCTGTATAAAATCTTCGTAGGCGTAAGACGGGTGGAACTGAACGAGGGTAACCCGGTCCGCCGACCCGGCGAGGCACGCGGCGAGCTTCTGCGCAACGTAGGTTTTTCCAGTGCCGGGCGGCCCTTGGAAGATGACCTGCCGCTTCTCCTCGAGCAAGGCTGCAATATTCTCGAGGAAATCGACGCCAAGCAGCAACTCTTCTCCGAGCGCGCGAAGGTCGGGTGTAGCGTCCGCAAGCGCGTCGAGGTCGGACGTGGGGCCGTCAGGGGAGGGTAGTTCGTATTCTTCCTGCGGGGCTTGCTTAGGAGATCTCAGGACTGCCCAGACCAACGACTCTGCGTCGAGGCGGTGGCGCACGGGTAGGCCGCGCTCCGAGGCTTCCTTGATAAACCGGTCGAGGAAGCCGAGTGCGTGTTCGTACAACGCCGCCTCGTCCGCGTCTTTCGTCGGTTGGTTATACTTCGTGCGTTGATACGCGTCGTTGAATAGCCTCTTGGCGAACGGCGGGTATTGCTCGACATCTAGTCCCATCAGCAGGACGGAGATAAGTGTCGTGTGAGTACCCGTCCCCGTTATCTCCGGGGTCAACCGGCTGTTGAAGGCAGTGATTCGATCGCGCAGGGACGGGGCGTCCGGCTCCCAGAGTACCCGTAGCGCCGCTAATGCATCAGCAGGATCCTGGTTGATCCAGTTAATAAAGCGTGACTTGGTAATGTAATGAATGAGGTTGTTATTCGAGCTCTGGAGGGCGGCCTTCAATAGGTCGGACCAGCTATCAGCTCCGGACTGGTCGGACAGCACCGCTTCTCGCGTCGCTGCGAACTTCGATCCTATCCCGTACTTATAGAAATTCTCCTCTATGACTAGTGGTCCGGTGCCTAAATACACCTGGACGTTTCTGATGAATTCGTCCCACGGGTTGCTACCGGAGGTATCGTTTAAGCTGCTTGTGCTCATCCTGTTCCTTCCTGAGGGCTCCGGTCCGTAACGTCCCGCCAAGCGCAACGGATGCGGGTAATCCAGCCGATCAATGACGCGCGGTGTTTTGGGTGCTGGCCGTTGGGTAATCAGTTTCTGCTATAGCTAAGAAAACGATAGGCACCATGAGCAAGCGGTCAAAGGCGCTGGGAATCATGGGTCGCGGGTGTCCCGCTATCAGATCTCTTAGGCAGATTTCTTAGGGGAGGGCATTCAGCGTCGTTGCACCGGTGTACCGGGTGAGCAGCTGCTCCAGCCACGCTACTTCTGCAGCCAAGCCGGTCGGCAGATCCACTGCCGGCTGGTACCCTAACTGCTCCTGCGCCTTGCTGATGTCCGCTGCAGTATGGCGGGCGTCGCCGCGCTCGGCAGATTGGAAGTCGGCGTTGGCCGTCCGTTGGGAGATGTGCTCTAGAAGCTTCAGGGTTTCCAACAAGGACACACGCGCGCCCCCCCCGATATTGTAGGATTCGCCGGTCTGCCCGTGTTCTGCCGCGAGGAGGTTGGCGCGGACAACGTCGCTCACAAAGGTGAAGTCTCTGGTTTGGCGCCCGTCACCATAGATGGCAATGGGATCACCCTGGAGCAGCGCCCGCCCGAATTTGTGAAACGCCATGTCCGGCCGTTGCCGCGGCCCGTAGACCGAAAAGTACCGCAATGAGACCGTGGGCACGCCATAGTTGCGCCAATACAGATAGCAGAGGTGTTCCGCGGCCAGTTTAGTGACACCGTAGGGTGATAGCGGGCGTGGTAGGGCCGTCTCCGGGGTGGGAAAGCTCTCGGCATCCCCATAGATCGAGGATGAAGATGCGTAGACCAGCTTGCGCAGCGGATGGTCCTTGGCTGCTTCCAGCAGGCGCTGCGTTGCCAGAACGTTGTCCTTGGTGTAGACGTCGAAGCTTTTCCCCCAGCTTGCCCGCACCCCGGCCTGCGCCGCTTGATGAAATACCCAGTCAACGTCACGGAGCAACGGCGACAAGTCCGCGGCTACCAGGTCGGCTTGGATGAATTGAAAGGCCGGGTGAGATTGAAATCCTGTGAGGTTGTGCCGCTTGAGCGCGGGGTCGTAGTAGTCCGTGAAGCAGTCGAGGCCCACTACTGCATGCCCCTGGGCAAGGAGTGCTTCCGCCAAATGGGAACCGATGAAACCGGCGACGCCAGTGATGAGTGCGCGCACTATGCTTCGCCACCAGGGTTGGCGCAGCTAGCGCACGGGCACATCTGCCGCAAGCGTTCAAAGGGGTAGATCCCGGTGCTGTGACCGTCCGACCAGGTGATCTGGATAGCGTAGTTGCCCACCGCATCCACCGCCACCGGGTGCACACCCTCCGCTATCTGTTCCTCCTGGACCATCCGCTTGCCCGTCCACTCCGAGACGCAGCTCGCGCAACTGCACATGAACCGAAGGAAACGGCTGGGGTACATCGATTCGTGGGCGTCGTCCCACGTAATGTAAAAACCCTCGGGGTGTACATCGACCTTAGTAGGGCGTGGCATCGGCGACCTCAGCGGGGAGCAAGCGCTGCAATAGTATCCCGGATTTGCTGATTGGAGAGACCGTGGACAAACTCCACGATGGGCAACGATACTCCGGCGCTGCGGTATGCGTCGATACGCTGCCGAATGGTGTCGGTGTTTCCCACGGCCATTATGCTATCCAGCATAGCGTCCGGCACTAGGTCGGCGGCCCGTTTACGGTCGCCGCTTACGTATGCCGTGCGGATGGCGTCGGCAGCCTCTGCGAAGCCCTGGCGCTGCACCGATTCGTAGTAGAACACTCCCATGCCGCCGATGTAGTACGCAATATGCGATCTGGCTAAGTCTCTGGCAGCGGGGTCAGGACTGGCGGCGCAGTGCACCCCGGCCGCAATCTCCACAGCGTCGGGGCTGCGTCCCGCGGCGCTGGAAGTGGCTTGAATATTGGCAACATTTTCCGTGATGTATTCAGGTTTCATCCAGATGGGGAACCAACCATCCGCTACTTGCCCGGTCACGCGTATCCCGGCCGGGCTGATGGACGCGATGTAGATGGGGATGTCCGGACGGTCCGGCAGCGCGCGCATCTTGAAGCCCCGTAACTTAAACACCGTTCCATCGTAGTCCACCCGCTCACCGTGGAGCGCCATGCGGACGATCTCGGTGTATTCCCTCAGCCGTTGTACGCTGCGATCGAAAGGCACGCCATGCCAGTTCTCCACCACAATGCGCCCGCTGGTGCCCAATCCCAGTACGGCGCGCCCGCCCGACAGGCGGTCCAGTGTGGCTGTGCTTTGGGCCATAAGCCCTGGCGTGCGGCTGAATACGTTGGCTATGCCCACACCCAGCTGGATGTTGGAGGTGCGGGCGGATAGCCAGGCAAGCGTGCTGAACACCTCCTGCCCCCAGGCTTCCCCCATCCAGAACACTTCGTACCCCAAAGCATCGGCGTACTGGATGATCTCCACCTGCTCCTGTATCGCCAATCCCTCCCAAATGGGCATTGCCAACCCTATGCGCTCTCGTGCTGCCATCGTCACCTCATTAAAGCCCGTCAGGCTCGCTGTCTTCAGGCGCGCTGCCGGCGCGCTCTTGCCAGAGACGCTCTACTGTACTAGCCATCACATGATAGCTGAAGCCGCGCCGTAAGAGGAAGTCGCCCAAGCGTTTCTTAAAGCCCTGATAGTTGGCCGTGGATAACCGTCCTGCCCGCCGCCCCGCCGCGCTGTATGCCGCTGCTTCGTCATCCAGCATCTCCGTGGATGTTGCGGCCAGATCAGGATCGATGCCATGTTGCCGCAACTCCCAGCGCACCATCCGTCCGCTCCGTGGGCTATGAGCCGTGCGGCTTTCGGCCCAGAGCCGAGCGAAGGTGGGATCGTCCAGGAAGCGCTGCTCTTTAAGATGCGCAATGACGCGCTCGATGAGCGTGTCGCTGGCTTTGTGACGGCGCAGGCGAGTGCGCACCTCCGTTTCGCTGCGGGGCCGGTGCGCCAAGTAACGGTAGGACACGTCGAGCGCGATGCGGTAGGTGGTTGTCTCGGCCAGCCACTCTAGGCGCTCCTCGGGGACCTCCTCGCCAATATGCAGACCGGTGTCTTCCACAAGGGCGCGGGGGAGCGTGAGAACGTACCGTTGATCGAGGTAGAGGTCGATCCGATTACGGCGACGGGGCTGTGGCAAGAGGGCAGTAATTACGGGCATTAGTGGACCGGTGCGCTCAAGCGTCAGTGAAAAATGGTGAAGTAGCCAACCATTGGCGTAAGGTAATAGTCCTGCCACCCCTCTTCATAGTTGGGCCCTTGGCCTTCTGGCAGGTTGGTGTGCACCAGCGTGATGTGGGTGCCCTGCTCATCCGGTTCCAACAGCACCTCGAGCCGCGCGTCCGGGCTGCCTTCGGGAAAATCGGCAGCCCGCCACGCCTGGACAATGCGACGGTCCGGCTCCAGTTCCTGCGTGGTACCGGTGATATACCCGTCCCACGCAGAGAACCTGCCGCCAATAGACGGGTCCACTTCCGCCCGGCTGCCAGTAAACGCCGCGTGTTCCTCCCCGCTCAACCACGCGTTGTAGATGCGCTGTGGACTTGCGGGCAGGACGGCGGAGACCGTGAGTGCGTCTGGCATCAGAGAGCGGGAAGCAGTTGCCCCTTACTCCTCTTCGTTCTTATCGTCGTCGACAACTACGGGCATCGGCCGGGCGGCGGGCATACCAGCGGTTTTGTCCCGGATCTGCTGTTCTAGGTCTTTGGTGACGTCCTGGTGCCCTGTCAGGTAGTCACGGACGTTTTCCCTGCCCTGGCCCAACCGCGTTTCACCGTAGCTAAAGAAGGCGCCGCTCTTCTTGAGGATGCCGAGCTCGACTCCCATATCAATGATGTCGCCCTCTTTGCTAATGCCGTGGTTGAAAAGGATATCGAACTCGGCGACGCGGAAGGGCGGCGCAACCTTGTTCTTTACAACGCGGGCTTTGACGCGGTTGCCCACAAACTGGGTCCCCTGTTTCAGCGATTCGGCCTTGCGGATCTCGATGCGCACGGAGCTGTAGAACTTGAGGGCGCGTCCGCCGGGCGTGACCTCTGGGTTGCCGAAAACCACGCCCACTTTCTCCCGAAGCTGGTTGATGAAGACCATAGAAGTGTTGGTCTTGCTGATGACGCCGGTGAGCTTCCGAAGCGCCTGGGACATGAGCCGCGCTTGGAGGCCCATTTGGGGGTCGCCCATGTCGCCCTCCAATTCGGCTCTCGGCACGAGCGCCGCCACGCTGTCCACAACGACCGCGTCCAGCGCGCTGGAGCGGACCAGCGCCTCGGCGATCTCCAGGGCTTGTTCCCCAGTGTCCGGCTGTGAGATGTAGAGCTCGTCCACATTCACGCCGCAGCGAGCGGCATAGCTCGGATCGAGGGCGTGTTCCACGTCGATGTAGGCAGCCGTCCCGCCCTGCGCTTGGGCCTCAGCCAGAATGTGCTGAGCGAGGGTCGACTTGCCCGCCGACTCGGGGCCGTAGATCTCGGTGACGCGGCCGCGGGGGATACCGCCAATGCCCAGGGCAAGGTCCAGCGCCAGCGAGCCAGTGGAGATAGACGCCACGCCGCGGTCGGCGCTGGCCTCTCCCAGTTTCATGATGGACCCCTTGCCGTAGTCCTTTTCGATGCGGAGAATAGCGTCTTGGAGTGCTTGGGATTTGTCTCTGTAAACGCTTTGCATGGTGGCTCCTCATATAATTAATAAAGAACACTCGTTCTATTGAGGCACATGGTAACATAGGGGAAAAGCCACCGCAAGCGGGTGCGGGGGGGAAATAATAGGTTGGTATACTATCTACTAGTAGCCTTCAATTGTGAAACCCCTGTGAACCCCCCAGGGCTACTATGAGGAGGAGTGCTTGGACATTGAATCCTTACTAAAGCCTGTCTTTGGCGGCGCAACCGCCGTGTTCTTCATGGCGCTGCCGGTCAACGCGTTCATCATCACCATTGGTAGCAGCTTCGCTATCCTCAAAATCTTCTCCCTGGTCAAAACTGACAATCCGTTATAGCCGCCGGGGCGCGCGATGCGAATAGTGTTCATGGGCACCCCGCAGTTTGCGGCGCCTGGCTTGGAGCGTCTCGCTGCAGATGGCCACCAGATAGTGGGGGTGTATACGCAGCCGGACCGTCCCGCCGGCCGGGGACGGGAGCCGTCTCCAAGCCCCGTCAAGCGAGCCGCGGTGCGTCTTGGGCTGCCGGTGTTCCAACCCCGCAGCCTGCGCAATCCGGAAGCTCAGGAACAGCTGCGGGCGCTGACTCCGGACCTCATTGCGCTGGCAGCGTACGGCTTGATACTTCCCCAAGCCGTGCTTGATATTCCCAAGCATGGCGGACTAAATATTCATCCTTCCCTCCTCCCGCGCCATCGCGGCCCAGCACCGATTGTGGGGGCGCTGTTGGCGGGAGACACCGAGACCGGGGTGAGCATCATGCTGATGGATGCGGGCATGGATACCGGCCAGGTCCTCGCTTGTGAGCGCTGTCCGATAGCTCCCGACGACACGACTCACTCGCTCACCGAGAAGCTGTCCCACCAGGGCGCGGCGCTGATGAGCGGTACCGCCCCCCGCTGGGTAGCGGGTGAGATTACGCCCCGGCCCCAATACGAGGGAGGGTCGAGCTACACCAAGCTCGTCCGCAAGGAGGATGGCGTAATCGATTGGACGCAACCGGCGGAGGCCATCGCACGACAGGTTCGGGCGTACCAACCCTGGCCGGGCAGCGCCACCGCTTGGAACGGTAAGCGCCTGTTGGTGACCGCGGCCGTGGCCGTGCCGACGCCGCCAGGGATGCAGAAAGAACCAGGCACGGTCATCCAGCTTGCGGAACCATCCCAGAGCGTGGCTGTATGTACGGGTGATGGGCTGTTGCGGCTGTACGCCGTTCAGCTGGAGGGTAAGCGCGCGCTGCCGGTGGACGAGTTCTTGCGCGGCGCTCGGGACTTCATTGGGAGCGCATTGGAGTAGCGTATTGGTGAAGATGCCTAGTGAGCAAATAAATCTGCATCTGCATCTGCGTTTCGATGTTGGCCCCAGGAGGTGACACACAATGCTGTTTTTCGATCCACTCTGGTTGCTCTTCGCGATACCGCCCATGCTCCTGGGGCTCTATGCCCAACGGCGGCTGAAATCCACCTATGAGCGCTACGCGCGAGAAGCCAACATGCAGGGCTTGAACGGCGCGGAGGTGGCCCGGCGGTTGCTTAACGCCTACGGACTACAGAACGTCACGGTGGAAGTAAGCCAGGGTCAGCTTTCCGACCACTATGATCCCACTAACAAGACGTTGCGGCTCTCACCGGAGGTGTATAGCACGCCCTCGGTGGCATCACTGGGCATCGTGGCCCACGAGGTGGGGCACGCGCTACAGGATGCCAAAGCGTACGCGCCTATGCAGCTCCGGAGCGCGTTGGTGCCCGCCGTGAGCATCGGTTCCAGCCTGGCGCCTTGGCTGTTCCTAGCCGGCTTCTTCTTGCAACTCTCCGGACTGGTGTGGGCCGCGGTGGTGTTTTTTGCCGGAGCCGTCCTGTTCCATATGGTGACCTTCCCGGTGGAGTTGGACGCCAGCAACCGGGCGCGGGCGATGCTCCAGGCCAACGGGCTGGTGTCTGTGCAGGAGTTTTCAGCAACGGATGCTGTGTTGAAGGCGGCGGCCTTCACCTATCTTGCCGCGATGCTCCAGGCCATGGCGCAACTGCTGTACTTCCTGCTTCATGCCGTGGGCATGGGGCGGGATGACTAACCGTAAACTATCCGTAATGGCGGCAATGGAAGAGGCGATAGAAGTGGCGGTGGAGGGAGCCGACCACTGCTCCGAGCTGCGCTTATGAACTCCCCGACACTATTCGACCACTCGCTCGAGGAGCTCACCGAACGCGTCCAGGCGTGGGGACTGCCGGCCTACCGGGCGCGGCAGCTCCTGCAGTGGGCATATCGCGGCGTTGAGGGCTATGACCAGATGTCCGATCTGCCCCATGATCTCCGGGCGCGCTTGCCGGACCTGGCACCGCTTTCTTCGCTAGCGGTTACGGAAACGGCTGACTCCGCGGACGGCAAGACGGTGAAGCGGCTGTTCCGGCTCGCGGACGGCGCGCTGGTTGAGGCGGTGCGTATGCAGGCGGGATCAGATAAGTCGCGCATCACTATATGCGTGTCCAGCCAGGCCGGCTGCGCCTACGGTTGCCGCTTTTGTGCCACGGGCCAGGCGGGATATGGCCGTAACCTCTCCTCCGGGGAGATGGTGGAGCAGGTGGTGCACTTTACCCGTGCCGCTGCAGGCATAGCCCGTAACGTCCCGGCAAGGCACGCCGACGAGAAGGGCCGCGTTACCAATGTGGTCTTCATGGGTATGGGCGAGCCCTTCGCGAACTATGAAGCGGTACAGAAGGCGGTTGTAACCTTGAACGCTCCCTGGGGCCTCGGGCTGGCGGCGCGCCGGATCACGGTGTCTACCGTGGGGCTGGTACCGGAAGTGCGCCGCTTCGCGCGGGAGCCGCTTCAGGCGAATCTAGCGGTCTCGTTGCATGCCGCCAATGACGCGCTGCGGGACAGCCTCATGCCGGTGAACCGGAAGTATCCGCTCCAGGCGTTGATGAGTGCCTGCCGCGACTACGTGGAGCGCACAAATCGCCGTATCAGTTTCGAGTACATCCTCCTCGCGGACGTGAACGATTCCTTGGAGCAGGCCCGTGAGCTGGCGGCGCTAGTGAAAGACCTGCTGTGCCACGTTAACGTGATTCCGGCCAACCCCACCGACGGTGGCGAGTTCCGGCGGCCTGCGCCGGAGCGGCAACGCGCCTTTCTCCACGAGCTACAGCGCCGCGGCATCACAGCCACCATCCGCCAGACTCAGGGCGTTGATATCCAGGCGGCGTGCGGACAGCTCAAGACCGAAGGCCAAGCAAAGGCGTCGATAGGCAATGCGCTTGTTTGAGTCGGTCTGAGCCTGCCGAGCCGCGCGCGGCGCCTGAACCGGGACCACCATGTGCTGATCGCTAACGCGCGCTGCTGTAGGAGGATGAAAAAGGACGGACGTTAACCTGGAGCATGAAGGGCGCTTACGAGGAGCGCCCTTTCACGGTCTTTAGTCGAGTTCTCGGAGGAACTGTTCGATGGAGGGGGGCAACTGCGTCTGCTGTGGCGGCTCTTGCGTCGCACCCTGCGGCGTCCGGGCGTCGTAGCGCTCCTCTAGGTGCTGGAGCGCCCGCTTGAGTTGCGGGTTCGCTTCCACCGCACTGGAGACCTGACGCAGTTGGTCAGCCGCTTTGGACTGGGTCTCGGCGAGGTCCACGGTGAAGCCGTAGACGTCATTCAAGACTTCTAGCATGCGCAGTTTGCCCGCAAAATCCTCGTCAAGCGGCGCGTACTGGGGCAACCTGACCAGCATGCTCAGGGTCTCCACGCCCCCTGCGGTCGCCATCTGGGTCAGCTGGGTCATGATGGTAGTCGGCCCTTCGTAGGTGCTGCTACGCACTCCGTACTTGCTCAGGCGTTGGTGAAGCTCCGGATTGCTGGAGGAACCGCTAATCTTCAAGGGCCGCGTGTGCGGTACGAGGTCATACATGGCGCCCACCTGGGAGTAACGGATGGCGCCAAGCCGCTGCATGATTGCTACCAGGCTCTCTACGTAGTCCTCGCTGTTCGCGTGCGGCTCCAGTAATCGGAAGAAGATGAAATCGTGATCACCCTGCCCTTTGGCGTAGCGTATGAACGTGTTGGGGATATCGACGTGCCGTTTCCCATCAACGAGGAACGAATTGGGACGATAGCGCGTGAAGTCGAAGAAGCGTCCGGGCCGTTGAAGCTGGCCGAGCGGTTCTGCGTGCAGCACGTGCTCTATCTCTGTGAGCGCCATGGCGCCCACGGTGCCTACGTCCACCCATGGGCGGAGCATTGCCAGCACGTGCGGTTGGCGCAGCTCGGGCAGGGGCTCGTTGAGGGTGAAGGCTCCTATCTCCATACACCTATGCTAGCAAAACCCTCCCCGGCCTGCAACTTGGGTAGGCTTTGGTTAACCGTAACTTTACAAGAGGTTCCGAGCCATCTAAGCTGAGCGCAATAAGCAGAGGAGGGAAGCCGTGACCACTCAAACTCGGCCCAAAGCCCAGATTTTTTCTATGCGGACCCCGTTATTGGAGCAGGGACGCACCACCGATATCGTTGCCAAGACTGACCTGTTGACCGTCACGACCAAGGTGTACGCGGAGGGTGGCGAGAACGCGATCCATACGCACCCCACGGAAGACCACGCGTTCATTGTGCTTCAAGGCCAGGCCACCTTCCACACCGAGCTGGAGGACAACGTAACGGTGGTGAACCGCTACGAGGGCGTAATGCTGCCCATGGGCTCGCTGTACTGGTTCCAGAGCACGGGTGATGAGAACCTCGTGATGGTCCGTGTGGGAGCATCCAACGATCCCATGGGAATGGCTAGTCGGGTGCATCCGGACGGCACGCCCTTCCCAGGTGAGGCGCCGGAGAATAACCAAGTTGAGCGCATCGAGGTTCCAGGAGCGTTCTTCGAGTAATACGCTCCGGACGAGTAAACCGCAAGGCCGCCCTTTATGGGCGGCCTTGGTACGTCTCGGGGGTGGCTCTCTGAGTTCGTGGCGCTGATCGCCTGCGGTCTAGCTCTCTTCGCTGTCCTCAGCACCTGTCTGGCCCGCGCCTTCAGTGGTCGGCTCTCCCTCCGCGGCTGCCGCTTCCACGCCGCGACGGCCGGCAATGCTTGCCACCACCTGCTCGGGATCCGACGCGAGGGTCAGGCCGGGTGGCAGTGTCACCTCTCGGGCATAGAGCACCGAGTGTGCCTCGGCCATGCCGGAGACATCAAGTTCAAGGAAAGACGGTAGGTGGGCGGGCAGTCCCTCCACATGGAGGGCGTTGACGCCATGCACTAACGTGCCCAGTCCCAAATCCACGGCGGGGGCCAACCCCACCAGGGAGATCGCCACTTCCACCTGAATGGGTTGGGACATCTGCACTTTGAAGAAATCCACGTGCAAAATGCCACCGGTCACTGGATCCCGGGCGATGTCACGCACCATCACGTCGTGCGAGGCGGCCTTGCCCGTGCCCTTACCCGCCACCGATACCTGAATGATGGCGTTGCGCCCAGTGTCCAACAACAGCTGCTTCAACTCCGGGGCGTCCACTTGTATGGCCACAGAGTCCAGCCCCTTGCCGTAGATGTTGGCCGGCACCACGCCGGCCCGGCGCAGTTGCTTGACTTTTTTGCCCAGAACGCTCCGGGCCTGTACCTTTAATTCCACTTAGCGCAAGACCTCTCTTATCTGCTGTGCTTTTGTTGCGAATTCGCGGTCACTGATAACCGGCGTAAGCCCGCCCAGCGGGACGCCACTGGGCAAGTCCACCCAGGACTTGCAGCCAACGAAGTATGGCTCCACCGGCACGGTCACCGGTTCGTCCAGCCGGTAAGCCTGGACTAAGAGCACTTCTAGTGGCTTCCTGGGACGCCAATGGAGCCGTCCTTCAGCGTAGTTTGTAGTCCAGATGTAATACGGAGACAGCCGCTCCAGTAGCTCCGGTTCCGTAATTTCTAGTACTTCCCGCACCCTAGCCAGGTGCGTGAATGTGACGGTATCCGGCGCCGACTTCGGCGGTTCTCCGCCCCACGGCGCCAAGGTCTCTGCGAGGTAGTCCTGGTACTCCGGCTTTAGCAACTCGGGCTTCTGATGTTCAAAGGTGGGGTAAAGCAAGAACTCGTCATGCTCTAGCTTGAATTCCTTCTCACGGACGCCGCCTTTCCGCAGCAAGACCACCTGCCGCCCCTCGTCCAAGGCTCGGATGGCAACGGCCCACTCTTTCAGGGCATCTTTTACTAAAGTCTGGAGCATGCAAGACCCTCCGCTGCGTGTTGCAGCGTTTCTGCTCTGATTGTAATGACGGCCCCGCGTAGCGGTCAAGTTTTCGCCGGCCCGGGCTCACTGCCACCTTATCCGGCTCCGGTAACGGTTCCATAAATGGCGTCATGCTATAATCGCCTTAGAGACCCCAATGACCTACCAAGCAGCACTCGCGTACCTCTACTCCTTCGCAGACTTCGAGCAGCAACCCAGCAGTGCGTATCAAGCGGAGCGCTTTGACCTCCGCCGCGTGGAGCGCTTGCTCCACCGGTTGGGCGACCCCCATCTGGGACGGTTGACCGTCCACATTGCCGGGACCAAAGGAAAGGGCAGCGTGGCCGCAATGATGGCTGCAGTGCTAGAGGAGGCTGGGTTTCGGACCGGCCTGCTCACGTCGCCGCACCTCTGCTCCTTCCGGGAACGGATTCGCGCGCAGGGACGTGCCATCTCGGAGGCTGCACTGGCGGACGCGGTCGAGCGGCTCGCTGTGGAAGTCCAGGCGTATCACGGCAATCCGGAGTTCGGTAAGCTCACTACTTTCGAACTGTCCACGGTGCTGGCGTTCATGCACTTCCAGCAGACCGATGCGACCGCCCAGGTGCTGGAGGTGGGGTTGGGTGGCCGGCTCGACGCTACCAACGTAATTCCAAAGCCCGAGGTATGCGTCATCACTCCCATTAGCTACGACCATACGGAGGTGCTGGGAGGAACCCTCGGCGCAATTGCCGCCGAGAAGGCGGGTATCATCAAGCCCGGCGTGCCTGTAGTGATGGCGCCGCAGGCTCCCGAAGCCCGTGCGGTGATTGGCCGTCGTGCGTACGAGTTAGGATGTCCCATAGTGGACGTTGGCCGTCTGCGTTGGACGCAATCGGAGCGCTCGCTGGACGGCCAGCAAGTGGTGGTAGTGCAGAATAGCGTGGGTGTGCAACTGGAGGTGCCGCTGCTCGGCAGATTCCAGGCGGAGAATGCCGCGGTCGTGGTGGCTACGGTGCGGACATTGCGGGAGCAGCGGGTGCCGTTGACCACTGACCACCTGCGAGGAGGACTAGCTAGAGTGCGTTGGCCGGGCCGGTTGCAGGTGCTTGAACGCAATCCTTTGCTAGTGCTGGACGGCGCCCATAACGGCGCATCGGCCCTACGGCTGGCGGAGGCTATAAGGGAGGAGCTGCCCCATGAGCGATGCACTCTTGTCATCGGTACGTCTGCGGACAAAGACGTGTCAGCGATTGCGGCAGCGCTCGCGCCCGTAGCCGACCGGGTATTCGCCACTAGGTCGGAGCATGCTCGGGCGGCTGCTCCCGAGACGATTGCCGCGGCATTTCGAGCGCTGGGCGTTGCGAACGAGGCAAACGAGGCAGTGGATAGTGTGGCCGAGGCGCTGACGCTCGCATGCGCAAGCGCTGGGCCCAAGGACATGGTGTGCGTTACCGGGTCGCTATTTGTAGTGGGGGATGCGCTGAGCGCACTAGGCAAAAGCGCAATGGCGCTGGATCTCACCGGCAGTGACCGCGCTGTTGACATGCCCGGTGGTGTTCTTAAGTAAGGACTCATTTGACTTGGTTGAGGTATCGGAGCATGGCGATTCGTTCGAGGCCTGATGGTAGGCCTAGGGTGGTGATCACCGGGATGGGTGCTCTCACCCCCTTGGGGCTGAATGTGGATGACTATTGGTCGGGACTGTTGGCAGGCCGCTCTGGAGTGGGACGGATCACCTTGTGCAAGCACGAGGGTTATCCCTCCACTCTAGATGCAGAGGTCAAGGGCTTTGACCCCTCCGTGTTTATGGCGGCCAAAGACGCCCGACGCATGGCGCGGTTCAGTCAGTTTGCGGTTTCCGCCACCAAGATGGCGCTGGAAGACGCCGCGCTCGACCTAGACGCAGAAGATCGCGAACTGGCCGGGGTTCTGTTGGGGAACGGTAACGGCGGTATCCCGCTTATTGAGGAGGAAGTGCATACCATCTCCAACAAGGGCGGCAACCGCGTCAGCCCCTTTTTCATGCCCATGCAGCTTCCTAACATGGCCGCGGCCGAGGTAAGCATTGCCTACGGTCTGCAGGGTTACAACTCCACAATCATCACCGCCTGCGCCGCCTCGACTCAGGCCATCGGTGAGGCGGCGGAAGTGCTGCGGCGCGGCCGTATGCAGGTCATGGTGACCGGTGGCACCGAAGCCGGCATCAGCGAGGTTGCCCTTGCGGGGTTCTGTGCGTTGCGAGCGCTGTCCACTAACAATGAGGAACCGGAAAAAGCCAGCCGGCCCTTCGACAAGAACCGGGACGGTTTTATTGCGGCTGAAGGCTCCGGTATTCTCGTGCTGGAGCGGCTTGAGCACGCGCTGCACCGCGGCGCGCCCATCCTTGCGGAGATCACCGGCTATGCTGCGTCGGCGGACGCCTTCCACAAGGTGGCGCCGGACGCCGAGGGCCGGGGCGCAGCCCGTGCCATGCAGTGGGCGCTGGAGGACGCGGGGATTGCTCCCTCAGATGTGGACTATATCAATGCCCACGGGACCTCCACGCCGTTGAATGACTTGGTGGAGACCATTGCCATCAAGCAGGTGTTTGGTAAAGCCGCGTACTCCCTACCCGTCAGCTCCACCAAGTCGATGATCGGCCATCTCTTGGGCGCTGCCGGCAGTGTGGAGGCGGTGGCGACGGTCAAGACTATCCTGGAGGGTATCATCCACCCTACGGTGAACTACGAGACGCCCGATCCCGAATGTGACCTGGACTATGTGCCCAACGTAGCGCGCCGCGTGCCGGTCCGCATCGCCATGTCCAACAGTTTTGGATTTGGCGGTCAGAACGCCTGCTTGGTCCTCCAAGCGTACGAGGAGTAGCTCGGTGCGTCTCCTCGTGGTCGGAGGAGCGGGTTACATTGGCAGTGTCACCGCAGAAGTGCTTCTCGCGCGGGGCCATGAGGTTGCCATCCTAGATGCGCTGACCACCGGACACCGGGCTGCCGTGCCTTCTGGCACGGCATTTGTGCAAGGCGACTTGGGTGACGCCCAAGCCCTTGCTGCGATGTTCCGCCGCGCGCATTTCGACGGCGTGCTGCATTTTGCGGCGCACAGCATCGTCCCCGACTCTATGGATCAGCCCGGGCTATACTTCGCCAACAACGTGGCCGGCGTGGTCACTTTGGTGAATACGATGCTGGAGCACGGTGTCCGCCGCCTGGTGTTTAGTTCCAGCGCCGCCGTCTACGGTGAGCCCGACCTGGTACCGATACCGGAGGACGCTCCGGTCCGACCCGATAGCCCGTATGGCGAGTCTAAAGCCATTGTGGAACGCATGCTGGCCTGGTACGCCGCCAGCGCGGGCTTGCAGTACGCCGCCCTGCGCTATTTCAATGCGGCTGGAGCCTCCGAGCGGTTGGGTGAAGACCATCAGCCGGAGACCCACTTGATCCCCTTGGCCCTCCAATCTGCGTTGGGCCAGCGGGAGGGCCTGACTGTATTCGGGACGGATTACTGCACGCCGGACGGCACCGCAGTGCGGGATTATGTTCATGTTTTGGATCTGGCGGAAGCGCACGCGCGAGCCGTCGAACGGCTGGATGAGGGGAATCTGCTGTGTAACCTCGGCAACGAGGTTGGGTACTCGGTGCGCCAAGTGCTGGATACGGTGCAGGCAGCCACCGGCCGGGGCCTTGCGGTCACGCTGGGCCCGCGCCGCCCCGGTGATGCGCCCATCACGGTTGCCGATACGGCGCGGGCGCGCGCGGCGCTGGGGTGGCAACCCCGGTACGGGTTGCGCGAGATGGTGGAGAGCGCTTGGCGCTGGCGGCTGGCCCATCCCAACGGCTACGCGCCAGCGTGAACTGAGGGACGTTATGCACGAAGGTGAGGTTCAGCCGGTGCTGCGGCTGTTGATGGCCCTGGGAGTAGTATTGGGCGTGATAGGGTTCGGCCTGCTTTTTGTGTTCTCTTGGTGGCTGCTGGCGCCGCTGTTGGTGGGGGTGCCACTGCTCATCTTGTTCGGTAGGTGGGTGGCCAAGGGTTCTTAGGCGGCGCTCGATAAGGGAAAACAGAATGCCCGCTGCAAGACGCAGCAGGCATTAGCGTTTTTCACACCTTATTTAATTGGGGGCTTGCCGGGGCTTTAGTGCGTTGCCATCCCCGAGAGAGCCTGCTCCGGCAGCATCACGCCCAAGAGCTTCTCCAGCGCCATGGTGTGACTGCACATGCCGCGCTCGGCAAAGAAATCACAAGTGCAATGCCAGTGTTCATCTTCGAACGCAATGGTGTGATTGTCGTTCTCTCCTCGGAAGGCAACTTTGAATGCTTCAAACGTGATGCGCTCGGGCTCCAGGGCATACCGCTTCGCCTTCTCGATCTTGCCGATGAGACTGGACTGCATGTGGACCTCCTGAAGGAGTTTCTACCAGAAGGGTACCTACCCCGTAGGTGCCCCTACTGTCGCACTCTTAGCAGTCAACGTCAAGACATTGAGGGTGGATTGTTCATGGTTTGGCGCCGGCTTCTGCATCGTGGAGGATTGCACCCACAACTCCAGCGCACACTCCGGCGCCGGGCTTGATATGTTATCGTACGAGCTCCCGCAGGGAATAGGCGTTCCTTGGATCAGCAACTGCCGCGGTGCTACGCGGATCGCTCGTCCTTTAGCCAGATAGCTGGTTCTGCAAGGTAAACCACCAGTAGAACGCCGCGTAGCTGCGCCACCCCGCCCAGTGCTGGGCCAGCGCGCGCACTTCTTCCTCCGTGGCGTTCCGGCCATAGCCGTACGCCTGCCCGATGATGCGGCGCAGGCCACCGTCCGCCGCGGGGATCGCGTCGCGATAGCCTAGACCGCGCATCAGCACGTACTCCGCGGTCCAGCGCCCCACGCCGGTCAGCTCTTGCAGGTGCTCCAACACCTCCTCGGCTGGTTGGTCGGCGAGCGCTTCAAGGTCGAGCGTGCCTTCCGCCACCCCACGCGCCGCGTTAATGACATAACGTGACTTCTGACGGCTGAATTGCAGTGGCGCAAGCTCCGATTCTTGGAGCGAGGCTAAGACCGTTGCTGAAGGGAAGAGAAGGTAACTCACGCCATCGACTGTTAGGCGCCGCCCGTAGCGTTCTGCCAGCGCCCGTTTGCACTTAGCCGCAAAGGTCACGTTGATCTGCTGACCAATGATGGCCCAGCACAGCGCTTCGAATACTGAGGGCATGAGGATAGGGCGCAGCCCGCGGCAGGCCGCAAGCACGCGGGCAAAGATGGGGTCGGTGTTCCCCAGGGCGTCCAGGCCGGTAGTGTCGGCGCTGGTGGAGAAAGTGCGCTCAACCCAGCGGGCAATGCCCGGCAGGTCGGCACTGGTGAGGTCCGCTCCCTGCGCGAGCACCTCCAGCGGTTGGTTGATGGCGTTGCTCTTGCTGGAGACGGTGATCAGCACGTCTTTGCGCTCTATCGTGAGCGCTCGCCGGTACGCAGTTTGGTCTACCGCTTCCAGAATGCTCCCCGGAGAGCCGCGCAGGTAGCGGAGAGCAAGGGCAAAGTCGAAGTGCGGCGTGGGCTGCAGTTCGCACCGCTGTTCTTGTATCACGCCGGTTTGCAGAGCTTGCACGGCCGGTAGCCTGCTGCACGCGCGGCGTCCTCAGACGCAAAGAAGACGCGGTAACGCTCCTGAGTGCGGAGAGCGCGGTGGCAGACCGGCAGGCAGAAGATGTTGGTAGTGCTGCTGCCAAAGAATCGGTACCCCCGGCGTGAGACCTGTTCCAGGAAACTCAGGTTCACCCCCTCATGGGCCAGGATTTCCCGCTTCTTGGCGGGGCCGCCGCAGCCGTACTCGCCTATGTGGTAGTCAGATCGCACCACGCGATGGCAGGGGATAAGGACAGCGATGGGGTTGCGGGCCAGCGCCGTGCCCACGGCGCGGGAGGCTTTGGGGTCGCCCAGCTCTTTGGCAATCCAGTTGTAGGAGCGAATTTCGCCTCGCCGGATCTCCAGGGTTTTCTGCAAGACGCGCTGTTGGAAGGCGGGTAACGGGCTTAAATCTACTGGGCCGCGGTAACGTCCGCTCCCTTCGATGAAGTCCCGCACGGTCCGGCTCAGGCGCTTTGGGGGATCGCTGTCCCGCTCGGGACGCACGCCGAAGCGGGCCATGCACTGCCGCACGAACAGGGTCTCGTCATCGGTGAGGTCGGTGTAGCGCACGACGGAGCCGCTGTAAGCGATGTACAGGGATCCGTAGGGCGTAGCAGTGCTCCAAAACCGCAGGGCCGGCGCGGCGCCGGCAGTCCCGGTGGCGATAGGGTTCGACGCCACTAACTGGTTGCGCAGTTCATGGCGGTAGACCGGGTCCATTAGCCCCGGCGGCGCTGTGGCCTGCAGCGTCTCCCCCAGCGACGCCAGCGTGTCGACCTCGGGATCGCTGAACAGCGAGGTTGGATGTCTGGTGAGCCGCTGCTCCAGAAGGTGCGCAATGTCCTGACCTGTCATCTCGGCTCCTCCTCGGTAACGGGCGTAGCGGGTGTGGCGCGAGCCAGTTCCCGCAGGGCTTTCACGGCGCGGTAGACCAGCTGCTTGGTGGCGGTCTCGCTACGATTGACGACGCGGGAGACCTCCTGGTTGCTCAGCCCTTGCCCAAAGCGCAGAATCAGCACTCTTTGCTGCTGGGCCGGCAGCCGATCGACTAGCAGCCACAGTCCCTGCAGCGCTTCCCGGTGCAGCAGCGCCTCGGTCGCATCATCCAATGCTGCTGCTGATGGTTGAAGGGACACCGCATCCAAGGGGAGCTCCCGCTGCGCGTGGCGCCGCTGGTCCGACGCGAGGTTTGCGGCGATCCGGAAGAGCCATGCGCCAAAGGGCACACCGCGCCACTCGTACTGCGGCAGGCCTTCCAGCGCGCGGTGAAACGTCTGGGACGTCAGATCCTGCGCCTGGTGGTGGCTGCCAGTGCGCTGGTAGCAAAACCGGTACACCTGCTGCACATAGGCATCGTAGAGCTGTCCGAACGCCCTGGGGTCACGTTTTGCCCGGGCGATGAGCGCCGCTTCGCGGTCCAAGAGGACCTCCTGTTCGATTTACCCGAAATGCGCTTGTCCTGATCATAAAACTATCGAGACGGTCTTGGGTAACACGTAGTACGGAGTCAGCGCGTTGACACGCTCTTGGGCGGATGCTACCTTCATTGCAATAGCAACATTGTGACTATTGCGACCCTACGATTGTACTGTGGAGGACTGGCTATGAAATGGGTGACTCGAGAACATGTTCACTTGGACAGGGTGGCCTGCCCGTGGCTTATCAAGCGCTTCATTGATCAGGAGGCCGAGTTCGTGTTCGTGCCGTGGGGCAAGGAGGACGAGCGTCCTGCCGATGCCATTCCCTTTGCGATTCCCGGCGTGGAGTTGAGCCCCCATGACGATGATGGCTCAACCTTCGATAAACTCATGCGCAAACATAACCTCACCGATCCCGCCCTGAAGTATGTGGCGGATCTCATCAACTCCGGCATCCACCAGGCGCTGCACCGCGGCCACAAGGATGAGATGGACGTGCCTGCTATCGAGGGAGTCGGGCTGAATGGCCTGTCTGAGGGCATCATGCTCATCAGCGATGGCGACGATGACAACATCGAGAAGAGCATGCTTGTCTACGATGCGTTTTACGCTTGGAGCCGAGCCAAGGTGCTGGTCCAAGAGGAACCGTCGCTGCTGGAGAAGCCACTGCTAGAGCGTAGCGCGCTCTTAAAGGCTCGGCTGGGGAGCGCCGCCGCACACTGATCTCCTAAGCAGGAACAGTGCGCGCTGCAGTCCTGTGTAGGCAAGAAACCGTTGTTTCAGTCGGCTGCACCCCTATTTTTCGCGCCTTGAAACAAGCGTCCCACGCCGATGTCCTTGACATGCTGAAAATAGGATTGCTAGACTTATGTTCCGTTGGGTGTGACCCAACCCCTTACTAGACGTGTGAATTTGCCGATCCCCTCTGGAGGTTACCCCATGAAAATGACCCTGAGCGTCATTAAGGCTGACGTTGGATCCATTGGCGGCCATACTAAACCCACCCCGGAAATGCTGGATGTTGTGCGCCGGGATCTGGCTGCAGCAACCCAGCAAGGCCTTATCATTGACAGCTTGGTCACCCACACTGGTGATGACATTGCCATGATAATGTCGCACACCAAGGGGACTAATAACCGAGAGATACACGTGGATCTGGCGTGGAACGCCTTCATCGCCGCCACCAACATGGCTAAAGAGCAGGGCAATTACGGCGCCGGCCAAGACCTTCTGGTGGACGCGCCCTCCGGCAACGTCCGCGGCGCGGGCCCGGCCGTAGCCGAGATCGAGTTCGACCTGCTGCCCTCCCACCGGCCGGCGGAGTCGTTCATGGTGTTCGCAGCGGACAAGTGTGCGCCGGGCGCCTACAACATGCCCCTCTATCTTGTGTTTTGTGACCCTATGCACAACGGCGGGCTGCTCCTCAGCCCGCGGCTCCATGAAGGCTTCACCATTACCATTATCGACATGGACTCCAAAGAAGGCGACCGAGTCATCAAGCTGGATGTGCCGGAGCGGATCTGGGACGTCTGTGCGCTGCTGCGGGACATGGACCGTTTCGCCATCGAGAGCATTGCCTCTCGGGCCTTCCCGGATGAGCAGATTGCCGCGGTTTCCGCAACTCGCCTGCACAACATCGCCGGTAAGTACACCGGCAAGGACGATCCCATTGCGCTGGTTCGCAACCAGAGCATTTTTCCCGCGCCGGAAGAGCTCATCGAGCCATATCTTATCGGCCATTATGTCACGGGCGATGCCCGCGGCTCGCACACCATGCCTATCATGCCTGTGGCCATCAATACTCCGGTGTCTGGCCCCTACTGCCTACCGATTGTCTCCTGCATGGGGTTCTCACTGGATGAGAAGGGGAGGTTCGCCAAGAACTACGTGGACTTCTTCGGTGATGTTTCCTGGGATGCCGCCCGGCTTCATGTGCAGCAGAAGGCAGTAGAAATGCGCCGCCAGGGGTTCTTCGGCGTGGCCATGGCGTCGCAGGCGGAGATCGCGTACACCGGCCTAACCGACACGCTGACTAAGCTGGATGAGGAGTTCAGCAGCCGTTAGTGTGCCGCTGCCCAAACTCCTGATCGCTACCCGCAATAGCGGCAAGGTCGACGAGTACCGGGAGTTACTGGGCGCTATTCCCTATCAACTGACTAGCCTCCGCCAAGAGGGCATAACTGTTGAGGTGGAGGAGACCGGCGCTTCATACAAGGAGAACGCTCGCTTGAAAGCTGAGGCTTATGCCCAGGCAAGCGGGCTTCTTACTCTTGCCGACGACTCAGGGATTGAGATCGACGCGCTGGGCGGCGCGCCGGGCTATTTGTCCGCACGTTATGGCGGGCCCGGCCTCACCGACGCGGAGCGGGTGCAACTGCTGCTGCGCAATGTGGTGGCCGTACCGGACGCAGAACGCAGCGGGCGGTTCGTGTGCACAATTGCCTTGGCGGAACCGGATGCCCCCACGCGCGTGGTGGCTGCTGCGGTCGAGGGCGTTGTCACATACGCCCCGCAAGGCGATAGCGGTTTTGGCTATGACCCCATCTTTTTTTATCCACCCTTCGGCAAAACCTTTGCGCAGATCCCCCAACTGCAAAAAAATGCGGTGAGCCACCGCGGCCAGGCCGCCCGGCTGGCGCGTGATCTGCTCTTGGCGCGAAGCTGCTAGGCAGCGGACCCGCCGTGTTGAGCCTACTGAGCCTACAAGGAGAGCGGGATACGGATTACCTACCCAATCTTCCGGCGCATTGCTCTACGCACGCCTACACCGTAAAATAGAGAGTAAGATGACTCGCTTTCCCACCTCACCCGAAGACCAGTCACCCGTCAGGGATGCCATGAACCGGCCGCTGCGTGACCTTCGCATCTCGGTGACGGACCGCTGCAATTTCCGGTGCGTCTATTGCATGCCCAAGGAGGTCTTTGGGCGCGACTTCCACTTCCTCCCCCACAGTGACGTCCTCAGTTTCGAGGAGATCACCCGCCTGACCACCATTGCGGTCGGCTTGGGCGTGGAGAAGGTGCGCGTCACCGGTGGCGAGCCGCTGGTGCGCCGGGATATTGAGCAGCTCATCGGCATGCTGTCCGCTGTTCCCGGCCTCAAAGACCTGACCCTTACCACCAACGGGGCGCTGCTGCCGCAGAAGGCGCGGGCGCTCAAAGATGCTGGGCTGCGGCGGGTTACGGTCAGCCTGGACGCGCTGCGGGACGAAGTCTTTAAGGCGATGAATGACGTGGACTTCCCGGTTCAGGGGGTGCTGGACGGCATCCAGGCTGCCGATGAGGCGGGGCTGCGACCGGTGAAGGTCAATATGGTGGTTAAGCGCGGCGTGAACGATGCGGACATCCTCCCCATGGCGCGCCATTTCAAGGGCACGGGTAAGATTCTCCGCTACATCGAGTACATGGACGTGGGGACCACCAACGGCTGGCGGATGGACGATGTTGTCTCTGCCGATGAGATCGTGCAGACAATAGGCGCCGCGCTGCCGCTGGATCCGCTCCCTGAGAACTACCGTGGCGAGGTGGCCCGCCGTTACCGCTACCATGACGGCAGCGGCGAGATCGGCGTTATCGCCTCGGTGACCCAGCCTTTCTGCGGAGCCTGCACCCGGGCCCGTCTCTCCGCCGACGGCAAGCTGTATACCTGCCTATTCGCCAACAGCGGCCACGATCTGCGGGCCTTACTCCGCGCCGGCGCCCCAGACGCCGAGGTAGAACGCTATCTGCGGGGCGTCTGGCGGGTACGAGAAGACCGTTACTCCGAGTTGCGGACCGAGGAGACAGCCGTTCTGCCCAAGGTCGAGATGTCCTTCATCGGGGGCTGACATAGCAGACGCAATCGACACCATCGACCTCTATACCGACGGCGCGTGCAGCGGCAACCCTGGCCCTGGCGGCTGGGGCGTGGTCACTGTGCGTGACGGCGCCGCCCGTTGGCTGGCGGGACGGCAGGACCACACCACCAACAACCGCATGGAGCTGCTGGCCGCCATAAAAGGGTTGCAGCAGACCCCGCCGCAATGCAGCGTAGTGGTCTACAGCGACAGCCAGTACTTGGTGAACACCTACAACAAGCGCTGGCAGCGCAAGGTCAACCTCGACCTATGGCAACAATTGGACGATCTGATCCAGCAACGCAAGGTCTCCTGGGAGTGGGTGAAAGGCCATGCCGGTCACCCGTTGAACGAAGAGGCCGACCGGTTGGCCGTCGCCGCTACGGCGGACCCCGAGTGGGGCGAGCGCTCCGGTGTATTGGGCGAGCCGGCGCAACCGACGACGGGGGATTCCCCGTCAGTTTCGCCCTCGTCTGAGCGTGTGGCGGCGTCGGCCCACCTATCCCACTTGGACGAGGGGGGGAATGCCCGCATGGTAGACGTGGGGGCAAAGCCAGACACAAACCGGGAAGCCACGGCCAAGGGTGCGGTGTCTATGCAGGCCGAGACGTTGCGGCTGATTCAGACCGGCGGCATTGCCAAGGGCGACGTGTTTACCGTGGCCCAGGTGGCGGGCATTATGGCCGCCAAGAAGACCAGCGACCTGATCCCCATGTGCCATCCATTGCCGATCTCTGGGGTGGACGTAGACTTTGTGGTGGATATTGCCCGCTCCTGCGTGGAGGTCACCGCCACCGTGCGTACCACTGGCAAGACCGGCGTGGAGATGGAGGCGCTGACCGCGGTGTCTACTGCCGCCCTCACCATCTACGACATGTGCAAGGCGGTAGATCGCAGCATGCGGATTGGTGACGTGCGGGTGGTGCACAAAGCGGGTGGCAAGAGCGGGACGTTTCAGCAAGACTAGGAAAAGCACGCGTGGGCGTTCAGCGCGCTTATTGCGCCGTGCCGGCCCGCTCAGGTACGTCCTAACCGTTGCTAACGGGGCGGACTGGCTATTGCTCGCTCACGCTGTGCGCGTCGAATCCGTTTGCCGCGGCGACAAGTGAGCCGCTGATGATTCGGCAGGCGCACCCAGGGGTAGGCTTGCCCCTCGGGAGAAACGGAGCCCCAGCCACACCGTGCTATACTCTAATAGTAGCCCCTGTTCACCCTCTACCCGTTGCGAGTTGCTGGATCACTCTTGAAGATACTTTTCATTGGCGATATTGTGGGAAGTCCGGGGCGGCGCGCGGTGTGCGGCCTGCTGCCTGGGATGCGGCAGCGCCACCAGGCTGATATGGTGATAGCGAACGGCGAAAACGCGGCGAATGGCCGGGGCATCACGGCTCGGAACATGCACGAACTGCTGGACGCGGGCGTGGACGTGGTCACATCCGGCAACCATATCTGGGACCAGAAAGAGATCATCTCTTACATGGATGCCCAGGTGCCACTGTTGCGGCCGGTCAACTATCCCAACGGCGTGCCGGGGCAGGGCTACCTGGTGCAGGACGGCGTACTGGTGGTCAACCTCATGGGGCGCACCTTCATGCTGGACGTGGACTGCCCCTTCCGCACCATGGACCGGTTACTGGCGGACTTGCCATCAGTCCCCAAGATCGTGTTTGTGGATTTTCATGCCGATGCTACCTCGGAAAAGGTAGCAATGGGATGGTACCTTGACGGCCGGGTGAGCGCGGTGGTCGGCAGCCACACCCACGTGCCCACCGCGGATGCGCGGGTGCTCCCTAAAGGCACTGCGTTCGTTAGCGACGCGGGGATGAGCGGCCCGGTCATTTCGATCATTGGTAACGAAATACAAGCGGTGCTCAACCGTTATCTCACACAGATGCCCGGGCCGCTGCCGGTTGCCGAAGGCCCCGCGACGATTGGGGCCGTGCTGGTGGAGATAGACGACGCGTCGGGCCGGGCGCTCAGTATCCGGCGAGTTGATGAATTTGAAGGGGAGCTCTAGCGCTTTATGTATCTAGACCTGCACATGCACACTACGGTATCTGACGGCCGGCTCACCCCCACCGAGTTGATCGATCTTGCGGCCAAACGGGACCTGCGCATCGTCGCCATGACCGACCACGATACCACCGAGGGCTTGGCGGAAGGCTTCGCTCGAAAGGCACGTTACCCGCAGCTCACCATCATTCCGGGCATTGAACTGAGCACGGATATCCCCGGCAGCGAGGTGCATGTGCTGGGCTATTTCCTCAATTTCGAAGCCCCGCTGTTCCAGGCCAAGCTCAAGGACTTCCGCGAGAAGCGGGTGGACCGGGGTGAGGCGATGGTGCAGAAGCTGCGGGAGCTGGGCGTGATGATTGAGTGGGAACGGGTGCAGGAGCTGGCGCAAGGGTCGGTGGGCCGTCCTCATGTTGCCCAAGCGATGCTGGAGGCGGGCTATATCAACTCCATTAACGAAGCCTTCGACCGGTACATAGGCCGCAACGGCCCGGCGTACGCTGAACGGGCCAAACTCACTCCGGTGGAAGCGGTGGAGATGATCAAGAGCGTTCAGGGAGTTGCTGTACTGGCGCATCCCAAGGACGTGCTGCAGGAGCTTAACCCCATCCTGGATGACCTGTGCGCTGCAGGTTTAACCGGGATGGAGGCGTACTATCAGGGCTATGCAGGGGAGGTTCAGGACTACCTGCTGGATGAATGCTATCAGCGCGGCCTTATCCCCTGCGGTGGGAGCGATTTCCACGGTATCGAGGGTCGAGAAGAGGTGGGTTTAGGACGGGTTGACGTGCCGCTGACCACCGCCGAACGGCTGTACGCGGCCGCGGGCCAGCGGTTGCCGGAGCGGATCTGATGACGCTCAGCGCTCAGGAAATTCAGGCCATCATTCCGCACCGATGGCCTTTTCTTCTGGTAGACAAAATCCTTGAGATCGAACCGGGACGGCGTGCGGTCGGGTTGAAGCAAGTGTCCGCAGGCGAGATTTACTTTCAGGGCCACTTCCCCGGCCAGCCCATCATGCCTGCCGTGCTCATCGTGGAAGCGCTGGCCCAGGTGGGATCGGTGGCACTGCTTAGCAGCCCGGAGCATAAGGGCAAGATCGGGCTGTTTGCCGGCATTGATGGCTTCCGCTTCCGCCGGCCGGTGGTGCCGGGCGATTCACTCCGGCTTGAGGTCACGCTGACCCGCATACGGGGGTCGGTGGGCAAGGGTACGGGACGGGCGGAAGTGGACGGGCAGGTGGCTGCGGAGGGCGAGCTGATGTTCGCGCTGGCCGAGCCCGAGCGCATTCGCTAGCTCCACGCCGCAATGCAGCGTCTCAAAGACGCGCTCATCACCGCTGGTTGCACTATCCTCTCACGCGTCTGCGCGCCCATGCGACGTGCCCCCGCGCTGCCAGAATCTCCAAGTGTGCTGGTGTTGAAGCCCTGCTGTTTAGGCGACCTGTTGCTGGCAACGGCGGCGCTGGCCGCCCTTCGCGCACGGTTTCCGGCCTCCCGGATTGTGGTGGCAACCAGCGCGTGGTCACGCCCGGCCATAGAGGGCAACCCGAACGTCGACGAGATCATTGATTGTGACGGTGTGGAATCGGGCGGGCTACCCGGACTACGGGCGGCCCGACAGCTGGCGCGTGCGCTGCGACGGGAGCGGTTTGACGTGGCCGTGGTCCTGGACCGATCGCCGGTAGTGGCTACAGCGCCGTGGTTGGCGGGGATCCCCGTGCGTGCGGGGATCGATAGCGGCGGACGCGGCTTCTCCCTCACGCATCGCACTCCAGCACTGCCCCTGCGCCACGAAGCGCAGCTTTACTTGGACGTGGTGAGCACCCTGGGCAGCGCCAGAACTGCGCCGGCGTTGGCTTACGTTGCTTCGGAGCAGGACGCAATGTGGGCTGCTGGGGTCTTACCGGCTGGTCCGTGGCTGGCGGTGCACCCGGGTGGCGGAGTGAACCCCGGGAGCACGCTGCTAGGCAAACGCTGGCCGGTGGAGCGCTACGTTGAGACCGTCCGGCAGTTCCTGAATGTGGGTTGGTCGGTAGCGCTGCTTGGCGGTGCGGAGGATCGAGTGCTGGCCAACGTGTTCCACGAGATGCTGGGTGATACCGGGCCGCACAATGCCCAACTGGCGGACTTTTGCGGCCAAACGAGCTTTGCGCAGTTGGGCGCGCTGCTGCAGCGCTGCGCGTTGTTCGTGGGGAACGACACCGGCCCCATGCATCTGGCAGTGGCGGTGGGCACCCCGGTGGTGGCTGTGTTCGGGCCGTCGCAGCCGGAGGTGTATGGGCCGTGGGCGTTGGAGTCGGAAGCGGTGTATCACGGTGAACGCTGCCAAGGTTGCCGGTTCCGGGGAGGCCTTGCGGCATCCTGCGCCCACCAGTACGCCTGCACCGCGGCAGTCACCGTGGGCGAAGTGCTGGCCGCAGCGAAGCGAGTGCTGGGGCGCGCCGGCGTGGATGTGACTTTTTTCTAGGAATACGCCACTCGCGGTTTCCCTGGGAACGGGGGACAAGCTACGCGTGCCACGAGCGGGGAGTTCGTAGCCACTGCGGTTAACAGTCGGGTGCCGTTGCCTTGTCGCCCCGTGACGGCGCTGCTAGTATCTAAGAAAAGGGAGTAGGGACCTTGCCGATGAGTCTGAAATCAGCGGCTCGGTTGACGGCGCTGCGTTGGATAGGGCGAACGCGGGCGCGACGTGCCTTCGAACCCATCGGTAAGCCTCAACGAATCCTGCTCATCCGCCCCGATCACCTGGGTGACCTACTGCTTGCGATTCCCGCGATTCAGCGGGCGCGGGCGCTGGCGCCGGACAGCGCGATCTCGCTGCTGGTGGGCCCGTGGAATCTGGAGGCGGCGCAGCATATTGCCGGGGTGGATGACGTGGCTACGCTCGACTTCCCCTGGTTCAACCGTACGGCGAAGCGCGCACCCTGGTTGCCTTATGCTCAGCTGATGCGGGAGGCGGCGCGTTTTTCACGGCAGGAGTACGACATGGCGGTGGTGCTGCGGCACGACTTCGCCTGGGGTGCGGCGCTGGCGGCGCGGGCGGGCATACCGCAGCGGGTGGGGTACGCGCTGCCGGAGTGCGCGCCCTTCCTTACCACTGCGTTGCCCTATCGACCCCGGCATGAAGCAGCGCAGGCGTTACAACTGGTCGACGCGGCGCTGGACGGTAGTCAGGATGAAGTTTCCGGTGCTGCGTTTGCTCCCGGCTTTGTGGTTACTCCGGAGGAAGCGGCCTTTGCCGAGACGTGGCTAGCCCAGCATAGCGTCACGCGCCCGCTGATTGCGTTGCATCCCGGCGCAGGCGCGGCGGTCAAGCTGTGGCGCCCAGAGCGATTCGCCGCGGTGGCGGAGCGTCTCTGTACTGATCATGGGGCAACGGTGGTGCTCACTGGGACCCGCTCAGAAGGCCCGCTCATCAATGCCGTGCGCGCAGGCATCCGCGGCAGCCAGCCGCTTGATCTTGTAGGTGGCTCTCTGGGCCGGCTTGCGGCGGTGCTGCGCCGTTGCGACCTTGCCCTGGGCGTGGACTCCGGCGTGATGCACCTGGCAGCGGCGGTGGGCACTCCCACTGTGCGGCTCTACGGCCCGGTGAGCACGGAACGCTTTGGGCCGTGGGGGCCGCCGGACCGCCACCTGGTAGTAAAGGCGCCGCTTCCCTGTGTGCCTTGCGACCGGCTGGATTTTTCTCCCGAGGAGCTTCAACTCCACCCGTGCGTGCGGGCTATTGAGGTCGAGCAAGTGCTGATCGCTGCCGACAAGCTGCTGAGTGTGGCAGCGCTCCCAGCGTAGCCATGCGCATTGGTATCGACGCAAGCCGGGCGGTGGCTGCGCAACCCACCGGTACGGAGCACTACTCGCTCCAGCTGATACGGCACCTGCTCCAGCTAAATGCCGAGGACACGGCGCCGCGGGAGGTTGTGCTCTATACGCAGCGCCATCCGGCGCCGGACCTGTTTGGCGACGTCGATCACTATCGAGTACGGGCGATGCCGTTGCCGCGGTTGTGGACGCACCTACGTCTCGCTGGGGAGATGCTGCTCAACCCGCCCGATGTGCTCTTTGTGCCGGCTCACGTGCTACCGTTGCGACATCCGCTGGGCAGCGTGGCGACCATCCATGACCTAGGCCATCTGCACTATCCGGAATCTTATCCCAAGGCCACGCTGAAGTACTTGGCCTGGTCAACCAAGCACAATGTCCGGAACGCCGCCCACCTCCTTGCGGACTCCGAGGCGACCAAAGCAGACATCATCGAGCATTTCGCGGTAACGCCGGAGCGGATTACAGTAGTCTATCCCGGCGTGTCACCCCAGTTCACCAGCGACCACGATTCCCAAGCGCTAAATGCCATCAAGAGCGAGTATGGCATCGAAGGGGCTTACATCCTCTACGTGGGGACGCTGCAGCCCCGTAAGAACGTGGAGCGGCTGATTGAGGCTTTCGCCAAAGTTAACCAACGGGGTCTGGCGCGAGCAAAGCTGGTGTTGGTTGGCCGGCTGGGCTGGTTGCCGGAGGGCATTATGCAGAAACTGGACGAGCTGGGAGAAGGCGTGACCCTGGCTGGCTACGTGCCCGATGTGCAGCTCTCGGCGCTTTACGCCGGAGCCACTGCGTTCGTGTTGCCGTCTTTGTTTGAGGGGTTCGGGATGCCGCTCGTGGAGGCGATGGCCTCCGGCGCGCCCGTTATCGCCTCGGACGCCTCCTGTATTCCGGAGATAGTGGGCGATGCGGGCATTCTGTTCGATCCGCATAGCACCGATGCGTTGGTGGAGGCGCTGGCGCAGGTGTGCTCTGACCAGGGATTGCGTGCTTATCTGCGGGGCAAGGGCTTTGTGCGATCGAAGGCGTTCACCTGGGAAGCGGCGGCAGCGCGAACACTTGCGGTGCTGGACCAAGCAGGGCAAGGTCAAGCATGAAGCGAATATTAGTGGTGAAGCTAGCGGACATTGGTGATGTGCTCACTGCAACGCCGGCGTTGCGGTCGCTGCGGCGGACCTTCCCCCATGCCCACATTAGTGCGCTTGTAGCGCCCCACTGCCGCGGTATCCTGGCGAACCCTGGGTTGGCGCCAGCGCTGGTGGATGAAGAGATTACCTTTGCCAAGGCTAACTTCGACCGGCCGGCTGGTACGCTGTCCGCCTCCGGCGCCCGCGCGTTGGCGGGGCTGGCTGTGCGCCTCAGGCGGGGCCATTTCGACACGCTAGTATTGCTGCATCACCTGACCACGCCGTGGGGGGCGCGCAAGTATGCGCTGCTGGCGGCTGCCGCGGGCGCGCCGATCCGCGCCGGCCTGGACAACGGCAGGGGCGGCTTTCTGACGCATCGGGCGGCCGATGCGGGCTTCGGTGCAAAGCATGAGGTGGCCTATTGGAATGACGTGGTGGGCTTGCTGGGTGCGTCGCCGGATTACGGGCCGCTCGCGTTTCCAGTAGCCCCCAGTGATAGCGATTCGATACGGCTGCTCTTGCCGGAAACGCTGCCGCGGCCCTGGATCGTGCTACATCCGGGGAGCGGCGCTTACAGCCCGGCCCGCCGCTGGCCGGCCGACGGATTTGCCGCGGTGGCGGCGACGTTGACCCGCGACCGGGGCGCGACTATCGTAGTGGTGGGTGGCGAGGATGAGGGCGGGCTGGCCGCGCAAGTGACCGCCGGGCTGGGGCAACGCGCGCTGGACCTGACGGGCCGTACCACCTTGGGGGAACTGGCCGCTTTGTTGCGCTCGAGTGATCTCTTTGTGGGCAACGACGGCGGGGTGATGCACCTAGCGGCGGCGGTGGGCACGCCGGTAGTGGCGCTGTTTGGTCCCTCCAACCACCGAGCGTGGGGGCCGTGGGCGCCCAAGGGCCGCGCGATGGTGTTACGTGCCGATCTACCGTGCCTGCCATGCTTTTACACAGGCCACAGTCTGGGGACACCGCAGGGGTGCCCCGCCCGCACCTGCTTGCAACTCATTACCGTGGATCAGGTGGTCAGCGCTATTGAGCACATACTTGCAGACACCGTCCTTTCTGCGCATCCTGGGCATCCCAGTCCATAGCCTCAGCCGGGCGCAGGCACTGACCCTCCTTGGTGATTTTGTGGCCGAGGGAGGGCGGCGCCATGCGGTGACGGTGAACCCGGAATACCTCGTGCAGGCGCGCGCCCATCCGGACTTCCAGCTGGTGCTGCGGCAGGCCGACCTCGCGCTGCCGGACGGTGTGGGGCTGGCGCTGGCGGCCCGGTTATTGGGCGCGCCGCTGGTGGCCCGTATCACCGGCGTAGACCTGCTGGAGGACCTAGCCGCGCTGGCGGCCCTGCGAGGCTATCGTCTGTTCTTGCTGGGTGCCGGCGAAGGCGTGGCGGAGGCGGCCGCCCGGCGGCTGGAAGCGCGCTTCCAGGGGCTGGTAGTGGCCGACACCTACGCGGGTTCTCCTCGTCCGGAGGACGAGCTTGAGGTCATCCGCAAAGTGCGGGCTGCCGCGCCGGACATCCTGTTTGTGGCTTACGGTGCGCCGGCCCAGGATCTCTGGATCCGACGCAACCTGGAGCGCTTGGGGGTGCCGCTGGCTATCGGCGTTGGCGGTGCGTTCGACTACGTGAGCGGGCGGGTGCCGCGGGCGCCGCGCTGGATGCGGCGCCTGGGACTGGAGTGGCTGTATCGCTTATGGCGGGAGCCGTGGCGTTGGCGACGCATGTTACGGCTTCCGCAGTTCGTGTGGCTGGTGTTGCTGCAGCGCCTGGGCCGGACATATTGACGCCGCCCAGCCTCAAGTGCTGGACGGCGTAGGCAACCGCGAAGGAACGTTTAGGCGGGAGTGGGGGCCACGGTATCCCAGGTGGCCTGGGTAGCCTCGATCTTGGCGGCGTCGGTACTGTAACCGGCCTCGCCCGGCACGTAGAGCTGTGGACGAGTGTTGACGCCGCGCTTCACCTTCTCCAGGGGCAGCGGGATGGAGCCACCCTGCGCGTGGGTGCGGAAGACGTTCATGGGGTCACGGCCTTCTTGGAGAGCGTTTACCTGCTCTCGCAGCAGCCGTCGGAATAGAATGACCCCCTTGTCACTCTCGCCCAGCTTCTCCTTGTTGCGGCCGGCGATGGGGCCTTGCTGCGACCACACCATGTAGTCCTGGTTGAAGGTGTAGTCAACCACCCAGCGGCCCTCTTCATCAAACAGAGGTACGTGCCGGACGGGGATGCTCTCCTGCCGCGGCGCCTCGGTGCCTGGGGCCGGGCAGAAGGTGTAGAGCGAAACGTGGAGGGTTTGGGTGTCGTCAATGGGGGTGCGGAATTGCATGGTGCAGGAGAACTGGTCGCCCACCAAGAGGATATTGGGAAAGAGGATGGGATGGCCGTGCCGCCAGTCCTCGTCCTCCTCACTGCCGCCCTCTTGCACGCGCCGTTTGATGATCCCGTGCTCGAAGACATCGAAGCCGATCTTCTTGTGGCGGCGTCCGACGCGTGGCGTCTGCTGCTGCACGATGGCGTCCCGGCTGCCGAGGTATTCCCGGACGTAGCGCCCGAAGTAGCCGTGCAGCCACTCCGAGTGAGTGGGATCGACGGAGTTTTCCTGGCACTGGAGCCAGTTGCATGGCAGCTCACTGATGGCGATGTCCCGCACGACGTTGTCCCACAGCAGCGGCTCCCACTCCGGCAGGACCGGGGCAGGTTGCGGGCCGAGGTATCCCCAAAGCAGTCCTGCGCGCTCATCCACAAGGTAGCCCACAATACCGCACTTTTCTTTGAATCGACCGTCGGGATGGACGGTTTCTTCAAAAGGCTGCTCAGTGCAGGTACCGGTGTGGTCGAACTTCCAGCCGTGGTACTGGCAGCGGAGGCCGTCCTCTTCCACTACGCCGTAGGCCAAGTTGACCCGCCGGTGGGAGCACCAGCGGTCGATGAGGCCAAGCCGGCCGGAGCGGTCGCGGTAGAGCACCAGGTCTTCACCCAGCAGCCGCACCTCTTTCGTGCGGAAGGGGCTGGCCTCCAACTCTGCGGCGCCCGCGATGGGGTGCCAGTAGTGGCGCATGAGCGTGCCCATGGGCGTGCCGGGGCCGACGCGTGTGAGCAGTTCGTTGTCTTTGACGGAAAGCATAGGGCCTGCAATCTCCGTACAATGAATATCAATGGTTTTGTTTAGTGTAGCAAAAAGCCAAGCGATTTCCCATTGCATTCAGGAATAGCTTCAGCGCAAAGGTGGGGAAAATGCGCTGGCCCTGAGATCTCTGCGTGGCGTTTGTCATGCGCGAAGTTGAGGCGCGCCGGATTCAGCGTCATGACGCACGGGGAGTTTGAGCGTGACATCGCCCTGGGTTACTATTGGGTTACTATGAGGAGGAGCTACCATAAACGGATGCGGAAGCTGCTATGACCCAATTTGAGCAGGTGGAGGAGCAGGTGCAGGAACAGGTAGTCACCTGCGCCGCACATCCCGACACCCCAAGCAATCTCCGTTGCAGCAAGTGCGATAAGGCTATCTGCCCCCGCTGCCTGGTGCAGACACCGGTGGGGGCACGTTGTGCCGACTGTGCGCAGCTCAAGAAGCTGCCAATTTTCCAGGTAGGCGCCCGGCATTACGCCAAGGCCATAGCCGTAGCGGTGGGTGTGGGCATACTTGCCGGCTTGATCTGGGGTGTGCTGCCATTCCGGGGCTTCTTCGTCATCATTATCAGCGGGGCGATTGGCTATGGGGTTGGTGAGGCGGTGAGCCTCATCACCAACCGCCGCCGGAGCCTGGGCCTCAAGGCAGTGGCGGTGTTTGGCGTGGTAGTGGCGTACGTAGTGGGATTGATGGGGGTGGGCTTTATTCTCTTCGCTGCGTCCGCTTTGACCGGGACGCCGGGGCCGTTCTTCGCTCTAGTGCTGGCTGCCGCGGCCAACGTTCTGGCAAGCCCCATTGCGTGGCTTGCAATTGCCGCTGGTGGCTTCATGGCCGTCAACCGCATCGGTTGAGTCACGTGACCCCCAACCTGCTCGCGCTCCTTCCACGCCTGTCCGGCAAGCGTGTCCTCGTGGTAGGAGACGTGTGCCTGGACGAGTACATTATCGGCAAGGCGCAACGCCTCAGCAGGGAGGCGCCGGTGCCGGTGCTGGAGCTACAGGAGCGATTGGTGGTGCCCGGCGCGGCATGCAACCCCGCGTTGAACATTCAGGCGGTTGGCGGAACGGCGCTCATTGCCGGTGTAGTGGGGAAGGATGAGGCCGGACGACAGCTATGCCAGGCAGTAGAGGCCGCCGGGATTCCAACGGACGGCCTCGTTGCGTCGTCGTTGCGAGAGACGACGGTGAAGACCAGAGTGCTGGCAAGCCACCTATTCCCGCAACAGGTAGTGCGCATTGACCGGCAGAATCGGACGGCGCTGGATCCACGCTGCCGGCGGGCGTTGCGCAGCTTCCTGGGACTGGCTGTCCCGAACATGGATGCGATCCTCATCTCGGATTACCAGAGTGGCGTGGTGGATGCCGGGCTGGTGCGCTACGTACGAGGGCTAGCCGCTAGCTCCGGCGCGCCGCTGTGCGTGGACTCGCAGGGCGACTTCGGCAAGTTCAAGGGGGTTTCCCTGTTGCGCTGTAACCGAGAGGAAGCGGAGCGGTTCTTGGGCCGCCCGCTGCAGGATGAGCGGGCGATGGAGCAGGCCGGGCTGGCTCTGAAGAAACAGTTGGGTGTCGGGGCGGTGGTCATTACCCGGGGGAGCCAGGGGTTGAGTATGGTCGATGCCGAGGGCGTCCCGGGGCATGTTGCGGTGAGCAACCCCAGCGAGGTCTACGACGTGACTGGCGCCGGAGATACGGTGATTGCGCTGTTGACGCTTGCGTTGAGCGCTGGCGCGCCGTTGGCTCACGGGGCCGCCCTGGCGAATATTGCCGCAGGGTTGGTGGTACGCAAGCTGGGCAACGCTACGGTGAGCGCTGAGGAGTTAGCGGAGGCAGTGCGTGCTGCGCTCTAGCCGCACTTGCCTGGAGGCCGTCCCGGTTAACGGGTGGTGATAGTGACGCCCGCGTCAACAGCAATGACCTGGCCGGTTACCCAGCGGGCTTCCTCGCTGGCAAGGTAGACGGCCGCCCAGCCGATATCCCAGCCGGTGCCCTCCGTTTGGAGCAGGCCCGCGAGCCTACGCTTTTGCCGGGTCTCCTGGTCAAGGCGTCCGGCCACCATGGGGGTGTACACCTGGCCGGGGGCGATACAGTTCACGCGGATGTGCTTGGGAGCAAGCTGTCCAGCCATGGTTGTGGTAAGCCCCACAATGGCCGCTTTACTGGCGGCGTACGCGGTGTTCTTAACCGCCATGCCGGAGGAATAACGCAGCCCGGCAATGGAAGAGATGTTGATGATGGCGCCGCGGCCGCTCCGCTCTAGCGCGGGTAGGGCGGCCTGTGTGGTGAGCACCATGCTCTTCAGGTTCACCGCTAGCACCTGGTCCCACTCGTCCTCGGTGATCTCACCGACACCTTGGGTGCTGGAAATGCCCACATTGTTGTGGAGGATGTCCACGTCCCCATAGGCATTGAGGGCTGCCGCCACCATCGCCTCGCAGTCCGCCACCTTGGTAACGTCGGCGGCGAACGCGGTGGCCTCGCCGCCTTCGCTGCTGATAGCGTCCACGGTTTCCTGCGCCCGCGCTATCACCTGATCAACGCAGAGCACACGTGCCCCCTCCCGGGCAAACAGGATGGCCGTGGCTTTACCATTACCGATGCCCTCACTCCTGGAGCCCGCTCCGGTGACAATTGCTACTCTTCCTGCTAGACGGTCTGCCATATGCTGTTTCCTCCTACGCCTGGGCACGCCGGGCGAATTATACCAGCGGTTTGTTGGAGACGGCAAAAGGGCGGGGAACGCCGCGTTCTCCGCCCTTAGCTTGAGCTCGTTCTCTTCGTTCTCTAATGCTGCTAAGCGGTCGTCCGCTCCTCGCTCGCGGCTTCCTCCGAGTCCGTTTCGGCGTTGGCGTTCTCATCGCCAAGGTCTTCAGCGTCCGCATCTTGTTCATCCACGGGGCTATGCCCGTTCTCACTAGGGAAGTTATCATCATCGCCGTCAAGCGGTAAGCCGTCGTGCAGCAGCGCAGGCGCCGGAGGTAGCTCGTCGAGATGGAGCCCCTGGGCGGGGATGAGCTTGCCAATAATGACGTTCTCCTTGAGGCCCTTAAGTCGGTCTATGGATCCGTTGATGGCGGCTTCGGTGAGCACTCTGGTGGTCTCTTGGAAGGATGCTGCTGCCAGGAAACTCTCAGCGCTGAGGGAGGCTTTGGTGACGCCCAGCAGCACGGTTTCTGCGGTAGCGGGCTCGCCACCCTCGGCCAGGATCTTCGCGTTGATGTCTTCGTACTTAAAGCGGTCCACCAACTCGCCGGGGAGCAGGCCGGTGTCACCAGGGGCATCTACCCGCACTTTGCGGAGCATCTGCCGCACAATGGTCTCAATGTGCTTGTCATTGATGTTCACGCCTTGGGACTGGTAGACCTGCTGGACCTCTTCTATGATGTACCCCTGCACCGCTTCCCGGCCCAGGATGTGCAACAAGTCTTGTGGGTTGATGACACCCTCGGTGAGCTGCTCACCGGCGAGCACCCGCTGATTGTCGTCCACCCGGATTTGGCCCGCGGCTGGCACCATGTACTCGCGCTCTTCCTTCTCTTCGTAATAGACGGCGATACGGCCGTCTTCAATCTGCACCTGGCCGCTTACCCGGGCTAGGATGGTGGTCTCTTGAGGGATGAGCGCGGTGGCATCTTCTTCTGCGTCTTGGGAGTCATCCGTTTGCTCAACCCGTTGGGCGAGGACTGCCCCCGCTTCAACGTGTTGGCCCTCTTCTACTTGGACTTGCCAGCTCGCATCGAAGGGATGCTCCTCGCGATAGATGTCGCTGCTCACGATTTTGATCTTCCGAGAGCCATCCTCGTTACGGACGATCTGTGCGATGCCGTCGATCTCCGAAATGAGGGCCTGGCCTTTCGGCACGCGTGCTTCGAATAACTCTTCGACACGGGGTAGACCGGTGGTGATGTCGGTCAGGCCGGCTACACCCCCGGTGTGGAAGGTGCGCATGGTGAGCTGGGTGCCCGGCTCACCAATACTCTGCGCGGCAATAATCCCAACCGCTTCACCCTCGTGCACTACGTCGGCCTGTCCCAGACTCCAGCCGTAGCAGAGCTTACAGATGCCGTGGCGGGCTTGACACACCAAAGGTGATCGCACGTAGACCCGGTCGATTCCCGCCGCCACAATTTGGAATGCAAGGGCCTGGTCGATCATCTCGTTGCGGTCAATGATGATCTCGCCCGTAGCCGGATTCACGACCGCCTCGGCTGCGGCGCGCCCCACGATGCGCTCACCGATGGACTCGGTGAGTGCGCGGTTCGCAGTGCTGGTGATCCAGATGCCTGAGAGAGTCTCACAGTCCTCTTGCAGGACGATGACGTCTTGGGAGACGTCGATGAGGCGACGGGTTAGGTAACCGCTGTCTGCGGTGCGGAGTGCGGTGTCTGCCAGACCCTTGCGGGCGCCGTGGGTGGAGATGAAGTACTCCAGCACGGACAGGCCCTCACGGAAGCTGGACTTAATGGGTAGCTCGATGATGCGGCCCGATGGGTCACTCATGAGGCCGCGCATACCGGCCATCTGCCGGATCTGGGCGATATTACCCTTTGCTCCAGAGTTGGCCATCATGTGAATCGGGCCAAAGGGGTCCAGGTATTGCGGCAGGACCGCAGCCAGGTTGTCGCTAGCTTCCTGCCAGATCTGGATGGCGTTGGTGTAGCGCTCCTCTTCAGTGATGAGGCCGCGCTGGAACTGCGCCTCGATCTGCGCGAGCTTTTGCTCGGCTTGGCTTAGAATCTCATCCTTAGGGATGGGCACCTCGAGGTCGTTCATTGCGATGGTGGTGCCGGATTGGGTGGCGAATCTGAAGCCGATGTTCTTGATTTGGTCAACTACGGCTGCGGTAGTCACGTTACCAAGCAGCAGATGACACTCGGAAACCAATTGCCGCAATGCTTTGCGGTCCATGAGTTGGTTTTTGAACTGCAGCTCGGCCGGCAACACCTCGTTGAAGAGGATGCGTCCAATGGAAGTTTTGAGCGAGGTGCCGTCTTCGCTCCGGATGTTGACCTCAGCCTGGAGATCGAGCACCCGGGTGTCGTAGGCCAGCTTGGCCTCGGAGATGGAACTGTAGTGATGCCCCTCGCCGCGCGCGGTCGGTCGGGTGAGGGTCATGTAGTAGCATCCGAGCACCATGTCCAGGGTGGGCGCCACAATCGGGTCGCCCGAGCTTGGCGAGAGGAGATTGTGGGTGCTCAGCATCAAACGTTTTGCCTCTTCCACGGCGTACTGGGACAGAGGAACGTGCACCGCCATCTGGTCGCCGTCGAAGTCGGCGTTGAACGCCGAACAAACCAAGGGGTGGATCTGGATGGCGCTCCCCTCGATAAGTACGGGCATGAAGGCCTGAATACCGAGGCGGTGCAGCGTAGGTGCACGGTTGAGCAGGACCGGGCGGTCGTGGATCACGTCCTCCAGGACGTCCCAGACCTCCGGCTTGGCCCGCTCAACGATGCGCTTTGCGCTTTTGATATTGTGGGCCAAGTTGAGTTCAACCAGGCGCCGCATGACAAAGGGCTTGAAGATTTCCAGGGCCATGCGTTTTGGCAGGCCACACTGGTGCAGCTCCAACTCCGGGCCGACTACGATGACCGAGCGGCCGGAGTAGTCCACCCGCTTGCCCAGCAGGTTCTGGCGGAAGCGGCCTTGCTTGCCCTTCAGCATGTCGGAAAGCGATTTCAACTTGTGGTTGCCGCTGCCGGCAACGGCACGGCCACGCCGCCCGTTATCGATGAGCGAGTCCACGGCTTCCTGGAGCATGCGCTTCTCGTTGCGGATAATGATATCCGGTGCGCCTAGTTCCATGAGCCGACGGAGGCGGTTGTTGCGGTTGATGACGCGGCGGTACAGGTCATTGAGGTCGCTGGTAGCAAACCGGCCGCCGTCCAACTGCACCATTGGCCGTAAGTCGGGCGGCAACACCGGGAGCACGGACAAGATCATCCAGTCCGCCATGTTGCCGCTCTTCCGGAAGGCCTCCACCACGCGGAGCCGCTTGGTGGCCTTCTTCCGGCGCTGGCCGGCCGTGGTCTGCACCTCTTGTTGGAGCTTAGCCCACAACTCTTCCTGGTCAACTTGGCTCAGGATTTCAAGAATGGCCTCGGCGCCCATGCCGGCGCGGAAGATGGGGCCGTACTTGTCCCGCAGCTCTCGCACTTTCACGTCGGTCAGCAGGGTTTGCGCCCGCAAGTCCTGGATATCGTCCAGCTTGGCCTCCATGGCCTCTTTGGCGCGCGCTTGTTCCTGGGTTGCCTGGCGATTTATAGGCTCCAGCTCCTGGATAATGCGCTGATCAATGCGCTCTTGCTCAGCAGAGAGCTTCAGTAACTCGTCGTCCTGGTTCTGGCCGATGCGAGTGTCGTTCTGCGCGGTTACCGTGGCCGCCTCGCTTTGTAAACGGGCGAGGTGGCCGGCGTTGACGGTCTCGCCAGGGGCCACAATGACTGCACCCTCTAGCGCAAACTCCTGCACGGCTTCTTGTTGCATCAACTCATTTAGTTGCAGCGCCAACGCGTCGGCCCGCTCTTGAAGCTCCGCCCCTGCGGCCGCGCGCTCTTCCTGAGCCTTGGCTTGGGCCTGCTGCTTCTGTTCGTTCAGAGCCTCCAGTTGCGCCGCGTATTGCTGGCGAACGTCCTGAATTTGGGCTCCCTTGTTTTCCTCAAGCTCTGCCAGCTGGCGGTGGTATTCTGCCTGGGCGCTCTCTTGCAGCGCCGTCCGGGCGTCTTCGTCGACCCAGGTGACCACGTACTGGGCAAAGTAGATGACCCGCTCCAGGCTACGCGGCGAGATGTTGAGCAGCAGGGAGAGTCGGCTGGGCGTTCCCTTCACGAACCAGATGTGGCTGACGGGAGAGGCGAGTTCGACGTGGCCCATCCGCTCACGGCGCACCTTGGCGCGCGTGACTTCTACACCGCACTTGTCGCAAATGATGCCTTTGTAGCGGACACGCTTGTACTTACCGCAGTAGCACTCAAAGTCCTTGGTGGGACCAAAAATTTTCTCGCAGAAGAGGCCGTCCTTTTCGGGTTTGAGCGTACGGTAGTTTATAGTCTCCGGCTTGGTAACCTCACCATAAGACCAACTCCTGGTCTGTTCCGGCGAGGCAAGGGAAATCCGGATAGCCGTGAAATCGTTAACATCCAGCACGGTTAAAACTCTCCCTTCTCAAGTCCAGTAAGGTCAATGCCAAGGTCCGGCACATCCAGGCCTATATCTTCACTAAAGGGGACAGACTCTTCTTCGTCGTTCAACACTTCCACTGATAGGCCAAGGCTTTGCAGCTCTTTGACCAGCACCTTGAAGGATTCGGGCACGCCGGCCTCCGTGATGTTTTCGCCTTTTACAATGGCTTCGTAGGTCTTGACACGGCCCACCACGTCGTCGGACTTCACGGTGAGCAGCTCTTGTAGGATGTGCGCTGCGCCGTAGGCTTCCAGCGCCCATACCTCCATCTCACCGAAACGCTGACCACCGAACTGCGCCTTGCCGCCCAACGGCTGCTGGGTGATCAGCGAGTACGGGCCGGTGGAGCGGGCGTGAATCTTATCTTCCACCAAGTGGACTAGCTTCATCATGTAGATCTGCCCCACGGTGACCGGATGGTCAAAAGGCTCACCGGTGCGTCCGTCGAAGAGCGTGACCTTGCCGGAAGTGGGCGGCGAAAGTTGTTGATTGTCGTACAACGCTTTCAGGGTTGTATCCAGCTCCTCATCGGTCAGCGTTGCCCCGTTGTGCCCGTACTGGTTTACCCAGATGCGCTTGCAGGTGTCCCTGGCGTAGCCGCGTGATTCTTCATCGAAGACTTTAGCGGAGTCGAAGCCCTGCGCTGCTACCCAGGCGTGGGCCCTCTGCAACCGCTCTTCAAGTGGCAGCTCAACTGCCAGTGAGACGTCGGGCGTGATGCTGCCTTGGTCCAGGATCCATGAACGGGCCATCGCGTCTTCAATCAGTACACTGTCGGCACCGTCGAAGACAGGGGAGATCACCCGGAATCCCAGGTTCTTAACCGCCGAGCCCAAATGGGTTTCGAATACTTGGCCGAGGTTCATACGGGAAGGCACGCCCAAGGGGTTGAGGATTATCTCGACTGGGGTGCCATCTTCCAGGTACGGCATGTCCTCCACGGGCATGATGCGGGCGATGACGCCCTTGTTGCCATGGCGTCCCGCCATCTTGTCACCCTCGGAGATCTTGCGGCGTTGGGCAATGCTTACCTGTACCAGCTTTAGCACCCCCGGCGGCAGCTCGGAGTGATCCGCACGGGAGAACACACGCACATCGATGATTTTGCCGTGCTCGCCGTGGCGGACGCGCAGCGACGTGTCCTTTACCTCGCGCGCTTTTTCGCCGAAGATGGCCTGCAAGAGCTTTTCTTCAGGGGTCAGCTCAGTCTCGCCTTTTGGCGTGATTTTGCCGACCAGGATGTCGCCGGGCTCCACTTCCGCACCGATGCGGATGATGCCCTCTTCATCCAGGTCCCGCAGGCTTTCCTCGCCCACGTTGGGAATGTCACGGGTGATTTCCTCCGGCCCTAGCTTTGTCTCACGGGCCTCGATTTCGTGCTTCTCGATGTGGATCGAACTGAACTTGTCCTCCTGGGCCACCCGTTCGCTGATGATGATGGCGTCCTCGAAGTTATAGCCTTCGAAGCTCATGAAGGCGCACAGCAGGCTCTGGCCCAGGGCTAGCTCGCCCTGGTCAGTGCAGGAGCTGTCGGCCAGAGGCCGGCCTTTCGCGATCACCTCACCCTTGTTCACAATGGGCCGCTGGGTCATGCAGGTGCCCTGGTTACTCCGCCGGAACTTGACCAGCGGGTACAGGTCCTCGCCACCGTCGGCGTTTTCCACCACGATTTGGTTGCCGGTAACGTTGGTCACCACACCGTCAGCCCTAGCCAGGACGACGTGTCCGGAGTCCCACGCGGCACGTTGTTCGATGCCGGTACCGACCAGCGGCACCTCAGGGCGAATGAGAGGCACGGCCTGCCGCTGCATGTTGGATCCCATAAGGGCGCGGTTGGCGTCGTCATGCTCAAGGAAGGGGATGAGGGAGGTAGCCACGCTCACAATCTGTTTGGGAGATACATCCATATAGTCGATGCGCTCCACCGGCTCGATGACGAAGTTGTGCCCGTGCCGGCCCTCGACCCGGCTTTCTACGAATTGGTTCCGCTCATCCAAGCTGGCATTGGCCTGCGCCACGGTGAACTTGTCCTCTACGTCCGCGGAGAGGTATTCAATATCTGCGGAGGCGAAAGGCGTGACCTTGATAGGCTGTGCGGGGAGCGCTTTGAGCTTTGTGAGGGCCGTTTTGCCAATCACCTCACCGCGTGCAAGCACCACCTTGCCGGCGTCGTCCTTTGTGTCCTCACGTACCATGCGCCCGGCCAGGTCATCGGCGTCATTTGCCAACTCTTTGATGATCCGCCGGTAGGGGGTTTCGATGAACCCGTATTCATTCACGCGCCCATAGGTGGCGAGGGAGCCAATCAGCCCAATGTTGGGGCCTTCAGGCGTCTCGATAGGACAGATGCGGCCATAGTGGGAATGGTGGACATCCCGCACTTCAAATCCCGCGCGGTCCCGTGAAAGCCCGCCGGGGCCAAGGGCAGACAGCCTGCGCTTGTGGGTGAGCTCTGCCAGTGGGTTGGTCTGGTCCATAAACTGGGAGAGCTGGGACCCGCCGTAAAACTCCTTTATGGAGGCCACCACCGGGCGGATGTTGATCAACGCGCTGGGGGTGGCCTGCTCCGGATCGGTGATGGTCATACGCTCGCGAATCACCCGCTCCATACGCAGCAGGCCAATGCGAAATTGGTTTTGAATTAGCTCACCCACTGCGCGAATCCGGCGGTTGCCGAGGTGATCGATGTCATCCGGATCGCCTACGCCATTATTGAGGCCGATCTGATGCTTGACGATCTGGCTCAGGTCTTCATTGGTGAGGATGCGGCCGGTGTTGGTGGGGTCCAGCCCCAAGCGCTTGTTGAGTTTATACCGGCCCACTCGCCCCAGGTCATACCGGCGCGGGTTGAAGAACAGCGAGGTGATCAATGCTTGGGCGTTGTCCAGGTTGGGAGGGTCGCCCGGGCGTAGCCGCCGGTACAGTTCGACCAACGCCTCATCGGTGGTTTTAGTGGGCTCACGCTCAATTGTGGAGCGGATGAAGGTGTGATCGGGATTGTTGTCTACGTCGGAAAAGATGTCCAAGAGCGCCTCATCGGAACCAATGCCCACGGCCCGCAGCAGCATGGTCACCGGGATCTTGCGGCGCCGGTCCACCTTGACCGACAGAACATCGCGGTTGCTGGTCTCGAACTCAAGCCACGCGCCCCGATTGGGGATAAGCTTGACGAAGGAGAACCGCCGGCCGCTGGTGAGGTCGTTCTCCAAGGTGAAGTACACGCCGGGCGAGCGCACCAGCTGGCTGACCACCACGCGCTCGGCGCCGTTGATGACAAAGGTGCCATTGCTGGTCATGAGGGGGAAGTCGCCCATAAAGATGGGCTGTTCCACGTGCTCACCGGTCTCTTTGATGCTTAGCCGGACGTTAACGAAGAGCGGCGCGGCATAGGTCAAGTCTCGAGTGCGGTATTCAGCCTCGGGGTACTTTGGCTCCTTGAATTCGTAATCCAAGAAACGGAGCTCCATGCGGTTGCCGCTGAAGTCCGTGATAGGATTTATTTCGTTAAATAGTTCGCGGAGACCCTCTCGCTTAAACCACTCAAAAGAATCGATCTGGACTTGAATGAGGTTGGGAACTTCCAGCACGTCCGGGATCTTGGCATAAGACTTCCGAACATGAGGAACGACGCTGCGTTGCAGGGACGGCAGAGTCGTTAAAGCCATAGAGTGCCCTCCTTATCCGCTTTCCCGCGGAATAGGCGATATTACTGAACACTTTGCTAAGCGCGCGAACACACGGATTCCGGTCCGAGGGGAGAAAAACCACTGCGCCTGGTAGAGGTACATACGGTGACTTGCTAGTTTATACGTACGCGCGTACTATGTCAAGCAATTCTCCGGAATTACTGGGGTGCTCAATTGTGGCTCGCAGGCGCCATGTTACAATCTAGGCCAGGCAGCGCAAGCCCGCTATTACTCGTATGCACTGGGCCCGTTTTGGGCAATCACCGCCTCTCCCTCAGTGGTTAATGACCAGCTTCATGGCACAAGCCCTTCGCCTTGCAAGGCGGGCCCAAGGGTCCACTAGCCCTAACCCCCCCGTGGGCGCCGTCTTGGTCAAGGATGGGTGGATTGTTGGGCAAGGGTACACGCAACCGCCCGGGGGCAATCACGCTGAAATAGAGGCGATACAGCAGGCTCAAGCCGCAGCCAACGGCGCGCACCTCTACGTCACCCTGGAGCCCTGCGCACACTACGGGCGTACGCCGCCCTGCACCCAAGCCATCATTGAGGCAGGGATAGCTGCGGTCTACGTGGCTGCGATAGATAGCAATCCCGCAGTTAATGGCGCAGGGCTGGCCTCCTTGAGCGCAGCAGGACTGCGGGTTGAGCAGCTGGCCCGCTATCGTGCTGCGGCGGAAGCCCTAGTGGAAGCTCATGTAAAGTTCATGCGCACGGGATCTCCCTTAGTAACCGCAAAGTTTGCCGCCAGCCTAGATGGCCGCGTCGCAACCCGAATGGGTGATTCCCAGTGGATCACCGGCGTGGCGGCCCGGGCTCACGCTCATCGGATGCGGGCGACGGTAGATGCCATTGTGGTGGGGGTGAACACGGTGCTGGCCGACGACCCCGCATTGACGGCGCGCCCGAGGGGACGCGTCCAGCGCCGCCAACCTCGGCGGGTGGTGGTGGATTCCCTGGCTCGGACCCCTGCCACCGCGCGGGTGATTGGGGGCGATGGCTGTTGTCTTGTGGCGGTTACCGAGCGAGCCTGCCCCGAACGGGTGCGACTGCTGCAGCAGCGCGGGGCACAGGTGCGGGTATTCCCCACTGGGCCCGGCGGCATGGTTGATATTGGAGCGTTGCTCAAGCGGTTAGCGGAAGAAGGACGGATCGACGTGCTGTTTGAGGGCGGAAGCACGCTCTTGGGGTCTGCGTTTGACGCCGGTGTGGTGGACAAAGTGCAGGCGTATCTTTCGCCCCGCATTATCGGCGGGCGGGATGCACTGCTTGCCATTGGCGGCACAGGCGCTGCGCTGCTGACGGACTGTCCGCCCCTGGAGCGGACTCAGGTGCGGCGGCTTGGTGATGACCTATTGGTGACCGGATATGTCCGTATGCCGCAGCCGGAAAGGTAGAAGCGTTGTTCACCGGCATCATTGAAGAAGTGGGGACCGTGGTATCCGCGGAACATGGGCGTTTGGCGGTTCACGCACCGCTCGTCCTGGACGGGACCAAGGCAGGGGACAGTATCCTGGTCAGCGGCGCCTGTCTTACGGTTGCTGAGCACAGTGCAGACATCTTCACCGCGGACCTCGCGCCGGAAACGCTGCGGCAGACCAATCTGGGACGGCTCAATGCAGGCGCTGCGGTCAACCTGGAGCGGGCGCTCGCCGTGGGAGGGCGATTGGGTGGGCACCTTGTACAGGGTCACGTAGAGGGCGTGGGGGAGCTGCTAGAGTATCGCCCAGATGGCGCGGATGGGGTGATGGCCTACTATCGGGCGCCCGAGCCGCTGCTGCCGTACATCGTTCGCAAGGGATTCATTGCAGTGGATGGGGCTAGCCTGACGGTGGTGGACGTTCACCACGACGTGTTCTCGGTGACGCTGATCCCGTTCACGCGCAGCCACACCAATCTTTACCAACGGAATCCCGGTGATCTGGTCAACCTGGAGACTGATGTGATAGCCCGGTACGTGGAGCGCCTGGTGGCGACCGAACGGGGCGGCATGAAGGGCGATGACACGTCATGAACTTGACGCCCATTTGTTACCAGGCCTAGAATCGGAATACCAGACCAGACAAAACCAGACATAATTACTTGTCTAGAACAGCGGGCGCCGCAGTAAATGCGCCACGGCGCTATGTATAGAGGGGGGCGTTCAGACGCCAGTATTTTCGCTAGATGCGGAGAGGCTATGCCGCTGAGCACCGTCGACGAGGCGATAGACGAAATCAGGGTCGGCAAGTGCGTCATTGTAGTTGATGACGAAGACCGGGAGAATGAGGGCGACCTCATCGTTGCTGCGGAAAAGGTGACCCCGGACATCATCAACTTCATGGCAACCCATGGGCGCGGCCTCATCTGCATGCCCTTGGAAGGAAAGCGGTTAGATGAATTGCAAGTACCCATGATGGTGCAGCGCAACAGCGCTCCGCAGGGGACTGCGTTTGCGGTGTCGATCGAAGCCAAGAATGGGACCACTACCGGGATATCCGCTTCCGACCGGTCGGCCACGGTGCTGGCGGTGCTGGACCCCAACACTCGCCCCGATGACATCAGTATGCCGGGGCATATGTTCCCGCTTCGGGCCAAGCCTGGAGGCGTGTTGGAGCGCTCCGGCCACACCGAGGCCGCGGTTGATCTGGCCCGGTTGGCCGGATTGTACCCAGCGGGCGTTATCTGCGAGATCATGAATGAAGACGGCACGATGGCGCGGTTTCCCGAGTTGCAGGTGTTCGGGAAGAGGCATGACATCAGGTTGCTCAGCATTGCGCAACTCATTGCTTACCGTCGCCGGAGTGAAAAGCTGGTGCAACGCGTGGCGGAGGCACAGCTTCCCACGAGGTGGGGGCAGTTCACGACTATTGCATACAAGAGCCAGGTGGACGCGGATCAACACGTGGCGCTGGTTATGGGTGATCTCTCCGGACCGGAGCCGGTACTGACCCGAGTACACAGCCAATGCCTCACCGGTGATGTCTTTGGCAGCCTGCGCTGCGATTGTGGCGACCAGATGGCGGTGGCGTTGGAGCGCATTGCTGCAGAAGGCCGCGGGGTTTTCCTCTATATGCGTCAGGAAGGCCGGGGGATAGGTTTACATAACAAAATCAGGGCGTATGCGCTCCAGGACCAGGGGATGGACACGGTGGAGGCCAATGTTGCATTGGGTTTCCCACCGGACCCCCGGCAGTATGGTGTGGGCGCCCAGATCCTGGTTGACTTGGGTCTCACTCAGATTCGGCTGCTCACCAATAACCCCACTAAGCGCGTGGGCCTTGAGAGTTACGGCCTGACGGTGGTTGATCAGATGTCCATTGTCACGCCGGTAACGACGCACAATCGAAGATACATCGAGGCCAAGCGGGATAAACTTGGACATCTCATCCCGATCGAATGAGGTAACACAGGAGTTGAGCGTCGGCATGGAGGCGTGATTTTGAGTAGCGCCGATATGGGGACGGGTATGCGGATAGGCATAGCCGTTTCCCGATTCAATAGCTTTATTACTGAGCGCCTTCTCCAGGGCGCTCAGCGTGCGTTACGGTCGCGCGGGTTTACGGACGAGGCTATCACCGTGGCGTATGTGCCAGGGGCTTTCGAGCTGCCGCTGGCCGCCAAGGTGATGGCCGAAACCCGGGCATTCGACGCGGTGGTCTGTCTGGGCTGCGTCATCCGCGGAGAAACCGCCCACTTTGAGCATGTGGCGAGCGCCGCACGCGACGGGATACTCCAGGCGGGCTTGGAGACCCGCGTTCCCATTATCTTTGGCGTGCTCACCACGGATACGGTAGAGCAGGCCAGGAGCCGCGCCGGGGAGCTCCAGGGTAACAAAGGCGCAGAAGCGGCGTTGGCTGCCATAGAGATCGCGCACGTGCTGAAGCAGTTCCGTTCGCCGGAGTGACACCCATGTCCAGGCGTCAAGAGGGCGACCCGCTCACCCACCTGGTTGTGCGGATCATCATCAATACTGGCGCACTCGCCATTGCCGCAGGGGTCATCAATTACGCCGAGGTGGGGGATTTCACCCTTACTGAGGGGCACATCACTATTGTAAGCTGGGAGAGCGGGCTGGCGACGGCGGTGGTGTTTGGCTTGGTCAACGCCTTGATCAGGCCCATTGTCATGGTCACCACCTGCCTGTTACAGGTCCTGACCCTGGGCCTCTTTACAGTAGTCGTCAACGCGCTAATGTTGCTCCTGACTTCCTGGTTGGCTGAAGTTTTCACCATCGGGTTCCACGTTAACGGATTCGGGGCCGCCTTCTTCGGCGCGATCCTCATCAGTTTAGTGAGCACCATGCTCACCCGTCTGCTGCGCTAGCGACCCCAGGAGGAACGGTGAGCGGCATCGTAACCGAGACGCAGTCCCCAGCCCAGTGGCCCAAGCTGCCCTTTAGGCGGGCAGTGATCAAGTTGGGCACCACGCTGCTCACCGCGGGCACCGATCGCCTCAATCTCGAGATGATGGCCTCGCTGGTGGGCCAGATTGCCAAACTCCACAATGAAGGGAAAGAGATTGTGGTGGTGTCTTCCGGCGCGGTAGCGGCGGGCCGGCGGCGCCTGGGAGAAGTGCGTCAGCTCCAGCAAGTGCCATTGCGCCAAGTGTGCGCTGCGGTGGGCCAGAGCCTCCTCATGGATGCCTACGACCAGCTCTTCAGGTGGCACGATATTACCATTGCCCAGGCATTGGTCACCAAGATGGACCTCCAGATGCGTGAGAGCTACCTAAACGCCCGCAACACACTGCTGACGCTCATGGAGCTTGGCGTGATCTCCATTGTCAATGAGAACGACGTGCTGGCGGTGGATGAACTGGACACCGCGATTTTTGGCGACAACGATAGCCTTTCGGCGCTGGTAGCCAACTTGCTGGAGGCGGACGTCCTGGTATTGCTGAGTGACATCGACGGTCTCCACACCGCGGACCCGGACCACGATCCCATGGCCGAGCGGGTTTCGCTAGTAGCCCGGGTGGATGTCGACATCGAACGGCTGGCCGGGGCCGTGGTGGGTCAGCAAAGCCGTGGCGGCATGGGGTCCAAGCTCCAAGCCGCTCGCATGGCCGCGGCCGGAGGCGCCGCGGTGATCATTGCGGACGGTCGGGAGCGGGACGTGCTGCTGCGGCTAGCTGCAGGCGAGCAGCGCGGCACGCTTTTCTTACCCGGTAGGTCTAAGCTGGAAGGGCGGAAGCGCTGGATGCTCTCTGGTCTCACCCGGAGAGGGGCCATCAGCGTGGATGCTGGCGCGGCGCATGCGCTGAGTGAGCAGCACCGCAGCCTGCTCCCGGCCGGTGTGCTGGAAACGCACGGCGATTTCGAACGGGGTGACGTTGTGGTGGTGCAGGATAGCCAAGGCCGGGCAGTGGCCCACGGTATTGTCAATTACACTCAGAAAGACCTTCAGCGGATCAAGGGCATGAGGTCGTCTCAGATAGAGGGTATTTTGGGCTATCACTACGGCGACGAAGTGGTGCACAAGAACAACTTGGTGCTGCTCTAGCTGCGCGGTCTCTCCTCTGTGGGGGGTTCAAGTGTGGGGGGTTCTGGGAGCTCCCTTTGTGGCAGTTCCTCTTCAGGACCAGGCACTACAACGCGCTCTGCAGACTGGGGTTCCTCGGGGGATGCCGAGGCAGCGGGTGCAGAGGCAGCGGGGGCAGCGGCAGCGGAGGCAATGGGTGCAGACGCAGCCTGCCGGCTCCGCTGGACGTTGGCGTTGTTAAAGGTCACCTGGACGTTTCGCAGTTGCAGGCCTAGCTTCCGTTCCACGGTGTCCCGCGCCACTTGACACACTTCATCCGCCTTGGCTAGTAACGTAGCCTCGGGGTTCGTTCGTAGTTCGATGAGCACATCCACTGCATCCCGATGACTGCGCACTCTGGGGCGGGCCATGGACACGTCAGACAGTTGCTCCACGTCGTACTTGATCTGTTGGGTGACGGCTTCCACGGTTATACCTGCGGCGCCACCCTTAACTTGCCGTAACCGGATAGTGCCAGTGTTTTGTGGAGAAAGTTCACCGGCCAAAATGAGCAGCGCCACCAATATCGAGCTCACGCCAAAGGCGGTGAAAGAACCTTGTATGAGCAAGGTGTTGTTGCGTAGCAGCACGGCGGTGTCACGCAGCGCCTCTGCTACTTCGCCCGGAAGAACCCAAATGATGAGCATTACGGCAATCCAAAAAAGGATGGCTGCAAGGCAGAACAGGGCCACGATGAATCTGTTGAACGTGTTCATGGCGCCATTTCTCCCCAGAGACCTTGTACCGACAGCGCAGTGAGTTTGGTTGGGGTGATCATACCTTGTTCTAGGTGTGGGCTCCGGGTGTGGATACGGATGTAGTTATCCGTCAGTCCGTTCCACTGCAGTCCGCCATCCACGCTCGCCGACTCCTCCCATAGGACGGGGCGTGTGGCGCCGAGAAAGCGGGATCTATGCGCGGTGCTGCTGGATTTGCCGATACTCAGTAGCCGTTGCAGCCGCTCTTGTTTGAGTGGGTCCGGCGTTGCGTGCTTGAACTGAGCGGCCAGGGTTCCCGGGCGTACGGAGTAAGGGAAGACGTGGATATCGGCGAAGGCGAGCGTCTCGCAGAGGCGAAGGGTGTGCTCAAAGTCGCTCGCCGTTTCTCCCGGAAACCCCACGATGAGGTCGGTGGTGATGGACGCGTCGGGCATGCGTTCTCGTACGCGTTGTACCGCGGCGACATATTGGTCGCTGGTGTAGCGGCGGCGCATCCGCTCTAGCACGCGGTCCGAGCCGTTCTGCAAGGGCAGGTGGAAGTGCTGGCAAAGGCGGGAGTTGTCCCACAATGCCAGGAGGGTTGGTGTGAGGTCTTGGGGCTGCAAGGATGAAATCCTGATCCGTGGCACACGGGTTGCGCTAAGAATTGTACCCAGGAGTGCGGCCAAGGGATTCCCTTCGGTCTCCTGATCTCGATGATCGGGCCCTTGGCGGCGGTCTCCGGGTTGTGCGATACCGTAATCCCCAAGCTGCGTGCCCGTCAGCACGATCTCTTGGTAGCCTGCGGCCTCGCGTTCTAGGATGTCGGCCACTATGGCGTCAGGAGCAAAGAAGCGGGAGGTTCCCCTGGTTTTGGGGATGATGCAGTAGGCGCAATAGTCGTTGCATCCCTCCTGAATTTTTACGAAAGCGCGGCTACGCGCCGCGGGCGGTTCAGTGCGAACGGGCATAGGCTCAAGCAAGTGGGGTGTTCGCACAGTTGGCAGCCGTTCGGGGAGACGTTTGGCAATAAGCTGCACCAACTCCGGCTTCTGGCTGTTGCCCGCCACCAAGTCCACTGCGGTAAGCGCGTTTAACGCGGCGGCATCCCGCTCCGGGTAGCAGCCCGTTGCCACAATGTACGCCTCGGGTAAGCGTCTGCGAACAGCACGGAGCCGCTGCCGCGCCTTCCGGTCTGCCACATGGGTCACGGTGCAAGTGTTGAGGACGTAGACGTCCGTCTCGTCGTCGGGCTGCACCAATTGGAATCCCGCCTGGAGGAACTCCCGACTGAGTCGTTCGGAGTCGGCGAGGTTAAGCTTACAGCCCAGGGTTTCGAGGGCGACCCTAGGCTGTAGTGGGGTACGTTGTTCCTGGGACACTAAGCGATCGCTCTTCTGCACATGCCGCTTATGGCGGCGGCGTAGTCCATGTGCGACGAAATTAGAACTTGCGTGTTACCGCAAGTCTAGCATCGCGCTTCCTACCCGTCAAACGTGAGCCGCTATGTAACGGTTTCGGTTGCATGCGTGGCTGGGCAAGTGGCGCTGCTAAGGATTGCGGTGTGTAACGTGCCTGACGTGCCTCACGTTTACCTTAGCAACCCATATTTGTGGTTGAGTTATCTTAGTGCGAGCGTTGCTTACCAGTGCACGTTTATCTGCGGCTTCTGCCCAATAGAAAGTTAGCCATGGCGCTGCTCTTGGTTGCAGTGATGGTTGGCGTTGCTTTGTGGGATCCTGCCCCTGGGGCATCTCAGCCTGCAGTCCAGACCAAAGCCGGCACACTGGAGGCGCGTGCGCTGGATTTTACCTGGCATACTCATCCCCGGATGGCTGCTCGCGCACATCATGATACCGACGCGCTAAGCGGTTCAGCAGAACGGGGCCATGTGGCACGTCTCGCCAGCACAGCTGAGGGTAGCGGCGCTTACATCCACGAGTCAGGGACGCTGAAAGCGCCCAATCGGTTCAACGCCGTGGGTTTCCACTGGGATGGCTATATTCCAGACGGTGTCGAGGTGCTCATCGATGCACGGGCCAGTGAAGACGGCGTAATCTGGTCGCAATGGTGGGCTCTGGAGGAGCTAGACTCGCTGAGCGGCACGGGCGTCAGAGATACGGACCTGTTATTTACGTCAGGACGCTTCCTTCAATATCGAGTGGCGTTGGAGCATGTGCCTACGGACATGGATTGGGAACCTCGTCTTAACGGCATCCGAGTCACTTTCATTGATTCCACGGGGGGACCGCAAGCGGAAGATATTGAGCCCTCCGCTTCGCAGGTCGCACGGCTTGCCGGCCTCTCTCAGCCGTCTGTGATTCCGCGCCACGCGTGGGGCGCTGAGGAGCGCTACCGGTTCGCTCAAGGGCGGGAGATCCATCTCCCGGAGTACGCGCCAGTTGAGAAGATAATCATTCACCACACCGCTTCGCGGAATAATCCTCCCGATCCGGCGGTATCAATCCGCGCCATCTATTACTACCATGCGGTTACTCAAGGCTGGGGGGACATTGGCTACCACTATGTGATCGATCAGGATGGCCGCATCTATGAAGGTAGGGCTGGAGGTCGTGGTGTGGTTGGATTCCATGTTACTCGGTACAACGAGGGCAGCCTTGGCATAGCGCTGTTGGGAAATTTTGCCGCGGGCAAACCCTCGGCTAAGCTCAATACTTCCCTTGAACAGCTTTTGGTCGCAAAATCGGTGGAGTTTGGCATTGAGCCGCACGGAAGTGGCCTCTTAGTGGATAAGGAGGTGCCGAACATCGCCGGACATGCAGACGTGATGGCCACGGACTGTCCCGGGGGGTTTGCATATGCGCTCCTTCCTGCGCTCCGTGACGCGGTATCCCGGCAATTACCGCCCTATGGCGAAGCCTGGTTGGCTCACGATACGCCACAGATATTGGATCCCGGCCAAGAAGTGAAAGTGCCTCTCTCAGTCAAGAACAGCGGTACGGCCGTATGGAACATCCAGACTGCCAACCCCGTTCGGTTGGGGTATCGGTGGTACAACATGAACGGGACACCCTACGCGGGGAATGCCAGCATTGAGTTCCATACGCCGCTGGCGGCGTCGATACATCCGGGCCAAACGCTGACGCAGGATGCCGTCTTGAGAGCGCCAACGGAGATTGGACGTTACCAGCTGAAGTGGGACATGGTGCATGAACGAGTGAGCTGGTTTGAAGAACAGGGGAACCAGCCCCTCAGCCTCAGCGTCACCGTTCTGCCCTATTCCACGCTCTCAGTGCCGGAGTTGGTGTCCCTGCCTAACGAGTTACTGACCCTGCTCCCTCCCAAGCTGTTAGAGCGGCTCCCGCTGTCCCGGCTGACCGTCCTCTCAAACACGGAGATCGTGCGGTTGATCCCGCACATCGTCCAGCTTTTCCCCAATGGGCGGCTGCTCTCCTTTAGCAACGAGCTGCTGCTCAGCTATCTGCCTGATGATCGCCTAAAGACCTTTTCTAGGGAACGGATCGCCACATTCCCCTTGCCTGTGCAGCAGCGTCTGGGTTTGGCTCCGACACCCACCCGCACGCCGCCGTCGCGGTCAGGGGCGACGCCCACACCGGCTACGCCGGTTGGGCCGCGTCAGCCGGGAGTCGGCGGCGGCGCAACGCGGGTAGACTTCACCCCAACACCTGTCTCCACCGCAGTGCGCGTGGAAGTTCCGCCCACGCCTGCCAGGACCGCAGTGCGCGTAGAGCTTACGCCAACGCCTACGCCCACGCCCGCCAGCACGCCGACGTGGGATCCGGACGACTCCGATCCTGGAGGAGCGGCGGCGGACTAGCTACCGCGTCCCGTCGTAGACGCCCCAAGGGATTTAAGCTATCATTCCAACTGCCATTGGTGGCGGGATAGCCCTCTGATAGAAACCCTTCTTGTCTCGTGGTTGTAGTGATCAGTGGCGGTTTGCGCCGTACGCGATTACTAACCACAGGGTAAGGATATGGGTCACTGTATACATAAGCCAACCATTTCTAGAACAAAGCGGTCCGCCTTCCTGGCTGCATTGCTTTTGGTTACCATGTTGATTGGGACAGGCTGCGCGCTAGCTGGCTCCGCCCAGCGCCTGAGCGCACAACGTGCTGCGGATGCCACCGCAGTGACGGTACCTGCCCCCGCTGTTCAACCGCCCGCGCCAACTGCCCTGCCGGTGGGCAATTCCTTGCCCAGTATTGCCGAAGTGTCCGCAGCGGTGCGTCCGGCGGTGGTGTTCATTGCCACTACCGATCTGGAGCTGGATTTCTTTATGCGGCCGGGGCAGCAAGAGGGGGTGGGGTCGGGCGTGTTGCTAGATTCCAGCGGTCACATCATTACCAATAGCCACGTGGTGCGAGGAGCGGACAACATCCAGGTGACACTGCCCGACGGCCGTACCTTTGAAAACGCTAAGGTGGTGGGCAGCGATCGACCAACTGACCTTGCAGTACTAAAAATCGAAGGACCAAACCTGCCGGCGGCACGGCTGGGTAACTCGGATGAAGTGAGTGTGGGCGATTGGGTAGTGGCTATTGGCAACGCGCTGGGGTTGACTGGCGGCCCGACGGTGACCGCTGGCGTAGTTGGCGCTACCGGCCGTTCCATCCGAGAGTCCAGGGGCTCCAGGCTGGATGACCTCATTCAGACGGACGCAGCCATCAATCCCGGTAACAGTGGGGGCCCGCTTATCAATATGGCGGGGGAGGTTGTTGGCATCAATACAGCTATTGACACTCGGGGCCAGGGTATTGGCTTTGCCATCAGCATTAACTCCGCACGGCCCATCATTGAAGAGCTTATTCAGAAGGGCCGAGTGGTGCGTGCCTATATTGGGGTCAATGTTGGTACAATGAGCCCAGTTATTGCCAACCGATTGGGGATACCGCCGGTTGAAGGCGCATTCATCTCCGCGTTGGTTGAGAACGGCCCGGCGGACAAGGCTGGCCTCCGTGCGCAGGACGTTATTGTGTCACTGGACGGGAATCCGATTAGCGGCGTGCCCACCCTGATTGCCGCGATCCGCGATCATCAACCGGGTGAACAGGTAGACGTGGGCTATCTGCGAGACGGTCAACAGCAACAGGTTACGGTGCTGTTGGAAGAGCTTCCTAGTGACGGCTAATCGTTCCGAGAGCAAGCAGGCGCCCCGCGGTTTCTTGGCGAAGATTCAGGGGCGTCCCCGCGTCCGGGTGTTGTTGATTGCCGCCGGGATCTGTGTACTCCTTGCTGGTGCGCCGGTGAGTGCTTTTGTGGCCGCGCAGGCTACGGCGCCCGCTCCCGCAGTTCCACCGGCAGCGGCGTACCTAGTAAACCGCTTTCAAAGCGATTTAGCGCTCCAACGTGCAGCGATGACGCCGCTCCAGCCGTTGAGCGGGCCCTTGGAGCAGGTGGAGGATTACGTCCCGCCACCCGGTACCATCAACCCCAAGCTGGAGTCTGTGCTAAGCCAGTTGGTTGTTGCTCAGCGGAATCGCCAGAACCTCACCCGGCTTGCCATCTGGCGCGGTGTGCCGCTCCAAGATGACCAGCTAAAAGCCATTGTGGAAGTCCGCGATGGCCAAGTGCAGGCTGTGAAGCGCGCCCTGGGGGCGCTGGGCGTGCATGTACAGGGCAGCTATGCGCAGCTGATCCAGGTCCAGACGCCAGTGGACCGATTAACCCAGATAGCGGACATCCCGGACGTGCGCTTTGTGCGGCGGCCGCTGGGTCTTTATCCACAGACTACTGAATCCGTGATAAGTGAAGGAAAACGTCTCATCGGCACCGAGGCCTGGCATGCCCAAGGGTTCTATGGCCAAGGCGCCAAGGTTGCAATCATCGACCTCGGATTTCGGCGGTACAAGGATCTGCTTGGCACGGAGTTACCGGCGCAGGTTATCACACGGTCCTTCGTAGAGGATGTGGAGGACAAGGAGGACGTGGACTTCAATACCAGCCACGGCACCGCAATTGCCGAGTTGCTCACGGAAGTCGCTCCGGATGCCACAATGTACCTGGTTACCGTTTCCACCGAGGTGGAGTTGGGCCACGCCGTCGATTGGCTGATTGAGGAGGGTGTGCAGGTTGTCTCCTTTTCGATTGGCGTGCTGGCGGCGCCCACTGATGGCTCAGGCCTGATCGACGAGATCGTAGATCGAGCGCATGCTCGGGGAGTCCTGTGGGTCAACGCGGCCGGTAACTATGGCGCCAGCCACTGGCAGGGGTTATCTCAGGACAGTGCTGACGGCGATGCTGCTGGCGATGTTGACGGCGATCCTGCTGGCGATGGTTGGGTGGATTTTGGGAACGGGAGCAACCTGTTGCCGGTGGATGTGGGCGCGGGTGAGGTGGCGGCCTTTATCCTCAGCTGGAATGATTGGCCGGATACAGAAGAGGATTTTGGAATGTACTACTTCTGGGAGGGCGTTGGCGGCACTCTTCACCTAATGGGGTACTCAGACAGCGCTCAAACTGGCGATCAGCCACCAGTGGAGAGCATTCTGTCTTTCTTCGCTCCCAGAGGTCGGTATTATTTGGCAATCAAACGGCAGGAGGGCACAAAGCCGGTCCAGTTTCGTCTAATCAGCTTGGTGCACGACTTTGAGGAAGGCCAGCCTGCTGGGAGCGTAGTGAGTCCTGGCAGCGCCCGCGGCTCGTTCACGGTAGGGGCTACTAATGGCTTTGAACGCTTGGAAAGCTACAGCTCCCGCGGCCCAACGGGAGACGGGCGGATCAAGCCCGATATTGTAGCGCCCGATGCGGTGACCACGGTAACCTATGGACCCTTCGGGTTCCCCGGGACCTCCGCGTCGGTGCCCTATGTTGCAGGCGCGGCGGCGCTGGTGCTTTCCGCATACCCTGACTACAGCCTGGTTGACGTGCAGGCGTTCCTGGAGGCGCGTGCCCTGCGCATTGAGCAGCAGTCAAAGAACAACTTAGTGGGCAGCGGTAGATTGCAGTTGGGCAGTGCCCCAGACGTTACTCCAGTGGCCACTCCAACGCCCGCGCCTACGCCGGTGCCAACGGCAACCCGCGTGCCCACCGCTACCCCCACTGGCACCCGAACTCCCGAGCCAACGGCAACCCGGACACCCACGCCGACGGCAACGGTCATCCCCCCCACGCCCACCGAGATTTCATGGCCCTCAAACTTCCAATACCTACCCGTTACCTCGCGTCAAAGCAGCCGCTAACGTCCCTTCCCCTGTTGCGCTTGATGCCCATCGGAGAGGGCGTTAAGTGTTACGCGTTTGTAATATCCTCGTAACCTGAAAGAAATGGGACGGTCGTAGACTTTTGTGAGACAAGGCGCAACCGTGTCTTGCGAATATCGTTGGAGTCCTTTAGCATCCTGGGGAGAGGAGAAGAGAAGTATGGTTGCTGTACCAACGCATTTGGGTGCTGGGTCATATGTCCCGGCCGCCATCGATACGGGGGATACCGCATGGTTGCTGGTAGCCTCGGCCTTAGTTCTGCTCATGACGCCAGGGCTGGCGTTCTTCTATGGGGGGTTGGTGCGTGGCAGGAACGTTGTCAGCACCATCATGCTCAGCTTCATCAGCATAGCGGTAGTCAGTATAGTCTGGGTGTTGTGGGGCTACAGCCTCGCCTTTGGCGATGGCAACGCGTATATCGGTGATCTCACAGCTCTCGGCCTAGCAGGGATTGGGATTGACTCGGAAAGCGGCACTATCCCTACGCTACTGTTCGTAGTGTTTCAGATGATGTTCGCTATCATTACCCCGGCGCTTATCACGGGGGCGTTTGTAGAACGGTTTAAGTTCACCACCTATCTAGTGTTCTTGGTGTTGTGGGTAACTTTGGTCTATGCGCCCATTGCGCACTGGGTATGGGCAGGGACCGGTTGGCTATTCGAGCTGGGAGCGTTGGACTTCGCGGGCGGCACGGTGGTGCACATCAATGCCGGTATCGCGGCTCTGGCAGCGGCCTGGCTCCTGGGTAAGCGGCGAGATCCTGGCGTTGAGCCCCATAACGTACCTTTTGTGGTGCTGGGCGCAGCGCTGCTCTGGTTCGGTTGGTTTGGTTTCAACGCCGGGTCCGGCCTCGCGGCTAACGGTCAGGCAGTGAACGCGCTGCTAGTTACCAACACTGCCGCTGCCGCCGGCGCCTTGACTTGGGGAATTCTCTCGCAGATTCAGAACCGACGCATGAGCGTGGTGGGTGTGGCCACTGGCGCGGTTGCCGGCCTTGTAGCCATAACTCCCGCGGCGGGGTATGTAAACGTTATGGGCGCGCTGGCCATTGGCATTGTCGTGGGCGTTCTTGCCTACTTCGCCGTGTTGCTGCGTCCGCGGACCGGGCTGGATGATGCGCTGGACGTGTTTGCCATCCATGGCATCGGCGGTATCTGGGGCGCCCTGGCCACGGGAATCTTCGCAGTTGAGGCAATTGGTGGGACGGCGGGGTTGCTGGAAGGTAATCCGAATCAGTTGGGCATCCAGGCCATCGGCGTGGTGGCGACACTCGTCTATTCCGGCGTGGTAACGATAATTATCCTGAAAGTTCTTGACATCATACCTGGCCTGGGCATCCGTGCCTCAGCTAATGATGAAGCGCGAGGACTGGATATCACCGCCCACGGCGAGCGAGGGTATGTGCAGGATGGAGCGGACTAGCGTCACGCTCCATCCGAGTTCGAAATTAAGTTTGCTTGCATAAGTTCTCGGTCACAGCAAAGGGGGCCATATGATCAGCATTGAGGCGATTGTCCGGCCAGAGCGAGTGCACGTGGTTGCACAGGCGTTGGAGGCGGCCGGCTGCCGTGGTTTTTACTACGTGAACATCACAGGCCAGGGCCAGCAGCGTGGTGTGGAGGTCTTTGTGGGCCGGAGCGGCCAAATGGAATCGCGGTCTTCGGTCCCGAAGACGTTGATCCGCACCGTAGTAACCGACGACATGAAAGACGCGGTCATCACGGCCATCATTGAAGCCGCTCGTAGCGAAGGTGATGGTGAAATTGGGGACGGCAAGATATTTGTGTCCCCGGTGACGGATGCGGTAAGAGTTCGGTCCGGTGAAGTTGGCGAAGCCGCGGTGTAACTGTCTCCACGGGGCAGTACAAGATGGCGTGGCCGAAAGACCAAACGCCGCATCGGCCGCATGAACCAACAAACGGGTGAGCATTTCGACCTATAGATGCTCACTCGCCTGACTGGATATTGACTGAAGCTGAGGATTGCCGTAAATGGCAATCCTCAGCTTCAGTGTTTTTAACCGCACAGTTATTGACAGTAACGGTTCAGCGAAGTAGTGTTGTACCCGTAAAGCTGTGACGGAGCTTAGTAGCCGCTGGAGTGCCCTCAGCGAGTCCGAGATGGTGTGAGCGGACGGGCTTAAAGCGAGTGAGATCCCTCCTGAGTTGCCAGCCGAAAGGCGATAGACGCCGAGTAGACCTGGTCGGGTGTGCCGCCCGTTATCCCGGTAGCGGCGTGACAGCGTCGGCTGAGTGCTTACTTAATGTAAGAAGTAGGGTGGTACCGCGGGAGAACTCCCGTCCCTGAGGGACGCGGAGTTTTTTATTTGCCCGGGAGTCTCGTGAGCACGCATGGTTGCGGTGGGCGTGATGCCTGTGGCAATAGACAGCCAGCTAATCCCCGGAGTAGACCTTGAGCTCTATAAGTACCAATCGGAGTAACCTCAAATCTTGGAGCAGGCCATGTTCACACCCGTAGACAGCAGCGTGCGCTTCCCGCAACTGGAGGAACGGATTCTCCAGTTCTGGAGCCGACACGAGATCTTCCGCAAGACTGTGGCGGAACGCGAGGGAGCGCCCCAGTTCACCATCTACGAAGGGCCTCCAACGGCTAATGGGGTGCCGGGCATTCACCACGTCTTGGCGCGGGTATTTAAGGACATCATCCCTCGCTATAAGACCATGCAGGGCTTTCAAGTCCCACGTAAGGGCGGCTGGGACACCCACGGGCTGCCCGTGGAGCTGGAGGTAGAGCGGGAGTTGGGCATGTCCAGCAAGCGCGAGATCGAGGAGTACGGCATTGAGCGCTTCAACCAGAAATGCCGGGAGTCGGTGTTCCGCTACATCAAGGAATGGGAGCGGATGACGGATCGTATCGGCTTCTGGATCGATACGGAGCAGGCGTACGTTACGTTCCACAATGAGTACGTGGAAACCTGCTGGTGGATCATCAAGCAGCTCTGGGATGCTGACCTGGTGTACTTGGGCTATAAGACCACGCCCCATTGTCCGCGCTGCGGCACCTCCCTCAGCTCCCATGAAGTGGCGCTGGGATACAACGACGATACCGTGGACCCATCGGTGTACGTGAAGTTTCGGCTGGCGGCGCATCCCGAGCACGGCGATCATGCGAACCGGCAGGAGTTGGACCGGCTGCTCTTCGGCGACGGCGTGCCCAGCTACATCATGGCATGGACCACTACTCCGTGGACCCTACCCGGCAACACCGCGGCGGCAGTAGCGCCCGAAGCGGACTATGTAGTGGTAGAACGAGCGGTTGCTCATCCTGAGCCCGTTGAAGGAGGAGCCGTTGATGGTGTCCCGCGGCAGGCTGAGGACGGGCCAAGCTCACCGCCAGCGGCGGATAGGGAGCGTGTGGTGTTGGCGGCGGCGCTGCTGCCCCGGGCGCTCCAAGCCGAAGACTACTCGGTGCTGGCTACGGTGCCGGGCCGTGACCTCGTGGGCTACCGCTACCGGCCGCTCTACGATCCAACCGCAATGGGTTTCCAGATAATGCGTTTTGGTGACGGCGGCCCGCGGCAGCTCGAACTGACCGCCTATCAGCATCCAGTGGGCGATGCGCTCACGTATCCTGTTATCGGCGGTGGGTTCGTCTCAGTAGAAGACGGGGAAGACGGCACTGGAGTGGTGCACATCGCTCCAGCGTTTGGGGAGGACGACTTCGAGATCGGCAAAGCTGAGGGGTTGTTCTTCGTGCAGCATGTCGACCTGAAGGGCGAGATTCAGGAGTGTCCCACGGCCTTCAGCGGCATGTTTGTGAAAGAAGCAGATCCGCTGATCACGAGAGACCTGCGGGAACGGGGGCTGCTGCACCGCGCGGCCACCATTACCCATACGTACCCCTTCTGCTGGCGCTGCAACACGCCGTTGCTGTACTACGTGAAGACCTCATGGTACATCCGCACCACTGCGCTAAAGCAGCAGCTGATAGACGGCAACGCCCAGATCCACTGGTACCCGGAGCACATTCGGGAGGGCCGTTTTGGCGACTGGCTGGAGAACAACGTGGACTGGGCCATTTCCCGTGAGCGTTATTGGGGTACGCCACTGCCGGTGTGGCAGTGCGAGCACTGCGGCGCGCACAAGTGCCTGGGCAGCCGAGAAGAGCTGCGTGGTAGGCCGGGAGCACAGGGCTTCACCGACGATCTAGACCTGCATCGCCCCTACGTGGACGCGGTGACCTTTGACTGCACGGAGTGCGGCGGCGCCATGCGGCGCCTGCCGGAGGTGCTAGACGCCTGGTTCGACTCCGGGGCTATGCCCTACGCCCAGTGGCACGTCCCATTTGAGAACGCGGAAACCTTCCAGCGCTGGTTCCCGGCGGATTACATCTGCGAGGCGGTGGATCAAACGCGCGGTTGGTTCTACACGCTGCATGCCCTGGCAACGCTGCTGAACGGCGCCCGGCCCGACCTGGTCTCCTACCCTATCAGCTACCGGAACGTGATCTGCCTGGGCCTGATCCAGGACGGCAAGGGCGAAAAGATGAGCAAGTCACGGGGCAACGTGGTTGACCCCTGGAGCGTGCTCAATCAGCACGGAGCGGACGCCCTGCGCTGGTATCTGTACACCGCCTCGCCAGCAGGCAATCCCCGCCGCTTCTCCGCCGACCTGGTGGGCGGGAGCCTGCGCAAATTCCTGCTGACCCTCTGGAACACGTACAGCTTCTTTGTGACCTATGCCAACATTGATAACTATGATCCAAAGGCAGTAACGGAGCCGTTGCGCTACACGGAGCTCGACCGCTGGATCCGGTCCGAACTCAACACGCTCATCGAGGCCGCCAGCATGGCGCTGGAGGCCTACAATCCCACCGAAGCTGGCCGTCGCATCCAGGAGTTCGTGGATGACCTCTCCAACTGGTACGTGCGCCGAAGCCGCCGCCGCTTCTGGAAATCGGAGAATGATAACGACAAGCTGGCGGCTTACGATACGCTGTACACCTGTTTGACCACCCTGGCGCATCTGCTAGCCCCCTTCACACCCTTTGTTGCTGAGGAGCTGTACCAGAACCTGGTGCGCTCGGTGGACAAGGCGGCACCGGAGAGCGTACACCTAGCCGCCTACCCGAGCGCAGACGTGGCCGCCATGGATCCCGTCCTCAGTCAGAATACGCACTTGGTGATGCGGATGGTGAGCCTGGGTCGGGCGGCCCGCAACAAGGCGAATATCAAGGTCCGCCAGCCCCTGGGCACCGTCTATCTCTCGCCGCGTACCCCTGAAGAATGTAGCGTGTTGGAGCGGCTGGCCCAGCAGGTGGCCGAAGAATTGAACGTGCAGCACGTAGTGGTGGCCGACCCGCCCGGCGTCTCTCGGCGGTTGATGACTAACGACAAGCTGCTGGGCCCCAAGTACGGTGAGAAGCTGCGTGGCATCAAGGAAGCTTTTGGGAGCGCCACCGATGCGCAGCGGGCTGTGTGGCTGACTGCGGTGCACAGCGGCCAAAGGGCGCAAGTGGAGGTGAGCGGAGAGGTACTGGCGCTGGTACCTGAGGAAGTGAACGTGGTGGTGGAAGTGCCGGCCCCGCTGGTGGGACAGGAGGAGCGCGGTTACGTGGTGGCGGTGGACGGCACCATGACGCCCGATCTGCTCGCAGAGGGGCTGGCCCGAGAACTGGTGCACCGCCTCCAGACTATGCGCCGCAGCGCCGATTTCGATATCGCTGACAGTATTGCGACCTATTACGAGAGCGACGCCGAGGTGGCGGCGGTCATCACGGCCCACGACGACTACATCCGGCAGGAGACCCTCTCCCGTACGCTTGCGGCCGGGCCATCGCCGGGCGGCGGCTACACCGAGGAGCAGAACCTGGAAGGTCACATGGTGCGCCTGACGGTGAGCAAGGTATAACCCGTGCTGCCATGGGATGGACCTAATGAAGCCGCCGCCCTGATCCGTTGAATCACCATCGGGCGTGGTGCTATGGTAGGGCCATGGGCTCGAACAAAGCACCTGACCTGGCTTCGGAACAGGACGCCTACCTGCGCGCGGCACGGGTGGGCCGTCTCGCCATGCTGCGTCCCGACGGCTATCCGCAATCGCTCCCGGTTTGCTACGCCTGGGATGGCCGGCGCATCTACTCGGTGGTCGATCAGAAACCAAAGCGAGTGGAGCTAGAGCGGTTGCAACGGCTGATGAATATTGCAGGCCATGCGCAGGTGAGCCTGCTGGTAGATACCTATCAAGAAGACTGGTCCCGCATCGGTTATGTGCTGGTGTATGGTCGGGCCGAGGCATTAACTGCCGGCGCCGACTACCAGGCCGGGCTTGCTGCACTGCGGGAGAAGTACCCGCAATACCATGGGATGGACCTGGAAGGCCGACCGCTCATCTGCATCATACCGGAGCGCGTGACCGGCTGGGGCGTGCTCGCCCCGGAGCACGGATAGTTGTGTATCGGGACACCATAGCCGCCATTGCCACTCCGCTGGGTGAAGGCGCCCTGGGGATTGTACGGCTAAGCGGTCCGGACGCGCGTTCCATCGCCCGCAGGGTGTTCTCCCGTCCGCTGGCCGACCATCGGCTGGTGTTCGGACGGCTGATGGACCCGCAGACCCGCGCGCTGGTGGATGAAGCCATGGCCGCGTACCTGGCCGAGCCGCACAGCTATACCCGCGAGGACATGGTGGAGTTCACCTGCCATGGCGGGGCAACCGCACTCCAAGGCACGCTGGCGCTGCTGCTGCGAGAGGGGGCACGGCCTGCTCAGCCCGGGGAGTTCACTATGCGGGCATACCTTAATGGCCGCATCGACCTGGCACAGGCTGAATCGGTGCTTGACGTCATTCAAGCGAAGACTCAGACCGGACTCCAGCTTGCCTTACAGGGGCTGGAGGGCCGACTGTCCCGGGAGGTGAAGGCGGCCCGCGCCGAGCTCCTGGAACCCCTCGCGTACCTCACAGCGCTGGTCGACTTTCCGGAAGATGAGGTGGGAGCACAGGATGTGACTGGGCCGCTGGAGGCCTGCCGGGACCGCCTGACTCTCCTCCTCCAGCATGCCGATCAGGGCGCAGTGTACCGGCAGGGAGTGCGGACGGCCATTGTGGGACGGCCCAACGCCGGCAAGTCCAGCCTGCTCAACCGGCTGCTAGGGCAGGAGCGGGCGATAGTAACGCCGGTGGCGGGCACCACCCGGGACACGTTGGAAGAAGTGGCGAACGTCCGAGGCGTCCCCTTCCTCTTTGTGGACACGGCGGGCATTACCGAGACCGCGGACGTGATTGAGGCCGCGGGTATTGAGCGGAGCCGGCGCGCGGTGGCCGTCGCCGATCTGGTGCTGTTGGTGGTGGACGGCAGCCGTCCGCTTTCTGAGGCCGACCTGCCTATAGCCGACTCCGGGGCCGAGAAGCCGGTATTTGTCGTTGCCAATAAGTGCGATCTTCCCGAAGCGTGGCAACACGGTCCAACTGCACCACGCCGCGAGCACCCCTTGGTGCGGGCCCTTGCCGGCGAAGACGGCTGGCCCTGCGCGCGTCTCTCCGCGCGGACCGGCGCGGGGTTCGAGGCGTTTCTGGACCGGCTGGCGGCGCAGGTGTTGGGTGGGCGAGTGGTTCCCGCTGAGTTGCCATTGGTGAGCCAGCCGCGCCATCAGGCCGCGCTGGACGGGGCGCAACGCCATGTCACGGCCGCACTTGAGAGCTACCGCTCCGGGGTGCCCGCTGACTTTGTGACCATCGATCTCACGGCGGCGGTGAACGCGCTGGGGGAGATCACCGGCGAGACCGCCTCGGAAGACCTGCTAGACCTGATCTTCAGCAAGTTTTGTATCGGGAAGTAGGGACTTCCAGCCGCCAACGTCAGTGACTGTCCGGGTTCGGTGTGATGTGGGCGGGTATCCATTTGTGCCAGTTGTGCCAGCCTGCCGTCGCAAAGGCTGAACGGTGAAACAATGGTCAAAGTCACGTCTGCATAGCGGGGACGTTGAGGCCATAGAGTTCGGTCACGTTCCCCACAGTCATTGCGTACCGATCGGCCTCCGGCACGCCCTGGAAGATGTCGTCCAAGATGCGTTGCGAGTTCGGCCAGATGGAGTCGTGATGGGGGTAGTCATTGCCCCACATCAGGGTGTTGACGCCGATGCTTTCCCTCGTCAGCACGCCGTTAAGGTCGTCTTCGTAGGTGGCGTAGAACTGCCGCCGCCAGTACTCACTGGGCAAGAGGTCGAGCTCCGCGGGGGCGGATTGGCGAGCGCGGTAGAAGGCGTGGTCCAGACGTTCCAGCCAGTGTCCCAGCCAACCGGTGTTCCATTCCGCGCACACAAACTTGAGCTTGGGGAAGCGGTGAGCGACACCCTGGCAGATTAGGTCGCTGATGGTGATCTGGATGATGGTGGCTGCGCTGGCGTAGGTGATAATGGGCTCCAGGTTATGCAGCCCGGTCACACCCTGGTGCGCGCCGGTGAAGATGTGGAGACCAACCACACAACCTGCCTCCTCAGCCCGCGCCCAGATTGGATGATAAACGGGGTCATGGTACGGCTTGTCGCCGGGGGCGGTGCAGGCGATGCTGATGCCCCGAAATCCCATCTTCATGGCGCGGTCCAACTCAACTGCTGCGGCCTTCGAGTCGTGCATGGGAATGACCGCCATGCCCACTAATCGGTCTGGGGCCTGGCTGCAGTAGTTGCTGAGCCAGTCGTTGTAGGCTCTGAAGGCGTCCTCTAGTACCGGGAAGTCCGGGAGGCCGAAGACGCGAAAGTAGAGACTGGGGTAGAGCACTTCACAGCGGACGCCGTCTTGGTCCTGCTCCTTAATGCGCGCCAGCGGGTCCATGCAGCCGGGGTTTAGGCCGGCATAGCCGGAGCGGATGCGGCGCTGGGTTTCCGGGTTGTCCAGCCGCGCGCCGGCGATGCCGAGTCTTCCCACCGGCACGCCGGGTTGCGAACCAAACCGCTGACCGGCTAACACCTGGGGGGTGGCCACGAAATCGCCCCATTCCGGGTCTTGGATTATCCGCGGGGCGCGCTCGCCGTATTTGCGTTCCAAGAGGTCAAAGACCTCCTTTGGTTCAATGATGTGGGAGTCGGCAGATACTGCATAGCTGGCCATACGGTCCTCCGTCCTTGGTGGGTGTGGCGGTTACCCGTTGTGGCTGGGCAGGGAGACGGTGGCCTTGCCGGGAGCGGTCACTTCACCCTTCCCGTTCTCCGTGTGGACGTCTAGGTCCACTAGATACTCTTCCCCCTGCTTGTACGTTGCGGTGACCGTTCCCTTGGTCACTACCCAGTCGTTTTTGTAGTTCATGCCGCGGTATTGCAGGGAGCACTGCTTTATCCAACCGTTCTCACCCATCCAGTCGGAGAGCATGTTCTGGACATAATTGAAGCGGAGGTTACCCATGCCAATGCCGCCGGGGAGGCCGGACTTGATGCCAGCCTCGTCATCCTCGTGGATGGCCACGTACTCTTCGTTGGCGCCGGCATAGCGGCCCCATTCCATGAAGCCGGTCTCGCGCCGGAACTCCGGTAGGGTGTCGCCAATCTTCACGTCTTCGTAGTAAAGCGATGTCTTGTGATGCATGATAGTCTTACTCCGGTCTAGTAACGGATGCTGGTGCTGCGGTAGATGCGGACCAACTGCCCATTCTGGTTGGTCCAACTGGTCTCGGTAATGGTGAACATGGTCAGTCCCAGCCGGCCCTGACGCTCGTAGATGTCCACGATCTTGCTGACTGCGGTAATCACGTCGCCCGGGCGAATCGGCTCGTAGTACTCGACTTCGCCACCGCCATTAAGGGGACGCGTACCCGGCTCGCTCGTGAGCACGCCGGCGGTGGATGGCCCGTGCATCCGCGCTTCGTCGATGTGGTAGGCGAAGGGGTTGAAGTAGGGCGGGGCGATGATGCCCCCGAACCGGGTGTTCTTGGCATACGCTTCATCCCAGTAGAGGCGTTCCGGCGGCTCCGGCCATCGAATGGCGATGGCCCACTGCCGGATCAGGCTGGTATCTACCGGAAATGAGACCTTCCGGTCCTTCTCAACGCCTATCTGCGCTCGCAACTCGTCGGTAATATAGCTATCGGCCACACGCCGCCTCCTGTGCCATTTATGCGTCCGATTCAGACCGCGTTAACGCTGTACCTATAGCACGCTACTCCAGGCGAGTCAACGGCAGTGCGCTTGACACGCCTGTTCGTTGGGCTATAATTTGTGATAGATTTCTCATTCGTAAAGTCGCACGGCAGGCTCAATCATCTGTCGCGTGCTTCCACTTGCTTTACTTGGCTAACTCCCGCCGATGACCTTTCAGCACCCGCTACCGTGACCCACTACCAGCGGTTCATCATTGCAACCGCCCTAGCTACCTACCTACTTATAGTAGTGGGCGCCGTGGTCCGGGTTACCGGATCCGGGCTGGGATGCCCGGATTGGCCGCTTTGCCACGGCCGTTTGCTCCCTCCGATGGAAATGACGGCAATACTGGAGTACAGCCACCGCACCATTGCCGCGCTCGCGTCGCTGCTCATACTGAGTGTTATGGCCTGGACGTGGCTTTTCAAGCGAGAGGATCGACGGCTGAGTCTCCCCGCTGCCATAGTTCCCCTGTTGCTCATCGTGCAAATCGGCCTGGGCGCCATTACGGTCTTGCTGGAACTGCCGCCCAGCATTGTGCTGGTGCACCTAGTTTTTGCAATGACCATCCTGGGCCTTCTAGTGTGGATGTCGGTGGCCGCGGGGCCGCCCGTTCCGGTAACTGACATCCTGCCGGCGCTCCGACGTTTCGGCCGGCTTGGGTACCCGGCATTGGGGTTGTCCTTCCTGCTGGTGGTGACCGGCGCCTACGTCCGTGCCAGCGGTGCAACTTGGGCGTGCGCCGGGTTTCCTTTATGCAACGGGGAACTGGCCCCCTTCGGCCAGCCGCTGGTAGATATCCACCTGCTCCACCGCCTGACCGCAATCTTGGTTGGTGCTCATCTCCTGGCAACTGCGGCTATAGCGTGGCAACTGCGGCACGCGGTTCCCGAGTTCAGGTCTGCCAGCATTGCGCTGGCGGCCAGTGTGGTCCTCCAGCTTCTTGTAGGGATTGCTGCGGTATCTATGCAGGTCCCCACAGTCTTGCGTGGGCTGCACGTAGCGGGCGCGGCGGCGGTGTGGGCTATGACGGTGCTGTTAGTTGCGCTGTACGTGACACGGATGCGCGGTGCCGGCGCGGCCGCGGAAGCGGTGGCAGTAGCGGAAACGGAAACGCCGGCTGAACAACCGCGGTTGCGGGTGGGTGATCTGGCTTCGGCCTACCTGCGCCTAACCAAGCCCAGCATTATCTCCTTGCTGCTCATCACTACCCTGGCGGCGATGCTGGTGGCTGCTCAGGGTATGCCCCCGCTGCTGTTGGTAGTGGCCACCTTGCTGGGCGGCGCGCTCTCTGCGGGTGCGGCTAACACGTTCAATTGCTACATTGATCGCGATATCGATCAGCTCATGGAGCGCACCAGCCTGCGGCCCATTCCTTCCGGCGTTATTTCACCGCGGCACGCGCTGATCTTCGGCGTAGTGCTCACGGTGCTTTCCACCGCCACGTTGGGCTTCTTTGCCAACTGGCTGGCGGCGACGTTGGCTTTTATCGGGCTCTTGTACTACGTGTTCGTGTACACGTGCTGGCTAAAGCGATCCACCCCCAGCAATATCGTCATCGGTGGCGCCGCGGGGGCGGTCCCGCCCCTGGTGGGTTGGGCCGCGGTCACGGGCGAGGTGGGCTTGTTGGCCGTTTACCTATTCGCGGTGATCTTCTTTTGGACGCCGCCCCATTTCTGGGCGCTGGCGCTGCTCATCCGCCGCGAATACGAGAAGGCCCGGATTCCCATGTTGCCCATTGTGCGTGGCGAAGCAGAGACCCGGCAGCAGATTCTCATCTACAGCTTATGGCTAGTGGTCTTTACGTTGTCCGTGGTCATCTTCCAGGAGGTAGGTGTGTTTTATCTGACCGCAGCGGTGCTCCTGGGGGGGTTGTTCATTTACCATGCTACCCGGTTGTTGCGTGAAGCCACCTTAAGCGCGGCGCGCGGCTTGTTCAGGTTTTCGATCCTCTACCTCGCCTTACTCTTCGCAGCCTTAGTGGTGGACCGCTGGAAGTTCGTATGAAATGGCGGTTAAACTCGTTGACCCAGGCAGGGAGCTTTGCTAGACTGACAACTGGGTTGATATGAGAAATTTTGCACAAAGTATTGCCCGCTTCAAGTATCGGGCTAGGGGGGTTCGTTGCGTCGCTTCCGTTCAATAAATGCTTTGTTGGCGGCGATTCTTCTGGCGTCGACGGCAGTTCTTGCTAGTTGTAGTCCGAACGACCCCCAAAATACGCTGGCTGCCGCTGCGGAAGTTGCGCAGAAGCAGCAAGACTTGTTCTTCTTCATCCTCGGTTGGGGCGCCGTTGTTTTTGTGCTGGTTGAAGGCCTCCTCCTCTTTACGCTGATTCGCTTCCGCCGCCAAAATGACGACCTGCCGGCTCAGGTGCATGGCAACACCAAGCTCGAGATCGGTTGGACCGTAGTTCCCGCGCTCCTCATGGTGGTGGTGGTGGTGCCTTCAGTCGCGATGATCTTCGATTTGGCTGACACCCCAGAGGTCTCGCTTGAAGTCAACGTAGTAGGCCACCAGTGGTGGTGGGAGTTTGAGTACCCGGGCCTCGGTGTGGTTACCGCCAATGAGTTGCACCTTCCCGTGGGCGAGGCTGTAGCACTAAAGCTGGAATCCGCAGACGTTATCCATGCGTTCTGGGTCCCGAAGCTTGCGGGCAAGCAGGACGCAATACCGCAGCGCGGAAACCCCATGTGGCTGCGTGCCGACACCCCCGGCGTGTACTACGGGCAGTGCGCTGAGCTTTGCGGTGTCCAACATGCCAAGATGGCGCTCCGGGTCATTGTGCAGACGCGTGAGGAGTTCGACGCGTGGGTGCGTCAGCAGCGGGCTGGTGCTGCGCTGGCAGCCGGCGACTTAGCAGGCGCGCAGGTCTTTGCCAACCCGGCCAACCAGTGCATTGTTTGCCATACGGTTCAGGGCGTAAGTGCGGGGAATGTTGGGCCCGATCTGACCCACGTAGGGAGCCGCCGCACCATAGCCGCCGGTGTGCTGGAAAACACCCCCGAGAACCTCAAGGAGTGGATAACTGATCCCCAAGCCATAAAGCCGGGGTCGCTCATGACCCAAGTCCCGCTCACTGAGGATCAGATAACACAACTGGTGGCCTACCTACAAGAGTTGAAATAATGGGGAGCGTCCCTTTGCAATTGGATTACCTGTTGGCAAGTTTGGAGGCGTAGGATGGCTGTCACAACGGGCTCCATGGCGGGAGTGGTGCACCGGCCCACAAGCATTGAGGGTCTGTGGGGCTGGATCACCACCGTTGATCATAAGCGCATAGGCGCGTTATATGGAGTGAGCGCGTTTATCTTCTTCCTGATGGGAGGTATCGAAGCGCTCCTGCTACGCGTCCAGCTCGCGGTTCCCAACGCCACGGCTATTGACCCTGAGACCTTTAATCAGTTGTTCACCATGCATGGCACCACCATGATCTTCCTGGTGATCATGCCGATGAGCGCCGCCTTCTTTAATTATCTAGTCCCGCTTCAAATTGGCGCCCGTGACGTTGCTTTCCCGCGGCTCAATGCATTCAGCTACTGGATGTTCCTGGGTGGCGGCATCTTCCTAAACAGCAGTTTTCTCTTTGGCGGCGCACCAAATGCCGGATGGTTTGGCTACGCCAACCTCACCTCAAAGGCCTACAACCCAGGGAATGGCGTGGACTTTTGGGTGTTGGGCTTGCTGATGCTGGGTACGGCTTCAGTGGCCGCGGCGCTTAATTTCATTGTCACGATTGTCAATATGCGTGCGCCCGGTATGACCATGATGCGGATGCCGCTCTTTACCTGGATGACCCTAGTGGTGTCCTTCCTGCTAATCTTCGCGTTCCCCGTCATCACGATTGCGTTGATCGAGCTCGGCTTCGATCGCTTCTTCGGCGCCAACTTCTTCAATCCCAGCAAGGGCGGCGATCCGGTGTTGTGGCAGCATCTCTTCTGGCTCTTTGGCCATCCTGAGGTGTACATCCTGATCCTTCCGGCTATGGCCGTGGTATCCGAGGTACTGCCCGTATTCTCTCGCAAGCCCCTGTTCGGCTATCCCGCTGTGGTATTCGCAGGCGTGGTGATCGGCTTCATGGGTTGGGGCGTGTGGGCCCACCACATGTTCACGGTGGGTTTGGGACCCGTCGCCAATTCGGTGTTCGCGGTGACCACTATGTTCATTGCGGTGCCGACCGGCATCAAGATCTTCAACTGGATTGGCACTATGTGGGGCGGTTCCCTTCGCTTCACTACGGCCATGTTGTTCTCTATTGGGTTTATCGCAATGTTCATCATTGGCGGGTTGAGCGGTGTGACCCACGCTGCACCCCCCTCCGATTACCAGCAGCAAGATACGTACTACGTGGTGGCTCATTTTCACTACGTGCTTTTTGGTGGCTCTATCTTGGGCTTGTTGTCCGGGGTCTATTTCTGGTGGCCCAAAGTTACGGGGCGATTGCTCAATGAGGGCATCGGGAAAATCCATTTCTGGTTCACGTTCATTGGTTTCAACCTGACCTTTGCGCCAATGCATATCCTTGGGATGAACGGCATGCCGCGGCGCATATACACCTATCCCTCCGGCATGGGATGGGATTTTTGGAACCTGCTGCAGACGGCTGGCTCGTTCTTGATTGCAGTGTCAGCGCTGGTGTTTATTTACAACGTGGTGAAGACGGCTAAGGAGGGCGAACGCGCCGGCGACGATCCCTGGGACGGCCGCACGCTGGAATGGAGCATTCCATCGCCACCGCCGATCTACAACTTTGCCGTGGTGCCGCAGGTGCATGGCCGTGACCAGTTCTGGCTGGACAAATATGGCGACGGCCATGGTGCCCCTGCCGGCGCTCCCCATGGATCTGGGCAGAGCGCAGCGACCGCGGTGGACCCGCACTCAATTCATATGCCCTCACCTTCTTATCTGCCGCTGGTGGTGGCAGTGGGGCAGACTTTATTGTTTGCCGGTTTCATCTTTGGATACTGGATGAGTGCGATTGGGCTATTGCTCACCTTTGGCGGCGTCTATGCCTGGTGCTCGGAGCCTGTAACCGAGCCACATCACGCGTAATATCACGCGCAACATCGAGGAGGGGCCTTGCACCAAACACAAGCCGCAGGCCATAGCGCAGAGCACGAAACGTCAACTGGCCTGGACAATCGAAAGGTCCTCATGTGGGCCTTTTTGGGCTCGGACTGTCTGTTCTTTGGGTCGCTGATTTCCACCTATATGATTTACCGGGGCCGGAGCCTAGCCGGACCGCTGCCGCATGAGATTTTCGATATTCCCTACACCTCGGTGAGCGCGTTTGTGCTGTTGATGAGCAGCTTGACCATGGTGCTGGCGCTGGCCGCGATCCAACGATCGGACATTCGTGGCATGCGGGTGTGGTTGATAGCAACCGCGCTGCTGGGTTCTGTCTTCTTGGGCGGGCAGTTTTTCGAGTTCACCACCTTTGTTGTTGAGGGCTTGGATCCCTCTACTAGTGTGTTCGGCAGCAGCTTCTTTTTGCTTACCGGGTTCCATGGCGCGCACGTGACACTGGGAGTGATCATCCTACTCTCGCTGGTGGTAGTGTCATTGCGTGGAGGGCTGCCCCCCTCGGAAAGCCTCACGGTCGAGATAGCCGGTCTCTACTGGCACTTTGTCGATATCGTCTGGATCGTCATCTTCACTTTGGTGTATCTCATCCCGGCGCCACTGCCTGCCCATGCAGTTGGCGGGTAAGGAGGAGGGAACATGGAACACCACGAGCAATCGCATCCGCAGCCAATTCTATATATCAAGATAGCCATTATCTTGGCCGTAATAACTGCGATTGAGGTCGCGGTCTATTATGTGCCGTCGCTCATTGACGCCTTGATCCCCATTCTGCTTGTCCTATCCACTTTGAAGTTTGCCATGGTAGTCATGTGGTTCATGCATCTAAAGTTCGACAATACACTGTTTTCCTGGTTCTTTGTGGGTGGAGTGGTGCTTGCCGGGCTGGTGCTGATAGCATTGCTCGCACTGTTCACTGTGGACCATGGAGCGGTGGTGGCTTGAGGCCGTTCGGTGTGATAAGTAGCGGGTGATGGAAATGGACTGGCATCTCCACGTTGATGTGGTCCTGCTTCTTTGCTTGGGCTTTGCCGCGTATTTGTATAGCTTGGTAAAGCTTCAACCTGCCCCCCGCTGGTTACATCCTATCGAACGGCGTCATCTCGCTTGGTTTGGGCTGGGTGTCACGGTGATTTTCCTTGCTGAGGGGACGCCCATTCATGATTTAAGTGAGCAGTACTCATTTAGTGTGCACATGACCCAGCACATGTTGATTGGGCTGGTTGCTCCTCCGCTCTTCTTGCTTGGTATTCCCAAGTGGTACTTCACGCCTTTGTTGAGGAAACGGGCCGTTTTGTCCGTGGCCAAGGTGTTGACGTCACCGGTTATCGGGGTCATCGGGTTCAATGCCATGCTGGCGGTCTGGCACCTACCGTCGCTTTACGAGGCAGCGCTCCAAGACCATAACATTCACATCTTGAGCCATGCGCTTTATCTGGGGACCGCCTTCCTCATGTGGTGGCCGATATTCGGCTCAGCCCCCGAGCTGCCACGGTTGGCCTATCCGGCGCAGATGCTCTACTTGTTCGTGCAATCACTGGTACCCGCGGTGCTGGCAGCCATCATCACCTTCTCAGACGAAGTGGTCTATGCGACGTATGCCAATGCGCCACAGATCCTGGCGTGGTCGGCAGTCGAGGACCAGCAAATCGGCGGGCTAATCATGAAGTTTGTGGGCAGCGCCATCATGTGGGGTGTTGCGACCGTCATATTCTTTACCTGGTTCCGGCAAGAAGAGACGGAAGTAGAAAAATCCTGGGATTAACTAGCAGAGGAGAGGCTCATGCATTCCATACCCTTACCGCCGTTCACCTTCATGCTGTTGGGCGGCGCCGCGGCGGTCTTCATTATCTCGGTGGTCATCTTGCTTGTGGCGAAACCTGACGAGGAGGGACACGCCTCTCCGCTGAGCGCCCTGGTTCCCTTTGCTATTCCGGCGGGCGTGGCTGCCTTGGCCGTGATCATAGTGAGCAGTATCGGCGCGCTGCTGCTTTTCGTAGGCAAGGAGATAGCGGTTCCGTTGGCCATGGTGCTTGCCCTGGTAGTGCTGGTGGTTTGCGGATTTGTTTCAAGCAGACCGAGCCAGGCCGCACAGTAACACCGTTGCAGCAACGGTAGATGCAAGAACGGGGAGAGCGTTAGCTCTCCCCGTTTCGGTTGCTTGAGCCCGCAGCGGGCCTTATTCGTCCTCGATCCCGAGGTCTCGAATGAAATCAACAGCGTCCTGGACGGTGACGATCTTTTCGGCGTCCTCGTCTGATATCTCCACCGTCTTCGCGCCGACGGTGAACTCTTCTTCCATCGACATGATGAGCTCTACCAGGTCCAGGGAATCCGCATTGAGGTCTTCCACGAATGATGCATTCGGGACGACATCTGACTCATCGACGCCTAATTGTTCGACGATAATCTTTTTTACTCGATCATGGACAGTGGCCAACCGGGTACCTCCTCTTTTCTTAGCCGATTAGTGCTACTTGCAGTGCGCCTAGTTTGTTATTAACGGTCCCCAGCACGCCATTGACGAAGCGTGGGGAACCTTCACTGCCGAAGGTTTTAGCGAGGCTCACGGCCTCGTTCATAGTGACTTTTGCCGGTATGCTCAGCGCCGCATCTGCCGAGAGCGCCACGAGCTCGTACACGGCAATGCGGAGGACGTTCCGGTCAATGGCGGCCACTTGGTCCAGCGGCCACATGGGGGCCGCTTCTTGCAGGATGGCGTCTATTTGTTCCCCCTGCTGGAACACGCCACGAACAAGCGCGCGGGCAAGCTCCTCACCCGCAGGTGCAAGCCGCGTCTCTATGAGCAGCCGCTCTAGCGCTTCGGGCGCCGGGTGCTTGGCCATGTCCGCTTCATAAAGCGCTTGCAGGGCGACGGTGCGTGCTTTTTGTCGTGTGCTAGCCATGGGGCTTAAGCATTCCTCTTTGGTTACGCAGCCTTGCTCTCATTTAGGGAAGCAAGATCGTTAATGTTCCGCACTAGGGAGTCCCTTTGAATCCGTTTTACGAGGCCAGTGAGGACTTTCCCCGGCCCAAGTTCAATGTAAGTGGTAACGCCTTCCTCGGCCATGAACTCAATGGTGGCCTGCCAGCGCACCGGAGCGCAGAGCTGCCACAGCAGCTCCTGCTGCACCTCGGAGGCAGTCACCATGGGCAGGCCCGTGCTGTTAGCAACAACAGGTGTGTGGGCATCTCGCAACGCCACGGTCGCTACTGCCTGTTCTATCCCATCACTGGCCGGGCGCATCAGACGGGAGTGGAACGCGCCGCCAACCTCCAGTTGGATCACTCTTCGTGCGCCGCGCTCTTTGGCGTGCTCCATGGCATTGGACAGGGCGTTTACTTCACCGCTAATGACAATCTGATCTGGAGCATTGATATTGGCCATCTCAACGCCGGTTTCGTCACAGATCGTCGCAAGCGTTGCCTCGTCCATGCCCAGCACTGCCGCCATGCTACCCGGTTGCTGAGCACACGCTTCCTCCATGAGCCGGGCGCGTTCTCGGACTAAGCGCAGCCCATCGGAATAGCTGAGCGCTCCGCTTGCTATCAGCGCAGTGTACTCACCCAGGCTGTGTCCTGCAACAAACGCTGGCTCATCCAGCGGAGAGAGTGCTTCCGTTTCCCAGGCGGCTTGGAGGCACGCGTAGCTAGTGGCAAGGATGGCCGGCTGTGTGTTTATTGTGCGTTTTAGCTCGCTTTCAGGGCCTTCAAAGCACAGCTGGCTGATAGAGTAGCCCAGGACGTCATCCGCCTCTGCGTAAGCGTCGCGAACGCTAGCATAACGTTGGTAAAGGTCGTAACCCATACCAACTGTCTGAGCCCCTTGGCCTGGAAACAAGAAGGCAACGTGTCTCGCCATGCTGCCGCTCGATGCTACTCGTTGGTCCCCGCGCCCGGCGCTTCAGGTTGCGGTATATCAATAGCCGTCCGCCCCTTGTAGAAGCCGCAGCTGGGGCAAGCGTGGTGGGAGGGATGAGGCGCACGGCAGCGGTCGCAGCGTATTAGGTGCGAAGATACCGCGCTCCAGTGGCTCCGCCGGTTGCCCCGTCGCCTGCTGGATACTTTGCGTTTTGGTAATGCGCCCATGGAGGTGACCTTTCGTGTAACTACTTGTCGTACGCGTTGTTGATTATTGGCTTCGATTATCGGTTTTCAGGATACCTGGAGCCGCTTTAGTTTAGCCCACCGGGGGTCAATATCCGGTGTAGCACAGGAGCAGGGGTGCTGGTTCAAATTCGCCCCACACTCGGCACATAACCCTGCGCAGTCCTCATTACACAACGGCTGAAGTGGCAGAGCAAGCACTACTGCCTGTCGGACCGCTTCTGTGAGGTCTAGGATATGATTCTGATCGATGGTGAAGCTATCCTCGTCCTGATCTTGTTGTGAGTTTACTGGCAACCCACTATGCACGTCGATGACCGGAAAGAATTCCTCGGCCAGCTCCATATTTACACGTTCTGAGTAGTGCTCCAGGCACCGGCTGCATGCTAACGGGACGGCGGTCTCTAGCTGCGCCGTTACCACTAATCCCCGGTGGCTACGCAGCATCTGAACGTGACCGCTCACCTGCAGTGGGTCCCACCCCTCCCCCTCACACTCGAATTGTTCGTCCAACTCGTGATGACGCGTTGCACCTGATAGTTCCTTCAGTAGCTGGGCGACATTGTACTGCATTTTACGGTACTGCACATGTGGGGACAGTTTTATTATAGCGTCCTGCCGCAAAATGCAGCAAGGTATTAGAATGCTTCCTTAACCCTGATGAACGGGGAAACCCCGCTGGTCGCCGGCTTGCCATGCACCTATAAGTACAACACGCAACTCGGCCTAAAGCCGCGCGCTGCCCACAATTTCCGCGAGTTTATCAAGCCCCTGCTGGTCAGCGTATGCCTGGAGGCCGTCAATCACCTTGATGGGCGCCTGGGGGTCAAAGAAGTTGGCAGTGCCTATCTGCACTGCACAAGCTCCAGCCAGGAGAAACTCTAGGGCATCGTTGGTGCTGGAGATGCCGCCACAGCCGATGATTGGGATGTCCACAGCCTGCGCCACTTGGTATACCATGTGGAGCGCGATGGGCTTGATGGCGGGCCCAGACAGGCCAGCGGCGCCCCGCGGGATGATGGGGCGGCGCCGGCCCACGTCGATAGCCATACCCAGCACGGTGTTGATGACCGAGAGGGCGTCGGCGCCAGCGTCCGCTACCGCGCGGGCCTGCTCCTTGATGTCGGTGACGTTGGGAGTGAGCTTCACCAAGAGGGGCAATCCGCTCTCCTGCTTGATGAGCCGGGTTACTTCTGCCGCCATGTCCGGGTTGCAGCCGAACTCCAGCCCACCCTGGTCCACGTTGGGGCAACTGATATTGGCCTCGATGGCGGCGACTCCGGGTACCTCGTTCAACGCCGCGGCAAGGCGGCGGAACTCATCCATGGTCTCGCCCGCGATGTTGACCACCACGGGCGTTTCCCAAGTGGCCCATCGCGGTGCTTTGTCCCGGATAAGGGCTTTGATGCCAACGTTTTGCAGGCCAATGGAGTTCAGCATCCCCGCGGCTGTTTCGGCAATGCGCGGCTGTCGGTTGCCTTTCCGAGGGTTCCAGGTGATACCTTTGCTCACAATTGCGCCAAGGCGTTGAATATCAACGATGGGCGCGTACTCGCTTCCGTAGCCGAACGTACCGGACGCAGTGATGACCGGGTTACGGATCCGGAAGCCGCTTTTGTGTTGGGACGCTAACTCAACGCTGAGATCGGCAGGCAACATTCCTCCTATGGCTTTGCTCAGTATAGCGAGCGCGCTGTCCTTACGGGAAGCTACCTGGGGTCAGGGTTACACAGAGTGATAGTATAGAGCGATAATGAGTATATCTGGGAGTCACGCTGTTACGCATTGGCGCATTGGCGCATTGGATGGTTCACCACGGCCCGGGGGCCAGCTCCCGGGCACTGCTGGCCGAGACCTGGCGGGCAACGCATCCGTGCGGAGGGCGTGGCGCGCGGGCTGCCCGCTGGTCCTCGCAATGCTGAAGACGCTGGGCAAGGGAAGCGTGCGCATCCAAGACCGGCTCCCGCTCAACGCGGCCGGTGAGCGGATTACCGGCTACAATCTCACGGAAGAGATAGAGCAGGCGTTGGAGACGCGGGCCTAAGGACGGATTAAGATGGGGCTTATATTCAAAATCATTGTGGTTGTGGTGCTGATTGGCGTGGTATTTACGTTTGGGGTTACTCCCGCGTCTCTGGATGATCCCGCGGCGCTATTGCAGGACGCAGTTGAGAACTTGGTTACTTCCGCGTCTCGGGATGATCCCGCCGCAACCGAGACACAGGCGCAGCCTACCCCGACTAGGCTCGATCCCCCAGCAGCGCCACAGCTTTCTTGGACGCTCCCGGAGGCATCCCCCAACGGGGAGATAGCCATTACCGAGGCACAGCTAAATCAGGATCTGGCGCAGCTTGATGCGCTTGAGGGTGATGATGTGCCCATCCGTGATGTGCAGGTTCAGCTGCTTTCAGACAACCGTGTCTTGCTCTATGGAACCACGGTCATAGCGGATCGTGCTGTGGACATGCAGGCGACGTTGAACCTGTCTATGCGGAACGGTGCAGTGCGCCTTGAGGTTGAGGATGTCAAGGCGGGAGTGCTGCCGCTGCCTTCAGCCGTAGTGGAGCAGGTAGTCGCGCTGGCACTGGGAGTCCCGGACCTCAACGCCATTGTATTACCGCCAGATATTGCGTCTGTTGAGGTGCGGCAGGGCGTTATCGTGATAACGAGATGATGAAGAAGCGCCCGCTAAGCGGGCGCTTCTTGTACTTCATTATCCTGAGTGGCGTTCGCCCCACGTTGACCTCTCGTCAGCAATAAGGGCGGCGTTTTGTTCATAATGGTCTCTGCGTTCACCACGCACTTCTGGATATCCCCTCGAGAGGGAATGTCGTACATGATGTCCAGCAGCGTCTCCTCCATGATGGCGCGCAGCCCGCGAGCGCCCGTTTTGTGGAGCAGTGCTTCCTCCGCTGCCGCCTCAAGGGCGTCCTGGTGAAACACCAGCTCCACGTGATCCAAGGCGAAGAATCGCTGGTATTGCTTCACCACGGCGTTTTTGGGTTCGGTAAGCACGCGCATAAGCGCCGTGCGGTCCAGCGCTTCCAGGCCCACTGAGGTAGTCAGGCGTCCCACAAATTCCGGTATTAGTCCATATTGCAGCAGGTCGTCTGCGGTGACCTGGGTGAGAATATCGTGCGCTTCCGGGTTGGAGCCGTTGACGCCATGGGCATGGGAGGTTTTGAAGCCCAGGGCAGTGACGCCGACTCTCCGCTCGATAATTCGGTCAAGGCCCTCGAAGGCGCCACCGCAGACAAACAGGATGTTTGCGGTGTTAATCTGCAGGAAATCCTGGTGCGGATGCTTCCGTCCCCCCTGGGGCGGCACGTTGGCAATGCATCCCTCGATGATCTTGAGCAGCGCCTGTTGCACGCCCTCTCCGGACACGTCCCGCGTGATGGAAGGGTTGGCGCCCTTACGCGCGATCTTGTCGATCTCATCGATGTAGATGATGCCGCGTTCCGCCCGTGAGATGTCGAAATCCGCAGCCTGAATCAGGCGAAGGAGGATGTTCTCAACATCTTCGCCGACGTAACCGGCCTCGGTGAGGGAGGTTGCGTCGGCGATACAGAAGGGGACGTCGAGGGTTCGGGCCAGGGTCCGAGCGAGGAGGGTTTTGCCGCACCCGGTGGGGCCAAGCATCAGGATGTTGCTCTTTTCGAGCTCAATATCGGTGTTATGGCTCTGGCTGTTGATGCGCTTGTAATGGTTGTAGACCGCAACACTGAGCACCTTCTTGGCCTGGTCTTGGCCAATCACGTATTCGCTCAGCAGCTCGTAGATCCGCCGGGGTGTCGGGACTTTATTTGCCTCTGTGGACGCGCGGACCGTCTTCCCCGATTCCTCGTCAATGATCTCCCTGCATAGTTCAACACATTCGTCGCATATGTAAACGGCACCGGGGCCCGCTATGAGCCGGCGTACCTGATCCTGGCTCTTACCACAGAACGAGCAATGGTATTGCAGACGATTACCCCGGGTATTTGCCATGTCCCCTGCTCTCCGCTGACGAGTTAGTGCTGCAATACCGGTTGCAGGCTAGGAGGCGCTGTCGTTCTGCGTGCCTAGGACTTCGTCAACCAGACCGTAATCTTTGGCCTGAGAGGCGCTCATATAGTAGTCTCGGTCTGTATCCCGAATAATGCGATCCATCTCCTGGCCGGTGCGCTCGTGCAGGATGTTCCGGAGGATATCCTGGCTGCGGAGGATCTCCCGTGCGGCGATCTCGATGTCAGAGGCTTGGCCGGTAACGCCGCCACGGGCCTGGTGCATGTGCACCGTGGAGTTAGGCAGCGCGTACCGCTTGCCGGTGGCGCCGGCGCACAGCAGGACGGTAGCCATGCTGGCGGACATGCCGACGCAGATAGTGGAGACATCGGGCCGAATGAGCTGCATCGTATCGTAAATTGCCAGGCCGGCCGTGATAACGCCACCCGGGCTGTGGATGTACATCTGGATGTCCTTCTCCGGGTCCTCTCTATCCAGGTACAAGAACTGTGCAATCATAAGGTTGGCGATCTGGTCGTCAATGGGGGTGCCGAGGAAGATGATACGTTCCCGCAGCAGCAGCGAATAAATATCGAACGCGCGCTCGCCCCGTGCACCGTTCTCAATAACCATAGGGACCATGTTCTGGGGGGTAACCAGGTTGCTCACAGTGACTATCCTTCTAGCGTAATATCGTTATGAACGCGAGCGACTACGAGCACGCGGTTTTTTCGGCTGCGCTTCTTTGGGCTGCTCTTCTGAGGACGCCTCGGCAGGTTGATCGGCTGGCTGCTCCCCGGATGCTTCAGCGGGCTGCCCAGTAGTAGCCAGATCGACCAAGCGGTCGATGGTCTTACGCCCCATCAGGCTGTTTTCTAGCGACTCCTTGCGTTCGGGGGAGTCGAACCACTGCCGGAATAATGGCTGCTGGTCTCCCGCGTCCTTGAGGATGTTTTCGATCTCGGCGTCAACCTCGTCTTGCGTAACCGTAAGTGCCTCTTTTTCGGCAAACTGCCGGAGCACCAGACTTCTGACCACGCGTTTCTCAGCATCCTCTTGGTACTGCGCTCGGAACTCCTCCATGGTCTTGCCGAGGGCATCAAGATACCCGTCGATCCGTCCTTGCGGGTCCCGCACGATGGAGCGGTCACCTTCTATGAGGTGTTCCACTTCATGTTCTACTAGCATGTCTGGGTACTCCAGAGTACTCAGACCGACCAGTGCATCGATGACCTCGTTCTCCAGCCCGTTTCTGGCTTCCCGCTCCGCACGAACCCGCAAGTCTTTCGTCACATTCTCACGGAGCGTGGCAAAGGTCTCGTATTCCGCGTTCACCGTCTTTGCAAATTCGTCGTCCAGTTCCGGTTCACGCTTTTCCTTAATTTCGGTGACTGTGACGCTGCTTTCCACAGACTTGGTTTCGTCTTCCGGGAGCGGAAGGGTGAACGTTCGAGTGGTGCCCTTCTCTTGTCCTTCCAGGGCTTCCGCGAAACCGGGGAACGGTTCTCTGCGCCCGGCCGTCACAATGTATGTGGCGTCCTTTTGGTTGATGTACGGCGTCCGGTTGTCATCCTCAATAAGCGTGCTGTCTATGTCCAGCGAGACCATGTCATCAAATCTTGTGGGCTGTTCCACCGGCTCCCATGTTGCATAGGCGGCGCGGAGTTGCTGCAATGTCTCAGTGATCTGCTCTTCGGTGATGTCCGGGGGTTCAAGCTTGAAGGAGAGTTGCGTATAATCGCCCAGTTCCACCGTGGGCTGCACGGCAACGGTGGCTTTGAAGCTGACGCCGGGCTCAACCTCAGTCAATTCGATGGACGGCTGCCCAATGGCGGGGATGTCTTGCTCTTGGACGGCCTGGGTATAGGCTTCGGGGACGAGAATGTCCAATGCTTCTTGGAGCAGCGTTCCGTGTCCCAAGTACCGTTCCAACATAGCTCGCGGGGCTTTACCGCGTCGGAAGCCCGGGACGTTGGCCTTGGCCACCAGTCGGCGGTAGGCGCGGTCCATAGATTTTGCGAGCATTTCAGGCTCAACGTCTACCTGCAGGGCGACTTGGCTTTTTTCGAGGCGTTCTGTGGAAACGTTCAAATCTTCTTTCTCCCTCTTCGCGGATTATAGCATGCCTAGCTGAGCATTGGGAAGGAAGGCGGCGTGCGGCCCCGATTTGGGGGCAGCCAGCCAGCCGAAGTGTTGGCGGAGGTTAAGATGCGGTTTGTCTAGCGATTTCCCGTACGTGGATTGAACGCGTCATTGAGCCCGTCACCTAGCAGGGCAAAGCAGAAGAAGATTCCCGATACGATGAAGATGGGGCCAAGGAAAACGGGAGCAATGCGGCAGCCAAATTGCTCCACCAGGAGGCTCTGGCTCTGGTTCTCCCAGATCATGACGCCAAGGCTGGGCACCGGCGGCTGGATACCCACGCCCAGCCAGCTCAAGACCAGCTCGGAGCCAATGGCCGCGCCCAGCGAGGTGGAGAGCATGATGATGATGATATTCAGTGTATTGGGGAGGACGTGCTGCATCAGAATACGGGGTGTTGGCGCACCGAGGGCGATCGCAGCGGTCACGTAGTCCATTTCCCGGAGCGAGAGTACCTGGCCTCGGATGAGCCGGGCCACGCCCACCCAGGCAAAGCAAGACATGGCCCCGAATACCACCAAGTAGTCGACCAATCCGGAGTCGATCACTCCGGTGAAACCAGTGGACGTTTCAAACTCTTGCGCCCATTCCAACACACGAGGACGGATGGTGGTGCTGATGAGGATGACGAGGAGCAGGCCGGGGAATGCCAGAAAGACCTCGCCCACCCGCATGACAAAGGAGTCGAGCCGGCCGCGGAGGTAGCCGGTCATGGCGCCGACCGTCACACCGATGAAGATACTGCCGGTGAGTATGGTTGCCAGCGAGACGATGACTGAGGTCCGCATGCCCCATAGCAAACGGCTATAGAGATCCCGCCCCAGCCGGTCTGTTCCCATGAGATGCTCTTGTGAGGGTGCAATTTTAGGGGGGCGCCGGTCGGTGTTGAGCACGTTCGTAACAACACAGACCGGCTGCATAAGCCAGGCCGGTTGGAACTGGTTGTCCAGATTCTGCTCCCGATAGCCGTAGGGGGCCAGCACTGGAGCAAGGATCCCACCAGCATAGAACAGCAGAATGATGATCAGCGACACCACGGCCAGTTTCTTAGTGCGGAACCGCTCCCAGCCTAAGGCCCACAGGCTTTTGCCGCTGGTTGGCTGCACACGGGCCCGCTGTTGAAGCGCACCGAAGCTGCGCTGATCAGCCATGGATGCCGGTGGTTCCCTTTAGTTGCTGCATTATTGCAGCCGAATGCGCGGGTCAAGGATGGTGTAGCCGATGTCCACAATCAGGTTGGCTATGATGTATGCGGCGGCCACTAAGAGGGTGAGCGCCATGATAACCGGATAGTCTCGGGCAAAGAACGACTCGACCGCCAGCCTGCCCACGCCTGGGATGCCGAACAGCGTTTCTGTGATGAATGCGCCCTCTACCAGTGACGCTAAAGACAGCCCTACTACCGTAAAAATGGGGAGCACGGCGTTGCGCGTGATGTAGTGCAGGCGGATGTGGCGTTCTGGAAGGCCCTTTGCCCGCCCCATCCGCACATAGTCCTGGTTGATGACTTCCAGTGTGCTTGCCCGCATCAGACGTGTGATACCCGCAATTGGCCCGAGGCTCATGACAAAAAGCGGCATGATTACCTTGGGGTGGAAGAGGCCTTCCCAACCTGCAGAAGGTAACAGGTGCAATTGGCGCGACAAGACGTAGGCGAGGAGTGGTTGCAGGATGAACACGGGGAGTGAACTCATGAACAGCGCCGCGGTAACGGTGACCGGGTCTGTCCATCTGCCTTGGTTTACGGAGGCAATCAGCCCGAATATCATGCCGATAAGCACGCCCAAGGCCAGCGCAGCAGCCCCCAGCTGGGCGGAAACCCATACCCTGCCGAAGATGAGATCGCCCACTGGCTGGCCGGTGAATCTGTAGCTCTCACCAAAATCGCCTTGGACCACGCCTTTGACGTAGTTGGCGTACTGCTCCAGGAACGGCTTGTCCAACCCCCGCTCTTTGCGAATGCGCTCAACTACGATGGGGTTGTTCTTCTGTCCCATGAGCACTTGCACCGGGTCGCCAGGGCCAAAGTGACCGAGGCTGAAGGTGATAAAGCTCACTATCAGCAGCACAATGGGCGTCCATATCAGCCGCCTGGTGATGTACTTAGCCATTGTTGGTGGCCTATGGGTGGTGGTCTATTGCTCCAACGACACGTAGCGGTAGGTTGGGATAATCATGGGGGCTCGGACATAGCCCTTCACTGACGACTTCACCAATCGGTAACTCTTGCCGTGGTAGAGCGGGATCCATGCGGCGTCGTTTACGATGAGCTGTTCCGCCTGTTGGTAGAGCTGGAAGCGTTTATCATGGTCGCCCTCCACTCTTGCCGCCTCGATGAGTTGGTCTACTTGGGGGTTGCTATAGGCGCCGTTGTTGTCCAGGCTCTTGGAGTAAAACAGGATGTCAATGAAGTCCTGTGGGTCCGGGTAGTCAGCGGACCAACCCAGCTCGAATAGCTGGTATTTGTTCTCCTTGTTTTGGGCCGGATTCCGCTTGATGTCCCCGAGGAAGGTGGCCCATTCCGATTGTTGGATCTTCACCTCTATGCCGAGGTTAGTGCGCCACTGTTCCACGATGGCTTCGGTTACGGGGTCAACCGTGGTTGAACTGCTGGGGATGGTGAAGGTTATCTCAGGCAGATTGCCGGCATATTTTGATTCTTGAAGCAGTTGTTTTGCTCTTGCAGGATCGAATCCCAGCCCCTTTACGTTGGGGTTGTAACCGGGTATGCCTGGCGGTAACACTCCGTCGGCTCGCTGGACCAGGCCTTTCAGGACAACGTCGATGATCTTCTGCCGGTCAACGCCGTGCTGGAAGGCCTGCCGCACTTTGGGATCATCAAAGGGCGCTTTTGTGGTGTTGAACCCCACATACCAGACATCTAGCGAGGGCGACACCACGAATTCGGCGTTGAGCGGGCTGCTGGGGTCTTGGATGCGGTCAATGTCGTTTAGGCCGACGCCGGTGATGTGAACCTCGTCGTTCTCATACATGGTCATGGAGTTGCCGCCGGCAAGGAGGAAGTTGACCCGGTACAAGTGAGCGGGGTCTAGGTAATAATCCGGGTTGCGTTCCAAGATAATCCGTTCGCCCTTTTTGTACTCGGCCAACTTGAACGGGCCGGTACCAACGGGAGTATCGAACCAGTTCCCGCGGCTTTCCACGTTCTCCTTCGCCACTACGAAGGCCGTGGAGTAGGTCATCTTAGCGAGAAAATAGAACCGGGGCGCCTCCAACTCAATCTCTATGGTCTTGTCGTTAATGACTCTCACGCCACTCACTTCAGTGACCTGCCCGGCCAGCTTTTCTTTGACGCCCTTGATGTCACCGAGATAGGTGTCTGCGGTGTGCGAGCCGGTCTGTGGGTCGGCAGCACGCTCGATACTGTACTTAAAATCCTGTGCGGTTACCGCCCGGCCATTGTGGAACTTGATGTTGTCTCGGAGAATAAACGTGTAAACTGTGCCGTCTGGGCTGACACTCCAGGACTTGGCTAGGTCGGGAACGATTTGCAACTGCTGGTTGAGCGTTAGTAAGCCGCTGAAAATCTCAACCACAAACGTCGCCGATGAGGTATCGCCCGACAGCGCCGGGTCAAGCGTGGGCGGATCGCTGCCGAAGATGGTGAGTTCGCCACCGGACGTGGGATCAGTGCCGCCGGACACGCCATCGGACACGCCATCAATGCCATCGGGACTGGCGCTGCAAGCCGTGGCAAACAGCAATGCGATAAGCGCAACCATCATCCCAAAGTGTTTCATCAAACAACTCCTTACCGGCTCATACTCATACCCGGTTATCTTGCTCATTGCGCCGTAGGAACAACATGGCGATACAAGTTAAGTCCAGTCTAACAAAGCTCTATACCTGCCGCAATAAATGGACCGTGCGGTCTTGTGGCCATTGGGAAGGATTTCGGAAGCGTCCGCAGCACACGGAGCGTCGCCCGACTGCCGTGGCTGCATGTTCGACCGCGGTTCACACAAAAGCCTCACCTGGCTTAGCGAAACGCCGTTATAAGTGGGTACAACTCAAGGCTGGGTGGTGTTTCGCTAACGCTAGCCGGTTCCACCTGTGGCGGCGGGTCGTTGTATCGATATGTGGAGGTCTTTGAGTTGCAGGGCGTCAACGTCGGACGGTGAGTCGGTCATGATGTCTTGCGCGCTCTGGTTCTTGGGGAAGGCGATGACCTCGCGGATATTGGGCGCATCGGCCAGGAGCATCACCAGCCGGTCGATGCCGGGGGCAATGCCGCCGTGGGGGGGCGCGCCGTACTCGAAGGCCTCCAGCATGTGCCCAAAGCGTTCCTGTTGCTGTTCTGGGGTGTACCCCAGCAGACGGAGCACCTGCTCCTGGCCCTCACGGGTGTGAATACGGATACTGCCGCTGCCTAACTCGAAGCCGTTGCTCACGAGGTCATAGTGGCGAGCTTTCACCTTTTCCGTGGCGGTTTCCAGCAAGTGATAATCGGCTGCTTGGGGCGCCGTGAAGAGATGGTGGGCGGGTTGCCAGCGGTGCTCACCGGCGTCCCATTCGAACAACGGGAAGTCCACCACAAACGCCATGGCCAGGAAGTCCGGGCGGGCCAGCCCCAGGCGTCGGCCCATTTCGCTGCGCAACTGCCCTAACGCGTTCTCCACCATGCTCTTGGGGCCTGCTACGAAGAGCATCAGGTCGCCGGTTGCGGCGCCGGTGGCTTCCGCCAAGGCCCGGAATTGCTCGATGGTAAAGAAACGGGCGACCGGTGAGCGCACGTCCTCCGAAGTAAGTTCGCTCAGGGAACGGCCGGCGTGTTCCGGGCTTCCCAGGGCCACGGTGACCGCGCCGCGGGCACCGTAGCTGCGGGCCAAGTCCTGGAGCTCGTCGAGTTGCCGGCGCGGGTAGCCGGCGCAGCCGGTGGCGGCGAAGCCGCGCACGACCCCGCCGTCACGTATGACGTTGCGAAACACCTCAAACTCCGCATCGTTTACGAGATGGCTCACGTCGGCGATGTCCATGCCGAGGCGGAGGTCCGGCTTATCGGTGCCGTACTTGAGCATGCACTCCTGATAGGTCAGCCTGGGAAACGGCGAGAGGATCCGCCAGTCCGGCCGGACCGCTCGTACCAGGCCGGTGAACAGGCGCTCGGTCAGGTCCAGGATGTCCTCTTCATCCACGAAGCTCATTTCCAGGTCGAGTTGGGTGAACTCCGGCTGGCGGTCGGCTCGCTGGTCCTCGTCCCGGAAACAGCGGGCGATCTGGAAGTACTTCTCGTAGCCGGCCACCATTAGCAACTGCTTGAGCTGCTGGGGTGACTGCGGGAGCGCGTAGAACTTGCCGGGGTACACGCGGCTGGGCACCAAGTAGTCCCGCGCCCCTTCCGGCGTGCTCTTGATGAGGATGGGGGTCTCGATCTCGAGAAAGTCCTCTTGTTCAAGGAAGTCTCGTATATACCTCACCACCCGGTGCCGGAGGATGATGTTCTCCTGCATGCCGGCCCGGCGGAGGTCCAGATAGCGGTACTTCAGGCGCAGCGCTTCGTCCACCTCCACCTCTTCGTTGATGTAGAAGGGTGGGGTGGATGCCTGGTTGTAGATGGTGAGCTTGTCCACCAGCACTTCTATGGCCCCGGTGGGCATACGGGGGTTTTCCGTGCCCTGGGGACGGGGAGCAACCTGTCCCTGCACCTGGATGACCCATTCGTTGCGAAGGTCACGGGCGGCGGTGTGTGCGTCGGGCGCCCGCTCCGGGTTGAGCACCACTTGGGTGAGCCCCCAGCGGTCTCGCAGGTCGATGAACACCAGTCCGCCGTGGTCGCGCCGGCGGTGCACCCAACCGGCCAGGGTCACGGTCTGTGCTTCGTTGGCCAGGGTGAGTTGGCCGCAGGTGTGGGTCTTGAACACGCTATCCCCCTTGCAATGGCTACGCTTGCTCCATTATACGGGACGAGGCAGGCTGTGAGGCAGGCGGGCGAGAATTCATGCTGGGGAGACATCCCCAGACCCCTGCCAGCGGGGCGCAGCCCCTCTGGGCTCCCCTGACTTGGAGCAGGGTGTTTGGACCATCCCCCTGGCCCCCTTCTTAGAAGGAAGGGGGAAGTAAAGAAGATGGGTTTATGGAGGCACATCCTCCATACCTCTTGCCAGAGTGGTTGCACCCCTCTGGACTCCTCGCGTACACGTGCTGGGGGACACCCCCTGGCCCCTTTCCTGGAAAGAAGGGTGGAAGTAAAGAAGATGGGTTTATGGAGGCACATCCTCCCTACCTCTTGCCAGAGAGGTTGCACCGCTCTGGACTCCCCGCTTACACGTGCTGGGGACCATCCCCCTGGCCCCTTTCCTAGAAGGAAGGGGAAAAGTAAAGAAGATGAGTTTATGGAGGCACATCCTCCATACCTCTTGCCAGAGAGGTTGCACCCCTCTGGACTCCCCGCGTACACGTGCTGGGGAACACCCCCTGGCCCCTTTCCTAGAAGGAAGGGGAAAAGTAAAGAAGATGGGTTTATGGAGGCACATCCTCCATACCTCTTGCCAGAGAGGTTGCACCGCTCTGGACTCCCCGCGTACACGTGCTGGGGAACGGTTCGGGCATAGCTGACGGCGGTTTGCCCGTGCTATGATCGCGGCGCTATGCAACCCCTTTCGGTCTACGTACACATCCCCTTCTGCCAGCGCAAGTGCCACTACTGCGACTTCAACACCTACGCGGGGGTGGAGCATCTGATGCCCGCCTATTTGGATGCGCTGGAGGCCGAAGTGCAGCGGTGGGGGCCACTGGCACAGGACTGGGACGTGACCACGGTGTTCCTAGGAGGCGGAACTCCCAGTCTGCTGACCGGCGATGAGATGCTGCGGCTGCTCGACGCATGCCGGCGGGCGTTCAGGATGGCGCCGGATGCGGAAGTGACCATCGAGGCCAATCCCGGCACGGTGGATGCGACGAAGCTGGGAGCCTATGTTGCCGCGGGAGTGAACCGCATCAGCTTTGGGGCGCAGAGTTTCCAGTCCGACGAGCTGCAGTGGCTGGGCCGCATTCACGGGCGTGCGGAGATCGGCGCGGCGGTGCGGCTGGCGCGATCGGCGGGCGTGCAACGGCTGAACCTGGACCTGATCTACGGCCTGCCCGGCCAGTCACTGGCGAGCTGGCGGGCGAACGTTCGGGCGGCGCTGGCACTGGCGCCGGAACACCTTTCGCTGTACGCCCTGACCGTGGAAGAAGGCACGCCGCTGGCCGATTGGGTTGCCCGCGGCCGCGCCGCGGAACCCGACCCGGACGTGGCCGCCGAGCACTATGGGGCGGCCGAGGAGCTATTAAGCGCGGCCGGCTATGCCAACTACGAGATCTCCAACTGGGCGCGGCCCGGGGAAGAATGTCGACATAACATTACGTACTGGCAGAACCGGCCCTACTTGGGCCTGGGAGCGGGGGCCCACGGTCGCTTTGCCGACTGCCGCTACTCCAATGTGCTGCTGCCGCAGGCGTACATCGAGCGCATGGCGCAGAAGGGCGAGCCGGCCGGAGCCGCCGAAGGCCGGACGGGCATCGAATCGGCCAGCCCGACGGCTGAGGTGAACCAGGTTCTCCCGGAGGACGATCTGATGGATACGCTGGTGCTGGGGCTGCGCCTGGGAGAGGGTGTGCGCTTCGCCGACGTGATGCGGCAGCACGGGGTGGACGTGCAGCAACGGTTCGGGCCGGCGCTGGAGGAGTGTGTGCGTCTCCGATTGCTTGAAGTGGACGATGCGGGGATGCGATTGACGCCCCAGGCCCGCTTGATAGCCAACGAGGTCTTTGTGCGGCTGATGAGCGTGCCGGAGCCGGTGGGGTAAAGCCATGATGGACGATAGCTTTGGCATGGACGCCAACCTGACACAGCCAAATCTCCCGCCCGCGCTGGTGCAGTTCGACCAGACCTGTGAGCGCATTGCCATGGGTTTGGTGGGGGCACGGGTGCGGACGCGGGCCCTGATCGAGCTGCTGGAGGAGAAGGGGGTCTTGGGCGGCAGCGATTTCGACCAGCGGGCGGAGGCCATCTGGGAGCGGGACTACGACGCGCTCTCGGGCGAGCTGCTGGCGCCGCTCGAGTCGCCGCCGGAGGAAGCGGAACAGACCGCGGGTGCACAGCCCACTCCCTCGCCGCTACCGAACCCCTCGCAGTACTACACCGGCGCGTTGCTCAACTTTGTGGATGACGCGGTAGCAGGCCGGGTGCGGCTCCGGGCGATTATCGAGCTGTTGGAGCAGCACGGCGTCTTAGACCCTGGGGAGTTCGACCAGAAGGCGGAGGCCATCTGGGAGCGGGACTACGAGGCGCTGGCGCTGGAGTACTACAAGGGGAACTACTAACCGCTTCGATGTCCGAAGACCGCACTTCCTGGAAGCAGTGGCTCGGCGTAACGCCCACCCCCGATGCCCAGCAGGGGCTGCTGGAGGAGCTACGGTCGCTCTTGACCCCACTGCTCATCCAGCATAAGGTCCCTCAGGACTATGCGCTTCAGCCCGGATTGCGGCTCCGCACCAAGATGGGTATGTGCCGGCGGCCGCGCTTCACCCGGCCTGAAATCCTGGTGCGGTGCGTCAAGCCGGGCCGGCCGCCGTGCTGGCGCGCCCCCGGCGGGCTGGTGGTGACCCTGCTGCACGAGGCGGCGCATCTGCGCTATGGCGGCCACGGCCCGCGCTTCTGGACGCTGCTGCGGCGCCTGGTGGACGCTGCGCATGCGATGGGAGTGTATGACCCCAAGGAAGACGATCCCGAGGAGCGCGCGGCGGGCGACGGCAAACTTGCCGACTCCGCTGCCCGGAGTCTGGCGACGGCGGCCGCGCTACACCGTCGGGAGCAATGGCGCGCTAACCGCGCCGCGCTGGCGGGCTGGGAGGTGGGGGATAGCGCCGTGATCCCGGCAGGGCGTACCCGCGCTGCCTTGCGAGTGACGGTGCTGGCGAAGCGTCGAACGCGGTTGGTGGTGGCGGATAGTCGGGGGCGCCGCTATCTGGCGGCTGCGGGTGGGCTGCAGCGGGGGTGATTCGCGGTGCCCAGTTCTGGTGTTTTCCAGGGGTATCCCCTGGAACCCGTGATACAGAGGCTTCGTCTCGCTGCACGCTCCGTTAGGCGGCAGGTGTTCGGACCATCACCTGGCCCCCTTCCTGGAAGGAAGGGGGGAAGAAAATAGTGGAAGCTGGAGGGACACCCTCCAAACCTCCTGCCAGAGAGGTTGCACCCCTCTGGACTCCCCGCTTACACGTGCTGGGGGACACCCTCTGGAACCCGTGGCAAGAGGCTTCGTCTCGCTGCACGCTCCGTTAGGCGGCAGGTGTTCGGACCATCCCCCTGGCCCCTTCCTGAAAGGAAGGGGGAAAGAAAATAGTGGAAGCTGGAGGGACACCCTCCAGACCTCCTGCCAGAGCGGTTGCACCCCTCTGGACTCTCTGCTTACACGTGCTGTAGGACACCCTCTGGAACCCGTGATACAGAGGCTTCGTCTCGCTGCACGCTCCGTTAGGCGGCAGGTGTTCGGACCATCCCCCTGGCCCCTTCCTGAAAGGAAGGGGGAAAGAAAATAGTGGAAGCTGGAGGGACACCCTCCAGACCTCCTGCCAGAGCGGTTGCACCCTTCTGGACTGCCCGCCTACACGTGCTGGGGGACACCCTCTGGAACCCGTGGCAAAGGCGCGCCCCTCGCGGGACGCCCGCTTACAGGTGCTAGGGGGAGGCTAGCTCTTGCGCAGCGTGTTGGTGCGGGCCGCGTCCACCGCCATTGCGGCGGGGTCGATGGCCACGCGGTAGTCCCGCTCCGCACCCTCAATGGAGACGTAGCCGTTGAGGACGTCTTCCAGCACTTTGGCCGGATCGCGGGTGAGGGGGTCGCCGTAGCCGCTGCCGCCCTGGGACTGGAACTGGAAGCCCTCATTCTCCTTGAGGTCGAAGGCGGCGGATCGGTTGATGACCTCTTCGTTGGGGGTGTCAGGATAGAGCGTGGAAACTACCCGCAACGGGCTGTGGCCGCCAAAGATGCCCTGAGGTTGGGCGGCCTGCATCCGGCGGAAGTTGAGCGTGGAGTCGGACAGCAGACGGTAGCGCTTGCGGTAGCCCAGCCCGCCGCGGAAGCGGCCAGGACCGGCCGAGTCGATGATGGTTTCGATGCGCTCCAGCCGCACGGGATATTCGGTTTCCAGGATCTCCACCGAGGTGTAGGGGGTGTACTGGTGGATGGGGTTCACGGCCAGGGTGCCGTCATGCACCGGGGTGCCGCCGAGGGACGGCGACATGAGCTCGTAGGAGACTGCGGGCTTGCCGGAGCGGGCCTCCTTGTAGCCCAGCACCGGCCCGGCGGTGCCGAAGCCGCTGGTGGCCACCGCGCGGCTGGGGTTGAAGTTGGAGAGCGCGATCAGGCAGGCGCTGTAGAGCATGGCGGTGGAGGCAAAGTAGGAGCCGACCGGGGCGGGGAACTTGGCCTCGGTGACCAAGCCCTCCTCAGAAATAATATTGAAGGGCCGCAGTGCCCCATAATTCAGCGGAATGGAGGGGTCCATGGAGGTGATGGTAGAGAGCGCGGCCGCGGCCAACTGCGACTGCGGGCGGATATTCTGGGGGCTGACTACCTGCGGGCTGCTGCCGGTGAGGTCGAAGGTGATGCCGTCGCCCTCCTTGCGGACCTTCACGTGGAAGCGCACCGGCTCCTTGAAGAGATTGCCGTCGGGCTCGAACTCGGTCTGTCCGGTGTGCTCACCGTCGGGCCACTCTCGCAGACCGGCGCGCACGCGGGCCTCGGTCACGTCTTGCAGCTGTTGGAATGTGCCCATGATGGTCTCGAAGCCGTACTCGTCGCACAGGCCTTTGATCTTCTCGGCGCCGACCCTAGTGCACCCGACCTGGGACTGAAGGTCGCCCCGTAGCGCATCGGGCTGGCGGCTGTTGCGCATGAGCAGACGCACTACGTCCGGGATGGGGCCCTCGGCGGTGGCGTACTTGATGCAGGGGATGATGAACCCCTCGTGGTACAGCTCGCGGGAGGCGCCGGAGGCAGAGCCGGGCACCATGCCGCCGATATCGCTCTTGTGGGCAATGCTGGCGCTGAACCCGATGTGGTTGCCCTCATAGAAGATGGGAGTCACGATAGCCACGTCCGAGGCGTGGAACACGCCTGCCAAGTAGGGGTCGTTGGCGATGTAGCTATCACCCTCCTGCATGGTCTCCGGCGGGTACTCCGCGATGATAGTGCGCAGGGTGTAGTGGTAGGGCGTCAGGTGGAGCTGAGAGCCGGCGTAGACTGCGCAGCCGTTCTTGTCGGTGATGACGGCGCTGCCGTCCTTGGACTCCCGGAGGATGGTGGAGTAGCCGCCGTGGAACAGGAGATGCTCCATAGTGGACACGATCTCCCGCAGGCGATTGTTGAGAACCTCTAAGGTAATGGGGTCGACGGTGGTTGCCATGCTACGCCTCCACGGTGATGACTATGGTTCCGAGCCGGACCACCTCTGCCCGCTGTCGCGGCAGCAGCACGGTGGTGGAGTCTAGCTGATCAATGATGGCGGGGCCTTGGATGACGTTGCCCTGCTTGAGCAACGCGCGGTCGTAAAGGGGGGTGTCCACATACGCTCCGGTCTCCTCGAAGAGCGCCATCCGTGACCCGGTTTGCGCGGCCTGAGGGGACGTGCCGCCCTCCTCGATGTCGGGCAGCGCCAGGTGGGGCACGCTGCTGACCGAAACTACTCGCAGATTGACCACTTCGGGTATCTCATTGGGGGCGGAGATGGCATAGACCTCCAAGTGCGCCTGGTCAAAGGCTCGCCGCACGGTCTCTTTGTCCGCCTCGGTGAAGGGCGGGGCCATGCAGGGCACGGTGAGCTCGTAGCCTTGGTAGGGGTAGCGCAGGTCCATCTGGTAGAGGAGCTGCACCTGTTCTAGGGCAAACCCCTCAACCTTGGCCTCGTCTAGCGCCCGCTGCCCCAACTCATGGAACACACTGTTGATGGTCTCCAAGGGTAAGGAGGTCAGCGGCCCCGGATGGCTGCGGAGGTAGTAGTGTTTGACGTCGGTCTGGAGCAGGCCCATGGCGCAGCTGATGCCGGGATAGGGCGGTACGATGACTCTGGGGATGCCTACGTTGCGGGCCACCCGGGTAGCGTGCACCGGGCCGGCGCCGCCGAAGGCCACCAGCGAGAAGTTTCGGTGGTCCAGCCCCCGCTCGGCGAAGGTGAGGCGAGTATCCACCTCCATGTTCACATTCACCACTTTGATGATGCCCAGTGCGGCCTCTTCCAGGCTCATGTTGAGGGGCTCCGCAATCTTGCGCTGGATGGATTCCCTGGAGAGCTCCGCATTTAGCTTGACCTTGCCGCCCACCAGCGAGCTGGGGTTCAAGTAGCCCAGCACCAGATCGGCGTCGGTCACGGCGGGCTGTTCGCCGCCGTTGCCGTAGCAGGCCGGTCCGGGCATTGCGCCGGCCGACTGCGGACCGGCCTTAAGCAGGCCGTCGGGCCCAATCCAGGCGATGGTGCCACCACCGGCGCCCAGGGTGTTGATGTGGATCATGGGCGTTCCCACGTCCTGCTGGCTGATCTTGCCCTCCCGGCTCTCCTGGTACTCGCCTTTTGGGAGGACGCTAATGTCGGTGCTGGTGCCGCCCATGTCGAAGGTGATCACGTTGGGCTCGCCGATGGCCTGGCCAAGCTGCGCGCCGAACACCACACCTGCAGCTGGACCGGAGAGCAATGTCTGGTTCGGGTAGTTGGCGGCAATGTCCACCCGCATCAAGCCGCCGTTGGACTGCATAATGAACTTCTGCTCAGTAGTCATGCCCAGCTCACGCAGCCGGGTGGACAGCCGCCGCAGGTAGCTCTCAATGACCGGTCCCACGTAGGCGTCGACTACGGTGGTGGAGATGCGTTGGTACTCTCGGATGACCGGGAAGATCAGGCTGGAAAGGGAAACTCGGCAATCAGGGTGCTCTTCCCGGATGATCTGGGCAGTGCGCTCTTCATGGGAGGGGTTCATGAAGGAGAAGAGATACACCACCGCTATGGCGGTCACGCCCTTGGCGCGGAGCCGCCGCACCGCTTGGCGAACGCCGTTTTCATCCAGTGGTTCTAATGGACTGCCGTCGAAGGCAATGCGGCCGTCGATCTCTTCGATGTACTTCTGGGGGACCAGGGGAATCGGCTTTTCCCAGAAGGTGTCGATGCTGTCTGAGTCCGTGGGCCGGATGCCGCCCCGCAGCTCGTAGACGGCCCGGAAGCCGCGGTTGATGAGCAGCCCGGCAGTGACGCCCTTGTGCTCCAGGAGGGCGTTGGTGGCAACGGTGGTGCCGTGGGCAAAGAACTGAATGTCCGGGACTTTGATGTCCGGTACTTCCTTCAACAGGGTGTCGATGCCGTTGAGCACCGCTCTGGAAGGGTCGTCTGGTGTGGAGGGAACCTTGGCGATGCGTAACGTTCGGCTGTTGACTTCCAGTGCGGTAACGTCGGTGAAGGTGCCGCCGGTGTCAATGCCTACCATCCAATTAGCCATAGAGTGCTCCAAAGCAGGGTACTGCACGCGTGCGGCGTGACAGGCTGCATTGTGTACCAGGATGCGGTGTTGGCGCAAGCCTGTCACCGTCCGGCTCCGCTCGTGGTGGGCCGGTTTTCGGCTTCTGGCTGAAGAGGGGGTGAGCGGCGGACAGGCTAGCTTCCCGCGGCGGCGAATCCGGTCTGCCCGGCTCCTGTGGCGCGCATATCCCGCCGGTATTGGGTGAGGTAGAGGTCTCGGTATATGCCCCGCTGGTTGAGCAGGCCACGATGGGTGCCGCGCTGGACGATCTCGCCGTTGTTTACCACCAGGATGTGGTCGGCATTTCGGATGGTGGATAGCCGGTGCGCTATCACAAAGGAGGTTCTGCCTTGGAGCACCTGGCGCAGGGCGTCTTGGATGAGTACTTCGGTGCGGGTATCGACGCTGGCGGTGGCTTCGTCCAGGATGAGAATGGCGGGGTCCGCCAGCACGGCCCTGGCTAAGGCGAGGAGCTGCCGCTCCCCCTGAGAGTAGTTCTGGCCCCGCTCGTTGACTTCTGTCCGGTAACCCTGGGGAAGGCGCATGATGAAATCGTGGGCGTTGACCAGCTTGGCGGCGGTCATCACCGCTTCATCCGTTGCGTCCATGCGTCCAAAAGCGATGTTGTCCCGCACGTTGCCGCTGAATAGGAAGGGATCCTGGGGCACCAAGCCCATCTGGCCTCGCAGCGATTCCATGGTCACGTCCCGGATGTCGGTGTCATCGATAAGCACTGTTCCCTCAGTAACATCGTAGAAACGGGCGAGGAGACTGGCGATGGAGGTCTTCCCGGCGCCGGTGGGGCCAACCAACGCGACGGTTTGCCCCGGCTCCACGCTGAAGTGCACGTTTTTGAGCACGGGTATGCCGGGCACGTAACTGAAAGAAACGTCGCGGAACGCCACGGTTCCCCGTATCGGCGGCATGGGGCGTGCGCTAGGCCGATCGGCTACTGCGAGGGGGTAGTCCAAGAGTTCGAAAATCTTCTCGCCTGCCGCCATGGCCTGCTGGAACAGCGTATACACTTGGGCTAGTTCCCGGACGGGTTGGAAGAAGCGGGTGATGTAGGTGAGGAAGGCCACGACCACGCCAAGGGTGACCTCGCCGGCAAGCACGGCCTGGACGCCAAACCAGAGCACAATGGCCGTGGCAAGCATCCCCATGAACTCCACAATGGGCGGGAACGCGCTGGATAGGAGCACCGCACCTAGGTTGGCGTTGCGGTTGCCGCGGTTGATGGCATCGAAGCGGTCACGGCTCACGCGCTCTCTGGCAAAGGCCTGAACAATCCTAACGCCGGATATGTTCTCCTGGAAACTGGCGGCAACCTCGCCAATGGTCTCGCGAGTACGGAGATAGGCGGTACGAGCGCGTACGGTGAAGAATATGGTTGCTAGCGCCATTATCGGCAGAACGGACAGCGTGTAAAGCGCCAACTTGGGACTAAGGGCCAGCATGACGCTCATGATTCCCAGCAATATCAGGAGGTCGGCGATAACGTTGACCGCGCCCTGGGTGAGCAACTCTTGGAACACCGCCACGTCGTTCACGATGCGGGACATAGTGACGCCGGATTCGTGCCGGTCATGGTAAGACAATGGAAGCCGGTTGATCTTTACAAAGAGCTCGTGGCGCATCTGGTTGAGCACGCGCTGGGTAATGCGCGCCATGATCCACATTTGGGTGGACTGGGAGATGTACGCAATGAGTAGCGTGAGGCCAAAGACCACCGCCAGAACCGAGAGACCGCCAAAATCCGTGGTGGTTACTATGTATTCATCGATAGCCACCTTGAGGATGAACGGGCCCGTGAGCTGCATGCCCGCGGTGATGATTACTAGGAGCAAGATCAACCCGAGCTGACGCTTGAAAGGGCGCAAGTACCCCCACAGGCGTTTCATAACCAACGGGTCGAACACGCGCCCGGTAACCACCGCGGGCTGGTAGGCACCGCCATTGCTGCGGGAGAACCCACCGCCCCCACCCCCAGGGATGAGCGGCCCGCCGGACCCGCCGATCATGACGCCCCTCCTTCAGCGCTGCCGGGCGGCGCCAGGGTTTGGGCGAGGGGCGGGCGTCGCTCCTCAGTTGCTTTGTTGGATGCCAGGGCTGCCAGCGCTTCTTGCTCTTCTTCCAGAGTGGGCGCTCCTAGCAGTTCCTGCACATCGCTGTCTATCAACTGCATGTGATAGGTTTCGGCATAAATGGAACTTGCCTCCAGCAATGCTGCATGGGTGCCCATGGCGGCGATCTTGCCATGGTCCATCACCAATATCGTGTCGGCGCTGCGGACGGTACTCACCCGTTGGGCGATGACAAAGGTGGTGCGGCCCACCATCAACGCATCCAGCGCTTCCCTGATCAATGCTTCCGTCTCGGTGTCCACCGCAGAAGTGAAGTCGTCCAGGATGAGGATGCTGGGGTTGATCAGCAGCGCCCGCGCGATGGCCACCCGCTGTTTCTGCCCGCCAGACAGGGTAACGCCGCGTTCGCCCACGGGGGTGTTGTAGCCCTCAGGAAATCGCATGATGAAATCGTGGGCGTGGGCGGCCTTTGCCATGGCGATGATCTGGTCATCGGCCGCGTCCGGTATCCCGAATGCGATGTTCTCGCGTATGGTACCGGTGAACAGCGTAGTGTCTTGCAACACGATGCCGATCTGCTTGCGCAGGGAATTGAGCTGTACATCCCGCACGTCATGGCCGTCGATGAGCACGTGGCCTGACAACACATCATAGAAACGCGGGATGAGGTTGACGATGGAGGTCTTTCCCGACCCGGTGGTGCCCAGCAACGCTATAATTTGGCCGGGCTCCGCGGTAAAGCTGACGTCATCCAGGGCCCGCTCGTCGCCAAAGTAGCCAAGGGTCACGTGAGCAAAGTCCACCCGTCCGCGGATTGGGGGCATGAGCAGCGCCTCAGGCTTATCTTCAATTGTCACTGGTGCGTCCAGCACGTCAAAGATGCGCTCACTCGCCGCAAGGGCGCGGGAGGCCTGGGAGATGAGGAAGCCGAGACGACGCACCGGACGAATGATGAGCAGCAGGTAGGTATTGAAGGCCACTAGTTGGCCCACGCTCAGCTCGTCCTGCATGATCAGCAAGCCGCCGAACCACAGCACGACAACCATTGCGATGTTTGCCATGGAGTCCATCAGGGGGTTGGTGAGTGATTGGATTCGGGCTGCGCTTAAGTATTCCCTCAGCAGGGTGTTGTTCCGCCTGTCGAACTTGGCGATTTGCTCATCCTCGCGCGCGAAGGCCTTCACTACTTTGCTGCCCGCGAGGTTCTCCTGCACGATGGAGGCCAGCAGGGAGAGCTCCTCCTGGATTTGCTGGAACATCGGTCTGATGACCTGGTTATAGCCCACTACGGTGCGGAGCAAGACGGGCACAATGAGCAAGGCCAGCACCGCAAGCTTCCAGTTGGTGATGAACAGCACGACGGTGATGCCGACGGTCAGGAAGATCACCTGCGCCAGCATCATCACCGCGCGGCCGGTGAAGTTGCGGAGCTGCTCGACGTCGCTGGTGGCGCGGGCCATCAACGCGCCGGACTGCACTCGGTCATGCCAGCTAAAGGAGAGGCGTTGGAGGTGGTGGTAGAAGTCCGTTCGGATGTCGTAGGCGATGCCCTGCGCGCCGAACTCCGCTAGGTAGCTCTGTCCGAATTGAAACGTGCCCCTCAGAACGGTCAGTCCGAGGATAAGCAGCGTGGCGTTGCGAACCACGTCGGCAGGGTTCTCTAGGGGGGAACAGCCCGCTGGGGGCGCCACACCGACGCTGGTACCGCAGTCAATGACTCGGCGGATGAGTTCCGGGACGAATAGATCGATGCACAGGCCGAGCATCAGGCATACGTAGGCGACGGTCATGGCAGGCCAGTACCTGCGCATGTACGACAGCAGCCGGAGCGCGACGTTCAAGACTAAGCTGTTTCCATGTTCCCGTTGAAAATCCCCGCACAATCTACGATATAGTTACGTTAACGTCAAGGTTACGGTGACCCCGTTTGTGCACTATCAGCCGCTCTTCTGTGCGTGGAAACGTAGAACGGGGCTTCAAATTGAATGGGCGGGTCATATGGCCCGCCCATTCAATTTGTGCTTTGGCTTACTCTTCCTCGTCGCCCTCTTCCTCGTCGCCCTCGTCATCAGAGAGCTGGTCAGGCGCCACGAGGTACTCTGGCTCTTCCGAGTTCTCCGGTTGCGTTTCCTCTAGCGTTTCTTCGGGCTGGGGTCGGGTGCGCCTGCGCCGGCGTGTTTCGGGAGCCGGCGGCTCGTCCGACACGACAGGCAGCGCCATCTGCGTTGCGCCGTCGCCGTGGGTGCCGTTGAAACAGGCCACCGAGACCACTTCGTCGCCGGGCTCTGCCCGCATGACGGTCACGCCCTGGGTGGGCCGGCCGATGCGGGAGACGCTCTCGACCCAGGTGCGGAGGACGATGCCCTTGAGGGTGATGAGCATCAACTCTTGGAGCGGCCACACCACGCGCGCGGCCACTACTGAGCCGTTACGGTCACTCTGGCGCATGGCGATAACGCCGCTGCCGCCTCGTTTGTGCTGCGGGAACTCGGAGAGGGCGGTGCGCTTTCCAAAGCCGTTCGCGGAGATGACCAGCAGGTCGGCCCCCTCGATGACCACGTCCATTGCGACCAACGAGTCGCCGGCGGGAAGCCGGATGCCGCGGACGCCGCCGCTCTGCCGGGAGGCGGTCCGGAGCTGCTTTTCGTTGAACCGCACCGATTGGGCCAAGGCGGTGACCAAGATCAGATCGTCGCCGGCCTTAGCGATGCGGGCGGCTATCAGCTCGTCGCCCGGTTCCAGGTTGGTGGCGATGAGACCGGAGTTGCGCACCTGGGCGAACTCTTTAAGGGGGCTCTTCTTGATCTCACCCATCTTGGTGGCCAAGATCATGAAGTCGCCCTTGTCGAAGCTCTCGACGCGGAGGATTTCGGTGACCCGCTCCTCCGGGGAGATGCTGATGAGTTGCACCCAGGGCACGCCGCGCCCCTGGCGGGAAGCGTCAGGCACTTCGTACGTTTTGATTCGGTAGACCTTGCCCTTGTCGGTGAAGACGAGAAGGTCGTCGTGGGTATCGGCTACACAGAGGCGGTACAGGGCGTCCCGCTCGCGGGTCTGCATGCCGAGGATGCCGCGCCCGCCGCGGTGCTGCCGGCGATAGGTGTCTGCGGGCACCCGCTTTGCATAGCCGCGCACGCTCTGGGTGACGGCGACCTCCTGGTGCGGAATGAGGTCCTCGTCAGTGAGGACAGCGGCCTCTTGATCGCTGATGATGGAGCGGCGCGGGCCACCGTACTTTTTCCTGATCTCTGCGGAGTCCTCTTTGATCAGGAAATCGATTTTAATCGGGTTTGCCAGGAGGTCCTCGAGGTAGGCGATGTTCTTGAGGACATCGGCCAGCTCCTCTTCGATCTTCTCACGCTCCAAACGAGCGAGACGGCGGAGCTGCATGTCAAGGATAGCGTTGGCCTGGATTTCGGTCAGGGTGAAGCCCTGTATCAGGTTGGCACGGGCCGCCTCGACGCTCTCCGATCCCCTGATGGTCTGGATGACTGCGTCGAGGTTGTCCAGCGCGATTTTTAGACCTTCCAGGATGTGGGCCCGGTCTTGGGCCTTCTTCAACTCGAACTCGGAGCGGCGTCGGATGACCGTGCGGCGGAAGTCGATGAAGTGCTGGATCATCGGGCGGAGGCCCAGCACGCGGGGCTGGCCGTCCACTAAGGCCAGCATGTTTACGAAGAAGGACGACTGCATGGCCGAGTGCTTGTAGAGCTGGTTCAGTACGGCACGCGGCTGAGCCTCCCGTTTGAGTTCGAAGACGATGCGCATCCCGTGGCGGTCCGACTCGTCCCGCAGGTCACTAATGCCGTCGATCTTTTTCTCGCGGACCATGTCCGCGATGCGCTCAATGAGGGCGGCTTTGTTGATCTGGTAAGGCAGTTCGGTGACCACGATCTGGAAGCGGCCGCCCCGCGTCATCTCTTCAATATGGGCTTTGGCCTGCACAACCACGCGGCCCTTGCCGCTGCCATAGGCCTGGAGGATGCCCTCACGGCCCAGGATGGTGCCGCCGGTGGGGAAGTCTGGGCCGTGCACCATGCGGGCTAGCTCTTCCACGGTAGCTTCAGGGTTGTCGAGCAGGTAGATGGTGGCGTCGCAGACCTCGCCTAGGTTGTGCGGGGGAATGTTGGTTGCCATGCCGACGGCGATGCCGGAACTGCCGTTGATGAGAAGGTTGGGGATGCGGGCAGGCAGCACGGTCGGCTCCCGGAGGGAGTCGTCGAAGTTCAGCGTGAAATCAACCGTGTCCTGGTCGATATTCACCAGCATCTCTTCGGCGATGGCGGTGAGCCGGGCCTCGGTGTAACGCATGGCGGCCGGCGGGTCGTTGTCCACGCTGCCAAAGTTGCCCTGGCCGTCGACCAATGGGTAGCGCATCGAGAAGTCTTGCGCCATGCGCACCAGGGCGTCATAGACCGGGCCGTCGCCGTGGGGGTGGTACTTGCCCAGCACTTCGCCCACAATACGAGCGCTCTTCTTGTAGGGACGGTTGGGCCGCAGGGCCAGCTCGTCCATGGCGTAGAGGATGCGGCGGTGGACCGGCTTCAGGCCGTCGCGGACGTCGGGGAGGGCCCGGGCCACAATGACGCTCATGGCGTAGTCCAGATAGGACCCGCGCATCTCCTCTTCTATGCGTACCGGTCGGATACGGTCGGTAGCTTCAGCCATAGTTAGCCTCTCAAATTAATCACCGCGGCGAGCGCTGCGGTCGCATTCATATGGGGGATAGTTTGCTACCGCCCTAGACGCTCAATGGCCGCTGAGTGCTCTGCGGCTTAACGGTACTTGCAGCAGCCCGGACAAACTCGGTGAAGAGGCCCTCGAACTCCGGAGGGCTTTCAAAGGAGCGCTCCGGGTGGCACTGTACCCCGAACACCCAGCGGTACAGGGGGCTTTCCAGCGCTTCCACGATACGGTCCGGACTGTAGGCCGTTACCTCCAGCCCTGGCGCAATGGCTTTGAGCGCTTGGTGATGACGGCTGTTGATGTCCAGCGTGTCCTGAATCGCCAGCATTTGGGCGATGCGTGAGCTGGGGTTGAAGTGGACCTCGTGCACCTGAGAGAAACCGTCCTCGAACGCGCGGTGCCCTTCAACGTGCTGATGCAGCGTGCCGCCCAGCGCCACGTTCAACACCTGTAAGCCGCGGCAGATGGCAAGCACCGGCAGGTCACGCTCCAGGGCCAGACGGGTCAGCGGCATTTCCAAGGCGTCCCGCTTACGGCTGCCGTCGGACAGCTCGGTCATGGGATGCGGCGCTTCACCGTACTGAGCGGGGTCGACGTCGGCGCCGCCGGAGAGCAGGAGGCCGTCGATCTCGGCCAGGACTGAGGGAAGGTCCGCCTCGTCGCCGGGGCGCAGCCAACGCACCCGGCCGCCGGCCCGTTCGATAGCGTCGCCATAGTCACCGTAGATGGTGGGGTCGCGCGGGTTAGTGAGGCTGCGGGTAATACCGATTGTGGTAGGACGTTCGGCGGACATCATATTTAGTATACAGGGATCGGAAGGCAGGAACAAGGAATATGCGTTAGTTTGGGAGCGCCAGCCATCCGCTCAACCCGCTCAACCCCGTCAACCCGCTCAACGGGACAGCCACCCCTAGCGGCCTAAATTGCTCTCCACCCCTGTGTTCGCTACACTTGCGCCGACGCAGTGTCAAAAGGCAAAGGACAAAGGAGGACACCATGCCAATCGATGACTATACGGGGCTGAAGGGCAAGAAGGCGCTGGTGTTGGGTGGTGGCCTGGGGATGGGCCGCGCCACTGCACGCATTCTGGCGGATGCGGGTATGGGTGTGGCCGTGGTAGACGTGCTGCCGGAGCGGGCCGAGGCGGTGGCTGTGGAGCTGCGGGGCAAGGGCGCGCAGGCGGTGGCGCTCAATGCCGACGTGATGGAGAAGGACCAAGCGGCCCAGGTGGTCCAGGACGCGGTGACGGAGTTGGGCGACCTGGACGTGCTGGTGGACATTGTGGGGCGTACTAGCTGGTCGCCGCTGCTGGAGCTTGAAGACGAGATGTTTGACCTGGACATCAACCGCAACCTCCGTCACGTGCTGCGCTGCGGCAAGGGCTTTGCCGCGCACCTCAAGCAGCGGGGCCACGGGGGCGCCATGGTGAACATCGCATCCGTCAGCGGGCTGCACGCCGCCACGGAGCATGGCACCTACGGAGCGGCCAAGGCGGCCCTCATCTCGCTCACCAAGACGATGGCAGTAGAGTGGGCCGACCTCGGTATCCGGGTGAACTGCATCGCGCCCGGGTCCATCCGCACCGACCGCAGCGTCGGCACGCCGGAGTCCGACGCAGTGCTGGACCGCATCGTCCCCTTGGGGCGCCGCGGGCACCAGGACGAGATCGCTAAAGTCGTGCTGTTCCTGGCCTCCGACCTCTCCAGCTACGTCACGGGACAGATGGTCATTGTGGATGGGGGGCTGATGGTGTCCAATCCCATGCGAGGCGCCAGCAGTCCTTCTGGAGCCAGCAGCGGACGCTAGGGCTGGGTTTAGGGGGAGGGGGGAGAACAGTGAGCTGGAGGCACATCTTCCAGACTTCCTGCCAGAGAGGTTGCACCCCTCTGGACTCCCCGCTTGGAGGATTTGCCTCAAAGGGTGTTCGGACTATCCCCCTGGCCCCCTTCCTTCTAGGAAGGGGGCAGAAAATAACGAACTCTGGGGGACACCCCCAGACCCCTGCCAAAGGGCGGTGCCCTCTGGACTTCCGCTTGCAAGTGCTGGGGGACACCCCCTGGAACCCCTGGCAAAGAGGCGGAGCCTCTCTGCACGCACCGTTAGATGGGAGTAGTGAGTAGCATGGAGGTACATCCTCCAGACTTCCCGCCAGAGAGGTTGCACCCTCTGGACTCCCCGCTAGAGGGCAGGCGTGAATACCATACCGGGCGCTCCCCAATCGGGGAGCGCCCGGTGGCGACAGTACGTTCTAGTGCTTCGGGAGGTCTACCCACCGGCCTTCGTTGCCGGACTGGTACACCGCCTCCAAGTACTCCATGTTCTTCACCCCGTCTAGGAAGGACGGCCGCGGGTCGGCCATTTCACCGCGGATCGCGGCGATGAAGTCCGCTTCCACGTGCCAGGGCTCCGCCATATCGTCCGGGATGGGGAGGGGGGCCAGCTTCTCGTCGCCCACGTGGCCGCCCATGATCTGATCGCCGGCGGAGCTGTAGAAGATGGTGCCGTCCTCGCCGTAGATTTCGATGCGGCTGCCGCCGAAGCGGGCGGCCCATAGTTGGGTATTGGTGATGATCGCGCCGCTCTCCATCTCAGCGATGGCGGTCACGGTGTCGGGCAGTTCTATTTTAACGATGGGGCCGCCGGGGGTTTCCTCCCGCTCGGTGGTGAAGGTGTGGCGCTGGGCGAGGACGCGCCGGGCGTCGCCGAACCAGGGGGACAGCACGTCCCAGTAAAAGCCGATGTGCATGGGATTGATGGGACCGAAGGCCTTGATGTTCTGCCGGCGTTGCAAGGGGGCCTTGCTGTCGACAAAGTTGGGGAGCACGCGGTACGCGATCACCTGGTTGAGCCGGCCTATGTAGCCGGTGGAGAGCAGGTGGCGGATAAACTTGTCGGCCTTCACGTAGGAGTCTGGGCGGGCCAGCATGGTCTTTAGACCGCGGGCCTTGGCCGCCTCCGCCGCCTCGTGCATCGTGCGGGCGTCCGCGGAGTTCTCCGCCATGCGGGTCTGGCAGAGCACGTGTTTGCCCGCGCTGAGCGCGGTGGTCACCGCTTCCAGGTGCAGGTAGGGTTGGGTGCCCACCAAGACCGCGTCGATGTCGCTTTGCGCAAGCACTTCTTTGTAATCGGTAGTGGTGCGGGCGATGCCGAACGCCTCGGACACCGTCTTGTTGGTCTCTGGACTGCGGTTGCAGATGGTGACTACTTCCACATCCGGGATTTTCTGGAGGTTGGGGAGCATGGTGCTCAGGGTGAAATTGCCAGTGCCAATGATGCCCATGCGGACTGTCTGCGCCATTCGTCTTCTCCTTAAGCGTGTTGTTGAGATGGTTAGTCGGTGCCCATAATACCAGTAACTGCGGTCCACTGGAAGGAGGCCGCTGGAAGGAGGCCGCGGGTAGTGTCTCAGGCAACGCAGTGGCGATAGCCCGGTGACAACCGTACCTTTGGCCAGGCGGTCAAACTAAGACACGGCGGAGCGGCGGCGCTTGCGCCCAACGGGCTGATATGGTACAGTGGCGTCCAACAACTTAATACACACATGCTCTTATCCAGAGTGGCGGAGGGAACGGCCCTACGATGCCCGGCAACCACTGGCTCGCTTCAGCGAACGGTACGGTGCCAATTCCGGCAGAGATAGTCTGCAAGATGAGAGAGGTCTGGCCACAGCAACCTCTTCTGAAAGCAGAAGAGGTTTTTTTGATCTTATGAGGACATTGCGCCATGTATTGTCGGTGGCAGGGTGCCTGCCTCGTTATCATCTGTCCCAGCACGGGAGGCCCGGCGTGCATGTGCCGGCGCAACGCCATCCGGATGATTGATCAGCCTTAGGAGAACCCACATGCGATTCGCATCAGCCCTACGTTGCCGGGAGTGTGGCCGGCAGTATCCCTTAGACCCCATCCATGTCTGCGAGTGGTGCTTCGGCCCCCTCGAGGTTTGGTACGAATACGAGAAGATGACCGGCGCCGTTACCCGGGAGAGCATTGCCCGCGGTCCTCACAGCATCTGGCGCTACAAGGATCTGCTACCGGTGGAGGGCGACAACCTGGTCGACATCAATGCCGGCTTCACGCCCTTGATCAAGGCGGACCGCCTGGGCAAGGCGCTTGGCCTGGAGAATCTGTACATCAAGAACGACTGCGTCAACCCAACCTACTCCTTCAAGGACCGGGTGGTGGCGGTAGCGTCCACCCGGGCGCGGGAGCTGGGCTTCGAGGCGCTGGCCTGCGCCTCGACAGGGAACCTGGCCGGCGCGGTGGCAGCCCACGCCGCTCGTGCGGGCATGGAGGCCTACATCTTCATCCCGTCTGACCTGGAGCAGGGCAAGATCCTGGGAGCGGCTATCTACGGCCCCACGCTGGTGGCGGTGGAGGGCAATTACGACCAGGTGAACCGTCTCTGCAGCGAGTTGGCCGACCACTACAAGTGGGCGTTTGTGAACATCAACGTACGGCCTTACTACGCCGAAGGCAGCAAGACGCTGGGCTACGAGGTGGCGGAGCAACTGGGCTGGCGGGCGCCGGATTACGCAGTGGTTCCGCTCGCGTCCGGCTCCATGTTCACCAAGATCTGGAAGGGCCTCAACGAACTGCATAAGATCGGCATATTGGATGAGGTGAAGACCCACATGGTGGCTACCCAGGCGGAGGGGTGCTCCCCCATCGTCACGGCGTTTGATGAGCACTCCATGAACGTGCGGCCGGTCCGGCCCAACACCATCGCCAAGTCGCTGGCCATCGGCAACCCCGCAGACGGCTACTACTCGCTGAAGGCCATTCAGGAATCGGAGGGCACCGCCGTTGCGGTGAGCGACCCCGAGGTAGTGGAGGGGATGAAGCTGCTGGCGGAGACGGAGGGCATCTTCGCCGAGACCGCCGGTGGTGTGACCATTGCCGGGCTTAAGCGGGTGGTTGAGCAAGGCGGCATGGATCCCAAAGGTCTCACGGTTGCCTTCATCACCGGCAACGGTCTCAAAACGGTGGAGGCTGTTGTGGAGCGGGTCGAGCCGCCGCTACACATCGAGCCGACCGTTGATGCGTTTCAGGCGGCGTTGTCGCAACGTAGCACTACTGCCGCCTCTGCGGCTAGCTAGCGAGGAGGCGAACATGACGAAGCGCCGCGTGCTGTTCACCTTTCCTGCGGAGCAGATAACCGAGCCGGTGATCTACGCTCTCGGCCACAAATTCAAGATCGTGACCAACATTCGCCGAGCTGATGTAACTGACGACCACGGTTGGGTGGTGTTGGAACTCGAGGGCGACGATGGTGAGATTGGCCTGGGCCTGGAATGGGTCCGAGGCCTGGGTATCCGGGCCGATCCTATGGAAGGCGACATCATTGCAGGATAGTTCCCTGTTACTTTTTCCGGAAACAATTGGACTCAAGAAAGGAGCACTACAGGTATGAGCATCAAAGTACGCATTCCAACGCCGCTGCGTTCGCTGTCGGCAGGGCAGGACACGCTGGAGATCGGCGGCGAAAGTCTCGAGGGCTGCATCGAGTCGCTGGAAGGCGAGTTTCCCGGCTTCCGTGACCGTTTGTGCGATGAGGCGGGGGAGATCCGCCGCTTCGTCAATATCTACGTGAACGGGGAAGACGTGCGTTTCCTCGACGGCCTTGCCACGCCCCTCAAGACGGGCGACGAGGTCAGCATTGTCCCGGCGGTGGCCGGCGGGTAGATCTCCGTTACTATGATTGTCAAAGTGATAGGCCTATGCTAAAATGGTGACATAGTTTATCGGGATTAAGGCGGTTGCACCTGGCGCATGAAGATCTCCATGAAGGGGGACTACGGGGTCCGTGCTCTGGTGGACCTGGCGGAACACTACGGTGAGCCGCCGGTGCAGAGCAAGGACATTGCGGAACGCCAGGACATTCCGGAACCGTACCTCGACCAGCTGCTCACCACGCTGCGGAAGGCGGGGTTAATCCACAGCCGCCGCGGGCCACAGGGCGGGCACAGCCTAGCGAAAGAACCGGCAAATATCGCGCTGAGCGATGCAATTGCGGCACTCGAGGGCCCGGTGGTGGCCATAGGGTGCCTGGATGGTACCGTGGTGTGCAAGCATAATGGGCGCTGCGGCCAGCAGGAGATATGGCAAGCCGTTACCCAGAACACCCAGCAGTTGTTGCAAAGCACCAGCGTTGGCGAGTTGCTGCAGCGCCAGAAAGTCTTGCAAGAGCGGGCGATGTATTACATCTAGCTGTTAGTACGAGTGGTGAGTCGTAGTTCATTGGGCACCTTGGAGTTGGGCAGGGACAGCATTGCAGAAGCTTATTGCGGACAGTGTTCTTGACCTGATTGGCGGGACGCCCATGGTGCGTCTGAACCGGGTGGGATCGGCTGGCGCCGCGCAGGTGCTGGCCAAGCTGGAGGAGTTCAACCCCGCCGGCAGCGTCAAAGACCGGATTGCGCTGGCAATGGTGGAGGCGGCTGAACAGGCGGGTGAGCTGCAGCCCGGTGACACCATTGTGGAGCCTACCAGCGGCAACACCGGCATCGGCCTGGCAATGGTGGCGGCGGCTAAGGGTTATCGGGTGGTGCTCACCATGCCGGAGGACATGAGCTTGGAGCGGCGGAGGCTGCTGAGTCGCTTGGGGGCGGACCTGGTGCTTACCCCCGCGCTGGAGGGCATGACCGGGGCGGTGCTAGCGGCGGAGGAGCTGGTGGCGCAACATCCGGGCTATTTCATGCCGCAGCAGTTCGAGAATCCCGCCAACCCGGAGGTGCACCGTCGCACCACGGCCCGGGAGATTCTGGGCGCCACGCAGGGGATGATCGACGCGTTCGTGGCGGGTGTGGGGACCGGCGGTACTATTACCGGCGTGGGCGAGGTGTTGAAGGAACGGAACGCCGGCATACAGGTCATCGCAGTGGAGCCGGCCCGCTCGCCGGTGCTTCAAGGCGGGAGAGCCAGCCTACACGCGATCCAGGGCATCGGCGCCAGCTTTGTGCCGGGGGTGCTGAACACCGCTATCATTGACCGAATTATCAGTGTGGAGGACGAAGACGCTAAGACTATGGTGCTTCGGCTGGCCCGAGAAGAGGGGCTGCTGGTGGGCGTTTCCGCCGGCGCCAACGTCTGGGCCGCGGTGGAGGTGGCACGGGAGATGGGGGAAGGCAAGGTGGTGGTGACGGTGTTGCCGGATACCGGCGAGCGTTATCTGAGCATGACCATTGTTGAAGAGGAGACCCTGAGTGTTGCGACACGCCGCGGCAGCTAGCTACTCAATTGGCAATAAAACGGAGGAGAACATGCCCGTAAACGTCTATATTCCTGGACCTTTTCGTTCCGCAACAGGCAATCTGGCCAAGGTGGAGAGCGAGGGCACGAACGTTGCCGAAGTGCTGAAAACTCTGGGCTCCCGTTACCCGGCGTTCAAGAGCTTGGTCTTCGACCTGAACGGCGGTGTGGCCGACCACGTGGCAGTGTTCGTGAACAACCGAGACATCGGCACGCTCGAGGGCGAAGCCACGGCTATCGCTGAGAACGACGAGGTCTCGATAGTTCCGGCGATGTCCGGCGGCGCGGGCTGGACTGAGGAGCAGATCCTCCGCTACAGCCGCCATATCGTGATGCCGCAGGTGGGCGGCAAAGGCCAGCGCAAGCTGATCAACGCCAAGGTGCTGTTGATTGGCGCGGGCGGCCTCGGCTCCCCCACCGCCATGTATCTGGCCGCGGCTGGCGTCGGTACGCTCGGCCTGCTAGACGTGGACGTGGTGGACATGTCTAATCTCCAGCGCCAACTGCTGCACGACACCAATGACGTTGGGCGGCGCAAGGTGGACTCGGGCCAGGAGCGCATCAACGACCTCAACCCAGAGGTGGAGGTGGTGAAGCATGCGCTCTATCTGAACTCTGAGAACGCGCTGGACATCATCAAAGACTACGATATCGTGATCAACGGGTGTGACAACTTCCCCACCCGCTATCTGGTCAACGACGCCTGTGTGTTCCTGAACAAGCCGTTGGTAGATGGCAGCATCCTCTTCTTTGAGGGTCAGTCCACCGTATTCCTCCCCGGCCAAGGCTGCTACCGCTGCCTCTATCCGGCGCCGCCACCTCCGGGTATGGTGCCAAGCTGCGCCGAGGGCGGCGTGCTGGGCGTGCTGCCCGGCATTGTGGGCTGCATTCAGGCCATCGAAACTATCAAGCTCATTCTGGGCTTGGGCGAGTCTCTGGCAGGCCGCTTGCTGCTCTTCGATGCGCTGAGCATGGACTTCCGCCAGATGAAACTCCGACGGGATCCGCAGTGCCCGGTCTGTGGCGACCATCCCACGGTGACCGAGCTCATCGATTACGAGGAGTTCTGCAACGGGCTGGAATCCCCGCTCCAAGCGGCTACCGCGGCGGCAGGGTAACGCACTTGCCCCGCAAGGGGAGCTACTAGAAAAGCAGCCTTGGGGGGAATCCGAGATCGTCTGTTAAGATGTACGGGGTTTCCCCCAAGATGCTGTGTGGAGGCGAGCAATATGTCAGTGGAAGTGCGGGTGACTGCGGTGCTCCAACGTGTGGTGGGCGGCGCAAAATCGGTCACCAGCGAAGGCGCTACCGTAGCCGAGCTGATTGAGAATCTGGAGCGTGAGTACCCCGGCTTCAAAGCCCAGGTGCTGACCGAGGACGGCCAACTGCACCGGTTTGTGAACATTTACCAGAACGATGAGGATGTCCGTTATCTGGGCCAGATGAACGCCCCGCTGGATAATGGCGACGTGATCTCCATTTTGCCTGCGCTGGCCGGAGGCGCGCAGTAGCGCACTGGTACCACATGCCCTTCTCGAACATCATCAACGCTATAGGGAACACGCCGCTGGTGGAGCTTTCCCGCCTGAGCCCGAAACCCGGCGTGCGCATCTTTGCCAAGCTGGAGGGGCACAATCCGACCGGCAGCGTAAAAGACCGGATCGGCCGATCCATGATTGAGGACGCCATCAGCACCGGAAAGCTCACGCCGGGCCAGACTATCCTGGAGCCTACCAGCGGCAACACCGGCATCTCCATTGCCATGATTGGCCGCTATCTGGGCTACAAAGTGAAGGTGGTGATGCCTGAGAGCGTGAGCGAGGAACGCCGCTGGCTCCTGGCAGCCTACGACGCCGAGGTCGTGCTGAGTGACGGGGCGCAGGGGAGCAACGGGGCGATACGAGTAGCGGATAAGATAGCTGCCGAGAATCCGGACTATTTCATGCCATACCAATACGGTAACGCAGCCAACCCCGGAGCGCATTATGAGACCACCGGCATGGAGATCCTCTCCGAACTGCCGGAGACGGACATCTTTGTGGCGGGGCTGGGCACCGGCGGCACGCTGATGGGGGTTGGCCGCCGCCTAAAGGAGCATAACCCCCAGGCCAAAGTGATGGCGGTGGTGCCCCATCCCGGCGATCTGGTGCAGGGCCTCCGCAGCCTGGACGAGGGGTTTATTCCTCCCATCCTGGACCAGTCCATGCTGGACGGGCGGTTTGTAGTGGCGAGCAAGGAGGCCTTCGCCATGACGCGGACGTTGATGCAGCAAGAGGGCATCTTTGCCGGCATCTCGGCTGGGTCTGCGGTCTACGGGGCTATCCGCATCGCCCAGCGCATCGAGCGGGGGACCATTGTGGTGCTGTTGGCGGACGGCGGCTGGAAGTATTTGAGCACGGGGCTCTGGACCGACGAATCGGTAGGAACGGCGCCGGGCATGGACAACAAGATATGGTGGTGAGCCTTTTTGCTGCGCTCAGGGCAAGCCGGCCGAACCATGAGGGGCATCCCTCGACACGCTCAGGATGAGCGGACGGGACGTAGCGTAGGAATGCAGTTGGACACTATTCATTAACTGGAAGAGGAGCAGAGTTTTGGCCGATTACGCAAATGCCCAGTTTCTGGTGAGTACGGACTGGCTCGCCGAGCATCTAAGCGACTCCGGCGCTTACATTGTGGACGCGCGCGGAGCGGGTCGCTACGCCGAGGGCCACCTGCCGGGCGCGGTCAATCTGCCCGTAGCGCGGCTGGACGACCCCGCCGCGCCGGTGCGCTCCACGCTGCTGCCGGCGGAACGTTTCAGCACGCTGGTGGGCAACCTAGGCATCGGGAGTGACGACCCGGTGTTGATTTACGACGACGGCCCTGGCCTGATGGCCGCCCGTACTTTCTGGGCGCTGGAGTATCACGGTCACCAGAAGCTGGCCGTGCTGGACGGCGGCATCGCCAAGTGGGCTGCCGAGGGCAAACCATTGTCCACCGAGGCCGCATCGCCACAGCCCAAGCAGTACACCGCCACGGTTCATCCGGAGCGGGGCGCCACCAAAGAGAGCGTCAAAGGCAAATTGGAGCAGTCGGGCGTGGCTATTCTGGACGTGCGGTCAATGGATGAGTACACCGGCGCCGTGGTGAACGCGTTCAAGGGTGGACACATCCCCGGAGCGAAGCACCTGGAGTGGTCCGACGCGCTCAATCCGGCCGCGGGGGTCATCAAGGGCGCGGAGGATCTGGCGACGCAGTTCGAGGGGGTAGGCGTCACCCAAGACAAAGAGGTGATCACCTACTGTCAAGGCGGTGTGCGTGCGGCGCACAGCTACTACGTGCTCCGCCTTTTGGGGTACGATAAGGTGAGCAACTATACCGGCTCTTGGGGCGATTGGGGGAACGACCCGTCGCTGCCGGTGGAGCAGGGTGGCTAAGCGTATTAGAGGCTAAGCAAAGCGCAGTATAGCTGAAAGGAGTCTAACGCAATGGCAGAGCTTGATCTGACTATCCGTCCGCTTTCGGAGGACGTCTCCGCCAACGACACTATAGACTTGCGGGGCGAGGTCTGCCCCTACACGTTCGTCAAGTCCAAGCTGGCCTTGGAGGACATGGAGGTGGGTGACGTGCTGGGTATCGTGCTGGACCACTTGCCCGCGGTGGACAACTGCCCGCGCAGCTTCACGAATGAGGGTCAGGAGATCCTGGGTGTGGAGCAGCAGGATGAGACCGATTGGGTGGTCACCGTCCGCAAGGTGCGTGACTAGCGGGAGGTCTGGTGGGGCGTGAAGTCCCATTCATCTCAACATCTCAGCAATGCCTATTCTGACGGTGCAGGGCCCATCCATGATGGGCCTTGTGGCGTCTAAAGGAGCCGGAAATGGCAGACCGGGATCAGGTGCGCCTGACCACGCTGGCCCACTGCGCGGGTTGAGCTGCTAAGCTTGCCCCCGCGGCGCTGGCGCAGGTTCTGCGCCAGATTCCCATAGCCAGCGACCCCAATCTGCTCGTAGGGTTGGCCATCGCCGACGACGCAGCGGTCTACCGCCTGGACGACGACACTGCGCTGGTCCAGACCGTGGATTTCTTCCCTCCGGTGGTGGATGACCCATACGACTACGGGGCAATAGCCGTTGCCAACGCCATCAGCGACATTTACGCGATGGGCGGACGCCCCCTCATTGGTTTGAACATCGTCTGTTTTCCGGTAGAGGGACTGGACCAGGGCATCTTGGTGGATATCCTCAAAGGCGGACATGACAAGGCAAAGGAGGCCGGGCTGCTCATCGTGGGTGGCCATACCATCGACGACCCCGAGCCGAAGTACGGTCTGGCAGCCACCGGTCTGGTGCGGCCTGGCGCCCAGGTCACCATTGCCGGGGCGCAGCCCGGCGACCTGTTATATCTTACGAAACCCCTTGGTCTTGGCATCATGACCACGGGCATTAAGCGCGGCGTTACCTCGCCGGAGGGCATGCGCGAAGCCGTGCGGATTATGAGCACCCTGAACCGCGCGGCGGCTCAGGCCATGGTCTCGGTGGGGGTCTCAGCGGCCACCGACATCACGGGCTACGGACTGCTGGGCCATCTCGGTGAGGTGGCCCAGGGCAGCGGCGTGCAGATAGTGGTCAGGGCCGGCACTGTGCCGATCTTGGAGGAAGCCCGCGCGCTGGCCGGTGTGGGGGTCGTGCCCAGTGGAACGTTCCGCAACATGAGCTACCTGGAAGGTCGGGTGGACTGGCATGCGGAGGTTGATGAGCTGACCCGCACGCTGCTGGCGGATGCTCAGACCTCCGGCGGTCTGGCCATCGCGGTGTCGCCGGACCGGGCGGCTGCGCTGGAGGAGGCGTTGCGTCGCGAGGGTGTGGAGACCGTGGCACTGGTGGGGGAGTGCTTGCCCGCGGGCGATGTCCCCCTGAGGGTAGAGCCGTAGCCGGGCTAATCGTCATGCAGGCCGCGGTGGCGCCCTCGCCTGCGTTCTACTAGCGTCGTTCCGCTCATCCTGCGGGACGCTTGGAGCTTCTCGGCTGGCGGTGCTAGACTGCGCTTTAGGGAACTTTAGGAGAAGATGAGGGGGAGTTAACGTGCCCTTCCGCCTTGAAAAACGGTTTGCTGATGCAATAATCGCGCATGCACTGGATGACGATCCGCTGGAGTGCTGCGGCCTCCTGGCCGGACAGGACGGCCAGATCGCCAAGGTGTTCCCCGCGGAGAACGCGGCCAAGAGCCCCTACCGCTACGTCATCGACAGCAAGGAGTTGCTGCGGCTGTTTCGCGAGATCGAGTGGGGCGACAACCCGTGGCAGGTCATGGGCAACTACCACTCGCACACCCACTCTGAGGCATACCCCTCACCCACCGATGTCAACGAGGCCCATCTGGGACCGGACGCGGTGTACCTGCTGGTGTCTCTGCGCAATCCTACGCAGCCGGAGATCCGGGCCTTCCGGATTGACGAGACCACCAAGGTGATTACCGAGGAACCCGTAGATTTCGCCGAATGATTCGTAATCGTTTGTGACCTTGGTGAAACCTTTTTGGCAATGCCCAGTACTATAGATTAGAACTCGCCCACCTGGGAGTGGCAATGGAGCAGCTAGACAGCCTGCTCATAGAGGAAGCAAAACAGGACCCCGCGGCTTTCGGGGCGCTGGTGCAGCGATATCAGGACCGGCTGTTCAACTATCTCTATCGCATGACCGGCAGCCGGGAGGACGCGGAAGACCTGGTCCAAGAGGTGTTCATCCGCATCTACAAGGCGCTCGACCGCTTCAGGCTAGACGCTCCCTTCAAGCCGTGGATGTACAAGATTGCCACGAACGCAGCTATCAACCATCTGAAGAGCCGGCGTCCGGCGAGCATTCTGGAGGATGACGTAGCCAGCACCGCGCATTTTGCAGCCCCTGAGGCGATGGCGGAGCAGCACGAAACCCAGCGGGTGGTACTCTCAGCGATCAATGAGCTGCCGGACCATTACCGGGCGATTGTTTTGATGCGACATCTTGAAGAGTTGTCCTACGAGGAGATAGCCCAAACGTTGGATGTGCCGTTGGGAACTGCAAAGGTGCGCCTGCACCGGGCCCGGGCCCTGCTGCAGGAGAAACTTGTGCAGCGTGGCGTACAGCAAGGTGATCATGAACTGCAACATCGCGCTGAAGCTCCTACAACCCTATCTTGACCACGAGCTTGGGCCGACCGAGGCCCAGGTTTTGGAGCAGCACGTGAGTCATTGCGCGTCGTGCCGCGCCGCTGTCGTGGGCTTGGAACGCGCCATGCTGGCGGTTGAAGCGCTGCCTCGAGCAGCGGCTTCGCCTTCGCTGCATGTGAACGTGATGGGACAGGTATGGGCGCACCACCGGGCGCGGCAGCGGCGGCAGAACCTGCGCGGCCCAGTTGCTTCAGCCGTCCTTGCGGTCCTGACGGCCTGCGGGCTGGTGTTTGGCGTGTACGGAGTCTACGATCTGGTTCTCCGGCTGCCGGGCCTCCCGCTCGACGACCCCTATATGGTGCTGGACATGCTTCTGGTTATTGCGGCGTCGATGGAGCTTTCTCATGTCCTGGCTACCGGGCTCTTCTTTCTTGCGGGGACTGCGATGTTAGTGCAGTTGACTGCAACGAGCCGTATGACGCGCTACGCGTAGTGGGTCTGCCATGAAGCGCTTGTGGCTTGTCATTACTGCGCTAGTCATCGTGAACGTGGTGGCCGCTCTTGTGCTTACGCTCTGGATACCGGCTGCAGCACCTGCCCCTCCCGAAGCCGCGCAGGCGCCCCAAGGCGAGGCGCTTCGCCCTTACCCCTATGTGGTGGTTCCGATCCGCACCTCCGACGGGTTCGATCACCGGGTGCGTTCTATTGTACGCAAAGAGTTCCGTGAGATGGGTGGCGCCGCCAACGTGGAGAACGAACCAACCCTGAGGTTTAGAGAGCCGGGCGTGACGAGCGGCACGCGATCCACCGGCCCTCGCCCGCCGCTCGTTGTTGCGACGGTGAGCGCTCCGGCGCCACAGCCCCTGGCTACGGTGGAGGAGGAGACCTCTGTCATTCCCACGCCTTTTGGCGTGTTCCGTACCGGGATTATTGGCGCCGGGCTGGCGCTGCTGTCGCTGGGGATCATGGTAGCTGCCGGTTGCCTTACTCTTTACTTTGAGCCTCGCCGCATGCGGATAGTGCGAGATGTGGTGAGCGCGCCGTGGTACCGCATGCTGCGCTTTGGCGCTATTGGCCTTCTGGCGTATGTATTGGCACTTGGCGTCGCCTTTGTCTTGGTTACTTTGGTGGTGGGTGCAGCGCTTGCTGCGTTGTTGCTGCTGATTGTGGCCGCAGCCACCTTTGTGAGCCTGATGTCGGTGAGCCTGGCGCTAGGGCGCTGGCTGAGAGGCCGGTTGGCGTTAACGCCAACCTCCCCCGTGGCTGATCTGGCGTTGGGGGTACTGTTGCTTTTTCCTCTTGGGCTCATTCCCTGGCTCGGCTGGGTAATTGTCCTGGGCTTTGCGTCGGTGGGTTTTGGCGCACTTATCACTACCAAGTTTGGTAGCGCCCGCGGCTGGACACTGGAACCGTTCTCCAAGGAAGGGGAATATGCGAGCCTCTCGTAAGCTAGCGTTGGTGGTGGTGGTGCTGGCCGCTGCTGGGGGCTACGTTGCCTATGCCAATCCTTTTGCGGAAGAAGCGCCTGAGGTTACAGTCACGCCGGTGAAGGTGGAGCGCGGCAACCTGCGGCTCACGGTCAGTTCGGTCGGCACGATTACGCCGCCGCGTGCTGCGGACCTTTCCTTCCGCGGCAGTGGCGTGGTGGAAGAGGTGTACGTGCAGACCGGCGATGAAGTGAAGGCGGGCCAACCGTTGGCCAAGCTTGAGATAGACACGCTGCAACTGGCCGTTTCACAAGCGGACTTTGCGGTGCAGACGGCAGAGCTCAACCTGAGAACCTTGCAAGAGAAGGCACGGCCGGAGGAGATCGCGAGCGCAGAGGCCTCGGTTGCTGCTTCAACGGAACGGCTTTCCACGATGGAAGAGCAGGGATTGCCCGAGGATGTCGCCAGCGCGGAGGCGAACCTGCTCCAAGCGCAGTCCCGATTGCAGGACCTCCAAGAGCCGCCACCGGGGGACGTGGCCTCGGCCCAAGCCGCGGTGGAATCTGCCCAGGTCAATCTCATCAATGCCCAGATCAGGCTGGAGCAGTTGAAGAACCCAACGCGGGCGGACATCTCGGCCGCGGAAGCCGCGGTTGCGTCGGCTCAGGTAAACCTGAATAAGCTGCAGACTCCATCACCGGCGGATATCGCGTCCGCTCAGGCGATGGTGCAATCGGCTAAGTCCAACTTGCTTAACGCGCAGATCAAGCTAGACCAGCTTAATAACCCGACCAGGGAACAAATCTTGAGCGCAGAAAACTCAGTCAATAACGCCAAGATAGGCGTGTCCAACGCGCAGAGTACTATGCGGGACATGCGGGTGAAATTGACCGACGAAAAGCGGAAGCAGCTTGTGGAGGGCTATATCGCGCTCTACCTGGCGCGTGACCGGCTGGCCACGCTTAGGAGCGGATCGGGAACCGAACAGGAAGTTGTTGCTGCGGAGATCGAACTCATCAGGACGCTCAAGTATGTGGACATCTTGGAGGCTGAAGTGGACTACCCGGAAGCGGGGACCACGGCGTACCAGCTCCAGTCGGCTGATGCTTCACTGCAGAACGCACAAAACAATCTGGAGAATGCGCTGATTGCGCAAGAAAAACTGCTGACCCCGCCTGAAGCGAATGTCGCGGCGGCGGAGACCAGCCTGCTGGCTGCCCAAGCCAGTGCGGAAAGCGCCGAGACCAAGCTCCGGCAGTTGCTCTATCCTACTCCCAACGATCTTGCCACCGCGCAGGCCAATCTGCTCACCGCCCAGGCACGGCACGACCAATTGGTGAACCCTACGCCCGCCGACATCGCAGCGGCGGAGGGGTCGGTCCAAACCGCGCAGGCCAATGTGCTCAACGCCCAGACCAAGCTGGACCGGCTGCTCAATCCAACCCAGAGTGATCTTGCATCTGCTTCAAGTGCAGTGCAGCAAGCTGCAGCTGCGTTGGAGAAGGCGAAGCTACCGTTCAGAGAAAGCGACCTTGCAAGTCAGCGTGCCTCGTTGCAACAGGCGCTGGCCAATCTCAGCAAAGTGACCACTCCCGGCACGGAGTTGGACATTGCGAAGGCGCAGCTCACCGTTGCAAAGTTGAAATTGGAGCTAAATCAGGCAAAGTTGAACCTGGAGCACGCCGTATTAAAGGCGCCGTTCGACGGTATTATTAGCAATGTGGACGTGACGCCTGGGGTTAGACAAGGGGTCGGTGCATCTACTGTAGTGATGTCGATTATTGACCCGTCAGTCATGCAGGTGGAATTGAGTGTTGATGAGATAGACATTGCGAAAGTGCAGCGGGATCAGCCCGTGATCCTGACGGTGGATGCCATTGGGCCGCGGCCCTACCGGGGTAAGGTGGTGGCTATTGCTCCTACCGCCACCACCCAATCCGGCGTCACGAGCTACCCGGTTACCATCAGCATCCAGAACCCGGCCAGTTTGCTGGCGGGGATGACCGCCAGCGCCGACATTGTGTACCAGCAGAAGCAGGGCGTGTTATTGGTTCACAATCGTGCCATCAAGACCCAGGGCCGTGAACGCACCGTTCAGGTACTGGTGGACGGCAAGCCCGAGACCCGGACTATCACGGTTGGCATTACTGATGACCAGCGCACGGAGGTAACCGAGGGCTTGCAGGAAGGGAACGAAGTCCTCATTGAGGGCCGCCCGCCGGCGACCTCAGGGTCCACGCGCATACCGGGCGGCGGCGGCTTCGGCGGCGGCGGCTTCCGTCGTGGCCCTTAGAGGTGTTGGTAATGGATACTCCGGCCATCAACATCCAGGAAGTAACCAAGACGTACTACATTGGCGACCTCGAGGTCCCTGCGCTGCGAGGCGTGGACCTCAGCATCCTCCACGGAGAGATGGTGGCCATCATGGGCCCTTCGGGCTCCGGTAAATCTACGCTCATGAACATCATCGGTTGCTTGGACGTCCCCTCCAGCGGTCGCTACCAGTTGGATGGGGAAGACGTGAGCCAAATGGACGATGATCAGCTTGCGGGAGTACGCAGCAAGAAAGTCGGGTTCGTATTCCAGAGCTTTAACCTGCTTCCCCGGACCACTGCATTGGCGAACGTGGAGCTTCCCCTGGTTTACGCCGGCGTGCCAGATCGCAAGGAACGAGCGGTTCAGGCACTGGAGCGGGTGGGCCTGAGCGACCGGGCACATCACCGGCCCAACGAACTTTCGGGCGGTCAGCAGCAACGCGTGGCTATTGCGCGCGCCATTGTGAACCGCCCGTCGCTGATCCTTGCAGACGAGCCGACCGGGGCGTTGGATTCCCACACCAGTGAAGAGATCATGGGCATTTTCCAGTCCCTGAACGAAGATGACGGTATCACGGTGGTCTTCGTCACCCATGAGCGGGACATTGCGGATCATACGAGACGGCTCATCCACATCAGAGACGGGGTGGTTCAGCGGGAAGAGCGCCCGACACGCACGTTATCCGCAAGAGACGTACTGGCGCGGAGGGCCGCGGTGGAGAAAGAGGAGGTGGCGCCGTGAACCTTGCCCTTAACGTGGAGATAGCGCTGGAGGGGATCAAAGCCAACAAGCTGCGTTCCGCCCTTACGATGCTGGGCATCATTATCGGGGTGGCCGCGGTTATTGTCCTGATGTCCATTGGCACCGGCACCCAGGCTACCGTTACCGCGCGTATCTCGTCGCTCGGTAGCAACCTGATCTTCGTTCGCTCCGGTGCGCCCCAGCAGGGCAATGTACGACAGGCCCAGGGTTCCGGGGTCAACCTCACGCTTGAAGATGCCGAGGCGCTGGATGATCCGGTGCTTGCTCCGGCGGTTGCCCTGGTTGCGCCGGAAACCTCAACCGGCGGCCAGATCATTGCGGGCAACCTCAACGTAAACTCCAGGATCACTGGAGTCACTGATACGTATGCTGAAGTCCGCAACCATCAAGTGGCAGCGGGCGATTTTATTTCGTCGCAGAACGTGAGCAGCCGTTCGCTTGTGGCAGTTCTGGGTAGCAACGTCGCCACCAACCTGTTCCCGGAGGCCGATCCCGTGGGTCAGGCCATTCGGATAAACCGGGTGCAGTTCCGGGTGCTAGGCGTGTTGGAGAGCAAAGGCAGTACGGGCCTAGGGTATCAGGATGACGTGGTGCTGGTTCCCATTACCACGGCGATGGCTAGACTTTCCCGGAGCAGGACCAACAGCGGCGGCAACTCGGTGAGCACGATTAACGTGCAGGTGGCGAGTGAAGAAGAGATCGATGATGCCAAACTGCAGATCGCGGAGATCTTGCGTGTCCGCCACCGCATTATCGGCGAGGAAGACGACTTCACCATCACCAGCCAGGAAGATACGCTAGCCACGCTCAATCAGATTACCGGCCTCTTCACGGCGTTTCTGGGGAGCATCGCGGGCATCTCGTTGCTGGTTGGCGGCATCGGTATCATGAACATCATGCTTGTCTCAGTAACGGAGCGCACCCGGGAGATCGGCATCCGGAAGGCAGTGGGGGCGCGTCGTAACGACATTCTGTCGCAGTTTATGGTCGAGGCCATCGTCATGAGCAGCTTGGGTGGTGGGGGCGGATTGGCCATAGGGGTGCTGATATCCCACCTTGTGTCGCGGATAGACATGAACGGCCAGCCTCTGGTAACGGTGGTCTCGCCGGAGATCGTGATCTTGGCGGTCACGGTATCCGCCGCGGTGGGGCTGTTCTTTGGTATCTACCCCGCGACCAGAGCCGCTGGGCTCAACCCAATCCAAGCGCTCCGTTACGAGTAACTGCTCGGGTGCTCGGAGCGCCCGGGCATTCGTAAAGCCCTGACATCCGTGTGCCGCAAGCCACCCGGCATCACGTCCTCCTAGTCCTCTTGCCTGAGCATCGGTGAAACCTTTGGCTTCTCCGTGGAGTAGTTGAAGATGACAACGTTGTTGCAGGTGTCGAAGGATGTTCCTAAATTCTTTGGAGGACAAACAATGAACCGGAAGTTGATAGCTCCACTGCTGGCCCTGAGTGCCTCAGCCTTACTGGTAGGCGGTGCGTGGGCCAGTAACGCCCGGCCCCAGCAGGGGCTGGCCACGGTCTTCCGTGGCGCGAATGGGCAGGATGACGCGCAGACGCAGCGGGGGCCGGCCACGGTCATCCGTGGCGCGAACGGGCAGGATGACCCGCAGACGGAGCGGGGCTGGTTGGGTATGAAGGTAGCGCCGCTTACGGATGAAGTTGCCGAGAAATTCGACATCACGCAGCAAGACGGCATAGTGGTGCTTAAAGTGGTGGCCGAAAGCCCCGCGGCTGATGCGGGCGTCGAGGTGCATGACGTCATCACCGCCATCGACTCCGTCGCGGTCAGCACTAAACAGGGCCTGAGGGATGCGCTGCAGGATGTCAGTTCTGGCGATGACGTAGCCCTCACCATTTCCCGCAATGGGGCTACTCAAGAGATCACAGTAACCGCTGGAGATGCCCCGGCCCGTTCATCCAGAGGACACCGCGGTGGCTTCCCCTTCATTGGCGGCGGCGGCGATCTCAAAGACGTGCCCCGGGACGAGCGGTTCGACCACATGCTAAGCGCGGAGTACAGCGTCACGGATGTTGACGGGAACACCATCACGACGTCGATCACTTTCGGCACCGTGGCGAGCAGCACCGCGGACTCCGTTACGATAGACCTCAATGAGGGCGGTCAGGCCACCTATCAGGTCACTGAGGATACAAAAGCTCCCCAGGCTGTCGATACCCTGGCGGCAGACGACAAGGTTGTGGTGGTGACCAAGAATGGCTCAAGCGATGCTACGGCAATCTTGCCAATGAGCAAGCTGGCCAAGCGAAATGGCCACCATGGTCAGGGCAGAGTAGCCGACGGCGACTCTACTGACGGCGCACAAGAGCAAAGAATTCGTGGGTCGCGCGGCAGAGGCGAGAGGACCCAAGGGTCCCAGGCGTTTCGGGGGTCCCGGGGCGCTGAGAACGGTGGGGTTGCCAGCGCCATTGGCAACCACTGGCAATAAAGGAGCGTCTGACCCTAAGTGGGAACAATAGGTGTAGGGTAACGGGCGTGCCTTAGCCGCCTAGCCCCTATCCACTGCGATGCTGCTACTGCTCGGTGCACAATCGGGCAGTAGCAGCGCGTTAGGGCCAGCCCGGTGTACTGCCACGTCAGCCGGCGCCAGCCCTTGAGGGGGCTGTGGGGCGAGTTGGTTTAGCTGGTGTCGGCGGATTATACGACTAAGGGGACGGATACAATCCGCCCCCTTAGTGCACTCACCTAGTGATCTGGTTGCTGTGTCATCGGCGGTACTAGACCGCCCCTAGCGCATGCACAATCTGGGCGCCCATCTCCTTGGTACCGAGGGCACGCTCGCCCTTTGCGGCGATGTCCACCGTGCGGTAGCCTTCCTCCAGCGTGTGGGTGACCGCCCGTTCGATGGCGTCGGCCTCTTTGGTTAGACCCAGCGAGTAGCGCAGCATGAGCGAAGCGCTCCGAATCATCGCTACGGGGTTGGCCTTGTTCTGTCCTGCGATGTCCGGTGCGGTGCCGTGGATCGGCTCGTAAAGGCCCATGCGGCGCGTTCTCCGGCGGGACGAGAAAGATGTTGCGGAGCCGCCGAGGCTGGCGGAGGCCATCATGCCCATCGAGCCGCCGAGCACCGACGCCTCGTCAGTGAGGATGTCGCCGAACATGTTCTCGGTGACTACCACGTCGAAGGAGGCGGGTTCGCGCATCAATCGCATTGCGGCGGTGTCCACCAGGACGTGCTCGAGGTGGACGTCCTCGTACTCACCGGCCAGCTCCATGGTGATTTGCCGCCACAGCCGGCCCGACTCCAACACGTTCGCCTTATCCACCGAGGTGAGGTGTTTGCGGCGGGTGCGCGCCAACTCGAAGCCGGTGCGTACCACGCGCTCGACCTCCTTCTCCGAGTAGCGCAGGGTGTCTACCGCTTGGCGCCCCCCTGCCGAGGTCCAGCGTTTCTGCGGCCGCCCGAAATACAGCCCGCCGGTCAGCTCGCGGATGATGAGGAGGTCAACGCCGCGGATCACCTCCGGCTTGAGCGTGGTGGCGTTTTCCAGCATTGGGTAAACGTAGACAGGCCGGAGGTTGGCGTAGAGGCCCAACGCCTTCCGTAGCCCGAGGATCGCCTGTTCGGGGCGGACAGAAGCGTTGGGGTCGTCCCACTTGGGGCCGCCCACGGCGCCAAAGAGTACGGCGTCTGCCTTGCGGCACATCGGCACCACGTCGTCGGGCAGTGCGGTGCCGAACTTGTCGATAGCGGCTCCTCCCACGATACTCTGTTGGAAGGCGAACTCATGCCCGAACCGCCGTCCAACCTCCTCCAGGAGGTTCACGCCGGTTCCGATGACCTCCGGACCTACGCCGTCACCCGGTAGCAGAGCGATGTTGAATTTCATGGTCAGCCTCTATAGGTTGTTATCGGTCACATTGTTGCAGCAATAGGCAGCCCCGCGGCGGTGGTGGCGCAATGCAACGGGACTTACGGGATGAGCTGCAATGCCTGATCTATGGTCACTGCGGGCGTGATAGCCACGTCGAAAAGGTCGTTCCAGGCGGTATACACCGCAATAACTGCGTTGATGTCGTCGGTTTCACCAATTGCAATGATATGCGGGCGTCCCGGCCCTTCCCCCATCAGCACGTACTCCCCGAGCATGCGCAGCCCGGGAGGCGCCTGCCAGACCTTCCGCCGCGGGAGCGCTTCCTGCATCCTTTCGGCGGGCAGCCCCACACGGTAGGTGAGAGTGGCGACAAACAGCATCGAACGCTACCGGTTCGCGGCAGCGCTGGGGGAGTGACGCTGCTCGTAAGCGGTGATTTTGTCTTCGTGCTGGAGGGTCTGGCTTATTGAATCCAGGCCGTTGAGCAAGGTGTAGCGGCGGAAGGCATGGGTTTCCGGGTCGTTGTGTATCACAAAGGGGAAGCGCAGTCCCAGGTCGTCATATACCTCGCATGCCTCCAGGTCCACAATCAGCTTGTAGCCGGGGGTATTCTTGGCCTTTTCCATGATCTGCGCTACCTGATCCTCGGTGAGGATGACGGGGCAAACGCCGTTCTCAAAACAGTTCTTGTGGAAGATCTCGGCGAAGCTGGGGGCGATGACCGTCCGGTAACCCGCGTCCTCCAGTGCCCATACCGCATGCTCGCGGGACGATCCGCAGCCGAAGTTAGCGCCCGACAGCATGATAGTGGCGTTCTGGTACTGCGGGGCGTTCAGCTCGAACTCTGGGTTGGGCGAGCCGTCTGGCAGCAGGCGCCAGCTATGGAAGAGGAACTGGCCGAACCCGGTCCGCTCGATGCGTTTGAGGAACACGGCGGGGCACACCTGGTCGGTGTCCACGTTCACCCGGTCCAGGGGGGCCACCACGCCAATCTCTTTACTGTACGGTTGCATCTGATTACTCCTGGTTTGCTCCTGTGAGGTACTGGCTAACGCTCTTTTTCAGCTTGTCGGCATGTGCGTAGATATCGTCAATGTCCTGCAAGAGCTCACGCTGCTCATGCCGCTGGTCGTCCAGCTCACTCGCAAGACGCCTGGGGCCGCTGGCGCTTCGACAGGCGTAGGAGGAGGGGTTACTGCCACTCCCGGATGTCCACAAAGTGGCCGGCGACTGCGGCGGCCGCAGCCATCTCCGGGCTGACCAGGTGGGTCCGCCCGCCTTTGCCCTGGCGTCCTTCAAAGTTGCGGTTGGAGGTGGAGGCGCTCCGCTCACCCGGCAACAGGATGTCCGGGTTCATGCCCAGGCACATGGAGCAGCCGGCCTCCCGCCACTCGAAACCCGCCTCAGTGAAGATGCGGTCTAGGCCCTCCTGCTCCGCCTGGTGCTTAATGGCGGTGGAGCCGGGCACGGCCAGCGCTGTCACTTTGGGGTTCACCCGCTTGCCTCGGACAACTCCGGCGGCGGCCCGCAGGTCTTCCAACCGGCCGTTGGTGCATGAACCAATGAACACTTTGTCCACGGTGATGTCCTGGATGGGCTGGTCCGACTTCAGGCCCATATAATCCAACGCTCGCTGGATCCCCGCCTGCTCAACGGGTGTGGCATAGGACGAGGGATTAGGAATACGCCCAGTTACGGGCAGCACCATGCCGGGGTTGGTGCCCCAGGTTACGAAGGGTTCCAGCTTCTCCGCGTCAACGTGCACTACCGTGTCATAAGTGGCGCCGGTGTCGGTGGGGAGCTGCTGCCAGCGAGCAAGGGCTTGCTCCCACGCTGCGCCTTTGGGCGCGTGCTGCCGGCCCTCCACGTACTTGAAGGTGGTGTCATCCGGGGCGATCATGCCGATGCGGGCGCCCGCCTCGATGGACATGTTGCACACGGTCATGCGGCCGTCCATGGAAAGCTTGCGGATCGCCTCGCCGGTGTACTCCACCGCGTGGCCATTGGCTCCGCCGACACCAATCTGCCCGATGATGCTTAGGATCAGGTCCTTGGCGCTGACACCCCGGGGGAGGTCGCCCGTCACGCGGATCTCCATAGTCTTGGGCTTGGCCTGCACGATGGTCTGAGTGGCCAGCACGTGCTCCACCTGCGTGGTGCCAATAGCCATGCCGATGGCGCCGAACGCGCCGTGGGTGGAGGTATGGCTGTCACCGCAGACGATAATCATCCCCGGCTGGGTGTAGCCCATTGCGGGGCCGATGATGTGGACGATGCCTTGGTCCTGGCTGTGGATGTTGTAGTAAGGGAGGCCGAAGGCTTTGGCGTTGCTGTCCATCACTTCGATCTGCTTGAGTGAAATCTCGTCTTCGATGGGCAGCGAGCGGTCGGTGGTCGGCACGTTGTGGTCGACCGTGGCGATAGTGAGGTCGGGGCGCCGGACCGTGCGCCCGTTCATCCGCAGGCCGTTGAAGGCTTGGGGCGAAGTGACTTCATGGACCAGGTGCAGGTCTACGTAGAGAATGGCGTCTTGCGCGGGTTCCTGGTGGACCAGATGGTCGTCCCAGATTTTCTCAAACATTGTTTTTGGGGCCATGGTTACAACCTCAGGAAGGAATGGCCGGCCGAAGAAGGGACAGCGGCGCTATTATAGCCCAGTCTGGAGGGGAGGGCTAGGGACGTGCGTGGGATGGCTCCCCCAATGACAGATCTGAGCACCTACGTAAGTGAGCTAGCGAGGCGCGTGCGGTGGCCCTCTTCACAGGCAGTGGGGGACATTTCTCGGCTAGTAGCAGGCGCTCGACGAGGCTCAGGCCGGCCGATCTTGGCGACAGATACCGTGGAGCGGAGACAACCCTAGGGGCCAGCCACAAGACGGCCCCTAGGGTTCGCAGCCCTGGCTGGCAGCTATTGAGACCTTACGTGTTCCTTCTTGGCGGACATCAGGCGGTTGAGGGCGTTGAGGTACGCATTAGCGCCGGCGACGATGATGTCGGTGCTGGCCGCCCGCCCGGTGTAGGTCTGTCCGTCGCTGTTGATGCGCACGGTCACCTCGCCCAGCGCTTCGGTGCTGTCGGTGATGGACTTCACGGTGAATTCCTCGAGCTGGTTGGGGAGGTCCACCACTTTGGTGATGGCGTTGTACACCGCATCAATCGGGCCGTTGCCCACGGCGGATTCGATGTACTCCCTACCGGTGTCGTCCACGATCTTGACCGAGGCCGTGGGTATACCCGGATCGCCGCAGGTGACATGGATCTGGTCCAGCCTGTAGGTCTCGTCGACGGTGCGCAGCTCATCGGCCACAATGGCTTCGATATCGCGATCGGTGATGTCCTTCTTCTTGCTCACTACCTCTCTGAAGGAATCCCAGGCCTTCAGGAAATCCTCGTCGGACATCTGGTAGCCCATTTCCTGGAGATGGGCTCGGAAACCGGCCCGGCCGCTGGTCTTGCCCAGGTAGATGACCGAACTGCTGAGGCCAATGGCCTGCGGGTCCATGATCTCGTAGGTGGTGCGCTCTTTGATGACACCGTCTTGGTGAATGCCCGATTCGTGGCGGAAGGCGTTGGCGCCCACCACGGCTTTGTTGGACTGAATGAGCATACCGGTGATGTCGGAAACCAGGCGGCTAGAGCGGTGGATCTGGGTGGTGTCCAGTCCGTGGTACGCGCCCAGCAAGTCCTTCCGGGTGCTCACGGCCATCACCACCTCTTCCAGCGACGCGTTGCCGGCCCGCTCACCGAGGCCGTTGACGCACACTTCGATCTGACGGGCGCCCGCCTTGATTGCGGCCAGGCTGTTGGCGACGGCGAGTCCCAGGTCATTGTGGCAGTGGACGCTCATCACCGCCTTGTTGATGTTGGGCACGTTCTCCTGGATGCCGAGGAGGAAATTGTAGAACTCGTCTGGGATGGCGTAACCCACCGTGTCGGCAATGTTCACGGTAGTCGCGCCGGCGTCGATGACCGCTTCCAGCAGCTGGTAGAGGTACAACGGGTCGGTGCGGGTGGCATCCATCGGGGAGTATTCCACGTCGTCGGTGTAGTTCTTGGCGTGCATGACGCCCTTCACCGACATCTCCAGGACCTCTTCCCGGGTCTTTCGGAGCATGCGCTCCAGGTGCAGGTCTGAGGTGGAGATGAACACGTGAATGCGGGGATTGTCCGCGTGCTGCACGCCCTGCCAGCAGGCGTCAATGTCGCTGATAACGGGGCGAGTGAGGCCGGCGATGCGGGAGCGCTTGACCTCTTTGGCAACGGCGGCGACGGCCTCGATCTCCTGCGGGGAGTTCGCGGGGAAGCCTGCCTCGATGACGTCTACTCCCATGCGTTCGAGTTGTTTACCGATCTGAACCTTGTCTTCCAGGTTCATAGTGGCGCCCGGGGCCTGCTCCCCGTCACGCATGGTGGTGTCCAGTATTACGATGCGGTCCATAATATTCGTGCGCTCCTTAGTACGTGCAATTCAACAATCATACTGATCCTGACGGTTCGGTTCATTGTTGCACTGCTAGAGCGCTACGTAGCCCGCCCCAATGGGCGGTGCTACGTTAAACCCCTCTTGTTGGTCCATACTATCCTCCAGCACTACTCAGTAAACTACTCGCGCGGCTTGGGCAGCCAGCTCATCATGGAGCGTAGTTCTTTGCCCACTTGCTCAATGGGGTGCTCCGCGTGCATCCGGCGCATGCTGAGGAAGCTGGGACGCCCCGCCTGGTTCTCCTGCACCCATTCCTTAGCGAACTGGCCGGACTGGATCTCTTTGAGGATCCGCTTCATCTCATCCCGCACTGTGTCATTGATGATGCGCGGCCCGCGGCTGTAGTCGCCGTATTCCGCAGTGTCACTGACGGAGTAGCGCATATAGCTCAGTCCGCCGGAGTACATGAGGTCCACAATGAGCTTCATTTCGTGAAGGCACTCAAAGTAGGCCGATTCGGGTTGGTAACCTGCCTCCACCAGCAGCTCGTACGCGGCCTCCATCAAGGCCGAGATGCCGCCGCAGAGCACGACCTGCTCGCCGAAGAGGTCGGTCTCGGTTTCTTCTTTGAAGGTGGTGAGCAGGGTGCCGGCACGAGTGCCGCCGATGCCCTTGGAGTAGGCCAACGCGTTGTCCCGGGCCCGCCCGCTGGGGTCTTGGTCTATTGCGATGAGGCAGGGGGTGCCGGAGCCCTCGGTGAATACTTGGCGTACCATGTGGCCCGGCGCTTTGGGAGCAATCATGCTCACGTCTACTTCTTTGGGCGCGACCACCTGGTTGAAATGCACATTGAAGCCGTGGGCCCACATGATGGTCTTCCCAGGTTGCATGTGCTTGGCTAGCGATTGGTCGTAAACCTGTTTGGCGGTCTGGTCCGGAACCAGCATCATGATGATGTCTGCGTCTGCTCCGGCCTGGTCTACCGATACCACCTGTAACCCGGCCTCCTGGGCGCGTGCGGCGCTCTTGCTCCCCTCGTGCAGGCCGACCACCACGTTCATGCCGCTGTCCTTGAGGTTTAGCGCATGGGCATGGCCTTGGCTGCCGTAACCGATGATGGCGATGAGCTTGTCTCGCAACAGCCCGATGTCTGCGTCCTGGTCGTAGAAAATGGTTGCCATGAGTCCTCCTCAGTTACCCTGCTCTATTTCTAGCTGCTCGCTTTTAATTGCGGCCTGGACCCCCCGCCCCGGATTGCTTCGTATCACTAGCCATGACTCCTGGAATCGCTGGCGCCGCGCAGCATGGCGATGGAACCGGTGCGGCAGAGCTCTATAACGCCGAACTCGCTCAGCAGCGTCATCAGCGAATCCAGCTTGTCGCCGTCGCCGGTGGCCTCGACAATGATGGTCTCCGGGGTCACGTCCACGATGTTCGCCCTGAAAATATCCACGATCTGGAGAATCTGGCTGCGGTTTTCGGGGCTACATTTGACTTTGACCATTACCAGCTCTCGGTTCACCACCTCGTGGTCGGTGATGTCCTCAATGTGGACGATATCGATGAGCTTGCCGACCTGATTGACCACTTGCTTCACGTCGGTAGTGCCGGCGTCAACGACAAAGGTCATGCGGGAGAGCCCGGGTGTTTCGGAATGGCCGACCGCGAGGCTCTCGATGTTGAACCCCCGCTGCCGCCATTTGCTGGCGATGCGGTTGAGCACGCCCGGGCGGTCCTCTACCAGAGCAACTATGGTGTGATGTTCGTTCCTCATAAGCGGCTCCCGGCCGGTTCCCGTTGCGGCGCCGGCGTCACCTTTGGCTGATCAATAGTCTCCTGAAGTGATGCGCCGGGCGGCACCATGGGATAGCAGTTCTCCGCGTCGTCTACGACGAACTCCACCAGCACGGGGCCGGGGTGCTGCATCGCCTGGTCAATAGCGGCCGCTACCTGGCTCTTATCTGTGACCCGCAGGCCGCGCATGCCGAAGGCTTCGGCCAGCTTGACGAAGTCCGGGCTGAACACCTTCACGGCGCTCTCGTTGTTGTTGTAGAAGAGCTCTTGCCACTGCCGAACCATGCCTAGGTAGCCGTTGTTTATCAGTGCGAATTTCACTGGAAGTTCATATTCCACAATAGTGGCCAACTCTTGTAGCGTCATCTGGAACCCGCCGTCGCCGGCGACGGACCAGACTACGTCGTGCGGGCGGGCTACCTGGACACCAAGCGCCGCGGGCACCTCAAAGCCCATGGTGCCCAGACCACCGGAGGTGACGAAGCTGTTGGGCTTGTCGTACCAGTAGTACTGTGCGGCCCACATCTGGTGCTGGCCCACGCCGGTCACCACGTACGCGTCGCCCTTGGTGGCCTCATAGAGCTGCTTGAGCACGAACTGAGGCAGTAATTTATCGGTGTCCGGAATAGCGATGGACGGGTGCTCCGCCTTCATGTCTGCCAGCCAGGCCTTCCATTCCAAGTGGTCTTTGGGTTGGACTTCGCTGTTCAGCGCCTGCAACGTGGTCTTGACATCGCCCAGCAGCGCCACGGTCGGCCGGACGTTCTTGCCCATTTCTGCGGGGTCTATGTCAGCGTGGATGATCTTGGCATGGGGGGCGAAGTCCTTGAGTCTGCCGGTGACGCGGTCGTCGAAGCGCATTCCCAGGCCAAGGATGAGGTCGGCTTTGCTGATGGCCTGGTTATTCCAATACATCCCGTGCATGCCGGGCATCCCCTGGAAGAGCGGGTGCGTGCCGGGGAAGCCGCTGATGCCCAGTAGGGTGGTGATGACCGGGATCTGGGTCCGCTCGGCCAAGTCGCGCAACTCGTCGAAGGCTTGAGCGAGGATGATGCCGTGCCCTGCGAGAATGAGCGGCCGTTCGGCCTCGGCAATGAGCTGCGCGGCTTTTCGGACCAGGTCATGGTCAACCGGGTCAGGTAATCGGTAGCCCCGTAGCTCCACGGCATCCGGGTAATTGAACTCAGCAGTCTGCTGCTGAGTGTCCCGCGGGATGTCTACGAGCACCGGGCCGGGCCGTCCAGTCCGGGCGATGTAGAAGGCCTCTTTCATAGCCTTGGCAATATCGTTCACGTCAGTGACCAGGTAGTTGTGCTTGGTCACCGGCAGCGTGATGCCGGTGATGTCGGCTTCCTGGAAGCCGTCTCGCCCGAGGAGGGCGGTCACCACTGCGCCGGTGACGCACACGATGGGCACCGAGTCCATCCACGCGTTAGCGATACCGGTGACAAGGTTGGTGGCCCCGGGGCCGGAGGTGGCGAAGCACACGCCCACGTCGCCGGTGACGCGGGCGTAGGCGTCGGCTGCGTGGGCGGCGCTCTGCTCGTGGCGTACCAGGATGTGCTGAATGTCCGGATAATCTTTGAAGGTGTCGTACATCGGGAGGTTCGCGCCGCCGGGATAGCCGAAGACGTGGCGTACTCCCTCCCGGCGCATACACTCGAAGACGACCTGTGCTCCTGTTAATTTCATACGTACACTCTTTCTATTTCTAGTTGCTAGCTTCCGTGTGGCTGGCCGTCTATCCGTCTATCCGCACACCGCGCCTTCGGAGGCGGAGGTGACCAAAGTGCTGTACTTGGCCAGCACGCCCCGGGTGTAGCGGGGCGCCGGCGGCGTCCACGCCTTCAGGCGCTCCTCGAGCTCGGCGTCGGTAATTGCTAGGTGGATGCGGCGTGCGGCCGCATCCACGGTCACCTGGTCACCTTCCTTGACTGCGGCAATGGGGCCGCCGACCTGGGCCTCTGGGGCAACGTGGGCGATCATCATGCCGTGGGTGGCTCCGGAGAACCGCCCGTCCGTGATCAACGCTACCTTGTCGCCCAGGCCCTGGCCGGAGAGGGCGGAGGTCACCGCCAGCATCTCCCGCATCCCGGGGCCGCCTTTGGGGCCTTCGTAGCGGATGATGACTACGTCGCCGGCGCTGACCTGCCGCTGCGTGACGGCCTGCATGGCTGCCTCTTCAGTGTCGAACACCCTGGCCGGGCCGGTGAGCCCGGTATCCGTTAGCCCACCAACCTTCATAACGCAGCCCTCGGGGGCTAAGTTACCGCGCAGGATGACCATGGTGCCGCCGGGAGCGAGTGGGTTGGCCATGGTCCGCACTACGTCTTGGTTAGGGTTCCATTGGATGTCGGCCAGGTTCTCTTTCAGGGTCTTGCCGGTTATGGTGAGGCAATCGCCGTTTACGAGGCCCGCTTCCATCAAGGCCTTCATCACCATGGGCACGCCACCGGCTAGGTGAAGGTCGTACATGACATAACGTCCGGAGGGCTTGAGGTCTGCCAGATGCGGCACCTTGGCGCTCACTCGGTCGAAATCGTCGATGGTGAGCTCAACCTCGGCCTCTCTGGCCAGCGCCAAGAGGTGGAGCACCGAGTTGGTGGAGCCGCCCAGGGCCTCTACTACCGCAATTGTGTTGAGGAACGCGTCGCGGGTCATGATGTCCCGGGGCCTGATGTCCTGCTGGATGAGGTTGAGCAGGGCTGCGCCCGTCTGCCGGCAGAGTTCCTCACGGGCCGGGTCGATGGCGGGCACCGAGGCGGTGAAGGGGAGCGCGATGCCGAGCGCCTCGCTTGCGCTGGACATGGTGTTGGCAGTGAACATGCCGCCGCAGGCGCCTTCACCGGGGCAGGCCAGGCGCTCCAATTCCCGTACGTCCGCCTCGGTGATATTGCCGGCGGAGTACTGGCCGATGGCCTCAAAAATATCCTGGATGGTCACGTCTTTGCCCCGATAGCGGCCCGGCATGATGCTGCCGCCGTAGATGAAGATGCCGGGAACATTGAGGCGGGCTAGGGCCATGAGCCCGCCGGGGTTGGTCTTGTCGCAGCCACCGATGGCGACCAGCGCGTCATAGCTGTGGCCGCGGATGTACAGCTCCATTGAGTCGGCAATGACCTCCCGGCTGACCAGGGAGGCCTTCATTCCCTCTGTGCCCATTGCGATGCCGTCGGTTACGGAGATAGTGTTAAACTCTTTGCCCACGCCGCCAGCGTCGCGGATGCCGTCCTTGATGTGGCCGGCCAGCCGGTGGTTGTTAAAGTTGCAGGGGGTGCCCTCGCTCCAGCAACTGGCTACTCCAACCCAGGGCTTCTCAAAGTCTTCCGGGGTGAAACCCACGGCGTACAGCATGGAGCGGTTGGGCGCTCGTTCTATCCCCTGTTTGATGGCATCGCTTGGCAGCGCCATGTGCTTCTACCTCCAACGGTGACTAATAAAGAAAAAACTCCGTCCCTTAGAGGACGGAGCCGACTTGCTGCTGTTTCGGTTAACGATGCGTTGGCTTTACGGCCGCAGGAGTCTTCTCCGCCTCCATGCCGGCCGCACGGGCCGGCTAGCGTACTACGATAATAAGGAGGAGTAGGCCGCGCAGCGCCAAGCCAGTTGCCTGGCTCAGGGTACTCTTCAACATTCCGTGCGCCCTGCTCATAGCTCCGCTACTCCTGCAATTTCACAAGTGTTAGTATTCTACTGGCCCCACTTCCCATATGTCAACATTAGTCAACATCGTCCTTCACGCCGCGGCTAGCGCGCTGCTCGGCTATGGCTAGCAGGTCAATCCTTTCGCTGAGGTAGTCCTCACTATGCGAACCTGGCCCTCCATAGTATGGCTACGTATGGCTATGGGATGTGCCGTTGCGCCTCGTGTGGTTTCAAATCCGCACCACCTCCGGTTCGGCAGCCCCCCGTTGGGACGCCGCATCCACAAACCAGTCCACGATCTGCGGGTGGCAGGTGAATACCAGCACCTGGTTGGTCTCGGACAGGTCGATGAATGAGCCGGCAGCACTGGTCCCCCTGGACGGGTCGAAGTTCACCAGAGCCTCGTCCACAATCACCGGCAGGCGTTCCGCCCGCTGGCCCAGTTCCAGGATCAGCCCAAACCTCAAGGCCAGGAACAGTTGCTCGCGGGTGCCCCGGCTGAGCAACTGGGGGACCCTGATGTTGCCAGCAGAGTCCCTGACGTTGATCTCGGAACTGCCCAGCGGCGAATACACGGCCTGGTACGCGCCGTTGGTGACGTCGAGGAAGAAGCGCTCGGCGTGGCGGATTACATCCGGCTGCCGCTCCTTTTCGAACTTGCCCTGCGCCTGCCGGATCAGGCTCTCGGCAATCGTTCGGACCGCCCAATCCCGCGCGTGCCCCTGCAACTCCTCCGCCAAACGATGCCGCTCCAGCCTCAATGGCGACGAATCTTCTTCTCCGGCAAGCCCCTCGAGGGTGGTCCGGATGGAGCCACGTTCGGTGTCCAACTCTGACCGCTGGGCGTCCATTTCCTCCAGCTGTGCATCGCATTGCCGCACGCGGTCGCGGATGGTCTGCAAATCGGTCTGGGTCAACGCGGTTCGGAGGGCTTCCAACGCCTCGCCCGGCCCGCTGATCCGCTGCATCTGCTCAAGGCAGTCGGAGATTGTTGCGTTCAAAACGGCCCGCTCCCGGTAAACCCGGTCGCGCCTGCGGAAGTCTTCCGCGTTCTCCGACTCTCCGGACTTCAACAGCGCCCCGATTCGGTCAGCGACCTCCTGGTGGTTCTTCCCCCGCGCCGCCAGATCCTGCTGAGCCTCCTCCAGTCCCTTCTCGTCAACGGCGCGGGTTCGAGCGGCCTCGGATACCTCACGATGCAGGTCATTGATGTCGTCAGCAACACCTGCAACCATTGGGTAGTCGCTCCACTCCGCCTCAAAGCCGTGGGCCTCCGCCAGCGGACGGGCTATGTCGATGAACTCTTTGATGTCCGTCTGGATGGCAGCGATCCGATTGTGCATTTCCACCACATCGCGGTGGTGGGTTCGCGCCAGGTCCACCAGGGTGCGCAGTTCCTGGATGGCGTCGGGCGAGAACGTGCTGCGCAGTCCGCGTTGCTGGAGCCAGGCTTGCCACCCCTGCTCCGCGGACTCCAGCGCCGTTTGAGTATCCTGTCCGGACTGCTGCGCTTCATCCCGCCGCTGAGTCTGGCGTTCGGCACGTTCGGTCGCCTGGGCAAGTGTCGCTTCCAGCTGCCGCCATTCCCTGAGCCTGGCATCCGCCGAGTCCAGCCCTTCCTCGGCTTCCAACAGGGCGTCATCGTTGAGAGCCTCCAGGCCCAATGCGTCGGCATCCGCCCGGATGCGCGATTGGATTCCGGACAACTGTTCATTCGCCTCGCTGATTTGCCCCCGGATCCGTGCCGCCGCGTAGGATGCCGTGGCGCCGTCGGGAGAACGGACCATGACGAACCAGACAACTGCCATCGTAGCCAGCACGGCGCCTAGCAACACAAGCAACACCGCGGCTCCGAAGGTGGTGGCAGCAACCAGCCACAGACCGGCCACCAGCAGCGCGACACCCAACACCCCCAGAACCCCCGGGAGCAGTCGGGACCGGCCGCCCGGCGGCGCAGCCGAGCCAGGTTCCGGACCAGCGCCAACCTGCGATTGCAGATCTCTGCTGCGGTATTCGACCCGGCCCAATTCATCCAGGGTGGCTCTGGACTGCCGTACCCGACGGCGGCGCTCTCGGATAGCGTTCTGGTCCAGCTTAGGAGGCGTAGCGGTATCCTGCTCGGATTGCGCATGCTGCGCGTCTTCCAAGGCCTCCGCCAGCGTCGCCGCTTCCTGCGCCAGAGCGTTCTGCGATCTATCGACGGCGGCCCGAGCGTTCAGGAGGCGATCACCGTGGCTGGCAACCTCCTCGCGGACAACCAGCGAAAGGTCGAACCCGTTGAGGCGTTCCGTGTCCCAATCTGGACCCAGATTCGCCAGGGAAGATTCCAGTTCTGAGCGTTTGCTGGCGAGTTCGGCCCGTCTCTCAGGCAGGTCCTTCACCGACTGGTCGAATGCGCTGCGACCGCGTTCCAGCGCGCGGACCTCGCGCGACCGCTCCAGGATTGTCAAATGCTCGATCTCCCGGTCAACGTGCGCCCTGATGAGCTTGACCCGTTCATCCGCCGCCGTCAGTTCCTGCCGGGCAGCTTCGGCCTGTGCCTCCAATGTTTCCAAACGGATGACGCCATTCTCCGGGAACGCCTCAACCGCCGCCAACTCCGCCAACCGTTGTTCCGCATTGACTAGATCGTTCCAGTGACCCCAGACACGCTCCAGGTTTTCGTGCCGCTCCTTTTCCGATGTGAGCCGCAGGCGACACTGGCCCACGTCGCCCAATCCCCGGTCGATCTCGGCCAAGCGTTCCGACTGGCGGCGATACTCCCTAGCGTAGCCCGCGATTCGCTGCAGTTCGGAGTTGGTACGTTCAATCTCGCTCGCGATTTTTGGAACGGATTGGCCGCTGCCACGCGGAACGAAAATCTCCCGCTTCTGGCGTTCCAACGTCGCCAGGGCAGCCGGAAGTTTCATCGCGCCGATGCCGGCGCTGTAAATCTGCAGGTTGACGCTGTCGTCGTTCAGAAGGCTTTCATCAGTCAACTCTTCGAGGGTGAACGCGAAGATATTCTGGAACACGCTCCTCGAATGGTTACCCAGCAACGTTGGCAATGCGCCATTCGGAAGCGTCTCGCCGCCGTCGGTAGTGATCGAAACCGGACCGTCTCCCCGTCCCGAGGTTCGGTCAATGGTGATGATCTCCCCAGCGTCGGTGGCGATGGTGACTCGACCGCCGTGACGTCCACCGGCAAGGGGCGGATAGGGGTTGCCCCGGCTGCGTCCATCCGGGAACCCGAACAGAACCCGTCGGATGAACTCAAGGAGCGTGCTCTTGCCCGCCTCGTTGGGGCCGTAGAAGACCGTGACCGGACGCTCCAATGGGCCGAAACTGCGGTCGACGAACCGCCCGAACCCGTCGATGTTCAGGCTGGTTATTCTCATCAGCGGTCATCCTCGGCAAGCAAGTTCACGGTCAGCGCCTCAGCCTCATCCAGCAGCGCCGCGATTTCCTCTGCGGTGAAATCGGAAAGATGCTGCCTGAATCTCCTGTGCTGGTAGAGTTCGGCAAGTCCATCGCGGAGCATTTCGGGAGTCTCCCTGAGTTGATCGGCGGTGCGTAGCACCTCGGCTAGGAAGTCCTCGCCGGACCGCAAGGCGTCGCGGTCTATGGCCGCCGCAGTTTCGTCTTCAATGCGTTCACACCACACAAACGGCAGCCGTTGGGCCCATTGGTCGTTGACGCCAGCCACAAGATCATCCAAAGCACCGGGCTGGCGAAGGAACTGGTTCAATTCACCGCGGCCAGTTAGAGTCATGCGGGCGACCACCGATCTGCCTTCTGCACCATCCACCAGGATTTGCATGGCGTCGTCGATCGCGTCGAGCAGATCCTGTTCAGTCTCCAACGCGCTGATGTCTATGCTCACCCGTTCCCAACGCACCGTGTCCGTGGGTCGAAATTCAGGCCGCGCGTCGCCGTTGGCATCGACTTCCACCAGGTAGACGCCCCGGGCACCGGTCTCGTTGGGGTGTCGGCCTTGGGGATTGCCCGGATAAACCACCGTCGGGGTACGTTCGCCCAAGACCTGGCGAGTGTGCACATGGCCCAAAGCCCAGTAGTCGATCCCCGACTGCGCCAGATCATCCAGGGAGCAGGGGGCGTACGGCGCGTGGTCGGTGTTGCCGCCGATGTTGGCATGCAGTAGGCCGATGGTGAACGCCCTCTCGTCCACCGGCCCGAGACGCGAGACCAAGTTCTCGTACACATCCCGGGTAGGATAGCTGATGCCATAAACCAAGGCGCGCTGCGGTTCATTCGGGAAAATCGGCGCCGACATAAATTCGGGGCCGAAGCGACGGCAACTGTCCGGGTACGATAGCCGAGCTTCCCAGCCATCCAACGGGTCGTGGTTCCCGTGGCAAACGAACGACCGGATGCCAGCGGCATCCAGCCTGCGCAGGCCGTCGATGAAAGCGCGCTGGGCGCGCAGGCTGCGGTCTGCTCCGTCGTAAATATCCCCGGCTACGAGCAGGGCATCCACCCGTTCAGATATGCAGAGAGCGATGATATTTTCGTAGGAATTGAAAGTGGCGGAGTAAAGCGCCTTGGCCACATTTTCCGGCGCGGCCGCCCGGATGCCCGTGAATGGACTGTCCAAATGGAGGTCAGCGGCGTGAACAAAACGCAGGGTCATAGTTGAGCACACATCCCATTTTCGCAGGGTTTTGCCATAAGACCCGCGCAGGCCCACATAGTATGTTCGTCGAACAGCCAGGTCAACCCCACGCATTGCATAGGAACTGCTGACCGCTCGGTTGCTTGCGGAGGGGAGGGACGCGTATAGTTGGACTACCTTCCCAACGGGCTACACCCGGCATTTACCACAAGGAGCGTGTCTTAGGATCGTACCGCAGCCGCTTGGTGGGAGTGCACATTGGTGGGCGAGGTTGCCAAAGTCGACCACACCCTGTTGTGGGTGAAGTGGTGGAGGCCGGGGTCCGCGGAGAGGACCAGACTATCCTGATGTGTGACCACAATCTCAACTACGGCGGCTAATGCTAGGTTATCTACGTTTTATACTTCCAGTGGTTCCAGTAGTTCCTGTAACCGCCCGGCGGGCGGTACTTGTACTTATTCCCTCGGCTTTCCAGGCCGGGACTACCAGCTAGGAGCATGACATGGGCTCAAGAGTGCTGATGCTGATAGCAACCAAGAAGGGCGGTTTCATTGCCGAGAGCGATGAGGCGCGCCGCAACTGGAAAATTCAAGGTCCGTACCTGCCCGGCAAGAATGTTATGCACATTGCCTACGATCCCCGCACTGGGACTATGTTTGCACCGGCCTGGGACTGGTGGTTTGGGGCGCACGTGCACCGCAGCTTCGACTTAGGCGCCACCTGGGATGAGCCGGTCACCGGCCCCAATTTTGGCCGGGACGACGTGAAGCTGGAGAAGGTCTGGAGTGTCCAGCCGGGGCGGCCCGAGGAGCCAGGCGTGATCTACGCCGGGGTTGAGCCCGCGGCGCTGTTCAAGAGCACCGACAATGGCGAGACCTGGGAGTTGGTCGAGAGCTTGTGGTGCCACCCGACGCGCCCAGAGTGGGTGCAGGGCAACGGCGGCCTGATGCTGCATACAATCATGCCGCACCCTACCGATCTCCAGCGGCTCTCGGTTGCCATCTCGGTAGCCGGGGTGTTCAGCACTGAGGACGGCGGCGCCACCTGGTCGCCGAGCAACCAGGGCATCTCGATGGCGTACGACGAAACCGAGCCGCCCACTTACCCCGAGTGGGGTCAGTGCGTACATATGTTGGCACAGTACCAGGACAAACCGGAGCGGCTCTTCGCCCAGAACCACACCGGCGTTTTCCGGAGCGACGACCGCGGCAAGTCCTGGTCCGAGATTTCGGAGGGGCTGCCTAGCGACTGGGGCCTCCCAATGGTGGGCCATCCCCACGATGCCGATACCGTCTACATCAGCCCCGGCGTCAGCGGCTACTATCACTGGATGCCCAAGGCTGGAGCGGCCGTCTACCGTACCCGCAACGCCGGCGGCGCCTGGGAGCGCCTAGCCAAGGGTTTGCCCTCCCGCAATGCGTTCATCAATATTATGCGGGACGGTTTGGCGACGGACACCCTGGACACGCCAGGGGTATATTTGGGCGCTAACACCGGCCAGCTGTTTTACAGCAGCAACGAGGGCGCCACCTGGAAGCAGCTCTCCGCCATGTTTCCGCCGATTAACGCGGTGGAAGTGGCGGTTGTCTGATGATTGCCCATCATAGATTAAGCGGATATAGCGGGACATAACGCGTCGAAACGTCAGGAAAGCTGCATGCCATTCGATATCGGAGTACCCGAGCTGATGCTCGTCCTCGTTGTGATGCTGATTGCCTTTGGCCCGGACAAGATTCCGGAAATGGCCCGTAGCTTTGGGAAGACTGTGCGAGACTTCCGACGGATGGCGGACGAATACACGCGTGACTTCACGCTGGACACCGATGACCCGCCGGCCGATGCTCCGCCGGCCAACGCTCCGCCGCCGCAGGTCAGTGCCCCCGGCCGGCGGGTCTGCGCCCGCTGCAGCACGCACAATCCCTTGGAGAGCGCGTTCTGCAGCCAGTGCGGCAACGCCTTGCACGCGTAATGCGTATCTACGACATCAGCGTTCCGATCGCACCGGAGCTTCCCGTCTACCCCGGCGACCCGGGCGCCACGGTCACCTCGGTGGTCGCGGTGGGCCCCGGCTCTAACTATGCGCTATCGCAAATAGTGCTGGGCACGCACACCGGCACCCATGTTGACCCGCCCGCGCACTTCTTTCCTGAGGGCGCCACGGTGGACCAACTGGCGCTGGACACGCTCATCGGCCCGGCCCTGGTAGTGGAGTGCGATGCGCCTGCGGTCACCGCTGCCTTCCTGGAATCGGCCGCGCTGCCGCTGGGAGCAGAGCGGGTGCTGTTCAAGACACCCAACGGCGCGCTTTGGGACAAGCCGAATTTTCAGCGTCGTTTCACCTACATCGAGGAAGACGCCGCACAGTGGCTGGTGGCACGCGGCGTGCGTTTGGTGGGAATCGATTATTTGTCGGCGGAGAAGTACGCTACGCGTGAACCCCGCACCCACTGGGCGCTGCTGGGTGCGGGCGTGGTGATTTTAGAAGGCATCGATCTGCGTGGAGTACCGCCCGGCGCGTATACGCTGGCATGCCTGCCCCTGAAGCTCAAGGGCGGCGATGGCGCGCCCGCTCGGGCGGTGCTCATGCGAGAGGAGTAGGCAATGGCTGAGAAGCTGCGGGTTGCAGTTGTAGGGACCGGATTTGGCACCATCGTCCACATACCGGCGTACCAAAGCTGCGCCGAGACCGAAGTGGTGGCAGTGTGCAGCGCTCGTGAGGAGCGCGCCCGAGAAGCCGCCGAGCAGTTCGGCGTGCCCTCCTGGACCACGGACTATGAGGCGCTGGCCCAGCGGTCCGATATCGACATCATCAGCATCTCCTCGCCGCCCCTCACCCATCTCCCCATGGGCATGGCTGCGCTGGATGCGGGCAAGCACGTGCTGCTGGAAAAACCGATGGCGGTCAACGTGGCGGAGTGCCGAGCGCTGCTGGACAACGCTGAAGCCAGGGGACTGGTCCACATGGTTGCCCACGAACTCCGTTGGAACCCCAGCCGGGCGTACATTGGGCAACTTATCCGTGAGGGCTACATTGGGCAGCTCCGCCACGTGAACATCACGCTGTTTGTGGCCGCCCGCGGCGGCTCCTTGGGCCGACGGACCTACGGCTGGGCCGCACAGCGGGAGATGGGCGGCGGCATGCTGTTCGCCATCGGATCGCACTACATCGACGGGCTCCGGAGCTGGTTCGGTGACTTCAGCGGGGTGTTGGGCAGTGCGTTTGTCCAGGTACCGGAGCGGGATGACCCCGCCACCGGAGAGCGGGTCATGGCCTCCGCGGATGATGGCTTTCACCTGCACCTGCGCTTTCGTGCCGGCGGATGGGCGTCTATGGCCGCCAGCATGGCGGCGCCCTTTGGCCCCGGCACGCGCATCGAGATCTATGGCACCGAGGGAACGCTGGTGTCTACCTCCAATGGCTTCAACCCGCCGCCACAAGGGGGTCTCCTGGGCGCGCGCACCGGCGAGCCCGCGCTCCACGAGTTGCCAATCCCCGCGCACTACACGCCCTTTGAGGACAATCGGGATGACCGCATGGCGTCCTTCCGCCTCATGATCGACGACTTTGTAGCTGCCGTGCGCAGTAACGGCAAGCCGATACCGCCCACATTCTATGACGGACTCCGAGTGCAGGAAGTGCTGAACGGCGTGTTCACCTCAATGGAGACCGGCCGCTGGGTGGATATTCCCGAGTGATAACGGAAGACAGCTGTCATACACGCAGTAAGGCCCGCCATATGGCGGGCCTTACTGCGTGTATGACACCGCCGTTTGTGGGCAGTTTAGGGCAACAGACAAGGTCGTTATTGTGAAGGCGCGTAGGGCTAACTACTGACACGTGGTGATAAGCTATGTTGACAACAATGTTATCAACCCTCGATAATGAAAGTGCTGAAAGCGTTAGGAGTGGGTCACAATGGCTGGCAAAGACTACTACAAAATACTCGGCATTGCTCGCAGTGCGTCCGAAAAGGAGATCAAGCAAGCTTATCGCCGCTTGGCGCGCAAGCACCACCCTGACGTGAACTCGGGCGATAAGGAAGCTGAAGCGCGCTTCAAGGAGCTCAACCAGGCGCACGAGGTGCTCTCCGATGCGGAGAAGCGCAAAAAGTACGACCAGTACGGCGAGCGCTGGGAGCAAGCCGAACAGTTCGAGAAGGGGCAGGCGGCCTATGGCGGTGGGCGGAGCACTTGGCGACCAACCTCCGGCGGCGGCTTCGAGTACAACACGGGCGGCTTTGGCGCCGGCGGCGGGTTTGAAGACCTGATGGGCGGTATCTTTGGCCGCCGCCCCAGCGGACGCCGCCAGCCCCGCCGCGGCGACAACATCGAGCAGCCGGTGGAAGTGACCCTGGAGGAGGCCTACGCGGGCACCTCCCGCACTTTGCAACTGCAGACTGAAGAGGCGTGCTCTGCCTGTAAGGGTGCCGGACGGGTCAACAACATTACCTGCGGGACCTGCCAGGGCCAGGGCATCCTTGCCCGGCCGCGGCGGCTGGAGGTGAAGATTCCGGCGGGGGTGAAGGACGGCTCCCGGGTGCGCATGGCCGGCGAGGGGCAGGCGGGCGTGGGTGGCGGCCAGAAGGGCGACCTCTTCTTAGTGGTCTCCGTGCAGCCCCACGAACGCTTCGAGCGCAAGGGTGATGACCTCTACTCTGACGTCGCTGTACCGCTGGTTACCGCCGTCCTGGGCGGCGAAGTCAAGGTTGACACGCTCAAGGGGCAGATCGCCCTCAAGATCGCGGCGGAGACGCAGAACGGCCGGGCGATCCGCCTCTCCGGCCTCGGCATGCCCAAGCTCGGCGGCTCCGGCCCCAACGGCGACCTCTACGCCTGGGTGACGGTGGAGCTACCGGTCGGGCTCACCGAGGAGCAGAAGCAACTATTCGAGGCGCTAAAGGCGTCGCTGGCGTAACCCAGGAGGTGCAATGTTAAGCAGCAACATTCGAGAGGACGAGCCCTGTTACGTGATCAGCGTGGCCGCCCGGCTCCTCGGCCTGCACGTGCAGACCCTCCGCTACTACGAGCGCATGGGCATCATTGAGCCGTCCCGCTCTCGGGGCAATATCCGCCTCTTCTCGGAACGGGATATCGCCCGGCTGCGGGACATGAAACGGCTCATGGGTGAGTTGGGCGTCAACCCGGCCGGCGCGGACGTAGTGCTCCGGATGCGGGACCGCATCCGAGTGCTGGAGCAAGAGCGGGATGCGTTGCAACTGGAGGTGGTGCGGTTGAAGGGAGCGCTTGATCAATCTTTGCTAAGTCGAGACAGGGTTGGCTGAACGTTGCCTTGTGCCGGAGCTACACAAGTATAACGTTGGTTGTTTTAATGCCAGGGGGTAACACATCATGGTAATGAGACCGGATAGATTCACCGAATCGGCCCAGGAGGTCATTGCGATCTCGCAGGACGTGGTGCGCCGCATGAAGCACAGCCAGTGGGACGTGGAGCATATTCTCCTAGCGCTGTTGGAGCAGGGGAACGGTCTCACCGGGCAGCTCCTAGAGAAGCTGGGGGTGGACGCTAACCTGGTGCGGCAGCGGGTACAGGCCGCGACGGACGCCGCGCCCAAGACCGCTTACGAACCCACCCAGATCTACGCCACGCCGCGCATCGCCACGCTGTTCCAGAACGCCGACGCCGAGGCCACTCGTCTCAAGGACGAGTACATCGGCACCGAGCACCTGTTTATCGCGGTGGCCTCCGAGCGCGGGGGTGATTCGGCCCGCATCCTCAAAGAGTTCGGCGTGGACCAGGAGAAGATCTACACCGCGCTCCGGGACATCCGCGGCGGGGCCCGTGTCACCGACCAACGGGCCGAGAGCAAGTACCGTGCTCTGGAGAAGTACAGCACCGACCTCACCGAGCTAGCCGCTGCCGGCAAGCTGGACCCCGTCATCGGGCGGGATAACGAGGTGCGCCGCGTGATGCAGATCCTCACCCGCCGCACCAAGAACAACCCCGTAGTGGTAGGCGAGGCCGGAGTGGGGAAGACCGCCATCGCCGAGGGGCTGGCCCAGAAGATCGAGGCGGGCGACGTGCCGGAGACGCTGAAGAACCGCAAGGTCATTGCCCTGGACCTGGGCGCGCTGGTGGCCGGGAGCAAGTTCCGCGGCGAGTTCGAGGAGCGCCTGAAGGCCGTCATGGACGAGATCAAGCGGGCTCAGGGCGAGATCATCCTCTTTATCGACGAGCTGCACACCGTGGTAGGCGCCGGCGCTGCCGAGGGCGCGCTGGACGCCAGCAACATGCTGAAACCCGCGCTGGCCCGCGGCGAGCTCCGGGCCGTTGGCGCCACCACGCCGGACGACTACCGCGAGCACATCGAAAAGGACGCCGCCTTGGAGCGCCGCTTCCAGCCGGTGTGGGTGGAGGAGCCGGACGTGCCCACCGCCATTGAGATGATGCACGGCGTCCGTCCCCGCTACGAGGCGCACCATAAGGTGAAGATCACCGAGGCTGCGCTGGAGGCCGCGGTGAAACTGAGCCACCGCTACATCCCGGACCGCCATCTGCCGGACAAGGCGATTGACCTTATCGATGAGGCCGCGGCTAAGCTCCGCATCGACGCGGAGGACCTGCCACCGGAGCTCAAGCAGATGGAGCAGCGGATCAAGCAGCTCCAGGACGAGGAGGAAGCCGCGGCCCAGCGCCAGGAGTACGAGCAGGCCGCCCGCCACAAGAGCGAGCGGCTGGGGATCGAGACCGAGTACCAAGAGCAGCGGGGCCAGTTCCTCCAGGACAAGCACATCGATAATACCGTGGACGCCGAGGCCATCGCCTCCCTGGTGGCCCAGTGGACGGGCGTGCCCGTTACCCGGCTGCTGGAGGGCGAGGGCGAGAAGCTGCTGCAGATGGAGGAGCGCCTGCACGAACGGGTCATCGGCCAGCAGGAGGCCGTTACTGCGCTCTCCGACGCGATCCGGCGGGCCCGCGCCGGTCTCAAGGACCCCAAGCGGCCCATCGGCAGCTTCATCTTCCTGGGCCCCACCGGCGTGGGTAAAACCGAGCTGGCCCGGGCCCTAGCCGAGTACATGTTTGATGACGAGGACGCCATGGTGCGCATCGACATGTCGGAGTACACGGAGAAGCACACCGTGAGCCGGCTCATCGGCTCGCCGCCGGGCTACGTGGGCTACGAGGAGGGCGGCCAACTGACCGAGGCGGTGCGCCGCCGGCCCTACCGGGTCATCCTCTTCGACGAGTTGGAGAAGGCCCATCCGGACGTCTTTAACGCGCTGCTCCAGATTCTGGAGGACGGCCGCTTGACCGACGGCCACGGTCGCACGGTGGACTTCCGCAACACCATCATCATCATGACCAGCAACTTGGGCACCGGTGAGCTGACGCGGGAGACTCTGGGCTTTGCCCTGGCCAAGCAGGACCGGGACGAAGAGCGGCGGCTGCGGGCCTCCGTGGAGTTGGCCCTCAAGCAGACCTTCCGGCCCGAGTTCCTAAACCGCATCGACGAGATCATCATCTTCCACCCGCTCACGGAGGAGGAGATCGCCCAGATTGTGCACTTGCAGGTGGCCCTGGTGCTGGAGCGGCTCGAAGAGCACGGCATCGCTATCCGGCTGACCGAGGCGGCGAAGGCGTGGCTGACCAAGGAGGGCTACGACCGCAACTTCGGCGTCCGGCCGCTGCGGCGCACCGTGCAGCGCTTCGTGGAGAACCCCATCAGCAAGGTGTTGCTGGGTGGCGGCTACGAGGCGGGTGACACCATTGTGGTGGACGCCGGCGCGGACGGTCTTGCCTTTAGCCGTGAGGCCGGGACCGCTCCCGAGCCTGAGCCTGAGCCTGCCGAGGCCGTGAGCGCCGCGAGGGGCTAATAGCTATCAGCCTTAGGGGCTAGCGGGGAGGGTGCAACGTCACCCTCCCCTTTCATCGGGGCTATTCACACAAACTCCCCTTATGCGCCGACTTTTTGTGTAACTAGCCTTTCTGCACAAAAAGTACTATCGCGGGATTGCCCCATTACTACTAAGGAGATAAAACTGTAGTGCTGTGAGAAGAGCAAATCTTACATGCGCAGTCCGTACGCGTGAAATGCCTAACACCAACGGAGGCTACGCCAGACCTGTCTGCCCTCTGGAACACGAGGTCAAAAAGTTGGTCTTCGGAGTTCTCTAGATACCGCCTAATTGCATAAGCGCACAGATCAGCCAGTTGAACCATATTGGTCAATTGGCTGTCCACAAACATCGGGGTTTCTATAACATGGTTTATTTTAGTCCAAAGTGTTCCCTTTTGCAGGAACGTCTTCATCAACTCAGTATGTCTCTTGGCCACGGTCTGGTTGTTATCGTGAACAAGCAGTCCGTAGCCTGCATTACGGTTCTCTAGGTAGCGCTCAAAACGAGATACGATTTGCTCGAATGCTTGCTCATGAATTGTTGTGTTGGTTATCGATGGATCGAAATGCACTTTGTCTACACACTCTGCGAATAGACGTACCACGCCCCACTCTGATATCAGCCTTGCAATGTCAGTTACAGCATTCCGTCTTTGAGCTAATGTGAGATGCACATAGGCATCCGTCTTTTGATAGTTCTTCCTGGTCTGCTTGTACCCTCTCTTGTTCGCCTTTTGCAACCGGAGTAGCTCTGCAGTTCGCTGTTTGCGCACTTCCGAGCGCCGTTTCTCTGGGGACATCGACTCGAAGCTAGGAATCGACTGTTGCTCAAGGTAGGGCCTCATCATCCAAGCGACATGAATCTCAGCGTTTTCTAATCCGTAGTCTCGTTTTTTACTGTCCAGCTGTGTATGGTGTTGCTTCCAGTACTCGTCAGGAATGGAAAGTCCTGCCAAGACATAATGGGACGTGTTGCCTGGTACGTCTGGTGTTCCTGATTCGTCAATGTAACAAAGCTGCATCTGAGGGACCTCATAATAAAAAAGCGACTAGGTTCGGGGCTTGAGCCCCGATCAGAGACGCTTAGCGACTCTTCCTAGACGCTTTATTAGTATATCATTTAAACCCGCATTGTCAAGGTTATTGGTTATTGTGCAACTCACTCACTTTTTGTGCAGGTGGGGGTTTATGTGCAAAGTTCTTTCAAGGGGGATGGTATCGAGGCATCTCCCGTTGCCATTCCAACGTGAAAGCGGGTAACGTAGAGCGAGCATCATCCCCCCGGAGGCCCCATCCATGCCTCGAACAAGTTGGTATACCGACCATCCTCCGGCCTGCACCTGTGCTACTTGCCAGGAGAAGCGGCTTATGCTTCAGAATCACCCCGGCAAGATCGGCCGCAACGAGCGGTGCCCCTGCGGCAGCGGCCTCAAGTACAAGAAGTGCCACGGCCAGTGACCGCCCGGCGCCGGGGCTGCGCCCCGGTGAAGGACTCCCCCATTCAGAATGATAAAGGGCGCAGCCACTGCTGCGCCCTTTATTAAACAGCCGAGAACCGGTTATGCAGGGTACACAATCTCCCCGCCCACGGTCTGGTTGGACGGCATTCGCTTGGTGGACACGCCCTTCGTGGCCCAGAAGGTTTCGGCGAACTGCTGGACCGCTGCCACCAGCTCTTCCGCCGCCGTGGCGTCCATGTTCTGCTTGTTGCGGGAGCCCAGCTTCATGATGGCAAACACGTTGGCGTGGAGGTCCGGATACTTCTCCACATGCTCCGGGCGGATATAATCGCCCCAGATGATCCGCACTTCGTGCTTGACCAGCTCGGCGTGCGCCTCTTTGGTGGCAATGTAGCGAGCTATGGTGTTGGCATAGACGGTCATCGCTCCGGCGTCGTCCGACGATGACGGCCTTGCCAGATTGGCCGCAAGCTGGTTTAGGCGCAGCACCGTGAGGGCGCCAATCTGGGCCGTATGGGGGTCGTAGATGCCGCAGGGAACATCACAGTGGGCATAGGCATCCTCAGCTTTGAGCACGCGGTTAGCGAAACTGACTAACTGACGCAGCATGGTAAGTATCCCTCCTCTTTAAGGCAAAATGTTACGGGCATTAGCTTACCCAACTCTTGTGGTGAATACAACACGCCGCGCCCGCGGTGGCGCTGCTGCTGGCGGCGATCGGAAGCGGAAGAAGCGGACGAAGCTAGAAACACTCGGGCTCGCACATAGAGGAATACCGACTGCATGTGGCTCATAGTCCTCATCCAGCGGACGCGGTACCTTGCGGCGGCGTTTTTCGGCGCCCGGCGGGTGCGGGTGCGGGGCTGGAGCATGGCGCCCACGCTGTTAGCCGGGGAATACATCCTGTGCGACGCTGTAGCCTATCGCGTCCGCTCCCCCCAACGCGGCGACGTGGTTCTGGTGCAGCATCCCAGCCAAGACCTGCGCATCATCAAACGCATTGCGGCGCTTCCGGGCGACCCCCTGCCCGGTGATGCAGGCGGAGCCACCGTGCCTTCCGGCCACTACTTTGTCTTGGGTGATGCGCTGGACCAAAGCACGGACAGCCGCCACTTCGGGCCCCTTCCCGGCAGCGCCATCGTGGCGCGGGCGTGGTTGGTTTACTGGCCGCCGCAGCACTTCCGCCGGCTCGATTAGGCTAGCGGTAGCACTCCGCTTGCTCACCGCCCGCCACGGCGTGGGGGGCTGTCGTTAGACACTGGCGAATGGGGCAATGTGCAAATCCCCACATATTTCTCCCGCTGCGCCGTATAATCTGCACGGTTTGCTGGTATCCTCATCTGTATAATAGGGGCATACGCGTAGCTCCGTTTTGCCAGTCCAGGGGCAACCCAATCGAATACGTGACGTAAAGAGGAGGAAAGACTATGGCCGAATCCATCTATCTGACCTTTGACGGACCCAAGGGTAAGGCAGAGGTCATGCAGATCTCCCCGGAAGACAAGCCGTGGGAAGTGCAATGGGAAGTACGCTTCAAAGAGGAACGCCATCCGTGTAGCGCCGAGGGCGAGGCTACTATTGTGTCGGCTGAACTTTCCGGAACTACAGAGGGCACTTAACCCACGTCAGCACCCAAAAAGAAACCAAACAGCAGGGTGTGAGGAGCCGCCGGGCTAAGCGTCTAAGCGTCACTGAGCATGAGATGTTGACCTAGCCGGCCGGGGCGTTCGACAAGGATGACAGCGGCGGCATGGGGCGCATGGACAGGTGGTATCGCGTGAGCCTGACCTACGGTGTGGCGGAAGAGGACGGTTGCGCGGCCAGTACCACGGTTGGCGGTTCGATCGCTTGCCTTCCAGTAGTGCAAGCGCTACTATTCCACACCGGGAAGCATGAGAATCCCGTTCAGGGTTTAGGAGGAAAGCAACCATGTCTGAGGAGCTCTACACCAGTATCGAAGGGCCGAACGGCACCGTGGACATCTATGAGGTCTACCCGGACCAAGCGGCGCTCGATCAGTGGCAGCGTGAGGGTTTCGGCACGGCCCGCCCCGGCGATATGCACTTTGAGGTCCGCTTCAACGGCGAGGTCCAGTCCTTCCTAGTGGAAGGCGAGGCCGCGTCGGTAGCCGCCGAGCTCGCCGGCGTCAGCTACACCTAGCCGGCCGATCGTCCAGAGCGGCGGAGCCTCTTTGGCTAGGGGTCCGGGGTTCGTATCTGCAACTTGACATAGCTCACTGTCGCTATCTATATTGCGGTCACTAGTACGACGACATTGCCCACGTCGTTCCCTCAGGAGATCGTGTCAGCCAACCTACCCAACGTCTGACGCAGCGTTTGGACGGAAAGGACGGGATCATGCTAAGCAAAGAGATGAATGAGATGCTCACTAGGGTAGGGGCCGGCACGCCGGTTGGCGAGCTGATGCGCCGCTACTGGCATCCCATTGCCGCCACGGTTGAGCTGGACGAGAATCCGGTAAAAAAGGTGCGGCTGTTGGGAGAAGACCTGGTGCTGTATCGAGACCGCTCCGGCAACCTCGGCCTTATCGATGAGCCGTGCCCCCACCGGCGCGTGTCCTTAGAGTATGGCATCCCGGAGGAAGAGGGACTGCGCTGTCCCTACCACGGCTGGCTCTTCAACCACGAAGGTAAGTGCACCGAGCAGCCCGCCGAACCCTGGAACAGCACCTTCAAGGACCGCGTCACTACTAAAGCCTACAAAGCACAGGAGCTGAGCGGTCTCGTTTTTGCCTATGTCGGCCCCGACCCGGCGCCGCTGCTGCCGCGCTTCGACCTCTTCATGTGGGACGATACTATCCGGCAGATTGGCGTGACCATCATACCCTGCAATTGGCTTCAGGCCATGGAGAACTCCCTGGACCCCCTCCACGTGGAGTGGCTCCACGGCTATTACATGGACTATGTGCTCGAGCGAGAGGGCCGTGCCAAGCAGGAGCAGTTCCTGCATCGGCACAAGAAGATCGGTTTTGACCGCTTCGAGTTCGGTATTATCAAACGCCGGCTGGTGGAAGGCAACACGGAGGAAGATCATCCCTGGGCGGTGGGCCACCCCATTATCTTCCCCACCATTCTCCGGGTGGGCTCTGGCGGCAGCTACAACTTCCAATATCGTGTTCCCATGGACGATACCCACACCTATCACGTCTCCTTCACCGCCTTCCGGCCGGGCATCCCGCTGCCGCGGCAGGAGAGTATTCCGCTCTACGAGATTCCGTTCAAAAACGCTGATGGCAAGTACAACGTGGACGTGGTGCTGGTGCAGGACTTCTTCGCCTGGGACAGCCAGGGCGCTATTGCGGCGCGTGATAAGGAGCGTCTGGGCCAGACCGATATCGGCGTGATCATGCTCCGTGAAATCGTGAAGGAGCAGGCTGAGAAGGTTGCCCGCGGCGAGGACCCCATGGGGACGGTGCGAGACCCGGCACAGAACGTGTGCATTGAACTGCCCCAGGAGGAGGCGACATACGATGCCCGTCTCAAGCGCGGCCGTGCTTTCTTCGTGGGCGCTCCGCTGGAGCTCGCAGAGCACCAGTACAGCCCGCTCTCCAAGCACATCGAGTCGCTTTTCATGGAGGCCGATGCTCGTGCGGCCCGGGGGAAAGATCTCCTTCCGGAACGTGTCCCGCCGCACTACGCCCCGGGTGGTCCGGGTCACCGCCAGGTGCAGCTGTTGCCTGAATAGAACCTAGGCCCGGTCTTCTTCGAGCCTGCCGCCCGTGCGGTAGGCGCAGTGAGAAGTCTGAATCGAGCATTACTCAGGCCCGCCGGCTGGCGGGCCTGAGCTATTTTTGCGCCGCAGTCACGTCCGGCGGTACCAGCGCCGGCTGTTGCCCCGTCCGGTGTCGCCAGACGGCCGCCACTGTCAATAAGAGACCGGCAATTCCGCCCGTGCTGAACGCCAGCGTGTAGCCCACGCCTGTCACCAACCCGCCCATCACGATCGGCGCAATGGTGACCGCTACCCGGTTCGCGCTGGTCCGTAGCCCCATGGCGACCCCGCGCACTGAAGGCGGCGCGCCCTCGCCCACGATGGCAAGGAGCAGTGGCAAGGTGATCCCATTAGCGAATCCGGTGAACAGTGCAGGGATGTAGCAGAGCGGGAAGAAGGCAACCCAGGGTGAGAGCATTACTCCGATGCAGCCTGATACCAGGGCGAGGCAAGTGCCACCCACTTGTCCCACGCGCGATGCCAAGGGTCCTGCCGTGAGCGCCATTAGGGTGGCTACAACGCCGCTAATGGAGAGCACGGTACCCACCACAAAGGGTTCGACGCCCTCGCTAACCAGGAGCAGGGAATAGAAAGCTGCCCACGTGGCTAGTACCCAGATACGGGTGAAGGTCATGATCATTGCGACCTGGATAACGCGGAGCCTAAGCAGGGAAAGTGCGCCGCCAAAGCCGCCCGCCGCGCTGCCCCCGCTACTGCCGGGCTGCTTGCTGATCCCTGTTGCCCGGACCTCTGGCAGCATCAGCCCCATTGCGGTGTAACCTAGCGCGGCGGCAAAGGCCACCCAGAACGCCGATTGGTAGCCCACCAACTGCGACACGGTCCCTGCAATCAATGGTCCTATGAGCTGTACGAACTGTGTGGTGAAGGTGAAGCGTCCCATTATTGTGGGGCGCTGTTCCTGTGTGCCCACGTGACTGATATAGGCCTGTGAAGCAATCCAGGGCATGGTGCGGGGGAATCCCACCGCCAGCTCGAGGAGCAGCATCACCCAATAGTTGGTGGTGAGTGCATAACAGAAGGTCACCGCGGCGCTCAATACGGTACCTGCCACGTACACCCGCCGTGGGCCAAAGCGGTCGGCAAGCTCCCCTGCCGGTATTGAGAGGAAAATGGGCAGTAGACCGCCGGCGCCGATAATGAGGCCAATCACCTCCGGCGGCGCGCCCAGTTCGTGCGCTCGCAGCGGAATGATGAACGCCACCAGGGCCTGGAACCCGAAGCCGAAGGAGCCGGTGATGTAGGCGAGGAACATCTGCCGCCGGTTCAGGAGGATAGGTCCGCCGTGGCTTGCTTCGTCGGGAGCGCTGGTGTGCGCCAAGGTTCCTCCTGTGGGCTGGGCGCGCTGACCTCGAATGATAGAGCGTGGCTACAACCGGAGGTGGGTCAGCATCGGTAAGCATAGACACCGCTCTAGGGGTTGTCAAACACGTTGCTCTCGCTTGACTTTGCCCAGAGCGGCTAGTATCATCCGCGGCGCACTCAGGTATGATTTACCCCTAGGAGGACCTCCGTGGCACCCAACCGTCAAGAACTAGAAATCCCCAACATCGGCCATCCCCAGCCCTTCCCCCACGGCGTGAAGATTGGGAACATGGTATTTACTTCAGGGGTGGATCCCATCGATCCTGCTACCGGCAAGGTGCCGGAGAGTGTGGATGAGCAGGCCCCAATAGTATTCAACAACGTCCGCACGCTTCTGGAGCAGGCGGGAGGTTCCCCGGCCAACATCGCGCAGGTCACCGTCTATATGCAGGACACCGCCGAGCGCGCCGCGGTCAACAAGGCCTGGCTAGAGATGTTCCCCGATGAGCATGACCGGCCTACCCGCAAAGCCATCAAGTTCGATTTTGGCGCCGCCAGTGGTATCCGGGTGCAGCTCCAGGTTATTGCCGTTCTCTAGTTAGCCGCGAGACGCCAGTGTCGTACGACTTCAAAGACAAGCTTGCCATTATCTCCGGCGGCAGCCAGGGCATTGGTTTGGCCACCGCCAGCCTGATGGCTGAGTACGGCGCCAGCGTCTCTGTCTGCGCCCGCACCGCGGCGGATGTTGCGGCCGCTGAACAGACCCTGGAGTCGGTATGCGCTCGGGCCGGAGCCGGTGGCCATGCGTTGGGCGTTGTTGCGGACATGGCCGCCCCGGAGGGCGTGCAGCACTTTGTGGACGAGACCGTGGCCCGCTTTGGCGGCATCGATATCATGGTCAACAGTGCTGGCGGCTCCAACCATGCGCCCTTTATGGAGCTTCCGGCCGAGGATTTGCATAAGGGCTGGGGCCTCAAGATGCTCGGCGCCATCCGGCTGACCCAGGCGGTGGTACCGCACATGGAACGGCGCGGCGGCGGGTCCATCGCCATCGTAGGCGGCGGCAACGGGACGCCCAGCCCGGAGCGGGTAACCGCCTGGACCACCAACGGCGGCTTACGGTCTTTCGTGCCCTCGGTGGCGGGAGAGCTGGCCCGCAAAGGCATCACCATCAACATGGTCTCCCCAGGGCTGGTACTCACCCGGCGCAATCGTTCAGGCGCCGAGCAGCGGGCCCGTCTCCAGGGGAAGACGGTGGAAGATATCCTGGCCGCACAGCACGCCGCCTTCCCCACCAATCATATATCCCTGCCGGAAGAGGTTGCCGAGCTTATCGCATTTGTGTGCGCCAAAAAAGTTCTCAACCTCACCGGCCAGGAGTTGGTCATCACATATTAATAGCGATAGCCGCTGCGGCATGGAAGCCACGGGTGGCGGAGTCAGGACACGTTCGGAGGTAGACAGATGGGCGTACAAGGCCGTGTCGCGGTGGTAACGGGTTCCGCCCGTAACATAGGTAGAGCGTGCGCGATTGAGCTCGCTAAGCAGGGGGCGAAGGTCGTCGTCAACGCCCGCAGCCAAGACAAAGTGGACCAGGTGGTGGACGAAATCCGCTCGTTCGAAGGTGTTGCTGCGAGTAGCTACAACTCCGTGGCCACTCTGGAAGGCTGCGAGGGCATTATTGCTGATGCGGTAAAGGCCTTCGGCACGGTGGACATCGTGGTCAACAACGCCGCGATCTCGAGCTATAAGTTCATCCAGGACCTGGAGGATGACGAGTGGCTCCAAGTGCTCAACACCGACCTCACCGGCTACTTCCGTATGACGAAAGCCGCGCTGCCGTACATGATTGAGAATCAGTGGGGGCGCTTTGTGAACATGTCCTCCCACGCCGGACTGACCGGTACCTCCATGCGCGCGGCCTACGCTGCGGCCAAGGGGGGAGTGCACGCGTTTACTAAGGCCACGGCCAAGGAGTATGGCAAGTACAACATCACCGCTAACGCCATCGCACCCTTTGTGGGCCAGCCTGAGAAAGAGGAGAATCCCCAGCACTACGGGGCCATGTACCGCACCAAGCCCGCAGAGTTCGAACGACTCAACACCGCGGTGTCAGAGGCCAGCATGGCCGTCTCCGGACGTTCCGGCCCGGAGACCGTGGCGCCGATGGTGGCCTTCTTCGCTTCCGAAGAGGCGTGGTACATCACCGGGCAGGTCATCTCGGTGGGCGGCGGGCGCTGGATGTAGTTGCGCCGGGCCCGTTCGTCGATGCGAGGAGCGCCAGTGACAAAGCGATCGCTGCCGTTGCCCCAAGATCGTTGGAGTCGCCTAGGCCTGTCGAACTCGTTCGCTGTGGCGAGCGGTGCGCGCCGAAGGCTTACTAGCAGGAGGCCACCATGTACACCGTAGACGGCAAAGTCGTAGTGATTACCGGCTCCGCTCGCAACCTGGGTAAAGCGTGCGCGATTGAGCTGGCTAAGCTGGGCGCCAAGGTCATCATCAACGCCCGCAGCCGTGACAAGGTAGATGAGGCGGTGGACGAAATCCGCTCTTACGAAGGCGCTGCTGCGGGCAGCTACCACTCCGTGGCTACTGTTGAAGGCTGCGAGGGCATTATTGCCGATGCGGTGAAGGCTTTTGGCACGGTGGACATCCTGGTCAACAACGCCGCGATCTCGAGCTATAAGTACATCCATGACCTGGAGGATGATGAGTGGCTCCAGGTACTCAACACCGACCTCACCGCCTACTTCCGCATGACGAAAGCCGTGCTGCCGTACATGATAGAGAAGCAGTGGGGCCGCATCATCAACATCTCCTCTCACGCCAGCCTGATGGGTACCCCCATGCGCTCGGCCTACGCCGCGGCCAAGGGAGGGGTGAACGCGTTTACCAAAGCCACCGCCAAGGAGTACGGCAAGTTCAGCATCACCGCCAACGCCATCGCACCCTTTGTGGGGCAACCTGACACTGAGGAGGAGCCTCAGCAGTACGGAGCCATGTACCGGATCAAGCCCGAAGAGTTCCGCCGCCTCAACACCGCCGCGTTCCTGGCCAACATGGCCATTCCCGGACGCTCCGGGCCGGAGACGGTGGCGCCGATGGTGGCCTTCTTCGCTTCCGAAGAGGCCTGGTACATCACCGGGCAGGTCATCTCGGTAGGCGGCGGAACTTGGATGTAGCTTGAAGCATGCCAATGCTTAGGATGTAGCTTGAAGCATGCCAATGCTTAGAAGGAGACGCGATTGTATACATTAGACGGCAGAATTGTTGTGATCACCGGCTCTGCCCGCAACATCGGACGAGTTTGTGCGCTCGAGTTCGCTAAGCACGGCGCCAAGGTCGTCGTCAACGCCCGCAGCAAGGATAAAGTGGATGAGGTGGTGGACGAGATCAAGGCCACGGGCGGCCAAGCCATCGCCAGCTACCGGTCGGTGGAGACCAAGGAGGGCTGCGAGGGGGTCATCCAGGACGCGGTGCAGGGCTTCGGCGGCATCGACATCCTGGTGAACAACGCCGGCATCATCACGTTCAACTACATCCACGAGATGCCGGACGAGGACTGGCAACGGGTGCTGGACGTGGACCTGCACGCCTGTTTCCGCACCACCAAGGCGGCGCTGCCGTACATGATAGAGAAGCAGTGGGGCCGCATCGTCAACATCTCCTCCCACGCCAGCCTTATGGGTACGCCCATGCGCTCGGCTTACACCGCGGCCAAGGGAGGTGTGAACGCGTTTACCAAAGCCACCGCCAAGGAGTATGGCAAGTACAACATCACGGCCAACGCCATCGCACCCTTCACCACCCAGCCGGAGCAGGACAGCAACCCCCAGCACTTCGGGGCCATGTACACCCAGCAGCCCGAAGAGTTCCGCCGCCTCAACACCACGGCGTTCCTGGCCAACATGGCCATCCCCGGACGCGCGGGGCCGGAGACGGTGGCGCCGATGGTGGCCTTCTTCGCTTCCGAAGAGGCCTGGTACATCACCGGGCAGGTCATCTCGGTAGGCGGCGGAACTTGGATGTAGCTCGAAGCATGCCAATGCTCAGAAGGAGACGCAATTGTATACATTAGACGGTAGAATTGTCGTGATCACCGGCTCTGCCCGCAACATCGGACGGGCCTGCGCCATCGAGCTCGCTAAGCACGGCGCCAAGGTCGTCGTTAACGCCCGCAGCAAGGATAAAGTGGATGAGGTGGTGGACGAGATCAAGGCTGCGGGCGGCCAAGCCATCGCCAGCTACCAGTCGGTGGAGACCAAGGAGGGCTGCGAGGGGGTCATCCAGGACGCGGTGCGGGGCTTTGGCGGCATCGACATCCTGGTGAACAACGCCGCCATCATTACCTTCAACCTCATTCACGAGATGCCGGACGAAGACTGGCAACGGGTCTTGGACGTGGACCTGCACGCCTATTTCCGCACCACCAAGGCGGCGCTGCCGTACATGATGGAGAAGCAGTGGGGCCGCATCATCAACATGTCCTCCCACGCCGGGCTCACGGGCACTACCCTTCGTGCCCACTACGCCGCGTCTAAGGGCGCCATCCATGCGTTCACAAAGGCCACGGCCAAGGAGTACGGCAAGTACAATATCACGGCCAACGCCATTGCGCCCTTCACCACCCAGCCGGAGCAGGACAGCAGCCCCGAGCACTTCGGGGCCATGTACACCCAGCAGCCCGAGGCGTTCGCCGCGCAGAACACTGCCGTATCTCTGGCCGGTATGGCTATCCCCACCTACGCCGGCCCGGAGACCGTGGCGGCGATGGTGGCCTTCTTCGCCTCCGAGGAGGCGTGGTACATCACCGGGCAGGTCATCTCGGTGGGCGGCGGGCGCTGGATGGGTTAAGCTTGAATGCCATGCCGGGCATACCTCTTGGTGGTTGGGACGCGCGCGTGGTGGGGCCCCTGAGGTAGTGAGGCCGGTCTAGCGTGTCCATATTGTTACAACCACGCAGTAGAACGAATCACGGACAAACTAAAGGAGAACCCTCATGCTTCTGGATGGTAAAGTAGCAATCATCACCGGTTCCGCCCGCAACATCGGCAAAGAGTGCGCCCTGCTCATGGCCCAGGAGGGGGCCAAGGTCATCGTCAATGCCCGCACCAAGGACCGGGTGGATCAGGTGATCGACGAGATTACGGCCGCCGGCGGACAGGCGACCCCCAGCTACAACTCCGTGGACAGTAAAGAGGGCTGCGAGGCCCTGGTGGCCGATGCCGTGAAGGCTTACGGTACGGTGGATATCCTGGTCAACAACGCCGCTATCGTCACCTTTCACGCCATCCACGAGATGCCCGACGAGGATTGGGTCAACGTGGTCAACACCGACCTCACCGCCTACTTTCGCATGACCAAGGCTGTCCTTCCCTTCATGATAGAGAAGGAGTGGGGCCGTATAGTGAACATGTCCTCTCACGCGGGCCTCACCGGCACCACGCTGCGGAGCCACTATGCCGCGTCCAAAGGTGGCATCCAAGCGTTTACCAAAGCCACGGCCAAGGAGTACGGCAAGTACAACATCACTGCTAACGCCATCGCCCCCTTTGTGGCGGGGGAGAAGCAGCCGTCCTCGCCAAACTACGGGGCCATGTACGTCCCGGCCCCGGCGGAGTTTGACGCCCAGAACACCGCGATATCCACCGCTGGTATGGCCATCCCGGGCCGCGCAACCTCCAAGGAGGTTGCGCCCATGGTGGCCTTCTTCGCCTCGCAAGACGCCTGGTACATCACCGGCCAGGTCATCTCCGTAGGTGGCGGCCGTTGGATGGGCTGAGCCACATCGCGTCGATCGGCTGGGGCTTTAGGTTTGCCTCTGGAGGCGCCCAGCAGTTATCTAGGAGAGGTGGCGTGCGCTTTGCGCTCCCTGCGATTTCTGCTACAATCCACACGCGCTAGCTCAAGCAGCTAAATAGTACAAGGAGGAACCCCATGGCAGAGCTTCCACGTCTCAATGGCGTTATCAAAGCCCTAGAAGAGGGCGGCGTAGCGTTCGTCACTTTCGGGCAGGCGTCCGAGACTGCCGGATCGCAGGCCATTAACCAGGCCCCCTACGATGGTGTTGTGTATGAGATGGAGCACAACATCTATGAGATCAAGGTGCTGAAGGATACCATGCAGTATATGCTGAACCGTCGGCAAATTCTGCAGGGCGGCACCATGAAACCGGCCGTCACGCCTATGGTCCGCATCCCACCCAACTCCGGTGAGAGCAACTGGCTGGCCAAGCAGGTGTTGGACATTGGTGTCTATGGCATCGTGTGGCCGCACATCGACACGGTGGAAGACGCTCGCAGCGCTATCTCCGCGATGCGCTACCCGAAACCGCAAGGCGCCGACCGCCGTGAGCCCTTCGGGCTCCGGGGTGATGCGCCCTTCACTGCCGCCACCTATTGGGGCACCACCCCGCCGGAGTACTACGCCCGGGCGGACGTATGGCCCTACGAACCCAATGGTGAGATCCTTGCCGTGCTCATGATCGAGAGCAAGCGGGGTATCAGCAACCTGCCCAAGATCCTCGAGGAAGTCCCCGGCATCGGCGTCATCCTCACCGGTGAAGGCGACCTTTGCCAGGATATGGGCCATCCGCGCCAGTACGAGAATCCGGATGTGGTCTCGGCCATGAAGGACATTTTGGACATCTGCAAAGCCCACAACGTTCCCAACGGCCACCCGCACGTGGACTCCGGCAATGTTGAGAAGCTGGTTGCAGACGGCTACCGTTTCCTCATGCCGGGCCCTGAGCGCACCTTCAACGCGCTCAGCGCAGGCCGCAAGGCCGCGGGCCGCAGCTAAACCGCTCACTGTAGCGCACAACCGAAGGGCAGGGGGGTAACCCCCTGCCCTTTGTGTAACCCTCCCGCCTGCTGCCCTTGGCCCCAACGACATCCGGGCGGTCGAAATGTTGCCGCATCCCGTGCCGGTGATCGTCACTACTCTCACCGACGACCCTGGCCCACTGACGGCGGCTGGCGCGATACTCATCGCCACTACCGCCATTGCGACGGATCTATCCGCCATCCTGGAAATACTTTAAGGCCAGGGTGTTCTGACCTAGGCAATCAGTGGCTGCCAGCGCTACTAGGGCGCCACCTACTCCATTTAACAAAGAGCCAAAGGCTGAATTGTGCCCCTCTCGCCATGTCTAGTGGTTGCGGGGATTGCTTCAGCGCGTATGTCTCCGTATGCAGCCAAGGCGAGCAGATAGCTACTGACTGAAGACCTCAAGAGATTCTGAGTCCGTTGCGCGGATTCTCTATAGCACTGCTCTTGACCGAGCTCAGGACATGCAATAGGGCGGTAGCCCTTTTCTCAGCAATTGCCGTTCGATGTTAGACCGCAAGCATGGTGGCGCCGTCACCGTGAGCGAAGTGAGGGTCCGGCGAAACTGCATCCTACCACCCTTGGGTTGGTGTAGTCCGCGAGCGTAACGTGCCCGAGTTCTGCGCTTCCGTCAAGAAAAATTTATTAAATAAAAGTAGACACTTAATTAAGTAGCTACTACAATAGGTGCTGTGGAACAACTCATGAAGGCCATTGCCGATCCCAACCGGCGGATTATGCTCCGCCTTCTGATGGCGGGCGAGCACTCCTCGGGTGAGATCGCTGCGCACTTCGTGATGACGCGCCCGGCCGTCTCTCAGCACCTCAAGGTGCTCACAGAGGCCGGCCTTGCTACCGTGCGGCAGCAGAGCACCAAACGCTACTACAGCGCCCGTCCCGAAGGCTTGGCGGAGCTACGGCGCTCCTTGCAGGAGTATTGGGACGTAGGACTACTTCGGCTTGCCATGGCAGCCGAAAATGAAGAGCGGAGGAATGAATCAGTGACCAGACTCAGCGGTGAGTACTTAGAACGAGAAGTCCGCATTGCCGCTCGTCCGGAGACGGTGTTCGCGTACTTCATCGATCCGGAGAAGATGCTCCAATGGAAAGGCAAGTCCGTCGAGCTGGACCCCAGGCCCGGCGGCATCTATCGAGTCGACATGACCGGCAAGGACATTGCTAGGGGCAACTATGTGGAGATCGTCCCCCACAGCCGGATTGTCTTCACCTGGGGGTGGGAAGGCGAGGGACACCCGATCCCGCCCGGTTCGACCACCGTGGAGGTGACCCTCACCGCGGATGGTGATGAAACCATTCTGCGGCTGCGCCACTACGGCCTCAACGAGGAGGGCCGTGCGAGCCATACAGAGGGCTGGGAGCACTACATGGAGCGGATCGTTCTTGCCGCGGCGGGTAAGGACCCCGGCCCCGATCCCTGGGCCAACCGCTAGCCCGAGTGTCATGCCAAGGCCGCGCGAGCTAGCGGGCATCTTGCCTGGTGGGTTTACCTGTCGTGGCTGTCAATAGCAGGTGGTTTCTATGCGATCTCAGGTATCAGGTCGCAACGTTCCATGCCAAACGATGCCTCAGACGCTCGCTCGCTATTGCGCTATTGACTGAAGGAGGTATTCCGCTAGAGCAATCCCACCACGGCAACCCCCAACCGTCATTCCATCAGCACAACACGAAGGAGAACTACCGTGCCCAACCCAGTTGTACACTTTGAAATCACGGGCAAAGACGGGGCCGAGCTCCAGAGCTTTTATCGTGAAGTTTTCGGCTGGCACGTGGACGCTGACAACCCCATGAACTACGGCATCGTGGACACCCACACCGAGGGTAAGGGCATCGGCGGTGGCATTGGCGCCAGCCCTGACGGCAGCAACACGCTCACCGTCTACATCGAGGTAGATGACCTGGATGAGTGCCTTAAGAAGATCGAAGCCATGGGAGGCAAGACCGTCGTGCCCCCCACTGAGATCCCCAATATGGTCACCTTCGCTCTCTTCACCGATCCCGAAGGTCATGGGGTAGGCCTTGTCAAAAGCGATGGGTAGCGGCCGCCCTTCACCCGTTGGGCGGCTCGTAGCGCGCTTGCTGAACTAGGGTGAGGGTCATCGCCATTCGCCCACCGACCAGTGGGCCGGTAAAGGCCCTGATGCCAACTATGGAATAAATATTGCGGGGCTGCCAAGACTACTTGGAAGCCCCGTAACGTTGTGCTCAATCGCACTCTCAACCCTTGTTCGGTAACACGTCTAAGCCGTGCCCACATGACCGGCGCGTACTTCCCCAGACACTTCCCGGCTTCCCGACGCCTTTTTCGGGTTCGGTAAGGGTTACTAGAGTTACAATGAGGGAAAAGAGGGAAAAGAGGAAAAACGCGCTTGTAGCGTGCGAACTCCTGTGCTATAGTCGCCGGTATGACAAGCGCAGTCGAACGGCCTCAGACCGCTTCAGAACGCATCCTCGCTTGGCTGGCCGAGCACCAGACCGGCCGGTTTGCCGAGATCAGTGCCGGAGCTGGCCTCGGCGCGGGGACCACCTCGGCCGCTTTGAAGAACCTGCTGGCCGCGGGGAAGCTAAGCAAGCTTGGCCCCGGCCTCTACGGATTGGTTCCGGCCTGTCCCCCTCATTACTGGCTGGCGCCTCCGCCCAGTGGTCCAGTGCTCCACTTGGTCTGTCAGAAGTGCGGTGGCGAGACCGAACGGCCCAATCCGCTCTATGGTGAGCCGGCGATCCTCAGGACTGACAAGAGCGGATCTGGGGTAAAGCGCCAGATCGCCTAACCAATCCAGTTACGCCTGCCTCAGCACCGTCATGTTGCCGCGTTTGAAGCGGCGCCCTCCCTTGTGGATAATAGCGTAGTGTAACTAGTCCACGCGTCCAGGGAGGTAGCCATGGCCAAGCTAGTAGAACTCATCGGCATTACTCACAGCCCGCCCTACGTCCAGCGGTTTCGAGACCCCAACGAGAGCAACCCCGGCATGCTGCGCGCCAAGCAGGCGGCCGAGGAGATGCGGGCACGTTTGGCCGCAGCGCGGCCGGACGTACTCCTCTGCCTGGGCAACGACCATCTGTCCCAGGTCTTCATGAACAACATGCCGCCCTTCATGGTGGTGAAGGCGGACCGGGTGCAGGGCCCTTGGAAATGGGAGCTGAACAGCGGTATCCCCCGCTATGACGCCGCGGTGCAGGTAGACCTGGCCAAGAGCATCGTGCAATGCGGCTTCGACAAGGGTGTTGACTTCGCCTTCTCTGACGAATACAAGCTGGACCACGCTTTCTGCGTGCCCCTCAACTTTGTGCGCCCGGAGGCCGACCTGCCCATTGTTCCCATCTTCTGCAACGTGATGGCGCCACCGGTACCGCCGGCCCATCGCTTCTTCACCGTGGGCCAGCAACTCAAGCAGCTCGTGGAGGAATTTCCTCAGGATTTGCGGGTCGCGGTGGTGTGCACCGGCCACCTCTCGCTGGAGATCGGCGGTCCCACCGGCACCGGCACCAGCGCTCCGGACCTGGATTTTGACCACCTGGCGGTGGACCTCATCGGCAGGGGTGATGTGGACGGCGTGATGCGTGAGTTCACGATGCCGCGGTTCATCAACGCGGGCAACTACACCTCCGGAGTGCTCAATTTCGTAGCCCTCATGGGGATGGCCGGCGCGCAGCCCGCCCAACATGCCGAGTGCGTATCGTCCGACATTCTGAGCGTGCCCTTCTTCGCGTGGGACTTGGAAAGGAGCTAACCGTGAGCAAGTACGCAATTGACAAGGTGATCATGGCGCTGGCGCATAGCGAGGATTCCGCGCCTTTTGAAGCGTTCCTCCAAGACCCGGCGGCGATGCTGGCGACCTACGATCTTACGCCGGAGGAGCGCCAGGCCTTCATTGATCGGGCGATGGATAAGGTCTACGCACTGGGCGCTCAGCCCTACATCTTGTCCGCGCTGGTGAGGAAACTCGCTGCCGATGACGCCAACTCTGGCCGCACCGGCACCACTGCCCAGCGTTACACTGAGCTCATTGCACCCATGGGCCGCCCAGACTTCGGAACGTAGGCCGAGTGCCCGCTTCTCCGTTCGATCTGACGGGTCGAGTGGCAGTGGTCACCGGCGGCAACGGCGGTATCGGTTTGGGCATGGCCCGGGGGCTGGCGCAGGCCGGCGCCCGCGTGCTGGTGGCCGCCCGGGACGAGCAGAAGGGGCGCGCCGCCGTCGATGAGCTGTGCGGACTCGGCGCAGAAGCCCGCTTCTACGCGGTCGACGTCACCGACGAAGCGTCGGTCAATGCAATGGCGTGGGCGGCCAAGGACGCCTTTGGCCGCATCGATATTCTGGTCAACAATGCGGGGATGAACGTCCGCCGGAAACCGCAGGACTACTCCTTGGACGAGTGGCGCCGGATTTTGGACACCAACCTCACCAGTCTCTTCCTCTGTTCCAACGCGGTCTATCCGTATCTGAAGCAGGCCGGCGGCGGCAAGATTATCAACGTGGCGTCTATGATCTCGCTGTTCGGCGCGCCCTTTGCCGGGCCTTATGGGGCCAGCAAGGGTGGCGTAGTGCAGTACACCCGGGGGCTTGCCACGGCGTGGGCTCAAGACAACGTTCAGGTTAATGCCGTGCTGCCGGGGTGGATCGACACCGATCTCACCCGGGCCACCCGGCGGGAGGTGCCGGGCTTCCACGAGCGCATTGTGGAGCGTACCCCCGCAGACCGCTGGGGCGCCCCGAGCGATTTGGCAGGCATCGCGGTGTTTTTGGCCAGCACTGCCTCGGACTTCGTCACTGGCGCTGCCATCCCGGTGGACGGGGGCTTCTCAATTCAGGGGTGATCTATCAGGGGTGACGGAGCTAAGCCGAGCGTCTACTGAGCGCGAGCGCGGCTGCTGATAATCGCCACCGCCTCGTCAATGCTGATGTCCAGCGGCAATCCTTTGGTGTTAATCACTCCGTCAGCGTCCATCTCGGCGATCTGTGCATCGTCGTAGCCCAGTGCGCTTAAGATGGCGGAGGTGTGCTCAGCGTAGAGCGGTGGCGGTAGGTGGCCGGGATCGTAGGCGGCCCCCGGTGTCTTGCTCAGCTTTAGCGCTTGGCCCACGGTGCGTATTTTACCGTAGCTGGGGTGCTCCTGCTCCACGATCATCTGGTTGATAGCCGTCTGGGGATCCTGTTCCAGGTCCCGATAGTCATTCACCAGGTCGCAGCGCACACCCATTGCTTCCAGTATTTGCTGCCACTCTGCGGCGTCTCTGGAGCGGAACACTGGCTTGAGCACCTCTTCCAAGGCAACCCGATTGTTCAGCCGGTCCAGATTGGTAGCAAAGCGAGGATCGTGCTCTAACTCCGGCATACCGATGCCAAGGCTGAACTCGGTCCAGCCCACGTCGTTTTGGAACATCACTACAATCGCGCGGTCGCGGGCCTGCCAGGGCCCGTAGGGCATGTTGGGGTACCACCCCCGCCCGCTCTTGCGCAGCTCCCCGCTGTGGAGATAGTCCGCCCAGTCCATGGGTGAGAGCGCCAGCAGCGCATCGGCCAGATTGCTAGTGATCTCCTGTCCCACGCCTGTTTTCTCCCGCACGTAGAGCGCCAGTGCTACACCCCAGGCAGCCGTGACCGCGGCGATCCCGTCGGCGATTGGGGTTCCCACCGAGACGGGCTCATCGTTTTCATATCCCTGGAGCGCAATGGTGCCGGCGTAGGCTTGGGTCAGCAAGTCCTGGCCGGTCTTCTGCGCGTGGGGGCCGGTCACGCCGTACCCGCTGAGGGAGGCCATGATCAAACGAGGGTTCATGGCGCTGAGGCCGGGGTAGCCGAACCCCAGCCGTTCCATCACTCCTGGCCGGAAGTTCTGGATCACCACGTCGCAACGTTCCACCAGCTTCAGGAAGACTTGCCGACCCGCCGCCGGCCGGATGTCTAAGGCCAGGCTCTTCTTACCCCGGTTCACGCCGGCCCAGCTTACACCCATGCCGGGTTGGATATGGCTGAGATAGCTGTAGCGCATCCCTTCGCCCACGTCGGCGCGTTCGATCTTGATGACCTCGGCCCCCATGTCCGCGAGCATCATGCCGCAGTAGGGACCGAACAGTCCGAGCGAGAGGTCGAGCACCAGGGTTCCTTCAAGTGGAGCGGACATAGTCATACCTTGATCGGGATAGCGTGTGTATTTAGTGTGTGGATCGCGCTGTACCGTGTACCGTTGCCGGCGCGCTCAGGCGGCGGATTAGCTGGGCTGGTTGCCTAGGATGAGCACCGCGCCCGCCGAGAAGTAGCCGCCAGGTCCGTGGATGAGGCTGGTCTGGCACGCCACCTGCCGCTCCTCCGACTCCTGGCGCAATTGCCTTACTCCCTCCTGAATGGCGAACATCCCGTACATCCCGGTGTGGCAGTAGCTCAGCCCGCCGCCGTTGGTGTTCATGGGGAAGCTGCCGCCGGGCGCGGTCTTGAGGTCCTCCATAAAGGGGCCGGACTCGCCCCGGGGTACGAAGCCGCAGTCCTCCAGTCCAATGAGCACCGAAAAGGTGAATGCGTCGTACATCATGACGTGGTCGATGTCTTGGTGGGTCAGGCCGGACATCGCGAAGGCTCGGCGCGCGGCCTGAGTCGATTGGTCGGAGGTGGTGAGGTCCCGGGCCTGGCTGATGTTCCAATGGCCCACGCCCTCACCCGATCCCAGCAGCCAGACGGGCGGCTTGGGGAAATCGCGGGCGCGGTCGGCTCGCACCAGCACCAGCGCACCTCCACCATCTGACCGCAAGCAGCAGTCCAGCAAGTGCATCGGATAGCAGATCATTCTAGAGGCCAATACGTCCTCCACCGTAATGGGAGTGCGCATGTAGGCCCGGGGGTTGAGCGCGGCCCAGCTCCGAGTTGCAACCGCAACCGCTGCGAGTTGCTCGCTGGTGGTGCCGTACACCGCCATGTGCCGGGTGGCGGCCAGGGGCCAGGTGTTGGCCGGCATCGATATGCCGTACGGTACCTCAAACTGACCGGAGGGGGACTGCGGCGCCGGGATCCGTGGCAGCACGCCGGTGACGCCCACGTCGGAGGCCCCGCTCTCGCCGTGGGTGATGAGCGCCACGTTGCACAGGCCGGCGGTTAGCGCGGCGGCGGCGTGCTGCACCAGCATGAGGAAAGAACAGCCGCCCGCCCAGGTGCCGTCGGCGTACGAGGGTGTGATGCCCAGGTACTCGCTGAGCTGCGCAATCAGCGGTCCGGCGGTGAAAAGGCCGTCCACCTCGCGCTTGTGCAGTCCGGCGTCTTGCAGCGCGTTGAGGGCCGCTTCCGCGTGCAGTTGCAGCATCGACTTGTCGGGCTGCTTGCCGACCCGGTCGGTCTCCCGTGCACCGACGATGGCTACCTGACCCGGCTCAAGCATTCTGGCCGCCTTGTGCCGGTGCCGGTTCGAATAGCGGTAGGGTGATCTCCTCGCTTACGTCGCGGAAGACCACCCGCACCGGCATCCCCACGCTGACGTGGGCCGGGTCTGCCGTGACGTTGACGATGTTGGTCATCATCCGGGGCCCCTCGGTAAGATCCACCAGCGCGATGACGTAGGGGATATCCTCCGCGAAGCCGGGTGCCGGCGCATGGTTGATAACATAGCTGTAGATGGTTCCCGTCCCCGATGCCTGCCGCCACTCTATCGCCACCCCGCCGCAATGTGGACAGAACGGCCGGGGGTAAAAGAAGGACCGGCTGCAATCTAGACAGTAAGGCAGCCAAAGCTCATGCCGCTTGGCTCCTTCCCAGAAGAACAGGGTTTCCGGACTGGGTTGTGGCAGCGGTTTGGTTTGAGTGGTCATAACATGCCGTTCCGATACTTAGCGCTTAGAACCTTTTGCCCATCGGCCACTGGCTAATGGGGATTACAGATACAAGGGGATTCCCCGAGCTGTCGTTGCTTAAGAGTAACCGCGCGAGGCGCTCACGTGCAACGGACTGTGGACATGCGTCCGCAGTCCGTTGCAGCTAGGCCCGTAAGGATTACTTGGTCCACTTTCTCAGGAGCGCAATGGCCTTTCAGACTTCGGGCCTCATCTTGGTCGAGTCGAGCTGGCGGTACTGTTGGTTCAGATCGGGTGTGTGCTCCGGGGAGTGCGGACCCTGGCACACGCGCTGGCTGCTGCTGAGCGCCGTATTCGCCGGGAGATCGGCGCCGGTCCTTGGTGAGCACGGTCAGCAACCAGCATGCAAGGCTAACCCTGAGCGGTGCGTGCAGCCTCGCACCCAGCTTTCCCCGCGCTAACCACGATGACGTCGTAGAGGGTGGGCATTTACGGCTTGCCTCTTGACTCGCGGAACTGTTTTAACACTAGGTCTAGTTCGTCGTCAGAGATACGGACTTCCTCAGGCTCTTCACTAGGCTGTTTGGGTACAAACGCAGCTTTTCCTACTTGCCTCAGCCGTTCGTTCGTGTATGTGGCAAAGATCAGGCTAGTTTCTTTGATAATATCTCGATATTGGGGAAGTTCTGCTCGTATCACGTTAAGAGGAACGGGTTTCCCAATTTCAGCGTACTTATCGATGACAATGGTTGTAACCGCGTCGAAAAAACCGAGTGCAGGACGTTCATAACCCCATTCACGCAGCGCGAAAGTACCCCTTAGACCTACCCAAACAATCCCCTGGGTCTCTCTGCCCAAGATCGCATGGATGCTGTGGGTGGATGCCTTATCTTCTGGAAACACCTCGTTGTAAGCGGCAGCGATTGTAGTGAAATGGGATGGTTTATCAAGGAGCTTAAGTACGTGATAGACTCGCTCCGATTTTGAAAGGTGCCGCCGCGCGTATGTAGCGATCTTCTGTCCCAACAGCAAGATGTCATCCTGAACTAGACCGAAAGAGCGTTGACTCAAATACTCAGACAACTCCGTGGCATCCGGAGTACGTGGTACGTGGGACCAAAAATTAGCAAGTTCATCATCGTTCGAAGATGCACCTAGAACCACTAAGTTTAGGTCTCTAATTTCAAGGTGAGAAATCGCGAAAATTTTATCAAGAAGCAACCATTGCCGCGAACGCAATGAGTTTCCTTCGACAACCAGACGACACCCATTGGCAACAAGATCTTTCACGAAAAGACGCAACAGGGTCCGCAGGGTCCTTGACCGGAAATGATGCCACAATCTGCGTAGAGTTTGATTTTCGACTTGCCTTACACGCTCTCTGGTAATACCTAGCTCTCTTCCGGTTTCTTCAAGCGTTCTGATACAGCCATCGGTTAGGCCGAACCTATGGCTAATGAGAATTTTACTCCGGATTGGAAGTGTGTTCAGGGCTTCCTCGATAGCATCTCCCAATGGGACTAGCCGATTGCTTTCCTCATTTTCTGCGAGAAATCTGCGGACACTGGCTGGCGAAAACGACAGCCTACGAAGCGCTTCTAGCTCAGAATTCAACAGTTCCATGAATTCCTCACTCTTCCTGCACAGACTTACTAGTCAAAGCTTCGGCCTTCCGCCTGGTACTTTTCTCAAAGTACCCCCAAGTTAATGACTCAAGAATACGGTGCCTTTGGGGTAGGTATCTCCGAAGGATAATCACTTTCTCAATCCATTTTCTATTTGCATCAAGATCCCGAACTAGGTGATTGTATAAACCATCCAACTCAAGGGGAAGGCCAGCTAAATCCTCAGTCAGCCCAAAAATCTCGTCTCCTAAGTTCCATACAAGAGCCGCAGAACCTTTTTCTCGTTTGGAGCGGCTCTCCTTAATTTCTATTACAATCTTTCGCATCTTAGTAATCCGTGACCGGTACACTTCAGCTGCATGAAGAAGGAGTGCTTCTGGATCGTCTTGGATCTCAGTTAGGCTCACTAAAGAGAAGCCACCCTGAAATCTACAATCCAGTAGCGGCTCAAAGGAGACGTATATCCCATTCTCGCTCATCTTCTTGCCCACGCAGCCATCATACGATCAACAAACACGACGTCTGGTTTCTCGGAGCCTTCACTAAGGAATCGTTGTACAGCAATTCCAATAGCGTACAGGCTATGCAAAGTTCTTTGTGTTGGATTCGCGCGAGCTTTTATATAAGCTGGGTGACCGGAATTGATGATGATTGTGTTTCCATTTACCCAAGCCATCTCAGGCGCTTCTGGACTCTCAGCAAATGAGATACGAGGCCCCCTTCGTCCTTGTCTACTGATAGGCTTGGCTTTTTTGTCGCCACTAGCGTCACTGCCGAGCGATTCACCCTGCTGATCGCCGATATCCAATGGACCGGGTTGAATTGTTCCATCCCCATCCCCATCCGGAAACGTGACCTCCACACCCTCGTGAACAGAGGCTGGAACTGAACCAGAATCAGAATCAGATTGCACTAACACGGACTTTCTGTCCCGGATACCCAAGAAATCACCGAGCTCGGGGACATCGTCGACTAGTTGCCGCAAAACACGCTCGAGTTGCGGAGCCGCGTCATCATGAACATCCTCAGCCGCACGCACGCCTAATTCAGCGAGCCACGACCTAAACTCACTTCTAATGGGGTTATAGAGTTCTTCGAACTCTCGACGTCTGCTTCTCCGGTAGAAATCAGTTTTGGACGTTGTAAGGAACTCAATAAATGCAGGCACTTCGACCAACCCGAATATCCGTGGCCCGAATTCACCAGGAAACTGGTTAAATAGGTCGGCCTTAATGACCTTCCCGTGAGTACAAAGGGAAACACCACAGCTTTCCGGTCCTAATGGATAATCAGAGGGTGCCAACCCGAGAATGCCATATCCAAACAGTTTCCCTGAACGCTTCGGAAAGAATTCCAGCACGTTTGAGAGATGGTAGTCTTCAACTATGTTCCCCGGTTCAATAAGCAAACCGTTAACAATGAATCTCGTGTTAACTGAATAAAAACCGGAGTCGCTTTCCATCTTAAGAAACTGTTTGTCAAGCAACGGGAGATAGTTTCTTTTTAGGATGCTCGTTAAGTCATCGTAAGCAACTGGAGCATTTGATTGAAAATGGACTTCAACCCTTGTTCCTTGGCCTTTCAGTTGTGAGACGGCGATATCATCCCAGACTAGTTTTTTCTCTGTCAGGAAATACCAATCCGATCCACCAGTAAACGACTGGCTCTTCGTTTCAGTAACAACGCGTTTCGCAATATTGAAGCTAATCTTTGCTCCTACACCCGCGAATCCAATTCCTTGACCTCGAGTCTTAAGACCAGCTGCAAAATCGTGGTACTGCTTAAACTGTGATTCACTCATCCCATTCCCGTTGTCCTGGATTACTAATACTTTACGGGTATTATCGTAATCAACAGAAATCACCGTTGCCTTCGCATCCAGTGCGTTCGCAATTAGTTCCACAACGATAACCTCAGCGACATCTGCCGGGTACATATCCGCGAGGTCTCTAATCAGGTTCTGGTAGTTTACGCCGCTCTCATGTTGATTCATTCCAAACTCCGCAATATAATAGAAGAACCATTATACTTATAATATTGCAACTTGTCAAGTGGCATCAGGCTTAACCCTATCCTTGAGGAATTGCTCAACGCCACCGCGGCAATGTCCGCCTTGAGCGCGCTCATCTGCCTCCTGTACTGGTTCTTCACCGCGTTCTCTCCGTGGCCTCATCTTGATCGAGTCGAGCTGGCGGTACTGTTGGTTTAGATCGGGTGTGTGCTCCGGGGAGTGCGGACCCAGGCACACGCGCCGGCTGCTGCTGAGCACCGTATTCGCCGAGAGATCGGCCGGTCCTTGGTGAGCACGGTCAGCAACCGGTATGCCAGGCTAACCCTGGGCGGTGCGTGAGGCGTACGCCTGGGCGATCTCCTCCTCCATCCACTGAGGCACTCCGTGATAGAGGCCGGAGGGCACGGACCGGCGCGGGACTCCCTGGTCAAGGTTGCCACGGAGGACTTGCGTGCCATTGGTGCGCGGCAGGTAGAGCGAATGGTTGCGCTCTGGGTCTCTGAGGATGCCCTTAGGATCGCGGCCCTCCTCAATCGCCTTGAGGTCGTTCATGAACTGCCGCCGCAGCATGATAACTCCCGCATCGCTGGCGCCCAGGTGCTCGTTCTCGCGGTCGCTGACGGCGCCCTGGCCTACCCAGGCTACGATGTCCTGGTTCACGGTATGGGAGGTGATCCAGCGTCCGGTCACCGGGTCGGTGATAGGCGACCAGAAATAAGGGACACTGGGCTGCTCAAAGGGCTCATCGCCGGGCAGACGGTCGATGTTCCAGCAGACGCTGAGGGTATTGTGGTCGTCCACGGGCACGCGCCACTCGAAGTGGGTCACGTAGAGCGCATTGGGCCACAGGGCCACGCGGCCAATCTGCCACTCCTCCTGCCCTTCCACCAGCCGCTTGTACTCAATGCCCCACTCAAAGTCTTCAAAGTCGATCTTGAGGTGGGTGGGCAGGCGGGTCTCAGGATTGCGCTCACCCCGCAGGTGCTGCGTCCAGTTGGCGTGGAGCCACTCAAAGTGAACGGGGTCGATATCATTCTCAGCGCACTGGAGCCAGTTGCAGGGAATGGGCGAGAAGACGATGCTCTTGTAACCAATCTCGTTGAAGATATCCCAGTCCCAAAGCTCCGGCACCGGGTCCGGGCCCATGTAGGCCCAGAGGAGACCAGCCTTCTCTTTGACGGGGTAGGCCTTAATCTTTATCTTCTCTTTGAAGTTAGCCTCAGGATGGGCAATATCCTCGAAGGGCTGGCTGATACAGTTGCCTTTTTCATCGTAAGCCCAGCCGTGGTAGTTGCAACGAAGACCGCGCTCCTCAACCATGCCGTAGCTGAGGTCCGCGCGGCGGTGTGGGCAGTGGAGGTCGAGCATGCCGTAGGCGCCCGCTTTGTCTCTGTAGAGCACCAGGTCTTCACCCATGAGGCGCACCTGCTTGGTAGGGCTCTCCTCCAGTTCCTTAGCAGCAGCAATGGGCTGCCAGTAGCGCCGCATAAGGTTGCCCATTGGAGTGCCCGGGCCGATCTTTGTTAATCGCTCATTATCTTCTATGCTCAGCATGTTGGTTCTCCTAAATAGGCCGTGGTTGTTTTGTAGCATTCCCACTCAGGCCTGTCAACGGAAGGGATAAGCGGGGATGTGGCGCTTCTCCCCCAAATTGCTATGCTGCCAGCTACGCCAGGGGAAGGACCATGTCTACCGCAAACCGAGCCCAGACTATGTCAGTGCTGTCTGCGCAATAGCGGTAACGGTCAGATGTCATCCAGACCTTGACAGGCCGCGCGCAAGGCGATACCGTGGCTCCAGACTTTGTACTTTGTACGAGGAGGAGATGCCGCAAGAAATAGCGTAGTAGCCAACTGAAGAGCACAGCCGAACTCACATACAGTGAGGCGGGGGAACCAGATTTCGGGGTGAATGTGCACAAGCGCTAGGCCTGCTCCTTCGGGCCGAACCCGTCAGCTAACCTCGTAGGCATGTAGGGGGAGAGACTTGCGTGGAACCAGAGCGATGTCTCTGGTTTTTGTTTTGCCCGCGCAATGTCAAGCTCACAAGGAGGTAACAATGAGCACTACTCTCATTACTGAGCGTTTGATTATCACCGAGCGTGCCGCTGAGCGGCTGGAAACCATAGTCCGTGAGTGTGGCAATGGCAATCAGAGCCTGCGCCTAGTGATAGCGCTGACGGGCACTGGAATTATGGTGGACTCCTATAAAGATGGGGACGTAGTATTCCCGCTTAGAACCGGCTCTTTACTGGTGGCCACCACGCTACTGGCCGCCTTGGATGGCGCGGTCTTGGACTATCTCCCCACAGCCGTTGGCCCCCAGATGACCCTCAGCTGGATCGAAGGTGGGGAGGAGGGTGAGTGACGGCGCCTGCTTGTCCCGCGCCGTAGGCACCGGGGCGTAGCTCCACTCGGCGAGGCCCTGAGCCTGCTACTGATACACCACTTGGTTGGGTATGGGCGAAAGGCCCATCACCTCTTCCGGTGAGAGCACCGGCGTGTCCCAGTCATAGAAAAGCTTGATCCCCAACGCGTTGTGGGGCTCGCTGGCATATTGCTGGTAGTCCGCGATCTTGCCGGCCGTGCCCCCGAAGCCCACGCCATCCCCGTTGATGAGCACCGTGACGTTGGGCGCACTCAGATTCAGCGCCTGCTTATTGGTCAGCATGATGGTGTCGAACTGATAGACCATGATGATCTTGTCGGTAAGTTCGTGCTGTTCGATGTACTCCTGGACTATGCTGACCGCCAGATTCACGTCCGCTGCGTCCATGTAGCCGAGGGTATCGCCAGGCACGCCGCCGCTGTGGTGCATGTAGAACTCGGTGTCCAGCGCCAGGTGGACGTGTGGCCGCTGAAGCAGGGGGAGGATTTCGTGCATAGTGGTTGCAAGGTCCCGGTACCCCAGCTGCAGGTCCAAAAAGAACAGCATGTCGCGGTCCGCCGCAAACTGCAGCGCTTCCTCGAAAAGGTCTGGTCGGGGGGTGTAGTGCGAATAGGGCGGCGCGCTGGCGTTTGCCACAATATAGACATAGTCTAGGCATGGGACTACGCCAAAATCGCCGTTAAGCTGGTCATACGCCTCGCCCAGCTCCTCCAAATGCTGTGCTCCTTGTTCCAGCGTGAGCTCGCCCAGGGCTCCCATAGAGCTGGCCGCACGGTTGCCGTAGAGGCAGAGCATTGTATTCTGGTTCAGCGTGCTGTTTTTCAGCGGCGGATCGTAGCGTACCGGCCAGAAGTAGTACACGTCACCGCTGCAGGTGACCTCACCTGCCACACCATCTATTGTCTGCGGCCACCAATCACCCTCCCCATTACTGGCCGAGCACCCGGTGCCAATCGGCCGTCCTAGCTCGGCTTGCGCGCGACCGACGGTCCCCGCCCGATAGGTGGGCTCTGGCTGCTCGGTGGGCTCGGTCGAGGCCTCCGGCGCGGGCGGCACTGTCGGCTGGAAGTAGTAGTAATTGTTGCTGCAGGTGACCAGCCCTTCCACGCCATCTACGAGCTGCGGCCAATGCTGCCCCTCGTCGTAGTGGTCATAGCAACCTTCTCCAACCACCTTCCCCAACGCCGGATCCGGCTCGGGCGGCGTCGCCGGTTCGGGCGCTTCGGGCGGCACTGCCGGCTGGAAGTAGTAGTAATTGTTGCTGCAGATGACCAGCCCTTCCACGCCATCAACGATTTGCGGCCAATGCTGCCCCTCCTCGTAGTGGTCATAGCAACCTGCCCCAACCACCTCACCCAGCGCGGGATCCGGCACGGGTGGTGTCTCTGGTACGGGCGGCTCTGTCGACCCCGCCGGATCGCTGGGATCCGCCTGATCGGCAGGTTCTGTCGACTCCGTTGGCGCTGGCGGCTCTGTCGACCCCGCCGGATCGCTGGGATCCGTCGGATCGGCAGGTTCTGTCGACTCCGTTGGCGCTGGCGGCTCGGGCGGGACCACCGGCAGAAAGTAGTAGTAATTGTTGCTGCAAGTGACCACCCCTTCCACTCCATCTACGAGCTGTGGCCAATGCTGCCCCTCCTCGTAGTGGTCAAAGCAACCTGCCCCAACCACCTCACCCAGCTCGTGCTCGGCGGCCGTTGCAATGGCGGCATCGGATATCCTCGTTGGATAGCTCATGCCGGTAAGGTTGCTCAGTAGTAGTGCAGTGACCACAGTAATGGGGATGTACCGCCGGAACCATTGCCCAATCCCGGTGTCGTTGGTGCTATTGTTTTCCATCGGTTTCTGTTTCGCCTTAGCTGTTTCGCCTTAGTTAGTAATGCTGCGCTACATTATACATACAGGACGGAGCGCAATCGGCTCGGGGAGTAGCCATGCCTGTCGTGCTACTATCAACGGGTGAATTCTATAGCTACCCTTCCCGCCCTGTTGCCACAACCGGCTGCTTTGCTCGACTATTGCCACCTGAGCGACGGCATGAGCTACTTGCAACTTCATCCCTCCCGTACGCACTATCGCGCCCGGGACGGCCACGCTGGAGTTGGCTTTGTCCGGCGCGGCGGACATGCCCTAGTCACGGGTACGCCGCTGGCTGACCGTGCGCGGTGGCCGTCATTCCTGGCAGAGTTTGAGGAGTATTGTGCCGGCAGCAGAATCAGCCCGGCGTTTTGCGGAGTCAGCGGGGCCGATTTACCGCCGTTTCAAGCGCGGGGGTACCACTGGGTGAAGGTGGGGGATGAGGCGATGGTGCGTCTGCGTGACGTCTCTCTGCAGGGAAAAGCATGGCGGGAATGCCGCGCCGCACTGAACCGGGCCGACCGCCGCGGCCTCAGCTTTCAGTGGCTATCGGCTGCCGACCGCGCTGGCGCAATGGAGCAGTTGATGGCGGTGTCCGACGCCTGGCTGGCCGCCAAACCGCTGCCTGAGATGCAGTTTCTCCTGGGCGACGGCCACAACTTCGCGGACACTCATGCTCGGGTGGCGGTGGCCCGGAACCCGGCCGGCCAGATTGAGGGCTTCGTGAGCTGGAATCCGGTCCCGGCAACCAATAGCTGGGCGCTGGACCTTATGCGCTATCAGCCGGGCGCAATGGCGGGACTGTTGGACTTTCTTATTGTACGGTCGCTGCTGGAGATGAAGGGCGAGGCTTGCGAAGTGGTCTCACTGGGAGGGGTGCCGTTGTCCAACATCGGCAACACCAACCAAGGCTTGCTACGGCGCAGTATGGACCTGGTGTTTGCCAGGGGAAGCCGTGCCTACCGCCCGGCCTCCGTGCTGCATTTCAAGCGAAAGTTCAATCCTAACTGGAGGCCGCTGTATTTGACCTGCGCGCCTCAGAGCCACCTACCGCTGGCACTGCTGGCAGTGCTCGCCACGGCGTTTCCGGGCGTTGGCCTGCTGCAGCTGCTGTGGGGCGTGCGCTGAGCCCTCCGGTTACACACGTAGCTCTTGCAGCAGCAGTGGGTGCGAAAGCTCGGCTCGCGGCGCGCGCTTCGGCTAGGTTCAGGCCAGGTTCAGCACGATGTTGAAGGCCGCCTGCTTGCCTTCCGCGACGTCCTGTACTGTCATCAGGAGCGCCTCGTCAATGATGCCGTCCTGCCCGTTCCGGGGCTCTCCCGCAAAATAGAGCTGCGTGGTCAGCACAGGCTGGTTTGGGGCCTGCACCTTCACGTGGATGTGTCTGGTCCTGCCGGTGTATTGGCCGGGGAGCACGGTTTCTAGGGTGAACTTCCCGTCTGTGCCCGTGAACTGGTGGCCCCGGTAGTGGAAGCCACTGTTGTCGTACTCCCCTGTGCTGTCTGCGTGCCAGAAGTCTAGTAGGGCCTGCGCCACCGGTTGGCAGCTCTTGGTCAGCACGTAGCCCGAGACCATAAGCCTTGTCCCGACGCTGCCATCTTCGATGAGTGAGACCCGCAACGGTGAGTTGGGCTTGAAGTACGGCCCTTCGGTTTGGGCCGCGGTCAGTTCATCTTCGCCACCGCATGCGGGTGTTGGGGCGAGCGCTGCCGCGGCGTTCGGTTGACCAGCGGGTGGTGCGCTGGCCTCGGATGGTGTTGCAGGCTGTGAGGGCGCAGGCGCGACGCCGGCCCGCGACGCAACAGGGATGCTCGACTCAGCACAACCCGCCAGCCAGATGACTGCGGGCACTGCCAGCAATTTCGATAAGAACAGTCGACGGGGTAACGCGGTAGGCATTGGGAAACTCCAGTTGAGCAAGAGCTACTGGAGTAAGTACCGTCTTAGGCTGGGTAGTGTTTCCTGCAAAGCAACAAAGGCAGGGAACTGGTCCCTTGCGCTCATCTCACCCATGGTTACGCAAGCCGATCCATCATTGCCTTCGCCGCGTCGTCCACCGGGGTGAGGCCTTCAAGGTAGCGGCCCCGATTCCGTATGTAGGAGTCGTTTAGGCGCTTGGTCATCTCCTCCAGCCGCTCATCGGTTGTGCGCACCTGTTTGGCAGGGACGCCCACCCAGACCGTATTGGGGGGGACCTCCGCCGGCCCGCTGATGACCGCGCCCGCGCCCACGATGGCGCCGTCGCCGACGTTCACGCCTCCGTAAACGAGCGCGCCGTGGCCGATGAGCACCCGGTTACCCAGCACGGCCTTGTGCACCAGTACGCTATGAGCCAGCACGCAGAATTTTCCAAGCACGGTCTCTTCGTGGAGGATGGCCCCGTCCTGCACGTTGGTACCCTCGGCAATGACGATCTTGCCGGAGTCGCCGCGCAGCACTGCGCCGAACCAGACGCTGGAGTTCTCCTCAAGGGTAACGTCGCCAATGAGCACTGCGCTCGGGGCAACGAAGGCGGTAGGGTGAATGTTGGGGGTCTTGCCGTCGATACTGAAGATCATGAACGCCTCTCGCTTTGTCTTTCTAAGGTGTGGAACGCGGGAAAGAGTACCATATCTGGTCCGGCTGCGCCAAAGCTGGGCACTGAGGCAGCCGGTCTAACTTGCGTCAGACTCGCTCTGGCGCCCCGGTCGTCCTGAGCGGAGTAGCCTGAGCTGTGTGAGGGAGAGCCGTTCAGGTTTTCCCGCGCCGGCCCGCCACGGTTCGACTGGCTCATGGCGAGGGGGTACGTGAACCAGGCCACTATTGCACCGGATAACGCTAGATGACATAACGCATGACGGTCCTGGCCTGGCCGGGTGGAGTAACGTCACGGAACTCCGCGGCCAGGAAGGTCGAGGGCGACCCCATGTACGTATAAGAACGCGCGCTAGATTCCACCGGATAGCCCTCCACAGTGGCCGCTCCCTGTGCCTTAGCGTAATCGACTGCCGCCCGGAGCAACTGGAGCGTCGCACGTTGCCTGCGAGTCCGCGCTGCAACGTAGAAACACACCACCGACCACACCGGACGGTCGTCTATACGGGGCAACGCGCGGTAGTGCTCCAGCCCTTCGTAGCTTTCGCGCGGCGCAATGGAGCACCATCCAACGGGCTCATCCTCCAGATACGCCAGCACCCCTGCTGGCCGGTGGTCCTGCACCAGACGAGCGAGCGCGATTGCCCGCTCGTCCTTCGTAGAACGGCTGAAGACCGTGCTTCGCATCCGCCACCGCATGCACGAGCAGTACCGGAACTTGCCGTGCCGCTCGGAGAAGCGGAGCAAGTCGGGCAGGCACTCTCGCGTCACTGGATGGCAGTGGAGGGTCAACGTCGGTTCCGGCACGGAGCCTCTAGTAGAACCCGGCGAAGAACACCCAGTAGTAGATGAGGTACAGGCCGGCGCCGATGAGGAACAGCGCGCTGGTGCGGTGAAGATAGGGAATCGCCCGGCGTAGCAGCCCGGCCAGCGCTCCCTGGAACAGCGCTACGCTCAGGGTCACTGCCGTGAGCACCAGCCCCATGCCCAGCGAGTAGCTCACGAATTGTCCCAGCGCCGTTGCCGCGTCCCGGCTGGTGACCGCGCCGCCTACCACGATGAGGAATATCGGCAGCGTGCACCCCAACGAACCGACCGCATAGGCCACGCCGAACAGGAACAGGTTGAATAGGTTGCGCTTAGGCGCAACGTGCACCCGCGTCGCGGCTGCCAGGCCCAGGGTGCGGTGGGTTACCAGCAGCCAAACCCCGAGTGCCAGCATTCCGATACCTACTATAGTGCCCAGGTGCGAGAAGTAGGAGGTAAGCCACTGCCCGCCCGCGGTGATAACCGCGCCCACCGCGGCGAACACAACCACGAACCCCGAGGTGGCCGCCACGCCCACGCCGATGGCTTTCAGTGCGCGCGGCAGCACCGCCGACTGGTAATAGCCCGCTTCGTCGGTACCGAGGTGGAAGGAGATCAGCGCGGGCAGCATCAGGAAGCCGCAGGGGTTCACGCTGGCGATCATCCCTGCCCCGAAGGCGTACCCGATTGGTAGCACCGATACCAGTCCCACCGCCGCCGCCTCCGTCTGTGCCTGGACCGCCACCAGCACACCCAGGAAGACCGCAACTATCAGCGCGGGTAGGCCATACTCCACGAGGGGATTGTGGTGGGAGGGGGAAGCGGTTTGTTCGGAGATCATCGGATAGTGGTCACCAATGGCAAATTCACGCTTAGTTTACTCTATTTGCAGGCCCTGGGTGTGGGCCGCTGCAGAAGGGCGCTAGCCCGCGGCGGCGGTTTCGGGCGCCAGGTCCTCAGCCGTCCGCAGCGCCGTGGTCTGGCTGCCCACGGTCACCGAGATCGGCACCCCGTCCCGATACACCACCCGGTTGCCTGGCTGTGCGGGCACCCTGCTCCCCGGCGTCACGATACCCACCAGGTTCAGTGGGTCAGCCCCGCTCACAGCGAGGATGGTACCGGCGGGCGTTTTGCGCCGCACCGCTCTCAGATGGTGCACCGCTTCCGGTTGGGCGTACTGCTCGCCGGTGAATCCGGCTACAAAGCGCCCGCCCCGGATCTCGCCGCGGGCCTCCAGGCGGCGGTACACCCGCACCAGGTCGCGCCAGGGTGGCGTCGCCGGTTCCCGCAACAGCAGCCGGGGGAACACCACGCCGTAGCGCCGGAGCAATTGGCGCGCCAGGAACTCGGTGCGGGCGTCGGTGTCAATGTCGTCGTCGCTCACCCGCGGCAGCAAGGACCAACGTCCCGCCACCGGCTTCTGCGCCAACCGCGGCCCAATCTTCCCACGGTCTCGTTCTCGCCAGCGGTGCAATGGCTGCTTGCGTATCGGTGAGGTAAGCGACAGCAGTCCGGTGAAGCCGTCGCAGGTCACCAGGCCCCAGGAGACCAACTCCCGGAGTCCCTCCTCCACTTCAGAGGGCAGGTGCCGGGTGCGCTGCACCAGCTCCTGGAAGAAGCAGGCGCCCCGGTTCCGTAGGCAGTCCACAATCTCCCGCGCCATGCCGCGCAGGCGTTCCTCCTCGGTGTGGCTGAAGGGCGAGAGGCTCAGGTAGGCGTCCAGGTTATCCCTGAAGACCAGCGCGATGGGTGACATCCGAGTGGCTCCGGCCCGCTGGCTGGCGTTATCTGTGGGCGGGTAGAGCCGGGCCCAGGCTACTTCGCCGGAGAGGCAAAGCTGCTCCATCATGCTGGGGTTGTAGTGCGCCAGCCGCGCCGGCAGCACCGAATCCTCCCACGCGGCGGCGGGCACTTCGAAGCCCTCCAGCGCTTCCAGCACCGCCACCAGGCCGGTGGGCCCGTCCAGCTTGCTGTCGGGGTCCACGTGCTGCCACTGCATGAGGAATCGCATGAAGTCGGCGGCGGAGACCGGCTCGATCTCCTGCCGCAGCCGGTCCAGCGTGTAGCGATGAATGCGGGCCAGCAGCCGGCGGTCGCACCACTCGATATCGTCCGCGTGGGGTGAAAAGCGGCCCTGAATAATGGCGCCCTCCGCTTCCAGCACGGCCAGGCTGGCGCCGATGTCGCCCGCGGTCAAGCCCAGCGGTGCGGCCAGTGCGGCCGAGGTTTGCGGCCCTAGCGCTTCCAGTCGGCCTCTTAGAATTTCTACCAAAGCTGGTTCGGTCTCCCAAGTCTGGCTCTGCTCCCGCGCGGGCACGGTAACCTCAGGCGCAACGGTCATCCCGGGGAACGCCGCGGCAAATAGCAGTAGCCGTTCAGCTGCGGCCCACAGCGGCTGCGGCGCCGCTGGCAGGTTTATCCGCGTGGCCCGCTTTGCCGCCAAAAGCTCATCGAAATAGCCGTGCCAGTCGGCGCCCTCCGCAACGGTGAGGAAGTTGAGCACCAGCAGCGCGTCGTGCAGCTCGTCAGTGCTCTCGACGGCAGGCCAGGCCTGTTCCCGCACCCGTTGGATGGCCTCTGGGTCCAGGGTGGCCAAACGTTCCTGGTCACCGGCGCGCAGTGTGTGTCGCATTGACACCGCTTGGGTGCGCCGCTCCTCGATGGGTGCGTCATCAAGGAAGGCATAGGGCCGGGCGTTGAGGATTTCATGGGCAAGGGGTGACGGCTCGGTGGTGTCCCGCGCCACCAACTCCACCTGCTTCCCCACCACGTCCGTCAGCAGACGCAGGAAGCCGTCGATGTCCATGGCTTCGTGCAGACAGTCGTACACCGTTTGGTTCACCAGCGGATGGTCTGGGAGCTGGATGTCGCCCACCACGTTTTCCTGGCAGGCGTTCACGTCCGGGAACACTGCGGAGAGCAGGTCGTCGGAACGCATGCGTTGGATGGGCATGGGAACGCGGCGGCCGTTCATCTGGCGCAACACTGCCAGCGCCCGGTTGGTGTTCCAGCGCCAGCGGGTCTGGAACATGGGGGCTGCCAGCAGGGCCTGCACCAGCACCTCCTGGGCCGAGCTGGGGTGCAGGTAGGAGAACACCTCCTCCAGGGGGAAGCTGTGCTGTGGGCCGAGGGAGAGCACGATGGCATTCTCCGTGGCGGCGGCCTGCAGCTCGAAGTTGAAGGTGCGGCAGAAGCGTTTCCGCAGGGCGAGGCCCCAGGCGCGGTTCACCCGGCTGCCGAAGGGGCTGTGCACCACTAGTTGCATGCCGCCGCTGTCGTCGAAGAAGCGCTCCAGCACCAGCGTCTTCTGGGTGGGTACCGTGCCCAGGGCCTGTTTGCCCGCCGCGAGGTACTCGATGAGCTGTGTTGCGGCGTCCTCGTCGATACCAGTGGTGTCCAGCACCCAGCGGGTGGCCTGCAGCGTGTCTGGCAGCAGCGCGCTGATCCGCTCCCGCAGCTCAGATACAGCCGCCGAGAGCTCGTCGGTGCGGGCGGGCGCTTCCCCCAACCAGAAGGGGATGGTGGGTGGCTGGCCGTGGGCGTCTTCCACCCGCACCTTGCCCTGCTCCACCCGCAGGATACGCCAGGAGGACGTGCCTAGCTGAAAAATATCGCCGGCCATGCTCTCGATGGCCCAATCCTCGTTGACCGTGCCCACCATCACGTTCTCCGGCTCCAGCACTACCTGGTAGTCGGCGTTATCCGGGATCGCGCCGCCCGATGACGCTGCTGCCAGCCGTGCGCCCCGGCGGGCCCGCAGGCGCTGGCCCACGCCGTCGTAGTGCAGGTAAGCGGCACTGCGGCCCCGGCTGGTAGCCACTCCTTCTGAGAGCATCCGGATCACGGCGTCGTACTCGGCGCGAGTGAGGTTGCGGTAAGGGTAGGCTCGGCGGCATAACTCGAAGAGTTCGTCTTCGTTCCACTCGTCGGCGGCCACGGTGGCCACGAGTTGCTGCGCCAGGATGTCCAACGGCTTCTCCGGGATGCCGATCCGGTCTAGGTTGCCCCGCCGTATTTCCATGAAGAGAGCGGCGGCCTCCACTAGGTCATCCCTGGTCAGGGGGAACAGCCGGCCGCGCGGTAGTCCGCCCAGAGTGTGGCCGGATCGGCCCACCCGTTGCAGGAGCGTAGCTATCCCCCGAGGCGTCCCGATCTGGCAGACGAGGTCCACGGTGCCGATGTCTATGCCGAGTTCAAGCGAGGCAGTTGCCACCAAGGCTTTCAGTTTGCCGGCCTTCAAGCGTTGCTCGGCCCGCAGCCGCTGCTCTTTGGAGAGGCTGCCGTGGTGCGAGGTGACGTGCTCCTCGCCCACCCGCTTTGCCAGGTGGAAGTTCATCCGCTCCGCGAGCCGGCGGGTGTTCACGAAGATGAGCGTGGTGCGCTCTTGCTCGATGAGCTGGGCCAGGCGGTCGTACATCTCCTCCATCTGTTCCAATGAGGTCACGGCTGCCAGTGGCGAAGGGAACAGCTCGATGCCGAGGTCTATCTCCCGCCGGTATCCCTGGTCTATAATGGCGCACTGTGGTGGCTGGCTCAGGTCTTGCCCGTTGGCTCCCACCAGCAGCCGGGCGATCTCTGCGATGGGCTTCTGGGTTGCCGAAAGCCCGATCCGCAGCGGCCGGTGCGCCGCCAGCGCCTCCAGCCGCTCAAGGCTCAGCGCTAAATGCGATCCCCGTTTGCTCCCGGCGATGGCGTGGATCTCGTCCACGATAACGGTGCGGGTGGAGCGCAGCATGTCTCGACCCTTCTCCGCAGTGAGCAGGAGGTACAGCGACTCCGGAGTGGTCACGAGGATGTGGGGCGGCTTTCGGGTCATAGCGGTGCGCTGCGAGCTGGGCGTGTCGCCGGTGCGCACCACCACCCGCACCTCCGGCGCGAGCAAGCCCTCGGTCTCCAGCGCGGCCCGGATCTCCGCCAGCGGCTGCGCTAAGTTCTTCTGCACGTCGTTGCTCAGCGCCTTAAGCGGTGAGACGTAGACCACCTGGGTCTCATCGGCGAGGTCTCCGGCAAGCCCCTGCTGCACCAGGTTGTCGATGCAGGTGAGAAACGCCGCCAGCGTCTTGCCCGACCCGGTAGGCGCAGCGATGAGGGTGTCTTGCCCCGAGCGGATGGCCGGCCAGCCCTGCTCCTGCGGCGGCGAGGGCGCGCCCAGCCGCTCCCGGAACCACCGGGCCACCACGGGATGAAAGCCGGCCAACGCGTCTGCGCTCATAGTAGGGATAGTCTACCGCATAGTAATCCCTGCTGACAAGAACATATGTGTTGAGGGCGTTGCGCCCGCTCAAGTGGGATCGATCCTCACCGTCGACTTGTCGAGCCATGAGCCACAGGTGGGTGAAGGACCGCGCTACCGTGCCGTGGGTGCGTCTTATCCTGCCCGCTGCCCGCGTCGCGGAGGCCGAGGCGTCTCTAAAGCCAGCAGCGGTCACGGAATCCCGCGACCGATACTGGCTGGGACCTACTCCGGCCCGGACTGCGCCCGCGGGATGTCCAGGGTTGTGACCCGCCGGAGTTCACGCGCGTGTGTCTTGTCCGCGAAGGGCCTGCCCCGGTGCATGGTGGCGCGGTTATCCCAAATCACCAGGTCGCCCACCTGCCAGTGGTGCTGAAACACGCATTCCGGGCGGGTGGCATGCTCGATGAGGTCTCGCAGCATGAGACGGCCCTCCGGCACCGGCCACTCCGTGATGTGAGAGGCGTGGGACGCCACGTAGACTGCGTGGCGGCCGCTTGGAAAGATGCGGATCAGCGGATGCACCGCGCCTGCGAGGCGCTCGGCTTCTTCTTCGGAGAACGAGAACCCCAGCGTCTGCCGCGAGTGTGCAATGGAGTGGTGGGCATGCAGCCCCTCCAACTCCGCTTTGATCTCCGGCGTCAGTGCATCGTAGGCGGCGCGGGTGTCCACGAACTCCGTTTCTCCGCCGGCGGGCGGGATCACTCGCGCATGCAGCATGGAGTATCGCCCCGGCGGGTCCTGGAACGAGGCGTCGGTATGCCACAACCGGTTGCCTAGGCTGTACATGCGGCGGCGGTCGTTGGAGTCCAGGATATCGCCGTTCTCGTCGACGTTGGAGATGTCGCTGAGTGCTTCGTTGCCGAACCGGTTCTTTTGGAGCACGCTGGTGCCGGTCTTGGTGTGGAGTTCGCCGTCGAATCGCTGGGCGAAGGCGAGTTGGTCGGCGTCCGTTAGCGGCTGATCGTGGAACACCAACACGCCATATTCGTCCATACCCGCCCGGATCTCTTCGAGCGTGGCGTCATCATATACCGAGCGTAGGTCAATGGGGCTGGTTAGCTCAGCCGCAAAGTTCGGGTGTAGTTTTCGGAAGGTCAAAGACATTTGGAGGCCTCCTGTCTTGTGCGGACTTGGCCTTAGCCTAGGGCGAGTCCACACCATTGTCAAACGGCTGGCTGATGGCGAAGAAGATCAGTTTATGGAGGCACATCCTCCATATCTCTTGCCAGAGAGGTTGCATCCCTCTGTACTCCCGCTTATAAGAGCTGGGGGACACCTCCAGAGCCCTGGCAGAGAAGCGGAGCCTTCCGGGACTCCTCTAGCGCACTTCCGCTTGCTCCGCACTCCGCTTCGCGGTAACGTAGATTGCAGTGCGGCTCGCACTACTGCCCACATGCTTAATCAAACGGGAGGAACGCATGAACCCGCTACGCGCGCTGCACCAGGAAGGCCAGTCCCTCTGGCTCGACTTCATTAGCCGCAGCCTGCTCACCAGTGGCCAGCTCCAGCGGCTTATCGACGATGACGGCCTGAGGGGCATGACCAGCAACCCCTCCATCTTCCAGAAGTCCATCAGCGGTAGTGACGATTACGACACCTCCCTCCGCGCCTTCATGGCGGCCAACCCTAACGCCGGCGCCGAAGAGGCCTACGAGCACCTCGCCATCGAGGATATCCGTACGGCAACCGATATCCTCCGCCCGCTCTACGATAGTTCCAGTGGTGGCGATGGCTACGTCAGCCTGGAAGTTTCCCCACACCTGGCCGCCGACACCGCCGGCACCATTGCCGCGGCCAACCGTCTGTGGAACGCGGTGGACCGCCCCAACCTCATGATCAAAGTTCCGGCGACACCGGAGGGCATTCCGGCAATTGAGACACTCATAGGTCAGGGTATCAACGTTAACGTTACCCTTATGTTCTCAATGGCGCACTATGACGCGGTAAGCGCGGCCTATATGAAGGGCATTGCTAAGTGCGCCGCTCCGACCGGTGTGGCCTCGGTTGCCTCGTTCTTCGTGAGCCGGGTAGACACGCTGGTGGACAAGCAGCTCGAAGCTATCGACACTCCTGAGGCGCTGGCGTTGCGTGGGAAGGTTGCCGTGGCCAACAGCCAGCGAGTCTATCACCGTTTCCGGGACCTCTTCCACGGCGAGGCTTTCGCCGCCCAGCGCGCCCGTGGTGCAAGTGTGCAGCGTCCCCTCTGGGGCAGTACCAGCACCAAGAATCCCGCGTACTCCGACATCCTCTACGTGGAGACGCTCATCGGCCCGGACACGGTTAACACGGTGCCCATGGAGACCATCGATGCCTTCCGCGACCACGGCGCGGCAGCACCCACGCTCATGGGCGCAAGGGAAGAGGCCGAGCAGGCTTACCGTGCGGTTGAAGCTGTGGGTATCGATATGACCGCCGTTACCGAGCAGCTCCAGCGCGAGGGGGTGGACGCCTTCGCCCAGGCCTACGATCAGCTTCTGGCTGCGCTGGAGGAAAAGCGCCGGGCCGTAGCCGTATAGCTGCCCGGCTCTTCCGCAAGCGTATAGACGTGACCCTCCGGGATTTTTCCGGGGGGTCTCTGCTTGTGAATGGCGTGGTGGAGGCGGGCTGCGTGCCTGGCAGAGGGTCCCCGCCTCTGCACTCCCCGTGTGCGGACTTTCGCCTCAAAGGGTGCTTGGACCATCTCCCTGGCCCCCTTCCTTCCTGGAAGGGGGAAAGTAAAGCAGATCAGTTGATGGAGGCACATCCTCCATACCTCTTGCCAGAGAGGTTGCGCCCCTCTGGACTCCCCGCTTGCAAGAGCTGGGGGACACCTACTCAGACCCCTGGCAGAGGGACTACGCCCCTCTGCACTCCCCGTGTGGGGCGTTGCTTCAAAGGGTGCTTGGACCATCCCCTTGGCCCTCTTCCTTCCTGGAAGGGGGAAAGTAAAGAAGATCAGTTGATGGAGGCACATCCTCCATACCTCTTGCCAGAGAGGTTGCACCCCTCTGGACTCCCCGCTTGCAAGAGCTGGGGGGACACCTACTCAGACCCCTGGCAGAGGGGCCCCCCCTCTAGACTCCCCGCTTGCAAGGGCTGGGGTGCGAGCTACTGTATCTGGAGGGCCATGTCAGCGCTTAGCTCCCGCACTCCCACGGCCGGGTGGAGCACCTGCGCCAGGATCTCTAGCCCGTCCACGATGCGCGGCCCCGGACGGTTGAAGTATGCCGAGCCGTTCACCGCGTACACCCGGCCGTTCTGCACCGCGGGTAACGTATGCCACCATTCCGGCAACTGCGCAGCGTGGTAGCGTTCCAGCGTTTCCGCTACGTTGTAGCCGCAGGGCATCAGCACCAGCACTTCCGGCTGATAGGCGCGGATCTCGTCCCACTCTAACGTATGGGAGGGTTGATGCAGCGGTCCCAACTGCTCCTGTCCACCCGCCAGAGCCACCATCTCCGGCACCCAGTGCCCGGCGGTGTAGGGCGGGTCCAGCCACTCCATGCAGTACACCCGTGGCCGATGGGTTGCCCGCTTCATCCGCTCAGCGACCTGCCCCACCCGCGCGCGTAGCTCTGCCACGGCTTCAGTTGCGCGCCCCTCTGTGCCGGTGAGTTGTCCCACCAGTAGCACGCTCTCGAAAATCTCTTCCAGGCTGGTCGGTTCCAGCGATACCACCTGTCGCTCGCCGAAGATTGCCCGTACCGCAGCCTGCACCTCGGCGTAGGACACCGCGCACACATCGCACAGCTCTTGGGTGAGGATCAGGTCGGGGTTCAGTTGCTCCAACAGGTCTCGGTCCAACCGGTAGATACTGGAACCCTGGTGCACCTGCTCCCGGATGTGCAGGTCGATAGCTGCGCTGGACACTCCCGCATGCTCTAACACACTGGCCGTGAGCACCGGCTTGCGCCGCGCCGCTTCGGGGTAATCGCACTCGTGAGTCACGCCCACCAGCCGGTCATCCAATCCCAGCAGGCACACGATCTCGGTGGCGCTTGGCAACAGCGATGCGATCCTCATGAGCAGCTCCTTGCAGATGGCTCGCTCTAGCGTAGCAGAATGACGCTTGCCGGTCAGTCGCCCTGTTCCTGGGTGGGGCTAGCATTACGGTTGGATCTCCTCCCGCACTGTTCCAACCGGCCCGTTTGTAGTATCTTTTTTAAGACAGCGCAAACAAGGCTGGCAACCATAGCAAGGAGACAGAAGTGAAGCTACTCTACTTCGACGATTTCAAGCTCGGCGTGCTCAAGGGCGACAATGTGGTCGATGTGTCTGCGGTGGTCGAGGACATCCCCCACTCCGGGCCGGGCGACCTCATGAACGGGCTGATTGCGCGGTTCGATGAGTACCGCAGCAAGCTTGAGGACGCCGCCGCGGCCGGCCAGGGCGTTCCCGTGCGATCGGTGCACATTCGCCCCCCGCTGCCCAAGCCTACCAACATCGATTGCATGGCCGTGAACTACATGGAGAACGGCACGCTGCCTGCTCCGGCGCCGATTAACGCGTTCCACAAGTCGGCATCCGGTATCATCGGTGACGGCGATACGATGGTGCTGCCGGATGTTCCCGCCACCATTTTCGAGGGCGAAGCGGAGCTAGCCTTGGTTATTGGCAAGCGGGCCACCAGTGTGAAGCCGGAAGACTATATGGACCACATATTCGGCTACGTCAACTTCATCGATGGCTCGGCGCGCGGCCTGCCGCCCGCGGCCAATACCTTCTTCCAAATGAAGTCCCGAGAAACCTTCTGCCCAATCGGGCCGTTCCTGGTGACCAAGGATGAAATTACCGACCCGCAGCACCTCCAGGTCCGTCTGTGGAACAACGGTGCGCTAATGCAGGACTTCAACACCGACGACATGGCCCACATGATCCCCCGCTGCATTGAGTGGCTCACCTCGATCCACACGCTGGAGCCCGGCGACATCGTGGCCACCGGCACCAACCACCGCGGCCTGAACCCCTTCCTGGACGGCGACAAGATCGAGCTGGAAGTGGAGGGCCTCGGCCGCCTGCACATCGGCGTCAAGGACGAGCTCAAGCGCACCTGGGCCCGGCAGACCCGCCTAGAGCGCCAGGAGAAGCGTCAGGAGGGTAACACGCCGCAGCTCACCGGCAAGTACGCCCCAGAGCGGTAGTTCAGGCGCCACCCGCGCAGAAACTCAGACGCCCTCACCCGATTATCGGGTGAGGGCGTTCGCTTTGGGGTGGGGTACCCCAAAGCCATTCGCGAACGCGTGGGCAACCTATGGCGAGCTAATCCGCCACTCGGAACGTCGCAAACTCCTCCAGCGCTCGCACCCACGCCGCGCGGTCGCCTCCGTCGGCAATCGCCTGCGCCGCGCGGTAGCCCATGAGCAACGAGTGGTGCGTGTTGTTGTGGAGGAACAGTCCCTGGCGCCCGATGAGCCACAGGTTGGTGAATCGACTTAGCCACTCGTTCACCGCCTGCATCGCCGTCCGGTACTGGAGGTCGTACACCGGGTAGGCGTAGCGGAAGCGCCGGCTGAACACCTCGGCCACCTGAGCCCGTTGTATCAGCCCTGCTGATTCCAGTGCGGGTACCACCAGCTCCGCCAGCTCACTGTCGGTGGCGTTGAACACGGCATCGTCAGGGTTGCAGGAGATGTCCATCCCCAGCACGGTGCAGTCTTGGGGGATCATGGCCGGGCTGAAATTCTTCTGCTCGATAACCCGGTTAAAAGGGAACTCCCGCTGCGGGAAGTAGTAGGTATCGGCAGCGCCCACCTGCGGCGTTCGCAGCGCCACGTAGCAGAGCACCACGGCGCGGTAGCGCAGCTTGGCCGCGGCCTGCAGCAGCGTGTCCGGCGCCGCCGGTCGCATGATCTGTAGCAGCGGTGGCAAGGGCGCGCTCCACACCAGGTGGGCAGCCTCGGCGCTCAGGGTCTCGCCGGTGTGCTGGTACTGGACGGTCTGCACCATATGCTCCCCGCACACTACCGCCTCGACGCGCGCGTCACAGTGCACGGTCGCTCGTTCATGCGCTGCCAGCGCTTGGGCGTAGGCTGCCGGGATTTGGCCGAAACCGCCGTCCGGGTAGAAATAGTGCTTGCCTTCCCCTAGCCCAGCGGCTAGGCGCAGCAGGTCGATCAAGCCCCGCTGGTTCACTCGACGGTTCGCTTGGTCTGCCGCGATAGCGTTGCCTGGCAGCCCCCAGGCCTTTTCTGCGTAGGGGCCGTAGAACAGCTCGTACAGCGGGTCGCCCAAGCGGGATCGAACGGCCGATTCGTAGGTATCGGTGTTGCCATACTGCTTGGTGCGTTTAGCGGACAGCACGCCAATCGCCAACTCCGCCACTCGTGCCGGCGAGAGCCGTAGCAGCGTTTTCGGACCCAACGGGTAGGGCACAAACCGCCCGTCAATCCAGATCAGGCCTCGTCGGCGACGAAGACGCAGGGTGTCTCCCAGCAGCGTACGGAGGTCCTCTAGGGGCGCGGGGTCGATGCTCGCGTGGAGACGGTGGGGGCCGTAATCCAAGGTGTAGGCCCCGTGCTGGAAGCCGGCGGCCAGTCCGCCCAGGGTTGGCGCTCGTTCTAGCAGGCAGACCTGTTGCTGCGGGTCACGCGTCAGGCGATAGGCCGCAGCCAGGCCGGCCGGCCCGCCGCCCACGATGACGCTATGGGTCACCCGCGTGCCTCGGAAGCCAGCTACGGGGCAATGCCGTTAACGCCAGTTTGGATGCGTTGTGCCGCCATCCGGCTAATCCCACGCCCGCGAACAACAGGGCCAGGCCTGCCACTAGCCACGCCGCGGTTAACAGCCACGTCGGCAAGTCATAGCTGGTGTAGAGGGGGAAGATACTGCTAAGCGCGGCAAAGGGCGGCCAGGTCATGTCGAAGGGGTCGACGGCCAGTACGACCGTTTCCTGCGACACCGCGTGCCAGAGCGCGAGGGTGACCCCCAGACTGTATGTGCTCAACAGGAGCGCCGCCGTGCCCCAAAGCCGGCGCCCACGGGCTAGGGCGAGCGCCTCCGCCAGCGGAATGGCCAGCAGTGGTAGTCCCACGATGAGCATGCGGCCGGGGAACCACCAGCCGCGCATAGTCAGGGAGAAGAACGCAGCGGTGCACAGCGCGCCGCCAAACACGAGGACCAGCAACCACCACGCCGTTCCGGTTCGCCGCAGCAACCGGGGGATCCCCGGCAGGACCAGGACCAGCGCCGGCGCCCAGCGCCACACGCCGAACTCCCGGTCTACCCACAGCCCTACAAGCCTGTAAGCCCTGCCCGGGATCTCCAGGTGCATCCCCAGCACTTCCGGTGCACTGTGGCCGGCGTAGATAACATTGACGCTGTACGGTGTGAGGCCGCCGTAGTTGGCGAGGTGGAACCAGCCGTATGCCACGCCCGCGGCCACAGTAAGCACTACCAGGGTCAGCCGACCCTTCATGTTCAACCTCATAAGACCAATAAGCCCTAGCGCAGCACAGATAAGCCCGTACTTTGAACCGAGCCACATGATGCCGCTGATACCGAGCAATAGGACGATCGCGATTCTCCATCCGGGGCGCTCCGCCAGCAGCAGCCAGGCACAACCGGCGGTCAGCAACGCCGCGGGCATCTCGGGGTAGATCTGGGTGGCGAACACGAAGAACGGCGCGCTGATTCCCAGCACCGCCGCTGCTGCGAGCGACGGGGCGAAGAATCCGGTGGCCCGGTACGCTAGCAGCGCGGCGAGTCCCACCGTCAGCCCGCCCAGCACTGCGAGAAACCGCTTGACGCCGTCCACGCCTCCGAGCGCGTAGGCCGGCATGATGAGCGCTGAGAGCCCCACGTTGTGCGGCGACAGCAACTGGCCGCGGCGGTTGGGGACCGACTGGCTCCACAGGTCACCGGGGTAGTCAAAGAACGCTTCGTAGCGGCGGAGTTCATAGTCGTTGATGAGATCAAGGTCGCCGTCCTCCAGCAAGCTGACCGTGGTGAGCAGGTAGAACGGCTCGTCCACGTTCACCCGCGCGCTGTGGGTGGCGCGCAGGGAAACACCCAACTGAAAGAACAGGCTTGCGGCGATAATAAGCACGGTTACTGCCAGCCATTGGCGCCCCTGGAGGCCGCCGGTGTCCTTTGGCCGAGGCGCAGGCGCGTTGCTGGCGCTGTCTAGGGCGGGGGAGTTCGTGCTCATGCTCGTGCCATCTCGTGCACTATTGCTGGGACCACACGGCGCAAGTACTCAGCGTATCTGATGAACGACTGGCCCCGGCCGCGCACGCGGTAGCGTATGGGGCTCTGCGCCATACGCATCTGCTTTGCCAGCAAGTTCAACGTCAGTACCTGAGCATAGTTGTAATCGTGCACGATCTCTGCCCCCGCCACCGCTCTGGCACTGAAGGCCCGGAACCCGCTCTGAGCGTCATCCAGGCGCTTGCCGGTGAGTAGGCGCATCAGCCAGGTAAAGCACCGGTTACCCCGCTGGCGGCTGGGTTGCATTATCGCTGCCGCGCTCGGGAACCGCACGCCTAGCACGTAGTCAGCTTCGCCTCGGAGCACGGGAGCGGCCACGGCCGGGATGTCGGCGGGGTCGTACTCGCCGTCCCCATCTAGGTATACGGTTGCGGCAGCTCCGCTTTCCCTGGCTGCGGCTAGGCCGCTGCGGAGCGCGGCCCCTAGTCCTTGGCAGGTGTGATGGGTGACGATCTTATCTGCCCCAGCTTGATACGCCTCCACCGCGGAGTTGTCGGTGGAACCGTCATCAACCACGATGACCTGTAGCGTTAACCCAAGCTCCCGGAGCCGTGCGCGCGGCACGCCCGTAACTACCGTGCCAATGGCGCCGGCTTCATTGTGCACCGGAATGATCACGGCTAGGAGGTCCCCAGCGGTGACGGGAGCGGGCGGTGTGAGCGGGCGGCGACCGCGCCACCACAACCGCGGGGCCAACACCGGGATAGCCACGGCCAGCACCAGCAGCCACCAGAGCACCGCGGCCCATTCGGCCACGCGCGCGAGTGCGGGCCGCAGGTTGATGCCTGGCCGTACTCCCACCGACCCCTCAGCCAGTAGCGCTAGGAATCCGGCCACGTAGGAATAGCCAAACTTCAGCGCGTGGGTAGTAATTGCTAACGAGAGGCCAGCGCCGGGCTCGATGCCGAATAACATCAGCGCCCCCGTCATGCTAGCCTCGTAGATGCCCAGGCCGCCTGGTGTTATCTGGAAGGCCTGGAAGCAGATGGTGATGGCCGTTGCCGCCACGGCCGCTTCCAGGCTCAGCGGTTGTGCCGCGGCCTGGGCCACCACCCATACTACGCCCGCTTCCAGTAGCCAGCTCGGCAGCACGAACGCCAGAGCGGCTATAACACGTCGCGCCGAGATTGCTCTTAGCGAAGACCGTAGCGCGAGGCCAAACCGTGCCAGCCGCTGTGGCAGTCGGGTCAGTACTCCGGCCACGACTCCAGTGCTCAGGAGCCGCAGCCCAATAGTACAAGCGATGATGCAAGAGAGTGGGATCACCAGTCTGGTTGCAACGTTGGAGGCGTTGCCCGTTGCCAGGGGGGTTAAACAGAGCGCAATGCCGCAGAGCGCCCCGAAATCCAAGAGGCGCGCCATCAGTGTGGAGGCGGTCGCGGCGGCTACGGGCGCCCCGGCCCGGGCCAGTAAACCGATGCGGATGACTTCACCGACTTTGGTTGGGAACAGATGGTTTGCCAATAGTGCGATCTGCAATATGACGAACAATCTGCTGGTGGGGACCGGTTGGGCCAACAGCGTTCGCCAGGCGATGGCCCGCAGCGCGAACGCGCTGGTGTAGCTCACCAGGAATATTGCCATCAGGTCGGTGCGCAGGAGTAGCGCGCCCAGCGTGGCGGCCAAGGCGCGGATGTCGGTCAGGTTTGCGACGGTCCATACCAAGATGATGGTCAGCCCGAGCGTGGCCGCGACATAGCCCCAACTCCAGCTGGCGCGCCACAGGTGGGGCAGCGTAGCGGGCGCTATGGCGGGTGATGCGGGTGATGGAGGAAGGGTGCTCATTGTGAAGTTACGGGTGCGTAGGCGAAGCGCGCTTGCTAGGGGTTGTCTATCGGACGGTACGGAAGAGTGGAATGTGGCCGGGGCACCGCGTCCCCCGTGGCTTCTGCGCCGGCGGGTGAGAACGCATCGATGGTCGTGCCTACCGGGAACACGCCAACCGTCCCCTGTACCGCCAGTCTTACCGTCTGCCCGATTCGGATGTCTTGGGCGCCGTCCGTTTGGGCGCGCACCAGCAGCCCCGACAGTAGCTTGATGGTGAGACGTTGGTAGGGGCCCAGGAACTCGCGCCCGATGATCGGCAGACCCGCGTCATCCGGCGTAACCTCAATCATTTCCGGCCGTATAAGGACGTCTACTCTTCCAGTGATATGGGTGGCAGCCGCCAGAGTACCCAGTTCGCAGGCGACTCGCCCATCTTTGGCCTCGCCGGGCAGGATGTCGGTGTCCCCTACAAACATGGCCACTTCTTTGGTCTGGGGATGGCGGTACAGCTCCTCCGGGGTACCCACCTGCGCCACCTTGCCGCGGAACATGACCGCCACGGTGTCCGCCAGGGAGAACGCCTCGGCCTGGTCATGTGTCACGAAGATAGCAGTGGTCTGCGCCCGGGCCAGGATATCCCGTACTTCGGTACGAACCCGGGTCCGAAGCGCGGCGTCCATGTTGGAGAAGGGCTCGTCGAGCAGCACGAGTGTTGGCATTGGTGCGAGCGCCCGGGCCAAGGCGACCCGTTGCTGCTGCCCGCCGGACAGTTCGTGCGGGTGGCGCCGTTCCAGGCCAGTCAGCCCCACCAACTCCAGCATCTCGGCCACGCGTTCCAGCCGGTGCGATCCTTTGGGCAAGCCGAAGGCCACGTTCTGGGCTATATCCAGGTGGGGGAAGAGCGCGTAATCTTGGAAGACCATCCCCACGCGCCGCCGTTCGGGGGGGACGAAGACGTTGCCATCGGCCATCATGGCGCCGTTGATCTCCAAGCTGCCGGCGTCCGGCTCTTCTAAGCCCGCGATAAGCCGGAGCGTGGTGGTTTTGCCGCAGCCGCTGGGACCCAGCAGCGCCAAGAAATGGCCGCGCTCCTGCGACAGGTCAATCCCGTCCACCGCCTGCACCGCGCCGAACCGCTTGTGCAGACCAACACACCGGATGACGGTGCTCACGTGGAAGCTCTCCCCTCTCGCCAGAAGATGATGGCGATTGAGCACGACGAAACCAGCACTAAGAATAGTGAGGATACCGCGGCCTGGGCAAACATCGCCTCGCTAGCGGCTGACCAGATCGACGTCGCCAACGTATCGATGCCGGGCGGACGGAGCAGCAAGGTGGCGGGGAGCTCCTCGATTGTGAGCAAGAATACCAGTGCCGCGCCCGCAATCACCCCCGGTAGCACCATGGGTAGCGTTACTCGGAACAGCACTTGCTCAGGGCGGTGGCCAAGGCTGCGGGCCGCCTCCTCTAGGTGGGGAGTTACCTGTCGCAGGGAAGCGGCCAGGCCGCCCAGGGCCGTTGGCAAGAAGAGGATAACATAAGCCAGGAAGAGCAGGGCCATGGTCTGGTACAGGGGCAGTACATAGTTGGCGCCGAAGAACACCAATCCCAAGGCCAGCGCCATTCTGGGCAGTGAGAAGCCGATGTAGGTGGCCTTTTCTAGTAGCGCCGCCAGCCGGCCGGGGTAGCGCACCGTTAGGATGGCCACCGGCAACGCCGCGATCACCGTCAACACTGCCGCAACAGCAGCCACGTAGAAAGAGGTGAGGGCGGCGTTAAAAAAGAGGTGGAGCGCCTGCCCGTTGAGCGCGCCCAGGATTGCCCAGGCCGTGAGGGTGGCCACAGGCAACACCACAGCGCAGAACGTGACCACACCGCAGAATAGCAGGGCCAGCCAGGTTCGACCCTTGAGCTGCACCGGCGACCCGTGGTGGGCGGCGCCGGGAGTGGAGCGGTAGTAGGCCGATGGCTTGCGCAATGCATGCTCCGAGAACAGTATGGCGGCGGCAACGCCTATGAGTACCAGCGAAAGCGCCGCCGCCGAGCTGCGGTCGAAGGCTGATTCGTACTGTATGAAGATGGCCCAGGTGAATGTCTGGTAGTTCATGAGAGAAACCGCGCCGAAGTCGCCAAGCGTATACAGTGCTGCCAGGAGCGCGCCGCTCGCGATGGCTGGCCGGAGCTGTGGTAACACCACCGCTCGGAAGGTGGCCCAGTCGCCGTGGCCGAGATTCCGGGCCGCTTCTTCTATCGCTGGGTCGAGCCGGTGCAAGGCCGCCCGTACGGTGAGCATGACGTACGGGAAGGTGTGGAAGCTTAGGATGAGTAGCGCTCCCGGGAAGCCGTAGAGGTCGGGCAGGCGCTCCACACCCAGCGGCGCGAGCAGTCCCTGCAGTGCGCCCTTTGGTCCGAGCGCAAGGATGTAGGCGAGCCCACTTACATAGGTGGGCAGGGCCAGCGGCAGTGTGGTCAGCACCAGCCATCCGCGGCGTCCCGGCACGTTGCTACGCACGGTAAGCCACGCTAAGGGGACGCCTAACAGGACGGCGACCACGGTCACCGCAGCGGTTAGGCTCAGGGAGCGTAGCAGTATCTCAACCGTGCGAAGGTTGAATAGCAGGTCGCCCAGCTCTGGGCCGGCGCTGAGGGCGCGCACGAGGAGGTAGACCAGCGGCAGGATGAGCGCAACCCCTACTATCGCTGCCGGCAGCACGACACCCACGGGCGCTCCCCTACGGCGCGCCCGTGTGAAGTTACCAGGCCAAACTAAGCCTTTAACCATATCTAGAATGCATCCGACTCGTCCGCTACCGGCGTGATCCCGCTAGGGGATTATGCCGACTTCCCGGAGAAGTTTGAGCGTTCCCTGGAAGTCCGCAAGCTGATCGGGGTCTATATCCGGAGGGTTCAGCTCGGAGAGCGCGGGCAAGCCGGCGGGCTCGGGTATGCCCTGGACGGTTGGATACTCAAAGGTCTTCTCAACGAAATACTTCTGCGCGGTGTTGCCCAGCAGGTACTCCACGAACTTCGTGGCGCCCTCCTGGTTCGTGCTGCGTTGGAGCACGGCGGCCCCGGCTACATCGATCAACGCGCCGGGGTCGCCCGGCTTAAGGAAGAAGTTGCGGGCCCCAAAGCTCTCGCCGCGCTCGGCGATATAACGGGGCACGTAGTAGTGGTTCACAAAACCCACTTCTATCTCCCCGTTGGCGGCTGCCTGCACAATGCTGATCAGGTTGGCGTACACTCTTGGCTGATTGGCATTGATCGCCTCAAGCCAGGCTTTGGCCTGCTCTTCCCCCAGTTGGATGCGGAGGGCGGTCACCAAGAGCTGCCATTCGCCATGGGTGGGCGCCCACCCAATTTTCCCCCTCCATTTCGGGTCAGTGTAGTCCAATACAGAATTGGGGAGTGTGGCCGGGTCCTGGGTCTCGGTGTGGTACACCACTACCTTGGACCGTCCGGAAGTGCCTACCCACTCGCCCTTCGCAGACCGGAGGCGTTTGTCGACCCGCTCGAGCAGTGAGGACGGCAGTGTAGCCAGATACCCTTGCTGTGAGAGCGCCCCCAAGCCGCTGCTCTCCCCCAGATACACAGCGTCCGCGGGTGAGTTGTCGCCTTCCTCTTGCAGCGTCGCCACAAGAGCGGCTGTCGTAGCGTACTTCACTCTGAGGTTCACCCCGGTGTCTTTGGCGTACTGCTCCAACAACGGCTGAACCAGACTCTGCGACCGGCTGGAGTACACGGTTAGGGTGCCTTTATCTTCTCCAGCGGCCGGGCTGCATGCCGACATCAGCGTGGTGAATGCGGCAAATGCGGCAAATGCGGCAAATGCGGCAAATGCAAGGAAGGATGTGATGAGCGCTTTATGCAAGGGTATTCCCCGACCGTGTTGCTGCTGAGCCTTCGTCAGCGTAATGGGGACAGGTACACCTATCCCCATTGCCACGTCAATTAGTAGGACATGAGTACTGTAACGGAAGATGATTTATTAGGCAAGCCTAATAATAAAATGCAGCAGCAGGTAAGTCAAGCGCGTCGACGGGTAGTCGCACTGCTATCGGGGGTATTTAGGAGGTTGGGAAGTGATCAGCCCAGTCCTAGTTGTTGCTCCAGGGCTTGAGGCGTGGTAACCGGCAGATTACAGGTAAAGTGTTGGCACACGTAGGCCGCCGGCTTGCCGTCGATCAGGCCGCGCCCCTCGAGCACTGGGCTGGCGATGGCGGTATCAGGGCTGGTGGGGTCGAACAGGGCCGCCACCGTATTGGGTAGGTAGTTGTTCCAGACGACCTCGAGCAACTCCTTGGTTGCCGTCTGGTCCGGGCTGCCTATTACCGCTACCTCTTGCGGCGGCGCGAGGTACAGGTCCAGCGCCCCGAGCTGGTGTCCGAAGGCCATGGGGTGTTGCCGCATGAACCCGGCCAACTTACGCAGGAGCGCGGCTGCCCGCTCCTCGTACTCGGGGCGTCCCAGCAGCCGGGCCAGCCGGATGAGAAGCGCGGTGGCCACCGAGTTGCCGGCGGGCGTGGCGTTGTCGGTCACGTCCTTTGGCCGGCTGAAGAGCGTTTCATGGTCTGCCGCGGTGTCGAAGAACCCGCCCTCGCCATCGTCCCGGAACCGCTCCAGCATCGTCTCCGTCAGCCTAACCGCTGCGTTGAGCCAGCGGGCCTCAAAGGTCGCCTCGTATAGTGCAAGCAGTCCGTCGGCGTAGAACGCATAGTCCTCCAGGTAGCCATTCAGCTTCGCCTGGCCGTTCCGATAGCTGCGCAGCAGCCGTTCATCTTGCTGCAACGTGCTCAGTACAAACTCGGCGTTTCGCACCGCGGTTGCCAGGTAGTCGGCCCGCCCTAGTGCCGCGCCCGCTTCAGCGAAGCTACGTAGCATGAGGCCGTTCCATGCCGTCAGCGACTTGTCGTCCAGTCCCGGCCAGACTCGGCCGTTCCGGACCTCCAGCAATGCGCCGCGCCCGCGCCCGACCTCCGCTTCTAGCTCTGGCAGCGCCATGCCCAACTGCTGGGCTACCTGCTCCGGTTCTTCCGGAATGTTGAGGATGTTGTGGCCTTCAAAGTTGCCGCCGGCAGAAACTCCGTAGTAGCGAGCGACTACGTCCGCATCGGCTCCCAGAATGTGTTGCAACTCCGCGAGCGACCATACGTAGAATTTCCCCTCTTCGCCCTCACTGTCCGCGTCTAGGGTGGAGTAGAAGCCACCCTCCGGACCGGTCATCTCCCGCTGCACGTAGTCGAGTGTCTCGGTGGCAATGCGCCGGAAGAAGGGGTCTCCCGTGATCTGGAAGGTGTGCAAGTAAAGCTGGCTGAGCAACGCGTTGTCGTACAGCATCTTCTCGAAGTGGGGCACCAGCCAGAACCCGTCGGTGGAGTAGCGGTGGAACCCGCCGCCCAAGTGGTCGTAGATTCCCCCGCGGGCCATGTTCACCAGCGTGTGGGTTACGATGGAGAGCGCTTGGTCGTTGCGGGTGCGGAGCGCGTAGCGCAGCAGGAACTCCAGGGACATAGGCTGCGGGAACTTGGGGGCGCCGCCAAAGCCGCCGGCGGTAGCGTCATACTGTGCTGCCAGCTCTTGGAATGCGCCGTCCATGCTGTCGGCCGTCAGGAGGGTGGGTTCAGCCGCGGCGAGCAGGCTCCGGTTGACCGCCTGCACCAGGTGCTGGGCGTTCTTCTGCACGTCCTCTGCTCGGTTGTGGAAGGCGTCGGACACGCTGACCAGTACCCGGCGAAAGCTGGGCATCTGCCCGTGGTCTTCCGGCGGAAAGTAGGTGCCTCCGTAGAAGGGCAGACCCTCAGGCGTGAGGAACATGGTCATCGGCCAGCCGCCGCGCCCGGTAAGCGCCTGCACTGCCGTCATATAGATGCCATCCAGGTCGGGCCGCTCTTCCCGGTCCACTTTGATGTTGACGAAGTGTTCGTTCATAACCTGGGCGGTGTCGACGTCCTCAAAGGACTCCCGTTCCATCACGTGGCACCAGTGACAGGCCGAATATCCTATGCTGAGGAGGATCGGTTTGTGCTCGGAATGGGCGCGTTCCAGCGCCTCGGCGCCCCAGGGATACCAATCCACCGGGTTATTGGCATGCTGGAGCAGATACGGACTGGTCTCGTGGATCAAGCGGTTGGGCATAACTACCTTCGACGGCGCCAGCCGTGCAGTTGACGTTGACTTTTGCGGAAAGTGACGTGCTTATTATCCCATAGCCCCTTGCTGGCTGTCGCTCGCAGCAAAGCGGCCTTGGTTACCGTCGCGTCTGGAGACACCGGCGTGCTGGCATGAGCGTTTGAAGAAAGTACGGGGGGCAGACCACGCTTGGTCATGGTCTTGGGCGTTGCCCCCGTTATAGCTGTTGCACAAAGATGCGGCGGCTGATTTCAGCCGCCGCATCCTTAACGCTAATGTTCCCTTAGATCATGAGGTCGGGCACTCCAAGCGACAGCGGTACGCCGTTAGTCAACTCGGACATCCTTACATAATAGTCCCAGACCATGGTGGGCGTTCGCTCGGACAGCCCGGTGGCGGAGCGTGATTCCCCCATCCGCTTGGCGTTCTCATTCAAGGTCTCGATGCTCACGTCTTGCGGCGCGCGTCCGGCCAAGGCGAGCTGCCAATGAATGCGGCACATCGACTCGAACTTCAACGCCCGGATCGTTGCATCCTCCACCGAGGTTCCGGTGATGGTGACGCCGTGTCCCTTCATCACGCAGACGTTGTGCTTGCCCATGAAGTAGATCAGGCGGTGTGCCAGCTCCGGCCGGCTGATAAGGTACGCGTGCGGGAAGATGGGCGTGCCGCTGATGCTGTGCTCAATGGTGAACCCGCCGTCGTAGGAACCGATGATCGGCCGGAACTCCACCCCACCGATGCCGCACATGAGCGCGCCCGGCGGGTGGGCGTGGATCACGCAGTTCACCTCTGAACGCAGCCGCATCGACTCGCCGTGGATCGACACTTCGCCGGGGGAGAAATAGCCGCCCTCCAGGTCTGCCCCGATGCCGTTGAAATCCGTACGGCGGACGTCGTCATCAACGCAGAAGGTCAACCCCGCTTCTTGTGGGCCGCGGCAGCGCACCAGCATCTGGTCCTCTGTCCCGGGGATCCGGACGCTCACGTGTCCTAGAGTGTCCTTTACCAGCCCCATCATGGCCAGGATGCGGCTGGACTGGGCTACCTTGTGCTTCAGTTCCTCGATGGAATCAGCCATCGGCCATTCCTCCTTCGTTTATACGTGCTGTAGCACGAGTCCCGCGCAATGCTAGGCGAAGGGATGCCCGCCGTCAAGTTGCCCCCCACGCTGCGCTGACGCCCTAACGTTGGCCTGACTGCCAACCCGCGCTATAATTGCCTGACAGAAGGCAGAGCTTGACCTAACATCCAACAAGGAGGCCGAACTATGGCAACTCGTGTAGCAACCAAACGTATTGACGTTGACACCCATTTCTTTCCCCGCATTGACTTGGCGAACTTCAAGGATCTGCTCCCCCGGGGCATGGTGAAGGAGGCGATGGACCGGTACCAGAAGGACGTGGAACGAGCCACTGATGGTGACCGCATCCGGGCAGTTGCCAAGGGACGGCCCGTGCCGGACACCAGCGCGCCGGACCCGCACCGCGATCTGGAAGAGCGATTGAAGTTCCTGCCCAGCACTGGCTTCGATTCCCAGGTGTTGCTACCTGACCGCGTGTTCGGCAACCTGTATGGCTCATCTCCTTCTGGTGGCGACCTCTCCAAGCCGATTCGCGTTGCCCTCAGCAAGCTCTACAATGATGCTGCCTTGGCGGCCCAGCAACAGTACCCGGACAACTTTTTTGGCGTTATTACGGTCCCGTGGGATGATCTCGATGAGACCACGGCCGAGGTAGAGCGGTCGGCCAAACGAGGACTGAAGGCGGTCTTTATCCCCGCCAACTGGATCGGCAAGAACTTCGATACCGTTGAGCTCTATCCCTTCTGGGAAGTGGTGAATGAACACCGCCTCCCGGTGTTTGTGCATCACATTCCCCAGGGTTGCACCGGACGCACCACCGTTGACCACCAACCGCTCTATCACATGATGGGTATGGAGCGAATGCGCCGGCTCCACATCGGCACGTACTTGGGCTTTGGCCTAGAGTACACGTTAGCCATGGCGGCGCTCACCATAGGCGGCGTCATGGACGAGTTCCCCAACCTACGCTTCTGTTTCTTTGAAGCTGGAGCGTCTTGGCTACCCTACGCCAGACTTGGTTGCGAGCGCTCCTCCTTCATCGAGCCCCAGTGCGCCCGTAACAGCACACCACCCAGCGAGCTTATCCGCGAGCGAGTGCTCACCGCCATCGAGCCGGTGGAGCACATGGAGGCGCTGGTGACGACTTTGGGCAACGAGATGTTCTTCTTCGGGACCGACTTCCCGCATCCTGAGTATCTGGCTTACGAGAACACCACTGAAGCGGTACTCTCCCGGGATGGACTGGCCGAGGATACTAAAGATGCCATCTTGGGGGGTAACATCGGCCGGATGCTCGGCATCGATTAGCCTGTCGCGTCGTGCTTTGAGTTTGCACCAGGCTCGGAGCTGAATTCATTCGATAACAAGAGCGGGCCTACCATCAGGTAGGCCCGCTTCTGTTTGTTAAGCCACGTCTGCCCAGCAGAGTTGCTGAGCGCTTACAAGACCGATTTGCGCTGTGCTATGGCGGCCCATTGCGCCCGGACCGCCGCCGTGGCGGGATACACCAGAGCTTGGTGCAGCAGCTCCACCACCTTCGCTGACTCCAGCCAGGTCTCCAGCTGGCGCTGAGTAGTGCGCCGGGCGTCTAAGGGCGGCCTGCCCACCGCGGCGTCCGATCCCTCCGCCGCGACGGTCACCAACAAGAGGAACCCGCTCGGCCGCAGTACCCGCAGCAGCTCGTGCACGCTTGCGCCGGCCTGGGGCGCATCCAGGTATTCCAGCACGCTGGTGCAGACCACGAGGTCAAAGCTCTCCGAAGCGAAGGGAAGCGCCGCAATGTCCCCCTGTAGCGTTGTTGCGGCCCCACTGGGCGCCGCGGAGCGGGTGCGCCTCACCATTTGTGCGCTGGCGTCTAGCGCGGAGACCTTCAGCCCCTGCTGCGTGAAGTAGACCGCGTTCCTGCCGCTACCGCTGCCGGCGTCCAGAACCCGGCACCCCTGCCGCGCACTCACCAAGCTGAGAAAGTGCACCACAAAGGGGTCGGGGTACACTGGCGGCTATTGTTCCGTAATGGTGATTGAGGCGATCTTATCGCCGGGTGTTCGGGCCGTTTGCGGATCACGTGTCGCGATGCCGAGCGCCACGTCTCGCCCCTCAGTGACCTTGCCGAATATGGAGTGCTTGTCGTCCAGATGCGGCGTGGGCCCGAAGGTGATGAAGAACTGGCTGCCGTTGGTGTTCGGTCCGGAGTTGGCCATGGAGAGGATGCCGGGCTCGGTGTGCCTTAAATTGGGGCTGAACTCGTCGGCAAAGCGGTAGCCGGGACCGCCGGTGCCGGTGCCGGTGGGGTCGCCTCCCTGCGCCATGAAGCCGGGGATCACCCGGTGGAACATTGTACCGTCGTAGAAGCCGTCTTTCGCCAGGAAGACGAAGTTATTGACTGTGCGCGGCACGTCTTTGGCGAACAGGCTGACCTGGAACGAGCCCTTACCCTCGATATCGAAGGTAGCGGTGTACTCCTTGTTGGGATCGATGGTCATCTCAGGCGCGGATGCGTAACGTTTCGGTTCCACGGAACCTCCCGATGTTTGATTTGCCGGCGTAGAAGCGGGCCTCGCGGTCGGTTCCGGCCGGCTTAGCGAAGTTGACGTCGGTTTAGGCGCTGATGCTTTGATGATGTCGTCGCTAGCGCAGGCCGTCGTCAAAAGGAGCGAAAAGACAACAAGAAACAGGGCTCGCAAGTGATGCCTCCAACGCATGGGCTATTAGCATTATCAGGCTACCCGACGGTCAAGGCAACTCTCGGTAGGTAGTGTGGCGCCTTAGTTAAGCGTCGGTCAAAAGCAACGGCCACATCGACCACTGCGCGTCTTCGTCACGAGATGTGCAGCCGGGCGGCCGGCCGTGCCTTGCCTAGAACCGATCCTCGTGCACCATGTCGCCGTAGCCCTCATCCTGTAGTAACTCCATGAGGCGCGCCGCGCGCGGGTAGCCCACCCGGAGGCGGCGTTGCAGGAAGGACGCAGAGATCCGCTCCGAGCTCTCGGCCAACTCCCGCGCCCGCTCCAAGAGCGGGTCGTCCATACTGGCCTCCGCTCCAGCGGCGACCATGGCGGCGTGCTCGATATCCAGCCCGAATTGTGAGGGCCGGAGCAACTGGAAGCGGTCGTGGCTCCAGTATTCCACGAGGCGCTCCACGTCATCATCGGACACATACGCGCCCTGCACCCGTCGCGGCTTGGCGGCGTCGGTTGCCATGAACAGCATGTCGCCGCGTCCCAGGAGTTTCTCGGCGCCGGCGCCGTCCAGGATGGTGCGGGAGTCGATTTGCGAGGTAACTGCAAAGCTGATGCGAGTGGGGAAGTTGGCCTTGATGAGCCCGGTGATGACGTCGACGGAGGGACGTTGGGTTGCCACTACCAGATGGATGCCCGTAGCCCGGGCCAGTTGCGCCAACCGGCAGAGCGCCCGCTCCACCTCAAAGGGCGCCACCATCATTAGGTCGGCCAACTCGTCAATGATCAGCACCCAGTAAGGCAACTGTTCTTCGACTTTGGGGCTGCGATTATAGCCCTCGATATTTCGGACACCCACCGCCGCGAACTTGCGGTAGCGGTTGTCCATCTCCTTGATGACCCACTGCAGCGTGCCCACTACCTTCTCCGCATCCACAATGACGGGGCAGAGCAGGTGCGGGATGGGGTTGTATGGCACCAGCTCCACCCGCTTGGGGTCGATCATGAGCAGGCGCACTTCATCCGGGCTGCCGTGCATGAGCAGGCAGTTCACAATTGAGTTGATGCAGACGCTCTTCCCGCTGCCGGTGGCCCCGGCAATGAGAAGGTGCGGCATCCTAGCCAGATCTGCCACCACCACGTCACCCGCCACGCCCTTGCCCAGCGCCAGCGCTAGTTTAGAGCGGTTGCGCAGCCGCTGGAAGCCGGAGCTCTCGATGACCGAGCGCATGGGCACCACTTCCGGCGAGAGATTGGGCACTTCAATGCCCACCACGTTCTTTCCGGGCACCGGCGCTTCAATCCGCACCGAAGGCGCCGCCAAGGCTAGGGCCAGGTTGTTCGAGAGACTGGTGATGCGTTCCACCTTCACTCTGGTGCGGGAAACTTCTTCCTGGTGGGCTTTGGCATTGCCGTCTTTGTCCAGCTTGACCTTGCCGGTGATGTCCCGTTCCTTGACCTCTTTGTACTTGCGGTCCCAGCCGGGTTCCAGCCCGAACTGGGTTACCGCGGGGCCAACGTGGATCTGCACCACCTTGGCCTCCACGCCGTAGCTTTCCAGCGCATCTTCGATCTGTTTGGCGCGCTGGGTCTGGTCCACCGGCTCCGCTTCTTTGCCGGCCTCCAGCAGGTCCACGGCAGGGAGCTCCCACCGGCTCCACATTGGCGGAGGCGCCGCATCTTCTGCTTCACGGTCTGCTGCGGGGATTACCGGAAGCAATGCGCCCTGATAGCCGCTTTTGTCGGCCATTGCTACTGAGGTATCAGCCGCAGTGTAGTCATAGTCATCAATCTCGTCGTCGTAAATCCCGGCCGGGGTCTCGTCGATGTCGTTTTTGGTAGACGGCTGGTCGCGCAGCGCTGCCCGTGCCTGGGCAATCTGGTTGCGCAGCAGTCCGAACGCCCGCTGCGGCAACCGCAGGTCCGCCAGGCCTCGTAACGCTGCCCAGAGCAGGCCCAGCAGTAGCGGTAGGCTGCGGGGGTAGACGAGCACTACGCCCAATAGGAGCGGCCCGCCCGCTCGCAGTAGCCGGGCCGGGCCGGGCTCGCCCATAATGACCTGCCCCAGGAATCCACCTAGGGAAACCTCATACCAGGAGACGCCTAAGAAGTCGTAGCCGCGGGGGCCGAATAACGAAGCCACTGCCAGCATGCCGCAGTAGAGAGCGGCTCCTCCGAGCAGGTGGTTCCAGTGCTGCCGGAGCAGGCCCCCCTTGCCCAGCACGTGCCCGCGCCATGCGAGCACGGCTACTGCCGGCAGCGGCAATGCGGCGCCGAAGCCAAGTAGGCTGACAACGGTTCGCAGGGCGTAGGGCAGCGCTACAAAGGCGCCGAAGAGTAGGAACCCCATGGCGGCCAGTACGCCCAGGACCACGGCCAGCGCCATGGCCAGCGGCCGCACCAGTTTACCGAGGTTGAGGCGTATGGAGGGCAAGCGAAAGCCGCCGCCCGACCGGCGGGGCGCCGGTGGCCGGATAGTCCTGGAAGAGGACCGCGTTGGAGGACGGACGTAAGTTCGTGTCATAGCTAGGACCGTACTACCAATAACGCGCTGGACCCATGAATGTTACGCAGGGGAGGGGCGCGTCAGATAGTAGCGTGGTTTAGGACGAATGCGGAAGCCCGGAGCCTTGGCTCCGGGCCGCGGCCTGAGGCAGCAGGTCGTTTACACTTCCACCGGTACCGGCAGAATGAGCGGCCGGCGCTTGGTGTGCTCATATAGGAAGCTCCCCACGGCCTCTCGTACGTGCGCCGCAATGGAGGTCCACTCCGCCTTCACTCCGGACCCGGACCCACCGGCTATGGTGCGCTCCACCACCGCCTTGGCGTCCTCCAGCAACTGCTCCGACTCGCCCGGCTCTATGAAGCCCCGCTGCACAATCTCCGGCTTGCCGATGAGTGCGCCGGTCTTCCCGTCGATGGGCAGCACAAGCACCAGCATCCCGTCGCGGGAGAGGTGCCGCCGGTCCCGCAGCACTTCGTGCCCAATGTCGCCAATGCCGTCCACGTAAACATAGTCCGCCCGCACGCGGGTGACCACGCGCCCACCGCCTTCCGCGACCTCCAGCACGTCGCCGTCGGTGAGGACAAAACTGTTCTCGTTGGGGATGTTCATGGCTTGAGCCAGGCGCTTGTGGTGCACCATGTGGCGGTATTCGCCATGGATCGGCACAAAGTATTGCGGACGGGTCAAGCTCATCATGAGCTTTAACTCCTCTTGCGCCGCGTGGCCGTGGACGTGGACTGGCTCCATGGGGCTGTAGAGCACCCGGGCGCCCTGGCGGAACAGGTTGTCTATCGTCCGGTAAACCATCTCTTCATTGCCCGGGATGGGCGTGGCCGACAGCACTACCGTATCGCCCTGCTGGCACCGGACGAAGCGGTGGTCCTTGTTGGCGATGCGGGCTAGCACCGCGGTTGGCTCGCCCTGACTGCCGGTGGCGATTATCACCACCCGGTCGGGCGCCAGGCGCTTCAAGTCTTCCGGGTTGATGAAGGTGTCGTCCGGCGCATAGAGATAGCCCATCTCTAGGGCCATCTCCACGTTGGCCTCCATACTTCGGCCCATTACCAGGACCTTGCGATTGAACGTTACGGCCGCATCGATAATCTGCTGCACGCGGGAGAGGAGCGAGGCGAAGCAGGCGATGATGACCCTGCCCTCCGCCTCGGAGATAATGCGGCTTAGCGTTTGGCCCACCACCTGTTCTGAGGGGGTATACCCGGGCACTTCAGCGTAGGTGGAGTCGGACATCAGCATCAGGACGCCTTCGGACCCTAGTTCCGCCAGACGGGCCACGTCCGTGGGTTCGCCGTCCACGGGGGTATGGTCGAACTTGAAGTCGCCGGTGTGCACGATCACCCCCGCCGGAGTGTGCAGCGCCACTCCCACTGCGTCCGGGATGGAGTGGGCAACCCGAAAGAACTCCGCCTCGATGTTGCCTAATTGCGCCGACCGCCGGGGCGCAAGAACGTGCAGGTCGGCGTCGTCTAGCATATGGCGCTCTTTGAGCTTGACCGAAATCAGGCCGTTGCTGAGCCGGGTGGAGTACACCGGGACGTTGCCCAGCGCGGGTAACAGGTAGGGTAGTGCGCCAATATGGTCTTCGTGGCCGTGGGTTACTACAATGCCCCGCAGCTTCCGCCGGTGCTCCAGCAGGTACGTAACGTCGGGGATCACCAGGTCTACCCCCAACATCTCCGATTCCGGGAACATGAGACCGCAGTCGACCACGACGATATCGTCGCCGCACTCAATCGCCATCATGTTCTTGCCGATTTCTCCCAGGCCACCCAAGGGGATGATACGCAGTTTAGGAGCGGGCATAGCTAGAAAAGGCTCAACTGTTGGGGTTCAGGTTCGCTTTGTGGGGCTTGAGGCTGGGCAGGGGTCTGCTCGCGCTTCAGTGCCTCCAAGTATTCAGGGAGTTTCTTCATATCCTCCTCAAGAGTGGCGCGTAAGTTCTGCTGGTGGAGGGCCGCTGCGGGATGATACATCGGAAAGATCAACATGCCGTCACGCTTTATTGGGCGTCCGTGGATACGGCTGATGCTCTGCCCGGGAAACCAGCGGCTCATCGAAAACCGCCCCAGGGTAACCACGGCCTTGGGGTTAACCAAGCGGATCTGTTCGTCCAGCCAGTGCTTGCAGGCTTCGATTTCCGTGGACATTGGGTCGCGGTTGTTGGGCGGTCGACATTTGATAACGTTGCAAATATAGACTTGGTCTCGTGTGAGACCTATCTTGCTCAGGAGATCTTCCAAAAGCTGCCCCGCAGGGCCAACAAATGGACGCCCTTGGCGGTCCTCTTGAAAGCCGGGCCCCTCGCCAATGAACATGATCTCGGCGTGTTCCGGGCCCTCGCCTGGGACCACTCGTGTGCGGCCCTTGCTGAGGCCGCACTCTTGACAGGTGAGCATCTGTTGGCAGAGGTCGCTCAGGACTGACAGGGTGAGCCTCCTTCCGTACCGGGGGATGTTATGTGCTGCTCGTGGATGGACTGTCCTGTTCCACGCTGGGGGCAGCACGCGGACGGGGTTTAGTGAACGTGAATTGATAGCCAAAGTAGGCCATTGCCAGCCCGAATATCTTCGTGAGCCAGAACGCGTCGATCTGGGTGGCCAAGAGGCTGGAGCACATGACGGCTACCACCGCGGCCGGGGCTATGGCACGGGTGGCAGCTAGGTCCACGTTGCCAAGCCGATAGTGCGTGATCGCGCCGGTCAGTGTGGTGATGGTGATGACCGCCAGTGTGATGCCCTGGGTCATGTGCTGCGGGATGCCGGCGCCGAGGGTCATCACCGGTACCATTACCATGGCGCCGCCAATGCCCAATATGCCCGAAAAAATCCCTGCGATCAGGCCTAATCCCGGCCACGCGAGCCACGGCCAGTCCTGCATGCTGTCTAGCGGAGCGCCGATGGCCAGTACGCCTCTAGTGAGCATCGAGAACGATACGAAAAATAAGAAGATGCCGAAGATGCGCCGTAGCTGCGGGGCAGGTAATGCCGTCATTATTTTAGCGCCAAGGATGACGCCGAATATGGAGGCGATAGCAAGCGGCGGGATCAGAGAAAGCGCTAACTGCGGGTCGTAGGTAAACTGACTGGGTATGCCCAATAGGAACGGTAGCGCGTAACCTATGGCGCCCACCATTGCGACCGATACAATGACGGCGAGGGAGGTACCGTGCGCTGTGTGTTGCGCGAGCCCCATCATGCTCACCATCAGGCTGACCAAGACTGCGCCACCGCCGACGCCCGTTATCCCGCTGAAGAAACCCACGAGCAAGCCAATGCCAATACCTGTAGTTACGTTTCTAGACAAATGGGGTTCGCCTCCTTGCGGCATAGTAGCACGGCACTATGGTGAGATCAACTGAAGCGATGCTGGAGTAGAGCGTCAATTAAGTTACATAAGTAAGAAAAAAACTAGCCCCTGCCGCACTCAGACTTTCTAGGTCGCCGACAGATTGAACTCGGACCCGATGTTCCGCTCCTCGGCCCATTGAAAGACCGCCCGTGCGGTGGCGAGGTCCCATACGGCCATTCCCGGCGCCTCTACCAGCACGATGTCCTCTGGCCTGACCCGTGCCGTCGCCTTGCCTGCCGCCACCTCGCCCAGTTCCCCCACCACCTGGTCGATAGACCACGCCCCTTCGTCGATCATGGTAAGGAACGGCTCACGCCGGAACGGGCCGTGGAGCAATTCGTCACGAGAAACCAGCACCACCCGTGCGCCGACGATAAGGTCTCGTGGCAGCTGGTGCGGTGCAATGGAGATTACCAGCGCACCGGGCTGCAACCAGCTTGTCTCCAGCACCGGGGAGCGGCTGTTGGTGGAGAGGTTTACTACGGACAGCCCCTGCACCGCCTCTTGTGGTGTGTTCACTGCCCGCACCGTGAGGCCCAGCCGGGCGCTCATCTCCTTGGCAAAGCCCTCACGCTTCTCCGGCGTCGGGCTGTATACTCGCACTTCCTCTAGGTTGGGTAGCCCGCGTTGCATCGCGTAGATCTGTCCCCGTGCCTGCTTGCCGCTGCCCAGCATTCCGGCTACGGAGGTCTCCGGCGCCGCTAAGTAGCGGCAGGCCACCCCCGCGGGGGCGCCGGTGCGAATGTAGTTGAACTCCTCGTCAGGGATGATCGCATCGAGCTTGCCCGTGTCGGGGCTGAAAAGGAGCACAGACTTGGTGTCGGTCGCGGGGGTGCCAGGCAGGCCGGAGGACATTCGCAGCGCGCCACCCAGTGTGGGGGAGCTGGAGAACCAAGTGCGCAGCAGCGCCTCTTCTTTGAACCAACTGAAGTTGGTCCAAGGGTGCTGCTGCGTTTGCCCGTTGGAAAACTCGATGAGCGCCGCCTCCAACGCATCGATGGCCAGGTCCATGAAGGTCGGGTCGTGCAAGATGGGTTGGATTTCGCGTTCGTTGAGTATCCGGGCCATGGTTCCTCCAAGCAGTTAGGGTTGTCAGTGCGGTAGGGGTTCGACGCGCGTCTAAGGCGCCAGTGGTTGCTGGTTCAAGCGCAACGAAACGGTTTGGGCTGAGCAGCTACGGTTGGAGTCGCCTGATCCACCGGGCGAAGTTATCCAGCAGGCCGCCGATGGTCTTGTGCGTTGCCTCGTCCAGCAGGTTGCCCTGCTCGTCGAACTTCTCCCGGGCATTGGTGATGTACACCTCGGGTTGGTTCATGGCAATCATCTCGGTGCCCATACACACCAGGCGCAGGTGGGACTGTGCGAAGCGAGTGCCGCTTTCGCCCACTGCCGCGCCGAACATCGCCACCGGTTTCCCCCGCAGCGGCGAGTTCTCGCCCCCGCGCGAGGCCCAGTCGATGGCGTTCTTCAGCACACCGGGGATGGAGTGCAGGTACTCCGGCGTCACAATGAGCAGTCCGTCAGCCGCGCGGATCCGTTCCTGCAGGTCGCGGGCTGTGGCCGGAAAGTCCGAGACCTCTACATCCGCGTTGAACAGCGGGATGTCGGTCAGCTCGTAGATGTCCAGCCGCATCCCTTCGGGCGTCTGTTGCTGAGCCGCCCGCAGCGCGCCGTGGTTGAAGGAGTTGCGGCGCAGGCTGCCGGGGATGCCCAGAATGGTGAGTTGTTCTTTCATGTCTTACAATCCTACCTACAGGTTTACAGGAGGGCGATGATCTGCACCTGCACGTACAGCACCGGCGGGTCGGCCACCACCATCACGCGGCAGGCCGGACGGTTCTTGGCGTCTGGGAAATGGGCCAGCCACTGCCGCTCAAAGTACGGATAGTACTGCATGTCCTGGAGGTAGACCGTCAGCAGGCCGATGTTGTCCAGCGTGCCTCCCGCTTGTTCCAGGATGGTCATCATGTTGGCGAAGGTCCACTTGGCCTGGTCCTCCGGGTCTCTTTCGATCTTGCCGGTGTCCCCGTTCACCGGTTCGATCCCGGAGCTGGTCAACAGGTTGCCCACCTTCACGGCGATGGGAATAGGCGTCTGGCCGTGAGAAACGCCGGGGATACGGATGATTTCACGCGTGGCGGTAGTGCTGGTCACGGTATCTCCTCGGTAGGGAATGCGGGCTGTCGCAGGTCAAATGAACGAGGTGATGGTACGCTCTGCCCCTGAGAGTGTCAAGCTAGGCGCCGTCTCGTACCGTTCCCACGAGTGTCTTGCGGACCGTGCGCGCAGTCCTCGGAGCGATACCGTCTACGCCACCACGCGCTCCCCTTCCAGCCGTGGCAGCATGTCCAGCACACTGAGTTGCGCGCAATGGTGTAGATCGTCGCCCAGACCCACATCCAGCAGCGCCCGGCCGGAGAAGGACTCCCGCAGCAGCTCCAGCGTACGGCTCTCATAGCGCCGCGCCACTGTTAGGGCTACCTGCGCGCCGTCCGATAGGGCCACTGCTACCCCCAACGCCTGGAGCCGCTGGATGATCATCCCGGCACAGCCCAAGTCATCCAGCACCGGACGGCCGTTGGCGCCGGCGGCCGCCAGCGTTACCGGCGCGTTGAGTTGTATGAGCCGCTGCGCTACTGCTTCCAGGTTGACCAGTGCGCCCGTGTACACCGCCAGCGCACCCCCAGCTGCTGCCAGGGTTGCCGTGCCGTTGGTAGTGGTGAAGACGATCTGTTGTCCCGCAACCCGCTCCGGTGTGTAGTCTAAGGGCGAGTTGCCCAGATCGAAGCCCGCAGGCGGCACTCCACCCCGCTCGCCCCCCAGCAACCGCTGGCCCTCGGGGATGGCCTGCGCCCGCCGCCGCGCCGCGGTGACCGACCGCACCGGCAGGAAGGCGGCCGCGCCGTTGGCCAGGCCGGTGCACATTGTGGTTGCCGCCCGCACCACGTCGATGACTACCACCACGCGGCCTTCCCTGCTGGTCTTGCCCAGCTCGTTGGGGGTAAAGGTAACGTCTATCTCCAAAGCGTCATCCAGACTTCCTGAAGAGGCAAAGTAGGACTCTTGCAAGATGCGCTAACACTATCAACTAATTACCCTCCGTGCCAATTGATCTAAAGGGATTCATAGGCGACAATGAAGTCGTGGCAGAGCAGTATACCTACGAGAACACCATAGCGGTGACCGCAGTGTCCCGGGGCGAACCCGGGAAGCGCACCTTCTACTTAGCGGCCGGTGATGCGGAGAGTTGGGTTCGGGTGTGGCTGGAAAAAGAGCAACTCCAGGCCCTGAGGGAGGGCATCACGGAGCTCCTGGTTAACCTGGGAGACGAAAGCCCTGATCCTTCTCCCACCTCCCCCAGTGAACCCGGCGGCCTACCCACCGCGGACTTTCACCTGGGCCGTTTGGGCTTGGCCCATGACGAAGGCAGGGACATGCTAGTGGTGGTAGCTCAAGGGCAACCGGAACCGGGGAAAGAGGCGGCAACGCTCCAGTTCTGGGCTAGTCGGGAGCAGATGAAGGCGCTCAGTGTACGTATTGCCGCAGTGGTCGCATCCGGCCGGCCGCTCTGCCCCCTCTGCAACGGCCCCATCGATCCCGCAGGGCATGTCTGCGTCCGCTCCAACGGCCATCACCCCTCGGCCTCCGGTCCGCCGCAGTGATGTGTTGCCATGACGTCCGAACCAGTAGAGCGCCGGTCCGCTGATGGGGAGGAGCCGGCCGCTCCTCCGTCCTTTTGGTGGCCCCACCGTCCCGACATCCTCGATCTCCTGGCGCGCGCAGACATCACCAAGTGCGATCTGCTTCCATGGGGATCGAATTACACCTTCCTGGTGGAGCTGGACGCCGGCGATGGCGTGCGCGGCCTCGCGGTGTACAAACCCCGGCGCGGCGAGGCCCCCCTCTACGACTTCCCGGACGGCACGCTGTATCGCCGGGAGTTCGCCGCCTACGTGGTGAGTGAGGCCATCGGCTGGCATCTGGTCCCGCCCACGGTCATCCGGGATGGCCCGTATGGCGTAGGGACCGCCCAGCTCTTCATTGACGCCCAGCCCAAGCGGAACTACTTCACCTTGCGTGAGGACCGCTCAGACGATCTCAAGCCCATGGCCGCCTTCGACGTGTTCGCCAACAATGCCGACCGCAAGGGCGCGCATTGCTTGCTTGACCCTGAAGACCGCATCTGGGGCATCGACCATGGCCTAACTTTTAACGTGGACTACAAGCTGCGAACCGTTATCTGGGACTTCAGCGGTCAGCCGGTGTCCCCGGCCTTGCAGGCCGATATGCAGCGGTTGTTGGAGGCCTTGCAGCGCAGCGCCGACCCTTACTCCGCGCTCAGTGAGCTCCTGGTTCCGCACGAGATCAGCATCCTGTGCCGTCGCTTAGAGGCATTCCTAGAGCTGGGTGAGTTCCCTCACCCTGGACCCCGCCGCGGGGTACCCTGGCCGCCCATGTAGCAGGTGCGGCGGGTTATCGCTTTATATGCGCTTCTTGGTGCGGAATAGCCCCCACCAAACTGGATAAAATCAAGAACCTTCATGGGTGCGACGAAATAGCAACGGAAAACTCAGGTACTCGTGGCTGGTAGGGTTGAAGCCAGCACGTAGTCAGAAGTGATCTTCCGCACCAAGATCACCTAATGGCGCTCTACACTATCGTCCTTGGCACGTGAATCGAACACGAACAACGATGGCGCTGCTCTAGGGGATGCGGTTCGAATCCTCGTTGGTGGGCCTAAGTGTACCGTATTGCGAACTTTTCGGTGGGAAATCCAGATATAAGGAATATACTTTGATAGGCTGGCTCTGCTGTCAACCTGGAGCATCGTTTAAGCAGCCAAGTGCATGGCTGGCCTCGCTAGCACCGCCGTTGACCTGATATGCCTCTTCGGGTGGCTCGTCGGGGATCTGCTGCTGGGTTGGCACAGCGGTGAATGGCCGAGGCCTAGCCCATCAGCGCAACTTTGTGAGCACAAAGATACGCCCCGCTGGCCGCTCGGTGTCGGGCCGGTACACGTACCGCCAAGCGAAGCGGACACTGGACCCGGGGGCGGCACTATCTATAGATGCTGACTTCCAAAGACTATAATGAGGACAAGCCGAGCTACCAATGCGCTACTACAACCGCCAAATCAACCTGCATGGTGAGTGCTTTTGCAGGGGGCTGGAGTGGTTTATGTGGGAGGATGAACGAAGTTGATGACTCCAATTCACTCTGAATGCTTCAACTATGCCAGTGAGAACGACTACACCCAGGTCCGCTACTCTCAGGGGGATTGGCAAACTCGCGATCCTGAACTGATATTGTATCTTGAGATTCTAGGGAAACCTCCTTTGGTGGGCGTTGGGTTGACCGAACGGGCCGTCCACGGCCTGCACGAGTTGCAGAAGTTGGATTGGGAAATCCGAGACGTGCCCCCTGTTATCTCGCGCGCAGGGGCTATCATGCGGGTCGCTGCTGGCAGGGACGACATCCCTTGTTGCACTTTCGTCCCCGCAGGCGATGCTCCTAAATTACAGGCCTATCTGCGTTTGGTCGAGTCTGTCACTTATCCAGAGATCCTACAGACACTTGTCGACTTACCGGTCGGTCTACTGCCGATGCGATACGCAGGGTCCTCTCGAATGATTCTCATCGTGAAAACCTTGAGGGAATTCGCTGCAACAGCCCAGTTGCGAAAGTCATTCCGCTTTTACTTGGTCCCTCTGCGCGCTGGAGATGTGCAGACCCACGGTTTAATTTCAGCTTTCTTCGATGACGACGATGAACCGCTCATCATCTATACACCGCTTTTCGACGAGGAGGAATCCCGCGAAATCCTTCAGGTGCTATCGTCGGACTCCTTCGATATGCTCTTCTTTGACGAACACATTCGAGAGTTGAACGGCTTCCGTGCTGAGAACCCCGATGCCGCCCGCTTGCGATCTTTCGCGAACTCGATCCGATTAGTGCCAGTTACGCTGGAGAAAGCTCGTCAATTCCACGATGACATGATGTTTTGGTTTGGCGCTCGCTCAACAGCCGACGACAATGCCGCCCTCAAAATCGACCTGCTTGAGACGCAGCTTGCCGATAATTTGTACCCACAGAGCCAGCCTCCTGGCGAATTCAATGAACGTGACATTGAGATGGGTCTGCATCGGGCGTTTAGTGGTTCCCAAGTCTACCGGAATCCAGTGCGAGCAAACGAGGGGCGAGAGTTCGTGGACGTACTTGTGGCCACTGAGAAAACTGTGCTACTGATTCAGGCCAAGGACAGCCCGATTACCGAGGCGACCCTTAGTCGTACCATTGATCGCAAGAAGGCCACTACCGCCGGGCATGTCAAGAAGGCGGCCGCCCAACTGAAGGGATCCATCAACCACCTCCGATCTGGCAGATCCATCGAGATCATCACGGATGGGCAACGCTGGGATATTTCCAAGTCCGGCCGGGAGGTCTTCGGCCTCGTCATCGTCAAGGAGCTGTTTGATCCGGAACGGTCTACCTGTAGTCGACTAGTCCTCTCCGTTTCTGAAGAGACTAATATCCCTTGTCTACTTCTGGACTATCGCGAGTTCCAACAGTTGACGTTCTACCGGAGTACCGAGGAGAGTTTTGTGGGGACGCTTCGGGAATTGTTCTCAGCCGCTCGCGAGCACGGTTTGTTCCCTCGCTCACGCTTTGGGCTGGTTGCGGATGGGCCGACGGTGTATTCGCCACAATATCTCAGTGCCGCTGACTTATGAACAACCATCCCTTCCCGCAACTCAAGTTAACGGGTTCCGTTTCCCTTGGTTCTGCGGTAAGACGGAAGTCCAAATTGGCTTTATGAGTGCTGATAGTAACGTTGGCGAACTCTTGATTCCCTTCGCATTTGACGCGGGGCCTAATCCTACAACTCACGCCATACGCTATATCTGAGACAGGACCGGGGTAAAATTAAGCAATAGAACTGCTGCTCAAGCCAGTAGCACGAACAACTGTTTTGGTGGGCCCAACTGGATTCGAACCAGTGACCAATCGGTTATGAGCCGACCGCTCTGCCGCTGAGCTATTGGGGCTACTTTGGCTGTCTGTCAGGTGGGCCCCAGCGTGAAAGCCTTACCGCCACAGCGGAAGTTGCTTCACTTTCCGCACCAGCTCTCGCACTGGCTGCAACGGGTGTGACGGGCGGTACATGTGCTCCGCCAGCGCCCATGCGATCTCGGGGTTGCCCGCAATCACTGTCTGTGACCAGCGGCGATAGCCGTCCAGCGCGTCCTGCGCGCCCGCCATCGGCTCGAATTTCGGGAGCGGTAGCCACGGTTGCCCCCGCCGCGACTGCGACAGCGCCAATCCGCCCGCGCACTTGACCAGCAGCACGCCGCCGGCCACGTCCCAAATCTTAGGGGCATTGAACACGGCGTATTGCATAGTGCCGGAAGCCGTCAGCGCCAACTCCACGGCAATGCTTCCCAGTGTGCGGACTTCTCCCAGCGAGCGGCGCAGCTCGCCGCTGAAACGCATCTGCCCCCAGTAGTGTCCGGGCAGGCTCGAGAGCTGTGCGCCTTCCGGCAAGGGGTTGTCGCACACCGCCAGCCGCCGCTCCTCAAAGAAGGCCTCGCCCCCTAGCCGAGCGTGGAACACCCCCTCAGTCAGCACGCTGCTAGTCGGCACGTACACTGCTGCCGCTACCGGTTCGCCGCGGAATAGCACGCCAATCGATACGGCAAAGAAGGGCAGCCCGTTAAGGAAGTTCACCGTTCCGTCCAGCGGGTCCAGGGCCCACAGGAAGTCGGCGTTCTCGCCGATGATGTCGTGGCCCTCTTCCCCCAGCACGCTGTGGCTGGGGTAGGCCTCGTGGATCGCGTGCTGCAGGTACTCCTCCGAGGCGTTGTCCGCCGCGGTGACCGGGTCTCGGTTGCCGCGGGACTTATACTCAACGCTGACGTTGGTTTGGAAGTGCTGCAGTATGATTGCGCCTGCGCTGCGGGCAAAGCGCACTGCGTTCGCCTCCAGGGCCTCCAGAAACTCGGGCGTTGGGTAGCCGGTGGTTGGGGATGTGGTCATGCCGAGGGCGCGGGATGTGCATCTAAGTACCGCCACACCCGCCGTGCGTACTCCGGGGTAAGCGTCAGCTCCGGGAAGGGACGGCGTGGCGCAGAGGCGATCTTGAGCGCCAACAGCAGCGGGAGTGGGCCCGCCAGCGCGGCGTCCAAGCCTGCCTCCAGCGCATCGGGGTTGTCGAAGCTGACCGTGGCCGGCCAGCCGCACGCCCGGGCCATGGCCGCGATGTCCAGCGATCCGCCGCCCGGTATCGGCTGGTTGCCAGTGGTGTCGTACGTGCCGTTCTGGTACACCACCAGCGTGAGGTTCTTGGGCTGCAGGTTCGCGATAGTGACCAGGCTGCCCAGGTTCATCAGCAGCGAGCCGTCGCCGTCCAGCACCCACACGCCTACGTCGGGCCGGGCCAGCGCCACGCCCAAGCCCATGGAGGAGTTTTTTGACATCGGCCGGATCACGGCAACGTCGAGGTCCGGCCGAGTCGACACCGCGGACCAATCGGCGATAGTGGACATAGTGGTGAAGACGACCTGGTTGGTGCGCCGTTGCGACAGCGCCCGCAGCGCGTCGGGTCCGTCCATGCTCATCAGTTGCCGGTGGTGGGCCGCGCCGCCAGCAGTGCTTTGATACGGGCGAAGGAATCGGTGCCTTTTGCCGTGCCAGACGCCGGCCGCGGCCCCAATGACCCGACTTTGAGAGCAACGAAGGTCGGGTTGGGGCCGGAAAGCACCTCGTCTAACCGTGCTTCTAAGTCTTCGATGGCTTCGAAGGTGTACGTCCGTTCATAACCTGCGGCCTTGGCCATGGCCGCGAAGTCGGTGCGTCCCGCATTGGGGATGGGTTGGCCGCCCGTAGTGTCATACGCGTCATTCTCATAGAGGAAGTGCACCAGGTTCTTGGGCCGCATGTTCCCCACGGTCACCAGGCTGCCCAGGTTCATTAGCAGCGAGCCGTCGCCGTCCAGCACCCACACGTTCGCGTCGGGCCGTGCTAGCGCCACGCCCAGGCCAAGAGATGACGCCTTGCCCATGGCGCCGCCCAGGTGTAGGTCAAGCTCTTGGTGTTCCGCATTGCGTGACCAGTCGTAGTTGGCGGTCATGTGGGTGATCATTACCTGATCCGTGCGCCGTTGGGCCAAGAGTTTTAATGCCGCTACGCCGTCCATCATGGCTATTCGTACTCCCTTCCAATTAGAATGGCTACCGGGTGGTTGCCCTGCTGTGCCTCTTGATAGGCCTGGGATATGCGCGACGTGTGACTGTCGTCGTCCACTAGGTGGTAGGGGATCCCCCAGGTCTTGAGGATGGGCTCGGTGAAGGTCCCGGCCGAGTCGATCATCTCCCCGTTCTCGCCTTCATAGCCCCGGTAGCCGATCATGAGCAGCAGCGGCAGGCTGAAATCGAGGCAGATGCCGCGAATTGCGTCGCCCGACTCAAAGAACCCGGTGTTCTGGATGAGCACCACCGGATTCTTGCCGCCCATCATTAGCCCTAGGGCAATAGCTGGACCCTCGCCTTCTCGGCAAATAGGCACCAGGTTCAGGTCTGGCTCCTCTTGGATCGCGTCGTACATATACTTGGACTCAGTGTCGGGCAGCCAAACCACGTGGGTTACGCCGCACTTCTTTAGTTCGGCCACCACGCCGTCGGCCCGTAATGATGGGGCTTGTTCTGCCATAGCGCACCTCTTGATGATAGTAGCCCCATACTACTGGAAGCCGCCGGAACGGTAAAGACGGGAGAGCGGCTTTGGATGGGGTCACGCGCTACCTGTGAGGCATCAACAAAAGAGGCGGGGCATCAGCCCCGCCTCTTTTAGTCATCGCTCTGCCTTATGCGATCCGCCGCTTCTTACCGGTGAGATAGTCCACCATCACGTACTGCCCCAGCGTATCGGGCGAGGTGTAGAACGCCCGGCCGCGGTTTATCTTGGTCAGCTGGTCCACGAACTCCTTGAGGTAGTAGCTCTTGTCCAGCATGAACACGTTGATCACAATGCCGTCTCTGGTGCAGCGGCGTACCTCCCGCAGCGTCTCGGTGATCGTGCGGGGGCTCGGCGGGTAGCCCAAGAAGATCTGCCCCCGCTCGATGTGCGCCGTGGGTTCTCCGTCTGAAATCATGAGGATCTGCTTGGTGCCGGCCTTATGGCGCTCCAGCAGTTTCTGCGAGATTATCAACCCCTGCTGCATGTTGGTGTACGGTTCCGACTGATCCCACGTGATGTAGGGCAACTGGTCTGGTTTTAGTTCACGGGCATAAGTGGAGAATCCCACAATGTAGATGGAGTCTCGAGGGTACTGCGATTTGATCAGATTATGGAGCGCCAGAATCACTTTCTTGGCGGCAAAGAAGCTGCCCCGCCGGGCCATGGACCAGCTTAGGTCCAGCATCAGCACCGTGGAGCTTTGGGTCTGGCGCTCGGTGCGGAAGACCTCGAAGTCGTTGGCTTGGAGGCTCACCGGCACCTGCGGGCCGTTGCGCTCTACCGCGTTCAGTACGGTGGTGCGCAGGTCTAAATAGAAGGGGTCGCCGTATTCGTACCGCTTGGCCTCTTCCATCTGTTCGAGGCCGGCACCCTGACGCTTGGTGTCGTGGTTGCCTAAACGGTCGTACTTTAGACGGTCAAAGATGTCCCGCAGGGCCTTTTGCCCAATGAGCCGCATCCCTTTTGGCGTGAGCTCTAGGCGGTCGCCGTCACGCCGGATGTAGCCCGCTTCCTCCAGCAACTTCGCGAGGTTCTTTTGTGCCTCTAGGCTGTCCGCTTCCTCGTCCCCTAGCAGCTTCCGCACCGCGTCGGTGTCCAACTGATCTGCCCCGTCGCCATATTGTGCCCGCCGGAGCGCTTTCTCAAGCTGCTCCATATCGCCGAGCTGTTCTAACAGCTGCATAGCCTGCTGCAAGTCCACCGGCTCGTTGCCGCGGAACGGGTAGCGCTGCCCTTGGTCCTGAGGGAACATCTGGGAGAGCGCCTGGGAGAGCTTGGACATCTCGTCCTGCAGCTCCATGTCTCCCATGACGTTCTGCATGAGGTTGTCCATCTCATCCCGCTGTGCCTGTGAGAGCGAATCCATGAGGCTCTGCATCTGCTGCATGCGGTCCCGGATGTTTTGGAGCATGGCATCCATGGAGTCCGAGGCGTTGCTGCCCATCTGCTGCTGCCACTTGTCCATGAACTCCTGGAAGCTTTCCGGAGTATCCGTGCCATCGAGCTTGTCCTGAAGGAGCTGGTTCAGGTCTTCGAGCATCTCCTTCATCCGCTGGTTGTGCTCCGGGTCGCTTTGCTGCATGCCCTGTGCCATCTGCTGGAGCATGCTTTGAGAGACCTGCTCCCGTAGCTGCTCCATCAGGTCGTCGTACTTCTGTTTCGCCTCGTTGTCCAGGAACTCGTACTCGGATAGCGCAGTCAAGGCGTTACCCGTTTCCGGGGGTAAGTTGTCCAGGAACTCCTGCTTTTCTTTAGCCAGATCCTTGAGGAATTGCTGGAGCCGTTCTGCGGCCTCTTGGTCGAGCTGCTCGTCTCCGTCGTTCAGGCCGCCATCGGGGCCCTGCTCTGGCGGCGTGGCTGCCTCGGCGCGTTCCCGGGCCTCGTCCAGACGGCGCTGGATGCCCGTACGCTCCGTCTGCACAATGTCCTCCAGCGCGTGCTGGATGTTGTCCATAGTGGAGTTGAGGTTGTACTTATCCAGGGTTTCCTGGCGCTTGTTCCGCAAGCGCTGCAGCATCTCCTGAAGTCCCATCATGGGGTGGTTACGCATCCCGCGCTGCATCATCATCCGCAGTGCGGACTGTACGTCTCCCTGGGACATCAGATGATCGGACAGCTCGGCCATGACGTCTTCATGGTCGAGCTGTAGCCCTTCCTCAGCCTCGCCCCACTGGGAATACCTATAGGAAAGCATGGTACCCTCGGTACTGTGCCTTTCCTGTGATCTTGTCTTTATTTAGCTTGCGGTGGAGATGCAGCCCTTCCAGAATGAACTCCACGCCGGAGGCCACCGCTGCAGGGCTCTTGATTCCTGCGGCCTTCTGCGCCTGCTCCTGCAGTTCGGGCACTTGTTCGGCCATCTTTAGGTAGTCACTGCTAGGGGTGGTCTCCGATACCTCGATGGAGAACCCCTGATCGAAGCGGGCGATGATAGGCTCCATCTCTTGGAGCGTGAAGTAGCGGTTGAACACATTCAGCACCGCCGCCTGCGCCAGCTTGTCGATGACGTTCTCCTCACGGCCCTCGTCCGCGCTCTCCAGCTCTATCTTCCCCGCGGTGGAGGCGATAATGCTGGGCAAATCGCTTATCCGGGGAGAGACGTCGTCCTCACCCAGGCGGATCGACCGCTTCATCGCGTTGCTGATCAGGTTCTCGTAGTTGGCGATGGAGATACGTACGCTCACACCGGACCGCTGGTTGATGTCCGGGCTGCGCCGCGCCAGGTGCGTAATCTCTGCGATTACTTCCCGCATGAAGTCCGGCACTGCGGTGTTCATGCCTTCGTCCTCGAACTGGTTCCGCTCCTGGTCCACGATCTCCATTTCTAGCGCCGGCGTCTTGGGATAGTGGGTTCGGATTTCGGAGCCGCAGCGGTCTTTGAGCGGGGTGATGATCCGCCCGCGGTTGGTGTAGTCCTCCGGGTTGGCCGAGGCCGCTAGGAAGATGTCTAGCGGCAGGCGGATGCGGTAACCCCGGATCTGCACGTCCCGCTCTTCCAGGATGTTCAACAGGCCGACTTGGATACGCTCTGCCAGGTCCGGCAACTCGTTGATGCAGAAAATGCCCCGGTTGGTGCGGGGGATGAGTCCGTAGTGAATGGTGTGTTCGTCAGATAGGTAGCGACCCTCGGCCACCTTAATCGGGTCGACTTCGCCGATGAGGTCGGCAATAGTGATATCGGGGGTCGCCAGCTTCTCGCCATACCGCTGGTCCCGGGGCAGCCAGGCAATAGGGGCTTTATCGCCTTGCTCCTCAATGAGCGTTTTCCCGGCCCGGCTGATAGGGTTGAAGGGATCGTCATTGGTCTCGCAGCCTGCGAGCACCGGCATCTCTTCATCCAGCAGGTTGACCAGTGAACGGATGATCCGGCTCTTGGCCTGTCCACGTTCGCCCAGGAGAATGAGGTCTTGTCCGGAGAGAATGGCGTTCTCAATTTGGGGGATCACCGTTTCTTCGAACCCCATCACCTCAGGGAAGACCACTTCTTCCCTGCGGATCTTCGCAATCAGGTTCTTCCGCAACTCAGCCTTCACGCTGAGCACCTTGTAGCCGGATGCTCTTAATTCACCTACTGTTCGTGGTTTCCGCTCCGCCATAACCGCTCTGGTCCCCCTATTTGTGAACTGCCGCGTGGCTGCATTATGCGCTGCCAACTATAGCTATGGTCATAGTATCAGTAAAGCCGGAAATGTGTTGTCCGCGGCAACGGGTGTTTCGTGCCTGTCTCGTGTGCTGTCTCGTGTGGTTGAAGGGAATCAGTGACGCGGTTGCTGGGAAGCGATGGGACGGCCGTTGGTGTGGTTTGGCTAGCTAAGCTGGCTGCCGGAGGCCAAGGGCAACTTCGATCTGTTCCTTCTCGAAGCCCTGGATCCGGTGGTCACCAATCACCGTGACTGGGATGCTTACCATGCCCATATCGCGGAGTTCCTGACGGGCCGCCTTATCCTTGTTGATGTTCTTCTCCGTATAGGAGAACCCCTTCTCCTTCAGCAACGCCTTCACGGCCTCACAGGGTGCACAATGGATGCCGGAATACACAATGATGTCGTCTGCCATGCCCCAGCCTCAGCGCGGAATAGTAGTGCTGCTATTGTATGGAGGGGGTATAGCCCCGTCAAACGTGCCGATTTGGTGGATTGCTCGTTCACGGCTGGTTTATTTTGCTAGGAGTCATTGGCGCCCCCACCCCGTCCTTGACTGAGCCTCCTCGCCTTGCTACCATTTCACTACACTGCACGTGCACGTGGGCGGTTAGCTCAGCTGGTTAGAGCGCAGCGTTGACATCGCTGAGGTCACTGGTTCGAACCCAGTATCGCCCACCATTTTTATGCCCGCTTTTGGTTATCGAAACACCGCAGAGGAGAGCGCTATGGCCGCTTACGTCATCGTAGACGTGGATGTGAAGAACCCGGTGGAGTACCAGGAGTATGCCCGCCAGGCCGGACCAACGGCGGCTCAGTACGGCGGTACCTACTTGGTCCGCGGCGGCAAGCACGAGACGCTGGAGGGCGATTGGACCCCCGGACGCTTCGTGGTGTTGGAGTTCCCCTCGGTTGAGCAGGCCAAGGCTTGGTGGAACTCCGAGGAGTACCGCGGTCCCAAAGCGCTCCGGCACCAACACGCCGAGAGCAAGATGATCGTGGTGGAGGGCGCGTAACCGCGGTGGCTCATGGCGTCCTCGGCACCTTCCATCTCTTAGGGCACGAGATTTATACTAGTTGCGAACCTTGTTCGATGTGTCTGTCGGCAATCTACTGGGCTCGTCTGGAGCGTGTCTATTTCGCTAACACTCGGGAAGATGCAGCCCGGATCGGCTTCGATGGCGCATGGATCTATGACCAGATTCCATAGGCGTCCAAAGCACGCAGCTGCCTTGACACGTCTGCCGTTGCCGGCGGCAGATGATATTTTCCGGGAATGGGAGGCCATGACGGACAAGGTGCCGTAGTGATGCGCTGCGTCTGGTGGCCGGGGTTCGTGGGAGTTTTCCACGAGTGTACTAGTCACCTGTCACGGGCGGTTCATCGTTGCGCTCAGTCAGGAGGCATGCATTGGCGACAATCACAGCTCTCTGCGTCTATTGCGGCTCCGAGGAGGGTCGCAACGCGCGCCATGCCGAGGCTGCGCGCAGCCTCGGCGAGGCCATGGCGCAGCGCGACATTACGCTAGTCTATGGCGGCGGCGGTACTGGCCTGATGGCGGTGTTGGCCGATGCGGTGCTGGCGGAAGGCGGGCGGGCGGTCGGTGTGATCCCCCTCAGCTTCGTGTTTGCTAAGCCACTGCACACCGATACGAGCATTCTAAATGATCGGCTCGATTCCGTGATAACCGACAGCATGCACCAGCGAAAACAGAAGATGTTCGAGCTCTCCGACGGGTTCTTGATGTTCACCGGCGGCATGGGCACTCTTGATGAATTCTTCGAGGTGTTGACCTTGAAGAAGGTCGGGCTCCACGACAAGCCGGTTGTCGTTATCGACGTCGACGGTTATTGGGAACTCCTGCGGGACCTGCTCGACCACATGGCCGCGGAAGGCTTCATGTCGGAGAAGGAGCGCAACCTCGTCGTGATCGTGCGCACGATAGAAGAGCTGTTCAGCGCCCTCGATAGCGCGCCGGAGCCAATAACGCAGACTGAGTTCAGCCAGTTCTAGGAGTCTGCGCCGCAGGAGATTCGCGGCACGAAATTGGCCGTTGGCCCCCGATCTGACGCACCGCGTCGGGGAGACTTCGGCGGCCGGTCGGCGCGGTGCAGTCGCGGTAGCCGGCAACTCGAAAGGAGAGACAGACTCTGCCGGACCGCAGGGGGAGACCGCTCTTGAGCGAACTCATCCTGTCCACCAACTTAAGGCCACTTCTACAGCCCGATACAGGCTGCTTATCGTGCGGTTCCGATTCGCTCAATAGCACTCAGGCGTTTCTCCCCGAAACCGCCCCTATCTCCGCACTCGGCTGGTGCACCCCTCTCTAAAAAGTACACTCCCCCACAGTACCGGAGCGTTATCCATGTCTAAAATCACTACAAACCGCGTGTACCGCAAACTAGTTGCCCGTGGCCGCCTCCGCAGCCTGATGGGCTGGCTGCCCGCGGTGATCCTCCCGACGGCGACAGCGGAACAACTCCGGGTCCTGCTGGCCGCCGACTCAGTGGCGGGCGCCAGCGCCCTGACATGGGGACTGTTCATGCTCGCGAATGTGGGCGCGTTTTTCCTGGGCACCGCCGAGACGCCCTTGGTACGGGTTCAGATAGCGCTCGCGTTTGGACTCACTGCACTGTTGGACCTGATACTGGTCGTGGTCATTCTTGCGGGTTAACGCCGAGGACTTCCCCCAGCGCTACCCAAGTTACCTAACTAAAGCCCGCTATCTCGGCGCTCTAGCACACTGACCAACCATATTGCTATGTGTGCAGCTCAAATATATGGAGGTCTTGCCGCTTGCCACAGGTCCAGTGGGCTCATCTGGGGACTGTGGGTTGAAAAAAGACCACCCCATCTGCCGTAGACATTCTGTCTCTACCGGCGCTACTATTTCCGCACACTGCTCCTCGTTTAATCCGTGTTGTGATTCACGCCCCTGAGCCCTGCCCTTGGCATTCAATATAGGAGACGTTTGTCAGCGTATGCCCGACAATTCGTTAGTGGCCGACCATAGCCAAGACCAAGTCCACACCCTGACTGGGAATGTAGTGTGCTTCGGGTTTCTGACGTACTGCTTGCTCTTGATGGTGGAACACCTGCCGTCCAAGAATGGTGGCGCTTTCGTCTCGGACACGGTTGATACCGTGGGAGACGATGCCGCAATCGTCGCAGCCATTCTGAATAAATGGGGGGTGCCGGCTAGCCTTATCTCCTCTCCGGTGGGAAATGACTACCACGGGGAGAAGGTGGTAGAGCACCTAAAGGCATGGGGCGTAGGTGTCGAGCAACGAGTCAGTGAAGGGTTAACGACACCGCTGGAGGTCGGAATCGTGGATGCCAGTGGCGCCCGGACGTATTTCCAACGACGGGATCCTGCCGTTGTGGCAGCGTTGACTGCGCCGACTCCCGCCCAGTTGTCCGGAGCAGGGATGTTATACGTGGATTGGTACGATGGTCCAAGTGTATTAGCAGCAATGGAAATCGCGGCCTCCCAGGCCATACCGATTTTTCTCAACGTAGAGGCGCAATACGATACTAATCCGGCACTGCCAGATTTGCTCCGATATACCGGCATTTGCCAGGTATCCATGGACGAACCAGGAGCGTCGGGAGACCCAGTTGATGTGGCCCGGTGGTTGATTAACCAGGGTGTGGGCACCGCGTTGATAACTTTGGGAGCGGAAGGCTGCGTTGTTGCCCAGGGCCGGCAGGCATTTAGTATCCGGCCGCCAAAACTAGAAGTCATAGATGGCTATGGAGCCGGTGCCGCTTTTTCTGCCGGAATCATATACGGGCTTCGAGCAGGATGGCCGTTGGAAAGCTGTGCCCGCTTCGCCAGCGCTTACGCCGGGCTCAAATGCGGGGTGATGGGAATGGCGGAGTTGCCGATAAGCGACATCCGGAAAGCCGCCGCGACCGTGGATGTTAGACCGTTACTCTTGTGAACCGGATGCGCCTAATTTTTCTTTACCCAAAAAACACAATAGCGCATGGGTTTGGGGTCGCTGAAATAAAGCATTCCCCCTAAGTCCTCGCTTCCAACCGCTTCTACCAGAGTGCAGCCACAGTCCTCTAATATGCTCAACAACCTGTGCTCATCGTAAAGCTGAAACGATCTATCCACACTATCCACGCTGTCTGCTGCGTAGGCTTTATCGCTGACTGTCACCACTCCGGAGCCGATCTTGAACATTAGTTGTAGGATTCCATTGGGAGCCAGGACTCTGGCCAACTCTGGGATCGTTGTGGTTTCGGTCGTTTCAGGAGGCAAATGTTGTATCACTGCATTACATAAAACGAGATCAAAGGAAGCGTTATCAAACGGTATGGGGTCCCGCAGATTAGCGACGCGAAGATTGTCTGCGATTTCCGGGTGCAGTTTTTTCCCCACGCTGATGTTCTCCTCCACCGCATCAATCCCGTAAACGTCATACCCCCAAGTGTGCAGCAAATATACGTCCCGAGCGCCGGCCCCGCACCCTGCGTCCAGCCCGCGCTTGCCAGGCACTAGCGCGGTAACTCGATTCAGTAGATCCATATCGCCGTTCAGAGCAGCGTGAGAAGAGGCCGTGTATACTGAGTGAGTGTACTCGTGGGATAGCTGCGAGTACCTTTGAGCGTGCTCTTTATAAAAATCCAGCGAATCAAACTGCATAGTATCCCCATTGGACTGACCAGATTTCGGTCGGCGGAAAAATGAGTATGGCCTTGGGCCTTAGCTTACTCATTGCTCAACGCTCAACAATATATGCCCAATGGAAGAATATTTGCAAGACTATTTCCAATCTAGGTGCTATCTATCTAGATTGAGTTGAGAGTGGGCAATGAATTCCATAGCGAGTAGCTTACCTGATCTTTTCAAGACTCAGGCGGTAGATACCCCAGATGCCATAGCAATAGTGTCCGTCCAGGAACAAATATCTTATTCTCAACTGGACCAGGCAACGGATTCACTAGGAGCCTATCTTCAATACCACGGTGTCTTACCTGACGACCCGGTCGGTATTCTAATGGAGACGTGCTCGGAGTACATCATTGCGAGCTTAGGGACTCTGAAGGCCGGCGCAGCATTTATGCCGATGGCGCTCGATTCCCCCGACCATTTGCTACGTGCCATCGTCACTGAATCGCAGCCCAAGGTAGTGATCACCAAGGCACAACACCTGTCCAGACTGAGTCAATTCGCTGGGACGCATATATTGAGCATTGACAGCGATCAATCCTGGACAAGCTTCAATGCAGCAATCCATGCTCCGCGCGTCGCCAGCGGTAATATAGCGTTCCTTCCTTACACCTCTGGTACTACCGGAGATCCAAAGGGAGTTATGCAGACCAGCGGCTCCCTCATTTCATCTTACTTTGCTAGATACGAGTTTAGCTCGTACATTGCCGGGGATAGGGTTGCCTGCAACATCTTCTTCACCTGGGAGTTCCTTCGTCCACTGTTGAAGGGGGGAACAGTATACGTAATCCCCGATACTATTATTTTCCTACCACGGGCTCTTACAGCATTCATCTCAGCGCATCGGATTTCTGAGATTTTGTTTACTCCATCGCTATTACAGGGCATTTTGAATTCGGCGGACCATGACGTCCTACGGGCCCAGCTGGCTAGTTTGCGAGTGGTTTGGCTGAATGGAGAGGTAGTGCCAACCAGCCTTTTGCGGCAGGCGTTAGACGTCTTCCCCAATGCTACTCGTGTGTTCAATACCTACAGCATTAGTGAAACCCACGATGTTTGTACCATTGACTTAACAGATTTGCGCTTAGACGAAAGCGACGTGTGTCCAGTAGGTTTACCGATGGACGGAGTAACGGTTCGAGTGCTCCCCGAGGGAGAGTCAGTTCTCAACTCAAACGGAGTCGGTGAGCTATTTATTGGTGGTTGCGGACTCGCCCGGGGATATCTAAAACGGCCCGATCTGGATTCCCAGAGATTCGTTTACAGGAATGGCGAGCGGTATTACGCGACGGGCGACCTAGCCGAGATTGATGCGCAGGGGATGACAACAATCATTGGCCGGGACGATTCAATGGTCAAGATCAGGGGGTACAGCGTTTACTTCGGCGCCGTCGAGGAAATGCTCCGGAAGCACTGTGATGTGCTAGACGCGGTGGTAGTAGCAGAGGCCGAAGACGATACCAACAAGCGGCTCGTGGCGTACGTTGTTCGGGGACCGAGAGCAACATGGCAGGTCGACGCCAGGAGCGGGACGAGCAGGGATCTTCGGAACTTATTAGAGCGGTATCTGCCACACTACATGGTGCCTAGCCGTTTCATGGAAGTCGAAGCGCTCCCGATAAACCAACAGACGGGTAAACTAGATCGCAAAGCCCTGCCCCGCCTACGCGAAGCGAGGCCCATTGCCAAGGAGCGGCCGCAGCTCACAAAGTCTGCGACGGCAGCAGAGCGCCGTTGGGCTCTGCGAGAGCTATGGGGCGAGGCGCTGGATGTTGACAGCGATGCTTTGGACGACGATTGGAACTTCTTTGATCATGGGGGCCATTCTCTGACGGGCCTGAGTCTTACCTTGAGTATTGAGCAGACATTTGGGATTGAGCTTCGTGGCACCGAGATTTACGATTGCCCAACTATAAACGAACTGGCAGCATACCTGGAAGATAGCGGGTCGTATATGGAATCGAGAGTTTCGCTGGCGGACGACGCAAAGCTGGACGCGGAGATTTCTCCTCGGGCCAAAATAGGAACTACACGTTTGAGCGAAGCGTCTGCGGTTCTAGTCACCGGGGCAACTGGCTTTTTGGGGGCTTTTTTACTTGACGAACTGCTGCGTACCACGGGCCAAGATACCCGGTTTTATTGTGTGGTGAGGGATCGAACTTCTGGACAAGACCGGCCAATCAACCGAGTATTAGGGACTTTGAAGTTTTACGGGCTGGCCAGTCAATCCCTTGAAGATCGAATCGTCCCCGTTACCGGGGATCTTACCCAGCCCCATCTAGGGTTAGCACAGGACGAGTATCAGCGACTTGCGGAAGAAGTCGATTTCATCTTTCACTGCGCGGCCTCCGTCAACTACGTGTATCCCTATGCTACGGTCAAGCCCCACACCGTGGATGGGACGTTGGAAGTGATCAAATTCGCTTGCAGCGCCAAAACGAAACCAATCCAGTACATCTCCTCCAACGGCATCTTCCCAGGCGGCGACGCTGCTCCCTACTTGGAAAACGACCAAATAGATGACTTCATCGATAGGATGGAGGGAGGCTACAATCAGGCCAAATGGGTTGCGGAACGTCTGGTGTGGTCCGCCATGGCTCGAGGACTGCCGGTCTGCATATTCAGGCCCGGTAATATAGGCCACCATACCGGTACGGGCGTGGTCAATCCCAATGACTTCCAGACCTTGATAATCAAAGCCTGCGTGCGCTCGGGGTGGGCTCCCCTGGCGCCGGATTGGCTATTCGAAATGACCCCCGTCGACTTCTTGGTCGAGGCTATCGCGAAGATCTCCGACGATTCGGCGCATTTTGGCAAGGTTTACAACGTGGTTCAACAGAATCCTGTTCCTGCCGACCACGTCTTTGCTTATATGCAGAGCAGCGGCTATGTGACGGATCGTGTTCCATTGAGCGACTGGAAAGCAAGATTACAGGCAACGGCAGACCAGGAAAACGACATGGAGTTGAAATTTCTAGCCCAGTCCATGGATTCAGTGGAGCCGTACCTCACTGATGCCAGCGTATACGACAACAGCCGGTTCAGCGAAGCGCTTTCGCAGATGGGTTTACTGGTCCCGACGTCGGATGTGGACTACGTGACCAAATTTCTAAGGATCCCTTAGCGGTTGCCTAGCCATCTCCACTAAGGGGCGAACGATTCATCGCTATCAGCGCCGGCCCGCTATTTACATTGGGTTACGCGAGGACGGCACACCGCTTTCCATTCATAACATTCATGACATCGCAAAGACACCAAAGGAGGGCGCCATGGCCGCTTATATCGTAGCAGACGTGGATGTAAAGAACCCGGTGGAGTTCCAGGAGTATGCCCGCCAGGCCGAACCGACAGTGGCCCAGTACGGCGGTACCTTCGTGATCAGCGGCGGCAAGCACGAAACCCTGGAGGGCGATTGGACCCCCGGACGCTTTGTGGTGCTGGAGTTCCCCTCGGTTGAGCAAGCCAAGGCTTGGTGGAACTCCGAGGAATACCGCGGCCCCAAGGCGCTCCGGTACCGCTGCGCCGAGAGCAAGATAATTGTGGTGGAGGGCGCGTAACCACGCTGGCTCATGGCGTGCTTTGCCTGTCCCGAGCCTGCCCGCCGCTCGCTGTGAGCCTGTGGGACGGTGGACGCCGCGCCACCGCCACCACGTGCTATACTAGAATCGTAATAAGCGACGAACAGGACATGTAAGCGCCGTCGGTCACGCCAGAGAAGAGGGGTCACTGGCTGCAAGTCCCTCCCGTAACCGGGCGCTGTACACCACCTGGGAGCTGGGCCCGAACCCGCAGCGCGGCAGTAGGCGACCCCGGAGGCACACCGTTACCGGCCACTAAGTAAGCGGCCTTGCCATTGGCAGGGCAACAAGGGTGGAACCGCGGGAGCACGTCTCTCGTCCCTCTCAGGGGCGGAGGCGTTTTTTTGTGCCCAGTATCGCTGAACACGATGGCCCGCCGCTTCGTAGGATTGCTAGAGAGCCTGTCGAACCGGAGAGCAGGGTGAGGCTGGGACCTCCCCATCACTAGAAGGAGAGAAGGAGCAATACCCATGGCGGAATCCCTACTCGAAGAAGAACACTCCCACGATTTTTTGGAGACGATGCGCCACTCTGCCGCTCACATTATGGCGGAGGCGGTCCTCTCTATGTTCCCGGACGCGAAGGTGGGCATTGGCCCCACCATCGACTACGGGTTCTACTACGACTTCGACCTGCCGCGTCCGCTCACTCCGGAAGACCTCGCCGTCATTGAGGAACGGATGCGGGTGGTCATCGCCGCTGACCACCCCTTCAGGCATGAGGATGTGTCCAAAGAAGAGGCCGGAGTGCTCTTTGCCGATCAGCCCTACAAGCTGGAGATCATCGAGGCCATCCCGGATAACGAAGTGCGCATCTACCGCCAGCACCAGTTTACCGACCTCTGCCGCGGCCCCCACGTGTCCTCGACCGGACAGGTGAAGGCCTTCAAGTTGCTGAACGTTGCCAGCGCGTACTGGCGTGGCGACGAGAAACGCCCCATGCTCCAGCGGATCTACGGCGCCGCCTACGAAACCCAGGCGGAGGTGGACGACTACCTCCACAGGCTGGAGGAAGCCCAGCGTCGTGACCACCGTCGCTTGGGGCGGGAGCTTGAGCTCTTCACCTCGCACCAACTGGTCGGCCAGGGTCTGCCGCTGTGGCTGCCCAAGGGCGCCATCGTCCGCCGTCTGCTGGAGGAGTACATTCTCACTGAGGAGCGCCGCGCCGGGTACCAGCACGTTTACTCCCCGGCCCTGGGCAAAGTCGATCTCTACAAGACCTCAGGCCACTGGGAGCACTTCCGGCAGAGCATGTTTCCTCCCATGGAGTTGGAGCACGAGGAGTTGGTGCTGCGGCCCATGAACTGCCCGCACCACATCTTGATCTACCAGTCGAGGCTCCACAGCTACCGTGAGCTGCCCATCCGCATCGCCGAGCTGGGCACCATGTACCGCTACGAGCGCTCCGGTGTGGTGGGCGGCCTGAGTCGCGTGCGCTCCATGACGCTGAACGACGCCCACATCTTCTGCACTCCCGACCAGATCAAGTCCGAGTTCGCCAGCGTGATGCGGCTAGTGGAGAAGGCCTACGCCCGCCTCGGCATCACTGACTACTCCTACCGCCTCTCCCTGCGAGACCCCGCGGACAAGGAAAAGTACGTGGATAACGACGAAATGTGGGCGCTGGGCGAAAGTATGCTGCGGGAGGCCATGCAGGAGCTTGGCTTACCCTTCACGGAGGCCTCCGGCGAGGCCGCGTTCTACGGCCCCAAGCTGGACATCGAGATCCGGGACACGATGGGCCGGGAGGAGACCCTGTCGACCATCCAGCTAGACTTCCACCTGCCGGGCCAGTTCGGCCTGGAGTACATTGGCGTGGACGGCGGGCAGCACCGCCCAGTCATGATCCACCGTGGCGTCATCAGCACCATGGAACGCATGGTGGCCTACCTCATCGAGCTGTACGCCGGCGCGTTCCCCGTCTGGCTTGCACCGGTACAGGCCATCCTCATCCCCATCGCTGACCGTCACAACGACTACTGCGAGCAGGTTGCCGAGAAGCTCCGGGCGGTTGACTTGCGGGTCGAGGTGGATACCCGCGGCGAGCGCATGCAGGCCAAGATTCGCGATGCCCAGATGCAGAAGGTGCCCTACATGCTCATTGCCGGCGACCGCGAGGCCGAGGCCGGCGCGCTCTCCGTTCGGCTCCGCTCCGGCGAAGAGCTGCGCGCCGTTCCCGTGGATGACTTTGTTCGCATGGCGCTCGAAGCGACGGCCGGGACAGCTTAGCCTTCTGCAGGCGTCCCCCGATAGTCTAGTAGATGGCGCGGCTGCGCACGGAGGCGGCGCGCGCCGCGCTGTGTGCCCAGTACGCCTGAACCTAGATCAGCGATCGTGATTGGCCACCGTCCACATTGATGGCCGCGCCGGTCAGGAGGCTTGCCTGTTCCGAGGCCATGAACACCGCCACCGGCCCCACCTCGTCCACCTTGCCAAAGCGCCCCATGGGCATGTCCCGCCGGATGAAGTCGGCCATTCCTTCCGGGTCCTGTTGTACCCGACGCTCCCAGCCGCCGCCGGGGAACATAATCGAGCCGGGGCACAGGCTGTTCACCGTGATGCCTGTTGGCGCAAGCTGCCGTGCCAGTGTCTTGGAGAAACTGATCACGCTGGCTTTGCTGGCGTTGTAGATGGGATTCCCGCCCCATTCCCGTCCGTAGATCGACGCTACGTTGATAATCCGTCCCCAGTCTTGGCGTTGCATGTGCGGTAGCACCAACCGCGTCGTTCGTATCGTTGCGAACAGGTTCAGGTCCAGCCCTCCCTGCCATTCCTCATCTGTCGGTTCCGCTCCGCCGCGCGATCCGCCCACGTTGTTCACCAGCACGTGCACCGTCCCGAAGCGCGCCACCACCGCGGACACCATCCGCTCGATGTCCGCGGCATCGGTCACGTCCGCTTGCAGCGGCAGTACTTCTACCCCTTTCGCCCGCAGCTCCCCTGCGGTCTGCTCCAGCATCTCGGCGCCGCGGGCGCTTATCGCCACGCTGCATCCTTCAGTAGCCAGTCCCAGCGCAATCTCGCGCCCGATGCCCCGGCTGCCGCCGGTTACTAGCGCTACTTTGCTCTGTAGCCTTAAATCCATACCACACCTCTAACCAGAAACTTGTCCCATTATAGATGCGCTGAGCGATCTCCTTCAGGTCCGTGGCTGCCGACCCATAACTGTTTCTACGCGGTGGGCCGGAGTGTTTTCCCGAATTTGGCGCATTGCCACCCTTTTCATTAAAATAGCAGTATGGCTGATCCCTTGTTGACGGTGCGCAACCTCCACACTCAATTCAACAGCCGTGAAGGCGTGGTCAAGGCCGTGAACGGCGTTGACCTTGACTTGGAACCCGGGCGCATGCTGGGCGTGGTGGGGGAGAGCGGCAGCGGCAAGACGGTTACCGCCCTCTCCATCCTGCGGTTGGTTCCCTTCCCAGGCCAAGTCGTGCAGGGCTCAATTCATTTTCAGGGTCGGGACTTGCTTGCGCTTTCCCCCGAGGAACTCCGCGCGGTACGGGGGCAAGGGATCTCCATGATCTTCCAGGACCCCGTGGGCGGCCTGAACCCCATCCTTTCGATAGGCGTGCAGGTGGCGGAGTTGCTTACCGCCCACACTACTATCTCCGCGCGGGAGAGTCGCCAGGCCGTGCAGCAGATTCTGCATCAGGTTGGCCTGCCCGATCCGGAACGGGTGATGGATCAGTATCCGTTTCAGCTGAGCGGCGGTATGTGCCAGCGGGTGATGATCGGCATTGCCACGGCGCTCAATCCTACCGTGCTCATCGCCGACGAGCCGACTTCCGCCCTGGACGTGACGATTCAGGCACAGATTCTGGATCAACTGCGGCGGCTCAAGGAAGAGCGCGGGATGGCCGTGTTGCTCATCACCCACGACCTCGGCGTCATTGCTCAGGTGGCCGACCACGTGGCGGTGATGTACGCCGGGTCCATTGTGGAGCAGGGGGCTACCGAGCAGATCTTCCGAGCGCCCACACATCCCTACACCCGTGCCTTGCTCAACGCTCTCCCCCGCCTGGACCGCGCGGACACGTACCTAGAATCGATACGTGGTAGCCCGCCTAACCCCATCGACTTACCGGACGAGTGCGCGTTTATCCCCCGTTGCAACAAGGCTCGCACTGAGTGTCGGGTGAGCCGTCGCCCCCAACTCGCCGATGTCGAGGACGGGCACCAGGTCGCCTGCTACAACCCCGTGATCTACGATTGGTAGACCGGCACCGCGCCGCGGCACAGGTCAGTGACCAGCAGCTCCAGTGCAAGGTCGGGGCCATGCCGCCCGGTTTTCATTGCCACGTCTGCCTCTAGCAGGCGCCGCAGCGTCGCCTCCAACACCGGTGCAGTGTACCCGCGTGCCTGCTCCACCGTCTTGCGGAAAGGATACTCTGACCGAATGCCCAGTCGGTTCATCAGCGCCTGTCCGCCGATCTTCTGCTCGCCCAGCGTCTTTGCTAGCAGCAACAGGCGGAACTGCCGTGCGAGCATGAACAGCACGTAGGGCGCAGCCGCGCCATCCATCAGCAGGCGCCGCAGCGCTTGGTGCGCTTGCTGGAGACGTTTGGCCGCTACGGCGTCCACCAACGCGAAGATGTTGCTCTCCCGTGCAAGCGGCACCAGCTCGTCCACCTGTTCCGGCCGGATGGTTTCACCACTGGCGTAGAGCGAAAGCTTCTCCAATTCACTCGACAGCATCCAGAGGTTGTTGCCGGCCAGGTCCAACAGTCGGCGTGATGCGGCAGGGGTGATGGAGCATTGCAACTGCGCCACCCGTTGTCCCACCCACTCTTCCAGCGCCGGGCCGCGGAGCTTGCCGAACTCCCGCACCGTTGCTGTCGCACTGACTGCACTGCGGATGGGGTTGGCGCGGGCCACTGCGCTGTCCACTAAGACGAGGTGAGTGCTTTCGGGTAAATGCGTAGCATACTCGGCCAGGCGGTCCCAGCCGTCCTCCATGGCGCCCCGTTTGCCGCGTCCGGGCGCCGGCGCATTGTCGGCCTCGCCGCTATCGCCCGCGCCGCGCCGGCCCCGCTCGAAGCGTGTGAGCAGACCGGTGACTATCACCAGCCGCACCGGTGAGAGAAACGGGACGGTGTCACAGGCCTGTTGCAGCTCGGCAAAGGATAGCCGTGCCCCTTCCAGCTTCACCGTGCTCAGACTCACCAGGTCCGGCGGCCCTAGGGAATCGACGTGCTGCTTTAGCGCTTCCTGCGCCAGAAAGTCCTCATCCCCGATCAGCAGATAGATCATTGGCTACCGTATGGCTATACTCGAATGGAAAGCTTCGACCAACGCGCCGGGGCGGGGCCTCAGGCTCTCGGACATGCTTGCGGCAGGTAGGGCCGCCGCCGCCCTTGGCTTCGGGGGCTCGTTCCCCGGTCGTAACGCATCGGTATGAAGTACTCTTTGGAAATTGCTTGCATGTTTTCTCACAGTGCCCCAGTTAGAGCAATGAGTCCCCGGTCTTACGGATAACCTCATGGCCGACTCTTTCTCCACGTTTGAACGGCGCTTTGTGCAGCCCTATCGCAGCGGCTTTGCCCGCCTGGTTGGTCCGCTCCTCCGGCTGCTGGTTGCGCTTCATGTCCCGCCCAACGCAGTCTCCGCCACACAGATAGTGCTCGGAGTCATCATCGTCGCCATCATGGGGCAGGCGCCTCAACTAGCCTTTGTGCTCTTCATCGTAACGCTGTTGTTGGACAGTCTGGATGGCGCCCTCGCCCGCAGCTACGGGCGGCTCAGCCGTTTTGGCGCACTTTTCGACCAGATCTGTGACCACGTCCGGGAAACCCTGGTCATCCTGGCGTTGGCCACTATCGGCGTGCTGCATGTGTCCGCAGCGGTGCTCTACCCGCTGGTGTACATCCTCTTCAACTTCTTGCTCTTTCTTTGCAACCACCAGAAAGCGCCCGTACCCTGGGCGTTCAAGTCCTACTTGATCGTCTACCCCGCCTTCTTCCTTTACGCGTTCTTTGGGCTGTGGTGGCTAACGCCGGCAGTAGTGCTGTCCATGGCGCTCATGACTGTTACCATTCTCATAGCTCTGCGCAATCTCAGCCAAGTGATGGATGTGGGGGATGTGATGGACGTGGGGAATGGCCCGTCTGCTTGAGCATTCGAGGCTTGGGCAGGCTACTGGGATGTCTCCACCCGATGCGACTTGAACGGTCCCCAACCGGCGGGCTTTATTTCTTTGATCGTGAGCGAGTCCACGTCTGGAGATGTGGTCAGGTATTGTTGCGCCAGCCTTCCTATCGGTTGCGCCAGGATTGCGGCCAGGATGCCGCCCACCACAATGTTGGGAAACTGTTGCATTCTCCCTTCCCGCTTGTTGGTGAAGAGCGTGGTGAAAATGGCGGCCAGGATGCCGGTGACCGCCAGATTGGTGCCGCAGAACGGCGAGATGGCCAGGCCGCCCTCGCCCTGCTGCATGCGGGTCAGGCCCTCATCCACTGCGCTCTGCAGCTCCTCGCTAGACAGGTTGCCGAAGATGTTGAACCCGCCCGAGTTCGAGCGTCCGGCAATGCTGCGGGTAAACCCCGATCGCTCCAGCAGCACGGCCACGGCGGCGTGCTCCACGGCATGGTTGCGGCGGGTTGCTGTCACCTTCTCTGGAATAGCGACAATCGAGTCGATGAGTCCACCGAATGGCATGGTCAGCCTCCTCGCGCGAGTGTAGAGGAGCGCTTGCCCCTTTGCAACGGGATAAACGCGCGTGAAATTACGAGTAGCTTTGTCGTATAATAGTAAAGCGAACACGCAAGTGAGGAGCCCCTATGATCACCGAAGAGATGGTGCTGGACGTCATGCGGGATGTGTATGACCCGGAAATACCGGTTAACGTGGTGGATTTGGGATTGATCTATGACCTCAAGATCGAAGATGACACGGTGTACCTTACCATGACCATGACGGCGCCGGGCTGTCCCTTTGGCGAGCAGCTCAAGAGCGAGTCTCGAGAGCGAGTCATTAGTGGCACCGGCGCTAAGGACGCCGATGTCACCATGGTGCTGGACCCGCCCTGGTCTCCCGCCATGATGAGCGACGACGCTCGTAAAGCGCTTGGGATGTATTAACCCCCCGTTAAACTGGGCAGAAAATTACGAGGCGTTGCCCTAAGGCAACGCCTCGCCGGTTTATTTATGAGCGGGCTGCGCCGCCTTACTCCTTGCCGCGATCCGGCCGACGCCATACCATCGTGCGAGCGATGGCTGCGGCCATCGCCACGAGAACTGCTCCGGCCACCGCCCATTCCGGCTGTCCGGTCATGAAACTGTCGGTCATGAAGCTGGTCATGGGGCTGAACGGTATCAGGTTGAGTCCCTGACCGATCCACCCCACCCCTACGATCAGCAGCAGTAGCGCCACTATCCTCTTCATCCAAGACATCTCGGCTCCTTAGCCACGTTGCGACGCTCGCCCGCGGCCGTGCCGTTGCGCCGGCCCTAGCGAGTCGCTCAATACATTGGGCGTTAGTTGTAGGGCGACGCGGGCCCCCGCCTTGGCTGGGGAAGCGTCATGGTGTTTCTTGAGGCGCATTTCAGCGCGCTTTCAACATTCCGCTCCTGAGTACCTGAGCGCTGCGTTAGTCTGGATTTTACTCCTCAAATGGCTTGTACCGCTTCATCACCATTGGCCGGCTGAAGAACTCCTCCTCCCCCATTCGCGCCGCCCGCACGTGGCGCGGCACCTCCTCGAAGTCCACCATGGTCTTGGCATCGGTCCAGCCGGACAGCACGATATAGTTGGCGCTCATGTCCTCTGCCTTGAAGGCGTAGGCCCATATGCAGCCCTCGTATTCCCGTGCTTCTCGCATGATGCGGGCCATGAACTTCTCGAAGGGGAAGGCCTGCTCGTCCTTAATGAAGAACTGGAGAAAGGAGATGATCGGCGCCCCCAGGGGCCCGCTCTCCTGTGTAGGTGCGTCTGGTTGCATTACATCTGCTCCGGGGCCGTCATGCCCATCAGGATGAGGGTGTTGGCCAGCACGGTCTTCGCGGCCTGCGCCAGCTTTAGCCGCGCCCGGGTCATTTCCGGTTCGGTGTCCGAGATGATTCGGCAGCGCTCGTAGAAGTTGTGGAACGCGGTGGCTAGTTCTAAGGCGAAGTGCGGCAGCGAGTGCGGGGCGAGGTTGAGCGCTGCGGTTTCGACAAGCTCCGGCAGCAGCAGCATCTTCCGCACCAGCGCGAGCTCAGCCTCGTCCCGGAGCAGGACAACCTCGCCCTCGTCCCATGTGATGCCGCGCTCCTGTGCATTGCGCAGCACGCTGGCAATGCGGGCGTGGGCGTACTGCACGTAGTACACCGGATTTTCGCTGGACTGTTTCTTCGCTAGCTCCAGGTCGAAGTCCATCTGGCTGTCCGCGGAACGCGAGAGGAAGAAGAAGCGGCACGCGTCCGCGCCCACCTCGTCCAGCACGTCTCGTAACGCAATGATGTCGCCTGCCCGCTTGGAGAGCCGCACGATCTCCGCGCCCCGCCGTAGCGTCACCAACTGGGAGAGCAACACTTCCAGCCGGCTGGAGTTCACGCCTAACGCGGCCACAATGGCCTTCACCCGCGATACGTGGCCCTGATGGTCGGCCCCCCAGATGTTGATGACCCGGGAGAAGCCGCGCTGCACGAATTTGTTGTAGTGGTACGCCGCGTCCGAGGCGAAATAGGTGGGCACCCCGGTAGTCCGAACCAGCACGTTGTCTTTGTCCTCGCCCAGTGCCGTTGAGACGAACCAGCGTGCGCCCTCTCGCTCGGCGATGTGCGAGCCCCGGGCCAGCAACTCCATGCACTTTTGGTAAGTGCCGTCCTGATACAGGCTGGCTTCGCTGCACCACACGTCGAAAGTTGTACCTAAGTCTTCCAGGTCCCGGCGGATGAGCCCGATCATCCGCTCCATCCCCAGCTTAGTTAATGCCGCCCGCTTCTCGGTTTCCGGCTCCCCCAGGAACTCTCCGCCCCGTTCGGCTGCAAGCTCCTGCGCCAGGTCTACCAGATAGGCGCCGCCGTAACCGTTCTCGGGAAAGGGGATGTCCTGCCCTAACGCCTGGAGGTAACGGGCCCAGATGGATTGCTGGAAGACCGCGATCTGGTTGCCGGTATCATTGACATAATATTCACGCGTGACCTTGTAGCCGGCCGCATCCAGAATATTTGCGATGCTGCTGCCCAGCACTGCGCCGCGGCCGTGCCCCACGTGCAGCGGCCCAGTGGGGTTCGCGCTCACAAACTCTACTTGGATGCTCTGGCCTTGCCCCACGTCCACGGTCCCGTACCGTTCGCCCGCCTGTAGAATGTCCCCAACCTGTTGACTCAGCCACTCCTGGTTGAGAGTGAAGTTCACGAAGCCGGGCGGTGCTATGGCCACCTCCTGCACTGCAGGATGCGCCGCGATGCTGCCCCGGATCACCTCGGCAATGGCGATGGGGCTCATGCGTGCGCCCCGTGCCAGCTTGAGGGGCAGGCTGCTGGCATAGTCGCCGTGCTCCGGGTTCTGCGGATGTTCCGGCGGACTGCTCGGCAGTTCCATCTCCGGCAACGCGCCCACGGCCTGTGCCTGGCGCACCGCCGCGGCCACTAGTTCGGTCAGTTCTTGGCGAATCAACTTCTCTTACGCTCCGATTAGAGAGTCTGTTTGTGCTCCGGCCGGTATTTTAATTCCGGTCCGGCGGTTCCGGTTGAAGCATCCTACCGTGGCCGCTGCTTACGACAACGACGGAATTAGAGACGGTTTCCGAGTAATAGATGCTGCACTCCCCAACGCGTGTTGCTGCGTGGGATGAGCGCCGAGTGGGCTAATTTATATGATACTACGGAAGCCTGTAGCGTTAGCTCAAATCCGTAGCAACCAGCGGCCGCGTCTGGGCCAGCGCTGCCGCTAGGCCTTGGTGTTCCGGCGCGGTCAGCTCCGGGTCCTCTGCCAGCAGCCCGCTCGCCTCCGTGCGCGCCAACTCCAGCAGTCGCCAGTCGTCCAGCCGTGCCATCTTGAGTTCCGGGAGTCCGGTTTGCCGTGTGCCAAAGAACTCCCCCGGCCCTCGCAAGCGCAGGTCCTCCTCCGCCAGCTTGAACCCGTCCGGCATCCGCTCGATGATTGCCAGCCGTTCGCTGCTTTCCGGCGTGGCTAACTCGCTCAGCAGGAGGCAGTAGCTCTGGTGTGCCCCGCGGCCCACTCTTCCGCGCAGTTGGTGCAATTGCGACAGCCCAAAACGGTCCGCCCCCTCGATGAGCATCACCGTGGCGTTGGGAATGTCGATCCCCACCTCGATGACGGACGTGGCGACCAGGATATCCAACTCCCGGTCCCGGAACTGCCGCATCACCTCGTCCTTCTCCTTGGCCGCCATCCGCCCGTGTAGCAGCCCCAGCCGCAGGTTGGGGAACACCTCTCGAGCGAGCCGCTGGTGCTCGTCCGTAGCCGCCCGCGCCTCAATGAGTGAAGAGGCGTCGATCAGCGGGCAGATGATGAAGGCCTGCCGCCCTTCATCGGCCTGCGCCTGTAGGAAACCGTACGCTTGCCCTCGTTCCAAGGGCGTAACCACCTTGGTGACAATGGTCTGCCGTCCCGGCGGCATCTCGTCGATAACCGAGTTTTCCAGGTCGCCGTACAGTGTCAGCGCCAGCGTGCGCGGGATCGGGGTGGCTGTCATCACCAGCACATGCGGCTTGCCCCCCTTTTTCCGCAGCGTTGCGCGCTGGGCCACGCCAAAGCGGTGCTGTTCGTCGATGATCGCGAGGCCGAGGTTGTTGAATTCTACCCCTTCCTGAATGAGCGCGTGAGTGCCCACTAACACGTCCAATTCGCCCGCCGCCACGGCGTCCAGCACTCGCCTCCGCTCTTTGGCCGGCGAGCTGCCGGTAAGCAACCCGATGCGCAGGGCGTGAGAAGGGTTGGCCAGATAAGCCAGCGGCAACGATTCCAGCGCCTCGAACTCCTCCTGCCCGAAGAGCCGGGTGAGGTTGCGGTAGTGCTGCTCCGCCAGGATCTCCGTCGGCGCCATGAACGCCCCCTGGTACCCCGCGGCGACCACCAGCAGCAGTGCCGCCGCCGCAATCACCGTTTTGCCGCTGCCCACATCGCCCTGGAGCAGCCGGCTCATGGGCGTGGCGCCCGCCAGGTCTGACAGTATCTCGTCCAGCACCCGCTCCTGCGCTCCGGTCAACTGGAACGGCAGCGATTCCTTGAATCCCTCTAGCAACGCGGGGTCCCGGGGGATAGCGCAGCCCGCGTCTGCTTGCCACTCCAGCCGTTTGCGCAGCGCGCGGATCTGGATCCCCAGCAGCTCGTCGAACGCAATCCGTTCTCGGGCGCGGTCGTGCGCCTCCTGTGACGCCGGATAGTGCGCCTCTTGTACCGCCTCGATCAGTGGCAGGAAGCCGTTGCGTCTGCGGATCGCCTCTGGCAGCGTGTCCTCCAGTGCCTCTGCAAACCCGTCCACCGCCGGTTTGATGATCCGGCGGGCCATCCGGTTGGAGAGGCCCTCGGTCAGCGGGTACACCGGCACCAGCCGTCCCGTGTGCGCTAGGTCCTGCTGCTCAGCGTCTGCGACCTCGTACTCCGGCGACTGGTACACCCGCTGCCCTCGGAATAGCGAGACCTTGCCGCTGAGAATGACCTGGTCTCCCGCTTTGAACGCCCGCACCAGGTACGGTTGGTTGAACCACACCGCGCGGATGTTCCCTGAATCGTCCCCCACCACGATCTCAGCCGCCCGCTGCCGTGGCCCCATGGTGATCTCGCGGGCGCTCCATACCACGCCTAGCATGGTCTGCTCTGCGCCGGGCGTCAGGTCGGCCACCCGTACCCGCTGGCTGAAGTCCAGGTGGCGTCTTGGGAAAAAGAACAGCGCGTCATTGATAGTGGTAACCCCCAGCTTTGCCAGGCGGGCGGCGGTCTCCTTGCGCACCCCAGGCATTGCGGCCAACGGCGACATCAGCGTCAGCGCTGCGGTTAGGCGCGCACGCTGCGCTTTGCCTGCCGCCGCAGCGCTCTTGACCGCTGGCTGCGGTGGGGGTGCCGGTTGCTTTGTTGTCCCGCTTGCGGCTGCCGTGGAAAGCGGTCCTTTCCGAGACGATCCGCTGCCGCCGAGCCATGACGTTAGCTCGCTTGCCCACTGGCTCCGCTCGGTGGGGCTGAGCGCGTCGTAGCTGGGTTTCGGGGTGGGAAACTTGCCGTCCTTGCTGGACCACCGCTCCAGGAACCGGTCCAGCCCTCCGATTACGGCCTGGTTTTGCCAGCCGGTGCGAGACTCCTGCTGGAGGATCTGCTGTAGGCGGAGAAGGAGGGGGTCTTGGGTAGTGGAGGACACGGCGCCTTAGTGGTTGAGTGGTCTTCCGTTGCTAGGAATTGGTGCGATTATGCAATCAGCGCGATGCCCACTGCGCCGGGCCCAGCGTGGGTTGCCACCACCGGGCCAACGTCGGCCACATGGTTCGCGGCGTCAGGATAACGCGCGGCGATTCGTGCTCGGAGCGATTCCGCGTCCTCGGGGCTGGCGACGTGCAGTGCGCAATACTCCTCAACCTGGGGGAACGCGCTGGCCCAATTCCAGAGGTATTCCACCGCGCGGGTGCGGGTGCGCACCCGCTCCACGGGCGCCACTACGCCGTCCTTTAGGGTGAGCATGGGTTTCACGTTCAGCAGGTTGCCCAGGAACGCCCCGGCCATCCCAACGCGGCCGCCTCGCTTCAGGTACTCCAACGTGTCGCAAAACAAGAGCAGATGGGTGCGGGCACCGGTGTCTTCCGCTACCTGGACAACCTCGGCCACCGGTTTGCCTGCCTGGGCGGCGTGGGCCGCTCGCGTCACGATCATGCCCAAAGCCATCGACGTCCACTGCGAGTCGATGATGCGGATCCGGCCTTCTTCGCCCAGCTCGCTCTGCGCCAGCAGCGCGCTGTTCATCGTGCCGCTCAGCTTTCCTGAGATGTGTACGGACACGATATCGTGGCCCTGCTCCAGCAACGCTCGGTACACGTCCTCGAAAGCGCTGGGGCTTGGCTGCGACGTGCTGGGGAGCGCTTTGCTGGCCTTGAGCCTTTCCAGGAACTCCGGCGCGTTAATGTCCACGCCGTCTCGAAACGCCTCGTCCCCGAAGTGTACGGTCAGCGGCACTACCGTGACCTCAAGCTGCTGTGCCAGCGCCGGGGGAAGATCTGCGGTGCTATCGGTAACAATACGTACACTCATGATTGCCGCTAAGCCTCCACTGAGAGTAGATAAGGGTAGTGCGGTTGTCCGCCCCAGGCCACTTCCACCTCCGGTTGCTCCGGGCGGCCGCGCAGGGCCTCGGCCAGTTCGTCGGCCGTTGCCGCGCTGACCCCCTGGCCGTAGTACACCGTGATCAAACAGCCGCTCGGCGGGGCCAGCTTGTCCAGCACCTGCCCGATAACCGTTTCCGGGTTCGAGCCGGTCGCGGCGATTTTCCGGTCTAGCAACCCCAGGCTGTCGCCCTCGTTGATGTGGTGGCCCTCCAGGTCCACCCCCCGGGTTGCCGTGGTGATTTCGATGCTGGCCACCGTGTCCAGGCTGTCCTGCATTGCTTGGACGTTGGCGTCAAAGTCCCGCTGTTCATTGATTGCCAGCAACGCCGCGATCCCTTGGGGTACCGTCTTGCTGGGCACCACTACAATGCGTTTGGTTGTCAGTTTGTCCACCTGCTCGCAGGCCGCCACCACGTTGGGGTTGTTGGGTAGCAGTGCCACTGCATCGCCGGGAATCTGGTCGACCTGTGTGGCTATCTCCTGGGTGCTGGGGTTCATGCTCTGCCCGCCCGGCACGATAGCCGCCGTGCCCAGACTGAGGAAAACCGAGGCTATCCCTTCGCCCTGCGCCACTGCGACCACCGGCGTTGTGGTCTGCTGGGGGGCCGCGGTGGCGGTGACCGCTCGGTGCAGCGCCTCGCTCTGCTCTTGCATGTTATCGATCTTGATGGAGTGCAGGCTGCCGAAGCTTGTTCCCAGGCTTAGCGCCACGCCAGGGTCAAGCATATGCACATGGACGTGGACCATCTCCTCGTCTCCCACCGCTAGTACCGACTTGCCCAACTCCCAGAGCTGGCTATCGATGGTTGCCTTGTCTAGTGCTTGGCCTTTGATCACGAATTGAGTGCAATAGCCCCAGGCCTCCTCGCTGCCTTCTCCGTGGGCGGTGGCCATCGAGTCCAGCCAGGCTGAGTCAATGCTGCCAAGTGAGGTATAGGGGGTCTCCAGCGTCCGGCCCTGAGCGTGCGCCAGCGCTCCTTCCAGCAGCACCACCAGCCCCTGCCCCCCGGCGTCCACCACGCCCGCGTCCTTCAGCACCTGGAGCTGGTTGGGAGTGTCCGCCAGCGCGGCCCGCGCCGCGTCCAGCGCGTGCTCCAAGAGGGCGGGGATATTGTCGGCGTCATTTTCGATGCTGCGGGCGTCCACGGCCGTGCATCGGATCACCGAGAGGATGGTGCCTTCCACCGGGTGCGCCATTGCCTTGTACGCCGTGGCGGACGCCTGTTCCAGCGCTTCCGCTAGGCCTGGAGCGTCGAGGTATTGCTTCCCTGACAGGGCGTTCGCTATCCCCCGCAAAATCTGCGAGAGGATGACGCCGGCATTGCCGCGCGCGCCCAGTAGCGAGCCGTGGGCCAGCGCCGCCGCCATCTCGCCTGCGCTCGTGCCGGTGCAGGCGTCTGCGGCCTCCATTCCTGAACGCATCGTCATGGACATGTTCGAGCCGGTGTCGCCGTCCGGCACCGGGAACACGTTGAGCGTGTTGACCGCGGCGGCGTTCTTCTCCAGCCAGAGATGCGCCTGGCGCATCATCTCCCGGAACGCCACGCCGTCATAGCTCTGCCGATTAGCTGTCATACGAATGTCTCGTCTGTCTTGCGCTTTGTCATCGGGAAGGCTATCTCCTTGCAGCGCTGGTTCACGTTGCGGGAGTGTACTTCATAGCGCTGAAAAAGACCATTTAACCCGCTGGAGTAAATGAAAAAACTTGTCCTAAGCCATGTAATAAGAGAGCGGTGGACAGGGCTAGTACTGTTGCGTGGGGTTCCTTTTGCGTGCCAACTCTTGCCAGAACCTCGCCTGCTGTATTAGTATAGCGTTTGTTCTATTGAATAGGGTAATCTGCGCACAACGACCGTGCACAACGAGGTAGCCAGTGGCTGGGAAATGTGAGATTTGTGGCAAGGGCCCTCAATTTGGGCACAATGTGAGCCACTCGAAACGCCGCACTAATCGGATGTGGAAACCTAATACCCATAAAGTCACGCTGCTCATTAGCGGTGTGGCCAAACGGTTCAATGCCTGCACCCGGTGTGTACGTACCCATGGCAAGGCCAACCGGGCTGCGGCCTAATTCCCTACACGGTTGTGGAAACTGGGGCGAGGTTTAACCTCGCCTTTTAGTTTTTGTGGCACTCCGCAGCGCAGCCAGATTATCGGCCACGCAACCGTGACTGTTGAACACCGCCGATCCCGCAACCAGCAGATCGGCCCCCGCGGCTACCGCGTCGGGCGCTGTCTCTGGGTTCATCCCGCCGTCCACTTCCAGCCTGATTGCCCGCCCGCTGGCGTCAATCATCTCCCGTAAGCGGCCGATCTTGGGCAGCATTGCAGGGATGAACTGCTGTGCGGCGTAACCGGGGTTCACCGTCATGAGGTTCACTAGGTCCAGCTCCCCCAGCACCTCCTCCAGCGCCGAGAGCGGCGTGGCCGGATTGAGCGCTGCGCCTGGTTTGGCGCCCTGGGTGCGGATGGACTGGAGCGTCTGGTGCAAGTGCGTGGTGGCTTCCACGTGCACCGTAATGTAGTCCGCTCCGGCTTTGGCAAACTCTGGCACCATGCGCTCCGGCGCTACCACCATCATGTGGATGTCCAGTGGGAGCTTCACCAGCGGCCGGATCGCCGCCACCACCAGGGCGCCGAAGGTGATGGGCGGCACGAACTGCCCGTCCATCACGTCGATGTGCAGAAGGTCTGCCCCCGCCGCTTCCGCTTCCTGCACCTGATCGCCTAGCCGGGCGAAGTCCGCCGACAGGATTGACGGCGCAATCTCCACGTAGAGTGTGCTCATAGTGCTCGCTACGTTCCGAATGTCTCAGGGTCAAGGACCGGGGCCGATAGCGGAGTCTGTGCGCTCAGCCGCTCCTGCGCCGCCGCTGCCGCCCGCGACACCGTCTGCGGCGCGGTGCCGCCGGTGGCAGATCGTGCTGCGAGTGACCGCGCCGTGCTGATCTCCAGCGCGTCCGGCCCGAACTGCGGTGAGCACCGCTGGAACTCCTCCAACGTCAGCTCTCCGAAGGTTTTCCCCTGCTGCACGGCATAGCTTACCAGCGCGCCCACACAGTGGTGCGCTTCTCGGAACGGCAGGCCGCGCTCCGCCAAATAGTCCGCCAGGTCCGTCGCCAGCGAGTAGCCGCCCTCGGCTGCCAGCCGTGCCATCTCCGGCTTCACCCGCATGCTGGCCAGCATTGGGGCGAACACCTGCAGCGCTGCTACCAGCGTGTCGCCGGTCTGGAAGAAGCCGGGCTTGTCCTCCTGGAGGTCACGATTATACGAGAGGGGCAGCCCCTTCATGGTGGTTAGCAGCGCCAGCAGGTTCCCGTAGACTTGCCCGGTCTTCCCTCGCACGAGCTCCGCCACGTCTGGGTTCTTCTTCTGCGGCATCATGCTGCTGCCTGTGGCAAACCCGTCGTCCAGTTCAATGAGCCCGAACTCCTGGCTCGACCACAGCACGGTCTCCTCCGCCAGCCGCGAGAGGTGCATCATGCAGATGCTGGCGGCCGCCTCGTACTCCAGCATGAAGTCCCGGTCGGATACTGCGTCCAGGCTGTTGGCGGTTACGGCGGCGAAGCCCAGCTCCCGCGCCACGCTCTCCCGGTCGATGGGGTAGGGCACTCCTGCCAGCGCCCCGGAACCTAAGGGCAACACGTTAGCCCGTGCGTAGCAGTCCCGCAGGCGTCCCTGGTCTCGTTCCAGCATCTCGAAGTACGCCAGGAAGTGATGCCCCAACACCACCGGCTGGGCGCGTTGCAGGTGGGTGTAGCCTGGAAAGATGGTCTCGGAATGCCGTTCCGCCAGTTCCGCCAGCACAGCTTGCAGGCCGCATACCGCCGCTACCGTGTCCGCTATCAGCTCTCGGGCATAGAGGCGAGCGTCCAGCGCCACCTGGTCGTTGCGGGAGCGGGCGGTGTGCAGCTTTCCCCCGACTGCGCCTACCCGGTCGCTCAGCAGTGTCTCGACGTTCATGTGGACGTCTTCGTACTCCGCCGAAAGCTCCCGTGCCCCCGACTGCAAATCTCGCCATATCGCCCGCAGCCCCTGGGCAATCGCCTCCTGCTCCGCGGTGGTGATAATCCCCTGGCGGCCCAGCATCCGCACGTGGGCAATCGAGCCCACGATGTCGTGGCGGGCCATCCGCTGGTCGGTCTGAATGGACGCGGTGAAGGCCTCCACTAGCTTGTCGGTGGCCTTCTCAAACCGTCCGGCCCAGGGTTTTGTGGTCATCTGCTCCTCGTTTCCTATTGCGTCACGGCCAGCAGTTCCACTTCGAAGACTAGCGTCGCGTTCGGTGGGATAACCCCGCCCGCGCCGCGCTCGCCGTATCCCAAGTTGGCTGGGATGATGAGCTTACGCTTGCCACCCACCTTCATCGTTGCCACACCCTCGTCCCAGCCTTTGATGACCATCCCTGCGCCTAGCACGAACTGGAAAGGCTCTCCCCGGTCTTTCGAGCTATCGAATTTCTTCCCGTCGGTTAGCCAGCCGGTGTAGTGTACGCTCACCGGACGGCCCGGCTTGGGGCTTTCGCCGGCGCCCACCACCAAGTCCTCGTACTGTAGGCCGGACGGTGTGGTAACAACGGCGGTGCTGGGTTGTTGGTTGTCTCGATCTTGTGCCACGGGTGCGCCTCCTGAACACGCTACGGTGAGGACAGCTACAACCGCCCACACTATCAGCATAAGGTTTCGTTTCATGTCTTCCTGCCCTAGCTCTCAGGTTCCGTCAAGCTCAATAGCCCGCCCGGCTGATTGAGCAACTGCGTTTGCGCCTGTACCCGCACCGGCAGACCCCACACGTGGATGAAGCCGATAGCCGCCTTCTGGTCGTAGATGTCGCCGGTGTCGTAGGTGGCCAGGTCCAGCCGGTACAGCGACTCGTCCGACTTCCGGCCCACCACCGTTGCCACGCCCTTGTGCAGACGCACCCGCACCGTGCCCGACACGTGGCGCTGGGTGCTCGTCACGTACGCCGCCATGTCCTGGTGGTGCGCAGTGAACCACAGTCCGTTGTAGATGAGGTCGGCGTACTCCGGCGCCAGCTTCTCTTTCAGCCGCACTTGGTCTTTAGTGAGGGTCATCTGTTCCAGCGCCTTGTGCGCTTGGATCAGCACTATGGCGGCCGGCGCCTCGTAGATCTCTCGAGACTTGATGCCCACCAGCCGATTCTCCACGTGGTCGATGCGGCCCACGCCGTGGGCGCCGGCTAGCTTGGTAAGCCGCTCAATGAGCGCCACTCCGTCCAGCCGCTCGCTATCCAGTGCCACCGGCACGCCCCGCACGAACTCGATCTCCACGTAGGCTGGCTGGTTCGGCGCAGCGTGTGGGGGCTTGGTCCAGAAATAGACTTCTTCCGGCGGCTCAGCCCAGGGGTCTTCCAGCACGCCGGCCTCGATGCTCCGGCCCCATAGGTTCTCGTCCACTGAGAAGGGGCTCTTCTTGGTCACCGGCACCGGGATGTTCCGCTCCTGCGCGTACTCAATCTCCGCGTCCCGAGTCTTCAACTCCCACTCCCGTACCGGGGCCAACACCTTGAGATCGGGAGCCAGCGCGCCCACCGATACGTCGAAGCGAACTTGGTCATTCCCCTTGCCGGTGCAGCCATGGGCCACCGCCGCCGCGCCCTCCTCGCGCGCCACGTCCACCAGCAGCTTAGCGATGAGCGGCCGTCCCAGCGCGGTCGCCAGGGGATACTGCCCTTCGTAGACCGCGTTGGCCTTCAGCGCCGGCCATACGAACCGCTCTACGAAGAGGCTGCGGGCGTCCTCCACCCGCGCCTTCACCGCGCCGATCTGCAACGCGCGCTCCTGGATCTCCTGGAGCGCGGGCTGGTTGCCCAGGTCAATGGTCAGCGCAATGACGTCGTAGCCGCCGTTCTCCTGTAGCCATTTGATGATGACGGAGGTGTCCAGACCTCCGCTATACGCCAGTACAACCTTTTCCGACACGCTTGTTCCTTTCAAAACGTTTCAAGACGATTCGAGACGATACTCGTTCCTGTATTGATCTAGTATAAATCAGGTTTTGAGAAAGCGTTGGTAGCACGGATGACAGGTATAGACACCGATAGTGATAACGCCACGGCCAAGAAAGGGTTGCGCGTCGATGGCGGCAAGCGGCGGGTGCTCACCGTTCTCTTCCCCGACGGCTCGGCCATGGTTGAGCCGTCGGGCAACGAACGCGCTCAAAAGCTACGCCCCGGCGGGTAGCTTACCCCCGACTCCTCAGCCACGCCTCCAATGCCATCGTAGTCGCTTGTGGCTGCTCCCACAGTAGCGCATGCCCAACCTCGGCGATAACCTCTAGGTGTGCGTTCGGAATCTCCGTGGCCATTGGGCGCGCAAACCGTTCCAGCGGCGTCAAAATATCCTCGTCACCCACCAGCACCAGCGTGGGCACGGCAATCGCTCCTAGCCGGCCTCGGCTTTCATGTTGCACCGTTGCGCTGGCTTGCCGGGCGTAGGCTTCCACGCTCTGAGTATACGGATACTCCAGCCCGTGCTTCAGGATGCCTTCGATGTAGCCTTCGCGTTGGTACGCCCGATAGGTGAAGATCGAGATTTGGGCAAACCGTAGAAAGGCCTCGTGCCCTAGTTCGCTGCGGATCTGCACCGCCAGCGCCGATCGCGCTACGGCCCGGGGGTCGCTCTCATGGTAGCTGGCCACGAGGGCCAGGCTCCGCACCCGCTCCGGCCGCGCCAGCGTGAGCTCCTGTGCGATGGCCCCACCCATCGACCACCCCACCACGTGCGCCCGCTCGATGCCCAGCGCATCCATGAGGCCCACGGTGTCGGCCGCCATGTCTCGAATAGAGTACGGGGCGGACGCTTTATCCGACCTACCGCAGTCACGATTGTCCACCGCGATGCAGCGAAAACCGCGTTGCAGGGTGGCTATTTGGAGCCCCCAAGCCGTGTGGTCGGCGCCCAACCCCGGTAAAAACAGCACAGGATCACCGCTACCGCTCTCCTGGTAAAAAAGCGACGTTGTGCCGGTGGAGATGCTAGGCATCTGATGGCCGCGCGGCGTTTTTCAGCAGCATTCGGAATGCGCTGGTCCTGATGAATGACCTTTGCGGTTCATCAGGACCAGGAGCACTGCTCAGCTCGCTACGCTCCTGCCGCTTGCCGGGCCCGCAGCGCCTCGTTGATGATGCTGACCGCCTCGTCCACGTCGGACTCGGTGATAATCAACGGCGGCATGAAGCGGATGGCGTTGTCCGAGACCGGGTTAAGCAGCAGTCCGCCCTGCATACTGCGTGTCACCACGTCCATGGCGCAGTTCTCGGTGAACTCCAGAGCCACTAGCAGGCCGCGCCCCCGCACTTCTCTGATCAGCGCGGGGTGCTCCGCCTGGAGCCCGTGCAGTTTCTCCATTAGGTACGCGCCCACCCGCGCGCTGTGGTCCGCCACCTTGTGCTCCAGGATGTACTGGAATGATGCAAGTGCTGCGGCGCATACCAGCGGGTTGCCGCCGAAGGTGGTGCCGTGGTCGCCGGGGGTGAACACGGCCGCCCGGGACTTGGCGGTGAGCGCGCCGATGGGAGCGCCGCCGCCCAGGCCTTTTGCCAAGGTCATCACGTCGGGCTCGACGCCCCAATGCTGATAGCCCCACAGGGTGCCGGTCCGTCCGAATCCGGTCTGCACTTCATCGAAGATCAGCAGCAGGTTCTGCTCATCGCACCATGCGCGCACCTCGCGCAGATAGTCGTCGCTGGGCACGTTTACGCCGCCCTCGCCCTGCACCGGCTCCAGCATTACGGCCACGGTCCTGTCGTTGGTGGCTGCCTTGATGGCGGCAATGTCATCGAACTCCACGTTGATGAACCCCTCCGGCACCGGTTCGTAGGGCGCGCGGCCCTCCGGTTTGCCGGTGGCCGCCACCATTGCGAACGTGCGGCCGTGGAATGAGTGCAGTGCGGTGATGATCTCGTACGCGCCGTTGCGGTTGAGTTTGCCCCACTTGCGGACCAGCTTCACTGCCCCGTCGTTGACCTCGGCACCGCTGTTGCCGAAGAACACTCGGTCAATGCAACTGTTGGCTACCAGCGCTTCCGCCAGTTCCACCTGCGGTGTGGTGTACAGGTCATTGGACGTGATGAGCAGCGTCTGCGCCTGCTGCGTGATTGCCTCGGTGATGGCGGGATGGCAGTGACCCAGGTTGGTGACGGCCCATCCTGCAATGAAGTCCAGGTATTCCTTGCCGTTGTCGTCCCAAACCCGCGCACCGGATCCCTTGACGATGGCCGCCTTCAACCGGCGGCCGCCGGTTGTCATAAAAACTGCGCTTTCCCGTTCCAACCATGTGCTCATAGCGTCTGCTCCTTCTGCCCCGATTAGTTAGACAGTTCTACTATGCGATTCAGTGTCTGCTCTAACTGTTGGATGACGACGCCGTAGCCAGCCCAGTCGCCCTGCTTTTGCAGTTCCTGCGCTCGGTCGTATTGTTCCTGGGCTTGACGGGCCAGCACCGCCACGTCGCTGCTGCTCGTGGGCGTCGGCGCGGTCGATGGCGTGCTGGGCGTGGTTGGCGCCGGCCCTGCCCCTGCGGGCGGCAGAGGCGTGTCGCTTCGGGTAGGCGGTGGTACCATCACCTGCTGTCCGTACACCGCGTTGAGGCTGTGCTCCAAGGTTGGCTCCATGGCAATGCGGTTGCCCACCACCACTACCACGCGCGCCAGTTCCGGTAACTGGCTCTCCCGCGATTGAAGATAGATCGGTTCAACGTACAGGTAAGACTCGCCTATCGGCACCAGCAGCAGGTTGCCCCGGATGACGCTCGCCCCGCTCTGATTCCACAGCGCGAACTGCTGTGAGATCACCGGGTCCTGATCAATCCGGGCCTCGATCTGCCGTGGGCCATAGATTAACCGCTCCTTGGGGAAAATGAACGCCAATAGTTTACCGTAGTTTGCGCCGTCCGACCGTCCCGCCAGCCATGCATTGGCGTTGTTCTTGTTAACGGGTGTGAACGGCAACATGAGGATGAACTCGGGGTCATCGTGTTTGGGCAGCTTCATGATCACGTAGTACGCGTCCATGGGCTTTTCAGAATCCAGGTAGATCTCCAGGGGCCGGGCGAAAGCGTCCTCTTTGTTGTAGAAGACCTGCGGGTCCTGCATGTGATAGGTCTGGTACATGTTCGCCTGCACGTTGAACATGTCCTCCGGATAGCGAAGGTGCCTGCGGAGATCCGGAGACATTTCGTCTAGGGACTTGAACAAACTGAGGTAGATGCGGGAGTAGGTTGTGATAATCGGGTCGCTTGGGTCGGAAATGTAGAACTCCACCGTGCCCTGATAAGCATCAACCACCGCCTTCACACTGTTGCGGAGGTAGTTGAATTCCCCCTCATACAGCTCCGAGTAGGGATAGCGGTCGGAGGAGGTGTAGGCATCTTGGACGTAGAGCATCCGTCCGTTGTGTACCACCACGTAGGGGTCGCCGTCCAGCATGAGGAAGGGTGCGATGTGCTGCACCCGTTCTTGGACGCTGCGGTAGTACAGGATCTGACTCTCGGGTTTGAGCGCAGTCAGGACGATATTGGGGTCGGTCATCTGCCACGCGAAAATGCTCCGCTTGAACAGGGAGTCCAACTGAATGCCGCCGGTGCCCTGGTAGTGGGTGTACTTGATCTCCGTTTCGGACGCGTAGTCCAGCTCTGGCTCCTCAGTGTTAACAATAACCCAGTCGGTGGTCTTTTCCCCAAAATAGATCTCCGGTTGAGTGACCTCCAAGTTTGGAAGCGGCGGGTCGCTTACCGGCGGCAGGTTCTTTACGAACAGGTTCGGTAGTCCTTCCGGGCTGATCTCGTTCACCGGACTGAGCGTCAGCCCGTAGCCGTGGGTGAACTTGAGCCGTTGGTTGACCCAAGTGGGGTCCTCGCCGGCCAGCGTCAGCTTATCCGGCGCAATTTCGCGCGCGGAAAGCATCACTTGCCGGTACCTGCCGTCAATGGTGTAGCGATCAATGTCTACGTCGTGGAATTCGTAATACCGCCGGATTGCCTGGATCTGCTCGTAGGTTGCTTTCAGCGGCTCGTGATCCCAGAGGCGGATGTTGTTCACCGTTTCCGGGTTTGCCACAATCTGCTCCGCGGTCGGCTGGTCTTGTGCCGGGTAGGGTACCTCTTCAATGCGGTCCAGCCCGAAAGCCGTGCGGGTGAACTGAATGTTGTAGTCGATGTACTGCCGCTCCCGGGCCAGCTCATTTGGCTCCACTTGGAACCGCTGTACGAACTCCGCGTAAACGCCGCCGCCTGCACCTACGATCACCCACCCTGCCACCGCGAGCGCGGGGAGCCGCACTCCGCTCATGAAGATGTTGATGGCGAGCAGCACCGCCCCCACTACCGCCAGCACAGCTTGGATCGTGTACACCGGCAGCCGTGCGTTGAGGTCGGTAAAGCCCGGCCCAAAGACTACGCCCTCTTGATTAAACATAAGATCGAAGCGGTTCAGCCAGAACCCGTAGGCAATGAGCAGAAAGATACAGATGCCGAGGAGAGTGGCGTGTACTTTCAGCGCCCCACCGCGTGACCCCAGCGCCTGGTCGAGCGACGTTCCGCTGCGCAGCGAGAGTGAGAACCCGTAGGTGATCACCACCCCGAGGAGCGCTACGGCGAACACTCCCGTGGCCCAAAGTTGTGCGAACCGTACCACCGGAAGGGTGAATACATAAAAGCTGACGTCTTCATTAAAAACCGGGTCCGTGATGCCAAACAGCGTCTGATTGAGGTACGCCAGCACGTGGGTCCATTCTCCGGAGGCCAGCGAGCCGAAGAGCAGCGCCAGCAACACTCCGGCGCCGAGGATGATCACGTTGGCCATCCGTTGCGCCAGCAGCAGCTCCTCCGAGGGGTTGGCGGCAGGCGCGGTCCGGGGCGCAATCGCCCGTGCGATGGCGATGTTGATGATGAAGAACAGGAAAAATATCGCGGCGCCGCCCGCAAACAGCCACACCCGCGCCAAGAGCGACACCAGGAATACCTCGGTGTGGCGGACGCTTTCGAACCAGAGCCAGTCAGAGTAAAGCTCACGGATTGTGCCGCCCCCTATCAGGATTAGGAGGACGATGGCGGTGAGGACGATCCAGCCCTGTCCGCCCGATCGCCGTTGCTCCGGCGGCGTTGCAAATGGTGGCGGTGGTGGACCCAAGTCGCCGGGCCCCTGACCGGGCCCCTGAATAGAGAACTGATTCATGCTTCCTCTCCTCGTTACCAGTCGTTACCAGACCTGCGTTCCAAGCGGCGCCGGGGACAGCGCCGCCAGCAACACGTGCTCGTTACGTCCGTCCACTATCCAACAGTCGGTTTCGGCTTCCCGCGCCCGCAGGCAGGCCTCCAGCTTGGGGATCATCCCCCCGGACGCCGCGCCGCTCGCGATCAGTGTGCTGGTCTGGTGGGGGGTCAGGTGCGGCAGCACCTGCTTGTCTACGTCTAGGACACCGGGGACATCAGTAAGAAAGATCAGCTTGTTGGCGCGCATTGCGTGAGCAAGCTCGCCCGCCACCGTGTCCGCGTTGAGGTTGAGCGTGCGGGGGCCGTCTTCGGCCTGCGGGTTGAACCCCAGCGTCGATATCACTGGGATGTACCCCGCGTGGGCAAGCGCTTCCAATGGCGCCAGATCCACCGCGGTGGCTTGGCCCACGTAGCCCAGCTCGGGGTCCAGCACGCGCGCGTCGATCAACCTCCCGTCAATTCCGCTGATACCGATGGCCTTGCCGCCCAGCGCGTTGATGGCCGCCACCAGGCTCTTGTTCACGAGCCCGGCCAGCACGGCGGTCACCACCTCCAGCCCCGTGGCTGAGGTGCTGCGCAGCCCGCGCACGAACTGTGAGGGGATGCCATGGACATCCAGCCACTGGTTGATGATAGGGCCGCCTCCATGCACCACCACAGGCAGGACGTCTTGCCGTTGCAGGGCCACCAGGTCTTCCATGGTGGTATCGTGGGCGCCCAGGGTGCTCCCGCCAATCTTGACGACTATTTCTCCCAGCGGTGTCTTGGTCATGCGTGGTTGCTCTGTATCATCGCTCAGGTAGTGTACTCCGCATTGAAGCGGACGTACTCTTCGGTGAGGTCGCAGCCCCAACCCGCAGCTTGCGCTTGCCCCAGGTGGAGGTGGAGCTGGATCACTACTTCGGGTTGCTTCAGCAGCGCACTTGCTCCCTTGCGGTCGAAGGGCTGCGGCTGTCCCTCCCTCATGAGGCAAACGTCGCCGATGAACACGTCCACCTTCTCTTGTGCCAGCTCGGCGCCGCTACGGCCCGCCGCCGCCAGAATGCGGCCCCAGTTCGGGTCGTTGCCGTAAACCGCGGACTTCACCAGCGATGAGCCGGCTACCGTCCGAGCTACCAGCCGGGCATCGGTCAGGCTCACGGCTCCCTGAACTTGCACTTCCATCAACGTGGTTGCGCCCTCGCCGTCTCGAGCCACTTGTTTCGCCAAATAGGTGCAGGTCTCGTCCAGCGCCTCCTGGAAGGCATGGGCGTCCGGCCCGCCTGCGATGATGGGCGGGTTGCCCGCGGCCCCGTTGGCGAGTAGCAGCAGCGTGTCGTTAGTGCTGGTGTCGCCATCGATAGTGATCATATTAAATGAGCGGTCAGCCGCTTCTTGTAGCGCCATGCGCAGGAAATTCGGCTCCACCGCGAGGTCCGTGGTGACGAACGCCAGCAGCGTTGCCATGTTGGGGTGGATCATCCCGGCGCCCTTGGCCGCGCCGCCGATGACGCCCTGTCCCTCCGACAGGTGTACTGGGTAGGCAATCGTCTTGGGGAACGTGTCCGTAGTCATCATCGCCTGCACGAACTCGTGGCCGCCGTCCTTGCTGGGGTGGGCCGCAGTAATGCCCTGGTGGATTTTCTCCATGGGCATCGTCACGCCAATTACGCCGGTGCTTGCCACCAGCACCTCGTGGCGGTCCAACCCCAGATGTTCCGCCGCCAGCACGGCCATCTGTGCCGCATCGCGGTGGCCCTGCTCGCCGGTGCCGGCGTTCGCGTTGCCGGAGTTGACTATCAGCGCTTGGGCGTTCCTCCGCTGCACCACCTCTTGGCACCAGTGCACCGGCGCGGCCCGGAACTTGTTCTGTGTGAACACTCCGGCCACGGCGCAGGGGGTTTCCGAGAACAGCAGCCCCACGTCGCGCTGTCCGTCCGACGCGGTCTTAAGACCGGCGTAGGCTGCGCCGGCCAGGAACCCTTTAGGAGACGTGAGCGTGCCTTCAGGTAAGGGCTGCATAGGTGCTCCGTTGCATTATCATGGGGTTCAAGCGGGAAGGCATGACGGAGGTCGCAGGCGCCGACGCGTGAGCTAGCGCTTGTCCGCACGTGCTAGGGGTACGCGGCCAGTGCGTCGATCCCCATAGTCTCCGGGAAGTCCGCCATCAGGTTCATGTTCTGGATGCCTTGGCCCGCGGCGCCCTTCACCAGGTTGTCCAGCACGCTCACTACCACCAACCGGTTCGCCCGGTGGTCGATCACCGGATACACCAGGCAGTAGTTGTTCGCCAGCGTGTGCTTGGTCTGGGGTGGCTTGGCCGTCACCCGGACAAAGGGCTCGTTGCGATAGACCTCTTCGTAAAGCTCACGGATCGCCTGGTCACCCGCCTTGCCGGAGGGCAGCTTGCCGTCCACCAGTGGCGCATAGCAGGTGCTGAGGATGCCCCGGGTCATGGGGATCAGGTGTGGGATGAAGGTGATCTTCGGCTGCGACCGCGGTGCGTAGGCCCGGAACTCCTGGGTCATCTCCGGTAGGTGACGGTGCCCGCCCATCCCGTAGGCCGCTACGTTCTCGTTGGCTTCCGCGTAGTGATACATTAGATTCATGCTCCGACCTGCGCCGGAGACGCCTGACTTGCTGTCGATGATAATGTCGTCGCTGATGAGGCCTTCCTTCAATGCCGGTCCCAGGGCAAGTAGCGCGCTAGTGGGGTAGCAACCCGGGTTCGCCACCAGGCTGCATTCGGCAATCTGCGGCCCGTACCACTCCGTCAGGCCGTAGACCGCCTCCGCCAGCAGGTCGGGCGCGGGATGATTGGCCCCGTACCATTGCTGGTACTCGTCGGGGTCTTTCAGGCGGAAGTCCGCACTGATGTCCACTACTTTCAGCCCTTGCCGCACCAGCGGCGCCACCGCCTCCGCGCTTGCCACCTGTGGCAGCGCCGAGAACACGAAGTCCACCGCTTCGGTCAGCTCTTCGGTAATGGTGAGGTCAATGTCGTCCAGGTGGGGCAGCGCCTCGCCCAGCTTCTGGCCCGCTGCGCTGCGCCCAGTCACGCAGGTCAGCTCCACCTCGGGATGTCGGTACAGCAGGCGCGCCAACTCCATGCCTGAGTAGCCCGTCACGTTCACAATACCGACTTTCAATCCGCTCCCTCACTATCCTTTGATTCATCCCTGATCCCTTGATCAAGAGGCGACGAGGTCAAGTATACCTGCGCCTGCCACACGTGACAAGAAATGGCGGAGCGGATTTGCGTGGCGGCGGTGGTCACGCTGAGCTTGCCCGCAGCCGGCACCCGTGCATTCCAAACCATGAGGGCTGGGAGAAACTCTCCCAGCCCTGTGCACTGCAAGTGGGTAGGTTTGCGAAGGCGCTCGGCTTACCGTGGTTGGGCAGAATGCTCCGATGTGGACGCTTGCGATCGGTTGCCGTTCCCGCCGGCGCTACCGCCGTATGGCTGGATCAGCAGCCGCAGCGATCGGTCGGACTCCATCCGCTGGGTAAGCATCCGGTGCCCGCCCTTCTCCGTCCACATCAGCACGTCGTACAGGTTCAGCGCATCACCCAGGATAGTCTCTACAAACGACTCCCGGTCGGTCTCCACTTGGCGACCCAGGGCGGCGATGATCCCGGCGCAGCTCTTCCCGCGCCCGTCCACAATTGCCCAGCCGCCCGGGGAGACGTTGCCATCGCTGTGGCCGTTGCCACTACCGTTGCTCGGCGCTTTATGCACGCTTATTTCGCCGGACTTGCGCAGCTCCAGTTGCCGTTTGAACTCCGCCACGGACTCCCAGGCTACCGACCGGTCTCGCTCGCCGGAGGCGCACACTGCGCCGCGCACGCCCACGATGTCCGGGTTGATGCGGGCCAACTCGTCCAGGTCATCCAGCTTCAGGTGACCGGACAGTGCCGTGCTCAACCCGGCCTCTTTTGCCTCGAACACCAAATCCCGCAGCTCTTCCTCGGACAGGAAGTCGAACAGGTTGCGGCCATCCTTGGTCAGTGTGTCGATGAGGAAGCCATCGCACTGGCCATCAATGGCGAGCTTGACCATGAGGTGGGGGTCCAGCCCGCCGTACAGGTCGTTGTCCGCGAACAGGGAGCCGACCAGTTTAGTGTTGGAGCCCGCCAGCGCCCGCCGGGACTCCAGCAGCGTTTCCAGCGCCACGTCGTAGTCTACGTTGTTGCAGAAGCCCACCTTCACCGAGGTGGCGTCCAGGAGCGCGGCGGCGTATACCGCCATGGCTACCGTGCCCGGCTGGCCCGGCACCACGCCCAGAGTCACGCTCACGTGGTTCTCCGGCTGAATGCGGTGTCGCACTTCCCGCACCAGGTTGGGGTGCCCCGATCCCACCAGCGCTTCCTGGAGGTTCTTCACGTCGATAATGTCGGCCCCGCCGCGTTCGGCCTCCAGCGCCTCGTCCAGGTTCTGCACGCTCACCAGCAGCAGCATACCTGTGGCAAAGTTGTTGTTGCCGGTTAGCCACGCGGTTCGGGTTGGCTCCTGCACCTGCACTACGGGTCGGCGCGGTTTCAGCGGTTCGAGTTCACGGTTCAATTGCGCTTTCTCCTGTGGGGTAAGGTTGAGCAGCGGCCGGCGAACGTGGCCGCCGGCCATGCCCATGAGTTCGCCCCAGTACTTCACCATGGACACCGGCAGTGCCCCGTTGTATTTGTCCTGAATCCTGGTCCACCAGGTGTCGGACAGCTCGTTCAGGCGGCGTAGGTGCTGCTCGTACAGGTCGTCATCCAGCTCGCCCAGTGACGCCTTCTCGATGAATTGCACGTAGTAGTTGCACTCCGGGGTATCGAACCGCCAGTCCGAGGTGTTGGCGAACATCGCCTGCTGGTGGAAGCCGATCTCCTTTGCCTTCCAGTAGATCCACTCGTCGGGCGTGCTGATGACGTGGTCCTTGCCTAGCAGCAGGTGCGTCTCGATGGAAAGCTGCTGGTTGAAGCTGGCTTCTTTCACGCCCACGACGTTGGGGATCTGGCACAGCCGCTGTAGTCCCGCCGGGCTCATCACAATTCCGAACTGGGGCGAGTTGTAGAACATCATGGCCAGATTGGTGTGCTCCGCCACGTGCCGCACGAACTCGACCACCTGGTCTTCCGATTTCGTGTTGATATACGGCGGCGCAATGATTAGTAGGTCGAAGCCAATCGCCTCGGCGTGCTGCGCCAGCGCAATGGAGTCCTTGGCGGAGGTGTGGGTCACCTGCGCGCCGATGAGCCACTGGCCCGCCGCTTCGTCTGCGGTCACCTCCATCACCCGCACCCGCTCCTCATGGGTGAGGCTCCAGAACTCGCCCATGCCCCACGTGCAGCCCGCGCCGCGGGTGCCCAGCCGGCGGATGTGGCGGATGTTCTTCCGTAACCCCTCTTCGTCCAGCCGGTCATCAGGCGTAAATGGGGTCATCAAGGTGGTCCACTGTCCCTTGATGTTCTCCCATGCCCATTCTTGAGCTTCAGACGTGCTATAAAGGGCCATGGCGTAAATCTCCCAGAGGTGAATGTAATTGTTAGACTACTCCGCGTCCAATAGGAGGTCAATCCTCGCTCCTATTATATAGACTGAAGCGCGTTTTGCGCGCCTGATTATTGTGAGGCCGAGGAGGGATGTCTTCCGATGTCTGGGGATGGGGATGCTTCCGGTGGAGTTCGGTATATTCCCGGTAATCGGTGTAACCTGTGGATCATGCAAAGTGGGGATGTGTTGACATTGAGTTGACATAAAATGGAGGGCCGTATGAGCGTCAAGATTGGTATTGCCCCGGGCAACTGGGCGTGGTCCAACGGCGGGGAGTCTTTCCTCGAGTTCGTCGATCAGTGCGAGGCCCAGGCCTGGGACTCGATCTGGTTGAGCGATCGTCTAGTCTCAGACCAGATGAACCTGGAACCGGTGACCGCGCTGGCCGCGGTGGCCGGGCGTACGCGCGCCCTTAAGTTTGGTACCAGCGTCATCGCCCTTGCGATCCGTAACCCCGTGCTGCTTGCGAAGGAGTTGGCCACCGTCGACTACCTTTCCGGCGGCCGATTCCTCCCGGCGGTCGGCCTAGGTGGTGACGACGAGCGGGAGTATGAGGCCGCAGGCGTCCAGAAGTCCGAGCGCGGCGCCCGCACGGATGAGGCTATCGGCCTGATCCGGCGCCTCTGGACTGAGGACGCGGTAACCCACCACGGCCGCTTCTATCACCTTACTAACGTCACCGTCCGTCCCCGGCCGGTGTTCAAGCCGCTGCCGCCCATGTGGATCGGCGGGCGCACCCCCGCGGCCTGGCGACGCGTTGCCGCCGTGGGCGATGGCTGGCTCACTAGCTCTGTCACTCCGGAGGAGGCCCGCGCGGGGGTTGTCGCTATCAAGTCCGATTTGTCCCACAACGGGCGCACGATTGACGACGACCACTACGGCATTATCTTGCCCGCCTACTTAGCGGGCTCGGTCCAGGAAGCCCAGGAGCGCTCCGTTCGGGCGCGCCGCTTCCGGCCCGACATCCCCTTCGAGGCGTACGCGGCGCTGGGCGCGGCCCAGGATATCCGTTCCCGGCTAGGCGAATACGTGGACGCTGGCGTGACCAAATTCGTGCTGCGCCTGGCCTGTCCTGAGCCCGAGTGGCCGCAGCAGATGCGTGCCATGTCCGACCTGTTCGTCGCCTCCGTCAACCGCAGCGGCACATTGTAACGTAACGCTTGCGGGCGGAATGCAGCGCGCGTGCGCGCTCTCTATCTATATCTATTTATCTATTCCTTCGGTTGGCGTGCATTATACGCTGGGTGCGAAAGCAGTATGCCCACCTCGTACAGGACGATGATCGGGATTGCCACAATGCTCTGGTTGATAGGGTCCCACGTGGGCGTGATGATCGCCGATAGTATGAATGCGCCGGTGATCGCGTAGGGCCGGTTGCGCTTCAGAAACTCCGGTGTCACCACTCCTAATCTGGCCAGGATGTAGATCAGCAGCGGTAGCTCGAATACTAGTCCGATCCAGAATAGCAGCGCAGAAACCACGGCCACGTAGTCACCCACTCGGATCAGTGGGATAGCAATGTCCTCGCCAAAGTGGATCAAAAAGTTCAGCGCTGGGGGCAGCAGCAAAAAGTACGCGAACAGGACGCCTATTAGAAAGGAGCACACCACAATTGGCATGCTGAGGAACAGGAATCGCTTCTCCTGTTTCGTAAGGCCGGGCGTGATAAACGCCACCACTTGGTACAACCAAACCGGCGTGGAGAGGACAACACCACTAATAAATGCCACTTTGAAATAGGTCCCCAGCATCTCTGCCACGCCGGTGCGAATCAGCGTCAGTCCCTCGGCGCGGGACTTTAGGATGTCGAAGATTGTGCTGGTAAATGCAAAGGAGATGGCGATGCAGATCACCAGGGCAATGACCGCCTTGATCAGCCGGTCTCGCAGCTCCAGCAGGTGTTCCGTATAGGACATCGGCTGGTCGGGTGCACCACCGTCCCCTACGCCCCCGTCCCCGTCGTCCCCGTCGGACGGCGGGGCACCGGGGGGCTCTTGGACCGCCACTGCATGCGCAGGAGGCAACCCGTCGTCGGCGTCTCCCGCGCCTGGCGTGGCAGGCTCGGCCGGAGCAGTGGCCTGAGTATCCAACACGTCGTTCCAGCCCGGCAGGTCACGTGCTGCGAGGCCGCCGCCAATTGAGTGCTCCTCTTCCTCTTCCTCGAGGCCGTTTCCGTGCTGCACGTAACCGCCCAGCGACGGCGGGTCGCTCATGTCGGTCACGTCGGCGCTCAACCCGTTCGGCTCAACGTGAGCGCCCTCGGCCCCCTGATCCTCGCGGTCGGCTTGCAGCGATACTTCCGCGGGCAACTTCACGTGGGGGACTGGCGTCCACGCAGCATCCTGCTCCGGGCGATCTTGGCCTTGTTGCTCTGCCTCGCTCATGTCACCATTGTAGCAGAGGGGGCGCTCTCAGCCGTAAATACTGCCCTTATCACCTCAGCCGGGACTTATGCGGGCAAACGCTTGTAGTAAGATACGGTAGCAAGATAAGGAGAGAGGTGTTCGATGCGGCTCAAAGATAAAGTAGTCCTCATTGCCGGGGCCGGCGGGCCAATGGGTACGGCCATTCCCTTGCTCTTCGCCCAGGAGGGGGCACGGGTGGTGCTCGCTGCCCGCCGTGAGGCTCCCTTGCAGGCGTTGGTAGAACGCATCAGCGCCGCGGGCGGACAGGCCGCCTTGGTCACCGCCGACTTCACCACTGCTGAGGGCGCCGAGCGCGCGGTCGCAGCCGCCGAGGAGGCCTACGGCCGGTTGGACGTGCTCTACGATAACCTGGGCGAGTCCTACGCCCGCATCACCATCGACGAGACTACTGAGGAACAGTGGGACTACCTCATCGCCATCAACCTGAAGACGGCGTACCAGAGCGCCCACGCCGCGGTTCCTGCGCTACGGCGCAGCGGTGGCGGTGTCATCATCTTCTCCTCGGCCGCACAGGACACCCGGATCCGCAACCACAGCGGGTACGCCGCCACCAAGAGCGGGCTGATTGGCCTCACGCAGAACTTGGCGCGCGCTTACCGTGCGGAGAACATCCGGGTCTTGTGTATCGCGCCCGGCCGCATCGGCAGCAACGAGGTCCTCACGCCCGTGGGCCCGCCCGACCCCACGTTGGACCGCGGCGGCTTGCCGGAGGACGTGGCCTATGCCGCGGTGTACCTTGCCTCGGATGAAGCGGCCTGGATCACTGGGATAACCCTTCCTGTTGAGGGAGGCAGTGAAGTCTCGTACATCAACCCGTAACCTATTGCTTCTGCTGAGCGGGGCGCTGCTCCTGCTGGCTGGCTGCACGCGGAATCCGGACGGCGGCTCGGTGGGCCAGCCGTCCAATGAGTCGCGCCCGCCCGCCGGGAACCTTGTTCCCTTGCCTGCCGTTCCGCCCCCGTCCCGGATCTGCGTGGATACCATTGTTGCCAGGGACGGCAAGTTCATCCCAGAGCGGCTGGTGGTGCCCAAGAACTGCGCTGTCATGTTCACCAACCGGGACGACACCGTTATTCAGATCCAGGGCCATGATTTCATCCTTGGCGAGATGGGCAAAGACGAATCCTGGGCACACACCTATAGAGAGCCCGGCACTTTCGCGTTCTTCAACGCCAAGAGCGACACCATGCGCGGCACCGTCGTCGTCCAACCGTGATGGACCGTATGAGGAAGTTCAGCGGGGCGCAATACCCCCTCTCCTCTGCGCTCTCCTGATTGACACCCCCCTTAGCCCTAGCTAGACTGTGCGCGTTCCCACCCACCAATCAGCGAGGTATACCATGCCCTTCGAATACATCACTACTCAGGAATCCGACGGGGTTCTCGTGCTCACCATGAGCGATCCCAAAACCCGCAACGCTCTTGGCATGAGCATGGCCAACGAGCTCATCGGCGAGTTTGACCGCTTCGAGCGCTCCCAGGATCTGCGGGTGCTGGTGCTCACCGGCGCCGACCCCTCCTTCTGCTCCGGCGCCAACGTACGCGACTTCGGCCGGAACATCGCGGCGCGTGAAGCCGAAGCCGAAGCCGAGCAGCTTCCGTGGCAGAAGTTCCACCCGGTCTACAACGCCCACCTCCGCCAGGACAGCGCGGAGCACATCCGCGGCATCGTGCGCACCGCCGTTAGGCTCTACCACCTCCAGAAGCCCACCATCGCTGCTGTTAACGGCGCGGCCTATGGCATCGGTAACGGCCTTGCCCTCTCCTGCGACCTTCGTGTCGCTTCGGACAAGGCGCAGTTCTGCGAGGCCTTTGTCCGCAACGGCCTGATCCCCGCCGATGGCAGTTGCTGGCAGCTCCCCAAGATCATCGGCATGGCCAACACGTACATGATGCAATACAGCGGCGAGCCGGTTGGTGGTGAGGAAGCTCAGCGCATCGGCCTATGCAACCGCTTCGTCTCCCATGACGAGCTGCTGCCCGAGACTCTGGACCTCGCCAAGAAGCTGGCCCAGGGCGCTACCTACGCCATGTCCATGTCCAAGGCGCTGGTGCAGCGCGGCTACAGCATGGACTTCTTGTCTCATGTCGAAGAGGCGCACATTGCCCAGGACCTGGCCCGCGCTAGCTACGACCACAAAGAGGGCGTCGCCGCCTTTCTGGAAAAGCGCCGACCGGCCTTCCGGGGTCGCTGAAACCCGCTTCCTTGGGGCCAGTCCGCCGGGGCGGGCCTTTCGATTGTCTGAAACCGCGGTGGCGCTCGGTTCAAGGTTTTGTGGATTCGTAGCTCAACAAGCTCACCATGAGCGGATTGCGCCACCGTGAGCGGGCTATTCAGGTGGGTTGCCAGCATTTGGTTGCCCGCGCCCACCGCGGCTTATGGCGCCGGTGGGGCAACCCCTGCCGTCATCTAAGCCGGCAACGGCGAGACCGGCAAGTTCATAAGATCTGCGACAGAAACTGTTGGACTCTGGGGTGCCGTGCTTCTTCAAAAAACTTGCTGGGTTCCTGGTCTTCGATAATTTGACCCTCATCGAACATGACCACGCGGTCGGCCACTTCGCGGGCGAACCCCAACTCGTGCGTCACCGCCACAATGGTCATATGCGACGCCGCCAACTCCCGCATAACCTCCAGGACTTCCTTTATCATCTCCGGGTCCAGGGCCGAAGTCGGCTCGTCGAATAGCATGATTTTGGGCTGCATGGCCAAGGCGCGGGCAATGGCAACCCGCTGCTGCTGACCGCCGGAAAGTTGGCTCGGGAATTTATTGGCCTGTTCCGGTATCCCCACCCGTTCCAATAATTCCATGGCGATGGTGTTGGCCTGCGTTTCGGGCATTTTCCGCACCTTGATGGGCGCCAAGGTGAGGTTGCGCAGAACGGTGAGATGGGGAAAGAGGTTGAAAGATTGGAACACCATGCCCACGTCCCGGCGGATGGCATCGATGTTGCGTACATCGTTGGACAGCGTGACCCCATCGACGATGATTTCGCCGCGCTGATGCTGTTCCAGCCGGTTGATAGTGCGGATGAAGGTGGACTTGCCGGAGCCGGACGGGCCAATTACCACCACCACCTGCCCCTTCTTGACGGTGGTGGTGACGCCGCGCAACGCGTGAAAAGTGCCAAACCATTTATGCACGTCGTTGCAAACGATGATGTTGTCGCCGTTCGTTGACGTATTGGTTGCCGTCATCATGTTCTCCCGTCCGGCCGGGGCCGGTATCCTTCATGCATGCAGAAACGCCCATAGAAACGGTACCTGGGCATAGATTTGGGGGGATGGATTAACGTTCACTAGCCCTTAAGTGGCTTTCGATATTCTGCCCCACATAGGATATGCCATAGGTGAAGATCCAGAAAACCAGGGCTAGAAAGATGAACAACTCCCGGGCGCTGGCCAGGTGTTCCGGATTGCCTTGAATGAAGGAGCGGCTCACTTCAACCACGTCTAACATTCCGATGATGTATATCAGGCTGGTGTCCTTGAACAACGAAACTGATTGGCCGATTATGGCTGGAATGACATGGCGAATGGCCTGGGGCAGGGAGATGAGCAGGGTGGTTTGCCAACCGGGGAGGCCCAATGCCCGGGCCGCTTCTTGCTGGCCGGGGTGCAGAGCTGCCAAGCCGCCTCGGATATTCTCTGCCATGTAGGCCGTGCTAAACAGAATGATGATTATGCTGGCACGGATCAGGGAGTTTTGGGGGAAGTGTTCCGGTAAAGCCAACGGGACCAGCACTTGGGACATGAACAACAAGGTGATGAGCGGCACGCCGCGAAACACCTCGATAAACGCGATACACAGCAGCCTTACCACGGGCATCTGGCTGCGTCGTCCCAAAGCCATGGCAATGCCCAGGGGAAGGCTGAGCACGATACCTGCCACGGCTAGCAGCAGGTTGAGCATTAGCCCGCCCCAGTTAGTTACTGCCACCGGTTGCATTCCGGGTATTCCGGGCACTCCGCTCAACAATACGAGGGTTAATAGGAATGTTCCGCTTCCCAGTATCGTAATCCAGCGGACTGTCCCCAGTGGTGTGTAACGGGCCAGGGCAACCCCCGCCATTAACGCCGGAATGTTGGCGAGCAGCAGGATTCTAACGTCTAGGCCCATGCGGTCGAAACTATAGGGGAGGAACGCGGCCAGCCCAGCTATCGCCGCCACCAAGATGGCAATGCGCTTGACGGCTCCACCGCCGGTCACCACCCAGCTCATCCCCAACAACGTGGTCACTAACAGCAAAGAGGCTTGTGGCCTCCAGAAGCAATCCTGGCCGGGGCATGCGCCCTCGGTGTTGTACTGGCCGATGAAGATTAGGCCGCCCATGGTGGGGATAACTTCCCAATTCGCCTCGCCGAAGGCCCAGCCCAATCCGAACCACAAGGCCAGCGCCCCGGTGATGCCAAAGAACAGGGTCAGCGCCGTATTGTACCAAGTGCTGAACAAGTTGTTCCGCACCCATCCGGCTGCTCCCGTTTCAGCGCGGGGCGGCGGCAAAACCGGTTGTAGTTGTTGTAATTGAGTAGCCACCAGCTAACTCCCGGTGAACCGGATGTGCCGGTTGTATAAGTTGCCGAGCAGTGACCAAGTTAGGCTCATGGCCAGGTAGGCCAGCATTATCAGGAGGAAAATGGACACTGCCGGCGCGGTTTGGGTCATGGTCTTGGCGACGTTGGTTAGGTCGGAGTAACCGATGGCTCCCGCTAGGCTGCTGTTCTTGGTCAAGTTCAGCCACTGGCTGATTAACGGCGGCATAATCACTCGCAACGCTTGGGGAAAGGTCACCTGCCGCAGCGTGCTCAGGGGCGACAAGCCTAACGACCGGGAAGCTTCGGTTTGGCCCCGACCCACTGATTGGATACCTGCTCGCACGATTTCCGCAATGAACGAAGAGGTGTAGATCACTAAGCCGGACAGCAGCGCAATCAGCCCCGCAGAGAAAGTAATACCGCCTTCAATACGGGCAAAGGTCCCTTGCGGAGCGGGATAGGAGATTATGAACGGAGCTTGGCCACCCACCGTGCTGACCACCAGCCAGGCCGCGGCTCCTAGCATTATGGCGACTCCAAACCCGAACAAAACGGAGTGGGAAGCTGCGCCGGTTTGCATCTCCCGGCGGTCCAGCCAACGGTGGGTCATCACTCCTACGAGTACGCTGGCCGTTGTCAGAGCCAGCCAGATTGTGGCTATTCCGATATCGGTAGCAATCGGCCACGGCGTTGAAACCCCGGCGTTGTTGACGAACAGATTTCCGGCAACGACGTATCCCTCCTGTACCGTGGGCAAAGTCAGCATCAAGTAGAACCAAAAGTACAGCTGTATCAGCAAAGGGACGTTGCGGAAGAACCCGATGTAGACCATCGCCATCCGGGCGACAATCCAGTTGGTGGACAACCGGCCCACCCCGACAACAACACCTAGGGCGGTGGCCATGATGACACCGGCTATGGCGATGATCAGGGTGTTGGTGGTGGCTACCCAGAAGGCGTAAAGAAAGCTATCAGAGGACACGTAGGGCAGGAAATGCTGGCCGATAGGCGTTTGGTAAGCCCGGGAGAGAAAGCTGAATCCGAAGGGAATGTCCCGTTCTTGGATGGCGTTGGCGACGTTGATGAAAAACCAACAAACCAGGACCACAGCCATCAAGCCCGAGACAAGCTGGGAAGCCCACTGCAGGACTTGGGTATGACGCCAAATCGGGATGCCTTGGTAGCTTAGTCTTGCTAGCATCGGGCCCACAACATCATTCGGTTGAATCTTCCTTAGCTAAAAGCGGGTACGGATAAGGTGAGGGGGAGCCGGGCTGTTGGTACCCGGCTCCCCCCATTTCGCCCAACGGAGAGAGCGAAGCTCGGTTGATGCGAGGGTCGATGCTTACCTCGAGGGCGCGGCGTAGATTTGCCCACCCTTAGGGCAATCGGCGCACGGTGCGTTGGCCCACAAAGCGTTGCGCCCGTTCTCCCGGGGCAGATTGATGCCGTTGGGTCCCAGGTTGCGGTCGTATATCTCGCCGTAGTTGCCAACGCTGCGAATGACGTTCTGCGCCGCGGTTTTGCTGATGCCGAGGCTCTCCTGACCGTAGGAGCCTTCCAGGCCAAAGAGGCGGTCGACCTTGACATCTCCGGTGACGGCGGTAGGCACGTTGGCTGAGGTCACGCCATAGGCTTCCGAGTAAATCAGGATGCCCATCGTGGTTTTGACAATGTCGAACCACTTATCGTCACCATGGGGAACCACCGGCCCCAGCGGCTCTTCGGAGATGGTCTCGGGTAAGACGACGTGGTCGTTACGGTCGTCGAAAGCGCTGCTAATGGCGGCCAGTTGGGAGCGGTCGTTAGTGAAGGCGTCGCACTGCCCGCCCTGGTAGGCGGCCACCACGGCGTCGGTGTCCTCGAAGGTTAACGCCTGGATGTTCAGTTTATTCTGATTGGAATAGTCTTGCAGATTCAGTTCGGTAGTGGTGCCCTGGGTCACGCAGACCGTGGCATCCTTAAGTTCCAGCGCGCTGGATATGCCCGCACTCTTCTTTATGATGAATCCCTGGCCGTCGTAGAACATCGTCTGAACGTAGTTGCCCCATTGGGCGTCCCGGGACGTGGTCCAAGTAACGGTGCGGACCAATAAATCAACCTCACCGGATTGGATGGTGGGGCCCCGTTCGGTGGCGGTGATTAGACGAATTTCGATGGCCTTGGGGTCGCCCAACACGGCTGCAGCAACGGCGCGGCAGAGGTCGATGTCGAAGCCGACGTTATTTCCGGCATTGTCCAAAGACCCGTAGCCGGGCACGTCGTTGCGGCTGGCGCAGATGAGTTTGCCGCGCTCTTTGACCGTATCCAACCGGCTACCTTCAGCCGGGGCCGGGGCCGCGGTCTCGCAGGCCCCGAGGCCTACAAGTGCCAGCAGCGTTACTGCGGCGAGTAAGTACTTGAGAGATTGCCTCATGATTCCTGCTCCCCCTATATGGTTAGATTGTGAGCGTATGGGATCCATAACACCTAGACAGCCATTATACGTTAAATATTGTGCAGGACAAATTGCAACCCCCCGTAAAAAAGTATGGGGTTGGCGCGGGTCAGTACTGAGATCACCCAACAAGTGAGATTGAACTGAGGGTTGAAATCGGGGTGGTACCTCGGCAGAGGTTCGTCCCCATGGTCTCCTCCATGAAAGCATGAAAGGCTGGCATCCGAACCATGCTAGCTGAAGAGGGCCGTGCCACTTTATGACAGGAGGGCAGTGCCTGCAAGCGGTTAGGGGTAGCCGCTAGAAATGCTAATGTCAGGAGTTTATCTACAAGATACGTTGACGCGCGCCGGTTATTGAGAAAGTATGGTAATCGCTGGTAAACGTCATTGGTAAACGCCATTGATTGATGGTTGTTCCACGGGGACGACGAGAGAGATTTTCTCAAGAGTTTGCTATACGAGTACGGGCCGCTGGCGCTCAGAGATTGCGGGGAGGTGTCTGAAATGTCCGAGTTTTTCGGCAGGGAGTACAACTACGATGTCTTCAGCAGTGGGGTGGGCGAGAGTGCGCTGCTCACGCAGATAGCTCACGCGGGGGAAGAGCCTCCTGATTTCACCCTTCCTTCGCTGGATGGAGACACGGTGACGCTTTCGAAGTTGCGCAGTGTGCCGGTGGTCATCGAGTTCGGGTCTATTACCTGACCGCCCTGCCTGGCGGAGTTTCCGTCAATGGATCAACTGGCACGCGATTACGCCGGACGCGCCCATTTCCTCTTCATCTACGCCCGCGAGGCACACCCGGATGACTTCCCGGAGTGGCCGGCGCACAAGTCTTACGAGCAGAAGCTAGCGCAGGCACGCGCGCTCAGGGAGCGGTTCCAGAGCCCCCGGCAGTTACTCATTGACAGCTTGGACGGCGATGTGCACCGGCAATATTCGGGGCGTCCCAACATGAGCTGGGTAATCGATCACACGGGGAGGATTGCATTCAAGGGCGGATGGACGGTTGCAGACGACCTGCGCGCTGCCCTTGAGATGACATTTGATGTCCGGGAAATGAAGCGAGCCGGGCAGCGTTTAACGCCATACTTCAAAGAGGTCATGGCCTTCCACCAGAGCGACTTCGTCCCGCACAGCAAGGAGTAAGCAGACGCGATTTCGCGCGTGCTTTTACCGTGTCAAGGACCGTCTCAGGGCTGGTACACTGCGGTGTCCGGCTTGAATGCCGCCCAGGCGAACCAGAAGTGGTTAGCGTGCACCACCGGCGTTAGTTCTTTGCCTTTGGCTGGACCGGTGATGGCCTGCCCGGCAAGGTTCCAGCTGGAGCCCTTCCCATCGGTGAAGACCCCGTCACCGGCAGCCGTGAAGGTCAGGGGCTGTCCGTCCAGTTGTGCTTGGAACGCACCGGTCGCGCCGATGTCACGAGACGCGGCGATCCTGTTCTTGTCCAACGCTGAGACCGTGCCCGGCGCCCAAAACACCACCATCGGGACACCCCCAGCCTCCAGATGCACCACCTTGCGTTCAGCCAGCAGCCGGAATGGCACTGCAAAGTCCTGGTTGCCTTGCGAGATGGTGACCACGCGCTCCATGGGCGCCAGGCGGCCATCGTACTTCCCCTGGAATAGGAAAGGGGCGCTGTTGATATTGTCGTAGCCGGAATAGGGGTTCTGCCCGTAGGCTCGGACGTCTCCGGTATCGCGGGACAGGACCATCCCCGCTGGGTAGGCGCTCTGGAAGTCTCGCCACGAGATGATGGCGGCAGGCAGCGGCCGGAGTAGCTTGCCGGTGAGTTCTCCCACAATTGCCTCACCCGTGATCTGTTGCCACCAGCTCTCGGTCTGGCGGTCATACATGATCAGATCGCTGTAGCGGAGCCGGCCGGTGGTCCCAAAGTCGTACACTTTGCCGTCAAGGCGCTGATCGAAAGCTATCGCGGTGTTGCATAACGGGCAGAAGGTGACGGAGACGGGAACCCCGCCGATAGTATCGTTGACAATCTCGTGCCAGGTCATAATCTGAAGGGGATAGGCCTTCGCTTCGTTGTTGACCACCAAGGCGATGACCGGCTCAACCTCCTTCAGCCATGTGGTGTCCTCCTGCTGGCTGATAAACTTTGGCCGGTCTATCGGCGGGATGCCATCCTTAGGCGGCCCGCCCGATACGATCTCCTCCAAGGGGATAGAGAACTTGGTGAAGTCGGTCTTCCACCCCACGGTCGAAAACGGCGGGCGGAACGGGAGTTCAGAGACCTCGGCGGTGGCATCGCTACCGGCCGGGGTAACGGCCACGGTGCTGGGTGTGGCGGGCGCAGCCAAGGTCTGACATCCCGATAGCAGGAGGAGTGTCCAGACGCTGATTATCGCTAGCAATCGGTTCATGAGATCGCCCTTATGGTGGCGCAAGTCTGGCTGGCAACCAGGTGGTCTTTAGTCATGAGTGCAGGCATCGTTGCAGATCTCGTTGGGGGGATCAGTACGTTGTGCTACAGAAAGAGAACGTTGTTGCCTGTATACTAGCAGTGTACCAGTCAGCACGTAGGCGGAGGTAATTAATGGAACAGATTATCATGTACAGCACGACTTGGTGCGGCGATTGCCGGCGCGCCAAGCGTTTCTTCGACGAGCACGGCGTTGCTTATGAGAACATAGATATCGAAGGGGACACTGCCGCCGCGCAGGAGGTCCTGCGGATCAATGGTGGGATGCGCCGGGTACCTACCATTCTCTTCCCGGACGGCACAGTACTCGTTGAGCCAAGCAACCAGGAACTCGCCGCGGCAGTGTCTGCACCGAAACCGCTGTGAGAGATGGGCTGACCCAGGTTGTGGTTTACCGCGTCACTGGGAAGCAGCTCTTCTTCACCGTACCGGACCGCATCTGCGAGGAGTGTGACCTCACGGTTGCTGCCGTGAGGCGTGTGATGGAAGCCCAGGGCGGGGAAGAAGCTGGACTGAGGCTGACGATCAAGGCCTGGCTGGAAGCGCTGCCCGAGGCGATATGGCGCGGTGGGTGGCATCCCCCGGTGGTTACGATCAACGGAAAAGTGGTGAGCCAGGGCGTGGTGCCAGACAGGGGCATGCTGGAAGAGGCCATCCAGGCCGCGCGCCAGGCTACAAGCGCTCGCCCGTAAGCAGAGCGTACCCCAGATGCCGGCGTTCGCCCTGACCTTGGCTTAGCCTAGTGCTCCAGCCGGGATCAACTGACCCGCGGCCCGGCCTAAAATAACAACGATTCCCCCGGATTGCAGGAGGGGCAATGGCCGCTGAGTCGCATGGCGATATGGAATCATCAACCCTGCTGACGGTTGCCGACGACCCCTTGTGCAGGGAGGCAAGTTTGCCGTCGTTGGACTCATGGATCACTCCTACCGAACGGTTTTACATCCGCAACCATTTCTCCCATGTTCCCGCCCTGACCCCTGCGAGTTGGCGTCTTGAGGTGGATGGGCAGGTACGACAACCGCTGACGCTATCCTTCGACGACGTTCTTCAACTCCCCAGCAAGGAGTTGGTGATTACCATGGAATGTGCAGGAAACAGCCGGTCCTACGTCACGCCGCCGGCGGAGGGCCTTGCCTTTCGCCACGGCGCGGTGAGCACCGCCCGCTGGAAAGGCGTCCCTTTGAAAGCGGTGCTGGACCGGGCGGGCATTCTAGAGCCGGCGGTCGGGGTCGTTTGCGAGGGGGCCGACCGGGGCGAGGAGGAGGAGGAGGGGGTGGTCTTTGAGTTGAACTACCGCCGCGGCCTGCCCCTGGCAAAAGCGTTGGACGACGACACTCTACTGGCCTATGAAATGAACGGCGAGCCGATTTCCACCCACCACGGGGCCCCCTTGCGGTTGGTGGTGCCCGACTGGTATGGCATGGCGTCGGTCAAGTGGCTCACCCGCATCAATGTTACGGACCAACCGTTTGATGGATTCTTCCAACAGCGGCGGTACGTGATGATTAACGAGGGGCGGGAAGACTCGCTGGAACGACAGCCGGTTACCAACGTAAAGGTCAAGTCCCTGATCGCAAGCCCCCGGCACGGCGAGGTCGTCCAAGGCCCGGTCTGTACTATCCGGGGGTTTGCTTGGAGCGGGGAAGGACAGGTTGTCAAGGTCGAAGTAAGCGTCGACGGCGGCCTGACCTGGGCGGAATCCATCCTGCTTGGCGACCCGGCGCGTCACGCCTGGCGGGAGTGGGAGCTGCGCTGGGAGGTTCCCGCGTCCGGCCATTATTTGTTGATGGCAAAGGCCACCGATTCGGAGGGCAACGTGCAGCCCGGCTCCATCGCCTGGAATTTCCGGGGATACGTAAACAACTCCATCCACACCATAGCCGTTGAAGCGCCGGCGCCAAAGCCCATTCCGTCCTGAAACCGGCAATCCCCACCCCGGCTGTCGGTGATACTGTCGTTGAAGGCTATACACTCAATGCCAGAGGCTACGTGCCGGGTGAGTCGGGCTATTATCGGTATGACGGCTCAAAGACTACGCCGCCGTGCGATGAGCCGGTTGACTGGTATGTGATGCGCCAACCGGAAGCCATCTCCCAAGAGCAGGTTGATAGCCTTCTGATGCTGAGCGGAGGTTCCAACAGTCGTCCTGTGCAGCCCGTAGGAGACCGAGTGATAACAAACCCTGCGGCGCGCTGAGAATGCCCAGCCGGTCCCGTTGCACGAAGTACGCCCACGAGGACGGCTAAGCCGCTATCGCCCGGCCCGTTCTCTGGAAGGGGCGGCTGGCGAAGGTGGTGGTCGTCGCCGTGCCCGACCGGGACCAGGGCGTGCTCGGTCCCCAGTTGGTCGCCTCCGACCTCCCGGCGCGCAGGGGGCGTCCTGTTGCGGCGGGGTCCCTTGTAGTTGAGAGTGAAGCTGGTCATGCTACATGAGCGATGAGATAGGAGGCTACTATCAATGGATGCCAAGAGCGTTGAGCCAGACAAGTTATTGATAGCTGCTGGGGAATGCTTCATGTTTCTGCTCTGGAGCGAAACCGTTATGCGTGACATCTTGGTCCTCATGGAAGGTGGCGAGAGTATGCGCAGGCGATACTCAGAAGCATTTGGGAGAGGGCCTCACCCTAGCGACTTCTCACGCAGCAGGATGGAGTTGGGGACTTTAGACTTCGGAGTAATCAAAGACCGGTACTTGGGTCATTGGCCCAAGTGGAAGGATCAAGAAGAGATTAGGGATGCTATTGAACGCGTCGTTATATGGCGCAATGTGTTGGGGCACGCGAACGTTCAACCCTTCAGAGGACATCTCTTGTACACACCAAATGAGGCGTCTTGGAAGCGAATACGCGAGTATATGAAATGCCATAGATGCTACCGATACCACAAGGATTGCGACTGTATTCTGGAGGACATTGCAGAACCGCAATCCCTGATTATCAAGCAGGAGACTCTACTAACCATTTACCAAGACATTCGTACAGTTGACGTCGATTGCTTTTATCCTACGGCAATGTCGCTAAATGTGGAGTATCGAGGTGTAGCTTGGCCGACAGAAAACTGGATGTATATGCAGACAGAGAACCACTCGGTACAGACCTGAATCAATTAAAGAGTTAGAATCGACAGCTTGCGTAGCTGCCCCCTTCGCACCGGGACTGCGGATGACCTAAGGGAGTAGACGGGAGCGGCCGGTGGACAATGCACCGGGTAAACAGAACCAAGCAGGGAGGACATACCCATGAACATGAAGCTACAGGACGACTACACCCCGGCGGCCCTCTACGCCAGGGTTTCCAGCGACCGGCAGGACGTGGGCCTGTCCGTGGCCGCACAGCTAAGGGCGCCTTCCGGACGATACGCCGTCCGTCTCCGGCTGAGGGCGCGTGGCTTCAGCAGAAGGCCACCAGGTCGCCAAAGTAAGAAACGACCAACCGGTCTTCCAGGCTGCTTGGCACGCACCCGCTCAACTGGTGGTTGCCGGCGAGCTCCAGCCTTGTCAGGTTGGTGAGTCTGCCCAGCTCCGGCGGTATCTCCCCGCTAAATCGGTTGCGGGCGAGCTCCAGCGTTCTCAGGTTGGAGAGGCTGCCCAGCTCCGCCGGTATCTCCCCGCTCAAGAAGTTGTCGTTGAGGCGCAGCACTGTCAAGTTGGAGAGGCTGCCCAGCTCCGCCGGTATCTCCCCGCTCAAGCCGCCGCCGCCGAGGAGCAGATGTGTCAGGTTGGAGAGGCTGCCCAGCTCCGCCGGTAGCTCCCCGCCAATGTTGTTGCCGAAGAAGAGCAGCTTTGTAACGCGCCCGTCGTCGTTGGTGGTGACGCCCCTCCATTTGCCGAGGGGCGCGTCGCTCAGCCAGTTGGCGTTTCCCTTCCAGTTCTCACCGTCCGTTGCGTTGTAGAGGGCAACCAGCGCCTCCCGGTCCGTTTCGACGGAGCCGGAGGCCGCGGGCGGCGCTGTCGCAGCCGCAGGTCCAATCGCATCGGTGGCAGTGGGCGCGTCCCCTGACCCCGGCGTGGACGCGGTCCCGCCGGACGGCTCGTCAGAGCCGCAGGCCGCGAGCGCTGCCGTAAGGGCCAGCGCAAGGACAACGCTCAACAGGGTCACGTATCTTGTCGTGTGTGTACAGGTCATTTTCTTTCCCTCCCGCTTTTATTGGCCCCATCCCTGCCAAGGATACCTTGCGAGACATTCCGGGCGATATGCCGTCCGTCCCCGGCTGAGGGCGCGTGCCTTCAGCAGAAGGGCACGCCAATGTCAGTGCTGCTCAACTGCCCTTTCAGACTTATCGGCACACACCCCTCCAATTGATTCCCGCCGAGGTACAGTTTTTCGAGTTTCGCAAGGTTCCCCAGCTCCGGCGGTATCTCTCCGCTCAAGTCGTTGTCGCTGAGGTACAGAAATGTCAGGTTGGAGAGGCTGCCCAGCTCCGGCGGTATCGGACCGCTCAACCGGTTCTCGGCAAGGGCCACCGTTTTCAGATTGGCGAGGTTGCCCAACTCCGGCGGTATCGGACCGCTCAACTGGCTAGAGCGGATGTCCAGCGCCTGCAGGTTGGCGAGGTTGCCCAACTCCGGCGGTATCCCGCCGCTGTACCGGTTCAGGGCGATGTACAGATTCTTCAGGTTGGCGAGGTTGCCCAACTCCGATGGTATCGGACCGCTCAACTGATTGGCAGCGAGGATCAGAGTTTCCAAGTTGACGAGGTTGCCCAACTCTGAAGGTATCTCCCCGCTCAACTGATTACCCCAGAGGCCCAGATATGTTAGGTTCGCGAGAGATTGCCCAGCTCCGCCGGTATCTCCCCGCTCAAGGCGTTTTCTTGGAGAGACAGCCCTCTCAGGTTGGAGAGCCTGCCCAGCTCCGCCGGTATCTCCCCGCTCAAGGCGTTGAAGCTGAGGGTCAGCCTTGTAACGCGCCCGTCGTCGTCAGTGGTGACGCCCTCCCATTCGCCGAGGGGAGCGTCGCTCAGCCAGTTGTCGCTTCTGTTCCAGTTCTCACCGTCCGCTGCGTTGTAGAGGGCAACCAGCGCTTCCTGGTCCGTTTCGGCGGGGCCGGAGGCCGCGGGCGGCGCAGTCGCAGTCGCAGGTACAGGCGTATCGGTGGCAGTGGGCGGCGCAGTCGCAGTCGCAGGTACAGGCGTATCGGTGGCAGTGGGCGCGTCCCCTGACCCCGGCGTGGAAGGCGTCCGTGTGGGTGAGGCCGGCGTCTCCGTTGGGGTGGACGCGGCCCGGTCGGGACCGGCCCCGCCGGACGGCTCATCAGAGCCGCAGGCCGCGAGCGCCGCCGTAAGGGCCAGCGCAAGGACAACGCTCAACAGGGTCACGTATTTGGACGTGCGGGTACTGGTGATTTTCTTTCCCTCCCGGTCTTGACCAGCGCCATTTATCCACAGATTCGTACAGATAATATAGCGGAGTTGCTATGGGTGTCAATGCTGAGACACCGGGTTCGCCACTCCCAAATATGTGCTGGTATGTCGGCTTCCGCGGGGATGAGCGGGCGCCCCATGCGCAATAGCCAACCATCCCGTAACGCCTTGTGAGTTACTTCTGAATCCTAGCATTGCATCGCTCCATATGCTTTAGCTATGTGCCCCTTGCCTACTGCCCGAAGCATCCTGTCAAGGGTTCTAGTGGACCCTTGCCGCTAGTCAACCACTTTCAGTTTATTGAGCCATGTTATTATCCGTGTCATCAGTGCTCGCTCAACCGCTCTGAGGGAATGAAGTCCGCCCCCACCTCCACAAGGTTCCGTTAGTTGGGAGGAGGAGGACGACGAGCCGCAAACAACGCCGAGTGCGGGTTGACCACGCCGGTGGTCCCGCTTCTCCAACCGGAGGCAGTGCGCATTCCGCCCCAGGACAATCCCGGCGACAACCACAGGAGGCAAGCCACAGATGAGCCGCAGGATGACCGTTCGACAGCCCTTCGACCTGGCCCTGAGCCTGGAGATGGGTCAGGCTTTCCGCTGGCGCAGGGTCGGAGACGAAGAGGAGCGCCAAGGGAATTGGGGCGAACCGCCAGCCTCGTGGCGGAAGAACGGCGGGGCCAGGTACTCCGGCGTGCTGGGGGACTGCATGGTGCACCTCCGGCAGACCAGCGATGGATTGGAGTACCGGGTGGGCGGGGAAGACGGCGAACGGGACGACGTGGACCTGGACCACCACCTGCATGACTACTTCCGTCTGGACGATGATATCGAGGGAGTGTACGCCCAACTGGGGCGGCACGAGGCACTTGCCCGGGCCATCAAACAGCACACTGGCCTGAGGCTGCTGCGCCAGGACCCCTGGGAATGCCTAGTGGCCTACCTCTGCTCCGCGACCAACAGCATCCGGCGCATCAAGCACTGCGTCGAGAGCATCGCGCAACTGGGCCGCCGTAAGGTCTATCTGGACGATGATGAATGGTATGTCTTTCCCGGCCCCGCTCAAATTGCCGAACAGGAGGAGAGCGCGCTGGCGGACCTGAGGTTGGGGCTGTCGTCAAGGTCTCGCAACATCTTCCGGATGGCGATTAACCTGACCCGCGCCCCACTGCTGCTGGAACGGACGGCAGCCCCGCAATTGTCCGCCGTCGAGGCCGTGAAGCTGTTGGACAGCTACCCGGGCATCGGCCCCAAGATCGCGAGTTGCGTGGCCCTGATGTCCCTGGACAAGCTGGACGCCTTTCCGGTGGACCGGTGGGTGCTGCGGGCCCTAGCCGAGTGCGACCTGTCGGCGATGCCGCCGGGATTGGCGGAGCGGGTAAGGAGCGGCCGTACCTTGACCCAAGCCCAGCAGTACCGTGTTGCGGAGTGGGCCGGGGAGTTTTTCGGGCAGTTCGCGGGTTACGCCAACCAGTACCTTTTCCACTGGATCGAGCCCCACAAGTAGCGGGTTGGCCGCAACGGGGCCTGTCCCCTCTGCCGCTCAGACCAAGCGGAGGACATATAAAGAGCATTAACTTCAGGGGAAGTGGTGAACCGGGGGTACTGACATGCGAGGAAGTGTTGGATAGGCGGCAGAACCGGCCCGGGAGGTTTTCGGTGATAGGATTCCGGGGCCGGTGATCACCCCTCCCGTGGATGTTCTCCCGGTGCTTGCCGGCGTGAAGTACTCGTGATAACTCCTTAGTCCAAGGGCGGGCACCGGGCCGCACCTGCGACACCCTCACGAAAAAACTATGAACCTACCAGCTGAGAGGCTCTGATGGAAGAACTGGACATTGACCGATTCGAGAACAAGCTGAGGGAGTTCGACGCAGACGCGCTGCTGACGGGGCGGGTGCGGGTCGGGGATTGGGAGGGCTAACTTGGAGGAACTTAACCTTGAGGGTGTCTTCTGGCTGGAAACGATGCCAGATGACCAAGTAGCCGGGCGTCTTACGTTCGACGCTGTGAACGGCGCAGAATTAGACTTGATTGGATCTTTTCACAGTCTACAGAAGTTGTTCAATGAACTTGAGCGTCCAGTTCGAATACATGGAATCGCTGGAGGCAAGGCCCTGACACTACTTGACTGTCTAAGAACCAATATGTCTATACAGGTGCCGGGGATTACTAGTGAGAAATACCGTGCTTCCGTAATACTCAGTGGTTGCCATTTGAACGAAAGCCAGCCCCAAGTATTCGATGCGGTTCGCGTAAAATTCCGTCATCTCGATAGCTGGGTTGGGAAGACTGGCACCGTTGTGGACACTAGTTCTGATGAACAATCGACCAGGACAGGGAAAATACAAATAACCCACACTCCTTTAGAAAAGGAGGCCGTTCCAACGGACATTGGAGAACTGGAGTTAATTTTCACATACGGATTAAATCGTAACCCCTTTAATACGATAACACTTACTCATAGTGCCACACTCGGAATTCAATTCACAGAACCGCGGACCCTTCGAGACACTTTCGGAATATGCACTGCGCTAAGAAGCCTCATTACTATTGGCGTTGACGCACCTGCAGTTATCACCGAAGCTTCGTTAACGCATTCGAACTTTGTACGTGCGTTGCCCGAAGGGAAAGTATCGCCTATTCCGATTGGGCTTTACAACCAGGAATTAGGAGACACTACCCAAGGCGAAGTGAAGAATATTTACCCGGCTCAGATGCTTTTTGCTTTCCAAGACATCGGGGGATTAGAAGGCATAGCTCAGTGGTTGAAAACATCAACCAAGTTCAAGGCTTTAATCGGTTCGCTCTTGAGTCACTGGTACTTGCCTACGATCTACACGGATAACCGTTTCTTGAATATCATCATTGCGGCTGAGGCACTGGAGCGAATACGACTCAATCAACAGACCATTAACTTTAGCGACGGGCTGGGAAGGTTAGCTTCCATTGCCGGAGAACCTTTCAAGGGACTCGTACAGGACGTTAAATCCTGGGTGAATGAGATCATACGTGTCAGGACAAATAACTTAGTACATCGTGGATTGCACGGGGGCATTGGAGGCCCCCGGATGTATTGGCTCTCGGAATCGGTCTACTTCCTTGTTGTTTTTTGCTTATTGAGGGAGTGCGGAGTAGCGGAAAGCACTTTGTTGAATTTTATGAACCACCAAAGATTCCGTATGATAGCGGAACAACTTCAGAGCACAAAATGACCTCCTCCGCCAAGCTGAACGAGTACAACCACGCTGAGGAGCCGGCCCGCCGGCTGCTGGAGCAACTCGGCTGGACTTACGTGCCTCGCGATGTGCTGGCGGCAGGGCGTGGTGCCGGACAGGGGCCTGCTGGAAGCGGCTATCCAGGCCGCGCGCCTGGCTACAAGCGCTCGCCCGTAAGCAGAGCGTACCCCAGCACGCCGGCGCGCACTGCCTTCTCGGCGGCGTGCGCCATAGCCTTGGCTTCGCCTAGTGTTTCAGCCGGGATGGGCGCGCCTTTCAGGGCGGACAACACGTCCAGCGCCAGCAACTTCGACCGCACGGTGTCGACCATGTCCAGCAGATGGGCGCTCTTGTCGAGTGGCTCGGCTATCGAGAAACCCGCGTCTGAGAACTGGCGGCGGTAGGTGGCAACGGGCTGGGCGGCGGCAATGCAGGCGATCCATGCCAGCAGCGTCTGGAGCGATTCCGGCAGCGCGCCGGTCACCACCATGTCCGTAAACCCTAGTTTCCCCCCAACCCGCACTACGCGGGCGAATTCGGCCGCCGCAGCTGGCTTATCCGGAAAGGTGCAGTAGGCGCACTCACTGATCACTGCGTCGAACGTTCTATCGGCGAAGGGAAGGCGTTCCGCGTCTCCGGCCACGTAGGTCAGGGCGGACGATGCTATGCCGGCGGCGGCTTGCTGGCGGCCCCTCGTGAGGGACCTGACGCCAAGGTCTAAGGCGGTCACTTGACACTCGTAGCGTTGCGCGAGGAATGCCGCGCTGGCTCCGCTGCCCGCGGCAACGTCCAGAACGTGCATGCCTGGCTGAAGCGCCAGCATATCCGCGAGTTGCCCGGTCAGACTCAGCCCGCCCGGGTGGAGTGACTCACCCAGCAGCGCCCGCGCCCAGTCAGACTCGTACAGAGCGGCGCAGCAGGACTTGAACTCAGTGGAGGTGATCGGAAGGGTCATGAGTGTGTCGCCGGTAGTCCGCTAGAGGACCTTCCTGGAGAGAACCACGTCTGCTACTAAGTAAGGCGTCTTTTCGATGAACTGCCAGCCCCGTTTGCGAAGCGCTGACTCCGGTGTTCCGGACCCTTCCCCCGTGCCCACGTAGATGTGACCGAACCCAAGCTCCCGCGCCTTCTCTTCTACGGCGGCAATGAGACGTTCCGCAACTCCTCGGCGTCTGAAGGTAGGCAACACCAGCAATGCTGCGAGCCATGGGCTGAGGTGAGGGTACGTATTGACCGACTCGGTCTTCAAGGCCGCGGTGCCACAGACCTCGCCATCGATGATAGCCACGAACGCGATAGGCAGCTCGGTCCGTCCGCAGGACGCGCGGAGATCGGTTCCGGCATTTCCAGGGCCGTCGGGCCCATAGTAGGGTGCCCATTCCCGCTCAAACCACGTTTCGAGTAGCGGGATCGCCTGTGGGTAATCGGCCAAGAGGTCGATAGTTAGCTGCGAAACCATGCTACCAACAGTGCGGCGACGTGCCAGCGAGCAGGCTCACGAGTCTCGTTGGCTGAACGCAAACCGCAGCGGGTTGTCGAGCGTATGCTTCCGCCCCGGTGCGGCAAGCTGCGTTCTCGCCTGCTCTCGGTACCCAAGGTTGTTGTACGCACAAAACGGGACTTGCTTGCCATCCGGCAGCAGGATTTCCTTGCAGCACTTCATCACGTTCTTTTGATTGAACGTCCACGGGTCCATGAAGTCCTGGAGCATGACTACAAAGATACGTTGGGCGAAAGCGTTGGTGTCGATACTCCCCGTGTCCAGACCGCAGGCCGCGCAGGTGAGGGCGAAATCGCTGGTGGTCTGCTCGGCGCCGGGAACCGCAGAGGTTGACCACAGGCCCTCCAGTGCCGTCTTCAACGAGAGGTCAAGATCGGCGAAGGCACGGTTCGCGATGTAATCCAAGTAATCGTCTACCTTGATTAACCGCGGCAACGGCGTGACCTTCCCGTCCTCCACGTAGGCGTAGGTCACCGAATTGCAGGTGGGGAAGCAGCAAGGGATGGGGACGAAATCGGTGTATCGGAACATGCCGTCCGTCTGTGTCTCGAGCGCGCGCAGGATATCCGGGTTGGTCATCCTGTTGAGCGGGTCGTGTTCCCCGTGCCGGCCGGCATGAAAGGCCGGCTGGAAGTTCACACCGCGCACCGCCGGGTGCTGCAAGGCAAAGCGGATAATGTTCCCGATTTCGTGATCGTTCACGCCACGCTCAATGGCAGGTACCAGCACCACCTGGCAGTCGGTGGATGCCAGGCGGTCGAGCGCCCGTAGCTTCTCGTCCAGGATGCCTGCCTCGGCCCGCAGTGCCTCGTACGTCGCCGGCTCAAAGCCGTCGAATTGAAAGTAAATGGCTGGCCGAACCTCGGCCAGCTGGCTTAAGAACGCGTCATCATGGGCAATGCGTTTGCCGTTGGTGTTGAGCATGACCTGGCGGATATCCCGGGCTTTTGCCGCTTTGAGCATCGGGATTATCTGAGGATGGATGGTGGGCTCTCCCCCAGAGAACTGCACCACTTCGGCGCCGCCTTCCGTTTCCACAAAGTGGTCCAAGATACCCTCTACTTGTTGGAGCGTCAGGTTGAACCCCGCCCCGGCGTCGGCAAAGCACAGCGGACAGTCCATGTTGCACGCGCTGTTAACCTCGATAATGCCCACACAGGCATGCTGTTGATGTTCGGGGCAGAGGCCGCAGTCGTAAGGGCAGCCTTCGACCACGTCTGTACTAAATGCGAGAGGAATACTGCCTGGTTTGTTGATCCGAGCGGACGCGGCATAGGCTTCGGCATCGGCATAGACGAGGGCCTCGAAGCGGCCATGCTGCGGACAGCGCTTCCTCAGGTAAACCTGGTTGTCCTGGAACACCACCTCGGCATCGATTACCCTGCGGCACTCAGGGCAGATGCTCCGGGTGAGTTCGTGGAACACATGACGGGCGTCGCGCCGCTTAGTAGTCATAACACTCCGTCTCTGTTAACGCGTCGTCAATCTCAGATGCTAAGCCGAGCCCCAGGCGCCTGGCCAATGCTATAGCGAGTGCGCAATCCTGAGGAGCAGCTTTTAGTATAACGTTCCTTGGCACCAAGGGCGACGGGGCGCCGAGGGCGACGGCCCGAGCGCACACGCCGGCGATGAGCAGGTGGCATCCTGCCGGATGCTCTGCTTCGTCAACCGGGTAGTCTGCGCCCGTGGGAACCCCGCTGTGTTGTGACAGGTACCCCAAGCGTGGATCACTGCCCCCATGTATCCATGTACCCATGCCTCCATGCTAGACTGGGTTGTCACCGGTTTTTCCACCGGTCTTATTTTTGCCGAGGAATGCGTTTGCTTCAGGTCTCAGACCTCAAAAAGGCCTTCGGGGCCGCCGATGTTCTCAATGGTCTCACCTTTCAGGTATTGCCCAGAGACCGCGTTGGTCTTGTAGCGGTCAACGGGGCCGGTAAGACCACGCTCCTGCGCATTATTGCGGGCGAACTTGCGGCAGACACCGGCGTAGTCACGGTGCTCAAAGGCGTCCAAATAGGCTATCTCACTCAAGAGGCCCAAGGGACGCCGGGGAATACGGTGCGGCAGGAGCTCCTCAGCGGTCGACGTGACCTGGTTGCGGTGCAGGATGAGCTGACGGCGCTCGAAGCGGAGATGGCGACGCTCCCAGTCGATGATCTGGGTTTCGGGGCGCTGGTTGCCCGCCACGGCCACTTACAGCACCGTTTCGACGACCTACGCGGCCACGACGTCGACACGGAAATCGGCATCGTACTGCACGGCCTGGGGTTCTCACAAGCGGATGCCGCGCGGCCGGTGGAAAGTTTCAGCGGCGGGTGGCAGATGCGTATCGCGCTCGGCCGCTTGCTGCTCCAGCGCCCCGATCTCCTGCTACTGGACGAACCGACAAACCACTTGGATATGGCCGCGGTTGTATGGCTTACGGCGTATCTTCGGCAGTACGCCGGAGCACTGCTCATGGTAAGCCACGACCGCTACATGCTCGATCGTGTGACCACCCGTACGCTCGAACTTAGCGGTGGCGCGGTTGAGGAGTATGCCGCCAGTTACAGCGGTTATGTGGTGGAGAAGGCGCGTCGGCAAGAGGTCAAGGCGCAGGCCTTCGCACGGCAGCAGGCGTTTGTTGAGCGGACGCAGCAGTGGATTGACCGCTTCCACGCGAAAGCTACCAAGGCCAGCCAAGCGCGCGCCCGTGAGCATGCACTGGAGCGCTTGGAGCGGGTGGAGGCTCCTGATGCCGACGACAGGCAGATCGGGTTAAGTTTTAACGCTGCGGAGCGCACTGGCCGTGTCGTGCTGGAAGCAGAGCACCTGCACCGCTGTTTCGGCGCCGCAACAGTGCTGGACCGGGTGAGCTTGACGGTGGGACGCGGCGACCGTGTTGCGCTGGTAGGCCCGAACGGTTCAGGCAAGTCCACCCTGCTCCGCCTGCTGGCCAAGGTTGACGTGCCGGACGCAGGAGTTGTCCGTCTCGGCCATAACGTCCAGGCGGCGTATTTTGCGCAGGATCAGGCGGAGACGCTCGATCCCGATAAGACGGTCCTGGAAGAACTGCGTCAGGGAAATGACATTACGGAAGGCCAGCTCCGCAACCTGCTCGGGCGGTTCCTGTTCACTGGGGATGATGTGTTCAAGCGTGTGGGCGTACTGTCCGGAGGGGAGCGCAGCCGCCTGGCCTTTGCGAAATTGCTGGTTCGCCCCACGAATTTGCTCCTACTCGATGAGCCGACTAACCACCTTGATATCCCATCGCAAGAATCGTTGGAGCGGGCGCTCTTGGAGTACTCCGGCGCTATCGTATTGGCTTCTCACGATCACTATCTCATCGACAACCTTGCCACCAAAGTGGTGGTAGTTGGGAATGGCGGCATTGAGGTGCATCTCGGGAACTATACGCAATACAGTGAGCGAGTGCGTGCCCGGAACCAGGCTGCGGCTGAGGTGGCGCCCGCCGCGCGGATTCAGAAAAAGGCAAGCTCGCAGGCGAGAGCCCGCGCGGAGAGTGCGGCTGCCCGTAAGCGCGTTGGCGATCTGGAGACAGCAATTGCCACAATCGAGGCCGAGCTGGCGGTGTTGGCCGCCCGACTTGCCGAACCGACCTTCTACACCGATCACAAGCAGGTACAATCGACCATTGCCCGGCAGCAGGAGTGCGCGGCTCAATTGGAGGTCTTGCTGTCTGAATGGGAAGATGCGGCGGCTGTAGTGCTCACGTAACGTGACGCTGGGGGCACTTCCAGTGCCCCTGCCCCTTCAGCACACTCTGGGCAGGCGCCGGGGCCGTTCCTCTCCCGACTTGGAGCGAGGCCGCGCCCCAGCTGGAGGACTCCCGCTTTTGGTCAGCGCTCCCTGAAAGCGTTGCCTCAAAGATTGCGCACACCATCCCCTACTCAGTCATCCCTTGGGCTGCGCGCTTCAGGAGCCTCGGGACAGGTTGAAAAAAGGCCTAACCGTGCCTGGCCCAGGCGAGCTAGCCGGTCAAGCGGGAAGGGGGTGCGCCGTGTGGGGTTAGGGTGGGTGGCCTCAGTATGACACGGAGCGGGTCAGTAGTTCTTGATGACAAGTTCGGTGACGCCTTTGCGTTTAGTGGGGTCCGAGTTGATGGCGCGCATGAGGCCTTCCACGGCCTCGATGCGGTAGCCGGGGTAGAGTTGGCGGATGAATGGGGTGTCGGAGTTGTTGAGCAGGAGCTGGGCGCCTCGGGCGTCGGCGGCGCGGAAGGTTGCCGCCAGGCGCTCCTGCTCCTCCCGTCCGAAGCTGGCGGCGGTGTAGCTGGTGAAGTAGGCGGTGGCCGAGAGCGGGTCGTAGGGTGGGTCCAAGTACACGAAGTCGCCCGCGCCGGTTTCAGCAAGGACGGTCTCGAAGTCGACGTGGCGGAGGTCTGCGCGCTGGAGGAGGGCGCAGACGGCGCGCAGGTTATCGCCGTCGTAGAGGCGGGGCGGCCGCTTGTAGTGTCCGAAGGGGACGTTGAACTGACCGCGGCGGTTGACGCGGTAGAGGCCGTTGTAGCAGGTCTTGTTGAGGTAGATGAAGCGGGCGGCCCGGGCCACCGGGCTCAGCGCGGTCGGGTCTGCAGCGCGCTGGGCGTAGTAATAGTCAGGCTCCAGTACGTGGGGTTGCATCTCCTTGAGCGCAGTGATGAGAGCTTCGGCCTGCTGCTGTGCCACCCGGTACACTTCGATGAGGGCGGCGTTGGAGTCGGAAAGGAGGGCGTGCTTCGGTTGGAGATGACAATAGACCGCGCCGCCGCCCAGGAAAGGCTCGACGTAGCGCTGGAAGCTCGCCGGGAAGTGGGCCGCAAGGTGGGCCAGGAGTTGGCTCTTGCCGCCGGCCCACTTCACCAAGGGCTGGGTCCGGGCGTTAGCTCCGGCGGCGCGGTCCGTGCGTACCGGCGGCATTGTTGAAGAGCGGGAGGCGTTTGGTCGTGTGGGGGCCGGTCGTGCGGCGTGAGAAGGGGCGCGGTGGGCTGCTGCGGGCGGTCTCCGGAATGGCTAGGCCGAAGAAGAGGCAAAGCCAGGTCTCCAGGTCGTCGAGCTCTACGGCTTTGCCGGTGGAGATGAGGTAGCTTCGCATATTGGGGGTGAAGCCGTCGCCGTCAAAAATCACCAGCCCGGGAATAGGCCAGGCGGCGATGTCGGCAATGGTGGAGGGGATCTTCTCCTCGACGGTGCCCCTGCTGCCTTGGAACTTGCACTCGATGCCGAGGCTTTTGCGCTGGTTAGGCTCGGTGAGGATGAGATCGATGATGCGGTCGGCTCCCCAGAGGCGCTTACCGACGCGGACCTGGCTGCGGGCTTCGAGTCCGAGCCGGCGGGCAAGGTCGGCTACCTTATCTTCAAGATGCTGGCCCGAGGTGGGCGCGGCGCCGCGTCCGGGCATGGCCTACCTCCATCATTGGGCTACACGTAGGGTTACAGGGGGAGTATAGCACCCGCGGCGGGCAGGTCGGAACGGGTGAAGGCGGGGTTGGCTATTGATTGTCATGGAGTACCGCTGGAACTAGACTGGGGACGATGCAGCTTTAGCCCCACATGAAAGAGACGCAGATGGCTGATACCGGCCACGGGCACGACCACCACAACCGCGCGGATGAGCGCGCGGGGCACGCGGGGCACACGGGGCACGAAGAGGGCCGCGGCCACGCGGATCACGGCGAGCATGGACATACGCACCGCGGCGGACAGGCCCATACCCACGGCGCGCTAGACCCGGCGCTGCTGACCACGGAGCGCGGCCTGTGGGCGGTGAAGTGGTCATTCATCGGGCTGATGGTCACCGCGGTGCTCCAGTTGCTGGTAGTGCTGGCGACGGGGAGCGTGGCGCTGATGGCGGACACGATCCACAACTTTGGCGATGCGGTGACGGCGGTGCCGCTGTGGATCGCGTTCATGGCGAGCCGGCTGGCCGCGACTAAACGCTTCACCTACGGCTACGGTCGCGTGGAGGATCTGGCGGGGATGGTGATTGTGGCGATGATCCTTCTTAGCGGGGTCGCGGCATTCCTCCAGTCCGTGGATCGGCTGGCGACGCCGCCGGTCATTCAGCACCTGTGGGTCGTGGCGCTGGCCGGAGCGTTGGGTTTTGTCGGCAACGAGGCAGTAGCGCTGTTCCGCATCCGGGTGGGCGAGGAGATAGGCAGTGCGGCACTGGTGGCAGACGGCCATCACGCCCGTACTGACGGCCTCACTAGCCTGGGGGTGCTGGTAGGCGAAGTCGGCGTGGCCCTAGGCTACCCCATTGCGGATCCGCTGGTTGGGCTGGTGATATCGTTGCTCATCTTCCGCATCGCCTGGGAGTCCGGGCAGTCGGTGTTCTCCCGGCTGCTGGACGGCGTGGATCCGGAGGTCGTAGACGAGGCGCGGGAGGTGGCAAGCAGCGTGGCGGGTGTAACGACGGTGTCGGAGGTGCGGGTGCGCTGGCTGGGCCACCGCCTGCTGGCCGAGCTAAACCTGGCGGTGGACCCGGACCTCAGCGTGCTGCGTGCGCACGAGATAGCCGCCGAAGTGCACCACCAGTTGCTGCACCGGCTCAACTATCTGTCCAGCGCGGTTATCCACATCGACCCGGAGCCGGCGTCGGGCGAGTCTCACCACCGGGCGGCGGGGCATGAGCACGATGATATGGCGGCGCATTCGCATTGATGTCGCATTGATGATTGATGATGTAGATTGCGGCTAAAGGCGCAGCCGGCCCTTCTCACGCTTCAACGTCTCACGGTCTCAAAGATCTACAGTGGGCAAGCCTATCTGCGAACTCCGCAATTAGAAGCCAGCCGTCCCCATGTGGTAGAATCGCACCGTCTTTCCGAAACGCTGGCAAGGATTAGTAAGGCCCAGTTTCATCTCCTGCCTCTGATGAGCATATCGGAGTGTGAGCGGACCCGAATACGGCCAAAACCATGAGGTAGCCCGCTTCATGCGCTTCTATAACACTCGCACCCGTTCAAAGGTTGAATTTCAAAGCATCGAGCCCGACTTGGCCCGCATGTATACCTGCGGGCCCACGGTGTACCGCTACGCCCACATCGGCAATATGCGGACGTATATTATGGCGGACTCGCTGCGCCGGCTACTGCAGCGCCATGGGTACCGGGTGGAGCACATCAAGAACATCACGGACGTGGGCCACATGCGGCAGGATATGGTGGAGCGGGGCGAGGACAAGATGATCGCGGCGGCTCTGGCCGCCGGCAAGACCCTTGACGAGATCGCGGATTTCTACACCCAGGCCTTTTTGCAGGACGAGGCGAAGCTCAACATTTTGCCCGCGATGTTGTTCCCCAAAGCCACCGATCACGTGACCGAGATGATCGAGGTGACGGAGCGGCTCCTGGAACGGGGCTATGCTTACGAGGTGGAGGGTAACGTCTATTTTGACGTGGCCCGTTATCCGGACTACGGCCAGCTTTCCGGTAACCAGCTTGAGAACCTGCTCCAGGGCGTGCGGGTAGAGGTGGACCCACTGAAGCGCAACCAGACTGATTTCGCGCTCTGGAAGGCGGCGGAGCCGGGGCGCATGGTCAAGTGGACTAGCCCGTGGGGCGAGGGTTTCCCCGGCTGGCACATCGAGTGCACCGCGATGTCGACCCGCTACTTGGGCCCACAGCTCGATATCCACACCGGCGGGGTGGACAATATCTTCCCGCATCATGAAGACGAGCTGGCGCAGAGCGAGGGTGCGTTCGGCGTGCAGTTCGTGCAGTACTGGCTGCATGGGCAGCACCTGCTGGCGGACGGTCTCAAGATGGCCAAGTCTACGGGCAACTCCTATACGCTCACGGAGCTGGAGGAGCGGGGTTTCGAGCCGCTGGCGTTCCGTTATTTATGCCTAACTGCCCATTATCGGTCTCGGCTTAACTTCACTTTCCAGGCGCTACGGGCCGCCCAGCGCGGTCTGGCCCGACTGCGCACCCACGTGATGAGCTGGGCTACCGAGGGCACTGAGGTCACCCCGGCCGAGCTAAAGCATACGGACGGGGCCAGACAGGAGCGCTTCTGGGCAATGGTTGAGGACGATCTCAATATGCCCCAGGCCCTACGTGAAGTGTGGTGGCTTGTGAAGAGCGATCATCCGGCGGCGGTGAAGCTGGCCATGCTGCGCCAGTTCGACGAGGTGTTGGGATTGGACTTGGCCGTTGCCGCGGACGCCGTCCACCAGGTGCCATCGCACATTCACCGCAACATCGAGCTCCGTGTGGAGCCCCGCGGTAGCGGGCGCTTTCAGGAGGCCGATGCGCTGCGTGGTGAAGTGCGAGATGCCGGTTACGAGGTGCGGGATAGGGGCGGAGCCGCCACGCTGGTGATGCCCCGGGACCCCGGGTTCACTCCCGACCGTCTGGTGGGCACCGTCTCTTCTTCGGCCGAAGTGCGTTCATGGCTGGACGAGCCGGACACCTGTGACTTCTCGATTAATATCCTGGCAAGGGACTACAAAGAGGACGTCGTGCGCTGCGTGGAGAGCGCACTGCGCTGGGCGGGTGGGCATCGGGTCGAGCTGATTATCGTGGATAACTCCTCCACCGATGGGGCCGGCGAGTGGGCCAACGCGCTTGCGGCCAGGGACCCCCGGGTCAGAGTAGTGCATACCGACCACAACGTGGGCGAGGGCGCGGGCCGCAACATTGGCCTTAAGCTGAGCCGCGGCACGTATATTATGCTGATGGACACCAGCATCGAGTTCACTGGCGACGCCCTTACCCCCATCAAGCGGGCGCTGGACGACGACACCGTGGGCGCGACCGGGGGATGGGGTGTTCACTCCCACGACCTGCGACACTTCGACGAGGAGGCCCACGGCCCTGAAGTGGACGCCATCGAGGCGTACTGCCTAGCCTTCCGTCGTAGTCGGCTGCAAGACGTGGGATTGCTGGACGAGAAATATCGCTTCTACCGTAACCTGGACTTGGACTTCTCCATTGGCCTCAAGGCACAGGGGCTCAGCAACCGGACGGTGCCCGGTCTGCCGCTCGCGCAACATCAGCACCGCGGCTGGACGAGCCTGGACGAAGAGGAACGGGACAAGCTGAGCCGCCGGAATTTTAACCGCTTCCTCGACAAGTGGGGCGAACGCCATGACTTGCTGGAGCACACTCGGCACGAGGGCGACCCGGAAGACGACCATCACGACCACGACCACGACCACGAGTGACTCTGGGCCTAGCCTGCGGCGCTATTTGCCGACCGCTGGGGTGTTTCCTATCTGCTATCGGTACGGTCTGGTCCGGCCCGGGAATGTGCCGGCGAAGGCCCGGGCCATCGTGAACCATTAGGCTATGCGCGAAGAAACGATAGTCATCCCCAACCTGCAGGGACGCAGCATGGTGGGATCGCTGGCCATCCCCGACGACGCGTCGGCGGTTCCCGCCGTCCTCGTCATCCACGGTTTCCGGGGCAACCGCGAGGAGCACCACATCCAGGCGGTGAGCGACGCGCTGGCCTGGGCTGGCCTGGTGTCGCTCCGGGTCGATCTCACGGACAACCTGGGCGACTCCGAGGGCAACTTCTTTGACCTCACCGTCAACCAGGAGCTAGACGATGCGCAGGCCGCGTTGGCCTATCTGGCGGAGCGGCCGGAGGTGGACGCTGCCCGCTTAGGCATCACGGGACACAGTTTAGGCGGGCTAGTGGCCGCGGTCACGGCGGCCCGCTCCCCCGGCATCCGGGCGCTGGTTACGCTGTCTGCGGTGTTCAACATGCCGGAGAAGTTCCCCCACATCGTGGGTGACGAGGGACTCCAGATCTGGCGGGAAACGGGCAAGGTGGAGATGGACCCGCCCGGTTCCGAACTCTACTTGGGTTATCAGTTCTACGAGGCCTTGGTGGCGCTGGACGTGGCGTCCGAAGTCGCTCAGGCGCAGGCGCCGTGTCGCATCATCCAGGGCGATGCCGATCCCATCGTGACCATGGAGGACGCCCAGCGCTACCAGGAGCACCTGGGGAGCGCTGAGAAAGAGCTGTCAGTTATCGCCGGCGGGGACCACGTTTACGGTAACCAAAGCCATCTGATGCAGGTCTGTCTCCTCACTGCCGACTGGCTGCGGCGCCACCTCAGCGCCTAGAAACGCAACGGGGCAGGGGGACTGGGCAGCGTGTTGGCGTGAGGCGGCGCGGTGATTAGACCGGCGACTGCGTCCACAACGGTTCGGCGCCTATGACGCCCTTGGCGTCCAGCGCGGCGATTTCGTCCTCAGTCATGTCCAGTAGTTCGGTGAACACGTAGCGGTTGTGTTCGGCCATGCGGGGTGCGGGCGCGCCGGGCTGGCGGTCAGTTTTGCTCATGGTCCATGGCGTGCCCGCATAAGCGTAGGCGCGGCCTACCTCCGGAGTAAGGTTCCAGTCCCACCAGTCCCGCGCCACGAGTTGCGGGTTGTGGGGCGCCTCCCGTCCCTTGAGCACAGCGCCGGCAGGGACGCCCTGCGCCTGGAGGTGATCCATTGCCTCGTAATGGGTGCGCTGGCGGGTCCATTCCGCCAGGTGAGCGTCGATCTCCTCCTGATGCTGCCAGCGGCTCAGGCTGTCCGAGAACCTGGGATCGCGGGCCCAGGCGGGGTCGCCCAGGGCGGTCTTCAGCGCGGCCCATTGGGCGTCGCCGTTGACGGCGATGGCGACCCAATAGTCGTCGCCCTGGCAGGGGTAGAGGTTATGGGGCGCCATAGAGGGGTGGCGGTTGCCCATAGGCCGGTGGACACGGCGGTTCATGCTGTAGTCCATGGCGGCCTCGGCGAGGAGGCAGGTGGTCACCTCCCGCTGCGCCAGGTCGATGAACACACCCGTGCCGTGTTTGCGGCGGTAGCGCAGGCCGGCGAGGAGCGCCCCGACGCCTAAGACGCCGGCTACGGGATCGGGGTAGGTCTCGTTGGTCATGCTGGGCTGGTCCGGCGTGTAGCCGGTGATGGAGGCAAGCCCGCCCAGGCATTCCATGGTGTAGCCGAGCGAGCCGTAGTTGCGCTCCGGGCCGTTATTGCCCTGGCTGCTCATCTTGAGATAGACCAAGTGCGGCGCCTCGGCCTTGATGTCCTGGTAGCTCAGGCCCCAGCGGTCTATGACGGAGGCTCGGAAGTTTTCCATGAGGGCGTCGGATTGCTTGGCAAGCTTGATGAGGAGGGCCTTGCCCTCCGGGGTGGTGGCGTCGACCGTGATGCTTAGCTTGTTGCGGTTGCGCTGCACGTAGTCCGACCGTTGGTCCCACGGGCGGGCCCCGGGCTGGCCGTCCGGGTAGGTGTGCAGTTGGTGGACCGGCGGCTTCGGGAGGCCGCGGGTGGAGTCTCCGCGTTTGTGGGACTCTACTTTGATTACCTCGGCGCCCATGAAGCCCAACAGAAAGGTGCTGTAAGGCCCGGCGGCCACCTGGGTGAAGTCGAGAATGCGGACACCCTCCAACGCTTTGCGTGTCATAGGGATCAGATGACTCCTTGCTCCCGTAGCTGCACCAGGCCGTCGGCATCGGATTGTAATACCGCAGTCAGCACCTGCTGCGTATGCTCTCCCAGCAGGGGCGCGCGGTGCTGCCCCCAAGGGACGTCGCCCACGTGGAACAGCGCGCCGGGATACTCCAGCGGACCGGTGATGGGGTGATCTATGGTCTGCCAGAAGTCTCGCACCCGGTACTGTTCTGACTCAAAGAGATCGGCCATGTCCAGCACCGGCCCGGCGATTGAGCGCATGGCCTGCAACTGGTGGTACACCGGCACCCTCTCCTGGTCCGCCAGCCACTGGTTGAGCACCTCGTTGAGGCCGGTGGAGTTGCGGCGGCGCGCGGCCATGTCGATGAATCGTTCGTCTTTTAACAACTCCGGCCGCTTGATGAGGTGACAGAACTCCACCCAGGAGCTGTCCTGGATGCCGACGTTCATCCAGCCGTCCTTGGTGCGGCTGAGGATGCTGGCGCGGCGCATGGGGTCGCTGTTGCCGAACTGGGCGTATATGCTGGCGTGGATCTGGCTGACGGAGGTGCTCTCAAGCAGCGACACGTCGATGTGCTGGCCTTCGCCGGTCTCGTCGTAGTGATGTAGGGCGAGCATGATGGCGGAGAAGGCGCTGATGCCGCCGGTCATGAGTGCAGGGGTACCGCCGATCTTCATTGGCTCACGCTCCGGCAGACCGATGGGGTAGAGCAATGCGCTGATGGCCTGGATGACGATCTCCGGTCCCTTGTAGTGACGGTACGGCCCGGTCTGGCCGAAGGGCGTGACGGAGCAATAGATAAGGTCTGGCCGGAGCGCGGTGAGCTGCGGATAGCTCAGGCCCCACTGGGCCATTGTGTCCGGTGGCGCGCTCTCCACGAGGACCTGGGCGGTGGGGACCAGGCGCTTGAACAGCGCGGCGCCGCTGGGCGTGTCTAGGTTGAGGGTGACGCTCTCCTTGCCGGTATTCAAGTAGAGGAATACGCCGCTCTTTTCGGGGTGAGGCTGGTCTTGGTGGAAGGGGCCGAGCTGGCGGGCATAGTCGCCGCTGGACGGCTCGATTTTGATGACTCTTGCGCCTAGCGAGGCGAGGATTTTGGTGCAGTACGGTCCGGAGATGCCCTGAGACAGGTCCAGGACGGTGATGTCGCTGAGGATGTTGTCGAGTTCCGGCATGGCAGGTGGTTTCGCTCCCCCGATTCGCAGATGTTAAGATACTTGAGCAGCGGGTTCATGCGCAATGTTGCGCGCAATCAGCGATTGCTGACGTGTAGAAAAATAGCCCAAGCGCTCATCTGAATGCCGAATCAGGGCATTCGCCCTCTCCCATCAAGGGAACGGGAACGATGATGTCTTCTCTTCCCCGCCCTACGCGTTTCGGCGAGATCCGAGGGTGAGCGCGACATAGTGCACGTTACACAAGAAGATGGAAAGAGGAGATCGAGAGCATGCAGCAGATACGGCCGGACGTGATAGTGGTTGGAGGAGGCAATGCCGGGCTGAGCGCGGCCATGGCGGCGCAGGACGGCGGCGCACAGGCGCTGCTGCTGGAGAAGGCCCCTAAGGAGCTGCGCGGCGGCAACTCCTACTTTACCGGCGGCCTCTTCCGCTTTGCGTTCCAGGGCATTGATGACATTGCCTCGGTGATCCACGACCTCAGCGAGGGCGAGCGGGCGATGGTGGATGTAGGGAGCTACCCCACGCGTGCGTACTATGAGGACGTGATGCGGGTGACGGAGGGCCTGTCCGACCCGCTGCTGCTGGAAGTGCTGGTGGGACAGTCGCTGCCGACCATGCAGTGGCTGGCGGGCAAGGGGGTGCGCTGGATTCTGGCGATGGGGCGGCAGTCCTTCAAAGTGGACAACAGGTTCAAGTTTTTCGGGAACCTGGTGGTGGAGGCGGTAGGCGGCGGCGTGGGCCTGTCCGACATGGAGTTTGCCGCGGCGGAGAAGATGGGAGTGCAGACGGTCTATGACACCAAAGCGGTGCGCCTCCTGACCGATCGCATGGGGCGAGTGACCGGCCTGACCGTGCGCGGCCCGGAGGGGTTCCAGGACATCGAGACGAGTGCAGTGGTACTGGCCTGCGGCGGCTTCGAGGCAAATGCGGAGATGCGCACCCGCTACTTGGGGGCCGGCTGGGAGCTGGCCAAAGTGCGCGGGGTGCCCTACAACACGGGCGACGGCCACCGCATGGCGCTGGACATTGGGGCGCTGCCCTACGGCCACTGGAGCGGCGCCCACGCCTGCGCCTGGGACTACGGCGCGCCGCCCTATGGCGACCGCAAGATCACCGACCTCTTTCAGAAGCACTCGTATCCCTACAGCGTCATTGTGAACATCGACGGCGAGCGCTTTGTAGATGAGGGGGCAGACTACCGCAACTATACCTATGCCAAATACGGACGGGAGATTCTCAAACAGCCGCAGCGGGCTGCGTTTCAGATTTTCGACCAGAAGACGGTGCGGCTCCAGCGGGAGGAGTACCGCATCAAAGAAGTGACCAAGGCCACCGCCGACACCATCGAAACGCTGGCGGACCGGCTTGGGGTCGACCGAGCAGGGCTGGTGCGGACGGTGCGGGAGTACAACGAGGCTTGCCAACCCGGCGAGTTCAACCCCAGCGTGCTGGACAACGTTCACACGGAGGGGATCACGCCGCCCAAGTCCAACTGGGCGCTGCCGCTGGATAGCCCGCCGTACGAGGGGTACGCAGTGACCTGCGGCATTACCTTCACCTTCGGCGGGCTGCGGGTGGACTCCCGGGCGCAGGCGCTGGATACCGAGCATCGGACGATCCCCGGCCTGTACGCGGCGGGCGAGATCCTCGGCGGGCTGTTCTACCACAACTATCCGGGCGGCGCCGGCCTGATGGCGGGCGCGGTGTTCGGCCGGCGGGCGGGCCTCAGCGCGGCAGAGGACCTGCGAGCGCGCTGAGGGCGGCGATGTTATGAGGGGTGGCCGGACAGCTTTGTGACACAGCCAAGCGCGTGCTCCGGGGGCTAAGTCCCTGGAGGGATGATGCTGTTGAGGTAGTCTATCTGGCCCCAATGCTCGTGCTCATGGGTGATACGGGCCAGCAAGTACACGCCGATGCTGTTATCGGCGAGGGCGGCCATTGGCCCCAGCAAGGCGGCGTCGGTGGTGGCCTCCAGGTACGCGAGCGTAGCGTCCCGCACGCGGTTGTAGTAGGCCGTCAGCTCCGCTAGGGGTGGCAGGGGGAAGTCCCGCACCTGTGCCGCGGTGAACCCGAAGCCGGTCTCCTCCGGATCGAGGACGAGGCGTTTGTCCCAGCCTTCGATACGCCACAACTGGTCCTGTTGCTGAACGCGGTTCTGGAGGTGCATATCCTCCCGGCGCGCCATGTGCCAGAACAGGAACCCCGTGGGGTTCGCTACCGGCCCACCGGGGGGGTACCAGAGCAGGCGCTCCCGGCTCCAGCCGTCGATGGTGGAGAGGGTGCGGGTACGGACCTTATGCAGCTCGGCGATCAGGATGTCCCGGAAGAAGTTGTCCATGGGGTGGTTCTAGCGGCCTTTCCATTGGGGTTTGCGCTTTTCGGTGAAGGCCGTGATGCCCTCGCGGTAGTCCTCCGCGTCCAAGGCAGCGTCCATCCAGAAGAAGCGGTTGTTGTAGGCGGCCTCCAGCGGTAGGTCCAGTCCCTGCATTGTCCCCTGCTTGACGCCGCGGACGGCCAGGGGAGCGCATTCCAGAATCTGCTCGGCCCAGCGCTCTGCAGCGTCCATAAGATCGGCGGGGGGCACCACCTCATTGACAAGGCCCCAGCGTAGGGCTTCCTGCGCGCTCATGAAGCGCCCGGTGAGCATGTAACCCAGGGCGATCTTCTGCGGTATCAACCGGGGGAGACGGTAGACGCCGCCGGCGCCAGGGGCGAGGCCGACCTTGGGTTCGGGCAGACCGAGCTGAGCGGTTTCCGCGGCGATGAGTACGTCGCACGAGAGGGCGATCTCCAGGCCGCCGCCGAGGGCAAAGCCATTGATGGCGCAGATGATGGGTTTCCAGATCTGGAAGCGGGGATTAGTGATCCCGCCGAACCCGCCGGGCGTGCGCTCGTGGTCGCGGACACCATTGCTTTCGGCGGCGGCCTTCAGGTCCATGCCGGTGGAGAAGGCCCGGTCGCCGGCCCCGGTGATGATGGCGACCCAGCGGTCGGCGTCCTGGTTGAAATCGTTGAAGGCGTCGTAGAGCTCTTGGCTCAGAGCGGGGTTAACCGAGTTCATGGCGTTCGGCCGGTTGATGGTGATATACGCCAGGCGGTCTTTCGTTTCGTACTGGATGAACTGGTAGTCGGCCACAGGTTCCTCCGTGCAGATCTTAGAGCGGCGCGCTGCGCCGCAAGCGTTTGGGCCATTATACGCTAAGGATCGTAGGCCCCGTAATCGTAGGCCCGAAGGCTTGCGCAACCGCGCAGGACACCGAGCTATGACTAACTCTCTTCGTTTCTCTTTGGCCGCGTTGGCACGCAGGGATGAGGCGCCGGGCGGAGATGCTTAGTCGATTGGCGAGGCTGTGGCCCGGTGTCGGTTGGCTGCGGCCTTTGCTATACTTATTGAGTTGACCAACCCTATGCATTCCGACCGCAACGACTCCCCAACCAACACGCCTGCCTCGAAAGGCAGGCAGTTTCTCCTTTGGCTGCTCTTCGCCGTGTTTGTTGCGGGCGGTTTCTACGCGGGCGGGCTGGCGCTGTCCACAGACCTCGGCGCCGCCGCGGGCATTCCCCAACGCCTGGTGCCGTTTAACGTGGGCAATCCCGCCAATCCCGCCAATCCCGGCATTACGGAGGATAGCGCTCCCGCCCTCGATTGGTTGAACCAGGAGCGGGTGAACATCCTGCTATTGGGCGGAGACCGGCGCCCGGCTGATGACGAATCCGAACCGATGCGAACCGATACGATGATGGTGATATCGCTTGATCCGTTCACCAAGACCGCGGCCATGTTCAGCATCCCCCGGGACACCTGGGTGCCCATTTCCCTGGGGAACGGCCAAGTGGTTGAGGAACGCATTAACACCGCCTATGCCTACGGCGAGGTCGGGGAGTACCCCGGCGGCGGTAGGGCGTTGGCCAAGGATACCGTGCAGTACAACTTCGGGATCCCCATCCACTTTGCCGTGCTGGTTGACTTCAAGGGCTTTGAACGGATGATCGACACCCTGGGCGGTGTTACCGTCAATGTGCCAGAGCCGCTGATCGATAACGCTTACCCCACTGACGACTACGAGTACATGCAGATCTACATTCCGGAGGGGGTGCAGACGTTGGATGGCCGGCGTGCCTTATGGTACGTGCGCTCCCGGCATCAGGACTCGGACTTTGGGCGCATCCAGCGCCAGCAGCAGATGCTCCTGGCAGTGCGGGAGAGGGCGCTCCAGTTAGACATGCTGCCCAAACTGCCGCAGCTCTGGGAAGAATTCCGGGACTCAGTGGAGACAGACCTGCCCTACCCGGCCATTGTGGGCCTGGCGCAGATCGCACGGGAGGTCAAGCCGGAGGACATTGTGCGCGCGACGCTGGACGCGGATGAGGGGTACGTAACGGAGGCCGCTACGTTCGACGGCGCAGAGATTCTGGTGCCCAACCGGAGCGAGATCCGAAAACTGGTGAACCATGTGTTCTTTGATGCCCGGCGGGACCAGGAAAACGCGCGGATCGAGGTCCTTAACGGCACCAATACGCCCGGTTTAGCCACCAAGACCGCGAAGCTACTGGAGGACTTTGGGTTTGGTACGGTCACCGTGGGCGACGCTCAGGACGGCCTCCACGATACGACCCAGGTCTTCAATCTGTCGGGAAAAAGCTACACCGCCACACAGGTAGCGAATGTGCTGCAGCTCTCAATAGACCGGGTTCAATCGGCTGAGCTGGCGGAGGGTGAAGCGGTGGACGTGCGGGTCGTGCTGGGGAGTGACGCGCCGCTGCTGCCGTAGCATTTCGCTTCAAAGCCGCTGACACTACAACGGACAGCCCAGTGAGCGCTGTTCGTTCTTTGTGCACTCGAGTACAAGTATACTTGTGCACCTGTACACGAGTGCACTTGTAGTCTGTTTTCAGTGAGGGCGCAGTTCCCCCACTCCGAATTACCCCCTAGTACGTCCTTCTCTCACGCGCTGCCGCCGGTCGAGATTGAGGCGCAGCCGCGGTTCAGGCGAACTGGCGCCATCGCGTAGCGCAGCAGGCGCGATTGGATAAGGCCGCCGACGCGGAGCAGGGTCTAGCTAAGTGGTGAGCTGGCGCGGTACGCCGGTTGTCTACTACAGGTAGTGGACAACGGCCTTGAGTCCGGTCATGCCCAGACGAGACTCGTAGGCCTTATTGGCGTCGCTAGGGCCGAAGCGGTGGGTGACCAGCTTGCGGGCGTCCGGCATGATGGACATCATCTTGCTGGTGCGTTGGTATTGGTCCGTGGTGGCGTTCTGAGTGCCGGTGAGGAAGAGCTCGTCGTAGTGGATGCGGTTGGCTTCCATGTGAAGGCGAGAGCCGGGAGGGAAGCCGGCGAAGAGGTTGAAGTACCCCTGCTTGCGGATGCCGCTCAGGCCCTCCTCAACCGGGGCCACGGCGCCCACGCTAAGGATCCCCACGTCGGCGCCCATACCGTTGGTGATGGCGAGGGTTTCCTTAGCCACGCTGTACTTCTCCGGGTTAATGCAGAGGGTTGCGCCCAGCTCTTGGGCAACCTTTAGGCGCTCTTCCACTGGGTCGCTGATAATGACTTTGGCCGCGCCCATGGCACGCGCCATGATGAGGTGGATCAGGCCCATTGGTCCCGCGCCCAGGATAAGGATGGTGCTTCCCGGTTGCAACTTGCAGCTTTCCAGGGAGTTCAGCACGCAAGCGAAGGGCTCGGTCATGCAGGCCAGCTCGTAGTCCATTTCGGCGTCGATCTTGATGGTGTGGCCGAGCTTGACGATGGCCTCCGGCAGGAGCACGTAGTTGGCGAAGCCGCCGTCTTCGTCGTAGCCCAGAGTGACGCGTTCCAGGCAGCGGTTGCGCTTGCCGATGAGGCAGAAGTAGCACTCACCGCAGGCCATGATGGGGCACACGATAATGTGCTCCCCAACCGCGACCTCATCCACGCCCTCGCCCACCAAAGCGACTTCTCCGGCGATCTCGTGACCCGGGATGACGCCGGGCCGGGCCTTCTTTTCGCCCTTGTACACCCGGATGTCGGAGGCGCATACCGAGGCGGCGCCAACCTTCAGCAGCACTTGGTCCGGCCCAATGCTAGGCACGGGGCGCTCCTCCACGGCTATCTTGCCCGGTTCGTAAAAAATCAATGCTTGCATAGTGTCCATTGGGTGTCTCCTGAGGTGACGGCGGCGGATAACCGTCCCATCTATGGGTACTACGTGGGTAATACGCGCTGGTATGCGCTTATTCCGGCCCCTTTGCGGCCAGCTTCCGCACCGTGTCTGCTACCAAGTCCATTTCGTCTTCGCTGTTAAAGAAATCGACGGAGGCCCTGACGCCGGGAGGATAACCCACCGCCCGGATGGCGATCTTTTCCTGCTGCCACAGCGCTTCGACCAGTGACCTGGGCTCCCAGCCGTCGACAGTCCAGGTGACCAGCCCGCAGGCCGTAGGCCCCGCCGCGGGGCTGGTAACAGCAACGCCGGGAATAGCCGCCAGCCGCTGCCGCAGTCGCTCGGTGAGGTCGCGCCAGCGGCCCTCGATGTTGTCCATGCCGATGCCCTGGAGGAACGCAACGGCCGCCGAGACGCCCGCGAGCATGGGGCCGTTGGCGCTGGTGAGCTCAAATTTCTCCGGGGTATCGATGGCCGGCTCGAAGTTGCCGGCGTGGTCGTGGCTGAGGGCGGAACGCCCGGCCACCGCTATGGGCGTGACGGAGGGCAATAGGTCGCGACGGATGTAGAGCGCGCCGGTACCCTCGGGCCCCAAGAGCCACTTGTGGCCCGGCCCCGCGTAGTAGTCACAGTCCATGGCTTTCATGTCTAGGGGAAGCTGGCCTAGGGACTGAGCGGCGTCCACCAGCACTTGGACTCCCTTGGCATGAGCCATCTTGTTGATGTCGGCCAAGGGGATGCAGAGGCCAGTGGTGTACATGATGTGACTCAGCACGAACAGCCGCGTGCGGGAGGTGATGGCCTGTTCCAGCTTGTCCACGACAGTGTCAGCGCTGTCCAGAGCATTAAGGTGCACGATTTTCACGTTCACGCCGTGGCGCTCTCGCAGGTAGTACGCCGGCACCAGCCCGGAGCTATGCTCCAGGTCGTCGGTGATCAGCTCGTCACCGGCGCGCCAGTCCAGCCCATTGAGCACAAGGTTGAGGCCGTGGGTGGTGTTGCTGGTGAGGGTGATCTCCTCCGGCGTTGCGCCCAGCATGGTGGCGAAGTCGGCGCGGGCCGCGACCCTGATGGCTTTGTGGTGCTCGAAGACGGGCGGGCAGGTCGGGCCCTCATCGTTCTCATAACGCACCGCGTTGACTATGGCGTCGACCACGGGCTGCGGCGAGGGGCCGGACCACCCGGTATTCAGATAGACCACTTGCTGTGTGGCGGGGATCTGTCTGCGGATCGTGTTGAAGTCCATGCTATAAGCCTTTTCTTTGCCTTTCAGTGCTAATCTTAACACATTGATTATTGCGTTGACAGGTAGTAGGGCGGGTGGTAGCGTGTGCCAGCATTGTCCATATTGTCCGCAGGCCGCAGAGGATTAGTCTACTCAATATGCATGTGTTGTTGACCGGCGCCACGGGGTTCATTGGCCGTCGCGTGGCGCAGCGATTGGTGGCTCTGGGGCACGAGGTGCGCTGTCTGGTGCGCCGGACCGCCGATCTAGCCCCGCTGAGAGGTCTGCCGGTGGAGGTCTGGGCTGGCGACGTGACCGAGCCTGATACCCTGCCGGGAGGGCTGGATGGCGTGGAGGCGGTGATTCACCTGGTGGGGATTATTCGAGAGCGACCGCCGCAAGTAACGTTCCCGAGGGTGCACGTAGAGGCTACCCATCACCTGGTAGAGGCCGCTAAGGCTGCGCAGGTAAGGCGGATAGTGTTCCTGAGCGCCATCGGCGCCCGGCCGGATCCCACCTACCCCTACCTCTTGAGCAAGTGGCAGGCGGAAGAGCTGGTGAAGGGCAGCGGCATCTCGTGGACAGTCATCCGCTCTAGCATTGTGTACGGAGAGGGCGACGAGTTCATGACCCGGCTGGCCGCGCTCGTGCGGCGTCCGCCCGCGGGCGACCGGAAGCTATCGCCTTTCGTGACCATCATCGGTTCCGGGAAGACCCGCTTTCAGCCCATCTTGGCCGAGGACGTGGCGCGCTGCGTGGCTGACGCCGTGTCGAAGGACGACGTCAAGGATCGCCAAGTGGAAATCGGCGGCCCTGAACGATGGACCTATGAGGAGCTAGTGGACGCGGTGATGGACACCATCCAGGTGCGGCGGCCCAAGGTACACGTGCCGGTGGCGCTGATGCGCCCGGCGGTAGCCCTCATGCCGCTGGTGTACAAGGAGCCACCCATCACAGCAACGCAACTCGGGATGATCGCGCTGGACAGCGTGTGCGAGCCTGATGCGGTGGAGCGTTCCTTCGGCTTCGCCCCGGCGCTGCTGCGGGAGCATCTGGACTATTTGAAGGCGGCGCCGTAAGCAATGCATCTAGCCATCACTTTGAGCAGCCTGTGCGGCGGGCAGCGTCCCATCAAGCAGTCTGTCGGCTCGACGCTCACCCAGCCGCCGCCTGTCAGGGTGGCGTGGGAGGTTGGGAAGGAGTAGGATCACTCCCAGAGCAGAGGCGTCCAGGCGCCGGTAGTGAGTTAGGTTCGTCTTCTCGACAAGCTTGACCAACACCCAATTCAGCCTGATACGCCGACGATTGGTATCGAACCAACGCAGTAGCAGAAAAACGAGGAGGTACCGGATGCTGACTAAGGCAGCAGTGTTATACGAAGAGGGGAGCCCTCTGGTCATAGAGGACATTGAGCTGCAAGATCCCAAACGGGGCGAGGTGCTGATAAAGGTGGGCGCCGCTGGCGTCTGCCGCAGCGACCTCCATTTCATGAAGGGCCACGCGCACTTCAAGCTGCCCGTGCTGTTGGGCCATGAGGGCTCCGGCACCGTGGAGGCAGTGGGTCCGGATGTCACCAAAGTGAAGCCCGGCGACCGCGTGATCCTCTCCTTTGTGCCCAACTGCGGCTTCTGCCACTACTGCGAGACGGGGCGTCCCCACCTCTGCGACACCGCGATCCGGGTCAACGCCGGAGTGATGATGGACGGCACCTCTCGCCACTTCACGCGCGCTGGGCAAGCCATCACCAACATGGGTAAGGTCTCCTGCTTTGCCGACTACACCGTGGTCCCCGAGAGCGGCTGCATTCCGGTGGAGAACGATATCGGTCTGGAGCAGGCGGCGCTCATCGGCTGTTCAGTGACCACGGGCGTGGGCGCGGCGCTGTACAACGCCAAGGTGCACCCAGGCAGCTCGGTGGCGGTGGTGGGCTGCGGCGGCGTTGGCCTGAACGTTATCCAGGGCGCTCGCATTGCCGGCGCGGCGGTGATCGTGGCGGTAGACCTGTCCGACACCAAGCTGGACTTTGCCCGGCAGTTCGGGGCGACCCACACAGTGAACGCAAGCCACGAGGACGCGCTGCGGCGAGTGCGCGAGATCACCGACGGCGGCGTGGATTATGCGTTCGAGGCGTTTGGCGGCGGGGAGACCACCGCGCTGGTGGTGAACATGGCTCGCAAGGCAGGTACCTCGATCATTGTCGGCCTGGCGCCGGTTGATGACCGGGCCCCCATCGACGCGGTCAACATCACGCGGCAGGAGAAGGTGATCAAGGGCACGTACTACGGCAGCGCCAAGCCGCACCAGGACATGCCGCAACTGGCCGCGATGTACAAGCGAGGCGTGTTGGACATCGACCGGCTGATCACTCGCCGCTATCCCCTGGATAACATCAACCAAGCCTACGAAGAGTTGCAGGACACCGAGAAAGTGGGCCGAGGCCTACTGGTGTTTTACGAATAGGGGAGTACCAATGATCGTTGAGCACCGAGTCTACACCCTCACCAACAACAGCACAGTACGGCCGTGGCTGACCCTGTACGGGAAAACCGTGCCTCAGGCGTATGAGCGGGCCGGCATCAAGCTGCTAATGGTGACACAGGCCGTCATTGGCGTCAGCAACCAGGTCATCACCATGTTGGGCTACGACAGCCTGGCGCACCGGGAGCAGTCACGCGTCGCTTTCGAGGCTGATGCCGAGTTTCTGCAGTTCATGAAGGACAGCGCGGGGATGGTGCAAAGCGTGCAGAACAGCCTGCTGCGCACTACCGATTTTTCGCCGATCAACTAGAGAGGCTCACCCTCCGGCCTGCCCGGTTTCAGCTAGAGCTGCACTGGATAGACGCGAATAGCTACTGGATAAAGGCAACGGATGGCTAGTATGCACCCGCTGGGTGTTACCCGCTGCGGCGCAACCACTTTTGAGTGGGGGCGCCGCAGCTATGTGATGGGGGTCATCAATGTGACGCCGGACTCCTTCTCCGGCGACGGGTTGGCTGCGGATGTGGCCGCCGCGGCCGCTCAGGCCCGCCGTTTTGTGGAGGAGGGCGCGGACATTCTGGACATCGGCGGGGAGTCCACCCGCCCGGGTTATACGCCGGTGGACGTGGAGGAGGAGCTGCGGCGGGTGCTCCCGGCGGTACGAGCGGTGCGGGAGGTGGTAACGTTGCCCATCAGCATTGATTCCTCCAAAGCCAGCGTGGTGGCGGCCGCGCTGGACGCGGGCGCGGACATCATCAACGACCAGTGGGGCCTCCAGCGCGACCCGGCGCTGGCGCACTTGGCCGCCGAGCGAGGGTGTCCGCTGGTGCTCATGCACAACCAGACGGGCACCGAATACGCCGACATGCTGCCGGATATCATCACCAGCCTGCGATTGAGCTGCGATGCGGCGGTGGCCGCGGGGGTGCCTTGGGAGCAGGTGATTATCGACCCCGGTTTCGGGTTCGGCAAGACCTGGGAGCAGAACCTGGAGGTGCTGGACCGGCTGGCCGAGCTGAGAACGCTGGAGCGGCCCATCCTCATCGGCACGTCACGCAAGAGCATGATCGCCCGGGTGCTGGAACTGCCGCCCAACCAGCGGGTGGAGGGCACCGCCGCCACTGTGGCGGTGGGCATCGCCAAGGGGGCCGACCTGGTGCGAGTGCATGACGTGCAGGCGATGGTACGGGTGGTCCGGATGACCGATGCCATTGTGCGTCGGCCCTAAAGCGCATGCTTTGAGGACGTTGAGTGTGCTAATAATGCGCTTGCAGCAGCATGACCCGCTCACGCCTTCCCTCGGCGAACCGGCTCGACAAACCCGACCGGGCGGGTAGGCTCAGGACAAGCGGGGAGACACGCCGCCTTATCGCCTATGAAGCAGTCATCTGTCTACCTCGGTCTCGGCTCCAACCTGGGCGACCGCGCGGCCAACCTGCAACGCGCACTGGACCTCTTATCGGAAGCGCTCACTATCACCGGGGTGTCTGGCCTGTACGAGACTGAGCCGGTGGGCTATACGGAGCAGCCGCAGTTCTACAACGCGGCCTGCTCTGCGCTCACCGTTGCGCCACCGGAGGCAGTCCTGCAGCAGTTGAAAGCAGTCGAAGCGCAGATCGGGCGCCAGCCCAGCTTCCCCAACGGCCCGCGGCTTATCGACATCGACTTGCTGTTCTACGACGACGTGGCGCTGGACAGGCCGGACTGCGTGGTGCCACACCCGCGTTTGGAAGGGCGGGCCTTCGTCCTGGCGCCGTTGCGCGATATCGTCCCGGGCTTGCGCCATCCGGTGCTGGGGCGCACGGTGACGGAGCTGTGGGAGTCGGTCGCCGGGAAGGAGAGCGTGCGCCGGATAGGAGAGGAGGGTTGGTGGACGGCGGGTCAGCGGTAACGCCTAGTGCGGGGCGATTGCCCATCCTGCGGTTCATCCATGGGGGCCAGCCTCGTCATGATGAAGGTCCATCCCACCCAGAACAGCATGGCCATGGCAAAGATAACGATGCCACCCGCTGGGATCGCGATAGCCCAGTAGGTTTGGTTCACCAGGCCCCATGCAAAGAGCGCCGTCAGCCCCAGGGAGAGGAGGCAAAGGACTACCCCGAATAGTTTGCCGAGAAACATGCTTATCCTGCTGCGCCGAGGCTAAGAAGCGTCCCGGAGTTGTGGAGGTAGCAGGTTGGGAATGGTCTCCGTTATGGGGTAGATTTGCGCACACTTGGCACAGGAGAGCGAACCCAGCACGATCTCGTCGTCGTTCTCCTCCTCCACTGCAAGCTCCAACGGGCCTTTGCATACTGGGCAGGCCAGGATCTCCATCAAGTCACGTTTCATGAATAGCTCCCTCTTAAGCTCCTGGGTAAGGTAGTGGTGTGATTGGCACTTGCCGGGACTATGTTCTTTTCTGTTGGCTTGGCAAGCCTGTCATGCCTGGCAGGCTGAGGTTTTCCTCGCTCACCCTGAGCTTACCGACGGGTGAGCCGCTCATAGTTGCCGTGGGCAGCCCGCCGCGAGTGAGTAAACTCGGGACCAGCTACACGCACCACGAACTGAGGGGTTCCTCCTACAGACTACAGACGGTGAAACAGTTGTCTATGGTTATGAAGCGGTGTCTTGCTACTCACCCAAGTATAATAAAGCGCGCACGGGAATGCTATGGGCGTCGAGGGAGTATGCAAAGAGGATTATATACAATCCTACCCAAAACAGTTGGAGTCAAAGACCGGGATACAAACCAGGTGTCGGCGGCGGCTGTACAGGAGACCGACCGTAGTTGCTGTTCTCGGCCGTGCAGTTAAGTGCAGTTAATGGGAAGGCCACTATACCGCCGGACAATCGCGGGACACCACCCGGTTAGCCGTCATAAGCCGGCCAGTTCGTCCACCGTCCCGTCCACGTACAGGATTTGCAGCGTGGCCATGACACTTCGCTGTAAATCCTCGATCCGGTCAGCTTCCCCCAGAGCGCCCAGTTGGGTCATTAGTTGCCCTACGGTTGCCGCGCCGTCGATGCGGGAGACCAGTTGGGCGACCAAGCCGCTGCATGGGGTTCCTTCAGGTTGACTGTTGGTGATGAGGGTGTAGCCCCATACGAACTCCCCCGCGCCCAAAACGGGCTTACGTTGCAGCGATGCGCCTTTGGCCAAGCGGGGGACTGCGGAAAACAATTGCTGCTGGCCTTGGGCAGTGGAAATGGCGTCGCTCCAGCGGCTACTCCGTTGCGCACGGTCCGCCTCGACCTGTTGGACGCTGGAGGCGAAGCTCTTGGGCGCTTGGCCATGCTCCAAGACTGCTCGTTCATAGCCCCGCGGCGGTTGACCGGCCACCGCTTGGATAAAGGCCTGACGGGGAGAGAAGGCGTCTCCGGTGTCCAATATCCGCCGGGCTTCCCAGAAGTATGAATCGGACGTGAGGTTGCTGGAGTAGAATAGCTTGGCCATTTCCCTGAAGTGGCCGTACTCCTTGAGGTATAGCTCTTGATAGGCCCGCCCGGCCGCCTCAGTAATGCTTGGGTCGGTCAGCGCCGACTTTACGTATGCTGCCACCAGCACACCGGACATCAGGGCAAGATGCACGCCTGAAGAGAACAGTGGGTCGACGAAACAGGCGGCATCGCCCGCCAGGACATAGCCATCTCCGGCCAACCGGTCGCAGACGTAGGACCAGTCTTTTACGATGAAGGGCCCGGAGACCAAGTCGGCTCCCACAAGCAGCCTGGCGGTGTGGGGCGCTTGAACGATCTGGGAATCGAAGAATCCCTTGATTCCCTGCTGGCCTATGAGGCGTTGGCCCGTCTCGCGGTCGGCCACTACCCCGACGCTGCTCCAACCGTCGTTCAGGGGAATGATCCAAAGCCAGCCGTGCTCGTAAGACTCGATGAAGATGTTGCCCTCGTCGGGCGATGGAAGCCTTTGGGCTCCGGTGAAGTAACCATAAACGGCCAGGTTTTGAAAAAAGCTGTCCCAGCGACGCAGGTCCAGACTCCTGCTCAACAACCCGGCTTGGCCGCTGGCGTCCACGATGAAGCCGGCGCGGATGCTGCCGGCGTGCCCATCCGTAGTCTGGAAGCGTACACCAGCAGCCCGTTGTCCATCCCAGACAACCTCGGATACCCGATGCCCTTGGCGTACATCAACCCCCAGGGTGCGGGCGTTCTCCAACAGGATATGGTCGAACCGGGGGCGCCATACTTGGTAGGAATGAGGATACTTGGCGTTGGTTTCTCCGAAATACCAACTCCAAGGGGCGCGATCGCGGCCCCAGGACATAGTGGCTCCGAACTTGGGCACGAACCCGGCCTCTTGCACCGCGCCCAACACGCCCAGCTCCTCCAAGACAGGCATACTGGCGGGCAGTAGCGACTCGCCGACATGGTCCCGGGGGAAACGCTCGCGTTCCAGTAACGTTACTTCCAGGCCTTGGCGGGCCAGCATAGCCGCCGTCGTGCTCCCGGCGGGCCCTCCGCCGATCACGAGGACGGTTGTCTGTATTTCCTGGGCGGTCAATCAGGCTCCGTGAAGGTCAAATCATGAGGAAAAAGAATCTCCGGCGCCATCCGGGAACGGTATGGCGCCGGAGATTCTAGCCCGCGGTTTGCCGCGGCAACGTGTCCCAATAAGGATGGCGAAGACCGGGCCGGTTAAGCCGATGCTTTCTGGGCATTGGCCGCGGGCCCTCGCCCGTTCTCCGTTAAGGAAATGCCCGTGGCGGGGTCCACCTCGAAGGGTCCGGGAAGTTCCAACTCCTTCGCCATTTCGCGGACCGCCGGTAGGACTTCCTGACCCATCAACCGTAGGCTCCGCATGGCGTCGTCGTGGGTCATCGCCCCGTCGCCGTCCCAGAAGAATATGCTTCCGGGGCGGATATACTCCAGGACGTGGCGTATCTTGGGAATCACCGTGTCGGGAGTGCCGCAGATAATGGTGTGGTCGGCAATTTGCTGCTCGAAGGGCCGCCCGGCCACGCCGGCAATGCCTCCGCCTCCGCCGCGTGCTGCTGTAGCCACTGCCTGGGTGGGTAGCACCCTCCTGCGGGAGGTCAGACCTGGCAGGTTGGCCAGGGCGGGGTTCACCGTGCCTTCGTTGCCTGCCAGGAAGGGATTGCTGGGGCCCTGCACGTATTTCCGGGCCGTCTGCTCAGCCAGTTCCTCGGTCTCGTCAACGTGCACCTTCCAAAGGTAGCCAAGGTTTTGCGAGCCCGACTGATAGCCAAACTCAGTGGCGGCATCGTGGTATATCTGGAATGCCTGCCGGGTCGGCTCCATTTCGGTTGCCAGCATGATGTAGGGAATGCGTTTCTCCGCAGCCCACATTAGCGAGTCGCGGCTTACTACTCCCGGCAACCAGATCGGCGGATGGGGTGTCTGGTAGGGCTTGACCCAGGGATTGACGTGGCGGTAGTGGAAGTGTTTGCCCTCCCAGCGGAAGGGGCCGGAGGTGGTCCAAGCCTTCACGATCAGTTCGTGGGCTTCCTGGAAACGCTCCCAGTTGTAGTGCGGTTCGATATTATGGGCGACACTCTCACGACCAGTGCCGCGCACCCAGCCGGAAACCAGCCGTCCGTGGGAAATCATGTCGATCATGGACAACTGCTCAACCAGCCACAAGGGGTCGTCCCATATGGGGAGAATGTTCCCGAGCAGGACTATCTTCGCCCGTTGAGTAATCCGGGCCAAGATGGAGGCCTCCACGTTCATTGCTCCGCCCATGCAGAAGGCGGTGCCGTGGTGCTCGTTGAGCATCAAGCCGTCGAAGCCCATCTCCTCGGCGTAAATCTTCTCGTCCAGGTAACGATTGTAAAGGCTGGCACCCAGCTTGGCGTCGTAGATGTCATTGCTCACCGTCAAGTCCATGATGGGTTTGCCGGTAGCTCCGAAGTAGCCGGAATCGGGGTCTTGATAAGGCCGTTCAGTGAAGTAGCCTACAAACATGCGCAACCTCCTTTGGTTAGGGCGGCCTCTAGACCCAACTGCCGTACCGCCCGCAGCAGGGCCAATTTCGGTCGATTATATCACCGTTGTATATAAATCGCGGCGGCAGCCATCAGGCCGATAGAAACTGCTTGACGAGTCTCACAAACTCGTCGGATTTCTCCACCTCCACCCGGTGGCCGCAATTTTCGACCACCGCCAATCGGGAAGCTTTAATGGACTCCTGATAGACCTGGCTTGCGCTCAGAGGCACAACGGCGTCCTGCTGTCCCCACACAAGCAGGGTCGGCAGGGACTTGACCCGGTGAAGCAGGTTGGGAAGGCTGGGATTGTGCATATAAGGCTTCCAGCCCATCCTGCTTGCCTCTACCCTGGAGTCCTCCCAAACGTCGACCTGCTCCGGAGTCGGCGCGTCGGGGCACAGGGTGGCGAACTCGGGTACGCTCTCCGGATCAAGAAAGCCTTCGGCTATGAACTGTTTCGCTGTGACCAGGAACATGTCATATATCTCTCCGGTGGGCGGGCGAATTCCCAGTGGCCCCACCAGGACCAGTTTTTTGAACGCATGGGGGTTCATGCTGGCGATTTCGGCGGCCAGCCAGCCTCCCATCGAGAAGCCAATGGCGTTGACCTGGCTTAGCCCAAGGTCATCCATCAACTCCAGGTACCACCCAGCCAGGTCTCTCATGCCTAAAATCCATTCGCGGCGTTTGGTGGCGCCAAAGCCCGAATGGGAGGGTAAAACGAGGTTGTAGTCCTGGGCGAGCTGTTGATGATAGTTCAACCAAGTGCGGTCGCCTATCTCGTCGTGGAATATCAGCAGAGGGTCTCCCTGGCCGCCCTTCGCTAATTGGACCGGCCCTCCCGCCGCTTCGACTATCTCTTCGCTCCAGGTTTGAGCGGTAGTGGCCATCTTGATGTGTCCTCCTACAAGGATGGAAATGTCTCCCCCAGCCATTGCGCAATGACCGCAACCTATGGCTGACCGGTTTCCCACGCCATAATAGCGCCATAATAGCACGAGCCAGCCGCACTTACCCGCTCAAGTATTGCTTGACGCCCGTGTAAGGGGTATGACAAGTTTCCCACGCCTAAATCAGGCGGTTCTTGCCGTGAAAGGATCGGCAATGATACCGATAATGCTAGCCCTTGTTGCCGGCGCTTCTCGAAAAGTGGGAACCGAAGGTCGGAGTGCGAGCCGCCGAAGTTCGCATTAGGAAGATGAAGACCCGTTGGGGGACGTGCAACAGGGACGCTCGCCGAATCTGGCTGAATCTTAAACTGGCGAAGAAACCGGCGTCCTGCCTTGAGTACATCGTGGTTCATGAGATGGCCCACCAAACCGGACAAAATCAAGAACCTTCCTATTAATTAAAGTTCAGGTTAGCCCTGTAGACTGGCCCTCACAGGGCTGGCGGCCCGCCCCTGTGAGGGCTCGGATGCGCCGTGTGGTGGGCCAATCCAGCCAGTGTCGCGGTCTCTACTCAGAGGACTTGAAGAGCGCTATGCGATTGCCAGCGATGTCATTGAATATGGCAATGGAGCCGAATCCTCCGGGAATCTCCATGGGTTGCATGAGGGCGGTGCCGCCCAGGCTCACGGCCTTGTCGAGATACGCCTGAAGGTCGTTGACAATAACGGCGACGGAAGGATGGTTGGGGGGCATGCCCTCCATGTGCTGGAAGATGCCGCCGCCAATCCCGTCTGATTCCTGTTGAATGAAGCGGTAGTCTGCCTCCTCGTGATGGTCGATTTTCCAGTCGAACATCCCGGTGTAGAACTCGGCTAGCGCCGCGGCGTCGCTGCCTCCAACCTCGAAGTGCGCCACCGGTGGACCCTCCCCCTTGGGGGGCATCTGTCCGTCCCATTCCGGCGGTGGAGCATACAACCCTATGGTGTTGCCGGCAGGATCCCCGAACAAAGCGATGAAGCCCATGCCGGGCGCTATCTCCATCGGTGGCATGATAGCGTTTCCGCCCATGGCGGCCACCTTATCGAGCGCCGCTTGAAGGTCGTCGACCTGCACATAGAAGGTGACGTAGCTGCGCGCCGGCATATCCTCAGTTGTCGGCAACAAGCCTCCACCGATGCCGCCCTCATTTGCCGGCACGATGCCGTAGCTGCCCATCGCTTCGCCCTGCACATCAATCTTCCATCCGAACAGGTCGGTATAGAACTGCCGCAAAGCAGGCCCATCCGGGCCGGCGATTTCAAAATGCACTACTGGGTTCCCCAATGTTTACCCCCTTCAGGGTCAAGAGTTTCCTGGGCCACAGCGTATTGCTGGATTCTACGAAGTGTCAATCTGGTTCACTGGCGAGTTGACTCGGTGTTGTTCTGATGAGGTAGGAGAGCTGCGATGGAGGGAGGTCAAGACGCTACTTTCCACCAAACTAGGCACTAACGTTCCTTCCTTGGGGATAAAGGGCCACCTACCAGCGAATAGTTCGCAGTTCAGTAACGGTTCGCCCCACTTTTTTTGGCCTTGCGGAACTGTATTAATAACTCCTAGTGGGCGTCATCCTCGGCTCTCCAAGAATGAGTAGCATACGGTGGGCCAGAGATGCCGAAGGGCGGTCGCGAGCGCAGGACTTCGCTGACGTTCATACGTCGTTCATTTGCTTACAGCCTAAAGCACTACTTTTGAGGTGGTTAAGACTATACCTCTATGCCGCTAGCACTGGATACGTCGCGACAGCTTCGCTCGCTTAATGAACTTGCTGAGCTCGTTCAAGCTATCTCATCGGCACCCTTAACCGAATCCGAACCGGATTGGCTGGCTCCTCACATCATTGACTAACACCGGGCTGAGACGCTGGAGGAGCTGTACAGGGCGCTGGTTGACGAATGGCAGAGCCAAATCGGGTACATCAGCTCATTTTTGGCCGATTGTTCCGCAGTCCGGGCCATCATCCACTGCTCAGCGGGCAAAGATAGAACCGGAGTGGTGGTCGCAGTGCTCCTGGATCTGGTGGGAGTAGAGCAGGATACCATTCTGGAAGACTATCTCCAGACAAAGCGTTATCTGAACCCTATCAAGAGCGAGCTCAGAAGCGCCGCCGCGTAGATTGGATACAACCTGGAACGCCTGGACAGGATGCTTGAGTGCAGGGCTGACGCCATCAAGGGCGCCTTGGAGTACATCGACGAGAAGTACGACGGGACGCCCGAATACGTCAGGGCAGTGGGAATCGAAGAGAGCGCCATAGGCCGTCTTCGCTCAGTCCTGGTTGAAAACGCCTGACCCGGCCATCCCCCAACGGCCGGCCGCTCCAACCAAGGTCTACGGGGCTATCGGCTCCGGCGGCCTGGGCTGGCGTGGGGAGATACCGGTGGAACTGGGCAGCCTCTCCAACCTGAAGGTACTGGACCTCGACAACAACGACTTGAGCGGGTGCGTGCCAGGCAGCCTGGAAGACCAGTTGAGCAGCCATTCTGAACTTGGCGACCTGCCCTCCTGCTTAAGCCAGCCCCTCAGCCGGACTTCAGCATTCGCAACGCGGTGCGTCAGGGAGTGAAGCAGCACCATTGGGTCTTCGGCGATATGGCTCCCGTAGCTGGTGTCTCATCGGATGACGTGGAGAAGATCATCTGCTACATTCGGGAGAAGCGGCGTGCTGACGGCATCTTTGAAGGGGATTCCTTTTCAACTGTGTGCTGAACCAGTTCAACTTTTGACCCATAAGGGATCGACTCAGCTACGGTGGATGGTGTGCTAGGGCCACGGGAGGATTTCTTGGCAACAGTTCAATATGTTCGCATGTCCGCCCCACCGGTATGAGGACTGCCAACTGTGCTGCCGCCGTTGCCATACTGATACTCGCCTCAGTCTTGATGACCGCGTGTATGCCTTCTCCCGGTCGAGACATTCTGACACCAAGCAGCGGCCCCACCATCGAGGATGCTCCATCAGGTCGGGTGGTCTTCGCCACAAATTGCGCTGTGTGTCATGGTGTTGGAGGCGAGGGGCAGCCCGACTGGCGTGTCAAGAAGGAAGACGGCACCTTGCCGTCGCCGCCTCTCAATGGCGACGGGCACACCTGGCATCATGCGGATGGCCTCCTGTACCGCATCGTCAGCCAAGGTGGAAAGATTTTTGAAGACCCCAACAATCCGAGCTTCAAGAGCGGCATGCCAGCGTTTGGCGACCGGCTCAGCCACGAAGAGATAATCGCAGCATTCACCTACATCAAGAGCCTCTGGGGGGACAAGACCGTAGGAGGGCTGTCCATTCGGGAGTCGCAGGAGTTGGTTAGCAAGGATGACCCGTTCCCGTCGGGCTGAGATTAGACACTTGGCTGTTAGGACTCTGCCTGCGCAGGATTCCACGATCCGCAAGGGGGCGCGGTTGCCGCGCACCTATACTTCTAATCGCAGTAGGGTCTGATGTAAGCTGTTGTAGCGTGCGGACTATACCGCGCAGAAGGCGGGAGTCAAGCGATGGATAAGCAGGAGAAGAAGCCCCGAGGCCGTCCGTCAAAGCCTATGCCAGAGCCGATCCCGGACACCTTCGAGAACGTGGTGAAGCTCCTTGTGCAAGAGCAGCCCAAGACTTAGGACACCAAAGCCCCCGAGCAGGAGCCAGGGTAGGATTGTAGATAATCCCCTATGCAAACACCCCCTGATTATTTCGCCATCCTCCACGTTCATCCCGCAGCCGAGCCGAAAGTAATTCTGGCCGCTCATCGCCGCATGTACCTGAAGCATTACCCTGATGTCTATCACGGCGCCGCCGCCAAAGCTCGCCGCGCGGGTTGGTGATGCGGTCCTCGAATGTAGCTGTCATCATTCCCAATTGGAATGGCGCCCACCTATTACCCACTTGCCTGGACGCGCTGCGCCGCCAGACCTACCGCGACTTCGAGGTGGTGGTTGTGGACAACGGTTCCACGGATGACAGCCGTCAGCTCATCCAGGACGTCTATCAGGAGGTTCGCCTCCTCCCGTTGCCGAGTAACCTGCTCTTTGCGGGCGGGGTTAACGCCGGGATCCGGGCTACGGACAGCCCTGTGGTGGTGGCTTTGAACAACGATACCGAGGTGGAGCCTGGGTGGCTGGCCGCGTTAACGGCAGCACTGGAACACGACCCGGCGGTGGGCATGGCCGCCAGCAAGCTGCTCCTCTTCGATCGCAGGACGGTGTTGCATTCCGCTGGTGACTTCTACCGGGTTAACGGCATCCCGGGGAACCGGGGGGTCTGGGAGGAAGACCGCGGCCAGTATGACATTGCTGTGGACGTGTTCAGTGCCTGCGGCGGCGCGGCGGCGTACCGGCGGTCTATGCTGGAGGAGATCGGCCTCTTCGATGAGGACCTGGGGGCGTACTGCGAGGATATCGATCTGGCGCTGCGGGGACACTTAGCCGGCTATCGCTGCCTGTTTGCGCCGGGGGCAAGGGTGTATCATCGATTAAGCGCCACCGGCGGCGGCCCGTTTGCCAGCTACTACTGCGGCCGCAACTTCATCAGCGTAGCGGTGAAGAACCTGCCGGCCAGCCTGCTACGGAAATACTGGTGGGGCATGCTGGGCAGCCAACTTGGCTACATCTGGGAGTCGCTGCGGCACTTCCGAGAACCCGCGGCGCGGGCGCGTCTGAGAGGACAGTTGGTTGCGCTGCTTGAGTTGCCCCGCACCATTGCCAAGCGGCGTCAGGTGAGCACGCTAAAGAAAGTCACCGACGGTTATCTTGAGTCCCTCCTCACTCCGTAAGACGAGATTCGGTTCGGTTTCAGCGCCGCAGCACTCCCTAGTCATCCCCGCCTACAACGAGGCTCGCCGTATCGGCGATACTATCCGCGGCATCTTTGACTACATCGAAAGGCTGACGGATACCTTTCAGATCATCGTGGTTAGCGACGGCAGCACGGACGATACGGTGGACGTGCTCAAGGGCGCGCTGGCACACCTTCCGTCCAACGCGGAGCTGGTGGTTGTTGAGTACAGTCCCAATCGGGGCAAGGGCGCGGCGGTTAAGGTGGGGTGCCTGGAGGCGAGCGGGGCTGACGTGCTCTTTAGCGATGCCGATCTGGCAACCCCCATTGAGGAGGCGCCCAAGCTATGGGACGCCCTGGCACAGGGTAACGATATGGCGATAGGCACGCGGGTGCAGCCAGATGGGCGGGATATGCGGGCTTCGCAGCCCATTTACCGGCAGTTGCTGGGGCGCCTGTATTTCCGATTCCGCTCGCTGCTGGTAGTCCGCGGGATCCAGGACAGCCAGTGCGGATTCAAGGCGTTCACCAGCGATGCGGCCGTCCGGCTGTTCAACGCTCAGCAGATCCAGGGCGTTGTGTTCGATACGGAGCTGCTCTATCTGGCTCAGCGGGATGGCCTGCGGATTGCCCAGGTGCCGGTCACTTGGACCAACGTGGGCGGCTCCCGAATGCGGGTGACCCCCGGCCATGCGCTGCGCGTGCTGCTGGACCTGCTCTCCATTCGGCTGCGCCACGCCGGCGGCCGTAAACCGTACGTCCGTACCAGTAACCGCTAGCCTGCCCCATGTTCGGCTTGTGGCGGGGTCCTGGCTTGGTGCGGTGGGGTAGCGCCGGCATTGCACTGCTGTACGGTGTTTTGGCAGTGGCGTACGCTCTGAACACGCCTCTATGGCAGAACCCGGACGAGCCGGCGCATTTCAACTACGTACGGGATATCGCTGAGGGGCGCGGGTTGCCCGTGCTCCAGCCGGGCGATTACGATCAGCAGGCCATCGAAGCACTGACCGCGGCGCGGTTTGGCGCCGGCGGGTCGGTGGACGGCCTGCGCTACGAGGGCCACCAGCCGCCGCTGTACTACCTCCTGGCTGCGGTTGTTGTACGCGCGGGCAACGGCCTTCCCTCGGAACGGCAGGTGATGGCGGTGCGGTTGCTCAGCATTGTTCTGGGACTGGCGCTGCTGGGCGTGACCTATGGGGTTGTCGCCAGGCTATACCCGGATCAGCCCTGGCTCCGGCTAGGAGTCTTGGGCTTGGTGGGGCTGCTGCCTCAGCACGTAGCGATGCTGGCCGCCGTGAACAATGACGTGCTGGCCGAGGCGTTGGTTGCGGCGGTCCTTTTGTGCTCGTTGCTTCTCGCCTCTGTAATAAGCGCCCGGCTGGCGGCGGTCACGGGCGTGCTGCTAGGGCTGGCGCTGATCACCAAGACCACCGCGTACGGCGTGGCGCTGCTGCCGGGGTTGGCGTTGTATCTTGCCGCGCGCGCGCCGGGAACGCCCAAGGCGGCCCTATTGCCGCTATTGCAACGATGGCTGGTTGTTTACGGCGTGGCGCTCCTTATCAGTGCTCCGTGGTTCCTAAGCAACCTGGCGGTCTACGGCTGGCCGGACGCATTGGGGCTGCTGCGGCATGGGGAGGTGGTCGCCGGGCAACCTCAGGCAGGGCAGTGGACGGTGGCGGGGCTCCAGGATGCGCTGGCCACGCTGTTCCGGAGCTTCTGGGTACAGCTGGGCTGGATGGCTGCGCCCGCCCGTCCCGAGGTCTACTGGCTGTTGGCGGTGTTGAGCGGCATTGCGGCGGCGGGTTGGCTGTGGGTGGTGGGACGCGCGCAGGCGGCGGGCGAGACGCCTCGGTGCGAGGGGTGGTTACTGGCCGTGCTGGTCGTGGCCGTGGTGGGGCAACTGGTGGCGTACAACACGCAGTTCCTGCAACCCCAGGGTCGTTATCTATTTCCTGCGCTCATCCCAATTGCGGTGCTCCTCATGGTGGGGCTGCGTGAAGTGGTGACCGCGCGGTTCCAGGGGGTTGCGGTATCGGCCATGGTGTTGGGGTTGGTGGCACTGAACGCCTACGCCCTTACTACTCTCGTGCCGTTGCTGTCGCCGTAGGGGCCTTGCCGCTCTTGTGCTGCGGACGGCCATTGTGGAATAGCGCATCGCGCATAGAGCGAGGTTGAGGGGTCTGGAAAATCGGGGGTACAATACGAGCACTATGAACATTGACATCACGGTACCGGAACTACAAGAGCGGTTGTTGCGGGATAGCAAAACCATCGCAGTGGTTGGGCTCTCCCCTAAAGAGCACCGGGATAGCTACCAGGTGGCTAGCTATCTCCAGGCGCAGGGGTATCGCATCATTCCGGTGAACCCCGCTGCGCGGGAGATACTGGGGGAGACCTCCTATCCGGACCTGGCCAGCGTTCCGGGGCCGGTGGACCTGGTGGACGTGTTCCGCCGTTCTGAGCTGGTGCCGCCGGTGGTTGAGCAGGCGGTCCAGATTGGCGCAAAGGCGGTCTGGTTGCAGGACGGCATCGTGAACGAGGCGGCAGCAGCCCGTGGCAGGTCGGCAGGCTTAGAGGTGGTGATGGATGACTGCACCATGCGGTCACATCGGAGGCTGAAGCGGGCCGGCCGTCTGGCCTGAGCAGTGCTGCTTTGCTCTAAGGCGCGATGCAACAGCGACTAGCCCTCGCATTTCTCCTCACCCTCGGGGTCCTGATCCTCGAGGTCGTAGGCGGGCTTCTCTCCGGGAGCCTGGCCCTGCTCACGGACGCCGGCCACGTCTTCACGGATGTGGTGGCCCTGGGTCTCAGTTGGTATGGTGTCAAGCAGACGGAACGCCCCTCCAACTACCGTATGACCTATGGGTATCACCGGGTGGGCATCTTCATTGCCTTCATCAACGCGGCCCTTCTCTTGGGCATTGCTATTGCGGTGTTGGTGGAGGCCTCCCGGCGCTTCATGGAGCCGCGGCCGGTGGATGGGGAGCTCATGTCCGTGGTGGCCCTGCTGGGCCTGGCGGTGAACTGCGTTGTCCTGCTGGCGCTGCGGGGGCACCGGCACAACCTGAACCTGCGCAGCGCATTTCTCCACGTGGTCGGCGACGCGATGTCCTCGGTGGCGGTGATCATCGGCGGCGTTATCATCCTGTTCACCGGCTGGCTGTGGGTTGACCCCGTCGCCAGCGTGTTGATTACAGGAGTGATCACCTTTGGAGCGGTCCGGATCCTGAAAGAGTCGGTCAACGTCATGCTGGAGGCCACGCCAATCAACCTCGATACGGCGGCGGTGGTGCGGAGCATCTACGGCGTGCCTGGCATTCGAGATGTGCACCACATCCACATCTGGTCCATCACGCCTGAACTGCTGGCGCTGAGCTGCCACGTCTCAGTGGATGACGTCCACGTTAGCGAGGCGGCATCGGCGCTTTCCAGGGTGAACGAGGTGCTGGAGCAGAAGTTCGCCATTGGGCACAGCACTATCCAGGTGGAGTGCGAAGGCTGCGACCCCAACGAGCTGTACTGTACCCTGAGCCCGGAAGGCGAAGCCGAGCACGCCATGCACACCCACTGACCGTGTCTTCACCTGCTTTATCCCTTCCGGCATGCCTGGTTATCATGCCCACATACAACGAGCGGGGCAACCTGGAGCCGATGGTGGAACGGCTGCGGGGGCTGGGGCTTCCCAACCTCTCGCTCCTGGTAGTGGACGACAATTCTCCGGACGGAACCGGCGGTGTGGCCGATGAGCTTGCGCTGCGCTACCCGGACTTCATGTGGGTTATCCACCGGCCGGGCAAGCTGGGCTTGGGCACCGCCTACGTGCGGGGGTTCCTCTGGGCGCTGGAACGCAACATCGACCTCGTGGTCACCATGGCTGCGGATTTCTCCCACCCGCCGGAAGCGCTGAAGACCCTGCTCACTTTGGCTCAGGAGTACGACGTGGTAACGGGGTCCCGGTTTGCCAAGGGCAGCAGCTTGGATAAGCGATGGGGAGCGATCCGTCGCCTGCTGAGCTGGGGCGGCAACATCTTTGCCCGGCGGATCACTGGGGTGCCGGTGGTGGACGCCACGGGAGGCTTCCGCTGTTACCGGCGCGCGGTGCTGGAGGCTATCGGCCCCGCCTCGGTGCGGAGCAGCGGTTACGCCTTCCAGTTGGAGATGGTGTACCTCAGCCATTGCCTGGGCTTCAGCCTCACGGAATACCCCATCCACTTTGGGGAGCGAACGCAGGGGAAGTCCAAGATGTCGTTACGAGTCGTGGCGGAGGCGTTTTGGCGGGTGCTGGAGCTCCGGTCGCGGACTAGGATTGCCTACTGCCCTGCCGGGAAGGCCATACCTTGACCGCATTCCGGCGGGCCGACCTCATGGCCCTGGCCGCGCTGGCCGCCGTTATTGCTCTCTTCTTCGGCCCCGGTCTGGTTGGCGGCAAAGTGCTTCTCCCCGCAGATGTGCTGTTCGCATTTGAGCCGTGGCGTAGCCAGGCCGCCACGTTCGGCGTCACCATTCCCCACAACGACCTTATCGCCGATGCCGTGCTCCAGAACTACGGGTGGAAGACTCTTATCAAGGAGAGCCTGCTGCACGGCGAACTCCCGCTCTGGAATCCGTCTATCCTGGGCGGCGTGCCGCTGCTGGCCGCGGGGCAGCCGGGCGCGCTGTATCCGCCGGGGCTGTTTTTCTTCCTGCTGCTGCCCACCGCGTATGCCTACGCCTGGTTCAGTGCTGCCCACTGCTTCATTGGCGGGGTCGGCATGTATCTGTACCTGCGACGGCTGGAGACCGGGGCCTGGGGCGCCCTGCTGGGCGCGCTAACCTTCGCGCTGGCAGGGTTTCTCGTGGTGAGCTTGCAATGGCCTCAGGTGGTCAGCGCCGCCGTGTGGCTGCCGTGGCTGCTGCTTTGCCTGGAGTGGCTATTTGTCCACGCCGAAGCCCAGGCAGGGCAGCGCGCTGATGAGCGCGCTGCACCGTGGCTGGGCATGCCCTTCTGGACGCTGCTGGGCGCACTGGCGGTGTGGCTTACGCTCCTGGCCGGCCATATCGAGATCGCGTTCTACGTGTTGTTCACCGGCGGTGCCTACGGATTAGTGCGGCTGGTGCTGCTGCTGCGTCGCTCCGGCCCTGGCGACCCCGCCGCCAAGGTGCTGTTGGCGGGCATGCTGCTGGCCGGGACAGGTATGCTGATGGCCGCAGCGCAGCTTGCGCCCTTCTACGAGGTGCTGCAGCAGAATTTTCGAGCCGGCGCGGCGTCCTTTGATCAGGTTGCCGGATGGGCGCTCCCGAAGCGCCAACTCCTGGCGTTCCTCATCCCCGACATCTTCGGCAACCCCACGCACCACTACTACATCGACCTGCTGTCCTGGCGCCAGCTTCCGGTGACCGGGGCCACAGACCTGGACGGCAACGCTCGCAGCTATATTTTCTTTGGGATCAAGAACTACGTGGAGGGCACCGGGTACCTGGGCCTGCTCCCGCTATTGCTGGCGGGGGCCGCGCTGGTGCTCCGGCGGGACCGCTACACGGCGTTCTTCGCCGGTTTTGGGGCGTTCGCTTTGCTGCTGGCGTTCGGGGCGCCGCTCTACGCGCTCTTCTTCTGGGGCGTCCCCGGCTTCGACCAACTGCACTCGCCCTTCCGCTGGCTGTTCCCTTACGCTTGCTGCGTGGCGGTGCTGGCCGGCCTCGGAGCAGACGCACTGATCGCCCGACGAGACGGGTTGGCCGCGGTAGTGGGCAGACGGCTGGGACGCGCGGCGCTGATCGCGGGCGGGGGTGTGCTGCTGGCCGTGGCGGTGAGCCGCCTAGCCCTGCCCGCGGCGCTCCAAGCGACCACCGAGGTCTACGAGCGCTCCAAGGCCCTCCAGTTGGCCATAGCGGACCCGGGGATACTCTATTCCTACGAGGCGGGCAACCTGGCGCTGTTCGGTGCACTGCTGGCGGCGTCCGGGGTTGCGTTGCTGCTCGCCCGCCGCGGCGGACGGTGGCCGGCGGCGCTGATGGCGGTGCTGGCGGTGGACCTGTTGGCGTTCGGTTGGGGATTCGTGACCTTCAGCGACGCCGCGCTGCTGCGAGCGGAACCGCCGGCCATCCGGTGGCTTCGGGAACAGCCGGGGCCGTTCCGCATCGCCGTGTACGGAGCCAGCGATCTGATGCCGCCGAACCTAGGACAGCTGGCCGGCGTGCAGGATGTGCGGGGTTATGAGAGCATCATCCCCCAGCGCTACGCGGCATATTGGGGCCGGATGGAGCAACCTCAGGAGCTCCGGTACAACCGGATCGGCCATATCCGTGACCAGGCGACGCTGAAGTCGCCGTTGCTCGATGCGCTGAACGTGCAGTACGTCCTCTCCAGTGCGCCGCTCGAGGTTCCGGGGTTGCGCCTCGCCTATCACGATGGGGTCTACATCTACGAGAACACCCGCGCGCTGCCGCGCGCTTATGCCGCCTTCAGTGCAATCTCTGCCGAGAGTGGGGATGGCGCGCTGGACGCAGTGACCGCGGCGGGCTTTGATCCGCGCGCGCAGGTAGTGCTGGAGGACCGCGATGTGCCCGCCGGCACCGCGGGCTTGCCGCTGCAAACGGCCCAGGTGTCGTCCTACCGCGCGACGGAAGTGGTAACCACGGTCGATATGCCGATGGCGGGCTACCTAGTGCTGGCCGACGCGTATGCGCCGGGTTGGCAGGCGCAGGATGAGGGGGGGAATGCGTTGCCCGTGCTGCGCGCCAACGGGCTGTTCCGCGCGGTGCGGCTCTCCGCGGGGAACCATACGGTCACGTTCTCCTACTTCCCGGACAGCTTTAAGCTGGGGTTGTACCTGAGCTTTCTGGGCGCGGTGGTCTGGGTGCTTATTGCCGCCTACTGGCTGTGGCAGCGGTTCTACCGGGAGCGTCCGGACACTTCCGTGGCGCAGCGGGTAGTCAAGAACAGCGTGACACCCATGGCCGCCCAACTGCTGGCGCGCGCGGTGGACCTAGGGTTCGCGATTTTCATGCTGCGCCTGCTGGGACCGAGCAACTACGGTAGCTACGCCTTCGCGGTGGTGCTCATCGGCTACTTCGCCATCGTGACCGACTTTGGGCTCGGCACGCTGCTCACGCGGGAGGTGGCGCGCGATCGTTCTCAGGCGGAGCGCTACCTGATGAACAGCATCGCGGCGCGCATGGTGCTGGTTGTGGTGACGTCTCCGGTGCTGCTGGTGGTAGCTTTGCTCTACCACCGGTTCTTCGGGCTACCCCTGGAGGCCGTGCTCACCGCAGTGTTGTTCATGGTGAGCCTGTTGCCCAGCGGCGTGGCCGGCGCCATGAGCGCGGTGTTCTCGGCCCACGAGAAGATGGAGTATCCGGCGGCGGTGACGGTTCTCACCACGGTTATCCGGGCGGCTCTGGGCGTACTTGCCTTGGTTGCCGGCTGGGGGATCGTTGGCTTGGGCGTAGTTTCGGTGGTCGCGAGCGCGGTCACCGCCGTGGTATTTCTAGCGCTGCTAGGCCGCACCTTTTTCCCGTTCCGACCGGGGCTGGACGTCCGATTCTCTTGGAGCATGGTGCGGACCGCGTTCCCGTTGATGCTCAATAACCTGTTGAACACCATCTTTTTCCGGATGGATATCCTGCTGCTTCAGCCCATGCGCGGCGTGGAGGCGGTGGGCTACTACTCCACCGCGTACAAATTCATCGAAGGGCTGCTGATGGTGCCGTCCTTCTTCACGTTGGCGCTGTTCCCCACGTTCGCCCGCTACGCGCACTCCTCGCGCGAACTGCTGATGCAGGCGTATGCGCGCGCGGTCAAGGGGCTGCTACTGGTGGCGCTGCCCATTGCGGTGGGCGTCACGATTGTGGCGGATCAGCTTATCATCCTCTTCTTCGGCGAAGCTTACGCGCCGGCGGTGCAGACGCTGCGGCTGCTTATCTGGTTCCTGCCCTTCAGCTATGTGAATGGCGTGACGCAATACCTGCTCATCGCCGTCGATAAGCAGCGGTATCTGACCGGGGCGTTCCTGCTGGGCGCGAGCTTTAACCTGGCGGCCAACCTCATCGCCATACCGATCTGGGGCATCGAGGGTGCGGCCGCGGTCACGGTGCTCAGCGAGATAGTGCTGCTTATCCCATTCCTGCGGGGAGTGTACGCATACGCGGGGCCGCTGCCGCTGGGCGATCTGGGATTGCGGGCGGTTGGCGCCGCGGCGCTCATGGCGGCGGTGCTGGTTCTGGTCCGCGATCTCCCCATCTGGGCGTTGGTCCCGCTGGGTAGCGGGGTGTATGTGGCAGGGCTGCTTTTGCTTCGAGTGCTGGATGATGAGGACCGCAGGTTGGTGCGGCGGATCCTGGCGCGGTGAGTAGTAGCCTACAGCCGTTGTGGTTCACCCTCGCCGGTCAAGGCGTTTGCCTCAAACGCTGCGCACACTATCCCCCTGGCTTCTTTCCTGAAAGGAAGGGGAGTATCAATGAGCACTGGGGGCACCCCCAGTGCTCTGGCAGCGGGGCTGCCCACGGCTGGAAGGCCCCTGCTATGGGGTGTCTTCCGGCCCCCGATCGAGGTAAGCGAGGTAGAAGCGGCGCAACTCCGGTTCTTGGAAGGTGTCGTAGGTCTCTATGCGGTTCCACGCTAAGGCTACGATGGGGCTGCTGATCTCTTCGGATGGGGCGGCAACGGCCTTGACGTGGCCATATTTTGAGTTCGGCAGGTCCTCGAGGAGCGTGCGGAATTGCTGCTTCACCTGTTCGCAACCCTCCGCGCACTTGTACAGAAAGACGGTTCCGCCGTGCTCCAAGTTATGCACGTAAAACCCGCGCGGCACGGATAAGTCGGTGAAGCCCCAGGGAGCGGTGGCGGGATAGTGCGGTCCAGAGGCTGGTATCTCGGCAGCGTATTCAATTGTGGAGCCAATAGCAACGTGCTCGCGGCCTTCGTCGGCAACGGCGGTGCCCGGCAGGGGTCTAGTGGCCTCTTGGAAAGCCCAGATCAGTCCGCTAAAGAAGATGACGGCAACGAGCCCCACTACGACGCCGATGCGTATTAGGCCCGCCCGTTGGCGGCGCTGCAGGGACTGCTGGGCGCCGCGCTGCCGTTCGTCTATCTGTCCGCGGCGTTGGCGGCGCAGTTCTTGGCGCGAAGGAGGGTTCGCGTTGTGTTCCTCTGGGACCTGTGGTTTTTCTTCTGCCATGCACTTATTTTACAACACCACGATGGGGTGCTGACGGTTATTGCTGGTCATCGTCGAGATCTCGGTCAAGTTGGGCGGCTTCCGGTGGCTTCTGCCGTTGTTTAATGCTCCTTCGCATGAACCACGCATAGAGCCCGAATGCGCTCAGTACCACGGCCAGTAGAATGATCTCATCCCAAGCACCCATCACGCCGTGGCCCGAGACGGTGTAGGCCCGCATGTGGTAGGACAGAAGGGGTAAGAAGGGCAAGGGGTCACCGCGGCGGACGGATGTCATTAGGAACGTTGAAATCGTAGTAATAACTTGTCATAAAGTGAGACGGCCCCATCATCGTCAGCTGGTGGACGAGGTAGTCATCGGTGCCGATCCATGCTTGGAAGTAGGCGTCCAATCGGGGCATGGCGTAGCTCACTACGTAGGAGTCAACGCCGTTGACGGTCTCCCTTCCCAGTAACGCTATGTTGGTGGCGGTCTGGTCAATGTAGGCGAATTCCGGGTAAGTGACCCCGGCCCCTTCCGGCAGCTCCAGTGTAACCCAGTCGGCGCCCACGGCTTTAAGGTAGCGGGTGCGCTCGATGATGATGTTCTCGGCTCCGTCATCGGTCTGGAGCCACATCGCGTTGGGGCTGGCGTAAGCGAACTCAGTGTGGATGGTGCCGCCCTGAGGGCCACCGCGCAGCTCCTGCCGCTCTTTGAGCGACTGCAACTCGCCCATCCGGATTCCCGCCAGGGTCAGGATCTGCTGCGCGCCGGGCAAGGGGAGCGGCACCTGGAACGCTACTTGCTCCGCTGGTTTGCCCGGCCGCTGGACCTCGAGCCGGATCGCCCAGGGGCCGGGACGATACACCTGCACCACGGTTGTGTAGGTCTCGCCCTCCGGCCCTAACACCACGGGCACTTCCGGCGCTCCATCATCGGGCCGAAGCGCTCCCCGGACCCGCGCATTAAGCACCGGCGCGCCTAGGTTGTCTTTCAGCGTTACCCGCAGGGTGTTCTGCCCCAGTTGTGCGGGAGTGATCTGCAATACCACCAGCGTTTCTAGTGCGCCCTGGGCCACGGTGACGCCCCCCACCGCGGTGGGTACTCCGGCAGACGGCGATGTTTGTCCGCCCGCCAAGGCGATGGATGCCGGCGGCGTGCTGGCCATGGCCCCCCCCACCATCACTAAAGCAGCGGCCACAATCGCTTCCACACGTAGCGTGCGGGCAGCCGCCAAGGAGCGGAGGAAGTGCCACGCACCCAGTCCGAACAGCGGCAACCCCAACGCCAGCTTCAGGAGAAGCAGCCGTCCGTAGGCGGTGTCTAAGAAACTCTCGAACCTGATGAGGTTGATCCAGGCGCTGGCCCAGCCGGTGACTAACAGCACTTGAAGCGAGACCACCGCCATCTTGGAGAAGGGCGCCAGGAGTGCGGTGGCCGCGGCGCGTCGGTCTACTCCCAGAGCTTGGGGAGGGTCTTTCCAGAGCAGGAGAATCAGGTGAAACAGCCCCCCGATCCAGGCCGCCACCGCCACGAGGTGCAACCAGTTGGCGGTGAGTCCCACCGCTACGGGATCTCGGCTTGCGCCGTGGCCCACGGCGGCAGAAGCGAAGAGCAGGGCGATGCACAACACTGCTCCGGCCCACCACCAGCGGCCGAGGTTATGGGGCGTGGCGTGGTCGTCCCGCGCATAGGTCATGATCTGTTCCAGCACGCCCATGAGGGCCACCACCAACATCATGCGCAGCAGCCATACCACGCCGTAGCGGGTGCTCACCACCAGGCGGGACAGGATCTCGCCCTCCATGGCCTGTAGGAAGCCGACGCCGGCAACCAGGGCCGCCTGGTCAAACAGTTGAACGACGCTGACCACCAGGAACGCGATGGTGGCGTAACGAATCGCGGTGATGGTTCGGGCATCGCCATACGCGCGGTAAGTGGTCCTTACTGGGTCGGGCAATTGCTTGATGCCAGGCAGGAAAACGAGCTGCCGGAAGAGGAAGCCGCCCGCTAACAGCAGCAGGGAGAGCGTGGAAAGCCAGCGGAGACCGACGGTAAAGGGCGAGGCGGGCGCGTCGCTTACCGAATCCAAGACGCCGGTCTCAGAGGGCGCGCCGATGTGGAACTTGAACAGCCCGGTGATGACATGGCTGTCGGAAGACGAAACCACGCGCCAGCGGACCGTGTGTGTTCCCTGCCCCAGCGGCGGAGCGTCCATCTCCACTAGACGCCGGTCCGGCCCGGTAAGCCGGGGCTCCTGCCCCTGATCGACCCGGGTGCCGGCGGGTCCGGTGATGGTCACCGCAAGGAACTGCTCTTCTAGCGTCTCGCTGTACCAGAGGCGTATGAGGCTGGGCGGCGACACCAGCACCTGCCCGGCGCCCGGGTCCGATTTGACCAGCTCGGCGTGCGCAGAGGCTACGGCAGCGCCGTAGAGCGGCAGCAACACTGCGAACAGGACCAATGCTACGCGCAGCCATGGTGAGCGCAGCATTGGCAGGATGCGGAGCACGGACGGTATGGCCATTACCCGCCGCGCTGGAAGTACACGACCACCACCACGGCCGCGAGCGCAAGGCGGTACCAAGCGAATGCGTACAGGTTGCCGTGCTGAAGGTATCGCAACAGGTACTTGATGCAGAGATAGCCCACTATCGCAGCGGATAGGAATCCGCTCACTAGGACCAGGGTTTCATTTGGCGAGCTGGTGAGCGCCGCCAGCGCGCTGGCCTTCTTTAGGCCGGCGCCTGCCATGATGGGTGTTGCAAGCAAGAATGAGAAACGGGCGGCGGCTTCACGCTCCAACCCCAGCAGTAATCCCACGGTCATGGTTCCCCCACTGCGTGAAACCCCCGGAATGATAGCGCATGCCTGGCCGATGCCTACCGCCAATGCGGTCGCCGGCGTGATCTCCAGTAGCTGCCGCCGTTTCGATCCCCAGCGCTCTGCGGCCGCTAGGGCGACGCCGAGAACGGCGAGGGCGGCGGCGATGAGCAACGGCGCCCGGAAGGCTTCCTCGGCCTGTTGTTCCAGCAACGCGCCGGCCAGTGCGCCCGGAACCGACGCCAGTACAATGAGCCATGCCAGCCGCCGCCAGGGGTCGTTGCTCAACCGGCGTTCCACCACGCTGGCGATGCCCGCCCGGGCAAGCCGCACCCATTCCTGGCGGAAGAAGGCCAAGGTGGCGGCGAGCGTCCCGATGTGCAGTGCCACGTCGAAGGTCAGGCTGTTTAGGAGTGGGCTGCTCCACTGCAATAACCAAGGGATCAGGATTAGGTGAGCCGTGCTGCTGATGGGGGCGAATTCGGTGATCCCTTGGACAATACCCAGCAGGACGGCCTGCCACAGTTCGGTTATCAAGCGTAGCGGTAGCTAGAGAGAAGATGGGTTAGGGTGCGCATGGTGAGGGTAATGGCGAGGCGCATCGGCAACGTGGCCGCGCGGCCTAGGCATCGTGCCCGGCGCCATGGAGCCTGAGCATCTCCACTACAATCCGGGTGGTTTGCGCCATGTCATTCAAGTCCAGCCACTCTTTGGTGGTATGGATGTCCCGCATGCCGGTGCCAAGGTTGGCTACGGAGATGCCCCGCCCGTTAAAGATGTTGGCGTCACAGCCGCCGCCCATAGACTTCAGCGGTATCTCCTGCTTAATGCTGGCCCCCGCCTGCTGCACCAAGCGCACCACTGGCGCGTCGCTGGGCACGTCCATGGCGTCGTATGCTCGGATGTTCTTGGGCTGCACCTCGGCGTGCACCGCCACGTCATCTAGGATCAGCGCGTGGCGGGCCGCCGCCTCCTCGAAGCACTGCAACATGTGCTGGGTCTGGGCTTCCAGCTTCTCCATGTTACGGCTGCGGCACTCGCCGTGAATGGTTACCTGCTCTGGGATGATGTTGGTGGCCGCACCGCCGCGGATGACACCGATGTTGGCGGTGGTCTCGTGATCGATGCGTCCCAGTCTCATGTTGGCAATGGCCTGGCTGGCTACTTGGATGGCGCTGAGTCCCCGCTCGGGCGCCACGCCGGCGTGGGCCGCCTTGCCGATGATACGCCACTCCAGGTGATTGGCTGCGGGGGCCCGGGTAAACAGCACACCCGGCTCGTCTGAATCGAAGACGAGGCCGAAAGTGGAGCGCAGCGCGCCCTCTTGTAGCGCCCGGGCGCCCAGCAAGCCCTTCTCTTCGGATACGGTAAACACGATCTCGAGGTCGCCATAGGGGATGCCCTGCTCCTGGGCGGTGCGGACCGCCTCCATGATGATGGCAATGCCGGACTTGTCATCGCCGCCCAAGACGGTGTTGCCGTCGGTGTGCACGATAGACCCTTCAAGCACGGGGTTTACACCGCGGCCGGGGGTGACCGTGTCCATGTGGGCACAGAGCAGGAGGATGGGCGCGTCCTTCACCGTCCCAGGGAGCGTGGCGATGAGGTTGCCGCTGTTGGTGGTGATGTGGGTCGGCGCGTCGTCTTCGTGAACGCTTGCGCCCAGCGTGGAGAGATCGGCCTTTAGTTTTGTGGCGATGCCGGCCTCGTCCCCGGCTTCACTGTCGATCTTCACCAGATCGATGAAATGCTCTTTGAGCCGCTGTTCATTTATCATCCCGCACCTCCTGTAGCCTTTGCACCAGTCTATTATAGCCCCAAGGGAGGCGAGTGGCACGAGCGGGGCTGGGGCTTGCTTGGCATGCATTCGCAATAACTCTGGACGCGCGCTTCCTGAAACTGGTTGACTTCTTGTGGGGACGGTGCTATGTTCCGCGGCACAATTCAGCAGTGCAGGTGTGCGATGACGTTGCTTATCAACAACCAAGATGTCCAGCGGGTGCTGACCATGGAGATAACCATGGACGCGCTGGAGACGGCGTATCAGGAGTTAGCGAGTGGCGAGGCGGTCTGCCGTCCCCGCATCGATATCCAAATCCCAACATCACAGCCCGGCCGGACCTACCAATACGGCACCATGGAAGGCGGGGCCACCTCCGGCTACTTTGCCATCCGGATGAAGTCAGACATTATCTGGGAGCAGGAGTACGCCGGCACCCGTACGCAAGAAAAGTACGCGGTGCGACCGGGGCTGTTCTGCGGCCTGGTATGGCTGTTTAGCACGGAAAACGCTGAACCGTTGGCTATCATCAACGAAGGCTACCTCCAGCACATGCGGGTGGGCGCCGATTCAGGCATTGGCGCCAAGTACGCGGCGCGCCAGGACGCGGCGGTGGTGGGCATGATCGGCTCTGGGGGCATGGCCCGCTCACATATCGATGCCTTTCTCCATGCCCGCCCCATCAAACGGGTGCAGGTGTTCAGTCCGACTCCAGAGGGCCGCGAGCTTTACGCCCGCGAGGTGGCCGAGCAATATGGTCTTGACGTTGTGGCGGTCGACACGGCGGAGGCCGCCCATCGCGGCGCGGACATCGTCGCCGGCTGCACCGATGCGGTGGTGCCGGTGATCTTTGGGCGGTGGTTGGAGCCGGGGGCCCACGTTACCTGCATCGGTGGGCACCTGGACGAAGCCGCGTACGCGCGCATCGACCGGGCGTTGAGGTTGGGCTCAGCACCGGCGCCGGTGGGGTTGCCGGAGTGGGGAATTCACGATGAGCTGGTGACGTATACCACCGCGGGGTCCGGCCGTGAGCACTCGGGCACCACAGGCCGTGGGCACGGCGTGGTGGCAGAAGACCGGGCGGTGTTCCTCAAGGAGCTGCTGGAAGGCGGGCCCTGCCGCACCTCCGACGAACAGGTCACCTACTCTGAGCGCGGCAATATCCAAGGCGCGCAGTTTTACGCAGTGGCGGGCAAGGTCTACGAGATGTGCAAGGCGCAGGGCCTGGGCCATGAACTGCCCACCGAGTGGTTGCTACAGGACATCCGGGATTGAGTGAGGGCGTTTAGTGACGGTTGCGGCGTGCGCAATGGCACGATAGCATTGATCCCACTTGACACCCAGCCCAAAATCCGGTAATTCATATACGGAATATTGTGCGACCCGCAGGGGTCAGTTTCTGGTGACGTACCGGGAAAGTGAGTGAGCTATGGACTTTGCAGTACGCGATACGCCCGAACAGATAGCCTTCAGGAATGAAGTCAGGGATTGGCTAAAGGCCAATATTCCCGCAGAGATCACCGACACCCTCCATCCCGATCCCAATGAGGTGACGGAGGAGCAGTTCACGTGGGGGAAGCAGTTCCGTCAGAAGCTTGGGCAAAAGGGCTGGCTGGCGCCAACCTGGCCGCAAGAGTACGCGGGCGGCGGCCTTTCGCTTAATGAGTCCGTAGTTATCGATGAGGAGCTCTCCCGGTTCAAGCTCCCGTACATGAGCGACCTTAGCATTACGCTCGCCGGCCCGGCCATTAGGGCCTGGGGCACCGATGAGCAGAAGCAGTTCTTCCTGCCGCCAATGCTCAAGGGCGACGTCATAACCTGGCAGTGCTTCACCGAGCCCGAGGCCGGGTCTGACCTGGCTTCGCTTAAGATGCGGGCGGTGCTGGATGGCGATGACTACGTGATCAACGGCACCAAGATCTTCATCGGCGGGAAGCACACGTCGGACTGGCTCTATACGCTGGCGGTTACCGACCCCAATGCGCCACGACATCAGAACATCAGCGCCTTCATGGTGCCCTCGGAGAGCGTGGGCCTCAGCATCACCCACCTAGACCTGGTTGCCGGCGGTGGCAAGCGCATGGCCTACTACGAAGACGTGCGGGTACCGCGGGAATACCTCATTGGTGGAGAAAACGGTGTTGGCAAAGGCTGGTGGGTAGCCCAGACCACCCTGGAATTGGAGCATGGCGGTTCGGGGCGCGTGGTGCGGGATCAGCTGGTTGACCAGTTCATCGATTACTGCAAGACCGCTACCCGGCATGGCAAACCGATCTCCTCCGACCCAAGAGTGCAAGACATTCTCGCGCGGATCTATATCGCGTCCCACGTGGGGCGTCTGATTGGCACCCGAAACTATTGGATGCGCTCGGCGGATCGGAAGTTCACCTACGAGGGGTCGCAGTTTTCACTCTGGGGCAAGACCTTCCAACCGTGGTTTGCCAAGAGGGTACGAGAAGCCATTGGCCCTTACGCAACGATCAACGACGACAAGTGGGCGCCGGTGCAGCAGGCAATCGAAGACCATCAGCGCCAGAGCCTGCTGAGCCACCCGGGCGGCACGCCGGAGATCCAGAAGGTCATCATGGCTCGTGCCATGGGCATCAGCCGTAGCCCCAACCGCACGGCTGAGCATGGCCGCTCGAGTAACTAGCCCCACACTAAGGATTAGGAAATCACACGCTAGCCACCCGCACGGTGGCCAGATACTAGGAGGAAGCAGCGCATGGCGGAATCGCTCTACGTGAGCTTGGAGGGCCGCAACGGGAAAGCGGATGTCTACGAGATCACCGTAGATGTCGATAAGGACAAGTATCAATCTGGTTCGGGCTCGTCTCGTCCCTGGGACATCAAGTACGAAGTGCGTTACGGTGCTCAGGTGCAGGAGTTCTGGGCCGAGGGCGAAGCGGTTACCGTGGCCAAGACCCTGGCGGGCGTTCCGGACTAGCTTTCTCCGACATTGAGCAAAGAAAGAGGCGGGCCATACGGCCCGCCTCTTTGCATGTCTCGACCGGTCTGCGTTAGTCGAACTTTGCGCTGGTGTAAACGCCGCGCGCCGTTCCTTCCAACAATTTATACTGGTCGCCCGCACTGATGTTGGGATTGCCCCTCACAAAGCTCAGGGTGTCGTCGTAGAACTTATCGGTCTTGGGATCGACGGCGTTGGCAGTGCCCCACATTTCGGTGGCGAACATGCAGTTGTCCGCGCCCACGATCTTGGTGATGAGCTCCATCGACTCCTTCTCGTAGACCGCCAAGTCCCAGTAGAACTTGCGGACGTTCGCCTCGTAGTCGATATTGCGGGCCGTGGTGAGCGACCGAATGCGGTTGTACTGCAAAGCCACCGAGCCGCCGCCGTGGGAGACGATGAGCTTCAGGCGGGGGAAGTCGTTCCAAATGCGTTCCGCTGCCCACATGAGCTCAAAGGCGGTGGCGTGGTGCCAGGCGATGTAGTGCGTGCCGTTGACGTGGAACGCCGGGTTGTGGGTGTTGCTCACGTGGAAGTGCCCCGGGATATCCAGATCCTGAAGTTTCTCGTAGAGCGGATACCACCACGGGTCTGCCACGGAGGGGGTGAAGGACGAGCCGCCGGCGATGTCCGGGTTGATATTGCAGGCCACGAAGCCCTGCTGCTTCACCCGGAACTCCAGCTCTTCGAGCCAGTCTGAGGGCGAGTTGCCCGGAGACTGCGGAAGCTGGCAGGAGGGCAGGAACTTGTCCGGATACATTGAGCACACCCGGTTGATCATCTCATTGCACGCCTGCGACCAATAGAGGCTGTGGGTGGCGCCGCCGTCCGGATGGCCCATGGCTCCGGCGGTGGGGGAGAAGATTAGCCGGTCGATACCCTTGTCCGTCATGTGTTGGATCTGGCGGGACACCACGGCGCCACTGATGTCGGCGTCCGTGATGAGCTTGGTATCGAACGGCTGCGGGCTGTTTTCTTTGAGCATCTTCTCACGGTATTCCCGTAGGGGGGCCGGTACCGTAGTGAAGTGATCGTGGACATCGATGACCATCGAAAGCTTCCTCCTATTGTGCTGATTGAAGTACGGCGCAGTTATAGCACTTTGGGCTAGGGGCGTCAAGGCCATGCGCGCGCCAGCGTGCGGGGGCGTTGGCGGGACGGTGGCTAGACCGCCCCGTACTTGGCGGGTTTCGTGCGTGGCACTATAATGTGAAGTGGTATGACAGAAGAGTTCTCCCGATACCGCCCTCAACCTGAGTATTTGCCGCCGTCCTCGGAGCCGCCGCAGACTCCTCCTGCCGAAGCAGCGGAAGACAGTGGCGTGACCTTTGCGTCTGCGGTGGACCTCCAAGCGCGTGACGCTGCTATGGCGGGCTTTGGCTTTGAAGAGGAGGTGATCCATCCAGCGTCCCGGAGCAGGGCCGTCCTCAAGGAGATTGCGGAAACCCTCCTGCTTGCGCTCGTCATCTATCTAACCGTGCGTGCGGTGGTGCAGAACTTCAAGGTGGAAGGCTCCAGCATGGAACCCACGCTCCGCCACGGTGAATATCTGCTGGTCAACAAAGCCGCATACATGGGCGTTAACCCTGCTGAGGTGCTGCGCCTTTTGCCCTTCGCCAATGGAGCCGACGACGGGGCTAGTTTTTACCCCTTTGGGCTCCCCCAGCGTGGAGACATTGCGGTGTTCCGCTACCCGCGGGATCCCAGCCGAGATTTTATTAAACGGGTGGTGGCGGTTCCTGGGGAGACGGTGGAAGTACGCGCAGGCGTGGTCTACGTCAACGATGAGAAAGTAGAGGAGCCCTATATCCTGGCTAATCCCACGTATACCCGCAAGCCTTATGTGCTGCCAGCGGGAGAGTTCTTTGTGCTGGGCGATAACCGGGCCAATTCAAGCGACTCTCACGTGTGGGGCCCGGTTCCCATGGAGAACATTGTGGGGAAAGCGTGGTTCACCTACTGGCCGCCGGCTGACGTTGGGAACGTCTCAGACCACTCGGTGTTGGCTGGCCAATAGCGCCCTAGGGCGCCCGCGATAACCGTACACTTGTCATACTGCCGTCGATACGGTACAAGAGGTGAGTGAGCCTGCCCCGGCTCGCTTTTATTTACGGGCCGGTAGCTCAGTGGAAGAGCAACGGACTTTTAATCCGTGGGTCGTGGGTTCGAATCCCACCCGGCTCACCATTTCCTCAGGCACGAAACAGGGCCCTCGGATTGCTCCGGGGGCCCTTCGCTTTGCCCGATGACCTTGGCGCAAATCGCCGTCAGCCGTTACCGCCCTAGCTGTCCCGCCCCACCGACCGCCACAGGGCGATGGCTTCAAAGGCCAGGATGACGATGGCCAGGGCGGTCAGGTGGCCCCACAGCCCGGAGGTGGCTTCATAGTTGGGGGCTATTTCGTCGGCGTATTGCATAAGGAAGCGGACCCAAACGATGCCCACCAAGGCGGTGACCACATCCCGGGGTAGTTGAGTCAGGTGATTGCCCTCTAGGCTGCGAATACTCAATGAATCGCGCACATTGACCAGGATGGTGAGGCCGATGATTACCAGAATGGCAGGATCGGCGATGTAGCTCCAAATAAACTGGCTCACCGCCTCGTTGTAGGGGAAGTAAAGATCGTTGAACAGCGCCGCAACCGCAGTGATGCCCGCTAGGACCGCCAACCATTTTCGCCACGATGTCATACCAGCGCCTCCTGAAGGTTGCTGCCGCAGAGCACGTCGCTAGTTTAGGCCAGGGCCGCGCTGTCTGCAATCGAGCACGGCACGCTACAATGAGAGCTGACCTTAGCTCCCTCCCGTGTGCTGCTCGCAAGCCGCAATGACAGCGGGAGCGTCCGTCCCGCTCCCCTCAGACGGCATCTTGCCCGTCTGAGGCATCATCTCCCATGGCGTTGTACTCTGGCTCCTCTTCTTGGAATGACTCGGGATAGCCAGCCGAATATAGTGCGTCATCGAGAGCCTTCCGGAAAACCTCACGACCGCTGCCGGGGTCTCGTCCCATAGCATGTCCGATCAGCCTGAGCAAGGCTTCGCCGCGCTCTATGAAAGAATCCTGAAAGTTGTTGGCCTCCAAATGCCGGGGATTCAACCAATGAGCCTTAAGCGCTTGCTCCAATCTCTCATTCCCCATGTCTTCCTGGAGACGTTTCAAGTAGACCGCCGGACCACGGCCACCGATGATTCGGTTCGTGGCTGCACTAAGCGGAGTCTTGTTGATGACTGAATCGTAGAGGTGCGATGGGATGGCAGGCTTTCCCTCTGTGCTCCTGCACCAGGCAACTGGGAAAACATGGTGTATATCGATATTCGCATTGTTGTAAGTGGCCAAGGACAGATGTACGTCACTCCGCCAATCACTTGCCCCATTCATCATCTGCAATGCGTACAAGCCTTTGTAGGCGGCGCTGTTGCGAGTGCGAAGCGTCAGCAGGCGCTCAGGGATGAAGTTGGCCTGGGCAATTAGGACCGGCTCGGCACCCCCTCTAACATACTCCGTCACTTGAGCCAGGTCCAAAGCATATTGAGTTTCGGTGGTTCCGCCGTACGCTTCCCCAAAGATGCCGGACCAGTACCAGTGCGCGAGCTTTTCTCTAGCTAAAGCAGGTTCCAAATCGTCGCCCAACTCCACGTACAGTGCGGCCAGGGGCACCAGTTGGGTATTGTATGGAACGTTATATCGTCCGAAGATAAACTGGCTCTGTAGGAACGCTGCTGCCTTGCAAAACCCCTCCTCCACTTTGTCGGCCCAATTCTGGTAATCGTGGAGGTGCAGGTTAAGGATATCGCGCCTCTTACAGCCGATAGCAGGTAGTCGGTTTGCTGCTTGGCCTCTTTTCATAGCCTCTCTTCGGTCTGTCTGCGTCTTGAGTAGTGCTACGGTCTGAAGGAAATGCTCACCTTCGATCGCTTGCAGCACGCCTCCATAGCTGGGGTACAAGCGATTCCTTCGATCCCGCCAGTCGTCTCGGAGTGAGAACTCCTCTGACTCAGCGGCGAATGAAGCTGTCGCCAGATCGAAGACGTTGAGCGGAACCCCACCGGTGTTGACCTTCTCGAATACAGTGCAGACGGCCTCCTTTGGCGTTTCCTTCTCCAAATGGATGACAGGCAACAGGTAGCCCGCGAATGGCTTGATTACCCCCTCATTGAATCTGCTTAAGAATTCAGTAGGGTCCCCCGCTGGGTGCACGCTCGCACGGCTCCCCCAATACCTGGTGTAGTTGATGGTCCATTCCATAGGGTTGAATAACTTCTCGGTCGGGAACATGAGCTCTTCATACTCGAACTCAGGGCTGGAGAGATCCAAAACCGTCTCGCGTCCAAAGTCCCTGGTGACCTTCTTGTTCTCGGGGACAGCGATGACTGCATCTTCTCTGTCGGCGGCGTCGGAGACTGCTCGCCGCATGTCGATGTAGAACCAGCTTAGCCGCTTCTCGCCGCGAGTATCCTGAGTTGAAACTGGGTCTGGATGCAATAGCGCTTGGTACAACGAGGTCAACCGCTGCTGACCGTCTAGGAGGAACCGGTCGGGCGAAGTAATCCCGTTTTCACTGACTCCCTCGACCAAGCGGGTCCTGAATCTGATGTCGCCTCCTGCTGAGAGCGTCATCACGGCGCCCACCGGAAATCCTCTAGAGACGCTGGCCAGAAGCCCTCTGATTCTGTCTTCGTCCCACACCCAACCGCGCTGGAAGTCCGGGAGTTGGACTTTCCCATTCTGAACATCGTTGAGCAGGGCTTGTAGCGAAAGCGAATAAGTGGTGAACATTTAAACCTACCTTATCAATCAAATCAACAAAACTTGGTCGATTCTAGTCCTATACAGTAGTTTCCCTGTTAGGCGCTCGCATCATCCATGGTCATGACCATAGTCCTATGCTACTGGGTGTATCCATGCTTCCCGCAGACAACGGCGCCGCTCCCTCAACCGCGCTCACGCGGTGGCGTCCAGGCGGTTGAGTTGGCCGCGCCATTCCAATATGCGCGGGTCGGCGGTCACCAGTTGGTGGCCTTCGAGCGCGGTGGCCACGATGAGACGGTCGGCGGGGTCGCCGTGCATGTCCGGCAGAAGGCCCGCGCGCACTGCGATCTCGCCATCGACGCTGATCTCCAGCAGTCCATGATCCAGTAGATTGCGGCGCCAGGCACCCAAGTCAAGCAGAAAATCAAGCCGGCCCTTTTCAACGCGCATACCAATTTCCCAGAAGGATATGGCCGAAATCGCCGCCCCATTTTCTTGCAGCGCGCGTTCGATGGCACGGCGAGTTTGCGGCCCTAGCCTCCGGTCGCCTTGCTCCTGCCACAACAGGACGTGGGTGTCGAGCGGTATCAAAACAGGTCCTCTTTGGAGTCATCCGCGTCCTCGAACCACTCCGCAGGCATCGGTTCAACGATATCGCCAAGGATCCGGATGTTGTCCCGGTTGCGGCCGAAAGCCATAATTGGCTTCTCCCGGTACGGCGCCAGCCGCGAGACCGGGCGGCCGTTCTTAGTGATGACGATCTCCTCACCGCTCTCCGCGACCTCGTCCATGAGCTTGAGGCACTTGGCCTTGAACTCGGACGCCTTGATGGTCCTCATGTTGGCGCCTGATGTGCGGTTGGTTTCCATAGTGCGCTCCTGTGCTCTCCCTACGCGGTGATGGCGCTCGCATCATACCGTGGTCATGACCATAGTCCTATGCTACTGGGTGTATCCCTGCTCTGCCAGCAGCGCGTCCACCTTCGCCGCCGCTCCGCTTCACGCAGCTGCGCCAGGGCGTCGGCGACGCTCGGCGCCTCCTCGGGCTCGGTGGTGTCCACGTAGCGGCTGATGTTGAGGTTGAAGTCTTCCCTACGCCCTGGCTACAAGTGTTCCACTTGGCCTTCGTCCAGCCCGAAGTGGTGGCCGACCTCGTGGAGCACGGTTTTGCGGATCTCTTCGGTGATCTCGGCGGGGGTTTCGCACACCGCCTCGATGGCCCGCTGGAATATCAGAATCCGGTCCGGTAGCCGCATGCCAGGGTCGGTGGTGATGACGAGGCCCTCGGCCTCGAAGCCGCCGGGTTCATACAGGCCGAATAGAAGGTCGTCCGCTTCCATCTCGAGCGTTTCGAGGAGTTCCCGGTCCGGCCAGTCCTCCACCTGGACCACCACGTTGTCCAGCAGTGCGCTGAACGGCTCGGGGAGCGACTCGAAAGCCTGGGCTACAAGGTCTTCGAATTGACGGCGTCGCATGGGTTCACCCTAGCATCGGCCTTTCATGGCCGGTGTTGCTGCATTCGTTACGGCTATTACGAGGAGGAACGCGGCGTTCGTAAAGGCGGCCGCTCATGCTAGAATACACCTACGTTAGCGCATTCACGCCCAATGCATTCTTCAACAGCACCTCCGGCTCCCCCAACCGCACGCCCCAGCGGCCTCTATCATGGCTGGCTGGTGCTGGCGACTGTCGCCACCAATATGAGCGTGGTGCACGGCTTCAGATATAGCTTCACCGTCTTCTACGTGGCTATCCTGATGCATTTTGGATGGGACCGGGCCAGCACTGCGGCCATCGGTTCGGTGAACCTGGTGACCTACGGACTGCTGGTGGCGGTCTCGGGCGCAGTTGTCGACCGATTTGGACCGCGGGTCACCATTCCGGCCGGCCTTGTGGTGTACATTATCGCCATCCTCCTTTCCGGCTTCGCCACGGAACTGTGGCAGTTCTATGCGCTCACGGGGCTGCTGGCGGGCGCCGGTTTCGCTTTCTGTGGGTACGTGCCCAACTTCGTGGTGCTCACCAACTGGTTCGTGCGCCGCCGTGGGCTGGCGTTCGGCGTTGCCCAGGCAGGCGGCGGCACCAGCTTCTTCCTTGCTGGACTGGCGCAGTTAGCCATAACCTGGTTCGGCTGGCGCAACGCCTACTGGCTGATGGGCGCCGGGCTGGGGATTCCGGTGCTGCTCATGAACGTGCTGCTGCTGCGGCGAAGGCCGCAGGAGATGGGCCTGGAGCCGGACGGAAAGGCATCGGCCAAGGCGGATGCCGCGCCTGTGCGCTTTCAGGTCGAGGTGGTAGACCCAGCATGGGTGGAGTTCCGCTGGACGCTGCGCGCCGCGCTGAAAACCAAGCGGTTCTGGTCACTGTTCGCCGCCAATCTGCTGATCTGGGGCGTGGGTTTCACCATGGTGGCGGTGCACCAGGCGGCCTACGCTCGGGACGTGGGCCACAGTCCGGAGTTGGTGGCGCTGGCGCTGGCGACCTACGGCGTGTCAAACATGCTGGGGAGCCTCAGCGGTTTCATGGCCGACCGTTTGCCCCGAGAGGTGGCGTATAGCATGGGCGCATCGATTGCCTGCCTGGGTTTGGTGGCGTTGCTGCTTGCCAACGACCCCTCACGCGGCTGGCTGTTCTTGGGGTACAGCGTGCTGTTTGGGTACGGCCTCGGCCTGGTGGGGCCTTCCATGAGCAGCGCGCACGCCGACATCTTTCAGGGGCCGCATTTTGGCGCGATCAACGGCATGATCGTAGTGGGCTTTTCCACGGGCGGCATGGTGTCGCCCTGGCTGGCCGGTTATATCTTCGATCAGCTCGGCACCTACGTCCCTGCCTTCGCGCTCGCGTTTATCGCGGTGGTGGCGGCATGCGCCATGATGTGGAACGCCCGCCCCAGCGCGGTCCGACGGGTGCGCCGCGTCCACCCCGTCCCAGCGGTTGCTGCCGATGCGGTCGAGGAGGTGAGATCCTGAGCCTCTTTGACCTGTGGGCCGTTATTCGATGACAGGTGGCGGCTGGCTAGTGCCCGTGGTCGTGCCGCTCCTCTACCTCTTCCGGCTCCACCTCCTGCAGGACGCGCTCCCGGATTGCTTGGGGCGAGGGCAGCGCTTGCACTAGGCGTCCGTCCTCGATAAGCGGCTCAAGGAGGTCGGTGACTGTACCACCGTCGTCGTGGTGGGGTGGTACGGCCCGCGGGGTGAGAAACTTGCTCCCGCAGGCGCTGCAGCGCCACACGCTCTTCGATCCCGAGAGCTTGCCGCGCTTGGCTAGGGGGGCGCCGTCGATCTCCACTATGTCCAGGGCGAAATCCACTACCGGCGCGCCGCTGACTTCGGTGCCCACGCCGAACGCGTCGGCGATGTCACGCAGATGGACCACCGCGTCCTCGGTGAGTCCGCCGCTGACGAAGAGCTTCACGTGATCGTAGCCGCGCAGGTCCAGCTCCCAGCGGACCTCCTGGAGGATCTGGAAGAAATCGCCGCGGCGGGACGCAGGCGTGTCCAGGCGGATGGCGTAGAGGTCATCGCCCAGCGCCTCAGCCACCTGCAGCGCCTCGAACTTCTCGTCGTTAAACGTGTCGATGAGGATGATGCGCGGGGTTTGCGGGCTGACGTGCTGGTGGAAGGCCTTGGCGGCGGCCACGGTGTCGCCCATTACCAGGATCAGGGCGTGAGGCATGGTGCCGTTGGGGGTGATGCCCAGCTCCTCGGCGGCGGCGACCGTGGCCACGCCCACGCACCCGCCGATGTACGCCGCGCGCTCGATGGCGATGGCGATGGCCGGGTGCATCCGCCGCGCGCCAAAGCTGGTCACCGGCTTGTCCTCGGCCAGCTTGCAGATGCGCGCGGCTCTGGTAGCCACGCCGGACACTTGGCACAGCATGCCAATCAGCGCAGTTTCGTACACCGCGAAGTCGGTGTACATGCCCTCGATCTCCAGCACCGGTTGGTAGGGTCGGAACACGGTGCCTTCGGGCATCGCCCGGACCGTGACCGGCATGCCCTCCAACAACCGGGCGCACTCCTCCACCCCGGCCAGCACGGCCCATTCCCAAGCGTCCGGGAGCGACTTGGCGACGAATTCGGCGCGGACCCGCTTGTCAATCCCCTCGCCGCGCAGGGTCTCCAAGGCCCGCTGGAAGTAGACATCCGTAACGCGCCCGCGTTTCACGTCGTCATAAGAGGTCACGTGCCACGCATCCACTATGCATTCCGCCTGATGGCTATCTCGGCACTATCAACACCTGCGAGAGCGAAGAAATCTGATTCTGACAGAATCTCAATGTTGGACCCACTGTTAATCAACTCTTCAATCTTTCGGTGTTTCGTGCTCTTTTCGTATCCTCTCAACTTGCTCTCGTCTTGAGTTCCTACAACTAGAATTGTGACCTTCTTTGAGGCATTATCCGTCACTCTGCAACCAACCTGTGCCGCGATCTTACCAGCCTTCCTTCGATCAGCACTTAGTTCACCGGTGAACAATACGGTTTCGCCATACAGCATTCCATTCGGGTTAGCCTCTGGTGATGATGGTGATGATGGTGATGACGGGAAAATCGGTTGGTTAACTAAGTGTAGCCAATCTGTAATCTCCGTATTGGTGGCTGCGCAAGCTCGCAATACAATTTCGGCTGCTGTTTTTGCATCCTCCAATGCGTCATGATGATAGAAGTCAATATCTAGATTTGCTGCGACATTCTCGAGACCCCAACCGGTTTTTCCGTACTTTTTAGGCCAAGCACGTCGAACAATTCTCGCACTGTCCAGCCAAGTGACGAGCAAGGGTTCAAGGCCGTGATTCTTTGACGCGCGGTCGAGCGCGACCCGATCAAACGAAGTGTGGCTTACCAAAATTGATTCGCTTAGACGACGCTCCAATTCCTCTCGGATATCAGAGAAGGACGGGCTATTTCTCACATCGTCCTCATCGATTCCGTGAATCATAATGTTTAGCCCGTCGAACCAGGTATTTGGATTGATTAGGGAATGCCAATGATCCGCGATGACACCATCCCGGACTTGGACGATGCCAATTTGACAAATGCTCGAGCGATCGGCATTTGCGGTCTCGACATCTATCGCATTGAAAGTCAGCTTCATATGGTTAGCGTCTCCCAGATCGGGTTTCTATGGCTACATCCGACCATGCCGTTCTTGATGCTATCACAGCCCCATTCGGCGCCGAGCTTTCGGTTTACCGCGAACCGCTACCCGTTCGGCAGCTTGGCTCAGTGTTGCTTCGTGAGATGGACGTAGCGGTTGGTTGTGCTTTCGCAGCGGTTTCCGAGCAGACGCCCCTCGCCGCGCAGGGTCTCCAAGGCCCGCTGGAAGTAGACATCCGTAACGCGCCCGCGTTTCACGTCGTCATAAGAGGTCACGTGCCACATAGCGTGTTCCTTAGCGCTTCTTTACCGCAGCTTTATAACTTGCGGCCGTCTTTGGTGACCACGTTGTAGCGGCTCTCCTGCTGCGTAAGCTCGTCCACGTGCATTAAGTCGTGGCGGTAGAGCGAGCGCATGAACTGGATCACCGTCATGTCGCCGAAAGGGGTGTTTAGCCCCTTGCGCTCCATCTCTTCGTCTGCGGTCTCGGCGATGAACCGGAGGGTCTGTTGCCGCTCCGCTTCCAGCCGCTGGAGCAGCTCAGCCACGGCTAGCTGGTTGCCCTCCTGAAACATCGAGGTCACGACCTGGTTCATGCTCTCAGGGGTGAGATTGGGCTCGTTCTCGTCACGGGCGCGCCTGGCCCACGAGTCGCGGTACATCTGCTCGGTCACAATCAGGTGCAGCAGCTGGCCCTTGGGAGTGCGGTCACCTTCTTTCCAAGGCGTTGTGAGCTGCTGCTCCGGTAGCTGATCCAGACTTCCCAGCAGCTCAGTGCGGGTCGCGTCCAGCTTCTTCACCAGGTCTCTGCGTTCGTCGGCTTTGCTCATCGTGTGATCCTTTCTTGGGTCTGCGCTGTGCGTCGCATCAGCACAGGGTGCTTACCGCTTGGGCAATGGCCAACCTGGCCGCTTCGGGGTCCGGCTGCTGGTTATCATACAGGAACAGGATGGTGCGAATGCTCTGCTCCATGGCGGCAACGGTGGCGGAGGACAGGAATGATGCCCCACTAGTTGCCTCCCAAGGGAGGAGGCGCAGCTCGCCATCGTCGCCCTCTACTTGGATGCCCTTGACGTCCACGGCAAACTTGGCGGTGGGTGGCACTTGGATGAGGACGTGGTAGTCGCTGGATGCACTGCCGCCCGCTGGCGCTGCAGCCATCACCGTGGCCGCCAGCTCCGTTTCCAATTCCCGGCGGGCCAACGCGTCCCGCAGGCGAGTGTCCAGCACCGGCGCGGCGTTGCAGGATAGCACGGCGGCTCGCTTGTAGAGCCGGCGATCATTGATCCGCTCCAGCAGCGCCAGCGATGGGGGGGCTGGTTTGTTGGCTGCTTCCAGCATTGCCCGTAGCCCTGCCTCCATGGCCGCGTCCGTGGTTTGCAACAGCGGTTGCAGACGAGGGTCGGTGGCGTTCAACGCGCTGATGCCCAAGGCCAATAAGCAGTCGAGCACGGCGCGGTTTATCATGGCCCCGGCAATGCGAGCGGTGTGGTGGTAGTAGACATAATGAAACATCAGGTACTTGGCGAAGATGACCGATTCCACCGTGCCCACACCGGTCTCAGTGATCACCAGGTCGCCGGAGCCGCTGTCCACCGCCAGGAAGTCGATGAGCCGCTGCACCTCCACTTTGCCGTAGGGCACGCCGATGTGGTGCGCGTCTCGGTTCAGATAGTCTAGTTTGTCCACGTCCATAGGCCCGTCGATGAGAGTGTGGAGCCAGGGAGGAATGCGCGGGTTGTTCCGTCCGGCGAGAAGGTCTCCGACCAGAGCGGGGTCGACGTCCCAGTCGTGCTGCAGCACGCCGCGCAACTCGTCGTCGTGCTCAACCAGGTGTACGGAGAGGTCGGCGTGGGAGAGGCGGCTGCCGTTGATCAGGATCTCATCCATCACGTGCGAATAGGGGAAGTGGCCGATGTCATGCAGCAGCGCCGCGGCCAGGGCGGCCCGTCCCACCTCCGGCTCGGTGTCTGCCACGCTGGTGAGGTGCTGCAACGCGAGCCGCGCGAGATGGTACACCCCGATGCTGTGGCTGAAGCGGGTGTGAGTAGCGCCGGAATAGACCAGATACACCGGCCCCACCTGTTTGATGTGCTTGAGCCGCTGGAATACGCGTGTGTCCAGGGTGCGGTACGCTGCGTCGGTGAGGGGAATGCTGCCGTAGATGGCGTCTCGGATGGAGTGGCGCGTCGGCTCGAACAGGTAGCCGTGGCGCGCGAAGCCCGAGCGCGATGTGTTAGCGGGGTTAGGGTGAGACGCCTCGTGTAGATGTGGCATGGCGGGAGTATCGTTCAGTATAGGGCCGTGCCATTCGGTGGGCAATGATGAGCTTGGACCATCCCCCTGGCCCCCTTCCTGAAAGGAAGCGGGGAGAATAGGTTCTGAGGGACACCCTCAGACTCCTGCCAATAGGGCTGCGCCCCTCTGGACTCCCCCTGCGGATGGGCCGGCCGTGTATTATTACAAGAGAAACTCGCTACAAGATTACGATGCGCATCTACCTCCTCCGTCACGGCCAGACCGACTGGAATGCCATTCCCCGCTTTCAGGGGCATACTGATACCGAGCTGAATGAGGTGGGGCTTGCCCAAGCGCAATCCCTGGCCGACGCGCTGCGCGGTGAGGCGCTAACGGCCATCTATAGCAGCCCTCTCAAGCGGGCCTTCGTCACCGCGGGCGCCGTGGCTCAGCACCATGCGTTGGAGATCCAGCCGCGGCCGGGACTGATGGAGATGCACCACGGACAGCTGGAGGGGATGGAGACCGCCGAACTTCGGCGCCGCTACGGCGATGTCTTGGACCGCTGGTACACTGGCGACGTGACCACGCCGGTGCCGGGTGGTGAGTCCATGCAGCAGTTGCAGGATCGGGCGTGGGCCGTGGCGCAGGAGGTGATGGAGCGCCATGCCGAAGACACCGTGGCGCTGGTGAGCCACAACCTTACCATCCTCACCATTGTGTGCAAGGTGCTGGAGATGCCGCTAGCCAACTTTCGGCGCATGCGGTTGGATACCGCCTCCATCAGTGTCATCGAGACCGTCCAAGATAGAGTGGTGCTCTCGCGCCTGAACGACATCAGCCATGACGAAAAACGTAACAGCCGCGCGCGGGCGTAGTTCATCTACATGAAACTCTTCGAGGTCTCGCCCAATGCAGCGTCTGGCCATCACCATCCCGGCCAACGGCATGTTGCTGTTGGCCAGCGTGTCGCTCTGCGTGTACTTCCTATTTTCGGTGGGGAACCGCACGGTGCAGCTCTACCAACTGAAACAGGAAGAGGCGCAGCTTCAGGTTGAGCTGCGGACTCTCGATCAGCAGCGACAATCGTTAATAGAAGAACGCGATCAACTGCTGACCGGCACCAATGTTGAAAAGATCGCTCGTGAAGAGCTCAATCTCATCAAGAACGGCGAGACGGCAGTGGTGGTCCTGCCCACCAAGGATGCGGTGGTCCGGATGCAAGAAGAGCTCCGAGTGGAGCAGCATACGGCGGCGCCTAACCCGATACGCTGGTGGGAGTGGCTGTTCGGTTCCTAGTTTGAGTCCGGACTAGCGCGTGCGGTCATGAGCAATGCCATCCGACGACACCAGCGCCTGAGAGATCGAGTGTGCACCACCCTCGAGGCGGCGCACTTTGCGCCGGGGGCGACGTTGCTGATCGGCGTCTCCGGTGGACCGGACTCGGTTTGTCTTTTGCATCTCCTCTCGCTATTTGCTCCAGCGTATCCGCTGCGTCTTCACGTTGCCCACCTAGACCACGGCCTGCGTCCGGAGAGCGCAGCTGATGCTGGCTACGTCCAAGAGCTTTGCCAAAGTCTCGACATTCCGTGCACCAGCGAGCGCCGCAACGTCGACGGCTATCGGAAGCAGCAGCGGCTGTCGTTGGAAGCGGCTGCCCGCGCGGTGCGCTACCGTTTTTTCGCAGAGGTTGCGGCAGCGGTGGGGGCAACGGCCGTGGCGGTGGGCCACACCGAGGACGACCAAGTGGAGACGGTGCTGCTGCACCTACTGCGAGGCACGGGCTTGCCCGGCCTGAGCGGTATGCGCGCGGTGAGCGCATTACCAATCCCCGGCGCGGCTTCCCTCCGTGTCCTTCGCCCGCTGCTAGGGGTGACCCGTGAGGATACCCACGCGTATTGCGCGGATCACGGGCTTGGGCCGCGGGAGGATGCCTCCAACCTGACTTTGGACTACGCTAGGAACCGGGTGCGGCTCGAGATGCTGCCCGCCGCCCGCCGCGTGAACCGGAGGGCCGACCGGGCGATCCTACGTCTGGCCGCGCTGGCCCAGGCCGATGACGAGTACTGGGCGGGACAGGTCGCACGAGTGTGGCCGGAGCTCGCACGCGTTGCGGACAGTGGCGTGACGCTGGATTGCGCGGCAATCGCCCAATTGCCCAGAGCGCTCCAGCAGCGCCTGGTGCGCCATGCGTTCCAGGTCGTGGCTGGCAGTACGCTTGAACTGACCCAACGCCACGTGGACAGCATTTGTATGCTCCTACCGGGTAGAGTGGGCCGGCGCGTTTCGCTTCCCAGTAATGTCATCGCAGAGCGTGACTACCACGTCCTGCGGTTCGTCGCGGTGCAGGGGGAGCCTGCTGTGGCGGTCCTGCCGCCGGCAGTTGTTGCCGTTCCTGGCGTGACGGCTTGGGGGGGATGGGAAGTGCGCGCTGCGCTGCATGAGGGCACGGCGCCACTGATGCCGGAGAGTGGCTGGCGGGCGCTCATGGATTACGGGAGCGTCGGAGGCGGCCTGTTGGTGCGCAGCCGGAGGCCGGGCGATCGCTACCGTCCGCTTGGGCTGGCGGGGACAAAGAAATTGCAAGACCTATTGGTGGACGCCAAGGTGCCGCACCGCATGCGCGCCGCCGTGCCGGTGCTAGAATCAAGTGGGACGATTGTGTGGGTAGGCGGTCAGCCCGTGAGCGACGAGTGCCGAGTTTCTGAGGCCGCGGGTCCAACGCTGGAACTTGTGCTCTGTGCGCGCTCGAAGGAAGCCCAGGAGTTATTGCAGTGGCGGGGAAGCCGTCCCTATAATACCCCTGATAAAAATTGAGTAATGCGCACCGGGCAGGTCTGAACTGTTTCCAACTGTTTCGAACTACTGAAGGTTGGCTGATTGAGGCAGGCAGACCACAACAGGAGAAAAATGCCACTCCAAGAAGCTGCTATTGCACGGATCTTGGTGCCGGTTGGGGGCACGAACGCGGATGGCGTTGCCGTCCGCCTTGCTTGTGACATAGCCCGCAGCCATAAGGCGAAGATCTACGCCCTTTATGTGATCGAAGTGGGCCGGGCGCTGCCGCTGGACGCGGACCTGCAGCCGGAAACGCAACGGGGCGAACAGATACTGAGCGCGGCGGAGGAACGCGCTGAAGAGCTCGACTACGAGCTCGAGACAGCGATGCTCCAGGCCCGAGAAGTCGGCCCTGCTATCGTGGACGAGGCAGTGGAGCGCGGTGCGGACCTCATTGTGATGGGTACCCCCTATCAGCGGCAGTTTGGTGAATTCAGTTTGGGCCAAACCGCCCCCTATATTCTAAAGAATGCTCCGTGCCGCGTGTACCTTTGCCGCTTGCCGGAGAGCGAGTCTAACCGCTGAGCGAGGCGATATGCGTGTTGTAATCATGGGCTGCGGCCGGGTTGGTGCGATGCTGGCTACGAAACTCGATCAGGCCGGCCACGATGTCACGGTGCTGGATCTTAACGCGGGGCAGTTTCGCAGGCTACCTAGGGACTTCGGCGGCGAGTCCGTGGTAGGCAACGCCATCGATCAAGACACGCTGCGGCGCGCCGGCATCGAGTCGGCCGATGTCTTCGTGGCCGTAACCCAGGGAGACAACCGTAACCTTATGGCTACACAGGTCGCCAAGTATATCTTCAACGTCCCCAAGGTGGTCTGCCGTATCTATGACCCGATACGAGAAGAACTCTACCGCAACATGGGGTTGGAAACGGTTAGCCCCACGCTGGTCATCAGCGATCTCCTGCGTGAGGCCATTGAGCGAGAGGTGTAAGGATGTATATCATTGTGGTGGGCGGAGGTAAGGTTGGCTACCACCTCTCGAAAGCGCTTCTTGCGGAAGGCCACGAGATTCTAGTCATCGAGCGGGATCGTGCCAAGTGCAGCATCATCACCGAGGAACTGGGCAGCGTGGTTATGCATGGCGATGGCTGTGAAGTGGCCACGCTCGCCGAGGTCGGCACGGGCCGGGCGGACATGGTGATTGCCGTCACCGGTGACGACGAAGACAACATGGTAGTGTGCCAGGTTGCCAAAGCGCAGTTCCACGCCCCGCGCACGATTGCCCGGATCAACAACCCCAAGAATGAGCAGATCTTCAAGCGTTTGGGCATTGATGAAACGGTGAGCAGCACTCAGGTGATCATGGAGCGCATTCAGTCGGAGATGCCCACGCATCCCATGCTCCATTTGCTCAACATGCGGACCCAGGGCTTAGAGATTGTGGAGCTAAAAGTGCCCCCGGGCTCCCAAGCGGTGGGCAAGCGCCTGAAGGACATCACGTTGCCTGCGCATAGCGTCATCCCTCTGATTATCAGCCAGACCCGTGGCGCCGTGGTTCCCACCAGCGAAACGGTGGTGGAAGCCGATGATGAGGTCATGGCGGTGACCCAGGCCGAGTCGGAGGACGAACTCCGGGCCGTGTTCGTCGGGATGCGGTAGTGACGTCCGTCCAGCCACGGCGCGTTGCGTATCTCGGCCCGCCCGGCACCTATACCGAAGAAGCCGCCCGCCGCTATGCGCCCGAGGCGGTGCGCCTTCCCTTCCCCAATCCCGCCGCAGTCATCCAAGCGGTAACCTCCCATGAGGTAGACGAGGGCGTAGTTGCCATCGAAAACAGCTTGGAGGGTTCGGTTACCGACGTGCTGGACCTCCTCATTCATGACTCCAAGCTATTGATCCGGGCGGAGGTGATCGTTCCTATTGAGCACTGTCTGCTGGTGAAGCCAGGCGTGCGCGCGGCGGAGATCGAGACCATCTATTCGCACCCGCAGGCACTGGGACAATGCCGCCGCTATATCGAGGTTCATTTTCCACAGGCTCAGGTTATGGCGGCCCTGAGCACCGCCGCGGCGGTGGAGGAAACCATGGGCCGGGACCACTCCGGCGCGATTGGCAACCAGCGGAGTGGCGAGCTCTACGGAGCTGAAGTCTTGGACCGAGGCGTCCAAGACAACTCCAACAATGCCACCCGGTTCGTAGTGCTGGGGGGGAGTGATCACCCGCCTACGGGCCGTGACAAGACCTCCATCAGCTTTGTGCTGGAAGACCGGCCTGGCTCATTGATGAGCGTGCTTCAGGCCTTCTCGGACCGTAGCATCAACCTCTCGAAGATCGAGTCGAGGCCGTCCAAAGACGGCTTGGGGCGCTACTTTTTCTTGGTGGACCTAGAGGGGCACCGAAACGACCCTGCGGTGCAGGACGCCCTGGCTGTGGCGCTGGAACACGCCGATCCGGCGCGGTTCAAAGTATTCGGGTCGTATCCCCGCGCTTCAGATTAGCGGATAGTCGGGGGTCACCCCGCGCTCGGCGGTGGCTGAGTCTCCTTGGCCCGCGCCGCGCCGCAGGACTAGGACCCGCTAGGGCAGTGGTCTCGCTGTGGTCACCACTAGCGGAGCGCGCAATCAGACGACAAACCCGTAGCCGTGGGCTATACCGCTATGGTTTTCAGCTCCCATTCCGGAATGAACTTCCGCCACTCGAAGCGCGCCTCGATGTACTGGGCCACCACGTAGTAGTTGGAGACTTTGGGCAGGCAGGGCTCCGTGCGGAGCCGCATGCGGGCCTCCTCCGGGGTGCGCCCGGCCTTCCGGTGGTTGCAGGCTTTGCAGGCGCTCACCAGGTTGTCCCAGCTATGCGGCCCGCCGCGGAAGCGCGGGATAACGTGGTCAACGGTGAGGTCTCGGCTTTCCCGCCCGCAGTACTGGCAGGTGTAGTTGTCACGCAGGAAGAGCTCTTTGCGGGTCAGCTTGCGTTGAGGACGGGGACGGCGGATGAGGTAAACCAGGCGGATGACGGAGGGGAGATAGAACAACTGGGACGCGGTGTGGATGATCCTGTCATCCTTGTGCTCGATGATCTCCGCCTTGCCCTTGTCCACCAGGACTACGGCCCGGCGCGCGTTGCAGACGTTGAGCGGCTCGTAGTTCTGGTTCAGTACCAGTACCGCGCTGTGCACCACGTGTTCCATTGGCCGTCCTTTTGGCCCCGGAACGCCTGCCGCCCAGCGCGGTTCAGGCTAGCGAGGCCCGGTTGCTGTTGCTACCAGTTGTTGAAAGGCCGTTGCGTCTTTGACTGCCAGGTCTGCAAGCATCTTGCGGTTAATCTCGATGCCCGCCGCTTTCAACCCGCTCATCAGCGCGTTGTAGGAAACGCCAACCGCCCTGGCCGCGGCGTTTATGCGCACGATCCACAGACGGCGCATCTGTCCCTTCTTGTCCTTGCGGTCGCGGTAGGCATAGCTCAGCGAGTGGAGCATGGCCTCGTGGGCGCGACGATACAGCCGGTGATTGGTGCCCCACTGGCCTTTGGTGAGTTCCAGCACTTTTTGGTGACGGCGACGGGCGGTGACGCCACGTTTTACACGAGCCACGTGATTTCCCTGCTTTCTTTATGCGCTACGCGTACGGCATGATCCGTCGTAGGCGAGGCACGTCGCTTTCGTGCACGGCGAGCTTGGCGTCGTACAGACTGCGGGCGCGGTAGGATTTTTTGCGCCGCAGGTGGCTGCTGCCGCCCTTCATGCGCATTAATTTGCCGCTGCCTGTGACATGGAAGCGGCGGGCTGCGCCTTTGTGTGTCTTTATCTTTGGCACCTTACCGTTACTCCTGTTTTGCGGCCACCGCTTTCTGCGGTTTGGGCTGCGCGGGCGCCAGAATGAGGCTCATGTTGCGCCCCTCCATGGACACCGATTTCTCTATAGTAGATACCTCATGTAGTCCGGTGGTGAACTTTTCCAGCAGGCCGCGGCCCAACTCTGGATGGCTCATCTCCCGGCCGCGGAAGAGGACGCTTATCTTGACTTTGTCCCCTTCCAGCAGCAGGCGATGGGCCTGCTTTACCTTGACGCTTAGGTCATGCTCATCGATCTTGGGGTGGAAACGCACTTCCCTGAGGGCAACGGTCTTCTGGTTTTTGCGGGCATCCCGCTCCTTCTTGGCCTGCTCGTACCGGAAGCGTCCGTAGTCAAGCAGCCGGCACACAGAGGGAGTCCCGGTTGGCGCAACTTCTACCAAATCGAGATTACGTTCCCGCGCGAGCCGCGTACCCTCCTGAACCGTCATGATGCCGAGCTGCTCACCATTGTCGCCAATGACCCGGACTTCGCGGGCTCGGATTTGTTCGTTGATTCGGAAATCTTTGGGGATAGGAACCCTCCCATTTGAACCAAGAGCATCTGGAGAGCACTATAGCATGACGCCTAGTGACCGTCAACTAGCGTACCCGCCGCTGCATTGACGCTCCGCCCCGCGCACTCTACAGTACCCGTAACCGAACCTTGGAGGCCTACCGTGGACACTATGCAACGTTATCTGGCTCAAGAGCGCGCCGACTACGGAGGCGGCGCCACCATGCTGGCGGACGCCCCGCCCACCGTGCCCAACCCCTTTCTGGCGCCGGTCATCACCTTCAGCGGTGGCTGGGTGGACGTGACCGGCGGGCCGTTCCCGCTGCGGGGCTATTTAGCCAGGCCGGACGGCGTTGCGCCCGGCCTCGGCGGGCAGGCGCGACCTGCAGTGGTGGTAGTGCCTCATGCCGGACGCGGGCTGGTGCCCTACGGCCGGGACATCGCGGAGGCGCTGGCGAGCGCCGGATACATTGCCCTGGCGATGGACATGTTGAGCGGTCACGGTGGCGCCGAGCAGTACGACAACGATCAGGAGCAGCTGATGGATGCGCTGAGCGCAATCTCCGCCGAGGACCACACCGCGGGCCTGCTGGCGGCGGTGGCCCATCTGCAAGGCCGGGACGAGGTGTCCGGCGTGGGCGCAATGGGTTTCTGCCTCGGTGGGGGGCTGGTCTGGCGGCTAACCACCCGCTGCCCCGACCTGAAGGCTTCTACCATCTTCTACGGCTTCAACCCGCCGCTGGAGGAGATCCCGCAGGTGCGGGCGGCCACCCTCTCGCTGTGCGCGGAGAACGACGACCTGATCAACCCGGACATCCCGGCGCTGGAAGAGGCGCTGCAACGGGCGGGGACGACCCACGGCATTCGCTTCTACCCCGGCACCGGCCACGGCTTCCTGAGCCACTCGAACCCGCAGCGCTACCGTCCGGAGGCGGCGCGGGAGGCCTGGCGGGACGCGATCGCGTGGCTCGACCGGCACTTGAAGGCGGGGGAATAGTTAAGCTGGGGACACTCCCAGCGCCTCACCCCTTCTGCAAGCGCTAGGCAGGAGCTGGGGTTGCCCCTCTCTGGACTCCCCCATGCCCTCTGTTAGCTTGCCCTCTGTTAGAATGAGGGTAGTACGGCGCTGGAAGGTTCCCGATGTTCGATTCCCTGTCTACCAGATTGGATAATGTCTTCAAAAAGCTGGCCGGGCGCGGCCGCCTGACTGAGCAGGACGTGGAGGATGCGCTGCGGGAGGTGCGCGTGGCGCTGTTAGAGGCGGACGTGCATTTCAAGGTGGTGCGGGACTTTGTGGCTCGCATCCGAGAGCGGGCAGTGGGTGAGGAAGTGCTCCAGAGCCTGACGCCGGCGCAGCAGGTAATTAAGATTGTGCACGAGGAGCTGCTGGGGGTGCTGGGCGAAGGCGCCCGACTGGCCACGGCGCCCACGCCGCCTACGTTAATCATGCTGGTGGGACTCCAGGGGTCGGGCAAGACCACTACGGCGGCCAAGCTGGCGCTGCACCTGCGAAAGGCGGGGCAGCGCCCTATGCTGGTGGCGGCGGACGTCTACCGCCCAGCGGCCATCGACCAGTTAGTGTCGTTGGGGAAGCAGCTTGATGTCCCGGTCTATGAAGAGGGATCCGAGGCGGACCCGCTGGACATTGCGCAGCACGGGCTGCGGCAGGCGCGGGAGCAGGGCAGCACTGTGGTGCTGCTGGACACCGCGGGTCGGCTGCATATTGACGAGGTGATGATGCGGGAGGTGACCCGTATCAAGGAGCGGCTCGCGCCTCACGAAGTGCTGCTGGTGGTGGACGCCATGACCGGCCAGGATGCGGTGCGGGCTGCGGGGGAGTTCCACGAGAAGGTGGGGATCACCGGGCTGGTGCTGTCGAAGATGGACGGCGATGCCCGAGGCGGCGCGGCGCTGTCGGTGCGGGCCATCACGGGGGTCCCGGTGAAGTTCATGGGTGTGGGCGAGAAGCCCGACGCGCTGGAGCCCTTCCATCCGGATCGTCTCGCAAGCCGCATCCTGGGCATGGGCGACGTGCTGACCCTCATCGAGCGGGCGCAGCAGAACATTGACCAAGAGAAGGCGGAGCAGTGGGAAAAGAAGCTCAAGACCGCCAGCTTTAACCTGGAGGACTTCCTAGAGCAGCTCCAGCAGGTGAAGCGCCTGGGACCCATCAGCCAACTTCTGGAGATGATCCCCGGCATGTCCAGCATGGCGAAGAAGCTGCCCACGGCGGCGCTGGACGATAACCAGCTCAAGAAGGTGGAGGCAGTCATCTACTCGATGACGGCGCGGGAGCGGCGCCGGCCGGACATCATTGACGGGAGCCGGCGGCGGCGTATTGCGGCGGGCAGCGGCACCACGCCCTCGGACGTGAACCAGCTCCTCAACCAATTCACCCAGATGCAGAAGATGATGAAGCAGTACGGGGCAATGCTGGGCGGCAAGGGCGGCAAGGGTGGCAAAGGTGGCAAGGGGAAGCGGCTGCCGACGGGGATGTTCGGGATGTGAGGGGTCATTGCTTATTGACCTGAGAGGCCCGATGAAGAAGCTGACGCTGTTGCTGGCGCTGTTCTTGCTGATCGCCGTGCAGCCCGCCCCCGCGTTCTCGCAGCCCGGGGCGGCCACACCGGTGATGCCGGAGAACAGGACGCGGCTTGGCGCGTTCACCACGGACTTGTCGTGGGAAGTGCCGGAGGGCGCGGCGGTCACCCAGACCCACCTCCAGGTGACGCCCGCGGGCAACGACGGGCCGGGTATCGACCTCATTCTCTCGTTGCCTGAACCCAAGTTCACGGTGCCCGCGCCGCCGCAGTGGTACGGCCTGCTGCCCGACATGACCTACACTTGGCGGGTGCGCCTGTCCGATGCCACGGTTGCGGTAGGGGTGAACGATCCGTCGTGGAGCGACTGGTCGGAGGCGTGGAGCTTCCGCACGCCGCCGCTAAGCGCCGTGACCATCGGCGCGGTGAGCCCGGCCATCAACGGCCAGACCGGGTCGCTCACGCCCATCCTCGCATGGAACGACACCAACGCTAACGCCTGGTACTACGAAGTGCAGGTAAGCAAAGATCCGGTCTTTGGCCCCAATGCGTTCCTCTACTGGGAGCTGCGCCACGGGGCAGTCACCAATCCGCCCCGCAGCTACGCAGTACCCGCCGAGTTCCCGCTGGAGCGCGGTACCACGTACTACTGGCGGGTACGCCCGCGGGTACAGGGTGACGGCACGCCGGTGCGCTGGTCCAGCACCTTCAGCTTCGCCACGTCGGACGCGGCCGTGCTCACGCCGCTGCCCGGTCTGGTGAGCGCGCAGGTCACCGGCATTATTGACGGCAGTACTATTGAGGCGATTGTGGAGGGGATACGGCGGGAGATCCGCTACCTGGGCGTCACCGCGCCGTCCGTCCGCCCGCCGCAATGCTACGGAGGGCAGGCTGCAGCACGCAACAGCGAGCTAGTGGAGGGGCAGATCGTGCAGCTGGAGAAAGACGTGTCAGAGGCGGACCCTGAGGGGCGGCTGCTGCGCTACGTCTATGTGCACGGGGCAATGGTGAACGCGCTGCTGCTGGAGGAGGGTTACGTCCGCTTCACGGTCGTCGAGCCGGACCTGAAGCACCGGGAGCTGCTGATGAGCACGGAGGCGGCGGCGCATGCGTCCGGTCTCGGCCTGTGGGGGGCGTGCTAGGGGTGGGGCGATAGCCCATGCCCGTATACGGCCCATATGGAGCGATCTTCGGCTTCGAGCATAGCACGACGTTTCCGCCCTCATCTCATGCACTGTCGCTTAGTCGCTTAATTGATGTAAGGGGAACCCCCTCACCGCGCGGTCGTGACTTCGGGTCCCTCAGCCTTTGCGTACGCTTGTGAGTTGTCGCTGCTGCTTGCTCTTTGCGGTAGGCTGAAGCCTGCAGCGTCACGGTGTTACGTTGGGCGTTGGGGAGACCAAGTGGCGATGCCGAGGTGGCGCCCCAAAGGGCCGATAGTGTAGCCATCGGCGGTCTGGACGGCGAGGTCACGGACGGCCCGCCCGAGGTTGCGGTCTTCTTCGGTGTCCGGCAACGCCCAGATAGGCCGGCGGGCGGCCTGATGCAGGGCGTCGAGGTCGGGGAAAGCCTGGGGTTCGAAGGTCAACCAGGTGAGCGACGGCACGGTGCCGCGGGCGAAGAGCAGGTTGACGAACTCCCGCATGCCGGGCAGCAGCGTCCGCTCCTCGCCGTGGACGGGTTCCCACAATGACGCGAAATAGCTGATGGGTGCCTGCTCGAACAGAACCGCCGCACAGAGACGCTGGGTGTGAGCCTCCAACTGGTCGAGGAAGGGGCCGATGTCTGCGACGTCGTAGCCGACCTGACTGATGAATGCAACGTCGGCCACGGGCGCCACGCTGGGGCCGGGCCAACGCTCCGGGAACACCTGAATGTTGGCGATGCCGTTCTGCTGGGCGGCGTCGGTGAGCACAGCCCGCATGCCCTCTGATGGCTCCACGGCGTAGACCTGCTTGGCTTGGCGGGCGATAGCAAGGGCGTAGCGGCCGCCACCGGCTCCTAGGTCGAGCCAGGTCTCGTCAGGGCGGACCAGGTCCAGCAGCGCGTTGAGGCTGGCGTCGTCGGTGCGGTCGGGGTCAGCGCGGAAGTGCTCGGCCACGGGGGCGTAGAAGTCCTCCGGGCGTGGGCGGTTCGGGAGCGCTTCCACCTGAATGCGTTCCGCGGTGACCAAAGCGCGCCAGGCATCGAGGGCTTGGGCTGCGGTGGGGCGGAGCATCCGATCGGCGCTGGTGGGGTTATCGGTTGGGTTCATGGGGTCTGGGACTCCTTGCGAAATAGGGCGATATAGGCGCGGCGTAGGGCGTAAGGTGATGCCGGTCAGTGGCGGGCAGCGTCTAGTATAACGGCACGGGGCCACCATGCGGGCGGACGCATCCACCCCTAATGTGCCGCTGCTAGTAGCCTACGTACAGTACCTGTTTGCCGCCCCACCAGTCCGGGGGCGCGTTGGTGTGGTAAGTGTACTGCCGTCCCCCGGCCGCTAACACCAGGCGGTAGCCGGGCACGATAACCTTCGCACACCTGATTCCAGGAGCGGCTATGCCGAGGCACGAGTCCGGCCACTTCACCGCCTGTGCGGAGACCAGCCGGATGGCGGCCAAGGGCACGCCGGTGCGGCGGTTCAGGTCTTGCTTGGCGAGAGCCAGCAGCTCCGGGGGCGCTTTGGCGCTGGGTGATGGGGACGCGTTGGCGCTGGGTGATGGGGACGCGTTGGCGATAGGCGATGGGGACGCGTTGGTTGGGGCAGCGGGCGCTTCCACCGGAGGGGCCGTGGGATCAGGTGGAGGCGTGATGCTACAGGCAGTGAGGAACAGCGCCGCGACCAGGCTCCACCTGATGCGGACAGGGATACGCATGTCTGTAGTGTAGCAGTTTGGCGTAGGGAGGGATGGAGGACGCTGGCCTGTCGTGGCTCCGTGCCACCTGGGGTTCAGTCAGCCCATGCCCAATGTCTCCCAACCGCCCAATTCAGCGGCACGGTCAACGCTGGCAGCGGCGGCAGTAGTTGGTGAGGCGCTGGTTGGCGGTGATCTGGGCGATGATGCCGCCGCACTGGGGGCAGGGCTGACCGCCCTTGCCGTGGACCTTGAGGAAGTCTCGGATCTTGATGTGGATGTCTTCACCCATGCGTGCCCCTACGATGGCGGTGGCCTCCTCCAGCACCCGGTGCATGGCGTGGTAGAGGGCAGCGGTCTCTTGGGCGGAGAGGCTGGTGCGTCTGCGGTAGGGGTAGATGCCCGCGGTGTAGAGGATTTCGTCGGCGTAGGCGTTGCCGATGCCGGCAAGGAAGGCGCTGTTCACCAGGATGTTCTTCACCTGGCCGGGGTGTTTACGTAAGCGTTGCTGGAAGAGCTCCAAGGTTACTTCTGGCGCCAGGGCTTCGGGCCCCATCTTGTCCCAGCCGGGGATAGAGTGGAGATCGCCCGGGGACACGAGGTAGATCTTGCCCATGAGCTTGTTGTCGAAGTAGCGGAGCTGCTGGCCGTTGTCGAGATCGAGGATGAAGCAGGTCTTGGCGCGCATGCGCTCCCTGGGCGGGCAGTACCGGAAGCGGCCCGTGAGCATGGGGTTGACTGCCAGCACATGGCCGTTGTCGAGGCTCAGCAGCAGGAACTTGCCGCGCCGTTGGATGCCGGTGAAGGCGCTGCCGGTCAGCGTGGCGGCGAACTCCGCGGGGGTGGGTACGCGAATGGGAATGGGCTGCGGCGTTTGGACGCTGGTGATGGTGGCGCCGAGGAGTTCAGTGAGGAGGAAGTCCTGGATGGCCTCGAGGTCGGGGAGTTCGGGCATAGTGTGTTTGTTGCGTGCTAATTAACGCTTTAGTTGACGCTCTGACCGGCGTAGCAGCTGACTGAGTATACGCCGCCGTACCGGGGGTGAGTTAACCCCAACGCAATTGAATCTTGTGAACCCTGCCCGCTTCTGCGGACGGGCGCAGCGCCACCGAGCTAGCCGCCTTGGGCGCCGTCTTGGCGGCGGGCGACGTTGGTATAGAACTTGCGCAGCGTGCGCCAATTCTTGAGGACAATCTGCCAGGTAGGCAAGTCATAGGGAAGGTCAGTAAGGCTGCGCAGCTTGCCCATGGCGTCATCGGTAAGCGCAGGGCCGTGGCCGAAGCAGGCGATTGCGGCGTCCAACTCCCGGAGGCTCCGCAGTGAGGCGTCAAGCTCGCGCCGCCTGCCGCGGTCCCACATCAGCGGGCGGCTCACCCGGTTGATGTTGTTGATGGCACAGTCGCCCACAAAGAGGACCCGAGGGCCGTTCACCATCAGACACATGCTGCCGGGGGTGTGACCGGGGGTGTGGATGACCAGCACGCCGTCTAAGCAGGGAAGCGTTGCACCGTGGCCCACCACCTCGTCCACCGGAGTGTCGGGAATGTGGGGCACCAGGGTCTTGCGGGCCTTGGCCCACCAGTTCTGGAGCAGCCAGCGGTACCAGAGGGGGATCCGTTCGCCTTCCACGCCCTTACGCAGCAGGGGGCGGCCGTCTTTCTCACCGTCCACTTCGTCCGTGTGGGCAACTACCTTGGCGTCGGTGAGTTGCTGGAGCTCAGCGGTGCTGCCGGAGTGGTCGAAATGGTAGTGGGTGTTGATGATCCAGCGGAGGTCGCGCGGGCTCCGGCCGATGGACTTGATGTAATCCACGATGGCCTCACCATTGCCGGGGAAGCCGGTATCCACCACCGCCATCTGTTGGCCGGTGAGTAGGGTGACGTTGCTGCCGCGAACGTTCTCCACGCGGTGAATGTTGGGGGCGATTTCCATAGAGTGTCTAAGTCTGACTTTGCGGTTCTGTATGGCTGCTATGTGTGCAGATTATCACTAGCTGTCAGTAGGATTGTACGGGAGGGGGTTGCGGTATGTCTAGGCAATGGCGCGGCTCCCGCCATGCGCGTGAGCCGGGCTTGTTCGGGGGAGTGTAGGAGTACTTCAGCCCACTGCGGCGGAATACTCGGCACGGAAGGCATCCGGTGACATCCCGGCGGTCTTGGCAAGGCTGTCGAGCCGGGTGGCGTCTGCCAGGTCCGACGCTTCCAGGCGGATCATGTAGTGCCGCGCCACCTGGTAGTGCTCGGAGTCGATGTTCACCCGCCGTACCCGCAGCCGTCCCGTAGCGGGATCCATGATGTCCTGGAAGGGCAGTACTTGGACCCGGCTCTCCACCTGAGAGATCATCCCTCCCGTCTCAAGGCCGGGCTGCGGTGGCGATAGCAGAAAGCGCACGGCGCCATAGCCCAGGGTGCGGGTATAGTCGATATCGAAGGGGATGGGTGGGGCGCAACGCAGCGTATAGCCTAGAGTGACGTCGGTGATCTTCACCCGGGCGCCTCTGGCCTGAGCCCGGGACTGGAGGTGCCGGCGCAAGACCGTGCCGAAAGCAACCTCCTCCAGTTGGAGGTGGCCGTGGGGGTCGTAGGACACGCTGTCGCCGAAGTGCTGCTCCAGCTCCTGCGGGCGCAGACGCGTGACCACGCCCTCGGCCAATACCGCCACGCCGTAGTCCCGGCCCTGGGCGCGGCGCTTGAACATTGAGCCCTCGAGGATCACGGCCAGGTCGTCAAAGCCGACCTCCGCCGCGTCGAACTCCTCCGGGATGATGGTGAGGGTGGCTCCCACGGCTTTGCCGATGCCCAGGGCGAGGTGGCCGGCGTTGCGGCCCATGACTATCACGAACATCCAGCGGTTGCCGGTGCGGGCTTCCTCCATGAGGTTCAGCACCTGCTCCGCGCCCACCTGCCGGGCCGTCTCGTGGCCAAAGGTCGGCATGCCGGCCGGCAGCGGCAGGTCGTTGTCGATGGTCTTGGGGATATGTGCTACCCGCAGGGCGCCGTTGCTGGTGCGCGCCACGGCGGCCGCTGAGGTGGCGGTATCTTCGCCACCGATCGTGACCAACTCCGTGATGTCCAGCCGCTGCAACGTCTCTACGGTGCGCTCCAGCAGTCCCGGCTTGCTGGTGGGGTTGGCCCGCGAGGTCCGCAGGATGGACCCGCCCATTGTGTGGATACGGGACACCTCCGGGATGTCCAACACCAGGCTTTGGTCCGTGACCCCTTGCAGCAGGTGCTCGAATCCATCATAGAGCCCGATCACCTCGACGCCGCTGTTGCGTGCCTCGATGGTGGCCGAGCTGATAGCGCAGTTGATCCCCGGGGCCGGTCCGCCACCCACAAGAATTCCGATACGACTCATCTGCACGCCTCCTGGGCTAAACTTCGCTGGGCTATCAGTTTCGTTCCTTGAGCCTGGCTGCTGCTTCTACCAGCCCGCCACCGCGGACAGGCCCGCTCAGGCGGGCAAACACAGGGCGATCGGTGGGCAGGAATCGAGCGGACGAATCCGGCTCAACGTGGCGCGAACCCGGCATCTCTCGCTTGCCCGGCGCTACTCCGCCGCCAACTCCGGCCGGTACTGCGCCTGACGAGCCGCGCTGGTCACCAACGCCCGGCGCCGCAGCGTCTCCTGAGCGAGCGTAGTGTTCTCCGGCTTGCCGGCCCACGCCCGCATGGGTGCTCCTTGTAGGGCGCGGGCGTAAGAGAAGCTCACCTGCCACGGCGCCCCAACCGACGCGGCGAGGCCGCAAATTGCGTTCAGGTTGACCACAGCCTCGTCGTCGCTCTGGCCGCCGGAGAGGAACACCACGCCCGGTACGGCCGCGGGTACGGTCCGGCGCAAGCAACTCACGGTACGGTCTGCCACCTCTTGGGTGCCCGCGCGCTGAGGAGCGTCCTTGCCGCTGATGACCATGTTTACCTTCAGGAGCAGTCCCTCCGGGAGCACTCGTTGCATCGCGCACTGGGAGAAGAGGTCGAGCAAGACGGTTTCAGTGGCATGGTAGCACTGCTCGATGCTGTGGTTGCCGTCCAGCAGCACCTCCGACTCCACGACCGGCGCCAGGCCCGTCTCCTGGCACAGCGCGGCATAGCGGGCCAGGGCGTGGTTGTTGGCGGCGATGCTGGTCCGGCTGGGAGTGCCCGGGCCGATGGTGTAGACCGCGCGCCACTTGCAGAAGCGTACGCCCATCTCCCGGTACTCGTTAAGGCGGGGACGCAGCCCGTCCAGCCCCTCGGTAATGCCTTCATTGGGCGCTGCAGCCAGGGGATGGATGCCGGTATCCACCTTGACCCCAGGCATGATCCCGCGTTGGATCAGCACCTGAGCAATAGGGGTGCTGTCCGCGGCCTGCTGACGCAGCGTCTCGTCGTTCAGGATGGCTCCGCTGATGTGCGCGTCAATGCCGGCGGCCCGGAACAGGAGCTCCCGGTAATCTCGGCGGCTCTCCGCCGTGGACTCGATGCCGAGGGCGTCAAAACGGGACGTGAGGGTGCGCGGGGTCTCGTCTACCGCCAGAAGCCCCTTGGGCGACGCCACCAGTGCCTGGGCGGTCTCTTGCGCGGAGTGTTGCTGCTGCGCCATTGGTGCGCCTCCGGTGTTGCCAAGTTGTCCCCACCATTGTCGCGCAAGTACCGCGCAAGATAAGTAAACACTACGTTAAATCGTAAGGCTTGTATTTGCTTGTATTTGATGGTAACGCTTTCACCGGGCTGGGAGGGGAAATTCTCCGCTCTGGGTGAGATATGGACCAGGGCAATTTAGGAGTATTGCCCAGCCCTTCCTGAGCGTGTTGACACTCTGGGGAGATCGGAGCACAATAACCGAGCGTGCCGCACCCAGTGCCTCGCACGCTGTACTGAACCCGAAGGAGGTTGTATGGGCGCACTAACTGACAAGTATTGTATTGTCGGAGTGGGCGAGACCATCCACAGCAGAAACTCTGGTAAAACCCAGCTTGGGATGGCCTGCGAAGCCGTCAATAACGCGATTGCCGACGCCGGTCTCCGACCGGAAGAGATCGACGGGATGACCAGCTATAACGTGATGGGCGACTCCACCACGTCCAACCACATTGCCACGGCGCTGGGCATCCGGCTCAACTACTCGGTGGATGTCCACGGCGGCGGCTCCTCCGGCGAGATGCTGGTAGCCAACGCGATTGGCCTCATCGAGGCTGGTTACGCTAAGACCATAGTGGTGTGGCGTTCTATGAACGGTCGCACCTTCCGGCGCATCGGCGGTCAGGCCGTGGGCGGCGCGGCGCCGGTGGCGCAGGCCGTGGGCGGCGACATCCAGTTCCAGGCGCAGTGGGGCTTCAGCACCCCGTCCCAGCGCTTCGGCATGACCTGTATGCGCCACATGCGAGACTACGGCACTACCTCCCCGCAACTGGGGGCGATTGCAATGGCCCACCGTTACCATGCAACGCTGAACCCCAAGGCGATCATGAAAACGCCCATCACCATTGAGGACCACCAGAACTCTCGTTGGGTCTCCAAGCCGTTCCACCTGCTGGACTGCTGCCAGGAGACCGACGTGGCGGTGGCGCTAATCGTGACCTCTCGGGAGCAGGCCTACGACCTTAAGCAACCGCCGGTGTACATCATGGGCGGCACCGCCCGCACCATGAGCGATCTGCCGGCTTGGAACTACAGCCGGGACCGCATCCACAAGGTGGGCGGCTACTACGGGCGCAACCGGGTGTTCGGCATGGCTGGCATCCAGCACAAGGACATCGATTTCGTCTCCTGCTACGACGCCTTCACCTTCACCACCTTGGTCCAGCTCGAAGCGTACGGCTTCTGCGGCCCGGGCGAAGGCGGGCCGTTTGTAGAGACCGGGCGGCTCCAGATTGACCGAGAACTGCCTAGCAACCTCTCCGGAGGCCACCTTTCCGAGGGCTACTCCCACGGCATTCAGATGATCGTGGAGAACGCGCGGCAGCTCCGCTGGAGGGCGGATGACTTTTGCCCCGGCGGGATTGAAGGCGAGCACACCTACGACCGCTCCCAGGGCTGCCGCCAACTACGCAACCCCTACATTGCATTCGGGATGGGCTGGGGCACTGAGAATACCTCCAGCTCCCTAGTACTGCGGAGGTGATGTCCAATGCCAGGACCTATCCATTGGGATAAAGTTAAGTTCGCCGCAGACTATGACTCCAAGGGTTGGTGGGAGGCCTGCAAGCGCCACGAGTACGCCGTAAACCAGTGCAATCAATGCGGCAACAAGTGGTTCCCGCCGTTGCCAGCCTGCAACCGGTGCCAGTCCATGGACGTGGGCTGGTTCACAACCCAGGGCAAGGGCTTCATCTACAGCTATATTGTGGTGGTGCAGCCTATCTTTGCCCACTTTGTAGACGCAGTGCCCTACATCGTGGCCATCATCGAGATACCGGACGCCAACAACCCCGGCCACTATGCTACCCGCATAGCGGCCGTGCTCCGGGACGATGAGGACAAGGTGGCCATCGGTCTGCCGGTGGAAGTGGACTGGGAGGAGACCCCCGACCCTGATATCGTGATCCCGTTCTGGAAGATATCAGGAACCGCGGAGGACACCTGGAAGTTCCCAGCCTAGACGCTAGCGTTTCGGATTATGAAGTGGCCCCCTGCATCTGCAGGGGGCCACTTGGTTCTGTATGCCTTTCCTAGTCCCTCTCCCGGGTCCTCGTAGGGCTGCCCCCCGCGTAATTGCTTTTCTTGTATCCTGGAAGGTATGACTTTACCGCCTTCTCCTGAGCGTCCTAACATGCCCGCTGGCTACGGCCTGGACGGGTTCGCGCATGAGGCGCTGACGTGGGCGTGGGTGGAGGAGCAGCTCACCGCGGCGCGCAACTACTGGGTGTGCACCACGCGCGGCAACGGACTGCCCCACGCCATGCCGGTGTGGGGACTCTGGCTGCACGGCGCCGTCTATTTCTCCACCGATCCAGAGTCGCTGAAAGCGCGCAACATCGCGCGGCAGCCAGAGATTGTGGTGCACCTTGAGAGCGGTGACGACGTGGTGGTGCTGGAGGGGACGGCCGAGCGGGTGACGGACGCGGCGGTTTTGGCGGAGTTTGCGGATGCCTACGACGTGAAGTACAACATCCGGGTGGAGCCCGATAACCCGGACTTCGGGTTCTACCGGCTGCAGCCGCGCAAGGCGCTGGCGTGGCGGGAGACCGACTTCCCGTCCTCGGCCACGCGGTGGCGGTTCGAGGGGTGAGGGAGCGGGCGCGGCCCCAGCGTCTGCCCAAAGCCTGCTGAAGGGGCGGGGACACCGGGAGTGTCCCCCATGGTACTCACGTCTGCCGTCTAACGGAGCGTGCAGAGAGGCGGAGCCTCTTTTCCAGGGGTTCCAGAGGGTGTCCCCCCGGAAAACAACAGAACTGGACGGGCGGGTGGGCAGCAACCACCTCCCGCGCTAGCCCACTAACAACTAATGACTCACAACCCAGAGGGGTGGGGACACTGGAGGCGCCCCCAGTGCGTATTAGCACCACCCCCCTGTCATTGCGAGTGCAGCGACGCAATCTGGGGTGGGGCGCGGCCCTTTGCGGTGCGCAGCCCCACGCACCAGATTGCTCCGGCGCTTAGCTCCTCGCAATGACCCCTCACCCACGGCTATAGTGTGAAACAATTAGGGTGAGCCGGCTGTAAGAATACCAATCTCCGCGCGGGGCTGACAAAGGAGGACGGTGATGTACTTATCCTTGGACAAATCGATACAGCGCAAAGCGCTTGCCCTGCTTGCTGGCGCGGTGCTGCTGGCGACAGCGTGCGGCGGGTCGGACGCAAATCTTGAGTTCGCCAGTGAGGCGAGCCGCAGCAGCGCGCCCGCGGCGGCCCCGGCTCTTCCAGCGCAGCCCCTTGGGAAGGGTAGCGCGCTCAACGAAGCCAGCAGCCAAATCACCGATCGGATGGTAGTACACAACGCCTACATCGAGTTGGATGTGAAGAACGTGTCCGACGCGATCGCCGCGGTACGGGGCCTGACAGAAGGCGTCGGCGGCTTTGTGGCGGGCACCTCCAGCCGCTACGAGGAGGACGAGGAATATGCGTCGCTGACGCTGCGGGTGCCGTCCAGCGCCTACAACCAGATGATGGACAGCCTGCGCCGGATGGCGGTGAAAGTAACCAACGAGGACGCCACCGCGCGCGACGTGACCGAGGAGTACACCGACCTCGACGCGCAGCTCCGCAATCTGCAAGCCACCGAGGCGCAGTATCTGGAGCTGATGAAGCGGGCCAACACCATTGACGAAATCCTGCAGGTGCAGAATCACCTTAGCCAGGTGCGGAGCCAGATCGAGCGCATCAAAGGCCGCATCAACCTACTGGAGCGCACCTCGGACATGGCGACCATCGTGGTCAACCTAGCGCCGGCGACGGCGGGCAGGACGAGGCCGCCCAATGGCGGATGGGACCCCATAGCGACCATCCAGGACGCTTGGGAGGAGTCGTTGGTGGTGGTGCAGTTGGTGCTGGACGGCGCATTGCGGTTGGTAGTGTTCTTCTGGTGGCTGGTCCCGCCGGCGCTGATAGTGTGGGCAGTGGTGGCGTTGCGTAGGACGCAGCGTAAAGCAACGGAGGGGCCGCCGCAGTAAGGGAGAGCAATGTGCCTGGGGCTGTGCTCTGTGGACCTAGCCTTGTCCTAAGAGGTGGCTGGTAACTGAACCTAGGACGTGGTTGCTGCCCACCACTACGGCGCGTGCAAGCGGGGAGTCCAGAGGGGTGCAACCCCACTGGCAGGAGGCATGGAGGATGTGCCTCCATAAGCTACTTTTCTTTACTCCCCCCTTCCTGAAAGGAAGGGGGCCACGGGGATGGTGCGAGCCGCTATCGAGGCGAAGCTCACAAGGCGTGGATCTCCATCTGGTAGTCGTAGAGCTGCGCGTCCAGGCGGGTCTCTTCAATGAAGCGCATCACCTTGGAGAGCACCTCGTTGGTGTGCTGAGCGTTATTGCTGATGGCGGCCACGCCCAGGCAAGCGGTCTGCCACTCGTGCACCGCGTCCACTTCAGCGATAGCGACGTCGAACTTGTTGCGGACCCGCTGCGTGAGGGAGCGGAGGACCTGCCGCTTGTCTTTGAGCGAGCTGTTTTCCGGCATCTGCAACCAGACGCGGCAGACGCCGACGAACATGGGGCGGTGGTCTGACGACATAATCTGATGCCTAGAGGGTGGTTGTAGCTGAAGACAGGATAGGGTGGCTGCCCACCTGCTCGCCCAAGTCTGTAGGTACCAGGGGACACCCCCCCGTACCCGGGCAAAAGGGCTTGCTCCTCTTTACTCCTCTTACTTCCGACGGCAGCGGGCGGGCTTGTCTTTTCGACGAGCTCGAAGAACGAAATGCGTCAGCGGATGCCCATGAGGTCTTCAACCAGGCGGCGGGTGCTGACCATGTTCTTAGCGATGCCGAGCTTGCTCGGCGCGATTCCGAAGGCGAGGCCCACTAGCTGCGGCAAGTGCAGCACCGGCATGTCCAAGTGCTCGTCTACTGTGTCGGAGGCCTCCACCTGGCTGCCGTCCAGATTGAGATGGCAGAGCGGACAGGGGGTGACCATGCAATCGGCCCCCTTGGTCTGGGCCTCCAGCAGGTGGGTGCCGGTCATTTTGAGGGAGTTCTCCCGGTTCATAGTGAGAATGGGGAAGCCGCAGCACTTATTGTAGCCCTTGTACTCCACCGACTCCGCGCCCAGCGCCTCGATGAGGTCTTCCAGATAGTGGGCCCGCTGCGGCTTCTCGTCGTACCCGAGCACCCACGTGGGCCGCACGATGTAGCAGCCGTAGAATGCCGCGGCGTTCAGGTTGCTCATAGAATGCCGCACCTGGGACTTCACCTTGTCCAGCCCCACGTCTTCCATGAGCACCCAGAGCAGGTGCTTGATCTCGGTGTTGCCGCTGTAGTGCAGCCCCTCCGGCGCCAGGTGCTTGTTGATGCGCTCTAGGTAGGCCGGGTCCTGCTTCAGGCGGGCATTGGCCTGGCTCATCACGCCATGGCAAGTGGAGCAGATGTTCATTAACGGCAGGCCCAAACGCTCCGCCATGGCAAAGGTGCGGGCGTTGAGGGTGTCCGCTAGCTCCGGGTTGCGCTCGCTGATGACGCCGGCGCCGGTGCAGGCCGCGCCCTCTAATTCCGCAAGCTCAATGCCCAAGGCCGCGGTCACCGCCATAGTGGAGTCGTACAGTTCCGGCGCGCCGCCCTTGGCCACGCAGCCGGGGTAGAAGGCGTACTTCACTCTTTGGCCTCCAGTTCCTCGAAGATACGCTTGACGTGGTCGGCTCCCGGCCGCTTGTGGTGCAGCGGGCCGGTGGGCGGCATCTTGCCGTGGAGCAGCGAGCGGATCCCCACCGGCACCAGGGAGAGCTTCTCCTTGATGGTGCCCATGGAGTCCAGGGCCAGCTTGCCCTCGTCCAGCCAGCCGGATTCCTCCACGAGATCGGCAAAGGACTTGCTATGGCGCACGCCGTTGTGGTTGGTGAAGCCAGCTTCCTCTGCCTCCTGCCGCAGTTTGAGGATCCAGTCCATGGGGGCCACGCCTTTGGGGCAGACCTCCACGCAGTAGAAGCAGTGCGTGCAGTCCCAGATGCCGCCCTCGCCGGTGTACTGCTCCAGCCGGTCCTGCTTGTGGCCGTCCCGGGGGTCGCCCACGAATCGGTAGGCTTTTGCCAGCGCTGCAGGGCCCAAGAACTTCTCGTCCTGCTCCAACACGGTGCAGTCCGACACGCACGCGCCGCACATAATGCAACTCACGGTGCCCAGAAGGTTCAGCATGCTTTCATTGGAGGCGATGTACTCCCGCTCCGGCTCCGGGCCTTCGGGCTTGAGCCAGGGGCCGATCTGGTCGATCTTGCGCCAGAACACCTCGAAGTCCACGATGAGGTCTTTCAGTACCGGCATGTTACCCATGGGCTCCACGTTCACCACGTTGCCCGGCTCGGCCACTTCCGACACTTTGGTGTTGCAGCCCAGGTAAGCCCGCCCGTTGATGCGCATGGCGCAGGAGCCGCAGATGGCGCTGCGGCAGGAGCAGCGCATGCCCAGGGTCTCGTCCACGTTCTCCCGGACGTGGATCAGGGCGTCCAGTACCGTGGCCCCGTCCGGCATGTCGGTGATGTCGTACTCTTGGGTCTGGGACTTGCGGTCACCGCTAGGGTCGTACCGCTGGACCCGAAGCTTTACATCCACAGCGGGTCCTCCTCTCTAAATGGTTGCATGATCACTACTCGTAACCTCTTGGCTAAGCGGGTTGAGTCGAGTCGATAGGGAGCGTGGTCAACATGGCGTCTCTAATACGTGCGTTTGGCCGGCTGCCACTTGGTGACGGTGACCGGCAGAGTGTCCAGCCGGACGCCGTCATCGTCCTGGTAGGCCAGGGTGTGCTTCAGCCAGTTCTCGTCGTCCCGCTCCGGGTAGTCCAACCGGTAGTGTGCCCCGCGGCTCTCCTTGCGGAGCAGCCCGGCTGCGCACACGGCCTCGGACACGTCTAGCATGTTGCCCAACTCCAGCGCGGCAAAGAGGCTGGTGTTGAACACTTCGCCCTTATCCTGCACGCTGACGTTCCGATACCGTTGCTTTAGCTCCTTGACGGTGTCTAAGCCGTTCTGCATGTCCTCCTCGGTGCGGAACACGCTGATGTTGTTGTGCATGGTGCGGCCCAAGTCTAGACGCAGCGGGCCGGCCTGCTCCCCCTTGTCGCGGCTCTTGAACGCGCGCACCTTCTCGGCATCGTCTTTCATGAGCTCTTCGCCGCCGCCGTGGTGCCGGCTGCTCTTGGCGAATTCGCCCGCGGCCTTGCCGGATCTTCGGCCGAAGACCACCAGCTCCAGCAGGGAGTTGGCGCCCAAGCGGTTGCCGCCGTGGAGGCTGATGCAGGCGGTCTCGCCCGCGGCATAGAGGCCGGGGACGGAGGTGGCGCCGTTGGTGTCGGTCTTGATGCCGCCCATGATGTAGTGCATGCCGGGACGGATCGGCACCGGCTCCTTCACAATGTCCACGCCAGAGAAGTCCCGGGCCAGATCAAAGATCTGCCCCAGCTTGGTGCGGATGACCTGCTCGCCCAGGTGGCGGCAATCCAGCAGGACGCAGTCGTCGATGCCGCGACCCTCGTTGATCTCGGTCTGCTCGGAGCGGGATACCACGTCCCGGCTGGCAAGCTCCATCATGTTGGGGGCGTAGGTTTGCATGAAACGATCGCCCTCGGAGTTGATGAGATACGCGCCTTCGCCGCGGGCGCCCTCGGTGAGGAGCGCACCGTTGGATGGGAGAGTAGTGGGGTGGTACTGCACCATCTCCAGGTCCATGAGCGGGGCGCCGGCCCGGTAGGCCAGGGCCATGCCGTCGCCGGTGCAGATAAGGGCGTTGGTGCTGGGCTCGTAGGCCCGGCCGATCCCGCCGGCGGCCAGAATGACGGCCTTGGCCTTCACCACGTGGATCGCGCCGGTGCGCATCTCGATGGCGATGCAGCCCTTGACCTCGCCGCCGTCCATGATGAGGGAGGTGGCGAAGAACTCGTTGTAGCAGGGCATCTTTTCCTTGAGGATCTGCTCGTAGCCCACGTGGAGCAGCGCCTGGCCGGTGATGTCGGCCACGAAGTAGGTGCGGGCGTAGGACGCGCCGCCGAAGTTCCGCGAGCCGAGGCGTCCCTCTTCATCCCGATTGAAGATGACCCCCATGTTCTCCAACTCAATGATGTCGTCGGGGGCTTCCCGGCACAGGATCTCGATGGCGTCCTGGTCCCCCAGAAAGTCGCTGCCCTTGACGGTGTCGTAGGCGTGGGACTCCCAGGAGTCGCCCTCGCCCAGCGCAGCGTTGATGCCGCCCTGGGCCGCGTTGGTGTGGCTGCGGACGGGATAGACCTTGGTCAGGATCGCCACGTCTGCGCCGGTGCGCTTGGCCTCGATGGCGGAGCGCATGCCGGCCATACCTGCGCCGATAACTAATACGTCGTGTTCAAAGACCACCATGAACCCCCTGGATCACGATTCGCCGGAGCGGCCGCGGTGTCTCTAGTGTAACGCGGGCCGCGCACAGGCTGGGGTTTTGCTCGGCTCTTCTCTGTGGAGCGCAAACCGTGTGTAAGTGTAGCAGAACCGTGTGCGTGGGGGAAGGGGGCGATGTGCTGGCCTGCTGGCGGATGCAGCGTAGGATACGCACTACTCGCTCCGTTTTAGTGCTCAGTGGTTAGTGGGAAGGCGGAGAGCATAGTGAAGCTGGGGGACACCCCCTGAACCCCCCACGCGTTGACACCCCCTTGCGCCCACAGTAATCTAATATGGCCTTGCATAGGCCCCTTATCCCCTTATCAGAGAAGAGTGAGGAAACCCAGCTATGACCACCCCTTCCACAGGCTCAGGACGGACCCAAGACTTGCACAACGCCGCCCGCAGCACGCTCCAGTCTGCGGCCGGGCCGGTGACCTACTACCGCTTGGACGCCATTGAGAAGGCGGGGCTGGTGCAGCTGAACAAACTGCCCTTCTCCATCCGAATCCTACTGGAGAACATGCTGCGCAAGGTGGACGGCTACCTAGTGCACGAGGACGACGTCGCGACGGTGGCGGCATGGAACCCTAAGAATCCGCCTAAGAAGGAGGTCCCTTTCATGCCGGGCCGGGTGCTGCTGCAGGACTTCACCGGAGTGCCGGTGGTGGTGGACCTGGCGGCCATGCGTGACGCTATGGTGCGCCTGGGCGGCGACCCGAAACGCATCAACCCCATTGTGCCGGCAGACCTGGTCATCGACCACTCGGTGCAAGTGGACTTCTTCGGCTCCGGGGATGCGCTTAAGCGGAACGCCGATCTGGAGTTCGAGCGCAACCAGGAGCGCTACGCCTTATTACGTTGGGCGCAGAAAGCGTTCCAAAACTTGCGGGTTGTGCCTCCGGACACCGGCATTGTGCACCAGGTGAACTTGGAGTACCTCGCCAGTGTCATCATGACTCAGGACTCGGTTGCCTTCCCCGATACCGTGGTGGGCACCGACTCCCACACCACTATGATCAACGGCCTAAGCGTGTTAGGTTGGGGCGTGGGTGGCATCGAGGCCGAGGCGGTGCTGCTGGGTCAGCCCTACTATATGGTGCTGCCGGAGGTCATAGGCTTCAAGCTCACGGGGCAACTCCCGGAAGGCTCCACCGCCACCGACCTGGTGCTCACCGTCACCCAGATGTTGCGGCGCAAGGGCGTGGTGGAGAAGTTTGTGGAGTTCTACGGTCCCGGCCTCTCTCGACTGCCACTCACCGACCGCGCCACCATCGCTAATATGGCGCCCGAGTACGGGGCCACTTGCGGCTTCTTCCCCATCGACGACGAGACGCTGGCTTATATGCGGGGCACAGGCCGCGATGCGGCGCAGATTGACTTGGTGGAACGCTACGCCAAGGAGCAGGGCCTGTTCCGAACCGATGCCACGCCCAATCCGGAGTACACCGACACGCTGGAGCTGGATATGGGTACGGTGGAGCCGAGCCTGGCCGGCCCCAGCCGGCCGCAAGATCGGGTGGTGCTGCGGGACGTGAAGGCCTCCTTTGCTGCTGAGCTCGACCAGACGTTCAAGAAGCCGGCCCCGGTTGCGGGCAGCGCGGCCACCTCGCCAGGGCGGGCAGCTGCTGTGGCGGAGCGCTCCGGCGTCCAGATTTCCATCAACGGCCAGGACGTCACCCTGGACAATGGCTCGGTAGTGATTGCCGCCATCACCAGTTGTACCAACACCTCTAACCCCTCGGTGATGATTGGCGCGGGGTTGCTGGCGCGGAAGGCCATTGAGAAGGGATTGACCTCCAAGCCCTGGGTAAAGACGAGCTTGGCTCCGGGATCCCGGGTGGTGGCGGACTATCTGGCCGGATCGGGTCTGCTACCGTACCTGGAGCAACTGGGCTTCCACATCGTGGGTTATGGCTGCACCACCTGCATCGGCAACAGCGGCCCGCTGCCAGAGGCGGTGGCCAACGCCGTGCAGGAACATGATCTGGTGGCGGCGGCGGTGCTCAGCGGCAACCGCAACTTCGAGGGGCGGGTGCACCCGCTAGTGAAGGCGAACTATCTGGCCTCGCCGGTGCTGGTGGTAGCCTATGCGCTGGCGGGCACAATGAGCCTCGATCTTACTACGGAACCCCTCGGCCAAACCCGCAACGGCGATCCGGTCTATTTGAGGGACATTTGGCCCAGCCAAGCCGAGGTACGCGCGGTGATGGGTAGCGCGCTCAACCCGGAGGTGTACCGCCGCCGCTACGCTGAGGCGTTTGAGGGCGATGAGCCGTGGCAGGGGATGTCCATCCCCGAAGGCGAGATGTACGCCTGGGACGCCAGCTCCACTTACGTGCAGGAGGCGCCGTACTTCGAGCACATTGCGGAGGGGGTCAAACCCCTAGCAAACATCACCGGCGCAAAAGTGCTGGCCTACCTGGGCGACTCCGTGACCACCGACCACATCTCGCCCGCCGGGTCCATTCCGGTGCAGGCTCCGGCCGGCCAGTTTCTCATTGAGAACGGCGTGCAGCCGGTAGACTTCAACACCTTCGGCGCTCGGCGCGGCAACCACCTAGTGATGGTACGGGGCACCTTCGGGAACATCCGACTCAAGAACAAGTTGGTGCCCGACGCCGAGGGCGACTGGACTGTGCACCTGCCCGACGGCGAGAAGCTGCGCATCTACGACGCGTCCATGAAGTATCAGGCGGAGAACACACCGCTGATCATCATTTCGGGCAAGGAGTACGGCGCCGGCAGCTCCCGGGACTGGGCGGCCAAAGGCCCCAAACTGCTGGGGGTGAAGGCGGTGATCGCCGAGAGCTACGAGCGCATCCACCGCAGCAACTTAGTGGGCATGGGCGTGCTGCCGCTTCAGTTCAACGAGGGTGAAAGCGCGACGTCCCTGGGCATCAGTGGCTTCGAGACGTTTGACATCCAGGGCATCTCGGATGATATGAAGCCAGGAGCAGAGCTGACAGTGAAGGCGGTCAACCGCAATGGCGAGACGGTGACCTTCCAGGCGCGCTCCCGCATCGACACGCCGGTGGAGATCGATTACTACAAGCAGGGTGGGGTGTTGCAGGCGGTGCTCAACAAGATGCGGGCGTCGTAGAGAGCGTAGGGCTAAACAACGAAGGGCGGGGTCATTCCCCGCCCTTTGTCGTAAAGGGTTGTCGGAGCGATACGGTGGCGGGCACGGGCAGCGCGGTTCGTTTGAGGGCGTCGCCCCACCCCTCAGCAGGCTCAAGGCGAGCGGCGGTTGCGTCATGCAAGAGCGTGTCCAAGCTGCGGGACCAAGTGTGCGGTCGTGCAAGGCAAAAAGTAGGGGCGGGTCTTAGACCCGCCCCTACCTTAGTAACCGAGGGTTACGCTATGGCTTGACCGCAATGACTTCGAGCTGGATGTTCATGCCACCCGGCAGGTCGGAGGAGATGGCATGGCGGGCGGGACGGTCCTCTTTGCTCGGGAAGCTCTCCACCCAAGGGCCGTTGACGGCATTGCGCATGCCGTGCTCCCGGTACCACACGAACATGTGCCCGATGTCGTCCATCGAGACGCCGGCGGTGTCTATGAGCGTCTTGGTGTGCCGGACGGCCCACTCGGCCTGGCCCTCGGCCGTGGCGGCGTGTTCGCCGGTGGCAAGGTCGCGGCCGTAGGTGGCGGCAGAGAACACGAGATTACCGTTGGTGACACCGAAGGGCAGCGAGTTGTCGATGCCCTGGATGCCGCCGTGCCAGATGCCATCCACGTAGTGGCAGGTACGGCCGCCACCGATGACGCCCATGGCCTCCACTTGGGTCATCTGGCCGGCCGGCATGGGACGGATCACGGAATGGCGGGCCGGGCGGTCGTTCTGCACCGGCCACATACTTGCATAAGGTCCGTTGTTGACTTCTCGCACGGTGTGGTCTTTGTACCACACCAACATGTGCCCCAGGCTGTCCAGTCCACAATTGGCGGCTTCCATGACCATCTGGAGCTTCTCGTGGGCCACGGCGGATTGGGTGACGGCATCGTCCGAGAGCACGCGGGTCTTGGGGTCGACGCCGTTGAAGGAGCCGGCGCAGAGGAGGTCATCCTTGACGGCGCCGCTGGGGAACAGGGTGCCCTCGGTGTCGCCTAGGTAGATGCTACGGCGCTGGCCGCTCTTGCGGGCCACGATCTCAAGCTGCACTACCATCTCGCCGGGGAGGTCCGCCGCAATGATGCTGGCGGCGGGACGGCTGCCGGGGTCCGGGAACATCTCCTGCCACGGCTGGCTAATGATATCGGTAAGGCTGTGGTCCTTGACCCAAATCCACATCCGCACGATGTCATTGGTGGAGAAGCCGGCGGTGTCCATGAGCGCCTGCACGTTTTGGAAGGCGAACTTGGCCTGCTCCGCCGCGCCGGAGGCCACCAAGCCGGTGGCGGGGTCCTGGCCCATGCAGCCGCCGGAGAAAAGATAGTCACCCACCTGGGTGCCGAAGGGGAGGAAACCCCGTTCGCCGCCGCCGCTATGAGCTACGACGGGGAGTTGGAAGCACGTTCTTACCTGAGCCATCTCTGTATCTCCTTGCCAATAGTTAGTAATAAAAGAACACTAACGCCGACAGGGGGTAGCGGTCAAGCGCGCTGTTTTGAGGCTGTTTAGCAACGCTCGTTGCGCGCGCCGCACAGGCTAGGTCGAGCGGTCGAGATCGCAGTGGCCCCGCCATTAGGCGGGGCCACGTGTATGCGTACGGGTTCAGCGCTTAGCGCATGGCATCGACTAGGTCGGTGAGGTCTCGGTCCCACAGATTGGGTTGGGTGATGGCGTCTATCCCGCGGCTGCGGCCGTTGGCGATCTGATCCTCAAAAGTAGGGGCGTCCGTCTTGTAGAGCACCCCCACGGGAATCCGGGCGCCCCACTCGTAGGACTTGGCGATGGCCTGCACCTTCTTGGCCGTCAGCTCGTCTTCATTGGTCGGGTCATGCACTACGGGGTCGTAGTCGGTATCGTCAAGTTGATACATCCGGGGTCTGCCGTCCAGCTTTTCGCCGTACCATTCCTTGTCGTGGAGGTCGTTGTAAACGGGGCAGGTCTGCAAGATGTCCACGAATGACGTGCCGCGATGGCGGATCGCCTCGGCAATGATCTGGGTCGCGGATCTGGGCTGGAGCGCGTAGGCCTGGGCCACGAAGGTGTAGCCGGAGGAGATGGCGAGGGCCATGGGGTTGATGTTGGCTTGCATCGCTGCCTCAGCCATGCCCTTGGCCTTGTCGCCCTGCCGCATGGTGGGCGAGCCCTGGCCCTTAGTGAGGCCGTAGACCTGGTTGTCAAAGACCAGATAGGTCATGTCCACGTTGCGGCGGCCGGTGTTGACGAAGTAGCCGGCGCCAATGCCGAAGCCGTCGCCGTCGCCGCCAACCGCAACCACGGTCAACCGCGGATTCGAGAGCTTCACGCCGGCGGCAACCGGCAGCGACCGGCCGTGCAGGGTGTGCAGGCCATAGGCGTTGATGTAGTGCGGCGTTTTGCCGGAACATCCGATGCCGGATACTAACGACACCATGTGTGGCGGGATTTGTAACTCCGCGAGGGCATTTTGGAGTGAGCTCAGGATGGCGAAGTCGCCGCAGCCGGGGCACCAGGTGTTATGGACATCCGTCTTATAGTCTTTGGCGGTATAGGTTTGAATAACCATCTTTTCCTTTAACCTCTTCCTTTACCTCTACCTCGACCCCTTTGTGTTATGGCAGCAGATGCGACATAGCAACGCGGGCTTCGCCGCTCTTGAGGGCGGTGCGGACTGCATCCAGCAGCTCCTCCTCGGAGAAGGGCCGGCCGTCGAACTTGACTAGGCGCTGGTCCACGGCGATGCCGGTCTTGGCGCGGATGAGATCGCCCAACTGGCCGGAGTAGTTCTCCTCCACCAGGATGGTGCGCTTGGCTTTGCTGAGGATAGCGGTGACTTCCTCAACCGGGAAGGGCCGCATCAGCCGCACCTGGAGCACATTGGAGGTAAGCCCGTCCTCCTGCTCCAGAATTTCCGCGGCGTCTAGCACCGATCCCCTGACGGTGCCCCAGCACACAAAGGTCACATCGGCCTCCTGCGGGCCGTGGAAGTTGATCTTGCGGTCAAGGGGAATCTCTTTAGCCGCTAGCGTCAGCTTGCCCATGCGCTTTTCCATCATCTTGTAGCGGTTTTCGGTGCTCTCCGTGATGTGGCCCCGCTCGTCATGCTCATCCGTAGTCAGCCAGAACACACCGCCCTCCTGGCCCGGCATGGAGCGGGGCGATACGCCGCTCTCCGTGAAGGCATACCGGAGGTAGTCGCCGTTCTGTTCGAACAGCGGGCCGCGGTCGATGGGCGGCAGCTTGTCCAGGCCCAGGTCATCCACCGTGGTGTGGCCGGACTGGATCTTCTTGTCGAGGATCACGATGACGGGGAGCTGGTAGCGGTCAGCCCAGTTGAAGGCTTCGTAAGAGTCCTGCACCACCTGCTCGATGTCGCCCGGAGCTACCACTATGTGAGGAAACTCGCCGTGACCAGGCTGCAGCGCGAACGCGAGGTCGGCCTGCTCGCTGCGGGTGGGAATCCCGGTGCTGGGGCCGCCGCGCTGCCACAGGTAGAGCACCGGGCCGGCGGCCTCGGTGATGCTGGCGAAGCCCAGGCCTTCCACCATTAGGGAGAGGCCGGGGCCAGAGGTTGAGGTGGATGCCCGCACGCCGGCATGGGCCGCCCCAACCGCCATGTTGATGGCGGCGATTTCGTCTTCCACCTGAATCACTACTAGGTCCTGTTTGCGTTGGTTGGACTCTAGGTAGACATTCTCGTCCGTCGCAGGGCTGATGGGATAGTAGGTCTGGAAGGCCAGCCCGGCCTTGAGCTTGGCGAGCGCGGTGGCCTGGACCCCGCGGATGAGCAGGGGCGCGGTGGCCGGCGGCGTGGCCGGTACCAAATTGTAGATCTTCTCGCCGACCAAAGCCTCGAGCACGTAGCTGTATCCCGCAGCGGCGGCTTCAGCGTTGAGCCCGGCCAGGGCTGCCCTGCGGCCGGTGCCGCCCTGAAAGCTCTGCTGATACAGCGCGAGATCAACCCCCAACGCCGCCGCCGATGCGCCGCCGGCCACGCTGTTAGTCATGACCCTTAGGGCGTTGAACTCGGTGCCACGGCCGGCTTCCACCAGCACCTTGCGGAGGAGCTCGTCAAAGGGGACGCCGATGTAGTGGACGTCCTGCCGTTTGCCTGAGAAATCAAGATGAAGGGCGCCGTCAAAGATTATAACGCCGCCCTCAACCATTTTGTGCAGATGGCCGTGATGGCTGGGCCACTCGTTGTGATGGTTGCCCATGATGGTCTCCTCGTCCAGCGAGACGAGGACGTTCACCTTCTCGGACAGGTTGCGCTTCTGGGAGTTGCCGATGCGGACGGTGTAGTAGCTGTGCTCGCCCATGATGTTCGAGTGGTACTCGATGTTCATGTAGATGCGATAACCGCCCCGAGTCAGGGATTTGGCGAATGCTTCGGCGGCGGTATTGATGCCTCCGCCCTGGGGGCCACCCAGCATCCACGTAAGGTCGGTGTTATAGTCCATAATTCCCTCGGCCTATGAAATGGCGTGTCACCACACCATCAAATATTGTACTCCAGAGCTTTCAATCTTTCCATCATTTGATCTTTCGATCTTAAGGCGCTCAAGGCAACAATGTGAGACGGAACGCCTTACAAGAACACGGTAGCGCTGACCGCCATGCCCAACCGGAGCCGCTCGTTCACCCGAGGGAGGGGGACCGTGACGGCGTACTTTCGGACGCGGCGTTCGTTCTCGGTAGCGCCCGGCTCCGGCGGCAGCGGCTGGTGGCCGATCTCGCCCACGGTGCTCACCACGGACTCTCCCAGCGATGCAAACTTCAACTCCACCCGCTGTCCTACTCGCACCTCGGTGACTGCGGTCTCTTCGACTTCAAGCCGCACTTCCATCTGGTCCAGGCGGTGAATCAGCGCCACCACGCTGCCCTGGATCACGTTTTCGCCGGCTTTGCTCGTGACGGAGGTCACCGTGCCGTCCATGGGCGCCCGCAACGGGGCGGTTGACCCGGTGAGGTGGTCTTCCGCCCAGGCGACGATCTGGTTGGCGACCACGTCCTGCCCTTCTTCGACGAGCATTTCCCGGATTCGGCCAGAGACTACCGAGACCACTCTGGCCTCAGGCGCGCGCACCCGGCCGGAGGTCTCGATGGTGGCGGGTTGCGTCTGATACTGGACATAACCAACAGCACCGCCCACTACGGCAAGCACGCCAACCAGCGCAATGATGAGGCGGCGCACCGGTCGGCGCTGCCCTTGTTCCGGGAGGAAAGTATGCACGTTAGTGGCTCGCTGATAGCCGGCTAGCATCACTCCGGCAATGACGATGGCGTGAGGAACGGACCAGAAGGATGCCGCAAGCCACTCTAAGCGCGCGGTGAATGCGGCGTCAATAGCGAGCTGCGCCGGGAAGTACCCCGGCAGGAGCGGCGCCCACCACTCGTCCAGGATGGTGGAGTAGCCCGGCACTTGAAGGTAGCCGATGTCGATGTTCACAAAGAAGAGGATGGCCATGATCCCGCCCAACTCGTTGCGGATGAGCGTTCCAATCAGCCCGCCGTAGAAGCTGTAGAGGACGGCGGCCCAGTAGACAGCTAGCACGTAGGCCGGTAGCTGACGCGGCGTGAGGAATGGCAACATCATTCCCACCAGCACCCCGGTCAAAGCCAAGTCCACCGCCAGGATCACTATGACGCGGGAGCACACCAACTCGAAGGCGCTGTAGCCGGAGATCATCAGCCGACGATCCGCCTCCAGCGCGCTGCGCATGAGATAGAGCCCGGTCACGGCGGCCATGAGGCCCACGTAGATCAGCGAGGAGAACCCTCCGAAGAGCTCGCTCTGGGTGATGGTCAGGCGGACTTTGACGCCGTTCTCCACCGCCTCCACCGCAGCGGGGGCATCCGGCAGGGCCAAGAAGATTAACAGGTAGCCCGCGGCGGGCACGCCCACCATGAGCGCGAGCATGCCCCGCCGGCGCACGAACTCCCGGGCCGTCATGCTAAAGGCGGTGAGTAGGCGTTGGCTGCTCATGCACCGTACCGTTGTTGAGCTCTAGAAGTCGGTCGATACCCAGATCGCCGGTGATCAGGTGGGATATGGTCAGCACGGCCTTGCCCTGTACCCGCCATTCTGCCAGTAGCGCCGCGAAGTCCAGAAACGTCTCGTAGTCGAAGCCCTGGTAAGGCTCATCTAGGAGCAGAAGGTCGGGCGAGTGCAGCAAGGCTAGGGTAAGGTTGAGTTTCTGCTTAGTGCCGCCGCTCAGCTTGTTTACCACGATGTCCACGTACTGCTCAAAGTGGAAGCGCTCCAGGTAGTAGCGGCCCTGCTGCCGTAGCTCGGATTCCGAGAGGCCGTAGGCGGCGCCGAAGTAGCGCAGGTTCTCCGATACCGTGAGTCCCTCGAACAGCTCCAGGGATTGCGGGCAGTAGCCCATGCGCCCGGACTGGCTGAAGCGTCCGCGGCCGCGCGTTTCGAGGCCTACCAGGATTTTCAGGAGGGTGGACTTGCCGCTGCCGTTCTCGCCCACCACGGCCACCACCTCCCCGGTCTGGACGTTGAGGCTGACGCCCTTCAGCACCTCAAGCTTGCCGAAAGCTTTCCAGATGTCGTGGACTTCTAGAAGCGTGGTCATGGCTATGTTACTTGTTAGCTGTTCGTGGGCTATAGCGGGATGTTGCCGTGTTTCTTGGGCGGGTTGGTGTCCCGCTTGTTCTTGAGCATGTCCAGCGCGGCGTTGATCTTGGCCCGGGTCTCGGTGGGGGGGAACACGTCGTCGATGTAGCCGCGGCCGGCGGCGATGTAGGGGTTGGCGAACTTCCGGCGGTAGTCGTCGATGAGCGCTTTGCGGGTGGCTTCGGGGTCGGCCGCCTTGGCGATCTCCTCCCGGTGGATGATGTTCACCGCGGCGTCTGCGCCCATCACTGCGATCTCAGCGCCGGGCCAGGCGTAGTTAAGGTCGCCGCGGAGGTGTTTGGAGCTCATCACGTCGTAAGCGCCGCCGTAAGCCTTGCGGGTGATGAGGCTGACCTTCGGCACGGTGGCCTCGGCGTAGGCGTAGAGCAGCTTGGCCCCGTGCCGGATGATGCCGCCGTATTCCTGGGAGGTGCCGGGCATGAAGCCCGGAACGTCCACCAAAGTGAGCAGTGGGATGTTGAAAGCGTCGCAGAAGCGCACGAAGCGAGCGCCCTTCACCGAGGAGTCGATGTCTAGTACCCCGGCCAGGAACAGCGGCTGCTGGGCTACCACGCCCACCGGGCGGCCGGCCATGCGGGCGAACCCGGTGACGATGTTGGGCGCAAAGAGCTCTTGGGACTCCATGAAGTCGCCGTTGTCCACAATCTCCCGGATCACGTCCTTCATGTCGTAGGGCTGATTGGAGTCGTCCGGCACCAAGTCCTTGAGCACGGGCGTGGGTCGTTTGGGGTTGTCGCTCACCGCTAGTCGGGGCGGGTCGTCCATGTTGTTAGCGGGCAGGAAGGAGAGCAGGCGGGCCACCTCACGCAGACACACCTCCTCGCTCTCCAGCGCGAAGTGCGCCACGCCGCTGCGGCTGGCGTGGCTCAGCGCGCCGCCCAGCTCTTCGTGACTGACGGCCTCGCCGGTGACGGCCTTGATGACGTCCGGACCGGTGATGTACATCTGCCCGGTGCCCTCCACCATGAAGATGAAGTCGGTAAGGGCCGGGGAGTAGACCGCGCCACCGGCGCAGGGCCCCATGATGACGGAAATCTGCGGCACCACTCCAGAGGACATGACGTTGCGGAGGAAGATATCGCCGTAGCCGCCCAGGCTGAGCACGCCTTCCTGGATACGGGCGCCGCCGGAGTCGTCTAGGCCCACCAGCGGGGCGCCGTTCTTGGCGGCCATGTCCATCACCTTGCAGATCTTGGAGGCCACCGCCTCTGAGAGCGATCCGCCGAACACGGTGAAATCCTGCGAGAAGACGTAGACCAGCCGGCCGTTGATCTTGCCGTAGCCGGTGACCACCGCGTCGCCCAGGATGCGCTGGTCCGCCATGCCGAAGTCATAGCTACGGTGTTCCACAAAGGGGTCCAGCTCCTCGAAGGTGTCGGGGTCTACGAACAGGGCGATGCGCTCCCGGGCGGTGAGTTTGCCGCGGGCGTGCTGCTGCTCAATGCGCCGCGGCCCGCCACCGAGCCGGGCCTGGTCTTTGAGGGCATTGAGTTCGGTGATTTTTTCGTCAGAGGGCATGGATGCGTGGTCTTTCTCGCGTGCTGAAGAAGGAGTGATTGCGGTATCTACGATAGCACAGGCTGGCGTGACATCAGAGCACCATGCCGCCGTCGATGCCGATAACCTGGCCGGTGATGTAGCCGGCCGCGTCGCTGCAGAGGAAGGCCACGGTGCCGGCCACGTCCTCCACGGTGCCCATACGCCCTGCGGCGATGCGGCCGAGGGCTTCGCTGCGGATAGTGTCCGGCACCGCGGCTACCATGTCGGTTTCGATCCAGCCAGGGGCGAGGGCGTTGACGGTGACGTTGCGGGAAGCCACCTCCTTTGCCAGGCTCTTTGTGTAGCCGATGAGGCCGGCCTTGGCCGCCGCGTAGTTGCTCTGCCCAGCGTTGCCGTACACCCCCACAATAGATGACATGTTGACAATGCGGCCCCAGCGCTGCCTGAGCATTGAGCGCAGCACGGCCTTGCTGCAGAGGAAGGCGCTAGTGAGGTTGGTTCGCAGCACGAAGTCCCAGTCCTCCAGATCCATTCGCATAGCGAGGCCGTCCCGCGCCTGGCCGGCGTTGTTCACCAGGATGTCGATGCGGCCCCAACGCTCCTGCACCGCCTTCACCATTGCTTCCACTGCGGCAGTATCGCCCACGTCTGCAGCTACCACCAGGGCTTCGGCGCCGGTGGCAACCGCGTCCGCGGCCACGGCCTCTGCGGCGGCCCGGTTGCTCACGTAGTTGACGGCCACCTTTGCGCCGCGGCGAGCGAGCTCCAGGGCCGTGGCCCGTCCGATGCCGCGGGAGGCTCCGGTGACCAGCGCAACCTTTCCTGCTAGCTCCACAATGCGCTCCTAGTGATAAAGAGTGAGGACAATGGGATCATACCGTGCGGGTCAAGCGCCGTTAAAGATGCGGGGGCCACGTTCTGCGAGAATCGGAGGGCACTCGCGAACCCCTGGCTAGGAGGCTCCGTCTCCCTGCATCCAGCTTTGGATAAGCAAGGGGGCGCGCTAGCCTTCAGCCGCGCCGTCCTCTCCCAGGCCCGCGCGGTGAACTGCCCGCACCTTCTTGATGCGGCGGCCCAGGGTGGACAGAACGGAGATCGTGAGCCCGTCCACTCGCACCTCGTCGCCTGCGCTGGGGATCTTGCCCAGCTCGGCGTACACCAGGCCACCCACGGTGTCGTAGTCCTCCTGCGGCACCGCGGTGTCGAAGAGTTCGTTGAGGTCGGCAATGCTGACGCGGGCGTCCAGGATAGCTTCGTCTTGGCTCACCCTTTCGATGGGCGCATCATGGCGGTCGTACTCATCCTCGATCTCGCCCACAATCTCTTCCAGCAGATCTTCCAGGGTGGCCATTCCAGCGGTGCCGCCGTACTCGTCTACCACGATGGCGGCATGGGTACGCCGCTCCCGGAACTCCCGCAGCATCTCGTCGATGTGTTTGGGTTCGGGTACGAAATAGGCGGGCCGGACGAGGCTCTGCAACAGCGGGGGGTCGCCCGGTTGCTGGGTGGCCCGCAGCAGGTCTTTGGCGTAGACCATGCCCACGATGTTGTCGATGGTCTCGTTATAGACTGGGATTCGGCTGAATCCGTGCTGGACAATGAGGTCGATGACCTTGTAGACCGGGGCGTCGGCTTCCGCCGCCACAATGTCGATGCGCGGCACCATGATCTCCCGCACGGTGGTGTGCTCCAGTCCGATGATCCGTCGGATCATCTCCCGCTCTTCCCCCTCCAACTCCTCGTTGTGCTCGCTGATCTCTTCTACCAGCGCCCCGAACTCCTCTTCCTCTTCGTCTTCCTTGGTCTGGTCATCATGGCGGGCGGGCTCCCGCCAGATCAGGCGTACTGCCAGTTGCGCCAGGCTTCGGTAGAAGGCGGTGACCGGCCGGAGGACGAAGTGCAGCAGACGCAAGGGTGGGCTGATGAGCCGGAAGGCGCGGGCCGGCGTGCGGGTGGCCAGGGCGCGGGGAATGGCCTGGAGTAGCACTAGCAGGGCCAGTGCCGCGAGGCCGATGCCCAAGGCGTTGGCCCAGTTGGTGCCCTGGGCCGGGTAGATTAGCCACGCCAGCACCACGCAGGTAAAGGCCACGCCCGCGGTTTTGATGATTTGGAGCGTGGCCAGCAAGAACTCGTGGTGCCGCCCCGCCCACTCTTGGGTACCGGCGCGGAGCACGCGTTCGTCATGGTGGCCGCGGGCCAGCCGCGGCGTGGTTGCCAGCGCAGCCTCCACAATGGCGCCGAATACGGTAAGCCCCAGGCTCAGGCCCAACAGGCCCAGGGCGATCAGTCTATCGGTATCCAACAGCTTTTATCGAGGAGAACGAGAGAACGTTCTTTTCCTTTCTGTGCTTGATCTTCTTGATCTTAATGGTGAGGAGCCGGCACATATTGCCCTTTGTCGCAAAGAGCGCCGGTTTCGTCTGAGCGTGTTGAAGGCGCCACCTCAAGCCTCCTGCTTGGGTGCGTTACGGTGCTTGCCGCGCTTGCCGGGCAACACCCGGGCCGGCGCACCCACCACCACTGTTTCCGGCGGCACGTCTTGGGTGACCACGGCACCGGCGCCGGTCGTCGCGCCCGAGCCGATGGTGACGGGCGCCACCAGCATGGAATCGCTGCCGATGAACACGTCGTTGCCGATGGTGGTCACGTGCTTGTCCACGCCGTCATAGTTGCAGGTGATGGTTCCCGCGCCGATATTCACCCGCCGGCCGATGCGGGCGTCGCCTAAGTAGCAGAAGTGCCCAGCCTGGCTGTCCTGCCCGATGTTGCTGTTCTTGACCTCTACGTAGTTGCCCAGGTGGACGCCAGTTTCAATCAAGCTGTCGGGACGCAGGTGGCTGAAGGGGCCGACGCTCACCCGGTCTTCCAGCACCGCGCCCTCGATGACCGCGGAGGCGATCTCGCAGGCATTCCCGATGCGAGAGTCCCGGATCACCGCGCCCGGGCCGATCGCGTTGTCCTCGCCGATGACGGTGCTGCCTGTCAGGGTGGTGTTCGGGTGGATCACGGTGTCCATGCCGATCTCAACCCCCGCGTCAATGAAGGCGGACGGCGGGTCGATGATGGTCACACCGCTCTGCATCAGGCGCACCCGCACGCGCTGTCGCATAACGGCCTCCGCCTCGGCAAGCTGGACGCGGTCGTTGACTCCGCTGGTCTCTTGTGGGTCCGGCGAGGCTACGCTCTCCACCGAGCGGCCGCCGGAGACGGTCAGCTCCACTAGATCGGTGAGATAGCGCTCGCCGTTGGCGTGGGTGGGCAGGCACTCCAAGGCGGGCCACGCCCATGCGGCGTCCAGGCAATAGGCCCCCTCGTTGGTTTCAGTGAGCGCGCGCCGGCCCTCGTTGGCTTCGTGGTGCTCCACGATGGCTGTAATGCGGCCATTGCTGTCCCGCACGATGCGTCCTAGCCCAGCGGGGTCCTGACGGCAGCAGGTAAGCAGCGTGAGCGCGGCGTCAGTGGTCGTATGGTGTTCAATGAGGGCGCGGAGGGTTTCGGGTTGGATTAAGGGGAGATCGCCGTTCACAACCAGCAGCTGTTGCGCGGCGCCTGCCTTCCTCCGCGCCTGGAGCACGGCGTGGCCGGTACCCAGCGCCTCGGGTTGCGACGCGTAGACCGCTCGGTCGCCCAGCGCCGAGCGTATCGCGGCCTCCTGGTAGCCAACTACTACCACGGTGTGGGCGAGCCCCAGGGCGTTGACGGCCTCCGTTACGTGCTCCACCATGGCTCGGCCCGCTATCGGGTGGAGCACCTTGGCGAGACGGGAGCGCATGCGGGTGCCCTTGCCCGCAGCCAGCACAATACCCGCCCAATCGGGCAGCGCGGCGCTATCCATGGCCGCCGTCAGCCTCGATAGATGCGGTAGGTTTGAAGACAGCAACTAGGGCTGAGGACAGGCCGTGCGTCCTCAGGTATTGGTGGGGGGTGTGGCAAGAACTTGGAGGTTCTTCGTCACAAGGAACATGCATTGTGGTCTAATGCTAGGAACTGTAAGTGCGGCTGTCAAGTATGGTGCGGTGGGTGGGGGGGCAGCAACCACCTCCCGTTTTCAACCACCGGCAACGTCTGGCAACTAGGCTGTCCTCAGGCCACCGCTGGAGCCTGAACGGCTACTCGCTTGCCAGCGTCCTTTGCCCTCCATATAATACGTAAAGATAATGTCTGAAGTCGACTAAATTGATTGACAATAGCGCTGGGAGGCCTCATGACCACCATTATTAAAGAGACTGGTGTTGTCCCAATTGTCGAAGAAGAGCTGAAGACCTTCGACGAGGAGACACTCAAGTTCCGAAAGAGCGAGGCCGACCCCATCCAGTTCCAGATGTACCGGCTGCGGGAGGGCGTTTACGGCCAGCGGCAGGACGATTCGCAGATGATCCGGGTGAAGCTGCCCGGCGGCGTGGTCACCTCCAATCAGTTGCGAGCGCTCGGGGAGGTGGCCCGCAGCATGACTCCGCTGGACAAGGGCCACATCACTACCCGGGAGTGCATCCAGTACCACCACATGAAGCTGGAGGAGGCTTCCAAGGCTAAGTGGCTGCTCTCGCAGGTGGGCGTCACCTCCCGCGAGGCCTGCGGCAACACCGTCCGCAACGTGGTGAGCTGCCCGATGGCCGGCATCTGCCACGACGAGAAGTTTGACGTCACGCCCTACCTCACGGCCTACGTCCGTTATTTCATCCGCAAGCCCTACACCCAGGCGATGCCCCGCAAGTTCAAGTCCTCCTTCTCGCCCTGCGCCACCGACTGCGCCACAGCGCCCTTCCACGACATTGGTTTCGTGGCCCAGGTGAAGGAGATCGACGGCGTCCAGCGGAAGGGCTTCACCATCTACGTGGGCGGTGGCAGCTCAATCATGCCCCGAGCGGCCCTGCCGCTGTTCGATTTTGTGCCGGTGGAAGACTACCTGCGGGTGGCCGAGGCCGTGCTCCGGATCTTCAACCGCTCCGACGAGTTGCGGAAGAACCGGATGATGGCCCGCATCAAGGTGCTTGTTGATCGCGTTGGGATGGACAAGTTCCGAGAGATGGTGGAAGCGGAGCTCAAGGAGCCCTGGGCCGAGCAGCCTGTAGATCCCACGCCCTACATGATCGAGGACTACGAACCGGTGCCCGGCGTGTACAACTACAGCAACGGACACCGCGACCCCAGCGAGAGCGACGCCGAGTTCCTGCGCTGGAAGACCAGCAACGCCGAACCCCAGCGCCAGGGGGGCTACTACGGCGTGTATGTGAAAGTAGCTCAGGGCGACCTCAGCAGCGACCAGTTTGACGCGGTGGCGGACATAGCGGAGGAGTTCGGCAACGGCACCATCCGGCTGAGCGTGGAGCAGAACTTCCTGTTCCGCTGGGTTCCCCGCCATCAGCTGTATCCCCTCTGGCAGCGCCTCAACGCCATCGGCTTGGGCGAGGCGGGGGTCTTCGAGATCACGGACACTACCTCTTGCCCCGGCACCGATAGCTGCAAGCTGGGCATCACCGCTTCCATGGGCGCCAACCGGGCCATCCGGCAGAAGCTGCTGGATCTGAACATCGAGGACCCGCTCACGAAGCAGATGCACGTCAAGATGAGCGGCTGCCCCAACGGCTGCGGCCGCCATCACCTGGCCCACATTGGGTTCCAGGGCGCCGCAGTGAAGGGTGAGGCGGGGCAGCAGGTGCCCGCCTACGAGGTGTACATCGGCGGGAACTACGAGCCTGGCTCGCCTTTCCGCTTCGCCAAGCGGGTCAGCACCAAACTGCCGTCCAAGCGGGCGCCGGAAGCCGTGGAGCGAATCCTGGGCTACTACAAGGATCAGCGCAATGACGGCGAGGAGTTTAACGACTTCGTGGACCGCATCGGCCATACCGCCTTCGAGGAGCTGCTGGCCGACCTGCGGCCGGTGGGCCCGGTCCAAGAGAACCTGGAGCTCTATCAGGACTGGGAGCGCTCTGGGCTTTACAAGCTGGAGCGTGGAGAAGGGGAGTGCGCAGTCTAGCTGACGACACCCAATACCGCTATGCCTCGCATCAGGTGTGGCATAGCCTATAGGAGAACCCTATGGCCGTCCTGGACGGCAAGGTGCTAGCAGTGCTTGAGGCTCGCCGTGCGACAGAGATGGCGAGCCTCATTGCTCGCCATGGCGGCACGGTCTACGCCGCGCCCGCGCTTAAGGAAGTACCCCTAGACAACCAACCCCAAGTGTCCGAGTTCTTGGGTCGGCTCATTGACGGCCCCCTGGACTATATGATCTTTCTCACCGGGGTAGGCACCCGCGCGCTGCTGGCCGCCGCCGCGCAAGCCGGCAGACTTCCGGCGGTGTTGTTGGCCCTTGCGGGTACCGCGGTTGTGGCGCGCGGCCCCAAGCCCGCGGCAGTACTGCGGGAGTACAAAGTCCGCATCGATCTGGCCCCGCCGGAGCCCAACACTTCGCGCGAGCTGCTGGCGTTACTTCCCGACAGCCTCCTGGGCAATACGGTGGCGCTGCAGCACTATGGCGAGCCCAACGTCGCGTTGCGGCGGGAACTGCAGCGGCGCGGCGCAACGGTGCTGGAGGTCTCGCTGTACGGCTGGGCGCTGCCGGACGACCAGGCGCCGCTGGAACGCTTCATCCGGGACTCCCAGGAGGGTGCCATTGACGCGGTGGCGGCCACCAGCCAGGCGCAGGTGCACAACCTGTTCCGCCTCGCCAATCACTTTGGCCAGGGTGAAGCGCTGCGGGAGGTGCTCAACCGCTCGGTGGCCGTGGCCGCAGTGGGTCCGGTCTGCGCCAAGGCGTGGGAAGACTGGGGCGTGCGCGTGGACATCCAGCCACAGCATCCCAAGATGGGCCATCTCGTGCTCGCCGTCGGCCAGTACTACCAGCACGACGCCGCCAAGGGGAGGACCGCGTCACACTGACCGGCTAGATACTCCTCCTAGCCGCCTCGATCTCCCAGGCCCGATCCGGAAGCAGGGAGTGGGCGCTTTGCCATTAAGATAACAGGAGCTATTTTCATGTCCGATTTATGCATCTTCTGCCGCATTGTTGCGGGCGAAGTCCCCGCCGAGTTCGTGCACCAGGACGACCAGGTAGTGGCCTTCCGAGATATCCGGCCCGCCGCGCCGGTGCACGTGCTGGTCATTCCCCGCGAGCACGTCGATTCGCTGGCGACGCTGCAGGCCTCCCACCGTGAGGTGGCCGGACGGCTGCTAGAGGTGACCGCTGAGGTCGCCCGTGGGGAGGGCCTGGCCGAGCGCGGCTACCGCGTTGCCATCAACACCGGACCGGAGTCCGGCAGCGAGGTGCTGCACCTGCACCTCCACGTGCTGGGCGGCAAGCAGATGCGGGCGATGGGTTAAGCGTGCTCCCCTTGCTGGATGACGCCCGGGGACAGTGGGCGCACCTCCCGGCCGGGCTGATTGCCCATCTGGAACGGGTCAGCGAGGGAGCGCGCGCGCTTGCCGCGCGCTGGGACGTCGATCCTGAGCGCGCTGCGCTGGGCGGCTTTCTCCACGACGTTGCCCGCGCGGAGCCTCCGCCAACCCTGCTGCGGCAAGCCCGTGACCTGGGGCTGCCAGTCGGCCCGGTGGAGGAGGCCGTGCCGCTGTTGCTCCACGGCCCCGTGGGCGCTCGGCTCGCCTGCCCGGAGGCGGATAGCACCGAGCAGGACGTGGTGACCGCCATTGCCTGGCATTCCACGGCACGGGAGGGCATGAGCAACCTAGAGAAGGTGGTGTTCCTGGCTGACAAGCTCGACCCGGATAAGCAGGGCTATTATCCCCCCGGTCTGGAACGGCTGCCGGAATTGGCGCAGGAGCACCTGGACCTGGCCGTGGTCCTCTATCTGGAGTGGCAGGTCAAGCATTTATTGGAACGCGGTGGTGTGATCCATCCTGCGGCGTTGGATGCCCGCAACTGGCTGCTGCTGCGGAATAAGGACGGCCGATAGCGTCCAAGTTGCCTTCTGCTGGTGGCGCGGCGGTACGCGGTACAATGGTGCCCAATATCGACCAACGGCCATATTCAAGCTAAGATGACAGCAGGATGAATCAGCGCTAGGAGACGAACCCCTGAGCCCACTTGAACTTGCCCGAACTATCGTTGAACTACTGTCCGACCACCAGGCCTCGGACATCGTTGTCCTGGACATCCAGGGCATCGCCGCTTTTGCCGACTACTTTGTCCTCTGCACCGGGGCCAACGCCCGCCACCTTCAGGCACTGACCGAGGAAGTGGACGTGCAAATGAAGCACAGAGGTGTGCCCATTTCCCGCAAGGAAGGTTCCCCCGGTTCCGGATGGCTGCTCATGGACTTTAGCGACGTGATCGTCCACCTCTTTGCCGAGCAGGAGCGGGAGCTGTACGCGTTGGAACGCCTGTGGCAACAGGCACCCGCGGTGCTCAGGGTTCAGTAACGCCGGATATGGGTTGTATAGCGAGCGCTTGCCTTAACAGACCCACTCCATCGCTCATCCTGCGCTTGCGCAACGACGGCGGGTTGGAGTGCGGAGAGGCGCAGATTACGGCTCGATAATCCAGTTGTCCAGCGCCCGTTGGTAGGAGAGCAGCTCGGTTTCCCCGAAGAAGAGCGACAGTTCCTTGGCCGCGGTCTCCGGCGAGTCTGAGCCGTGGATCAAGTTCCGCCCGATGTCGATGCCGTAGTCGCCGCGGATAGTGCCAGGCGCTGCTTTGGCGGAGTCGGTGACGCCCATGGTCTGGCGCACCACCTCCACGGCGTTCCGGCCCTCCAGCGCCAGGGCCACCACCGGCCCGGCCGTAATGAATTCCACCAGTCCTTGGTAAAACGGCTTGTCTACATGGTCTCCGTAATGACGCGCCGCCAGCGCAGCGTCGATCTGTAGCATCCGCATCCCAACGATCTTGAGGCCGCGGGCTTCCAGGCGGCCGGTAATAGCGCCGATCAGCCCCCGCTGCACCCCGTCGGGCTTGACCAGCACGAGCGTACGTTCCACGTTTCACCTCAACACATTGACATATTGTTATTGAGGCCAGCTTACCATGAGTTGGGGACGGTGCGTAGTGAGGGACCGCGCCAAACGCAGCGCGGCGGCTGCATACTAATCGGTTTAAGCTGCGGCGTGCTCGATCCCCGCCGGCTAGTGCGGTAGAAGTCGGGGGTTCATCCCCCAGGTCACGAGGTTCCTCACTGTCCGTGTTATCCCAGTGCGCCGTGCTCCCGGAGGGCGGCGATTTCCTCCCAGGTGTAGCCCGCCTCCAGCAGCACCTCCTCGGTGTGCTGGCCCAGCTCCGGCGCGGGACCACGGGCGCCCACGCTTGCCCCCCCGAACTTGATAGGCGTGTCGATGATCTGGTAGGGACCGTGGGTTGGGTGCTCCACTGTGGTGAAGAAGTGGTTGGCCGCCGCCTGGGGGTCGGTGATGACGGCGTCGATGCTTTGGGCGGGTGCCCAGATGACGCCCTGCGCATCAAGCCGCTGCGCCCACTCGTCCCGCGTGGCGGTGGCGAAGATTGCGTCCATCTCGGCGATGATTTCCCGGGAATGCTCGGCGCGCCCCGCCAGCGTGGCGAAACGAGGGTCGGCCTCCCACTCGGGCTTGTCCAGCACGGTGCACATGCGGGGCCAATAGGGGTCTGGGGTAGGCATCACCAGGAGCAACCAACGGCCATCGCTGGAACGGTAGGAGTTCCAAATGGGATTGACCGCTTCGGTGCGGGCACGGCGGGCCGGGGCCTGGCGTGCCACCAGCGCCGCCTGCACGTCGGAGCCTAGGATCCAGATGCCGGTGTTCAACAGCGATCCGCTGATCTCCTGCCCGCTCCCGGAGCGCTCCCGTTGGAACAGCGCGGCCAGTACGCCGGAGAGCAGCAAGCCCGCGGTGGAGTGATCGCCCATACCAGCGCGCTGGAGTGCCGGGGCCGTGTCTGGCTCGCCTACTAGCCCCATGATGCCTGAGCGGGCCCAGAATGCGGCGTAATCGAAGCCCAGGCGGTCTTTGTCGGGCCCTTCTGTGCCATAGCCGCTGAAACCCAGATACACTACCCGCGGATTGCCTTCTGAGACCGCGCGGTAGGTGAGGCCGTAGCGCTCGCGCCGGGATGGGATGAGGTTGGTCATGAACACATCGCACTGTGTTGCTAGGCGTAGCGCCGTGGCGCGGCCTTCGGGCTGCTCTAGGTCAAGGGTCAGACCGCGCTTGCCGCGGTTGTCCAGCTCGTAAGGATAGTTGATGGGGAAGGAGCCGGAGTAGCCCATGGATTCCATGCGGAAGTTGCGCCAGGGATCGCCGGAGGGCGGCTCCACTTTCACCACGTCAGCGCCCAGGTCTGCCATCAACGCCGCGGTTGCAGGCACCGCCAGCCAGTTGCCCACCTCCAGCACGCTTATCCCAGCTAACGGCGCATCGGGCGATGCTGTGCTCATGGTGCTCCTCCGTGGGGAAATTCAAGGGCTATCCTACCACGGCGGACACCGGCTTGGGGCGTGCGGGCGGTAGCGCCTTGTGTTCCATTCATCGTTCGACGGGCTCGCCACCGCAGGTGAACTCAGGATGAGCGGATTGCGCGCAACCTGTGTCTCAAATGAGACCGCTCCGGGGCTGTCCCGGCGGTTTTACCAGTAGTAACACCACCATGCTTAGGAGCCAGGTCAGCGCCGCCAGCCACACGCCCAAGTCGTGCGCGCCGGTGCTGTCGTAAAGGCCCGCGAGCACAAAGGGGCCGGCCGCGGAAGCCAGGCTGATGATCGGGCGGGCCGTGCCGGTGATCGCGCCCAGATGGGCCCGGCCGAAGTAGACGGCCCACAGCACCTGGTTGAACGACACAAAGGACCCGATCCCAAACGCGATAAGCCCGGCGTAGACCACGGTGATCGGGCCGCTGAGCACCACGAACAGAGGAGTGATCAGCGCGCCGTAGGCCGTCATACCGATGAGCGCGGCGCGGACCCCCGCGCGGTTGATGACGTAACCCCACACGATGCGACCGCCGAAACCCAGGAGGCCGTAGGTGGTGAAGCCCCAGACGGATAGGTCGCGGGGCAGCCCCTTGTCCATGAACATGGGGATCAGGTTGGCAGGCAGGCCCACAATGGAGAAGCTGCCTATTGCAATGCCCCCCAAGACCAACCAAAAGACCGGGGTGCGGATGGCTTGTGAAAGGGGAAGGCCTGGGATGTCTCCGGGAGCGGTGGCGTGTCCGCGCGCGAACTCCTCGATCGGCGCGGTGGCATCGCCGTCCGGGTGGAGGCCAATGTCCTCGGGTTGGCGTATCAGCAGCAATGAGGGCAATACCCCCAGTACCAAAGCCAACACTCCCAGCGCGATCCAGGCCTCTCGCCAGCCGGCCTGGAATATTACGAAGGCCACCAGGGGCGGCAGCGCAAGGGTGGCCGCCGGCGATCCCATGGTGGAGATGGCCACCGCGGTGCCGCGCTGGCGGAGGAACCACTTAGGCAGCATGGCGCCCACTAGGCCGCCGCTGCTGGGCACGTTGGACAGGCCGCCGATGACGCCGTAAATCAGGAGAAACTGCCACTCCTCATGCACAAAGGCGACCGCTCCCAGGCTGGCGACCGATACGAGACTGGAGATCACCGCGAGCGGCAGCAGCCCGCGGCGAGAGTCGAAGTACCGGCCCAGCAGCGGGCTGCTGAGCGCGGTAACCACGGTCCGGAGGGTGAGGCCGCCCAGGAGCGCGGAGCGGGTCCAGCCTAAGTCGTCCTGCATCGGCTGCACAAAGACCCCAAACGTCCATAGTGGTGCGGTGCCCACTAGCAGCAGCAACCAGGATACGGCCACAATGACCCAGCCGTAGAAGACAGGCAGGCGGGTCTGCCAGGGCCGGTTATCGCTCTGGGTTAGCGACATTCGTAACTGTCCACAGTGTTTGTCTCGACGCTGCTTTGACGCTCGCTACTGGAGTTAGGCGTATCGATCGCAGATAGTCACTACTAAAGAGCATAGATTGAGCCGCCACTCGCTAATAGTCATTAGACAGTAGTGGTTAGTGAGGAAGGTGAGCGCATAGTAAAGCTGGGAGACACTCCCAACACCCTCCTTCAGCAGGCTTAGGACAGGCGCCGGGCTGCGCCCCGCTGGATGACTTCCCTTCTTGAGCAAAGCTCCCAGGCGCCAGGGAGCGGGCTGGCGTCCAAGATGCTGGTGGCAGTGTCCCCGAGCGCCTAGTTTTTCGCAACAAAAAGCCTGCCAGCATCGGCAGGCTCCCACGGTGGGGAGGGTGCGGTCAGTGCCGCCACAGCTGGCCGAAGCCCGGCACCTGGTCGTGAATGTGGAGCGTGCGGCAGGCCGACCACACCATCGACTGCATGCTGCTCACTACCGGCACCCCCAAGTCGTCCTCAAGCGACTGGATGGCGCCCACGGTGGGCATGAATGCGCCCGTGAACCACACGCCGTCCACGCCTTTGTTGCGGGCGAAGAGATCGCGCGCCGCCCGGTAGGGGACGGCCAGCGGCATGCTGTTGATGTCCGGACTGGCGGGACGCGGGATCGCCGTAGATGCCACCACCTCAATGCCTGCGTCGCGGACGTACTCGGTGAGGGTCTGGTTCATCTCCGGCTCGAACGCAGTGACCAGGACGACCCGGGACAGGCCGAGGGTCTGCATCCCCTGCACGCACGCGCCGATGTCGGTGACAAAGGGCAGGCTGGTGAATCCGGCCACCTTCTCCCGCACCACGTCTTCGTAGCCCCAGCCGTGTGTCACGATGGGCGGCACTCCGGCCTGGACGATCACGTCGACGTCCCGGTGCACGAGCCGGTCGATGGCCGATTCGACGTTGGCGATGGCGCGGTCGTACATCTCCTGAGTAAGGCTGGTGACGCCCATCGAGGTGAGGCACAGCATGACCCCCGGAGGCGCCATCAGGTAGAACTCGAAGGTGTTGACGTCGGTGACCTGGCTCGGTTGGAGAAAGCCGATGCGGGCGCGCCAGCCGTACTCGGCGCCGGGGGACAAGTGGATGGTCATGGAGACCTCCCGTGTGTGCAGTGGCTTCAGGGTAGCCGCGGGCAGGAGCGGTGTCAATTGATAATCCAGCCCGCTGCTTTGGAGCCGGCCGGTATGATACCCTGCCTTATAGGTTTAGCGCGGGAGGTCATCATGCTGAGCAAGGCTGAAAATGAGCGTCTCACCCGGGTAGGCCCCGGCACCGCCATGGGTGAACTCCTGCGGCACTACTGGCACCCCTTCCTCTACCCGGACGAGCTGGAGCCGGACGGTCCGCCGCTGCGGGTGCGTCTGCTGGGTGAAGACCTCATCGCCTTCCGAGAGAGTACGGGCGCGGTGGGACTGTTGGGCGACCACTGCTCGCACCGCGGGGCGTCCCTCTTCTACGGTCGCAATGAGGAAGGCGGACTGCGGTGCGTCTACCACGGCTGGAAATACGACCGCACCGGCGCCTGCACCGACATGCCCAATGAGCCCACTGAAAGCACGTCTTCGGCCGCCCTCAGGCAGGGCTTCAAGCACAAGATCCGCCACCTCGCCTACCCCTGCGTGGAGCAGGGCGGCATGGTGTGGGCCTACATGGGCCCCCTCGACCCTCCGCCACCGCTACCGCAGTTGGAGGTCACGCTGCTTCCGCCGGAGCAGCGTTGGCTCTCCAAGCGCGTCCAGTACTCCAACTGGGTGCAGGCGATGGAGGGCGAGATCGATCAGAGCCACAACTCTTTTTTGCACACGATGCTCAACCCTGACGATGATCTCTCCCCCCGCAACAGCGTGGCCGGTGTGCGTGCCATGGACCGGGCGCCCCATTTCGAGATCGAGGAGAAGGACTACGGAGTGCTCATTGGCTCCGGGCGCAAGGCGGGCGAGGACATGCGCTACTGGCGGCTAACCCAGTGGCTGTATCCCTTCCACACCATGACCGGCCCCTACGGTGAGAACCCCATGCGAACGTGGCGCTGCTGGGTGCCCATGGATGACGAGAACGTGCTGGTGATGGGAGCGAACTACCACCCGCTGCGGCCACTGCTGGCATCGGAGGCGACCGGGCAGAACGCCGTGCGCGGCGGCGTCCGCATTCGCGGCAACGTGTTCCACATCGAGCCGGAGGACCGAGCGCCGGCCACCTCCATGCCCTACGGTGCGTGGCGGCCCAAGGCCACGCTGGAGAACGACTTCTTCATTGACCGCGAGGTCCAGCGCACCAAGACCTACTCCGGCATTCCGGAGTTCTGGGCCCAAGACGGCGGGGTGCAGATGAGCATGGGCATCATCAACGACCGTAGCCAGGAGCACCTGGGCACCACCGACCTGGGCATCATCGGCGTGCGGCGGGCATTGCTCCGCTCGGCGCGGATGCTACAGGAGCAGGGCGGCCCACCGCCCAGCGCGGTGCATCCGGAGTGGTATCGGGTGCGTGGCGCGGCGGTGCTCATCTCCAAGGACGCCTCGTGGACGGAGACTACGGTGGAGCACCGCAAGGTGCATCCGGACGTGAACCACGCGGGGGTGTGAGAGGATGATGTCCCTGCCCCTTTAGTGCTTGGTTGAGAAGGGGATAATCAGTGAAGCTGAGGGACACCACGACTGCCCTCGCCCGACTGGAGGACTTCCCCTCTTAGTGCAACGCCCTTTGCTGGGAGTGGATCCAGACCTCTCCCGGCCCCTACGATTAAGTGCCCTGGTAAGTGCCCTGGGTGGTTACGCCGTGGTTTTCTGTTCCTTGAGGTACGCCCGAACCGACATGGCGGCCGTAGCGCCGTCGCCCGCGGCGGAAACCACCTGGCGGGCGGCGTTCTGCCGGATGTCGCCTGCGGCGTAGATGCCGGGGGTGCCGGTCTCCATCCGAGCGTTTGCAATGAGGTGGCCGCCGGTGTCGATGGGCAGCAGCCCTTTCAAGTAGTCGGTGTTGGGCGAGAGGCCGATGTAGATGAATACCCCCTCCACGTCCAGCTGCCCTTCAGCGCCGGTCTGGAGGTTGCGGGTCTTCACGTGGTCTACCACGTTCTGCCCGTCGATTGACTCCACCGCGGTGTCCCAGATGAACTCCATCTTGGGGTGAGCGAGCGCCCGGTCCTGGAGGATCTTGCTGGCCCGCAACTGGCGCCGCCGGTGGATCACTGACACTTTTGAGGCGTATCGGGTGAGGAACAGGCCCTCGTCCAACGCGGCGTCGCCGCCGCCCACCACGGCCACCGGAGTATCGGCGAAGAAGGCGCCGTCGCACACCGCGCAGTTGGACACGCCCTTGCCCATGTACTGCATCTCGCCCGGCACGCCCAGGCGGTTGTGGTCGGCCCCGCTGGTGATGATGACGGCCTTGGCGCGCATGTCGCCTTCGTCGGTCTGCACAATGCGGTCGGCGCCGTCGAGTTGTATGCCCAGCACCTCGGCGCTCAGGTTCTCGATGCCGTACTGCTTGGCGTGCTCCATCATGGCATCGCTGAGGTCGGGGCCTTCGATGCCGTCGGGGTAGCCAGGGTAGTTCTCCACGGTCGAGGTGGTGGCAATCTGGCCCCCAGGCAGCATCCGCTCGATGAGGAGGGTCTTCAGATTGGCGCGGCCGGTGAACATGGCTGAGGTCATGCCGGTGGGGCCGGCGCCCACCACAATCACGTCGTAGGTCTTGTCCATGGGGACCTCACTTTGTCAAACGCCCCCTCCCGCAGGAGAGGGCGTTGCGCATTGCTTTATCACGATCTCAACACGTGTGCCCGCCCTAGGGAGAGCATTCGCCCTGTACCTAGTCCGACAAGTTCGCAGAAGACGGGCAGGCTTACGAGGCGTCTCCCCCCAGGGAGAGGAGACGAATGTGCTTCCTCCCCCCTGGCGGCGTTCGCTTAGACCAGCGCCTCGTCCAAGGAGGCCTTCAGGTCGCGCTTCGGACGCAACCCCACTAGGTGCTTCACCGGCTGTCCGTCCTTGAAAACGATGAGCGTGGGGATGCTGAAGATGCCATACTTGGCGGCGATGGGACCGTTCTCGTCCGTATTGACCTTGGCGAAGCCGACCTTACCTTCGTATTCCGTAGCCAGCTCTTCAACAATGGGGGCAATATGGCGGCACGGCGCGCACCAGGGGGCCCAGAAGTCCACCAGCACGGGCTCGGTGGAGTTGAGCACTTCTTGTTCGAATGAGTCGACGGTGACGTCCTTGGGCTTCGCCATGACTGCCTCCTGCTGTAATACCCCTACCCAGGGGGTACGGGTTTCAAGTCCAGTGTACGTTAAGAGGGGGTGAACCGTCAATGGTTCCAGTGGTTCAAGAGCCGCGTTTATCGTACGTAGTGCTGGAGGGGGTGTCAAGGAATGCCGGGGAATGCCATGGAAGGGAGAGTGAAAAGGAAGGGAGAGTGAAAATAGCTCTGGGGGACACCCCCAGTTCCCCCGCCCCTTCGGCAGACTCTGGGCAGGCGCCGGGGCTGTGCCCCTCTGTACTCCCCATCGTCGCGCTCAGGATGACCAGCGCGCTGCCTGATCGCGCGCAGCGCGCTGGTTGATGGCGCGCGGCGCGCTAGCGGCCCACGCTCAGCCGCGCGCTGAGTGGTTCAGGGAGTCCCCGCGCTCTCATGCGGCGCTGGGTGAGCGCGCTCGTCTCGGTGTCGTAGATAGCGGAGGCGGCGCGGGAGTTGCCGTCTCGGGGCTGGCCCACACTGCCCGGGTTGTAGATGAACCAATCGCCGTGCTCAGGATGACCAGCGCGCTGCCTGATCGCGCACAGCGCGCTGATTGATGGCGAGCGGCGCGCTAGCGGCCGACGCTCAGCCGTGCGCTGAGGGGTTCGGGGAGGCCAAGCGCGCTCATGCGGCGCTGGGTCTCCTGGATGTCGTATTGCGTGCGGTGGTGGGTTAGCGCGCTGGTCTCGGTGTCGTAGATAGCGGAGGCGGCGCGGGAGTCGCCGTCTCGGGGCTGGCCCACACTGCCGGGGTTGTAGATGAACCGATCGCCGTGCTCAGGATGACCAGCGCGCTGCCTGATCGCGCACAGCGCGCTGATTGATGGCGCGCGGCGCGCTAGCGGCCCACGCTCAGCCGTGCGCTGAGGGGTTCGGGGAGGCCAAGCGCGCTCATGCGACGCTGGGTCTCCTGGATGTCGTATTGCGTGCGGTGGTGGGTGAGTGCGCCGGTCTCGGTGTCGTAGATAGCGGAGGCGGCGCGGGAGTCGCCGTCTCGGGGCTGGCCAACACTGCCGGGGTTGTAGATGAACCGCTGACCGGGCTCCGGCGTGAAGGCGGTCTCCGGTTGCAGCCGGAACCCTTGCACTGTGCCGTGCGGCTGCTGAACGAAGAGCAGCGGCAGGTGCGTGTGGCCCACCAGGCAACCCCGCGTTTCGAAGTGCGGGAAGCTGGCCGTGGCCACCGCCGCATGGTCCAGGTACTCCCAGACTGGCTCCCGCGGGCTGCCGTGGGCCAAGGTGATGTCGCCGAAGCTAAGTCGTAGTGGCAGCGCCTCGACCCATCCGCGTTCCTCGGCGGTCAACAGTGCGGCCTGGAAGCGGCAGGCGGCCGCAGCGTAGGCGTTGAAGTCGTCGAGCGGGATGCGACCGATTGCAGCGAGGTCGTGATTGCCGGCGATGACCTGCGCGTCCCGCTCTCGCAGGAATGCGATGCACGCGCTGGGATCTGGCCCGTAGCCCAGCACGTCGCCTAGGCACCAGAGGGCATCCACCGGCGCACCGTCGCGGATGGCGTCGTCCCACACCGCGGTGAGGGCCTGGAGGTTGCTATGGATATCGGAAAGAATCAGTGTGCGCATACGGTGTGTGCTACGTCCCGTCATTGTCTTCCGCCCCACCACGCCCCCCGCCATTGCGAGCGTCACGCCCCCCGCCGTCATTGCGAGTGCAGCGAAGCAATCTGGGGTGGTGGGGTCCTCTCTGGGCTCCCGCTTCGGGGAGTGTTGTCTCAGATGTGGCTTATACCATCCCCTCCCCTCTTTTTACAGATGGGGGGAGAAAATAATGGTCTCTGGGGGACACCCCCAGACCCCTGCCAAAGAGGCTGCGCCCCTCTGGACTTCCCCTTCAATGCTATAGTAGATCAGTCGCTCTGCGTGCCCAAGCGTCCTTAGCGATTTCATCAAACTGTGGGTACCGGCATGGTTGCTGGTTATCCATCCTGGGATAGTTGCGAACTATGCGTGTCTCAGATATCGGCGAGTTTGGTCTCATCGCGGAAATCCAACGCCGGATCGGCGGAGCGGCCCCGCCCCCGCACGGCGCGCGCGGCCTGCTGCTAGGCGTTGGCGACGACTGCGCGGTGTGGCAAGAGCCGGGCGGCGTGCAAGTGGTCACCACCGATACCTTAGTGCAGGACGTGCACTTCCGCCTCGACTTCACCTCCTGGCGTGACCTGGGATGGAAGGCGCTGGCGGTGAACCTGAGCGACATCGCGGCTATGGGCGCCGCCCCCGACCATGCCGTGATCACCCTGGGGATGCCCGCAACCACGGCCTACGAAGACGTGATGGCGCTGTACGACGGGCTGGCGGAGTGCGCGGCGCATCACCGCACGCTGCTGGTGGGCGGCGACATCGTGAGCGCGCCTCAGGTGTTCATCTCGATCACGGTCACTGGGCACACCAGCAGTCGCATTCCCTACCCCAACAATGTGCTGCTGCGGTCGCAGGCCAAGCCCGGCGATGCGATAGGGGTCACCGGACCGCTAGGGGCTTCGGCCGCCGGGCTGCGCTTGCTCCAGCGGGGTGATGCCGCTCCGGAGCTGGCCTTCGCACGGGAGGCCCACCGCAGGCCGTCACCCCGTTTAGAGGCGGGCGTGCTGGCTTTGGAGGCGGGAGTGCGCTGTGGGATGGACGTCAGCGACGGCCTTATCGGCGACCTGGAGAAGCTCTGCGCCGCCAGCGGCGTAGCGGCCGTGGTGGAACTGGCGCAGGTGCCGGTCGACGCGCGGTTGCAGGCGGCGTTCCCTGATGCCTGGGCGTCCCTGGCCCTGGCCGGCGGTGAGGACTACGAGCTGCTGCTGGTGTCCCCGCCGGAGGTGCTGGACGCCATTACCGAGCGCAGTTCCGTGCCAGTGCACGTCATCGGGCGCATCACCGACGGCCCGGCCGGCCGCGTGGAGGTGCGGGACGCTCAGGGCAACCCCGCGCCGCTGTTGGAGCGTGGTTGGGATCACCTCAGCGCGGGGACGTCCGCTCATCCTTACCATGAGCGCGCCGAACCTGTTCGCCGAGGCGACGAATGAGCGGGATGACAACCAATCCTAGACGTTAACAAAACCTGATGGACACGAGTACGCTGCATTGCTAAGCACACCGCTGACCCTTATCACCAACAGTCCGGCGCAGACCGCGGCCGCGGGTGAAGCCCTGGGCCGCTTGCTCCACCGCGGCGACGTGGTGCTGCTGGAGGGCTTCCTGGGCACGGGCAAGACCTGCTTCACTCAGGGGCTGGCGAAAGGGATGGGGCTGTCCGCCGCGGTTACCAGTCCCACCTTCATCCTGGTCAACCACTATCGCGGGCCGGTGCCGCTGTTCCACATCGACTTGTACCGCATCAGCAACCCCGTGGAGGCGGATGACCTGGGGCTGGACGACTATTTCTTCGACGACGGGGTGTGCGTGGTGGAGTGGCCCGACTGCGCGCCCCAAGCCATGCCCCCGGAGCGGTTGCACCTGCGCTTCGAGCACGCCGGGGACCTGGACCGCCGCATCACCGGCGCCGCTCAGGGCGATCGCTATGAGCGGCTGCTGAACGACTTCGGTGCCTCCTTGGCGCACACTCCCGAGCTGGCCGGAAGCGTGCAACCGTGAGCGGGTTGCTGCTGGCCATTGATACCTCTACGCGCATGGCGAGTGCCGCCTTGGCGCGCCCGGAGGGTCTGGTGGCGGAGTACACCTGGCAGTCCGGGATGGACCAGACCCGCCAGCTCCTGCCGGTGATCCACGCGCTGCTGGGGGAGAACGGCCTGACAGTGGAGCAGCTCACGGCGGTGGCGGTGGCCAGCGGGCCGGGCAGCTTCAACGGTCTGCGGGTGGGGATGGCCACGGCCAAGGGCTTCGCCTACAGCCTGAGCATCCCGCTGCTGGCGGCCACCACGCTGGAAGTCGCCGCGTACCCGCATGCCGCCGCGCCGTGGCCGGTACTGGCGGTGCAGGACGCCGGTCGGAAGGAGGTGGCGTGGGCGGTGTTCCGAGACGTGCCCGATTCCGGTTGGACCCGGCTGGTGCCTGAGCACATCACGCCGCCGGACGCGTTGTTGAAGGCGGTCCGCGGCCGCACTTTGGTGTGCGGCGAGCCGCCCGAGTGGCTGTTGCCCGCACTGCGGGAGCGCAAGGGTGTGGTGTTGCCACCGGCCGCGGCGCGGGTGCGTCGAGCGGCGGCGCTGGCGGCGCTGGCTGGACGCCGGCTGGACGCGGGGGAAATCGAAGACCTGAACTCTTTGGAGCCGCTGTATCTGCGCCGCCCGCCCATCACTCAGCGGCGGGAATCGGCGACACTGCGGATCTGAGCATGCGTGCCATGCCGGGAAAGCGCTGGACACCAAATATCTTGGCGGGTTGCGTCAGCCTGGCGGGCTCAGCATGACCCGTTGTACTACACCGGCAGCATGTCCGAGCCCGGATCCGGGGTGATCTCGAAGGCGTTGATCTGCACCGCCACCATCATGTAGTGCCCCACTAGTGAGGTCAGCGCCACGCTGCCCTGAAGCCCGAAGCGTTGCATCACCGCGTCGAAGGTGGGCTGGTCAACCTTGTTGTCGCGGTGCAACTGCTGCACGTAGCGCACCAGCATCGCCTCGTCCTCGGTCAGGCCCTCCGGCGCGGTGCCCTGCTTGATGGCCTGGATCGCCTCCTCCCGCACTCCGCACTTGCGCGCCAGCGGCGCATGGGCCGCCCACTCGTAGGGGCTGTCCATCTCCCGCGCCACGGCAATGGTGGTCAGTTCGACCACGTCTTGGCTCAGCGGCGAATGGAAGCGCAGGTACGCGCCCAGCTTCTCGGTGATCTCCAGCAGTTGCGGGATGTGGAACTGGGTCGCTAGCGGGCCGCGGATACCGCCGCGGGTCTCCACGATGGTGTCGAACAGCCCGTGGTATTCGGGCGGGACCTGGGACTTCTCGGTGACCAGTGGTATGCGTGCCATTGTTACTCCATCCCTTCGGCTATGATGAGGACCGCGCTAATCTTCCTTCGCCGCGGCGAGCTGTCCCGCCGGGGGAGAATGCGTCGCCAGGCGGCGTCACTGCTGGCGGCGGGTGAGGCTCCAGCTATTGTTATCCCAGGGCATGGGCGGCATGGGGGCTACCGGCACTTCGATGAGCGTGGGCGCGTTGCCGGCTAAGGCCTCCCGCAGCCGACTCCGTAGCTCTTCGGGGCTGGTGGCCCGCATCCCCTGGAGACCAAAGGCGTCGGCCAGCTTCATGAAGTCGGGGTTGTGGAGGTCAACTGCGATGTTGCGGCCCCCGAAGCTCATGTCCTGGATGCGCTTCACGTTGCCGAACGCGCTGTCGTTGAACACCACGGCTACCAGCCCTATCTGGTGCTTGACCATGGTGGAGAGCTCCTGCACGTTGTACATGAAACCGCCGTCGCCGTTGAGGGACACTACCTTCTTGTCCGGGTTGGCCGACTTGACGCCCAGCGCCGTGGCGAACCCGAAGCCCAAAGTGCCCTGGTAGCCGGGAGTGATGTAGCCGCGGGGATTGTAGACCGGGAACGCCCCGGTGTTAATCCAGTAGCAGACCTGGGTCATCTCACCCACGAGGATGCCGTCCTCCGGCAGCTCGGCGCGGACGGCCATGGCCCACGATGAGCGGTCGCCCTCGCTGAGCAGCTCGTCCAGTATCTCCTGCTTGAGCGCTAGAAGCTCATCCTTGCGCGAGGCCCGCGTGCGGTTGTGCCGGGGCACCCGCTTCACTAATTCAGCCAGACCGGCCTTGGCGTCTGCCACTATGGCAATGGCCGCTGCTTCATAGCGGCTTGCTTCCAGCGGGTCGGCGTCCAATCGGATCACGGTCTGCGGCGGCTTGGGCGCCCAGGGAGCGGTGCTGGGGTGCAGGAACCGCGTTCCTACGCCCAGCACAACGTCTGCGGTCTTAACCAGGTCCGCGGATTCTGCGAGGGTGTGGGCTAGGTAGCTGTGGTCGGACACCGCGCCGCGGGCGTTCTGGGTCATGATCACCGGGGCTTCCAGCATCTCCGAGAGCTGGCGCAACTCCTCCCAGGCCGCGCTCGAGAGCACGCCGCCGCCGGCGAAGATAAGCGGCCGCTCGGCCTCTCCCAGCGCCTTAGCCGCCCGCTCAAGCAGATCGGGGTCACCGCTGTCCGGGGCCGCTCGGAAGGGTGGCTGCAGCGTCACCTCGCCCTTGGCCTGGAGCACGTCTAGGGGGACTTCGATCTCTACGGGCCGGGGCCGTCCGGTGCGGATGTGGGAGATGGCCTCGTGCACCAGCCCCGGCACCTCTGCGGGTGTCATCGCCCGACCCGCCCACTTGGTCACTGCGGCCATGGTCTCGAGCTGATTCGGTATCTCGTGGAGCATGCCCCGCCCGAGGCCGATGGCGGCCGAGGGGATCTGTCCGGTGATGCACAGCACCGGCGAGGAGCAGGCGTACGCGGTGGACAGTGCCGCGGTGGTGTTGAGCACGCCTGGCCCTGGCACCACCATGCACGCTCCGATCTTGCCGCTGCTGCGGGCGAAACCGTCCGCCATGTAGGCGGTGGCCTGCTCGTGACGGGTGTGGAGCACGCGGATGACCTCGCGCTCCTCGTAGAGCGCGTCGTAAGCGTAGTCCATCTGGATGCCGGGCAGACCGAAGACGGCCTCGATGCCCTCGATCTTGAGTTGCTGGACGAGGGCCTGACCGCCGGTGAGTGTGGGCATGAGAAACTCCTAGGTGATGTGCAAGATGAAGGCAATATTACGCCCGCATGGTACCGGCGGGTGTACTAGGGTGTCAATGAGCAGGGACACCCCCCAGTACCCCCTCTGCCAAGGCGGCTGCGTCTCGCTGGAGCGCTCCCTGCTTTGAGGCGCATCCTCGTCACAATGACGGGCATAGCGTCCCTTACTGCAGCACGGTGGAGCCGCCGTCCACCACGATGTCTATGCCGGTAAGGTAGTCTGATAGGTCCGACGCCAGGAACATGATGGGGCCAACGTAGTCGTCCAGCACACCGCGCCGGCGCAGCGGAATGCGGGCGGCGGAGCCGGGGCCGGGCTGGGCTTCCGGCCGTCCGCCGGTGGCGTCCTCCATCGTCTTGAGACGAGTGGGGGTCTGTCCAGGGCTGACGCAGGTCACGTTGATGCCGTGCGGCCCCAGTTCCGTGGCTTGGATGCGGGTGAGGTGGTGCAGCGCCGCTTTGCTGGCGCCGTAGATAGAGCGGCCCGCGGCGGCCCGGATCCCCGCAATTGACGAAGTGTTGATGATCTTGCCCTTGCCCTGGCGTTTCATGGCCGGGGCCGCCGCCTTTACCATCAGCATCGTGCCCTTCACGTTGGCGCCGAACACACCGTCAAAGGCTTCCGCGGTCACGTTCTCGATGCCCCGTCCGCTGTCGCCCATCGCAGCGCACTGCACCAGCACGTCCAGGCGGCCCCAGCGCGCGAGCACCGCCTCGACTACCCGGTGGCAGTCTGCTTCGATCGCCGCGTCGCCACCAAGGCCGATGCACTCGCCCGGGCCGCTGATGGTAGCCGCGACCTCGCCGATGTTGGCAGCGTTGCGGCCGGTGATGGCGGCCTTGGCGCCCATCTGCACCACGGCTTCGGCCACGTGGTAGCCGATGGCGCCGCTCCCGCCGGTGATGAGAAACACGCTGTCGCTGCTGATGCCCGGCAGCGTGACGGTGCTCCAGTCGAGTTCCACGGCAGGCCGGGGAGTGGGGGTTGCTTCAGTGGTCATGGGTTGCTCCTGCGAGGTTTGTTTTTTTATGGACGCGGCTAATGGCGGAAACTGGCTGTCTGTACCCTTGCCGAGCTGTCGCTGCGTTAAAATGCCCCGCTCGCCTTGCTCTGCACTCGATGCCGCTCACCGCTCAGGGTGAGGTCTGTCGAACCATCAGCGAGTCCGGGAGCTATGCCTGGCTTAACGCACTTGACGTAACTCTTGAGCGACCTCCCTAAAGGCGGTCATAGTGCGTTGCAGATCGTCCTCGGTGTGGGCGAGGCTCATGTAGAACTTCTCGTAGGGCTTGTAGATATTCCGCTCCCGTAGGCCCTGGTTGAAGGCCGCCGCAAGTTGCTTGTTGTTGCTCAACACGCCCCGGTAGTCCTGCACCGGCTGCTCCGTGAAGTACACGTCGAAGTTCACCGGCTCGCCGCTGACGTGGTGGGGTAGCTCTGCCTCCGCCAGTGCATCGTGCAGCGCGTCCTGGAGGCGGCGGCCCTTCTCGTGGAGCGCCTGGTACTGGCCGGGCTTGCGCAGCACCGCCAGCGTTGCCAGGCCGGCCACGGCGGCCAGCGGGTTGCCGCTCAGGGTGCCGATCTGCGGCACGAATTCCTCCGGCGGCACTGCTGCGGCGTTGTAGTGGCGCATCAGCGCCTCGGGGCCGGCCACCGCCGCCAACGGGAACCCCCCGCCGATGATCTTGCCGTAGGCCGCCAGGTCCGGCGTGACGCCGTAGTACTCCTGCGCGCCACCGTAAGCCAGACGGAAGCCCGTCACCACTTCGTCGAAGATGAGGACGATGCCGTACTGGCTGGTCAGCTCCCGCAGCCCCTGAAGGAAACCAGGGGCGGGAGTGAGGATGCGCTGGAAGGGCTCCACGATCACCGCGGCCACCTCTTGGTGGTGTGCCCGCAGCAGGTCGGCGGTGCGCTCCAGGTCATTGAAAGGAGCCACGAGCATGCTGTCCAGCACTGCTTGCGGGATGCCGGCGGAGGTGGGCGAGCCTTCGGGGTAGTCTTGCAACTGCTCCGGGCGCGGGGCCAGGCTCACCAGGCTGTAGTCGTGCATCCCGTGGAAGCCACCCTCGAACTTCAGCACTTTAGCCCGCTTGGTGTGGGCCCGGGCCAGCCTGATGCATTGGTAGGTGGCGTCGGTGCCGCTGGTAGTGAAGCGCACCTGATCTGCGCAGGGAACGGCCTTGATGATCTCCTCGGCCAACTCCACCGCGGGCCAGTTGGTGTGGAAGTAGGTGCTCCCTTGGTCCAGTACCCAGCGGACTGCCTCGGTGACGGCGGGGTGGGAGTGGCCCAGCACCAGCGGACCCGAGCCCATCAGGTAGTCGATGAACTCGTTGCCGCTGAAGTCGTAGAGCTTGGAGCCGCGCGCTTCCCGGATCAGGAACGCCGATTCCTGCGACTGAACAACATTACCCAGGGTGCCGCCCGGCAGCGCAGCGTAGGCACGCTGCACTAGGGCGGTCTCTTCCGGCGAGCGGGGCTTCATTGGCGCGGTGCTATTGCTGGACCGGGATACCGACGGGCTCGCCCGGCTTGGGGCATGGCACCATGAAGTTCAGGTGCACCGTGGGCTCAGTCCCACCGTTCCAGTTGCGATGCGGCACGCTCTTGGGGAAGTAGATCGCGCCGCCAGGGCCGGCCTGGTACTGCTGCCCCTCGATCTCGAAGTCCATGACGCCCTGGAGGATGTAGAAGATTTGGTCGAAGACGTGGGTGTGCAGGCCGGCCGGCGATCCGGTGCCGGAGGGGGTGAGGATATAGCTGATGCCGCAGTTTTCGCCGCCGTCGGTGCTGTTCCATAGCGGGTTGGTGATCCGCTCCGTGTTGCCGGCCGCGGCGAGGGCCGCAAAGTCCACCTGGCGCAGGTACTCCATAGGGGGGTGCTCCTTCGTGCAAGTTCGTGTGGGTTTATGCGGGGTTGATGTCAACTCCAATGTGATTCTAACCAGGGGCTCCGTATGGTGCAAGCGGGCCTGAGCCGTGGCAGGCCGTTGCATGAGCGGGAGTCCAGCGCTCGCCGACCAATGACAGGGCTCCGGGGGTGTCCCCCAGCGCATGTAAGCGGGGAGTCCAGAGGGGTGCAACCCCACTGGCAGGAGGAAAGGAGGATGTGCCTCCTATAGCATAGACACGCCTGCCGCCTAACGGAGCGTGCAGAGAGGCAGAGCCTCTTTGCCAGGGGTTCCAGGGGGTGTTCCCCCTGGAAAACAGCAGAACTGGGTGGGTGGGTGGGCAGCAACCACCTTCCGCCCTGATTACTTCTCCTCGTGCTGCAAGCGGGAGTCCAATGGGTGCCGCCCTCTGGCAGAAGCCTGGGGGTGCCCCCTAGCACGTGTAAGCGGGGAGTCCAGAGGGGTGCAACCCCACTGGCAGGAGGAATGGAGGATGTGCCTCCTATAGCATAGTCACGCCTGCCGCCTAACGGAGCGTGCAGAGAGGCAGAGCCTCTTTGCCAGGGGTTCCAGGGGGTGTCCCCCTGGAAAACAACAGAACTGGGTGGGTGGGTGGGCAGCAACCACCTTCCGCCCTGATTACTTCTCCTCATGCTGCAAGCGGGAGTCCAATGGGTGCCGCCCTCTGCCAGAAGTCTGGGCGTGCCCCCAGCGCATGCAAGCGGGGAGTCCAGAGGGGCGCAACCCCACTGGCAGGAGGAAAGGAGGATGTGCCTCCTATAGCATAGTCACGGCTGCCGCCTAACGGAGCGTGCAGAGAGGCAGAGCCTCTTTGCCAGGGGTTCCAGGGGGTGTCCCCCTGGAAAACAGCAGAACTGGGTGGGTGGGTGGGCAGCAACCACCTTCCGCCCTGATTACTTCTCCTCATGCTGCAAGCGGGAGTCCAATGGGTGCCGCCCTCTGCCAGAAGTCTGGGCGTGCCCCCAGCGCATGCAAGCGGGGAGTCCAGAGGGGCGCAACCCCACTGGCAGGAGGAAAGGAGGATGTGCCTCCTATAGCATAGTCACGGCTGCCGCCTAACGGAGCGTGCAGAGAGGCAGAGCCTCTTTGCCAGGGGTTCCAGGGGGTGTTCCCCCTGGAAAACAGCAGAACTGGGTGGGTGGGTGGGCAGCAACCACCTTCCGCCCTGATTACTTCTCCTCATGCTGCAAGCGGGAGTCCAATGGGTGCCGCCCTCTGCCAGAAGTCTGGGCGTGCCCCCAGCGCATGCAAGCGGGGAGTCCAGAGGGGCGCAACCCCACTGGCAGGAGGAATGGAGGATGTGCCTCCTATAGCATAGTCACGCCTGCCGCCTAACGGAGCGTGCAGAGAGGCAGAGCCTCTTTGCCAGGGGTTCCAGGGGGTGTCCCCCTGGAAAACAGCAGAACTGGGTGGGTGGGTGGGCAGCAACCACCTTCCGCTCTACCCCACTAACAACTCAGCGGGACACAGCCCCACTGGCAGGAGCTCTGAGGGTGCCCCCCCTAGCACGTGTAAGCGGGGAGTCCAGAGGGGTGCAACCCCACTGGCAGGAGGAAAGGAGGATGTGCCTCCATAAACGCATCATCTTTACTTCCCCCCTTCCTGAAAGGAAGGGGGCCAGGGGGATGGTGTGAGCGATCTATTGACTACCAACCAACAACCCACGACTGTGCTAACATGTCAAACGGCGTGGCCGCCCCCGCTTTTCAGGCGGCGACAGTTCTACATCTTGTGGAGGCCCCCCGTGCAGCCTGCAGACCCCGTCAAGCCCAGTGACATCGGCATCGCGTTTATTGGCCTGTTGCCCATCCTTTTCATCCTGTTGATGCTGACCGTGGTCATCCCCGGTTTCATGGGATAGCCGCTATTATTTCCCTCCTCAACTAGGTAAAGGGAGAACCGCCATGGAGCGACGCTACCAAGTAATCATCGTGGGCGGCGGGCCGGTCGGCGTGGCGTTAGCCTTAGACTTGGCGATGCGCGGGATATCCAACGCCCTCATCGAGCGCTACGTGACGCCGCTGCGCATCCCCAAAGGGCAGGGCCTCACCCAGCGCACCCTGGAGCACTTCTACTTCTGGGGCATCGATGAGGAGCTCCGGGCCGCCCGGGTTCTGCCGCGGGGCTACCCCATCGGCAACGTCACCGCTTACGGCAACCTGATGGGCGAGTACTGGTACGCCCCGCCCGGCCGTGAGGTAGTGCGCTCCTACTACTACCAGGCCAACGAGCGGCTGCCCCAGTACCAGAGCGAGGCGGTGCTGCGCCGCCGCTTGGAGGATTTCCCCATAGCGCAGAGCTTCTTCGGCTGGTCGGCCACTGGCTTCCAGCAGGACGACACCGGCGTCCGAGTGACCATCGCCAGGGAGGGCGCGCCGAACGATCAGCAGGTGCTAGAGGCCGACTACCTGGTGGGCGCCGACGGCGCCCGCTCAATGGTGCGTGAGTCTATGGGCATCGACCGCGCCGGCGCCGATTTCGACGCCCGCATGGTGCTGGCAGTCCTGCGCTCCAAGGAGCTGCACGAGGGGCTAAAGCGCTTCCCCGAAAAGACGACCTACCGGGTGCTGCGGCCCGAGCTCCAGGGCTATTGGCAGTTCTTTGGCCGGGTGGATGTGGGCGAGGGATTCTTCTTCCACGCGCCGGTGCCGCGCGAGGCCACGGTGGAAAACTACGACTTCCTGGGCCTGATCCAGAGCGCCGCTGGCTTCCCCTGCGCCGCCACTTTTGACCACGTGGGGTTCTGGGACCTGCGCATTCAGGTGGCCAGTGTCTACCGGATAGGCCGGGTCTTCATCGCCGGCGATGCGGCCCACAGCCATCCGCCCTATGGCGGCTACGGCCTGAACTCGGGCTTGGAGGATGCCATTAACCTCTCTTGGAAGCTTGCCGCGACGCTGGGGGGCTGGGGCAGCGAGGCGCTGCTGGACTCCTACAGCGAGGAGCGGCGGCCCATCTTTGTGGAGACCGGCGAGGCGATGATCGCCGGGGGCATCGAAAAGGATCGGGAGTTCCTGGAGCGCTACAACCCGCAGCGGGACCGCGCCGAGTTCGAGAACGCCTGGAAGACAGTGGCGGATATGGACGGCGCCCGCCAGCAGTCCTATGAGCCGCACTACGAGGGCTCCTCGGTGGTGATGGGGCCGCCGGACGGCGTTATCAGCATCCACGGCAAGTACTCCTACCTGGCCCAGCCGGGGCACCACCTGACGCCGCAGCCGCTCTCCTCCGGCCGCAACATCTTCCAGGAGCTGGGGAACGGCTACACCCTGCTGGCCTTTGGCGTGGAGGATGGCGCGGTGCGGGCCTTCGAGGACGCCGCCCGCTCCCTGCGCATGCCGCTGAAGGTGCTGCGGGACAGCAATGACAGCGAGCGCACTGCCTACGAGGCCCGCTTGGTGTTGGTGCGCCCGGACCAGCACACCGTCTGGGCTGGCAATGACCCGCCCTCTGATCCGCTGGCGGTGCTGAAGCGAGTTACCGGAAACGGGTAGGATCGCGTTATCTATTCAAATCAAACTATTGGCCGAACGTGGGCTGAACGCTGGGGCAAGCGCGAGCGGTAACGCTCGTCCCGATCCTGTCGTAGGTCATTGAGCAGGGTCCTTCAGCGCCTGCACGCAGTGAGCTAGCGTACGCTATTGAGCTTTTGGCGCAATGCTCAGAGAGCCAGTCTGTGCTATCCTAGTCCCGCGTTTGACCTGAATCACTCCTGGGAGTGGGGGTTGGCCGGTGCTGGCCGCGGTCTTCAAAACCGTTGCGATGTCGCCTACGCGCCGTCGGGTGGGTTCGACTCCCACGCACTCCCGCCACGTATCGTGAGACAGGGGTTTTATGCGTTGGCTGGGTGAAGAGCGGTATCGCAACGGACGAATCTTAAACGAATCATGAAGGAGGAGGAGCTATGGCCCGCGTAAGCGCTACTGACGAGCAGATTTGTGGGTGGTTTGACACCTTGAGCAACTGGGGCCGCTGGGGCTCGGACGATATGAAGGGCACCCTGAACCTCATCACGCCTGAGAAGCGGCAGGCGGCCTACGCTCTGGCGAAGGAGGGACTGGTCATCTCCTGCGCCCACAACGTCCGCTTCCATGAGCACAACCTGGACGACGCCTGGCCGGAGCCGCGGCACTACATGAACAGCATGCCGCCTCACGCCGTGGACCCCGACTTTGTGGGTATGGCCGCCAGTTCCGATGTGGCTGTCCTCAATCTCCACGGCCTCACCCTGACTCACCTAGACTGCCCCGGCCACTATTTCTTCAAGCCCGGCAAGGACCGCCCCATGTCTGGCTACAATGGCATGCCCACCACCGCCATCACGACCCGCGGCGCTACTCAGGGCGCGGTCACCGTGGCGGGAGACGGCATCGTCTCCCGCGGCGTGCTGCTGGACCTGGCCCGCCTCCGGGGCGTCGACTGGCTGGACCCGGGCACGCCCATCTTCCCCGAAGACCTTGAGGAGGCCGAGGCCAAGCAAGGCGTGAAGGTGAGCCCAGGCGACATCCTCTGTGTCCGCACCGGCCACACCAAGCGCAAGCACCAGGAGGGCTGGAACAGCGACCCCGGCCACCAGGCGGGGCCAGACGGCGCCTGCCTGCCGTGGCTGCGGGAGCGAGACATCGCGCTGCTTGCCTGCGATACCGCGAACGACTGGGTGCCGAAGGAGGAAGGGCGCATCCTGCGGCCCATCCACTGCATCGGCATTGCCGGCATGGGGCTGTGGCTCGTCGATGGCGCCGACTATGAGGCGCTGAGTGATAATTGCGCCCGGCTGAACCGCTGGGAGTTCCTGTTCACCATCGCGCCGCTCAAGCTGAACGGCGCCAGCGCCAGCCCGGTCAACCCCATCGCGTTGCTGTAAGGGGAGTCCGGAAGGGTGTAAACCCTGTAGTTAAGTAAGAGAAACGGGGCTGGGGGGTATCCCCCAGCCCCGTTTACTAGTGCTATTTCTTGATCTGGTGGAAGAAGTCCCGCGCTGCGCCGGGGTACACCCCGGTCTCCGCGCACACCTGCACCCGGTAGCCGTCCGGGTCCAGCACGGTCCACGCCGCGTCGCCGTCCTCCTCTGTGTCCAGGCCGAAGCGCTCCAGTTTAACCCGCGCGTCCTCTAGGTCGAAGTCCGTTACGGAGATGGCAATGTGGTCGATGATCGGCCCGCTGGGACGCGGCACCACGTAGAGCGCGTCCTCCGGATTGCCAAAGGCCACCGAGCACTTGAGGCCGTCCTCGAAGGCTAGACGCATGCCCAGTAGGTCCATGTAAAAATCCCGAGTACGAGGATAATTAGGCACCGCGTACGAGATGTGGTTGAAGGCGGTGGCGTTGAACACCCCTGGCCGCTGGGCCGCGCTTCCGGATGGCACCTTGCCCTCGGTGGTTGCGCCGGCCCGCGCCGCGCCGGGGAACACCCCTTGCTCAGCGCAGACCTGGACCCGGAGGCCGTCGGGGTCGGTGATGGTCCAGGCGTAGTCGCCGTCCGGCTCCGGGTCGAAGCCGTAGCGCCGCAGCGCCGCCTCTGCCAACCGTAGGTCAAAATCCGCCACGGAGAAGGCATAGTGATCGGCGAAGGGGGCCCGGTCGCTCTTGCGGATGTAGATGGACCGTGCCGGGTTGCCGAAGGATACGGCGCACTGCTGGCCGTCATCAAAGGTACAGGTCATGCCCAGCAGGTCCATATAGAAGTCCCGGCTGCGGGCGTAGTCGGCCACACCATAGGCCAGGTGATTGGTGGCGGTGGCCTTGAAAATGCTCTGGGGCGGCAGGAGCCGACCGTTGTCTCTCCTCAGCATGGCAATCTCCTTGACTGACTAACTGCGATAACCCTAGCCCAAGCGCGGGGCAGATGCAAGTGGGAGCTACACTTTTCTCTCCGCTCACTTTTCTTTTACTTTCCTTCCGCCGTGCGCTGATGTACTATCCTGAATAACGCTGCACGTGGAGGCCGCAAATATGGACATCGCTTTCCTGAACCAGCTCTGCCAGCAGTGCTCCAACTGGGACAAGTGGGGCCCTGAGGATGAGCTGGGCACCCTCAATTACATTACGCCTCAGAAGATGGTTGCCGCCTCCGGCCTGGTGCGGCAGGGGAAAAGCTTCGGCCTGGCGCTCCCCTATGACCAGAACGGCCCGCAGCGCGGCTTGCGCGGGCGCTTCAACCCAGTGCGGCTGATGATCGCCACTGGGGTCGACCCCGGCGGCACCTACTCCGACGATGTGGTGACCATGCCGCTCCAATGCGGCACCCAGTGGGATAGCCTGGCGCACATCTTCTGGAACGGCGTCATGTGGAACAACCGCCCGCAGTCGCTGGTCACCAGCCAAGGAGCATTGGTGAACAGCATCGACAAGATGCGGAACCACTTGGTTTCCCGCGGGGTGCTGCTGGATATCCCCCGCTACAAGGGTGTGGAGTGGCTGGAGGAGGGCTACGCCGTTACCGTCGACGATCTGGAGGGAGCTGCCGCCAAGCAGGGCGTGGCCGTGGGTTCCGGCGACGTGGTTGTGGTGCGGACCGGCCACCAGACCATGTGCCTGAGCCGCAGCGATTGGGGCACCTACGCCGGCGGCGACGCGCCCGGCCTCTCACTGCTTACCGCGCCGTGGCTGTATGAGAATGAGATCGCCGCGCTCTGCACCGACACCTGGGGCGTGGAGGTGCGTCCCAACGAGATTCCGGAGACCGCCGAGATGCGCCAGCCGCTGCACCGGGTGGCCATCCCCTACATGGGGCTGCTGCTGGGCGAGATCTTCTACGTGGACGATCTGGCCGCCGACTGCGCCGCGGACGGCGTCTATGAGTTTCTGTTCGCTGGCGCACCGCTGCCCTTCACCGGGGGAGTCGGTTCGCCCACCAACCCACTGGCCGTAAAGTAGCGGAGTAGGGATAGCGCTTCCCCCCACAATGGGAAGGGAAACGCGCACAATAGACAACGGAGGCGATCATGTTAACCAAAGCTCAGAACGAACGACTTACCAGAGTGGGTCCCGGCACCCCAATGGGCACCCTCATGCGCTACTACTGGCACCCCATTGCCGCCAGTGTGGAGTTGGACGAGAACCCGGTCAAGAAGATACGGCTGCTGGGCGAGGACCTGGTGCTGTACAAAGACCGCTCCGGCAACCTCGGCCTCATCGACGAGCCGTGCCCCCATCGGCGAGTCTCCTTGGAGTACGGCATCCCGGAGGAAGAGGGCCTGCGCTGCCCCTACCACGGCTGGGTGTTCAATAGCGAGGGCAAGTGCACTGAGCAACCCGCCGAGCCCTGGAACAGCACCTTCAAAGACCGGGTGACCACCAAGGCCTACCCCGCTCAGGAGCTGGGCGGACTGGTCTTTGCCTACCTGGGCGAGGCGCCGGTACCGCTGCTGCCCCGCTATGACGTCTATGTTTGGGACAACGTGGTGCGCCACATCGGCGTCACGGTGCTGCCCTGCAACTTCCTCCAGTGCATGGAGAACTCCCTCGACCCGGTGCACGCCGAGTGGCTGCACGGCTACTACCACGATTACGTGCTGTCCCGGAATGGTACCCCCCGCACGCCCAACAGCGATACCCAGCTGCGCGGTACCCACAAGAAAATCGGCTTCGACCGCTTCGAGCACGGCATCATCAAGCGCCGCGTTATGACCAACGAGACCGAGGAGGACACCCACTGGCGGCAAGGGCACCCCATCATCTTCCCCTACATGCTGCGCATCGGCGCCGCATCCGACTACTCCTTCCAGATCCGGGTGCCCATGGATGACACGCATACCTACCACATCCACTATCTGGTGTACCGCCCTGGCATTCCCCTGCCGCCACAGGAAAGCGTGCCGATGTATGACATCCCGCTGAAGGACGAGAACGACAAGTTCATCACTGATTTCGTTATCGGGCAGGACCACTTTGCCTGGGCCAGCCAGGGCAGCATTGCCCAGCGGGACAAGGAGAAGCTGGGCCAGTCGGACGTGGGCATCATCATGTACCGGGAGATGCTGCTAGAGCAGATCGACCGGGCGGAGCGCGGAGTTGATCCCATCGAGGTCTACCGCGATCCCGCTCAGAACCAGCTCGTCCTGCTGCCCCAGGAGGGCGCGCCCTACGGCGCCAGCGCCCAGAGCCACGGCCGCATGTTCCGGGACCCGGAGCGTTCCCGCAACCACATGCGCTTTAACCCCCGGCTGAGCGAGCTCGAGGCCATTTACCAGGAGGCCGCTCAGCAGGAAGAGGCGGGCGCAACCATGCTCCCACCGCCGCAGTTGCCGCTAGTGGACGTGGGGGTGGAGCTGCACAAGACGGTGCAAATCCAACCCTGACCGTCACCGCGCGCTACGTTGAACGGCCCAGAGGATACTCCTCTGGGCCGTTTTCTATCAGCTGTTCCCCACCGCCACTATGGCCGCTTGGCCCATCGTGCCAGCGCCTTGTCTGGGGAGGTTATCTCTTCCACCAGTGTGTAGAAGTAGTCCTGCCAGCCCACCTCTGGTAGACCGGTAAACAGCATCAGATTCAGGGGATACTGATCGCTATCGGTAGCGCGGCGGAAGTCATCTCGAAATAGGAATGTGGGCTTCCCCAACGCAATCGCCATCCCCAGCTCTACCATCACGCCCTCGTCCGGGGGAACCCCGTTGACTACGGCGAAGATCGCATCCGAAGCCGCCACGTCTTGGTAATCTCTTTGACCAATCCGATAGGCCCACCCTGCCTCCGTGAAGTCCCCCTGATTGTTCCGACCGAACGGCTCCCAAACTTCTATCCCAAGCTGTTCCAAGGCCGACACTATTGACGGCAGGAGCAGTGCCTTCTGCTGGGCAGAAAACCCATATGGATTGGCCAAGTAGATGGTCTTTGTCATCGTTATGCATCCTGTCTGGCCGCGCAGCGCGGCCAGTCCAATCAACCGCTACGTCCGCGGTCTTCCGTATCCGTGAGGCCCTCATTCGGACCCGTCCCGCATCCTTTAGCGCCGAATTTCATCATAGCTGGGCTGCCCTCGCCCCTACAAACCCATCTGGTCACCCAGAGGACTAGCGGGTCGTTCGCTTCTCATCTAGCGGCGCGTCCGCTATACTCGCACCGTCACCAATTGCTGGCATGTCCACCGCGCCGGAGGAGGCAATCGTGAATTTTGAACTGGACTTCGACAAAGACCCTGAACTGAAGGCGTTCCAGGAAGAGGTGCGGGCTTGGTGCACCGAGCACATCCCCCCCGATCTGCCCCGCGCTGCCGACCCCATCGAGTACACCCGGGCGGAGTTTGATTGGCGGCGAAAGCTGACACTGGAGCTCGGTGAAAACGGCTGGCTCTTCCCCACCTTCCCCACCGAGTACGGCGGCGGCGGTCTCACCGCCGATCAGTCGGTCATTCTGGAGCTCACCCTCGATGAGTTCCGGACGCCGCTGCCTCCCTGCTACAACTCCGGCGGTGTCCTGGCGGCGCCCTCCATCCTGGTCTGGGGCACCGAGGAGCAGAAGCGGGCCTTTGTGCCGCCCATCATGCGCGGCGAGTGGGTTACCTGGCAACTGCTCACCGAACCACAGGGCGGTTCCGACCTCGCCACTGTCACCACTAAGGCAGTGAAGGATGGAGACGACTACGTGATCAACGGCCAGAAGACCTTTGTGGGCGGCGCCTACGATGTGGACTACCTCTGGACCATCGTGAACACTGACCCGCTGGGGCCGCGCCACCAGAACCTGAGCTGGCTCATGATCCCCGCCGATCTCGACGGCATCACCTGGCACCCCCTGGAGCTCTTCTCCGTGCACGGCGCAGGCGAGTCTCCGGTGGGCCCCAAGCAGGCGGTGTTTCTCGACAACGTGCGGGTGCCCGCGTTCAATCTCATCGGCGGCGAGAACAACGGCTGGAAAGTGGCCAACACCCACCTCGAGTATGAGCACGGCGGCGCCGGCGCGCTGCGCAAGATCTACGTGCTTGACGAGTTCTTTGACTACTGCAAGACCGCCGAGTTCAATGGCAAGCCGCTGAGCAAAGACCCGGACCTGCGGGACGTGCTGTCCGAGATGTGGGCCGACTACCAGATAGACCGCCTGCTGGGGCTGCGCACCTTCTGGCAGCATCACGCCCACCAGCCCATGTCCTACGAGGGCGTCCAGTCTTCCCACTACCACCGGCTGTTCAGTCTCCGAGTCTCCGAGCGGCTCCAGGAAGTACTGGGTTACTTCTCGCTGACCTCCGACCCCAAGTGGGAGTTGAACGAGGGCCGCACCGAGGTCTTCGCCCGCTACGGCCTGGGCGCGCTCCACGGCGGCGGCACTCATGACACTGACCGGGTGATTATCTCCCGTCGCATGGGCCTCGGCCGCAGCGCCCAGGAAGCCACTCCCCAAATGGTCTAGCAGACACGGCGCGCGCGGAGAGGCGAGGCCTTTTGGCCGGGGGGCGCGAGTGCCCGCTGCCCATTACGGAACCGGGTGAGTGTGGGTCTGGAAAGAACAACGCTCCTTGTAGCAGCTATCTCAGAGGTACACCGTGGATCTCTCGCTCACTGAACGCCAACAGCTCCTGAAAACCACCGCCGCCGAGTTTGTGGAGAAGGAAGCTCCTAGCCACGTCATCACCGAGCTCAGCCGCAAGGGCGTGGGTAATGTGCCCGACCTCTGGCGCAAGGCCAGCGCGCTCGGATGGACCGGCATGATGACCCCCTCCGAGTACGGCGGCGCCGACACCGGCTACACTGACTCGGCCGTGATCTTTGAAGAGTTGGGCCGCGGCCCGGTGGTTGGCCCCTTCTTCTCCTCCGGAGTTCTGGCCCCGTTGGTGCTCCTGGAGGGCGGCAGCGACGACCAAAAACGGCAACTGCTCCCCGCCTGGGCCGCCGGCCAACGCATTGTTACCCTCGCCATCTCCGACCCGGCGCCCCGCTTCGGCGCGGATACGGTGCAGATGGCCGCCACTCGCAGCAACGGCGATTATGTGCTCAACGGCGTGAAGCTCTTTGTACACGACGTGGACGCCGCCGACGAGCTGATCTGCGCCGTCCGCACTGGCCGGGAAGCCGATCCCGCCCGCGGTGTCACGCTGCTCCTGCTGGACAAGGGCGCGCCTGGCGTCACCTTCCATCAGCATGACGGCTTCATGGCCGCGGTAGGGGAGCTGAACTTCGAAAACGTGCGGGTGCCCGCCAGCGCGGTCATCGGCGAGGTGGGCGGTGGCTGGCCGGTGCTGGAGCGCGCGTTCCAGCGCGCCCTGCCGGTGCTCTGCGCCTATCAGGTGGGCGGCTGCCAGGAGGTCTTCGAGTTCACTGCGGAGTACACTCGCACCCGGGTCGTCTTTGGGCAACCCATTGGCCGCTTCCAGCGGGTGCAAGACCACGTCATTGAGCTCTCGCTCAACATGGACGGCGCCCGCTGGACCACCTACGAGGCGCTCTGGAAGCTGGATACCGGCCAGGACGCGCTATCCAGCGTTCACCTCGCCAAGGCCACCGCCAGCGAGGGCTACTTCAAGGCCTGCGTTAACTCCCTGGAGGTCCACGCCGGCGTTGGCACCGACCGCCAGCACCCGCTGGTGCCCCACATCATCATGTCTCGCAGTCTCTACCAGTACTTGGGCGATCCCCGCTACCACAAGCGCCGTATGATGGACGCCCTGGACTTCTAGCCGCGTGCGGCGTCGGGCGCGAGTTGCACGAGTTGCGCGAGTTCGTAGATGGTAGGTTGCCATCCCGTCAGGTGGTTTAGGGCATCCTAGCCCCTCTGGGGCGTCGTCTCGAAACGGGGAGCCATCCGGCAGGAGAACTGGGGTGTCCCCTAGCTCGTTCTCCTACGCCAACACGCCCCGCTCGGTGAGATGGGCGATCTCAGCCGCCTCCATCCCCAGCAGTTCCCCGAACACGTACGCGTTGTCCTGGCCCAGCAGCGGCGCATGCCGCCGCAACTCGCCCGGTGTCTCGCTGAGGTGCACTGGGTTGTGGGGGTAGGTGAGGGTCGGCATCTCCGGGTGCTGCACCTCCGACAACATGCCGCGGCCCCGCAGGTGCTCGTCGTGGAACATGTCCGCCGCGTTTTGCACCGCCGCCGCCGGCACTCCCGCGGCCTGGAGCGTGCGCATCACGGCGTGGGGTTCCCGCTCTCGGGTCCATGCCGAGACGTGCTCGTCCAGCGCGGCGCGGTGCTGTACCCGGGACGGCATGTCGGCGAACCGGGTGTCCTGTGTCCAGGCCGGCTCCCCCAGCGCCTGCTTGAAGCTCGCCCACTCCTCCTCCGAGGTCACCGCAATTGCGCACCAGCGGTCGTCTCCGGCGCAGGCGTAGACACTGTATGGGGCGTAGTCCGGATGGGTGTTGCCCTGCGGCGGCAGCACCCGGTGGTTGATGAAATAGTCCAGGAAGGTGGTGGGTAGCAAACTGGCCGCACCGGCCACCTGCGCTAGGCCAATGAACTGCCCCTCGCCGGTGCGGCGGCGGTGGTCCAGCGCCGCCAGCAGTGCGATCGCCCCCTGCACCGACACCACGTAGTCCGGCAGCGCCACTTGGCTGCCCACGGGCGCGGGCTGGTCCGGGTGGTTCCACATGGAGGTCAGTCCGGAGAAGGAGAGCAGGCTGGGGCCGTAGGTCACCCAGTCTCGGTGGGAGCCGGTCTGGCCCATGCCTTGGGCCCCCATCAAGATGATGTCCGGCTTGATGCGCTGGAGGTTGGGGTAGTCCAGCTCCCAGCGCTCCAGCACGCCGTAGCTGAAGTTCTCCACCACCGCATCGCTAATGGCTATGAGGCGCTTCACCACCTCACGTCCGTCGGAAGCGCTCATGTTCACCGAGACTGAGTGCTTGTTGCGGTTGAACTCGGCGAAGGCGCGGGACTGGTTGATGCTGACCGGATGGACGCCGTAGCCGGTGGAACGAAAGGAATCGGGGCGCAAGTTGGTCTCGATCTTAATGACCTCCGCCCCGAAGTAGGCCATGAGCTGCATCCCATACGGCCCGGCGATGACCTGGCTGAAATCGATGATCCGGATAGCGCCCAGGGGCGGTGCGTGCATCTGAGTCACGCTAAATCACCCCCGCGGCCCGCAGCGCTTCGAGGCCAGCCGATGTTAAGCCCAGCTCGCCGTACACCTCGGCGTTGTCCTGCCCCAGCGTGGGCGCCGTGCGGAACAATTGCGGCGGCGTCCGGCTCATTTGGTAGGGCGCGCTGGCGTACATGCCTGCGCCGAGGTAGGGGTGTTCCCCCTCGGAGAAGAAGCCGATGTCATGCATGTGCGAGTCCTCCGCCACGTCCGCGGGGGTGTTCACCGGCACGATGGGCGTGTGACGGGCCTGCCCTTCCGTACTCAGGCCGCCTCGAGAGTACTGTGCTGTGAACGCCTCCACGAAGGGGTTGATAACGTCCACGTTAGTCCGCCGGAAGTGGGATTCCTGCCAAACGTCACCCGCCAACGCTGCCGGGCTGCCGATCCACTGGAAGAACTCCGTCCACGTGGTGCTCACAAACACGTGCACGAAGCCGTCCTGCGCTGGGAACACCTTGCCCGGGGCCGCTCCGCCGTGCTGAGCGCCCTCTCGTTGGATGATGTGGCCGTCCTGCCCGTAGCGCGATACTTGGTGCTCCTGGCACATCAGGCAGTCATACGCGGCAATCTCTACCAATTGTCCCCGTCCGGTTGCCGCGCGGCCGCATAGTGCGGCCAGCGTTCCGAAGGCCGCGTGGAGGCACGCCACGTAGTAGCTCTGGGTCTCCGGCGGCATGCAGGGCGGTAGCGCGGGGTCGCCGCTGAGGTTGAGAATGCCGCCCATGGCCACCGTGACCATATCCGGAGCCTTGTAATCGCGGTAGGGCCCGCTCAGCCCGAAGCCGGTGATGGAGGCGTGCACCAGCCCCGGGTTGCGCTCTAGGAGCGTCTCGTGTCCCAACCCCAGGCCGTCCAAGTAGCCCGGGCGCTGGTCCTCGATCAGGGCGTCCGCCCGCCCTATCAGCGCCAGGAACAGACGCCGGCCCTCTTCCGATTCCACGTCCAGGGTGATCCCGCGTTTGTTCACGTTGAGGCTGGCGAACCGCAAGCTCCCCTCTCGGTGGGGGATGTCGTCCTTGAACGGGCCGAGCCGGCGGGTAGGGTCGCCTGCTGGCGCCTCGATCTTGATTACCTGTGCCCCCAGCTCAGCTAGAATTTTGCCGCAGAGCGCGCCGGCCTCTCCTGTGAGGTCGAGGACACGGTAGGGTGCGAGCGCCCCGGTAGTCATGAGTGGCCTCTCGTCAGGTTGTGGGTGGTGTGAACATGGCCGACTCCTACCGCGACGCAGAGGGGTGAGTTGCTGCATTTATACACGCAGGTCGGCTAGGCGTCAATGATTGCCGGGCACGTCTCCGCTCGTAGTGAACCCTGCGGCTAGGCACACCGCGAGCGGGGCAGAATGCTGCCTGACCGCGGGCCGCATAGACAGCGATCGGATCGGGTGCTAGAGTTACCCTTGTTGCCCGCCGCCTCCGGCATTCGTGCAACGCCTCCCCATAAAAGTTGACATAAAACATGAACGCACTGCCTACTCCTAGCGCTTTCGTCTCAGCCAAACGCGGCCTCAGGGGTCTGTTCTACGGCTGGTGGATCGTCATCATCGCGTTCGTGTGCCACGCACTGAGCGGCGGATTCTACTCCACCGGCATGGCCGTCTACTTCCTTCCGGTAGGGCGGGACCTTGGCCTGAGCCGGGCTGCGCTCTCCCTGGCGTTCACCTTGCGCACGCTGGAGAGTGGCATCGACGGGCCGCTGCTCGGCATGTTAGTCGACAAGTTGGGACCCAGGAGCATGGTGCGCATCGGCGGCTTGGTGGCCGGTCTGGGATTTGTGCTGCTCGCGTTCACTCGAGATTTTGTCAGCTTTGTGGTGGTTTTCGTGGGAGTGCTGGCGCTGGGTATGTCCGCCGGGGTGCACCACCCCTTCATGGCCATTATCAACCAGTGGTTCGTGCGCCGCCGGGCCACCGCCATCACTCTCGGCTTGGTGGGGTCGGAGTTGGGTGGCGCGGTCATCACCCCCCTTATTGCGCTGGTGGTCTACAACCTGAGTTGGCGGCACGCAGCGGTGCTATCCGGCATATTGTTTCCGTTGGTGCTCATCCCCCTCACTTTCTTCCTACGGAACACCCCGGAGTCTATGGGGCTGCAGCGGGATGGCGACCCGCCCCGCAAGCCACTGAGCGCGGCTACCGCAAGTGCCGCAACCATTGGCCCGCCGCCCGCCGCGGTGCGGGAAGACTTCACCGTGCGCGAAGCGTTGCATACCGCCGCGTTCTGGCACTTGGCGGTGGCTATGGGCCTGCGGATGTTCTCCAAACTGGCGCTCCAGGTGCACATGGTGCCGCTCATGGTGTGGAAGGGCATTGACGAGCCCACCGCGGCGTTGCTGGTGGGCCTCTCAGCCCTTGCCCAGCTGCCCTTCCGGATTGCAGGCGGTTGGCTAGGCGATCGCTGGTCCCTCAACCGCGTGGCGTCCGTGGCGTGCCTGGCGGGCATCGCTGCGGCCTTGTCCCTCATCTTCGGACCGGAGGGCAGCGTCTGGACCGGCGCCGCCTTCGTGCTGCTGTTTGCCGTGGCGGAGAGCGGCAACCTCTCCGGTTGGTCGCTCCTCGGCCATTTTTTCGGCCGCGCCCGTTTCGCCACGCTCCGAGGCACCCTGTCCATGGTGTACAGCCCCATTGCGCTGCCCTCGCCTACCTTTGCCGGTTGGGTCTTCGACCGCACCCGCTCCTACACCTATGCCCTGGTCCCCTTCGCCTGCTTCTACGCCGGCTCCTGCCTCCTGTACTGGTTCATCCGGCGTCCCAAAACACTCTCCGTTAGTCCGGGCATAGTGGAGCAGGTGTGACGACGGATCCCGCAGGCGGAAGGGCAACTCGGGCGGCCCCGCGTATCTATTACGGGTGGGTAGTTGTTGCGGTCACTTTCTGTGCCATTCTGGTTAGCTCCGGCATCCGCGCCTCGCCCGCCGCGCTGATCCATCCGCTGGAGCAGGAGTTCGGTTGGGATAGGGCATCCGTGGCCTTTGCCGCGGCCCTTGGTCTGCTGTTTTACGGCATCGCTGCCCCCATCTGCGGACGATTGCTGGACCAGTTCGGCCCCCGGCGCATCATGCTGCTGTGCCTTGGCCTCACCTGTTTGGGGGTGACCGCCACGGCGCACATCCAGAGCCTGTGGCAGCTTAATCTCTTCTGGGGCGTTACCGTGGGCTTCGGCACAGGGGGTATGGTGGGCGCGCTCAGCGCCACCGTTGCTACCCGCTGGTTTTCCGACAAGCGCGGGCTGGTCATGGGCCTACTGACCGCAGCCTCTTCCTCAGGCCAGGCCGCGGTGATGCCCATGACTATGGGGTTCATCGTGCTCATTGGCTGGCGCGCCGCACTGCTTGTTCTGGCCGCGGTGATGGCGTTCGTCGTGCTGCCCGCGGTCCTACGTCTGGTAAAGGACGGGCCGGAGGAGCTGGGCCTGCCAGGGTATGCAAAGGCAACGGTTGGCGACGCCCCCGCCTCTGCCGCTGCCACGCCCACGCCCGCGCCCACGCCCACACCCGCGCCTGCTCCTGCTCCTGCCGCCCCGCTCGAGACCACGATGTCCATGCTCCGGGTGATCCGGACGGCGCCCTTCTGGTTGATCGCCGTGAGCTACGTGATCTGCGGGGCTACCGATAGCGGCCTTATCGGCACCCACTTGTTGCCCTATGCCATCGACCGGGGGATCCCGGAGGTGAGCGCCGCGGTGGCGGTGGGGGTCATGGGCGTCATGAACCTCCTCGGCACCACCTTCGCCGGCTGGTGCTCCGACCGGTTCAACCGGCAGATGATCGTTGCCGTGGTGTTCTGCACCCGGGCCGTCTCGCTCTTTATGCTGCCCTTTGTTAGCGATCTACCGGGGCTGCTGGTCTTTTCCGTACTCTATGGTGTGAGCTGGATTGCCACCGGCCCGCCGGTCGCTTCCCTCATCGCCGACATCTACGGCCGGCGCTCTATCGGGAGCGTGTACGGCTGGATTATGCTGGTACATCAGTTGGGGTCCGCCAGCTCCGCCTATCTCAGCGGCGTGGTGCGCACCGTCACCGGCGATTACGCCATGGCCTTCACCGCCGCCGCCGTCCTGGCCCTGGTGGCGGCCACCCTGTCGTTGCAGGTGCGCATGCTCGACGGCAGTATGGGCACACCGGTGCGGGCTAAACCATCCCCCGCGGCTGTGTAGGCGCGTCCAGCCCCACATGACCCTCTTGGGGTGGCGCTGTTCTTTCTCACACTGAACGCGTAGTGTGACAGCAGCTATTCAATTTCAATCAATTTCAAGATTAATTGGAGGGGCAGCTCATGGACAGTCAATTTATCGCAATAGACGGCCGGCAAACCCACTACCTCACCGCTGGTTCGGGTGAGCCGGTGGTGCTGGTGCATGGTGGCGGTCCCGGCACCGACTCCCAGGCCAACTGGTCGACCTGCATGCCATTGCTCGCGCAGCACTTCACCGTCTACGCGCCCGATCTCATCGGCAGCGGGCGTTCCGACAAGCCGTCGCCCCAGACTTACGGCTACACCCAGGATGACCGCAACGCCCACGTCATCGGTTTCATCGAAGCGCTGGGCATTGCGCCCGTCCACTTGGTGGGTAACGCGCAGGGCGGCGGCACCGTGCTGGGCGTCACCATTCAGCGGCCGGATCTGGTGCGGAAGCTGGTCGTTAACGCCGGCTTGGGTACCCGAGGCGCATCGGAGCAGAACGCTGCGGTGCGCCCTTATCTGCCCTCGCAGGACGTGTCCCTCGATATGGTGCGTGGTTTCGTTCGCACCTGCCTAACCGACGACTTCCCCATCCCGGAAGACGAGGTCCGCTACCGTTTCGATCTGCTTCAACAGCCCGGCGCGTTGGATGCCTACCAGACGAGCCAAGCCTGGATGGCGGCCCGCGGCGGCGTCTACTACGACGATGCCCAGTTGGAGGCGATCACGGCGCCTACGCTGATGATATGGGCCAAGCACAACCGAGTGGCGCCACTGGACCGCGGCGTCCGCTTCATCGAGCTCATCCCGAACTCCTGGCTCTACGTGATGGCCAACTCCGGCCACTTCACGATGATCATGCGGCCCGAAGAGTTTTCCCGCACGGTGTCTGACTTTCTGCTTCATACCGGCTGACTGGGGGCAGCATGAGCAATACCGAGCGGGCGGAACAACGTCCTTTGCCGCAACGCCGGAAGCCGCCTTGGCAGCGCTGGAACTAGCCGAGACCGCCGTGGCAGGGGTGAGCACTGGCGGCAATCGCGGGCGCTGCCGCTAGGAACCCTCCGTCGCCTCTCGCTCCCCTTCTGCCTCTAGTTTCACCTCCGCTTCCCGCGCTTCCACCTGCTTCAGCGTGTTCCCCAGCACTGCTCCCACCCCAATCGCCACCACCATGGCGCATCCCGCCAGGTAGACGAACCCCACGCCGGGGCTTACGCGGTCCGCAATCAGCGCAAAAACCCCCGGACTCAGCGCCGAGCCAAGCTGTGCGATGCCCCGCCAGATGGCGAAAAACCGCCCCCGGGCAAAGCGCGGGGCCAGGTCTGTCCCCAGCACCTGCATCGTCCCGCCCGTGGTGCCCATGGTCGCCTGCACTAGCATGTAGCTCACCAGGAACACTATCACCGGCGATGACAGGAAGCCGGTGAACGCCATCAGTATCAGCGCGAGCGCGTAGAGTGTGAACCCGGGGGTGATGATGGCCCGGCGGCCGAAGCGGTCCATCAAGTAACCGATGAGGAAGGGCACCGGCAGCCCGAACGCCACCGCGGCCGTGCTCAACAACCCCAGCTCCGCGGGCCCCAGCCCGTAAGCGTACACCGCGTACAAGTTCAACGACCCATGCTCCTGCCCGCCCCGGCACATGGTGGCCATGAACTGGATCACGAGGAAGGTCATCATCTGGAAGGTGAACAGGTACGTTAGCACCGGCCGCCAGCCGCCGGCCCCTGCGGGCGTGGGGGTCGTTGCCCCCGTGCTGCTTCGCTGCCGATCCGGCGCCGACTCCTGGATGATCCAGAAGCTGGGCAGCACGATGAGCACCATCAGGCCCGCGTGCAGTAGGAAGGGGACGGCAATCCCAAATGCTGCGGAAAGCAAGCCGCCCACCGCCGGCCCCAAAAGCTGGCCGGCGCGGGCTACTCCCAGCATCCACTGTACCTGGCGCGCCCGCTCCCGCTCGTGGGCCGTGTCCGCAATGACCGCCAGCCGGGACTGCTGCCACGTCTGATTTGCCGCGCCGGAGAGGAACCGCCAGAACAGCAGCAGGGTAAACGACCCTGCAAAGGGCGTCATCAACGCCGCCAGCGCCTCCAGCAGCGGGCCGGACAGCAGCACCGGCCGCCGCCCAATCCGGTCAATGAGGTAGCCCGCGGGGAAGGTGGCCGCCAGCGCCCCCATGTTGTATGCCACGAACACCAGCGCCGCAGTGCTCAGCGCCACGTCAAAGCTCTTGGCGTATACCGGGATCACCGGCGCCACCATGCTGGACCCTAGGGCCAGCACCATCGACGGCAGGTAGAGCGAAAGGATTTGATGCCGGGAAAGCAGTTCTGAACGCTGGCTCAACAGCACCCCCACTGCCGATAAGGCTCACGCGAAAACGCTGGCGGCGTGCGCCAGCAAGCGCATTCTACGCATCCCCCCACTTCAATGTCCACTCTCCGTCCACTCACCCCTCCGTCATTGCGAGCGCAGCTCAGCAATCCGGGGTCGCGGGGTCGGCATCCGGGGCGGGTTCTGCACGGTGGGCCGCCCTGCGCTCTTCTAAGCGTTTGGACTATCGCGCTGTTAGCCGCCGCCTGCCGCGGCATAGCTCAGCGCATCACCTCAGACCTGGAGGCGCCGGAAATTGGGAAACCCGAGGCTGATCCCGATCATGAAACAGATGAGGATGCCGCCGGCGCCCGCCACGGCAATCTGTATGCCCACACTGTCCGCCAGCACACTCAGCGGCGCCACCCCTATGGGCTGGAACGCCTGTCCCAAGAGGTAGAGGCTGGTAACCCGGCCCCGCATCTCTGGCGGCGAGTTCAACTGGAACATGGTGCTGTTTATCGTGACGTAGATCGCGTTGCCGAAGCCCACTAGCCCCGCCGCTAGGGCCGCAAGCTGCAGCGCCGGCGCGCCCGCCAGCAGAAACAGCATCATGCCCTGGAAGACGCCGGCGGACAGGAGCAAAAGGGACTTGCGCCGGGTGCCGCCGATGGCGGCCACAAAGACCGACCCTATGAGGCCGCCCACGCCTACTGCTGAAAGCAACGTGCCCAGCCCAGCGGGGCCGGCATTGAAGACGGCGCTCGCAAACACCGGCATTAAGTTTATTGAGGAGAACACAAAGAACACGATGCCCAACTCCGTGAGCATCAAGAGAAGGATCACGGGGGTCCGGGATGCAAAGGCAAAGGTCTCTGCCAGATCTCTCAAGATGGGGCGGACTTGCGGCGGACGCTCCGCCTCGCTAAGGCGCGCGGCCAGGAGCAGGAAGAAGCAGATGCCATGGGCCACCGCGATCAGCAGAAACGTGACGCCAATACCCAGGAAGGCGGTGACGATGCCGCCAACAGCGGGCCCGCCCACGCGCATGGTGTTATTAGCCACGTAATACAGGCTGTAGGCCCGAACAAAGCGATCCCCGGGCACCAGTTCTGACACGAAGGCCAGCCGCGCCGGTAGCGACAATCCAATCGAGACTCCGGCCACCAGGGACAGCGCTACGAGCTGCCAGTAGGCAATGACGCCCGTGACCACCAGCACCGCCAGCGTAATGGCTGAGAGTGTCAGCACCCCCTGGGCGCACATGATGAGCGTTCGCTTCTTCACCCGGTCCGCCAGCACTCCGCCCAGCACCGCAAGGAGGGCTTGGGGAACACCCTGGGTGACCACCACGACTCCCAGCAGGACGGCGGACTGTGTCAGTTCATACGCCAGCCAGCCGCGGGCAAGTATTTCCGTGAAGAACCCGATGTAGTAAGAGACCGTTGCCAGCCAATACCAGCGAAAATCTCGGATGCCTAGAACGCCAAAGGTGGTTCCTAGACTGGCAAAACCCTGTCCGACGCGCGATACCAACGTTTTACAGTGTGGTTGGGAATGTGCACGCCTGGTGAGGCGTCAAGTGAGCGGGGTTTGTGGAAGAGTTCAGCAACAACAACTAGCCGGAGGTCTCCGCCCTGAGGAAAAAGACGCCCTCAGCGGTGACGGACATGCGCATGCGTTGCCCGCCGTAATCGGAGATGAACTGAACTTCGCCCTCATCCAGGTCGTTGAGAATGCTGGTGACCGGTTCAAGGGCGGTGTAGCCCACAAAAGCGTTCTCACGGCGCACGTACACGGAGGCGGTGCGGCGTTCTTGTATAAAGCCCACCAGTATGCGCGTTCCGGCAACCAGGTTCTCCACGTCCCACTGCAGGCTTCCGTCGGACCCGGTCTGCTCCGGTACCCCAAGTGAAAGCGCTATCTCCTCCACGCTGTCGCCCAGCGGGGGCAGCCCCTCAGACGCGGCGTCAGCATTCCGGACCCACCGGCCGGGCACCTGCACGTCCTGACCGTCGTCCGCCCGATACGCCCATCCCACGCGTGCGCTCTGGCAGGCCTCGCACACCACCTGGAGAATCGAATTGGCGTTTACGTCCTCGCCGGCTCTGCCACCGGAATAGGTGGGGCCGTCGCCCGTCTGGTCGAGCCTGCTCACGTCGTAATGCACTACCTGAAATGCGGCCCTATTGCCACAGTCCATGCAAGCCCACTGGCCGGGGGGCATATCAGCCTGTTCGGTGTGTTGTTCGCTCAAGGTGCAACCTGTGTAGTGTCATGAAGCAGAGGTACCAACGGAGTATATGGGGGCCAGTTTTGGCGTGTCAATGAATCGTACTCGTTCAATACATGTGGGACAGTGGTGACGAGACTACGCTTGGGTGGCACTGCTCAAGATAATCGGCCCTCCTCTTCCTGTCATTGCGAGCCGCAGCGAAGCAATCTGGGGCGGCGGCGGGCAGGCGGGGAGTCCAGAGGGGTGCCTCCCCTCTGGCAGGAGGTATGGAGGATATGCCTCTATACACTTCTTCTCTTTACTAGCCCCCTTCCTCTCAGGAAGGGGGCTAGGGGGATGGTCCTGGTCACTATTGACGCGTAGCCCCGAATCGCAGGAGTTCAGCAGCGCGCCACCCCACCCCAGATTGCCACGTCGCAGGCTCCTCGTAATGACGGGGATGGGCATACTACCGCAGGGCAGAGCCAAACTTGCAGCGCCCCGCCCCGCTTTGCTATGCTAAAGGCGTCCTGAAGGGGGGACATATCCATGCAAGACTTGTACCAGCAGATCGCCGTCCAGCTTAAGCAGGGCGAACCCTTCGCCCTCGCCACGGTGGTCACCACCCGCGGCTCCACGCCCCGCAAGACCAGTGCCAAGATGCTCATCACCAAGGATGGAGCGATCCAGGGCACCATCGGCGGCGGCTGTGGCGAGGCCGAGGTCTGGAGCGCCGCGATGGAATCGCTGGAGGACGGCCAGCCCCGCACCGTCACCGTCGACCTTACCGAACCCATTGACGGCCCGGACAAGATCTGCGGCGGCATCATGGACGTCTTCGTGGAGCCGGTGCTCCCTGCCAAGGCCTGAGTAGCGCCGATTGCGAACGGCGAGCGGGGCGTGCCCCGCTCCTTTTATGAGCGGCTGGTTAAAGGCGGAATCCAGAGCTAGCTCGCTGGCCCAAGGCACGCAGCCATCCACCTCCGAGTGGTGGGCTGTGTCCCAAGGTAGTAAGCGGGCAGCTCGATCCAAACTGACGAGAGGTTCCCCATAGTTAGACAGCGCAGGAACGACGCTCTCCCTTGAGGGGAGCGCTGTCGTGAGCTTCTCAAGCTTAAGGGAAGGGTGAACGCAATCTATGGCATGGTTCCCACAATGCTAGACTCCATCGAATCTGTTCAGGAAGCCCTGGGCAACGAGCTCTACTTCGCCGACCGCGCCCTCGCCACCACGATCTTCCTGGGCGCCAATCTCCACAAACCCCTCTTCCTGGAGGGCGAGGCAGGTGTGGGCAAGACCGAGGTGGCCAAGGTGCTTACCAACGTCTTGGGCACCCGCCTTATCCGCCTCCAGTGCTACGAGGGCCTGGACGCCAACCACGCCCTCTACGAGTGGAACTACGCCAAGCAAATGCTTCGCATCAAGCTGGAGGAGGGCAACCACGAGTCGCGGGAAGCGCTGGAACGCTCCATTTTCAGTGAGGACTATCTCATCAAGCGCCCGCTCCTGGAAGCCCTGGTCAGCCCGGATGGTAAGGCCCCCGTACTCCTCATCGATGAGGTGGACCGCGCCGACGAAGAGTTCGAGGCCTTCCTGTTGGAGGTGCTCTCCGACTTCCAGATCACCATCCCGGAGGTTGGCACCATCCGGGCTGAGCACCCGCCGCTGGTGGTGCTCACCTCCAACCGCACCCGCGAGATCCATGACGCCCTGAAACGCCGCTGCCTCTACATGTGGCTCAGCTACCCCACGTTCGAGCGGGAGGTGCAGATCGTGGAGGCCAAGGTGCCGGGTATCCGTCCCCAGCTCACCGCACAAATCTGCGGCTTCATGCAGCTCGTGCGGGACATGGACTTCGCCAAGCGCCCCGGCATCGCCGAGACCCTGGACTGGGCCGCAGCCCTACTGGCGCTCCACGCCGATAGTCTCGACCGCAATATCGTTGCCGAGACCCTTGGCTGTATCTTCAAGTACCAGGAAGACCTCCAGCGCCTCAATCTGGACACTCTGGACGACCTGATGGCCCAGCTCGGCCTGGGAGAAGAAGCCCGTGCCATGGGCACCTCTTTCTAACGGCTATCTCCAGCGCGGTAGTACCTTGATGACCTACCTCCGATCCGCCACGGCGGGCAGGCGCAGGCTCGGAACCACCATCACCAGCCTTTGCCTGAGGCGCGCCCCGTCACGCCGCCGATCATGCATCCGGGCATCTTGGGGAGAGCTACGGTGAACTTGCCGCAACCCACCACCAAGCCCTCCGTCTTCTCCCCCTCCCACGAGCTGCTGCGCGGCGTGGGCGGCGCGCAGCGCCGCGACTTCCAGGACAACCTCCTCGCTTTCTGTCGCGCCCTCCGCACCGTCATCCCCAACGTCACTGCCGGCCGCATCATCGACGCCGTCCGGAGCTTAGACTATATTGACATAAGCAACAAGATTGACTTCCACAACGTCCTGAAAAGCAACCTGCTCTCCAGCCACGAGGACGAGGAGGCCTTTGAGTCCCTCTACGAGCTCTTCTGGCAACCCCTAGACGCCAATGCGGACGCCCGTCGCATCAACCGCAGCCGCCAGACCGGTGACGAGACTCGTATCGATATCCCGGTGCCGGATGATCCCTACGCCCAGAACCAGGTGCGCTACCAGACCCCCGAAGAGGCGACGGATGAAGATGGGGACGGCAGCAGCAATGACGCAGACGCGCTAGCCTACAGCCCCAACGAGGTGCTGGCCGCCAAGAACTTTGAGGACTATACCGAGGCGGACGTAGCGGCGCTGCGCCGGGTGCTCGACCATCTGGCCCCCAAGCTCGCCACCATGCTCAGCCGCCGCACCAAATCCAGCTTCAACGGCTCCCAGATCGACCTGCGCCGCAGCTTCCGCCACAGCCTGCGCTATGGCGGCGAGGTCATGCAGCTGGCCCGCAAGCAGCGCAAAGTGCGGAAGCTCAACATCACGCTGCTCTGCGACGTCAGCGGCTCCATGGACCGCTACAGCCGCTTCCTCCTCCAGTTCATGTACGGCCTGGAAAACGAGATGACCGGCGTCCACGCCTGGGTCTTTAGCACCCGACTCACCGAGGTCACCGGCTTCTTGCGCCGTCGCAGCTACCAGGAGAGCCTGGACGCCATTGCCCAGTCCGTGCATGACTGGTCAGGCGGCACGACCATCGGGACCTGCCTCCGGCAGTTCGCCGCCGACACCGCCCATAACCACCTCAACCGCCGCAGTGTCGTCATCGTTATGAGCGACGGCTGGGACCGCGGCGACGTTGAGCTGCTGGACAAAGCCATGCGCTCGCTCAAACGGCAAACCCAGGCCATCATCTGGCTCAACCCGCTGCTGGGCAACCCCAGCTACCAGCCCCTTTGTGCCGGCATCAGAGCCGCCCTCCCGCACAGTGACTACTTCCTGCCGGCCCACAACCTAGACAGCCTGATCAAACTCACCAAGACCCTCAACACCATGAGCCGCACCCTGTGATCTATACTCTTTAGGGACCTATGTCATTCCAAGCAGTGCTAGTGAAGCGGCAATCTAGCGCGCTCATTACTCATCGTGAGGCAATGTGAACACACGCATCTTCTGCGGCATCGATGACACCCCCAACCGGAGCGGCGCTGGCAAAACCGCCCTCATTGCCGGTCTCCTCCGGCACACCTTGGACCGCGGGCGCACCGCGGCCTACCACCGCATCGGTGACGGTGCTAGCGCTGAGGCCGACGCCGACTTTATCCGCGCGACCTTCGGCATCTCGGCAACCCACGGTGCAGCCAGTGCCAGCGCGACAAACGACACCGATACCCGCTACGTTGAGGTCTCTGACCCTGTGACCGATGCTGCCGATGCTGCGGCGGCGCTTCAGGGCCAGGTGGTTGTAGTAGCGCGCTACCGCCAGCGCCTCACCGCCGCCGACATCATCGAGGCGGTGCGCCCGCTGGGAGAAGCGCTGGCCGGCGTCGTGCTGAACGGGGTGCCGGATACGACCATGCTGCTCCGTGCCGACACCGTTGCGTCGCTCGAATCCGCCGGTATGCTGCTGGGCGTCATTCCGGAGTCCCGCCCGCTGATGGGCTTCACCGTGGGTGAGCTGGCCCGCCACCTCGACGCCGGATTCCTCTGCCTCCCGGAGCAGACTGAGGGCCTCATTGAGCACCTGATCCTGGGGGCTAACGCTCCCGACCCGGCGGTGAGCTACTTCCAGCCACGCCCCTACAGCGCCGTCATCTGTCGCAGCGACAGGCCCGACATTCAACTGGCCGCGCTTGACTCACCCGTGCGATGCCTCGTCTTCTGCGGCGAGGGCTATCTCCAGACCTCCGTCGTCTACCGCGCGGAGGACCTGGGCGTCCCCATCCTCAAGGTTGCTGGCGACGCCATTGCCACGGTGGAGCAACTCTCAGGTCTGGTGGACGGCCTCCGCTTCCGGCAGACCGCCAAAGTGCCCGTGGTCCGGGAGCTGGTGGAACAGCGGCTCAACCTCGCCCGCCTGGATTAGGGCACGTCCCCATCAGAAAGCACCTTAGACCACCACTTCGCAGGGATGTAGCCTTAGGCTCGAACAAATGACGGTGGCCTAAGCTTGCCGAGCAGCCTCAACTGCGCGTCTTCCGCAAGAAATAGCGCAACCCTTACTTGAGAAGAAAGAGCTGAAAGAAGGGCTAGGGGTTGGATCGTCTCCCCGCTATGTCCGCGCTGGAGACTCTTGATACGCCTCTTCTTCCGCAGGCGCGCTCGGCTCCGGCGCAGGCGCGCTCGGCTCTGGCAGCTCCGGGGCCAGCAGTGACATGGTGCAATAGGGACACGCCTGCCAATGGGCCTTGACCGCCCGCTCGCAGCCGGAGCAGGCGCGCTTCAACTCCGTGGTGCAGTGCGGGCAGATAACAAAGTCCTCGTCGATGTCTCGCTTGCAGGTGGGGCAGGCCCGTTCATTTTCTAAGTCGTGGAGGATGGCAGTTTCCTCCAACTTGCGCTCGTATTCCACCGCCAGTGTCTCCGGCGGCCGCAGCATGATGTAGAGAATCATCCCGGGAAGACCGAACAGCAGCACCACCAGCGCCGAAAACAGAATGCCTACCCAGCTGTGGGTGCGGCGCCGGATATCCTGGTACGTCCAGCCCACCAGCGCCAACCAAACGGCCGCGCTATAGGCGATGATCACCGTTAAGAGAAGCTGGAGCGCCGGAATGATTTCGGGGCTGATTTCAATCTCTGGCAAGATATCCATCGCTCCATTGCTCCATTTGAGAGGTTAGGTTTGGGCAGTATTATAACACAGCCCTAGACACCCTCCCTATGGACTAGGCTCACCCGAGCATGCAACTAGGGCGTTCTCCAGTCTGCCTGGGATGGAGTGCTTGAATAGACTATCCCCACCGAACTCTTGACAACACCCCCACGCCTGCGTAACGTACCCTACTGTCTATATCTATATCCGTCACTGCTTTAGGAGCGCCCATGAACCTGGCCAACCGTATCAGCAAACTCCCGCCCTATCTCTTCTTCGAGATCAGCCGCAAGATCATGGAGAAGCGAGCCGCGGGGGTGGACGTTATCTCCCTCGGCATCGGCGATCCGGACCTGCCCACGCCACAGTACATCCTCGACAGCATGTGGGAGGCATCCCAGGTCCCGGCTAACCACCGCTACCCGGAATCGGACAGCCTCCCGGAATTCCGCCAGGCCGTGGCCGAGTGGTACGAGCGTCGTTTCGGCGTCGTGTTCGACCCCGACAAGGAGGTCCTCGGACTCATCGGCTCCAAGGACGGCATCGGCCACATCGCCCTCTGCTTCATCGACCCCGGCGATATCGCCATCGTGCCTGACCCAGGCTACCCCGTCTACTCCGTGGGCACCATGTTCGCCGGTGGTGAGAGCTACTACGTCCCCGTCGTCGAAGATAGCGGCTACCTCATCGACTACGACGCCATCCCGGAGGATGTGGCGCGCAAGGCTAAGGTGCTTTGGATTAACTACCCTAACAACCCCACTGCCGCCACCGCAGAGGTCGATTTCTTCGAGCGCACCGTGGCCTGGGCCAAGAAGTATGACGTCGCCGTTCTGCATGACGCCCCGTACACCGAGGTGGCTTTCGACGGCTATCGCCCTGCCAGCTTCATGCAGGCCAAGGGCGCCCGGGACGTGGGCATCGAGTTCCACTCCCTCAGCAAGACCTTCAACATGACCGGCTGGCGCATTGGCATGGCCGTGGGCAACGCGGAGATCATCAACGCGCTGTTGCGCGTGAAGACCAACCTGGACTCTGGCATCCCCCAGGCCATCCAGTACATGGGCATGACTGCGCTGCGGGGCTCGGACGAATCGTCCAAGCACAGCTCCGCGGTGCTCCAGCACCGCCGTGACCGGGTAGTGACCGTCCTTCAAAAGCTGGGCTTCCCGCTTCAGGTGCCCAAGGCCAGCTTCTTCGTCTGGGCCAAGATCCCCACCGACGAGCTGAGCATCCCTTTTGCCGCCCGCCTGCTGGACGACACCGGCGTGGTGGTCACTCCTGGCCTCAGCTACGGCCCCAACGGCGAAGGCTACATCCGCATTGCGCTTACCACCCCGGACGACCGTATCGAAGAGGCCATGCGCCGCCTCGAAAACTGGCAAGTCAAGTAGGGGAAAAACCCCGCTTCGGCGATGATCCCAAATCAACACCAAGGACACCACAATGCCAGGCAAACTTTTCAAGAGCGGCAGCGGACTGGCGCTCATCATCCCAAAACGGCTAGCCCAGCGCTACAACCTGGAGCCGGGCGTCCAGATGGAGATTGTCCCCACCGACGAGGGAATCTTCCTCCAGCCCATCGGCGTGGCGCCCTGGTTCTCTATCGAATGGGAGCGGTCTCTGGACGCCGTAATCGAACAGCACCGTCCTGCCTTGGAGCAACTCAGTGAGTGAACCCAACCTGGCCTACCCCGACGTCGATCTGGCGGTGGCCTTCCACCGTCAGCTCATGCAGCGCCTCGGCCAGGGTGAACCGGGCGCCGTGGATGAACCCCGCCTCAAGTCCATCCTGGACCGGGCCATGTCCGCCGCCCGAGACCAGCGCGGCGACATCGTGTGGCTCACCGCCTACCTCCTCTTTGAGCTGGTCCGCGGCAAACCCTTCGCCAAAGCCAACACCCAGACCGCTATCGCCCTCACTCTCGCCTTCCTCCACCGCAACGGCATCACGTTGGCCGTGCCCCCGGAGGAGATGGCGGGGGTTGGCCTCGGCGTCAGCCAGGGTGGTGTCTACGTGGCCATGGTGGAGATGTGGCTGCGGGATAGCATGCGCCGTCTCCCGCAATAGCGGCTCGTCCTTACCGCGCTTCCTGAGCTTGTCGAAAGCTGGCGGGCATGAAAGGGCGGGTGAATGGGGCGGTTCCATAATCTTAAGGGGCCGGCAATGAGCGAAGAAGCGGTGGACTGGGTGGGATTCACCCACCTCTGGGACCTCTTGGCGGCGCAGCTCTTCATCGTCCCCAGCACCGATCGTCTCTTCAACCCCTACCGCGACACCGATCCTGCCTACGACCTGCCGCACGCCGCCGCCACCCGCCGCGCCAACCTGCGGGCGTATCTGCGCTCCTGGGCGCGCCGGCCGGACCTGCTCGTGGTGGGCGAGGCCATTGGCTACCGGGGCGGGCGCTTTTCCGGCGTGCCTCTGGTCAGCGAGCAGCTCCTGCTCACATCGCCGCTGTTCACCTTCGGCGGGCGGCAGACCAGCCACCACGGTCCCTACAGCGAGCAGACCGCCACCCTCTTCTGGGGTGCCCTTGCCCTGCACCGGCCGCGTATTTTCACCTGGAATGCGGTGCCGCTGCACACCCACAAGCCCGGCGAACCCATGTCCAACCGCACGCCCACGGCCGCGGAGGTGCGGGCCTTCGGCCCCCTGCTAGGGGAGATAGTTAACATAATCAAGCCCAACACGACGGTTGCGCTGGGCAAAAAAGCGGAAGCGGCCTTAGCCGCCCTCGGATTGCCCTGCCGCTACGTAAGGCATCCCGCCAACGGTGGGGCAACCCGCTTCCGCCAGGGGATCGGGCTCGTTCTCTAACCGGGACCCTTACCCGGCCATGCAACCCCTTAGCGGTCGGGGAGTATCCCACAGTCCGCTTTACACCGGCCCCGCCGCTCCGTACCATGAGAGCACAACTACATCACCGAGCGATGATATAACCACCACCCAGACCTACTCCACCACCACACCACCTGAGCGAGCGCTCCTGGTTGGACTGGACAGCGGCGGGCGAAACGTCCGTTTCAGCGTCCACGACTCACTAGACGAGTTGGCGCTGCTCGCAGGTACCGCTGGCGCGCAGGTGGCCGCGGTCTACACCCAGAGTAGGGAAGCGCCCTCGCCGTCCCACTACCTGGGCAAAGGCAAGCTCCGCGAGGTCACCGAAGGCCTGGAGCAGCACCAAGCCAACCTCGTCCTGTTCGACGACGAGCTTTCGCCCACCCAGCAGCGCAATCTGGAAAACGCCCTTAAGGTGAAGGTCCTCGATCGCGCTGCGGTCATCCTGGACATCTTCGCTGGCCGCGCCCATACCCGGGAGGGCCGCCTCCAGGTGGAGTTGGCCCAATACCAGTACCTGCTCCCCCGCCTCGCTGGCCAGTGGAGCCATCTGGAACGACTCGGCGGCGGCATCGGCACCCGCGGCCCTGGCGAGACCCAGATCGAGACCGACCGTCGCCTTATCCGCAACCGCATCGAGCGCCTGAAGGTCGATCTAGCTGACGTGCGGCGCCATCGCTCCCTGTATCGCCGCCGCCGCTCGGTGCAGGGTGTGCCCGTGGTGGCCCTGGTGGGCTACACCAACGCCGGCAAGTCCACCCTGATGAACGCCATCGCCGGCGCTGATGTTCTGGCGGAGGACAAACTGTTCGCCACTCTGGACCCCACCACTCGCAGGATCAAGCTTCCCAGCCAGCGGGAGATCCTGCTCACCGACACCGTGGGTTTCATCCAAAAGCTCCCCACCAACCTGGTGGCCGCCTTTCGCGCCACTCTGGAGGAGCTGACTGAAGCCGCGCTGCTCCTCCACGTATTTGACATAAGCCACCAGAAGGCCCAGGAGCAGGTGGAAACCGTGGAACAGGTGCTGGGAGAACTGGGCGTAATCGACCGCCCTGTACTGTACCTGGCCAACAAGGTCGACCTGGCCACCCAGTACCTGCCTGGCGGGACGACCACGGCCATGACGGCTATAGCTGAAGACATCACTATCCCCATGGAGGGCGATAGGGAGGCTGTGGTGGTCTCCGCCGAGAAGGGCTGGGGGCTGCGCCACCTACTGGACAAGATCACCGAGAAGCTGGGCGAGGACATGGCTGCGGTTACCGTGCGCATCCCCTACAGCGCGCCCAAGCTGCTGCACCTCTTCCGGCGCTACGGCCAGGTCCTCGCCGAGAAACACACGGAGGAGGGAACCGTCCTCACCGGACGTATCCCGCACCATCTGGAACCTCGCTTCGCCGCCTACGCCGTCGCCCGCCGCAACGGCCGCAGGCCCGCTCCCGCCCGCAGGAGCACACCTCAAGACGCATCGCCCTAAGCTGACCCCTCCCACCCGTCATCGCAAGCGGGGAGTCCAGAGGGGTGCAACCCCACTCGTCATTGCGAGTGCAGCGAAGCAATCCGGGCGGGGTGCCGCCCTCTACCGTGCGCGGCCCCATCGGCGGCGGCGCAGTGGGTGTCCCCCAGCGCTTGCAAGCGGGGAGTCCAGAGGGGTGCAACCCCACTGGCAGGAGGTATGGAGGATGTGCCTCCATAAACAAATCTACTTTAGTTCCCCCTTCCTGTTAGGAAGGGGGCCAGGGGGATGGTGCGTGCCACTGTAGAGGCGCAGCCCCACCCCAGATTGCTTCGTCGCTCTACTCCTCGCAATGACGCTCCGCCCGCGGCGCTGTTCATCCGTTCACGGAGCAACTTGCAGCGGCAATGAGCTTTACCGCTGCCACCAATCGTCCGCGGGCGCCAAGCTCTTCCCAAACCGGCGCACAATCGGCCCGTCCGGCATCCCCTGTGTGGTCTCGGCGTACTTCTTGAAGTGTGGTGTCTGCCGGTGCGCATCTAACGCCGCCTCGTCGGTATACACCTCAAAGAAGGTCACCTGGTTCGGGTCCTCGTTGTCCTGGATGACCGTGAACTGGTGGCAGCCCGGCTCGTTCGCCACGGAGTCCCGAGAGTCTTCATAACCCGCCGCCAAGAACGCGTCCAGCGCTTCCGGCTTCACGTGAAACGTCACCTGTAGTACCAGCATGGTTCACCCCCTCTAGAACGTTCTTTACCTACTCGCCACCACATGACCGCCGGTGCCCGCTCGGACTTTCGCGAGTCAGTGAGGCTTCCCTTTGTCTGCTATCCCTCGCTCGTCAACTGCCAGCGCTCCCGCGCCCCTTGGCGCGCCCACACTTCCCGCACCGTCGGTAGGCTCTCCGACCGCACCGCATCCTGCGCTGTCTGCGCCCCGATGTCCACCGCCTGCAACAGCTCCTCCCAGCTCGCACCTGCCGCTGCCGCCGCCGTCGCGGCGTCCCACAGCGCGCTGTGGCTCCGGAGCGCCGCCGCCGCGGCCACGCCTGCCAGCGCTCGCAGCTTCTCGTCCGAGAAGGGGCTCAAATCAGTGGAGTCAGTCATTTTCTCCGTCACTGCTACCGGCGCGTAAACTGCGCCACCCTAGCGTCCGCGGTAGGATGCTGACAAGGCCGCTGGTTCCTTTACCGGCCCGCTCTCCACTAGCCCTGAGCTTGGCGCAGGGAGGGGAGCGACCGTCAGCACCCCTTGAGTGGAGAGCAGCCATGCCTGGCGGCTACCCCTCCGCGTGTAGCGTCTGGCCCGCCGCCGTCGCCGGCTTCGCATCGATGAGCACGAACGCCATTATGCACGGCTCGTTGCTGTTGTTGGCCCAGTTGTGGATGGTCCCACGCTGCACCACCACGTCGCCTGCATTCAGGTGCACCGTCTCGTTGTCTAGCTCCATGTCCAGCTTACCCGCAATCACGATGCCATAATCAATGGAATCGGTCCGATGATTGCGCCGCGCCGAACCGGGGAGAATCTCTACCACCCGGAACACCGTGCCATTGGGCAGGAAGGTGGCTACGTCCCGCTTGCCGCCGTCCGTCTCGTCGTCGTTGTCCACCGGGAACCCCTCGGTGACCCACACCGGCGCCCAGGTCACCCCCGGCCGGGTGTTCTTCAGGTCCTGTACCACTTCATCCACCGTCGCCATCGAGCGTCCCTGCTCGTCGTGGCCTGTCACAATTCGCCTGAGCTGCATCTATGCCTCCTGTTGTTTAACGCTGCGGTGAGTATACTCACAGACCGTGCCCTCGTACCAGATCGGCAGCCTTTCCTCTCCCTATCACCTTCCCGTCACCGCTCCGGCTCGCCGCCGCCCGCCGCCGGATGGAACCGGCGCCACTCCTGCTGCAACCGCCGCGGGCTCACGTGCGTATAAATCATCGTGGTCTGCACCGAGGCGTGCCCCAGCAGCTCCTGCACCGTCCGGATGTCCGCCCCGTTCCGTAGTAGCTCCGTAGCGCCGTAATGCCGGAAGCTGTGGGGCGTGGCATCTACCCCGGCCAGCCGCGCATACCGCCGCACCAAGCCCTCCACCGACTGTCGGGTTAGCCGCATCGCATCGCCGTCCCGGTCCCGGCCGCCTTTCGCTTTATGCGCCCGGTCATGGTGGATGAACAGCGGCAGATAGCTGTCACTCCGCGCCGAGAGATAGCCGTCGATAGCCTCGAGCGCCTTTGGGGAGAAGAACACCGTGCGGGCCTTGCGCCCCTTGCCGGTCACGATGGCGATGCCCTGGCCCCAGTCGATGGAATGGCGGTTTAGCGACACCAGCTCGCTCACCCGGAGCTGAGTGCAGAACAATGTCTCCAGGATCGCCTGGTCCCGGCTTCGGATCAGCTCCCGCCACTCGTCGGGCGCAGGGGGGAGATCATTTAATATAATAGGTAAACGCTCGTCCGGATTAGGCACGGCACGCGGGTTTTTCGGCAGCTCGATGAGATCCGGGTTCACCGGCGATCCCTCTGGCAGATCCGGGCGTTTGGAGAGGTAGCGGAACCAGTTCCGCAGTACCACTAGGTAAGTAGAGCGGGTCGACGCCGAGAGCTTGTTGCGGTACAGGTCCAGCCCGAACCGCCGCACCTGGTCCGGCCCCAACGCTGAAAGCGGCGCCTCCGGCGCCACGCCGTCCGCTGCTGCTAGGAACGCCAGGAAGCGCTCCAAGGCATACCGATACGTGGCGCTGGTGTTCTGCGAGCGGTTTTTCTCTGCCAGATTGTCCAGAAAGTCCCGCACCGCCTCGGTTATCGTCATCGATGCCCTCGATTACCGTGCTGCGTCGTTCTTCGAGCTCAGCCGAGATCACGACGCCTTGCTCACCATTCCTCACTACTTACTAACGCGGTCAACCCCGCCGCGCTACAGTCCGCAACGTATTTCGCTCGCGCTGAGGTTGCCCATGCCGGGGCGGCCACCCATCACCATAAACGCCACCACCGCTTTCATGTTGCACTTAATGTTGATTATAGCAAGCATAAAAGGGTGTTGTACTGACTGTTAGTAGTCCGGTGAGGCAACCCACTCCTTCCCTTCTGGTGGAGGAATAGAGGGAGTCGGCCCACGCCATGCATAAGCCGACTCCACTCATACGCCTATAACCAGGAGGGTCTTCCCTAATACGGATTCTCCCGCAGCCACCCGATATACTCGGCAATTCCCTGCTCCACGCTGTAGGGCGCTGAGTAGCCGAGGTCCTCCACCAGCCGGTCGATGGTCATGTAATTCGAAAGCCCCAGCGGCACCCGTCCTCCGCTGGCGTCGGGCCGGTGCCCCGGCGGCAGGGTCACCTTCGCGTCCGGCGCCGCCAGCTTCACCGCCGCCACCAGCTCTTTGAACGTCACCCGGCGGCCCGCCCCGATGTTGTAGGTCCGATGCGGCAGCTTATCCGCCAACTGCAGCAGACTGATGGCGTACGCGGTGTTCTTGACGTAGTGCATGTCCATGCCGTCTTCCTCGTAGGGCTGCCCCGTTGCAGAGCCGGTGTAATCCGGCTCGGTGCCCCGCGCCGCCGCGTGGCAGATACGGCTGTTCGACTGCGACATGCTGTGGTACAGCGGCCCGAAGTTCACGTTGATTCGCAGCAGCGCCACGTCCAGCCCGGTGCGGTCCGCAACGTAGTTCGCGTGCACCTCGAACCCCTTCTTGAAGGTCTCCGTCCCGCTCTTCGACGTCATCGGCAGCGGGATATCCTCGTGGAACGGCCCCTCCGGCACGCTGGAGTACACCGCCACCGAGCTGGCAAGCGACACCCGCTTCACGTCGGAGTTGGCCGCCGCGTCCAGTACGTTCAGCAGCCCCACCGTGTTTACCCGGTACTCCTCCGCGGGGGTCAGCCCCCCCAGCGCTGGCACCGCCATATGCACAATCCCCGTCACCTTATGGGCCCGCACCGCCCGCATCACGTCGTTGGGGCTGGTCACGTCTACTTTTTCCAGCAGCACCCGCTTCCCGAACTCGTCCTTAATAAAGCTGGGCTCTCGCCAAGTGCTGTAGCGCGTGATCACCACGTCCTCCCCCGCATCCAGCAGATAGCGCGCGGTGTGCAGCCCCAGGTAGCCCATGCCGCCCGTAATCAAGATCATTGTTAGCCTCCTTTTTCTGGTCGCTGTCAGTCTACCAGCAACCGCCCGCCGCAACAAAAGCGCCCGCAGGAACGCCTCACTCCACCGTGTGTGCGCCCCCGCCGTCATTGCCACGTCGCTTTCTCCTCGTAATCACCACCTGCCCAGCTGCCCCCCCAGTCCCCCCGTTCCCCCGTCCTCTTTCCCCCTGTCGTCTTTCCCCCTACAATAGAAGAGACACGCTGCCCGCAAGGGCGCTAACTTTCGCACCAGAGGTGTTTCATGCCAGTAGACGTGGGGCAGGCAGCCCCGGACTTCACCCTTATGGACACTGACCGCAAGCCGCGCTCCCTCAAGGAGTTCGCCGGCAAGAACGTGGTGCTTGCCTTCTTCCCCGGCGCCTTCACCGGCGGCTGCAACACCGAGGCCTGCACCTTCCGCGATAGCGAGGCCATGCTTAACCAGGCCAACGCCCAAGTCATCGGCATTACCGTGGACTCCCCCTTCGCCCAGAAGGGCTGGGCTGACGTCAACAGCCTCAACTTTCCTCTCCTTAGCGATAACCAGCGCACGGTGGTCCAGCAGTACGGCATTGCCATTGAGAACTTCGCCGGCATGGCGGGCTACACCACCTGCCAGCGCGCTGTCTATGTCATCGACAAGGATGGCGCCGTACGTTATCAGGAGGTAGTAGCCCCTACCGAAGCCGTCAACTACGACAAGATCACCGAAGCCCTGGCCGGCCTCGGCTAACCTCCCTCCGGTCATTGCGAGTGTAGCGAAGCAATCTGGTAAGGCGGGGTACTGCCTGCTACGGTGCGCAGTCCCACCCCAGATTGCTTCGTTGCTTTGCTCCTCGCTATGATCGAGTGGCGGCGTGGAAGTCTAGAGGGGTGCAACCCCTCTTCCTGACAGGAAGGGGGCGCGGGGGATGGTCACATCCAGTCATTGCGAGCGCAGCAACCCGGTGCGGCGGGGCTTCTCTGCGACAGGGTGGCGACCCCATCCCTGATTGCCAGGTTGTAGGCTCCTCGCAATGACCGCGTACCCGTGTCTTGTCCCTCGTAGCTCATGCCTGGTATACTTGGCTAATGTGCTCCACTCCCACACCTAACGCCAGTCAATGATCGAAGTCCAACATGTAAGTAAACGCTATGGCGACTTCCTCGCAGTGGAAGACGTCAATTTCAGCGTACCCAAGGGTGAGATCTTGGGCTTCCTGGGCCCCAACGGCGCCGGCAAGACCACCACCATGCGTATCATCACCGGCTTCATGCCGCCCAGCAGTGGCGCCGTCACTGTGGCCGGCTACGACATCTTCTCCCAGTCCCTGGAGGCCCGCAAGCACATCGGCTATCTTCCGGAGACCGTGCCGCTCTACACCGACATGTCGGTCCGCGCCTACCTGGACTACCAGGCCAGCCTCCACGCGCTACGAAACCCCCGCAGGCGCGATCGGGTAGAAGATGCGATCGGCCGTCTCCGTCTGGAGGAGTACGCGGACACGCTAATTGGCAAACTCTCTAAGGGCTACCGCCAGCGCGTGGGCATCGCCCAAGCCATCATCCACGAACCGGACGTACTGGTGCTGGATGAGCCCACCATTGGTATCGACCCCATCCAGGTGGTGGAGACCCGTCAGCTCATCAAAGAACTGGGACAAGACCACACGATTATCCTGAGCAGCCACATCCTGCCCGAAGTGAACATGGTGTGCCAACGAGTAGTGATCATCAACGAGGGCCAGGTGGTGGCGATGGACACGCCGGAAAACCTCTCATCTCTTCTGGGCGGCCCGGAGCGGGTGCGCATGCTGGTGCGCGGCCCTTCCCGAGAGGTGTCCGCCGTGCTGAAGGCTGTCGGCGGCGTTCATACCGTCGAAGCCGAACCCACCGGCGCGCAGGGCGTCTACCGCTACCAAGTGGTGTGCCGCCTAGGCCGGGACGCCCGCCCCCAGTTGGCTGCGGCGGTTACCCAGCGCAAATGGGATCTGTTTGAGATGCAAGCCATTGGCATGAGCCTGGAGGACGTCTTCCTCCGGCTAACCACTCACGAGGAAGCGCCCGCGGATGCGTAACGCCCTGACCATTGCTGCCAAGGAGGTCAAGACGTACTTTGCGTCCCCTATGGCGTATATCATCGCAGCGGTCTTCTTGGCGCTGAGCGGTTTCTTCTTCGCCCAAGACCTCAATATCTTCCAACTGGCCCGCATGGATGGCTTCTTTGGCCCCGCCAGCTTCGTGGTGCTGCTGTTGGCGCCGCTCCTCACCATGCGCCTGCTGGCAGAGGAGCAGAAGCTGGGCAGCCTGGAGCTTCTGCTCACTGCGCCCATTAGGGAAGAAGAGATTGTGCTGGGCAAGTACCTTTCGTCACTGGTTATCTTTGTCATCATGCTGGCAATGACCCTCTACTATCCGCTGATCCTTATCATGTTCGCAGACCCGGACCTAGGTCCCATCGCGACAGGGTACCTTGCACTCTTCCTGCTGGGCGGATGTTTCTTGGCCGTGGGGCTCTTTGCGTCCTCGCTCAGCAGCAACCAGATCGTTGCGGCCGTGGTAGGCCTGGGGATATCCCTCGCCTTTTGGTTGGTCAACACCGCCAGCAGTCTCGCAGAGAACATTCCCCAGATTCGGGATATCCTAGAATACGTTTCCCTTGGCAATCGCTATTCGGAAATGGTACGCGGCGTCATCGACTCCCAGGCGGTCGTCTTCTTCCTATCCTTCATCATCATTGCGCTGTTCATGACCGTCCGCTCCCTTGAGACGCGGAGGTGGCGCTGATGAGCACACGTCTCTCCGGCATTACGTCGCTTCGGGGCATCCTCGCCTCCTATAGCCTGCCGTTGGTGGCGCTGGCGCTCCTCTCGCTGTTAGCTGCCCTCTTGGTGTTTGTGCTGCTCCCGGAACTGCGCGTCGTGGTCCAAGCGCTGGTGGCGGTAGCCGCGGTGCTGTTTGTGCTCTTCTTTGTTGGCGCCTATAGCGAGGTCAAACAGGGCGTGATGTCTCGCCAGAGCAGGTACGGCACCAATGCCATCGTGATGGTGCTCGCGTTCTTGGGCATCGCCATTATTGCGAACCTCATCACGTCTCAGAACCGTGCCCGTTTCGACGTCACCGCCGGAGGCCAGTACACCCTGGCGCGGCAAACGGTCACGGTGTTGAAGGGCCTCCAGCAGCCCGTGAAGGTCACCGGGTTCTTCAACAAGGAACCCGTTATGCAGGCAGGCCAAGGGATCGCCCGCAACCGTCTCACCGAGTACCGTTTCCAGACTGACCAGCTATCCTTTGAGTTTGTAGACCCGGACGAAAAGCCTGGCGTGGCCCGCCAGTACGAGATCCGGGATTACGGCGCCCTGGTTTTCGAATCCGGTGACCGGCGCAAGCAGGTATTCGGCCTCACTGAGCAGGACTTCACCGGCGCCATCCTCAGCGTTACCGGGACTGAGCAGCTAAAGGTCTACTTTGTCACCGGGCATGCTGAGCGCGATATCCTGGCCGCGGACGAAAAGAGCTACCAGTTCGTACGAGAAGGGCTCATCGCCGACAACTATGACGTCAACGTGCTCAACCTGCCAGCCGAGCAGCGCATCCCCGACGATGCCTCCCTGCTGGTCATTGCCTCGCCCCAGCGTCCCTGGCTCGCGGCCGAGCTGGACGCGCTGAACGCCTACCTTGACGGTGGCGGGAAAGCGCTGTTCCTGCTGGACCCTAACGTGTTGCCTGAAATGCGAGATGTCTTGAAGCGCTGGGGCATCGAGGTGAAGAGCGGTGTCGTGGTAGACGAGGGGTCTTTTGTGCCCCAAGACTTTACCGTCCCCGTCACCAGAGGCAATCAACAGCTCTTCACCCCCATCACGCGTGATTCCGCCGCAACCTTCTTCCCAGGCGCAACCGGGCTGGACATCAACGTGCCAGAGGAAGACCAGTACCACGTGCAGCTGTTTGTGGTGAACATCACAAGCATTCAGAGCTTTTTGGAAACCAACCCTCAGGAAATCGCGTATAACTCGGGAGTGGATGAAGTGGGCCCATGGCCCTTGGGGTTGGTGGTCCTAGGCAACAAACCCATTGGCGAGCGTCCGGAACGCCCAGCCGCTGGCGTCGCGCCGGATCCCGGCGCCGCGGCGTTCCCGACACGCATGGTTGTCTTTGCCGACTCCGACTTCGCCACCAATGAGTTCTTTTACTCGCTGGGGAACGGCGACCTTATCCTCAACACCGCCAACTGGCTTACTCAGCAGGAAGAGCTCATCTCCATTCGGCCCAAACCGCCGGAGTTCCGCCGCTTGGACGTTACCCAGCGAGCGTGGACCTTCATCCTCTGGACCACCGGGCTGCTGTGGCCGCTTGGCATCTTGTTTGCTGGCGGCATTGCTTGGTGGCGCAGACGATAATGTTGGAAGCAGCAGGCTAACCGACCATGATGAACTTCAGGGCTACCGGGATACTGCTGCTGCTACTCATTATTCTGGGTGGTTACGCCTACAACTTCGTGCTCAATAAACCGGCGCCGCCGGCCCCCAAACCCCCGCAAGTGTATCAGTTTGACATGGACAACATCGTGAAGCTTGACCTTCAGTACCAAGGCAAGTCAGTAGTTGTTATCGAGGACCCGCAGACCGAGGAGTGGCGCTTTCCCGACCCCTCTTTAGGGGAGGTGGACCTACCACGAATCACCGGCATCCGGCTGCTCCTAAGTGGACCGGGGGCCAATCGACAGCTCTTCAGTGACCGTCCATCACCAGTGCAGCTACAGGAATATGGCTTGGCTCCGCCGAATATAGAGGTAGCCATTACTCTGAAGAGTGGTGTGACCCACACCGTGCTCATTGGCGTAATGACACCCAACGAACGGAACTACTATACAAAGAACGCCGATTCCGATACGATCTATCTGGTTGACTACACGTGGGGCGACGAAATCATCCGCTTTGTGGCCGAGCCCCCACTTAAGCCCGCAGTTCAGCAGGCAAGCCAGTGACAATTGACGACGAGCAGCGCTTCTCCCCTCCCCCCTCCGACGAGTCTGAGAATAGCCCGGAAGAGCCGCTTCCCGCGGCAAGGAGCGCGCCTCCCCTGGCGCTGTGGATCCTGCTCATCCTGGGGCTCGCTGCGGTCTCCATCGGCATCCGATTGCTCATCGCTGATGCGCCAAACGCTCCTGACCCTTCCGCCGTCCGGGCTAACAGTATCTATCGGTTCACCTCCGGGGACCCCGCGCCGGATTTCACCGTGCGCACGTTAGACGGTCAGACCCTGTCCCTAAAGGACATCAAAGGCCAGACCGTTATGGTGAACTTCTGGGCCACTTGGTGCCCCCCCTGCCGCTCGGAGATGCCCGATATGGAGCGCCTGTACCAGGAGCGTAAGGACGACGGGGTCCAGATCCTCGCGGTGAACCTTCAAGAAGCGCCGGAACCGGTGAGCCGCTTTGTACAACAGTACAACCTGACTTTCCCCATCGTCATGGATATCTCAGGTGAGATGAGTCAACTCTTCGGTGTTCAGTCTCTCCCCACCAGCTTCTTCATAGATAAAGAGGGTAATATCTCCGGCTTTCACGTCGGAGCGCTGAACAAATCCGCCATCGAACGGCGGATAGCCCAGGCCTTGGACTAACCCCGTCGTGACCGCTGTCCCCTCGGTACTCCACTGGACGCGCCTGCCCGCTCAGGTGCCGGTGGTGCGGTATTTCTGGCGCCTCTTCACCTCGGTCAGATTTGCGCTCGTCCTTATCCTCTTGCTCGCGTTCGCCTTCTCCCTGGGAGTGGTCATCAAGCAAGTCCCTCAGGAGCTCCTTAGCTTCCCCGATGAGTTTGCTGCTTGGATCGAAACTGAGGCCCGGCCAACTTATGGCTCGCTGACCAATCTCTTCTTCTTGCTTGGCCTCTTCGACGTCTTCCACGCGGTCTGGTTCCGGTCGCTCCTAATCCTGCTGTTCGTGGCGATCACCGTCTGCACGCTCAACCGCTTCCCTGCTATCTACCAGTCGACCATCAAGGCCAAGCCAACCATAAACGAGGGCTTTCTCCGCACTGCCAAGTACCGCGCTGAATTCGAACTGCCCGGTGGCATCGATGAGCTGGTGCGCAACCTAAGGGCCCAGCGTTTCGCGGTCACCATCACGCCAAGCCCCGATCGCACCCACATCTACGCCGATAAGTACGGGTGGGCCAAGTACTGCACCTTTGCCTCACACTTGGGCTTGCTCTTCTTTCTCTTTGGCGGCCTCATGACCAATCTGCTCGGCTATCAGCGCTTTTTAATCATCCCGGACGGCATGTCCCAGCCCATCTACTCGGTCTATAACCCGGAGCAAATGCAGGTGTACAACGACGGCTTTCACGTAGACTACTACGAAGACGGCCGGCCCAAAGATTATTACAGCAACCTCATTATTTATAAGGGCGGTGAGGAGGTGGCGCGCGGCCCCATCCGGGTGAACACGCCCATGGACTACGGCGGCTTCCGGTTTCACCAGAACTCCTTTGGCCCCACTATTCAACTGAAGATCGAAGATACCAGACTGGACCAGGTCGTCTACTCTGAGACCATGCTCCTCAGCCAGGCTTTCGGCAATGTGCCCTTCGAGATGCTCAACGTGCCCACTACCGACATCAGCACAGTGGTGGCGCTCACCGAAGGCAACACCACCAGCAACATTGTTGGCGGCACCTTTATCACCGGTGGGCAAATCCCCAAGCTTGCCATCATGGGCTTCCAAGGCACTGCGGCCAAACAGCAGCCGGACTTTGTCATGCGCCTAGAGCCCGGTCAGTCAGTCCAGCAGGGCGATCTGCTGTTTACCTTTGAGGGAACCCGCTTTTTCACCGGCGTAGTAGCCCGTAACGACCCGGGCGCGGTCTGGATATGGCTCGCATCCGCGCTCTTCATCCCCGCGGTGTTAGTGACGTTCTGGCTCGCCCGGCGGCGCTTATGGATGCAGGTGACCGGTAACCAGGTGCGGCTCGGAGGTATGGCGGACCACTTTGTTGATTTCCAGCATGAGATCAATGAACTGGTGGCCGCAGTTGGCACGCCGATTGACCGTCAGGAAGCCGAAAGCCCTCGCCCGTTGACCGCACCCGGCGCCGGACCCTAACCGGCAGCCGTGCTGCTGCTGCTGAAGCGCCGGTCTCAAGTTTTCCGATGGGGATGTACTGAGCTTGCCGAAGAAGACCATGCCAGAACTCACGCTCTACATGAAGCCCGGTTGTCACCTCTGCGAAGAGGCGGCCGCCGTGCTTGGTGCCCTGCAATCTGAAGTGGGCTTTACCGTCCGGCCGGTGGATATCACCCAAGATACGGCGCTGTACGATAGGTTCCGCTACGACATCCCGGTAGTGGAGCACGACGGCCAACTGCTGCTCTCCTGGCCCTTCGGCCCCGCCATGGCCCGGGTGGTGCTGGCACAGCGGCTCCCCCACGGCTGACTGAACCGATGGTTCGGGCAGCAGCGCGTTCTGCTCCTGCGCATCAGGACAGCTCCCCCGAGCGGACGGATTTTGAACGTACGGTTCAGCGGCGCATGCTCCGGCTCATCTGCTGGGGCGCCGATCACTGGCTGCTGCTGGTCAATGCCGCGGCGGGCGCACTCTTTGCCCTCCCCGTCTTGATCGCGCCGGCGCTAGAGGCGCTTGGGCTTCATGGCCCGGCTCAGCTCATCTTCTGGGCCTACGGCAGCCAGTGTCACCAAATGCCCAGCCGCTCCTTTTATCTCTGGGGCGAACAGATGGCGCTCTGCCACCGCATGAGCGCCATCTACGGCTCCTGCTTCCTCTTCGGCATGTCATACATTATGTTAAGAAGAAGGCTGGGCGCGCTCCCCTTCTGGCTTTTGGCCGCGTACAGCTTCCCCATGGCTGTGGACGGTTTCACGCAGCTCTTCGGGTGGCGGGAGAGCAACTGGGAGTTACGGCTGCTCAGTGGCGCCTTCTTTGCTCTGGGGACGGTTTGGTACATCTTCCCGCGCGTCGAGTTGGTCATGCGAGTCTTCCGCCGCCAATTGGATGCCGAGATCCAGCAGCTAACCCCCACCGCGTCGCACACGCGGGCGCCCGCTTAGTTACCGCGCCGTCCTGTTGAATCAGCGGTCCTTAGCGCCGCCCACTCAGCCTGAGCCTGGCGGAGGGTGTGCCGCTCGGCTCATGGCTCGAACGGCTTGTCCTAGGCCTAGCCGAAGCGCGGAGGCCGGGAGCGCAGAGGTGCGCCTAGGCATTGATCTCCGCCGGCGCTCCCAGACTGCCGGGCGGCGTGTCTTCCTCAGCGTTACGTAACGCCAGGAAGGACGCCAAGGCCACCTCCACCTGACTGTCGTCCGGCTCACGGGTGGTGAAGCGCTGGAGTGCCAGCCCCGGAGCCACCGTCAGCCAGACGATGCCCTGGCCCAGGTTGGTCGCCCCGAACTTCAGGATCTCGTAGCTCACCCCCGCGATCAACGGGATAAGCACAATCCGTGACACTATCCGCCATTCCAGCGGCGGCTGCCCCAGGAACGCAAACACCACCACGGAAACCACCATCACCACCAGCAGGAAGCTGGTGCCGCACCGTGGATGGGCCGGGCTGAACTTCTGGATTTCCTCGATGGTGAGCGGCACCCCCGCCTCATAGGCGTGGATGGTCTTGTGTTCCGCCCCGTGGTAGGCAAAGAGCCGGCCCACGTCCTCCATGCGCCCGATCAGCCACAGGTAGCCCAACAACAGCCCGATGCGGACCGTCCCTTCTACCACGTGCACCAAGACCGGATGCAGTGTTTGCTCCAAGAGACCGGCGAGCACCGCCGGCGAGGCGAAGAAGATGACCCCCGCCACCAACAACGAGACGACGGTGATCACCGCCATCTGTTTGCCGGAGATCTCGTCCTCTTCCTGCTCTGCGGCAACATTGGCCGACCATTGCAGCGCCCGCATACCTAGGGCAAACGTTTCCGCCAGGATGATGACGCCGCGGACAAGCGGGATTCGCCGCCAGACGCTGCCGCTCCAGAGGCCGGCTGGTTCCACCTTCAGGACAATGTCGCCCCGCGGCCGTCGCGCCGCCACGGCAATGAGCGCCGCGCCGCGCATCAGCACGCCCTCCATCACCGCCTGGCCGCCGTAAAAGCGTCGCTCCGCCATGGTTACCTCCGGCAAGCAAAAAGGCTGAGGCGGCAACCGTCTCAGCCTTTTTAAGTATGCTGCACTGCTAGTCTTTGATATTGTACCGTCGCTTGAAGCGCTCTACCCGTCCGGCGGTGTCCATTATACGCTGCTCCCCGGTGTAGAACGGATGGCAGCGGCTGCACACCTCAACCTTGAGATTGATCCGAGTGGAGCCTACGGTGAAGGAATTGCCACAGAGACAAGTGACCGTTGACTCGATATAGTCCGGATGGATCTTCTCTTTCATGCCGCAACCGCCTCTACTCCGTAAACGCTGGCCTTGCGGCGGTCCCCTCTTATCCGCTCGAACTTCACCTTCCCGTCGATGAGCGAGAAGAGCGTATGGTCGCGGCCCATCCCAACGTTCTCTCCCGGGAAGATGCGCGTGCCGCGCTGCCGGACGATGATCGTCCCGGCGCGGATCGCTTGACCGTCGTACCGCTTCACCCCCAGCCGTTGGGAGTTGCTGTCGCGCCCGTTCCGAGAGCTACCTACACCCTTTTTATGTGCCATAACTGTTAACCTGCGCTATTTATGCGTTGATGCTCTTTATCTGTACCCGGCTGTATCGCTGACGATGGCCGGTCTTTTTCCGATAACGGGTCTTAGCCTTGTATTTGAACACAATGATCTTGTCGCCCTTTACTTCCTCCACCACCTCGGCAAGTACCGTGGCGTCAGGTACAAAGGGCTTACCGACCGTGACCTCCCCGTCTTTTTCGACCAGCAGAACCCGATCCAGCGCTACCGAGTCCCCCTCAGGGACCTCCAGCAACTCCAGGTCCAACGTCTGGCCTTCCGTCACTCGATATTGTTTGCCGCCGGACTCGACTATCGCGTAAATGTGAATCACCTCGTAGAGACTGAAACTAACTATAAGGCCAGACGCCCACGCTCGTCAAACCACACTGTTGCTCACGGCGAGACGCGCCACCTCCCGGCCGATGCGGATGCTGTAGTTCTGGCCGCGGTCCTCCGGGTAGACCTGGGTGTTGTTCGCCATAAAGAGGCCCTCAATGGGCGTGGCTAGGGGCGGTATCTTGGCAGAATAGTTAGTGGTGATGATGGGCTGTGCCGCGTCTTCCCGGAATAAGTGCCACTCCTCGATCCAGCTGGGGTCGAACGCGCCGTTGAGCTTGGCCAGGTGCGGCAGGTAGGTTCGAAACACTTCCTCATCGGACATCTGGTACAGTGCCGCATCCTTGGCGATGTAGTTGGAAAGATAGACCACGTGCTTGCCACCGTAGTGCTCCGGGCCGATCAGGTTGGTCTGTTCAATCACAGCCACAAAGGGGATGCGGCGGTCTGCAATGTTCAGCCAGTAGATGTGACTGAGGGGGTGTTTAAGCACCAGGATCATGCACATTACGGCCTGATAGCGCGTGCCCTCCAGCATCCGCACATAGGAAGCCGGCAGCTCTGGCGTCAAGCGTTGCAGCACCGTGCCGGGTATCGTGGCGATCACTCGGTCCGCTGGGAAGGTGAGACTGCCCCCGTCTTGGACTGCCACGCCTTGCCCTACCGCACGCTCTCCCTCACCCTCCGGTAGCAGCGCGTCCACTCCCACCGCTGCGCCATCAGCAACCCGTACTCGTTGTACCCGTGCACGGGTGTACACGTGTGCACCCTGCGCTTTAATCCGCTCCCCAAGCGCGCCCCATACTTGCCCAAAGCTCCCCTTGAGATAGCCCAAGTACTCCCGCGCCAGCCCCTTACGGGAGCCGAAGCGCAGCCGCATCTTCCATTGGAACCAAGCCATGCCTATCTCCGACGCCGCGGTCCCAAACTTCCCCTGCAGCAGCGGCTCCCACAACACCCGGTATGCGTTATGCCCGGCCCATTGCTGCAGCCAAGCCTCCGCGGTATACGGCTCGAAGCGTCGCCAGTCCTGTTGCCGCTGCAAGTAAAGGCTCACTAACCCCAGACGGATCCGGTCGACCAACGGGAGCGGTTCGTAGCGCAGTAAATCAGCCGGCGTGACAAAGTCCCAGACTCGCCCCTCCGCAAAGAACCCCACCTTGGAGGCCACCCATTCCAATCGATCGCCGAAACCCAGCTCCCCGATCAGCTCGGCCACGATGGTGTCGTTGGTAAAGATGTGATGGTAGAAGCATTCCAGTGGCGTCCCCTGGATGTCCACGGTGCGAAGTTGCCCCCCCACGCGGTCGCCCTGTTCCAGCAGGACAACTTGATGACCCAACCGCAGCAGTTCGTCTGCCGCCGCTAGGCCGGCCACGCCACCGCCGATCACCACAGAGCGCATGACGCTCTACTCCCCTCCTGATGGCGGAGCAACCGAAAAGGCCTCGGTTCCGGACACCACCTGCCCCAGCGACAGGTGCTCCCGCCAGAGATAGCCTAGCCCCAGCAACACAACCGGTATGATCAGGACTGCATGCACCAGCAGGGCATACGCGGTGGCCACTGAGACATCCACTCCGAAGACAACCAACGCCTGCGCACAGAAATACTCGAAGGGGCCGATCCCCGCCTGCGAAGACGGCAATGTGGTGGCCAGGTTCGCCGCGCTCATCGCCAGTAAGTGCGCCGCTATCGGGACATCCACGCCCAACGCCAGCCCCACCGCGTAAAACACGACAGCCTCGGTCAGCCATGCCAGAAGCGTATAGAACCCCACCGCGCTGAGACGGCGGGCGCTGCGCAGCGCGGACAGTCCCTCCACACCGCCGTGGACGACGCTGGCCGCCAGGGGACGTACCCGCCCCGGCAGTCTGGCGATGAACCCACCCAACCAGCGCAGCGCCGTGTCCCGCGCCAAAGCGATCACGGTGAGCATGGCAAAAGCAACCACAAACAGCGCGGCCATGCCCCACAACACGCCTCCCACCCAGCTCGGTATGGGCGCAATCACAGCTACAGCGGCCATCAAGGCCACAAGTACTAGGCCGTCGGAAATGCGCTCCAGCGCCACTGTGCCTAGCACTGCCGCCTTGTCGATCCTGTGCCGTTCACCAATCAAGTACGCTCGCATCACTTCACCTAGCCGCAATGGCAGCAGGTCGTTCGCCATATAGCCGATGACCACAAAGCGGAACAATTGCCGCGCGCTCAGTGGTGAGAACGAGGCCATCAGTCGCTGCCAGCGCGCTGTGCGCCACCATACCGCCACAAAATAGGCCACCAAGGCCGGCGCTAACAGCCCGTAATTGGTGCCCAGCAATAGCGCGGGCATTCTGGCCAGGTCCACTTGGCGCAACAGCAGCGCTAGGAACACCGCGGTCACCAAGAAGCCAACCCATACTCGCTTGCTACGCAACATCGATCACTACCGCCGTCATGCCTTCATTACTCCGGATAAAGATAGCGGGCGGGAATCAGCGAAACCGGCTGCCCCGGTGGTTGCCAACGTAAGTACACGTGCGCATACCCATCAGCTGCCAAGTAGCGTATGTGTATTGGATACCATCCTGCATCTAACTGGGCGGAGTGGGCAACCTGCGCTCCTTGCTTTACTTCTTCCACAAACTGGTCGCCTATTTCCACTCTTGCGTAGCTCAGCGCCTCCAGTGGAAAACGGTACTCACCTTTTACCGGTATGTAGATGCTACCGCTCCACTCAACGGTAAAGGGGAATTCCAGCGGCGGTACGTGAAAGTAGACCCAGGGCGACGTATCCTGCCGGATGAGCGCCGGCGGCCCTTCCCATTGGTTGCCGGAGCGGTACACCCCGGTTAACCCATAGGGAGCCACCGGTGCGTGGAACAGGTTTTCCCGCGGTACCACCGTCTCTGGTCCGTTTGGCGGTGCCCAATAGAGCTTGGATGCGGCCACCTTCGCCGCGGTGCCGGTGATGCGGAGCGCGTGGAGCCCCTGCGACAGTACTATCCCGCTTGCCGTCGATCCACTACCGCTTAGCGGCCGCTCATCAAGCGTCCCCTGTATACCCTCTGGCCCAGCAAGCCAGACGTGGTAGCGCCCGAATTCCGGCGCCAGGAGGCTCCCTGCGACCACGGTGCGTTGCGACGGCGCTACCGCGGCCGTGAGCGCCGTGAGATCTCCGCTCAGTCCGGATTGTGCTTTATCCGTCCCATCCGCTCCTTCTAGCCGGGCCGCTAGGCCCTGGACCGCCCGTTGCGCTTCAGCCGTTATCGTGCACTCATAGAGTACGGCGTCGGTTACCGGACGGTAACGCACTCCGGTACAGCCTGCTTGGGGATAGTACGTTGCTATCCGCTCGAATTCTGCGATTTCCTCCGGCGCAAGAAAGATCGTGGTGTCTACGCTGTCTGCGAGCGGTAGATGCAACGCGGCGTCGAACTCATCGTAGGAATGGCGCGCCAAGAACTCAACGGTGGGGTACTTCGTGTAATGAACCGACACCAACGTCTGGGCGCCCGCCGCCGCGTCCGATCCTAAATACCGGCCAATGATCGTCTGTGCCATCGAATGTTCTTTCCATACCACCGGGTCGTTGGCCTGCAACCCAAAGTAGGTTCCCGCGTTGAGCAGCGTGATCATACCCAAGCCGGCCGCGCCCGCCGCGGCTAGGTGCGATGGGCGGAGATAGTGGCTCAATAGCTGTCCCAGCGCGCGCAGCCCCTGTACCGCCAGCAGCAGCGCGCCGGGCAGCGCGCCGATACTCCGGAGCCCCTGGGGCGCTTCAAAGGAGAGGGAGAGCACGCCGGGCAGGAGCATCACCACCGGCCACGCCAGCAACAGCGCGCTGCGAGGGTCCCGGATCCAACGGATCGACGCCACCGCGCCCAGCGCGCTGAGCACTGCGGTGGCCCAGTCCAACATGGGCGCATGGGGCAAATTGTGACGGCCGTTCTTATCACCGCGTACGTGCAGCATCTGAAGGTGTTTGCCTGCGCTTTCCAGCAGTGCGGGAACCGGACCATCCTGGTGATCTTCCGCGAATATCGAGGCTACGTTGACGCGGTCTAACACCACCTCGGGACGAACTGCCGCATCCGCAAATACCGGCGTTGCAATCAGCAGCGCCCCGGCTGCGGCTACGGCTAGGCCCTTCCGCTGGGCGTACACTGCCCGCCAGTCACGCTTCGCCAGCGCGGCTAGTCCCACAATCAAGACCGCGGGGAAGAAAAAGTTAGCGGAGTAGAACCAGAACAATGCTCCAAGGCAGACTCCGAGCGCCGCATAGGCTGCCTGGCGTCCGGACTGGACCGCCGTCACGGCCAGCGCACACACGGCAAGCAACAGGATGGGAGTTGTGGCGCCTTGCATCCCCAGCCGGCTGAAAGTGATATCCCAGCGCGCTACCGCAAACAGTCCGGCAGCGGCCAGACCTGCGCTCGTTCCCCAGAGCGCACGGCCCGCAGCAAAGGCCAGCGCCGTACCCAACACGCCCGCAAGCGCGGGTGCCACTCGCACGGCGAATATTGTCAGACCAAAGAGCTGCTCTGCCAAGGCGACCAGATAGACGTACGCCGCCGGCGATGTTGTGCTCGTTGCGTAAAGTGGCCGGGTATTGGCCTCGGTGATGATCTGCTGCGCTTCCAGCCCAATCGCCGCCTCGTCGTACCAGAGGCCACTGGGTAGGCTCTCCAAGTGGTAGAAGCGCAGACACGCTGCAAGGAGGAGGATCCCTGCCAACGCCAGCCATTGCCGCCTCGTGATGCTGCGTAACGCGCCCTGGATCGCCGCCCTGCTCTCTGCAACCGGACCGTCCAGCAGCAGACCCACGCCTACCCACGCCAGCGCCGCCAGCACCATGTAGCTCTGCAGGGGCAACGGCGTCCAGCCCAGGGCCTGCGCCAATAAGCCGGCCGCCACCACCAACACCGTTAGCGTGGCCAGTGCCCAGACCCGCTGGCTGGCTATGCTAGCCGGAGTTGGCATGCCGCAGCGCGGCAAGAGGGCGGGCGGTGGCGCTATGCCACCCAACGCCTGCCAAAACGCCAGGCCGGCCAACGCGTACAAGAGCGCGCCGTCCAAACCAGGCGCCTGCACCTGGAAGCCGAGCTGGCCGAGGCCGGCCAAGATCACGGCCGCCAGTGCCCACCATGCGGCGCGGTTGACGGTTCGAGACCTCAAAGCGGAGGGGACAGAAGACCCTGCCGCGTGCCGCTAGTTCCCCAACGTGGGGAAATGCAACACCCGGCTATTGCCCGATTCGGAAACGTACATGCGCCCCTGTGGGTCGACGACTGCGGCGGCGGGCACGTTGAAGGAAGACAGGTCAGACCCAAACCGGCCGTACACCGCCTGAACTTCACCCGTGGCGCTATACCGGATGATGCGGTGACTTTCCGGATCGGAGGCCAGCACGTTGTCCTGGGCGTCGATGGAAATGTACGGCTTGTTCAGCAAGCTCTGGCCCGTCCAACCAACCACCGCAAACTCGTCCATGTAGCGGAAGTCCTTGTCGAACCGTTGAACCCGGCGGTTCCACGTATCAGCCACGTAGAACTCACCCTTCGAGTTTCTGGCAATGCCCACGGGCTCATGGAACTGCCCTCGACCTGGACCACCCTGGCCAAAGCTCGCCAGCGGCGCACCATCGGCGGAAAACTTCACTACCCGCTTGTTGCCGGTATCGGTCACGTAGACGTTGCCTGCATCGTCGGTTATCACGTCTCGGGGGCCGAAGAAGTTGCCGGGGTTGAACCCGGAGCCGTCAGCCGGCGCCGCGTTGCCGAAGGCACCCCATGCGGTGATGAACTGGAGGTTCGCGTCGAACTTCTGGATCCGATGGTTCCAGGTGTCTGCCACGTAGACGTTGCCCTGCTTGTCCACGCTGATCCCCCAGGGCTCCGAAAACTCGCCGTTACCATTGCCCTGGCCGCCCACTCGGGCCAGCACCTTGCCCATTGCGTCAAACTTGATCACCTGGTCGGCCCCGCTATCTACCACGTATAGGTTGCCCTCGGCATCCAGTGCCATATCCTTGGGGCTTTGCAGGCTCCCCGCCGCCTGCGCACTGCTGCCGAGCACTTGGCCGCCGGTCAACTGGGTCATCGGCGGCAGATCAACGGGCGGGGCGATGGCGATGGGAGCAGGGTTTACCGGGGGCGGGACTCCCCGTCCATAGTCCTGAGGATAGTAAACCAGGGCGCTGGAGGACCCCAGTGGGCTATTCAACGTCCGGTTGTAGAAGTAGCTCCATCTGTCTAGCCACGCTCCTGGGTTCACCAGCGTCTCCGCAAAGCCGGGCAACGTCAGGTCGCGGTACTTTTCTGGGAACCACCAGCGATGGGGATAGTGCTGGCCCGGCCGGTACTTGGCAAGGTAAGGTTTATTCGGCCCGTAGCTGTTGGAGTTCAACAGCAGCACCGCTCCGGACGGGTTACCGGGGCTTTGCCGCAAATCTGGATAGCTCACGTTGTCGTAGTCTCGTAAGTACCACGCCCACGGCCAGGTGAACCCCTCGGACGCGTCAACTGTAATGGGCATATTTTTTCCCAGACCACTCTCCGCGGCAATCCGGTCGATCTCCTTCTTGATCCGCGGGACCTCCGGCGAGGTTTGGGTGTAGACCAACATCTCCACGGGGATGTCGCCATGGGCATAGCTCGCCTGCAGCGCGGTCCGTATGGAAAACCCGCTTAGTATCACCAACCCGGTCAAGCCCAGCGTCTGAAGCACAAGCCGCCGGCCTACCCGCCGCGCAATGAGCCAGATCGCTCCCGCCATGATCGCCATGGCACCGGCCGCAGCCACGGCTTGGAGCAGCCGCACCGCGGGCTCTGGCCCACCGCCGGCGAGGTCGCCTGAGCTCACAATGGCCCGCGCCGCCAGCGGCAGCAACGGGACCAACAGCGCGATGTACCACGCGCCGCCCTCGCGCAGGCGCTGCCATTGCACTTTGGGGAGCAATCCCCCCAGCGTCATGCCTGCCATGAGGATGATTGGCTGCACGATGTGCAAAGAAAGCCACGGCATCTTCTCGCCAGCAAATGAGTAAAGCACCAGAGCGGCAACCGCCCACCATATCAGGAACCCGTAGAAGCCTCGCCCGCTCTTCTCTTTTACAAAGAAATACACGGTGCCCGCTGCCGCCAAGATGAGCGGCAGGAACTCATAAAGCGGGATGAGCAACAGGTAGTAGTACAGCGGCTGATTGCCCCGCTGGACCTCGTGCTGGTTTATCCAATACTCCAGCGCGCCCCACATACCCGAGCCAATACCCGGGATATTGGTGAAGAACGTGGTGAACAGCACCACGAATATACCGAAAAAGACGAGGGCTGCCCGTCGCCACAATCCCCACTGCCAGCGGGAACCGAGAAACATAGCGAGTGCCAACACCGCGATCTGAATCGGGCCCGCGACCGCCAGTTTTCCGACCATGGCAGGATCAGGCGCGCTGCCAGCGCCAATCAGCCCATTCCAAAACGTGAACAGGCCGCCGATGAGCTGGCCAAGTGGCGATGTCGCCATTGATGCCGGTGAAAAAGTGAACACGTTCCAGAGAATGACCGCGGAAGCCGCGCAGAACGGCAGCGTAAGCGTCCCAATCAAGATCATTGCGCCCACCCGGGGTGAGGCTTCCCTGAAGTCGAACCCATTCACCACTCGGGCCACAACCTCTCGATAAGAGGTCGCCAGGAGATAGACGCCCAGGATCACCACGGTCAGATACGTGGTTTCCTTTGTTGCCAGGGCCAGACTCAACGCCGCCGCGCTCACCATCACGTACACCGGCCTGCTGGTGCGGATATAGCCCCACACGCCGATGACCAGCAGCAGGTTCCACACCGCCACATAGGCGTCCTCCCGCAGGAATCGGTTGTAGTACAGCGCAACCGGTGAGAGCGCAAAGAGCGCAGATGCGGCCACCGCGCCTAGCCGGCCAATGTGCTCCCGCAGGAAATAGGGCATAGCCACCATCGCGGTCCCCATGAGCGCGGGCAGAATCCGGGCGGTGTAATCGGTGGCGCCAAAGAGGAAATATGCGAGCGCGGTGGCGTGGAACTGAAATGGCCCATGCATTAACGGGTCGTGGGTATAGCCCGCACCCGTGTAGAGGTACCAGCTATAAACCGCGTGGAGGCTTTCGTCGTGGTGGAGGGCTCGGCTACCTAAATCCCAGAACCGCAACGCCGCTGCCAGCAGGACAATGAGGCCTATTGCCGCCTTGTCCCAACTTAGGTGCAGAGTAGGTAATAACGGCCGGTCAAGAAATCCGGCCGCTTCTTCGCGGGCGTCTTCCGAGGGGAAACGTTGGGGGACCTGCATGGTTGGCTACGTCTTTGTCGCTATCGTTACGCGACGGATGATCGTATCGCCGGGGCGGACGGTGCCCCAGGCGTACCACCGCCAGACGTCGCGCCACTGCCAGTCATTGGGCCGCCACGTGTGCAATAAGGGGTAGCTCCTTATTGCGTAGCCATTTTGCAACGCAGTGGCATCCGCTTCATTGCCCACCAGCAGTGTAGGGCCGCCGTGCAGCGTGGTGACATACGAAACAGATTGCAGATGCCGCAGGTACCAGGCCACCGGATGACGGAGGTCAGCAAGCACACTCAAACGCCTTGCCTGATCATCCTCAGTGTAGGGAGCCACCTGAAGGCCGTCAATCAGTGAGTGCACGGCCAACGGCTCGGTCTGCGCTCTTCCCGGCCAAGCATGGTGAAAGGCCCCTAGGCCCAGGCTGTGCCAGCTGAACCATACCACTCCCAGCAGCATTACCGCAGACAGTACGGCGAACGGACGTGTTGTACGTAGCGCTGCGTTGCACACGGCCGCCAAGGCCAGCACCACGGCGATGAGGGCTACGGCAAAACGCACCGCCAGGCCAGAGCCCTGACTGACGGACAGCTCTGACAGCGAAATGTATGCAAACCCCAGGAGCACAACCGCTATCCCCAGCTCCCACCAGGACAGCCGCCCCAGCGCGGTCCCAATGCGACTCACCCCACTGCCGAGCAGCCTTCCGGTCAACACGGTGAGCGGAAGCACTGTTATGTAAAGAACCGTCGCCGATCCTTCACCGTCCAGGACGTAAAGCATCAAGGCAAGCAGACCCCATAATGCCAAGAATCCTCCGCCGGCATATTCCCGGCTTAGTGGGTCCTTGACCCACCCCACTAACATTCTTATGCTAACCAAAACGCCCAAAATAACAATCGGGAGTTCATACCCCACCAACACCATCCAACTCTGGTACCAAGGCGGGTTCAATAGGCTGGGCTCGAACTCCCGTACCCATGCCGACAACGACGGCATCCCAAAACCGCCGGGGTACAGAAATAGACCGGTGCTAGATAAACTAAACATACTAAGAAATGGAATCCCAAGCTGTCGCACGCTCCCCCTCAGCCATGACGGTACGGGGTGCTGGTCTTGGGGTCGGATCGCATAAGACACCACAAGGAACAGCACCAGCGCCATCGCCCCCGTGATCCCCGCATAGCCCAGATGCAGCAGCAACGCAAATCCCACCCCGAAGAGCGGCAGGTACCGGTTGTCCGCGCGGTCCCAGGAGCGTATCATGCCGTAGCTCAGGAGGAGCGTCAGAAGCACCGCTAGACTTCCGCTGGATACCGTCCGGTCTACCGTCACCAGCGTAGGCGAAATCGCCAGCAACACCGCCGCGGTCAGCGCTTGCCAGCGGCCTATCCATCCGGACAGCAACAGCATTGCCGGCACCAATAGCGCCCCAGCAACCGCGGGTAGCAGGCGGGCCGTGAGGTCGTTGTCCCCCAAGACTCCGAACACGCCGGCGGTCAGTGTCACCAGTCCCGGCGCGTCCCACCACTCCGGGAAGCGCCCCTGTATGAGCTGCCACGCGGCCAGGGAAGGAAGGGTCTCATCAGTGGTCAACAACCGTTCCGGCCTAGGGATCAGCCTGAGCGCAAGGGCAACACCGGTGAGCAACGCATAAAGCGCGGCTTCAACCGTGAGCAGTCGTTGCCACCACTGCATGAGGTTATCCTGCAGCTGCGGCACGGGGGATTTTGTAGATGGTGACTCCTGCATTCATGAACACGGGCTCGAAGGATTGCTTGAAGGCATCCAGCGCTGGCGGTGGATATTTCTGCCGCTCTAACGACCCAACATACACATAGTCTATGCCATAAGTTTCCAATAGCGGCATGACGGCGCCCTTATCTGCGGCCAGAAAGATCGCATCGATGTCCGCAGTTCGGCCCCGGAACGCCGCATCGGATCCCCGCCATTGCACTTCGTGCCCTCCCCACCCTAACACTGTGGGCATACCGGTGTGCGTGCTCGCTCGGGCGTAGAAAGTATATTGACCTCCCGTCGCCTCCAAGACCACACTGCTGCGCCCCGGCTGCATGGCCAACCAGCGCAGCGCTTGCTCCTCATCGGGGCTGTTGCGTTGGAGGTACGTCATGCCGTCTAGCGTCGGCGCTTTCGGCGCTTGATGCAGCCCGTCCGTCTTGCTGAACGCCGCCGCCGGTAGGAACAGGAGGCACGGCGCCACCAGCAGCCCCACCCCGCCGCTCCAAGCAATGCCGGATACCCGCCCCATGCGGCTCTTTGCGCCGAGTATGAAGCTGATGCCAAAGGCGGACGCCAGCGCCAAGAGCAGCCACGTCTGGTAGTAAGTCTTGAACACTGTATTCATCCGGTTACCGAAGACGTCCGTCAATCTCAGCGTCTCGCTCGTAGCCACCAGCAGGAACGCCATCGCCACCAGAGACAAGGCGAAGACCACGCTGGGAGAGCGATCGCGCAGGGGCTGGTCGTCATCCCCACTAGGGCTGCGCTCCGTCCTGCTGAACAGCGTCACGGCAACCAGAAGCATGGGCAGCGCGAACCAAAGCCGCTGCACCGATTTCATCATACGCCCAACCAAATCTAGCTGGAGCAACCCGGCTTCATATGCCAACCACACCGCCACCATGCCCACACAGGCGCCGACAATCAAGCCGCCCGTGTACCGGGAAGTTCGCACAGCGGCCACACAGAGGAACGAGAGCACAATCACCAGCAACGGCCCAAACACCAAGAAAAAGTGTAGGGGGCGCGTCGCGGGCCCCAGCCAGAGCGCAACGGGAATACCGATCCCTGCCGCGCGCTCAGCAAGCGCCGGCGGCTGCCCTATGGCCAAAACCCACCCAAGAAGGCCCAGGTAGAACGGGGCATAAAGCACCAATGAGCCCGCGCCAATGGCAACAATCCAAACCAGGTAATCCGCGGCGCTTCTCCAGGAGTGCGGCCGGTCCAGTAGCACCCGTACGCCTCCCACGCCGAGATACAGGGCAACGTAGGGCGCTAGATCCCATCCGTTCACAAACCCCAGACTCCCCAGCACCAGCATGGGCGGGAGGAACAACCAAGGACTCGCCCGCCACCAGCTCCGCAGCCCCGGGCGCGGTCCCAGCAGCAGGTGGAACGCCAGCGCCACTGCGAGCACGGCAAACGGCAGCGCCATCACGTGCGGGTGCAGATCGCCCAGCACAAAGCTGAAGGCCGGAAACTCCGTGATCGTGTAGTCCTCGCTCTTACCGTCCACTATCGTGTCGATAACCCGCGTGGTCCGCCACCACCACCAGTTCTCTGTGGGGTACCAGTGCTCGCTTTGGTAGGTCGAATCCTGTGGAGGGACCCCCACAAAGTAGGCATTGCCCTCCGCGTTGTACCCTTTCTTCACCTCCACCCAGGCCCAGAAGTCTGGGCTGCCCACCTCATGCGCTCGAGCGATCTCCAACACGCTCATGGGGTTGCCCATACCCAGAAACAACACCGCTGCAACGCCGCCGAAGGCCAAAGCCCGCCGAGGCAGCACGGCCGATAGGCCGTTGGCTCCATGGAGCGCCACGAGGTTTGCGACCAAGCTCCACGCCCCGGTGCAGGCACCAGCAAAGAGGAACGCCAACGCCAGGTTGAATCCCACCGCGGGTATGCTCCCCGTCAACTGCGTGAGCATGCCCATCAGGAGATAGCCGAAGTAGTAATAGTTCACCGAAAAGCCCGCCAACCAGGGGTCTTGAGGGGGGAAACCAGCGCTCCGCACTGCGGTGTTCAGCATGGCGAAGTCCATGGGTTTCTCCGTGCCGCTGATGTCCGGATTGTAGGCACGGAGTACGGCAATGAGCACGAAAGCGAGGATGAAGACCGCTTCGTAGAGCAACAGCGCGCCGCGGCGTTGGCGCAGGAAGTCCGGTAGGCCGGAGGCGTGCTTGCGGAACAGTACAACGCTGCCCAGGAGGAATAGGAACACCGCAAACGCCACCGCGCCCCGGCCGTTGGGAACTGCGTGGACGCTGCCCAACAACCAGAACAGATAGCCCACCCCCAGCACCCCGAAGACCTTGTTGAAGCCTAGGCCCCGGTCTGGCAGTTTGGGGAAGATCAGATACAAGTATGGGACGGCTAGCAGGCCGAGGCCTTCTAGCACAATGAGCCAGGCAATGGCGTCAATCATCGCTGGAGTATATCCTCACGGTCGTAGTTAACGGGGGTGCCGTACTACTGAGGCATGGCTTTTGCCACAGGGTGGGTCAGTTCAGCAGTGCATCCACGTAGGCCACGGGGTCAAAGGAGACCAGGTCGTCCACACCCTCACCGGTCCCTACGTAAACCACTGGAAGCGCCAGCGTGGATGCAATGGCCACCGCAATCCCGCCTTTGGCGGTGCCGTCCAGCTTGGCTAAGACCACGCCGGACACATCTACCGCCTCGGTGAAATGCTGGGCCTGGCTCAGACCGTTCTGGCCGGTGGTGGCGTCCATCACCAGCAAGACTTCGTGGGGGGCGGTCTCGTCCACCCGCTGGATCACCCGGCGGACCTTCTTGATCTCCTCCATGAGGTTCACTTTGGTCTGCAACCGCCCGGCGGTGTCAATAATTACGATGTCCACCCCGCGGCTCCGTCCTGCCTGCATCGCATCGAACGCTACCGCGCCGGGGTCCGCTCCCTGTTGGTGGGCGATCACCTCGGCGTCGGCGCGTTTTCCCCACGCCTGAAGCTGCTCGATGGCGGCGGCGCGGAAGGTGTCGCCAGCGGCCAGCAGCACCTTCTTCCGGTGCTGCCGGAAGCGGTGCGATAGCTTCCCGATGGTGGTTGTCTTCCCCGCACCGTTAACCCCCACCATCAGCATCACCATGGGTGGGGCGGGGGCAGGAAGCTCCGGGTAGTCCGGTGATAGCAACCAGATCAGTTCGTCCCGCAGCTCCTTGCGGGCATGGCTGGGAGTTGGCTGAGCGATCTGGTAGACCCGGCTCTTCACCCGCAGCAGGATATCCGCGGTGGTCTGGAAACCCACGTCCGCCGCAATCAGGGCTTCTTCCAGCTCGTCCCAGAGCTCCTCGGTCAGCGCTTCCTGCTGGAAGAGTCCGGACAGCCGCCCAAACCAAGTGGACTTAGTGGCTGACACTGCGTGCCGGATTTTGGCGCTATCCTCGGGCTGAGTCGCGGTCTCGCGTCGTAAAAAGTTAAACAGGGTGGCCTCCTCCAGCACGCACCGTTAGCTTGCGGTTCCCGGGCTGCTCAGGAGCGCGGCCAAGGCTACTTTGGCCGCCGCCTTCTCGGCCCGCTGCCTGCTCGATCCTTCTCCGTGGCCCTGTGGCTTATCGTTCACCACCACCGCAACCTCGAAGCGTTTGGCATGTGCCGGGCCCTCTTCCGCAATGGTCTGATAGACCGGAGGCAACCACTTCTGTGCTTGACACAGCTCCTGCAGCTCGGACTTGTAGTCGGCCCCTAACACCCCGGCGGACACGTCGCGGATTGCGTTCCCCAGGGTCTTGGCAACAAACGTCTGGGCCGCAATCTCGCCGCTGTCCAGCAGCAATGCGCCCACTATCGCCTCATAGACGTGGGCCAGGTTGGACGTTCGGTTACGACCACCGGTCCGCTCCTCACCGCGGCCCATTACCAGATAGCCCCCTAGGCCCAGCGATCGGGCTGCTGCCGCCAGGGTATCGCCTTGCACTACCCCCGCGCGCAGCTTGGTGAGCACCCCCTCCGGCTCGTCCGGGTACAGGCGGTACAGCTCAGTGGCCACCATATACCCCAGGAACGCATCGCCTAGAAACTCCAATCGCTCGTTGGACAGCAGAGCATAGCCGGCGTTCTCATGCAGAAAGGATCGGTGCAGTAATGCTTGCTGCAGCAACACCGGATCGGCAAACGTATGGCCCAGCAGCGCCTGAACGCCATCGAGGGTTTCGGGATTCATCGGCAGGGTGTCTCGAGGTACCGGAGGGGAGTCCAAGATTGTCATCTAACTCTTGTCATTTACTCAATGGTAGGCAGGGCAAAACCGCATTGTCAACGCACCACCGCACGCTCACAGGACGTGCAGCGGGTCCACGTCTACAATCCAGCCGCGCGGGGGCGGGCAGCGCTCCAGCAACTGGTGGCCCTCTTTGCCTTTGAGCAGCACCTGCCAGCGGAACCGCCCACGCACTTTCCGGAAGTAGGACGGTAGCGCGCCCGTTACCGTCACCTCAGCCAGGCCCACCTGCGCCCGCTCGTTGCTGAGCAGGCGAGCGTACGTAGTGGCTTCTTGCTGCGCCCGCTGGTTGTTCACGTCTGGGTAGAGCAGACGGATCAACGGCTGGAAGGGCGGGTAACCGTGACGATGTCGAAACGCCAGCTCGTGGTGGCTGAACAGTTCGTAGTCCTGCCGGGCCGCCGACGTAATCGCGTAGTGGTCTGGCGTATAGGTCTGGATGATCACCTGACCCGCGTGGGGGCCGCGCCCGGCCCGGCCTGCCACCTGAGTCAGCAATTGAAATGTCCGCTCCGCCGCCCTGAAGTCCGGCACGTACAGGTTCACGTCCGCGTTGATCACGCCCACCAGAGTGACCTGCGGTAGGTCCAGCCCCTTGGCGATCATTTGGGTGCCCACCAGCACGTCGGCCTCATGGGCCGCAAAGCGCTCCAACAGCTCCAGGTGAGCGCCGCGGGCCGCCGTAGTATCGCGGTCCCAGCGCATGACGCGAACGCTTGGCAGCAGCGCGCTGACCTCTTGTTCGACCCGCTGCGTGCCGACCCCCAGGAACTTAATGCGGGCGCTCCCGCAGTCCGGACACCGCTGGGGTACCTGGCGGCGCAGGTTACACTGATGGCACTGCAGCTGCTCCCGCGCGCTGTGGTAGGTCATGGGCGACTCGCAGCGGCGGCAGCGGATCACCGCGCCGCAGTCCCGGCACTGCACAAAGGTGGCCGCGCCGCGCCGGTTGAGGAACAGAACGGCTTGCTGGTTCGAGCGCAGGGTATGCACCAGCGCCGCCTGCAAGCCCCGGCTGAATATGCTCCGGTTGCCCGCTTTGAGCTCCGTACGCAGGTCTACTACCTCCACCGACGGCAGCGCGCCGGGCTGGCCTGCCGTACCCGGGCGGTCCGGCAAGCTGAAGAGCTGGTACTGCTTGTGGATGGTGTGAAGAGAGGTCTCCAGATCGGGGGTTGCGCTGCCCAGCACCACCGTTGCTCCCAGCGCTTCGGCCAACCGCAGCACCACCGCGCGGGCGTGGTAGCGCGGTGCAGGGTCCTGCTGCTTATAGGTTGGCTCGTGCTCCTCATCGACCACGATCAACCCAAGGTTGGGCAGGGGGGCAAAGAGCGCGCTCCGTGGCCCGATGACTACGTCGAATTCGCCTTCCCGGATCCGCCACCACTCGTCGTAGGCCTCGCCTGCTGTGAGGCCACTGTGCAGGATAGCCACTTTGCCGGGGAAGCGGGCCGAAAAGCGGGCAACCGTCTGCGGCTCCAGCGCGATCTCAGGGACCAGCACAATAGCGCGCTGCCCCGCGGCAATCCGGGCCTCCACCGCCCTGAGATACACCTCCGTCTTACCGCTACCAGTCACGCCATGCAAGAGAATCACCGGGGCTGGACCGGCACGGTCTTCCTCAACCCGTGCTGAGTTCTCAGCGCCGTCCCTGGTATGCCGAGGGGCGCCGTCCTCAGTCCGCCCAAGCGTGGCGTTGATGCCTTGTACCGCCTCTGCCTGCCCCGCGGTAAGCGTCGGCGCAAAGTCGGTCTGAACTGCGCGTCCAGCCAGGGGGTCACGGGTCACGCGCTCCTCGGTCAGCGCTATCAGACCCTGGCGCTCTAGGCCGTCCAGCACCGCGCTGGAGAGGGCTTCCAGCGCTTCCCTCAGTTCCGGCAGGGTGTACCCCTCCGGGCGGTGGCGCAGGAGTTCCAAGGCCTCCCGCTGCCGGGTGCGCCTGCGCCACAATGGCGTATCGATGTCCTCCTGCATCCCCGCGGGCGTCAGCGTAACCCGCCGCACGAACTTGGGTCCGGTCCGCGGCCGCTCGAACTCCGAGTGAAACGCCGCCAACTCGTAGCGGCCCAGCGTCCGCGCCGCAATCTCGATGTTCGGGCCGAACACGCGGCTCAGATGATCCAGGCTGTGGGGTTCGGGATGCTGCTCTAGGTACTCTAGTAGTGACACTGCTCGCTTGGGCAACGAGACCTCGGGCGGTGGAAGTGCCTTGAGCGCCACCGTGGTGCGGACCCGCTGGCGAAAACCAGGCGGCATGAAGAGGGCCGCGCAGTCAAACAGAGGGGCGAAATAGTGGTTGGACAGCCAGATTGCCAGATCGCACTGAACCTCACCCAACAGCGGCTGCGCTTCGATTACCGAATAGACGTCCTTAACCGAGGGGAGGTCGGTCTCGTCGGAAAACTCGAAGGCGATGCCCTGGGTCAGCCGTGAGCTTCGCCCGAACGGCACCCACACCGCCTGACCGCGGCTCAGCCTGATGCGGTGAGGGACCGCGTAGGTGTAGGTCTTCTGAGGAGTTGTCGCGTCGACCGCAATGTCGGCGTACCGCATGGCATCATGGCCGGACGGCGGGGTAACTACGGCTTCGGTTCGTCCTTCGCGGCGTCGGCAGGTGCTTCTTCGGTGGCGGTGGCCTCAGGCTCCGCAGTCGCCTCCGCAGGGGCAGCGGCCTCAGTTTCCTCGGTCGCTTCGCTAGTCGGCGCTTCTTCCGCAGCCGCGGCCTCCGCAGCCGCGGCCTCCGCAGCCGCGGCCTCCGCAGCCGCGGCCTCCGCAGCCGCGGCCTCCGCAGCCGCGGCCTCCGCAGCCGCGGCCTCCGCAGCCGCGGCCTCCGCAGCCGCGGCCTCTGCAGCCGCAGCCTCTGCAGCCGCGGTTTCCGCAGCCGCAGCCTCCGCAGCCGCGGCCTCCGCAGCCGCGGCCTCTGCAGCCGCAGCCTCCGCTGCCGCAGCAGCGGCTGCCGCTGCAACCTGCGCAGCCCGCTTGCCGGGGGCAATGCGGCGCTCTCGCAGCCGGGCGGCCCGGCCGGTGCGCCCCCGCAGGTAATAGAGCTTGGCGCGGCGCACCACCCCGTGCCGGACCACTTCCACCTTGTCCACTCGGGGGGAGTGCAGGAAGAAGGTGCGCTCAACCCCGACGCTGTGGGACGCGATACGGCGAACGGTGAAGTTGGCGTTGACTGTCCCCTTCCGGACCCGGATGACTACGCCCTCGAAGACTTGGATGCGCTCTCGAGTGCCTTCGACCACTTTGACGCTCACCCGGACGGTGTCGCCGGGGGCAAGTTCGGGGATATTGCGGTTCGTCTCGATAGGGATAAGCGTTGCGACGTCCATTGGAATAAGTCCTTCAGTTACTGCATCAAGGGAGCAAAAGTCCAAAAGTAGAGTATACGCTATTCCTGGGCTCCGCTCAAGACACGGGCTAACCTCTTACGCTCACCGCGCTGTTGTTTACCGGGACCGAGTACAGCCGCTCACCGTGCGCGATCCCGTTCGTGGTGAGGGGCGTTACAGCAGCCCCTGCTCTTGCAGCCACGCCCGCTCCTTGGGCGTCAGCTCTGCCGATGCCAGTAGCTCCGGACGCCGGCGGGCGGTACGAAGCAACGCCTGCTGCCGTCGCCAGCGGGCGATCTCCGCGTGATTGCCCGATAGCAGCGTCTCCGGCACGGCCCACCCCTCGAAATCGGCGGGGCGAGTGTACTGGGCGTACTCCAGCAGCCCGTCGCTGAACGACTCCTCCGACGCGGACTCTGGCGACCCCATGACGCCCGGCACCAGCCGCACCGCAGCGTCCAGCACTACCATGGCCGGCAGTTCGCCCCCGGTGAGCACGTAGTCGCCGATGCTGAGCTCACGGGTGACCATGTGCTCCCGGATCCGTTCATCCACACCCTCGTAGTGCGCGCACAGCAGCACCAGCCACGGGCGTTCGGCCAGATCCTGGGCCACTCGCTGCTGGAACACCTCGCCCTGTGGCGTCATCAGCACCACCTCCGGTGCCGTGGCAAGCCCCGCGGCGGCGCCCGCGCGCCGGACCTGCTCCAAGCACCGGTAAACCGGCTCAGGCTTCATCACCATGCCAGCGCCGCCGCCGTAGGTGTAGTCGTCCACCACGTGGTGCTTGTCCTCGGCGTAGTCTCTGATGTTCCACACGCTGATCTGGGCCAGCCCCTTGTCCTGAGCGCGCTTCAGCATGCTCTCTTGGAACGGCCCTTGGAACATGCCGGGAAATAGCGTAAGGATGTCGATGCGCACACTAACCCGCCTACTGCGTCACGCGAAATTATCGGCGCTAGACCGGGTGGTCCTCCACCGAAGCCCGCAGCGTCTCTAGCGCATGGGGCAGCACCGGCGACAGCACCTCCAGGCACTCCCGCACCGCTTTGGGGCTGCCCGGCAGGTTGATGATGAGCGTCCGCCCCCGCACCCCCGCCACCGCGCGGCTAAGCATGGCCATCGGCGTCTTCTTCAGACTCTCGACCCGCAGCGCTTCCGCAATGCCGGGCGTCTCACGGTGCAACACCGCCAGCGTCGCCTCGGGGGTCACGTCTCGGGGCGAGAGGCCGGTGCCGCCGGTGGTGAACAGCACGTCCAAGTCGCCTGCGTCGGCCCAGGCCCGCAGCGTCTCCGTTAGCAGCTCCGCCTCATCGGGCAGCACCAGGTAGCGCAGCACCGTGCCGCCGGCCTCCTGCACCATCGCCCGTATGGCGGGGCCGCTCAGGTCTTCGCGCTCGCCCCGGCTGCTCTTGTCGCTGGCGGTGATCACGCCCACGGTGTATGCCATCGCCTAGGCTCCTCCGCGGCCATGATAACATGGGCGTGAACACCCTTCTGCCGAGGCTCCGTGAGCAATCCACCGCACGACGTTGTCACCGGCGCGTTCGGGTACACCGGCCGCCACATTGCCCGCCGCCTGCTGTCTGCGGACCGCCGGGTGAGCACCCTCACTTCACGTCCGGAAATGGCCGCCGTTTTGGAAGACCGTGTGGCGGCCCTGCCCTGGCGCTGGGACGACCCGGCGGCCCTGGCCCGGCAACTGGAGGGCGTCGACACCCTCTACAACACCTACTGGGTCCGCTTCGATCACGGCGAGCAGACCCACGCCCGCGCGGTAGCCAACTCCCGGACGCTCATGGACGCGGCGCGCGCTGCCGGTATCCGCCGGGTCGTCCACGTCAGCATTGCCCACGCCGACAGCCGCTCGCCACTGCCCTACTACCGCGGCAAGGGGCAGGTGGAGGAGGCAGTGGCGGCATCCGGCCTCTCCTACGCGATCATCCGGCCTACCCTGGTGTACGGCGACGTGGACATTCTGGTGAACAACATCGCCTGGTTCTTGCGGCGGCTGCCGGTGGCCGGCGTCCCCGGCGATGGCAGCTATCTGGTGCGGCCGGTGCACGTGGAGGACGTGGCAGCGCTGGCCGTCCGTCTCAGTAGTGGCCCAGCGGACGCCACCGTGAACGCGGTGGGCCCGGAGACCTACACCTTCCGCGATCTGGTTCGCCTGATCGGGCGGCGCATCGGGCGGGACATCCCCGTGCTGGGGCTGCCCGACCGGCTGATGTTGATCGCCACCGGCCTGGCGGGACGCCTGCTGGGCGATGTAGTGCTCACGGCCGACGAGGTCCGCGGCCTATCCGCCGGCCTGCTCCACACCACGGGGCGAGCCACCGGCTCCGCCTCCTTCGCCGGATGGTTGCGGGACAACAGCGACTGGCTGGGCCAGACCTACCGCTCGGAGTTACGAGCCCACTACCGGTGAGCGCCGCCCTCCTCCCTTCCCTCGCCCTCAATTGGCACTGCCCTAACTTGCTCAGACCAGTTACTATAGTCGAGAACGGGCGACTGTGGGAAGAAGAGTTCATTGCAGGTGCAGATGTTGATGGAGACTTCCAGGCAGGACGCAATGCCGCTCTTCGGGATGCAAGTACCCCTAGCTCATTCCCGCACTATCAAAAACCTTACCGTGGGAAAGCTGCGAATCTACGCCGAGGCGAGCGAGACTTACATTGCTAGTAGCGAAGTAGGGAGGCCATGACAGAAGCTTCTCCCCCTCAACGGACCTGGTTCCTGAAGGACGAACCCCTATCCAATCTTCAAGGACAAGACAGGTTCAATCATAATGCCTACGTGAACCTTTTGGTTAAGGCCATTAGGGAGTTAACTCCGCCTTTCACTCTTGGAGTTTTTGGCTCGTGGGGCGTAGGCAAGAGCTCTATTGTCAACGATCTGGGTGACAAGCTTGCGCAGAATAGTTCGGATACGAGAACAGTAACGATTGATGTTTGGAAATACAGCGACGATTCGCTACGTCGGCAATTCCTCTTTGACCTCCAGCAGGACCTACACAGACAGAAAGCGCTTCCGAAAGATAAGGATTACGTCCAAGAAGTCTATGAGGAGAAGACCGAGGAGCGTCCTGGTCAACAGCGTTTCGACATAACCCGGCTTGGGGCTTTAGCCATCCCGCTCATACTTACCTTTGTATTGACAGGGGGCGGAATCGGGCTCTTGCTGATCTTGAACATACCGATTCCAGTTAAAGCGCTCTTATCTGCATTAGTTGCGCCTTTCGTACTGTACTTTGTGTCAGAGTTCAGCCGCAGTGTGGTCGTGGTATCCAAAGACATGATCACACATCCTGTCTACTTTTCAGAGGACCAGTTCGAGAGAAAATTTGAGGAGATTGTCAGGGACGCGAAGTGCTCAAAATTGGTCATTGTGGTGGATAACCTTGACCGTTGCCCCCATGAGCTTGTGGTTAACACCCTCAGTGCTATCAAGACCTTTCTCGAGCCAAAGGGTGAACAGAAATGCATTTTTGTGATTCCCTGCGACGATAGTGCAATCCGGCAGCATGTAAAGGCAGCATATCGGGTGCTCAGTGATGATCATGCAAGCGACGGTACCCTCGGCCCTGAGGAATATGCGGTCGAATACCTACGCAAGTTCTTCAGCGGCTCAATCAAGATTGACCCGTTTCTCCCGGAAGAGATTGAGTCCTACATAAAGCATCTATTGAGCCAAATGAAGCTGACCGAGGACATGCCGCACCAGGAGATAATCAGTCTGGTTCAGATGGTCGGGTTCCTGTTCCGGGAGAACCCACGTCAGTTAAAGCAGTTCTTGAACAACCTCACTTCAAAATATCTCCTCGCGAAATAGCGTGAGGCAGGTCCATCGCCCCAGATACACCCACCTATTACTGACAACAGGCTATTCCTGGCAAAAGTCGTCGCGATCGAGACACGATTTCCTGACATCTACAGGATGTATCGAAGTGATGACAACCTCTTCCTTGAAGTACACTCAGCGGCGGTCACTCCAAGTCGGGCAACTGAGGCTAAGGCTCTACTCAAGGACAGAGTTGGCTGGGAACTGATTGAAAGCTTCCTACGAACCACCGGTCACGTCACCGCAGATAATCCAAAAGCGTTCTTCCAGCTTAAGCAGAGCGGGCAGGAAGCCCGCATTCCCAATTACACTCAGTTTAACTCGGCACTGCTGCGCGGCGATATCGAAGGAGTACGCAAGGCCTACGATGAGGTGAACCAGGAGACTAACACAGCACGTACCGAGGTTCTCATCCGAAGCATCTTTGACTGGTCACAGAAAGACTACGTCTCCTATGCGCTGAACGCGATTCGAGTGGCTGTTGCTGTGCGTGAGCTTCAAACGAGAGAGGGGATGCGCATCTCGGCAGAGGTAGTACGGGCCTTGGCAACAGTTCCTGGCCTGCTTAGGAACATTCATCAATTGCGTGACCCCGATACCATATTTGAAATGGCGGAACATGCGCTGCCGAATCATGGACATACGGTTCGAGATGCCCACGTTGAGCACTTCACCAGCGGGCCAGGAAATCATCAACCAGGCCAAGACTATGATGCCCAGCTCGAGGACTCAATAGCAAAATCGTTTGTCGATCACATCGCTAGCCTGAGCAGCGATCAGAAGAACCAACTGCGTGCAGCCATATCGTCGTGGGACAGTGTCCGGCCTGAACTGCTAGAGATTCTTTCTTCAACCCAGGAAGCCAAGAAAGCCTTCATCGAATTAACTGCATTAAGTAAGTCCGTCGGCAATATCAAGGTCGAGGACCTTGCCACGTTCTCAGGGTCGCCGAGTCGGGAAGACGAGTACGATTCGACTTCCCTCGTTCTGATACGTTGCCAGAAGCTAGGTAACCAAGCCCTCGGCAACGAAACGACTCAGAAGTTAGTGGAGTTGCTTGAGTACGCCACAAGCCAAAATGACGATGCACTCTTCTGGTACACATGCACGGTCACTTCAGAATTGGCCACACTTCTTGATATGGCCGAGCCAGATCATCTTGACACACTCATCCCCTACCTTTGGCAAAGGTATCCTTCTGCTCAGTCCGAGCAGAAGGTCATGCTCGTGAAGCTAATGTGTCGGCATTACGGGCGAGCATCTGACAGTAATAGGAGGAATATCGACAACATCCTGATCAGCGACTTCATTCCGTCATTTCCTGCTGAGCACGTGGCCGAGTTCCTAGCCCTCCACAAAGACCCTAATTTTGCTGCTGCCCATTGGGAGCAGATCAATGTACGCCTGTCCCAGCGCCTGACGGAGGAAGCTGATACGACTGAGGCAAGTGAGTTGATGAAGTCAATTGCCTCTGCGTTGGTCCCCGATGACTTTGAACTTCTCATCGCTCTCGCCAGAATGATTCTGGAAAGCCCTGAGACTCAGCGCGCAGTATCTTTGGTTCAACAGCTAATCGCAGACCTGCCGCGGAACAACAAAGGTAAAGGACTTGCGGTTACGGTTCTTGAAGGCACACTCAGCATTTCTGGCCACGCTGGCGAGCCCGATAACAAGAAAATGCTGCTAGAGTTGGCATTTCAGCACCACGAGTTGCACACCAAGAAATACAGGGCGAAGCTAGACGACCATATTCTTGAGCTCGTCGTGGGAAGCGATGCCCTGCGAGGGGTGGGATTCCAGGCTCTTGAGTCTGGATATGCGGACCGCGTTATTTCAGAGGAGCGTTATTTTGCGGTTCTCCGTAGGTTTGCTGACTGGCTTGTGCAGCAACCTGCGACAACACCCCTCAAGGCACCTATCCCGAATTGGCTGGATGAGATTGTCAGTCGGAAGGGCTCCGTCCTTGCTGGTGACGGTCGCGAGGAGGCAATGATTCGATGGCTGTCAGACAGACAGGAGCATTCAGCGCCTGCCGATGAAAGCCAGCAGACGCTCAGGCACTTGGTATCCTTTGGACGACTGCCAACAGGGGTCTTGCACGAGCTTGTGCCGAGACTGGTCTACCAGGCTCAGAATTCCCCAAATGAGCCTACCCGTAGCATGATCGTCGAATCACTTCTCGCCTTTTACAAGGGCAACTACCCCTTGAATCAGGACCTATGGAGCGACCTTAACGGCTATCGCCGCGAGCTGCTAAGCGGTGATGATAATCAGAAGACACTTGGCAGGAAACTGAACCGAAAGATGCGGGACATCAGTCGCGATGCTGGGCAGCCTGCGGCAGGCGACGCTAGTGAATCCGAAGCCGGGGCAGAAGAGGCGGAGGATAACAGGTGATTACTACACTAATCGTAGCGTTCCCGCCAATCGACAAACCGGCGCGCTCACCCGCCCCAGACGGCACTCCCCCTCTGCCACCGGGCGCTTCCCTAAGCCCGCCGACCTGCTACTCTATTGTTATGACAACTAACAGCGTCGCTGTTCTCCGCAAGCTCCAACCGACAACGTCACCGCGGCGCCGAAAATCAGTCATACGGATCGGGATCGCCAGGCACAAAAGCGGTCTTTTCTCGATGATTTCTCGAGAAACATTCAAAAGTCAGCTACAGACCCCGGATCTCAATCAAACCGTTCAGGCAAACCGCTCAAACCGTTATCTCCCCGTCCGGTTCCAGTATCGGGAAGGTGGCGGTCACTGCTTGGGGGTACTTGAGACCGCTGCCGGTGTTGAGCAGCAGCACCCTGTCGGCGGCGCGCAGCACGCCCTTCTGCCGCAGTTCGGGCAGGGCGGCCACCAGCGCGGCGCCCTCCGGGCAGGCGAAGACGCCCTCAGCGCTGGCAAGCTGGCGGAGCGCCCACAGCATCGCAGCGTCGCTCACGGCCGCGGCGTAGCCGTCGGTCTCGGCGATAGCGCGCAGCACTAGGAAGTCGCCCAGGGCCTTGGGCACCCGCAACCCGCTGGCAACGGTGTCGGCCCCTTCCCAGAAGGCCGACTCGGTCTTGCCCTCCTGGAACGCCTTGACGATGGGGGCGCAGCCCTCAGCCTGGACGGCGATCAGCTTGGGACGGCGTGAGCCGATCCAGCCCAGGGCCTCCATTTCGTCGAAGGCCTTCCACATCCCGATGAGGCCCACGCCGCCGCCCGCAGGGTAGAGCACCGCGTCGGGTAGGTCCCAGGCGTACTGCTCAGCGATCTCGTAGCCCAGGGTCTTCTTCCCCTCGATGCGGTAAGGCTCTTTCAGGGTGGATGCGTCGAACCAGCCGTACTGGGCCACCCCCTTCCCCACGATGCGCCCGGCGTCGGAGATAAGGCCGCGCACCAGGTAGACGTGGGCCCCGTAGGCATGAGCCTCCAACTTGTTCATCTCCGGCGTGTCCTCCGGCATCACCACGAACAGCTCTAGCCCGGCCCGGGCGCAGTAGCCGGCCCATGCGCCGCCGGCGTTGCCCGCGGTGGGCATGGCCACCGCAGAGACGCCCAGCTCCTTCGCCATGGAGACTCCTGCCGCCGCCCCCCGGGCTTTGAAGGTGCCGGTGGGGTTCATCCCCTCGTCCTTAAGGTCCAGGTGGTCGAAGCCAAGCTCCCGCCCCAGCAAGGGCAGCGGTAACACCGGAGTCCAGCCCTCGCCCAGAGAGACCAGGTTGGCGCGGTCCCGCTGCGGCAGCACCTCCCAGTAGCGCCACATCGAGGCTTCCCGACCCACCAGGTCATCCCTGCGGAACGTGCGAGCTATGGACGGCAAGTCGTACTCCACCAGCAGCGGGCTGCCGCAGCCGCACAGGTTGGCGATGCGTTCCGGCGAGGAGCGCTCGCCGCAGCGGGGGCAATGGAGGGCGGAGGGAGTGGGCATGGCTAGATTCGGTACGCTTTCAGGCTTTGTAAGCCGTTTAGATAGTCCATGTGAGGCCCCTTGTATGTAGCACACGGGCTGTGCAAAGATCAACGCACGCTTTAGCAGCGTCAACTGCGTTCCTCATTAGTATGGATTGACAGGCTCGAGGAACGTCGCCATCCGGTGGTGATAATGGACCATTTGACGGACAAGGTTTTTGTGCTAACCGGGGCCGGCAGCGGCCTGGGGCAAGCCAGCGCGGTGATGGCCGCGCGCCGGGGCGCTCGCGTGGTGCTGGCCGACCTCAACGAGGCGGGTCTGGCGGAGACCGCCGGACAGTTGAGCGATCTCAAGGGCAATGTCCGCACTCTGGTGACCGACGTGCGGCGGCCGGAGGACAACGCGGCGCTGGCGCAGACTGCGCTGGACGCGTTCGGGCGACTAGACGGCGCGGTCTGCGCCGCCGGGGTGGACTGGCCGCGCCCGCTGCTGGAGATGTCGCTGCAGGACTGGGACAGCCTCATCGCCATCAACCTCACCGGCACCTTCCTCACCCTGCAAGCTGCGGCGCGGGTGATGGCCGCCAGCAACTACCGCGGCTCGCTGGTGACGCTGTCATCGGGCATCGCCTTCCGGGGCAGGCCGAACGGCGCGCACTATGCAGCGTCCAAGGGTGGGGTTATTGCCCTCACCAAGTCCTTTGCGCTGGCGCTGGCCGCACAGGGCATCCGAGTGAACTCGGTGGCGCCCTCAGCTACCGACACGCCGATGCTGCACCGCCAGCTGGACGGCGCCGACATCGAAGCGTCGATCCGAACGATCCCGATGGGGCGGCTCGGCCAGCCGGAGGACATCGCCAGGGTAGTATGCTTCCTGCTCTCCGACGAGAGCGGCTGGGTGACCGGGCAGACCATTCCCGCCAACGGTGGGCGGATCATGCCGTGAATTAGGAGGGCGCCGGTGCAGGTGTGTCACGCTCACTCTTACCTGCTCCCCGCAAGCGAGAGCGGACCAAAGCGCTTCTGGTAGTTACGGCACATAAAGTGATAGGCAGCGGTTGCAAGCTGACTATCGCCAACCCTGGCGCTATGAGGAGGTGTTGAGTGACTCTGGATAGTAACCAACCTCTGGTAAGACCAGACGAGGGGCTTACCCATGCCAGCATCTTTGCCGACCGACGGCTCTTCAGCCAGGAGTTGGAGCGCGTTTTTCAGCGCACTTGGCTCTTCTTAGCCCATGAGTCGGAGATACCGGAGCCGGGAGACTTTGTGACCCGCTCCATGGGTCTCGACCCTGTCATCGTGGCGCGCGGGCGGGATGGTCAGATACGAGTATTCCTCAACGTCTGCCGGCACCGGGCCCGGCAGCTCACTACCGAGGACGTTGGCAACTGCAACCACTTCCAGTGCCCCTACCACGGCTGGACCTATACCAACGCCGGGGAGCTGACCGGCATTCCCTTCTACGACGTCTACAACGGGCGGCTTGACCGCAACAAGTACGGACTGGTGCAACCGCCTCAAGTCGAAAGCTACCACGGTCTGGTGTTCGCCAGCTGGCAAGCGGACGGCGGGACCCTGAGCGATAATTTGGGCCCCACGAAGTGGCTGCTGGACATGCTGTTCGGCCGCTCCGGCACCATGGCGGTGTCGGGTCCGCCCATCCGGTGGATCATCGACTCCAACTGGAAGCTGGGGGCCGCCAACTTCTCCGGCGATGGCACCCACATCTTCACCACCCACGGCTTCACTGCTGCCATGGGGGTGAAGCCCACTCGTCCGAACCGGGTGAGCTACTCGGTGAAGTTCACCAATGGTCACGTCAGCGGCATCTTGCAGTCCTCCGGTGCCATCGACACGCCCTTCCTGGGGCTGCCGCCGGAGACTTGGCCGGAGATCGAGCGTCGGCTGGATCCCGCCCAGTTCGAGTTCATGCGGAATATGCAGTCGGTGGTCGGCAACCTGTTCCCAAACCTCAGCATCCTGAACAGCGCATCCCACCACCATGACGAGTGGGGTGGGCCAGAAGGCGTGCCGGTCTCCTTCCTGAGCCTCCGCCAGTGGCAACCGGTGGACGTCGACAAGACCGAAGTGTTGTCATGGCATTTCGTAGACAAAGCGGCGCCGGCGGAGTGGCAGGAGCTGTCTCAGGCCCTCTACACGCGCTCCTTCGGACCGGGCGGCGTGTTCGAGCAGGACGATGCCGAGAACTGGAGCCAGATAGCGGCCGCCCTCAAGGGTCCCATGGCCCAGAAGCTGTGGCTGAACTACGGCCAGGGCCTCGGCAACGACCCCACCCCGGAGTGGACCGGGCCAGGAACCGCCCACACGCCGATGGATGACAGCAATGAGCGGGCCTTCTACCAGCGCTGGCAACAGCTCATGGCTGTCGAGTAGCTGGCCGGTAGGAACATGGCAACCGCGCCCGAATTCCCCTCCAGCGGCAGCCTGGTGGCTCCCGGCGAGCCCCGTTATGCCGAGGTCCTGGAGTTTCTCTACAATGAGGCAGAGCTGCTGGACACCGGCGCGTTCGAGGAGTGGCTGGAGCTGGTGACGGAAGATGCGGAGTATCGCATTCTGATGCCCCAGAACCAGCGGCGGCACACGGAGCATCCCGCCGAGCCGATTCCGATCTTCCTAGATAACTACGCCTCACTGAGAGTACGAGTACGACGCCTTGGTACCACTTACGCCTGGGCTGAGGACCCGCCTTCCCGCACCCGGCATCACGTGACCAACGTGCGGATTCGGGAGACGGCACACGCGGACGAGTTGGCGGTACGGAGCTATTTCCTGGTGTACCGCAACCGCAGCACCTTGCCCACCGCAGACTTCTACTCCGGGGAGCGGCAGGACGTGCTGCGGCACACACCGCAGGGCTGGCGGCTAGCCCGCCGCGTCGCCACGCTGGACCAGGCGGTACTGGGCGCGCGCAACGTGAGCGTGTTGCTGTAGGAAGCCGCTCCTTGTTGGAGGAAAGCGAGAACGGCCGATAAAGCCGCTCGCTGCGCATGGAGCAGAACCCCTACTTCCTCCGCGTAGCCTCTCCATCGTGGGTCGGATCGAACGGGATGCCCGTAACCGTTGCCCGGATGGTGGGGGCAATTGCTCCGCTCGTGGTGACCTAGCCTGTCCCGATTGGGTAACTCCGGACAAGCTGGAAAACACCCAGGCCCGTCGGGTAGGCTACAGTTACGGAAGCCCTATCCGTTGACACCTTTTCACCCCCGTTCCTATAATGGCGCTGCTTGACGCATATGCCATGAAACCGCCCTACCGAGTCCCCGCTGCTGGCAAGGACTGCCCTCCTCGCTCAAATTGAGGGGCTGGTACCTCCCTCTTCACGTAGTTACGTTATAGGCTTGTGCACATGTGCACATGTATACCCGTATGGTGGTGTCAATGTATGGCCGATAATCTCGAGAGTTTGACCGCCCAGGCCCTCCAGGAACTGGAGCGAGCCGCCGACGAAAAGGCGCTGGAGGCGTGGCGCATCGCCTGCCTGGGGCGCAGCGGCCGGCTCACCCTGCACCTGCGCTCGGTGGGTAGCCTGCCCCTTGAGGAGCGCCGCGCCGCGGGTGCTGCCGCCAACCAGGCCAAGGAGCGTCTGGAGGCCGCCCTAGCGGAGCGCACCGAGGCGGTGCGCCAGGCATCGCTGGCCCGCAGTATCGCCGAGGGACGGATCGACGTGACGCTGCCGGGCCGTCCGACATCGCTGGGGCGGCTGCACCCCACCACGCAGATCGTGCGGGAGGTGTGCGACGCTTTCGCGCCGATGGGCTTCCAGGTGGTGGAAGGCCCGGAGGTGGAGTGGGACTACTACAACTTTGAGGCATTGAACATTCCCAACGACCACCCTGCCCGGGATATGTGGGACACCATCTGGGTTAGCCCGGAAGGCCCGCGGGCGGAAAAGCCCATGCTGCTGCGCACCCATACCTCACCCATGCAAGTGCGGGTAATGGAGCAGACACAGCCACCGGTGCGCGTCATTGTCCCCGGTAAGGTCTACCGCTACGAGGCCACCGATGCGACCCACGAGTCGATGTTCTATCAGATAGAGGGACTGGCGGTGGACGAGGGCATCTCCATGGCTGACCTCAAGGGGACGTTGTACGAGTTCGCCCGCCGCATCTTTGGCGAGGAACGTCGAGTGCGCTATCGCTGCGACTACTTTCCCTTTGTAGAGCCGGGCGTAGAGATGTCCATCGACTGCTTTGCCTGCGGGGGGAGCGGGTGCCGCACCTGTAAGCACACCGGCTGGATCGAGATCCTGGGCGCCGGGATGGTCCACCCAGACGTGCTGCGCCGGGTGGGGTACGACCCGGAAGTGTACACCGGCTTCGCATTCGGGATGGGGCCGGAGCGTATTGCTATGCTGAAGTACGGCATCGAGGACATCCGGCTGTTTTACAGCAACGACCTGCGGTTCCTGCGGCAGTTTTGAGGTTGTCACCCCTTACTACTCCGTTCCCTCCCGGAAGCGTTGCCCCACAAGCGGGAGCCCTGGGGGTGTCTCTCAGTGTTTATTAGTACTCCCGCTCCCTTATAAGGAAGGGAGTCAGGGGGATGGTCCGAGCAACGGTTGAGGGAAAGCCCCCTTGGTGGGAGAGGAAACGCATAGGGAGCACAGTTAACTTATGACTACATACAACATCGCAGTGATAGCGGGCGACGGCATCGGGAAAGAAGTGACGCCGGAGGGCATTCGGGTGCTGGAGGCGGCCGGGCGCAAGTTCGGCTTCTCGTTCACGTGGACGGAGTTCGACTGGAACTGCGAGCTGTACGCGAAGACCGGCCGCATGATGCCCGAGGACGGCATCGACCAGCTCCGCCCCTTTGACGCGATCTTCCTGGGCGCAGTTGGCTACCCCGGCGTGCCGGATCACGTCTCGCTATGGGGGCTGCTTATCCCCATCCGGCGGCAGTTCCACCAATACATCAACCTGCGCCCATGTCGGCTGCTGCCGGGCGTGCGCACGCCCTTGGCGGACCGCGGCCCTCAGGACATCGACCTTGTCATCGTGCGTGAGAACAACGAGGGCGAGTACTCCAGCATCGGCGGCCGAATGTATCAGGACGACCCAGAGGAGGCTGCGGTTCAGATCGCCTGGTTTAGCCGGAAGGGCGTGGACCGGGTGCTGCGCTTCGCCTTTGATCTGGCTCGCCGGCGCCGGGGGCACGTGACCTCCGCCACCAAATCCAACGGCATCGTCTACACCATGCCCTACTGGGACGAACGGTTCGCTGAGATGGCCGCAGCGTACCAAGACATCAAGACGGCGCAGTACCACATCGACATCCTGGCGGCGCACTTTGTGCAGCACCCGGATTGGTTCGATGTGGTGGTGGGCAGCAACCTCTTCGCGGATATCCTCTCCGACCTAGGCGCTGCGGTAGCCGGGTCTATCGGCCTGGCGCCGGCGGCCAACATCAACCCAGAGCGGGAGTACCCCTCGATGTTTGAACCGGTGCATGGCTCGGCGCCCGACATTGCTGGTAAGGGCATTGCAAACCCCGTGGCCCAGATCTGGACGGGCGCAATGCTGCTGGACCACCTGGGGCAGCCGGAGGCAGCCCAGGCGGTGGTCTCAGCCATCGAGCGGGTAGTGGCCGAGGGTAAGGCGGTAACCAGAGACCTGGGCGGCAAGGCGAGCACTACAGAGGCGGGTGACGCAGTGGTAGCCGCGCTGGGATGACCAAGCAACGGTAAGCAACGGCGGTCGCAGTCAGAAACTGACCGTAGGCCATAGGAACAATAAGTTCTAACAACCCTCCTATCGTGATAAGAGCGCTTAGAATGAGCCTCTGAATAAGCCGCTCCATGAAAGGGTCGGCAAGAGTGAATAGCTGAGGACTGATTATGAAGATACTAATGGTACCGAACCCCGTGGTGCTGGGCGACCTCACTGAGGTGCAGCATCAGCAGATCTTGGATGCTGCCGGACCAGGCAGCCAAGTAGTCATTGCCCGCAGCGTGGAGGACCAGGTGCAGCACGCGCCCGATGCGGATGTGGTGCTGGGTCAGCTCCGGCGGGAGGCCTTTGTGTCCACCAAGAAGCTCCAGTGGCTCCAGACCCTGGCCGCGGGCGTGGACATGATGCTGTTCCCGGAGTTCATCAACAGCCCTATCCCGATGGTTAGCGAGAAGGGGATCGTGGGGAACCAGCTTTCGGAGCACGCCTTTGCGCTGCTGCTCGCCCTGACCCGCGGCACGGCGCACATCGCCCGGCTGCGGGGGTGGATCGACGACAGGCCCACCTTCCGCCGGAACCTGTGGGAGTTGGCTGGAATGACCATGGGCGTGGTTGGCCTGGGCGGCACTGGGGTGGCGGTGGCGAAACGGGCCGTAGGCTTCGACATGCGGGTCATTGCTACCGACGCCGAAGCGGTGGAGCAGCCCCCCTTTGTGGCCGAGCTGTGGGGGGCCGATCGTTTTTACGACCTGTTGGCGCAGTCGGACGTGGTTACCATCTGCGCGCCGCTGGCGCCCTCAACCCAGGGGATGTTCGACTTATCGGCATTCCGGCAAATGCGGAGCCACGCTATCCTGGTCAACGTGACCCGCGGCGAGATCGTTAACGAGGACGGGCTCGTGCAAGCGCTCCAGGAAGGCCTCATCGGCGGCGCGGCGCTGGACGTGACGCCCCGGGAACCGCTGCCGGCGGATAGCCCGCTCTGGCAGATGGACAACGTGATTATCGCCTCGCATACGGCGGGAGCGTCGCCGCACCGGGGAACCCGCTCGCTGAACCGCTTCTGCGACAATCTGCAGCGCTGGCGGGCAGGGCAACCCCTAGACGGGATTATCGATAAGGTGAAGGGGTATTGAGTTGGAGACCCTGTCAAAAAGTCACCATCGCCTCAATGCTCTCTTCTCAGGGAGCGTTGCCTGAATGTTGCCTGAAAAGAAAGATTCCTCCAGACGAGCCCTGGGGGTATCCCCCAGCTTCACTTAATTACTGACCATTAACCACTACTCGCCAGGACTCATTCATGAAAGTACCGTTGAAGTGGCTCAAGGAGTTCGTAGACATCACCCTGCCGGTGGAGGAGCTGGCGGCGAAGCTGACCGCGTCCGGATCTGAGGTAGTAGCCGTCACGCGGCGCTGGGAGCGGGTGCAAGTGGCCGAGATCACTGTCATCGAGAAGCACCCCAACGCCGACCGTCTACGGCTGGCGACGGTAGTGATGCCCGATGGCGAGCGCACCGTGGTGTGCGGCGCGCCGAACATCGAGGTCGGACAGAAGATCGCTTACGCTTCCATCGGAGCGCGGCTCATTAGCGGCCACAACGGGGAAGAGATGGAGCTGACCGCGGCCATGATTCGGGGGGTGAAGTCGGAGGGGATGATCTGCTCGGAGAAAGAACTAGGGCTATCGGATGAGCACACTGGCATCCTGGTACTGGACCAGAGCGCGCCCCAGGGGACACCGCTGGCGGACTATTTGGAAGAGGTGGTCATCGACCTGGACATCACCCCTAACCGGCCGGACTGTTTCTCGATCCTTGGCATCGCCCGAGAGGTGGCCGCGCTCACCGGCCAGCAATGGCGGGAGCCGGATCTCGCCTACCTGGAGTCCGAAAGCGCGACGGCAACCAGCTTAGCCTCGGTGGAGATCGCCGACCCTGACCTCTGCCCGCGCTACACCGCCAGCGTGGTACGGGCTGTCGAGATGGGGCCGTCCCCGGCGTGGATGCAGGAGCGGCTTATTGCCGCGGGCATGCGTCCCATCAGCAGCGTGGTGGACATCACCAATTACGTGATGCTGGAGACCGGCCAGCCGCTCCACGCCTTTGATCTCGACACGCTCGAAGACCATAAGGTCATTGTGCGGCGGGCCATAGATGGCGAGCAGATGACCACCTTGGACAACGTGCCGCGCACCTTCACTTCGAACACGCTGCTGATCACGGACCCAAACGGCCCTATTGGCGTGGGTGGGATTATCGGCGGCCTGAACAGTGAAGTGACCGACCAGACCATAAATATCCTGTTAGAAGCAGCTAACTTTAACCACATAAATATCCGGCAATCGGAGACCGCGCTGCGGGTCACTACCGAGGCGTCCCGACGCTTCGACAAGGGGTTACATCAAGAGTCGGCTGAATACGGACTGCGGCGGGCCACCAAGATGCTGGTGGAGGTGTGCCGCGGGACCGCGGCCACCGGCATCATCGATGAGCATCCGATACATCGAACGCCGGTGAGCATCCACCTCACTCAGCAGCGGCTCCACACTCTGCTGGGCACGCCTCTCAGCAGCGGTCAGGTTTATGACCTGTTGACCGCGTTGGGCTGCACGCTTACGGGCGAGTGGGAGCCGGGGTTCCACGTGACGCCTCCGTGGTGGCGGCCGGACCTACGCATCCCGGATGACCTGGTGGAGGAAGTGGCCCGTATCATGGGCTACGATGCGCTACCCACCACTGCAATCAGGGGCTCGGTGCCCCATATGCCGCCGAATCCCATGCGCCGGATCAAGGAAGATGTACGGGACATCCTGACGGCCGCTGGCATGCAAGAAGTTATCAATTACTCATTAACAAGTTTAACTAACCTACAAAAAATTGGAGTACATCCCACGATCTCCGGCATCCAACCCGTCAACGTAACCAACCCAATGTCCTCCGAGCAGGAGTATCTTCGCACTAGCCTACGCCCCAGCCTCCTCACCAACCTCGCGGCCAATGAACGCCACTCCGACGAGCTACTACGACTGTTTGAAGTGGGCCGGGTCTATCTTCCCCGCACGGCCGACCTACCGGAGGAGCGGGACATGCTGGTCGGCGTGTTGGCAGGTCGGCAGCGCTCCCCGTCCTGGGTCGAGGAGGACGCCGCCGTCGATTTCTACGATGCCAAGGGTGTCCTTGAGGCGCTGCTCGGCAAGCTGGGAGCCGACGTGCGTTTCGAACCCGTCGAAGACCCCAACCTGCACCCCGGCCGCACCGCAGCGCTCACGGGGACGGACGGGGCCGTCGGTGTGGTTGGCGAGGTGCATCCGGTGGTACTGGAAGCGTTCGACATCGACGCTCGGCCGGTCTATTTGTTCGATATCGATCTTCAGCTACTGCTCCCTACGCTGACCAAACAGCAGCACTACGCGTCGCTCTCTCGCTTCCCAGCGGTAGTGGAGGACCTGGCGGTGATGGTGGATGACCACGTGGCGGCGGCGGCAGTGGAGTACACTATCTGCCGTCATCCCTTAGTGACCAGCGCCCGACTGTTCGATGTCTATACCGGCGCTCCCATCCCGGCGGGCAAGCGGTCGCTGGCCTACGCCATCACCTACGAAGCCAGCGACCATACTCTGAGCGGCGGCGAAGTGACGCGGGCGCGGCAACAGGTGGTCAGCGCGCTTCAGAGCGTCCTAGGGGCACAGTTCCGGGAATAATCCTAACGTTTGCTAGGGCCCGTACGTGCTACAATGGAGGATACCGCTATTTTTAGCACGGTTTTCTTGGTTTAGCGGTCATTGCGATGTACAGGCAGTATTACGATGCACACGCACGATGACATGATAAGCGTGGAGGAAGCGCGAGAGCGCATCCTGGCCCACATTGCAACGTTGGAGTCCGAAGAATCCGCCGTGCTTGACGCCTTAGGGCAGGTCCTGGACGAGGACGTTTACGCGCCGTTTAACATCCCTCCGATGGACAACTCCGCTATGGACGGTTACGCCGTCCAGTTTGACGACATTGCCCGCGCCTCTGCTGAGCAACCGGCCACATTGGACGTACTGGGCCTAGTGGCCGCAGGTTACATTCCTGACCATCCAGTGCGCCCTGGCACCGCCATGCGGATCATGACGGGCGCGCCGGTGCCCGCCGGCGCCGATACCGTGGTGCCCTTTGAGGAAACCGACGAAGTAGACCAGCGCAGCCGGGGCGTCGCCAGCACCGCCATCACGCGGATCGGCATACGGGATGCGGCGCCGCTGGGCAGCAACGTACGCTCCACTGGCGGAGACGTGCAGCTGGGGGCGCTCATCCTCGCCAAGGGCAGCGTGCTGGGCGCGGCCCACATTGGGGTGCTTGCCAGTCTGGGCAAGGGCCGCGCAGCCGTGATACGGCGGCCATCGGTGGTCATTCTTGCTACTGGGGATGAGCTCAAGGAGCCGGGCGAGCCGATCGGCCCTGGACAGATTTACAACAGCAACAGCTACGCTATCGCCGCACAGGTAATGGCGTGTGGTGGCCGTCCCCAGTTATTACCCATTGCCCGTGACACAGTAAAAGACTTACAGGAAAAGGTACGGCTTGGTCTCCATGCGGACCTCTTCATCACTTCGGCGGGGGTTTCCACCGGCGAGTATGACCTGGTGAAGGATGTGCTTACCAGCGAGGGCACTATGGACTTCTGGCGGGTGCGGATGCGCCCTGGCAAGCCACTTGCTTTCGGCATGTTACGACGGCCGGACGGTAGCGCGCTGCCCCATTTAGGGTTACCGGGCAACCCAGTGAGCTCCATGGTGGCCTTCGACCAATTTGCGCGCCCCGCTATCCTGAAGATGATGGGGCGACGCATCAATGCACGGGTCACCATTACCGCCACGCTGCAAGAGCCGGTTATTAATACAGATCCCCGCCGGTTCTACGCCCGCGTGATTGTGACCAGGACCAACAACCGCTACTATGCACGGCTGACCGGCCCCCAGGGGTCTAACGTGCTGACCTCCATGGCCCTCGCCAACGGGCTGTTGATTGTGCCGGAGCAACAGGAACTGGCGCCCGAAGGATCGGAGGTGCAAGTGCAGCTCTTTGAAGGCTCCGAGGACTTGCTGGGATGATTTTCAACGCCGCGGATTTCATCTATGAGCCGGAATTGGAGGTGTCCCGCGCCCGCAAGATCCTCATCAAGCCGTGCGCAACCAGCCCCATTCCGTACCCAATGAACACCAGCCGGGAGTTGCTCGCCACGGTCATCCACGCGATACGGAGCGCGAGCGATGCCGACGTGATCTTGTTGGAAGGTCCCGGAGATGGCGAGCAGACGCGTGCGGTGTGCCGTGCCCTGGGCTATGATTTCCCCCGCGTGCTGGGACTGGACGTGCGAGACTGCAGCCTGGTGGAAGTTGAGAACCCCTTGCCCAAGCCCTTCGCTATTGCCAATTTTTGGATTCCCAATGTGCTGTTATCTTGCGACTACCTCATCTCTATCGCACCCTTCAAAGTGCTGGATAATCAAGCGTGGCTCACCACCGCTAATCTCTTGAGCTTGCTCCCCCGCAGCAAATATGGCGAAACCTTGGGCCGCGACGGCGGCTTGCTCGCCAGGCAGGAAATTCAAGCCGTGCTGGCTGACCTCTACTTCACCGTCCCATTCGATCTCGGTGTGGTAGAAGCAGGGGTCAAGCTCTTCTCCGGCCACGACGCTGAAGAAGGCCGCGCGGAAGAGTGCGGGAGGATTTTCGTGTCCGACCCCTTTACCGCAGACATGGAGGCGGTAAAGGCATTGGCTGAACATGCCTCGCATCTCGACCTTATTGCATCGGCTCGGACCGCATTTGAAGCCCTCTCAGATCAATAAATGGCGGGAATCAGGAGCTCGGCATGACATATTACACCTCAGATGAGACTACTGTTGACGAAGATTCGGGGTTAGACCTCCTCACCAAGTACTACGTCGACCCGTCTGTTTATGACCGGACAGGAAGGTCCTTCGCATTTACGGTGCGGAGCAAGATGTGCGCGGAGTCCCGGGCAAAAATCGGCGAGATGGTGGAAACCAGGGTGCCCGTAAAAGATGAGAAGTCTAAACGGGTGAAGTTTAATACCCAAGAGATGCGCTATGGTGACGACCCCATTGCGGTTATCCAGGAGTGCTGCTCCCTGACCGCGTCGTATCGAAACACCGAGCTGCCACTGAAGGAGATCCTCTTTCGGATTCTTCTTGCCGACGGCAACGAGCCGAAGAGCATCATGGAACTGTACCAAGAGGCCCAGGACTGGGTGGGGCGAAGCGACGGCCGCCTCATCAACCCCAGGGTCATCCACTCGATCCTAGATGAAGATGCCCACTACGGTTTTGCAGTGGCGGCAGATTAGCCTATCCGGCCGGACGCCCCAGCAGTGGATAGGGGTACTCCGCCGACCTCGTGCATCTACTGACCGACCAAGCTCAGGTTGGTCACTAGGCTCTCGTAGTCCCAGCCGCCCGCGCTTACCTGGACGGAGATAAGGCTGTCCGGCCGCGGGTTCATGGTGGCAAGGTTGATAGGGACGGTGTGCTTTACCCACACATTGTGCGGTATCAAGAACCCGCCATCAGTACGGTTATTCGCATCATTCTGGTAATAAAAGCCGTACACCGTGGTGAACTCTGACAAAGTAGAGGAGCGGAAACGCAGCTTAACCAGCAGAGGGTATTCGGTCCCCACGTAACCTCCGCCCGAGAGGCTCTGATGAGCCAGGCGCGTCTCTAGCCCCAAGTGAAGCTCCGAGTAGACGCTTATATCCTTATCCAGCTCTTGAAAGATATAGGTCTCATTGTGCGTATTCTTGCTGCCCTCCCTGAGGAAACGCACCGCCAGCCTCCCGTCCGTGAGCGCGAGTTCATGGGTCCCAACTACGTCCGTGCCTTCTTGGAACCCCACCTCATTGCCGGTCTGCCACTCCTCTAAGCCGCCGTTGAAATCCCCGTTGCGGATCAGGTTCTCCGGCTCCCGCATTGGATGAAACCCACCCTGCGCGTCCACGTCTAGCCGTTGACCGGCGATGACCGACCGTTCACCGGCTGCCGCAGTCACCAACGCCGCGCCCCGTTCCGTCACCCAAACCTGGGTTTGATTAGAGGAAACCGCTACCGTATAGCTCCCGTCTTCCAAGGTCAACCGGGCATGGGGCGTATGCACCTGAACCAGCTTGCCCTTACCGCCGGCAACAATGGGAGCCACACCAACGTGTATCGTCCCCCGCACCAGATCGAGCGCAAAGTGGTTTCTTTGGGGTTCAAAACGAGTGGTGTCTGACTTGGTGAGTTCGATCTCCGTGCTGGGATAGATAAGTACCGTGCTGTAGTCGAACAGGGTGACAAAGGAACGTGACACGTCGTCGGTCCTAAGCCGATCACCCTCCCGAAGCTGGGTTTGTTCAAGCACACTGACCCACTGGAGCTGACGCAGCGGTTTCACGGAGATGGTACCGGTTATGACTTTGCCCGTCGCCGGCAGAGACACCGTGGCTGAAGCAATATAAGCGCTCAGCAGTTGGGCCAGCGCTACGGCCAGCAGACAGAATGCGATGAATGAGCACCACAGCACGATCCACGCGCTGCGCGCTGGGTTGGGTACCGCCGTACCCCTGGCCGGAGCGTCTGCCCAACCATCGAGCGGCGCAGGCGTTGCGTCTGACCAGGGAGCGTTGTTTCGGATCATCGTCCTACCGTGTCACCCATGTCACAGGTTGTCTGTGAAGGTCTCGCACAGAGCATACCGCAACCTCGCAGGTTCTGTTAGCTCACCGTTGCAGCAGACCCGTCCGGGTTGGCCGCGGCTCCGTCTATACCCTGAGCACGGTCCCGGGCCGCCTTCCACTTTGCCTTTTGGCTCGAACGCACGTCAGGATCGGTGTCTTGAAAGCGGACAATGAAGGATCTCTGGAAATCGGCGAAGGTCCCGCCTGTGATCGCGGCCCTGGCCTGTTCCACCAGACGCACCAAGAAACGCAGGTTGTGTACTGAGGCGAGCTGGTAAGCGAGCAACTCCCGGCTGTTGAACAGGTGATGCAGGTATGCGGCTGAGAACCCGATACACGTGGTGCAGTCGCACCCTTCTAGCACCGGGCCGGCGGCCTCGGCAAAGCGGGCGTTGGTAATGTTCACCCGACCCTCCGGGACGAGTAGTGCGCCGTTGCGAGCAATTCGCGTGGGGAAGGAGCAATCGAACATGTCCACACCGCGGGCGATGCCGTTCAGCACGTCTATCGGTGATCCAACGCCCATGAGGTAGCGCGGTTTGGCGTGGGGAAGCTCCGACGTCACGACGTCGACCATCCGCCACATCTCGTCCTTGGGCTCGCCCAGGCTCAGTCCGCCGATGGCGTAGCCGGGGAAGGCCATGGCCACTAAGGTGCGGGCCGAGCGACGCCGCAGCGCGGGATCCAACCCGCCCTGAACAATGGCGAACAAGGCTTGGTCGGTTTTACGGTGCGCCTCTAGAGAGCGTGCGGCCCAGCGGTGGGTGCGTTCCGTGGCCTGGGCGACATCTTCCGGCACACTGGGATAGGGCGCGGGTTCGTCCAATACCATCGCGATGTCGGCCGCCAGCGCCTCCTCTATCTCGATCACGATCTCGGGACTAAGGAAGTGCTCACTGCCGTCGATATGAGATCGGAAGTGCACGCCTTCTTCGGTAACGCGGCGCATCTTTGCTAAACTAAACACCTGAAATCCACCGCTGTCGGTCAACATTGGGCCGTTCCACCCGGTGAACCGCGGCAAGCCTCCCAGACGGGCGATGCGCTGGTGTCCGGGGCGTAGATAGAGATGGTAGGCGTTTCCCAGGACGATGCCCGCGCCGAGCGCTTGCAACGCTGAGGGCGGCACTGCTTTCACAGAGCCCTGGGTGCCCACCGGCATGAAGACTGGGGTGGGCACCGCGCCATGTGGGGTCTCGAGCACACCGGTGCGTGCCTGCGTATCAGGGCAGAGAGCGGTCAACGAGAACGCAAAGGCCATCGTACGTTTCTCAGGGGCTATTAGGTGCCACGTTCACAGGGGCCGCGTAGCAAAGGGCAGCGCGTGTTCAAGCGTGCTCCGGCAGCAGCTCCTGGAGCGCTTCCTCCGCCACCTCAGGCGGCACGTCGTCCCGCACCACCGCTTGACCCAGGCCGTTGAGCAGTACCCAACGCTGCCGTTTGTTTTGCACCTTCTTGTCCAGTGCCATGGCGGCCCGCACCGCGTCTACAGCCACGGCAGGACTGCGGGTGGGCAGACCGAAACGCTCCAGGATGACGCGCTGCCGTTCGACCTCATCGGCGCGGAGCAGGCCCATGCGCTGGCTGATCCGGGCCGCGCCCATCATTCCGATGGCAACGGCCTCGCCGTGGAGCAGCCCTCCGTAGCCGGCCGCATTCTCCAGCCCGTGCCCGATAGTGTGCCCGTAGTTCAGGATGGCCCGAACGCCCGATTCCCGCTCATCTTGGCTGACCACATCCGCCTTGATGGCGACGCTGGCCGCCACGATACGGGCCGTGACCCGGGAATCCAAGCCTGTCAACGCTTCCACGTCACGTTCCATCTCATCGAGCAGCGCCCGGTCACGGATCAGGGCGTGCTTCACCACCTCCGCCCAACCCTCGGTGAGCTCGCGGTGTCCCAAGGTCTTCAGAAGATCCACGTCCATCAGCACCATGTGCGGTTGGTAGAAGGAGCCCACCAGGTTCTTGGCCGCGGGCCGGTTGACAGCGGTCTTGCCGCCGATGCTGGCGTCCACCATTGCGAGCAGGGTGGTCGGTACTTGGATAAACGGCATGCCCCGCAAATAGGTGGCGGCAACATAGCCGCCGAGGTCGCCTACCACACCACCGCCCAGCGTGACGATGGCGTGGCCCCGCTCTGCACGCTGGCCGGTAAGCCAGTCGTATATGCCGATGGCGGTTTCGAGGGTCTTGCTGCCCTCACCGGCGGGGATGGTATAGCTCGCCACCCGGTATTCGCGCTCCGTGAGAATGCTCTCCACGCGCTGGCCGTAGTGACGGTACACGTTCTCGTCGGATAGCAGATACACCGTCTTGCCAGTGCCCAGGGTATTCAGGCGATTGGACAATGCATTGATAATCTTGCTGCCCACAAAGACGGGGTAGCTCCCTCCGGCAGCGCTGACCACCGCGGTAGCGCCCACGGGTGTCCTGAATGCCGCGGCGTGAGGGCTTTCCTCGGCTTCCCCCTCCTCCAGCTCGGGGACAGCTTCTTCCGGGGAGCTCAGGCGGGCGCGCAATTTGCCATAGACACGGAGCACCTCATCCGCAACCTCTTCGGGCGCCAGCGCGTCGGTGTTAATCACCCAGTCCGCGGTACTGGCGTAGTGGTGGGCGCGTTGCTCCTTGAGCGCAATGATGCGGTCCAAGGCGTCTTCCCCGTGGAGCAATGGCCGGATTACGGGGTTGTCGCGCTCAGCTTGGTCATGAAGCAGCCGCTGGTTAATAGTGCTGGGTCGAGCGTCCAGCCAGAACACTACGCCGCTGGCGGCCAGCATGGCCCGGTTCCCGCCGTCGAGGATAATCCCGCCGCCGGTGGCGATAACCGAGCGCTCCCGGCCGCAGGCCATGCCAAGGCTCTGGCGTTCCAGCGCCCGGAAGCGATCCTCGCCCCATTCGGAGAATATCTGAGGGATAGGCAGGCCGCCAGCGAGGTTCACCGCCTGGTCGTCGGTGTCAACCAAAGGCCAGCCAAGCCGCCGCGCAATCTCCTTGCCGACGAGGGACTTGCCGGTGTAGGAGAGACCGATGAGGATAATGGCGTGTTTTTGCATAATTAGATGTTTAGGTTAGCTTTATTCTTCCCGCCGCGCAATCTCCTTGCCGACGTAGAGACTTGCCGGTATAGGAGAGACCGATGAGGATAATGGCGTGTTTTTGCATAATTAGATGTTTAGGTTAGCTTTCTTTTTCGTAGATGATACATGCCGGAAAACGCGGCTACTCGCGCCCTCTCGGCCCCACCGTTGTGACGTAGCCGCGATAGTTGCGGAGCGACTCGTCCATGTGGTCGCCCCCGAATTTGTCCAGCAGGGCCTCTGTTAGGCAGATGGCGACCATGCTCTCGCCGATGACGCCGGCGGCGGGCACCACGCACACGTCGCTGCGCTCGTAGTGCGCCTGCACGGGCTGTCCGGTGATGAGGTCCACCGATGGCAGGGGATTAGACAGAGTGGCGATGGGCTTGATGGCGAACTGGGCAATGATGGGCTCGCCGGTGGTCATGCCGCCCTCGAAACCGCCGGAGTTGTTGGTCTGGCGTTGCCAGGGCCGCACCGCGCCGTCGGGCCGGAGCTCGGTCCATTCTGCGGCGGGCTTAATGACGTCATGGACGGATGAGCCGCGCCAGTCCGCCAGGCTGGGCCCGGCGCCGAAGCTCACGGCCTTCACCGCGTTAATGCTCATCAGCGCCTGCGCAATGCGGGCGTGGAGCTTGCGGTCCCACTGGATATGACTGCCCAGGCCCATGGGCACGCCGGTTGCCATCACCTCGATGATGCCGCCCAGCGTATCGCCATCCTCTTTCGCGGCGTCGATTGCAGCGACCATCGCGGCCGACGATGCGGGGTCAGCGCAACGGACCGGGCTGTCCTCCAGCGTCTCCCAGTCCACCGGGCGGTGCACCTCGGCGTGCACGCCGCCGATGGCTATCACGTGGCTGTGTACCACAATATCGAACTCCTCCAGAAAGCGGCGGCAGAGGGCGCCCACGGCCACGCGGGCGGCGGTCTCCCTGGCACTGGAGCGTTCCAGGATATTGCGGACGTCGTCCTGCTTGTACTTCATGGTACCCGTGATATCGGCATGGCCAGGGCGCAGGCGAGTGATGGTGTTGAGTCGCCGCTCGATGGCGGAGACGCTCATTACCTCCTGCCAGTTCTCCCAGTCCTTGTTCTCGATGAGCATGGTGATGGGGCTACCCAAGGTGTAGCCGTGGCGTACCCCAGAGCGGAAGCGAGCCCAGTCCGTCTCGATCTGCTGGCGGCGGCCGCGGCCGTAGCCCGCCTGCCGGCGCGCCAGGTCCGACCGGATGTATTCTTCGGTGACGGTTAGCCCCGCGGGAATCCCTTCTATGACGGCGGTCAAGCCGGGGCCGTGAGATTCGCCTGTGGTTAACCAGCGAAAGAGCGACATGGATTCCTCATCGTGCTATGTTGCCGCAACCAGCGGTTGCGAACGTGGGAAATAGACAGTAGCGGTCAGTAGCTACCAGATGCTTCACTTCGTTCAGCTTGTTCAGCTTGTTCAGCATGACTCGATCCAGTGTATTCCAGTCCTGGTTGAAATGGTTGAGTTGCAAGCGCGCGCTTGAGTCCGCTCAATCAACAGCCGGTTAGAGTTTGCGGATTTCCGTGACCGGTATAAAATCGCCCGATGGAGTGTCAAAGGCAACTCCTGCAACCAGCGCCGGATCGGTGCCGGGCTCCACCAGCACCAGCAGCGCGCGGCTCGCCACTTCGGCAGACCACACCTCCTGAGCCATGTCTGCGGTGTAATCGAGAAATCGGCCTTCCGTCACTACATATTGTACTGCTTCCAGCGTAACGCCTAGCGCGGCCAGCTGTTGCTCCGCGGAAGACGTGAGGCGGACATCGACCAGCGCGTCGTCGGATCCCATCACTGCTACCGCTCCTCTGTGCCCGGGGCCGGCGCCAGCCGCTGCGCCGCGTGATCCACTACGAGGCCGGTGGCCTGCAGCGCCATCCGTCCAACGATAGGCGCCAGGTCGTCGGCCCCGAAGGCGCTCAACGTACCGGCATTGCGTCCCTCGATGGTCACCCGCACATAGCCCACCGGCAGATTTAATCGACGGCCGTCCGGAAATCGCAAGGACTGACGACGCACCGGCACCAACCTCAACTCGCTCAATAATGCGCTGGGCAGCACCGGCATGTCTACGTTAGTGTGCACCTCCGCGCTTAAGGACCTGCTCTGCTGGCCCTTGGGATCGCTCACGTCCATGGCGACGGTGAAAGGCGGCACTAGGTACCTCCGTACAGAGCGTTGCGGGCGGCGGCTAGCATGACTGCCACCGGCGCGTCCTGCCCAGTCCAATGCGTGAAGCCGGTGGCGCCCTGGTACACCAGCATCGACAGCCCGCCCAGCGGACGGCTACCCGCAGCCTGTGCCTGCCGCAGCAGGGGCGTCTCCGCGGGATTGTACACCAGATCATAGACGAAGGCGCCTTCACTTATGTCAATAATGCCCAGGGGCGACTCTCCTTCCATGCTGCCGTGCAACATTCCCACCGAGGTCGCGTTCACCACCAGATCTGCTGTGGGGACCGCCGTCGCGCGTCCGGTTTCCCAATCGGTCACGTCTAAGGTGACACCGGAGGAGCGGGCGAGATCGGCAAAGCTCTCGGCCAATGCATGCGCCTGCTCTGTCCGCCGTGCGGCAATGGTTAATCGCTGCACAGTGGCGGTCAGCAGCGCGTAGACCACGGCCCGGGCGCCACCGCCGGCGCCCAATAGCAATACGGTACGACCGGCCGGCTGGAAGCCGCCGTCCTCGCGCAAGGCCCGCAGAAAACCGGTGCCGTCCGTATTGTAGCCTACAAGCTGCCCATTGCTCTTCACCACCGTGTTGACCGCGCCGATCTGCGCCGCCGTGGTGTCCAGACGGTCCAGCAGCGGGATGATGGCCTGCTTGTGCGGCAGGGTCACATTCATCCCCAGCCGGTGCTCCGCGCGCAGCGACGTTACCATTGCGGCAAGCTCTTCGGGTGGGGTCTCCCAGGCCTCATAGCGGGCATCGATGCCACAGTGATCCAGGGCTGCCTGCTGAAACACCGGCGAGAGGGTGTGTCGGAGAGGATAGCCGATGACGCCGAGGTACATGGTCATGTTAGCTACCCCGGCACGATGACACGTGTATACATGTTAACTTCCTCACACCCCTACTGGTATTTTGCTATGTTGCGTAGGTGCTCCTCGAAGGTGTCCGAAAACGCATGGCTGCCGTCTGGCTTGGCCATAAAGAACAGATAAGTGGACTTGGTTGGATGTATCACCGCCGCGATAGACGCGGCGCCGGGATTGGCAATGGGGCCGGGAGGCAGTCCGGGGATGACGTAAGAGTTGTAGGGTGACGCCACCTTGAGGTCATCCACGGTCAGCCCTCGTTTCCAGTACCCATCGGCGGGGTCTACGGTGCCAGCGGGCACCAGTGCATACTGGATGGTAGGATCGGCGGCCAGAGGTATCTCCTGTTCCAGTCGGTTGAGAAAGACGCCCGCCACCTGCGGGCGCTCTTGAGTATGAGGGGTTTCCCGCTCCACGATAGACGCTAGGGTCACCACCTGATATAAGGTCAGCCCGTGCACATTGCCACCGTGACGCAGGGCTTCAGGGGTATTGGCTTCGAAGCCGTCCAGCATCAAGTTGAGGAACGCCTCCGTGCTGTACTCGGGTGGCACGTGGTACGTGTCAGGAAAGAGATACCCTTCCAGTGAGGTGACGCCGTCCACTAGCCAAGGCCGCGGCGCTCCGGGGGGCTTACCACTCAGGACGAGCTGTAGAAATTCGTCCTGGGTGCCCACGCCGTGCGCTTCCAGGAGCGCGGCGATCTCTTCGGCGCGGAGGCCTTCAGGTATCGTCACTGTGGCAGTGTCTTCAGGCCGGCCCTGCTTCAACGCTTGGACAATCTCAAATGGCCCTGAGTCGGAGGGAAGCGTGTAGCGCCCGGATTTCAGCGCACGGTCGTCGTCGTAATATAAAATGAGAATGCGGAACAGTAAGGGATGGCGAATAACGCCTTCTTCGTTCAGCCGCTGCGCGATGGCTGAAGCGTCCTCACCCTCGGGGATTTCGAAGGTTATGGGTGGGCCGCCGGCTGCTGCTCGAGGCTCCAGCCAGCGCACGGCTAGCACAATGGTCTGGTCACCGGCCGACGGCGAGTTCACCAGCATCAGCAGGCCGGCGGTAACGCTCAGCACCAGGAGCACTGCGGGGGCAAAGAGCGCCAGACGCAGCACTATTAGCCTGAAGGACCGGGTTGGCGGGAATGCGCATCCAGGTACTCCTGAAGCAGCACCGCCGCGGCCACAGCATCAATTCGCTGCTTCCGGGCGTCACGACGCACCCCCTGCGCTTCAAGGATGCGGTCTGCCTCAACCGTGGTGTAGCGCTCATCCCAAGTTTCCACGGGCACGCTCACTCTCTGCTTGAGCGCGGCTACAAACTGCAAGACTTCCTGCGCCTGAGGGCCGGTCTCGCCACGCAACGTCAGCGGCAGCCCCACCACAATACGCTCCCCTGCTTCCCGAGCTAGCAGGTCGGCCACAGCCGCGACATCCTTGCCGGTCCCCCGGCGCTCCAGTACGGTCAGCGCGCCGGCAACCAGTCCCGTCGGATCGCTCACCGCAATACCGATGCGTTTGGAGCCTACGTCCAATGCCACGATGCGCACGACAACGTTACTCTGGGGACAGCACTCTGACGGTGATTCGCCATGGGAATCGCGGGATGGTGTCCACCCAGTCCGGCGCGGTTGTGACCTGAGGCCGGCTATCCAGCTCGAATCCGTCCGTTAGCAGGACCACCGCCTCCTCTGGCGTCTTGTTCTGTAGCAGCTCACGCACCTCATCTTCGTCAATCGCCCCAGCTAGGTACCCTCCCATCTGCATGCGGAACACCAGCCTATCGCTATCAGCACTCACCATCTCTAAGGGCCTGGTCTCAAAACCGTCGTCAAGGAGGTCCAAACCGGCATGATCAGCCGCGAGCTTTTCTTTCAACGCCTGATTCACCTCAACCCCCTGGAATGCGATCACCGTTCCCACTGCCGAAACAGACATGGAGACCTGCGCTGCCGTTTCTCCCACGTCTCGATTTATTTCCTCTGCAGTGACCCGCAGGTTAAGCGCTTGGTCGTAGAAGGACAATTCCGAGGGTATGGATGCCCTGAGTTGCCAGATTGCCTCTGCCTCCGCTTTGGCAATGGCCTGTTCCCGGAGTTGTATCAATTCCGCGTCCCTCACCACCAGCCGTTCTCTATCGGTACCTCCTTGCATCGGCTCTGGGTTGGTGACCTCCAGGCGCTCTGCCAGCGAGGCGTCCAGCAGGCTTTGCACCGCGCCTGCTGGCAGATTACCCTGCTCTCCGCCCTCCTCTGCGATCACGGCTACCGATGCGACGGCTTGGGGCAAGACGGACAAGGACGTCTGGGTGACGAACACAAACCCGTCTGCGGTGCTCACTTGGGTGTTGGAGAGGAGATGGACTGCGTCATCGGTCCGGTTAGTGAATTCCACTTGGCCACGGGCCTTGGCGTCTGGAGTCAGTTCCTGTTCAGTGACGTCCAGTTCCTGCACGACCTGCACCTCGATTTCGAGCGTGTGCGCCGGGATCAGCAGCTCCTTGGGGTTTATCTCCGAAGCGATGGTGGAGGCGGTCACCTCCACCACATTATCGAACCGCTGGCTAGAGGGTTGCAGCGTTACTACCGCGCTCGGCAGTAACAGAAGGACGCCTAATGCAGGTATCCCCAATACTGCCAAGAGCACCCCAACTCCCGCCAACCCCCACAGCGCGCGGATAGTGCGTTCCATAACTTGCTGCGCGATCTGCGCCGCATACGTTTGGGTGCTGCGCTCAACACCGGGGGGCGGAGGAAGCGGCAAAATACCGCCCCGTACTTTGAACCCCTCTAGCCGTGCCAGCCCGGAGATAATGTCATCCTGAGTCCTGACAGTGACCTGAAGCCCCAAACGATCGGCGTCCCGCCGCAGCAGTTTGAGTGCCACCGGATTGTGCAGCGCCTTCACCCCGTAAGGGATGATTAGATTGACGTTCGGGTGCGTGACCGCATCCAATCGGGTGCGTATAGACGCGGGGATATCGTGTAAGTCGAGATGAACTGTGCTGGAGGGGGCAGACGGGCGGCCAAGCCGCGGGATGAATTGCATGGCAACATGGGCGCCGAAGCGTCAGCGCGCGGTCAGGAGATCCACGGTCTTGCTCAGCGCTTCGTCAAGCTTGCTGCTGTCCCGGCCGCCAGCCTGGGCGAGGTCCGGGCGGCCGCCGCCACTACCGCCAGTGACCGCCGCGATGGCTTTGACCAGATTACCGGCGTGCACTCCGCGGTCCACCAGGTCTTTGGTGACCGCGGCCAGGAAGTTCGGCCGGTCGCCAAAGTCGGCGCCCAGCACCACCACGCCGCTCTGCATCTTATCTCTGAGCAGGTCCGCAAGCTCTCGAAGCGTCTCGAAGCCGGTTGCCTGCACCCGCGCGGAGAGTACCCGATAGCCGTCGACCGGCACGGTGCGCTCCAGCAGGGTGGCGATCTGCTGTCGGTTCAACTGCCGCTGGTATTCCTGGACCGTGCGCCGTTCTTGCTCCAGCGCGGCGCTTAGACTAGCGACGCGGGCGGGCACGTCCAGGGACTGTACTCCCATCTGGCGGCCAAGCTCCTCCAGCATCCCCAGTCGCTGGCGCACCATCTCCTCAGCCGCGCGGCCGGTCACCGCCTCGATGCGCCGCATTCCGGCGCCCACGCTGCTTTCCGAGACGATAACGCAAAATCCGATCTCCCCAGTGTCACTGCAATGAGTGCCGCCGCAGAGCTCTTTGCTGAAATAATCCATGGTCCCTGCATGCTGAGGGAAGTGGGGGCGGCTATCCTCCGGACGATCTACCCGCACTACGCGCACCGTCGAGCCGTACTTTTCATCGAAGAACGCGAGCGCGCCAGCCTCGATAGCCTCTTGATAAGAGGACTCATGGGGATGGACGTGCCAGTCCTCTCGGACCTTTTCGTTGACCAAGCGCTGCACTGCGTCCAGCTCCTCCCGGGATACCGGAGCGATGTGACTGAAGTCGAAACGCAGACGGTCGGGTGCCACCAGCGAGCCGGCCTGCTGCACGTGGGCCCCCAACACCTGGCGCAGCGCGGCATGAAGCAAGTGCGTGGCGGTGTGGTTGCGAGCAATGTCGGCCCGGCGGAGCGCGTCCACTTGCGCCGTCACCGTCTCATTGACCATGACCGTGCCATTCGCTACCCTGCCGTGATGCACAATGAGGCCGTGGCCTGCTTTGACGGTGTCCAGGACGTCGACCGAGCCGGAGCCGCAGCGCAGGGCGCCCTGGTCGCCTACCTGGCCGCCGCCTTCAGCGTAGTAGGGAGTGCGGTCCAGGACGATCTCCACTTCAGCGCCCTCGCTGGCCTCTTCAACCGCACCGGCGGGAGTAGCCAGACTCAGAATCCGCCCCTCCGCGGTGACGGTCTCGTAACCCAGGAACACGGTCTCAGGCAGGGGGAGCTCCTCGTAGTCGAAGTAGCCAACCTTAGCCCCACTACCAGCGCGCTGGACGGATCGAGCGCGCTCCCGCTGCTGCGCCATCGCCGCATCGAAGCCGCCGCGCTCTACCGAAAGGCCCTGCTCCGCCGCGATCTCTTCGGTGAGCTCGTAGGGGAAACCGTAGGTGTCATAGAGCCGGAAGGCCTCGGAGCCAGCGATGGCCTGGCCCTGAGGTAGGTTTTGGATGGTCTGCTCCAGCAGCACCACCCCCGTGCTCAGTGTTTGGCTAAAACGCTCCTCTTCCAGGTTCAGCACCCTGGTGATGAAGTCCTTTTTATCGTTTAGATCAGGATAGGCCCCTGCCATCCGCTGGATTACGAACTCGGCGATGCGGCCCATGAAGGGGTCCTCAAGCCGAAGCTTACGCCCAAACCGGATGGCCCGCCGGAGAATCCGGCGGAGCACGTAGCCCCGGCCTTCATTGCCGGGCAGCACGCCGTCCCCGATGAGGAAGGTGCAGGCGCGGGCGTGGTCAGCGATGACCCGGTGGGGGAAACCCGGCTCTCCGGGATCATAGGGGATGCCGGAGACCTCCTCCACTCGGCTGATAATGGGCCGTAGGAGGTCGGTCTCGTAGTTCGAATGCACACCCTGGAGCAGCGAGGCAACCCGCTCCAGCCCCAAGCCGGTATCGATGCTGGGCTTGGGTAACGGAGTCAGCGTGCCCGCGGCGTCCCGCTCGAACTGCATGAAGACCAGGTTCCAGATCTCCAGCCAGCGGTCGCAGTCGCACGTGCCAACGGCGCACACCGGGGCGCCGCAACGGTGCGCTTCGCCGCGGTCCACGTGGATCTCACTGCACGGGCCGCAGGGGCCGGAGTCCCCCATGGCCCAGAAGTTGTCCTTTTCACCCAGCCGTACGATACGGTCTGCCCGGACTCCGGCCACCTCCTGCCACAGGGCAGCGGCCTCATCATCATCCTCGTAGATGGTGATCCACAGCGTGTCTTTTGGCAGCCCCAAGGTGACGGTAACGAAGGTCCAGGCGTAGTCGATTGCTTCTCGCTTGAAGTAGTTGCCAAAGGAGAAGTTACCCAGCATTTCGAAGAACGTGTGGTGCCGGGCGGTGCGGCCCACACTGTCCAGATCATTGTGCTTGCCGCCGGCCCGCACACACTTCTGGGATGTGGTGGCACGGGAGTACTCACGGATGTCCGCTCCCAGAAACACGTCCTTAAACTGCACCATCCCCGCATTGGTGAAGAGGAGGGTGGGATCAGCCCGCGGGATGAGGGAAGAGCTGGACACCCTGCGGTGGCCCCGCTCTTCAAAGAACCGGAGGTACGCCTCTCGAATTTCGTCGCTAGTCATCTAAACTAAACCGCAAAATAATGCACTCGGGTGCAGTTTTGTGCCTGAGCCTTTATCGATTGTAGGTGAGGCATGTTAGACTGTCAACGAACGTTAGTCGAGTCACTCTCTTGGGGGCGGCCAGGATTCCTGCTTGTGGAGGGCTAGTCCACCAGGAGCGGCTATCCTTCGGCAGGCCAGCGTGAGTTGAGAACACCCGGTCCTACCAGCGAGAAGTGTGGACTCAAACTACCTGGGTGGCGGATTTCCGTGCACATTTCAGTGATCGTCGTAAGTTGGAACGTAGGCGCGCTGCTGGAGCGGTGCCTTGCCTCGGTGCTGACTGAAGCCGCAGCATGGCAGCAGGGCACCGTGGACGTGGTGGTGGTGGACAACGCCTCTACTGACCGCACTCCGGAGCTGATACGGGAGCGGTTCCCCACTGTAACACTCCTGGTCAACGAGACCAACCTGGGATTTGCCGCTGCCTGCAACCGTGGCATCGCCGTTACTTCAGGCGACGCCGTCCTGCTGTGTAATCCCGATGCGGAGTTGCAACCGGGCGCGCTGCCGGCGCTGGCGGCAGCGCTGGTCGAGCACCCAGAGGCCGGCGTGGTTGGCCCGGTGCTGCTCAACCCGGACGGATCGACGCAGTCCTCCCGCCGCCGTTTCCCCACCCTGGCTACCGCGCTGCTGGAGAGCACTATTGTGCAGCAGCACATTCCGGGTCTGCCGCACTTCCGTTCTTTCTATTGCCTGGACCGCGCGGATGATGAGGAGCAGCAAGTGGACTGGCTGGTGGGCGCTTGCCTACTGCTGCGGCGTACCGCTCTAAAACGGGTGGGCCCGCTTGACGAGCGGTTCTTCATGTACTTTGAGGAGACGGACTGGTGCCTTCGGGCTCGGCATGCGGGCTGGCAGGCCTGGTATCTGCCGCGGGCCCGAGTGCTTCATCATGGCGGCAAGAGCAGCGAACAGTACATTGCCAAGCGCCACCACTATTTTATGGAAAGCAAACATCGCTTCTACGCGAAGCACTTTGGCCCCTGGGTGGGCCATCTAGTGCGCTGGGCACTGCTGGTGAATTACGCGGCGCTGATGCTGGAGGATGCCCTAAAAATGCTCTTGGGGCATAAGCTCGCCATGCGGCGGCGGCGCATTGCCGAGCTAGCCTCTGCGCTCAAGTGGGGCGTACGTAGGTGAAGGTGTGCCTGGTGACAGGAGAATACCCTCCAGACGTGGGCGGCGTTGCCGACTACACCCACCGCCTAGGCGTGCAACTGCTCCAGTTGGGGCACCGCGTCACCGTCCTGACTAGCAAGGGCAAACCGCCGCGGCCGTACCGCCGGGCCAACGGCGAACCGGACGTGCTGGATACTGTTGACTCCTGGGGCGTCAACGGGCTTCCCGCCTTAGTCCATGCGGCGACGGCGCTGCAACCCGATGTCCTCCACATCCAATACCAGACGGCGGCTTATGGGATGCAGGCGGGCATTGCCATGCTGCCGCGATGGCTACAATGGCGACATCCGGAGATCGCTACCGTCACCACGTTCCACGACTTGCGCGAACCGTATCTCTTTCCAAAGGCCGGCCCACTGCGCCGTTTGGTTACGCGCCAGTTGCTGTGGGGCAGCCGGGGTGTGGTTGCGACCAACCTCAGCGACGCCCAAACCCTACAGCGGATGATTGGCGCGTACCCCAACCGGCGGCAACCGGCGCTGGAGGTTGTTCCCATTGGCCCCAACGTGGACCTCGCCCTGGCCTCTGCCCAAACCACGGCCGAAGTGCGCACCCGCAACGCGATCCCCAATGAGCCGATCCTGCTAGGCCACTACGGCTTCATGAACCGCAGCAAAGGCATCGATACGCTGTTCCAGGCGTTCCGCGCGCTGCGATCAGCGGGAACCAACGCCTATTTGCTCATGGTGGGTGAGACCACCGGAGTGTCTGATCCCACCAACCGCCGCTATTTCGCCGAAATGCAGAACCTCGCCTTGGAACTGGGGATTGCCGACTATCTGCGCTGGACGGCCTATCTTCTCCCCGATGAGGTAAGCTATGCGCTCCAAGCGCTAGACTGCTGCGTGCTCCCCTATGTTGACGGGGCGTCCTTCCGGCGCGGAACCCTGCTGACCGCCCTAGCGCACGGTCTGCCGGTGGTAACCACCACGCCCACGACGCCTATGCCGGAGGTTTGGGGTGAAGGCGCGCCATTGCCGACCCTGGAACATGAGCGGCATTGCCTGCTTACACCGCCCGGGGATGCTGCGGCCCTTGCCGCTGCCATCCAGCGGGTTCTGGCAGACGCCACTCTGCGACAACGCATTGAGGGTGGCGCAACCCAGTTGGCTCACGTGTTCAGTTGGCCCACCATCACCAGACGTACCGAGCGTCAGTATCACGAGCTGCTAACCAGCGGCCATCCAGCCGTCGCCACTTCTTAAGCCATGGCCTTAGCCCAGGTGGGACGAGATACGCGGGCAATGCTAACCGGCGAGCTGTCACGCTTCCGCAGCAACCGAGCGGAGCAGGTGGCGCTAGCCGTAGGGCTGGGCGTTGCAATGAGTGCCGGGTTGGTGGATGGGTTGGGCACGGGTACTGCGGCGCTGTGTGCCGCAGCGGTGGCGCTGCTCATCTGGCGCCGCCCCATCCTGGGGGTCCTCATCACCATCTGTATCATGTACCTCCTGCCATACGGCACATCTCCGTTCATGCTGGGCGATCTGCATCCTACGTTGCTCGATCTCACCCTGACCGCCACTCTAGCGGCCTGGAGCATCCCGGCGTTAGTACGAGCGCACCGCCCATCAGCGCTCCCGCCGCTAGCTATAGCCGTCGGCGTCTTTGTGGCCGCCCTCAGCATCGCTTTTCTGGCGGGCCTAGCGGCCACCATCCCCGAGCACACCCAAGCATTCCTCAAGCTGCTGAATAGTGTGCTGCTGTTGCTGACGGTGCTCTATGTGGTGCGGACGCCTGATTACTTGCTATGGTCTATCAGAGCCCTGCTCTTAGGCGCCGGCGTGGCTGCCCCTATTGCCCTGGCCCTGCACTTCTTGCCGCTGGAAACCAGCCACGGCGCGCTGGCGGGCCTCTCGTCTTGGGGTTACCCGTCCGATGACACGGTTATCAGGTTCATTGCTGGCAGCGAGACACGTCGTGCCACCGGCACCGCAGTCGATCCCAACCTGCTGGCCGGCGCGTTGGCTGTTACACTGCCGCTCACGATTGGACAGTTGCTGGAACCACGTGGCGTGCTTCCGCGCTGGATGCTGGCCGTCATCGCGGTACTGGGAGGAACTGCGCTCCTCTTCACCTATAGCCGGACCGCGTGGGGGGCAACGGTGCTGGGGCTCGCCTTTCTCGCGGTGGTCCGCTACCGTCGAATCTGGCTGCTGCTTGCTGCGGGCGCAGCGGCCGTCTTGCTCTCGCCCCTGCGAGACCGAGTCTGGGACAGACTGGCGTCCGGGCTATTGTGGAGCGATCCTGCGGCAGGGATGCGCATTGGCGAGTATCGGGCAGCGGCCGTCAACATCGTCGAGTCCCCACTGCTGGGTATTGGGTTCGGGACGCCGGAAGGGGTGGATCAGCTGCTGCGCGTGAGCAGTATGTATCTGCTGCTGACCGAACAGGCGGGCTTGCTGGGGCTCGGATGCTTCTTAGCCGTGCTGGTCGTCCTGGGGCTAACGATGTGGCAAGCGCGTGACCGGCTCGCAAAGGACACCCCCAGCGGCTTGCATCTCAGCCTGCTGGGGGCGCTTGTGGTGGCGTTGGCAATTGGGTTATTTGACCACTACTTCTTCAATTACGGCTTTCCGCACACGGTTGCGTTGTTCTGGCTATTGCTAGGACTGTTGGGAGGAATCTCGCGGCTGAAGACCTGCGCTATAATTCGCGAATGACGCCCACTACTTTACCTTGCACTTCTACATCTTTCGCCTGGGTATAGATCGGTTCCATTTGAGTATTCGCGGGCTGGAGGCGCACTTTATCGCCTTCGTAGTAGATTTTCTTCAGCGTCACTTCTTGCTGATCCTTGATCCACACGGCCACCATATCGCCGTTGTCCGCGGATTGTGCCGCCTGCATAAGCACCATATCCCCATCGTTGATGAGCGCATCGATCATGGAGGTGCCCTTCACTCTAAGGGCAAAGACATCGTCACGGCCGCCGGTGAGCTTCGCAGAAACGTCAACGGTCTCTGCGCCATTGGCGGCATCCCACGTGTCGGCAGTGGGCACAGGGATGGGCATCCCGGCGGCGATCTGGCCTAGTATCGGCACGGCGGAGCTACTCCGGCCCCTCGTCCCCGCGCGTACTATCCCACGCGACACCTCAGCGTCACGCCGCAGGTGGCCTTCGCGCTCAAGGATGCGCAGGTTGTAGTCCACTACAGAGGTGGAGCTAATATTGCATCCTTTCACAATATCCCGAATGCTCGGGGCGTAGCCTTTCTCCTGGCTAAACTCATCAATGTAGCTCAGAATTCGGCGTTGACGTGGGGTAATGGTCTTCAAATCTGTTCCCTCCTCACACAGCCTAGGCCAATGGATGCCTTACCGTGAGCAAAACCATAACGAACGCTAGTTCTATCTGAGTGTAGGGAGCGAATCCGAGCCTGTCAAGTGGTTTAGCACAAAATTTCGCAACAGACGGTCTGTTGCAATTAGGTTCCAGAAGGAAAGGCTGTTGGCCCACCACGGCTAAAGTAGCGCGATTTGTTGAGGAGAGTGCTGAACAGAGGGATCAACCCGTCTGAATGGGTATGGGTATCGAGAGGGTGCAGACCGTCAAGAGAATGGAGAGGCCCACCATGACAACGGCCACTATCAACCATCCCGGCAGTCCGCTCGTGGCACCGTAACCTTCGGCTTCTTGTTCGGTGCCGGGCTCCGAAGGAAGGAGCGCAAGTAGTGGTTGAGCATCAAGGTTCAGGTAGCGCGCGTACAGTTGCACAAACCCTTGTGTGTACACCCGGGCGGGTAGCAGATCAAAGCGTTCAGCTTCTAACGCCGCGAGGAATGGTTTCCGTACCTTTGTGGCCGCTTCCGCCTCGTCTAAGGTAATGTCGTGGTGTTCACGGGCCTCGCGCAGCGCATCACCCAATCCCTCCACACCACACCCCCCTTGTCCTGCATTAGGTAGCTAGACGTTGTATATAAGAATATAACCTACTGTCAAGTTGTACAGAAAATGGGCGATGGTCCAGGCGGCAGCGGCCTTACACCCGACCGTTGGATCCATAGAGCCGCATCTTCACACGCGCGGCTTCCTTGACCTGCTCCCGCGCCGCCGCCAAGGCGGCCCGGGGGTTCGTCTCGTTGGGAAAAGCCTGCGCGGTGGTCAGCATCCCGTCCATGAAGCCCTGGTTAAGCTGTGTGGCCACATTGAACTTGCAAACGCCGCGCCCAATCGCCTCACGGACGGCGTCCTCCGGGACGCCCGACCCACCGTGGATAACCAGCGGGACGTCGACAAGCGCGCGGATGCGAGTGATCCGTTCCAGGTCCAGCTGGGCCGCTGCAGTCTGCATGCCGTGTACGTTCCCCACGGCAACGGCCAAACTGTCCACTCCGGTTTCAGTCACGTAGCGCGCTGCCTCATCGGGGTCGCTCATGGTGCCGGCTCCCTCAGCGGTGAACACGCCCTCCTCCTGGCCGCCCATCTGACCGATCTCGCCCTCCACCGCAACACCCGCAGCGTGGGCCATCAGACAGACGTCACGGGTGACCGTGATGTTCTCCTCTAGGGTAAAGGGGGTCCCGTCATACATCATGGAGGTAAATCCCGCTCGCAGCGCTTGAACCGTTTGGGCATAGTCCACGCCGTGATCGAGGTGGAGCACCACGGGAACGGAGACCTGGTGGGCGGCGGCTTCCGCGAGCGCGGCAGCGTAGCGCATGCCCACGTGGCGGACGTTGGCCGGGTTGAACTGGATGATTAGGGGCGAGCGCTCTTCTTGCGCCGCTTCGGCCACTGCCTGTACCATCTCCAGATTCTGTACGTTGAATCCGCCGATGGCATAACGCTGTGCCAGCGCATCAAGCAAAAGGTGCTTGGAGGAGACGAGGGTCATCTATTGCACTCCATTGAACTCCAGTTGCTTTCCCGACGCTGACGTGGGTTGTTGGCCAGTTCGCCCCTATGCGGCCGGCTCTGGCTCAGGTGGCTGGTCCTCGCCCTCGCCCAATGTGCCCTGCTGCAATGCTTGGTAGGTGAGCAACCACACTGCCCGTCGGAACACCAGCACGGCTCCCGCTACTACGGCCACTAAGAGCGCCACCAGGAGCGCTGGAATGAGGAAAATCACCCCGACTATCGGGTTGAGAATGAAGCCCACAACGGCCGGGATGGCGGCAACGGATGCGATCGTGGACAGCAGACAGCCGACGCCACAGCCGATGGCCACGTCATTCGCCAGCCACACCAGCAGGAGGTCACCGAGGTGGGCCAGCACAAAGTCCCAGGCAAACCGCAACGCGCCCAGTGGCTCGCTGTCTGCCACTACCACGTGGACCTGGGCAATGGTAACCACCAGCAGCATCCCCATAAAAAACACGAACAGCAACGGTACCCACAGACAGAGGGTGAGGAGGAAGAGGTATTGCTGGAACACTACGGCCACTAGCACGACGATAAGGAAGGGCAGGATCGCAAGAAGGGCTATCACCCCAGAGATGAGCCCTATGATCAGCATGGGCCAGAAGTGTCTCCACCCTACCGCGCTGGTGGTACCAAAGGAGGGACGACCGCCGGCCGCCGCCTCCTGGATGCCGCCAAGCAGGGCACCGGTGGCCCAGTTGCCCACCACAATGGAAATCACCCACAAGACCAGCACCACGGTCGCCGCTGCCAGTGCAACCACCAGCACCGTACTTGGGTCTAGGGTGCTCAAGAACTGCTGGAAGCCGCCAGCCTGCTGTTCAGAAAGGTCAAAGCTGCTGCCGCTGACCCGGAGGCAATCGCCTCCCAGCAATATGAGCAGGAATCCGTACAGCCAGAGCACCCGGTGGCGGAGCGCGATCTCCATGCTCTGGCGCAGCACGGTTGCCAAGTTCAAACCCATGAAGACCCCTAGCTAGTGTGGCGCGGGATATCGCGGCCAGTCTAGCATGCCCCCCTCATGCCTACAAGAAAGGCCTCTGCTAGCCGACGCGTGGCTGTGCCGGGCGGCCGCTCGAGGGCGAACAACTAGGTGGACTGCACCCACTCTCGTGCCATAACGGGACCAAGCGAACGGATGGCGAATGCATCCCCTTTGCAACGTGTGAGGACACTGGTGCAAAAGCAGCTCGCTAGACCTCCCGCCCGGAACTACCTATACTCTCCCGCTTACCTTCCGCTTTCTTCGCTGCTGCCGTATAATAAGAGCGCCTATGGTGAAGAAAAACACAATCCTCTTTCGCAGCCGTCTCGTAGCTCTCCCATCAATTGCAAAAACTGCAAACTCCGGCTCCGGGGAGTTTTCTCGCTTGCAAAGACGTCTTACATGAGCAACATCGCAGTTATTGGTACCGGATATGTGGGGCTGGTCACCGGCACCTGCTTTGCAGATCTGGGCAACAACGTCCGGTGCATCGATATCGCCCAGGACAAAGTGGCGATGCTTAAACGCGGCCAGTTGCCCATCTATGAACCGGGGCTCGCGGGACTGGTCGAACGCAATGTGCAAGCCGGTCGGCTCGCCTTCACCACCGATTACAACGAGGGTTTGCAGGACGCCGAGTACGTGTTCATCGCCGTGAATACTCCTTCGGGCGTGGGTGGTGAAGCCGACATGAGCCAGGTGCGGCAGGCGGCTCAGGGGATTGCCCACGCTATCCGCAAGGAGATCGTGGTGGTTAATCGGAGTACCGTGCCCATCGGCACCGGCGACTTGGTAGCCACTATCATCCGGCGCACCAACGACAGCACCCCGTTTGCGGTGGTTTCAAACCCGGAGTTCACTCGTGAAGGCACTGCAGTGCGAGATTTCCTCAACCCGGATCGAGTGGTTCTGGGCGCCACTGATCGCTCGGCCGCGGCGCGCGTGGCCGCGCTTTATGCATCCTTTAATAGCCCGATCATCATCACCGACTTGAACACGGCTGAGATGATTAAGTACGCCTCGAATGCCTTCCTAGCCACTCGAATAGCGTTCATCAACGAAATCGCAGCCATCTGCGAGAAAGTTGGCGCCGACGTGACTGAGGTCGCCCGTGGTATGGGGCTGGACAGCCGCATCGGTCAAGGCTACCTGGATGCTGGTCTGGGCTACGGAGGGAGCTGTATACCCAAGGACGTGCGGGCCTTGGAACATGAAGCCGCTATCCATGGCTGCCACCCGCAACTGCTGCGGGCGGTGATGGACATCAACCGGGACCAGCGGAGACTCATTGTCCAGCGGCTGCGGGAGATGCTGGACGGTATTAGCACCGGCAATCCATCGCCGGGACTGGAAGGCCGCACCATCGGTGTGCTTGGCCTGAGCTTCAAGCCCGGCACCGATGACACGCGGGAAGCGCCCTCGCTGGACGTCATCCACCTGCTCTTGAGTGAAGGTGCGCACGTGCGGGCCAACGACCCGGCGGCCATGGACCGGGTGCAGGCAGAGGGGCTATTCCCTCAGGTGGAGCTGTGCCCAGACCCCTACGCCGTGGCCAAGGGCGCGGACGCGCTGGTCATCATTACAGAATGGGATGAATTCAAGAACCTGGACATGAAACGGGTGCGGGACTTGCTGCGCCGACCCGTGGTAGTGGACGGCCGCAATATCTATGACCCCGTTGAGATGCAGCAGCTGGGCTTTACGTACTGGAGCGTAGGACGGCAGTCCGTCCGCAGCGCGCCAATCCCCGTGGCTTGATTACGGTTGCACATGGCAGAGTACGGAACCGAGACTATCCAGAGCATCCTACGGGACTACCAGGGCCGCAAGGGCGTGCTGCTGGAGATCTTTCACCGCGTGCAGCACGCCTACGGTTACGTCCCTCCCGAAGCGATGGATCCCATTGCCAAGACACTGGGCATGGCCCCCTCCACGGTCTACGGCACACTCACCTTCTACACTGAGTTCCGAACCACGCCGCCGCCCAAAGTACGCATCGGCATGTGCTTGGGGCCAACCTGCCACATCAACGGAGCGGACATCATCAAAGATATCCTCCAGCACCGGCTGAACCTGGGCAAAGAGGGCGCATCACACGATAACGCGTGCGGCATCCACGTAGTGCAGTGCGCCGGGCACTGCCATCACGCACCGCTGATTTATGTCAACGATGAAGTCCACTCCAACGTCTCGATAGCGGATGCCGCCGCGCTCGCTAAGGATGTGCAGCGCTTGTCGCAGGAGGCCGTCAGCTAATGCAGGCGTTCGAGGCGCTCAAGGCCCAGGCGCTTGCCGCCTGGGAGGCCCGCACTGCTTCACCACGGGTCCAGGTACGGGTGTGCATGAGCTCCTCCGACATGCACTCCGGCGCCGCTGCCGCCCTGGCGGCTATTCAGGACACCGTGACCCGCCTGGGGCTGGACGCGGACATCGGCACTCTTGGGTCGGCCGGGATGTGCTGGGCCGAACCCATCGTAGTAGTAACCCGCCCCGGCGAACCTGCTATCACCTATGGGCCGGTGACCGCCGCGGTTGCGCCGCAGTTTATCGAGGATGTACTGGCCACGGGTGACCGCCGGGGCGACCTCGCGCTTGGTGTAGACGGCGCGCAGGCCATTGACACCATCTCACCATTCTCCGAGCTCCCTTACTTTCAGGTACAGCGCCGGCGGCTGTTGGAGCGTTGCGGCGTAATCGATCCGGAGAACATTGATGACTACATCGCCACCGGGGGGTACGAGGGGCTGGACAAAGCCCTCGCTATGACGCCGGAGGACATCGTCAAGCTGCTGACCGACGCCAACCTCACCGGACGCGGCGGCGCGAACTTCCCCACCGGCCGCAAGTGGGACTTCCTGCGCGGCGCACGCGGCCCGCAGAAGTACATGGTCTGCAATGCCGACGAAGGTGACCCCGGCGCATTCGTGAACCGCATATTGCTGGAGAGCGACCCCCACCTCGCCATCGAGGGCATGATCATCGGCGGATATGTAGCGGGCGCCGACTACGGCTATATCTATATACGGGACGAGTATCCCCAGTCCGTGGCGCAAGTGGAGCACGCGCTACAGCAGGCCCGCGAGAAGGGGCTACTGGGCGCCAACGTCCTAGGCTCCGAGTTTAGCTACGACATGCAAGTGGTGCGCGGTGCGGGCGCTTATGTGTGCGGCGAGGAGACCGGCCTCATCGCATCCATCCAGGACTATCGGGGGATGCCCCGCATCAAGCCCCCCTTCCCCGCTCAGGCCGGCGTCTTTCTCAAGCCCACCAACGTCAACAACGTGGAAACCTATGCCTACGTGCCGGGGATCATGATCAACGGCATTGACTGGTTCACCTCCGTGGGCACCGAACGCAACAAGGGCACCAAGCTCTTCAGCCTCAGTGGTCGCCTCAACCGGTTGTGCATCATCGAGGTGGACGTCGGCACGCCCATGCGCACACTGCTCGAGGTCTGCGGCGGCGGCGTTCCCGAGGGCCACAGCCTCAAGGGTATCCAGCAGGGCGGCCCATTGGGCGGCATCCTTCCGCCCGACTGGCTGGACACTCCGCTTGACCCCGCGAACTTCGCATCTGAGGGCACCATCATGGGCAGCGGCGGCCTCATCTTCCTTGACGATAGAGACTGCATCGTTGATATGTGCAAGTGGCTGCTCACCTTCGACCAAGACGAGAGCTGCGGCCGCTGCACCACCTGCCGCATCGGTTCCATGCGCATGGTGGACATCCTGGACCGGATGACCAAAGGCACTTCCGTACCCCAGGACCTCCAGATTCTCCAGCACCTCGAGGGCGTGATGCAGAACGCCAACTGCATTCATGGCCAGTTCACACCCAAGCCCTTTAACGCAGCGTACAAATGGTTCAAGGAAGAGTTCGAGGCGCACCTGCTGGAGCACCGCTGCCCATCGGGCGCCTGCCGAGCCATGGTACGCTTCACTATCGACCAGACGCAGGCTACCGGCGTGACTGCCGAAGCGCTGGTGGCCTCCTGTCCGGTGGACGCCATTGTGCCGGAGGGCGGCTCGGCGGTCATCGTGCAGGATAAATGCGTGCGCTGCGGGCTGTGTGTCCAGGCTGCGCCGAACGCAGTGTCCGTGGCTCCAGTCGAGACCTACAGCGCGCCGCGGCGGGAGATCCGGTACGCTTAGGCGCGTAAATATGAAAACCGATGAGTATTTGAGCCTAATCGAGGAGCCAGCTGATCAGAATGTTTCGGCGTTAAAGGAGCTCCTTTCAGAGGTCCTCCTGAATCCAGATGAGATAGTGGAGTTCCCTCAAATGGGACAGTATTTTGACGATGACTTGACCGCCTCTGTGTTTATTGATTGGGATTTTGATAGCCGCATAACCCTTCGGTGGCCCTTAGAACTACTCTTGGGTGATCTAAATGCCCTCACTGGGGACTTCATTGGAGCAGAACAGCGATATAGTGCGGCCCTAGACTTAGCAATCAGAGATCTTGATGATCCCTCTCAGAAGGGAGATTCGGTGGATTTTGTCTACCAAGCTGGCTGCGAGATGATGTGGCGCCAGCTTTCACTGGCCCCAGGTGCGGCTGACGGATTTTGGCTCGTATCTAAAGAGAGCATAACCGGGAATTGGGCAAAAGATGTAGCCAGCGCACCGCTTCCCCCACCACTTCGCACAAGTCTCGCGAATCTGGCTCTTACGGCCTTTAATGCGCTTAAGGATCATCCACAAGTCTTGGGGCTTGAAGGTAAGGAGTATCCACATTGGAACATATGGCTTTTCGGAATGTGGGCGATGATTCGCTCCTTATGGGAGCATCCTGATCCGTCAGCACGAAATTGGGTCCATTTCGTAGCCCTGAGCGATATATTCTGGGTTCGCTGGTTCGAGCTTCCTACTGATTACGCGCTTAGCGGATGGCAGCTGAAGGCGGTTCCCGTAGACATCGGATTAAGTACAAAGACCGTACTCTCCAATGCGCTTATCGAAGCACCGGGAGAACAACGTGCTGAGGAAGCGAGTCGCAAGATTAAGGAGTCAGATAGGATAGAATCCCAGCAGCGGCTACAAGACCTATTCAATTCCGATTGGGATCGCCTTGAGCACGTGCAGATCAATCTCAGTACCGCCGAGATGCTGTACAGGAACGTCGATAAGGGGATTCCCGATCTTGATTGGGCTTGTGTGAGCTTAGGGTACTGGAAGGCGGCTGAGATCTTCTTTGAATCCACGTACTTGCCAGAAGTGCGCCGCCGTATGCCTGAAGCAGTTCGACACTATTTGACGCTGACCACCCACTCCTCATCTAAGGATAGTTCTTATCGTCCTTTAGGGTACCTTCTGAACTTTGTGCAGTACGACTTACCTAAGCTTGCCGGCGTGTCCGATATTGCTAACAGTACGCATATGTATGAGATTGCCAAAACACTCATCAGTTGGTTGCCAGAGCGGAATAAAATGGTCCATGGGGCTGCGCAAGATGCGAATGGCTGTATGAGGTTGCGACGGGATGTCTTGGGGGATGGGGGACATGAAGGCATCGTACAGTTAATGCTAAAAGGGTCAGCCTTATATTAGGAGCAATCGTGGAAACGGTCACCATTCGCATTGACGGACAGCAGTACGAGGTAGAGAAGGGGATCCCCCTGGTGTTAGCGGCGGAGCGCGCCGGGATTCGTGTCCCTCATCTCTGCTTTAACGAGGGCCTCTCGGTCTTCGCTGGCTGCCGCCTCTGCGTGGTCGAGATCGAGGGCGCGCGCGGTTTCCCCACCTCCTGCACCACCCTCACCGCAGACGGCCAAGTAGTGTGGACCAAGACCCCCGGCGTGCTGGAGATGCAGCGGGGCGTTATGAGCCTCGTCTTGGCGGACCACCCGGACCGCTGCCTCTCCTGTCAGCGGCAGGAGCATTGCGGCATAGACGGCATCTGCCTGCGGGACGCGGTGGTCACTTACCGCTGCCTCACCTGCGCTAAGAACAAACGCTGCGAGTTCCAGAGCACCTCCGAAGAGCTGGAGATGCACAAGTACCCCATGCGGTACTACCAGGAAAGCCACTCCTGGTACGGGCCGGACCACGTGGAACTGCCCATCAAGCGGGACAACCCCTTCATTGAGCTGGACTTCAACGAGTGCATCCTCTGCGCCCGCTGCGTGCGGGCCTGCGATGAGGTGCGCGGGTTGGGCTGCTATGAGCTCAGCAACAAAGGCCCCCTAACCCGTATCGACACCGCGTTCAGCCTCTCGCTGCAGGAAGTGGGCTGCGACGGCTGCGGGGCGTGCGTTGATGTATGCCCAGTGGCCTGTATTCTGGACAAACCCAGCAAGTGGAAGGGCAACGCCCACCGTATCGTGCGCACCACCTGCCCCTTCTGTGGTGACGGTGACCAGCTCGACGTTGAGGTGCAGCACGAGAAGATCCTGCGAGTCTCCGGCAGCAAGGTCATCGAGGGTGTGGTGAACATCACCTGCCCCCACGGGCGCAACGGCCTCGGCTTCGTGCATGACCCGGCCCGCATCAAGACCCCCCTCATTAAGCAGGACGGTCGCTTTGTGGAAGCCACCTGGGACGCTGCCCTGGCGCTGGTGGCTGGTAAGCTCAGCGAGAGCCAGGGGGCAGCCTTTGCTGCAACCGCCTCGCCTGGGGCAACCAACGAAGAGCTGTTCGCCCTCCAGAAGTTCACGCGTTCCGTCATGGCGTCCGACAACATCAGCATCTACGACCGCATGGACGGCCCAGCGCTGACCCAGCCGCTGACTGAAGCGCTGGGACACGGCGCCGCCACCGGCTCCTATGAGGACATCGGCAACGCGCAGTGCGTATTGCTCATGGCCTCGGACGTGTCGGTCACCCACCCGCAAGTGGCCTGGCAGATCCGCCGTGCCGCCCGCTTCAACAACGGTACGCTGGTACTTGCCAACCCCCGCGCTACCGAGATGGACCGTTGGGCGAGCCAGCGGCTCCGCTACCGCCCCGGCGCCGAGACCGCGCTGCTGGCGGGCATTATGAATGTCATCATTGGCGAAGGGCTGGCGGCGCAGGAATTTATCGACACCCAGACCGAGGGGTTTGCCGCGCTTCAGGACAGCATCGCAGCGATGACCCCGGAGCGGGCCGCTGAGGCCACCGGCGTCCCCTTGGCCGATCTCCAGCGTGCCGCCCGCAGCATTGCTTCCGGCACAACCGCTATTGTGTATGACTTCGGCATCACCCAGTTCACCAATGACACCGCCACCGTGGCCGCGCTGGTGAACCTTGCGCTGCTCACCGGCAACCTGGGCAAGCCGGGCGCGGGCCTCTTCCCGCTCCGGGGCAGCAGCAACCAACAGGGCGCGGAGGACATGGGCTGCCTGCCAGTGCAGGACCAGAGTATCGGCCTTGCCGGCCTTCCGGCCGGGCTAAGCGCAGGTAGTATCAAAAGCATGCTCATTCTCGGCGCCGATCCGGTAGCGGACAACCCGCAACGCCAGGCATTGCTCAACGCGCTGGAACGCGCAGCGTTCACCGTTGCTATGGACAGCTTCCTGACAGCCACCGCGCGACTTGCGGACGTGGTGTTGCCGCTGGCGACTGCTCTGGAGCAGGACGGCACCTTCACCAACTCGGAGCGTCGCATCCAGCGGGTGCAGCAGGTGCTTGAGCCCGCGGGCGAGTCCCGCAGCGGCTGGCAGGTGCTGGCCGCGCTGGCAAGCCGGATGGGGAGCGACGCTCTGCAATATGAGACCTCCGAGGACGTGCTGGAGAGTGTCCGGGCAGAACTACCGAACTACGCGGGCGTTATGACGGACCGCCTCACTGAGCACGGCCTCCAGTGGCCGTGCAACGGCTCGGAACTCGCCGGTACCCCTACGTTGTATACCGATGGTTTCGGTGGGCGTAAAGCGCAGTTCCTGCCGCTGGCCCTACCCGCGCCGGTGGACAGCACCGGCCAGTTTCCCCTGCTGCTGGCAGTGGGACGTGACCAGTTGGCGTACCATAAAGAGGTGCTGACCGTACGGGAGGACCCCCTGACGCGGCCTTACGACGAGGAGTTGGTGCAGATGCATCCGGGGGACGCGCTGCCCAGCGGGATAATGGACGGCGACGTGCTCCGGATTGTGAGCCCCGAAGGACGCTTCCAGAGTCGGGTGGCCGTAAGCGACAGCGTGCCGCAGGGCGCCCTGTTCCTGAGCGTACCGTACCTAGCCGACAGCACCCCCGTGGCAGACGGCCCGCTCAGCGACCTGCTGGACTTCACGGCAACCGCAATGTTGACCGTCTGCCGGGTCGAAAAGACGGGGTAGACCGCTCGTCCCCACGAGTGCCTATTTTATAATTGGCGGCCATGTCAGATAGATCAAAGCGTGCCTCACGGTCTCCGTGAGGCACGCTTTTGCTTTCCCCCACAAGAGCGCTGCCCAAGCGGGGTCCTATGTACTTTCGCTACCTAGCGCAGACCATTTGCTGCGCCTCGCCTTGCCTAGTTTAGGCCGTACAAGCGTTCGATGTTGTCGCAGAGAATGCCCTGCTTGGCCGATTGGCTGATGTCTTCACGTACCAAGAAGTCTTCCAACACTTCCATAACCTCTTCGTCTGGTTCGTGAGGAAAGTCTGAGGCATAGATGAAGCGGTCTTCGCCTACTACTGATAGCGCCAAGGGCATGACATCCTGTTCAGCAAGCTCGGCGTGGAAATAAATCGGGTGATCTCGCACCTGTTCGGTAGCGAGCTTCCGATTTATCCGCTCGGTATTGCGGTCAATGCGCTCCATTAGGTATGGTACCCACCCGCAACCGGCTTCCAGAAACGCAACCTTGAGGTGCGGGTAGCGTTCGAATACGCGGGCGTAGATCATGCCGGTGAACTGAGACATCTGGGCGAAGGTGTGCGACAGCACGAACGCGGCACCGGTGTCTGCCTCGGCATCGATGCCCACTTCCTTGCGTGCGGCCCCATGGACGGCGAGCATGGCGCCGAGGGATTGGGCGGCCTCGTACAGTGGGTTGAACTGTTCGTCACCGTAGCCTACGCGCAGCCCGGGGGCCGGCAGGAGGCCGCCCACTAGACCGAGCTCATTCGTGGCGCGCCGCAATTCGTCCGCTGCCGCCTTGGGGTCTTGCACCGGGAGCAGGGCAACGGCCTTGAGCCTTGAGTTGCGTTTGAGAAAGTGATCATGGATGTAGTTGTTGTAGGCCTTCGCGAGATCAACGGCCCACTCCGGATTTTTAGCAAAGGCGAAGGCCAATCCCATAGTTGGGTAGATCACAGACTCCGCGATCCCGGAGTCATCTAAGAACTCCCCCCAGCCTTCGGCATCATAACGATGCCCCCGAGGCGGCAAGCCCCTCCGCCAACCGTCCAGCGAAGGGAAGAGGTAGTAAGTGCGGAGGGACTCCTCAGGGTACTTGCCCAGGAGGTACGGGATAATGTCGGCGTCGTTCTCGTAGATGTGGCCATCACCATCGATGACCTTTGAAACGGGACGTTGCGTAGCAGTCATTGCGTATGGTCCTTGTCTAGTTAGGCTTTGGCTGCAGCGGTTTCCGGTGCGGTAACCGGGAGGCCGTAGAAGGCGAGCGCAGCCTCGCCAAGGATGTCAGCACGGGCGCTGTCGCTGAGGTCGGTGCGCCCTGCTAGCTCCTTGATGCCTTCAGGGTACTCCTCGAATTCAAGTTCGTGGGGAAAGTCGCTGGCGTACATTACCCGGCTGGGGCCAATGGCATCCAGTGCCATTGGCAGGAAACGCTCTCCCGGCTCGCAGGTGACGAAGATGTTGCCGCCGCTGATGACCTCTGAGGGGAGGCGCTTGAGCGTGCTGATGATCGGATCAGTCTTGCCCACCTCCTTAAAGTCGTAATCCAAGCGGTCCATCATGAAGGGCACCCAAGTGCTACCTGCCTCGAACAAACCGACACGGAGATTGGGATGGCGCTCGAAGAGGCCGCCAAACAGCATGCTGGCTAGGTGGATAAACAGCGGTAGGGGATGTTCCAACGCGTGGGCCGCGGCAAACTGTCGCAGCATGTCCAGATTGAGGCCTGTAGTGCTACCGCCGTGAAGTACTATGGGCACGTCGAGCCGTTCGGCTTCGGCGAAGATGGGGTCGAACTTCGGGTCTCCGTAGGGCGTCATATCCCAGGTAACGGAGCAGAGCATGCCACCGCTCATGCCGTATTGCTGCACGCAAGTGCGCAGCTCTTCCACCGCCGCGGCCACATCTTGGCTAGGCAGCAAGGCGGGGGCGTGGAGGCGCGGCTCAGGTTCCAGATGGGAAGCATAGAGCCAGCGGTTGTATGCCCTAGCCACCTTCACCGCGTAGTCGGTTACCTGAATGGTGCCCAGAGACAATGCGGCGGTGGGATACAGAACGGCCTGGGCGATGCCGGCGTAGTCCATGAACTCCCGCCAGCGGGCGGCATCGGTCGCCTGCCAGCGGATGGGGTCCACTAGCGTATGCCGACCGTCCAGCCACGGGAAAGGCGAAACGAGGGTATTGCCGATTGGACCCTTGACCCCTTCCAGGAAGTCGTAGATCCCCTCGTAGCTTTCGATGATATGCCCATCGCCGTCAATGACGGCTGGTCTTGAGGCGCTCATCGTTCAATCCTCCTGTTACTTACGCCATCAATTAAGCCACTTGCATCAAGCCACTGCCGTCATTTAAGCCACTCACGGAAGAGGGCTTCCACCTGCTTGCCGTGCTGCAGGGTCTCAAGCGTGCCGACCACAAACTTGAACTCTTGATTCGGGTCCACTACATTGTTTTCGTCTCCAAGGGGGACATCTTTCCGTCGGCTGTTTTTTGCGGTGGCTTCGGAATATATTGTTTGAGCTTCCTTGGTTAGGAACCAATTGATGAAGACCTTTGCGGCGTTGGGATGGGGTGCTTTGTTCATCATCCATATCAACGTCGCGCTGGGCAGCCACGCCTCCTGGAGTTGGAGAACGCGGAGCTTGTCACCAAGCCCGGCCTCTTTGAATTCCCTCACGATAGTGGATTGTACGCCGGTACCGAGGACGTACTTGCCACGCACGATACCTTCTGTAATCTGCCTGAAATCTCGGCTGAACGCCGGATCCTGGTCAAGAAAAAGCTGCTTCAGGTAGTCTTCGCCCAAGTTGGACCGCAGCGCTACAGCCGGATAAATCGTGCCGCCGTAGATGCGCGGATCGCCAAAGATAAACTTGCCCTTCCATTTGGGATCCAGCAGATCCTTGGCGCTTGTTATGTCGCCTTCCTTAACCAGGTCGGTATTCACATAGATGAGGTTGAGTCCACGCCACCCGAACCCAAAACCATACTGCTTTTCCGGGTCCAACCAACCCCATTCATATCCTTTGTGCCAAGCGTCAGAACGAGTGACCTCGGGATCGATGATGAACTCCTTCATCGGGGTGACCATCTTCTGCGGGAGCAGGGTCAGCATAATGTCGTCAATAGCGATCTGCGTGATATCCCAGGTATAGATGCCGGCAGCAAACTCTTGGGTCACCCGGGGTGTCCAAAGGCGCGAACTTCCAAATGCGGTAACTTCCGTCTCGATGTTGGGATACGCTTTAGTGAACTCCTGACCGATTTTCTGGAAGGCAGTCCCGGCGCCAGTAAAGTTGAGGACGACCTTCCCTTCTTTCTCGGCGCCGTCCACCCATTGTTCAAACTGGGATTCCCACGCCGCTTTAGCGGGCGCTGCGGGCACCGCAGTGGCTGCGGGCGCCGCGGGCGCTGCCGGCGCTGCGGGCGCTGGTGCCGCGGGCGCTGGTGCTGGCGCCGCGGGCGCTGGTGCTGGCGCCGGCGCGGCGGCGGGGGCACAGGCGGCGGCCAAGACGGACGCTCCCGTTAGACCACCGACCCTCAAAAAGTGCCGTCTGTTTGATTCTTTAGCCAATAGGTCAGCCATGGAAGATATTTCCCCCTTGTTATGTCTACTTGTCATGTCTACTTCGATTCCACCAATGCCGCGTGAGCATAACATACAGCGTTTCTTGATAGCAAGAAAACCTCACATAGCAAATGGTAACCGGTGTCACACTATAGTTTCAGGAACAACTAAGCTGCACGCCCACACCCACCTGTCGATAGCCGCGAGAACGAATCACGAGAAGGCTCAATCGATAAGGGGGCGTTAAAATGCGGCTATGCCAAAGCAGAACACCATGACCCCCGTCTGGCGCCAGTACCTCGCTCTCAAAGCCCGTTATCCGGGCGCGATCCTTTTTTTCCGGATGGGAGACTTCTACGAGACGTTCGACGAGGACGCTAAGGTCGTCGCCGAGGAGGTGGACATCGCGCTGACCTCCCGGCCCTGGGGGGAATCGAGCTAGGCGGTGCGCTATCTCGGTACATCAGGCCCGCCATTGGTAACCGACTCATTCTTGTCAGCGGTTAGAAATGATACAGGGGGCTGCCTAAGCAGCCCCCTGTAGTACTAGACGCCCGTATGCCCGTACACCCGTGTCGGGTTATTCTCCGAAACCTGGCCCTGCGCGCTCGATCCGCTCCACCTCTTTGTTCGCCTCAGAGTCGCCGGGGATCTCCTCGCCGTCCGGGGTGAGCCTGCCAATCGGCTGGCCCGAGTCATTAGCGCCGAAGCGCGCCATGATCAGGTTGATGTCACCGGAGCTCTGGAACCAGTAGTTGGCGCCCTTGGGCAGCATTACGCCCTCGTACTTCTTCAGGACAACCGTGTTGTCGTCCGTTTCGAGGCGGAAGGTGGCTTCACCCTCCAGCACCAGGAAGGTATGGTCCTCATTGGGATGGTGATGCATACCGTTCTCGCCGCCCTCGGCGTAGACCTTCACCATAACCGTGGTGAGGTCGGTCATCGCCCGGATATCGGTGGTGCGGCCCTGATCCAAGTAGGGCGTCCGCATATCATAAATCTGGGCGGTCTTGTTTCGAGTTGCCGTGGTCATTGCATGCCTCCTGTTTTACTAGTCACTCTGCCTCTTGGTAGCTCATCCTACCGGTAGCGGCTCCGGTACCTGCATAGTATAGAGCCGCACTACGTTCTCCCGCACGATCTTCGCCCGAGCCGCGGCCGAGAGATAGCCTAGGTCCCGCTCAATGACCTTCAGGGAGTTGGGCCAGGTGGAGTTGGGATGCGGAAAGTCACTGGACCACATGCACGTATCCTCGCCCCAGAAGCTCAGTGATTTCCCGCCCACGCTGTCATTGAAGAAGCTAGCCCAGATCTGACCCCGCTTCAGGTACTCGCTGGGTTCACGGGGGATAGTCAGGTCCACGCTCTTGTGAAAGCGGCGGTAGTAGTAGTCCCACTGCTGGAAATAGAAGGGCATCCAGCCGATCTCGCTCTCCACAATGACAATCTTCAGCTTGGGGTAGCGTTCCAGCACGCCGGTGAAGATGATGTCGAACAAGGCGGTTATGGTTTCCCCCAGCTTGGTGTTAACGGCGTGCCGAACGACATCGATGCCGGTGGTCGAATCTATGAACTTCGTATAGTTATGTCCAGTAAGAATGTGCAGGCTTATCGGCGTGTCTAGGTCCTGGGCTGCGGCCCAGAGGCGGTCGTAGTGGCTGGAGGTGAAGGGCAGGTCAGGGTGCGGCGCCTGCCAGATGAGCCCACCCGACAGTCCGGACTTCCGGCTGCGTTCCAGCTCCTCGATCCCGTGGTCAACGTCATACATGGAGAGGCAAGGTATCCCCAGCAGGCGGTCGTTGTTGACCGAACAGTAGTCGATGAGCCAGTCGTTATAGATCCGGAAGCACGCCTCTTGGAGCTCGGCGCTATCCTGGCCGAACAGCCTCAGGCCCAGCGTGGGGTAGAGCACCTCGGCGCTCACCCCATCCACCGCCATCTCTTTCACCCGCGCGTGGGGATCCGCTCCCCCGGGATGGTGGTCAAAGCCCGGCCCCCGCTTTGGTTCGGCAAACCGTGGCGCCTGGTCTTTGAGTCCGTCCGGCAGCCGCTCCAGCCAGAGATCGTGCGGCTCCATCACGTGGGAATCGGCGGAGATTATCAGCTCGGCTCCATGCCCGTTTGTACTCGCCATAGCGGTCTATCCTTTCGTTTCCAACTGCGCCGCCTGGTTTAGCCCAGGATCTTCTTCATGAGTTTTATGGTCTCCCCAGCCTTAGCGGCGTTCCTCTCGAGGTCGAAGATGTAGGGCAGGGGCCTGTTGGGGTCAGGGAAGTTGAGCTCATTTACGATCTCAACGTCTTTCCGTCTGCTGTTGACTTGTGCCCCTTGAGACCAAGACGTCTGCCCCTCTTTCATTAGCCACCAGTTGAGGAAGAGCTTGGCGGCGTTGGGATGCGGTAGCTGCTTGGGCAGCCACGCCGGCTTAGTGAAGGACGCGAAGGTGGTCTCCTTAAGATAGAGCGGCTTGAGGCTTTTGCCCAACCCCTCGTCCAGATACTGTTGGAGCACTGTCGGCACCACTCCGGTGCCAATGGCGTAGTTCCCTCTGACCATCCACTCCGTGGTCTGCCGCGTCTCTCTGCTGATGGACGGTTCTTGGTCGATCAAGAGCTTTCTGTAGAAGGCTTCATCCGGCTCGGTCTGCAATGCCACGGTCAGAGGGCCGTAGCCGTAACCATTGATCCGGGGATCGGCCATGGCAATCTTGCCCTTCCACTTGGGGTTCAGCAAGTCTTGTAGGCCCGTGATCTCGCCCTCTTTCACCAGGTCCGTGTTAATCCAAAAGCCCGGTCCCAGGTTGAGGTTGGCGCCATAGCCGAATTCCTTTCCATTGTCCGTCCAACCCAGATCAAACCCGCCATACCAGGCCGCATCGTCCAAGGCTTCGGGCCGGAACATAAACGGCTTGATGGGCTGGAGGGCGCCTACCGGCAGTAGAACAAAGAACGGTGCTGTGGACATGAACAGGATGTCCCACGTATAGATGCCGGCCTGTTGCTCCTGAAGCACCTTTTGGGAAAACACGTTGGCCGAGGTCGACGTGGTCTGCGTGACCTTAATACCGGGGAAGGCCGCCTCGAAGTCCGGGATCACACGCTTCTGAGCCCCGGAGGTCGATCGGGTTACGTCATAGACGAACTCCCCCTCCTTCTTGGCAGCCACTACCAGATCGTCCCATTCCTTTTGCCAGGCAGGTGGGGGGATCGGGGTGGGTGCCGCGGTGGGGGCGGGCGCCGCTGGGACTGCCGTAGGTGCGGGCGCCGCTGGGACTGCCGTAGGTGCGGGCGCCGGCGCTGCGGGCGCTGGTGCGGGCGCGGGAGCCGGCGCGGCGGCGGGGGCACAGGCGGCGGCCAAGACGGACGCTCCCGTTAGACCACCGACCCTCAAAAAGTGCCGTCTGTTTAACGCTTTAGCCAATAGGTCAGCCATGGAAGATATTTCCTCCTAGTCATGTCTACTTCGATTCCGCTAACGCCGCGTGAGCATAACATACCGCGTTTCTTGATAGCAAGAAAACCTCCCATAGAAAATGGTAACCGGTGTCACACTATAGTTTCAGGAACAACTAAGCTGCACGGCCACACCCACCTATCGATAGCAGCGAGAACGAATCACGAGAAGGCTCAATCGGCAAGAACGCTCAATCGACCAGGGGGCGTTATAATGCGGCTATGCCAAAGCAGGACACCATGACCCCCGTCCGGCGCCAGTACCTCGATCTCAAAGCCCGTTATCCGGGCGCGATCCTTTTTTTCCGGATGGGTGACTTCTACGAGACGTTCGACGAGGACGCTAAGGTCGTCGCCGAGGAGGTGGACATCGCGCTGACCTCCCGGCCCTGGGGCAAAGGTGAGCGGATACCGCTCGCTGGAGTGCCCTACCATGCATTGGAGAGCTACCTCGCCAAGCTGATTGCCAAGGGGTACCGTGTTGCGATCTGTGAGCAGACCGCCGACCCCAAATCGGTGAAGGGGATTGTCCCCAGGGACGTGGTCCAGGTGGTCAGTCCGGGCACCGTGGTAGCGCCGCACTACCTGGACAGCAAGCGCAATAACTATCTGGCGGCGTACTACACGCCGGCGGCCGGCCCTTTAGCCACACTGGCAGGGATCGCCTACATCGACATCACTACCAGCGAGTTCCACACCACGCAGCTCCCCGCGGATCGTGCCCTCGCCGAGTTGGCGCGCCTAGCCCCCGCCGAACTGCTCACTCCCGCCGATCTGGAGAACACCGAAGGACTGCCGGGCGTAGTGACCGGAGTGGAGCCGCGTTGGTTCGGCCAGGAGCGGGCGCGCCAGCACGTGCTGGACCACTTCCGGGTGGCTTCACTGGAAGCCTTTGGCTGCGATCACTTGCCCCTTGCCACCGGCGCCGTGGCGGCCATTCTCAACTACTTGGCGGAGAGCCAGCCCGCCGCCCTCGCGCTGGTTACGCGCCTGGCGACCTACTCCACCGATGAGTGGATGCAACTCGACCTGCAGACGCGTCGGAACCTGGAACTGTTCCAGCGCAGCCGCCAGGGATTGACCGAGGGGTCTCTGCTCTCGGTGCTTGATCTGACCAAGACCGCCATGGGCGGGCGCTTGCTACGTCGCTGGCTGGAACGCCCGCTCATCGCCTTGGCGCCGTTGCGGGAGCGCCAGGAACGAGTCGCTTGGCTTCATGAACACGCCCTACCGCGGGCCGCGGTCATCCAGACCCTTGCCAAGACGCCGGACGTGGAGCGCCTGACCAATCGAGTGAGGAGCAGTCAGGCGACTCCCCGAGAAGTGGTGAGCTTGGGCACGGGCCTGCAGCAGGTAGGGATGCTGGCAGACGCGCTCTCCACGCATGGCGCTGGCGATGCCGAGGGTCTCGCCGCCGGGCTGTCGCCTTGTCCCGAAGTGTGCGCGCTCATCGCCTCCGCGCTGAACGACGACGCGCCATCCACTATGGAAGAGGGCGCGGTTATCCGGCCCGGTTTCTCGCCGGACCTTGATGGTCTGAGAGATGCGGAACGGGACGCGCAGCAGGCCATTATGAAGCTGGAGCAACAGGAGCGGGAACGAACGGGCATCCGGTCGCTTAAAGTTGGGTTCAACAAGGTCTTTGGGTACTACATAGAGGTGAGCAACACCCATCGCCGGCTCATCCCCTTTGACTACCACCGCAAGCAGACCCTGGTGGGAGCGGAGCGCTTCTTCACCCCCGAACTCAAGGAATGGGAGACCACGGTGCTTACGGCGCAGGACCGTATGAGCGAACTGGAGCGAGACCTGTTTCGCCAGGTGTGCGCCGAGGTGGCAGCGTTCGGGGACCGGGTGCTCCAGACTGCGGCCGCAGTGGCGGAGCTGGACTGCGCCGCCGCGTTGGCCGAGGTTGCGGTGCAGCAGCGCTATGTTCGGCCGGACTTGATCGCCGAGGACACCATCCGCATCGAAAGTGGGCGGCATCCCGTGGTCGAACAGTACCTCGACAGCGGGGCCTTCGTTCCTAATGATGCCTTGCTAGACAACAGCACCAATCAGATAGCCTTGATCACCGGCCCCAATATGTCGGGCAAGTCCACCTACCTGCGACAGGTGGCCCTCATTGTGCTGTTGGCGCAGATCGGCTCCTACGTGCCAGCGAATGCCGCCTCAATCGGCCTGGTGGACCGCATTTTCAGCCGCGTCGGCGCGCAGGATGATCTAGCGACGGGGCAGTCGACCTTTATGGTGGAAATGGTGGAGACGGCGAACATTCTGCACCACGCTACAGCGCGCTCGCTCGTGATCCTGGACGAGATTGGGCGCGGCACCAGCACGTACGACGGTCTCGCAATCGCCCAGTCAGTGGTGGAGCACCTCCACAATCATGCGCCCACGCAGGCGAAAACCCTCTTCGCCACGCACTACCATGAGCTGACTGGCCTGAGCGCCCACTTGCCCCGGGTGCACAACTACACCTTTGCCGTAGCGGAGGAGACGGACGACATCGTCTTTTTGCGGCGCATCCTCCCCGGCAGCGCCGGCCGCAGCTACGGGGTCCACGTGGCACGGCTTGCCGGTTTGCCGGAAGCCGTGATCCGGCGCGCCGAGGATGCCCTTCAGGAGCTGGAGCAACGTGCGAAACCACGTGACCCCGCCGCTAAGCGTAGGGGAACGCAGCCAGGCGTCCAATTGGCCTTGATCAGCGGTGACCAGCATCTGAAAGAGACGCTACTCGCCCTAGACCTCAACGGTATGACGCCGTTGGGAGCCCTAAATAAGCTCTATCAGTTGCAGACCGAGGCCGGAAAATCGGGGGCGGATCAGCCGGATTATGAAGGCCCCAGTGCGGACGCATAAGACGCGGTAGGGCGGTTGCAGGTAACGGCATTCAGGAACAGGATGACGCCGGCAGCCACGAATACATCGCCGGGACTAGCCACCGCAGTCGGCGGAAAGGGCACCGGAATCCAGTCGCCCAACCAGGGCAGCACAGTATCCCGGCTGACAACAACGTGAATCGGATCGAGGCCGGCAATTAACGTTGCTAGGCCCTCATGCTTGCCTACAAGCTCCATAGCCTGGGGGAACACTGGCATTCTCCCGCCGTTTGCCGCCACCACCACCCAATTGAGCAGGGTGCCGCCCAGTAGCAGGGGGAGCCATGGTAACCGCCGGTTGAGGTAGAGGGCTAGCGCAGTAAGCGCGTAAACCAGCAAGTGGATAGCCCCGCTGTACTCGTGCATTAACGGGATAGCCCCGCTGAGGCGCACTAGCGCGAGCTTGATCAGGAACGCTACCAGGATCAGCCACCAAGCCCGTATTGGGAACGTGGTCAACCGCCACAAGCTTCCGCCGCGGAGCAGTGCGATGAGGGCTCCCAGCGCCACGCTAGCGGTGAGCACGTTCGGAAACCCCGCTGAGCTGGCCGGGAAGCTCCTTCGGCCAGAGGGAGCCCATGGCCTGCGTGGACGGTTCTTGGTGGATGGTCGCCAACCGCTAGGCTAGCTCCAAAGCGAGCACGCTAGGCCTTCGCATCCCAAGATGCCGACGCCCGCTAGCGCTCCGCGGTATGACCGCCTCTCCCGCTTACTGCGATGAGGTGCCGCCGAGTCTGGAGAAGGCGTATTCCTCTCTGGTAATGAACTCCACCAACGCCGGTTTGCCCGACTCGACCACCTTTACCCCGCGCTGGATAGCGGGGATGATGTCCTCAGGGCGCTCCACCCGCTCGCAAGAGAACCCCAAACTCTCGGCCACGCCCACGTAGTTGCCGCTCAGGTGCTTGGTGCGATAGCGCTCGGTGGCAACGGGCAGGTATTTCTCGTAGCCGCCCATTGCGCCGTTGTTAATGAGCAGCGTGAGCACCGGGATACGCTCCCGGGCCGCAGTTTCGAAGTCCATCCCGCACATGCCCACAGCGGTGTCTCCCAGGACGTTGATGCAGATCTTGCCCTGGTTGGCCGCGCTGGCGCCGATGATGCCGCCTAGGGAGTAGCCCAGGGGCGTGGAGTTGCCCCATCCTAGATAGCCGCGGGGCTCTACCGGACGGTAGAAGGGAACAAGCTGGTCTCGCACGTTCCCGGAGTCGTGGGTGACCACGGCCCGGCTGCGGTCCACCGCCTGGTTCAGGTCCCAGAAGACCCGATAAGGACTAAGGGGCATTTCATTCGACGTGAGCAGGGGCATCCATCCCTGGAGCCACTCGTCGCGGTCGGCCTGGATTTCCTGAGCCACTGTGCTCCCACCGGGCCGGGCGCTCTCCCCTAGCCGATGCTTTGCCTCCGCGATGAGCTGCTGGAGCACCAGCTTTGCATCTCCAATAATGGCGTGGTCCAGTGCATACTCCGCATTGAGGTCCTGCTCATCGATGGTGCACTGGATCATAGTCTTGCCCGCGGGGATCGCCGTGGAAGCGAGCGTGGTGGACAAGCTGGCGCCAATGCTGAAAATAAGATCGGCTTTCCGTAGAAAGGTGGCTACGGGCCCGGAGACCGAGGTGCCGCCGGCGCCGAGCGCAAGGGGATGGTCCTCCGGGAACGCGCTCTTCCCCAGCGTGGTGGTCATTACCGGCACCTGTACCAACTCTGCGAACTCACGAAGCTCGGGCGAGGCCTCCGACCAGAGCACGCCTTGCCCGATGTGGAGCACCGGCGACTTGGCCGCCAGCAACGCTTGAACGCCCTCTGCAACGTCCTGAGGATCCCCCGCAGAGCGGTGGCCGGTTACGGGCTTGTAGGACTCTATCTGAGTGTCGTCAACGTCGTCATTCACCAGATCAGAGGGGAACTCCAGCATGACCGGGCCCGGCCGGCCTGAACGGAGCTGGGTGAAGGCCCGCCGCACCAATTCCGGCAGGCGCTGGGCATCGTCAATCGTATCCGCCCATTTGGTCACGTTGCGGTAGGTTGCCACTGCATCGAACTCCGTGGGCAACCCGCGGCGGGACCGTCCGTGGGAGCTGGGGATGATGAGGATGGGCACCGAGTCGGCATAGGCTTGCGCCACGCCGCCAAAGGCGTTCTCTATCCCGGGGCCATACTGCACCAGACACACGCCGGTACTCCGGCCGTTGGACATGCGGGTAAACCCGTCGGCCATGTTGATCACACCACGCTCGACCCGGCCGATGATCGGGCGGACGTTCTCAATGGCCGCGGCTTCGATGAGCGGGTTATTTGGAAAGCAGAAGACGCGATCCACGCCCTCTTTCTGCAACAGCTTGATCATGGCGGCAGGCGCTTTCATTGGTACCTCCGAGGGTTATTGGTTATTTATTCCAGAAGGGTTTTGGCAGGGGTTATCCAAACCAAAGTGGGCGCGCTGAATATAGCAGGCCGTGGGGTCTAAGGTAAAGCGTGCGTACTCGTTCAGCCCCTTTCTTGATGCCTTACAACACTCCACTGTCTCACAGCTATCTGAACGAGTTCATGAATGCAGTGAACGCAGTGAAAACACACTAATCTTGACGTATAGGTAAGGGTAACCGTACTCTACTTCAGGCCGGGCCGCTGTGTTGGAACCCCAAAGCAGGCATTGGACGGCCGAGTTCCCTCTTTGATGACACGCTTGTACCATCGCAACTCCCTGTTGAATCAATTGGCCGCCACATAATGAACATCCACATGGGACAGACCGGACGGCTGCTGCTCAGCCTCTACATTCCGTCGCTGGTCATCAGCTTTGGGCAGGGCATGACCATCCCCACCATTCCTGTTCTGGCCACCGAGTTTAACGTCTCCATTGGTACGGCGGCACAGGTGGTCACGGCTCAACTCCTCGGCCGGGTGCTTTGCCTCGCGCCCTCCGGCTGGATGGTGGACACCCTCGGTCGGCGGCCCTTACTCATCGGGGGTCCCCTAGTGATTGCCGCTGGGGCTGCGGCCACCGCGCTCGCGCCGACGTTCTGGATACTGTTGGTTGCTCAGCTCGCCATCGGGTTCGGCAACAACATGTGGATGATGGGCCGGGAGATTGCGGCGATCGACCTGGTACGGCCGGACCAGCGGGGCCGGCTGATGAGTGGGTTCATGGGCATGAGTTCGGTGGGTATGAGCATGGGCCCGGCCCTGGGCGGGTTTCTCACGGAGACTATTGGGTTCAGGGCCGTGTTCTGGGGCTACGTGATCATTGCGCTCGGGACAATGCTGGTCTCAATGCGCATCCCGGAGACACGTGGGCTTCAAAGCGACGTTAGGCCAGACCGTACCGGGTTGATGCTGGACTTTGGCAGCATCAAACAGATAGAACCCCATTTTCGGGGTACGTTTGTGGTCCTCATCTATAACTCATTCGTGGCGTTCATGCGCAGCAGCCTGCTCAGCAGCATGATCCCACTCTACGTGGGCGTCCAGCTTGGCTACTCCCCCATCGAGATCGGCACGCTGTTCACGGTGATGGGCGTGGTGAACTTCCTGATGATTGTGCCCACCGGCGTCATCTCTGACAAGTATGGCCGCAAAGCCGTGGTGGTGCCCAGCGGCTTGTTCGCAACGGTGGCGTTCTTGGTCTTTCCACTCTCATCACACATGGCACTCCTGGCTCTGGGAGTGGCGCTCATGGGGGTGTCCAACGGCCTCGGACTGGGCACTATGGCTACCTACACCTATGACATCATTCCCGTCCACGCCCGCGGCAGATTGCAGGCGATCAGGCGGACGTTAGGCGAGACCGGGGGCGTTATCGGCCCCATGTTCGCCGGGGTGATTGCGGACGTCATCAACCCCGGCGCGGCCTTCTTTTTCTTTTTGCCGTTGCAGGCCACCGCTACCTATTTCGTTGCCTTCAAGGCGCGCGAATCCCTGGAGAGAAGCGCTAAGAAATAGCGCGGCTATTCTAGCGTCTCTGTGGTGCTGCCCGCAGCCGTGAGCGAGATGTGAGAGAACGCGGACGCGGGGGTTGCGCCGTGCCAGTGCTTTTCTCCCGCTGTCACCAGGATCAGCTCGCCCTCGTGCACCTCCATCTGGCGGTCATCGGTGGCAACAATCCCCACGCCGTGCGTGACAATGAGCACCTGGTCATGCGTGTGGCGGTGGAACTTGTTCCGGGCACCGGGCGCAAAGTTGATCAACGCCATAGTGTAGTCGTTGCTGTTGGAGCTCCCCACGAGGACTTGGCGGGTGACGCTGCCTATGAATAACGGGTTGGAATCCCCTTGCGGCGCTACTTCGGACGGGCGAATCAGTTCCATGGTCTCCTCCATTTGAGTAAATGTGTGCTTACTATACCAAACGCGTTCAGTTCCATGGTTCTTTTCAACGCAATGGCTCCTTAGCGCTATCTGACTCCTTAGCGCTATCTTCGAAATTCCAAACGCTTTATACTGTTGTCACTTTATGGAAGGTCTACTAACAAACATTGGGGGGAATATGTCAGCGTTAATGATTGCAAGCACAAGCCAAGGCGTGGTGGTACTGCGCAGCGAGGATCATGGTTCCTGGGAGCAGACCGCGCACGGTCTGAAGGACTGGCAGATCATGGAAGTTGCGGTTAGCCCGCTGGCGCCCGGCCGCCTCTACGCCGGCACTCGTGGCGATGGCGTGTGGCTGAGCAACGACTACGGTCAGACTTGGGCCAAGCCCAACTACGGTAAGCCCGGCCCGGGCAAGGTGCAATGCCTTACCGTCCATCCCGAAGATCCGGATATGGTCTACGCCGGTGGCGAACCCATCGATACCTATGTCACCAAGGACGCTGGGCGGAACTGGCAGCGATTGGAGTCCGTGTGGGAGATGCCCACCATAGCGACGATCGACTACCCCGTCTCCACCGTTGAACCCCACGTCCGGGACATCACTCTTGACCCTAAAGACCCGCGCAAAATCTCCCTGGCCCTACAAGTCGGCTTCATGCTCAGAAGCGACGACGAGGGTGCACCTGGCGGCTCCAGGATCGCAATATCGATTCGGACGTCCACACCATCGTCATCGATCCGCAGGACACCGGTACGCTCTACATCGCCACTGGTGGACACGATGCCCGTTTGGGCACCGCTCCCGGGAGAGCCCTCTACAAGAGCAATGACAGCGGCGACTCTTGGCAGCCCATTGCACTGGAGTTCGAAAAGGAGTACTCCGTGCCGCTGACGATGCACCCCCGCAAGAGCAGCGTGCTGTACTCTGCGGTAGCCCATGGCAATCCTGGCTCCTGGCAGCGGCGGCCCACCGGCGCTGAGTCATCCATGATCCGGAGCACGGATGGCGGCGAGTCCTGGCACGAGCTGCAGGACGGCTTGGCAGAGGCAAGCAAGGACTTCCCTCAAGCCATTATTGTGGACCAGACAAACCCGGACCAGCTCTACATGGGTACCCGCCGCGGCCAGGTGTTCACCAGCGGCAATGGCGGCGAAAGCTGGAGTAAGCAGGACGTGCAGCTCCAGTCGATTCAGGACCTCAAGGTCGTGCAGATCTAGCCGATCGCAGCGCTGATTAACAGCGAGTAGTAGCCCAATTCCCGTTCCGCTCTTGGCGAGCACATCGAGCCAAGAGCGGAACGGGAATGCGCGTTAGGCCTTAGAAGAGAACGCTCTAGCCCCAGGGGCCGAGGAACGGCTCTCCATGGTACGTGTCTGGCAGCGGCTCTAGCGCGTCGGGCCAATGTCCCGGGTCTATGGGCCGGCGCTGGCTCTGGGGCCGCGGGCTGCCGTCCCAACCCACCTGCTCCATGTAGTAGTAGAGCTCAATGCAATGGCCGTCGGCGTCGAAGGCGTGTGCCACGTAGTCCATGCCCGGGTACAGCTGCGGCGGCACCTGGGTGGTAGTGACCCGGACTCCCTCGCGCTGTAGGAATGCCACCGCGTCCTTGAGTTGACGGTAGTTGGCAAGTTGCACCCCGAAGGACATGCAGCTAGAGTGCGGGCTCAGCCCCAACCGCTCCCGCAGTTCGATGGGGTAAAGCGCCACCGCATGGTGCTCGTTGCTAGTGCGCAGGAACACGCACCGGTGGCCCTCCCACACCACGTCCTCGGTTAGAGTAAAGCCCAGCGATTGTGTGTAGAAAGCTTCGGCTTTCGCCATATCCCGCACAAAGAGCCGCACCGGGCCGATGCGCACGATCTTAAAGGGACGAGGGAGCAGTACGCCGTCCACGTCATACTTAGCGGTGCGGGTTTCCAGATAGCGGTAGCCAGACTGGGTATCGATGTCCTTTGCCAGCGCCTCCTGCACCTCGTCGAACTCAGACTGCTGCGGTAGCGGTGGCTCTTCGCGAAAGCCGCGGTAGTACATTGAGCGCGGCTTGCTGTAGCCGTCCCACCCTACCTGCTCGATGCCGTAGTACAGCTCATTGGTATGCCCGTCGGGGTCGAACGCGTAGGTGTGCCAGTTGGACCCGGGCATGTCCCTGCCGGTCCGGATCAGCTCCACGCCCTGCTCGCGGAACCACTGCGGCGCCGCACCCACCTCCGCCAGGCTCCCCACCTGCCATGTGATCTGATTGATGGTAACTCCTGGCTTGGCGCGGCCGGGATTGAGTGCATCCATCAGTCGCTTATTGAACAGCACAAAGGCATGGTGATCACCGCCGTAGCGGGTGAAATAGCCGTGAGGATCGCCTAGACCCTCCAGCTGTTCCGGAGTGACCCGTTGCGTCCAGTCGTTCACGTCCGATATCCGGAACCCCAGCAGTTCAGTGTAGAACCGTAGGCTCTCCTCCAGCTTTACTACGTTGAAACCAAAGTGCCCCAACCGCCGGATTTTGAACGGACGCTCCAGCCATACACCGCCCACGTTGTAACGAGCCGTCTGTGTTGTTGCCATAGTGCTCTCCTTATCCCGCCGTGGGATCAAGCATTACTTTGCCCAAGGGCGTGTTAGACGCCACTAGGCGATGCGCCTCCGCAGCCTGGCTCAGCGGCATCGTCCGGTCGATGAGCACACGCCAGCGCCCTGCGGCCACCTGCTGTAACGCGTGCTCCACGTCACCCGGTCTGCTGGAGCGGAGGCCGCTCATGAGCTTCAACTGCTTGTGGTACAGCTGCGCCACGTCCAGCGATACGGTGCCGCCACCGTGGGCGCCCACGGTCACCAGCCGTCCGCCGCGCGCCAGGCTGCCGAACGCGCCGGGCCAGATGGTGGGGTCGGCAATGTTCTCGAACACGGCATCGGCGCCGTGGCCGCCGGTGATGTCCAACACCCGCTGCGCAAGGTCCTCTGTTCGATAGTTTATCCCATGATCAGCGCCCAGGTTGCACGCTGCCTGAATGCGTGCTTCGGCGCCAGCGGCCGCAATTACCCGTGCGCCCAGGTCTTTGGCCACCTGCACCGCGCAGCTCCCCAGCGCGCCTGCCGCGCCCATGACCAGCACCCAATCGTCCGGCTTCACCTCTGCCGTGCGGGCTATGCCCATAGCCTGGGGGAAATGACGGGTGACTACGGTGGCTTCCGCGCAGGACACGCCATCGGGGATAGCGTAGGTGCCGGAAACCGCCGCAGTGGCGTATTCGGCGTTACCCCCGCTGCGCTGCACCGGGATGATGCAGCTCACCCGTTGGCCGATTGCGTACTCGGCGACGCCATCTCCGTGGCCCGTCACCACACCCGCCGGGTCGATGCCCAGCACCATAGGCAGGGTGACGTTGTACCATCCCCCGTCCTGCCGAACTTGGAGGTCGAGCGTGCGGTTAACTGAAACAGCGTGCACGCGGACCTGCACTTCACCCGGCCCCGGCGACGGTACCGGCATCTCCTCTAGGAGTAGACGCTCCGGTCCTCCGAATTCGCGCAAGACAATCGCTTTCATGGCTGCGTGAGACCACCCAAGAGGAACGTATTTTCGTAACCGGAGAAGAGCGCCCAATGACCAGCTTGCCAACACCTTAGCAGGGTGCTAACCCGCCATGATGCGGGGCGTTGGCAACCTCAATTTGCGCAATGGTATACTCGGTGCTACGGAGCGTCAAGTAACCGAGGAGGGTGGCTTTGGCAGACGATTTCCTCCCACGCAACGTCATTTCCTTTGAGGCAGACGCCGCACATTTGGAGCGGATGCGTAAGGAAGGCCACGTGCAGGGTTTTACCATGTACTGCGATGAGGGGCAGCGGATTGGTGGGGACGGTTCCGCACCCACACCGCTGGGCTACTTCAGCCTCAGCATCGGCTTTTGACTGCTGACTCAGATTGCCCGGTACGGGCAAATGATGCAGGTTAATGTGACGCACGCAAAGGTGGAGGTGGCCACCTCTTTCAGTCGGCAGGGCTCAGTGCTGGCGGAGACGATCGAGACGCACTGTGAAGGTGTGACCACCAAGCTGGATATCGCATCGGACGACCCGCCGGAACGAGTGGCGGCGCTCATCCGCAACGCCGAAAAGGGCTGCTACACTATGTCGGCGTTGCGGCAGCCGGTAGCGGTCGCAACCACGGCCGAGCTGAACGGCGCTCCCTTTGATTTCACCAGCCACAAAGACTGAACAAAGCCGGAGGACAGTATGGTAACGAGAGCGTTTGTTGAGGTCCTGGACCCGGTGGGTAAGGCGTCGGCGCGGGAGCTCCCCCTCGCCGAACGGCTCACCGCCCTCGACGGGACGGTTATCGGCTTTCTGGATAACTCCAAACCCAACGCAGATATCTTTCTGGAGCGGATACGGCAGGGTATCGAGGAGCAGTACGAGTTCAAAGACGTGCTCTGGATCGCCAAACACTCGGCGTCTATCCCTGCCACGGAAGACCGCATCGAGCGGCTGAAAGACCAGTGCGACTTGGTGATAAACGCGTGGGGCGACTGAGGCTCCTGCACGTCGTGGAGTATCCACGACAGCATCCTGCTGGAGCAGGCCGGTATTCCCACCGCCACCGTGTGCACCGTGGAGTTTGCTGCGCTGGGCCGGGCGGAAGCTGAGGCCTTGGGTATGCCCGGCCTGCCCACGCCTATCATCCCGCACCCCATGGGCGGGCGGCCTGCCGACGAGGTCCGCGCTATTGCGGACGAGTATCTGGCCGCCATTGTGCACGTGCTGCTCACGCCAAGGGAGGCGCTGGACAAGGAGTTCCGCGGCTTCTATCCCGACCAGCGGACCATGTTCAAGGCCAAGCCTTTGTTCACTTAGCCGCATACCGTCATGCAGAACGGAGTCACTGCTGTTATGGAACGCGCTGGCGCAGGCTACGGCGCCTATTGCCCTGATAGCCCCAGTGCGAGGAGTTTGAGAGCGCTAAATGACCGCTGAACCCCAGATTACAGCCGCCAAAAGCCGTGTCCCCGACTCAGTGGAGGCCATCAACAACCTGTACTACGCGCGCGGCTGGAGCGATGGCCTACCGATTGTGCCGCCGACCGAGGACCGGGTGCAGGCGATGCTGGCCTTCACCGATTACGGATCACAGGATATTGTCGCAATCCTGCCTCCCAAGTACGGCGAGGCCACGGCGGAGAAGATCGCCATCAACGCCGTGATGGCGGGATGTCTCCCCCAATACCTGCCGGTGGTCATCGCCGCGTTGCATGCCATGGCGGAGCCGCAGTTCAACCTCTACGGCGTCCAGGCCACCACGCACCAGTGTGCGCCTCTCACCATTGTCAACGGGCCGGTTGCGGCGGAACTGGAGATCAACAGCGGCTACAATGCCTTCGGACAGGGGTGGCGCGCTAACGCTACGATAGGCCGGGCCATCCGCCTCGCGCTCATGAACATCGGCGGCGGCCGGCCCGGGGTGCTCGATCGAGCAACCTTTGGCAGCCCCGCTAAGTTTGCTTACTGCGCGGCCGAGAACGAGGAGGCCAACCCTTGGGAACCACTGCACGTCGAGTTAGGGTATAGCCCCGAGACCAGTACCGTCACTGTGGTCGCAGCAGAGGGGCCGCACAACGTGAACGACCACGGCAGCACCCAGGGCGCAGGCATTCTGCTCACCTGCGCCGGCGCGCTGGCGAGCCCGGCCACCAACAACGTGTACTTGGGCGGCAACCCGGTGCTGGTGCTGGGGCCAGAACACGCGGAGACCGTTGCCCGGGACGGCTTCAACAAGCAAAGCATCAAACAATTCGTGTGGGAGCACGCCACGCTGGCGGTTGAGAAGTTCCACCATGAGAACGTGGATCGGTTCCTGAAGATGAATCCGGACTGGTGCCCGCCTGACCGCCCGCCCGGCTACCTAGTGCCCGGCTGGCGGGCGCCGGAAGACCTGCTGGTGATGGTCATTGGCGGGGCGGGCAAGCACTCGGCGGTTCTCCCCACCTTCGGGGAGAACAAGGCCGTCACGAAGCTCATCGCTTTCAGAGACGGGACCCCTGCGGCATCAGTCGAAGCATTCAAACGCGCATAAAGTAGGAGACAGCTATGGCCTGGAACGGCTACAAAGTCATCGACATGGACTCCCACATCCAGGAACGGCCCGATGAGATGTTCGAGCCGTACATTGACCCTGATTACCGAGAGTCCTTCGACCGGTTGAAAGCTGCCATGGCCGAAAACCGGCGCAAGGGCGGCACCGGCGCCATCGCCTCCAGCCGGTTTGCCGTGATGGCCCCGGTCGTCTCCGACGAGGCCCTGGGCCAGGCGGACAGCTTCGGCATGGTGCCGCGGGAGTTCATCCTAGACGCCAAGGAAGGCCGCCGCAACTTTGGACGGCCGGAGCGCGGTATCCTTCCCGGTATCCGCCGGGAGGTAAACTCGGACGTCCACGCGCGGCTCGAGGACATGGACAGGGGATTCATTGACATGGCGGTGCTCTACCCCACCCACGTCTCCAGCTACTGCGCGCTCAATGACGTGGGCTTTGAGAGCGCGCTCTATCGGGCATACCATCGCTGGGTGAGCGACTTCTGCGCTCAGGCTCCGGCCCGGCTCAAGTGGACGCTGGTGGCAAATCTGCGTGACCCGCTGGAATCGGTGCGGGAGCTCAAGGCATGGGCGAACAAAGACCAGACCCTAGTGGGGATCTACCTACCGCCCAACGGCCCTGACAACCTACTGTTGGACGACCAGCGGCTCTACCCGCTCTACCAGGCGGCCCAAGAACACGACCTCCCGCTGCTCATCCACGGCGGCACGGGCCGACCGCCCTTCCAACCGGGCACCTTCGACCTCCGGGGCTCCTGGTTCCTGCAACACGGCCTCTCTAACCCCTGGGCGGGGATGGCTAGCATGGGTGCGCTCATTGGCGGGGGCGTCTTCGAGCGGTTCACCAGCCTCCGAGCGGGCATTGTGGAGACCGCGGCCGGGTGGTTGCCAGCTATCCTGGATCGCTTCGATGCACATTATGTCATGTCACCCGGCCATACGCCCTATCTCAACTGTCTCCCTAGCGACGTGGTAAAGCATAGCGGCCGCTACTTCCACGGCGTGGACACCTGGGAGCGGACGCTGGGCGCAGTAGTGCAGTCTGTAGGCGAGGATGTGCTGCTGTTTGCCACCGACTGGCCCCATGGCGACACCGCGTGGCCCGAGGGGGTGCAGCAGGTGACGGAGTGGCCGGACCTCTCGGACTCCGCCAAACGCAAGCTCTTGGGCGAGAACGCGACGCGTCTCTGCCCCCGCCTGGCGGACTAGCCTCCCTACGAATCTCGCTTGCGGTCTGCTTGTTAGCCCTTGTCGTTAGCTACGCTAGTTGCTAGCTCTAGCGGACGTGGAGTCCATGTTCATCGCCAGCAGCTTCTGGAGGACATCATCGTCCGTGATGTCCGCCGACCATCCGTACGCGGCCGCCACAGCCGCGTCAAGAGCCTTGTGCGCATCGGCGAGCCATTGCGGCCGGGCGTTGTAGAGGTTGGTCAGCGTGCGCTTCTTGAGCGCCATCGCCGCGTCCTCGTCGCGAGGAACCGGACGCTTCGGGTAGCCGGGAACCGGCTCGTCGACCCACTCGACCCATTCGGGCGGGTTGAGCCAGCGGTCGCGCAGCTCGACCAGCCGTCGGGCTTCCAGGGCTACAGCCACGGCACGCGGGTCAGCGGCGTAGTCGCTGGCCGGTTGGTCCGGCGTCAGTCCGGGCGGGAACGGGAACGTCTCGAAGGTCGTGGTCGGCGTGTAGCGTGGCCGGTCTTCCAGGCTCGTCCCGAGTCGTAGCGACCAGACCTCGTGGAAACGGCTGTGCAGGATCCCGAACGTCGTGTCGTCGTCGCGAGCGATGATGATCACCGTGTTGGAGGGGCAGATGCGAACATCGAACCAAGTGAAGACGCGGTGCTTCGAAACGAGAGTCGTTCCGACGTAGCGCGACAGGTCAGTCAACGCAGCCCACATGCCCTGTCGGGGTTCGACGTGTCGCCACCAGTACTCGCGGTAGGCATCTCGGCGATTTCGTTGACGTACGGGGTGGACGTGCTCCTTCACCCAACGGAACGGTTCCTCGTACAACGCCGCATCGCTGGCTGACATCTTCCACCCGAAATCGATGATCCACTTTCCGTCCGGCCGTCGGGTCAGGTCCATCCCGTTCATCCATGGTTTCAGAACGTCCGCGTTCGTCCGGCCATTCGGGTTCGCCGGCAGACGGAGCCACTCGCGGGCCTGATCGCCCGTGATGTCGAAGGCACCGCCCTTCGTGTCACCCATGAACGCCACGCTCGCGTTCTCCGGCAGACGGTGGACACGCGTCAGGTCGACGCCAGCGCCACCGCGCCGTGCCGTTAGGTCTGCGTGGATCTCGTCGACGGACTCGCCATCGAGCCGAGCGCTGGCCACCGAATCGTCGTCGGCCCGCGAGAAACAGACCAGCGACACTCGCACGGCTGCGCCGTCGATCACCCACGGCTCGTCGCTCCACGTCTCGAAGATCCGCCGATTGTCCGTTGCGGCTTGTAGCGCCCGGCGGTTCGCGCCGCCGCGGATCGAGTTGGTTGCGACAAGCCCGGCCCGCGTCGCCTTGCCCGCTGCGATCTGCCGGCCCGCCTTCTCAAACCAGTAGCAGACGAGGTCCGCTTCGGCCGGTACGCGGCCGGCGTAGTTCGCGAACATCCGGGACACGTAGTCCTCGCCCAAGTGCGTGATCAGGAGCTTGCCGCCCAAGAACGGAGGGTTCCCGATCACCACGTCCGCCTCGGGCCAATCCGGTTCGGCATCATCCGGCGTCAGGATGGCGTCGCGGCACTCGATGGTATCGAGCGGCTTCAGGATCGGGTCGCGCGCCTCCGAGAAGCCGTTGCGCCGCATCCACTGGATCTCGCCGATCCAGACCGACACGCGGGCCAACTCCGCCGCGTACGGGTTGATCTCGATGCCCTTGACGTTGGCCGGGCCGATCTCCGGAAACGTGCGCTGGAAGCCGAGCGCCTCCGCCTCGAACTGCACCCGGTGCTCCAGATCCTTGAGCGCCTGCAACGCGAGGTACAGGAAGTTGCCCGAGCCGCACGCCGGGTCCAGCACCGTGAAAGCCCGCAGCCGGTTGAGGAACGTCCGGTACCGTCGTTCCGCCTCGTTCTGGCGCCTCGTGCGGGTGGCCGGCGACTGCGCGGCTTGCGCACTCTCCAGCTCTGCGGCGATCTCAGCCTTCTCCCCGGTCCACTCCGCGAGCCACGGACGGATCACCACCGGCTCGACGATCAGCATGATCTTGTCGCGGTCCGTGTAGTGCGCCCCAAGCTGGGCGCGCTTGCCGGGGTCCAGCCCGCGCTCGAACAGCGTGCCGAGAATCGACGGGTCGATCTCCGACCAGTCCAGGCGGGATGCCGCCAGCACGGTGTCGATGTCGGATCGCTCCAGCGGCAGCGCCGTGTCGTCGTCGAACAGCCCGCCGTTGAACCAGTCAACCGTCTCGAAACCGATCCGGCCCCCGCTGGCCATCACCCGGAACAGATCGCTGGCAAGATCGGCGAACTGCGCTGGCGTACGCTGCGCCTGTTCCAGCATCCGCGTGAACATGTGGCCGGGCAGCAGGCCCACGTCGTCAGCGAACATGCAGAAGACGAGCCGGTTGACGAAGTGCGCGACCGCTTGCGGATCGTGGCCCCGTTGGCGTAGCGCCTGCGCCAGCTTCACAAAGGCTGCGGCCGCCCGCTCGGTGAGCAATTGCCGAGTCTCGCCCGGCCGCAGCCGCTCGGGGTCCGAGAACGCCCACTTGAGGCGGTCGCGCGTCGCGGCGTCGGCCAGGTCGTCCAGGCCGAACTCGTAGGTTTTGCTGACGCAGTTGGTCCAGTTGGTACGGATGCGGAACCGCTGCATGTCAGAGACAATCAGCAGCGGCGGGTTCTCCAGCGCCAGCGCGTACAGGCGGAGTTGACCGAACGCCGCGTCCAGGTCCGCCCGCTTGCCCTTGTACTCCCAGGCGAAGTGGTGACGCTTCCAGACATCGGCCCAGCCGTCACCGCCGGTGTCCTTGCGGGCGCCTCGCTCGAAGCAGTACGCCTCGCCGGTCGGGTCGGCCTCGGCCGGCGTCGGCTCGCCGAGCAGCCGGCATAGATCGATGAAGTGCTCCTGCGAGGCCGAGCGTTCCTTCAACTCGGCGGCGCGCCATTTGGCGATGAAGTCGTATGGCGTCATTCTATTGAATGCACCAAATACTACTCGTTATACGCCCACTGATAATCTTTGATCCGATACGCCTCTTCCGGTATCACTGACGTGATGCCGCGCTGGGCAAGTTCGCCCTCAAATTTCTCCCGGATCCACGGCTCCTCTTGCGAATACTCAAGCTGGTCACGGGCCCGGTCTTCCACCTTCTCTGCATGCCCGCTGAACTGCGCTAGTGGATGCAGCGCTAGGTAGCGGGCGGGGATTGCCCCCACATTGAAGTGCTGGTGGAACCACTTGTTGGGTGGGGTAAACAGGCTGCCTTCATGCCACGGTACCACCACCTTCTCTTTGCCCTCTTCCCACAGGATGGAATAGCCCTCGCCGCCAGGGATTACAATCGCTCGACCCGGCCCGTGGCGATGGGCCTTCTTATACGTGCGGCTGGGGAAGACGGACATGTGGCAGGTCATCTCAGAGTTGGGGAACTGGATGGATACGGTGTGCCCGCCGGCGCCCCGCTCCTGGTTGGCCCGGAGCTTGTCCCAAGCCTGCATGTCTGGGAAGAAATTGCCGTACCAGTAGATTAACTCCCGGCCGCCCATCGCATAGTTGTCATCTTCCACCTGCCGGGCCTCGGCATACAGATCATCGGGCAGACGCGCCGGCGCCTCTCCGTCATGTTCCAGCACGTCCGGGATACCGGACATCACGATTGGCAGATAGTTGTAGTGCATCAGGCGCACGGGCTGACCGCCGCGGGTGTTGCCGTGCTGGCGCCAAGTGTTCCGCGGCACCATAAACATGCTGCGCGGCGCCCACTCGAAGCTGCGCTTGGCCGCGCCTTCCGGCCAGACCGAGCTCAACCCGTTGCCCTGCAACACGTAGACCACCTCATCCACCGGCTGACGCGCTGGCGCCAGGGTTTCGCCAGGTGGTATTTCAGTGATCCGAACCTCGCTCACCCCCTCCAGCCCCGTCAACTGCACAAACGCGGCGTTGCAGCCTCCCGCCTCCCACCACGCTAGCTCAACCGTCCGCAGGTCTTCTATGTAATAGCCGCGATGGATCGGAATACCCTGCGCGGCCATCCAGCGGTCGTGCGGGAACACCTTGCGCTGTGGGGACTGCTCTTGACTCTGTGCGCGTGCCGTTGTGGTCATTGGCTATATGGCTCCTTGAGGGGATCACTGTAAGGGATTACCGGAAAACTAGCCTAAGCTTAGAGAAAGTGGAACGACGACGCAACTACTCGGAAGCGCTGAGGTGTGGCGGCGGGCCACCACTGTTATACTAGCCTCGCAGTATCGCCACAGAGGAGTCCGTCATGCCCCTCGTCCCCGTTAACGGCACGCACATCTTCTACCAGGAGTACGGTTCCGGCTTTCCGATGGTATGGGCGCACGAGTTTGCGGGTAGCTTTGAGAGCTGGCAGGAGCAGGTCCGCTATTTTTCCCGCCGCTACCGGGTTATCGCCTACAACGCGCGGGGCTATCCCCCCTCTTGGGTATCAGAACGAGCGGACGATTACTCCCAAGAGCACTCAGTGGAGGACTTGTACCAACTGCTCAACTATTTGGGGATTGAGCAGGCCTACATCGGCGGGTTGTCCATGGGCGGCGGCCTGAGCATGGTGTTTGGCCTGACCCATCCTGAGAAGGCGAAGGCGCTCATAGTGGCGGGCGCGGGCACCGGCAGCACAGACCCGGAGACCTTCCGTGCGCAATGTGAGCGATACGCCCAGCAGTTAGAGTCCGGCGGCATGCAGGGGATGCGAGACTACCTCATGGGCCCTACCCGCATCCAGCTCTACCGCAAAGACCCGCTGGCCTGGCAGCGCTTTGCCAGCCACTTCTTACGGCACTCCGCCATGGGGTCAGCCATGACCTTCCGCCGAGTTCAGGGGCAGCGCGCCCCACTCTTCGCCTGGCAGGAGCAGATGCGGCAGTGTCAGATACCCACGCTCATCCTTGCCGGCGACGAAGACGATCCATGCTTGGAGCCCAGTGTGTTCATGAAGCGCAATCTGCCCAACGCAACGTTGCGCACCTTTCCCCGCAGTGGTCACACTATCAACCTTGAAGAACCTGAGCTATTCAACCAGGTGGTTGACGAGTTCCTCCGCGCGGTGGAACAGGGTGAGATGCGCCCTCGAGAGCAGGGCAGTGGCACCGGTTTCCTCACCGACCTGGAGAAGTACCAGAGCGGGAGTCCAAGCTAGGCGCCCCTATTGGGGATCGTCTGCATGAACTGCTCCATCAGTTTGATATGGGCGTCCACGCTCCTGAGGTTGCCGCGCCGGGTGTCCACCAGGAAATGCGTGGCGCCCAAGCGCTGCCAGCCCCCATAGCTCTGCGCCCACTCCTCCGGTGTGCCATCGGTGACCCGTTGCCGCGCTTCAAAGGGGAACGTCTTCGGGTCCCGGCCTGATTCTGCCACGTAGGACATGAGCTTTTCCAGCACCGCGGCGCCCGTGTCCAGCGGAAAGAAGGTGGGGACCCACCCGTCTGCCACGGTTCCAGCCCGCCGCAGGGCTGCCTCGGAAGAACCGCCCATCCACAGCGGGATGGGGCGCTGCACTGGCAATGGATTGATGCCCGCCTCAGAGATGTCGTGCCACTGACCGTGAAAGGTCACCGACTCCTTAGTCCAGAGCTCCCGCAGCACGGCGAACTGCTCAGTCAGCCGGCGCCCGCGGGTCTTGAAATCGGATCCCATTGCCTCGTACTCCACCTCGTTCCACCCCACGCCCACGCCGACGCGCAGCCGGCCACCGCTGAGCACGTCCACCTCCGCCAGCTGTTTCGCCACCAGCGCGGTCTGGCGCTGCGACAACACTAGAACGCCGGTGAACATTTCGATGGTGGTGGTCACTCCGGCCAGGAACCCCAGGGTCACCATCGGCTCGTGGAAGATGTCCTTGCTGCTATACGCGCCGGTCCAGTTGGGCCGGTTTGTGATATCGGCTCCCAGCACGTGGTCGAGCACATCAATGTAGCTGAAGCCCATGCCCTCCACGGCCTGGGCGTACGCCCGCGTTGCCCCCGCATCAATTCCGATCTCTTCCGGAGCCAAGACTGCGCCAAATTTCATGAAATTCTCCTCAGCAATGTTGTAGTGTTTGTACGCTTAGTCTCGAATCTGTTGAGTAAACCAGTCTAAAGGTAACGCGCTGCCCACACCCAACTCTTGCGCCCGTTGATACACCGCCGCGGCCGCGGCCGTGATCTGGATGGGCTGCGTACCCTCGGCAATGTTGTAGGATATCTGGTGGTCATCGGTTCTGCCAGGAAACCTGCCGGAGACTAGGTCTTCCATCTGTACCAGCGCCGGCCCCTTCTGTCCCGTGCCTTCACGCGGGAAGCTTCCATAGAACTCGGCATCCCCCAGGTACAGGGACAAGCGATTCCCCGGACCGGACACCTGCGGCGCGGGTTGGCCCCAACCCAGCCGGAGAGCAATGTCCGAGCGTTCGAACACACCGGGGCTTTCCTCCAGCCGCACCGTGATCACGTGGGTGCCCGGCCGTACCCACTCGGCATCAAGTACCGGCTTGGTGGCGTCGGTGCAGAGCGCCAGGATATCGGCTTCCCGGACCGCGGCCTCGGCGGTGGCGACCGGTGTCACCGGGATCCCCAACCGTGCGCTCATACTCTGCGCGTAGGCTTCCCGATTGCTGACCGTGGGGCTGTATACCACTACTCTCCGGATATCCCGGACCGTGCTGATGGCGGGCACAAAGGTCTGGGCCATGCCCCCAGACCCAATTACCCCCACCGTATGGGCGTCGGCCCGGGCCAGGTGCTTCACTCCCAAGCTGGCGGACGTGGCCATACGCATGTGCTGGATATACCCGTCATGCATGAGCGCCAACGGTGCGCCGTTCTGGGTGCTCACTAACATGATCAGCCCGAAGAACGTACCGGGTTCGATGCAGAACTTCTCCTCGGTGGTACGGTCGCCCGGCCAGTAGTAGACGTCCGACTTCAGCCGCAACGTCATCATCCCCAGGCGCCTAATGGCCCCATGCATCGTGGAGAACACAAAGAATCCGTCTTCCCGGGCGCTGGGGGCGTGCAGCTCGGTGCGGCCGTACACTACCTCGCCTTCCGCAAGGTCCCGATACCCAGCCTCCATGCCTGCCAGACAGGTGGGCAGATCGAACACCTTGGCCACATCGTCATTGGTTAACAGCAGCATAACGCGCCTCCATTCAGGACTGTTCCTGTCATTACGATCACCCTAGATCCCTAAGATCCTCGCGGCCGCTCCGCGGCCTTGCCATGAGATTCCAGTGTTCCGTGCGAACATGGCCTTCTATTCACAACTGCTTGGTCATCAGGACGTGCTCAATTCCAGCTTCCACGAACGGATCGCCCGCCGGCTCATACCCCTGGGCGGTGTAGAACTTCTGCACGTACGTTTGTGCATGCAGATGAACCGATGGATAGCCTTCTGCTCGCGCTACCCGTTCCAGCAACGCTAGCACTTCGCCGCCAACGCCGTGCCTCCGGACGGCTTCGTCCACCGCCATGCGCCCGATCCGCGCCACGTCGTGACCGTCCTGCACTAACCGACCGGTCCCAACCGCTCGCCCTTCTACAAAGGCAACGGCGTGGACCGCCATGGCGTCCAGATCGTCATACTCTTCGTCTTCCGCTATCCCTTGCTCCAGGATGAAGACGCGCCGTCGCACCTCTTGGCAGTCCGAGCGCTCTTCCGGAGTTTCGGCCAGCTTTACTACTAATCCCTGCATTGCCTAACCTTGTGCAAGATACAGACGATTATAGGCCATGCAACCGCGCATTGCCCAAGTTGCATGAGGCAGGGGCCACATAGATAATGCCTGCATGGATACCACTCCGCCCGGCAAGGGCGCTGCCCTGAGCGACGCCGTCATCGCGGCGATCACCGACACCATAAGCAACCACGCCGATATAGTGCAGGCCTGGCGGCAGGGAACGCCAAAGACCTGGGGCTACTTGGCCGGACGCGCCGTGGGGGCGACCCGACGGTTGGCACAGCGCGACTTAACCGACGCCGAACGCCGGCTAGTGTGGGCGGCGTTGTGGGAGCGGCTCCACCAGACCACCCCCAGCGGAACTGCACGTGAGTAACAAGTGCTCTGCCTGGCAGCACTGCGGGCCATGAACCCATCCGAGGCGATACGGCAATTCACGCACCAGGTCAGCGGTGTGGATGAACAAATGGACTTGGCGCGCGCCGCCCTCTTCATCGCGGCGGGGGAGTATGCCGACCTGGACATCGAACGGGAACTAGGGCTACTGGATGAGCTTGCCCGCGCCGCCGCGCCGCTGCTGAATAATAAGACTGACCCGCTCTTTACCGTCAACACCCTTAGCCAGTACTTGTTCGACGAGGTGCAACTGCGCGGTAATGAGCACGAGTATTACGACCCGCAGAATAGCTACCTCAACCATGTGCTCCACCGGCGGTTAGGCATCCCCATCTCCCTTTCGCTGGTCTACATCGAGGTCGGTCAACGCCTGGGGATCCCGCTCCAGGGCATCGGGATGCCGGGGCATTTCTTAGTGCGCCATCGTGATGTCCCTGACCTGTTCATAGACCCCTTCCATGGCGGCATCCTCCTCTCGATGGAGGAATGCGCCGCCCGGCTCCGTGCCGTTTCCGGTTACAGCGGACCGTGGCAGTCCAGTTTCCTCACGCCCATTGGCTCCCGTGACTTCATCGCGCGCATGTTGCAGAACCTCAAAGCGATTTACCTTCAGCAGCACGACCACTCGAGGGCGTTGCGGACGACGCACTATTTAGTGGCGCTGCTTCCTGACCGGCTTGAACAGCGGCGGGACCGGGCGTTGCTGCTGTACGAATTGGGCGATTACCCCAATGCGCTGGAGGACCTCCGCGCCTATCTGAACTGGGCGGAAGCCGTCCCCTACCAAGATACCTTGCGGCAGCTTCACGCCGAGTTAACCCAGTTGGTGGAAGGTTGACTCCTCTCCAGCGGGAGCCGCGATGTCCAGACTAGGCGTGCTCTTCCAAAGCTTCCAATCGCCCGACTTCCGTCTACTGTGGTTGTCCTCTCTTGCCGCCTCCGGGGGCATGCTCGTTCAGCAAGTGGCGGTGGGCTGGCTGGTGCTGGAGATGACCGATTCACCCTTCGCCCTGGGGATCGTGGCCGCGGCACGCATGCTCCCCTCGTTCTTCCTGGGCATGATCGCAGGAGTCGTCGCAGACAGGGTCGACCGTCGGAAGCTGTTGCTGCTCATCGAGGTGCTGGGCGCTGGCTATTCTTTCGCCATGGCGGTCATCGTCGCGGCAGGCATTGCCGAACTGTGGCAGGTGGTGGCGCTTACGTTGGTGTACGGTTGCACCCGCGCCTTCGAGTGGACCGCGCGGCAGGCGCTGGTGTACGACGTTGTCGGTGAAACCGAGGCGTTGCGGGGCATGGCACTGAACGGCCTGGCCATGCGTTCGATGGGCGTCTTGGGCGCCGTGGTAAGCGGAGCGCTCATCCCGGCCTTCGGGGTGCAGTCCAGCTTCATCTTCATGGGTATTGGGTACGTAGTGGGCGCGCTTGCGCTCATGGGCGTCCACACGACTCCGGTGCCGCGCAGCACCCCTCACGCCTCGGTACGCAGCAGCTTTGGGCATGGCATGGCGCTGGTAAGGGACAATGGCGCAGTCCGAGGTTTGGTCATGCTGTCTGTTCTGACCGAAATCTTCGGCTTTTCGTACCAGACTCTCATGCCCATCTTTGCGCGGGATATCCTGGGTGTGGGCGCAGTGGGGCTGGGTGTCCTCTCCGGCGCCCGCTCCATTGGCGCCATACTTTCAACGTTGGTATTGGCGGCCCTGGCCCACTACCAAGAGAAGATGCGCTTATTAGTGGGCGCGTTCGGCTTGTACGGCTTGTTCTTGGTGTGCTTTGCTGCGTCCACCCTCTTCCCGCTATCTCTGGTGATCAGCGTAGGGATCGGCGCGGTTGCCTCGGCCAGCGACATCCTCCAACAGACGCTCCTGCAACTCAACGTGCCGAACGAGGACCGCGGCCGGGTGATGGGCTATTGGGTGGTAAGCCTGGGGTTTGGCCCCATAGGCCACTTGGAACTGGGGGCATTAGCCGCCGCTACCGCCAGCGCACCGTTCGCGATGGGCGTCAACGGTAGCGTCATGCTGGCAGTGTTTCTTGCGCTGGCCATTGCCAGCAGGAACCTCCCGCGCAAAGGCCCACAAAAAGTGAACACGGCCAGGCGTTGAGATCGCTCATCGCCACGCGGGAGATCGGCTGCTGTTCTGGTGCCCTGCCTACCCACGTGCATCCCACCCGCCCACGCGGGCAGGCCCAGCCCGTTCGCTCTCACTCGCTACCACCGCTACCACGCGTTTGAGGCAAACGCAACGGCCCCACAAGGGGGAGTTCACCAGCGGGGAACAGCCCCCTTGTGCGGCGATGGTGTTACAGGCCGTAGAAAGTGCGGGGGTTGTCCTGGGTGATCTTGCGGACTATGTCGTGAGAGAAGTCGCCGCGGGTGGCGCGCTCGGCCAGGATGCCCGGGAAGTCCAGCTCCGCGGCGTGGTCGCTGTGGGAGTAGTCGGAGCCGGTGAGCAGGTTATCCTCGCCGGCGGCGCGCAACAGGTAGGGCAGGTCTTCGTCGGTCATGCAGCTCACGTATAGCCGCAACTCCTTCAGGGCGTTGTCCGGCAGTTCATAATCCGGGCTGCGCAGTTGCCGATCGACTCTGCCGAGCTTCTCCATGCGGCGCTTCAGATCGAAGAGGACGAAGGGCACCCAAGAGGCGGAAGCTTCGATGAAGCCGAAGCGCAGTTGGGGGAACTTCTGGGGTATGTGGTGCATGACCACCGACTGGAAAGCGTGCACTACCGGCAAGGTGATGCGGTGGAAGGAGCCGGAGGAGAAGTTGCGGCTGGAGGTGAAGTCCGGCGTGCCGGTGCCGGTGTGGAAGCACAGGGGCATGTTCAGCTTCTGGGCGGCTTCGTAGACCGGGTAGAAATACTCGTCATCCAGCCAGTGCCCGCCACCCTCACGGTCGCCCTTCTTCATCACACCCACGGCGCCGTGTTCCTTGGCAAAGTGCAGCTCCTCCACCGCGCGGGGAATGTCGCCGTAGGGCGGCAGCACTACCCAGCGCAGACGCCCGTCCGAGTTGGCGCAACGGTCGGCCAGCCAGCGGTTGTAGCTGAGGCGCAGGGCTTCCTCCACCTCCGGGCGAGTGCAGAACTCCACCAGGAAGATGGTGGGGTAGATGATCTGGGTGCCCACGCCCATGCGATCCATGTCCCGCAGGCGGGCGTCCACGTCCATTAACTCCCGGGTGGCAGTTGTGGTGCCGGTGCCTTCGTCGCTGCGGATGAAGCGGAGCACGCGGCGGCCGTCTACCATCCAGTAGCGGGTGGGAAAACGGTTGGGGTCCAGAACCGGCGGCGCGCCCACGCCGGGCTTGAGGTCGCTCTGTTCGGGGGTCAGGTACTCCCAGGTGCGTTCAGTCTCGTCTACGTGGGTATCGGCGTCGATGATAGCGGACATGGCTCCCTCCTGTGGGGGTTGGCAGCTGCTTTGGGGGCAATTATACATGGGTAGACCAGTGCGGCCTAATGGCGCCCCCCTTTCCTACCGGAGTGGTGTCCTATAGAATGCTAACCAATAACACAGGAGGGTGAATTATGGCAGGACAAGAGGTTACCTTTGCCAGCAACGGCGGCACCTGTGGGGGCTACTTGGCGAAGCCGGCCAGCGGCAGCGGCAAGGGCGTGCTGGTATTTCAGGAGTGGTGGGGTGTAGTGCCGCACATCCGGAACCTATGCGACCGCTTCGCTGAGCAGGGCTTCGTGGCGCTGGCGCCCGATCTCTACCACGGTCAGGTCGCCACCGAGCCGGACGAGGCGGGCAAGCTGATGATGTCACTGACCATCGACGAGACGGCCAAGGACGTGCGCGGTGCGGTGAACTGCCTGCTGGCTAACGGCGCCAGCGGCGCAATGGTGGGGTCGGTAGGCTTCTGTATGGGCGGGCAGCTCGCGCTGTATGCGGCGTCGGTAAGCCCGGACCAGATTGGCGCGGTGGTGGACTTCTATGGTTTGCACCCCGTGGTGCAGCCGGACTTTGCTAAGCTGAAGGCCCCGGTGCTGGGCGGCTTCGCGGAGAACGACGCTATGGTTCCGCCAGCGGCGGCCCAGCAGCTCGAAGCAACGCTAAAACAGAACGGCGTGACCACCGACTTCAAGATCTACCCGGGAGTGGACCACGCGTTCTTCAACGACGAGCGGTCGGATGTGTACAACGCGGCGGCGGCCGGGGATGCCTGGCAGCGGACGCTGAGCTGGCTCAATCAGTACGTGTAGGGAAGTCTTCCCGCAGATTGGGTGATAGAGGGCCGGGCGCTTAGCGCCCGGCCCTCTATCACTAACGCCTGTGCTACAATAACACTACCAACGCCACACGCCCGTCTCTCGCCGAGACGGGCCTATTTGATGGAAGGCGCCTGTCGCTATGCCTGAACGCATCCATGTTGGGGTCGCCTGGCCCTATGCCAATGGCCCCATCCACATGGGCCACCTGGCCGGCTGCTACCTCCCCGCCGACATCTTTGCCCGCTACCACCGTGCTCTGGGCAATGACGTGGTCATGGTTTCCGGCAGTGATCAGCACGGTACTCCCGTCACCGTGCGTGCGGAGCAGGAGGGTGTGTCGCCCGCGGCGGTGGCCGCCCGCTTCCATGCCGAGTTCCTGGACACTTGGCAGCGTATGGGCATCAGCTTTGATCTCTTCACCACCACAGGCACCGAGAACCACAAGCGCATCGTCCACGATATGTTTCTCAACCTCCGGGACAAGGGCTACATTGACCAGGGCGCCATGCCGTTGATGTACTGCTCTAAGGACGCGCGCTTCCTGCCCGACCGCTACGTCACCGGCACCTGTCCCAATTGCGCCTCCACCCACGCCCGTGGCGATCAGTGCGACGAGTGCGGGCGACCCCTCAACGGCACCGATCTTGTCGATCCCCAGTGTGCCTTCTGTGGCGCGCGCCCGGAAGTACGGAACTCCGACCACTACTTTCTCAAGCTTAGTGCCTTCAACCAGCAGTTGCTGGACTGGGTGCGCCGCCAGCAGCACTGGCGCCCCAACGTCCTCAACTTCACCGAGCGCTTTTTGGAGGATGGCCTGCACGATCGCGCTATCACGCGTGACATCGAGTGGGGCGTGCCCCTACCGCCGGGTGAGGAGGGCTGGGACCACAAGCGCATTTACGTGTGGTTCGAAGCCGTCATCGGTTATCTCTCCGCCACTGTGGAGTGGGCGGAACGCCAGGGTGCACCGGAGCGCTGGAAGGACTTCTGGTTCGACCAGAACACCAAGGTCTACAACTTCATCGGCAAGGACAACATCCCATTCCACACCATCATCTGGCCCGCCATGCTCATGGGCTACGGGGGTTACAATCTTCCCTACGACGTGCCCGCCAACGAATTCCTGAGCATCGAGGGCAAGCAGTTCTCCACCAGCCGCAATTGGGCGGTGTGGGCGAACGATTACCTAGAGCGCTATGACCCGGATCCGCTACGCTTCCTGCTCTCCGCCAACATGCCCGAAACCAGCGACAGCGATTTCTCCTGGCGGGAGCTGGTGCGTCGCAACAACGATGAGTTGGTGGCCACCTATGGCAACTTGGCCCACCGAGTCCTCACCTTCACCTATCGCAACTTCGACAAGCAGGTGCCGCAGCCCGGCCCGCTGGACGACACTTCGGCAGCGCTTATCAGGCGAGTAGAGGAGGCTTTCTCCGTCACTGGGGATCACCTGGCTGCCTGCCATTTTCGGGAGGCCTTACGCTCAGTGATGGCGGTGGCCCAGGACGCCAACCGCTACCTGGACGAGCGTGCCCCCTGGAAAACCCTAAAGGAAGACCCTACCGCTACTGCCACCTCGCTGTATACCGCGTTGGTGGTCATCGCTGGGCTGAAGCAGCTCTTCTACCCCTTCCTCCCCTTCAGTGCGCAGAAGCTCCACGGCCTCTTGGGCCGCGCCGGCTCGTCTCAGGATGAGGGCTGGCGAGTGGTGCTCCCCGTGCCCGGTGAGCCCTTGCCAGAACCCAGCCCGCTCTTCGTCAAGCTGGATGACGCCGTGATTGAAATGGAGACCGCCAAGCTCGGCCAGTCTGGCTAGCGCCTGCCCTTTCCTCTAGCAGGGAGAGGACTGAGACGGGGTGGCCAAGCATCCCAACTGGAATAGCAAATCAGCCCATGATTGACGCCCACGTTCACCTGGACGACGAACAGTACGGCAACGACCCGGCCCCCATCATCGAGCGGGCTGCTGCTGCCGGCGTGACCGCTATGCTCAGCGCCGGCGTGCACCTGACCTCCGGCCTCGCCGCCATCGCCATTGCCGAGCGCTACTCCGGCGTGTACGCTGCGGTCGGCTTTCACCCCCATGAGGCGTCGCTGCTCAGACCGGAAGACCTCAATGCCATGCGGGAGGTCGCGGCGCATCCCAAAGTCGTCGCTATCGGCGAGATAGGGCTGGACTACTATCGCGACCTCTCGCCCCGAGACGTGCAGCAGCGCGCGCTGCGGGCGCAGCTCGATCTCGCGGCAGAGCTGGCGATGCCGGTTGTGGTGCATACCCGGGAGGCCGGCCCGGATATGTACGCCGTCCTCTCGGCATGGGCCGCGGAAGCGTCGCCGCAGTACCACGGTAGACCTCTGGGCATGATGCACTGCTTCAGCGAGGATGCCGGGGCCGCCTTACGCTACGTGGACTTGGGGTTCCACATCTCCCTGGCCGGTCCGATCACCTACCCCAACGGCGGGAAGACCCGTGCGGTCGCTGTAGCCGTGCCCTTGGATCGGCTGCTGGCCGAGACCGACTCGCCCTACCTGCCGCCGCAAAGCCATCGCGGCCAGCGCAACGAGCCCGCCCACGTGGCGGCGGTGGTGCAACAGATCGCCACGGAGCGGGGCTTGCCCGCCGCGGCTGTAGCCACACAGACCGTCCGCAACGCTGCCGCACTCTTTGGACTTCCTGTGGTAGCATAGTCCCCAGCGCACTTCAAGCCACTACTGGCGCCGAGCCGCAACATGGATTTCTCTGACATCTACGGCCCCATTGGGGCCGACCTTCCCAAAGTGGAGCAGGCCATCCAGGAAGTGGGTGAGGTGGACTACCCTTGGCTCGCCACCTTGCTCCGCCACGTCCTAGGACAGCCCGGCAAGCGGATGCGCCCTGCCTTGACCCTGCTAGGCGGCCGGTTCCACAGCTACAACCTCGACCTGCTGGTTCCCATGGCGGCCGCTGTGGAGCTGCTGCATACTGCCACGCTGGTGCACGACGACACGCTGGACGCGGCCAGCTTGCGCCGAGGCAATCCCACAGTAAACACCGTATGGAACAACAACACCGCCGTCCTCTTCGGCGACTACCTCTTCGCCGCGGCCGCGGAGATGGTGTCCCGCACCGCCAACGTGCGGGTGATGCGCCTCTTCGCCCAGACCCTGCTGGTCATCTGCGACGGCGAGCTGGCGCAGCAGTACGCCGCCTACCGTTGGGATACGCCCCGGGAGCAATACTACCAGCGCATTGGCAAGAAAACCGCCTCGCTCTTCGCTATGGCCACGGAGTCCGGCGCAGTGCTCAGTGGCGCGCCGGAGCCGGACGTGCAGGCGCTCAAGGCGTACGGGTACAAGCTGGGTATCGCCTTTCAGATCGCCGACGACATCCTGGACTTCACCGGGGAGGAGGCCACCCTGGGCAAACCCGTGGGCAGCGATCTGCTTCAGGGCACTATGACCCTCCCAGCTATCCTATTAGCGGAGCGCTATCCGGCGCACAACCCGGTGCGGGATTACGTGGAGCATGGCCGTAAAGCCGGCGACGTGCAGCGGGCGGTGGAGGCCATCCATAACGAGCGGCTCATTGCCGCTAGCCAAGAGATTGCCGATCAGTTCTGCCGGGAAGCCCTGGACGCGTTACGTATCTTCCCGGACACCCCCGCCCGCGGCGTGCTGGCGGATCTGGTGAGCTACACCGTTCACCGCGATCGCTAGCGTTCTTAGCGTCTGCCTGCCGGAGCGGCGGACACGGAGGCTCAGCACCGCAGCGTCAGCGCCGCGGGCCGGGCCGGTCGTCGTAAGGGATGGAGCGGCGGCCTCGCGATCGTCGTACCAGGAACAGTGGCAGGAACAAGACCATGCCCACGACAAACCCCCCAATGTGGGCCCAGTACGCCACGCCGGTGGTGACGCCAAAGGACACCAGTCCGTTGAAGAGTTGGAGCACTATCCAGAAGCCCAACACCACTAGCGCAGGCAGGCGGATAATCCGGATGAAGTAGAAGAAGAACACAAGGCAGTTAACGTTGTGCCGGGGGTAGAGCACCAGGTACGCGCCCAGAACCCCGGCCACTGCGCCACTAGCTCCGATGCCGGGAATGGGCGACCCAGGGTCGGTCAGGATTTGTGCGCCGGCCGCCGCCAGGCCGCACACCGCGTAGAACACTATGAACGGGCCGTGGCCTAGCACGTCTTCGATGTTGTCGCCGAACACCCACAAGTACAGCATGTTCCCGATAATGTGCATGAATCCGCCGTGCATGAACATCGAGCTGAACAGCGTGAACCAGATCGGCAAGGGGATGGTGGGGTTGAGGTCGCGCCCAAGGGTAATCTCCACCGGTACCACGCCATAAGACTGGATGAAGCGGCTGAGGCTAGCGTCACTGAGGGTGAGCTGGTAGAGGAACACCACCACGTTCACCACAATAATACCCACTACCACATACGGGAAGCGTAGTTGGCGGATGTTTTCGTCGGAGATGGGGATCATGCCGGCTCCTGGGTCGGGTTGCTCGGTGGACGTGGCGCGGAGGCGCGCACTGCGTCCACAAACGCGGTGGTCCGCAGTTCCCGTTCCGTCACGTGTGGCAAATAGGCCCGTAGGTGTTGTTCCAGCTCGCGGGAAAGGCCTGGGTCCAGCCGTAGCCGCTTGACCTGAGGCAGGCTGCCCTGTTGCAGCAGCCGGAGCACCTTGAGCGCGTTCACCGTAACCGGACGGGCGTGAGGCAACACGGCGCCGCAGGGAGCGCAGAGGCAACCGCCGGCCTCAACGCTGAAGGCGTTGAGCTCAGGACGGAGTGGTTGTTGACAGTGGAGGCACGTCTGGAGTTCCGGTCGGTAGCCGCCGTGCTCCAGCAGTTGCATCTCGAAATAGCGTAACGGCAGGTCCGGCTCCGGCGCCTCTGCTAGCCATGCCAGCGTGCGCACCAGGAGATGGTACTGCCCGTAGCTCTCGTGGCTTTCCTCCGACACCTGGTCCAGTAGCTCCAGCGCGTACAGCCCGGCGGACATACGCGGCAGACTGGCCCGTAACGGCGCGTAGCTCTCCATGGTCTCCGCCTGGGTCACTAGGTCGAAGGTGCGGGTGTGTGCCAGCAGCAAAGAGCTACGGGTGAGCACCTCTAGGTGGCCGGCGAGGCGGCTGGTAGGGCGGAGCACGCCCTTTGCTTGGGCCCGCAGCTTGCCGTAGGTGGGGGTGAACAGCGTCAGCAACCGCCCAGCTTCACCGTAGCGGGTGTGGCGTATTACCACCGCCTCTGTGCGGTATGTCTGCGGCGCGCGCGTATCGCCCATGGTCTCTCTACGGAGCTACTTCCTCGCGGTTCTGCATGGCCCGGCTCAGCGTCACTTCGTCAGCGTACTCAAGGTCGGCGCCCACGGGTAGCCCCCGGGCCAGCCGGGTGACTCGTATCCCCAACGGTGCGATGAGTCGCTGGAGATACATTGCGGTCGCCTCGCCTTCCAGCGTGGGGTTGGTGGCCATGATCACCTCCTGCACTGCGCCATTCTGGAGGCGGGCCAGCAGTTCTCGCATCTTCAACTGCTCCGGGCCAATGCCATCCATAGGGGAGATCACGCCGTGGAGCACGTGATAGTGGCCGTTATAGCCGTGCGCTCGTTCCAACGCCACTAGGTCCAGGGGTTCCTCCACCACGCAGAGCGCGGCGCGGTCCCGCAGCGGGTCGTCGCAGATAGCACAGGGTGAGGTCTCCGTGATGTTCTGGCACACCTCACAGAGTACGCTACGGGACTTCATATCAAGGATGGCCTCAGCCAGCGCCTGGGCTTGTGGCTGGGGGATGCGTAACAGATGATAGGCCAGCCGCTGCGCCGACTTGGGGCCAACGCCTGGCAGCCGGTTCAGTTCTTCGATGAGTCGGGCCATTGGCCCGGACAGGCCGGAAGCGCCTGGCATCCCGCTACATCATGCCGGGAAGTTTTAACCCGCCGGTCAGTGCGCCCATGCGTTCGGAGGCAAGGGTGCGGGACTGTTCCAGCGCGTCATTCACCGCTGCCATCACCATGTCCTCCATTAAAGCAGGGTCGTCGGGGTCGATGGCCTCGGGCTGGATTTTGATGGATTGCATCACTTGGTGGCCGTTCATCACCACCGTCACGGCGCCGCCGCCCACGGTGGCCTCCACCAGCTCATTGCCCAGCTCTTCTTGGGCCTTCATCATGCGGGCCTGCAACTGTTGGGCTTGCCGCATTAGGTCTCGGTTCATGCGCCCTCCCTGTATCGGGGAAATGCTGTCAGCTCGTGTGTGAGTAGTGCTGCGTTAGTTTGGCGTAGGGTGAGTCACGCCCAAGGGCAAACTACACATCTCCCTTATGTAGCGTGGCGAGCACCCGCGTCCAGCGCCGCCCGTACCAGGTGGCCGCTCGCCGTACTCTGCGGCGGGCCGTCCTGCTCCACAATAACACAGCGGATGCGGTAGGCCGTACCCGTCAACTCCTGGATGGCCTGCTCAGCCATCCGCAGGTTTTCCGGCCGCTCCATGCGCTGCTTGTGGCTCACCAGCCCCGGCTTGAACCCTAGCACGAGGTCTTGGCCGTCCATTTCCTCAATGGTGCAGCCGTTGCGCAGCAGGCTTTCGATGAACTTCATTTGGGGTACCTTCACCCCCTTCATAACCTGACGTAACGTATCGATATCAAGGGCCTCGCCCTTAGTGAACGCCACCGCTGCGGGCTCGGAGGCAGGATCGGCCACCTGCTCCCGGGCCGCGGCCGGTGGGGGAACCGTCCTGGCCGCCGGTGCTGGGCGAGCTTCCCGGGGCGCCGGAGCCGCAGCCGCACGGGCGGGCGCCGCGGCCGGTGCCGGCGTTTGCTCTGCCAGCACCGTGTCGATAAATGCCAGCTCTAGTGGCAGCGACGAGGCACTCTCGCCGTGGAAGTCCATCTCGGTAAAGCGGTGCACCGCTTGCACCGCCCGGTCCAGCGGCACGCTGCTGGCGAGGGCTTTCAACTCGGCCAGGGCTTCCGGCGTCGCCTGCGCGGCGTCAGGCAGGCCGGCCTTCAGCATCAGCACCACCCGTAAATAGCCAGCAACCTCTCGCCCAAACTGCTGAAGGTTGACGCCGTCGTCCCGCACCTGCTGGATCACGGTCATCCCCTCTGTCAGATTTTCCGCCACTACCGCCTTTACCAGTTCCAAAGCCCGGGGGTCGCTGGTCAGCCCTAGCAGTGCCTGAACGCCCTCCAGCGGTACCCGGCCGCCGTGGGCCACCTCCACTTGTTCCAGCAGGTTGATAGCATCGCGCGCGCTGCCATGAGATGACCGTGCGATGCTGTCCAACGCGGGCAACTCGTACTCGATGCCCTCGGCGTCACAGATGCGGGCCAGATAGTCGGTCAGCGCCTGCTGCGGGATGCGCCGGAAGTCGAAGCGCTGGCAGCGGGACAGGATGGTAACCGGCACGCGGTGCACTTCGGTGGTGGCCAGCACGAAGATGGCGTGGGGTGGCGGCTCCTCCAGCGTCTTCAGCAGGGCGTTGAACGCGGGGTCGGTGAGCATGTGGACTTCGTCTATCACGTAGACCTTGTAGCGGGCTTCGTTGGGCGAATAGCCGATCTTGTCCCGCAAGTCCCGAATATCGTCGATGCCGCGGTTACTCGCGGCGTCGATCTCCACCAAGTCCAACGCCCGCCCCTCGGCAATGCCCAGGCACATAGTGCACTCGCCGCAGGGCTCCCCCTTGCCGTCATTGTTCAGGCAGTTCACCGCTTTCGCAAGAATACGGGCGGTGCTGGTCTTGCCGGTTCCCCGGGGGCCGCAGAAGAGATAGGCATGGGCGACCCGGGATTTGCCCAGCGCGTTGATAAGGGTGCGTGTCACGTGATCCTGCCCCACCACCTGACCCAGCGTCTGGGGGCGCCACTTGCGGTAGAGAACGGGAGTGGGCATGGGCGGAATGAGTCCTCACGGGTGGAGTACGTTGCTATTATAGCCCACCCCATCCAGGGTGAAAACGCAAGTGTCACTGCAGCCGGTTGTTATGCTGAAAAACTAAATAATTGAATAGTATGAAGCGGCTGGCGGGGATGCAGCTCGCGCCTCAAGCGTGCGTGTGAACTACGGTAAAGCACACGCACCGCGATCGATTCCACGCGCTCCTCCTAGACGCACGTTTCCCCCTGTCCTATAATTAACGCACCAAACTACCAACCGAGGTGTTATCTATGGCCGATGCGCTGCGTCCCGCGCCCCTGGCGGGGCTACGCGTGCTGGAGTTCGCCAACTGGCTGGCCGTGCCCGCTGCCGCAGCGCTCCTGGCCGACCTTGGCGCTCAGGTTATCAAAGTGGAGCCGCCCACCGGCGACGCCTCCCGCGGCTACCGCATGCAGCCCTTCGGCTTCACCACGGATTTCCCTATCAACTACGGCTTCGAGGCCGACAACCGCGGCAAGCGCGGTATCGTCCTCGACCTACAGCAGCCCGCGGCCGCTGAAATAGTGCAGCGCTTGGCGAACCAGGCCGACGTGGTGATGACCAACCTGGTCCCCGGACGGCTGGAGCGCTACGGCCTCACCTACGCGCTGCTTGCGGAACAGAACCCCCGCATGATCTACTTGGCCCTCACCGGCTACGGTAAGGACGGGCCGGACCGCGATCGGTTGGGCTTTGACCAGGGCCCCCTCTGGGCGCGTTCCGGTATCCTGAGTATGATGGTGAGGCCGGGGGATGTACCACCGCTGCCGCCCTCCGGCGTGGGCGACCACGCCACCGTAGGGCTGCTCCTCTCGGGCATCCTGACGGCGCTCCTAGAGCGCGAGCGCTCCGGTAGAGGACAGGAGGTGCAGGCGTCCCTGCTGGGCGCCGGCCTGTTCTTCCTTACCTATCCGGTAAGCGGCGCGCTGGTTGCCCATCAGGAGCCGCGCGACAAGCCCCGCACCGAAGTGGTCAATCCGCTGCGTAACTTCTATCAGACCAGGGACGGCTCCTGGCTGAACCTCATGATGCCCCAGTCCGACCGCCACTGGCCCCAGTTCTGTCAAGCCATCGGGCGGCCGGAACTAGTGGACCACCCTGGCTACGCCACGGCGGCCGCGCGGACGGAGTCCTGCGTTGAGCTGATCGCGCTCCTGGATGAGGTATTCCTTGAGGCTGACATGGACGAGTGGGCGCTGCGGCTCAACGGCGTCGGGCTGCTGTGGGACCCCATCCGCAGCGTGCAGCAGGCGATAAACGACCCTCAAGTGGAAGCCAACGGCTTCTTCACCACCGTTGAGCATCCCACCCACGGCGCCTACGACACGCTGGCCTCACCGCTGCGCTTCAGCCACAGCGAGTCGAAGGTACGCGGCCCAGCTCCGGAGCTAGGCCAGCATACCGAGGAGATCCTCCTGGAGATCGGCTACACCTGGGAAGATATCGCCACTCTCCGTGCCGCCGGCGCGCTGGGGTAGCAGCGATAAGCGATAGTTACTACCCTCTCCCCTTCCCAAGCAACCACTAACGACCCAATGGGAGCGGGTAAACGACCGTTACTAGGCCCCTCACCTTCCCTGGAACTGCGGCTTCCGCTTCTCCACGAACGCCGTAGCCGCCTCGAGATGGTCATCCGACACCATGGTCAGCGCTTCCCATGCTAGCGAGGTGTCCAGGATCAGGTTGAGCCGGTCCTTCAGCACCTTGTTCACCGAGGCCTTGCTCCACCGGATGGCCAGCGTAGCGCCGTTTGCCAACTCCCGCGCTACCTCCAGCGCCTCCACCACCGCCTGGCCTTCGGGCGTCACCCGATTCACCAACCCCATTTGCTGCGCTTCCGGCGCGCGCAACAGGCGGCCGGTCATCAGCATCTCTTTGGCGTGGTGCACCCCCACCAACAGCGGCCAGATCACCGCGCCGCCGCCGCCTGCCACCAGTCCAACCCGCGCATGGGGATCGCCAATGCGGGCGTTCTCGGCCATCACCGTTATATCGCACATCAGCGCCAAGGTAGCCCCTAGGCCCACCGCATCGCCATTGATTGCCGCAACGATGGGCTGGTGGACCTCCAGCATGTTCCGCACCAAGCGACGTCCACCGGGAGCCAGTCCGCCGGCGTGGGTAGAGCGGGGTAGCAGACCCGTCCGCTCCTTCATTATGCGGATGTCTCCCCCAGAGCTGAAGGAGCGGCCCGCCCCAGTAAGCACTATGGCCCGCACATCCGGGTCGGTGGCAATGTCCTCCCAGATGTTTTGCATCGCCTGGTGCATCTCGTCACTGAACGCGTTGAGCTGGTCCGGACGGTTCAGCGTTACCGTCAGCACTCCGGCATCGAACTGTGTGAGGACTCCTGCGTAGTGTGAGTAATCGTGCATAAGTGAGCGCTCCTTGTTCTGTGGCTGCCCTAGTTCTTCGACATTACCTCTTCAGGGTGCTTCAACACATTCGCTCGCACCCGCTCTCCCGGATCGGGATCGATCCCCTTGGGCCAGGAGCGCTTCAGCGGGTCCGTCACGTCGAAACTTATCCGCCCGATGCCGCTGATCTCCACGTCCACATGCTCGCCGTCCTGTAGCGCGCCCAGGCCCTGGTGGTTTGTTCCCAGCGAGGCAAAAGTGCGCGGCCCGGCCCCGGAGCTAGGCCAGCACACCGAGGAGATCCTCCTGGAGATCGGCTACACCTGGGAAGATATCGCCACTCTCCGTGCCGGAGGCGCGCTGGGATAGCAGCGATAAGCGATAGTTACTACCCTCTCCCCTTCCCAAGCAACCACTAACGACCCAATGGGAGCGGGTAAACGACCGTTACTAGGCCCCTCACCTTCCCTGGAACTGCGGCTTCCGCTTCTCCACGAACGCCGTAGCCGCCTCGAGATGGTCATCCGACACCATGGTCAGCGCTTCCCATGCTAGCGAGGTGTCCAGGATCAGGTTGAGCCGGTCCTTCAGCACCTTGTTCACCGACGCCTTGCTCCACCGGATGGCCAGCGTTGCGCCGTTTGCCAACTCCCGCGCTACCTCCAGCGCCTCCACCACCGCCTGGCCTTCGGGCGTCACCCGGTTCACCAACCCCATTTGCTGCGCTTCCGGCGCGCGCAACAGGCGGCCGGTCATCAGCATCTCTTTGGCGTGGTGGACTCCCACCAACAGCGGCCAGATCACCGCGCCGCCGTCGCCTGCCACCAGTCCAACCCGCGCATGGGGATCGCCAATGCGGGCGTTCTCGGCCATCACCGTTATATCGCACATCAGCGCCAAGGTAGCTCCTAGGCCCACCGCATCGCCATTGATTGCCGCAACGATGGGCTGGTGGACCTCGAGCATGTTCCGCACCAGGCGGCGTCCACCGGGAGCCAGCCCGCCGGCGTGGGTAGAGCGGGGTAGCAGACCCGCCCGCTCCTTCATCATGCGGATGTCTCCCCCAGAGCTGAAGGAGCGGCCCGCCCCAGTAAGCACTATGGCCCGCACATCCGGGTCGGTGGCAATGTCCTCCCAGATGTTTTCCATCGCCTGGTGCATCTCGTCACTGAACGCGTTGAGCTGGTCCGGACGGTTCAACGTTACCGTCAGCACTCCGGCATCGAACTGTGTCAAGACTCCTGCGTAGTGTGAGTAATCGTGCATAAGTGAGCGCTCCTTGTTCTGTGGCTGCCCTAGTTCTTCGACATTACCTCTTCATGGTGCTTCAACACATTCGCTCGCACCCGCTCTCCTGGATCGGGATCGATCCCCTTGGGCCAGGAGCGCTTCAGCGGGTCCGTCACGTCGAAACTTATCCGCCCGATGCCGCTGATCTCCACGTCCACATGCTCGCCGTCCTGCAGCGCGCCCAGGCCCTGGTGGTTTGTTCCCAGCGAGATGATGTCGCCCGGATTAAGGGTCGCGCGGGCGCTGAAGTAAGAGATGCACTCCGGAATTAGATGGCCCATGTCATCGTTGCCGAAGTCCTGCCGCAGCGTTCCGTCCACCCACAGCTTAATTTGGAGCTGGTACACGTCCGGGATTTCGTCCTTGGTGACGATGCACGGCCCCAGTGGTTGGAACCCGTCGTAGGACTTACCCAGGAGCGTATTCGGCAGGTCGGGTTGGTACCGCGCCGAGACGTCCACGCCGACGGTGTAGCCGAACACATTGTCCATCGCGTCCGCCTCGCTGATGCGGCGCCCGCGTTTTCCGATGACCACCGACATCTCCGCCTCGTGGTGGCAGATGTTGAAGTTGTCCGGCGGTAGCTCCACCATGCCGCCCGGGTCCAGGATGGCTTCCGGTGACTTGAAGAACCCGAAGATGGGCAGTGGCGTGGCCTTGGTGAACTCCAAGTAGTTGGTGCCCATCATCATAATCTTCCCCGGCCGCGGCAAGGGCGACCGCAGCTGCACCTGAGCGAGCGGGATTGCCGTGCCCTCCTGCTGCAGTTTCTGCAACGCCGGCCGCAGCTGCTCGAAATTGGAGATGATCCCCTCCATGGTCTCCTGACCGTTACGTCCCATCACGCCCTTGACCGCGTCGGAGATGTCCACTAAGCCGTCATCCCGCATAAGCGCGGGCCGGTAATCGTTATACAGTGCGAGTTTCATGGCGCCTCCTTGTTCCCGTAGTGCGCGCATTATGGAATGCGCCAAGCGATACGTCAAACAACTAAAGCGCCGGGTACCGTAGCAGTTTGGACGCAGCGGTAATGCCGCGTTGTGGCTGCTTGACCAGATCCCTCGGAGAGATTGTTGAAGACATGGGGTAGGGAGATTACTCTAGCGGCACTCCATGGATCCTCAGCGCATCCAACAGCTCCGCCGTCCTCGCCCACATTAGCGCCCGCTCTTCCGGCTCCTCGTGGTCGTAGCCAATGAGATGCAGCACGCCGTGTACTACTAACAGTGCCACTTCGTGCGCGGCCGGGCACCCCTTCTCTACTGCGTGCCGCTGCGCATAGGGGAACGCAATGACGATCTCTCCTAGCGACGCGGCCGCACCCTCCGGTAGCACAAACGCTTCCGGTGTGCTGGCAGGGGGCAACGCCCCTTGGTGCTTCCCGGGCGCAGTGCGGTTGGTGTACGGGAACGACAGTACGTCGGTCGGCTCGTCCAGGCCGCGGTAGGCGCGGTTCAACTCATGCACCGGCGCATCGTCCGTCACCGTGATGTCCACGCCCGTGGTGTCGAGCAGCTCCAGGCGGGCCAGCGCCGTCTCGGCCCATGCCCGTATCTGACCCGTTGGCAGTGCCCGCCGGTAGCGCGGCGCCACATGGACGTTTACCTGATGGCGGCGCGCCATCACACTCCGGCTCGTGCCAGCACGGTTCGGGCGTAGGGGACCGTCCGCGCCACGCGGTACGATGCGCCCTCCCGCGGCAGCGCGTCCACTACCGCACAGCCGTGGGCGGCGCTCGCTACCGGAAGATAGAGCGACGGCCCTGATCCCGCCACGTGTGTCCGGGAAGGGGCCAACTCCACCAGGTCCAGCAGCGCCTGACGCCACACGCCGACGTCGGCTATCTCGTCGGCCACTAGGTCGAACACGTTGTAGGTGTACGCCTCGCGGATGCGGCTGCCGCGGCGCAGAGCCTCGGCCATGAGCTTGACGGCTCGGCCCGTGGTCCAGTGGTGGGGGCGCAGCCGTCCGTACATCGCCGCGGTCTTGTTGGGCAGGGCAATCGCTGGCGTCACAATGACGTACCAACGTTCCGGAACCGACGGCAGCAGCGTCAGCCGCTCGCCCCGGCCTTCGGCCAGCGCCGTACCGCCCCGCAGGAAGTACGGCACGTCCGATCCCACCGCCGCGGCCAGCTCCCCCAAGCGTTCTAGGCCCAGATTCAGCCCCCACAGCCGGTCCAGCGCCCACAACGTGCTGGCGGCGTCGGTGCTGCCACCGCCTAGACCCGCCGCAGTGGGAATGCCCTTCATCAGGGAGATGGACGCCCCTTTTGCACAGCCGGTTGCCTCCTGGAGCAGCCGCGCGGCCCGGAGTGCCAGATTGGTCTCGTTTTCCAACGCTGGGTCGGAGCAGCGTAACGTGAGCGACGGCCCCTCACCGAACACCAGCGTATCGCTAACCGATACCGTCTGGAGCACCGTGGCGATCTCGTGATAGCCGTCCTCCCGCTTGCTCAGCGCCTCCAGCGTGAGGTTGAGCTTACCGTAGGCGCGCACGGTGAGGAGCATGGTCTACCCGAGGCGCGCGGCCCGGTAGTAGATGCCGGCCAATCGGCCCCATTCATCCAGCGCCAGCGTCTGCGCCCGCCGCCGGGGATCAATGGCCGCCTGCACTAGCAATGACTGAGCGTCTTCGTCCGGCAGCCCCAGCCCTTGCGCTAGGGCGTTGTGCACCTGCTTCCGCTTGGCACTGAAGCCCGCCCGTACTACTTGGAAGAATGTGGCCTCGTCCGGCGCTGCTACTGGGGGCCGCGGATGAACGTCCAGCCGCAGTACGCCCGAACGCACCTGTGGCGGCGGAAAGAAGCTGCCCTGTGACACGGTTGTCACAAGCGTGGGGTGGGCGTAGTACTGCACCGCTACCGAGAGCAAGCCCATAGCCCCCGGCGCCGCCGCGATGTTCTTTGCCACTTCAAGCTGCACCATCACCACCATGCTGGCCGGTTTGTGCTCAGCCGTCAGGAAATAGCGCAGCGCCGGCGCGGTGATGTAATAGGGGAGATTGGCCACTACTTTGTACGGGTAGTGGCTGCCGGCGTCGAAGGCACCCAGCACGTCGGCCATGCCCATGCGCAGGATGTCGCCCCGGATCAGGTGCAGCCGGGGATTGTCGCCGTGCTGCTCCCGCAGCCGCGCCAGCAACGCCGGGTCCACTTCCACCGCAGCCACCTCCGCGCCAGCGTCTAGCAGCGCCACGGTCAGATTGCCCGTTCCCGGTCCGATCTCAACAATACGGTCACCGGGGGAGATCTCAGCAGCCGTCACAATCCGGCGCACTACACCTTGGTTGACCAGGAAGTGCTGGCCTAAGTGATGCTTGGGGCGCACACGTGGGGGCGCCGCGTCCTGCCAGGGATCTTTCGTCGGTGCCGGCACCGATGACACCGCCCTGCCGGTTATGAGCTTGGCGGCTGGATGTCAGCGGGATTGGGGGCTGGCTCCAGGAAGTAGATATCGGCCCAGCCGGTGATCCATGTGGGTGTTTCATGGTCGGCAAAACCCATGTCAACCCACTTGCCGATGATGCCCCCTCCGGTGTCAGCGGCCAATGCGTAGCCGTAATCCGGAATGTACAAGTTCGTCAACAGCGGAATCACGCGCGGGTCGACCGCCACTATCCCCTTCTTCAACTGTAAGCCGCTACGGGTAATGCCATAGGCTGGATGGCCGAGGGGCTTACCAGAACTGGCCGCGTTATACCAGGTGGCCCACACCCGCATTTTCTTCCAGTATTCAACCGGCCCGTCCGCCGTTTCCAGTATGCGGAACACCGCCTTGGTCCCATAGTGGACAATACGGGTCTGGGGCAGGACGTCTATCCACCCGTTTACTACCGTCCGTTTCACCTCTTGGCCGTTCACGTACCGGATATACTCAATCCGCTTCAATTGGCCGGGAATGCCAGCTTGGACGAACCGCTGATCGCCAATCACTATCAAGTTATCCGCGACGTATTCCGTACGATACGGAATCAGTTCGTTTATCGTGACCCGCTCTTCGTTGATGCGGGTTATTCTCACCGTGAGGTCGTGATCGAGGGGCGTGCCGAGTGGGGGTTCCACCAGATCATGGGAAGTTAGGTGCACTTTGGCCTGCGCCAGCGCCGCTGCAACAGTGGCGGCCTGAGTGTAAAGGGAAAGTGTTTGGCCGGCGATCTCCAAGTCTACCTTTCGTGCCCGCAGCACGTACACATGCCCCCCGGGGATGAGCGGATCGTTCAGCCCGGGTCGCGTTATATCGCCCTGCCTCAACTCCACGCCCGCTTTAGCAAGCGCCTCCCCTACAGTGACCGCCTGCCCTTGAGTCTCCCAGGTTAGACCTTGGTCATGCACGTAGAATGAACGACTCGTTCCCAGGTCCAGCGACAACGACTGTAGCGTTGCGTTCTCGGTGCTGCCCGAAGGCAGCGCGTGCGTGCTCTGCACGCTTTTCTCAGGGTCAAGTGGGGTGGATAACGGTGGCTCGAGACGGTCATGGGCGCTTGGTGTCACGCCCACAGGCTCGATGAACTGGTCGCCTCCCACCTGGGGCGTCGCACTGGTCAGGGTCTCCCCGCCCACTGCGGTCGGCAGATGGTTGAGCGTGCTAAGTGAGGTCCAAGCGATGAGGATGGCCCCAACGCTAGCAGTGATTCCGCAATAGAAGAGTGTTCGGCGTTTCATAGTCGTTGGTAGTTTCATAAGTCGTTGGTACTTGAACGGTCGTGCACCTCCTGTGTTGCATAGTTAAAGAAATTTGAGCGGTCGTGCACCCACTGTCGACCCCGGCTCACAGCTTGCCCCCAGCAGGTTGCTCGGGTCAGGCGCTCCTGCGGCACCCGGACGCCACCACTTACCGCTGCTTCCTTCCGGACCTGACGGGGTTCGCAGGGTTCCGCCGCGCAGGACCCAACCTTCAACGCCCCTTACCAGAGGCAGTCCCGCGAGTCCAAAAGCCTCGAGTGGGAGTTCGATCCCGCTGTAGCGGATTGCGGGTACAGGGCACCGCTAGCTCCCCATCTAGCACGACCAAGATCCACGTTAGCCCGTGCGTAGCGGGCCGTCAAGTGTGGAGTAGGAGTAAGCTTGGCAGCGCCGTGCGATGATCCGCCGCGATTGCTACACTGATACCAAGATATTGATTCGTCGTCCGCCCATGCTCAGTGTGCGCTTGTCCCAAACCTGAGGAGGGAAACCATGGGTAGGTTCATAATGGTGGGCTCATAATAAGGAGGCACGTATGTCTAAGCTGGACTTTGGCTTGTGGGATACGCTGAGCTACAAGGAAATGCAGACCGCCCCCACCCATGAGATCTACGAGCGCCACCTACGGGTGGCCCAGGAGATTGAGCAGGGGGGCTTCCACTCGTACTTCACCATCGAGCACCAGAGCGCGGACGTAGGCACCATCACCGGCCCCACCGTGTGGCTGTCAGCGGTGGCCCGCGCTACCAGCGTGCTGCGAGTGGGCGCCATGCTGTGGCAACTCCCCTTTCATCATCCGGTGCGGCTAGCGCAGGAGGTGGCGATGCTGGACCAGCTCTCGCACGGGCGGGTGGAGTTCGGTACCGGCATCGGCGTGCATGAGCACGAGTTCATCCGCTGGGGCATGGACTACTACGAGCGCGGTGACCGCTCCATGGAATCGATGGAGATCATCCGGCAGTGCTGGACCCAGAACGAGGTGACCTACCAAGGAAAGTTCTGGCAACTCGACGAGGTGCTGCCGGTGCCCAAGCCCTACCAGCAGCCCTACCCGCGCACTTGGGTGGGTGCCCACGGCGCGGCGGCGCTGGAGTACGCGGCTCGGGGTAACTTCCACGTGGCCCAGAACAATGACATCGACTCCATCATCGCCCAGAAGTTCCAGTACTACTGGAAGATCTGGGAGGAATGCAACCACCCTGGGCCACGGCCGCGGGTGTTCCTAATGCGCCAAGTACATGTGGCGGAGACCGATGCCAAGGCGCGAGAAGAGGCCGAGCAGTACTTGGTGAGCGGCGAGTCGGCGGTGGGTGGCGGGCGTGTCGCTGGCACGCGTATTGGCTGGGGCACCAACGCCCGCGGCATGGGGACGATCAGCGAGCGGCCCGACAACAAGCTGCGGGGCGAGCACTATAAACAGGCCGCGCAGTCCTACGACTTCACCATCGAGAACGGTCTCGCCATCGTGGGCAGCCCGGAGACAGTGATCCGCAAGATCGCCGAGGGGCAGGAGGCCATGGGCTACGACCTGCTGTGCGTGAACCACCAGATCAGCGGGATGCCCTGGGATCTGGCGCACAGCTCGCTGCAGCTGTTTCTGCGGCACGTGGTGCCAGCCTTCGAGCGGGTGGAGGACCGCGTGGGAGTGATGGCGTAAGGCGTCGGCGGTCCCCGTCTTAGGAGGTCCGTCATGTGTCCGGCCTACCCCCACTCGGCCGTCCTCTAAAGGGAGATGGAGTAAGGGAGTGATAGAGCAACCCTTCCCAGCCCGGTAAGGAGTGAGAACTTATGCTGTCCACGCTACTGTTGCTATACTAAGAGGGTAATGCCTCAGCAGTACCTGTTCGACTATTCCGCCGTGGCGCTCGCCGCGCTGCTCGGTGTGGTGCTGGTTGCGTCGCTCCTGCTGCTCTCCCGCATCCTGGCTCCGCGGCGGTACGAAGCCCAGAAAGGCGTGACCTATGAATGCGGCGTGTTGCCCTTGGGCAATGACCGCTGGATGCAGTTCCACGTCCGCTACTACCTCTACGCCATCCTGTTCGTAATCTTCGAGGTGGAGGCGGTCTTCCTGTTCCCGTGGGCAGTTGTCCTGAAGCCGCTGGGTGAGTTGGCCCTCATCGAGATGGCGATCTTCCTGAGCATCCTGATTTTTGGGCTGGCGTATGCCTGGCGGAAGGGCGTGCTGGAGTGGGAACAATGAGCATTGCCCTGAGTAGTCCACTGCCGAGAACGCAGCGTTTCAAAATACTGCGCCGTGCCCTCTGTGGCACTAGTTGTGCGGGGTAGCACTATGAGTGACCTCTTCGAGCAAGCCAAGATGATCCCCTTGGAGTTGGACCGCACCATCAAAGGCAAGCCGCCGGCGCCGGCGCTGAGCCTGTATGACCGGCTGCCCCGGGACGGCCTGATGGGCGTGGTGACCACCCGCACCGATGAGCTGTTCGCCATGGCGCGCAAGTCATCGTTGTGGCCCATGACCTTCGGGCTGGCGTGCTGTGCCATCGAGATGATCGCCACCTACATGTCACATTTCGACCTGGACCGCCTGGGTGTGGTGACCTGGGCCTCGCCGCGGCAGTCGGACGTGATGATCGTGGCGGGGACCGTCACCAAGAAGATGGCCCCATCTATCAAGCTGCTGTACGACCAGATGCCGCAGCCCAAGTGGGTGATTGCCATGGGGAGCTGTGCCACCAACGGCGGGCCGTACGCCCAGTACTCCCGGGTGCTTCAGGGCGTGGACCTAATTGTGCCGGTGGATGTCTACGTGCCGGGCTGCCCGCCGCGCCCGGAGGCGCTGCTGGACGCCATCCTCAAGCTGCAAGACAAGATCATGCTGGAGGCCCGGGGCGCGGTCATCGATCCCAGCACCGTGCCGGCGCTTCCGGTGGTGGATGCAAAGAAGGGCGCGGAGAAGGCGACGCACTAGCCTCTCCAGCCTCTATTGAGGCTCTCGATTTTGACGTGGGCGGCGCCTTGGAGAGCTTTAGGCAACGCCCTCACCTGATAAACCATAAACCGAGGAGCAGTTACATGGCGATCTCTCTAGATGAAGCGAACACGATGGTAGCCACCGCGGTGGCTAAGGCCAAGGAGCACGGCGTGCGGGTTACCGTGGTAGTCACTGATGTGGGCGGCGGGATCATTGCCGCCAACCGCATGGACGGCTCACCGATGTCCAGCTTCAATGGCGCAAACGGCAAGGCCAAGGTCTCGGCGATCTTCGGACGCTCCAGCGCACTGCTCATGGATATGGCAGACCGATTGCCCATGCGGTCGATCCTCGCGGCGTCGGGTGAGGGCTTCGTGCCGTGGCAGGGCGCGCTGCCGGTGTTCCGCAGCGGGGTGCTGGAGGGCGCCTGCGGCGTGGGCGGCGCTAGCAGTGAGCAGGACGAAGAGTGCGCTCGTACGGGCATTACCACAGTGGCGGGGCTGAGCCCGGAGCGGGGATAGGGCATACCCCATTGCGATCGCCGCGAGCGGTCCAAAGCAATCGCAGTCGCATATAGTGCGGTTGCCACGCCCATCCCTCATGGGCTTGCAACCATAGCGGGATGAATATGGCGGAACCGGAAGCGTACACACAGCCCAACGCAGAGCAGCCCGCGGCGGAAACTCAACCACCGGCGGCGCCCAGAGACGAGACGCCAACGCCGCGTCCGCGTCCGGGACGGCAACCCGCGGGCCCGCCGCTGGGCCAGCGGGAGCCGCCCAAGCCGTACGCCGAGGCGCTGGCCGCGACGCTGCGCGAGGCGTGGGACTCGATTGCCTACGAGCAGCAGTACAACTTCGGCGACCTGGACGTAGCGATGGCTGCGGCCAACCTGCTGGAGGCATGCCGACGCTGCAAGGAGGACAGTCGGCTGGCCTTCGACTATCTGATGAGCATCACGGGGGTCGACTATGAGCAGCACTTCGAGGTGGTGTACCACCTGTACTCCTACGCTCACCACCATCGCTTGACCATCAAGGCCCACATCGACGACTACGAGCATCCAAGCGTGGCATCGGTGATGGGATTGTGGCCCGGCGCAGACTGGCACGAGCGGGAGACAGCCGAGATGTTTGGCATCGATTTCCCCGGCCATCACAACCTGGTTCCGCTGTTGCTGGAGGAGGATGTGGAAGAGCTGCCGCTCCGCCGGAGCCACCCGCTGGTACCAGTGTATTTTGACCGGCCAGGGCTGGTGCAGCGCCCGGAGGAGGGATGAAGGTGGGGCCGCCACCCGCTGCGATAGTGCTGTCTACATTGCACCCCGTGAGGGGGCCGGAGCATCGGTCCTTCCTTGGGCAACGGGGGCAACGGCGCTCCTACGGTGTACCTATAGATGATCCGTGTATACATGTACAAGTGTATGCGTGCATGGATCATGGACGTGATGGATGATTGGCCATGGCCACTGAACAGACGCTCCACACGGTGGATATGCACATCAACATTGGGCCGCAGCACCCGGCGACCCATGGGGTGTTCCGCATGGTGCTGCAGGTGGACGGCGAGCGTATCGTGAACTGCACGCCTTACATCGGCTACTTGCACCGCGGCTTCGAGAAGCTCTCGGAGAATGAAGAGTGGCAGGAGGTCATCATCCACCTCGACCGCACGGACTACATCTCCCAGTTCAACAATGAGCTGTGCTACCTCATGGGGCTGGAGAAGCTGTTGGGGGTGGAGATACCGGAACGGGCGGAGTATGCCCGCATCTTGCTGGCAGAGCTCAACCGCATTGTGAGCCACTTGATGTTCTACGGCGCGTTCGGGGCAGACGTGGGCGCGCTGACGCCCTTCCTGTACGCGTTCCGGGAGCGGGAGCGGCTGCAGCGGCTGTTTGAGGCGGTGTCGGGCGCGCGGCTGATGCACTTTTACTTCCGAGCCGGCGGGCTGAAGGAAGATCTGCCGGAGGGCTTTCTGGCGGAGGTGCGGCAGTTGCTGCCGGTACTGAAGAAGGGCGTTGAGGACTGCGAAGTGCTGCTGAACCAGAATGAGGTGTTCCTGGGCCGCACTGTGGGCGTGGGCGTGTTCTCCGCAGAGGACGCCATCGCTTACGGATGCAGCGGGCCGGTGCTGCGGGCTTCTGGAGTGCGGGAGGACGTGCGCCGCTCCGACCCCTATTCCCTCTATCCCACGCTGGACTTCGATATTCCGGTGGGCAGCAAGGGCGACTGTTTTGATCGCTACGACATGCGCATGAAGGAGATCTGGGAGTCGATCAAGATCGTGGAGCAGTGCCTGGACCGCATCCCGGAGGGGGAGACTCAGGCAAAGGTGCCGCGCTACCCGCACTTCAGGGTGGACCCCGGCGAGATCTACGTCCATGCCGAGAACCCTCGGGGGGATTACGGCCTGTATCTTGTGAGCAAGGGCGGGGTTCAACCGTACCGAGTGAAGCTGCGCAGCCCGTGCTTCTGCAACCTGATGGCACTGCGGCCAATGCTCATCGATTCCTACGTGGCGGACGCGATTGTTATTCTGGGGTCGTTGGACATTGTGTTGGGTGAGGTGGACCGATGATGCTGACCTATACTAACGCACAAATAACTGACAACTAACAGCCCGCACCCAATGACCAACCTCTTCACCCAGTTCGACCCGTTCCTCCGCCTGTTCCTCATGGTGAACTTTGTCATGTTCATCGTGCTGGTGCTGATTTATGTCGAGCGGAAAGTGCTGGGGCACATCCAGCAGCGGCTGGGGCCCATGCGCACCGGGTTTCACGGGCTGCTCCAGACGCCGGCGGACGCGCTCAAGCTGCTGGTGAAGGAAGACCTGACCCCCAACACGGCCGACCGCTGGGTGTTCCAGCTTGCCCCCTTCATGGTGTTCGTTCCGATCTTCATGTTGTTCGTGACCATCCCCTTCACCGGAGACTTGGTGGTGCGCAACCTGGACCTAGGCATCTTTTATCTGGTGGCCTTCTCCTCGCTGCATATCGTGGGGATGCTTATGGCGGGCTGGAGTTCCGACAACAAGTACGCCCTGCTGGGCGGCGTGCGTGCGGCTGCGCAATTGGTGAGCTACGAACTGCCGCTGGCCTTCGCCATCCTGGGGGTGGTGCTGCTGACCGGCACGCTGAACCTGCGGGTGATCGTGGAGGCGCAGGGGTGGGTGCCCTTCCTGTTCCTACAGCCGCTGGGGGTGCTGATCTTCTTGGTGGCCGCACTGGCGGAACTGAGCCGCACCCCCTTTGACATCCCCGTCGCGGAGTCGGAAGTCGTGGGTGGGCCGCTGGTGGAGTACAGCGGCATGCGGTGGTCGGTGTTCTACCTGGCCGAGTATGCCAGCCTGTTCGCCACCGCGGCCATCGCCACGGCCATCTACTTGGGTGGCTGGGAGTGGCCGTTTCAGCCTAGCAGTGACCTGCTGGCCGGGTGGCCGGCCAGGGTTATCGCTACGGTGTGGTTCCTGGTCAAGACCTTCGCCATCATCCTTCTGGTATTCTGGTTGCGGGGCACGTTGCCCCGGTTGAGGATTGATCAACTGATGAACTTCGCCTGGAAAATGCTGATCCCCTTCTCTTTCGTGAACCTGGCCATCACCGCGGCCGCGGTGGTCTACGGCGGGGCGCTGCTGCTGGCGGGCTGGCTGGCCACCGGCGGATTTGTGTATCTGGTGTACGCCCGCTCTAGGAGGCAGGCATGATCGGAGTGCTCAAAGGCCTACTGAAGACCCTGGGGACCCACCAGCGCAAGGCCGTGACGGTGGAGTACCCGGATGAGCGGCTGCCGCTCCAGCCCCGCTACGTGGGCTTCCCTGGCCTGATGTGGGACGCCGAGCATGACGAGCCCTTCTGCACCGGCTGCCAGGTGTGCATGCGCTACTGCCCAACCGGCTGTATTACGGTGACTATGAAGGACAACCCTAAGCATGCCAGCGGCGAGAGCAAGCGCCGCAAGATTGTGGATGACTTCACCCTGAACATCAGCCGCTGCATCTCCTGCTCTATCTGCGTAGAGGTGTGCAACTTCGAGGCCATTGAGATGACCCACACCCATGAGCAGGCAGGCTACTACCCGGACTTCGTGGCGGATATGCCCACGTTGTTCAAAATGTCCGAGGACCACCGCGCTCAGTTGGGCCAGAAACCTCCGCACGAGACCCGCAACGACCTGTGACCACCTTTCAACTGATCTTTTACGCCATAACGCTCCTGGCTCTGGCGGGCGCCGTGGGGCTGACGCTCACCCGCAACGTCATCCACGGCGCGCTGTTCCTGGTGCTGGCGCTGTTGGCGGTGGCCGGACTGTACCTGGTGCTGCTGGCAGATTTTCTGGCGTTGGTGCAGGTGCTGCTCTACGGCGGCGCGGTGACCATCCTTATCCTCTTCGCCATGATGCTGACCCAGGTGCGGGAGCAGCCGGAGACGCTGGATAATCCGCAGAAGCCCTGGGCCGAGGTGGTGGCCGCGCTGACCTTTCTGAGCCTGTGCTTTGTGGCCTTCAGCACCCCCTGGCGCGGGGGCGACGCTGCTACGCTGACCCATGTGAACTTCCAGCGGATCAGCACCGCGCTGTTCAGCCAGTGGGCGGTGCCCTTCGAGATCGCGTCGCTGGTGCTGTTAGTGGCGCTGGTGGGCGCGGTGATAATCGCCAGGCAGGAGCGGGAATGATCCCGCTGCAGCATGTGCTAGTGGTGAGCGCGGCCCTGTTCAGCCTGGGGCTCTATGTGGTGCTAGCTCGCCGCCACGCGGTGCTGGTGCTGATGGGCGTGGAGCTGATGCTCAACGCGGTGAGTCTGAACTTCATCGCCTTTGCTGCCTTCAGTGACCCCCAGCGCTTTCTGGGCCAAATGTTCGCCATTTTTGTTATTGTGGTGGCGGCCGCCGAGGTGGCCCTCGCGCTGGCTATCATCCTGCGGCTGTTCCGCATCCGGGCCAGCGCGAACGTTGATGAAGCAAGCTCGATGCGGTGGTGAGAACGGGCGCGTTGCCCCAGCCGCCATGTCTCTAACCAGCCACGTAGACAACCGGACCAGTTAAATCCCTCAGCTTTGAAAAATAGTTGACCGGAAATCTGACGACGGGATGAAGTTTGCCAATATCAGCAGAACGACAACTCAACATTGACTGCCATAGCCTTAGGCGCTGAGTCAGCCTGGCTGCTGCCAGCGCTGCCTGCGTTGGCCTTCGTGGTGCTGGCCCTGGCCGCGCTCACGGGCCACAGCCGCATGCTGCTGGGCGGCGCGTGGCTGTCGATTCTCGCGGTGGCGCTGAGCTTCCTGCTGGTATGGCCCGTAGCCGCTGATGTAGTAGCTAATGGCGCCCAGGAACTCAGCCTGCCCTGGGTCGATGTAGCAGGCGCACAGCTCTCCATTAGCCTAATCCTAGACCCGCTCTCGGTGCTGATGCTCGGGCTGGTCACTTTCGTGGCGCTGTGCGTGCAGGTGTATTCGATAGGCTACATGCATGGCGAGGCCCACTACACCTGGTACTTCGCGGCGCACTCGCTGTTCGCCGCGGCCATGCTGACCCTAGTGCTGGCGGGCAACCTGCTGCTGCTATACATCGCGTGGGAGCTGGTGGGCTTCTGCTCTTATCTGCTCATCGGCTTCTACTACGACCGGCGTCCGGCGGCGGAGGCTGCCAAGAAGGCCTTCGTGACTACTCGCCTGGGCGACGTGGGGTTGCTCATCGGCATCCTGCTGTTATTCGGCGCCACGGGCAGCTTCCAGATAGCTGAGGTCTTCCGCGCCATCGAGGGCGGTGGGCTGAGTGACGGGGTGCTGACCCTCACCGCATTCCTGCTGTTCCTAGGCGCTATGGGAAAGTCGGCGCAGTTCCCGCTCCACGTGTGGTTGCCCGATGCCATGGAAGGCCCCACGCCGGTGAGCGCGCTGATCCACGCCGCCACCATGGTGGCGGCGGGCGTGTACTTAGTGGCGCGCATGTACCCGCTTTTCGAGGCCGCGCCGGCAGTACTCAGTTTTATCACCGTCATCGGGCTTATCACCACGCTGCTGGCAGCGTCTATCGCGCTGGTAGCCACCGACATCAAGAAGGTCATCGCCTACTCCACGGTCAGCAAGCTGGGTTTCATGATGGTGGTGCTGGGCGCTGGCGGCGCCGGGTTCACCGCCGCCATCTTCTATCTCATTACTCATGGTTTCTTCAAGGCGCTGCTCTTCCTGGGCGCGGGCAGCGTGATCCACGCCACCGGCAGGCAGGAGCTGGACGAGCTGCGAGGCTTGGGCCGCCGGATGCCTTGGACAGCAGGGCTGTTCTTGGTAGCGGGGCTGGCTCTGGCCGGTGTGCCGCCGTTGAGTGGCTTTTGGAGCAAGGACGAGGCGCTGCTGGTGCTGTCCCACGGCAATCCGCTGGTATACGTTCTGGCGCTGCTGTCGGTGCTGATGAGTTCGTTGTACATGGGGCGGCTGTGGCTGCGGTTGTTCCTGGGCGAGGAGTCCCCTGTTCAATCGCCTCGTCCCGATACTGACGAAAGGCACGCACACGAGGCACCGCCGGTGATGCTGGCGCCGATGCTGGCGTTGGGCATGCTGAGCGCACTGGGTGGCCTGGTGGCGTTGCCTAATGCCGGGCGGCGGCTGGGGCTACCGGGTGGGCTCGGCGAGTTCCTGTACGTGCACGAACCGGAGGCGTACCACGCCGACTTGTGGGTCATGGGGCTCTCGGTGCTCATCTCCCTGACCGGGCTGGTTATCGCTGCAGGCTTCTACTGGGGGGGGGCTTGGTCGGCGACGGCGTTGCGGGAGCGTTTCTCCGGTCTGCACACGTTCCTGGAGCGCAAGGCTTATTTGGATGATGTCTATCAGTGGCTCATCGACCGCGTGGCGCTGATGCTGGGACGCTTCATTGCCTTCTTCGACCGGGCCGTGGTGAACGACGTGGGGATCAACGGCCCGGGCGCGCTTGCCGTTGCCGTAGGGGAGGTGCTGCGCCGTAGCCAGACCGGTCAGTTGCCCAACTACGCGCTGGGGATGGCGATCGGGGTGCTGGTGATTGCGGCGGCAGTGTCGTTGCTGTTGTAGCGCCCTGGGCGTCTTTGCGAGAAGCGCAGCGACAAGGCAACCTGGAGGTGGGGCACGGCTAGCATTCCCCACTCCTCTCGCCACGGTGTTCTCCACTGCTGAGTAGGCGTTGCTAGGCACACCTGGCGGTGCTATCTCAGTCACCAGGGTGCTATACTGCTACCGAAATCGTACTAAGCGTCCTATGGCCTAGCTTCCCTCAGAGTCCGCTCTATGTTCGTCATTGGCACTGCCGGCCACGTAGACCACGGCAAATCCACGCTGGTTCAGGCGCTCACCGGCATCGATCCCGACCGCTTGCGCGAAGAGAAAGAGCGGGGTATGACCATCGACCTCGGCTTCGCGTGGCTCAAGCTGCCCAGCGGCCGCGAGGTCAGCATTGTGGATGTCCCCGGCCATGAGCGGTTCGTTAAGAATATGCTGGCGGGTGTGGGCGGCATCGACCTTGCGCTGTTTATTGTGGCAGCGGACGAGGGCATGATGCCCCAGACCCGGGAGCACCTCGCCATCCTCGACCTGCTGGGGGTCGAGCGGGGTGTCATCGTGCTCACCAAGCGGGACATAGTGGACGAGGAGTGGCTGGAGTTAGTGACCGCTGACGTAAGGTCCGCCTTCGAGGGCACCACTCTGGCGGACGCGCCACTGCTGGCGGTATCCGCCGTGACCGGGCAGGGTTTGCCAGAGCTGCTGGACGTCTTGGACGGGCTGCTCCAAGAGGCGACTCCTAGACGGGACACCGGCCGGCCGCGATTGCCGGTGGACCGGGTGTTCACCATCGCCGGTTTTGGCACTGTGGTCACGGGAACCCTCATCGACGGCTCGCTGCGGACAGGGCAGGAGGTGGAACTGTTGCCCCAGGGGATCAAGACTCGGCTCCGCGGGTTGCAGACCCACCGGCACAAGGTGGACGTGGCGTCGCCGGGCAGCCGGGTGGCGGCGAACCTGACCAACGTGTCCACCGAGGACCTGGCAAGAGGCAACGTGGTGACCACGCCAGGCTGGCTGCGGCCTATCACCGTCTTCGACGCGCAGGTTCGGTTGCTGAAAGAGGTGCCGAACCCGTTGCGCCACAATGCCTCGTGCACCGTGCACTTGCTGGCAAGCGAGACGCCCGCCAAGCTCCGGCTCCTGGATGCTAATGAGCTGGAGCCGGGCGCAGTTGGCTGGGCGCAGCTGCGGGTGCAGTTCCCGTTGGTGCTCTGCAAGGGCGATGCGTTCATCATCCGCTCCGCCTTTGGCACCATTGGCGGTGGCACGGTGGTGGAGCCCCAAGCCAAACGGCACCGGCGCTTCCACCAGCCCACCCTCGCCTCGCTGCAGACCCTGGCGCAGGGGACGCCGGAGGGTGTCATGCTCCAGCAGTTGGCTCGGGGACCGGTGGAGGCCGGCACGCTGCTGAAGACCGCGGCCATATCACACGAAGAGGCCGAACGCACCCTCTCCCAGCTGGTTAAGCAAGGCGATGCGGTGGCGCTGAACGGACGGTTGGCCGATCCCCACTCGCTGGTGATGGATCGGGCCACGTGGCAGCGGTTGAATGACCACGCGCTGCGACTGCTGGCCGAGTTCCACAAGGCGTCACCGCTACGGGCCGGGATGTCCAAAGAGGAACTGCGGAGCCGCCTCCGGCTGCCGGGGCGTGCCGCCGCGGACGCGCTGGACTTAATGGTGCAAGAAGGCATGGTGGAGGAACGCGGCGCTGTAGTGTGCCTGCCGGGCTATGAAGTGGCGCTAAGCCCGTCGCAACAGCAGCAGGCGCGCCAATTGCTGGCGGCGCTGGAGCTGACGCCCTATTCGCCGCCCAGCGATCTGCCCTTTGAAGCTGACATTGCGAACGTGCTGACGGACCAGGGGCGGCTGGTCCGGGTTGGTGAATCTATCTACTTCAGCGCGCCGGCCTATCAGGAGATGGTGAGCAAGATCACGGCGCATTTGCAAAAAAACCGTACCATTACCGTTGCTGAGGTACGGGATATGTTCAACACGAGCCGAAAATATGCCCTGGCCCTGATGGAATACTTGGACCAGCAGCACCTCACGCGCCGGGTTGGTGATCAACGAGTGCTTCGGTGAATTACAACTACTACGAAGCCTATGAGCCGGGCGTGTTCCCGTACCAAGAGCTGCTTTGTGAGGCGCTGCATGATACGCCCTTTGCCCTGGAAAGCGAGAGTGGCAACCCGCTGACGCTACGCTTGGCTAATGCGCTGCAAGCGATGAACGCATTGGACGTGCTGGTGCGCCGCCCGTTGCCAGCGCAGACGCCCTCGGCTGAAGCGCCGGCAGTGCGCGCCGCAGACCCAGCTGCCGAGACCCTGGAGCCTTGGGAGGATCGCCAACGTTCCGTCATGGCTACGCAGTCTACCGATCTCGCCAACCACCTCGATCCTTCACGCATCCAACCGTTCCTGTATCAGTATTTCAACGGACTCTGTGCGGCGCTGGACCGGCTGGCCTGGGAGGTGGAGTGCCTGTTCGGGATAGAACCCGGCTCGGGTACCTGGCTCCGGTTCACCGCGCCGCGCCGCACCGCGTTGCGTACGGTACAGGCGGCGCATCCGGCGCTGGCGGTGTGGCTAACCGGTATTCAGGCGAATGCACTGAGGCTGGCGTTTAACTACCTAAGCGTCTTTCGGGAGAGCGGTTATCTGCCGCTACGCACCGCATCGGATGAGACCGGGTTGCGCTGGCGGGTTTGGTTGCCCGAGTTCAAGCGCGCTGGTCCGCTGCGCTACACCGTGGACGGTCTGCAGATCTGCCGCGTGCTGCTGCGGGAGTGTGTCGATTTCATGAACGGCACATACCACATGCTCTACCGCACCTTCCAGACCGCCGGCCCGCCACCCTGGCGCTAGGCCACATGTCGTCACGCTGGCATTGGCGATGGGCTTGGTTTCCCCCCGCCCACTTTGAGCCTGTCGAACCCGTTCGTCCCCCTGTAGAGGAGTCACAATGAGTCTGGACCTCGCTCACGTTAATGCGCAGCTAGATCCGTTGCTGCAACGGCGCGCGCCAGCGGGAAAGGACTACCAGGAGGCGCTGCTGCGGCTTCAGCAGGGCCTAACCATGGTCCCCCGCCCAACCCCACCCGACGAGTACGTTACCCTTGCCACCGATGGCTCGCAGATAGAGCTGGACCGCCACGCCCCGCTACAGTGCTATCTGATCAATGTGGGGGAAGTTACGCTGCGGTACGGACCTGTCTCTCATGCTGCGCTGTCCAGCTCACCGCGCCTTGCCGCCGAAGACGCCTCGGCAAGCCCGCAAGAGCCGGTGGATGACGACTCGGCGGAGACAGCCGGACGCATTCACATCGATCTGGAGCGCTCGGTGGCTGAGCTGGAGGGCCTGCTGAAGCTGACCAAAGCCACGCCGGACGATGCCCCTGCACTTGCGCTCCAAGATGGGTCGTTGATGCTGTGGATCTACAGCTACCAGAGCGATACGGAGCTTTATGTCAAGCAATATGTCGACTACCTGGACCAGCTTCGGCTGTTGGCGCAGGCGAGAACGCTGGCGGTAGCCAGCTACGCGTCGGCGCCGCGGAGCAGGGAGTACCTCGAGAAAGTGGTGGATTATCCCAAGACCGAGCGGGAGCTGCTGGACCGAGACGTGTTCAGTGTGCTCCCGGAAGGTGGCCGTTCGGAGGTATTCAAAAGCCAGCGGCTGCTGCTGAAAGATTACCAGCCAACGGAGAACCAGATCTGGTACTTCTACGTGAACACGGGCTGGGAGATCGGCCGCGTGGAGGTGCCGGCCTGGGTGCGCTACAACCCCGATCTGCTCGACTTCACTCACGCCGCGGTGGTGGACCAGTGCCGCCGGAACTTCGGGTATCCCGTGGCGTTGATGGAGGCGCATCAGCAGGCAGTGGTGACCGAGGCGGACCGGCAGGCCTTCTGGCAGCTGGTCTCGCGCCGGATGGAGGCGCAGGGGTTGCCGGTGGCGCACTCGGCCAAATCGGTCAGCAAGCGGGTGCCCTATTCCTAAGCGAGCAGCATCGAGCCCTTTTCACCCCTCGCCTAGGCCCCAGTCCGGCAAGCCCCACAAGGTCGGCGGGCTCACTAGAGGTCTCCTCTCAAAGGAGCGGTAACCACTATGCTGCTGCCATATCCTGGCTCGTAATAGCGTAGTGCTCAACTATTGTGCCCGCCGTTACTATGGGATGGTACCCTAGGTATCGAGTGTGTGGAAGCACCCGCTAATGAGGTACGGGTAACAACAGAGCGGGTTGAGTGAGTATCAATTAGGGCGAGGCGAGTTAGCCACTATTTCTAGAATGACTTCTCAGAACGTTCAAGAAAAAATGGGCCGCACCGCTAGCTATTGCTGCATGATTGTGCGTTAGTTTCAAAGAGAGGCTGCTATGTATGACGATCTTCGGGGTAAGTCGGTGCTCATTACGGGCGGTGGCGGTGATATCGGGCGGGTGACGGCATTGGCGTACGCTAAGGCCGGGGCTAAGCTCATCATCTCGGATGTGAGTGAGGAGGCCGGCCAGGCGACCGCCGCCGCGGCCAAGGCCGCTGGCGCACCGGACGCCCGTTTTGTGGCCGCAGACGTCACTAAAGACGCCGATGTGACCGCGCTGGTGGCAGCGGCGGTTGCGGCCTACGGGCGGCTGGATTGTGCGTTCAACAACGCCGGCCTCGGCGGTACCATGTTCGTGCAGGCCGCGGACTACCAGGAAGCGGTTTGGGATCAGGTCATCGGCGTGAATCTCAAGGGCGTCTGGCTCTGCGTCAAGCACGAGTTGCGGCAAATGCTGGCCCAGGGCGGCGGTGCAATCGTGAACACGGCGTCGGTGGCCGGGCTTATCGGCAGCCGCGTGGGCGTGGCCTACATCGCCAGCAAGCATGGCGTGGTGGGTCTTACCAAAGCCTCCGCCGTGGAGGTCGCCGGACGGAATATCCGGATCAACGCGGTCTGCCCTAGCTGGATCCCCACTAACATGACCAACCAGTACATGGAACGGGACGCGGCGCTGGAGGAGCGGATGATGGTGCGGCAACCGGGCGGTCGCCTGTGCACCTCGGAAGAGGTGGCCGAGGCGGTGCTGTGGCTCTCCTCCGACGCCGCGTCTTTCGTCACCGGCCACGCTTTGGCCGTGGACGGCGGGCTGGTAGTGCAATAAGCAAGCGAGTCTCGCAGGACGGTTCATGTCTAAAATAGGCGAAGTTATTCAGACCGCCACTGCTGGATACACGGCAGAGAGCCATACGCTGCACGCTGCGCCACCTTTCGGATCGCTGGTGAAGGCGGCGCAGGGGCCGGAGGAGGCGGTGACCATCTACGGTGTGGTCACCGGCATTGCCACAGAGGCGCTGGACCCTACTCGCCGCTCCGTGGCGCGTGGGCGAGAGGCAAGCTCGATGGCAGAGATTTACCAGCAGCATCCGCAGTTGCAAGAGCTGTTTCGCACTCACTTCGATGTGAAGGTGCTGGGATTCAGCCAGGACGGCGGGATTAGCCATTATTTCCCGCCGCTGCCGCCGGAGATCCACCAGCTGGTTTATGTGTGCGAACCGAATGAAGTTGCCGACTTTACCGAGGCCTTGGGGTTTCTGCCACTGCTGCTGGCAGGGCAGAGCCAGGGCGCCACTGATGAAGTAACCGCCGCCTTCCTCCGCTATGGCGCAGCGGTGCGCGGGCCGCAGGGCATGGACTTCCAGGTGCGGGCCGGCAAACGGCTAGTGGCGCTGCTGCGGGGCGAGTCGGTGCGGCTGAACGCGCTGTTGGAGCGGCTGGCGTGACCCAGTTCTCCGATTTCTTTCCGGACACTCCAGCGCAGTCGGACCCCGCGGAGCCGCGTCCGCTGGGTATGGTGGTCAGCGGGTCGCTGAAAGATGGACTAGACCTCCGGTTGGATGCCGAGGTCCCACTGGAGGACGTGAAGGTGGGGCAGTACGCCATCGTGCAGGGTGAGCAGAGCCGCTTCTTCTGCGTGGTGTCCGATCTGGAGCTAGGCGCACCGATCAAGCGCTCACCACCACGCCGCCGGACGTGAACAACCCGCTGGTGCGGGCGGTGCTGCGCGGCGCGGGCACCTTCGGGCTGGCGCATTTGGTACCCACCCTGGCGCTGGGACCACTGGGGCCCAAGGAGCCCCATCCGGTGCGTACTGTGCCGCCACACTATGCGCCCGCGTTCTTCGCAACTAAGGAGGAGATCGAGGGGATCTTCGGCGATGAGGACCGGGACCACCTGTGGATCGGCAGCCCGCTGGACATGGATAGCACCCAGATCCGCCTCAACCTGCCACGATTGGTGGAACGCAGTAGCGGTGTTTTCGGCAAGACGGGCACCGGCAAGACCTTCCTGACCCGCATTCTCATGGCGGGCATCCTCCAAAAGAGCGCCGGCGTCCAGCTTATCTTCGATATGCACAACGAGTACGGCTGGATGGGCACCACCGAGGAGGTGCACGGCAGCGTAAAGGGCCTGAAGCAGCTCTTTGGCTCCCAGGTCACGGTGTTCACTCTGGACGAGCAGAGCTCCCACGCCCGCCGGGTTAATATCGACGGCACGGTGCGCATCGGGTACCACGAGCTCGAGCCGGACGATATCGCCGATCTCCAGGAGGCGCTAGGCCTCTCCGAAGTGGCGGTGCAGTCTATCGATGCGATCCGCCGGGTCATTGGCGGACGAGACTGGTTTGGGACGTTCATCGACATGGATGGCGAAGGCCTAAAGGACTTGGCCGGTCAGAGCAACCTCCACGGTGGCGCGATAGAAGCGCTCCAAAGGCGGCTGCGCTATCTGACTCGGCTGGAGTTCCTCACCCCAGGCGTCGAAGGAGACGCTATTCAGCAACTCATGGACTACCTGGAGCGGGGCAAGACCGTGGTTCTGGAGTTCGGCAAGTACAAGAACAATCCTCTGGCGCAGGTGCTGGTGGCGAACCTGCTGAGCCGCCGCATCTACCAACGCTGGGCAGACCGGATGGAGCGGGCCCTAGGCGAGGCCGCAGCGGAGCCGCCGCACCTAGTGATCACCTTGGAGGAGGCCCACAAGTTCCTCAACCCCCGCATGGCCGGGCAGACCATCTTTGGCACCATTGCTCGGGAGATGCGCAAGTACAAAGTGACCCTGCTGGTAGTGGATCAGCGGCCCAGCGCTATCGACCCCGAGGTGCTGTCGCAGATCGGTACCAAGATCACCTGTCTGCTGGACGATGAGAAGGACCTCTCCGCGGTGCTGACCGGGGCCTCCGGCTCCAGCCAGCTGCGGAGCGTGCTGTCACGCCTGGAGAGCAAACAGCAGGCCCTCATCTTTGGCCACGCGGTGCCCATGCCGGTGGTGTTGCGGACCCGGGAATACGGCAGCCCGGAGAGCTACCGGGAGTTCGGGTTTCTGGAAGCGGCGGAACTAGAGCGACAGGCGGAACGCGATGCGCGAGATCTGTTTGGAAGATAGTGTTAAGCGATAGTGGTGGGATTGTAAATTTCCCATTCAGATAATCAGGTGACACAGTACAGGGGGCGTCTTAAAGGCCCCCTGTACTGTGTCACTGCGCGGTAGTTCCGCTAACGGGCGGCTTCTTGCTGCGCCGGCGCGCCGCGGTTGAACCAGCGAGAGGGGTTCAACTCCCCCATCTCCCACATCACCAGCAGCTGGCTAGCGATGAAGATGGAGCTGTAGGTCCCTGAGATCACCCCAATGAGCAGGGTGATCAGGAAGTTCTGGATGGTCACTCCGCCGAAGAGCAGCAGCGCAACGATGGCGACTATCAGCGTAAGGCTGGTTGTCAGTGAGCGGGCAAGGGTCTGATTGAGGCTGACGTTAACCACGGTAGCCAGATCACGGCCCGGCAGACGGCGGGTGTTCTCACGGGTGCGGTCGAATACCACGATAGTGTCGTGGACGCTGAAGCCGATGACGGTTAGCACTGCGGTGATGAACAGCGAGTCGATTTCCGTACTGAAGAGCTTGCCCATGATGGAGAAAGCGCCCACCACCACCAGCACGTCGTGAATAAGGGCAAAGATGGCACAGGCGCCGTAACGGAAGGGATTAGATACCTGACGGAAGGCAAAGCTAATGTAGGCCAGGATAAACACTGAGGCCACCAGCACCGCTAGCGCGGCTTTCTGGGCGATCTCCGTTGCTATGATAGGCGACACCTGATCGAAGCTAAGTACCACCATGGTTTGCCGGGGGCGGCAGACCGTCTCGTAACTGCCTTCGGTTGTCGCACCCTCCGTCCCTCCGAACAGTGCACACAGCGTGTCCTGAATGTGCTGTTGCTCGCCCTTGATGGTGATCGCGCCGGTGGTATCACGGGCCTCTTGCTCTAGGGTGCGCGTCCGTATCAGGTAATCCCCTTCACCGGTCCGCTGGATGATCGCGTCGGGATGGCCGAGCTCGCTTACGGTGTCCCGCAGCGGCCCCTGATCCGGTGGGTCAGCGAAACGGAGGGTCATCAGTGACCCGCTGGTGAACTCGATGCCGGGCCGCAGCCCCGGCGGTATGGCCAGGGATATCAACCCCGGCACTATGATGATCGCGGAGAAGATCAGGTAGATGTAGCGCTTGCTAATAAAATCGAGCAGCATCAGTTTAGTCCAAACAGCCAGGATTGTTGCGTTGTGCTCCGGCCCACGAATACGCGCAGGAAGGTCCGGGTGACCACGATGGCGCTAAACATGCTCACGGCCACGCCGATGAACAGGGTCACGGCAAAACCCGTGACTAGGCTAGCGCCGAAGTTGCTCCCAAACCAGAAGAGGATGATGCAGGTAATGAAGGTTGCCACATTACTATCACGGATAGACGGCCACGCCCGGTCAAACCCGGAGTCTATGGCGGATGCGAGGGTTCGTCCCGAACGCATCTCTTCTTTCATCCGTTCGAAGATGAGGATGTTCGCGTCAACCGCCATGCCCACGGAGAGGATGAAGGCCGCGATGCCTGCAAGGGTCAGGGTGACCGGCAGCAGTTTGAACAACGCCAGTACGTAGAGCGTATAGCCCAACAGCGCCATACAGGCAACGACACCAGGCAGACGATAGTACAGCACCATGAAGATCAGCACGGCAATGAGACCGATCTCCCCGGCGATGATGCTCTTCCGCACCGAGTCCGCGCCAAGGGTGGCGTCCACGTTGGTTTCCTTAATGATCCGGACCGGCACCGGCAGGGCGCCCGCATTCAACTGGATAGCGAGGGTCTGCGCTTCCTGTAGCGAAAGCCCGGTGATCACGCCGCGGTCGCTGAGCTGCGCTTGCACGGTGGGGGCTGAGATAAGCTGGCCATCCATGAAGATGCCCAGCGGCTTTTGAATCAACCGGGCGGTGATCGGCCGGAACAGCACGGCGCCCTCATCGGTAAGCTCAAAGCTCACCTCTGGCTGGTTGGTCTGTTGGTTGAAGACCACGGCCGTATTGCGCTTAAAGTAGGCGCCGGTGAGCACTTGCTCCACGCCGGTGGCATCGGGAGCGGTGGCTTTCACCCAGACTTGCCGCCCCTGCTCAGTGATCTGCTGCTCGCGGAAGTCCAATTGCGCCGTTTGACCAATGAGTTGCTTTGCCTCTTCAACGTTTTGGACGCCTGGCAGCTGCACTCCAATGCGGTTTTCCCCTTGGATCTGGATGACGGGCTCGGTCACACCAAAGGCGTTGACCCGCCGTTCCAAGATCTCTCGCACGCCTTCCAACGCCCGATCCCGCTCACCCACCGGCTGTTGTGATAGGTCGGCTTCCAGGATCACGTCCACACCGCCCTGGAGGTCCAGCCCCAGGGTCATGCCCTTACGTATGAATTCGAAATCGCCAAGTTGTACTTGGATCCAGCCTCGGGTTGGCCAGGGGATGCCGGAGGGCAAGTAATTGCTGGGTTGCTGCGGCCACACTACCCAGAGCGATGCCAGCATGAGGATGACGATGATCCCCAGTATCCATGAATTCCTACGCAAGATGCTTACTCCAATGCACTGTTGTTGGCGAGATTAAGCGACCACCGCGGGCCGCTTCCGTTGCAGATGACGGGCCGCCACAGCCAACGCCTGTTCTCTGGTGCGCACTGCGCCCGTGGCCGTGGCCTCATCGACGGCGGCCAACAGCTGGCCAACCAACGGCCCAGGTTGCAAGCCCAAGGCCGCCATAAGATCGCGCCCGGTGAGCAGCCGTTCAGCCGAGCGACGCTCGGCCTGTGGGTAATGCTGTCCGATAACGTAATCAGTGTACGCTACGTGGTTGTTCCAGGCCGGCAGGTGCAGCAGTGGCCCGCGCGCCCCCAAGTGGTCGGCCATACTCAGCATCAGGGTGTCTATGACCAAGCCATTCAGGTCCCGGAAGAACCGGAATATGGCGCGGCCGGTGGGCACCTGCCCGCTGGCGGCCAATTGCGTAGGCCGCAAGTGATACCGCACCAACGTGGCCACTGACTGCACTTCCTTATTGCTGAACCGGATGGCCGCCAACGCATCGGTAGCCATCTCCGCACCCAATTCGGCGTGGCCGAAAAAGCGCGTTCGGCCGGTAGCGTCCACGGTCTTGGTTGCCGGCTTGGCAACATCGTGGAGCAGGGCGGCCAGCTTCATGATGGCCTGGTGCGACATTGCGCCGCAGCGCTGGGCAAAGTAGCCATCCTCTAGCTGGGGCCAATGCGGGGCTGTGACAGCGAGCTGCAAATGGGGCCGTTCGCCCAGCTTTGGATGCACCGCATGGTCGCATACCGCTTCTGCGGCCGCCATGGTCTCCACCTGATGGCGGAACACGTCCCAGTAGTGCTCTTTGGGCTGCGCCACATCCTTGCCGTCCATCAACGCGGGAAAGACCACACCCAGCAGCCCGAGGCTGTCTAGGGTTTCAACGCTTCCCACCGTACCCGGCGCTTCCAGCAGGCGATACATCTCGTCCCGGATGCGCTCCGGGGCGCAGGTTGCCAGGCCCTCGCTATTGCTATGGATGGTTGCAGCGGTGGGTTCATCGATGGTGAACCCCAGCTCAGCCTGGAGACGTACGGCTCGCAGCAGCCGCAGTGGATCGGCGGTAAAGCTCTCCGGCGAGACCATGCGGATCAGGCCGCGGTGGAGGTCAGCCAAGCCGTGGTGGGGGTCGATAAGCGCAGGGGTGTCCCACGCGCCGGCAAAGCTGCTCAGAGGGACTGCAAGCGCGTCAATGGTGAAGTCCCTAGCAGCCAAATCTTGGAGCACGTCACCGTGCAACGGCGAGCAGTCTATCTCACGGACGCCTTGATCCGCATTCCGCAGCACCACCCGGCTGGCGCCAAAGCGCTGGCCCAGGGGTACGTAGGTTGCGCCCAACTGCACGGCAAGCGTCTGGGCGAAAGCGGTGGCGCTGCCGGTCACGGCAATGTCCACATCACGAAGAGGACGGCCCATCAGGCCGTCCCGTACGCATCCACCAACCAGATAAACCTGCTCTCCCTCACTCACGGCACATGCCCTGAGCTGGGAAAGCAGTACTGAGAAGTCCATTCTTAGTACGTTTCCGCTTCCTCTTTAGAGTCCGGGCGTTTGAGCAGTCGTAAGCTCCTTATTAGCTTCCGCTTCCTCTGGCTCCAGCTTCCACAGCTTGTCCGGCCCCGTCAGGTGGTCGATGTAGAGCACTCCGTCCAAGTGGTCAATCTCATGCTCCAGCGCCTGGGCCAGCAGATCATCCGAGGACTTTATTCTAATCTCGCGCCCCTGGCGGTTAATCGCCTTCACGGTCACACTTACGGAGCGCTTCACTTCACCGCGCCAGCCGGGGATGCTGAGACACCCCTCTTCCACGGAGCGCTGACCCGAGCGTTTGACTACTACGGGATTGATGAGGGCGATTGGCTCTTCTTCTGGCTCCGGGATGTGAATGACAATCACCCGCTGTAGTACGCCGACCTGCGGCGCGGCAAGGCCAACCCCACCGCCGGCGTGCATCGTCTCGATCATATCGTCGATCAGACGTTGAACCGACAGGTCAACCGTCCGGACTTTCTTGGATTTCTGCCGTAGGATGGGATTGTTGGCGAATAGGATTTCGCGTAGCGCCACTGCGTCCTCCTGCGCTCAAGGCAAGCCGCGCCTGAGCAGTCAATCGTGTCTCTCATATGTCATTATAGTAGCTGTACAGAATGAGTGTAAAGCATGAGTGAGACCATACCCGTTGCACGGATGTTGTGGGCACTTCCCCGCTCGTGGTGAGTTAGCCTGCCCTGAGCATGACGGGGAAACACGAGCGGAAAAACGCTCAGGTCCACCGCGGATGAAATGGTAACGTGCGGCTCTGCGTACGTCGACGGCATTGCAGCATTACGCAGCATTACATTGAAGTACAGGGGCTAGAGGCTAAATGAAACGCCTAAGAAGCGCCCAATGAACATCGCCCAGCAACTAGAGGAAGGGCTGCCCGCAAGCACCCTAACCGTAGTGCGCGCCGTCGGCAGGCTGGGCCTAGCGTTGCCGGCTCGCTGCTATCTCGTGGGCGGCGCAGTGCGGGACCTGCTCCTAAACCGTCCGCTCAGCCAGGACATCGACATCGCAGTTGAAGGGGATGCTCGGAGCCTCGCAGTGGCGGTGGCCCAGGAGTTGAGTGGCAGGGTAAGCAGCCATACCCGCTTCGGGACCGCCCGGGTACTGCTGCCCGGCCTTGCTTTGGACCTGGCGACCTCACGCCGTGAACGTTACGCCGCGGCGGGCGACCTTCCGGAGGTAGAACCGGCGGGCCTGGACGAGGACCTAGGCCGGCGCGACTTCACCATCAACGCGCTGGCGGCAGCGCTGGCGCCGGACACGTGGGGCGAATTGCATGACCCCTACAACGGCCGCTCTGACCTCCAAACGACAACAGTTCGGGTATTGCATGACTTGAGCTTTGTGGACGACCCGACCCGCATAGTGCGAGCCGTGCGCTACTGCGGACGTTTGTCGTTTAATATAGAGCCTCACACGGCCGCGTTACTCTCCGCGTCTCGCCCGGGACTACTGGAGATCAGCGGGGCCCGTCGCTGGAAAGAGCTGGATCGGATCTTGCTGGAGGATGAGCCGCTGCCGGCCCTGGCATTGGCGGAGCGGCTGGAATTACTACCCTGCCTCTTCCCTGGGCTGCGGTTGATGCATACGGTGGCCGAGAAGTTGCCGGAGGTGCGGGCAAGCGTGCAGGACAAGGCGGCACGGGTGTGCGTCTCCCTCTGCTTGCTGGCGTTTCCTCTGACGCGGCAGGAACGGACGCGGCTGATTGCAGTGTTCCAGCTCCCGAGGGCGGCAGCCAAGGCGCTGGTGGACCTGGACCGAGCGGCACTGGCAGTGGCGTCTCTGGACGCCGCCGCGGCCTCGCCCAGCCAGGTAGTAGCTGCCCTGCGCGATCTTTCGTGGCATGCGGTATATGTGCACGCACTGATGAGTCCGGATGGCCAGGTTCGGGCAGTGTTGCAGCGTTACCTGAACGAGTGGCGCCAGCTACGGCCCCGTTTGAAGAGCGTAGAGTTGCTGGCGCTGGGGGTGTCTCCTGGGCTGCCGCTGGGCGCCTGCCTCAAGGCGTTGCAGAACGCCCGCTTGGACGGTATGGTAACAAGTAGAAGCGACGAGCGACGCTTTGTGCAGCAGTGGATCGACGCGCAGCCCCCCAATCCAGCGCTACGGAGAATACCTTGAGCACCCTGCCGCTCAACTCCCTGAACCATGAGCACGTTGATGGCCTGTGCGTGGTGTGCGCCGGGCAACTCCCCGAGGCTCATCAGGCGCCGTGTGACGCCTGTAGCGCGCCATTCCACATGAGGATGACCGAGAACGCGGACGCGCAGGACTGCGGGGTGGTGTATCTCGATGAAGAAAGTTGCGCAGTGTTGTTTCTCTGTTCGCCCTGTTATCAGACCCATGTCTTGGCGCCACTGCAAGAAGGCTAGCCTCACCTCTACTAAAGAAGCGGCGAGTGTACCACACTCGCCGCTTTCATACTTTCACAGTTGAGGGTGCGGTCTAGTTATCTTCATCCTTGTCATCATCATTGTCATTCTGGTCAGCCGGGAGCGGCACTGTGACAATCCCGCCTTCCTCACCGCTCTCCTCCTCCCAGTCGCCGGTGTCCTCCTCGTCCTCCAGAAGATACTCTCCCTCGTCTTCCATTCCAGTGCGGAGGATGCCATTCTTGATGTAAGGCCGGACGTTGGTATTAGTTCGAGCGGGGAAGGAGACGCGGCCCGCCATTTGGGCAGACTGGTAGACCTCCCGGAGGATCACTTTGACCTGGCCCTCCGTCACGCTGGTGACGGCGGCCTCGTAGCGGTTGCCCCCTTCCATAAGGGTCTGTAGGCGTGTGGCAGTCCGCGGCTCTAACAGGCCCACATATTCACCGCTAAGGGTTAGCAGATTGAGTTGCTTGCCGAAAGCTTTGATCTGCAACTGTTCGCCCGCGGTGATTTTGCCCAGCACGTCCTTTGTCCCCTGCGCCAGCACTGCCAGCACTGCCGTCTTACCCGCTTCTTCAATAAACAGCCAAGGATCCACTTTGGCGTGTACAGACGCCGCAGTCCGCGGCGCGGCTTTCAGGCCGGAGAGACGGCTCAGGTTCTTCCGAGCAATTGTGTTGCTAGGCTCCAACTTGAGCGCTTTGCCGTACGCATTTCGGGCCTCTTCATACTGGCCGAGTTCCGTGAAGGCTTTGCCCAAGCGGTTGTTGGCATCCACGTCCTCTTTGAAGACAGCCAGTATGCTTTGATTGGCCTCCACTGCCTCAGCCCAGCGGCTCTGGACGGCTAGGCTTATTGCTTGTTCAGTTCGTTGCCGACGAAAGCGGGCGCTGTTCTCTTCTGCGTACGCCATGGTGCTTCACCTCCCGCTATTGAAGGGCGGAAACTACGTTACCTAGAGCTACAACATTCCCAACCTTGATACAAGCCTATTCGGGCAACGGTTACAGCCTGGGCGCCCCTCAGCACGTTTCGAGACGATCGTTGCGGTCAACCTCGCAGTAATTCTATGGGTAATTCACGCTATTATACACAACCCGGTGCGGGGCTATTTGGCTAACCTCAACGCTATGTAATGTTCAATGCCTGGACTGCACCGCCACTAGCGACGCATGTTGGTTGCTGATCCGGAACCACGTCATTAACGGCGGCCCTAGGACCTTGTTACGAAACAATCAGGGGAGAAATGGCGTCCCACAGCGCCTCGGCAATCGCATCGGGGGAGCCGGAGGCGTCGAGAATTACCCAACGTTCTGGTTGCTGCTCCGCTTGGGCGAGGTACCCCTGTCGGACGCGCTGGTGAAAGGCCATCTCCTCCTGCTCAAAACGGTCCGAAGCTGGGCGCCGGGCCAGCGCAGTAGCGCTATCCAGATCTAACAGCACTACCAGGTTAGGGGCGATGCCCTGAGTGGCAATCTGCTCGAGTTCCTTGATGACCGGATGGTCGATGCCCCGGCCGTAGCCCTGGTAGGCGACAGTCGATGCGCTGAAGCGGTCACAGAGGACAACAGCACCCGATTGCAGGGCCGGTTTCAGCCGCTCTTGGACCAATTGCGCCCGCGCGGCGGCAAACAGCAGGAGCTCGGCCAGGGGCGTAATCGGTGTGGCGGTCTCGTCTCTCAGGAGATCTCCTCTGAGGCGCAGGAGATCTCTGAGGCGCAGGCCTAGGTCGGTGCTGCCCGGCTCGCGGAACACGGCAACCCGCCTTGGCGTAGCCGCCCTCAGCCGCTGCGCCAGCATGTTGATTTGGGTGGTTTTCCCCGCGCCGTTGATGCCTTCGATGGCGATCAGGCATCCGGGTAAGGTTGTTGCGGTTGTCGGCGTTTCAGGCACGCTCAGTCTTCTAGGTCGTCGCCCTGCGTGCCAAAAATGAGCACGTGGCGGATGGGTTCCCGTCCAGTGCTGCGGGAGTTGAGGTTGTAGCGTTGGGCCACTTGATGCTGTAACCGCCGGATATAGGCGTTCTGGGGCGTGAGCACTGCGCGCCCGTCTCCGTTGAGCACGCGATAGCTCGCGTCCTCCGCCTCGCGGATGGCAACGGTCACCTGAGTACCGCCGCTTCCGGATTCCGTGATGCTGAGCAGGCCCTGTTCGAGCTGTGACGTGGAGTGGTTCTTCAGGACATATACCGGTACGCCCGTCACCTCTGCGTCACGCAGTGTTTGGGGACGCCGCCGGAAGTAGTTCCGGGCGGTGAGCACCGCGTCGCTGCCCTCTAGGCGATCGGACAGCTCAAGATCGAGCTGCGCGCTGCGGATGGCGTGCTCTACTCGGCTGCGGCTGACGCCAAAGGGGAATACCTTGGCGGTCCTGTCCGTACTTGGGCGCGGCCGCTCGTCCGGGCGTGGGCGCACCATACGTTCCTCGTCGGCGCTGGGCACGGCGCCGTCGGTGGTGGTGACGCGGCCATCCGTCGCCAGCTCCCGCACTGCGGCTTGGACCAGCCTGCCGCGCAGGATAGCGTCCACGGTTTTGGTGACGTCGGCGTGGACCGCCACCTTGGTAAAGTTCTGGATTTCCACCACCACATCGAAGGTCGGTGGCGCCTTTCGTTCCAGAATCGATTTTTGGGTGCCGCGGCGCCGGGCTTCCTCGTCCCCCAAAGTCACGGTCTGGATGCCGCCAATGAGGTCGGAAAGGGTGGGGTTCATGATCAGGTTTTCCAGGGTGTTGCCGTGGGCTGTGCCCACTAATTGGACGCCGCGCTCGGCGATGGTGCGCGCCGCAGTGGCCTCCAACTCCGTGCTGATCTCGTCAATGATAATCACTTCAGGCATGTGATTCTCCACCGCCTCGATCATCACTGCGTGCTGATGCGCCGGAGTAGCCACCTGCATGCGGCGGGAGTGGCCAATGGCGGGATGCGGGATGTCTCCATCACCTGCGATTTCGTTGGAGGTGTCCACTACCACCACCCGCTTCTTCAGATCACTGGACAAGACCCGCGCCACCTCTCGCAGCATAGTGGTCTTGCCCACTCCGGGCCGGCCCAAAAGCAGGATGCTCCGCCCACTTTGAACCAGGTCTTCAATGATATCGATAGTGCCGTAGACGGCCCGGCCAATACGGCAGGTGAGCCCTACGATGCGGCCGGTCCGGTTCCGGATGCATGAGATACGATGCAGCGTCCGTTCGATACCGGCCCGGTTGTCGTCACCGAACGCGCCAATGCGCCCGACTACGTAGAGCAGGTCGGCCTCGGTCACCTCGTCCTCGCTCAGAATAGTCTCGGACGCAACGTAGCGGGCCTCGGGAACCCGGCCAAGGTCCAGCACAATCTCAAGCAGTTGGGAACGGTCGCCACGTTGCAGTATCGGGTCTGAAATACGCGGGGGGAGCACCTCGAGAAGGGCGTCCAGATCGTCGGTGATCGTTTGTTGGATCAACATGCTTGTTTGACTGCTGGTAACGTGATAATCGCCATGTTAGGCATGAGCAGGCACCAATTGCGTCTCCTTGACTTGGACGGCGAGCTGCTTCGCAAAAAGATGATATCGGCTCACCTCATGAAAGCCCCAATCGCGTGCCAGCGTACGCGTCAGAACCGGCTGATACTCGGGCACCAGGGTTGCCACCCTCTCGCACTGCGTGAGGCGGCTCAGCGCATAGCCCACCATCTGGTTAAGCTGTTCGCTATCCGCTGTGGCGCCGAGACACTGGAAGTGGCCGCAGCGGTTTTTACGGGAAAAGCGCAGCCACCCGTCTGGGCGGTCATTGGCAACCAAAAGGTATTCACGCTGACGCCCTAACGAATTGTCCTGGCTGGCTCGCCAGTCCTCCAAGGTCATGCCTTCCACTGCTCGTACCGTAGTGGGTACGGCCGCGCAATAGAGACGAAATAGCCCGTGTCCATCTCCAGTAGTGCATGGCTGCAGCGCTTCGCCATCTACATCGAGTGATCGGGTCCTGAAATCAGAGCAGACCAGCAGCAGCTCCGTGGCGTAGGCAGAGAAGCCTGCCGCCAGCAAGCCCTGATGGAGTGGGCTGTCTTCCGGCAGGCGCAGGAACATTTTCCGCACCCGCGCCGCGCTGGCTTCCATGGTCAGCCGGTCCAGAAGCATCTGTGCGGTCTGGTTTTTGTCGTCACAGGCGCCTACCACCAGCCAGTCTATTTCCCACACCGCCTTGCTTCCCCGGTGGCGGGCGGAAATAAGGCCCAGAATAGTGTGCCCGTCCATGGCCACAATGGTGTGCCGGTTCTCCGACATAATCCACTGTTCCATCAGCATACCTACGGTCAGGGACAGGGTGTTATCGCCTTCCAGCCGGGCGCGCGTCCTCGCCTGGTTGGGGAAGGCATTCCCTTGGAATGCCGCCAGTGCAACGATGTCGGTCGGCCGGATGCTGTGAACTACCTGCATGGCATGCGTTTTGCGTTTGTCGCGGTGTGGGAGAGACCTCCCCGATCGCCCTGAGCGTGCCCAATCGGTTTGCCGGGGTGATGGCTGCAGCGCCCATCATGGTTGTCCGCAATGAGCCCGTCCAGACGGGTTAACTCGGCACAGGCAATACGTACCACGAGCGGATGTTTTCCGGTTGCTGGCTGTGACAGAAGTTCCCTAGGCATCTTGTTTACGCCGTCTGCGCGACTTGCCGTTCCGGTATTAGTGAAAGGAAGTAGCGGTGCACCCGCGTGTCGCCGGTAAGTTCCGGGTGAAATGCCAGAGCGAGCATGTTTTCTTCCTGTGCGGCCACAATAGTGCCGTCCGGCAAGGTTGCCAGAACCCGGGCCGGCGGCAGCACCGCTTCTATGACCGGGGCTCGGATGAAGATAGCATGGACGGGGGGATCACCCAGCACCGGGAATGGAACGTCCGCCTCGAAGCTGTCCACCTGTCGGCCAAAAGCATTGCGCCGCACGTTGACATGCATCCGGCCCAGCCCGGGCCGGTCTAGGTCTGTGGCGTGCTCCGCTAGGACGATGGCGCCGGCGCAGGTGCCGAGAACGGGCATCCCTTCGTCGATACGCCGCTGGATTGGCTCCAGCAGTCCGAACAACGCGAGTAGGCGGGTGATAGTGGTGCTTTCTCCGCCAGGAATGACCAGCGCATCCACCTGGTCTACGTGCTTCGGCAACCGGACTTCGGTCACCTCCGCTCCTAACTGGTGGAGCACCCTGGCGTGTTCTTGAAAATCACCTTGTAGGGCGAGGACGCCCACCTGCATGAATTACCATCCCCGACGGGCGAATTGTTCAACCTCTGGCAGCGTCCGGATATCGATGCCAGTCATTGGCTCTCCAAGATTGCGGGAGACATCAGCAATAATGTGGGGATCACGGAAATGGGTCACGGCCTGCACCACCGCTCGCGCCCGAGGAGCCGGGTCCGCAGACTTAAAGATGCCAGAACCCACGAACACACCGTCCGAGCCGAGTTGCATCATAAGTGCGGCGTCTGTCGGCGTGGCGACGCCACCGGCCGCAAAGTTGACCACAGGTAGCTTGCCGGTGTTATGCACCTCCAACACCAGTTCGAAGGGCGCGCCCAACTCCTTGGCCTCTGCCATCAGCTCATCCTCGCCCATGCCTTGGATGCGGCGGATTGCGCTGGTCACGGCCCGCATGTGGCGTACCGCCTCCACGATGTTGCCGGTGCCCGCCTCGCCCTTGGTGCGGATCATGGCCGCGCCCTCACCAATTCGGCGGAGTGCCTCACCCAGATCCCTGCAGCCGCAGACGAAGGGAACGTTGAAATCGTGCTTCCAGACGTGATGAGCTTCATCGGCCGGAGTCAACACCTCGGACTCATCGATGTAGTCAACCCCAAGGGCCTCGAGCACCTGGGCCTCCACAAAGTGGCCGATGCGGCACTTTGCCATGACCGGAATGGTGACCGCCTCAATGATGTCGATGATCACTGAAGGGTCGGACATGCGGGCAACGCCGCCGGACGCTCGAATGTCGGCGGGCACGCGCTCTAAGGCCATCACCGCGCACGCACCGGCTTCCTCGGCAATACGGGCGTGTTCGGCGGTGACCACGTCCATGATCACCCCGCCCTTGAGCATCTGGGCAAGGCCCCTCTTGAGCAATACTGTGCCCTGCTCCATGTCTTCTCCTTTCCGCTCCCTCTAAAATAGAGACCTCACACTGGCCCAGAGAGTACCAACCACTTCGGTGAGGTACTCCCATTTTACTCGTTTGGACGCACTACCCGCAAGCATACATTATGTCATGTTGTGTGCGGGAGCCGCTTCTGCTAGGGTGTACTCATTCCAACCACAGAGCGAGGTCTCACATGGCTGGGGAGCACGGCGCGTACTGGTGCATGGTAAAAGTGGACTTTACCGATCTCGCCAGAGAAGCCGATTTCAACGACTGGTACAACAACATCCACTTGCCGGAGCTGCTTCAACTCCCCGGCTTTCTACGGGGCTGGCGGTTGCAGGTTGCCGAGGAGCGCGGCGCTCTGGGTGACCCCGGCCAGACCTATATTGCAGTGTACGAGTTGGAGAACCTGGAAGCGTGGGATAACCCCCGCCTCAAACAGACGCCCTGGGACGGAAAGTGGGGGCCGTACATCAGCAACTGGTCACGGGTCTTCTACAAGGTGCTCTCGCCGTAGCGCTTGTCTACATGTATACGTGCCTACGTGCCCGCATGTCCCGCATATCCATTGAAACTGCTTGCTTCGCCCGCTAGGCGTGCAAGCACGAAGTAGAAAGCGCCCCTGCCTACTGCTGGATCTGCGCTATCACCTCATCCACGGTCAGCACCCGGGCGAAGTACGGGAACACCTCGTCCATAAACATGTCCGCCGCGGCCTGGTTCCGGCCGGAGCATGCGTCCCGCACGATAATCTGGTTGAGGTCCCAGTCCCGCGCGGCGTAGGCGGTGCTGCCCACGCCTACTTCCACTGCGCCGCCGCACAGGATGATGGTGTCGATACCCGCGGTGCGCAGGCTCAGTTCCAGGTGGGTCTGGAAGAACGCGCTCCAACGGTGCTTCTTGATGAAGTAGTCGGTTGGCTGCGGGTTTAGTTCCGGGATCACCTCGGCGCCGTGGGTTCCGCCTTTCACCGGAGGCGGTGTGGACTTCACTGGCCCCTGGCCTTTCTCCACGTCCCACCAGGCGTCCACAATGTGCGGCGCGAAGTCCTTGAAGTCGGGCCGATGGTCCGCCTGCGGGTAGAAGAGCGGGATGCCGGCGGCGCGGCAGGCGTTGCCCAGCCGCTCCAGCCGCCCGAGGATACCGCTCTGGTTGACCGCCGCCTGCGCCGCCGGATCGTCCGGGTGCAGGTAGATGTTGAGCGTGTCGAAGCAGACGAGGCCGGTCTTGGCGGGAATGATGGGAAAGTCCATGGGCGTCCTCCGTGCCATCAGCGAGTACTACGTCTCGCAATGGCACTGCAATAGTTGTGGAATAGTGATGGCAGCGCCCCAATGCGTAAACATTGGGGCGCTGTAAGCAATGCTATGAGTCACGCGGCGTTCATCGCGCCTACTCTGAGCTTGTCGAAAAGTGTGCTCCGCTTACTTGACCTCTTCCGCCGTGATGGTGGAGGCGCCCTCCCGGTTTGCCAGCACCGGGCTGTACCGCGTGGCGCCGCCGCCTTGGCCGGCGCTGGAGGCAAGCCGCATGGCGTTCACTGCTCCCGGGCCCGCGAAGCGTCGAGTGCCTGCGGCCTCTTCGGTGGCCAGCTTGACGTACTTGGCCTCCTCCGGGTCGCGGAACACGTTCATGGGGTCTTCGCCCCGCTCCAGCTTCTCCAAGTTCTCCTTAAGTAGCCGCCGGTACAGGATGATCCCCTTGTCCGAGCGCCCCAGGTTCTCGGTGGAACGGTCGGCGATGTCTCCCTGGGTGTACCACATCACGATGTCCTGGCCTCCCGCGAAGTCCATCAGGTCCCACTGGGGTAGGCCCCGCTCGTCGGGAGCGGGTACTGGCACGTCGTACACCGGGATGGGCTCGCCCTTGGGCACGGTCGCCCCTTCCGCCGGCGCATAGGTGTAGTACCAGATGTGCAGGGTGCGGGTGTCGTCGATGGGTACCCGCCACTGGAAGCCGCCCACCTTCAGCAGGTGCGGGAACACCAGCGGATGACCGTGGGTCCAGTTCACGGACTCCTCGGTCTCACCTTCCAGCACTCGGCGCTTGATGATGCCGTGCTCGAAGACGTCGAAGCCGATCTTCAGATGCGGCGGGATGGGCTTCTGGCGCTCCGGCTGCCCCAAGCGCTCCCACACATAGTTGGCGAACACACCGTGGAGCCACTCGGCGTGCACCGGGTCCACCGAGTTCTCCATTGCCTGGAGATAGTTACACGGCAGCACCGCGAAGCCGATGTCCTTGTACACGTTGTCCCAGGCTAGCAGGTCCCACATGGGCAGATACGGCGCTGGCTGCGGGCCAAGGTACGCGAAGACTAGCCCGCCCGCTTCCTGCACCGGATAGTACTTGATCTTGATCTTCTCTTTGAAGTTGCTGTTGGGGTCCTCCGCCTGCTCGTAGGGCTGCTCCAAACATTGGCCGTTGTGGTTAAAGAGCCAGCCGTGGTAGGGGCAGCGCAGGCCTTCCTCTTCAGGGATGCCGTACAGCAGGTTGACCTTGCGGTGCGGGCAACGGTCCTCAATGAGGCCTAGGTTGCCGGATCGGTCTTTGTACAGCGTGAGGTCTTCACCCAGCAGGCGGACCGCTTTAGTGGGGTTTTCGTCCAGTTGTGACGCTGCCGCAATGGGCTGCCAGTACATCCGCATCAGATTGCCCATGGGCGTCCCCGGGCCGACTTGCGTCAATCGTTCGTTTTCTGCCTTAGAAAGCATCTTTCCTCCAGATCAGGATAGCTTGGGGGCATAATGCACCCATAAGAGCGGTCTAATTATCCCCTACACTCCCGTGTTGCGCAACAAACCCGGTAAGTGACCAAGACTGCGTAGTGGCCCATTGCACTCCTACGGCAGCGTCACACCTACGGCGAGCCTGCCGAACCATAAGCATGACGTTCTTGCCCCTAGGCGCATCGGCCGCTAGGATAAGCGGGAGAAGATCTTGGGGGCCGATAGTCCCCAGGTACCACAGACACATGTCGGGCCATAACGGCCATTAACGCCACTAAATGTCGCTAATTCAAGGAGGCTAGGCAGCAATGAATACGCGGGATACACGGAGCGCTCAGGAACGCGGTAATGAACTCCTTCGCTATACTTCCCGCTGGTGGGCGGGCGAGGCGGAGGTCACCAAGACCTACTATAGCCAGCCTCATGCCAAAGAAGATCACCTACGGTGGCTGCGGCTCCAGGCCTTCAAGGAGCTCCAGCCCAAACCCAACGGCCTGATTGAGCGACTGGTAAAGCAGCTCGATGCCGAGTTCTCCACACTGGAATCGCCGACGTCTCGCTCCGGCTATCTGAACACCATCCAGTTTCTGATGGAAGAGTTCCACCATTACGTGCTGTTCGCCGACATTATCGACTACATCACCGGAGCGCGCCTTAGCACCGAGGAGTTGGCCACTTACGAGCTGCCGGAGGAGCACAACTTGGCCGCGATGCGTCGCAACTACATCGAGCAGCACGGCGCGTTGGCACGTGCGGCCTCGTCGTTCTGCGAGGGCGGTGGCGCATCAATGTATTACGAGGGGATGCAGGTTTCCGGCGAGCCGGTGAACGATATGATTGCCGCGGCGTGCCGAAGCGTCTACGAGGATGAGATAGAGCACGCCCACCACGGCGTGGAGGACATGGTGGCCTTGGAGCCGACCGAGGAGGACTGGGCCTTGGCCTGGCAGATGGTGGAGGCCATCTCGCGCCAGCGGGTCCGCATGCGCAACGAGCAGTTCAACTTCCCGCTCTCCGAGGCGCGCCTCGAGGAGATTGCGGCGGGGAAGATCGCGCTGCCGGACCGCTTTCAGGCACTGCTGGTGTAAGCCCCTGGTCTGGTTCGAGCGCCGCTAGAGCGCTATGCCGTAAGCGACCCCTCATTTAGTTCGGAGCAGCAATGAGGAGTCCTACTCCTCCACCACCAGCTTGCCGTCCTGCAGCGTGAGCAGTTTGCCGGCGTAGTCCATCCCCACCTGCGCGGCCAGCACGAAGCGGTTCTCTGCCAACTCCGGCCCTGGCATACGAGCGCGTGCCTCGGCCGGAGCGTCCTCGGTGGCGATAGCCCCGCCCGGGCTCAACACCACCACACATACGTTGTACTCCCGCTCTTCTTCCGCCACGTATTGAGTAAATGAACGGATGGCGTCCTTGGAGACCGCATAGGGTGAAACGCCGGGGCCGCCGCCGCCGCCGTAGAGGTTGATTACGTGGCCGCTGCGGCGCGGCTCCATGTACTTCACTGCGTGCTTGGTACCTAGGAAGGTGCCCAGCAGATTGGTGTTCAACACCCGCTCCCAGAAGCCCTGCTCCATGTCCCGCACTCGCGGCCAGCGGGGGTTGCCCCAGCTGAAGTGCGGCACGATGCCCGCGTTGTTGACCATCACGTCGATCTGCCCGTAGTGGCCGTGCACCCGCTCCATGAGCGCCTGAACCTGGGCCTCCTCACGCACGTCGGTGGGCACGGTGAGAACCGGGGCGCTGAGCTCCTGCAGCTCGCCTTTGGTCTGCTCCAGGCGATCGGTATCGATGTCGGCCAGGGCCAGCTTCGCACCAGCTTCGGCGAAGGTCCGGGCAATATAACGGCCAATGCCCTTAGCGCCTCCGGTAACGACCACGACATTTCCTTGCATGGCTTCCTCCTCGTAGCTACGCGACCGACAGTACGAGTATGAACGATCCGACTACCGAGAACACAATGCCCGCCAACACCTGCGGCGCAAAGCTCTCGATGTTGCGGTTGATGATAAAGCTGAACAGTAGGGTGAACATCGGCGAGAGCTGTCCCACCGCGGCCACAATTGTCACTGGGGCCAGGCCCAGCGCAACGTAGCGCAACAGTTGGGCCAGGAAGATGGCGACTGCCGAGAGGATGAACCAGCCGGATGCCTGCCGGGTGCCCGCCAGCGGCGCCTTCATGCCGGGCAGGGCCAGCAGCAACAACAGTAGCAGGCCGGCTGCGATATAGGAGGTAAAGCCGCCCATGACGCCCAGGCCGGTGCCCTCCAGGCCCGCGCGCACCAGGTTGGGGCTCAAGCCATAGCCAATAGCCCCCAGTAAAGCGAAGCCATAGCCCTCTAGCTGGGAGCGAGCCGGCTTGGTGGGAGATCCGGACGGTTCGCTAGGTGAGACGTTAGCCGCCGCGACCGCTCCGGCCGCAATAGTCGCCCGTCGCGGGCGTTCAACGATTAGCGCCGGACCGATAACCATGAGCGCTATGCCGGCCATGATACTCGGCGTCACGTGCTCCCCCAACACGAAGACGGCTATCGACACGGAGTAGATGAGCGAGGTGGCAATAAGGGGAGTAGCTCGGTTGGTGCCAAGGATGGAGATGGCGCGATAGCTGCAATAGCGCCCCTGTACGAAGTGCACAATGCCCGCGGCGGCCAGCAGTAAGTGGCCCTTCAGGGAGATGTCGCCCGCGGAGAACAGCTGCCCACTGGCCAACGCCGCCAGCGCGAACAGCACCACGCCCAGCCAAACCGTGACGTACAGCGCTTGCGTGGGGCCGGTGCCCAGCATGCTGCGCCGGTTGCTCGCGTTGTGTATGCCGAAGCTAGTGGCGGACAGGACAGTGATAAGGGCGCCGAGTATCGCCAAGTGGTAACCGATCTAAGTAGTGCTGCGGGAATGATACACGAAAGCGTCCGGGGGGACTACGTGGGGTGTGTTTGACGTATCCATGTTGCTGGGCGCGCCAACCGCTGGCTCAGCTAGTGGCATTTAGTAACGTCTTAGCCGCGGCTACCGGCCCTTCCACTCCGGCTTGCGCTTCTCAAAGAATGCGCTGATGCCCTCTTTGAAGTCCTCGCTCAGGTAGCAGGTGAGGACCAGGTCGTCTGCCTCCGCCGGCCGGCGGCTGGCCAGAATGCGGCGGATAGCCTCTTTGGTGACCTGGAGCGTCAGCGGCGCTCGCTCGGCAATAGTGAGCGCCAGCTCCCGGCCACGCTCTTCGAGCTCATCCGGTTCCACCACCTCATTTGCCAGGCCGATGCTCTTGGCCTCCTCCGCGCTGATCATGCGGGAGGTGAAGATGATCTCCTTGGCTCGGGCCGGTCCCGCCAGATCCACCAACCGCGCATAGTTCGTTATGTTAAGACAGTTCCCCAGGGTACGGGCAATGGGTACGCCCAATTGGCCGTCGGTGGCCCAGATACGCAGGTCGCAGGTGAGTGAGATGGACGCGCCGCCACCCACCGCGTAACCGCGGATCAGGGCGATGGTTGCGCACTTTACGTCACTCAGCGCACCCAAGTAGTTGTTCATCTTTGCTTCGTAACCCAGCGCGTCCTCGGGCGTGCTGAAGGAACGGAACTGGTTGATGTCGGTGCCCGACACAAAGGCTTTGTCGCCCGCGCCCTTGAGGATGAAGGCCCGGATCTCCGGGTGGTCGTTCACCCAGTGGCTGGCCTCCAACAGCCCGTCGTACATGGCCCAGGTCATGGCATTGCGGGCCTCGGCGCGGTTGAAGGTCAGCCACGCAATGGGGCCCTCAATCTCGAAGATCAGGTGCTCCGTGCTGAGATCGATGGTTTTCCGTTCCGTAGCGCTGCTCGAGGTCATATCATCCGCTCCTTATGGCGTTGGGCACACTTGGTTGCGGCCCGATTACGCCCTGTTGTTCAAGCCCGGCAATGGCCTGCTCCGAGTAGCCCGCCTCGCCGAGCACCTGATGGTTGTGCTCGCCGAGCATCGGGCCAGCCCAGTCCAGCCGCACCGGTGTCTGCGATAGATGCATGGGCGATCCGGTAACCGCCACTTGGCCGATCTTGGTGTGGGGAAGCTGCGCTAGAAAGCCCCGGTCGCGCAAGTGGGCGTCGCTCAGCACTTGGTCGAGCGTGTTGATGACGCCGCAGGGCACCCCTACCTCCTCCAACTGCTGGTACCAGTAGTTGGAGGTCTTGGTCATCGTCACCTGTTCCAGTAGCCCGGCCAGTTCTTGTTCCCTAGCCTTGCGCCCCGCATTGGCGGCGAACCGTGGATCGTTTTCCAACTCCTGGACGCCCAACACACCACAGAGTGCGGTCCAGGTGCGGGGCGTGGTAGCCCCCATCGTCACGTAGCCGTCTTCAGTGCGCAGCGCCTGGTACGGCGCACTGGCGCGGTGAGCCGACCCCAGTGGCTCGGGCACCTCACCCGTGGCGTAGTAGAGGCTGGTCTCCCAAATTTGCAGTGAGACTGCCGACTCAAAAAGGCTCACGTCAATGCACTGGCCCTCGCCCGTGCGCAGCCGATGGATGTACGCGGCCTGGATAGCGTTCGCGCTGTAGAGGCCGCCGGTCAGATCGGAGATGGGCGCGCCGCACTTGACCGGCGGGCGGTTGGGCTCGCCGGTGATGGACATTAGTCCGGACATGCCCTGCACAATGAGATCCAGCCCGGCCCGCGGGCCGTAAGGCCCCGTCTGACCGAAGGCCGAGGTGGAGCAGTAGATGATCCCGGGGTTGACTGCCTTCAACGCATCGTAGTCCAGGCCCAAGTCCTGCATGGTGCCCGGCCGGAAGTTCTCCACCACTACGTCGGCCGACTTCGCCAGGGCCAGCGCAGCCTCTCTGCCCATAGGGTGCTTGAGGTCCAGGCTGAGACTGCGCTTGTTGCGGTTCACCGCCATGAAGCCGGCGCCCTCGTCTTGGATGAAGGGCGCTGACGCGCGGCTGAAGTCGCCACCCTGAGGGTTCTCGATCTTGATAACGTCCGCTCCCAGGTCGGCCAGCACCATGCAGGCGAAGGGGCCGGCGAAGAAGTTGGCGAACTCCAGCACTTTGAGGCCGGTGAGTGGAGGTTGCGGTGTGCTCATGGGGGTTCTAGGAGCGTTCATCAGCTCTGGCGCACCTTCTCGTATGCGGCGATGAAGCGCTCGTTCTCGGCCTGGGCGCCCACAGTGACCCGAGCGTAGCCGGGATAGCCGTAGCCTTCCATCGGCCGCACAATGACGCCTTCGTAGAGCAGCTTCTGGAATGTGCCTACGCCCAGGTCAGCCATGACGAAGTTGGCCCAACTTGGCGCGTACTGCACGCCCAGCCGGTTGAACTGAGCGGTGAGGTAGTCCATACCCTGCCACACCGCTTCTTGGGTGCGTTGCAGGTGCTCCTCGTCCCCCAGCGCGGCCAGCGCCCCGACCTGGGCCAGGACGTTCACGTTGAAGGGCGGGCGCACCCGGTTCAGCGAGTCGATGATGGAATCCGGGGCGATGCCGTAGCCCACCCGCAGACCGGCGAGGCCGTAGATCTTGGAGAAGGTGCGCAGGGTGATGAGCGGCCGGTCGGGGCGCTGGTACTGCAGCGAGTCCGGAAACTGCGGGTCACGGGCGAACTCGAAATAGGCGTCATCCACCACCACGATGACGTCGTCGGGCACCATGGCAAGGAACCGATCGAAGTCCGCTTTGAAGAAGATCGTGCCGGTGGGGTTGTTGGGGTTGTCCAAGAAGATGATGCGGGTCTTGGGTGTCACCGCCGCGGCCATGGCGTCTAGATCGAAGAAGAAACCCTTGTGGGGTACCGGTACCGCCGTGCCACCCTCGGCCCGGGTGGTGATGGCGTAGATGGCGAAGGCGTGCTCGGCCACAATCACCTCTTCGCCCGGCTTCATGAAGGTGCGGATGATGAGGTCAATGATCTCGTTGGAGCCGGTGCCCACGATGATCCTATCCCGGCTGATCCCCCAGTGCTCGGCCAGCCCCTGTTTGAGGTAGAAGGAATCGCCGTCGGGATAACGGTGGAGATCGGAGAGCGCGCCCTCAATGGCTTTCAGCGCTTTCGGCGATGGCCCTAAGGGGTTCTCGTTGGATGCGATCTTGATGGAGTCGGTAATGCCGTATTCCCGCTCCAACTCCTCGATGGGCTTACCGGGTTGATAGGGCACCAAAGAGCGAATCCACTCCGGCGCCAGGTGAGCAAGCTCCACACAGGCCTCCACGGGAAGATGATGGCACTATCCTAAACAGAGCGGCTTAGAAACACAAGGGAAGGGGTAGTATCCGAGCGTGCGGAGTAGCGGGTCCCCCCGTAGCGGCAATCCCTTGTGGTTGCCCGTAGTATCCGAGCGTGTGAATAGAGCTCTCTGAACATGTATACCTGCATACAGCTCTACATGTATGGCCGTGTATTGCCTCCACCGCGCCAAAACGCCACGAAGGTGCAGCCGCGACCCCCAAAGCACTGAGTCGAACTGACCTGAGTCAGATGCGAGGTCTAACATGCCGGCCCGAACAGTGCGCGCCTGAGCACTCAGGAAACCGTTGAACTGCTCGAAAGCGCCGCTGCCCTAGAGGTCGATGGTGTGATAGGAGCGCCGATCCGCTCAGGGGCGCCTTGGCGAATGCGCATGCCATCGCTGGCTGGCGGGGCTCAGGCGGCGTTGGTTAGCGGGCCGGTTACTTCCGCCGAGACTCCAGTTCCCGCCAGATATCGGCCGGAGTAAGGCCCCGGGCCGAGAGCAGGATGAGGGAGTGGAACCAGAGGTCGGCCACCTCTTCGATGAGGCGCTGGTCGCTCTCCCCCACCGCGGCGATGACCGTCTCGCCGGCCTCCTCCGTCACCTTTTTAGCGACGCGGTTCACACCCTGGGAGAGGAGCTTGGCAACGTAGCTGTCCTCCGGCTGTTGCGCCTTGCGGCTCTCGATGACGCCGAAAAGCTCCTCCACGGGACGGGTGACGGCCACCGAGGCCTCCGGAGCCTCCCGCAGCACCGGCTGTCCCCCCTCTGGCGAGACGGCGTGGTAGAAGCACGAGACCGCGCCGGTATGGCAGGCTGGGCCGGCCGGATCTACCAGCAGCAGCAGCGTGTCGGCGTCGCAGTCGGCCACCACCGAGCGGACGGAGAGGACGTTGCCCGAAGTAGCGCCCTTATGCCACAGCTCGTTGCGAGAGCGGCTCCAGAACCAGGCCTGTCCGGTTTCCAGAGTGCGCTGGAGCGACTCCCGGTTCATGTACGCCACCATCAGCACCTGGCCGCTGCTGGCGTCCTGGGCTATGGCAGGTATCAGTGGCGTCTTCGTGAAATCGATTTCTATGGCCATCCTACGACTCTCGGTCCGTGATCGCTTCTAGCCGCTACTTTATTCTGGCACAACTTGTCATTTAGCGCTCAGCCAGTAGTAGGCCTTCGTCCACCGCTTCCCGGACAAAGCGGCTGCCATCTGCCCGCATCTGCGCAATCTCCGCCTCAGCATAAACCAGCACGTCCACCGGTACCGGCGCACCAAAAAAGTGCGCTTTGTACTGGGGTATCCGGTCCATCTGGCGGCGCGGGTCAGCGCCTCTCAGGATCACACAAATATCGGCATCGCTGTGGGCGGTGTAGTTCCCCTTCACTAATGACCCGAACAGGATGACGCGGAGCACTGCTTCATCAGCGTCTATCAGCGCGCGGGCAGCCGTTCTGAGCCAGCGCAAGACCTCCGGAAGGTCGAGCGACCAGACCTTTACAGAACCGTATGATCGCATCTGCATGAGCAACCGCCTCTTCAGCGTCCTTCCTAGTATAGTAACTCAGCGGTGCGCCCGCCGAAAAACCGTTGGGGTAGTGGGGCTGCACGTAATGACGGTCCAGGGTCCGGGCGCTTTGGGTGAGCGCTTCGGGCACCTCGGCCAGGAGCGCCAGCGCCGTGAACATCTCCGAAAGTGAGTGTCCCCACACTATCTGGTGAAAATGCTGAAATGTGGCTTTCAGCGCTTTCTCAGCCGCCTGTTGTGAGATAAAGCAGGCCCACTCATAAAACTCGCCGGCGGCGTTGTGCCGCGCCACCGCCAGATCCCGCTCCGCCTGGGTCATCCAATCCACGCTGCGCTCGGGCATCGTCACAACCGCATGGGGATGCCCTGGTCCGCCAGGAACTCCTTGGCCTGGGCGATGCGGTAGTCGCCGTAGTGGAAGATGCTGGCCGCCAGCACCGCGTCGGCCTTGCCCTGGGTGACGGCGTCCGCCAAGTGCTGCAGGGTGCCGGCTCCGCCGCTGGCCACCACCGGCACGGTAACTGCCTCCGAGATAGCCCGCAGCAGCGCCAGGTCGTAGCCCGCCTTGGTGCCGTCGGCGTCGATGCTGTTCACCACGATCTCCCCGGCGCCCAGGTCCACGGCCTGCTGGGCCCACGCAATGGCGTCCAACCCGGAGGTGCGCCCGCCGTCCGCGCCGGTGTGGGTGAATACCTCCCAGCGCATCGGATCGCTGTCGGGCACGCGGCGGGCATCCATCCCCAGCACGATGCACTGACTACCGAAGCGCTCCGCTCCGTCGGCGATAAGCTGAGGGTTCTGCACCGCGGCAGTGTTGATCGATACCTTGTCCGCTCCCGCCTCCAGCATGCGGCGGATGTTCTCGACGCTGCGGAGGCCACCGCCGATGGTGAGGGGGATGAACACCTGGTCTGCGGTACGCTCCACCACGTCCAGCATGATGGGCCGCTCGTCACTGGAGGCGGTGATGTCGTAGAACACTAGCTCATCGGCGCCCTGGTCGTTGTAAAACGACGCAAGTTCCACGGGGTCACCGGCGTCCCGGTGGTCCCGAAACTTCACGCCCTTTACCACGCGTCCCGCCTTCACGTCCAAGCAGGGGATGATCCGAATGGTTAGCATCTACATTGACTCCGCGGACTCTGCGCTGGCCTCGGCCCGGCCGCGCTTTAAGGTTGTCAGCACATAGTAAAACCAGATGGGCACAAACACGAGGGCCGTGCTCACGGCGTCGCCGGGCGACTGCCGGCGGCCGAACTGGTCCGGTTCGATGAGGTAGTAGCGCAGCAGTTCGTTGATCCCCATTGTCAGGCTCACCATGCCCACCAGCCCGAAGATCACCAGCATGGTCGTGGCGTATGATTTGCTGAGGAAGTCGTCCAGGGCGTCCTCGGTCTGGAGCCGCCGCCGTCCGTACGTATGCACAGCCCACACCACGCCCCCTACCACTACTGTGGTGATGGATGCGATGAGGTCTTCTTTATACTGGCGCTCTACCCGACGGGCGTTCTGCTCCTGCTCCTCAGGAGGGACGGGCTGCATCTCCATGTTCCAGGATACGCTGGGGTCGGCCTTGTCCTCCGGGACCGGCATCATGCGCATCTCTTGCGCTACATAGTAGCTGAACCCCCGGCCTAGCACATCGGACAGGCCGGCTTTTACCCCCATCGATAGCCCTATCACCAGCACGAGCAGGCTCACCGCGCTCATGAGGTAGCAGTAGGCCAGCGCGATGGTGCGGAAAGAGATGCCGAAGGGAGTACCTGCCCGCCAGCGGGAGATCATGAAGACGCCCAGGGCGACGAGCAGCGCCAGGAAGGCCAGTATGGCGACAGGGAACAAGATGCTAAAGACTTCCACTTAGAGCACTCCTTTCAGGGACTCGTCTCACAGATGGGAGCGGCCTGCCGTACAACATGTGGGCGTAGCCGTCCCACCAGGTACATGGAGCCGGTGACACACAGCACACCCTCTACAACGGAGGATGCCTGAGCGCATTTCAGCGCGGCTTCTGGCGCGGGGTTAATGGCTGCGGTCACGCCCCGCGCCCGCACCGCAGCGGCCAGCGCGGCGGCAGGCAGCGCAGGTTTGCCCGGTGCTCCCGCTTCGGTACAGACTACCGATTGAGCGCCGGGCAGCAACGCGTCCAGCATATCGCCCAGGTCTTTGCTTGCTCCGACTGCGAGCAGGTAGGTAACCGGACGGCCCGGGAACACGGCGTCCAGGGTCTCCCGCAGCCGCCGCGCCTTCTCCGGGTTGTGTGCGCCGTCCAGCACCACGGTTGGCCGCTGGTGCGCCACTTCAAAGCGGCCCGGCAGGCGGGCCGTGCGCAGTCCCTCACGCAGGGCGGTTTCCGGGATGGTATATCCGCTCTCCCGGAGCGCCTCTACAGCCGCAAGGGCCAGAGCGGCATTCTCCGTCTGATGTGCGCCGGTCATACCAATCTGGAGGTCGCGGTAGTTGCCGGAACGTCCCTGGAAATCGAGCACGGCGCCGTCGCGGTCTATAGAGCGCGTCTCGTACGAGAAATCTTTGCCCAACCGATACAGTGACGCCTCTTGCCGGCTGCATTCCTCAACGATGACGCCGAGGGCTTCCGTTTGCCTGACGGCGGTTACTAGAGGTGTGTGCGGCTTCACAATGCCCGCCTTGTGCCAGGCGATCTCTTCCAGCCGCTGCCCCAGGCTCTGGGTGTGGTCGAAGCCGATATTGGTGATCACCGACACTAGCGGTGCGAGCACGTTGGTGGCGTCGTAGCGCCCGCCCAGGCTTACCTCCACCACCGCACAGTCCACCTGTTGCTGGGCAAAGTGCGCGAAGGTAAGCGCGGTCCACGCTTGCACATAAGTGGGGTCGCAGGCGTCCAGATGAGGTCGGGCGCGCTCAACCAGCGCCGACAGCGCGCCTTCCGAGATGGGCACGCCGTTCACCGCAATCTTTTCGGCGGCCGATTCTAGGTACGGCGTGGTGTGGAGGCCGGTGCGGTAGCCGGCGGCACGCAGTACTGAGGCGATATAAGCCGCCACCGACCCTTTGCCAGAGGTACCACCCACGTGCACCGAAGGGAACATCTGGTGTGGGTTGCCCAATCGGGCCAGGAGCCGGGCCATAGTCTGCTGCCGCCGGTCCCAGACTGCCTGCCGTCCTGCGGCTGATAACGCGGGCTCCGCGGGGCCATGAATGAAGCCCTCCAGGTAACGGACCGCCGCGTTGAAGGTGCTCACCGGCGTGCGTCTTCGGTGACGTCCCAGCCGTGGCGGCCGTGGATTGCTGGCTTGTCCTTTGTCGGGACTAGGACGAACGCGCAAGCGCGCACATGAAGAGCTAGACGAACCGTGGGCGGCCCACCCGCTGACATGTCTGCCCGGCTATCCCGGCAGCGACGCAAAGCCCAATAGCCGGGGAAGGAAGTTGCCGATGAGAACCCCTACTGCCCCGGACAGGGTGCCCACCGCGGTGACCTCCAGGCCGGAGATCAGCGGTTTTTTATGCAAGACCATGCCCTTCCCCACGCCGACCGCGAACAGCGCAACTAGGGTGATTAATAGGGCGGGTAGCACCGCCGCCCGCGCCGGCACAAAGAAATAGAGCGCCAGCGGGAACAGGGAGCCCAGAATGAACGAGATCCCCATGGTCAGTGAGTCTTTGACCGGGTTGATGGGATGCTGGGGACTCAGCCCCAGCTCCTTTTCCGCCATAGTGGAGAGCCAGATTTGGCGGTCGGAGGCGATGCGCTCGGCCAGGTCCGTGGCCTCGCTCCGCGACATGCCTTCATGTTGGTAGAGCGCGATGAGCTCGGCCATCTCCTCGGCGGGGTGTTCTCTGATCTCCCGCGCCTCGAACTCCAACTCCGATACGCTGACGTCCTGCTCGGCCCGGGAGCCAAGGTAGCTGCCGCCCGCCATAGAGACCATGCCGGCCAGGGCAGCTGCCGCGCCCGCCAGGATCACCACGGTGTTCTCACCGGTGGCGATGGCTACCGAGGAGACGACTGCAACGGTGCTCACCAACCCGTCCTGCGCACCAAACACGACCTCCCGCAGCCGCTGGAGACCGATTACTCGGGACTTTTCCTCAAACACTTCGGTGCGGATGTTGGGTGGCACGTTGTTGGAAAGCTGTGTGAGCTCCTGTACTGAATATGACTCGTCCCGTTCTGGTTGCTGTTGCGCTTTCTCAACCAGCGGCTTCAGATCGGGGCGACGCTGCAGAATGCTGTTCAAAACCTCCTCTAGCGCGTCAATGTGGTGGCGTTCCCGCCGCCAGGCTAGCTTGAAGCTCTCCGCAGCGTCCGTACGGCCCTCTGCTTCGGCCTCACGGATGCGGCGAGGATAGATGATGTCCGCCTCACGGGCTTCCTCCTGAATAACCGACACCAGGTTCTCCACGGTGGAGCGCACCTCGCCGGCAACCCTGAAGTGTGTAAGCGCATGGATGGATTCCGCGCCAGAGGCCTCCATGAAGACTTCCGCGGCTTCGTGGAAACCCTCGTTCACGGCACGGATCGCATAAGCAACGTACACCTGATTGGCCTTCGCCTCGTCGATGAAGGCGCTCCACAGATTACGTTCAGTTCTAGAGATTGTCATGGCTACTCGCCTCCGCAGGTTGCCGCTTAGGCAACCAATGCCACGGCTTGGGGCAGGTCCAGCGCCCCGGTATAGATGGCCTGCCCTACAATGGCCCCCTCTGCACCTAGCAGTGCCAGCCGCTCAAGGTGCTCGAGCTGGCTAACGCCCCCAGAAGCGATGATGGGGCGGCTCGTGGTACTGAGCAGCTCCGCCAGCGCCTGGAAGTTCGGTTCGGTGGTGGTGCCGTCTCTCGAAATATCGGTGTAGATAAAGCGCGGCACGCCCAACTCCGTCATCTGCGCCACCAGCGCGGCCGCGGTCTGCTCCGTGGTCTCCAGCCAGCCGCGCACCGCTACTTTGCCGTCTCGGGCGTCCACGCCCACCACTACGGCGCCGGGGTGCGCCCGGCAAGCGGCCTGCACCAGTTCCGGAGTAGCCACGGCGGCGGTGCCTAGCACCACTCGATCCACGCCCCAGCCGAGCGCTTGCCCGATAGTCTCCAATGAACGAACCCCACCGCCGAGCTCCACTGGAATGTCTGCAGCTTTCACTATAGCGCGAATAGCCGCCTCGTTCACCACGTATCCTTCCTTGGCCCCATCCAGATCCACTACATGCAGCCGGGACGCGCCCAACTCCTGCCAGTGGCGGGCCATTGCGGGAGGGTCGTCGGAGAAGACGGTTTCTTTGGAGTAATCGCCCTGGTAGAGGCGGACACAGCGGCCGGCCCGCAGGTCAATAGCGGGAATGACTTCCAAGAGTGGCCTTCATGAAGTTATCGTAGATGTGCAGCCCCAGGCTCCCACTCTTCTCAGGATGGAACTGGGTGGCAAAGAGGTTGCCCCGGGCAATGGCGCAGCAGAAATCGATCCCGTAGCTGGTCTCGGCGGCCACTAGTTCGGGTTGCGTGGGCTTGGGGTAGTAGCTGTGCACAAAGTAGAAATCCGAGCCGTCCGGAACACCCTGGAGCACCGGGGACTCAGCCCGCTGCATCACCTGGTTCCAGCCCATGTGTGGTACCTTCAGACCGGGTGGGAGCTTGTGGACGGCCCCGGGGATGATCCCCAGGCAGGGCTGCAGGCCGCCCTCCTCGGTAGTATCGAAGAGCACCTGGAATCCCACACACAGGCCTAGGAAGGGCCGGTCGGCCTCAATGGTCCGCCGCACGAGGTCGTCCAGTCCGCGCTCCTTCAGAGCTCGCACGGTATCGCCCGCGGCGCCCACTCCTGGCAGCACCACTGCGTGCGCGTTGGCAATGGCGGTGTGGTCGGCGGTTAACCGGGCGTCGTAGCCCAGGTGGGCCAGGGCGCGCAGCACGCTGCGGATATTGCCGGACCCGTAGTCGATGATTGCGATCATAAAAGCGTGCTCACCCTCGCCAATGCGTGTGTCAGGAACATCATTATTTTAGCATAGGTCAGGCATGGGAGATGGGATAAGTAGAGCTGCGGCAGGAAGGAAATTGAATATAGGCGGCATCTGTGCGGTAGAAATGCCCGAGTTACTGCTTGGGCCATAGGAGGATAACGGTTCCGCTCGTGGCGATCCCGCTGAGCTATTGTCGCTGCTCTGCGACACTGCTCAGGATGAGGGTGCATGAGCAGCCGTGCGCCTAACCTAAATCACTACCGATTCAGAGACTCGCTTGCATGCCTAACAGCAGGCCGGTCTATACTTGTGGACACCACACTCCAGAGGACGGATATGGCTGACACGGCAGCCCGGGATCGGGTGGAATGGCTCCAGGGGCAGATCAACCACCACAACAACCGCTACTACGCGCTGGACCAACCTGAGATCAGCGATGCGGAGTACGACAAGCTAATGCAAGAGCTCCGGGAGCTGGAAGATCAGCATCCGGAGTTGATCACGCCGCACTCGCCCACCCAACGGGTGGGCGCGGCGCCGGTGGAAGCCTTTGGCGTGGTGGAACACCCCGTCCCGCTGTTAAGCCTGGGAAATGTCTTCGACCGGGACGAGTTGCTGGCCTGGCACCGCCGGGTAGCCGCGCTGCTTGATAATCGCCCCTTTCAGATGACCTGCGAACTGAAGATGGATGGCCTCGCAGTGGCGCTGGTGTACGAAGCGGGGCGTTTGGTGACCGGCGCCACCCGTGGCGACGGCCTGCGCGGTGAAGACATTACAGAGAACCTCCGTACTATTCGCAGCATTCCGCTCATCCTCCCGGGGGTGGTGCCGGCTCGCTTCGAGGTGCGCGGCGAGGTCTATCTCTCCAAAGCGGGCTTTGCCCAACTGAACGAGGAGCGAGGCCAGCAGGGGCTAGCGCTTTATGCCAACCCTCGCAACTCTGCGGCCGGATCGATCCGTCAGCTCGACCCCCGGATCACCGCGACCCGACCGCTGGACATCTACGTCTACCAGCTCGGCTGGGCCGAAGGCGGGCCAACGCTTCCTGCCAGTCATTGGGAGACGTTGGAGCATCTCAAGACCCTCGGCTTTCGGGTGAACTCCCTCACGCAGCGCTTCGATAGCATCGAGGCTGTGGCCGGTTTCTGCGCGGAGTGGGTGGAGCGCCGGCATACGCTGCCCTATGAGGCGGACGGGGTGGTGGTCAAGGTGGACACCATTGACTACCAGCGCATGTTGGGCGTGGTGGGTCGGGAGCCCCGTTGGGCCACGGCGTACAAGTTTCCATCGGTGCAGGCCACTACCACGCTCCTCGATATCGGCATAAACGTTGGCCGCACCGGTAGTCTCAATCCCTACGCCGTACTAGAACCGGTGCAGGTGGGCGGCGTCACCATTCGCCAGGCGTCTCTGCACAATGAAGAAGACATCCGCCGCAAGGATATTCGCATCGGCGATACCGTTATCGTCCAGCGGGCGGGAGAGGTGATCCCGGAAGTGGTTGGCCCGGTGGTGAGCCGCCGAACCGGCGCCCAACCGGAGTTTCATCTGCCGGACAACTGCCCGGAGTGTGGGACGCCCATCGTCCGGCCTGAGGGCGAGGCTATGGCCCGCTGCGCCAACCGCGCTTGTCCGGCCCAACTCTTTGAGTTGGTGAAGCATTTCGTGTCCCGCAGCGCCATGGACATTGAGGGCATGGGCGAGTCCCTGTGCAAGATGCTCCTAGAGCAGAACCTAATCCAGGACGTTGCGGGCATCTATGCGCTCCAGGCCGATCAACTTGAGGCGCTGGAGCGCATGGGGGAGAAGAGCGCCGCTAAAGTCATTACTGCCATTGAACGGAGCAGTACCCGGCCGCTGCCAAATGTGGTGTTCGCGCTGGGCATTCGGCACGTGGGGCTGGAAACCGCCGAGCTGCTGGTGAAGCACTTTGGCTCCATCGATGCCATCGGTAACGCATCGGAGGAGGATCTGATGCGGGTGGATGGCATTGGCCCCAAGGTGGCAGAGAGCATTGTCGAGTACTTCGATTACGAGCAGAACCGTGAGATAGTGCGGAAGCTCAGGGAAGCGGGTGTGGTGCTGGAGGCGGCTCGTACCGAGCCGAAGGCCACGCCTTGGGCCGGGCTGGAGTTCGTCTTCACCGGCCGGCTGGAGCGGTTCACCCGTCCCGCTGCTGAGAGTTTGGCAAAAGAGCTGGGCGCCAAGGCTAGCGGCAGTGTGACCCGTAAGACTAGCTACGTGGTGACGGGAGAGGATGCCGGCTCCAAAGCCGAGCGGGCCACGCAGCTGGGCATCCCCCAGATCAGCGAAACCGAGTTTCTTGATATGTTAGCTCAGGCGAGTCAGCACGCCTGAATCATGCTATAATCCTACTATTAGCATCATTGACCACGCTATTTTAGCGCGCCCTGCCACCGAGGCACGGAGGCATTCTTGATTAACCCGATTAATGCCCTGTTGGGGCTGTTTTCCTACGATATCGGCATCGATCTTGGCACCGCCAACACGCTGGTTATGGTGAAGGGGAAAGGCATCGTTATAGACGAGCCTTCCGTGGTAGCCATTGACCGAGAAACCCGCAAAGTCCAAGCTATAGGCGCCGAAGCTAGGCAGATGGTGGGCCGCACACCGTCCCGTATCGTCGCCGTGCGGCCATTGCGGAACGGCGTCATCTCCGACTTTGACACTACCGAGCGGATGCTGGCTTACTTCATCCACAAGGTGCATCAGCAAAACGGCTTCCTGATTCCCCGTCCCAGAGTCGTCATCGGCATCCCCAGCGGCGTCACCGAGGTGGAGCGCCGTGCCGTGCATGACGCCAGCCTCAACGCCGGGGCGCGGGCGTGCTACCTTATCGAAGAGCCAATGGCGGCCGCCATTGGCGCCACCCTGCCGGTGATGGATCCCAGCGGCACCATGATCGTAGACATCGGCGGCGGTACTACCGAGGTCGCGGTCATCTCCTTGGGCGGCATTGTTGCCAGCGCCTCGCTCCGGGTGGCTGGCGACGCGATGGATCAGAACATTATAAATGCAGTAAGGGCTAACCATAACCTACTAATTGGCGAGCGAACCGCAGAGCAGATCAAGATGGAGGCGGGTAGCGCCTACCCTCTACGGGAAGAGCGGGAGGTGCAGGTCCGGGGACGGGATCTGGTGACCGGGTTACCCCGGGTGGCCACGCTGAGCACCATCGAGATCCGAGATGCTCTCTCAGCGTCCATCAACGGGATCCTGGCGGCCGTGCGCGACACAATCGAGCGGACGCCGCCCGAACTAGTGGCCGATCTTATGGAGCGGGGCATCGCCCTGGCTGGCGGTGGCGGATTGCTGGAGGGGATGGACCGACGTCTCTCCCAGGAAACCAAGTTCCAGGTCTACGTTGCCAATGACCCGCTGAGTTGCGTGGTACGCGGTACCGGCGAAGTGCTGGAAGAGCTGGACCGGCTCAGCACTGTCCTGGCGCAGCTAAGCTATCGAAAACCGCCAACAACAGGCCGCTAGCGCCAACCGGTTGGCGCTAGTAACTGGGGATGAGTGATAGTGGGCAGCCGGTGGCTCCTCTGGCTCGGTATCCTACTCAGCGCTGGAGTACTTTCCGTGGCCTTCGCCCGGAGCGACATCCCTACCGTATTGAAGACCCCCGGCACAATGGTGCTAAGCCCGGTCCAGGGGTTGCTTACCGGCCTCGGTAACCGGATCGAAGCCATCACTACCTTCCTCACTGTAGCCGGCCAGGCGTACGAAGAGAACCGGCTTCTCCGCGTCGAGATCGAATTGCTGAAACGGGAGGTCATCAGCCTCCAGGAGGCGGGCCAAGAGAACCGACAGCTCCGGGCGCTCCTTAACTACCAGCAGACTAACCCCGGCGGTGAGTATCTGCCCGCCACCATCATTGCCCACGATCCTAACCCGCTGGTGCAGTCCGTGCTACTGGATCGGGGTTCGACACAGGGGGTACAGATCGGCAACATCGTAGTCACGGAAAACGGGCTGTTGGGCCGGATCGTGGAAGTAACGCCTCAGGCCAGTAAGGTGCTCCTGACCAGCGACCCCAGCAGCGCGGTAAACGCGCTGCTCCAGCGATCCCGGGCTCAGGGGGTAGTGACCGGCCGTGCGGCTGGTTTGATGGCCCTCGGGTTTGTCGAAAGTAGGGCCGATATCCAGGAGGGTGACGTCGTGCTCACCTCAGGCCTTGGCGGCGGCTTTCCGAAAGGCATCCCCATTGGCCTGATCTCCAAGATAGAGAATAACGACCAGGATCTATTCCTCACCGTGGAGCTAGAGCCAATGGTCGAAGTAAGCTCGCTAGAGAACGTGCTCATCTCCACGGACTTCACGCCCCTCCTGTTACCGTAGACCCGCCCGTAGACTGGGCGAGGATGAGGGCGTTACGTTCGTGTCCGCAACCGGTAAGGCACTATCGCTGACCTGGAAACGGGAAGAGCACGCCCGAAAAAAACCTCCCCATTACTGAGGAGGCTTTGTAGCTATAATGGCGACCCCGATGGGATTCGAACCCACGATCTCCACCGTGACAGGGTGGCATGTTTGGCCGCTACACCACGGGGCCGCATAAAAGACCTCTGACAATACGGCAGAGAGCAAGGCCAATAGTACGCCAGCCCACCGCAGGTGTCAATGCAGCAGGGTTGAACCGACCCCCCGTTGCTGGTATAACAGTAGAGCAACCTGTGTGGCGGAGTAGCTCAGTGGTAGAGCAGGGGACTCATAAGCCCTTGGCCGGGGGTTCAAATCCCTCCTCCGCTACCAAGTTTAAGACATCACGCAGACCTAATGCAGGCCTCTAGAAACGCTCTAGAGGCCTTTGCTTTAACCTTTTGCTTGCTCAGTTGTGGAATAGTGGAATAATAGAAGTCACTAGCGTATATAAGAGTGCCCCGGCAGCCTAGGAGACCGCTAACTATGCTTAAGCCCACCCCCTACGATGCCGACGCCCTAAACGCGGTTGCAGGCGCGTCCACGTTGGATGCTCTGCCGGTGCTCACCAGTCAGGTGGACCCCAGCAGTCCGGACTATCAGCAGAACCGTACGCTGTATCTGGAGCTTACGCAGCAGCTCCGGGACCACTTGCACACGGTAGAAGCCGGCGGCGGCGCTGAAGCAGTACGCCGGCACACTGAGCGGGGCAAGCTCTTTGTGCGGGAGCGCATCCAGCGCCTCATCGATGCCGACACCCCATTCCTGGAACTGAGCCCCCTAGCGGCCTGGGAGTTGTACGACAACGAGGCGCCCTCCGCCGGCATCATCACCGGCATCGGACTGGTGGCGGGACAGGAGTGCGTCATCATCGCCAACGACGCTACGGTCAAGGGTGGCAGCTACTACCCGCTAACTATTAAAAAGCACCTACGCGCCCAGGAGATCGCTGAGCAGAACCACCTGCCTTGTATCTACCTTGTAGACTCTGGCGGCGCCTTTCTGCCCATGCAGGCGGAGGTGTTCCCTGACCGAGATCACTTTGGGCGGTTCTTTTACAATCAGGCCCGCATGTCGGCCAAGGGCATCCCCCAGATCGCGGCGGTGATGGGGTCCTGCACCGCCGGCGGCGCCTACGTGCCCGCCATGAGCGACGAGACCATCATTGTCCAAGGCACCGGTACCATCTTCATTGGCGGGCCGCCGCTGGTCCAGGCCGCCACGGGCGAGGTGGTAAGCGCTGAGGAATTGGGCGGCGCCGAGGTGCACACTCAGCTCTCCGGTGTAGCCGACCACTTTGCCGTCAATGACGAGCACGCCCTGGCCCTTTGCCGCAGCGCGGTGGCCAACCTGCACCGTCGGCATACCCTGCCCTGGGCGCTCACGCCCTCCCGGCCCCCACGTTACCACCCTGCCGAGCTCTATGGCATTGTCCCCACCGACCTTCGCAAGTCCTTCGACGTGCGGGAGGTCATTGCCCGCCTGGTGGACGACAGCCGCTTTCACGAGTTCAAGGCGCTCTATGGGACAACGCTGGTGTGCGGATTTGCCCGGATCATGGGCTTCCCGGTGGGTATCGTTGCCAACAACGGCATCCTCTTTTCGGAAAGTTCGGTTAAAGGGGCACACTTTATCGAGCTCTGCGCCCAGCGCAAGATCCCGCTGCTCTTCCTCCAGAACATCACCGGCTTCATGGTCGGCAAGCGTTACGAGCAGTCTGGCATCGCCAAGGACGGCGCCAAGATGGTCACCGCTGTGGCCAGCGCCGAAGTGCCCAAGTTCACTGTAGTGGTGGGCGGCTCCTTCGGGGCGGGGAACTACGCAATGTGTGGGCGGGCCTACTCACCCCGGCTGCTATGGATGTGGCCCAACGCCCGCATTTCGGTGATGGGCGGCCAGCAGGCGGCCAACGTCCTGCTCACCGTCCGACTGAACAACCTCCACGCCCAGGGCCGGGACATGACGCCTGAGGAGCAGGAGCGGTTCAAAGCGCCCCTCTTGGAGCAGTACGAGGCGGAGGGCAGCCCCTACTACAGCACCGCCCGCCTCTGGGACGACGGCATCTTGGACCCGATGGACACGCGTACTGCGCTCGGCCTCGGCATCGCGGCATCGCTCAATGCGCCAATCCCGGACACCGTTTTCGGCGTGTTCCGGATGTGACCGTACTCATTCCTCGTTGCGGCTCCTGCATTGGCTGCAACTGAGCGGCACCAGTTGCAACGGCAACGACTATTGGGTTGCTATAGGATCGGCTACAGTTGCCTTGAGCAGAGGCTTATCGTCACACTGGACGAGGACAATACTTAGAACGGGAGGCCGGTGCTATGGCTGGCACAGCCTGGTTACAACGCCAAAGCTTTCAGGTGCTGCGGTTCCGGAATAATCAGGTCTTCGGTGAGGCGGAAGCTGCCGTGCAACGTGTTTGGGACATGCGTCAAGCTATCCCCCACCATAATCCTCTCCCACAGGGAACGAGATCACTATCCAGAGCACAGCTCACCTAACGAGTACCGTTGTTCAGTAAAGTCCTCATTGCCAACCGCGGCGAGATTGCCATCCGGATCGCCCGCGCCTGCCGTGACCTCGGCCTTGCTACCGTGGCGGTCTACTCGGAAGCTGACCAGGACGCTCTGCACGTCGCGGCCGCGGACGAGGCAGTGTGCATCGGCCCGCCGCCCGCAGGAGCCAGCTACCTCAATCTGGCCGCCATCATCGACGCCGCCAAGGCAACCGGCGCCGACGCGCTGCACCCTGGCTATGGTTTCCTGTCCGAGAACCCGGCGCTCGCCGAGGCCTGCGCCGCGGCGGACATAGTATTTATCGGACCACCGGCTAAGGCTATCCGCGCCATGGCCGACAAGGCCGCCGCCAAGCGCTTCGCCGAGCATATCGGCGTGCCGGTGCTGACCGGCTACCATGGCCGGGCGCAGACCGATAGGCGGCTGACCCAAGAGGCGGCGCGGATCGGCTACCCGCTGCTGGTGAAGGCCGCGGCTGGTGGTGGTGGGCGCGGCATGCGGGTGGCGGAAGGCCCCGACGCGCTGGCCGATGCGCTGGCCGCAGCACGGCGGGAAGCGACGTCCGCCTTCGGGGACGGCCGCTTGCTGCTGGAGCGCTACTTGGAGGGGCCTCGCCACATTGAAGTGCAGGTGCTGGCTGACCACCAAGGCCACGTTATTGCCCTGGGCGAACGGGAGTGCTCCTTGCAGCGGCGTCACCAAAAGGTTATCGAGGAAGCGCCCGCGCCCCGTCTCGCCAGAGCCACCCGCGCGGGGCTGGAGACAGCGGCTGTGAAGCTGGCGCAGGCCATCAACTACGTGAACGCCGGCACCGTGGAGTTCCTGCTGGATGCCACGGGTGGCTTCTATTTTCTCGAAATGAACACCCGGCTCCAAGTGGAGCACCCGGTGACCGAACTGGTGACCGGTGTCGACCTAGTGCAGCAGCAACTCCGCATTGCCCAGGGCGAGCCGCTGGCCATCGTCCAAAAGGATGTGCGGCTGCGGGGCCACGCCATCGAGTGCCGGATCTACGCTGAGGACCCCGCGCAGGGTTTCGCACCGGCGCCGGGCACCCTAGCGCTCTTTGAGCCGCCCACCGGGGTCGGCCTCCGCAACGACGTGGGATTCGCCACCGGACGCTCGGTGAGCCAGTACTACGATGCCATGCTGGGTAAGCTCATCGTATACGGTGACACCCGTGCGGAAGCCGTTGAGCGCACCCGCCGGGCGCTGGAGCAGTACGCAGTGCTGGGGGTGTCCACCAACCTCCCCTTGCTGCGCTGGATCGCGGGCAACAGGGAGCTCGCCAACGGGCGCCTCACCACCCAGCTCTTGGAGCAGCGTCTGCTGCCGGATTTCTTAGCGAAAGCTCCAGCCCAACCGGTCGAGCAAGCCGCGGCGGTTGCCGCCGCCCTCGAAGCAGCCACTGTAGTCGGGGGCGTTCAGGTCAACCCGTGGCTCGCAGCCGGGCCGTGGCAGCCGGGCCGCGGCCGCGTCATGCGCTACGGCTGGCAGGGCGCATCCTATGAGGCCGCCGTAGGTGCTGTTGCAGATGCTGGTGAAGGCACAACGGCGGGTACTGCGGAAGTCACCGTGGGCTCGGAACGCTTCCAGATCGCCTGCCGTGCCGTGGCTGAGCGCCGGTTCGCGGTGACCCTCGACGGCGCACAAACGTTGGTGTGGCTGGCGCCCGTGCCCGGTGGCGTGGCGCTGTGGTGGAAGGGCGAGGCTTATCACTTCCGCAAGATCGGACCGGCCAGCTTCGATAACGTGGCCCAGGCCCACCACCGCGGGCAGCACCGCGGCCTCACCGCGCCCATGCCGGCCACCGTGGTCCGCATCTTGGTGCAGCCGGGCGACTCGGTGCGGGCGCGTCAGACCCTGATTGTGCTGGAAGCCATGAAGATGGAGCACCTGATCCAAGCCACCGCCGCCGGCGTGGTGCAACAAGTGCACTGTGCAGTTGGGAGCACGGTAGCGGAAGGAGCGGTGCTCATCGAGGTAGGAGAGGAGTAGCTCCCTTTTAGTTGCCGAAGAAGTCGATCACCTTGGCGAGTCCGCTCATCGTCCCCTTGTCCATCTCGCTATAGCCGCATTGCGTGCGACTCACGGTCGTGAAGCCATGAGCGGCATTTCCCCTCACTGCATCTGGAAAAGTCACGGAGCTTTTGGCTGTCCGGCCGCTTTGCAATCCTAGTAATCCAGGGATACCGCCCCCAGCCGAGCGTATACCGCCCCCTGTGGCGTCAGTGTGCTCTGGTAGCACACTACTTCGCGCACGGGTATCTCCACCCCGCCGTGGAAACCGCGCTCGGCCTCAAGCGCAGTTTGCAAACGCTCAACAAAACCGGCCGATGCGCCGTCCCGTACCCGGCTTAGGGTGATGTGCGCCGAGAAGCTTCTCGCGTCGGCCGGCCATCCCAGCTCGGCCAGCTTCGCCTCGATGTGTGCTTGTAGACATGTAAGCACGTCCACTTGTCCACTTGTTCCCACCCAAATCACACGAGGACGGCGGGGGTTAGGAAATACGCCCAAGCCCTCCAATAGCAGCGAAAAGGCCGGCACGCCCTGAGTCGCCGTTTCCATCGCGGACAGCACTGCGGTCACTTTAACGGACGGCGTGTCGCCCAGGAACTTCAGCGTTAGGTGCAGCCCAGCGCTGTTCACCCAGCGCACGTCCCGGCCGCCCACGGCCTGCTGTAAGCGCTCCTGGACCGCTTGCAGCTCCCGTTTAGCCTTATCCGGCAGCGGGATGGCTACAAAGGTCCGTAACACGCCCTCCGCCATGGTTAGTCCAGCAGCAAGCAGGTTAATGACAGTAAGGGAAGTGGTGCAGCATCGTTCTTCCAACTTGTCGAGTAGGCGCAACCGGGTCGCGACAGGCTCGTCCAAGGCATCCGTGCCGCGGTTAGGCTGTACGCCTCGGACGTCTGTACCACTACCGTAGATCCAGCAACCGTGCGGCGTTGCCGCCCAGAATGCCCTGGATGGCAGTCGGCGGCAACGGCAGCGCCCGGATTCGCTCCACCGCGCGGGCCTGTCCCTGCAACGGGTAGTCGGAGGCGAACAGGATGTACTCGGTCCCGAACACTGCCGCCAGCGCGGTGAAGACCTCCTGTCCGTACAGCAGCGGCCAGGCCGCGGTGTCCACGTAGGTATTTGCCAGGGCTTCCCGTACTTCCGGCATGGCGGCGTAGAGCGGCAACCCGCCGCCCAGGTGCGCCAGCACCAGCGGGTGCCCTGGCAGCGCTTGAGTCAGGGCGTACAGCGCGTCCGGCGTCATGCGTCCCTTGCCGGCGTAGGTGTGTCCCACCGGCTCCGAGGCATGAAACAGCAGGGGCAGCCGCTGCTCTTGCGCCAGCGCTCCGAGCGGGCTGGCCGCCTCCCACACCTCCGGTCCGTAGCCCTGCCCGTCGGGGCGCAGCTCCCCCAGGCCGCGGGCGCCGCCGGCCATAACCCGGCGCGCCTCCTCCGCAGCAGCCGGACCGGAGCGCGGCTGCACCGTACAGAAAGGGATGAGCCGGTCGGGGTGACGGGCCGCGGCCTCCAGCAGATAGTCGTTGTGCTCAATGCAGAGCGCATCGGTCGCCCAACCGAAGCCTTGCATCACCGACACGTCCACGCCGGCGGCGTCCATGCTCGCCAGCAGGTCGTCGGCGGTTGCGACCTTTGCCTTTGGGTTGCTGTATAACGAGCGGAAGACCGCGTCCCGTTCTAGATATGAGGAGCGGTCGGCTTTGATCTGAGGCGGGAAGACGTGGACGTGGAAATCGACGATCATACGCTACCGTCCTCGTCGCCGCGTCGCAGTGCGTAGTTCGGGCACGGCCTTATCCGCCCGAACGCTCCTCGGCCAGCGCGCCGATGAGGTCGTTCACGAACTGCCGCGCCGTCCGCCCTGAGAAGCCATGCTGCCACTGGGCCCACTGCAACGCCCGCTGCCGTAGGGCGTCTTCGGGTAGCGCTACCCCTTCGTTCTCCGCTAACGACCGCACGATGGTGAGGTAGCGCTCCTGCTCCGGCGAAAGGAAAGCCACCCGCAGCCCAAACCGCTCCGAGAGGGATATCTTCTCCTGCATCGACTCGAAGGGATGAATGTCTTCCGAGCCGGGGTCTGCCCGGTCGCCGAAGTTTTCCCGCACGAGGTGCCGCCGGTTGGAGGTGGCGTACACCAGCACGTTGTCCGGCCGCGCCTCGACGCTCCCCTCCAGCAGCGCCTTGAGGGCCTTGTACTCGGTCTCGCTCTCCTCAAAGGAGAGGTCGTCCACAAAGATGATGAAGCGCTCAGCCCGCCCCCGCAACGCGTGGGAGATGTTGGGGAAGTCTATTAACCGCTCCTTGGGCACCTCCACCAGTCGTAGCCCTGCCGGCCCGAACTCGTTGAGCAGCGCCTTCACGAACGACGACTTGCCGGTGCCCGCGTCGCCGTAGATCAGCACGTTGTTGCCCGGCGCGCCCGCCACAAAGTGCCGGGTATTTCGCAGCACCGCCTCCTGCTCCTGGTCGTAGCCCACTAGGTCGGCCACCCGGATGGGATCGGGGTGCTCCACGCCCTCCAACTCGCCTCCGTGCTCCCGCAGCACCCAGCGGAAGGCCCAGTACTGCCCGAAGATCCCCGTGCCTGCCGACGCGTAATGCCCGGCCAGCTGCTCCAGCAGCGCGCCCCAGTCCTCCGACTCCGCCAGCCGCACCTTCAGCGTTTCGCCCGCAGGGCGGGCCGTTTGCGCGCCCGACACTCCGGATGGTATGGGCTCCCACTCCGGCCACAATTGTCGCAGACGCGTCTCCCAGTCCGGGCAGGCCCGCGCCACCGCCTGCTGCCAGCGGTTCAGGGAGAGTTCGTACAGGCCTTGGAGCGTTCGCAGTTCCTCCTGCACCCGCTTCTGAAAACCGGGGCCAAGCGCATCGCTGCGACGCCGCTCCGCCGCTTCAGAGAAGAGGTTCTCGGCCGTTAGTACCCGGTCCAGCAGATAGTTCTGCCAGGGGTCGCCCATCGGATGGCCCACCGCGTGAGTGGCCTCCTCCAGCAGCATATCTACCAGCCCGGCAAAGTTGTCCACCGCCTCGTCGTCCGGCTCGTCCAACTCCTCCCACTGAGAGAGGTAGGTCAAGAGGTTGGCGACCCGATCGCCAATGTCGTCATCAAGCACATCGCGATATACGCTCAGGGCGCGCATCCGCATCCTCAAGTCTTGAAAGGTGGGCGGCGTGAAGTTGGAGGCGGGAGAGAAGTGTTGCATGAACCCTCAGAAAAGATAACCGTGATACGCATAAATTATAGCAGCCGTGCGTGGTGCTCTTCATGGCGTCCGTGAGGTTCTTCGCTTTACCGCACTTGCTATTATGCAGATTAGGTGCTCACCGTCCCCTCTCAGAACCATCCTCGCCGAACCTGCTATACTGTGCGCACGCACTCCGAACCCCTATTGAGAGGTCCCTATGCCTGACCTGCTCCGCCGCACTGCCGACGTCCCCGATCTCCGCAGCCCTAGCCTCGTCATTGGCCTGGGCGGCTGGACCGACGCGGCCGAGGTGTCCACTGGCAGCGTGAAGTACCTGCGGGATAAGCTGCGGGCGCACAAGTTCGCTGAGCTGGAAGGCGAGGAGTTCTTCAAGTACACCAGCACCCGTCCCAAGGTGGCCATCGAAAAGGGAAAGGTGCGCAGCTTTACCTACCCCGCCACCGAGTTCTTCTACTGGGTGAACCCGGACGCCCCCAGGGACCTAGTGCTGCTGCTGGGATCGGAGCCGGACCTCAAGTGGCCCACCTACACCCGCACGGTGCTAGACCTGGCCGCGGAACTGGGCGTTAGCCGCCTCTGCGCCGTGGGCGGCCTCTACGACTCGGTCTCCCACACGGGCGACGTCCAGTGCTCCGGCACCTCGCCCAACCAGGAGCTGCTGGCGGAGCTAGAGCGTATGAACGTCACCCCCACCAGCTACTTCGGCCCCACCGGCATCATTACCGCGCTCATGATGGCTGCCCAGGAGCGGGGCCTTCCTGCGGCTAGCATCTGGGGACGGGCGCCCCACTACATCCAGACCGCCAACCCCAAGGTCTGGCACCAAGTGCTCTGGCGGCTCACCGCCTTATGCAAGGTCTCAGTGGACATCCAGCCGTTGATGAAGCGGGGCTTCGAGCTCACCCAGCAGGTGAACGAGGCGCTGAAGGAGAATCCGCAGTTGCGCGAATACGTAGGCCAGCTCGAACAGGCCGCCCCGGCCGATCTCCCCTCCGGAGAACGCCCCGCCTCCGGCGAACCGCTCCAGAGCGACGACATCCTCCGCAGCGTCGAGGAGTTCTTCCGCCAGGACGACGACCCGCCGAGCGGGCGGTAGCGGCGCTCAGCCGCCAACCGTCACGAACCCTTTCCCCTTATCTCAATTCAACTCGAAGGGAAGATTAAGTATCCCTTCTCCCGGCGCGTACCGCACTTAGTAGGCCGACTCTCTACGGCTCCCGCTAAGAGGGGGAGATAGTCCACCCCTCCAAAAAGATGCCTTCCGCCCCCGCCTTTCGTATAATCACTCCAACATACTCCCCTGCGGCAGGAGGCACGTCATGATCGACAAGTTCTCGGTGCTCTACGTCGGCTTTGTCGAGCTGGACAACATCGGACTGAATGGCACGCCCGCGAACGAGCGCAACTACCCCAACGAGAAGATCGCCGAGGCCTACGGCATGTCGCTGGACGTGGCCCAGCACATGGACGAGCTGGGGTTCTACGCGCTATGGGGCGCCGAGCACCACTTCCAGCGGGAGGGCTACGAGGTCATCCCCAACCTTATCCTGTGGGGCACCTATTTGGCGGCCCGCACTCAGCAGCTCAAGCTGGGCTGCGCCTTCAACGTCACGCCCATGTGGCACCCCATCCGCTTGGCTGAGGACTATGCCCTGGCCGACCACCTCACCGACGGGCGCGTCATCTTTGGCGTAGGCCGCGGCTACCAGACCCGGGAGGTGGAGACCCTGGGCGGCCCGTTGCTCGACACCGTCGCCAACCGAGAGATCTTCGAAGAGCAGATGGAGATCATCTTAAAGGCCTTCAACCAGGAGTCTTTTAGCCATCAGGGCAAGTACTACACTCTCCCAGCCCCCGTTCCCTTCCGGGATTACGTCCCCACCGACATTACCCTCATCCCTCGGCCCAAGTATCTGCCCGTGGAGATCTGGCAGCCCATTGCCAGTGGGAGGACGCTCCCCTACATTGCGCAGCGGGGGATCAAGGGCATGGTGACCTTGAACGGCGACAGGATCACCCGGGACGTGTTCCACACCTACCAAGATGAGGCGGCAAAGGCCGGCCGCACGCTGGCCCTAGGCCAGGACCTCTGCCTAGGTTTGGGCATGTACATTGCTCCGACCCAGCAGCAGGCGATGGAGGGCGTGCGCCCTTATCACGATGAGCGCTACAAGTGGTTCGCCCCCTTCGGCTTCGTGCGCTACGCCGACGAGAATGGCCGCACTTGGGGAACGCCCGGCGCACCCGCCCACCAGCCCACTATCGAGGACGGCATTCACCAACGCGCCTGGCTGTGCGGCCCCCCGGACCTGGTGGTCAAAGAGCTCAAGGCCTACGAGGAGGAGTTCCCCGGCCTGGAGCACGTGATGATTCATTGGCCGGAAGGCGTGCCCGCCAAGGAGTTCATGGCGCAACTCACCACCTTTGCTAAAGAAGTGATGCCACACTTCGGGAAGAAGTAGCGGGTAGCGGGTAGCGGGTAACGGGTAGCCGCGGGCTATCAGGCGTTGCCAGGCGGTGGTGAGCCGTTAGTGGCAAGTAGTGCACGGGGAGTGCCAGCGCCTGTCCCGAGCGTGTCGCAGGGAGTGGAACGGGGCCGGAGGGTAAGGCTTGGGGACGGGGCAAGCGCTCGCGCTATACTACCCCCATGACCGCTCACGTCCGCACCCGCGCGCTGCGTGCCGCGCCGCCCTTCGACTTCGCCCACACCTGCGCGTTACTCCGCTCCTCGGGGGCGATGCGCGGCGACCATACCCTCACCGATACGTCGCTCACCAAAGCCCTGTTGGTAGACGATGTGCCGGTGGCCTTCCGAGTGGACTGGAGCGGCACGCCTGAAGCTCCCGAACTCGCCGCTACGCTCTACGCGCCGCAGCCGATCACCCGTGCTGGAGAAGCCGCCGCCCACGAGCGCATCGATTTCTTCCTCGGTCTTAGCGATCACCTGCGGCCGCTGTACAGCCTGGCCCAGCAGGACCAGGAGTTCCTGGCCGTAGTACACCAGCTCTACGGCTACCACCGCCTGAAGCTGCTCTCTCCCTTCGAGGCGGCCTGCTGGGCCGTGCTCACGCAGCATAACCACATGTCCATCGCGGGCGCGATGCGGCGCGCGCTCACCAGAGCCTTCGGGCGCTGCGTGGCAGTGGAGGGACAGGAGCACTGGGCGTTCCCAGGGCCGCTGGAGATCGCGGCGGCGGACCCGGCATATCTCCACTGGCTCATCAAGAATGAGCGGCGGGCCATCTACGTGCAAGAGGTGGCCCGCGCCTTCATGGTGGCCGATGAGCCAGCTTTGCGGACGGGTGACTACCAAGCGGCGATGGCGTGGTTATTGAGCATCCCCGGCATCGGCCCCTGGTCGGCCGGATTTGTGCTGAACCAGGGCTTCGGCCGCACTGAAGGCCCGCTCGGTATCGACAGCACGCTGCTGCGCGCGGCGGCCGAGGTCTACGGCAGCCGAGAGGTTACCACCACCGAGGACGTGCGCCGTATCGCCGAGGACTACGGACCGCACCAAACGTACTGGGCCAACTACCTGCGGGCCACCTCATGGCTCCGTCGCAAGGCCGGGGGGCGGTTAACTGAGCAAAGGGCTAAGAAGCGCCCTTCCCTCTAAAGGAGGAAGGGCGCAATAGGGCTGAGGCCTGGCTTTCTACTAGCGTCCCACTAGCTTTCTACCGCCTGGAACTGCGTGTTCATGGTCTCTAGGTCGAAACCGTACAACCGCAGGCAGTTGTCCCACAGGATCTTGCGCTTTGACTCGGCGCCTAGCCCCGGCAGCCCGATGAACTCCTGCGTCGCATAGGGGAACTCGCTGTCGGCGTGAGGATAATCCGTGGAGATGACGATGTTGTCGTCGCCTAGCTCGTCTACCACCACCCGGATCAGCTCCTCGTCCACGTCGCTGCCGATGAAGCACTGGCGGAGGAAGTACTCCTTGGGTGTGGCGTTCAGCTTGGTGCGTTCGCCGCCGCCGTACTTCTTCCACTGGCCGTCCAGGCGGTCCAGCCACCAGGGCAGCCAGCTACAGTTGCCCTCCAGGAAGCCCACCCGCATTTTCGGGAAGCGTTCCAGCACGCCGCCCACAGTCATGGCCCCCATAGCCATCATCAACTCCAACGGGAAGGACACCGAGTGGTTCAGGGTGCGGTAGTTGGGATGCCCCCAGAAGCGGTTGGACACGTAGTCCCGGGACGCGCCTCCGCTGGTGCCGTGAAAGGCCAGTGGCACGCCCAGCCGCTCGATGGTCTGCCATAGGACGTCGCACTCCGGGGCGTGGAGATAGCGGCCATTTACCGGCATGGGTAGCAGCACCACCGCCACGTGGCCCCTCTCTTTCACCGCCCGCTCCGCTTCCGCCGCCGCCAGCTCTGGGTCGTGGAGCGAGAGGATGGCTGCTGGCTTGATGCGGGTGGGGTTGAGCTGGCAATAGTCCGCCAGCCAGTTGTTCGTCGCTCGGCAGAGCGCCGCGGCGTAGTCCGGCTCCAGGTCATCTATCGAAACCACCATGTGCGCGAAGGTGCGGTACAGGACTGCGAGGTCAATGCCCTCTTGGTCCATGGCCCACAATGCCGCCTCGCAGTCAAAGCCACGGTCCCGCAACCCGCCGTAGATGTGCTCGGACTTCTCATCAAGAAAGTTCTGCGGCCCAACCACCGCCTCTTCTGTGGCCCAGGGCGGAATGGGCTGGCTGCCCACCATCCACCACGGGAAGTTCGTCTTGGCAAGGCCCATGTACTTGGGCGCCCGCGCCCGGTACGGTTCCTCTAAGTAGTTGGTGTAGTCGAAGCCGACCTCAATCACGTGGAGGTCGCTGTCCATGACGTGCAGTCCCTGCTGCATGACCCCTCCTGAGTTGCCAGTTCGTGTTCGTTAAATGGTAGTACGTGCGCTCGTGGCCCCATGGCGAAGCACAAAGTCAACCACTCGTTCCAACGCTTGGTCAGTAGCTGGACCAGGCCGGTTGGCGAAGCCGTGGGGGATGCCGGGGAACCGCTCCGATTCCACCGCGCCGCCAGCTTGCCCATAGCTTTCGATAAACCGCTCCGGGATGGCCGTGGGCACATTGGCGTCCGCCGTGCCGTAGATTACCAACACCGGTGGCAGCGCCTGGGACTCGCCGCGGTCCAACACACCCTGAGGGCTGCCCCGGCGCATCTCTTCCTCATCGGCAAAATAGGCCTCGGTGTTCGTCTGGAGGTCCGGTCGGTGTTCCTTGGCATAGACGTAGCGCTGGTGCGAGTCCAGCACCCCCCACATTGAGACGGCATACGCCACCGAGGCGTCAACATTTGTAGTTTCGTTTAGCTGTAGCGCAGCGTACAGCGGATCGAGGGGGCGTAGTGCGTTCAACAGTACCGTGTGACCACCGCTGGACGCGCCTAGCGCGCCCACGCTGGCGGGGTCGCCATGGTATTCGGCGGCGTGGGCTTTGGCCCAACGAAACGCGTAATTCGCGTCCTGAGCCTGGGCCGGATAGGGATGCGCCGGCGCCAGCCGAAAGTCGATGGCCATCACTAGGATGCCGCTGCCCGCCAGCCGTAGGTTCATGAAATCGTCGCTCATCCGGTCGCCGCCGTTCCAGGCGCCGCCGTGCACGTCTACCAGTACCGGAAAGGGGCCAGACCCCTCCGGCTGGTACAGGCGCGCCAGCCACTGGTGTGCGCCCTCACTGCGATAGCCGACTTCAACAATGTTCATCAGTCACTCACTACTTACCACTAATAGCTATGCACAAATTCCCGCACGTAGTCATTGACCGGGCTGTCCTGCAACTCCTTCCTGGTACCAACCTGAAGGACCTTCCCGTCATGCATCATGGCGATGCGGTCGCCCATTTCAAACGCATCGGCCATGTTATGGGTGACGTACAGCGTGGTGGCGCCCAATTCGTTGTGCAACCGCTTGATCTCTTCACGTACCCGCACCCGGCTGGGCGGGTCCAGATTGGTGATAGGCTCATCCATCAGAAACACCTTAGGTGAGGTGGTCATGGCCCGGGCGAGCGCGACCCGCTGCCGCTGACCGGCCGAAAGCTGGTCCGGTTTGCGCGTGAAGAGCTGATCTTCAAGGCCTACCCGGTCTACGATCCCCCGCACCCAGGTGGCGATGCGGTCCGTGGCCCATTCGCGTACTTTTAGTGGGAAACTGATGTTCGTGAACTTTTTCGCGTCGTACACCTGCATGTGCGGCCACAGCGCGTAGTTCTGAAATATCATTTGTACGTTACGTTTGCCCACAGGTACGGAGTTGGCCCACGTGTCCCCCAGGTAAACGTGGCCGCTGTCCTGCGATTCCAGCCCGGCAATGACCCGCAGTAGCGTGGTCTTGCCGCTGCCGGAGGTGCCCACAATTACCATGAACTCCCCGGAATGCACGTCAAGGCTGAGGTTGTCGAGCGCCACCACTTGCCCAAAGTGTTTGGTGAGCCTGACTAAGCGGACTTCCAAAGTGGTGGTTCTCCTTATCAGAGACCTCGCTAGTGTTACAAATCTAGCGGCTTCAGCGGGGTTATTGTATCACTTGCTTGTAACAAGCCCTACCAGTCGAGAGTAGTATAATCAAAGTAATGAGTAATGTAGTGACGCATCAGCAGCCTGAGATGGCCGCCCGCAGGGGCCATCCGAGTTATGTATGGCGTTACGGGCAAGACCGGCGCCTAGCGTTGGTCAATCAGCACGTGCCACTTACCGGTAAACGTATTCTGGACATCGGCTGTGGCGTGGGCATGTACGTCCGCAAGTTCCGTGAGTTTAGCCCCACGGTCTGGGGCGTGGACCTTGAGTTTGATCGGGTACTCCAGGGCAGTCAGGCTATCCCCAACCTCTCGGTTGCCCGTGGTGAAAACCTCCCGTTCCGGGATGCCTCCTTCGACGTGGTGTTCCTCCATGAAGTGCTGGAGCACGTGGATGATGATGCCCTCACCGTCCGAGAGGCGTTGCGGGTGCTCCGTCCCCGCGGGCATGTGGTGATCTACGTCCCCAATCGCCTCTACTTCTTCGAAACCCACGGCTTTTACCTGGGCAAGCGCTTCGTCTTCCGCCTGCTGCCCTTCATTAACTGGTTCCCGGATGTCATCCGGCGTATCTTCGTGCCCCACGTGCGCGCCTACCGCACCGGCGACCTGACCCGGTTGTGGCGTAACCAGGGGGCGCAGGAGGTTGCGCACACGTACGTGTACCCCGGTTTCGACAACGTAGTCGCACGACGCCCTAAACTGGGCGGACTGCTGCGCCGCGCATGTTACTGGGCGGAACGGACGCCCCTGCGCGTCTTTGGGCTGTCTCATTTCCTCGTACTGCAAAAGGTGTCGGAGTAAGCGGCGGGTATGGCTAATCGACGGTTGACCCAGAGACGAGGACGCAGGCGTACGCGGCAGAGCGGCCCCAACGTCATGGTAAGGTTCACAAGGCTATTCGCCGCCTTCTTGGGCATTTTCGTAGCCATCAGCATTCTGACAGTGCTCTTGGGTGGCGGCGTCGCCTTTGCCGGCTACTCCTACATCACCCAGGAGCTTGCGTCACCGGAAACTATTGCCACTCGAGAGGTGGCGCGCACCGCGAAGATCTATGATCGGCGCGGCCGCATCCTTTACGAGCTCTTCGACCCCCAGTTCGGCCGACGCACCACGGTGCCGCTGAACGATATATCGCCCTACCTGCTCCAGGCCACTATAGCGACGGAAGACGCCGATTTCTACGAGAACCAGGGCATCAATATCCGCGGCATCATGCGGGCCGCCTGGGACTACGTGAGTAACCAGGAGGTGGTTTCCGGCGGGAGCTCCATCACCCAGCAGTTGGTGAAGAACGTTTTCATTCCGGAGGAGGAACGGGCCGAGATAAGCCTGGTCCGGAAAATCAAGGAAGCCGCGCTCTCTATTGAGCTCACCCGGCGTTTCACCAAAGACCAGATCCTGGAGTTCTATCTCAACGAGATCAACTACGGCAATCTCAGCTATGGTATCGAAGCGGCGGCACAGAGCTACTTCTCCAAGTCGGCCCGGGACCTTAACCTAGCGGAGTCCGCAATGCTGGCCGGCCTCCCTCAGGCGCCGTCACGCCATTCCCCGCTGCTCAATCTGGAAGCCGCCAAGCAGCGGCAGCACGCCGTGCTGGATCTCATGGTGCGCCAGGAGTTCATCACCCAGCACGAAGCCAATGCCGCAAAAAATCTGAGGCTGGAATACAAAGCCGCCAAGTTCGATATTAAAGCGCCCCACTTCGTCGTGTACGTCCGCGAACTGTTGCTAGAGACGTATGGCGCCCGCACTATTTATCAGAGTGGTCTTGAAGTAACTACCACCCTGGATCTCGACCTACAGGAAATGGGCGAGCAGATCGTCAGTGACCAAGTGACGAAATCGGAAGAGATAAACGCCCACAACGCCGCGCTAGTCGCTATTGTTCCGGAGACGGGCGAGATCCTCGCGATGGTGGGAAGCGCCGACTATTTCGATTCTTCCATAGACGGGCAGGTGAACCTTGCCACTGCGGAGCGCCAACCAGGCTCTTCATTCAAACCGTTCACCTACCTCACCGCGTTCATGCAGGGCTGGAATCCTGCAACTATGCTGCTCGACGTTCCCATCACCATCGATGACGGCATCAATCCGCTCTACACTCCCGAAAACTTTGACGAGTCAGAGAACGGGGCGGTATCGCTTCGGCAAGCCTTCTCCAACTCGATGAACATCCCAGCCATCAGGACCATCCAGTTCACTGGCATTCATGAGGTTCTACGCACTGCTCACAAGATGGGCATCACCGGTCTAAACCGCGCCGGCTGGTACGGCCTCTCACTCACTCTGGGCGGCGGCGAGGTCAAGCTGCTCGACCATACCTACGCCTACAGCGTGTTCGCCAACCAGGGGCTGATGGCGGGCGTGCCTGTCCCGCCTGACGAGCGCCGGCTGGGCCACCGGAGCATCGATCCCGTTGCCATCCTGAAAGTCACCGACGTGGACGGCAACATCCTGGAGGAGTTTAAGGAGCCGCAGACCAAGCAGATTGTCCCGCCGGAGTATACCTACCTCGTCACAGATATCCTGTCGGACAATGAAGCCAGGGCGCCCGTCTTCGGCAATTCCCTCACATTGGAGGGCGAGCGGCCCGCCGCAGTGAAAACCGGCACCACTGAGGATCTGCGGGACTTCTGGACCATGGGGTACACGCCAGAGCTGGCGGTGGGTGTGTGGATGGGCAACTCTGATAACACTGAGCTCACCGGAGGCTTCAGCGGCACCACTACGGGGCCCATCTGGCTCAACTTCATGAACCGTGCGCTCGAGGGCACGCCCATTAGCGAGTTCCAGCGCCCGCCGAACATCGTGACGGCCACGGTCTGCGTGCCGTCCGGTTTGTTGCCCACCGAACACTGCCAGGAGGAAAGGGAGGAGATCTTTGTGAAGGGGCATGTCCCCACTGAAAAGGACAATCTCTATCAGCTTTTCAAGATCGATAGGATCAATGGCCTGCTGGCCAGTGACAACACGCCGCCGGAAGACATCGAGGAGCGGGTGTTCCTCTTGCTTCCGCCTGAGGCGGATGAGTGGATGGATGAGAACGAAATTGAGCGTCCGCCCACGGCGGTCAGTGCGGGCGCGGGTCCTACCGGCACGCCCATCACCCTGCCGACCCCAGGGTCCTATGTTCGCGACGTCTTGGTAGTTCAGGGCTCAGTGTCTGAGTACGGCTTGGAGCGGTTCTTCTTGGAGATTGGTGAGGGCGCGTATCCTACCAAGTGGACGCTGATAAGCTTGCCCCGGACGACCGCTGTCGACAACGGTCAGTTGGCAGCCCATGATGTCCGCGACCTCAACGGCCAGTACACCATCCGGATGCTCGTTTTCCGCCAGGGGCGCGAATCACACTTCTTTGTGCCCATTACCATCGACAACACGGCGCCAACCATAAGGCTGACCTCCCCGGTGGCCAACACCACGTTTACCCTGAATCCGCTGTTCATAAACTCGCAGCAGTGGATTCAAGCGGAGGTGTCCGACGACGACAGCGGAATCGCCCGCGTCGACTTCTACATTAACGGCAACAACGTTGGTAGCAGCACTTCAGCGCCCTACTACCACCAGTGGCGGCACACGCCCGGTGTCTACTCCATCTTCGCCGTGGCGTTTGATAAAGCGGGCAACTCCGCCCAGACACCGGTGATTACGGTCAACGTGAAGGGCGGCCTGGGCGTAGGGTAAGCCAACCGCGGCGCTCGACACTCAGGGTGCACCATATAACAAGACGGGCGGCGCTTAGCGCCGCCCGTCTGCTCTTATGAACTAGTTCTCTAGAAGTCGCCCATCTCGCCGCCCGGCATGGCCGGCATGGCAGGTTTCTTCTCCGGGAGATCGGTAACCAACGAGTCGGTGGTCAGCACCATAGCGGCCACGCTGGCTGCGTTCTCCAAGGCTGCACGGGTCACCTTGGCGGGGTCAATGATTCCCCTCTCCACCAGGTCACCGTACGCATCCTTGGCGGCATCGTAACCCACAGCGCTGTGCCCGTCCGACTCCCTCTGGGCGCGGCGGACTTCCTCCACCACTACGGAGCCTTCCTTGCCCGCGTTCAGCGCGATGCGCCGGAGCGGCTCTTCCAGGGCCCGCCTTAGGATATTGGCGCCCGTAGCCTCGTCGCCAGTAAGGTCAATCTTGCTCAGCCCGATCATGGCGTTCAAGTAGGTCACGCCACCACCGGGGACAATGCCTTCCTCCACGGCCGCACGGGTGGCGGACAGGGCGTCCTCAACCCGGTGCTTCTTCTCTTGCAGCTCCACCTCGGTGGCCGCGCCCACGCGGATAACCGCCACGCCGCCGGAGAGCTTGCCCAGGCGCTCCTGGAGCTTCTCTCGGTCGTAATCAGAGGTGGTATCCTCGATCTGACCCTTGATGGCATTAATTCGGGCCTGAATGGCATCGGCGGTACCGTGCCCCTCCACAATGGTGGTCTCGTCTTTGTCAGACACCACCTTGCGGGCCCGGCCCAGCTCCTCAACTTCAACGCTGTCCAGCTTGCGGCCGGTCTCCTCGCTGATGACTTGCCCGCCGGTGAGGATGGCAATATCCTCTAGCATGGCTTTGCGGCGGTCACCGTAGCCAGGAGCCTTAACCGCCAGACAGTTGATGGTGCCACGCAGCTTGTTGACCACGAGGGTAGCCAGCGCCTCACCGTCAATTTCTTCGGAAACAATAACAATGTTCTTGGTGACTTTGAGCACCTTCTCCAGCACGGGCAGGATCTCGGCCACCGCGGAGATCTTCTTGTCATAGATCAGGATGAACGCGTCGTCGATAGCGGCTTCCATCCGGTCGGGGTTGCTCACAAAGTACGGGCTAATGTAACCCCGGTCGAAGTTCATCCCCTCAACGTATTCGGTCTCGTAGCGGAGGCCCTTGGACTCCTCCACGGTGATGACGCCGTCTTTGCCCACCTTGTCCATCACCTCGGCGATGAGGGAGCCGATCTCGGTGTCCGCGGCGGAGATGGAGGCCACCTGGGAGACCTGCTCCTTGCCGGTGACCGGAGTGGACAGCGTCTTGATCTCTTCTACTATCGCCGCCACGCCCTTCTCGATGCCCCGCTTGATGGACATCGGGTTGGCGCCCGCCGCCACGTTCCTCAGGCCCTCGTTCACGATGGCTTGGGCCAACACCGTTGCGGTGGTGGTGCCATCGCCGGCGATGTCGTTTGTCTTAGTGGCGACTTCCTTCACGAGCTGGGCGCCCATGTTCTCGAACGGGTCCGCTAGCTCGATCTCTTTGGCAATAGTCACGCCGTCATTGGTAATGGTGGGCGCGCCCCACTTCTTGTCCAGCACCACATTGCGGCCCTTGGGGCCCAACGTAATCTTCACCGTGTCAGCCAGGGAATCGATTCCTCGTTTAAGGCCGCGGCGGGCCTCTTCATCGAAGATTATTTGTTTTGGCATTTGTCCTCTTTTCCTTCCAATATGCGCTTGTTATGTGCGCTCGTTACTCGCCAACCTTGGCCAGGATGTCGATTTCCCGCAGAATCAGGAGCTCTTCTTCCTCCAGCTTCACTTCTGTGCCGGCGTATTTGGCATAGATCACGTGGTCGCCTTTCTTCAGCTCCATCGCAATCCGCTTGCCTTCGTCCGTCATACGGCCGGGGCCTACCGCCACTACTTCACCTTCCTGAGGCTTCTCCTTCGCCGTGTCCGGGAGCACTAGCCCGCTCTTGGTGACCTCTTCCCGCTCCAGCGGGCGCACCACCAGCTTGTCGCCCATTGGCACAATAGACGCTTCCGTAGCTATTGCCATGTAAAACCTCCTCTGTGGTTGAACCCAATTTATTGACTAAGTTAACTCTGACAGTTGAAGCACTTAGTGCCGGCGTTTCTCTCGATGTTCCAGCCTCCTCCTGTACTGGCAAATGATTAGCACTCTTATCGGGCGACTGCTAAGTCGCCTCACATAAAAAAAGAACCTAGAACTCCCACTTGATGGCGTCTGGCGCCGGGCTCAGGTTCTTCTGTCTCGCCTCTTCGCGGATAGCAAGGATACCCAGGTTCGGGTCATCGGTGACCTTCGCCCACTCTGCTCCAGTGGGCGCATTAACGCCCACTCCCACACGGCGAGCAATGTTTCCTTGAGTATTAAGATAGATGCCCGCCTTGGCGTCTGGCATGCCTACGTGATCCTCAACGCAACTGGTGTTCAATATGAATAGTAAACAGCACTCATGCCTAATGTCAATAGAAACTTAGCACTCGTTGCAAAAGAGTGCTAAATTATCCACCGCTTGAGACCGCTAGTTTCCCTCAAAGCAGAACGCAGAGTATTGTGGGGGCGCCATTCATGGCCGTTACAGAACTATTCCGCCGGTACTAATCTGGCGGCTCAACACCGTCCACCCCGTACGTCCGCCAGGTGTCCCCGCCAGTGATTGGCCGCCTCGGTCAGCCGCCGGAGCAGCGTCACCGTCTCCCCGTCCGCCCGCAGGTGGATAATGGCATCCGGATTCACCGCAGCACGAGCGGCCTTTAGCAACCGCCGGTGCGCCAGTTCCATCTGGACCGCCAGCTCCTCCATGCTCTCCCCATCGTGCAGCGGCATGCAGACCGCGTTGGTCTGGTCTGCCAGCCACGGGTTACGCCAGGGAGACATCCCAAGCGCTACCGACTGGATGCCCCAAGCGATCACATTGTGATAGTAGTGGAGGTGGCTCAGCAGGTCGCCGGCTACCCAGCCTTCTGCCGTGCTGCGGCCCTGGTCGCCATGCGATCGGCAGTAGGCCACCACTTCTGTAACCACGGCGTCCAGATCCGCCAGAGCACGCTCGATGGTAGACGCATCAGCCATGCCTTTACCGCGCCTTCACTGCTGCGAGCGCCTGGGCCGTCTCGCCACTCTTATCGCCTGTATGCGCCATCATTGGCCTCCACGTCATCGTAGTAAAGTACCCGCCCACTAGCCGCCAGCGGGCGACGCTCACCTGTCTCCATTATAGCGAATAGCGAGGACCCAGCTACTGATACACGGCCGCATCGTCAGCACTCACCTCAATAACCCCTCCTTCCCTTTCCTCCGCTTGAGCGCCCGCGGGCCTCAATGCTATACTGAGGCAGCCTTTACTCCAACGTAACCTACTGAAAGGTCGCGCATGCTCACCTCTGACGAAGTCCGCCACATTGCTCAGCTTGCCAGAGTGGGGGTTACCGATGCGGAGGTCGAGCAGCTCAGGGAGCAGCTCTCCAACATCCTGGAGCACTTCAGCGCCCTCAGCCAGATCGACACCGAGGGCATCCCGCCCACCGGCCACGCAGTACCCCTGCACAATGTCTTCCGTGACGACGTGGCGGAGCCGTCTTACTCCACCGAGGATATCCTCGCCAATGCCCCCCGGCAGGAAGAGCGCTCCATCCGCGTCCGCGCCGTCCTGGAGTTTTAGCCTGACCGATGGGCACCTTAATGCGTCCCCCCACTGTTCGTATCCCCTATCAGCAGGCTGTCGATTCCTTTGATCAGCGCCGCACGCTTGTGCCCAGCTGCCTGACGGCGCTTCCCACTCTATGACGCTTCACGATCTCACCGTCCACCAAGCCGCCGCGCTCCTAGAGCGCAAGGAAGTCTCCTCAGTGGAGCTCACTCAGGCCATACTGGATCGCATTGCCGCCACCGAGGAGCAGCTCCACGCGTTCGTCACCCTCACCCCGGAGACTGCCCTGGAGGAGGCTCGCGCTTCCGACGCCGCCCGGGCTGCCGGTGCGTCCGGCCCGCTACTGGGCGTGCCCGGCGTCATCAAGGACGTGCTCTGCACTAGGGGCGTGCGCACCACCTGCTCCTCCAAGATGCTGGAGAACTTCGTACCGCCCTACAGCGCCACCGTGGTGGAGCGGCTTCAGGACGCGGGCATGGTCATGGTGGGTAAAGCCAACATGGATGAGTTTGCCATGGGCTCCTCCACCGAGAACTCCGCCTTCTTTCCCACACGTAACCCCTGGGACCTGGCGCGGGTTCCCGGCGGCAGCAGCGGCGGCTCGGCAGCCGCGGTGGCCGCCGGGCAGGGCCTCTTCGCCCTTGGCTCGGACACCGGCGGCAGCATCCGCCAGCCCGCCAGCTTCTGCGGCATCACCGGTCTCAAGCCCACCTACGGGCGCGTCAGCCGCTTCGGTCTCATCGCCTTCGCCTCATCCCTGGATCAGGTTGGTCCCATGACTCGGGACGCCCAGGACGCCGCGCTGGTGCTCCAGGCCATTGCTGGCTACGACCGCCGCGACGGCACGTCGATTCCAGAAGCGACGCCCAACCTGCGAGACGCCCTCACGCCCGACCTCAAGGGCCTGCGCCTGGGCGTGCCCCAAGAGTATTTTGTGCCCGGGATGCAGCCCGAGGTGGGCAACGCTCTGCGCACCGCCATCGCCCAACTCCAGAGCCTGGGCGCCACCATCGACTGGGACGTCTCCTTGCCGACCACGCCCCACGCGCTGGCGGTCTACTACATCCTGGCTCCCTCGGAGGCCTCCTCCAACCTCGCCCGCTACGACGGCGTAAAGTACGGCTACGCCGCCACCGACGCGGCGGACATGTGGGACGCCATGGAGAAGACCCGACAGCAGGGCTTTGGGCCGGAGGTGAAGCGCCGCATCATGCTGGGAACCTACGCGCTCTCCGCCGGCTACTACGATGCCTATTACCTCAAGGCCCAGAAAGTGCGTACGCTCATCTGCCAGGAGTTCGACGCGGTCTTCCAGCGCTGCGACGCCCTCATCACCCCCACCTGTCCCACCGTGCCCTTCAAACTGGGCGAGAAGCTGGACGACCCCGTGCAGATGTATCTCAGCGACGTCTGCACCATCCCCATAAACATTGCCGGACTGCCCGCCATGAGTGTCCCCGCCGGCTTCGCCGGTGGCCTGCCCATTGGCATGCAGGTCATCGGCCGGGCGCTGGACGAGGCAACCGTCCTCCGCGTCGGCCACGCCTACCAGCAGGCCACTGACTGGCACACCCGCCGCCCGGAGCTGTAGCACGGGCGGCGTTCAGTGGTGGGTAGTAATCACTCCCTTGGTCGCGGCCAGGCAGATCATGCAAGTCAACGGCGGTAGTATGGCCCAGGAGAAGGCGGCAGGCCGCTTTCCGCCGGAAGCGCTCACCTCTGTCCTAGGGCCATAACTTCATGCCTACCACTATCTACACCGTCGGCCACAGCAATCACCGCGCCCACACCTTCGCGACGCTGCTTGCCGATACCGGTATCGAGCTACTGGTAGACACTCGAAGCAAACCCGGCAGCCGCTGGGCCCCCTACACCACTCCGCCGCGCCTAACCGCGCTGCTTGACCCCCTTGGCATCGGCTACCTCTACCTGGGCGACAAGCTGGGAGGCCGCCCGGATGATCCTTCGCTGATCCGCGACGGCAAGCCCGACTACGCCGCCATGGCCCGGCAGCCCGCCTTCCTCGAAGGCCTTGCCCAGCTCGAAGAACGGAGCCTAGTGGCTCGCCTCTGCATCATGTGCAGTGAGGAGGACCCGCTGCGCTGCCACCGCCGCAACCTTGTTGGCTTAGCGCTCCACGCGCGCGGTTATGCCATTGCCCACATTCGCAAGGACGGCCGGGTGCAACCGGACGCTGCGCTCCCTCAGCAGTCCCCGCTGCCGTTAGAGTAGCGTCACGGTAGAAATGATAAACCCCTTCATCCTTCCCTCCCCTTGCCCTCCCGCCCTGCCCACAGTGTATAGTGAGGAAAGTTGCATCCGCTGGAGGCCCTGTGTTTATCCACGAGACCAAGCTCGCCGTTGCTGACGCCTTGCGCGCCCTGACCGAGGTTGCCCAGGTCAACTACCTGCAGTACTGGGGCCAGCCCGGTTTCTTCATACAGATCGACCCGTGGTCGGCAGACGGACAGGCAACAGTGGACCGGACCCTCCAGGAGCTGTCGCAACGGCTGGAAGTGTCCATTCGCTGGCGGGTGGTGCGGGCCGGCGAGCGCATGCCCTCCAGCGCGCCGTTGTACACTAGAGGCGACCCTGTCATCGTCCCCTAACGCCCACCGAGGAGAGGAAGCCATGAAGGACGTGCTGCAAATCCTGGAAGAGGACGCCCGCACCAGCCCGGAAGACATTGCAGCCATGACCGGCCGCCCGGTGGAAGAGGTGCAGGACATCATCAAGCAGGCGGAGCAAGACCGGGTTATCTTGGGCTACCACAGCCAGATCAACTGGGCGAAGGCCGGCAACGATCTCGTGTGGGCCCTCATCGAGGTAAAGGTCACCCCCCAGCGAGGCGTGGGCTTTGACGCCATTGCCGCAAACATCTACCGCCACCCGGAGGCCCGCTCGCTCCACCTGGTCTCCGGCCAGTACGACTTGGCCGTTACCGTGGCCGCCCCCACCATGCAGGAGGTCTCCAGCTTCGTGTCGGAGAAGCTGGCCACCTTGGATGCAGTCCAGGGCACGGTCACACATTTTCTGCTGAAACGTTACAAAGAACAGGGTGTCATCTTCGATGGCGAGAGTCAGCCCCAGCGCCAGCCCATGATGCCCTAGCCAATACTCTAAACCTGACGAGACCCTCTTGCCCGATTTTCAACCCATCTCCGCCTTCCCAATTGCCCAAAGGGTTCAGCAGATCCCGGCCTCCGGCATCCGCAAGTTCTTCGATCTGCTGTCCTCCATGGACGGTGTCATATCCTTGGGCGTGGGCGAGCCGGACTTTGTTACGCCTTGGACCATCCGGGAGGCGGCGATCAACTCCATCTCCCAGGGCGAGACCATGTACACGTCCAACTACGGCACCATGGAGCTGCGGACCGCGGTAGCACATCACCTGGAACGCCGTTACGGCGTGTCCTACGATCCCGCTACCGAAATCCTCATCACTGTGGGCGTTAGCGAAGCGATGGATCTAGCCCTCCGCTCCTTAGTGGACCCGGGTGACGAGTGCCTCATCCCCGACCCGTGTTACGTTTCCTACGGCCCCTGTGCAATGCTGGCCGGCGGGACGGTGGTGCCGGTCCCCACCACCATCAGCCACCAATTCAAGCTGCGCCCACAAGACTTGGAGCAGCACATCACCCCCAAGAGCAAGGTGCTGGTCATCGGCTTCCCCAGTAACCCCACCGGCGCGGTCATGGAGCGCGCCGATCTCCAGCAGATCGCCGACGTGGCCCAGCGCCATCGCCTGGTTGTGGTTTCCGACGAGATCTACGACCGCCTAACCTACGACACCGATCACACCTGCTTCGCCGCGCTGCCCGGCATGCGGGAGCAAACCGTACTCCTGGGCGGCTTCTCCAAGTCCTACGCCATGACCGGCTGGCGGGTGGGTTACGCCGCGGCCCCGGCTAACTGCATCGAGGCCATGATGAAGGTGCACCAGTATGTGACCATGTGTGCCCCCACCATGAGCCAAGCCGCCGCCGTAGAGGCCCTCCGCCGCGGTGAACAGGAAGTGCAAAACATGACGGCATCCTACGACCGTCGCCGTCGCTACATCGTGTCTGCGTTCAACGATATGGGCCTCGATTGCTTTGAGCCTAAGGGCGCCTTCTACGCCTTCCCATCCATCCGCTCCACCGGCATGACCTCAGACGATTTCGTGGAGCGGTTGCTCATCGAGGAAAAGGTGGCAACGGTGCCCGGCTCCGCCTTCGGCGCTTGCGGTGAGGGCCACATCCGCTGCTGCTACGCTACTTCCATGGAGGAGATACGTGAGGCCGTGATCCGCATGCAGCGCTTCGTGGTCCGCCACCGCGCCAGCCCCAAGTAGGCGCAGGCCCAAACGGCCTTCGATATAGCGCAATACTCGGGGCCGGGCATCAGCCCTGACGTCGGTGCGCTATCAGACAGCAGGAAGAAGGGGTCGATGACTACCCAGCCACTACCACTACCAACCACTATCCCCTCCGTCTTTGTCGGCGTCGGCGGCCCCCGCCAGATGGACGACCCGGCGTGGATGGACGAACTGTGCACTTGGGCCAACCGTATGCCCAGACCCAAGGCCATCCTCCTCTTCTCTGCCCACTGGTTGGAGTACCCCATGCTGCTGGGTGCAACCAATCCGGTGCCCCTGGTATACGACTACTACAACTTTCCAGAACGCTACTATCAGGTACAGTATCCCGCCCCAACCGCGCCCGGAGTAGCGCAGCGCGTAGTGGACCTCCTGGGAGACGTGTTGGAGATCCAGCCCTCGGACCGTGGCCTGGACCACGGCGCGTTCATTGGCCTCATGGGTATGTACCCGGAGGCGGACGTCCCCGTGCTGGAGGTGTCCATCCCCACGCTCCATGGGCCGTCGCTGTTCGAGCTGGGCCGCCGGCTCACTCCGCTGCGCCAGGAGGGCGTGATGGTGATGGGTGCCGGCCTACTCACCCACAGCGCGGAAAGCCCGACCGCCAACGCCGAGTTCGACGCTTGGGTAGCCGAGACACTGGAGCATCGGGATGCGGAGAAGCTGCTGCAATACGAGGAGATCGCGCCCGGCGTGAAGCAGGCGCTCCCCACCGTGGAGCACTTCGTGCCGCTGCTAGTGGCCTACGGCGCCGCCTACGACGCTAACGGCACAGTCTCGACCGGCGTGGGCGGTTTCGTACAAGGCGGCGGTAGCAAGCGCTCCCTTCAGTTCGCCTAGTCCGCCTACCTGTAGCAACGCCGCATTGCCGCATTGCTGCCACCGCTGGAGAGGACGGTGATTCCTTAGCGCCTTAGCGTTCGAACCAGCGGCAACGCCTGTCCTGAACAATGCCGGAGGAAGCGAGAGCGGGTGCAAAGAAGCGAGATCGGGCGGGTTGGGCCAGCCCGCAAAAGGCGTATACTGCCCTTGTCGCAACCTCACCTAGGAGCGCCGGATGCCGCGCCTCTTCCGCAAATCTCTGACTGTTGCCCTGGCCACCGGCGCGTTCAGCGGCCTTACCGTTGTGGGCGGCGGCGCCATGCTGGTCAGCCTCATGGTCTCTCTGCAGGAGATGAAGCAGCGCCTCGCCCAGGGCACCAGCCTTGCCATCATCATGCCGGTGGCTTTCTTTGGGGCCCTCACCTACGCGATCCAGGGACTGAATGGCCAGTTTCCCTTCAACGGCGCCCAGGCGGTCATCCTCATCCCCGCCATCGCCATACCCAGCCTCTTCGGCGTAGTCATCGGCGCAACCTGGATGTCGGCGCTCCCGTCAGCGCAACTCCGGCGCGTCTTTGGTATCTTCCTCTTCTTCGTGTCGCTGTCCATGATCGCTAAGGGTCTGGTCATCTTCGGCGACGCAGCGGCAGCCCCGGTGGACATCCCGTTGATCTTTTGAGTGCTGCTGGGCTTCATCACCGGCGTGTTCTCCGGCTTCCTGGGTATTGGCGGCGCCATGGTCATCATCCCCTTTATGACCCTGGGCGCGGGCCTGCCTCAGCACATGACTCAGGGCATCACGCTGGCTGTAGTCACCATCACCACCGTGATGGGCGCGTTCACCCACTACCGTCTTGGCAACGTCGATACCAAAGTGCTCGTCAGCGTCGCACCGGTAGCAACCGTGATGGTGGTAGCCGCCGGCCTGCTAGCGGGACAGATCGACGGCCTCTGGCTGACGAAGATCTGCGGCGCGGCGCTAGCCTACTCCGCCTTCCGCTTTACTTTCCCGCCCAAGACGCAGCAGCGCACGACGGAGCAGATCGATCCCGCTGCAGGGTTCTATCAGATTTAGCCACGGGCTGCTTAGGGCATAGGGCCCAGAACGTGGTTGGCGGCGCCTTGAGAGGCGCCGCCAACCAGACACACTGCCTATGGTGAGAGGCTATGCCGTGACCAGGCTTGAGGCCTTGTAGAATCGCTCCGAGTTGCCGCCCAGGATCGCAGCTTTATCTGCCTCAGTCAGCCCCTCGAATTCCAGGATTTCCTCGATGTCGTGCTTGCAGGTCTCGTTGTTCACCTCGTGAGGAAAGTCCGAGGCGTATACGAAGGGTTCATTCCCGATAACGCTTACGGCGTAGGGCAAGATCGGCTCCTCACCCTCGCAGCCGATGAAGATGCGCCCCGCCTTGATCTGCTTGATGATATAGTCGCTGACCATCTGGCCCGGTTCGAAATGCACCAGCTTGCCCCGCAGGTTGTACGGCTGGAAGGCCGCGGTGGACCCGTCGAACCGCTCCATCAGGTGCAGGATCCAGGCGACGCCCGCCTCCAGGAAGCCGATCCGGATGCCCGGGAACTGGTCGTACACCCCGTTATACAGGATGCTGGCAAAGCAGTTCATGATCCCCGCAGAGTGGCCCATGGCATGGGCCGGAGCGAATACGTTCAGGTGATCGAACCCCAGCTTGCCATGGTTGCCGCCGTGGACCGCCAGCGCGCAGCCCAGGCGCTCCGCTTCCTCATACACCGGGAAGAACTGCTTCGACCCCAGAGGCAGCGCCAAGCCGTTGGAGGGGAGCATGGCGCCCACCATCCCCAGCTCGGTCACTAAGCGGCGCATCTCTTCCACCGCGGCTTCTGGCTCTTGCAACGGGATAAGGCCGATGCCTTTGAGCCGAGTACTGCGGCTTAAGTAGGTATCAGCCAGCCAGTTGTTGTAGGCGCGCGCCGCGGCAACGGCCCAGTCCTCGCTAGTAATGTTGCCGAAGGAGAGCGCCACGCTGGGGTAGAGGTAGCTGGACTCGATGCCCACGTCGTCCAGAAACTCCTCCCACTCGGCCGGACCGATCTTGCGGCCGCCGCCGAAGGCGTAAGGCGCCACCTTCCCTTGCAGCACGTGCAGATGATCCAGCGGCGGGAACAGATTGCCCACTAGCGGCGGCTTCCCCCACGCGTACTCCGATGGTAAGTACTTGGCGATTGCGTCCATGTCCTCAAAGATATGTCCGTCACTGTCGATAACTTGCGGCCGTGCCATCATTTTCCTCCTTACAACTCCATTAAACTCTTGATTAGTAAAGAGTACTGCTATTGCCGATTCTATACAACAATAGCGTTGCTCATCTGCGCAAGTAGCTGTGTATACATGTATACACGTGCATATTACCCCCGCAGTCCCATCCACCGCCACGGGTGTTCTCCCGCCCGTTGCAGCAGGTCGGCATGCACCGCGTCGTTGGCCGCCACCAGCCCCTTGGTGGCAAGGCTAACCGGGCTGCCGTCCCGCTCCGTTACCACGCCACCCGCTTCTTGCACCAACAGCACGCCGGGGGCGAGGTCCCAGGGCGAGAGCAGATGGTGGAGGTAGAGGTCGGTGCGGCCCGCTGCTACGTAGGCCAGTCCCAGCGCCGCCGATCCCACGTTGCGGATGCTCTGCATTCCCGGCCACAGTGTCATCAGAAAGTCCAGCATCAGCCGCGCGCCGTCGTTGCTGTACCCCATGTCGAAGCCAATGAGGCTCTCCTGCACGCTGGCCTTGTCCGAGACGTGAATTGGCATCCCGTTCAAGAACGCGCCGCGGCCCCGTTCCGCCACAAACTGCTCGTCCCGGCTGGGGTCGTAGGTCAGCCCCAGCACGACCTGGCCGCGATACGCCAGCGCGAGATTCACCGCGAAGATTGGCAGCCCCTGGGAGAAATTTTTGGTGCCGTCAATCGGGTCGATGATCCAGAGGTAGTCATTGTCACTGCCCTCCCGGCCCGTCGACTCCTCCGACAGCAGCCCCCAGTCCGGGAACTCTGCGGTCAACCGCGCGGTCATCAGCCGGTCTACCTCTAGGTCGGTCTCCGTCACCACGTTTCCCCGTCCCTTGTGCGATACCTCCACCGCGGTTCGAAAGCGCGCCATGATCAGCGCGCCCGCCTCTTTCACCAGCGCTTCAGCCACGGCCCGCGCCGCCGCACCAGAACGAGCCGTGGGCAATTCCGTCGTCATGAGAAACTCCAACTACTAATGAGGTACTTGTTGCAACACGGCCGGTACTTGGATGATTTCATCCGCACTCTTACGCACAAGTGCTGTAGCATTGACCGCTCACCGTTTATCTTACTCCCCTGAAAAAGTGCGCTGTTATACTGTCTTATTTCGCACCCCTGTGCTAAACTTAGCGGTTGAACATCACCGCTTGCCTGCCTGGGCGGGGCCGGCTGCCATCGCACCGGTAGACCCGTCCATCCCAGACCGGCCCGGGGCTAGCGCACGCCAAGGAGCGCCTATGCCGTTAGATACTATCCACGTCCGCGGCGCCCGCGAACACAATCTAAAAAACATCGACGTTATCATCCCGCGGGACAAGCTCGTCGTTATCACCGGCCCTTCCGGCTCCGGCAAGTCCTCGCTTGCCTTCGACACCATCTACGCCGAAGGGCAGCGTCGTTATGTCGAGTCGCTCTCCGCCTACGCCCGACAGTTTCTCGGCCAGATGGAGAAGCCCGACGTCGACCACATCGAGGGCCTAAGCCCCGCGATCTCCATCGACCAGAAGAGCGGCAGCCGCAACCCCCGTTCCACCGTGGCCACCGTAACTGAGGTGTACGATTACCTGCGACTGCTCTTTGCCCGCACCGGCCATCCCCACTGCCCCAACTGCGGACGGGAGGTGGAGCGCCAGACGGTGCAGCAGATGGTGGACGCCATAATCGCCCTCCCGGAAGGCGCCCGCTTCATGATCATGGCCCCCCTGGTGAAGGACCGAAAGGGTGAGCACCTGGCCGTGCTGGAAGACCTGCGCAAAGCCGGCTATGTCCGGGTCCGGGTGGATGGCAGAGTCCTCGATCTCTCCGAACAGATTGCTTTGGAGCGGAATCGCCGCCACAGCATCGAAGTCATTGTAGACCGCCTCGTGATCCCCACCGCGGAGGAGCGCGTCCGGGAAGCTGGGGAGTCCGACCCCTTCCGCAGCCGCGTCACCGATTCGGTGGAGACCGCCCTCAAGCTCGGCGGCGGCGGCCTGCTGATCGACCTGGTGGATGCCCCCGAACCCAGGGAGGACCTGCTTTTCTCCGAGGCCTTTGCTTGCGTCTACTGCGGCATTAGCTTCGGCGAGCTGGCGCCCCGTAGCTTCAGCTTCAACAGCCCGCACGGGGCCTGCCCGGAGTGCACCGGTCTGGGATCCAAGCTGGAGGCTGACGCCGAACTTGTCATCCCCAACAAGGACCTGAGCCTTGGTGAGGGCGCCATCCAGCCCTGGCAGCGCTCCGGCGCCATGAGCCCTTGGTACAGCAGCATGATCAACTCCGTGGCCCGCCGCTACGGCTTCACCACCCAGACACCGGTCAGGAACCTCCAGCCGGAGCACCTCCAGATTCTGCTCTACGGCGACCACGGCAAATCCATCACCGTCCAGCACGAGACCAAGCGCGACAGCACCTACGAGTGGGAGACCAATTTCGAGGGGGTCATCCCCAACCTCATGCGCCGCTACCGTGAGACTGACTCCGACTACATCCGCTCCGAAATCGAGCGCTATATGGCGGCTTCTCCCTGCCCTAGATGCAAGGGGAAACGCCTCAAGCCGGAGGCGCTGGCCGTCACCGTGGCGGGCCAGTCGATTGCCACCATCACCGCCATGTCCATCATTGAGGGGCACCGTTGGTTTGCGTACCTCAGCGGCGAGGGTGACGGCCCCAGCCCCCTGACAGCGCGCGAGCAAACCATTGCCCAGCAGATCCTCAAAGAGCTGCGGGGCCGCCTGGGCTTTCTGGTGGACGTGGGCTTGGACTACATTACCCTCGACCGCGCTGCTGCCACTCTCTCCGGCGGGGAGGCCCAGCGCATCCGGCTGGCCACCCAGATCGGCTCGGGCCTCATGGGCGTTCTCTACGTCTGCGACGAGCCTTCCATTGGCCTTCATCCCGTGGACAACCAGCGCCTCATCGATACCTTGGCGCGGCTCCGCAACCTGGGCAACACCGTGCTGATTGTGGAGCATGACGAAGCGATGATGCGCGCCGCTGACCACCTTATCGATATGGGCCCCGGCGCCGGTGAGCACGGCGGCCACGTGGTGGCCACCGGCACACCGGAGGAGGTCATTGCCACACCGCAGTCCATCACCGGCCAGTATCTCGCGGGCGTCAAAGTGATCCCTACTCCTGATGCCCGCCGCCCGGGCAACGGCAAGTCCATTACCATTCGAGGCGCGCGCGGGAACAATCTCAAGAACATCGATGTTGAGATTCCCCTCGGCAAGCTGGTGTGTGTCACCGGCGTCTCCGGCAGCGGCAAGAGCACCCTGATCTACGACATCCTCTACAAGAAGCTGGCGCAGATCCTCTATAAGGCCAAGGACAAGCCCGGCGCCTGTGATGGCGTCGATGGCATCGGCCATATCGATAAGGTCATCAATATCGACCAGTCGCCCATAGGCCGCACTCCGCGTAGCAATCCCGCCACGTATACCGGGGCGTTCACTCCCATCCGTGACCTGATGGCCTCGGTACCGGAGGCCCGCATGCGCGGCTACGCCCCCGGCCGCTTCTCCTTTAACGTGAAGGGCGGCCGCTGTGAGTCATGCCGCGGTGAGGGCTTTGTCCAAATCGAGATGCACTTCCTCCCGGACATCGAGGTGCCCTGCGAGGTGTGCAAAGGCCAGCGCTACAACCGCGAGGCCCTGGAGATCCTGTTCAAGGGCAAGAATATCGCCCAGATCTTGGACATGACCATTGAGGATGGTGCGGAGTTCTTCGACGCTTTCCCGTCGATCAAGAGCAAGCTGGAGACGCTCAACGCCGTGGGCCTCTCGTATATGCGTCTCGGCCAGCCCGCTACCACCCTCTCCGGCGGCGAAGCCCAGCGTGTGAAGCTCTCCACGGAGTTGGCCCGCCGCGCCACCGGCAAGACCCTCTACATCTTGGACGAGCCCACCACCGGCCTCGCCTTCGACGATGTGGCCGCGCTGCTCCGGGTGCTCCAGCGGCTGGTGGACAGCGGCAACACCGTGGTGCTCATCGAACACCACCTAGACATGATCAAAAACGCTGACTGGCTCATCGATCTCGGCCCCGGCGGCGGCGACCGCGGCGGCCAGATGATAGCCCTGGGAACACCGGAGGCGCTCACCAAAGTAGCCAACTCCCAGACTGGCCACTATCTCCAGCAAGTCCTGGGCCGAAGTCCGCGCCCCTTGGTTAAGGTGGGCTAGGCCGGTTTATTCCGGTCCCTTATCCTCCCGCGACGGCAGTCGGGCGATGTCCTCGTCCAGCCCGGCCACAATTAGGTCGTCCGCCTGCCGCAGCACTTCCGAGATGTGAGGGTTAAGCGTGACCCCACTTTCGCGGCGCAGGGCCACCGGCGTCACCTTATAGTTCCCCCGCAGGTCAATAGCGCCTAGGCGTTGTCCTACCCACGCCGCAGGCGCCTCCACTCGGGCGAACCCGTAGCCAGGGGCCACGTCGAGATAATCCCGCACCCCGGCTGCGGCAAAGCTGTGGGCCAAGCGGAGCCCGGTCTCGCGTTCCGGGTAGACCACCCGACTGGCGCCCACCTGCTCCAGGATCGAGCCGTGGATCTCTGTCCCCGCCTTCGCAATCACCCGGGCGACGCCGATCTGCTTCAGGGTAACCGTGCACAAGATGCTGGCTTCCAGGTTGCTCGCCACCGCGACAATCACTGCATCGAATCGGGCTATGCCCAACTCCTTTAACGCTTCCTGATCGGTGATGTCTGCCTGCACCGCGTGGGTAACGCTCCCCGCGCTCTCCCGTACCACACGCTCGTCGTTATCTACTGCCAGTACTTCGTGCCCCAGACGGGTGAGCTCGGACGCGACTGATAGTCCGAAACGACCTAAGCCCAACACAGCCACCTGCAACGACGTGCTCATGAATAGCCTCCGGTCATCCGATTTTCACCCCTTCTTCCAGCCAGCGGTAGGTGGGCCGCCGCTCTCGGGCCGCCAGGGCTAACACCAGTGTGAGCGGCCCCAAGCGCCCCACAAACATAGCGACGACGAGGATGAGCTGTCCGGCCACGCTTAGCGTTGGCGTAATGCCGGTGGACAAGCCCACCGTGCCAAATCCTGAGAACGCCTCGAAGAGGATGCGCATTAGGTTCGCGTCCTCGCTAACGCTGAGCATGAAGGTGAACAAGAAGACCAGCGCCAGCGAGAGCAGGGCCACCGCAATAGCTCGTAGGACGGTGGTAACTGGGACGCGGCGCCGGAATGCCTCAACTTCCGGCGCTCCCCGTATCGCCGAGATAATCGCGAACAGCAGCAGGCTGAACGTCTGTACCTTGATACCGCCCGCAGTGGACGCCGCTCCGCCGCCAATGAACATCAACGGCATCAGTACCAACAGTCCCTCTTCGCTATAGCTGCCCACATCCACGCTGGTGAACCCCGCAGTACGGGAAGCCGTGGCGGCAAAGAACGCATTCAACAGACGAGGGGCCGCGGCCATGCCACCCAGCGTGGCCTCATTGGCGATCTCGGTAAACAGCAATCCCACCGTCCCGAGCCCCGCGAGCGCCGCGTAGCTCAACACCACGAGTTTGGTGTCCAGCGACCAACGCCTGAATCCCCGGCGCGCTACATCCGCCACCACCGCAAAAGAGACACCGCCAATGGTCACCAGCGTCGCCACCACCAGCAGCACGAGGGGCTGGTGGCTGAACCCGATCATACTCTGGAAGCCGCCGGTCACGTCGAAACCCGCGTTGTTAAACGCGGAGATAGCATGAAAAACACCCCACCAGCCGGCTTGCAGAGGTTCCATGTGCTGTAGAAACAGGGCCGTGAGCAGTATCGCGCCCACGCCTTCTGCTGCCAGCGTCAGGAAAAACGCGCCGCGTACTACTTGCATGGTAGTCTCAAGCCCCCGGGTCCCCAGCGCGGAGCTGGTCAGCACCCGTTCCCGCAGCGTTATCTGGCGCCCGATAATAATGAATAGCAGTGCGGAACTGGTCATGAAGCCGAACCCGCCCAGCTGGACCAGCAGCAAGATCACGGATTGTCCGAAGAGGCTCCAGTAGGTACCCGTGTCCACCACCACCAGACCGGTCACGCACACCGCCGAGGTAGCGGTGAACAACGCCGTCAGTAGTGGCGCACGCATACCCTCGGTGGTGGCAAAGGGTAGGCTTAATAGCAGTGTTCCGATGAGGATGAGGCCGGCAAAGCCGTAGACAAAGATAAGCCCGGGGTGCAACGTGGGCTTAGGGGCAGTCCTCACTCGCACCGGGATGTCCACCGCCTCGGGTTGAGTGACACGTAGCCGTTGGTTCCCGGGCCGCTGCCCCCCTAAGAGTTCGCCGCTTCGGTGGACAACGGTACGGTCTCGCGTGGGTTCAGGATCAGACATGTGTTGTTCTGTACATACCTAAAGCCGGATACTGCGAGCGGTAGAGAAGCGACTACAATTGCTCTACCTTTTCAGTGTACACAACCATGCTGCCGCACGCATCAGGCATGCGAGATTGGGGGCATACTTATGACGAGTTTTGACCTCACGGGACAGGTAGCCGTCGTGACCGGAGCTAGTGAGGGCATCGGCCAGGGCATTGCGCTGGGGCTGGCGGAAGCTGGGGCCGACATCGTGCTCGCCGCCCGTACTCGGGACAAGCTGGAGGCAGCAGCAGCAGACATCCGGGCACTGGGTAGGCACGCGCTGGTGGTACCCACCGACGTTACCCGCGCCGCCGACGTGCAGCGTCTGGTCGATGCTGCCAGAGCAGAGTTCGGGCACATCGACATCCTGGTCAACAATGCCGGCGGCGCGTCTGCATCCAATTTCCGCCGCGGCCCGCTTCTCACACTAGACGAGCAAGACTTCGAGGGCTGCTACGCGCTGAACGTCAAGAGCATCTTTCTGTGCTGTAAAGCCGTGGTGCCGGTCATGTTGGAGCAGAGCAGAGGGTCCGTAATCAACGTTTCTTCTATCGCCGGCGGCGGCCAGGAACCCGCCAACGTGGGCTTTGCCTTGTACGCATCCAGCAAGGCTGCGGCCATCACCCTCACCCGTTACATGGCCGTGGAGTGGTCGCCGGCCGTGCGAGTGAACTGCATCCTGCCCGGCTGGGTCAACACCGCTCGCACCGGCCCCCGGCGCACCGCCGAGCAGACGGAGGCGCTCCAGAGCCAGGTCGCGATGGGCCGAATAGGCGTGCCCCAGGATATCGCCGGCGCTGCCGTCTACCTCGCCAGCAACGCCTCGGCATGGTGTACCGGCAGCGTCCTCGAGGTCTCGGGCGGCATCAGAGCGCGCAGGCCATCCTCCCCTCAATAATCGAATCGCCGGGGTAGGACGGGAACCAATATGGGTAGGCCCCTACTTTTCACGAAAGTCACGAAAGTGTCTGGAAAGCACTAGGCGCTTCTTACAGCGGCACCACTTCGGCCCGCGACCCCTGCGCCGATTTGCTCACTTCGATCCGCACCGGAAACGCGTCCTTCAACTCATCGATATGAGTGATCACTAGCACGCGCTCGAAGTCGTCCGCAATCGCACCGATGGCCTCCACCAGCTTTTCTCGTCCCGCGCTGTCCTGGGTCCCGAACCCTTCGTCGATGATCAGCGTCGGCAGTGGCGCCCCTGCGCGGCGGGTTAACAGCTTTGATAAGGCTATTCTCAACGCAAAATTTATTCGAAACGCTTCGCCGCCACTGTACAACTCGTAGGATCGCGCTCCGCCGCTCTCATCCCCAATGACAATGTCCAGCGTTTCCACGGTCCCGCCGCTGCGCGCTGCGCGCTGCGTCTGCAGCCGCAGGCTCAGCGTGTTGTCGGTGAGCCGCCCCAGCAGCGCGTTGGCCTCGTCTTCCAGCTCTGGCAGCGCGGTCTCAATGAGCATTGCTTGCACGCCGCGCCGCCCGAAGGCAACTGTTAGTTCATCGTAGATAGACTTCTCCCGCTCCTGGCCGGAAAGTTCCTGACGCTGCGCCTTCAGGCGGAGCTCCTGTTCCCCACAGCGCTCTAATTCGGCCTGCACCCGTCCCAACGCTTGCACCGTCTCCGCTAGGTTCGCGCGCGTCTGCTGCAGCGTTGTCTCAGCCTGCGCCAGGTCGCCCGATCGGTCTGGCTGCTGCGTCAGTTCTTGCTCCAGCGCCGCTATTCGCCGCCCGGTCTCGTCGCTCAAAGCTACCCAACGGCGTTCTGTCTCCCGGCTGCGTTCCAGCTCAGCCGCTTCCTCAGGCAACCGTTGACCTGCCTCCTCCAGCCGCTGTGCCTCGGCGCGCCACGGCTCCAGCGCTGCTAGCTGCTGTTGCAACGCTTCGTGGCGTTGGGGATCGTAGTCCAGCGCTGCCTGAGCCTGGCGCGCCCGGTCCAACGCTTGCTGCGCCTCAGGAGCAAAGCGCCCCGTTTCCAACGCTTCCTGAAGGGCCTTCAACACACCCGCTTTATCTGCTAACTCCTCTGCGGCCCGCTCTGCTGCTTCCAGCCCCTGCCGTGCCACCGCCTCATCAGCCTGTGCCTTGCCCCGCACCCTGCCGATCTCCGCTTCCAGCGACCCCGCCACGGCTCGAGAGGCTGCTTCTGCCTCCTGCAACCGAGTGATCGACCCCTCGTTCTCTCGAAATACTGTGCGCTGACGTTCCAGCTCGCTACTGTACTCCTGCACTATACGGTCATGCCCCTCCGGGCCCAGCTCAGTGCCGCACAGCGGACATACCCCGGTGGAACCCGGCTGTCCCAGTTGCTCCACCTTGGCCCGCAGCGCTTTACCTTGTTGTACTGTGGTCTCGCTCTGATGCCGTAGTATCGTGATCTGCTGGCCCGCAGCCTCGGCTTCCTGCCGAGCGGCCACCAACCGCTGCTCTAACGCCGCAACACTCGCCATCGCCGCCGCTGCCTGCTGCAACCGTTGCTCCAGCACGCTCCGGGCAGTAACCAGCTCCCGCAAGCGTTGTACCCGTTCCAGCAGTACCTGCTCATCGGCTTGGAGCTTCGCCCGTGCTGACGCCACCTCGCGCTGCCAGTGCGCCTCTTCCTGCCGCAGCGCCATCAATTGCTGTACCGCCCGGGTGTCCGACTCCACGCGTCCCACGGTCTCCTGGTACTCCTGAAGTCCCGCCTGGATTTCGCCGTGACGTGACGTGACACCACGGTACGCCTCAACCCGGTTCTCTAGCCCTGCGATCCTCCGGCGCACATCCTTAAGCTCAGCCGCCACGTGGGTTGCTTGCTCCTGCGCTTCATGCAGGCGTTGCTCCCGTTCGCTTGCCAGCCGCTGCGCTTCCCGCAGTGCGGTCACGGTCTGCTCCTGCGCCGTTGCCAGCGTAGTGAGCTGCTCGTTCATCTGCTGGGTGGCCCGCTGCTCGGTCTCAAGATCCGGCCGCATCCGCACTTGCTCTTCCAGCCGAGCGATCTCACCCTGCAGCGCCGCCAGCGCACCCTCGCGCTGGCGCGCCTCATTCCGCGCCCTTGCCTCGTATGCGTCGTAGAGCGACAAGCCCAGCACCTCGCTCAGCACCCGCTTCCGCTCGCCGGGCGTCCGCAGTGTGAACTCGTCCGCCCGTCCTTGCAGCAGCATGGCGCTGTTGATGAAGGTCTGATAGTCAAGCCGTAGTAGCTCGATGATCTTTTGTTGTGTCGCCCGGATAGTATTGCCCGTCAGCGGTACGAAGAACTCCGACGCCGGGTCGCTGTCCTCCGCCACCTGCAACTCCAGCAGCGAGCTGCCCGCCTTCCGCAGGCCCGGCTTCACCCGCTTCCGCAGCACCCGGTACCGGTGCTGTCCGGAGCTAAGGTTACCCTGAGCTTGCCCAAGGGAAGGGCGCCCTCCTGACCCTGACTCCCGCTCGTCCTGAGTCTTGTCCAAGGGCAGAGCATGCTCCCCCACGGCAAACTCCAGCTCCACCTCCATCTCGGCCTCGCCCACCGTCACGAGGTCGTCATCCGACCGCGCGCGCGACTGCCCCCATAGCGCCCAGGTCAGTGCGTCCAGCAGCGCCGACTTCCCCGCACCGTTCGGCCCGGCCAGACACGCCACGTGGACCCCGCTGAAGTCTAGGGGCGGGTCCAGCAACCGGTAGGTCATGAAGTTTCGTAGCCGCAGCTTCAGCGGAACCAAGAATGTTGCTCCACAGGGTTCATAAAATGGGCTTCAGGACTGGCGTGCTTCGGCGTGGCGCCGCGCCCTCCGCACAGCGCTCCTACCGCTCCAGCAGCATATCGTAGAGACGGATGCCGCCTTTGCTCAACAGCCACACGGCCGCTGCCGCCAGTACAATTGCCGCCGCCTTCCGCTCCATCTCGGGTGAGGCCACCGTTGCCATAGCAGCGAACACCAACAATCCACTGCCGAGGCCCACCAGTGTAAAGGCCGAGATTACGCGGAGCGCCAGTGGCAACCGGACGCGTCGCAAAGCCATGATCTGGAGCGCGCTACCCGCTCCCGCCGCTTATCCGGACCTGGTCGAAGGGATCACTCGGAGCCTGCCAAAGCTGAAGGTGCTCCAGCATGTGCGCCCTTGTCAGCAGACTCGCCGGGCTGGTGCCCAACAGCAGGACTACCCCGGCCCGCGCCGAGTTGCTCAGCGTCCAGGCAGTGAGAAAGAACGCCACCAAGCAGGTGACGTGGAGGTCGATGTTGATATCGATGCCCGCAACGCGGGCAGTCCGCAGCGTACCGTACATCTGTCCTATTGCCATCGGACTACGCCCGTCCCCCACGCCAGGGACGGTTAGGATCGGGGTGGAGCCATCTCCACCGCTTCCTCCGCCTCTCGCACTAGCCGTGTGCCGTACTCCAGCAACATCTGCGCCCGCTCGGGCGATAGTTCTCTGCTCTGCAAGTACAGTTCCAGCGCCCGTTGCGGGGTCAACCCTTCGAGGTGTACCTCCCCCAGCCGGCCGCGCCGTAGGCCTTCCACCTCGCGCTGCACCCCAGCAATGTGGTGCGCCGGCGCCAGAGCCCGCCGCACCGCCATGTCATCCAGTTGCCCTTGATAAGCCGCCTCCAGGTTCACCCGCACCCGCACGATGGCGTCCGCCACCTCGGCGCTCCGCCGCTCAATGGCCCGCAGCACGTCCTCCGTGGGGTTTCCGGACCGTGACCGCACACTGATGGTCAGGAAGCGCCGCGCGTGCACCGACACAAACTCGTAGGAGCGCAGCCGCTGGCCCACCGGGCGCTCGGGGTCGATGTCGATGACATAGAACCCCTTTTCCTGATCCTCTTCGCCAAAGTCTACTCGTTGCAGGCTGCCGCTGTACACCAGCGGCGCCCCGGCGTGCAGCACCTGCTGCTTATGAATATGCCCCAGCGCGCCATACTCGATGTCTCCGACGGTGTCAGCGTCTCTGCTGCGCAGCAGCGTGCTGGGGAGGAACACCGGGTCAGCTCCAACCGTCATCAGCCGCTCCGCGCCGGGCACGGCCTCGGCGTGGGTCAGGTGCCCGGCTAACACGGTCGGCAGCGCCGAGTCCAAGCGCGCGTACTCCACCTCCAGCAGTCGGCCCAGCTTCTCCTCCATCACCTCATTCATCAACCGCGCGCCCGCCACCTGCCGCAGCGACAGCCCCCGGTACTCCTCTTGGGCCAGCAGCCAGCTCCGGTTCAGCCACGGCACCGCCACAATCTGCAGCCTTTGACCGACTGTATGGCGTCCCACCTCCACTACGTACGTCCCCAGCCGGTTCCCCACGGTTACCAGCGGCACGTCCAGCGTGGTGAAGATGTCCACTGCGGTGGCGCGCCCCATGGCGTAGGGCAGATCGTGGTTGCCCACCAGCAGGAACACTGGGATGCCCGCCCCGGTGAGGCGAGCAATGCGCTTGGCAAACTCCCGCTGCTGCGTCTGCGACGGGTCCCGGCTCTTGTACGCGTCCCCGGCGAAGAGCACCAGGTCGATCTCGTGGGTTAGCGCGTACTCCACCAGCTCGTCGAAGACCGCCAGGAAGTCCAGCAGCCGGGTCGAGAGCCCGGTGGCAGGATCCGGCCGCCCGTAGTTCTCCACGCCAATGTGCAGGTCAGCAAAGTGCAGGATGCGCATCGGGGTTATTCCGGGTACCTTGTCATATCGAACCTACCGAGGCATCTAATGATGGAGTTTCTTGGCCTGCCTGGGGGGCTGCTTCATCAGCGGCTCGGAGTGCGGCCTGTCGACCGCCCGTACCATTAGGCCGCTGCCCGCCTGAATGGCGCCCCGCCGAGGGAAACCGTGGCGTCCGTGCGCGCACCACTTCCTTGATCCCATGGGAATACGACATGTCCTGACCTCCCTTCAGATGGTCCAGGACCATAGCCCATGCTCCAAGCCTAAGTCAATTACCGAAGCTCACCTTGCTCAGGGGAGTAGGTTAAGCGGGTTTCCACTACCAAAATCCTTCGCCATCTCAAGGGCATTCAACAAGTTATCGCGAACTAAACCGTAGTTTCCAGAGCTCCGGAAAAACTCTCTCGGCCCTCTATATGTATCTCTATCCTTCGCAAGCTTGACGCTATTCCGCAACGCTATCTTGCTAGTCCCATACAATCCCTGGAACCAGTGATCCATAGACCCGTATAACGCTCCACTCCGATCAACTGGAAGCAACTTACGCCCGTCCATCTGATAACGCATTCGGACCATTTCGCCCACCAGCCATACCAAGTGGAGCCGTCCGTAACTTAGCCACTCACGCTCAGCCTCAACAATATCTGGGCTTCCCATATCTCCTGCAACCGCTGCAATAACCCGCCTTTGAACAAGCGCTGGCAGAAGCAACTGAATAGCCCGCGTATCTTTGTTGTACAGGTCTTTATACGACAACTCATCGTGGCCAGAGGATAACGTTCCCTCGAATAAGGAACGAATCTGGTCTTTGGCTTCTCCAGGGAACCCCAGGAACGCTACAACCGCCTGGGCGACATCTTTCAACTTTAGTCGCCGAAATCCGCCGTTGTCTTCGCGAAAGCGCTCTCTTGTCACTTTAGATGTCATATGGCCCCATTCACCACGCTTTACTTCGTAGAACCATGACAAGGTTGAAAACTGCGGCTGAAGCGTTGTTCCATGAAGCGGATCAGTGGAGACAAAATCCTCGGCCCTTAGTGGAGTCTGTGTGTTAGTTGTCTTAGCTATCAACTTGTGCAGGTGTTCGGGACATTCGATCAATTTCAGATTCACAAGCACTTGAGGATCACGCTCAATCAATGCTCTCGTATTCCACAAAGTGACCGTAGTCTGACAACCATTCACAATCTGAAAATTATCAGCTGCAATAACGCCGTCAGGGAGATGCTTATAAGAATCACATATGGCGGTTATACCATTATTCAGCAAATGAAAAATACGCCTCTTTACTTCGTTCTCGATGGACTCCTTTACTTCACGGTTAACTTTGTTAGCTAGGGGGCCACGAGGGTTCAATCGTAATATCTTATAGCGCTGATCCCTAAATATCTTAATAACTTCGCTAGCTTGAACAGTCATCTCTAATGTATGGTAGTCGCTTATTACCTCATGAAGGTGTTTCTGGTCTGTCTGGATTTTGACCTGGGGTTGGGTGAGAAACTCGCTTTCTTGGTGGACATGGTATAAGGCAATCAAATCCCGTAGATCAAGGGCTTCAAAGCTAATTTTGAGTGTGCATTCGATGCCGATGACAGTGATATTCTCTTCAAGACGGCCGAACCGCTCTGCGTATTTCTTAGCTTGGGACGACATATTACCGCTCGTCACCCAAACGAAGTGCAGCAGATAGTCTTGGGGAATGAGATTGACTAAGTAGTCATGTAGCTCTTTGACTTCAGGGTTGGCGGCCCGGGACACCAAGACCGGATCCAGGAGTTTTTTCCTGGCGTCAAGGAATATAGACAGCGGGTCATCGCCAATTGATGTGCCTGGCTTTAAGTGCTTACATTGATATAGATGGATGGTTTTCTGCTCTTCGTCTACGTGATAACCATCTATTTCAAAATCATCCGATCCATCAATGGCAGTCTTCTCTGCGATGTCCTCGTCACCAAAATCATCTTGAATGAAAAATTCTGAGAAGGCCCAGTGTCGAAAAGCCTTGTCTTTGTTCCCGTGATATAGCTCCACAGCCAATTCATCAACTGCTTCGCTTATCTCTTCATATAGACGATCGCTCTTGCTTACAGCCATTGCTACACCTCAACTCCCACGCTGTTCTTCCTGGCACTGTTCACATACATTACACACAGGAGACAATTCCGAGGCGCCTGACCTCGCCCCGCCGAGGAAAACCGTGACCCGGTAACGCTGAGCTGCTCGAAGCGTGCTCGCATATTGCCGCGAGTATAACAAGGCGGCCGCGGTTATCGCCCCAGCTTTTCCCACAGCGCGGCCGTCAGCTCGGCAATGGGAACCCGCTCCTGCGTCATACTGTCCCGGTCTCGCACCGTGACCGCCCGATCTTCCAGCGTCTCGAAGTCTACCGTCACGCAGTACGGCGTCCCGATCTCGTCCTGCCGGCGGTAGCGCCGCCCGATGCTCTGGGCGTCGTCGTACTGCACCAGGCAGTCCCGTAACCCGGCGCGCAGCAGCGTGTACACCTCCTGGCCGGTGGGCAACAGTTTCTCGTTGCGGCTCAGGGGCAGCACCGCCGCCTTCACCGGCGCCAGCTCCGGGTGAAGCTTCAACACTGTGCGAAGCTCCCGCTTATCGGCGCCCGCCGGCACTTCTTCCTCCTGGTACGAGTCGATCAGGAACGCCAGCGTGGCCCGATCTGCCCCTGCCGAGGGCTCGATGACATAGGGGACGATGTGCTCGCCCGATTCCTCGTCGAAGTAGGTGAGCTTCCCGCCGCTGAACTCGCTGTGCTGCTTCAGGTCAAAGTCCGTGCGGTTGGCAACGCCCTCTAGCTCGGACCATCCCATGGGGAACAGGTAATCGACGTCGGTGGTGCCTTTGGAGTAGTGCGAGAGCTCGTCCTGGTCGTGGGGCCGCAGCTTCAGCCGAGCCGGGTCCATACCGAGGTCGGCATACCAGCGCAGCCGGTCCTCGATCCACCGCCGGTGCCACTCCTCATCCGTCCCCGGCTTAACAAAGAACTCGATCTCCATCTGCTCGAACTCCCGGCTACGGAAGGTGAAATTGCCCGGGGTGATCTCGTTCCGGAAGGCCTTCCCCACCTGGGCGATACCGAAAGGCAGCTTGCGGCGCATGGCGGTCACTACGTTACTGAAGTTCACAAAGATACCCTGGGCCGTCTCGGGTCGCAGGTATACCTGCGCCGCATCCTCCTCCACGGGGCCCACAAAGGTCTTGAACATCAGGTTGAATTGGCGCGGCTCGGTGAAGCTGCCTCTGGCGCCACAGTCGGGGCACGCCTCCAGCTTGCCGTCCAGACTGGGGTCGTCCGTGCGATAGCGGCGCTTGCACTCCCGGCAGTCCACCATGGGGTCGGTAAAGTGGCCCACGTGGCCGCTGGCCTCCCAGGCACGTGGGTGCATCAGGATCGCGGCGTCCAGACCCACCATGTCCGCGCGTTTCAGCACGTTGGTGCGCCACCACGCCCGCTTGATGTTGTTCTTGAGCTCCACTCCCAGAGGGCCGTAGTCCCACGCGCCGCCTTGGCCGCCGTAGATCTCGCTGCTCTGGAAGACAAAGCCCCGCCGTTTCGCCAGCGAGACGATCTTATCCATGGTTACGCTGGTCACGTCAGCCACCATAGCTCACCCATAAAGATAATAATGCTAAGCCTTAGTGTAGCATCCCGCTTCATACGGAGGAGTCTGGGTGCAAGACGGTACCTGCACGGTACCTGCACGGTACCTGCACGGTACCTGCACGGTACCTGCAATGAAGTGTGCCCCAATCGCTCTCCTTGATGGGTATTGCCTCAAAGGGTGCCCACACCATCCCCCTGACCCCCTTCCTACAGGAAGGGGAGAATTATTGAAGCTGGAGGGACACCCTCCAGACCTCCTGCCAGCGGGGCGCAGCCCCTCTGGACCCCTCTGGCCCTATTCCAGCAATGAAGAGCGGAATAGTGAAGCTGGGGAACACCCCGGAGCCCCCGCCCCTTCGGCAGGCTCCGGGGCTGCAGCCGCCGGAGTCCCCGGCTCGGGGTAACGCCTCTCTTGACGGGGGTGAGGGCAAGCGATGGGGATGCGAATGCCCACTTACACGTGTATGCACGTATCCACGTGTGGCCGCGGGGGAGGAAGACCCCGCTCCTCGCGCGGCACGATACACAGTACGGCGGGCTAACCTGCGGGCGCCGCAGATCGTGACGCAGCGACGCCGTGGCATGGTCACATGCCACGGCGTCTATTACTAGACAGTTGGCTAAACGGGGTTCGTTGCTCGGTATACCTTTAGCCGCCGAAGTAGGATAGCAACGAGGGAACACTCACAAAGACGGGGGCAAACACTAGTGCCACCACGGACATGAGCTTAATGAGAATGTTCAGCGAGGGGCCGGAGGTATCCTTGAACGGGTCACCAACCGTGTCACCCACCACCGCCGCTTTGTGGGCATCCGATTGCTTGCCGCCCATCTGCCCGCTCTCAATGAATTTCTTCGCATTGTCCCAAGCGCCGCCTGCCGTTGCCATAGTGAGCGCCAGCAGAAACCCGGATGCGGTGGCGCCAACTAGGAGCGCTCCCAGAGCGGCCGGACCGAGCACAAAACCCACCACCAAAGGCGCCGCCACCGCCAGCACACCGGGGCCAACCATTTTGCTTAGCGCTTCCTTGGTGCTGATATCCACGCAGCGCGCATAGTCCGGCCGGCCCGTGCCCTCCATGATTCCAGGGATCTCCCTAAATTGCCGCCGCACCTCGTTCACAATGCCGAAGGCGGCTTCCCCAACCGCGGTCATGGACATAGCACTGAAGATGTAGGGCAATCCGGACCCGATAATCAGGCCGGCTAGCACCACGGGGTTAGCGAGCGAGAAGTCTTCAACCGCTACCCCCGTAGCCTGGATGTACGCCGCCATCAGGGCCAGCGCCGTGAGCACAGCAGAGCCAATGGCAAAGCCCTTGCCGGTGGCTGCCGTGGTGTTGCCCAGGGAATCCAGCGCGTCGGTGCGCTCGCGGACAAAGGGCTCCAAATGTGCCTGCTCGGCAATACCCCCGGCGTTGTCCGCCACGGGGCCATAAGCGTCGGTCGCGAGGGTAATCCCCAACGTGGAGAGCATCCCCACCGCGGCTATCGCCACACCGTAAACATCAGCCAGGAAATAGGCCGCCAGCGTTGCGAGCACGATCACTATCATCGGGATCGTGGTGCTTCGCATGCCAATAGCGAACCCGCTGATGATGACCGTAGCCGGCCCCGTGGCCGCCGCTTCAGCGATGGACTTGGTGGGCCGATATGCTGCCGAAGTGAAATACTCGGTGGCGTAGCCAATGATGATGCCGGCCACCAAGCCCACTATGATCGGCCAGAAGACAGTCAGAGGTAACCCCAGCAGCTGCACCAGGCCGAATGCGAGGACCGCACTCAGGATTGACGCCACGTAAATGCCGCGCCGCAATGCTCCGAGGAGTACCGAGGGATCGGGTTTCTCACCGGACCGCACGAAGAAGGTGCCAATAATCGATGCGATGATGCCCATTGCCGCCACACCAAAGGGCAGGAGCACATAGTTGGCGGAACTGCCAATGATAGCCGCAAGGGACGCCGCTGCAATGATCGAACCAACATAGGACTCAAATAGGTCGGCGCCCATGCCGGCCACGTCGCCCACGTTGTCTCCTACATTGTCCGCAATAACCGCGGGGTTCCGGGCGTCGTCCTCCGGAATGCCCTGCTCCACCTTCCCTACCAGGTCGGCGCCCACGTCGGCTGCTTTGGTGTAGATGCCGCCGCCCACGCGGGCGAAGAGGGCGATTGACGATGCGCCAAAGCCGAAGCCCGGCAGCACGCTAACATCACGGGTTATCAGGTACCAGAGGCTTACGCCCAGCAGGCCAACGCCCACCACGGCAAGCCCCATCACCGCGCCGCTGCGGAAAGCCACAGTCAGGCCACGGTTAAGGCTCACACTGGCTGCCGCCGCAGTACGGACGTTGGCGCGGACGGCCATGTTCATGCCAATAATGCCAGTGAGACCAGAGCAGACCGCGCCCGTCAGATAAGCAAGGCCGGTGGGGATGGATACCACTGCGCCCAAGATGACGGTCACGGCAATTCCGAAGATGGCAAGCCAGGTATACTCCCTGCGCAGGAATGCCGCAGATCCCTCGGCAATGCTCGCGGAAATATCCCGCATGGTATCGTTACCCGTGTCCTCTAGGAGAACACGCCACGCCAACCATGCCGCAAATACCAGCGCCACAACTGCCAGCAAGGGCGCCAGCCATTCATATAACACCATCAGTACCTCAATTCTGGTTTGGGGAGCGACCGCTCATCACAAACAAGCAGCCGAACACGCAAAAGGCAGGGTGGTGGCCCTGCGCTTTTCCTCTACACGTCTACACGTTGCTATATAAGAACCAGATGGTAGTTTAGCAGTCCTCGAGCGGCGCGGTCAACGGACGGGTGGTTCACTCGCTCCCGGGCCTTCTATCTTGTCTTCAAGCCCGGAGAGGCGCTGCTCCAGAGAGCGCTGCACCAGCGCCATGGTAAGGTCGCCCCGGGTGCGCTCCAAGATGCCGCGGGTGCTGTCCGTCGTCCGCCGCAGCCCGCCCGTCATCGCGTCCGGAAAGTCGATTGTGACGAGCGCGCTATAGATGTCGTCCATCGCGCCCAACAGCGCTTCACAGTGCTCCGATCTGCCGTGCCGGAGTTGGTCCAGCACTTCGCGCCGCAGCTCTCCCACCGCTTCACCCGCGCCGTTGAGATAGGCGGCGTAACCCACACCGAGGCTTTCCGGGTCCGGCAGCGGTTCGTTGGCTACCAAGGCCAGGGTGATCCGTGCCTCCGCGTACTCCTTCTGTGCGTCGTGCACAAAGCCGGCGTGGTATATGTCTGCGTGGGCTGCCAGCGCGCGGTCGGTCTCCTCCAGGAGCTCCCGGGCCTGTTCTAGCAGGCTCTGTGCAGTTGCCACATCGTTCCGGTGCACCGCCCTGATCGCATTGGCCGAGTGCCGGATGACATCCCGGCCGTTTTTTAGCGCACGGTCTCTGGCTTCGTACTTCTCGCGGAAGTTTGCGGTTATCCGATTGGTGATCTGATCAAGCTGGCTACTGAGCTGACTCACGGCATTCTCGTAGCTTTTCTACTAGCTGGCGGGCGGCTCGTTCCGGATGTTGCGCGCCCACCACTGCGCTGATTACGGCTATCGCGTCGGCCCCCGCTGCCATCACTGGTTCCAGGTTCTCTGTGCTGATACCGCCAATAGCCACCAGCGGTCGGCGGGTGAGCCCTCGCACCTTGTGCAGCGTCGCGACTCCGGCCGGCCGCGTGTCTGCCTTCGAGGTACTGGGATACATAGCGCCCACGGCAATATAGTCCGCGCCCTCTGCGTCGGCCTGCTGCGCTTCTTCCACCAGCGCGGCCGATATCCCAACGATGGCGTCTGGCGGCAGGACAGCACGGGCAGCCGCCAGCGGCAAGTCCCGTTGCCCCACGTGCACGCCGTCTGCACCGCACGCCACGGCTAGGTCGGGATCGTCGTTCACAATGAGCAGTGCCCGGTGTTGGTCGCACAGTTGTCGAAGCTGCAGCAGCGTAGCCAGCTGTATCCCCTTCTCACGCACTTTGTCCCGGTACTGAATCACTGCGGCCCCACCATCCAGCGCCGCGGCGGCCACTTCCAACTCAGGGCGGCCGTGGGTTGCCGTGGGATCTAGAATTATGTAAAGCCCCCGCACCCGATCCACCTTGTCTTGCCGCCGCAGCCTACCCACCAGACGCCGCTCGATTTCATAGACGGCAAAGCGCGCCGCCTTAAACTGCGCAGTGTTCAGAGCTGCGGGCAGACCCGGCAGTCGGGAAAACTCCTCCAGCACCCGCAGCGCTTCCTCAGCCCGCTTGGCGTTGGCACGGACCAGTTGCGCAACATCCAGCCGCGGTTCCTCGGGCAGTCCGGGCGCAGCGCCCACGTCCTCCTCGGGGCGACGGGCGCCCACGAGCTGGAAGTCGATGCTGCTGACGCCGTGCGCAATGCGGTGTCGAAGATCCCGCACCTCCGCGGTGACCTCCGCATCATCAAAGACGAAGCGGGCCACGTCCTCTATCACGCGCAGCCCTTCCGTGGCACGGTCTACGTTGGCGTCCAACGCCCTAAGAATGTGCGAGGAGATCACGGTACTAGAGCCCTCCCAAGGGGTCCGGGAAATCGGGAAGCGATTCCAACGGCTTGGGTAGCTCACCCCCCCGCGCCGTTTCGATCATCTCGGAAATATCCGATGGCAGCGGTTCACTGCCCATAGTCTCGCGCCATTGCGACTCCACCCAGCGGCCCACGTTGCGCGGGTCCTGGTAGTAGTCAGGCGATGGGTTGTTAGGGTCGCCCGCCGCCGCCAAGCGGCTCTTCTCAGATGGCCGGTGGGTAAATAGTGATACCGCCCGCCGCATGTCGCCGCTGCGACAGTGCTCACACACCGGCTCCAGCGTCGCGCGGACGCTGCGTACAAAAAAGCTCGATTTCTTGCGGCAGGAGAGGCACCAGTACTCGTAAATCGGCATTGGATATCGACCGCGCGTTGGGCTTGGTGCGCGGATCGTAGCATAGCCCTAGGGCACTGTCATCCAGCCGGCCCGACAGGCCACGCTGTAGCTTCCACTATCGCTTGTCGCTCCCATTTGCCGGGGAAAGACTAGGATCGGGGGGCTGGTCCGCGCTGCCCGCCTTTCCCTTGACACCCTCCAAGCGCCAAAGCCACAATGAGGCATCAGCATTAGCCAACACTAGTCAGCCGGGAGGCCTCTATGCCCGATCTGCTCTACGAAAAACGCCAGCACTACGCCGTCTTCACTATGAATCGCCCGGAGCGGCTTAACGCCCTGGGACACCAGATGGGAGTGGAACTGACCGAAGCGCTAGCCGACTTCACCGCCGACAAGCAGATGCGCGTTGGGATTCTCACCGGCAGCGGCGAGCGGGCCTTCTGCGCCGGCGCCGACCTGAAGGAGATGGCGGAACGCAATCAGAACCCTAACGCACCGCCTACGTTCCCGCTGGAGCAGAGCTTCCCCTTCTCGCGCAACCCTAAACCATTCATCGCCGCGGTCAATGGTCTCGCTATTGGCGGCGGGATGGAGCGAGCCATGGACTGCGATATCCGCATCGCCGCTGACCACGGGCAGTTCGGGCTGATGGAGGTGAAGCGTGGCATCCTGGCCGGTTACGGCATCCATCACCTCCACCGGCTCATCCCGCACGGCGAGGCGATGTACATCCTGCTGACCGGTGAGCTTATCTCCGCGGAGGAAGCCCGGCGCATCGGTTTCCTGCACAAGGTCCTGCCTGCGGCCCAACTCATGGAAGAGGCCGAACGCATCGCCGAAATGATCGCGGGGAATGCGCCCCTCTCCATCCGGGGCACCAAGGCTGTGGCAAGCTTCTGGCGTCTGCTGGCGGTGGACGAATCCTATCGCGTCGGCAGTTGGATGCGGGAGATCGTACTTAGCTCCGACGATGCCAAAGAAGGCCCCAAGGCTTTTGCCGAAAAGCGCACGCCGGTTTGGCAGGCCCGCTAGCGTAGCTCGTGCCAGATCCGAAACCGTTTCCCAACACCGTGACCATCGACGGCCCCGGCGCATCGGGAAAGAACACCGTGGGCATGCTGCTCTCCCAACACTTCGGCCATCGCTTTCTGGACACCGGCGCCATGTATCGTGCCCTCACCTGGCTTGCCCTCCAACGGGGTATCCCCTTCGACGATGCCCCCGCATTGGTCGGCCTGGCTCAAGCCACCCTCCTCTCCGTGACCGCTCCCGATACGGGTGCGCCCTATGGCCGGCTCTACGCCGACGGTGCGGATCTGACCGACGTACTGCATCGCCCGGAAGTGGACGCTAAGGTCAGCCTGCTCGCGCGCATCCCTGGAGTACGGCGCGTGATGGTTGAACAGCAGCGCCGGATGGCCTCCGAAGACCGCATTGTCATGGTGGGCCGGGACATCGGCACGGTGGTGCTGCCGAATGCCGACCTCAAGGTCTACCTGAACGCCGCGCCCGAGGTGCGCGCCCGCCGCCGAGTGCAGGACATAGGGCGCAGTGGTGATACCGTGGACTATGAGACGGTACTGGCCGAACTGCGTGTGCGGGACCGCCTCGATGAGAGCCGGGCAGACTCGCCGCTGCGGCCTGCCGCAGATGCGCACAACATCCAGACCGAGCATCTTGACCCGCAAGCGGTGGTGGAGGCGATCCTCAACTTATGGCAGGCGACACCCTGACCAGGACCCCAAGCGACCTAATTTACCCCTTGCGTCCGCAACGAGGCTGGTACTGGCTGGGCGCATCCGCTACTGCCTTGGTGGCCACGCTGCTTACGCGCTGGCACGTCGAGGGTAGCGAGCACATCCCGCGATCCGGCCCGTTAATTGTGGTGGCCAACCACTTCAGCTTCGTCGACCCGCCCCTCTTGGCCGCCAGCTTACCGCGCCAACTCAGCTACCTGGGCAAAGTGGAGTTAACCGCCAACCCCATTGGCCGGGCGTTCTGTAAGGCCATCGGTATTATCCCGCTCCGTCGCGGCGCAGCTGATCGCCAGGCGCTGCGGACGGCCCTCGGCGCGCTGGAGCTCGGCGGTGTGTTGGGCGTGTTCCCTGAGGGTACCCGCGGCCGAGAGCATCCCCGTGTCCTCAAACCGGGGCGGAATGGCGTGGCCCTGCTGGCCCGCATGTCCGGCGCGCCCCTCATTCCCGTGGGCATTGCCGGTACTGACGCTATCGACAAGCCCAGCGATCTTGGCACCAAGCTCCTACGACGCCCTGAGTTCACTGTCCGTATCGGCCCGGCCTTCACGCTCCCCGACCGTGCCGGCAAAGATGACTTGGAGGCGCTCACCCACTACATCATGGCGCACATCGCCCGCCTGCTCCCGGAGCGCTACCGGGGCGAGTACGCGAATGCAATGGAGCACTAACATCTACCCGCAGACCGTTGAGAAATTGCCAAGCTACAGCATAGCTATTCCCGCATTTTGCCGTTAAGATTAGCGCATGCACATCCAGTGGTTCTCATGTCCCTGACCCTCACCAGCACCGCCCTCCCCACCGGGGCTGCGGCCCACAGTCACGGCGGCGGGCGCATCGCGGTGGTAGAGCCGGACAGCCTGGCCCACGAGTTGGGACTGCGCCCCGGCGATCGGGTGCTGAGCGTCAACGGCCATTCTCTCCGGGACGTTATCGACTACAGGTACTATGTCGCCTCGGAGCGCGTTACTCTGGCGGTTGAGTCGGATGGGCAGACGCGCACCCTCACCGTGGACCGGGATGACGACGAGCCCCTGGGCATCGATTTCGAAGACGCCCTCTTTGACGACATTATCCGCTGCAACAACAACTGCTACTTCTGCTTCATCGGCGGGAACAGCAAGGGGATGCGACGCAGCCTCTTCATCAAGGATGACGACTACCGCCTCAGCTTCCTCTTTGGGAACTTTGCCACTCTCACCAACCTCACCGACGAGGACTGGGCCCGTTTCGAAGAGCAGCGGCTCAGCCCCCTCTACGTCTCTGTGCATTCCACCGATCTGGAGTTGCGGCGGAAGCTGCTGGCAAACCGCGGCGCCGGTGACATTCTGGCTGAGCTGGACCGCCTGGCCGCGCTGCACATCCAGAGCCACTGCCAGCTCGTGGTCTGTCCCGGCCTCAACGACGGCCCGCACCTAGACCGCTCTATTGCGGAGTTGGGGGCGCGCCATCCCTGGGTGCAGAGCATCGCGGTGGTGCCCGTGGGTCTCACCGACATGAACCAGGTGCGGGGCGCTCACAAGCTCAAGTCCCCCGGGCCGTTGGCTGACCAGATCTGCACCCCCGCGTACGCCCGCACGATCCTGGCCCAGGTGCGCCGCCATCAGCGCCGATTCCAGGTGGAATTCGGCGAACCGTTGGTCTACGCCTCGGACGAGTACTACGTGATGGCGGGCGCCCGTATCCCCGCGGCAAGGCATTACGGCGATTATCCCCAGTTTGAGAACGGCGTGGGCATGGTGCGCTATCTCATCGAGGATTGGCGGCGCATCAAACGCCGCCTCTCCCAAGGCGCCGGGTTGCAACCCATGGCGCGCAGCATGACTCTGGTGTGCGGCACCCTCATCGCGCCGGTGCTGGCGCCCCTGGTCGCCGAGTTCTCGGAGGCCACCGGGGTTCGGGCGAACCTCGTCCCTGTCACCAACCGCACCTATGGCGCCAGCATCTCCTGCTCCGGCCTGCTGCCCGCCCGGGACATTCTGGAAGCGCTGGAGGGCATCCCCCTCGGCGATCTGGTAGTGCTGCCCCGCTACGCCTTGGACGATGGCGGTGCGTATTTTCTGGACGATATGACCCCCGAGGAGATTGAGCAGCGGCTGGGCCATCGCACTCTTTATGTCAAAGGCCTCAGCGAGATCTTCCATGATGAGCCGGACGAGCCGGATAACCTGGATGAGTAGAAGGTAGAACCGTGTGCGGCATCATGTGCTACGTTGGCGCGAAACAGGCCACGCCCATCCTGCTGGATGGCCTGCGTCGCTTGGAGTACCGCGGCTACGACAGCGCCGGCATTGCGGTGGTGGAATCCGCTAACGGCCTCGTTATCCAGAAGGCTGTGGGCAAGCTCAGCGCGCTGGAGGAGCAGGTAAAGGCAGCGCCGCCCCAAGGCATGCTGGGCATCGGTCACACCCGTTGGGCCACCCACGGCAAACCCTCCGCCGACAACGCACACCCCCACACGGACTGTACCGGCAAAGTGGTGGTCATCCATAACGGCATCATCGAGAACTACCCTACGCTAAAACAGGAGTTGCTGGCCCGCGGCCACCGCTTCACCTCCCAGACCGACACCGAGACGCTGGCGCACCTCCTGGAGGAGCACCTAGAGGACGGCAGCAACCTAGAGAACGGGTTCCGCGCCATGGTGGCCCAAGTACGCGGCGCCAGCGCCATCGCCGCACTGCGCCTGGACGAGCCAGACCGGGTGGTGGCTGCCCGCCTCGGTAACGCGGGGGGTATCGTCGTGGGCTACGGCACGGGCGAGATGTACCTTGCCAGCGACCTGCCCGCAGTGCTCCCCTACACCCAGGAGGTCTGCTACCTGGCCAACCGGGAGATGGCTGTCATCACTAGCGGAGGCGTGGCCTACAGTGAACTGGGCGGACGCAAGCGCCGCAAGACGGCTCAGCGGGTCACGCTCGACCCGCTGTCAGCTACCAAGGGTGGCTACAAGCACTTCATGGTCAAGGAAATCATGGAGCAGCCCCAGGCGGTCACCAATCTCATGAGCGGCCGGGTCATCTTCGACCAGCCGGATATCGAGCTCCCTGAACTCCCCTTCACACCCGACCAGATCCGGGCCTTCAATCGCGTCGTTCTGATCGGCATGGGGTCCAGCTACCACGCGGCGGCGCTGGGGCGGCTTTACTTCGAGCAACTCGCCCGGATGCCCGCGGAGGTGGACAACTCCTCGGAGTTCCGCCACCGCGACGCGATCCTAGACCGGAAAACCCTAGTAGTCTCCGTGGGCCAATCCGGCGAGACCGTGGACACCCTGGGCGCCATGGAGGATGCCAAAGAGAAGGGCATCCGGTTACTCACCGTATGCAATACGGAGGGGAGCCAGGCCACCCGTGTGGCCGACGGTACCCTCTACCTGCGGGCGGGGCTGGAGGTAGGCGTTGCCAGCACCAAGTGCATGCTCAACTCCGTGCTGGCTCTTTATTTACTGGCTGCGCACTTTGGCAAGGTGCGAGGAGAAATAGACCAGCCGGGAATGGACCGGCTGGTAACGAGCCTCACCCACCTGCCCGCGCTGATGGGTCAGGTGCTGGAGCACAACGCCGACTACGAGGCACTGGCGCACCAGTTCCACCGACACCGCGACTTCCTGTTCCTGGGTCGCGGCACGGGCTATATTACCGCTATGGAGGGCGCCCTCAAACTCAAGGAGGTCAGCTACATTCACGCCGAAGGCTACCCCGCCGGCGAGATGAAGCACGGGCCTATTGCCCTCATCGACGAAAACATGCCGGTGATAGCTCTCGCACCCCGCCACGGCGGTCAGGCCCAAGAGAACATCTACGATAAGATGCTCAACAACATCTCCGAAGTGAAAGCCCGGGACGGTATCGTGATTGCGGTTGCCACTGCGGGCGACGGGTTGGTGCCCTCCCTGGCCGACCATACCCTCTTTATCCCGCCCGTCGATCCGCTGCTCTCACCGCTGCTGCTGCTGCCTCCGCTGCAACTGCTGGCGTACCACATCGCCGTACGCCGGGGCTGCGACGTGGACCAGCCCCGCAACCTGGCGAAGACCGTGACCGTGGAGTAGCGACCGCGCCCTGGCTATAATGCCGCGCCCGATAACGATCACCTTCACTTAGCGGCCGTCCATCTCTGACTGCAAAGCTGCAAAGGAGCGCGAGGAATCTTGATCCGTTTCGGTATCTTCATCAACAAGCAGTACCCCGTGGGCGAATCGGCACGGCAACGCTTCACCGAGCACCTGGAGCAGGTGCGCCTGGCGCGGGATCTTGGCTTCGACACCATAGTGCTAGGGCAGCACTTCCTCTCAGCACCCTTCCAGGAGCCGCAATCGGTGCCGCTGCTGGCCCGCTTTGCCGCGGAGAGCGGGGAGATGCGGCTGGCGCTCTCCATCCAGCTCGCTACGCTGCTGCCGCCGGTGGAGGTGGCCGAGTTCGGGGCTACTCTTGATCTCATCTCGGACGGGCGGTACATCTGCGGCCTGGGCCTGGGCTATCGCAAGGAGGAGTTCGACGCCTTTGGCGTGCCCATAAGCCAGCGGGTGCGCCGCTTCGAGGAGAACGTGTCGCTGATCCGCCGCCTCTGGACCGAGGAACGGGTAACCCACCACAGCCCGTACTGCACCCTAGAGGACGTGGGGCTAACCTTGCGTCCGCTCCAGCAGCCGCACCCGCCCATTTGGCTGGCCGCCAACGCCGACCCCGCAGTGCGGCGGGCTGCCCGCCTGGGCGACACCTGGGCCATCAATCCCCACAGCGCGCTGCCCGCCATCAAGCGACAGCTTGAGCTCTACCGGAATGAGCTGGCGGAGCTGGGCAAGCCCATGCCCGCCGACCTGCCCCTGCGGCGAGAGGTCTACCTAGCGCCGCAACAGCGGCAGGCGTGGCAGGAAGGCCAGCCCTACATGGACGCCAAGTACAACGCCTATCGCGCCTGGGGACAGGAAGCAGCGCTGCCTGGAGACGACGAGTGGGCCACCGACTTCCGGGAGCTGGCCCAAGACCGCTTCCTCATCGGCGACCCGGTGTCGGTGCGTGAGGAGTTGGCCCACTACCGGACGGAACTGCCGGAAGTGAACCACATAATCTTCCGGCCACAGTACCCCGGCATGCCGCAGGAGCTGGTGCTGCGCTGCATGCGTCTGCTGGCAGAGCAGGTGCGCCCCTTCGTTTAGAGAGTTACCGGCAATCCCGCTCCCTTGCTTGCGCTCACTAGCTTGGTTGATGGGAGCGGTCACGTGGGGTAATTCAGGGTAGAAGTGCCCTCCACTTGCAAGGCTTCACCCCACGCTGCTGCCCATTTGACGCTCTGCAGGGGCGCCCCTACAATCAGACTAGCGTCGCCTCGGCTACTGGCCGACCGCGGCGCCGAACCGACACCCGAGGTGCCCGCGATGACCACCGGCGACCCCAAGACCATGGCCCACACCATGCCCGATCACCCGCCCTACCTGTGGTGGCGCGGCGAGATCATCCCGTGGGAGTCGGCCACGGTGCACCTGACCATGGTGGGCTGGTCGGCCATCTCTGCGGTGTTCGAGGGCATCCGGGCCTACTGGAACGCCGAGCAGGAGGAGCTGTTGGTGTTTCGCCTGCCAGAGCATCTCAAGCGCTTTTCGCAGTCACAGCGGTTCATGAGGATGAACCCCACCTACTCGGAGGCGCAACTCACCGAGGCCATTCTGGAGCTGTTCCGGGTCAACGGCTTTAGGGAGGACGCCTATTGCCAGCCTCTAGCCTACATGGGGCGCACGGTGGCGGGTTACCTGGCAGCGCAGGACATTCCCTCCGAGGTGTTCATCACCAACCGGGCCGGGGCCAGTAACCTGGGCAGCAGCAAGGCCAGCCGGTGCTGCGTGTCCTCCTGGACTCGCATCTCGGACAACTCGCTGCCGCCCCGGGCCAAGGCCATCACCAACTATCAAAACAGCCGCTACGTCTCCACCGAGGCGCGGCTGAACGGCTTCGATGCGGGCATTATCCTGAACGACCAGGGCAAGGTAGCCGAAGGGGCCTACGCCTGCATCTTCATTGTACGGGATGGAGTGGCAGCCACCCCGTCCCGTACCACAGGCATCCTGGAGAGCGTCACCCGGGAGTCGCTGATGGAGTTGCTCACAGAGATGGGCATCCCGGTGCAGGAACGAGATATCGACCGCACCGAGCTGTACGTGGCAGATGAAGCCTTCCTCTGTGGTACGCTGATGGAGATAGAGGCCATCGCTTCAGTGGACCACTTTACGCTGGGCGATGGCGGCGTCGGACCGATCACCCGGAAGCTGCAAGAGCGGTTCGAGGAGGTCGTGCGGGGGCGGAACCCGCGCTACGCCAACTGGCTGACGCCAGTGTATGCGCAGGCAGCGGTGCAGCGATAGGCACACTAGAGCGCAAGAATGTGTTGCCCCACACTATATTTCGGAGCTTCCACCCGCGCTCTAGCGCTAGCTCAGCAGGCTCATTACATGTCGTCCCTCAAGGGAGACGGGAGCATTCGGTTCGCCGCCCTGAAGGACGGCGCTTGACGGCGGGGCACAAGTTACGGCGCAGCAGAAGGAGCACGCAACTATGGAGTTCATCGTAAGGCAGTTGGCGGCACGGCCGGATACGGTGCTGGTGCGCTACGACTGCGCCTGCGGTTGCAAGCCGGGAGCGGAGCACCAGCAGGGCAGCCATGAGTCGGACCACGAGCACTGCTGCTGCGGGCAGGTGCACTTCGTGGGAGAGAACGCCCGCGGGGCGTTGGACACGTACCTGGCCGACCGCAGCACCCGCGGCGAGGACGAAGACATTGGCGGGCACGATATTTTTGAGACGGAAGTCGCGACACCCTGGGGGAACGCGGTTCCGGTGGCGTACGGAGTGCCGCGCCGGCCGCGGCAGCACTAGGGGTCGCCACCACCTGCAGCGAGGACCTGCCGAGCAAGATGAGCCTGAAGCCGGCGCCAGCGAACAAGGCTAGGGCGTGGGTTTTCAGCGTCCACGGCCGGCACAGCACCTGCGTGCCGGCGGTTGCTGCACTGGGGGAGCAGGCGGCTCCCATACTTAAACTGTTCAAGAGCGCTGCATGACTGTTGAAACTAAGCCCACTCACCGCCATTTCCGCTATGAGCGCCAGACCTCGGCGGGGGGCGTCGTATACCGTCTGGTGGACGGCGGCATGGAGATCCTGCTATGCGGTCGTCACCATCCCAAGCTCTGGTGCCTGCCCAAGGGTACTCCGGACGACGGCGAGGAGGTCCACGAGACCGCGCTGCGGGAGGTCCGTGAGGAGACCGGCGTGGTGGCGGAGATCAAGGGAAGGCTGGGGAGCATCCGCTATTTTTTCATTCGCACCCAGGACAATACCCGCTGCGATAAGACCGTGCACCACTACCTCATGCGGCCGGTGGGCGGCGACCCCTCGTTACATGATAACGAGTTCGACGAGGTGCGGTGGCTGCCGGTGGCGGAAGCGCTGGAGCTAATGAGCTATCCCAACGAGACTAAGATGGTGCACAAGGCGGTGGACGTGGTGGAGGGGAGGGTACGCCTAGGCAAACGCCGCCGACGCCAACCCACTGCCGCGGTCGGCCCGGAGGGGCGCAATGGGGCATAGCGAGGCCGCCTCGGAAACCACCGCCCCAGCCATCAGTATCGAGACGGAGCGACTTATCCTGCGCACCAAGCGGCTGGATGACGCCGAGGATGACTACGCCTGGCGGTCCGACCCCGAACTGGCAACCTTCGATGCTGTGCCGGCGCTGCGGATGGATTGGGCGGACTTTCTGCGGGTGTACAAAGGCGAGCTGCGCAACCCGGCGCCGCGGCAGCTCACCCTGGCCATCCAAGACCGTGCTGGCGTGCATATGGGCAACTGCATGTACTACAACCTAGACGAGACGGTGGGCCAGACTGAGCTGGGCATCATGATCGCGCGGCCGGAGTACTGGAGCCAAGGCTACGGCACAGAAGCAGTGACTGCGATGGTGCGCCACATCTTCGCCTCAACCCGGGTGAGCCGTATCTACCTCCACACCCTCACTTGGAACCACCGGGCGCAGAAGGCTTTCCAGAAATCGGGCTTTGAGCCGGTGGGCGAGGTGCTGCGAAATGGGCACAACTTCGTCATCATGGAGCAGCATCGCTGGCAATTTGAGGCAGCGGCGGACAACACAGCACCGCCGACTCCCGACGCGTAAGCCAAGGCCATGCCCTTAGAAGCCGCGCGCTGGACATATGACGGACGGGACATGCTCCCGTCGACCCAGGAAGAGTGGAACGGTTGGGTCAGCGCCAGTAAGACCCGCAACTACCTCCTAGATGACCCACAGCTAGACTGGCTGGGGCAGTACGGACAAGTACACGGGTATACACGTGATGACCGACTGCCGGATTACGACCCCCGCCTAGACTTCACCGCCTTTATCTTCCGCCAGGGGAATGCATTTGAAGCCGGGGTGCTGGCTCATCTGCGGGGACGGACCGACATCACGGAGATCAGTCGTGGGCCGCAAGATATCAGGCAGTACGCCAGCGTGGAGGCCACCTTCCAGGCAATGTGCCAGGGTGCGCCGGTCATCTACCAAGGCGTGCTGTTCGACGCCGAGTCCCAAACGTATGGCGCACCCGACCTGCTGGTGCGCAGCGACGTGCTGTGCGGCCTGTTCCCCAAGGTAGACATCGCTGACGCTGCTTTCCCCGCCCCCGATCTGCCGGGGAGCCGGTGGCACTACAAAGTGGTGGACATCAAGTTCACCACGCTCCACCTGAACGCCAGCAACGAGCTGGCGAACGGGGGCTCCGCACCGGCCTACAAGGGGCAGCTATTCCTATACAACCAGGCGTTGGGCAGGCTCCAGGGGTACACATCACCCCATTCCTACCTGCTGGGCCGGGGCTGGGTGCAAGACGTGAAAGGCGGGGAGCGTGGCACGTCATGCATGGAGTTGCTGGCCCCGGTCCCACAGAGCGCCGAGGCCAAACGCAGCGGGCCGCTGGCCGTGCGGGTTGCGGAAGCGGTGAGATGGGTGCGGCGACTCCGGGCCGAGGGCGACAAGTGGGATATTCTGCCGACGCCGACCGTGGCGGAGCTCTGGCCCAACATGACCAACCAAGAGGACGCGCCCTGGCATTACGCCCGCCGCAAGATAGCCGGCGATCTGAAGGAGCTGACGCTGCTCTGGCAGGTGGGCACGGCCAAGCGGACGGCGGCCCACCAGGCGGGCCTCACCAGTTGGACCGACCCCACGTGCACGGCGGAGAGGCTGGGCGTCACTGGCAAGAGCTCCGGTCCGGTGCTCCAGGCCATCCTAGACATCAACCACGCCCAAACCGGCCCGGCCGTGGTCCCGGCCAAAGTGCACGCGAGCGAGGAGGTTTGGCGAGACCCACCGCTGGCATTCTACGTAGACTTCGAGACGGTGGGTGACTTGGCGGACGATTTCCGCCACATCCCGGAGCGCGGCGGCGATAACCTCATCTTCATGATCGGCTGCGGTCATCTCGAGGACGGCGAGTGGCGATTCAGCTGCTTCACTGCCACCGCACTCTCCGAAGCAGCAGAGGCCACAATCATCGAGCAGTGGCTGGTGCACATGGAAGCCACCCGCCAGCGCCTCACGCCGGACGTTCCTGCGCCACCGGTGATCCACTGGTCGCCCGCGGAGACCAGCTTCTACGAGAACTCGTACAACGCCGCCACTCAGCGGCACCCGGAACAGCGGTGGCCTTCCCCCAACTGGTTCGATTTCTTAGGGCGCGTGATGCGGGCCGAACCAGTAGTAGTGCGCGGCGCGCTGGGCTTCGGCCTCAAGGCGGTGGCGCGCGCATTTCGGCAGCACGGCCTGATCCAAACCAACTGGGGCGATAGCCTAGCCGACGGGCTGAGCGCCATGGTGGCCGCATGGTGGTGTCAGGAGGAGGCGGAACGCACCGACTGCTCACTAATCGACTTACCCCTGATGCAAGAAGTAGCGGAGTACAATAAGATAGACTGCAAGGTCATGATGGAGATTGTCCAGTACTTGCGCCGCTGCCATTAGCAGTCGGCCCTGTGCGCCATCCCAGGGAGACGAATTGGGTCACCTCCGGAAACGCCTCGCCTCCCGTATTAGAAGTAGCGAGCTGGGGGGACCGTGAGTTGGTGATGCAACGCAACGCAGTCGCAGGGAACATACCAAGCCAGATCGGTCACACCGCATGAGCACAACGGAAGCCGCCAAAGAACCTCAGCCGTCAATACAAACGAGTTGGGAGGGCCTGACTAAGCGCCGTCTGTACCTCACGGTTATGGGGTTGCAGTGTGCCCTGTTTCTGGCGGCCCTCGACCAGACCATTGTGAGCACGGCCATGCCGCGGATCGTGGCCGACCTCAACGGTTTCGAGCACTACGCGTGGGCCACCACCGCCTACATGCTGAGCAGCACGGCCGTGGTACCGATTGTGGCCAAGCTGTCCGATATGTACGGCCGCAAGCTCTTCCTGCTGGGGGGCGCGCTGTCCTTCGTGCTCGCGTCGCTGCTATGCAGCCTGGCGCAGGACATGACCCAACTGGCGCTGCTGCGGGGCCTCCAGGGCATCGGCGGCGGCGCGCTCATGGCGAGCATATTCACCACCATCTCGCTGCTATTCTCGCCGGCGCAACGCGGCAAGGCCCTAGGGCTGTTCAGCAGCATCTACGGCCTAGCCAGCGTCGTTGGCCCATTGATGGGCGGCTTCCTCACCGATTCATTTGGCTGGCGCTGGATCTTCCTGGTGAATGTGCCAGTGGGCGCAGCCACCGTCATTGTCCTCTGGCTAGCCTTCCCGGACATCCGCTTGAGCTCGAACAAACATCGCATCGACTACCTCGGCGCGTTCCTGCTGGTGGTGGGCGTGGTGCCACTGCTGCTTGCCTTAAACTGGGGCGGACAGGAGTACGCCTGGAGCTCGCCTCAGATCCTGGGGATGTTCGCGTTCTCTATTGTGATGTTGACCGCCTTCGTGTTCACCGAACGGCGCGCGGATGAGCCTATCATTCCACTGAGAATGCTACACAACCGGACTATCGCGGCGGCGCTGATCGCCCTGGTGTGCCTGGCCATGGGCATGTTCGGGACCATCCTATATGTGCCGCTCTACTTACAGGCAGTGGTGGGGCTCTCCGCCACTGAGAGCGGTACTGCGCTCATACCCATGATGCTTAGCCTGGTGCTGGTCAGCATCATCAGCGGCCAGATCATCAGCCGCTCTGGTCACTACAAGTGGATCGGCGCGCTGGGCCTGGGGGTCGCTAGCGTCGGCCTGCTACTGCTGAGCGGCATGGGGCCGGACACCGGCTACACCACTGCAGTGCGCAACATGATGGTGGTTGGCGCCGGACTAGGTCTAGCCATGCCGGTGTACGTACTGGCTGCACAGAACTGCGTGCACGTCTCGGAAATGGGTGTGGTCACGGGGCTCACCCAGTTCTTCCGCTCCATCGGTGGCACGGCTGGCGCCGCGATCATGGGCAGCGTACTGATAAACCGCTTCGCGCCGGCCTTCCATCTAGCGCTGCCGGAGCAAACTCAAGCGCTATTGAGCCCGGCGCTCCTGATGGAACTTGAGAACCCCCAAGTGTTGCTGCAGCCCCGGGCGGCAGAGCAGATCCGCCAGGCGCTGACGGCCGTGGATGTCCCGGGAATCGACCTGTTCTCGCAGGTATTAGGGTCCGTCCGGGTTGGATTGACGGGCGCGCTTCAGGACGTGTTTCTGGTGGGAGCAATTGTGCTGGCACTCGGCGCGCTAGCCACGCTGCTGATTCAGGAGGTGGAGCTGCGGAAGACCCAAGATTTCGCGCCGCGCCCGAGCGACCAGAAGGTTACGGGCTGAGCCGCTGTCTTACCCCTTCTGCTGAGAAAACCCATGGGTTACTTCTGCTTTGACCTGCTGACTTGCCTTGACTTGCCCGGTCGTAGTCCGCAGACTTACGCGTCGTGAAGATCGGCCTCATCTCGGACAGCCATATCCCGGCCTCCACACGGGCGTTGCCGGAGCAGGTGTTTCACGCGTTCCAGGGCGTCGACCTCATCCTTCATACCGGCGATATCTACACCGCAGCGACACTAGACGCCCTCGAGGCCATTGCGCCGGTGCTGGCAGTGGGGGACGGCACCGACCAGTTCATCGGCCAGCCGCGGGTAGAAGCCAAGCGGGTGCTGGCCATCAGCGGCGTCCACGTGGGCTTGGTGCACCGGCTCGACCTGCCCGGCATCAACGGCGACGTGCTCCCCGGCCTGGTCGAGCGCCAGGTGGCTCCCCGTATCCCCTTGGCCGAGGCGCTGCGCCAGGTATTTGGGCAGTTGGTGCAAGTGTGCGTTTTCGGCGACACCCATCACGAACTGGTGGAGCAACACGAGGGCGTGCTGCTGATCAACCCCGGCAGTCCCACGCTGCCCCGTCAGATGCGGCGGTTGGGCACCGTGGTGCTGCTGGAGATCACGGTAGACGCCATTGCCGCGGACATCCTGGACCTGGCAAGCCTGCCGGGCGCGCCGCCGGAGTACATCTAGCGGCTATCGCTACACTTGTGCATAGGAGGGAACATCCTAGAACCCTAGTGAAGTGGCGCTGCCCCTCTGAACGCTACGCTAGTAAACACACTGATAGTGCTCTAGTTTCCTGCTCCGCTCGCGGTGAGCCCAATCTGCCCCTATCCCCGGCCTTGAAAGAAACCCGCAGCCTTGATAAGATGTATCTGTATCAGTGTGTCTTGTTACAAGTGGCAGCAAGCGACACCCCCTTCCGAGTTCCGTATGAGCGCCTCCCAAGAAGTCAAGCAACGCCTAGACATCATGTCTGTGGTTTCTGGCTATGTAGGCCTCACCAAGGCGGGCCGGAACTTCAAGGCTGTCTGCCCGTTCCACGAGGAGCGAACGCCCTCTTTTTACGTGTTCCCCGAGACACAAACGTGGCGTTGCTTCGGCGCTTGCGGCACCGGCGGCGACCTCTTCGGCTTCGTGATGCGCAAAGAGCAGATCGACTTCGGTCAGGCGCTACGCCTACTCGCCGAAAAGGCCGGCGTTGTGATCCAGGAGCATGTGCGCCCACCGGAGGAGGCCAAGGCTCACGCCCGGCTGCTGGAGGCCAACAACGCCGCGGCGCTGTACTTCCGCAACCTGCTGGTGAGCAGCAGCGAGGCCAGCCAGGCGCGGAGTTACGTGCAGGACCGGGGCCTAAAACCCGAGACCGCAGAAAGTTTTCTGCTGGGCTATAGCTCAGCTAAGTGGGAGGGGTTGCGGCTGACGCTGCAGGCCCAAGGCTTCACAACCGAGGAGCTAGCCGCTGCCGGTCTAGTAACCCAGGGCGACAACGGCTACCACGACCGCTTCCGCAACCGCCTGATGTTCCCCATCAAGAATGTGGACGGAGACATCGTGGGGTTTGGCGCCCGCGCGCTGGATAGCTCGAACCCCAAGTACCTGAACACGGCGCAAACAGCGCTGTTCGACAAGAGCGCGGTGCTCTACGCCCTGGACCAGGGCAAAGAGGCCATCCGTCAGCAGCGCCAGGCCGTAATCGTCGAGGGCTACATGGACGTCATCACCGCGCACCAGGGCGGCTTCCGCAACGTGGTCGCCTCCATGGGCACCTCCCTGACCGAGCGTCAGGTAGGTCTCTTAGGGCGCTACACTTCCAGCTTGGTGCTGGCCCTGGACGCCGACACCGCCGGTCAAGCCGCTACGCTGCGGGGTCTTCAAGTGGCGCCGGGGGCTTTGGGTGAGAACGCCACTGCAGTGCCGGCTTGGCAGGGGCAGGTGCGCCGGAAACAGGTGAGCGGCCGCCAAGTGTTCAGCAAGCTGCCGGAGGGCATGCCCCGCATCGTGGGACGGCAGAAGGGCGAGATCAAGGTGCTCTCCCTGCCGGAGGGCCAAGACCCCGACTCGCTGATCCGAGAGCAGCCGGAGCAGTGGCGGGCGCTGGTGGACCAGAGCGTCCCGATGCTGGATTTTATCTACATGTCGGCGCGGGAGCGGCTAGATCTGACCACGCCCAAGGGCAAAGCTCAGGCGGTGGACGAGATCTTGCCCTTCATTGCCGAACTGCCGAACCCGGTAGAACAGGCCCACTACCTCCAACGGCTGGCGGTGATGGTGGGGATGGACGAGCAGCCGTTACGTGACGCACTGCCCCGCAAGTCGGAACGAGCGGCCCACCCGCTGGGGCAACCGGGCACTATCCGGCAGCACCTGGAGAAATCGGAGGAGTTGGAGGAGTACTGCCTGGCCTTGCTGCTTCGACACCAATACCTAGCGCCGCTGATCGGCGCGCTGCGGGAGGACCACTTCCTCAGCACCGAGAACCGGGAGCTGTTCCTGACCTGGCAGATCGATCCCCAGGCAGATATTCGGGAGATGGCGGAGGAGGCGTTGTCGGAGCGGTTGAGCACTATTTTAGATAAAACCATGCCGCCCATCACGCCGGTCATGGCGGAGCTAGCGCTCGCGCAGTGCATCCACAAGTTGGAGGAGCGCCGCCTGCGCGATTTGAAGCACCATCACCGGCTGCGGTTCACGCAGTTCAGCGAGGACGGTGCGGACATCCCAATAGTGACCGTGGCGCCAGCGGACGAGGCGAATGCAGGCTCAACCGATGAAGAGGGGATGACGTTGCAAGACTTGGAACACCAAGAGCTGGAACTGAACCGCCAGATCCAGGATCACATGCGGCGCCGTCCCTTGAATTCATTGAAGTTGTAACAGCATGGCTAACAATAGCGTACAGAAATGCGCGAGGTTTGTGCGTAGTAGGAGTAGTAGAGGACGTACTTATGGTTAATTCGGATACTCACATGGAGCAACTGAAGAGCATGAGTCCCAAGAGCCAGGAAGCCGGACTGACAATACTGGATTCCGACGTACCCGCTCCTTCCTGGACCGAGCCACAGATGGAGCCCGCAACCTGGGAAGATGCCAAGCTCATGGAGGAAGCAGGGCTGGAGGCGGAATCCGGCGTTGAGCTGGAGAATCAGGAGGGGATCGACGACCCGGTCCGCATGTATTTGCGGGAGATCGGCCGGGTTTACCTGCTCACCGCTGCAGACGAAAAGCGGCTGGCCCGCCAGATGGAGGAAGCCAAAGCGCTGAAGCGATTGGAGTCCGACTGGAACCAAACTTACGGCCGTTACCCGAGCCCAGTGGAGATCACTGCTACCCTGGCCCAGGTTGTCCGGCAGAGAGAGGCTGCGCTGTGCACCCTAGGCAAAGACCTGGGCATCACCGAGGAGCTCAGCCTGGGAGAACTGGCTGAGCACCCCCGGATTCGCACCGCGGTGGACGGCGAGATGCCCTACGAAACGCTCGCGCGCCTGGCCGAGGCCGAGGGCCGCGAGCCGGTGGAAGGCGACACAACGTTTGTGCGAATCTCCATCGCCATCCACATCCTGGGCGCCATCATCAACGATACGTTGAGCAAAGCCCCCGGTAATCCGGAGTTTCCCGCGTTCATCGAGTTGACCCGGGAGGAGACGACCGCCCTGCTCATGCCCTACGGATCGGCGCTAACCAGCCACTTCCGCCGCACCAAGATGGACGGCGAGGAGGCGGAGCGCCGGCTTACCGAGGCCAACCTGCGGTTGGTTGTGAGCGTGGCCAAGCGCTACATCGGGCGAGGTATGTCGCTGCTGGACCTGATCCAGGAGGGCAATATTGGCCTCATCCGCGCGGTGGAGAAGTTTGACTACCGCAAGGGGTTCAAGTTCAGCACTTACGCCACGTGGTGGATTCGGCAGGCCATCACCCGTGCCATTGCAGACCAGGCCCGCACCATTCGCATCCCGGTGCACATGGTGGAGACCATCAACAAGCTGGTGCGGGTAAGCCGCCGCCTGGTACAGGAGTACGGGAGGGAGCCCACCTCCCAAGAGATCGGCAACCAGTTGGAGTTGCCACCGGAGAAGGTACGGAACATCATCAAGGTTTCCCAGGAGCCGGTGTCCCTAGAAACGCCTATTGGCGAAGAGGACAGCCACCTGGGCGACTTCATTGAGGACCACTCGGCGCTGGCTCCGGCGGACGCGGCCTCCCACCAGCTCCTCAAGGAGCAGGTGGAGGAGGTGCTGGGCTCGCTGACGGAGCGGGAGCGCAAGGTGATGCGCCTGCGTTTCGGGTTGGACGATGGCCGCAGCCGCACGCTGGAAGAGGTGGGCAAGGATTTCGGAGTGACCCGGGAGCGCATCCGCCAGATTGAGGCGAAGGCACTGCGGAAGCTGCGTCATCCATCCCGCAGCAAGAAGCTCAAGGACTACCTGGAGTAGATACAGCTCTGAACAGCTGCAAGTAGGGGCGGGTTTGAAACCCGCCCCTACTTCATGTACTCAATGGGTCTAGCCAACGAACCGCTAGTATTCCGTAGTGCCGGTGAAATTCCACTTGCCGATCTTCAGCGCGGGCACCCGGTTATGGCCGAAGAATTCCTTCTGGAGCGAGACCTCCCGCCCGATGAGGTCCACCGCGTTCAGCGCCTCCACGTAGCTCTGGGTGAAGCGCAGGTTGCGCACCGGGGCCACCACCTCTCCGTTCTCGATGAGGAAAGTCCCGTCCCGGGTCATCCCGGTGACGGTCACCGACAAAGGGTGCACCATTCGGGTGTACCAGAAGCGGGTGATGAGAATGCCCCGTTTCACAGAGCGGATCAGCTCGTCACGAGAGGCTGTGCCGGGCGCCAAGTGCAGATGCAGCGGCACCGGGCCAAGGGTTGCCCCCGCGGGGAGGGCGTGACCGGTGGATTCCTTGCTGTCCTTGGCGGCGGTCGTGGTATCGTACGCCGTGCCGCGGGCCACGCCCTCGGTGATGAGGTCCACCCGCTGCCGGGGGACCCCCTCGTAGTCGAAGGGCAGCGTGATGGTGTCGTCGGCCAGGCCGTCATCCCAGATGGTAATGTTCTTGCCCAGCACCGACTGGCCCATGCGACCGGAGAGGAAGCTGCGGCCCTCCTGCATCGCCAGCGCGCCGAAGCCCAAGTAGGCCAGGAAGTCCATCAGGTCGCTAACGGCGTAGCCCTCCAGCACCACCTCGTACTCGCCGGGTTCCAGCGAGCGGGGGTTCTGCCCCCGCAGCGTCTTCTGGGCCACCTCCTCGGCGATGTCCTCCGGGTCCACCTCTGCGGCGTTGGGTGTGAGACGGGCAGCGTAGCCGGAGGAGCCGGACGAGCCGGACGACATCATGACGGCGCTGACTTGCGCCTCGGTGTTAGTGTGGTGGCAGAACACACCGTGAGAGTTGGCGACGGCCACCTGGGAAACGCCGGTGCTGAATGCGCCCGCCGCCACCAGGCCGTGTTGCAGAGCTTTGTCCAGGATAACCGAGACGGCCCACGCCCGGTCTTCCGGGGTGAAGTCAATTGTGCCCTGCGACGGCCCGGCCACCGCGGCGATGGGCACGGGCAGCGGTATTGACTGGAAGTCCGGATTGTCCACCTGGAAGTGCGCGAGGTCATTCGCCCGCTCAATGACCAAACGAGCGCCGGCCTCATCGGCGCGGTTGAGAGACGCCACGCCGATCTTCTTCCCGAATACCACCTTCACCAACAGCGTGGTGTCCCGCTGGGAGACGTTCTGGTGGATCTCGTTGTTGGCAAAGCGGGTCAGCGACGAGTCCGAGTCGAAGACCGCTACCTCGGTCTCGTCCGCCCGGGATTGGTTGAGGGCGGCGGCAGTGATGCGTTTGAGTTCAAGTTCAGTCAGCATGGGCTCCCTTCCATCAACCCTCTTTCAACTCCCTTTAACTAAGGGCAACCCCCTTCAGCCAAGGGGTTACTATCCACGGCACTCACCGTTGCTGCATGTTGTCAAACGATCAACGGCGTTCTCCAACCACTATCAGCCGGGTGCTGTCCAGGCCGATGGGCAAGCGATCATAGCCGCCGTAGCAGTACTGCATGGCGTAACCCGCCCCCTCCAGCAAGGTCAACAATTCTTGGAGCGTGTACTGATGCAGCGCCCCAGTCTCAACGACACCGGCGGTCGCACGTCGTAAGGCAACGGCTGCTAGGCTAAGCTGAACGCCAAAATTAGGCAGCCCGTCCCCCATCACGGACTCCATCTCCTCGACAGGATCGAAGAACGGCCGCCTTCTCCGCGGAGCTCGCAGCGCGGGCATTACGTGGCCCGGCGCGTGAACGCTCGGTCGGCCAGGCAGTGCCCGTTCCAGCGTCGCAGGGTTGGCCAGGTCCACAATGATCCGGCCGCCGTGGGTCGTGTGGCCGTAGCAGGCGGCGAAAGCGGCACGGCGGTCGACATCTGCGGTGAGGTGGGCAAAGGTGTTCATGGCCGCGAAGACCAAGTCGAACCGGCGGCCTAGCGTCATATTAGTTATGTCACCTAACGCCAGCGACACCCGCCCGCGCACCTGTAGCGGTTCTAGTTCAAGCATCTCCTGGGCGTAACCTAGCATCTCCGGCGCATTGTCGACACCAACCAACTCCTCGATGTTGGGGAACGCCTGGGCAAGCGCCAGGCTCACTCGCCCGGTGCCGACGCCCAACTCCAGTATGGTACGGGGATGGTACTCCCCCACAACGTCCAGCCAAAACGGGAGGTCCGGCGCAGAGCGCCACTCACGCGCCCGTGCGGCGGGGTGCCGGTAAACGGCCGACGAGCGGGCGCGGGTCACGAACGCACCTAACTGCTGCCCAAGGCGCTCGCCCGCAGCGATTCAGCTTCGCGGATGATGCTGGCGTAGCGGGTGGTGAGCACCATGCGGGTCGTATCGATGGCGGCCAGGTCGGCGGCGGTAAGCAGGCCAGACTCGGTAGCAGCGGCAACCTCATCCTCATCCTCCACTAGGGGGTCGCCGCCCAGGGGCAATACCACGTCTAGCAGTAGGTCGGTGAACTCCACGCTATCGTCGCTGATACGTACGTCTTTGCACACATCGAAACGGTGGCGTACAACCGCTCCGTCCGCGCCGACGATCTGGTACATCAAATAGTTGCGTCCAGTCCAGAAGAAGCCGTCGGAATGGCGCATCAGCGCGGCGTATTTGGTGCCTTGCGGATGAAAGCGGACCACCACGGCCTGATCCGTCCACAGCAGCAGGTCGCAGCTGAAGCGCTCCACTCGGCCGTCCAGGTGGCGTTTGATCTCGGTAATGGTCATGGGTGGGGGCTCATGGCTTGGGGTCCTCTCACTTCGGTAGCCTTGCCGGATACGTTCTTTAGCGATGCCCCAAGTCCTTACTGCATCACACCGACCTGCACGTTGCGGAAGCGTGACGGCGCGGCGCCGTGGCCGGTGTGTGCCACCTGCTCCGGCTGGCCCTTGCCGCAGTTGGGTGTGCCCCAGACCACCCAGTGGTCGGCGTTACAGACAGCGTCGCAACTGCCCCAGAACCGCGGTGTGATGCCGGTGTAGGTAGCGTTTTTCAGCAGCGCGCCCCGCCTGCCATTTTTGATATCCCAGGCCATCTCCGTGCCGAACTGGAAGTTGAGGCGGCGGTCGTCGATGCTCCAGCTACGGTTGGTCTCCATGAAGATACCGTCGTCGGTGTCGCTAATGAGGTCCTCCAGCGTCCAAGCGCCGGGATCCAGGTTCACGTTGGTCATACGGATGAGGGGCAGGCGGCCCCAGCCGTCAGCGCGCATCGCGCCGTTGCTCCGGAGACCCAAGCTGGAGGCGGTTTCCCGGGACATCAGGTAGCCTACGAAGTTGCCCTGCTCCACCAGCGCCCAGCGCTGTGCCGGCACGCCCTCGTCGTCATAGCCGAACGTGCCGAGGCCGCCGGGGATGGTGGCGTCCGCAGTGAGGCTCACGGCGTCGGAGCCGTAACGGAAGCCCTGGAGCTTGTCCGTAGTGAGGAAGCTAGTGCCGGCGAAGGCGGCCTCAGTGCCCAGCACTCGGTCCAGCTCCACCGCGTGGCCGCAGCTCTCGTGCACCTGGAGCGCCACCTGGGAGCCATCCAGGATGACAGTGGTGACACCGGCGGGACACTGCTTGGCCGTCAGCAGGGCCGCGGCCTCGCTGGCGATGCGTTCGGCGTGGCCACCCAGGTCCCAGCGCTGCACGAACTCCCAGCCCTCGGTGCCCTGGTGGCGGCCCACGGAGTTGGGGTAGCTGCGGTTCTGAACGTCGTCCTCGCCCACCGCGGTGGCCTCGATGCCGCAGCCGGTCTCGATGATCTCCTGCTCAATGTAGCTGCCCTCGGTGCTGGCGAAAGTCTTCTCTTCCCGGATGCTTTCGATGCTGGCCTCGGCCACCACAATACCCTTCACCCGCTGCATGGCCTCTGATGCGTGGAGCAGCAGGGTGATCTTGTCGTCCAAAGAGACGCTGAAGGGGTTGATCAGCACCGGTGTCTTGTATTTGCCAACCTGCTTATGGGGCTCGCCCAGGTCCACCTTGCGGCGCTGGGTGCGCGCTGCCGCTCTGGCAAGCTGTACCGCAAGCGTGACGGTCCTCTCAATCTCCGGGGCGGTCAGCGTGGCGCTGGCGGCAAACCCCCACGCACCGTTGCAGAGTACCCGCACCCCAAAGCCGAAGCTCTCCTGGTGGGTGAGCGCCTGCACCTGACCGTTCTTCACGGAGATGCTCTGCGCCTCGCTCCCCACAATACGGATATCGGCGTAGCTCGCGCCCTTTACTTGGGCGGCATTCAAGGCCAGGTCACAGAACTCACGCATAAGCCACCTCGGAACTCAACGAAATTTCAGGGAGCAGTGTCATACCAAGGGGACGCTAATGACGGCTGTGCTGTGCTTGCCGAGGGTAGGCGACCGGGGAATCGTGCCGGCCTAGCGCACCCCTACCGCCACTGCACCGCCACTGCATCACTTTTGGGTGTAATCGTAGAAGCCACGGCCGGTCTTGCGGCCGTACTGACCTGCGGCCACCATCTTCTTCAGCAGCGGCGCCGGGCGGTATTTCGGGTCGCCCAGCTCTCCGTGCAGCACCTCCAATACGTTCAGCAGCACGTCCAGACCAATCAGGTCAGCCAGAGCGAGCGGCCCCATCGGATGGTTCAGACCAAGACGCACCACCGTATCGATGTCCTCTTTCGAGGCGATGCCTTCCGTCAGGATGTAGATCGCCTCGTTGATCATCGGACAAAGGATGCGGTTGGCCACAAAACCCGCCGAGTCCTGCACTACCACGGGTGTCTTGCCCAGTTGCAACGCCAGATCGCGGATGGCCGTGGTGATGGGTTCAGAGGTGTGATAGCCGCGGATGATCTCCACCAACTGCATGATGTAGGCGGGGTTGAAAAAGTGCATCCCAATGAAGCGGTCGGGGCGGTTGGTCGCCGCCGCCAGGTTAGTGATGGGGATAGTGGAGGTGTTCGACGCCAGAATGGTATCCGGGCTGCACAGCGGATCGAGCTCCCGGTACACTTCGGCTTTGACGTCGAACAGCTCGAACACTGCCTCAATTATTACGGGGTACGCAGCGACCTGCTTCAGGCCAACGCCCACCTTCAGGCGGGAGAGCGCTTCCTGGGCCTGGTCCTCGGTTACCCGACCCCGCTGCACGCTGTTCCGATACAGCCCCTCAATGGTGGTCTTCCCTCTCTCCGCCAGCTCCGGGGTGCGGTCTACCAAGAGCACGGAGAAGCCGGTCTGCAACGCGGTATAGGCGATGCCGCTGCCCATTATGCCGGCGCCCAATACGCCCAGGTCTTTATCGGTCACTGATCCTCCTCAGGGCCGCAAGTGCGCGGGGGCGAGTACCCTTGGATGATTTCGATGGTAGGCGCCAGGCACTAGGAAGAGTAAATGCACTTGCGACGTTCTTGATTTTATGCAGGATATGCGCCTAGAATGCTCCAGACGCTTAAGGGAGTGAATTAGATGCCAGTATATGAATACTATTGTTCGTCCTGCAAGTGGCGGTTCGAGCAATTGCAGCCGATGAGCCACTCGGAGATGCCCGCCGACTGTCCAGAGTGCGGCAGCTCCGCTCGCAAAGCGTTGTCCGTATTTGCCGCGGTTAGCCGCGGCGCCGATGGCTACGCGCTACCGATCGGCGGCGGCGGCGCCTGCTGCAGCGGCGGCAACTGCGCCTGCGCCGGTTAGCGGACACCGCACGAATCCACTAAACGCAACCCGCTGGGGTTGCGCTTAGTTTTTGCGGGCACGCCGCCATGGATCGCCCTGCGCTTGACCTACGGGGAGCAGGCTAGTACGCTGTCGAACTGAAGGGATGGGGGCGATCTTCTCCATCAGTTCTATCAGTCGTATTAACCCTGACCATCAATACCCAGGGGGAACGCACATGAAGGACACCGCGATTGCGCCGCGGCTGTACTACGGCTGGGTGGTTATAGGCACGCTCTTCGCCGTTACCCTGGTCTCCACCGGCACCCGCTTCTCCTTCGCCGCCTTCTATACTGCGATCCTGGACGACTTCGATTGGAGCCGCGCGGTTCTGGCCGGCGCAGCGTCCATCACTTTAATACTGGCAGGCGTGGCGCGACCGCTGCTAGGCGTGCTAGTAGACCGCTACACCAGCAAGAAGGTGCTGATGGGCGGGCTGCTGCTGGCTGCGTTCTCGCTCTTCCTCCTCTCTAACGCTTCTGAGCTTTGGCACTTTTACGTGCTGTTCGCCATGATGTCGCTGGGCTATGCCGCCGCCTCCCCAGTCACCGCGGTGCCGCTGGTGAGCCGCTGGTTTGTTAAGCGGCGGGCCATTGCCCAATCCATCGCTGGTACCGGCGGCCCCACAGGGGAGCTGGCCATGGTGCCCATCCTCACCGCCATCCTCCTACTCACCGACTGGCAAACCGCCTACCGCATTCTGGCGGTCATTGTATTGATGGTGCTGCTGCCGGCCACCTTTCTGCTGATCCGCAACGACCCGGCCGACGTGGGCCAGGCGCCGGATAACGACCCCGAGGCCGAACAAGCGCGCCAGCGATCGGGCGTTGACCAACTGGGGATGACCCTGCGCCAAGCAATGCGCACCCGGATGTTCTGGCAGCTGGGCTTCGGATTCCTGGCCTGCGGGTTCACCATGAGTTTCGCCAACACGCACTTCATGGCCTTCGCCGGAGACATGGCCATTGAGCCAATGACCGCATCCTTCGCTATGGGCGCCATCGGGGGCATGAGCATCATCGCTTCCATCAGCATCGGCCACCTCGCAGACCGCTACTCGGCCAAGAAACTGCTGGCGCTGGTCTACGCCATCCGGGGACTAGCATTCTTCATGTTCTGGCTCATCCCCCACACGGATCACCGAATCGATACCCTGTTTGTTGGCGTCTTGCTGCTGGGGTTATCCTGGGGGTCCACCACGTCCCTCACCTGGGTGTGCATTGCCGATGTGTGCGGCAAGAAGAACTTGGGCAGCATCAGCAGCACTATGTTCGCCATCATGCCGTTGGGATCGGGGGTTGGCGCATTCCTGGCGGCCCTCACCTTCGACTTCACTGGCAGCTACGCGCCCATGCTGCTGGTCTACTTCATCATGGGAACTGCGGCTGCAATCGTGATCTACTACTCCAACATCCCGGACCGGGACGTGCCGCAGGATATTGAACCGGAGCCGACCAGGCCTGAACCGATTAGGGCGCCGTCCACCGGAGGCGCTGCAGGATAAAGCGGAACATCCGCTGATAGGGCGGGCGCGCCGCAAAGCTGCGGTCCTTGGTTACGCCGAGCCACACCGGGGAAGGCGCCGGCGCCACGGATGAAGCCCGGTTAGCGTCCTGCTATACCCCGCTTTTACGGGCGGTTAGCTCAGTTGCTACGAGCGCTTGCTTCACACGCAAGAGGTCTCTGGTTCGAGCCCTCTATCGCCCACCACCCTACGAGGGCCATCAAGTTGCTCGCCAACGGTGACCGCTGCCTCCCCGATCAACGCCCTGACTCGTCGTGGTACCAGCCGGAGCCGAACACCAGGCCGTCGTGCTCAACCAGCCAGAAGTGCTTGTCCTCAACCTCCCCGGTGGCGGGGTTCACGTCTTCGTGGTTCCCTCACACGCCCTCCTCGGTTGCCGGGAAGGAGCCATTGTCAAGCATCTCCTGTAGGTGAACGGCGAAATCCTCAGAGTTGTAGTGGCCCAGAATCTCGCCCTCGGGGGTTGCCTTAAAGACTTACCACTGGGCGTCCACGCTCAGCCTGGAGGCTCTTGAGGGCCTATCAGCCGACGCTTGGCCGCTTCCTTTCATAACAGGACCTCCCATCGGAACATTCGCAGTTTACAATAGACACGAAAGACACGAAATTCTCAGGTACTCGTGGGCCGTGGACCTGAAGCTAGTTCGTAGTCGGCAGTGACAGTTCTCGGCAGCGGTATGGCTTTGTCGCAACACTATCGTCCCCGCACGGGGCAACCCTGACGCCGTCACTACTATAGGCCTTCACTTGCGAGCCGTTTGCGGTTGCCTCGCTTCCAATCTGTATACCACACTCAGGGTCCCTAGGTTATGATTTACTTGAGCACGACGATGCTTCAGCGTCCCTCCAAGGCGACTGTTGCATAGAGCCTTTGTACGGAGAAGGTGACATGAAGTGGAACGAAGAACTACCGGACGTGACCAAATGGCAACCACGCTCACACAAGGAAGCCACTCTCAGCGAGGCCTTGCTAATGAGCTGTCAAGCGGCGCAAGGCAGAATCTTGAGAGAAGCAGAAATCGAAAGGAGTTTCAATTTAAACAACTTTGACTCTGGGCCGGGTCTTGAAGACCTTGTACGCCAACAACTCTCGAATTTGCTTCCCGATAGATATTCGGTCGATGCGGGTGTTGTCAATGACAGTCAAGGACGCACGGCCGACGACTGTGACATTGTGGTCAGGGATCGGATATGGGCTCCGCCCATTAAACTGGGAGCAACAACCACATCGCATCGCTTTCATTTTCCCATAGAGAGCATATACTGTGCAATTGAACTGAAGCAGACATTGGGATTTCCGCAACTTGACAAGTCTATGGAGAAACTCGTCACTATATCAAGACTCTCCCGCCCCATCAATCAGTATGGACACATCACAGAGAACCAGCATTTGGAATTTCTCGACAAGGAAGGACATACGCTGAATCCACTCCGCACGGTGATAATGGGGACGAGGCTCTCGGATGGTATGACATTCGAAGAATTGGCTCTTCGCTTTGGCAGAATCAACTCTTGTCTGAATCGTGACGAAATGGTAAACATGCTATGTGTTCTAGATCATGGAGTTGCTACATACGAGGTGAAGACTGGAGAAACCACTTATCGTGATGCCTCCTTCATGTGGGACAGGAGCGAAGACCTCTATCTGTCGATCGAGACTCAACAGCCGGACCGAGTGTTTTATCGATTCTATGTTGCCCTGTCTGGACACCTTTATCGATCGGTCCTCAACACGAGGGATATTGTCGGAACTTATGGTGAGGTTAGTCGGCAGTTTGAAGTTCGTGAGTTCGACGGCGCTTTGTACAATCAACATAAGGGTTAGGGCATTGTGCCCTACAGGAGCCGAGCAGGTCGCCGCAAGGTTCGCAAATCGGTACGTTTTGGCCCACCAGGCCCGGCACTCGTCTGTCAAACTAGCCCTGTCGACGCCCTCATGGAGAAGGTCGGACACACTCGGGCGGAAGCACGGAGTACGGAGCGACGCTATGACGAAGGACCACCACCACGACCACACGGAGCCGCCCTCCGATATCGAACTGTGGGTGAAGGCGCTCGAGTCGCTCCTGGTGGAGAAGGGGCTGGTCGACCCGGAGGCGGTTGACGCGCTCATCGACCTGTACGAGGACAAGATCGGCCCGTCGAACGGCAAGCGCGTGGTGGCGAGGGCATGGGCGGACGAGGAGTTCAAGCGCTGGCTTCTGGATGACCCCAACGCCGCGATCGCCTCGATGGGTTACGTGGGCTCGCAGGGCGAACAGGTGCGGGTGGTCGAGAACACGGATGACGTCCACAACCTCGTGGTGTGCACCCTGTGCTCTTGCTATCCCTGGCCGCTCTTGGGTCTGCCGCCGGTGTGGTACAAGTCCGCGCCGTACCGGGCGCAGGCGGTCGCCGACCCGCGCGGCGTGATGCGGCAGTTCGGTACGGAGATAGGCGACGAGAAGGAGGTGCGCGTGTGGGACTCCACCTCCGAGATGCGCTACGTCGTCCTCCCCCAGCGTCCTTCAGGCACGGAGGGCTGGAGCGAGGAGAAACTCCGGGACCTCGTGACCCGCAACTCCATGATTGGCGTGGAGGAGGCGCAGCGGCCGGCAACGACGGAAACGCCATGAACGGAGTCCACGACCTCGGTGGGATGCAGGGATTCGGGCCGGTGCGGCCCGAGCCGGAGTCGGAAGAGCCGGTCTTCCACGAGGAGTGGGAGGGCCGGGTGTACGCCATGGTCCGGCTCATCGGGGGCCTTGGACTGTGGAACTTGGACATGGTGCGCCGCACCCGGGAGAATCTGCCCCCCGCGGACTACCTCGCCTATTCCTATTACGAGATCTGGTTCGCAGCCTTGCGGAAGCAACTGGTTGAATCCGGTCTGGCTTCGGAGGAGGAGCTGCGGACGGGCAGGGCGTCATCGGCCGCCTCCGGGCCCATCCTGGAGCGGGTGATGCCCGCCGAGCGGGTGCGAGCCATGCCGTTCATGACCACGAGCTATCGCCGTCCCGCGCCGGCGCCGGCCTGGTTCGTGCCGGGCGACCGCGTGCGGGCGCGTAACCGCCACCCCAGTGGACACACCCGCGAGCCGCGCTACGTTCGGGGCCACGCCGGGACGGTAGACGAGCACTATGGGTCGCAGGTGTACCCGGACCTCAGCGCGGAGGGCGTGGCCGAGGGGCGCCACCTCTACAGCGTGCGCTTCGATGCGCGCGAGCTGTGGGGCGAATCGGCGGACGTCAACAGCGCCGTGTACGTCGACCTCTGGGAGGAATACCTGGAAGCTGCCCCATGACGGACGCACAACCTCCCGGAGGCATCGGCGGACTAAGCGGCATCCCCTTGGACGACGACGGCAGGCCGGCTTTTGCGGAGCCGTGGGAGGCGTCGGCGTTCGCGCTCGCGGTGCACCTCTCCGGCGCGGGCCACTTCACGTGGGACGAGTGGGCCGCGACACTGAGCGAGGAGATACGCGCGGCGCAGCAAGAAGGCGACCCGGACATAGGCGATACGTACTACCGGCACTGGCTGCGCGCACTGGATCGGCTATGCCGGGAGCGGGGGCTCGTATCGGAGGCGGAGGGATCGGAGCGTAAGGAGGCCTGGCGCAGGGCCTATCTGAACACGCCGCACGGCAAACCTGTGGACCTCGCGGCAGGCGGCTGAGGCAGGGGCTTAGCCCAGCGGCTTAGCCCAGCGGGTTAGAGCGCTACTCTTACAAGGAAGAGGTCAGTGGGTCGAGTCCAGCAGCGCCCACTTTTTTCAGGGAGACTCGACTGAAGACAGAACTCGGCCACGACTGCCCCGCTGATACAATCCATATCTACATCACTTAGGAGATCTTGATGAGTCCACCCCTTGCCAGCGACATCAAGGTGTTCGTCCCCGCCATGAACTTCAAACAGTCCATGAAGTTCTATGAGGCGATGGGATGGAACGTCAACTGGCGAGCTGACGACGACGATCTTGCGGAGTTGGAGTTCGCTGGCAGTCGTCTCTATCTTCAGAACTACTACAAGGAAGACTGGGCGAACAATTTCATGATGCACATTACCGTAGATGACGCTCGAGGGTGGTGGGAGCACGCCACCAGGGTAATAGAAGAAGGTGGATATGAGTTCGCCCGGGTCCGTGAACCGCAGGAACAGTCCTATGGCGCTCTGGTCACTTTCGTGTGGGACCCCTCTGGCGTCCTTCTCCACTTTGCCCAGTATCACGACCGGTGAGGAAGGCGCGGAAATCCTTCTCGCTACACAGGCCCATCCTCATTTCGAAGACGGTTCTGCCTACCGTCAACTTAGGCCCACTTAACTTGATTCGAACTGTGAAGGATCTCTCACGATTCTTAAGATATCCTTCTATATTGGCACGACCCACCGGAAAGTTCGCAATTCAGTACGCTTTGGCCCACCAAACCTGACGATAGACAGAACCATCCTCGAGATGTGGCTCGTCCTGGCAGGCCGGTCAAGTTCTGTCACTGCGCGATCATAACAGCGTCGGCATGCGCGGCAGCAACGCCCCCATGCCAGCACATCTGACCCTGACCCCCCAACGAGACAGTGGGACTCCTTCATTGGTCAAGCCCGGCTGGGGGGCGACATATTCCTGCGACATTTCATCGCTATCGTGACTAGTACCTCAGATACTTCACGAAAGGGATGAATGAATGACGTTCAAGAACCTAATAATGAAGACGCTCCTGTTCGGGCCGGCGTGGGGGGCCATACTCTTCGCAGCAATAGTCGTCGGCTGCACGGGCGGCGCCGGACCCGGAGACGGCATAGATTCTGACCGCGGTACGGTAAGCCAAGGAATCTCCGAGCGAGAGAGGGACGACTCCGGAGGTGAGCATGGTGGCAGAGGAGAAGGCACTGAATCCAGTAAGGTAGATGGTGAAGGCAGCAGAGAACACGGCTCTGGTGGTGGCGGCGGTGGTGGAGAGCGTAAGGAAACCGCTATGTCGAGCCCAATCATCCCTCTCGGCAATTCGTGGAACGGTGTCCTCGGCGGATTTGCTGTTTCCATGCAATACGACGCAGTAACCCAGTCTATTCACGGAACGGTACGGAACACGCTCTCACAGAAGCTGTGCTACGTACAGGCCGAACCTCACCTGAAGTCGGGAACGAGGACAGTGGGAGAGCTTGGTCCCGAGAAGTTGGGAGACCTGAACCCCGGACAGGAAGCAACGTCCAGCCTGTCGGTTGCGAGTGAGCCAAATCTCGCGGGAGTTCCTTACGATGGATACGTCGTTCACCTGGAAGTGTTTGACTGCGGCGGGCCTGGTCCTGTACCTCACGCAGGCGGACAGGGAGCAGAGGGTGGTATAGAGGACGGGGGCAGTGAACACGGCACTGTCGGCGAAGGCGGCGGTGAATTCGCCGGAGCCGATGGCGAAGAAGGCAGCGCCCATATGCTGGCGCCGGATGAAATCTTCGACATGATTCGTAGCGGCACCCGGCTGATCCTGAGCTACGACGCTCCCAGCAACTCCTTCAAGGGCACCGTGGAGAACACGACCAACAGCGTGCTGAACGGGGTCAGGATTGAAGTGCACCTTTCGAACGGAACGGAGCTGGGTCCGACGACTCCAACGTCCATCGCTCCTGGCGAAGTGCTAGCCATCACCCTGCCTGCGACGCAAGCGTCGTTCATCGGATGGGTAGCGCATGCTGAGGTCGGTGGTGGAGGCGAGGGGAGCGAGTCTGGTGGTGAGCATGGCAGCGGCGGAGAGTCCGGCGGCGAGCACGGTAGTGACGGCGAGCGCCGGGGAGGCGGCTAGAGCCAATCGGATTCGACCGATGGAAGATTCAGGTGAGACGACTACACCCATGGACGCAACTAGAGGCATCGCGTCTACGATGGCTCCCTAGAGGATCGGCTATGAGCGGCACGGTATTGATAGTCGAAGACGATAAGAGGATCGCGAACTGGGTCAAGGTCTACATCGAGCGCGCCGGATTCTCTGCCGAGGTTACTCATGATGGTGAGTCCGGCCTTGCTCTGGCCCGTAACCTTACTCCAGACCTGATAATCCTCGATCTGATGCTTCCCCGTCTCGATGGCGTGGAGCTGTGCAGAATCCTACGTCGAGAGTCAGATGTTCCGATAATCATGCTGACGGCCAGAGAAGCCCACGCCGATCGAGTCATCGGACTGGACAGCGGAGCTGACGACTACATCGTCAAGCCTTTCGACCCGGAGGAACTCATTGCGCGCGCCGAAGCTGTGCTTCGCCGCGTCAAGGACAAAGTCCAGCAGGTCCTGACCCACGGGAACATTACACTTAATGAGGCCACCATGAGCGTGACGGTCAATGAAGAATCCGTGACGCTGAGCCAGGCGCAGATCGCCCTGCTAGCGACGTTCATGCGTCATCCCAACCAGGTGCTCACCCGTGCCCAGCTGATCTCCTTGACCCTCAGCAACGAATTCGATGGGTTCGACCGCGCCATTGACAGCCAGATCGCCCGCCTGCGGAGGCAGATCAGCCGAGACGGACGACAGCCCATTCAGACCGTATACGGCGTCGGATACAGGTTCGCGGTGAAGGACAGGTGATGTCGCTGCGCTGGCAAATCATGGCTTCGACCGCTCTTGTCATCGTTCTCACCGCCTTGATCAGCATCGGTGTGGGCTACTACGCGACGCAGTCCCGCCTAGGCGTGTTCGTGGACAAGATAGGTGACGACGAGGCGAGCCGGTTAGCCCGGAATCTGAGCCGGGAGTATACCGCAGCTGGTGGCTGGGAAACGGTGGACGGACCGCTGTCCGAGGCCGGATACATCTACGCCGGGGTTCCGCAAAGAGAGCGGCATGAAGAAGGTGAGGGAGAATCCCTCGAGCTCTTTCACCAAGACCCGGTACGAGTTGTCATCGCCGGCATTGATGGACGGGTGGTGAGGGACAACCTGTCCGAGCTGGCACCCGGGACCGACGCACCTGACCTGGACGGGCATCGCGAGACGGTGTTCGACCTAACTACAGACCAGCCCGTTGGCCACATCTATGTGGGGATGTAGACCACGAGCTCCTGTCGACGGAGTCGCATGGGTTCCTCAACACGCTCCTGTACATCATTGCAATTGGCGGGATACTGACGGTCGGCGTTGCCATACTGCTGGCCGCCTGGTTGTCCAAACGCATCACAGCACCTGTGGTGGCCTTGACGGAGGCAACCCAGGCAATTGCCCAAGGGGACACGGCAAAGCTGCCAGTCACGTCCTCGGATGAACTGGGACGGATGACTGTAGCCTTCAATTGGATGACCTCCACCTTAAAGACACAGCGCGACCTCCGTAGGCAGCTGATTAACGATGTCTCTCATGAGCTGAATACGCCGCTGACCGTCATACAGCTGGAGGCAACAGGGCTGCGCGACGGACTTCAGACGCCTGAGAGCGCCTCCGACCACATCATCGAGGAAGTGGACAAGCTGCGTGGTCTCGTGAATGATCTGGACTGGCTCGCGGAGTCAGATCATGGAGAGTTGAGGCTCAATCTACAAGCGAGCTCGATTCACGAATTAGTCGCCGCAGAGGTGGACCGCTGGCAGCCGCAATCTCAGGCTCGACAGGTTGAGCTGTCGCTGGAGGCATTCGTTGACATCCCGGATATGGACATCGACTGGATGCGCATGAGCCAGGCATTGGGAAACATCTTGACCAACGCTATCAATTGCACTGAGCCCGGTGGGCATGTCTGGCTCAGTGCGGGGTTGGAAAGCGACGAGGCGTTGGCTATTTCGATAACCGATGACGGGGTCGGCATCCACACCGCAGACCTTCCCCACGTCTTCGACCGGTTCTATCGTACGGACCAGTCTCGTAGTCGTGGGATAGGCGGTACAGGTCTAGGATTAGCCATCACCCGAGCAATAGTCGAAGCACACGGAGGTACAACTACAGTAACCAGTGATGGGCTTGGAAAGGGTGTAGCAGTGACCATTCGCCTTCCCCTGAACAAGTGACGTGCAGCTATGGATACAGTACGTTGCGGGTTTCACTTGCCTCTTGGCAATGGCAACTCGACAGCGGAGGGCTTGGTCCACCGGCGGCTCGGCTTGAGCTTATAGGGGCGCTCACACATGAGGGTCCCTATAGGCCCACCAACCCACACATAATTGAGAACCTTTATGTTGAAGTCCCTGCTTGCGGTGTAAGTACAGGGACTGAAATTATTGATTTGTATGCAGCTGAGAGGGTGCTGACATGACGCCGGAAGCACCTACTCTGGCGACGACTGGCCGATAGAGACCTTGACGCTTGACAGCTAAGGATTCGCACCCTATGCCGCAATTGAGCAGTGACCGTTATTCAGGTCCGTAGGAGTTTGCGCGAGAGTTGGGAGCGGCCTTCGCAGCGGACTCATCATGGTCTGCCTGCTACGCAACGGGTCCGGCTGGGAGATTCGCTCCCGCCGCGCCGAACTGGACTTGGAAGCGTTGGATGCCCACGGGGCGGTCAGCAGCATCCTGACACATTGTGCTAATCTTGAACCGTTGCGGCGCAGCGTCCAACGGTTCTCACCGAAAGGTGGGGAGCCTGGCGGCTTAACCGGGAAACGCAAGGGAGATGAAAGACAATGAAGTTTTACAGTTTTGACGAGACCACCTACCCCGGCATTCCCGAAGAAATCGGGCCGGAAGCGCGGCAGACTAACAAATACTGCGACCCTCAATTGGCGGCCCTGACCTACCGGGAGCACCTGGAGGAATGGGCGCTTTGCGAGGAATTGGGGTTTGATGGGGCTTTCGTCAATGAGCACCATTTCACCTACTTCAACATCAACCCGTCGTGCACGGTTTTGGCTGCGGCCTTGATCGCCATGACCAAAAAGATGAAAGTGGGGGTCATCGGGCACGTTCTCCCCCTGCGGCACCCGGTCCAGACCGCCGAAGAGTTCGCCCAACTTGACGTGCTTTCCGGCGGACGTTTCATTGGCGGCATAGTCAGGGGAGTCCCCCAAGAGTACGTGTCTTATAACATAGACCCATTCACCAGCCGGGAGCGGTTCGCCGAAACCTACGAAATCGTGAAGAAATGCCTGACCGAGGAAATCTTCGATTATCAGGGGGATTTCTACAACCTGAAGGCGGTCTCAATTTGGCCCCGGCCTATTCAAGACCCGTTGCCCATCTGGATGCCCGCTGGCTCGGCCGAGACTATTGAGTTTGCAGCCGAACGGCACCTTCCCATCGCCCGGGTCTGGAACCCCACGGTGGTCTTCCAGGATGCTTTCGAATATTACCAGCTAGTCGCCAAAGAGAAATTTGGCTGGGAGGCGGGCCCGGAGTATTTCATCGGCTCCCGCTACGTCCACGTGGCCGAAACCACCGAGCAGGCCATCAAGGAGTGCCGGGAACCGGTGATGTATGTCCGGCGTCTCACCACGTTCAGTCGCCCGGTCCAGGTGCCGGCGCCGGTGCCGGGGCTTCAGACCGACCGTTCCTACGAGTACCGCAAGCGGTCCGCTGGCGCCGAAATGCCCGGCCCGGGGACGCCCTTCGAGAAGCTGCGGGAATCGGGCTACGTGGTATGCGGCGACCCCGACTACGTGGCCGAATGGTTGGCCAACGACATGCAGACCGCGGGCTACGGCCACTTCCTGGGCATGTTCCGCATGGGCACAAACACTCACGAAAATGTGATAAAGTCGAAACGGCTCTTCGCCGAGGAAGTTATCCCCCGCCTGCGGCACATCAACGCCTCCGCAGCCGACCGGCTGGAGCAGCAAACTGGGGCGGTGTGACCGCCCGCCCCACAATTTCATCACATCCAAACATCCAAACATCCAAGGTAGCGAAAGATGACCCTGCCGCTGTACGAAGATTTCAATTACACCCTCACCCGGGAGTCCTATGAGACCAGCCGGGATTTTGAGGAAACCAAGGACGGTGCCGTTTCTGTCGGCTGGGAGATGATGGTGCCTCCCCCCGGACCCGACGGCGTGCCCTACCAGCTGATTTTTGTCGGACCCACCTCGGAGCACCGCGGGTGCGCGGTTCGGCTGTGCTTGGTAGACGGAAAGGGTGAGTCCATTGATGACGATACCCAAGTCCTGCTGGAAACCTACTACAAGACCGGCTCGGAGCGTAAGGTCATGTTTGAAGGCCGGTATGGGGCCTTCAAACAGGTCGGAGACCAACGGGCTCCTGGCGCAGCGCTGGCCATCCAGAAGCGGGCCGAGTCGGGGGAAGACTACCTGATCCGGTTTAGCGTTACCTTGCCCGAGGGCAGCCCACTGCCCGATACTCAAGCCAACGACTCTTACTTTGAGCTGGAGTGCGTCAAACTCTGGTGGAATGAATCCGCATGACACCGGCCAACGGCTGCCGCGCCGCTCAGGCTGCGCCGGAGAGATAAGTTTATGGGAGCTGCCGACGGTTCCATTTTCACCCGCCGAACGGTAAACGCCGGCGGTTTTGATATTCCATACCTTGTGGGCGGCGCTGAAGAGGGAGCGGACCCGGTCCTGTATCTCCACGGAATGGGCGGCGCCGGGAAATGGGAAGCTTGCCACATGGCTCTGGGAACCACCGCCGTAACCTATCTGCCCCAACTGCCGGGTTGGAGGGAAGGAAAGCCCCCGGAATCTCTCTCCTCAGTTAACGACTACAGCCGGTTGGTAATGGAGATGATGGATGCCCTGGAGTTGGATCGGGTTACCCTGGCAGGGCATTCCATTGGGGGATGGATCGCCCTGTCGCTAGCGGCGAGGCATCCGGATCGGGCGAGCAAAATGATCCTGTCTAACCCCATCGGATTGGACTTTCCCTCAACCACTCCACCGGATCTGTCGGCCCTGGATGAAGAGTCCTTTGCCAAGGCGGTTTTCGCCAAACTCGGCCTCGTTGCCACGGCGCAGGCCTACGGCTTCGGCGCCGAGTGGGAAAACGTCCGGCGTGGCCCGGAGTTTGAACGCCAATGGAAAGGCCGCGGTCTTGTGGTAGAGCTGACCAAAGACGCTTCAACCGACCCGGAGCTAATGCAGATGCTTCCGGCTATAGAGGCCGCGACGCTTCTGGTTTGGGGCCGCCAGGACGGTCTGGCTCCCCTGGAGCAGGGCGAGGCGCTGAATGCGGCGCTTCCGAACTCCACCCTGGACGTGATCGACAATTGCGGCCACCTGCCCATGACCGAGAAGCCGGAAACCTTCAACCGCTTGCTCCGTAACTTCCTGGTCGGCGTAGTCGAAGAAATCCCGGACGTCGTCCGGGTCGGGCAGGCCTAGCCGGCCGCCGCAGCTACTATTGATTGTGGTCTGCCGCGGCGGATGTCAACGCTGAGGTCTCTGGTTCGAGCCCAGTATTGCCCACCACCGCGGCCATGCTCAATCTCAGGATGGCCTCCGACCAAGTCTGCGCGCGATCTGGTCAAAGGCCTCCTATACTGAGATAGCATCTCAAATAGTGCTTATCGAAGCCTATGTCACTATCGCGGCATCTTCGCGTCAAGTTTTTGACTCGTTCGGAGCATTTCAGAGTTGATGACCGGCGCTTGTCGGCATAACATAGCGCGTGGCGCAAATTTCTGGGGCAGGCCACGTTAGCCGCCGCCCATATAACACATCTTCTTAATTGATGCGCTGTATTAATACGACACCCTAGTGGAAGGAGGACGTCGTTCTCGTGAAGCATCAGAAGTTCGTTCAGGTCCTCGCCTTGCCGTCGGTCAGCCTTGGGATACGAGCACTAACAATAGCAGGCGCTGTCGCCGCGCTGGCTTTCAGCTTACTGGCTTTGGGTTGGAGCGACTCAGCGTGGGCACAGGGGGAGTCGGATTGCGAGGTGATCGATCTTGGCGCGCTCGGCGCCGAAGCAGGTATCGAGTTGACGAGTAATGGGCGCTGGACTACCGACGACTGCGATTCTCGCTTTCGGACCGACAGTGATGCTCATACCTATCGCTTTGAGGTGGTCGATGGCGGGCGGATCAGGATCGACCTGGTTTCCGCAGAGGGGGACTCCTTCCTCTATTTGTTGGCTGAAGATGGGCGCCGCCTCACAGACAACGATGACGGCGGCGCTGGCCTCGACGCACGAATCGAGCGTGACCTGACGCCGGGCATCTACGTCGTGGAGGCAACCACGGTCGGCGGGCGCAGCCGCGGTCCAGCCGACTTCTCCCTTTCCATCAGCCGGGTCATGGGTTGTGAGCCGGTTCACCTAGGCATGCTAGAGCCAGGCGTCGATCTGACTGTATCCGGATCCTGGACGCTCGACACTTGCGGCTCGCGCTTCGTTGTGGAACACCCGGCCCACAGTTACCTGTTTGATCTGCCTCAGGGCGGGCACGTACGCGTAGACTTGATGTCGGAAAACGGCGACTCTGTGCTATCGCTCATTTCCACTACCGCCGGCTTGATCGACGCGAACGACGACGGTGGTGAGTGGCTCAATTCTCGCATCGAGCGCTACCTCGAGTCGGGCACCTACCTGCTGGAAGCGACCACCTATCGGGAGCGCGATTATCAACCTCTGATGGCCGACTTCACCCTTGTGATCCACCTCGTGGATGAGAAGGCGGAACAGGACAGCTTCCTGCTAAAAATCGAGGAGGTCTATACACCGAAGCACGTGGTCGCGGGTCAGCCGTTTGACGTTCACTACCGCGTGGGCAATCTGGGCGGCGGCGACCTGGCGAACGTTGGCGGAAACGCGGAGGTCTACGTGGTGGGCCCACGCGTGTACGAGTACACCGACCCGATAGCCGCGTCAGAGGTGAGCTGGGAATCCGGAGTCTCCTACCACACAGGCGCGCAGACTGCGAACGAGACAAGCGTCGCAATAAGGGAGGTGACGCCGTTTGAGGTAACGTTCAGGAACCCCGGTCCCTCGTGGGTGTTCGTCGCGGTCACCACCCACGACGAGGCCGGCGAAGAACGGGGATTCCACGGCCTGTGGCAGAACCTGATGGTGCTGAGCGGCACGACGTTCGATGCGGTCACCGTAAGTGTGGACGGAACGGAATACCTAGTCGAAGCGGAGACCAACGTAGACGGGCTGGTTACGACCACGGTTAGCTCCGTTGCCAACCCCGAGGCAGATGTGGATCCGTCGCTCCGCGTGAAAGCGCTCTACACGGCTGGCGTCCACACACAGGTGTTGGACGGGATCTTCGAGCGGCCGGCGGTTGCCGAGCTGCCAGTCATGGGAGCGTCCGCATCGGTCGACGTGGAGAGTCCGTCATCAAGCGCCCTGTTGGAGCAATTTGCAGACCGGTACACGGGCGCGATCAAAGCGTCCGGTCTGACCGACGCGTTGGCAGCGAAAGAGGCCCTGAGCCCGACGGACGTCGAAGACCTCGTACTCGGCTTATCCCGATCGGCATCGATGGAGTATGTGTCTCTGGCAGCATCTTGGAGCGCGCTCCAGAAACGGATCAGTGACGGCGAATCGCTCTCCTTCGCGAGCGCATCCGCCCTCTATTCCGAGTTCGTCTACGCCGAAAGGGTGATCTCTCCAGCAGTAGCGGCCGGTCAGGTCGTGGAGGCAGCCCAGGCCGCCGAGTTGGGCTGGCAGGATCCTGGTGTCCAGGAAGTGATCGACGAACTCGCGGAGCAGGCATCCTGTGACGATCCCGGGGAAGGGCTGCGCGAGGTTCTGGAGGCGACGGGAACGACAGACCTTGATGAATTGCTCAGGCTCGACGCCGAAATGCGCGCAACGTTACCGGCCTACGGTTTGGCGAAGGATGCGGTACTGTGCGCGGTGGCGAGCGCAGATGACGATAACTCCCTGTTTCTAGAGGGCCTGGCAATTGCCGACAGCAGCGACATTCTTATGCTGGTCGGTTACGAACAGCCTCCAGCCACGATGGCTGCTCCACCGCCGCACCGACTGCGAATCATCGCCAAGCTGAATGAGGACGGCCGGATCGAGCACGGCGTCGAACTCTCCGACGGAGAGCAGATACTGCCTTCCAGGCGTTACCTTTCGACTAACACCTCTCCCGGGATCTGGCGGAGCAGCAGCGATGTTGAGGTGGACGAGTACCCGATCGGAAAGATCCGATCGCGCCGGTTGGACGACGGGCGCGTGGAGTTGGGCTTTATGGATGCCGCCGGCGGGACGATTACCCCTGACATCCGCTACCTGTCCGCAGATATCCCGGTCGGGGTTTGGCTTCGGAGCGGAGAGATTGAGGTGACGCGAGAACCGGTTCTAGAGTAACGAAAGCCAAGTACCGCGGCCAGGCTATAGAGGTCTGGTTATTGGAGCATCAGTTAAAGGTTTCAAGACGCTTGTTGATACGAGGTGCGCTGGGTCGAGGAAGCCGGCCAGGGCCCCGGGGACTGGAGCGGCACGCAGAACACGGTCTGTTACGCCCAGTCGGGCTCCTCCTGCCAGATATCCGGGGCGACTTCGGGCGAAAGCTGCAGCGTGGCCTCCCAGCGAAAAGTTCGCAATGCAGTACTACACGGCTCACAGAAGCGGACTCGAACCGCCTGCCGTAGCGGACGAAGTGCCAACGACGACCAAAGCCCCTCGACCTGCTCTTGCTGCCAGGGAATCAGGCCGTCCATGCGTTCCAGGAACAGCTCCCGGCGGGTCTTGCGCTTCTTGCCCTGGTATTCCAGGTCGGAAAAGGTGGGCTGATCCATATGCCCTCACTCCCTCAACAGGCACCCGCTGGTTCATCCTTACTATGCCACAGCCCACCCGACTTCTTCAGAGGATTCCTAATAGTCCCTGATTCACAGATTGCGCTATGCCTGCGGGCATAACTATACTGAGTAACATCTCCTTCGCCTGCTCTGACTCATCTCTGCCGGGACTTGCCTTCGAAACTGTAGATGAGGTGTGACATTTGGCTGTGTCACATGCAAACGAGAACGTCCGCTACGAACCGGACGATATTCCTCCCCACGCGATAACCTTAGGCGCCGGCTTTCAGGCAGCAATGCTGATTGTGGGTCCGGTGGTCTTGACGGTTGTCATAGTAGCCCGGATTGCCGGGCAGCCTGATTCCTACGTAGCTTGGGCCGCCTTTGCGGCGCTGCTGGTCAGCGGAGTCACAACCATCCTCCAGGCCGTCCGTTTCGGGCGGATAGGGTCCGGACACATCCTGATAATGGGCACGTCAGGGGCCTTCATAGCGGTCTGCGTTGCCGCTCTGGTTGAGGGCGGGCCCTCCACAATGGCGAGCCTCGTCGTCATATCGTCGCTGTTCCAGTTCATGCTGGCGGCGCGGCTCTCGCTGCTTCGCCGTATCTTCACGCCGGCCGTCTCCGGGACCGTGATCATGCTGATAGCAGCCACGGTCATGCCGATAGTGTTCGATACGATGCATGACGTGCCTGCGGGCGCATCTGAAGCCGCCGCTCCGGTAACAGCTCTTGCCACTCTTGCCACCATCACGGCTCTTCTGCTGCGTGCCCCGCCGGCATTGCGGTTGTGGTCGCCGGTTATAGGCATAGTTGTGGGTTGCGCAGTGGCAGCGCCCTTCGGTCTGTACGACACGCAGCAGATACTGAATGCGTCCTGGGTAGGCGTGCCCCTGGGCTCTTGGCCGGGACTTAACCTGACCCCGGGCGTAGAGTTCTGGGCGCTCCTGCCGGCGTTTGTGGTGGTCACCCTGGTTGGCGCTATAGAGACCATTGGCGACGGCGTAGCCATTCAACGGGTATCCCAGCGCAGGCCCCGTGCAACCGATTTCAGGGTGGTGCAGGGAGCGCTCAATGCCGACGGCGTTGGTAATCTGCTATCCGGCATCATGGGAACGCTGCCCAACACCACCTACTCAACCAGCATCTCTCTTGCTGAGGTCACCGGCATCGGCGCGCGGCGAGTGGGTGTCGTTATCGGTGTCATCTTCGTGGCAGTGGCGTTCTTGCCAAAATTCATGGCGTTGTTGATAGCTATCCCCGCTCCCGTTGCCGCCGCATACCTCATTGTTCTCATAGGGATGCTCTTTGTGCAGGGTATGAAGATCGTCATACAGGACGGCGTCGACCACCGAAAGGCTGTCGTTGTCGGGCTGGCTTTCTGGATAGGCATGGGCTTTCAGAACGCGTGGATCTTCCCGGACCTGCTGGGCGATGGATTCCTGGGTGTGCTGCTCGGTAACGGCATGACCTCAGGGGCTCTTGTCGCGGTGATATTGATGGTGTTCATAGAGTTGACATCCCCGCGGCGCAGGCGACTGGAGGTTACGCTGGACTCGGACGCCCTGCCGAGTTTGACCGAGTTCCTTAGCGGGTTCGCATCCAGGGCCGGATGGAACGGAGCCTCGACTGAGCGACTGGTCCTTGTGGCTGAGGAGACGCTGCTAAGCCTGCTATCGGAAGAAAGAGATGATCTGGAAGAAGAGAGACCGCGGCGTCTGGTTGTCACCGCCCGCGCCGGCGTGGGTGGAGCGGAGCTGGAATTTGTGTCAGCGTCTGAGGGAGAGAACCTGGAGGATCGGCTGTCGTATCTTGGGGAGACGCCGGATATACCGGACAGCCGGGAGATATCGTTCCACCTGCTCCGTCACTATGCGTCGTCGGTGCGCCACCAGAAATATCACGGAGTGGACATCGTTACGGTCAGCGTCGTTGGGTCGCGCTAGAGCCCCAGCGCATGGCACTCACGGCAAGCGAGGCGGCCTTCGACCGCATACCGGACGCGCCCTCTTCGCCGGCAGCCGCTGGGAGCCGCCCCGGCTCTAGGACCACCTGAAATAACTGGGGGACCGGCGAGCCTCCCTCTGTACGTTTGGACAACGGATGGAGCATATGCGAGGACGTGAGATCCCTCACCGGATTACCACGTCGCGCCCTCCTCGCAATGACGGCGTGGTCGCCGTCGTGCCGGTCGTCCTGTGCTTTCTGGTGAGTAGCGCCTGTTCAGGTAAGGGATGGCCGGTTAGCTCAATTAGTACGAGCGCTTGCGTCAAGGCGTGGGCTGATGGCCAGTTTTGGTGAAGGCATCTATGAATGACAGGTTCTTACCCGGAGTTCCAGGTAAGCAGATTGAGGGAATCTACAATGCGGCACCGGGCAATAGCGGGAACTTATGCAGCCCGGTATCCTCAGCTGCTCTCGCCGTCAACACCTTCGGCTTCTTCCTCAATCGACCGGACGAACTCCCACTGCTGCCGGGGGGTGAGGACGTAGAATGGCCCGCCTCTGCACTAGCCCTTGAGCAAGAGCTACGTTTCCCATGGAGCGGACGGAAACATCCCGTTCTGGATGTTCTAATAGCTACATCGTGGTTACAGGTTGCGGGGCAATGTTCCAAGGGCAGCTAGGGAATGGGGAGACTGAAACTTGGACGCCGAAGTGCGGTGGAACAGGCGAACGAAGCCGATTATCGAAGGTCGTTCACCACCTCAGGCTCATGGCGCTGGCGTACAAGCTAGTGCGGGAGAAGGGGAACAGGGGTTGCGGAAAGTGACGAGCAGGAGATGGGGAACACGCGGAGCGCACTTCGCGAGCCTTGAGCCATTGTGGCGCTTCCTGAACAGGCTGAGCTATGTCAGCCCCCCAGATTCGACGATGCGTCGACCGTCTTTTCGTACTCCTCGTCCGTCACGAGGTTGGTGTCCTGAGCCGCCTCGTTGGCAAGCTGGTCGCATCGTTCGTTCTCAAGGTGACCCGCATGACCACGCACCCACTTGAACGTCACATCGTGACGGGAGGTCGCGTCAAGTAGCCTCGTCCAGAGGTCGGGATTTAAAGCTTTCCCCCGCTTGGCCCGCCTCCATCCATTGGCTCGCCACCTCTCAGCCCATCCCTCGGAAATACCATCTACCACGTACCGCGAGTCAGTCGTGAGTATGACTCGGCACCGACGTTTCAAAGTCTCTAGAGCGACGATCGCGCCGAGCAACTCCATCCTGTTGTTCGTCGTGTATCGATACCCTCCAGAAAGCTCCCTGGTGGCTTCGCCATATTTCAGTACGACGCCATACCCTCCTTGTCCTGGATTCCCTAGAGCTGCGCCGTCAGAGAACGCGAGGACAATGGAATCGGAATTGGGCATGGGCTACACACCCATTAGGTTGCGGACATCAATTTGGAACCCAGCGCTTGCAAGGGCGGCACCAAGCGTGTTGGCGACTTCATTCACCCTTGAATTGAAAGGGATGTATATGAGGCCGTCGATGTCCGAAGGCTTTTCAAGATTTTCCCCCTTAACCAGTATTGCTACCCTGCGTCGTCCCAACCGACTTAATACCATTCCCAGTTCCAGTGTCACGTTCTGCCGGGCTCGCGGACGCAAGTTTTCTGGTGTAGTCTTGGCGGCACCGATGTCGTCTGGGGTAAGCAAGACACACGCGAAGTCCGCATCAGTCAGCGCCTCAAGCTTCTCTATCAGGGTGTCGCCGACACCCGGAATATTTTGAAGGATGATTGGGTTTACCTGGACACGTCGCAGGATTAGCTCCAAGTCATCTCGAGCATCCGTGTCGTGACCATACACGACGAAAACCCTCCGCTCAGCTTCTTTTGGCGTTTGGGCATTTCCACTACCAACACCAGGCTCTTGCTCCTCAGCCTCCGCCGCATCCGGCCCGGCCCTGACGAATGCCTCAACTGTGGACTTGAAGTCGCTGTTGGGTCCACCGAATGTGTGACTACCTGTGTTGTACAGGTTGACCTTGACACCTTCTTTCAACTCGAACTGGACAGCGTGTTCTATTTCGCGTGAATCGACGAGCCAGTTCTTTCTGTTGAGAGCGGTTTCCAGCCCATCTTTACTCCATTGGGTCATTGTTGCCTCCATTCACGGCGATTTGGGGTCTGACACCCATCCTCTTCTATCTCTACGCCGAACCTGGTCAATGGCCTAGTACCAACAAGCCCATTGACGATGAGGCGAGGGCCGCTCATCAAGCTGAAGTCAAGCGCTTCGCCCAGAGCGTCGAGGGAGACGAGGTAAGGTTCGTCTACTGCACGTACCGCAACCAGCTGCGACGTGGGAGCAGATTGAAGGCCCGGAGATACGAGAGCATGCGAGGGCCGTAGCACGTCGCTTTTCACCCTAATCTAGCGGCGAATAGGTCATGTGCTGTTGCTTGCGAATCGCGGCATCACCTTTGTGGCAAAGGTCTCAAGGTTCTTCAACGTTTTGCTCAACGGCATCCCCATGTGTGTGAACTCGACAAGCAGATAGTCCAAGTAGCATACCTCTTGTAACTCCTGAATCTTCTCCACCACGTTCTCTGGGGAACCAACTAGCAAGGTGCGTGGCTCCAGGAAGTCCCAGTCCAGATTCACGCCGGGATCCAAGACTTCGTCCGGGTTGGTGAAGACCTGCCTGCCGCGAAAGGGATCATTGAAAATGAATGCGGACATAATGCCTTCTTCAGCGTCTCGGCGCGCCTCCTCCATGGAGGAGGCGACGTACGTAGAGCGCATAACCGCCTGGTCTTCTCCCAAACTGAAGGGTCTCCCCTCCAGCTCGGTCCTGAGCTGTGCGTAGAGTTCCATTCTCTGCCTGATTCTGAGCGCAGGGGGCTGCCAGTAGCACGCTTTCAGTCCAAGTTCGGCCGCAGTTGATACAGAACGGTCCGTGGAGACGGTCATCCACAGCGGTGGGTGCGGTTTCTGGTAGGGTTTTGGCGTCACCCGCAGCTTCGTTACCCTGTCACCGTCCTGCCAGGCGGGGTTCGACGGAAACTTTGGATGGGAGAAGACGGTGTCGTCGACAGGGAAGCTGTAGTTGTTCCCATGGTACGAAAAATACTCGTTGGTCCATATCTCCCGAACTATCTCCACCGTCTCCTGGAACAGTTCCCTGCTTTCCGTGTCCTTCCGCGGATCGGCGTTGGGATGAAACTGTGGACCCTCATACGGCCAGATTCCCCTGCCGAAGCCAACCTCCAGACGTCCGCGGGTCATGTTGTCCAGGATCGCAAGGTCTTCGGCAAGCCGTATCGGATGCCACCACGGAGCTATGTTCGCCATCTGTCCGATGCGAATCCTAGACGTCCGCGCCGCGAGGTCTGCGCCTAGTAGAATCGGGTTCGGCAAATCGCCCACACTATACGGCCCAAAGTGGTGTTCTCCGAGCCAAATGGCCTCGAAGCCAAGCGCCTCGGCCAGAATGGTCTGTTGCCTGAGGTTGTCAAGCATCTGCTCGGCGTTGGCGGCCTCTCCAGCGGACCCCGCGACAGTCGTGAACGCTGCGAACTTCATACTTGGAACATCTCCTGTTGCTGGCTCTTCAGCACTACTCCGGCAATGGGCATTGATAGGGACCCAGCCGCAGCGTGCCCCACCCTCGGAGGTTGGCAAGCACCGGCTTTGCGCCCCCGAATGGGGAGTGTTACACTTTGGCCCCAGCATACGACAAGGAGCGACGCCATGTCATCAGGCAGGAATCGAGGTCTAGTCCAGACCGTGCTGGGCCCTGTAGCTCCATCGGCACTAGGCGCCACCACGACCCATGAACACCTCTACATTGACTTCTCATTTATGTATCGCCCCGCCCAGGACTCGCCGCGTCCGGAACTGACGGATGTGCCTATCGCCCTGGAGAACGTCGGGTGGATACGACGCAACTACTACAGCAACCACTTCAACCTTCAGTTGATGGACCTGGATACAACCGTAAGAGAAGTCAGGAGATTCAGTGAAGTTGGTGGCGGCGCAATTGTGGACGCGACCTCGATGGGAATCGGGCGCAAGCCGGAGGCGCTGGCCCAAATAGCACGCGAATCGGGCGTTCACATAGTTATGGGCGCGGGCTTCTACGTGGCAGCCGTCCATCCAGAAGACATGGATGTGCGAAGCGTGGAGGACCTAGCTCGTGAGATTACCGGCGACATCGTTGAAGGCGTTCAAGGCAGCGGAGTAAAAGCGGGCATAATCGGGGAGATCGGTTGCACATGGCCGCTGGCCCCGAACGAGCGCAAGTCTCTGTCGGCGGGAGCAATCGCCCAGAGAGAAACCGGCGCGGCGATATTGATCCATCCCGGGCGGCATCCTGATGCACCCGCGGAGATCCTGGAAGTGCTTGAGAACAGCGGCGCGGATTTATCCCGGGTTATTATGGGACATCTGGACCGAACTGTGTTCGAGTTCGACGCGCTGCTGAAGATTGCCGCAACAGGCTGCTACCTAGAATGGGACCTATTCGGCAATGAGGGGTCATACTATCCTCTCGCCGAAATCGACATGCCCAGCGACGCCCAGAGGCTAGACTTCATAATGCGCATCGTCGACGCCGGCTATTCCGAAAAGATCGTTATTGGCCAGGACATCTGCACGAAACACCGACTTGTTACCTATGGCGGACACGGCTACGGCCACATTCTCGAGAACATCGTGCCCAAAATGAGACGCAAGGGTTTTTCGGAAGATGTGATTCAAGCGATAACTGTGGGCAACCCGGCCAGCATCCTCGCTTTCGTATAGAAACCGCAGTGCTGGCATCAGCGGGCGGCCGCACTCGTCTTTTGCGTTCGTCGACACTGCGGTATGTACTGCAGGCTTTTGTCTGCCTCTATCGAGAACTCCCACACTAACGTTCGCACTATGGAACTCCCCGGCCCATCGAATCAACTGGCGAAGTACAGCTTGATGACCGCTAGCGCCTCTTCCTTGCTAATAACTCCCTGGAGGTAAGCGGCTACGGCCGCACGGCCTCGTCCCGGTCGATTACTTCGTTGCTATCGGCGTCATAGGCACCCAAGCCCACGTCGGTCACGATGATGATTGCCGTGACGCGGGCGCCACCTACCCATAGTCGGAGCGCTCGGCGTTGGGCGTAACAGGAGCGATGTCCGGCCCGTACGCCACCTGCCAGCCGAGGGCGTGAAGCCAGTCAAAGGCGGCGGCTTCAACGTCCGCTTCGGTGATGGTGGTTATGCGACCCGTCCAGGATTTGTACTTTGACCAGACTTGGAGGGGTTCCGCATTGATTTGGGGCGGTTCTTCCAAATGTCATCCATGCTCTCGTTCTTCAAGCATTCGCGAATTCTCGGTATAGCTTTTTGTGAGTACAGCTTATGGTGCGAAGTTCCTATTGTTATTTCCTTAAAGTACTCCTTGTCATTTTGGATACCAAGGTGGGCCACTACAGCTACCAGTTTCGGTACTGTCAAGCCAACATTATATGCAAGCTGTTTTGCTCCAAGGTTATAGAAATCGAGTTCATTGACCCGCTTAACAGCGGCAGGATAAGTGCCCGGTGTTCCTTCTGGTACGATATGTATGGCGGCACCCTCGCGCTTCGTCAGCCGGATTGAGATTGTAGGTCCTACACCGTCAGTTACAACGTCAACGAGAGGTACGCTGGCGAATACTTCATTCCACGGCTTTTTAGAAAGTTCTCGACCTAAGCGTTTGAGGTCTGCTGCACTTGGTTGCTCTTCTTGTCCCATAATTGTCGAGTCTAGTATTGCCAATGGTCTTAACCGTGCCTCAGCCTCGATGTAGCGTCGCCTTTTGGCACTAAGAAGCTTCAGAATCTCGGTTATCTCAGAGTCGAAAATCGTCATTAAGTCTGTGGGTGGAGAAGTCGATATTGGTAGTACGCGATTCGGTAGTTCATCCAAGAGATCTCTCTGGAAAACGGTGCTTAACAAATCCCGGAAGAGGGTAATCGCTGATTGGATATGTATGTAGAGTTGACCCTCTGAGATATCCGAGAGATAGTGTTGGACTGAATCACGCAAACTATTTATGGCCTGGAGTGTCAACGCTTGATCTTTTGTAAGGAACTTTACCTTACCATCACTTAAGCCTCGCCCGACACATGCTTTGAAACCGATAGTCTCCTTAGCGTCTGGCTCTCTAATGAGGCCACCTCTGTGTACTATAGCGGCCTTAAGGAACATCTCAAACCCATGATCAATCTGGATAAGGACTCCACTTGCCCGCCCTCTGTCTTGTGGACGATTGAACAGTTCTATGCCTAGGAGAATTGAATCATAGGCCTTGCTGAGTAATAGCTTTGTTTCACGCCTCATGGGCTTCTACCTCCATGCGTTACCTACCTCCCCCAACACTAGCCTCGGCAGCAGTGCATCCCGCTGGGCGGCGAGGGGGTGGGATTCTCTTCGAATGATCGCTCCACGGCTGAGCAGTTCGGATGCGTACACCTCGAACGTTTCAATGCATGTGCGGGTGGTATGACTGCTTCCAGTGAGAGTATAGCGATGGCGGGCGCTCTAGGGAATTATCAGGATTGATGGTTTCCTGCGGTGCTGATTGTGGCAGAAGCACGGCCGTGAATAATGGAGTTGGACTTGCCTCGCAGCAGAGTCGGTTTTAGTATGTGCTCTAACCTATTTTGAGGAGGAGAGCATGTCCATCCTAATTCGTGCGGCAGCGGCTTACCTGGTGCTGGTGGCGGTAACGGTGGCCGTGCATTTCATTATTACTCCGCTGTACCACCCCGGCGGGGACGCGCCGTTTGAACTGTGGGCTATCCACAACTGGTTCATGGCTGTAGGCATAGCGCTTGCTCTGGTCGTTAGCTACTCAGAAAAGCGGCGTGTCGATGGCGACGGCTCTGCAGATTTGAAGCGCTCCCTCGAAGCGAACGCGGTTTTCTATCTGACCGCCGTCGTGTTCATGCTGTTCTTCTGGAACTGGTTCAGCGCGCTGTCTCCCAACAATCTGCCCGACGGTCAATACTGGACCGTCATCGACACCCTTATGCCTATCGTAGTGGGCGTCACCGGCTGTCGAATGTGGCGCAACGCTGCCGAATAGTCCTACCCCGTAGGAGGATATAGGGGGACATCCGCTGCTAGGGCCGGCGCACCGCTAAGCTTCGGGGCCGTGGTGTCGCCGATCCACAGCGGGGAGGGCAACTGCGTCACCACTGCGTCATCATTGAAACGTAGCTAGCGTCCTGCTATAATATGCTCCCACGGGCGGTTAGCTCAGTTGGTACGAGCGCTTGCTTCACACGCAAGAGGTCACTGGTTCAAGCCCAGTACCGCCCACCAAACCCCACACAATCAAGGGCCTTCACGCTCAGGATCAGCCACACGGTAGCTGATGCGCGGGCTGATCCAATTGTCCAGCTAGCAACTCAGACGGTCCGACAGAACCTCTACCTGTATCCAGTGGCCAGTATCCAACCGAGGCAGTGTGCTACTCGCCCGCAAGTCCGCCCCACATCGAACTCACTTGCGGCAGACCGTTTACCTGGCAGCAGGGGCCAACCTAATGGAGCCTCCACACTCGTTCGGACTGATTACTCCATGTTGAGGCCGACGCAACTCACTGAAGCGTCGCGTCAATCCCCGATTCCATCTCATCAAGAAACGCTGGACCGTAAGTTTCATCGACATGGTCGTTGTTCCAAAGGCCGGAGCGGCAAACCCGCTCCCGGTCGCTGTCATGGCCGAGCCACTCTGTCGACGGTCCGTCGGTAGCAGGTCAGCTTGAGCCGCTCCACAGAAGCGGATGGTGTCGGCGAGCCGATCAGCCAGCAAGCTCGCCGCTAAACCAACTCAGCTGCTCGCCGATTTTTTAGCGTTCCATCAGGATGGCGACAAGCAGACCACGACTTCGCAAAGATGGCGCCACGAACGCCGCCGCCGGCCCGACTCGGTCACCGGGCGCCGATATAGCGCTCGTACCAGCCGGTGGCGAACAGCAGACCGTCGTGGCGCACGGCCCATGTGTGCTTCAGCTCCTCCTGACCCGTCGCCGGGTTCAGGAACACGTACGTGACCCACCGGCCCTCTTCCGTTGCAGACAGCAGGTCGTCGCCGTAGAAGTAGCCGGTGGTGTCCACCCGCAGACTCGGGTCTCGCCCGCGGATCTCTTCCCGCGGATGGCCAATGGTATAGCCCTTCCCATCGATGATGAACACGTACCACGGCCCATCCACACTATCGGGCGAGTTGTAGTGAGCAATTGTGGCCTCGCGGCCCTCGCTCTCGTACCGCTCTAGCGCTTGGTCGACCAACCAAACGGCATACCGCCCGGGCTCAGCCGCCTTGTTCGGAGTGTCCACGTCGCCGCTGCAGCCCACCGTCAACGCGATCATGGCGGCAGCCAAGACTGCCAGCACTAAGGACTGCGCCTTGGGACGGACCCTTGATTGGACTCTTCGTATCATGAACATCTCCTTATCAAGCAGCGGCTTTGTGCGGGAAGGCTTCTCGAAATAACAATTGTTGGCATCGCATCACCTCACCCCAGGCATGTCTCCGGGCCGAATGGTGTGCTACTCGCCCCGCCAAGTGGTCTCCCACTCCGATGGCATCGTGTATTATGCGTTACGCTTGTTCGCCCGCCAACCGATCATCTTAGGGCAGCCGATGAACTGGGCCAGTGCGGTCTGGTGGTTGCCGGCCTCACTACGAATTCTCAGCGGATCTCCCACGTTGACCAGGACATTGAGGCCGATAGCGAGCAGCCCCGCCGGATACTGGCGATGTAGTCCAACAAGCTCACCACGAATAGGTGTTATTATGGGCCTAGACTTTGCGAGTCGCCGCGGGCCGTATTTGCTTGTGTTTATTAGCGTCTCGGCAGTAGACTGCGGTAACTCCGCCGATGCTATCGCACTTCTATTCCCTTCCGACCGGGAATTGACAAACTTGGAGCGGGAAAGTAGGGTATTGCCACTAGCTAATTACCGTAACCATTTTCCCCACGTCTAGAGCCATCGCCGTCTACTGAGTGACAGTGCGACATGGACTATATATGGAGGAAGGGCTGAAATATCGTGAATGACTCCTCTCTTTCAAGCGAATCAACCATTTCACCCGATGAAGCGGATGCGGCAGACGAGTCTTTTATTACCGTCCGATCACTCTGGAAGGTGTTTGGCAAGAACCCAGAGCGGGCGCTTGGGCCGGAGTATGCAGACCGCAACCGGGCCGCCATTCAGGAGGAACTGGGGTGCCTCGTGGCCCTGCGGGATGTCAGCTTCGATGTGCCCAAAGGTCAGACCTTTGTCGTAATGGGTCTCTCCGGCAGCGGCAAGTCAACCCTGGTCCGGTGTTTAACCCGCCTCATCGAGCCAACCGCCGGAACGGTGGAGGTGGGTTCGGAAGACGTTACCGGCATGTCGGATAACGAGCTGACAGAATTCCGCCGGAAGAGCGTTGCTATGGTTTTCCAGCATTACGGCCTTATGCCCCACCGCAATGTCCTAGACAACGCCTCCTGGGGGTTGGAGGTACGGGGCGCCAGTAAGAAGGACCGCTACGCCCGCAGCCGGGAAGTGTTGGAACTGGTCGGCCTTCGTGACTGGGAAGAGGCCTATCCCAGCCAACTGTCCGGCGGAATGCAACAACGGGTCGGCTTGGCGCGGGCCTTGGTGGTGGACCCGGATATTCTGCTGATGGACGAGCCGTTCAGCGGCCTGGACCCTCTTATCCGTCGCCAAATGCAGGACGAGCTCTTGCGCTTGCAAGCTGAGCTGCAAAAAACCATCGTCTTCATCACCCATGACCTCAATGAGGCGCTAAAGCTGGGAGACCGCATCGCCATCATGCACGACGGACAGGTCGCCCAAATTGGGTCTCCCGAGGACATCGTGCTGCGTCCCGTGGATGAATACGTGGGAGAATTCACTCAGGACGTGCGACTGGAAAGTGTCCTGACCGCCAACGCGATCATGGTTGCGCCCAAGGCTACGTTGCAGGGCTACCAAGGTCCGCGGGCTGCACTGCACACCATTGGGGAGAGCGACGGCGACGCCGCCTGGGTGGTGGATACTAATGAGCAGTACATCGGGCTGCTCTCCATCACCAGCGCGCAGGAGGCGCTTCGAGCCGGCGTCAGGCGGTTCGATCAGGCATGGCAGTACATTGACCGGGACTACGCCGCTGTCCCTCCTGAAACCACGTTTGACCAGCTTATTCCAGCCGCTATGGCCAGCGATTTCCCCATTCCGATTGTCAACAGCGACAACACCCTGGTGGGCGAAGTGCATCGAAGCGCGTTGGCCAAGGCCATCGCGGAGACTGCCACGGTAAAGCCCGAACCTGTCACGAGTTAAGGCAACTCATCCATCAAGACAAGAGAGAACACCAGGGCCACCAAGGCCGGCTGGCTTTCGTCTCAGCGGAAGTAGCCAACTCGCAGGAGACCACCATGGCAGCAATAACCGAAAATAAACCAGGAGCGCGGTCATCCCCGACGCAAACCGAACGCAGTTTGCTAGCATCCGTCTCGGCACTCGACAGGAGGTTGGCCGGGGGGTTGGCAGTGCTTCTCGTACTTGCGTTAAGCCTGCTGGTCTGGGGACCGGAAATGACCTTTCCCACCACAGTTTCCAGCGTCGAGGTTGCCACATCCAATGGCGCTACCATTACCTTGAACCAGTCGTTGCGAGAAGTCACCGGTGACACCATTGATGAGGCGGTGGACTGGCTAACGACAGAGGGCAGCTGGCTTTTCGACGGCATAAGCACCGGAGTCACTTACGCATTGATCTCCATAGAGAACGTGTTGAGGTGGCTGCCCTGGCCCGCAGTTGTAGCTGGGCTGGCCCTCGTCTCTTTCGCGGTAGGTGGCTGGCCGTTGCTGGTGTTCACCCCCGTAGCGCTCCTGTTCATCGGCTTCATGGGGCTGTGGGACAACACGATAGACACGATAGCACTGATGGTTGTGGCAGTGACCCTATCGGTTGCCTTCGGATTCCCCCTGGGTGTGCTCGGCGCCCGGAGCCAGGCAGTTGACAGGTTGATGCGTCCGATTCTGGATGGGATGCAGACGATGCCCAGCTTTGTCTACCTATTACCGGGTATCCTATTCTTCGGTTTGGGACAAACGGCAGGAATATTCGCTACTATCGTTTATGCCATTCCTCCAGTGATTAGGCTGACCAATTTGGGCATTCGGCAAGTATCCCTGGAAACCATAGAAGCAGCCCGGTCCTTCGGTGCAGCCCCGCTCCAACTGCTGGTCAAAGTCCAGGTCCCCATTGCCCTGTCGACAATTATGGCTGGTATCAACCAGACAACGATGATGGCCCTGGCTATGGTAACCATCGCCAGTATGGTAGCTGCCGGCGGATTGGGAGATAACGTGCTCCGTGCCCTGCAAAAGGGCCAATCGGGCAACGCCGCCATCGCCGGATTATCGATTGTATTCCTGGCTATAATCATTGACCGTCTCACCCAGTCGCTAGCTCGTAGGCAGCAAGAAGGGCTATAGGGATGGCAACTTCCCCCGCAAGGCCTCAACTGAGGTCGATCCTGATGGAATAGCCTTGGATTGACGGGTATGGTCAATTCTGTGCTATTATCCGTTAACCTATTTTGGTCTGCCCGCTCCAGTGGAGTCTCAGCGTTAGTTCGTATTCGGTAAGGAGGAACCAAATGGCGTCATTTATATTGGGCATGTCTAGGAGATGGTACCTTGGGCTGGTTCTAGGTGTTGTCTTCCTGATGAGTGCCACGGGCTGCCAAGCGCCCGCAGAGCCAGTGGTCAGAGAAGTAGAAGTAATCAAGGAAGTAATCAAGGAAGTACCCAAAACCACGATTGTAGAAGTAGAAAAGATAACAGTAAAGGAAGTGACCCCAGAGCCGGCCGCCAAGGAGACCATCATTTTTGGGGACCTGAACTGGTCCAGCGCCCTACTTCAGAACCGCATTGCTCAGTACATAATTGAAAAGGGCTACGGCTATCCGACCGACGTGAAATTCGGCGCCACGCTGCCCCTATTCCAAGGCTTGAAGCGAGGCGACACCCATGTAACGATGGAGATTTGGTTGCCCAACCAGGATGAGGCTTGGGCAGAAGCCCGCAGCGAGGGCGCGGTGCTCTCAGTGGGGAAAAGCCTAGGGAGTGACTGGCAGTCGTCCTTCGTTATTCCGGCCTACTTGCAAAAAGAGTACCCAGATTTGGATAGCGTAGAGGACCTGAAAGAGCAGAAATACAAGGACCTGTTTAAGACTGCGGAAACGGGAGACAAGGCACGACTAGTCTCCTGCATCATCGGCTGGGCTTGCGAAGAGGTCAACGCAGCCCAAATCGAAGGGTACGGGCTATCAGACCACATTCACGTAGTCAATCCCGGCGACGGCGCAGCCCTCAACGCCGACCTTAACGGAGCCTACACCAAGCAGGAGCCATGGCTCGGCTATCAGTGGGGCACCAACGACCCGGCCCTTAAGCTGGACCTGGTACGGTTGGAAGAGCCCGCCTACAGTAACCAGTGCTGGTTCACCACCAAAGCCTGCGCTTATGAGGACGCCACGATCCTAATCGCAGTCAATCCTGACCTGCCTGCCAAGGCGCCCGATGTCATCGATATGCTGCGCAAGTGGGACTTCAATATCGATATATACAAAGCAGTGGTCCGGTGGCAGGACCAAAACAAGAGTGCCAAAACCAATGCCACTGCCGTCTGGTGGCTGAATGGCAACGAAGACATCTGGGGCAAATGGGTCACTGCCGATGCTGCCAAGGGAATTAAGGCAGCGCTGGCAGCCAAAGAGACCCCCAAAGGCTGGCCTACAGAGTAGCAAATGAGCATCTCTGCCGTGACCGTAGCGATACATTCTACGGCTCGCCAGCGACAGGACTGAACGCAGACTCCGCGCTTTTGCGTCGTGAATACGTCGTGAATGAAGAAGAGTGGCCTGAATGGGCCACTCTTCTTCATTCACCCCAATTGTGCATAGTGCGGCGGGGTATTGATCCGTTCTGGCGATGCTATAGGGGGCACTCATGTCCGCGCCACGCCTGAGGGAACGTTCTTCCAGGCTTTGGCCGGCCAAGGACCGGCAAGCTCAGGACGAACGGACCTCGGGAGCGGGGCTTGTTATCATGGCCACCTAGACGACGGAGAAGAGCGTAATGTCGATCAGGTTAAGGGTTGTTGGGGTTTTGGGAGCGGGGCTGCTACTCGCCACCGCTGTCACGGGGTGTCTGGGGGAGGACTCGCTGCAGACCGATGCGCCGTTGAAGTTGGGGCTGCTGCTGGACTTCCCTATGTCGCCCGAGGTCTCGGCTGACAGACAGCGTGGGTTCGAGCTTGCAATTAAGCAGGTCAACGATGCGGGGGGCGTGCTGGGGCGGCCGGTGGAGTTCGCCACCGGGGATGCGCCTCGCGACGTGAGCGTCAGCATGAAATCGGCGCGGCGGTTGGTCGACGAGGGGGTTCACGCAATCGTTGGGCCCTCATCCAGCGCCTCCTCACTGCCCATCGCCGAGGAGGTGACCGGGCCGGCGGGAATCCCCACGATCAGCCCATCGGCTACGTCGCCGCAGTTAACGGACGCAGAGGACGGGGACTTCTTCTTCCGCACCACGCTTTCCGACACCGCACAGGGCCCGGTCCTCGCACGCGTCACCAAGGAGCGCGGATTCAACAACGTGGGTCTCATCTACCGCGACGACCCGTATGGGCAAGGGCTCGCCACTACTTTCGAGTCCGCTTGGGGAGGCACGATCGTCAGCGTCGCCGTCGATTCAGGGCAAGCGTCCTTCCTGCCGGCGATTAGAGAGACTAAGAGCGCGGGGGCCGAGGCGCTGGTGGTCATAAACTTTGTACTGGACGTGCAGACGATTGTGCGCGAGGCGCTGGATGCGGGCCTCTACGATCAGTTCGTCTTCGGCGACGCCGCGAAACGGCCGAGTCTGATCGAGGAGATCGGCAGTGAGCATCTGGGAGGCATGCACGGCACGGCGGGCATACCAGCCCCCGCCGGCGCCGCTGGCGCCGCATGGGATGCGGCGTTCTTTGCAGAGTACGGCCAAATGTCGGCGTTTCCGTATGTGAAGGAAGCATACGACGCCGCAATGACGATCATGCTGGCGGCCGAGGCTGCAGGCAGCGTCAACGGCCATGCCATCCGGGACCAGCTCCGGGCTATCGCCCGCCCGCCGGGGCAGACGGTCCACGCCACGCCGGACGACATAGCCGACGCCTTGCGCCTGCTCCGGGAAGGCAAGGAGATCGATTACGAGGGCGCCGCCTCCACGCTGGACTGGGACGCTAACGGCGACCTCCGGCGTGGGCATATCGGCGTTTGGCGGTTCACAAAAGATGGGGGGATCGAGGAGGTTGAGGTCATTCCGGTTGAGCCTTGAGCGCGTCCACCCCGACCACCGCTGGGCCGGAACGTGCAGGGGTACACACTGCCGACTGGCGCCTTGGGGAAGCAGGCTCGCACGGATCAGGGCTGCGGAAGCGATCGCCGCCCTCAGATGGAATCCGTGAAATAGCGCATCATGTCACTAAGGCTGGTCAACTGGAATGTTGAATGGGCTACGCCCACGTCAGGGCGATCCGCTGAGATCCTGAGTCGCATCAATCAACATGCCCCCGAGGTCATCTGTCTCACCGAGACGCACACCGGACTGTTGCCTCAGGTGGGGCACACAATCTGCTCGCAGCCCGACTACGGCTACTCGACCAGGCAAGTCCGGCGGAAGGTTCTACTGTGGTCGAGAGAACCTTGGGAGCAGGTTGATGACCTCGGAATCGATTCGATGCCGCCCGGGCGATTCGTGTCCGGCGTTACCCACACTTCAGTGGGTGAGGTGACGGTTATCGGGGTCTGTATACCTTGGTTCGGATCACGGACCGAGGCTAGACGCAAGTTGGAACGCAAGCTGCAGTGGGAAGATCACGAGCAGTATCTGGCCGGTCTCACCGAAGTGCTCAAACAGGGGTCTGAGAAGCGTCTGATAGTAATGGGGGACTTCAATCAGATTATCGGGCCCGGCAGCCGCCCACGCGCGGAACTTCGCTCGGCGCTTCTGGGGGCTTTCCCGCCAAGCATGGCAATCGCTACTTCGGGGCTTGCCTTCGAGGGGCGCAGTTGCATCGACCACATTGCATTGAGTGAGGACCTGACATGTGAGTCACTCGGTGTGATCAGTAACATCTACGGGGAACGCAAGCTGTCAGACCATTTTGGAGTTGTTGCCGGCCTGTCCGCCCAGGACCTCCGCTAGCGTCGTGGGTGCCCCTCCATCTCCCATCGGCTACAATGCTTGTGCCACGCATAGCCGTGCACGGCGTTGCGGAACGGTTGGACGATAGCCCGGCAGCATATCGCCGACGCGGTGCGCCACGAGAAGCGCCGCCACCGGGGCGGGATGCTTGCGTGCCGGGAAGGGGGAACGAGCGATGTTTGAGTCCGCGGAGTTGGATCATCGCATTGAGAAGGGCGTGTTTGAGGTTGAGGCGCCAAAAGTACGTCAGGCGCTGCTGGAAGCACAGTTTGACCTACTGGACCAGGCTCGCTTCCCGGTAATCATCCTGATCGCCGGCGTGGACGGTGCCGGCAAGGGGGAGACCCTTAACCTGCTCAACTTCTGGATGGACCCGCGTCACGTCCAGACCAATGCCATGGACGCGCCCACCCAGGATGAGCAGGATCGCCCTCCGCTGTGGCGTTTCTGGCAGGCGCTGCCCCCCAAGGGCAAGACTGGCATCTTCTTCGGAGCTTGGTACACCCAGCCCCTTCTGAAGCACGTCTACGGTGAATCCGCGGACGCCGACCTAGACCAAGCGGCGCAGGAGATCATCCGGTTCGAGCGCATGCTCACCAACGAAGGCGTGCTCCTGCTCAAGTTCTGGTTCCACCTGTCCAAAAAGCAGCAGCGCAAACGGCTGAAGGGACTGAAGGGGGATCCCAAGAACAGTTGGCGAGTGACCGAGACCGACTGGAAACATTTCAAGCTCTACGATACCCTTGTCCCCACCTACGAGCGCATACTGCGCCGCACTAGTACCGTCTCCGCACCCTGGATTGTGGTACCCGGCGCGGAGAAACGTTTCCGTAGCCTCACCGTAGCCGACACCATTGTAAGAGCGCTGCGCAAGGAGCTTGATCGGCCGCCCGTGGTGTTCCCTTCATCCCCCGTGCCGTCGCCCTCTCCTTACTTGAACCAGCCGCATACGCTCAAAGGGCTCGAGCAGACACAGAAGCTGAGTCGGAAGGAGTACCGGGAACAGGTGATTAAATACCAGCGCAAACTCAACCTGCTCTCCCGTGCCCCCAAGTTCAAGGAGCACGCCATGGCGATCGTCTTCGAGGGCTCAGACGCTGCGGGCAAGGGCGGCGCCATCCGCCGGGTCACCGGTGCGCTGGACGCACGCTATTGGCGCGTGGTGCCCATTGCTGCGCCCACCGAGGAGGAGCGCGCGCAGCCCTACCTCTGGCGGTTCTGGCGGCGTTTGCCGCGGCGCGGCAACGTTATCATTTTCGACCGGTCGTGGTATGGCAGGGTCCTGGTGGAACGGGTTGAGGGTTTCTGTAGTGAAACAGACTGGAAGCGCGCCTACGCCGAGATCAACGACTTTGAAGAGCAAATGACCCGCCACGGGATCATTCAGTTTAAGTTCTGGCTGAGCATCGACAAAGACGAGCAGCTCCGCCGGTTCAAAGAACGCGAGACCACCGAGTTCAAGCAATACAAGATCACGGAGGATGACTGGCGCAACCGCGAGAAGTGGGAGGACTATACGATTGCGGTGTCTGATATGGTGGACCGTACCAGCACCGAAATTGCGCCGTGGACGCTCGTGCCGGCCAATGACAAGTGGTATGCTCGCGTCAAGGTGCTGCGCACCCTCTGTGATGGCATCGAAGCGGCCCTCAAGGCATAGCGAAACCGCACCACGTACTCCAAACCGCCCACGGCATCGATCATGCAAGAACGCAACAACGCCTCCAGCCTTACCGAACGCACCCTCGCCATAGTAGACATCGGCTCCAACAGCGGGCGAGTAGTGGTGCTCCAACGGACGCCAAGTGGGCATATCGAAACGCTGGAGGACGTACGCGCCCCCCTGCGTTTGGTGCGAGCGCTGGACCAAAATGGCAGCTTCCCGCCGGAGGTCATTCTACACACCCTCAATATAATGCGGGACTTCAGTGCCGTGGCCGCCGCCGCGGGCGCAAGCCGCACTATCGCCGTGGCCACCGCCGCAGTGCGGGAGGCGCCCAACGGAGCGGAGCTAGTGCGGCAGATCGAAGCGGTCACCGGTTTCCAGGTCGAAATAATTGATGCCGTGCAAGAAGCCCGCTACGCCTTTGCCGGCGCCATTCACGGTCTTGCGGCGGAAGAAGGGCTCCTTGTCGATCTGGGTGGCGGCAGCATGCAGATAGTCCAGTTCAAGAACCGGGAACTCATCGCCTCTTGGACGGTGCCGCTGGGATGCCTACGTCTTAGCGGCAGGTTCCTTGCCAGTGACCCACCCACGGCTCAAGAGCAGCAGGCCTTGGTGCGCTATGTACGGCAGACCCTAACCGAGGCGGGCATCCCGCGGCTGGATGCAGACCTCGCGCTGGTGGGAACCGGCGGCACCATCCGTAACCTGGCGAAGGTGGACCGGCGGGCACACCATTATCCCATCCGGCGGCTCCACGGCTACCGGCTGACGCGCGCCCGCCTGCGCACTGTTACCGACCGCTTGGTCGCGTCCGACGCCACTGCCCGCGCCGGCATTTCCGGTCTCAATTCCGACCGCACAGACTCCATTACCGGCGGTGCGCTGGCCGCGCTGACCTTGATGGACTACGCCGGTACGGGCGACATGCTGGTGGCAGGACAGGGGCTGCGTGACGGTGTAGCCATGGGGCCGCTTGCCACGGGCTTCCCTGCAGCATCAGCGGTGCGGGCCGCCTCGGTTGCCGCATTGACCGCCCGCTTTTCCACCTGGCACGGGGATGCAGCGCGCCGGCGTGCAGCAGCGGCGCTCGATATGCTGGACGTTGTTGCGCCGGAGGTCTCTCAGGAGCAACGGGAACTACTCTCCTTTGCCGCCACCATGCTGGATGTTGGACGAAGCGTCGACTACTATAAACGGTACGAGCACGCGGCGGAGATCGCGCTGAGCACAGATCTGGTGGGCTTCTCACACCGTGCAATCGCGCTAATGGCCGCGGTTATTCAAAGAGCTGACAGCCCCAAGGCGAGCCTCAAGCCGCTCCGGCCCCTGGTAGTGCCGGAAGACGAAACCTTCGTAGCACAGGCAGCGGCCATCTTGAGGCTTGCCGATGAAATCGGACGCCGCGCCGAGCCCAGCACTTACCCCACGGTGGAGGCTCGCCGCGCTGAGCAGGGCGTTGAAGTACGGGCTGCGGTGGCGGATACCTGGCGGCTCAACCTGCTGGCCGCGCAGATGGCGGACTATCTGGGACCGTTACAGATAGTTTCATCGTTCGAGGAGTAAGCTATGGCAGACTACAGCATCGGCGTGGGCAATCCAACGAGTAGTGGCGATGCCACTGAGCCGGATGAGGTGATCCTTGGCCACGTCCCCGTGGCATCGGAGTATGAGAACCTCCCCGGCCGCCTGTTTGTAGTGGAGGGGATCGACGGCTCCGGGAAGAGCACCCAGCTTGACCTACTCCACAAATGGCTCCTGAGCGAAGGCTACCTAGTGGTCTTCAGTGAGTGGAACTCCTCGCCCATTGTGAAAAGCACTACCAAGCGCGGCAAAGACCGCCACCTCCTCTCACCCATATCCTTTAGCCTCATCCATGCCGCAGATTTCGCCAGCCGCGTGCACTCCCAGATCCTCCCGGCCCTACGCGCGGGCGCGGTGGTGCTGGCTGACCGTTACATTTATACGGCTTTCGCCCGCGATGCTGTGCGCCAAGTGAGCCGCCCGTGGCTGCGGCGGCTGTATTCCTTTGCCGTGCGGCCAACGCTGGCGTTCTACTTCGACGTGCCGCTGGAAGACGCCTGCCGGCGTATCTTGGACGGACGTCCTGAGATCAAATACTACGAGGCGGGCATGGATGTTGGCCTGGGACCGGACGCCTACAGCGCGTTCCGGGTTTTCCAGGGCATGATCCGGGAGGAGTATGACCGGATTGTAGAGGAGTTCAGCCTAGTCAGGATCGACGCCACGGATACACTCGTGCGCCAGCAACAGTTGGTCCGTAGTATCGTGGCCCCACACTTGGACGGCGTGATGAAGCTCGACACCGGTACCGTGGCCGACGCGCTGCGCGCGTCCCAGCTGCACGGACGGTACCTGGGAGAAGCCGCAAAGCAACAGGAGGGGCAACCATGACCGCACTGAAATACTTTGGCGACCCGCCCCCCGGTCCCAGCGGCGACATACTCCCCGGACGGCTCGTTGTCATCGAGGGGCCAGACAGCGTGGGCCGCTCAACCCAGATAGCCCTGCTCAAGGAGTGGCTGGAAGACCAGGGGTACGCCGTCCTGAACACCGGCCTCACCCGGTCCGATCTGGCCGGGCGCGGCATCAAGCGCGCCAAGCAGGGCCACACCCTAGATACCATTACCCTTAATTTATTCTATGCCACGGACTTTTGGGACCGCCTGGAACGCCAGATCATCCCTGCGCTGCGGGCTGGGATGGTGGTGCTCTCAGACCGTTACATCTTCTCCCTGATGGCACGGGCCGCGGTGCGCGGCGTGGGCCGCCAGTGGATGGAGAACCTCTACGGGTTCGCCGTTATCCCAGACCGGGTGATCTACATGAATATCGACATCGAGCACCTGGTCCCGCGGGCGCTTGCCAGCACGGGGTTCGACTACTGGGAGTCCGGCCAGGATTTCTTGCCTGGCGAGGACGTATACCAGGACTTTGTGCAATACCAAACGGCATTGCTGAACGAATTCCGGCAGCTAGCGGACCGCTACCATTTCCAAGCAGTGGACGCCACCGGCGCCATCTCGGAGGTGTTCACCGCCCTACGCCGTGAGATAGAGCAGGCCGTGGCAGGTATGCTGGACGAGATACCCGAACGGACGCGCTTGTAGCTTACCGCAACGCACGGAGGAACCGGGGTGGCGCAAACCACCGCAACGCCGCGGTGCCGGGGATCACGGTTCCCGCCACTGTCAGGCAGGCACAACCGCCTTTCTTGAATACAAACCTAGCGCCCACGATGTTACCGAACACCAGGTAAGACAGCAGTTCGCTCAAATACGGCTCATGCCCCACCACAGCCACGATGTTGCTAGTGGCGTGGAAGCGCAGCACCTCCAGCAACTCCTGCGGCGCATGTCCCACCTCCAGCTCGGGGCACGCAAGCGGCGCCGGCCAATGCGCCTCCTGCCTCAGCAGCTGGGCGGTCCGCCAGGCCCGGGCAAACCCGCTGCTCAGCACCACCGACGGCGCCGGCGCGGACTCCGCCAGGCCGCGGGCCGCCTGCCGGAACGCCTTCACTCCCTGCGGCGTGAGCGGTCGTTTGCTATCGTCGGGCCACGCCACCGGGTCACGGACACCGGCAATGGCATGACGCACAATGTATAGCTCCAAGGAAGCACCTCACTCAATGCACTTGTGGAGAGTCACATTATAGATGATGCACGCCTTGGCTGGAGGAGTCCACAGTGGCCCTTCCCAAACCGCTCACCAAATGGCGGACCCCTGTCTCACGAGCAACGGGACCGGAGCCAGGCGAGTCAAAGCCACAGCTACTACTCCCATACCTAGCCCGGAGGCCGCTCCGGTCAGCACCGTCGCCGCCTCCGGCAACGCCTGCCCTACCGTTCGGGCATCCGGTGGCCCAGCAGCACATCGATAACCTCTGTGGCACTGGGAAGCTTCGTCGCCTCCGCGTAGCCGGTGAGGCGCTCATAGAGATCCTCCGCTCCCTCGTGGAAGCCTCGGGGTAGGCCCAAGGCCGCAAAGGTGTCGGCCAGCTCCTGCATCTCGCCGGTGTAGCGCCACGCCTTGGGGGCGTTACGCCCCGCCTGCCGCATGGCCCAGTCGAATAGTCCCGGCTGCGACTTCGCCCACTCGGTCTCCAGCGTCTCGGTCAATCCGTAGTGGTGCGCCAGCGCCAAAATACCCAGTGTCAGCGCCGCCGCGCCCTTGGTGTAGCTGGCATAGGCCGCTTTCATGGCCGAGGCTTGGCCCGCCGGCCCCGGCAGCACGATGACGCCCAGCGCGCTCCCGGCGAAGCAATGGGCGACCATTGAGGCGTCCTCGCATGACAAATACATCCGGGTATCGCTGCCGGGTGCCACCGGACGCCCCACGATACCACCGTCGACGAAGCGAGCGCCCGCGCCGGTCACCAGCCCGGCGATGCGCTCCGCCCGCTGCGGTGCGATGGCGTTGGCGTCCACGTAGACCCCATCGAACCCCAGGGCGGCCACCGCTTGCGCCACGTCCTCGGCCGCGTGGGGCGGGCAGATGCTGATGATCATATCGCTCTGCTCTGCCAGCGCGGGCAGCGCGCCCACGTCCTCCACGCCCGCGGCTTGCGCGCGCCGATGCGTGTGGGGACTGCGTCCCTCGGCGGCCCACAGCACTCGATGCACGTTGGGCTTAAGGGCCGCGCCCAGGGACGCCCCCATCTCGCCGGGGTGGATCAGTCCGATGGTCAACGCTTGGGTCATGGCTTCCTCGCTGCTTCCCTGCTTCCCTGCGCCGTATCCACATATCAACCGCCCCCTGTGGACACAATGGTAGCGGTTATCCACATAATAGCAACGAGTTGGGGATTACGAGTAGGTGGCTTGGACCATCCCCCTGGCCCCCTTCCTTCTAGGAAGGGGGAAAGAAAAGAGAAGAAGTGTATGGAGGCACATCCTCCATACCTCCTGCCAGAGGGGAGCGCCCCTCTGGACTCCCCGCTTGCACCCGCTGGGGGATACCCCCAGACCCCTGCCAAAGAGGCTGTGCCCCTCTGGACTCCCCCACAGGTAGGGGTGCCCCTTGTGGGTACCCCGAACCACCCCTCAGACTGAACGAGTACACCTTCTTGACAGGAATGCGCGGGCACCCTACACTACGCTGACGTGCACAAGTAAACGTGTGTACGAGTCTTCTTGTGGGCGTGTATACAGACTTATGCGCACTATGACCATCGCCACTCAGAAGGGCGGCACCGGCAAGTCCACCGTGGCCGTCAACCTGGCCGCCGGCCTCGCGCTGGAGGGGCATCGCACCCTCCTCATTGACGCCGACCCTCAGGCCAACGCCACCTACGTCCTCACTGGCGATCAGCTCTTCCAGCCCTCGGTGTACGACGCCATTGTCGCCAACAGCCACACCCTGCCGGAGGTCGCGGTCAGCGTCCGCCTCGGCCTGGACCTGGTGCCTGCCAACATTCTGCTCAGCGCCGCCGACATCACGCTGGCCAGCATCCCCGGCCGGGAGCGCATCATGGCCCGCAAGCTACGGGCCGTGGAGGGCTACGACTTCGTCATCCTGGACACGCCACCCAGTCTGGGCATTCTCACCGTCAACGCGCTGGTGGCCTCCCGGGAGGTGCTGGTGCCCGTGGCCATGAGCACTTTTGCCCTCATTGGCCTCGGCCTGCTGGAGAACACCATCATCCAGCTCAAGGAGAACCTGGAGCTGGAGGACATCCGCGTTACCGGTGCGCTGGCCACCTTCTTCGACCGCACCAACGTCAGCCGCAGCACCATTGCCACGCTCCAGGAGCACTTCGGCAACATCCTCTATGAGACGGTTATTCCCCGCACCGTCAAGCTAGAGGAGGCCAACAACCGGCTGAAGACGATCTATGAATATGAGCCCGGCGGCCCCGCGGCGCAAGCATTCCAGGCCTTGGTGAAGGAGATCATCCGCAATGGAGAGAAGTAAGTTCATCAATCCCTTGTTCCAGCGCACCGAAACGTTGGCGGCCGAAGTGCCGGAGCAGCCCAGCTCCCAAGAGCCCGAGGACATTCCCGCGGTTCCCGCTGAGCTCATCGAGCCACCTGAGACCGTCGAACGCCCTAAGGCAGCGGCTGTGTCCGAGCCGGTTGCAGACACGGCCCCGGAACCTGCGCCCACTGTCCCCGCCACTGTCGGAACCGAGCCGCCGGTCAAGTTCACCTTCTACTTCTCCCCCAGCCAGCTCCGGCGCTTGGACGACCTCTGGCTGCGGGCCAAGCTGGAGCACCGCCAGCGCCTCAACAAGAGCGAGTTCGTGCGCCTGGCGCTGGACCGCCTCATGGACGAGTTCGACCGCACGCCCCACGCGGTGCTGGATGCGCTCAAGCAGCTGCGGGGGTAGGAAGCGCACGTACGCACCAACGTACACGGCCTTCCATCCATAGAGCTCGGGGCATGCGGCTCGGTCGCTTACAGCATACTGATCGCTACAACCGCCGGTTAGACACCACCGGCTCTGAGGCCAACAGCTCGCGCAGCTTGCCCAAGTTTGGCAGGCCCAGGATTTTGGATACACCGTCATCCAGAGAGCAGCGGGCCGGGCAATACGCCATGCCCGGCAACCGTTCGAACTCGGCTTCCACCAGTCCATCGAACAAGTCTGCCATGGCCTGAAGCTGCGACGGTGAAAGGCTGCGCATATCCAGGACTGGCAACTCTTCGAGGTCGGCCTTCCTAAGCTTCACCCAAGCGCCTTGCGTGGTGTTGCGAGTCACTAGCAAGGCTAGGAGTCCGAGGCTGCTGTTTAGATAGAGGGCCAAAGCCCTCTCCCAAGCCTGGTTGGCAGTCTTGATAGGCCACCAAACGTTTGAAAGAACCGGCGTATCGGCGGATATGGCCACTACTCTAGCCGTGTTCAGGCGAAGGCGTTCAGCGACGAGGAGCCGTCCTGCCTTGGGCCACAGTTGGCCAACTCGCTTAAGGTGTCGGCCGGGTCGCGGTTCAGTGAGCGGCGCCAGGTACTTGTCGGGCTCGGTAGTCAAACTCTTTCTCTGTTCGGTGTCGTTACCCTCCACCATTGGGTAGGCGGTGATGGCGTCCGTATACTCAAATCCGTCCCGCACATCTCTGACGTCGGGGCCGATTTGGCCGAGCTCATCGAGTCGGCATAGCGGAATGTTAACGGCCTCTCCCGCGCCGGGAACCCACACCTCGCCGTCGTCCAAAAGTCTGAGCGCGCTGCGAATGAGGTCGGCGCGGGCGAACTGCATGCCGGACCACTTCTTACGGGAAAGTTTCGATTCCGGCATTGACAGCACCTCGCCGACGTGCTGGCCGTCAACTTCCAGTAGTGCCGTACCAGTCTCCTCAAGTTTCGCCGGTACCGTCGCGGTGATCGCTTGCGCTATGCGGTGGGCATCCAACACGCCGTCCGGGTTCTGCCAGAGATTGACAAAGGTAGTGCGCTGTTCAGCGGCGTCATGTTTCTCGGGACGGCGGGTAGCGATGAGCAGCGCCTCGGAGAGGTCGGTGCTGTCCGAGAAGTTCCACCGCAGCGGATCGTGGGACGCGATGACCATATCGAGGGCAAAGTCGCGCTCTATGAGCGCGCGAGTCTGCTCCCAGGACGGTCCGGTGCACGCGGTAGCGGGCAGCACTAGCGCCAGGCGTCCCTCGCCGGGCCGCAGTTTGGGCGAGGCCGCCGCCACGAACGCCGCGCCAAGCCCCGCGGTCGCGGACGCCTGCCGCGACTTCAGGCGGCGAGACAATTCGTCCTGCAATTTCCGCCGGTCTGCTGCAGGCAGGCTACCGAACAGCAGGTTGCCGCCAACGGAGCGGGTGAACGGCGGGTTCATGATCGCCAGGTCCAAGTCCGGCAGTGTGGCCGTCACCCCTTCCTCAGCGCCCAGAGCGCCGCCGCCGGACACCCTTTCGGCGTCACTAGTAGCTATTCCCATGTTCTCGAGGGATAGCGCAAATTGGACCGCAACCTCATCCGCTCCCAGAAAGTCTAGCGAGCCCAGGGACACCTTAGAGCCTTCCACGCCGAGCGGCATCACATAGAGATTCATACGGTCGAATTGTATGTCGGGGTTGAGCATCGCCAGGCTGGTTGCGGCGAAGTGCACTGCGGAAAGCTGCACGTCATAGCCGTGCAATGCTTGCTCTACCATCGCCTTGTGCAGATCGGCGGAGCGTCGTCCCCCAGCGTCTGTATGCCGGCGTTCGACCTCAGTAGCAACCGCCATCAGCAGCGTTCCCGTGCCGCAAGCGAGATCGGCCACATTAAGTGAGGCTGGGAACTCATGGTCGCCCCAGTCTACATGCTGTGGCCAGTTGTGAAACACCAGCCGAGAAAGCAAGGTGGCGGCGGGCACCGACGTGTAGTAGGCGCCCGTGAACTTGGCATCGGTCAACAGCGTATGGAACAGGCGCCCGGATAAGTCGTGTCCCTCCAATTTGCGGGTGTCTTCCACCGCCTTGACCAGGTTACTAATGACCGGCATCTGGACATCATCGGGTCCATCACCAAGCACCTCAAGGATGCTGATAGCGAGCTGGAAGACCGGCACGTAGTCGATGTTGTCGCAGACAGAACGCCAGGCGTCTCGCAGTCCGGGGATGCCCTGCTTCAACGCTTCGTTGACGGTAGGGACACGCTCATTGGCCACAGCGAGACGGTCTTGGAACGCGAGCGCGTTGAAGAGCACCAAACACCCGATGCGCAGGGCAGCGGCACGGTCCTTTTCCTGGTCGGTACTAGCGATGATGTCGGCGATGCGGCGAGATATTCGAGCATGCTTGGTGATCGGCACCGCCGCTTGTTCCAACGCGTACCCGATTGCGCTGGCAGCGGCTGTTACCCGGTCGACGCCTTCCAATTCCAACGGAAGGGTACGCAGATGATCGGCAAGCTCAGCCGCGGAACCCGTCCGAACCCGACGCTCAGGAGCTGCTTTACCACGCGAGCCGTGCAGCCACCATTGGAGATCCGAGGCGTGCGCCAGGCCGGCTTGCGTGTCTTCTTCCTGTCGGAGCGAGTCAGGGTAAAGAACGCCCATCATGCCAACAGCTTCGGGAAAATCGTTCAGGCGTTCATCAAGTTGGGCTTCCAGGAGACTGGTCGAGCCACCCCACTTACATTCCAGGATGACCGAGTCGCCGCTTCTCAAATCGACGCGGATGTCGGGCACACCCTCCTGGCTACGGCGCTCTGCCCGTGCTGAAATGCCCCGGTTGCGGAGCAGTTGAGCCAGCAGGACGTTGACGCCCTCCTCGCGAATTGTTTCGGGATTGTTCTGTCGGATAGCCATTATTGCTAGTCCCTGTCAAAAGAGCGTAGATGGACGAATTCCAGGGCCTCTGGGGAAGGGAGCTGCGTCCCCTTCCCTCCCATTGTATGCCCTTTGACAGGCACAGGATGACCCTTCGGCTCACGCGGTTCAGAATTAGGGCTTATGGGCTATCCCCTCGCCAAAGGCGATTGCGCCGACGGCGCCGGGATGGTCCTTCCAGTTGCCAAGGGCAGTGCGCCGTCGTCGAACTGCTCCTGAGTGGCCGCGCCGGCTCGATGTTGCCGTCTGGGTCGTATTTGGCCAGGGGTTCAAGGGTGACTGCCCCAGCATCCCTGTCTTTAAAGCCAGGCGACAGGTACGGGCCAGGCAGAGAAGGGGCCTGCCAGTAGTGGAGGGTGAGCACCTTCTCCTCCGTTGGGGTTCATCCTGGAGCAGTGAAGGCATACACCTCACCGCCCAAGGAACCCGCGTACACGATGCCGTTGATGACGGTGTAGGAGGGCACACCATCAAAGTAGCCTTTCTGGAACTGCCAGAGCTCTTCACCCGTTGCCGCGCGCAGGGCCCTCAGGTGTCCATCGCCGGACTCTGCATAAAGAACACCGTCGACCACAGTAGGCGCACGCAGGCCCGGGGCCACTGACTCCCGGCTCCAGACGAGGCTGCCTGTGGCAGCATCGAGGGCGTAGAACCAGCCGGATTCGGAACTCACGTAGACCATACCATCAGCGACAAGCGGCACGGTGGCTATCATAGAGTCCGCGACGTAGGACCAGCGGGGTTCTCCCGTCGCAACGTCTAGAGCGTAAAGGTGGTTGTCGGGCGAGAAGTAGTACAAGCCTTCTGAGACGACGGCCGGGAAGTCCCTCGCGGGGAACCTCTCCGTTCCGTAGCTCCAGAGCTGCGCCCCAGTCGCCTCGTCCAGCGCATAGGCGGCGTTGACGGCCGTCATGTACACCACTCCTCCGGAGATTGCGGGTGGGGATTCCGCTCCCATCCCGGCAGCGCCGTAGCTCCAGACCAGCTCCCCGGTGGCTGCGTCCAGGGCATGGAATTCGCCGAACGCACCCCGCGCGTAGAGCTTTCCGTCTGCAATGGTAACGGTAAACTCGGAGCCAACGGGATAAGGCATTGCAGCGACCCACAGTTGCGCTCCGGACAACGCGTCAAGGGCGTGGACCTTATAGTCCCCATCCGACCGCGCGCCAAGGTAGACCCTCCCACCGCTGACCACGGGGGAGTACTGTACCCAGCCGCCGGTGTCGTGCTTCCACAGCAGCGCTCCCGTACCGGCATCCAGAGCGTACACGTGGTTATCGTTGGACCCTACGTACACTGCTCCGCCGGTCACGGTTGGCGAGGACCGTATGACATCGCCCGTCTCAAAACGCCACCGCAGCGCACCAGTCTGGGCGTCCAGGGAGTACACGTAGTGGTCGTCGGAACCTACATAGATCGCGCCGTTAGCCATGGTCGGCGCATTCACAACCCAACCTCCTGTGCCGTAGCGCCAGAGCTGCGGACCATCGGCCTGAGGTGTGCCGGTGGGAGGACCGGCGACGCCAGGCGGCAATTGTCCAGGAGCACAGACAAAGAGGCCGAAAATGAACTCAAAGGCTGCACCGGCGGCGGCATCGTCTGCGCCCGGCCGGGTGCCGTCAGCGATGACCGCCGCGTCCGCATCCGCTATCAACCCTCGCATACAGGCTTCGGCCTCCGCGGACAAGCCCTCCATCTGCCCAATAAAGGCGGAGAGAATTATCCCGGCGGCTGTTTCCGGAGCGAGGCAGTCCTGAAGCCTCGCATCCAACTGTTCTGAGGCGGCTTCAGACATCAGGCGCCGGCTTAGCACCAACTCCAGTTGCTCGTCTCCCAGTACGTTGCGAATGCATGACTGTTCGTCTGCTGAGAAGGCGTCGAACAAGTCCCTCCAGGTGGAGTCTCGATTGATAGCAAAGATAGGTATTGCGCCGTTGCTAGCCTGCTCCGGCGTTGCCGCGGGTGCTGGCGACGGCGTTGCCGCGGGTGCTGGCGACGGCGTCGGCACGGTCACGGACGGCGGGGCAACCGGATCAGGTATGAGCGGGGCCACGGTAGCCTGCTCTGGCGGTGCAGTAGGCGTTGACACGGGCCCGGATGTTGGCGGAACTGGATTAGATGAAATGGCGCCCGCGTTAGCCTGGCCTGGCGGTGTCGTGGGTGCCGGCACTAGCGGGGCCGAGGCTGTTGGCGGGACCTGTGCCAACTCAGGGGTACTGGTGGCTGGGATAGCCTGCGCTGTTGGTGTCTCTTCAGGCTCGTCGCTACAGGCCGACAGCAAAGCAGTGACTAGTAAACATGCCAGCCCAACCCCTACTACCAGTCGCACGGGCTTCCCCAGTACACTCCCTACACGTGCTGTGAACGCCAACTGTCGCCTCCTGCTTTGCCTTGCCGCACAGCTCTTCGATGCCCCGTAGCTATGTTGTCTCTCTGCTTACGCCACCGCCATCAAGCGAGGTCGTTCTTCGACAAGTCAACGCCGCTAACAGCCGGGGGTGAGCAGCAGCAAGGCTACCCGAAGGCCGTTGCTAGATAGGTTGTGAACCAGTAAAGGGCCACGTAGACTGCTGCGGCTGTCCCGCCGATGATGGCGAGCGGCGTAACCAAAGTCCGTGGCCGGTTGAGCTGACAATAGCCCTTGCCCCGCATTTGCCAGTAGAAGGCCGCGCCGGCGAAAACTACTGCTGCGCCACGGAAGTACCAGCCGTAGTCGTAATAGAGCGTGTCTCCTAGAGAAATCGCCGCCGTTGCGGTGGTCAATCCCAAGAGCACAAGCACAACCGGAGACACGCAGCAAAGAATCCCGACCAAGCCGGACAGCGCTCCAATGGCGATGCTGCGCGAAACGACACTTCTCGCCGTATGCTTAGGGTCTAGCGCTTGCTGATAGCGTTCTTGGTTCATCAAGCGCTCCACCTCAGCGGACTAACATGTCGGCAACCACCATCCGTGCTCATTCTAGTGTAACCGGCCAGTCGTATCCTATCGTATCCTAAGATGAAGCGAGTAAGCTGATGACGCCCGATGGGCGCACTCACCGGTTCCAATTGGCCGCTACCCGCGCAGGGTGAGGGAGATCCCGTACCACATACCTACGCTCGCCTGCTCCTGGCCCGGGAAATCCATGTTAAAATCGTTTCCAGGCAGCTAGGTCACCGCACGGTCAGCGTCACGCTGAACTTGCACTCCCAACTGCTGCCCAGTATCCAGGAGCAAGCCGCCTAGGCGGTTGTAGAGGCCATACGAAAGATTCGGCGAGCACATGGTGCGCAGAGGGCACGCGCCGCTACAAATGAGTAGTATAGCTACATGGAGGGGTGGCCGAGCGGTTGATGGCGACGGTCTTGAAAACCGTTGTGGGTAACTCCCACCGTGGGTTCGAATCCCACCCCCTCCGCCAGTTGCTCATCATTGCCCATTGGATGCTCGCAATCAGGAGTTTAGCCGTGTCGAGCAAGGCCGAAGGCGTAACCACTATCGCCCTCGGCGCCTACAACCTGGCAACACAGCCCGCCCCACCAGAGAGAGCATTCGACGGGATCTTGCTACAATAGAAGAGCGACGGCTCGAAACGGCCTTACCGGCGGCGCTCAGAGTCTTAGAGAAACCGCCTCCTCGAACCATGCTACATAGATAAGGAGCATACATGAAGGCGCACGAATACCAGGCAAAGGCGGTGCTGGCCGAGTTCGGCGTACCCGTGCCACGCGGCAAGGTGGCCGCCACGCCGGAAGAGGCGGCGGCCGCGGCCGCGGAGATCGGCGGGCGCGTGGTGGTGAAGGCCCAGGTGCACGCGGGCGGGCGCGGCAAGGCCGGCGGCGTGAAGCTGGTAAACACTCCCGACGAAGCCGCCGCCGAAGCGAAGCGGCTTATTGGCTCCCGGCTGGTCACCCATCAGACCGGGCCGGAGGGCGTGCTAGTGCCCTCGGTGCTCATCGAAGAGGCGGTGGAAACGGCCAAAGAGCTGTATTTGAGCGTGATTGTGGACAGCCAGGCAAAGATGCCCGTAATTATGGCTAGCGAGGCCGGCGGCATGGACATTGAAGAGGTGGCCGCCACCATGCCCGACAAGATCCTACGGGCGTGGGTGGACCCGGTCATGGGCTACCAGGCCTCCATCGGCCGGCGGCTGGCCTACGGCATGAACATGGACGCCGCGCTGATCCGCCCCATGGCGGAGCTGGTGGGCAATGTGTTCGAGGCCTTCGTGGCGAAGGACTGCGCCATTGCCGAGATCAACCCGCTGATCATCACCACCGACGGCAAGCTGCTGGCCGCCGACGCCAAGCTAAACTTCGACGACAACTCCATGTACCGTCACCCAGAAGTGGTGGCGATGCGGGACACCACTCAAGAGGACCCGCTGGAGGTGGAGGCCACCACCACCGGCGTAAACAACTACATCAAGCTCTCCGGGAACATCGGTTGCGTGGTCAACGGCGCCGGCCTGGCCATGGCTACCCTGGACACCATCAGCCTCTTCGGCGGGTCGGCGGCCAACTTCCTGGACATCGGCACGGTGAACAACGTGGACCGCGTAGTCAGCGCTATGCGCATTCTCACCAAGGACCCGGACGTAAAAGCCATTTACTTCAACATCTTTGGTGGCATGGCACGCGTCGACATCATCGCCCAGGGCCTGGTGGATTCCTACCAACAGTTCGACGTACAAGTGCCCCTGGTTGCCCGCCTCACGGGCAACGGCCTGGAGGAGGGTCGCCGCATCCTACAAGAGAACGGCATCAATATCATCGAAGGTTTGGACATGGCGGACGGCGCACAAAAGGCCGTTGCCGCCGCGGCGGGGAAGTAAGCCACGCTCATTGCGCGTGCAGCAGTCTCAATCCCTCCACGCCGCGAGATTACACCCCGCTTTCCGCGGCTTTGCAATAACGGCAAGTAACCACAGATGAGGAACCAATCTTGAGCATTTTGCTGACTGGAGACACCCGACTGCTGGTGCAGGGCATCACCGGCGCCGAGGGCAGCAACCATGCCCGCTTGTGTAAGGCCTTCGGCACCAATGTAGTGGCAGGCGTCACCCCCGGCCGCGAAGGCCAGGAGCTTGATGGCATCCCGGTCTTCAACACGGTAGACCGGGCGGTGCAAGCCACTAAAGCCAACGCCAGCATTATCTTTGTGCCGGCCCCCTTTGCTACCGACGCGATCTTTGAGGCAGTGGACGCGGGCCTGGAGCTGGTGGTCTGCATCACGGACGGCTTGCCCACCTGGGACATGGTGCAGGTCAAGAAGTACATCACCGGCAAGCCGGTGGTGCTCATTGGCCCCAACTGCCCGGGCATCATCTCACCGCCGGAGAAGGCCAAGGCCGGCATCATGCCCGCCGCCAGCTTCACCCCCGGCAAACTGGGGCTGGTCTCCCGCAGCGGTACACTATTATATGAGGCCGCGGCGCAGATGACCGCGCAGGGTATCGGCCAAACCACGGCCGTAGGCATCGGTGGCGACCCGGTGACCGGCACCACCTTTGTAGACATCCTGGAGCGCTTCAATGCCGACCCGGAGGTGGAAGCCATCGCGCTCATCGGCGAGATCGGCGGCGTGGCGGAACAGGAGGCCGCGGAGTACGTGAAAGGCCACGTAAAGAAGCCGATGAGCGCGTTCATTGCGGGCGCATCGGCGCCGCCGGGCCGGCGTATGGGCCACGCCGGAGCCATCATCAGCGGCGACAGCGCCACCGCCGACAGCAAGCTGAAGGCGCTCTCGGACGCGGGCGCTGCGGTCACCCGCAACCCGGCGGAGATGGGCAAGGTGATGGCCGAAGTACTGGGCAAGAAGTAGCAATGGCTGAAACTACTTCCTCCTCTCCTCTCGTGGGGGCGGTTTGAGAGGGAAAACGTAGCACGTGCTAGACAGGCCACTGTGCCCCCGCCACAATGCGCAGGACAATAGCAATCAACGAAGAAACGGAGACAACTTATAGATGATCACCACGGTTGTAGGAAATTACCCCAAAGTCCCCTCGCTAGGAGGAGGGCCCAACCTGCGGACCGCCATCAGCCGGTTCGACGAGGAGCGTATTAGCAGAGAAGCGTTGACGCAGGTGGTGGAACAAGCCACGGCAGACGCTATCAGCGAGCAGGTGCAGGCTGGCATCGATCTGGTCACAGACGGACACTTGCGCTGGGACGACGAGATCACCTACTTCACCCGATCGCTCACCGGCGTGACGCTCAACGGACTGCTGCGCTACTTCGACTCCAACACCTACTTCCGCCAGCCTATCGTGGAGGGCGCAGTGGCCTGGAAGGAGCCGGTGTCTGTTGCCGATTACCAGTATGCGGTGACCATGAGCGCCAAGCCGCTGAAAGCGGTACTGCCAGGGCCATTCCAGCTGGCGTACCATTGCCAGGACAAACACTACGACGACGTGGCCAAGCTGGCCCACGCGGCAGCGGAGGCGCTGAACGCTGAGGCCAAGGCGTTGCAAGCGGCGGGAGCCAGCTTCATTCAATTCAACGACCCGGTGCTGCTGAAACACAAGGACCAGTTCCCTCTGTACCGGGAACTGTCGCAGAAGCTGACCGCTGGGGTGACGGCTAAGACCGCGCTCTACACCTACTTTGGTGACATCGATGGCCTCTACCCGCAGCTGTTCGACCTGCCATTCCAGGTGTTCGGCCTCGATTTTGTAGCTGGAGATGCCAACTTTAACGTACTGAAAAGCTTCCCATCGGACCTGGAACTGGGGTTCGGCGTAGTGGACGCGCGAAACACCAAAATGGAGAGCATCGAGGACATCGTGAAGCAAGTAGACGCCATCGTTAAGGTCGTCCCGCTGGAGCGCATTTACCTCAATCCCACCTGCGGGCTGGAGTTTCTGCCCCGCTCCAACGCTTACGAAAAGCTGACTCGCATCTCAGCTGCCGCCCAGCGCGCCCAGGAGGTGCTGGTATGACCACGGAACTACTCACTACCACCGTGGGGAGCTTCCCCAAAGCCCCCTCACTGCTAAAGGCGCGCACCGCGTTTGCCCAGAAAAAATTGAGCGCCCAGGAACTCGACAAGTTGGAGCGCCAGGCCACCAAGGAATGGATCGATTTCCAGGAGGAGATCGGACTAGACATCTTGGTGGACGGCGAGCAGTACCGCGGGGACATGGCAACCTACTTCGCGGAACTGATGGACGGCTTCACCATCAGCGGTCTGGTGCGCTCTTATGGCAACCGCTACTACCGCAAGCCCATCGCCGTCGGCAGCGTGGCCCGTCGTAGCCCCATGACCGTGGATATGTGGACGTACGCGCAGAGCCTCACAGACAAGCCGGTGAAGGGGATGCTGACCGGCCCCTACACCATGGCCGACTGGTCGTTCAATGAGTACTACCCAACCCGTGAGGCCTTCATCATGGACTTGGCCCACGCCGTGCACGAAGAGGCGGTAGACCTGGAACGTGCTGGTGCGAAGTACATCCAGATCGACGAGCCGGCGCTGTCCACCCGGCCCGAGGAGATGGAGATTGGCTCGAAAGCGTTGGGCATCGTGACCGAGGGCCTTTCGGCCGTGACGATCACCCACATCTGCTACGGCGACTTCGCAAAGGTCTTCGACCCGCTGATCCATCTGCCGGTGAACCAGCTTGACCTGGAGATGACGAACAGCCAATACGCCCTGCTCGATCTCTTCACGGGCCAACCGTTCGAGAAATCGGTAGGGTACGGCGTGCTGGACGTGCACAACCACCGCACTGAGACAGTGGAGGAGGTAAAGGCAGGCATCCGCAAGGGCCTGGAGGTGTTCCGCCCCGACCAGATCTACGTGACACCAGACTGCGGGCTGAAGACCCGCACGGTGGACGAGGCGAAGGACAAGCTGCGAGCAATGATGCAGGCAACCAAGGAGCTACGGCAGGAATTGGGAATAGACTAAAATCGATCTTGCGGCGCCAGCGGTATAGGCGCTGCAATCGAGTTAGCTCAACGCATGACACCTTCGGAACCCATGACCGCCCCTTCTAGCCGGAAGGGGCGGTTTCTTTTCCCGGGATGGTACGTAGTGTTTGGCGCTATGACTATCCACTTCACCTTCAGCTTCACCTATTTCTACGGATTCTCCGCGTTCTTTGAGCCCATCACCCGTCACTTCGGTTGGCCGCGAGCGCTTACGTCGGGGGCGTTCTCCTTACAGCAGGTGGAGATGGGCTTAAGCAGCCCCGTCTCCGGCTTTTTGGTGGACCGCTTCGGCGCTCGTAAGGTCAGCCTTGTCGGCGTGCTGCTGTTCGGGCTGGGCCTGCTTGCCCTTTCGCTCATTCAAGCGGCCTGGCAGTACTACCTGTGCATTATCACCACCTCCATGGGCGCCACGCTCTGCCTCACGTCGTTCCCCGCGGCCACCATCAACTGGTTCCGCCGTCGTCGCGGCCGGGCACTGGGCGTCATGAGCTGCGGGCCGGTGCTGAGCGGGCTGTTCGTGCCGCTGGTAGTGGTACTAGTAAAGAACCTGGGCTGGCGCGGCGCGCTCTCCGTGCTGGCGGTTACGAGCTGGGCCATAGGACTTCCCGCCGCCATGCTCCTGCGCCACCGGCCGGAGCCCTACGGCTATTTGCCGGATGGGGACACTGCACCGCCGGAAGCACTCCCCCGCACCAGCCCTGCCCAGACGTCGACGCCCGGCTTGACGGTGCGCCAAGCGCTGAGGTCCCAGTCCTTCTGGCTACTAGCGGTCGTGATCGGGGTCCACCAGATGGGGCCCAGTGCGGTGTTCATAGTGCAGATCCCCTACTTCGAAAGCCTTGGCTTCTCACCGGAAGTAGCGGCATCTACGGTCGGTGTGTTTACGGTGCTGAGCGGGATCGGGCGGCTGGGCTCCGGCTTCTTGCTGGACACGCTGGACCGCCGGCTCATGCTGACCGGTGTGCTGGCGGCGGATTGCCTGGGGTTGCTGGTGCTGGTAAACATTACCGAATACTGGATGGTCATCCCCTTCGGCCTGCTGTTCGGGATAGGGTTTGGCGGTATGCAACCCACCCGCAACGTACTCATCAGCGACTACTTTGGAACGCGGAACTTCGCGTCGATCTATGGGCTGATCACGTCGGTGCATATCCTGTTTGGGATCGCGGCCCCGCTGATGGTGGGATTTAGCGCAGACTTCACCGGATCCTACAAGCCGGCCTTCCTGGCCGTATGTGCGCTCATCGCTCTCTGCCTGCCCATCCCTTGGGTCTTACGAAGGCCAAAGCAAAACTAAACGACAATTCATCAGAAACAACTGGAGTAGCTCAGCTAGTTCAGCGCTGCCGCTCTTGTTGAGTCTATCGAGCCACGAGCGGCCATCTTTCTACACAGCCCAGGCAGCTCAGGATGAGAGGAATGCTGGAACATGGGGAGGGAACTGTAGACCACTACCGAGCCAACAACAATGCCTCGGTCTGTGACCGAGGCATTTCTTTGCAGAGGTGGCCGCAATTACGCGCCCATCACTTGAACCACCACCTCACGGGCCCGGGGCCGGTCCAACTCCACCATGAATATCCGCTGCCAGACCCCCAGCATAAGGCGGCCGTCCATAATCGGCACCGTCTCGCTTGTGCCGAGCAGCAGGTGCTGGCAGTGAGCGTGACCGTTGGGGCACTCGTCTTCTTCCATGTTGACAGTGCGGACAGTGAAATCGTTGTGAAAGTAGGCGGCCTCTTGCGGGGATAGCCGGCTGAGAAAGCGCTCCATATCTTTAACCAATTCCGGCTCATGTTCATTTATCTTGATGGCGGCCGTAGTGTGGCGAGAGAAGATGAGCGCCATCCCCTGGAGAATGCCGGAATGCTGCACCAGTTCTTGGACTTTATCCGTTATGTCAATAAACTGCGGCGCGCGATCTGCAATTAAGCTCATGGCTTCTGACCACAGCTTCATGTTCATGGTGCCTATAACCATGTCCGCCTCCGGCCTGAGTATCGATGACTGAAGTAGAAGCTCGGTGCTTTGGAGCAGGTCAACGGCATACCGACCATACCGTGTGCATCATGGATTTTAGCACGGCAAGTTTAGAGGGGTCATTAGAGGGGTCAATTGAATAAGGGTAAGGCAAAGCGCTCTCGGGTGGAGCAAGCAATCATCTGCGCCCAACTCATGCTCAGGTTACGGCCGTCAAAGCTCGGAATGTCTTAGTTTGCTCACGAGTAAGCATCTGAGCGAGAAAGAGCGACTAATGATCAACTAGATGGTAGCCACTTGTCGCCTATTACGCCGTGGCGCGGCGGTTCTTGCGCCCCACATAGTCCACCAGAATGTACTCGCCAAGCTCATCTGCGGAGGCAAAGAGCACCCGCCCTTTGTTGGCCCGAGTGAGCTGGTTTACAAAAGACCGCAGGTGATAGCTCCGCTCCAGCATGAAGGTGTTGATGGTAATGTCATCTTTGGTGCAGCGCTTCACTTCAGTTAGCGTCTCCCGCAAGACGCGCGGCCCCGGCGGGTATTCAATCGCCAAGTGGCCGTCTTGCTCGAAGAACGCCGTCGGCTCACCGTCGGTGATCATCACCACCTGCCGCTGGGAGTTGCGGTGGCGGGACAAGAGGTTACGAGCCACCCGCAGCGCGCCCTGGATGTTGGTGCCACGCCCAAACTCGCCGACGTTCAAGTGCGCAAGCTCATCCTTGTCCAAGCGGCGGGCAAAGCCGGAAAAGCCCACTAGGTAGAGGTTGTCCCGAGGAAACTGAGTACGGATAAGGGCGCTCAATGCCAGCGCCACCTTCTTGGCCGCCACAAAATTACCGCGCATAGGCATGGAACGGCTCAGGTCAAGCACCAGTACGGTGCTGGTGCGAGAGTGGTGCTCCGTGTTGTATACCTCAAAGTCGGCGGGGGTGAGCTCCACCCGTGCGCCCGCTGAATTGCGTCTCACGGCGTTGTACACGGTCTTTTGGAGGTGCAGATTGAAGGGGTCGCCAAATTCATAGGTCTTGGTCTGGTCCGCCAGCTCGGTCCCAAACCCCTGGTGCTGCGTGGGGTGGTTGCCCAGTACGTCCTTGCGCATGCGCTGGAAAATATCCCGCAACGCCTTCTGTCCGATCTTCCGGACTGCGTGGGGCGTCAGCTTCAGCTCATTGCCCTGACGCTCCACGTACCCCGATTCCTCCAGCTGCTTGGCAATTTTCTGCAACTCCTCCAAGTCTTGGGATGCTTCGTCGCCCAAGACCCGCTTGAGGAGGTCCTGGTCTATCTCATCCAGTGGAGCACCAAAGCGGGTCCGGTCCAACTGGCGTCCCAACTCCTCCATTTGCTCCAGTTGCTCCATCAAGTCCATGCCCTGAGCCAGCGAGACGTCGTCCTCTCCGAAAAAAGGGTAGTCCTGGCCGCGCACGCCGTTGGGGAACACCTGGTCCAGGTTTGCGGCAAGCTGCGCCAGTTCACGCTGCAGGTCTTCATCAAAGAGCCGCGCACCCAAGGCGTCCAGTAGTGACTCCCGCTGATCCGGCGACAGGCTGTTGAGCAGGGACTGCGTCTGGCTCATCTGGCTGCGTAGTCGCTGGAGCAATTCGTCGAGGCTTTGCGGCGGGTTCGGGCCAAACATATGGCCGAACTCTTGCATAAACTCGCCGAATTTTGGATTGCCGCCGCGCTGGCGTTCTTGGAGCAGGTCATTGAGCGCGCCCACCATGTCCTGCATCTCTTGCAAGTCCTGGGGGGTGACTTGCTGCAACCGTTGCGTGAGGTTCCGGAAGAAAGAGTCCAGCACGCTCTTTTGGAGCATCTGCAGCAGTTCCTGGTAGGCCGCGCCTGCCTCGGGGTCCAGGAACTCGTACTCCTTCAACTCCTCAATAGCTTCAGGGACCGTGCTCGAGAGATTGTCCAGCTTCTCCAGGTTCTTGCGGGCCATCCGTTCGTAAAGGTCCTGCAGCGCGGCGTCTACGTTATCGGTGGCTCCGTCTGGAGCGCCACGTTGTAGGCGATCCTGGATCGAGTTCCGCTCCTTCTGGAGCAGATCGTCCAAGCGCTGCTTGATATCTTCATACAGAGAGTCGAGGTTGTGCTGCCCCAGAAGGTCGCGGCGCTGCTGGCGGAGTTGACGGAGCATATCCTGCACACCGCCCAACTGCTGGCCGGACTGGGAAGAGAAACCGCGCTGGAGAAAATGCCGGAGTGCCCGTGAGAAGTCTCCGTACTGGAGCACTTCATCGGAGAGGGCGTCGAACAACTCCTCGAAATTGGGACTGTCGCTACTTTGCGAATTATCCCACTGCGAGTAACGATAACCTGGCCACATACTCCCAACCCCTCTGATAGCAACTGCCCCCAGTATAGGTCAAGGCAGGGGCAACGGCAAAACGGCTACTGCTGCTTTGCCCGCTGCCGCTGGGGCAGACGGGAGTATTCCGCCGCAAGTTCTGCTCCAATCAGCAAGATTAGGGCGGAGATGTACGCCCAGAACAAGAATACGATCACCGATGCCAATGAGCCATAGATCAAGGTGTAGTTGGCCCGTTCAGTTAGATACCAGAGGAAGACGTTTTTGCCGAGCTCAAAAAGTACTGCAGCAAGTAGGGCGCCAGGCCACACGTCTCGCCAGGACACCACCGCGTTGGGCACCAGCCGGTAGATAGCTGAAAAAGTCAGGAAATCGACTACCAGCGGCGTAAATGCTCCTATGGTGGCAAGAGGTGCGGCCAACCCACCTGCTTCCTGCAAATCCAGCCCCAACAGCACCCGGAAGACCGTGGTAATCAGCAGAGAGCCCAGCATTGCCACACCCACCACGCCCATCATGGTAAACTCCACCAGCTTCTGCTTGAGCATGGGCCGCTCTTTTTCCACATCCCAGGCCCGGTTAACAGAGCGGCGGATGGCCGCAAAGATAGCTGACCCTGACCAGAGAAGACCAAGCAGGGAAATTAACCCCAGCGTCTGCCGAGACGCCACTATGCTATCAACGTTCATGGTGACCAGGTCTTGAGACCCGGGGAAAAGCGCCGTAGTCTGGTCTAGCAACTCCTCCTGGACGGCGCCGGGCTGGAGCACTACGCCGGCAATGGCAATGATGCCCAGTAACAAGGGAAAAAGTGAGAACAGCGCGTAGTAGGCAATGCCGGCGGCCATGTGCGTGCAGTCATCTTCCTGCACCTCACGAATGGTGGCGCGGATCAGGTACCACAGAGTGGCGAGAGTGTCATGGAGTTGAAGATTCATGAGTCCTGGTGCGTCACGCGCATTGCTTTCGTGTTGGGGTCCTCTTTCTTTATTCTACCGCTAGCCAATAGACCCGCCGGTTGAACAACCTGGAGCATCCTGCCGTGGTTCTTCCAGGGATACTAATTGCGGTAGTTGACACGCTTAGAGTAGGCTTGCGGTCAAAGGCACAGGTATGAGCGCAGCTTTAGTTGGAGGCCTACGTGATCATTAAACGCACTCTCATAGCTGTCCTGGCAATCTTGCTGACGATCACCAGCTTCCCTTTCTCCCCACCACCAGTCTACGCCCAAGACTACGACATTCCTAACGGTCATTTCTTCACTCAAACCACCGGCGGCCCTACCGGCTACAGCGTAGTGGACGACGAACACGCGCCTTTCTGGAGCGAGTTCCAGCGGCTGGGCGGCGTGCAAGCCGTGGGTTACCCCATCTCCCGGCGGTTCCTCTGGAACGGCTTCCTGTGCCAAGTGATGCAACGCGTGGTGTTCCAGTGGCGCCCGGATCTCGGCGAGGTGCAGTTCGTCAACACCTTCGATCTCTTCACCGTCGCTGGTCAGGACGACCACCTCTTCTCGACGCGTTCCGTGCCCAAGCCGTTGCCGCCGGAATTCGATGCAGGCCGGCCCTTCGCAGAAGTTGTGCAAGCCAGGTTAGCGCTCTTAGACGATAACGCTGCTATCAAAGCTGCCTACAACGGCGTGGTAGGCGACCCGGTGACGATGAACGGCCTCCCAACATCCAGGGTGACCGACATGGGCAACCACTATGCGCTACGGACTCAGCGCGTCGTGATCCAGCAATGGAAGGAGGCCGTCCCCTGGGCGGCCTCTGGCCAGGCCACCGTGGCGCTGGGCGGGAGCATTGCTGTGGAACTGGGCCTCTTCCCCCCAGAAGTAGTGGAGGCCGAGAGCACCCCCAACGAACAGCGGCCGCTGGTCAGCGTGCCGTTGCCCAGCGCACCAACCGTGGCGCCAGCACCGGCACCCATGCGCGCCACGCCGCTGGGCTACGGCTTCCAACTGGACCCCAGCGAAGGGTATGACCAGGCGCTCCAACGCACGCTGGTTGCGGGGTTCGGCTGGGTCAAGTACCAGACACGCTGGGAAGAGTTCGAACCAGAGCCAGGTGCCTACCAATGGGAGTTCCTGGACAAGGTGGTCAACGGCACGCAGTCGGCCAACCTCAAACTGCTGCTCAGCGTGGTAACGGCGCCGGCGTGGGCGCGTCCTGGCCAGGACGTTTCGGTGCATGGTCCGCCTACGAACCCTCAGAGCTATGCCAGCTTTGTGGGAGCGCTGGCGGCCAGATACAAAGGTAAAGTGGCCGCTTACGAGATATGGAACGAGCAGAACTTGGGCCGCGAATGGGGCGGTTCCGGCCGGCAGAACGCCGCAGCTTATGTGGCGCTGCTTAAGGCGGCGCACGCGGCGGTGAAAGCCGCCGACCCCCAGGCCCTAGTCGTCACCGGCGCGCTCACCCCCGCGGGCGACGTATACATCCCCGCGCTCGGTGGACTGCTGGCTCGCGACGACCTGGAGTACTTCAAGGAAATGTACGCCGCAGGGATGCAAGGCTATTTCGATGCGGTGGGTGTGCATCCCAGCGGTTTCAACAACGCACCCGACCTTGACCCGCGTGATCCCGCAGTGCTGGCCCGTACGGGCGGATACAATGCGCACCGGAGCTTCTACTTCCGCACCTTCGAGGACTACCGCGCCGTGATGGTGGAGAACGGAGACGACGATAAGCAGCTCTGGTTTACCGAGTTCGGATGGGCAAGCGGCGGCAACGCCGGGCCGGAGTGGGCGTACGCCCACGAAAACACCGAACAGCAGCAGGCGGAGTGGCTGGTACGGGCGTTCCAGATCGGCAAAGAGAAGCCCTACATCGGCGTGATGTTTGTCTGGAACCTCAACTTCTTCGGGATTGACCAGGCCAAACGTGCGTTCGCGGTGCTCAACCCGGACTGGACGGCCCGGCCCGCGTACACCGCGCTCGCCGCCATACAAAAGTAGCGCTCGGGCTGCGCCCTGCCGGAGGGCTACCCCTTGTGGGGGCGGGGACGTGATGACATAGCGTGATAGGGTTCGGTACAGGCGTGAGAGTGTTGTAAGCAGTTGCGACTGAGCGATCTCAGTTCACCTGGACCACCGGCACCTCGGGAAGCTCAAGAACAATAACGTCACCCGTGACCGCACGGCCGGGGACATCTACCCACCCTACCAGGCCGCGGAGGTCCCGGGCGGCAGCGAAGAACTCTTTGCCGATACGGGGCTTGCCATTGAGCCGCGCAAGGTAGTCCGCCATTTTCCGGCAGGGGGCATTAGCGCCAGCCACCCCTAGCAGAGCGCCGGATGGGAACTGCAAAGTGGCGCCGCAAGGGGTCTTGGAGAACTCGGCACGGCCCGCAACACGGAAGTTTTCGCCCAGGGCGCCCAGCGGGATGGCAATGCCCAAACGCTCTTCCAGCAGGCCGACCTCCTCCTGGCTGACCGCGGACCACTGGCGTTCATTGAAGGCCTCTGTCCGCTTCCCGCTACGGGACGTCCATACCCAGAGCGGGCCGTCGTGCCGATCGCCGTCCAGCCCGTGCTCGGTGATCTCGGCAGCGGAGACAGGGTCGGAGGCTGGAGACATGCCCGGCCGTCCGATACACACCGCGACGATGCTTATCGTCATGTTACTTCCCTGCATGTACACATGTCTGCAAGCATTAGGCCTTCGTCGGAACCGGTTCGGTCACCGTCACCGATTCAGGCACCATGGCCCAGAACAGGAATGTGGCTAGCACAAACAGCCCAGCGGAAACCGGGCCCATGTACCAGTAGCCCAGGTTCTGGATAACCGCACCGCCCAAGATGGACCCACCGACAATCCCAAGATGTGCCCCTGCCGAGGCCAGCGCCAAAACTGTGCCCCTCATGTGCGGGAGAAGCTCCGAGAGCAGCGCTTGACCGCCAGTATTGCGCGCGCCGTTGGGAATTGCAAAGAGCAGCAGGCACACCAGCGCCACCGGCAACGCGGCTACGGTGGTCAGCAACGCACCGAACACCACCGACAAGGCGCCGGCGCCCAGGATAACGGCACGCTTGCCCATCCGGTCAGCCAGGCGACCGCCTCCATTGCTCCCAATCAGAAATCCCAGACTGGCAACCGTGTTCAGCAAGCCGAGGGCCCAGGTGGGGAGTGCGAATTGGTGGTAGAAGTACGCCGCCAAATACGTGAGGAGCTGCATCCAGCACGCGGTTGCCAGCACGTTCCACCACAAAGCCGCCATGGTCACGCGGTCTCGAGCCACGGTCTGGAGCGCGCTTGCCATCCCAATCTGCGCATGGTGGGTTGCACGCTCGGTCGGCTCATCCACAGGGAGTTTACGTTCAAGCAGCAACGTGGTGAGAAACGTCAGCAACGCCAGCAACACGAAGGTCCACCGCCAGGACAGGGCGTCGGCAATGATGGATGCCAAGGGCAGACCGAATATCGGGCCGGCAGTGGTTGCCGAAAAGTACCACCCTATTGCCTTACCCCGCTCTTCATAGCCAAAGCGCCGGGCAATCACCACCAACATCGCGGGGGTTATACCTGCCAGCGAAAGGCCAACAATGGCCCTGATCGCCAGCAGCATCCCGAACGCGGGTGCCATAGCAGACAGCAAGGTCATCGCCGTGAGCAACCCCATGCCCGCCACAATGAATATACGTGTGCCAAAGCGATCGATGGCGGAGCCGATGACTAGGGACGACGCGGCGGCCAACAAGGCCGGAGCAGTTATCAGCAGGCCGGCCGTGGGGATTCCCACCTGAAAATCCTCCGCAATGGGCGGGATAAGCGGGATCATTACTAAACTGCCGAATACAGACGTGAACCCGCCGAAACAGAGGAGCACTAGAAGTGCACCCCGGTTGGGGACAGGGACTACGGTATGGGCCATGACTAACTTACCGCGCTGGCTGAAGCAACTGGGAGCGCAGGGCAGGGTCTGCGGCCAAGTCTATGGCGGTCCAGGCCAGGGACAGCGCTCCATCCAACAGGGCACTTTCAGCCGCAGGAGAGATGCAGTGCGCGGCGAACTCAGCCTGGTGGATAACCGCCGGCAGTGAATTTATCCCGATAGTTGGATGGATGGATGGGATCTGCAACGAGATGTTGCCCATGTCTGTAGAGAAAGGCATGGAACGCCCCAGGCTGACCGGATCAACAAACCGCCGGCCAATGGCCTCAGCGTTGCCCTTATACACGGCCGCCATGGCATGGTCGTGCCGCATGTGGGCGTAAGGCTTCTGCCCACCCGAAATCGATAACGTCGCCCCCGTGGCGGTGGCTCCCGCCTCAAAGCAGCGAAACACCCGGTCGCGCAGCGGGAAGAGATCGTCCAGCAGTACACTGCGCACAAGATACTTCGCCGCGGCGTCATCCGGCACGACATTCGGGGCGTCGCCGCCCTTGGTCACGATCCCGTGGATGCGGTCGGTCGGCTTGATGTGCTGGCGCAGCAGGCCAATGGCAACCTGGGCCACCGTGAGCGCATCGGCGGCGTTGATCCCTTCGTCGGGAAAGGCCGCCGCGTGCGCCGCTTTGCCGGCATAGCGGGCCTCGAACAGCGATCCCGCGATAATATCCGGCTCCAGAATATCCCAGGGCATGGGGTGAACCATCATCGCGGCATGAACCCCATCGAATACTCCCCGCTCCAGCAAGAGCACCTTCCCTGCGCTATCGCCGATCTCCTCCGCTGGAGTACCGATCACGCTGACGGTGAGCCCCACGTCATCAGCAACCCGTGCGGCAGCGAGACCCGCCCCTACCGCCGTAGCAGCGATGATGTTGTGGCCACAGGCATGACCTATGGCAGGGAGGGCGTCGTACTCAGCACAGATGGCTACGTGCAGCGGGCCGCTGCCGAAGCGCGCCGTAAACGCCGTGGGGAGACCGCCGACTCCGTGGGTTACCGAGAAGCCCGCGGCGTCGAGGTTTCCGCCAGCCAGCCGGATGCCTGCCGCTCTTCGTACGCCAGCTCCGGTGTCGCATGGATGCGGCGACTGAGGTCTAAGAGCTGTGCTTGAGCGCTGTCTAGCCGTGCCTTGGCCGCGTCCTTCTCATGCATCGGTACTAAGCCGGAGCGGGTTGAAGTCGGCGTGGGTGTCATAGACGTCCATGCCGTCCTTCCGCTTGAGATAGCTGACCACAAGATAGGTAAGAGGCGTCGCCAAAACCTCATAAGCCACTTTGATGAACCACGCTGTGATGATGATGTTGCCAATAACCATGAACGGGAGCGTCCCGGCAAAAGCAATGACCGTAAAAATCACCGTATCCAGCCCTTCGCCAACTATAGTGGAGCCAATTGTCCTGGTCCATAACCAGCGGCCCTGAGTGGCCGTTTTCAATTTTGCCAGCACTATTGCATTGGCAAAGGAGCCAACAAGATAAGCAGCAAAGGAGCCGAGCAACAGCCGTGGAGCGTACCCTAAGATGCGCTCGTAAGCTCCCTGAGCGTCGGCAAAGGGTGGGGCAGGCGGCAGCCATTGCCCTATCGCAATCGCCGCTACCGCCAGCAGGTTACAACCGAAGCCGATCCATATGACTTGCCGGGCGCGCCTATAGCCGTAGACTTCAGTGAGCACATCGCCGAGGAGGTAACTCAACGGGAAAATAATCAGCGCGGCGGGGACCACAAAATCGCCCAACATCACCAGCTTGACTGCAATGATGTTCGCAACTACCAGGCACGTTACAAACACCATTGCGATCACAACATAGCGCGTACTCAAATGCCCACCTCAGGTTCCAGATCACGCATGTACTGTAGCGTATGACTTCCTAGAGGGGCAAGCACTGTGCGCGCTTTCGTGCCACGCTGGCGCATAGTACTTTCCCAACTTTCTGGGCAAATACAGCACAAAATCAGCAACTTTAACCTCTCCGGCATTCCAATCCCTGCTTCATCATCACGAACCGGAAAAACTGTTTGCTAAATTAGCTACTGAGATTGACGGAAATTCTGTGCTCTACTATAGTAGAAACGAAATATTGAACTCATACGCAGGTGTACCGAGAGTTGAGTAAGTAGGAGAGTTACTAGTGTCCCCACGACGAACCAGGTTACGGCCGCTAACTTACCAGGGCAACTCCATTAAGATGCATTTACGGGCCAGTAATGGCACCTACCTGAGCACCGGTCTTTGCATGATGCAGGGATTTCTCACACAGCAACAAATCCAGAAAATAGTACCTCACGCTTCCCCCGCAACGTTTGCCCATTTTCTGCGACGCAAGCACGGATTGCCGGTAGCCACAGGGTCGGTCAACGGACAGCCGGCAATCATATGGCGGGACACGCCGGCCAAGGAGGTTGCCTTTCTGGCTCGGGTCCCGGAAGCGCAGGAGGCGCTGAGCCTGGCGCCGGCGCCACCGCTGCGTATATCAGTGGGAAGAAGGCGCCGGGTTGAAGCTACTACAACGGCCGTGGTTGCAACCACTAACGAATCGTCGGTAGCAGAGCGCTATGCGGATCTCGACCGTGCCATCACCCTCCCGGTCAGTGGCCCAGAGGTCATCCGTCCGGACGTGCTCTTAACCTTCGACTACGAGTTCTCTGGCAGCGATACGTTAGTGGAAATATCCACTAACGAGTTCACCGCGGTTTGTCCATGGACCGGACTGCCGGATCAGGGTACGCTCACGGTGCACTACGTGCCAGACAAGAGCTGTATAGAACTCAAATCTCTGAAGTACTACCTTCTTTCCTATCGCTCCGTGGGTATTGTGCAAGAGCATGCGGCGAACCGAATCCTCCAAGACCTAGTCAACTCGTGCAAACCCAAGCGGATGACCCTTTCCCTGGACTATCAGGCGCGTGGCGGCCTCCACACGCAGGTGAGCGCATCCTTTCCGCGGCGGCGGGGAAGCGCAACCTAAGCAAGGCTGCGGGCCGCACTTTGAGCACTGAAGCCGTGGGCCATAAGGCCCACGGCTTGTTGATCCCCTAAGAATCCCCGTACAATGATAGGCGCCACCTAGGCATCATGCGGGAGTAGCTCAGCGGTAGAGCTCCTGCCTTCCAAGCAGGCTGTCGCGAGTTCGAATCTCGTCTCCCGCTCCAACTCATAGTTCTGGGGCACTGAACGGCGCCGCCCAAAATGGGCGGCGCCGTTCTTAATTGTGCAACTGAGCGTCTGCCCCTTGAGCAGACGATCACCTATATTGACGGGAGTGGCTAAACAATCACCACGGATCGTGGATAGCTAGTAGATAGGAGTATCCGTGTTCAGGCGCTCCACCTTAGCTTTGAGCGTCCGCAAAAACCCGCCGGAAATGCCACCGTCGGCAATGCGGTGGTCGAAGGACATCGCTATGTTCATCATCGAGCGGATGGCGATGGCGTCGTCCACCACCACCGGGCGCTTAATGATGGCCTCGGTGGTCACAATGGCTGCCTGCCCGGGGAATACGATGGGGTAGGACAGCGAAGTCCCCAGTGCGCCGGTATTGTTCACAGTGAAGGTGCCGCCGGTGACATCGGCGGGGGCCAGTCGGTTGCTGCGGGCCTTGTTGATCAGATCGGCCACGGCGTGAGCCAGCCCCGCAATACTCAATCGGTCGGCGTCTTTCACCACCGGTACAATGAGCGCGTTGTCCAAGGACACCGCAACACCCAGGTTGACGCGCCTTTTCAGGATAATCTTGTCATCGCCCCACGCCGCGTTGAGGTAAGGGAACTCCTTCAACGTCTCTGCCACCACTTTCATCACGAAGGGCAGGTAGGTGAGATCCACCCCCTCACGCCGCTTGAAGTCCTCCTTGAGGCCTTCCCGCAGCCGTACCAACGGCGTTACATCCACTTCCACCATGGCCCAGGCGTGGGGAATAGACGCTTTGCTGCGGCTCATGTTCTCGGCAATGGCCTTCCGCATGGGACTGAGCGGCACCGCCTCTTCGTCCGGGCCGGCGGCCACGGGAGCGGCGGGGGCAGCGGGCGTCGCAGCCGCGGGAGCGGGAGCAGCCACAGGTGCAGGTGCGGGCTGCTGCTCCTGCTGAGCCACGTAGTCCAGGAGGTCCTGTTTGGTGACTCTACCGTCGACGCCGGTGCCCCGGAGCAGGCCGATGTCCACACCGTGCTGTTGGGCCAAGCGCGCCACTACAGGCGTGATCCGCTGGCGGCCTTCGCCGCGGCGAACCGACCCCGGTCCTTCAGCAGTAGCCACAGCGACAGCGGCAGCTGGTGCGGTGGCGGCGGCCGGCGCCGGAGCAGCCTCCGCCGTGCTGCCGTCCTCATCGACTATGGCCAGCACGCCACCCACGAGCAGGGTCTCGCCCTCCGCCACGTTGATGGCGGAGATGACGCCGCTGTACGGCGAGGTCATCTCCACGTTCACCTTATCGGTGAGGATCTCCACCAGCGGCTCGTAGCGCTTAATAGTATCGCCGACCTGCTTAAGCCAGCGGCCAACGGTGCCTTCATGAGTGGTCTCCGCTAGCTGCGGTAACGTGATGGGTGTGGGCATAAGTGCAATGCTCCGCTACGTGGTTGTGGTTAGCGTCTGGGCATCAATAGGCCGCCAGCGTGCGGGCGGCGGCGGCAATCTTCTCCGGATTGAGCATAAAGAAGTCTTCCTGGGGGTGGTTCCAGGGCATGGCAGGAATGTCCGGGGGCGCGAGCCGCGTTACCGGGCCATCCAGATACTCAAAGGCATGCTCCGCAATAGTGGATGCGATCTCCCCGCCGTAGCCGCCCGTGTAGTTTGCCTCGTAGACCACCAGCGCCTTACCAGTCTTCTTCACCGATTCCAGGACCGTTTCCCGGTCCCACGGGTATAGGGTGCGAAGGTCAATCACCTCGATGCTAATCCCCTCGGATTCCAAGGCCGCGGCGGCGTCCAGGGAGTAGTGGGCCATAAGGCCGTAGGTGACCAGCGAGATATGATCGCCCGGACGCCTCACCACCGCCTTGCTGAGGGGCACCACCACATCATCATCCGGCACCTCGGCGCGAACGGTCCGGTAGAGCTTCTTGTGCTCTAGGTACAACACCGGATCGGGGTCTCGGATGGCTGCTTTCAAGAGCCCTTTTGCGTCGCTGGGAGTAGACGGGATAACCACCTTCAACCCGGGAATGTTGCAGAACAGGGCTTCCAGGCTCTGAGAATGGTAGAGGGAGCCGCCCACACCGCCGCCAGTTGGGGTACGTATGACCATGGGGCAGTTCCAGACGTTCTTAGAGCGCCAGCGTAACTTGGCGGCCTCGTTGATGATCTGCTCCATCGCCGGGAGGATATAGTCGAAAAACTGCATCTCGGCAACCGGCACCATGCCGTTGGCCGCCGCGCCGATGGAAACGCCAATGATGGCGGACTCGGCCAGGGGAGAGTCTATGACCCGTTCCGGCCCGAACTGGTCATAGAGGCCTTGGGTAGCCAAGAAGACACCGCCCGCCACGCCGATGTCCTGGCCGATGAGGAAGACGCGCTCATCGCGCTCCATCTCTTCCTTGAGTCCGTCAGTAATAGCCTCGATCAGCAGCCGTTCCGGCATTATCTCTTCTCCAGCATCTGCACCGCCAAGGTGGCAGCGCAACGAGTTAGTGCGTATCTCGGCCGTTGGCCAACACGAGTACAGTCAGTTAGCTCCCGTACACGTAGAGCAGCGCGTCCTCGGGTTGGGGACTGGGGCTGGAGCGGGCCAAGTCCGTGGCCTCGTCCACCTCATTAGCCGCCCGTTCAGCAAACTCCTTATCCTGAGCGTCCGTCAACAACCCGTGCTTCTTGAGGTAAGCGCTGAACCTAGTCAGCGGATCATCCTTCCGCTCCTCCGCGAGTTCCTCCGGAGTACGGTAGAAGCGATCGGGGTCGTTGCTGGTGTGCGCCGCCATGCGGTAGGTGTTGGCCACCACCAGGGTCGGGCCACCGCCGCTCCTGGCGCGGTCGGCAGCCTCTTTGGTCGCTCGATAGACCGCTAGGATGTCCCGCCCGTCTACGCTCACGCCGGGCATGCCGTATCCCGCGGCCTTTGTGGCGATGTCCTGCACCCGCATTTGCTTGGAGCGCGGGACGGAGATGGCGTATTCATTGTTCTCACAGAGGAAGATCACCGGCACGTTAAGCACCGCGGCAAAGTTCATTGCTTCGTGGAAAGCGCCCTCGCTGGTGGCCCCGTCGCCAAAGTAGGTGAGGGTCACCCGGTCTTCCTTCCGCATCTTGTTGGCAAGGGCCACGCCCACACCGTGGGGGATCTGAGTGGCGATGTCACTGGAACCGGAGAGGATGTTCAGCTCCTTGGAGCTTGCATGCACAGGAAACTGCCGCCCACCACAGTAGGGGTCGGCATCCCGAGCGAAGAAGCTCAGCATCACAGTCTTGGGAGAAATACCAAGCGCGAGGGCCGCGGCGCCGTCCCGATAATACGGGACCATCCAATCATAGCCGCGCCGGAGGGCATAGATGCTGCCGACCTGCAGTGCCTCGTGCCCATGAGAGGAAACGGCCAGACCGGTCTCTCCTGAGCGCGCCAGCACCCAGATTCGGTCGTCGAGTGTGCGAGAGAGGCGCATCGTGTAGTACATCTCCAGCAGGGTCTCAGGTGTAAGGCCCAGCTCTTGATGGGGAAGTTGCTTTGAGGTGGTTGTAGACCGGCCTTTTGTAGCTACCATACGGGCACTCTCCTCATACTCCCATTGGTCGGGTACACTGCCCAGGATACCGTATTTTGACGGCACGTAGACGGTGCACCAGCCCAATAGAACGGTTCTCCTACTGCGCGCTTCCGGCTGATCCGCAGAGTCTGAAAGTCAATCTAATTATGCCGGTTTTCAGTGTGTACTCGCAAGCGCCACAGAGGCCCGAGCGCCTCTTTTTGTATCTGAGTCCCCGAAGTAGCGGAAATCTGGTCATGCTACACTACGCCTGCCCTGCACCGCGACGCTCAATTCGGCATACCTCACTCATCGGTGGTCTATGGAATCACGCCAGCAACAATCCACCGAGGACGAAACACCTCCGGCGACCGAGCAGGCTCCCCTCGGCACTTTCCACGCGCTCCGTTACCGCAACTTCCGGCTGTTGTGGGTGGGCAATCTGTTCACCGCAGTTGCGAACTGGATCCAGATGACCACACTAGGCTGGGTGGTCTACGACCGAACGAACTCTGGCAGCATCTTGGGCGGCGTCAGCGCCGTGCGCATCGTGCCGCTGCTGCTGCTGGCGCCTCTGGCCGGCCTGGCCTCTGACCGTTTCAGCCGCAACACGGTGATAGGGGTGAGTCAGGTGGCGCTATTCCTGTTCACTGTAACTATTGCGCTGGCGTTATGGTCGGGCCGGATTGAGGTCTGGCACTTCTTCGCATTTGCGGTGCTGACTGCCGCTGCCACTACTTTTAACCAGCCCGCCCGCCAGATTCTGGTGTTCGACGTGGTGCCGCGCCCGGTTCTGCCCAACGCCGTGGCGCTGAGCAACATGGCGGTGAGCTCCTCACGCGCGGTGAGCCCCATGATCGGCGGCGCGCTCATCGTGGCCTTTGGTGCAGCCAACAACTTCTTGATCCAGAGCCTGGCCTACCTGGGCGTCATGGCGACCGTATTGATGATCCGGCTCCCGCCGCGGGAAGCCGGTCCGCCGCGCAAGCGGGCGATCTTTCGTGATATGGCGGATGGTTACCGGTTTGCGTTCAAAGACCCCCACGCTCGCCTGCTGCTCCTGATGAGTGCCATCAACCCACTGTTCCTCATTCCCCTGCATCTCGCGCTGCTGCCGATCTTTGCCAAGACCACCTTTGCCGGAGATGCCAGTAGCCTGGGCCTGATGTTCGGCGCCATCGGGGTCGGCGGGGTCTTTGGCGGTCTTCTCACTGCCTCCCTGAATAGGGTGGACCGGCGCGGCCTGCTCCAACTTACCGCGCTGTTCGTCTACAGCGCGTCACAGGGGGCATTTTCCATCGTAGGCGCTGCGACCGGTTCGATGATACTGGCGGTGCCGTTCTTGGTTCTCGCGGGCGCGGCAGAGGCGCTGTTCAACACCACGAACCAGACCGTACTCCAACTCGTGGCGCCCGACCACCTGCGGGGGCGCGTAGTAAGCGTTCTCCAAGTGAGTCCATTGCTCATCCCCGTGGGAGCGCTGATTGGCGGCACTTTAGCCGACATCATGGACGCCGCGATAGTGGGGATGCTGCTGAGCGGGCTGGCATTTGGCATCGGTCTGGCGATCCTGGCCTTTTCACCGCGGATGCGCAATCTGCGGCTCAGCCAGCTTGTGGCCCGCTAGCCACGTACATCTCCAATCCAGCCGGGCATTACTCACGCGTGCAGAGACGGTGGTAGATCAAGCCGCCCAGCGGCCCGCCGATGAGCGGCCCAGCGATGTAGGCCCAGAAGCCGCCACTGGGGCCGGGAATAGCAATCTCGCCCCATCCCGCCAGTGCCGCCACGATGCGTGGGCCGAAGTCCCGGGCCGGGTTCCAGCCCGCCTGTGTGGCCGGGGCGAACAGGCCAATAAGCACAGCTATCGTGAACCCGATGAAGAAGGGAGCGAGCCACGTTGGCGGCGCAGCTTTGTTATGGTGGTCAGTGAGGGCGAAGATCATGAAGACCAGCACCGCCGTGCCCAATCCCTCAATGGCCGCGGCGCCTAAGGGCGAGACCAAGGCTCGCGCCGCCTGGTCTGTCCCGAACATCGCCGGGTTGGGAAAGTACTGACCGAAGACCATGGCGGAGAGCTGACTGCCGGGCGCGCCGCGCACTAAACCCTGCACCTGCTCGAACCGCGCCAGAAAGGGCGCGAAGGTGAGCAGCACTATCACCCCGGCCAATATGGCTCCCACAAGCTGTGCGCCCCAGTAGGGCAAAAGCCGCCGCCGGGGAAAGCCCTCCGGTCGGAACAGTGCCATGGCAAGACTCACGGCGGGGTTGAGGTGCGCACCCGAGAGTCCTGCCGAGGCGTAGATGGCAAGAGTAACTCCAAAGCCCCAGACCACCGCCACCTGCCATAAGCCGATCTGGGCATCGGTCAGCACCGCTGCGGCCACACACCCCGTGCCGATGAACACCAGAATAAAGGTCCCCATCACCTCCCCTACCAGCGCCCGGTGCAACGGCGACGCGGCTCCCTCCGTGTCTTTGGAGATCTGATTGTCCAGCGCCGTCAGGCTGCCAGCGGTGCTCATAGTGCGATTCCTCGGTCGGATCTCGGTGCAGCGGGCGCGGTTGCTGCCACAAAGAGCCGGACGCGCTGGAGGATCTCATCCCGCACCCGCCGAAATACCCGGCGTTGCTGGGCTTCGGTGCCCTCAGCGGTTCCGGGATCCTTGAGGCCCCAGTGAATCCGCGCGGTGTCGCCTGGAAAGGTCGGGCATGCGTCATGAGCGCGGTCACACACTGTGATGACATAGTCCCACGTCTCGTCCGAGAGCTGTTTTAGGTGTTTAGGATAGGCATCGCCCAGCGAAGTGTTAAGTTCTTGCATCACTGCGATCGCCAATGGATGGACGCGGGCCGCCGGTTGGTTGCCTGCGCTCGCCACGTCGAAGCGGCCGGAGCTTTCCAGGGGCAGGAGCGCTTCCGCCATCTGACTGCGGGCGCTGTTGGCCGTGCAGAGAAATAACACACGGATCGCCATAGGGAGCTCCCTACAGAACTGGGGCAGGACGGGGAAAACGGAGCAGGTACTCGATGCGAGTGGCGAGTTCCGCGCCGGTGGCATAAAACGCCCGCATCTGCTGTTGCGGATCAGTGACCTCCGAGGGATCGGGCAGGCTCCAGTGAGCCCGGGCCAACGCGCCGGAGAACTCCGGATACTGCTCCCGCACCCGGTCGCATACGGTGATCACGTAGCCGAAAGTCTGACCAACGAAACGGTCTATCGTTTTTGACACGAAAGCGCCACTATCGGCGCCCCACTCCTCCAACAACTGTAGGGTAATGGGATGCACGGGAAGTGGGTCGCTGCCCGCACTGTGGGCAATGACGGCGTCACCCCCCATTTTCTGGAGCAATGCTTCGGCTAGCTGGGAGCGCGCGCTGTTGTGCGTGCACAGAAACAGCACGCGCAACGGCTGTTCCCCTGCGGTGAGGCAGGGTTGAGACGGCGCCGATGCTGCAAGCAGTCCGGGATGAAGTGCCGCGCCGGTCGCGGCATGGAGGTGCTGTAGCCGGTCCAGATTGACGCTGTAATACACGTCCCGGGCGTCCTGGCTGCTGCGGCGGTCTCTCAACAACCCGGCGGCCCGCAGCCGGCGCAAGTGGTACGACACCCGGTTCTGCGGAGCGTCCACCCGCGCGTTGATCTCACCCGCGGTTAGGTCGGTGATAGACAGCATCCGCAGGATATCTAGGCGCGTCTCATCGGCAATGGATTTCAAGAACGCTCTAACAGCAGGTGCTGGTACGAATGGCTGCGTGGTCACTCCGCTCACCTCAGTGGCGCTGGGATAATTATATCGACACATTTTGATGCAATCGGTACTAGTTCATAGTGTACCCGTTCCGCGAACATTGAGACCGATTTATCCGCCGGTGGTGAACCCTTCGGCAATGCGCAGATGAGCGGGAAAATACTCAGGCCTGCCGCGAGCGCGGATTGGAGAGCGGTAAATGACGTTTTCTCTCTAATGCTCCCCCATTGCTATACTGGCCCTGAATCACCACATGCACATCGAATCAGCGAGGAATGTCCATGACCACCACCCGCACCCAAGTAGCCATTGTGGGCGCAGGCCCGGCGGGGTTGGTGCTCTCCCATCTCCTGGCAGGGCGGGGCATCGAATCCGTAGTGCTTGAACACCGGGACCGCGAGTATGTGGAGAAGCGGGTGCGCGCCGGGGTGCTGGAGCAGGGATCGGTCGATCTCCTGGTGAGCACCGGCGTGGGTGAGCGCTTGCAGCGCGAGTGCATGGTGCACCACGGCGTACAGCTGCAGTTCGGTGGGGCACGTCACCGCATTCCCTTGACCGAGCTCACCGGCGATTCCATCTTTGTCTACGGGCAGCAGGAGGTGGTTAAAGACCTCATTCAAGCCCGCCTGGACGCTGGGGGGACCATTGTGTTCGAGGCTGAGGCCATTGGTGTAGACGGCCAGACTACGGCCACGCCCACCGTCCGCTACCGGCAACAGGGCGCGCTGCATGAGCTTCAGGCCGACTACGTGGCAGGCTGCGACGGCTACCACGGCGTCTGCCGGGACGCCATCCCCCAGCGCGCCCGCACCGTGTATGAGAAGGACTACCCCTTTGCCTGGTTGGGCATTCTGGCTGCGGTACCGCCATCCACTGAAGAGGTCATTTACTGCAACCACCAGCGGGGCTTTGCGCTGCACAGCATGCGCTCTCCGCAACTCTCCCGTCTCTACGTCCAATGTGCCCCAGACGACGACCTTGACAGCTGGCCGGACGAGCGCATCTGGGAGGAGCTACAGACCCGGTTTGCGCTGCCCGGGTTCACCCTTGAATCGGGTCGCATCCTGGAGAAGGGCATTACGCCCATGCGCAGCTTTGTGCTGGAACCCATGCAGCACGGCAGGCTTTTTCTGGCCGGGGACGCCGCGCACATCGTCCCACCCACGGGCGCCAAGGGGATGAACCTCGCCATCGCCGACGCAAAAGTGCTGGCGGAAGCGCTCGCCGAATGGTACGCCAGCGGTAAGACCGAGCAGTTGGACGGTTACTCGGACACGTGCCTCAAGCGGGTGTGGCGGGCTGAGCACTTCTCCTGGTGGATGACCATGATGCTCCACCGCTTCCAAAGCGATGACGAGTTCCAGCGCCGCCTGCAGCTCTCACAGCTCCGCTATGTCACCACTTCCAAGGCGGCGGCCACCAGCATGGCCGAGAACTACGTGGGACGCTACGAGGTGTGAAGGCATTTCCTTAAGCATTGAGCATTCGCCTAATCTTCCAACTTGACCATCCCCCCTCCACCAAGTACCATGTACGATCCTGACATTCGCCACATTTCAGCCAGATCAGCCAGATCAGCCAGAAGGAGGAAACACCATGTACAAAGGCCTAAAAGTCATTGATGTGCACGGCCACCTCTCGTCACCGCCGGAGTTCACCAACATTGCCGCGGGGCTGGTGAATGTCCGCAAGCACTCGCCCAAACGGGCCAACTACAGCATCTCAGACGAACGGCTGGAGGGCTCTTCCCAAAGCCACCTCAAGATCATGGACGACCGCCAGGTGGACGTGCAGATGATCTCGCCCCGCCCGGTGAACATGTGGCACTGGGAGGTGCCGCCAGTCCAGGAGGTGTGGTGCAAGGTCACCAACGACACCATTGCCCAAGCGTGCAAACTGCACCCGGACCGCTTCCTGGGCATCGGCCAGTTGCCGCAGAACGTCAACCGCAACTCCAAGAACTGCCTGGAGGAGTTGGAACGCTGCATCAAGGAGTTGGGCTTCATCGGCGTGGTGGTCAACCCCGATCCCGGAGCGGACGGCCAGGCCCCGGGTATGGATGACGAAGACTACTGGTATCCACTGTACGAGAAGGCGCAGCGACTGAACGCGGTGATCATGGTGCACGGGTCTGGCAGCAAGGACTCCCGCATGTGGAACATCCCGGAAAGCTACCAGGTCAACAATTACATCTCGCAGTTTCTGGCGACGCTTCAACTAGAAAACAGCCGCGCTTTTGAAGACTTTCCCAACCTCCATATCTACGTGTCCCACATGGGCGGCGGCCTGAACCGCTTCCTCCCCGAGGACGACAGTCACTACTTCGGCAATAAGCCCATCGCCAATCTCCAGTTCGACACCTGCGTCCACGACGACTACTACATGATGGCCGGCTTCCGGCAGAAGGGGGTCGACCGCCTGATGTTCGGCACGGAAGCGCCGGGCGCGGGCAGCGGCGCCACGCGGCTCAGCAACGGCAAGCCTGCCGACGACCTGCTGCCCGTGATCGACGGCTTCAGCTTCCTCAGCGACGAGGACAAGGTGAACATCTTCCACCACAACGCCCAGAAGTTCTTCCCGCTAATGAAGGTGGAGTAGACAAGAACTGATCGGCAGGCCGGGACTGTGCGGGTCCCGGCCTTTCCGCGTCTGATACCGTTTCCCTGCGTAATAGCGCGTGCCTATCCTGCCCCGAAGTGCATCCCACTCGGCCCCCACCCAGCTCCCACCCCCGCCATTGCGAGGAGTCTGCGACGTGACAATCTGGGGTGGGGTGGCGTGCGGTACGTCGGGTTCGGAGAGCGTGGTCTCAATGGTAGCTCGGACCATCCCCCTGGCCCCCTTCCTTCCAGGAAGGGGGCAGAAATAAAGATCTCTGGGGGACACCCCCAGACCCCTGCCAAAGAGGCTGTGCCCCTCTGGACTCCCCCTTCACGTAGGGGTGCCCCTCGTAGGTCCCCAAGCGTGGTCTTGTCACCACTGTCTCGTATGTACTAAACGAGTGCAGCCCGTTGACGGCAGCACCACCGCGCTAGTAAGCTGGGCAGGCTCATTTCACCCCTATTGCACCAGGAGGCGCTATGCTCGACACCATGCGGGGCGCGGCCGCCATCGTTGGCATCGGTGAGCTACAGCCGCAGCGCACCCGTCCCGACCGCGACACCCTGAGCCTGCTGACCGAGGCGTGCTTTGCCGCTATCCAGGACGCCGGCCTCAAGAAGAGCGACATTGACGGCCTGATCATGGAACCGGAGATCATGGGGAGCGCCAGCGGCTTCAACGCCGTGGCTGCGGAGCACATGGGCATCTTCCCCACCTGGGCCACGGGATGCGACGTGCAGGGCGCCGGCGGTGTGGTCATGGCCCTCCAGGCGGCCGCTTATGTCAACGCTGGGCTGGCCGATTTCGTCCTGTGCGGCACCGCCACGCCCATCGATCCCAACGGCCCACGCGGTGAGTTCCCCCGGCGCACCGAGACCGCCATCAATGAGTTCACCGCCCCCTTCGGGCCGGTGGTGGCAGCCAACGGCTGGTACGCCATGATCGCCTCGCGGCACGAGGCGCTGTACGGCACCACCGTGGAAAAGCGGGCGAAGATCGCAGTAGACCAGCGCTTCAACGCCAACCACAACCCCTGGGCCATTTTCTACAACGAGCCTATCACCGTGCATGATGTGGTCAACTCCCGCATCGTGTCCGACCCGTTGCACCTGCTGGAGTGCGTGATGCCGGTGTCCGGCGCGTGCGCATTCGTGGTTACTCGGGCCGAGATTGCACAAGGGATGCGGCACCAGCCCGCGTACGTCCTGGGCGGCGCCCACTCCATCGAGCGGAACCATCTGGCCCACGTGGGCGAGATCACCATCGCTCCGGCCGGTCGAGCGGCCCGGAAGGCGTTCCGGATGGCCGGTTACGGGCCGCGTGACATGCAGCTGCTGGAGATCTACGACTCCTATACCATCACCGTAATCTGCGAACTTGAGGACGCCGGGTTCTGCGAAAAGGGCGAGGGTGGCGACTGGATTCAGGAGCAGGACCTCACCTTCAAGGGCAACCTGCCGCTGAATACCCACGGCGGGCAGATATCCTACGGTCAGGCCGCGCTGGCGGGCGGCTGCTCTCACGTGACCGAAGCCGTTCGGCAGATCCGCCGCACCGCCGGCGAGCGGCAGGTGCCCGGCCCTACCGACATCGCGCTGGTCACCGGCTCCGGCGGGCTGTTCTCCCAGCAGTCGGCTATGGTGCTGAGCAGCGACGAGGCCCTGTAGGTAGAGAAGGAGTACGCAATGACCACCCCTAACCAGTACAACAAGCCGCTACCCACCCCCACCTACCACACCAAAGCGTTCTGGGATGCGGCTAAGGAACACCGGCTGCTCTTCCAGCGCTGTTCCGTCTGCGGCACCCGCGTCTTTTACCCCCGGGACGTCTGCCCCGGCCCCAACTGCTTCGGCATTGGCACCATGGAATGGGTAGAGTCCAGCGGCCGCGGCTGGGTATATGCGTTCACCACGGCGCGGCAGCCGGCGCATCCCGCGTTCGTGCCGGACGTGCCCTATCTGCTGGCGGTCATTGAGCTGGAGGAGGGTTGGCGCATGACCAGCAACGTGGTCAACGTCGATCCCAAGGACGTGCACATCGGCATGCGGGTGGAGTTGGCCTGGGACGACGTGACGCCGGAGTTCAGCCTACCCAAGTTCCAGCCGGCCGGGGCCAAGCGCCCAGCCCGGCGGCGGCGGGCGGCGAGTTAGCGAATCTGCTTCCATCCGCCCGCCGGTACGCCTAGGGCCGAACTCCTACCCGATGTACCGCTTGAGCCAATTGAGCGCGTGGACGTTGAAGTCCGTGCAGGTATCATGCGCCAGGTCCGGGTACACGATGAGGCTCTTTAGCCCCGGGATGTTGGCAAAGGTAGGGAACACCGTGTCATAGGGGCAAGTGGGGTCCTTGAGCCCGATGTTCATGAGGGTGGGACAGCGCACCGCATCCGATAAGTTCATCGGGTCGAAGAACTCCAGGTTTGCCAGCAGGGCGTCCCGCTGCTCGGCGTGTTGTTCCAGGTAGTTCGCCAGCTCGGTGTAGGGTGACGCTCCCACCTTAGCCGCCAACGGAAAGTTGGAGAGGAAAGCCTCCTCACCCACCGCGGCGTTGATGCGGTGGTCCAACGCCGCCAGCGCAATGGCAAGCCCGCCGCCCTGGCTCCGGCCCCATGCGCCGATGCGGGATGGATCCACCTCTGGACGCGTCAGGACAAAATCGACGGCACGGATAAGGTCCATGTAGCAGCCGCGGTAGTAGTACTCCTCTTTATCCTCCGGCTTGTAGGTCAGCTTATTCTTGGCCGCCAAGTCCCACTCGGCAATGCTCTCGCCCTGAGCACGCGGGTAGATGTTAAGCACTGCGTAGCCCAGGTCCAGCAGCGTGCTCTGAATGGGGCGGGTGCCAGCGTAGCCCGGAATGGAAATGATGCAGGGCAATCCCCTGCCCGGCGGCAGGTCCTTGGGCACGGACCACCAGGCCCGGATCTTAATGTCGCCGAAGCTACGCATCACCACGCCCCAGGTGTTGTACTCCCGGGCGCTCTGCTCCGGCGCGGGGGTGACCACGGCGTCCATGGGCACCTTGTCCAACTCTCCTCGGGTGCGTTGCCAGAAGGCGGCAATATCTGCTCGCATGAGTCCTCCTAGTGCAGTAAAGGTATCAGTCTGCGTAGGATTATACGTTTCCAGCTGCGGCGGGACTACCAGCCCATCCCAATGGAATCCTCAGTGAATACACCTAAGAGAAACAGCTCCGCCAGCAGCCTTGGGGCTGCTGGCGGAGAAGCTCGCTACTGACCTTACCGGCTAGATGCCGTAGAGTGCGCGTGGGTTGCTGTCCACGATCTTCTGGTAAAGCCCCTCGGAGATACCACCCGCGCCGCGGAGGTTCTTGAGGGCCTCCAGGTCAGCGGCGTGGTCATGATGGCCATAGTCGGTGCCCATGACCATGTTGTCCTCGCCGGTGTACTGGATAACGTAGGGAATATCGTCATCGCTCTGGCAGGCCACATACATCCGGTAGGCCTTCATGGGGTTCTCCGGGAGCTGCCGCTTGCGCTGTTGCGGGAGACGGCGCTTCACATCCTTCATCGCCCAGGGTACCCACTGCGACGCCAACTCCACGAAGGCCCAGCGCAGGTTGGGGAACATGTCCGGTATACCGGACATAATCAGCGAGTGGAACGCGCCGATGGCGGTCATACGGAAGTTCCAGAAGGTGCCGGGCACATTGCGTTGCGAAAGCAGTTCATAATATGCCTGGTTGCCTGTGCCGGCATGGACGCCCACTACCATATTCCGCTTGCTCAACTCTTCATAGATCGGGAAGAAGTAGGGGTCCTGGAGCAGCTTGTCGCCCTCGATGCCCCGGAAGAACGCGCCCACTGCACCGTTCTTGTGGGCGTAGTCGAGCTGGTCCAGAGCGTCCGGCATGCTCAGCATGGGCAACACGGCAATCCAGCGCAGGCGGTTGTGGCCCTTATGGTAGATGTCCGCCAGCCAGCGGTTGTAGCTGCCGCACACCGCCACCTCTACCTCCGGCTTGTCGGCAATGCGCTGGAGAAACACGGTGGGCCAGAGGACCTGGACGTCCACCCCCAGCTTGTCCATGTGCTCGAGACGAACTTCCACATTCTCGCCCTGCCGGGCTGAATCCGGGGCCTCTAGCTCCCGGCCAAGCTCTTTCGACAGCTTCTGCACGTCGGCCGCGGTCACCGCTTGGCGCGCCAAGCCCCGGATCTTCCCGTCGATGAACCAATAGTCCCGGCCGGCCTCTCCTTTGGGAGTAACCAGAATCGGACGGTACTGCTGCTCATCACCTTCCATAAAGTCCCATGTGTGCTCAGTTTCAACTAAGTGGGTATCGGCATCAATAACAGGCATCGTGCAATTCCTCCCGTAGCGAGCGCCCTTCTCGGGCGCCCTTCGTTAATGTGGGTAGAAGTATAACAGACGGGTTGAGCGAGATAAAACTTGACCACTTCCCACTCTCCACCCAAACGCCAGTCAAGGTCGCAAATAAGCCCACAAAAGCCGTTGACCCTCCCCGCATAGGTATGCTAGCCTACACGCAGTGAAAGGAGGTGATGCGGATGGACCATCAACGTACGTACTCCGCCCGCAGCCCCTTTAGCGAGGTGGCTGTGAGCTAGGGTTGCGACCTAGCAAGAAAACCAGCCCGTCTTTGGCGGGCTGGTTTTCTTTTTGGAGTTCGCTATGAGCCGTCCCGACCCCTTCCATGAACACATGGAACACATGGAACACCTCACCAGCGGCCTCAACACTCAAGTAATCGGCCGCACTGTCCGCTACTTTCCGCTGGTAGACTCCACCCAGAACGCGGCACGAGAAGCCGCCCACGTTGGCGCGCCGGAGGGCGCGACCTTTGTGGCCGATGAGCAACGCATCGGACGGGGCCGCATGGGTCGGCCATGGGTGGCGCCTGCCGGCAGCAGCCTCCTGCTCTCGGTCGTCGTACGGCCTACGCTGGAGCGCTACCAACGCCTGTCAATCATCGCTGCGCTGGCGACCGCCGAAGCTATCGAAATGGAGACCCGCCTGACCGTCGAGTTGAAATGGCCCAATGACTGCCTCATCGACGGCAAGAAGACCGGTGGGATCTTGGTGGAGGGGGAGTTCGCCGGCGAAGCCCCCAACTTTGCGGTCATCGGCATCGGCATCAACGTTAACTTGGACCCTGCGGCCGTGCCCTCGCCCCGTTATCCGGTCACCAGCCTGTCTCGCGTAACCGGCGCGCCGGTTTCGCGAGTGCGCCTGGGTCAGCGACTATTGGAACGGCTGGAGCAGCACTACCTGCACACCGCACAAAATGAAACGCACCGGCTCTGGCAGAGTCGGCTGACCACGCTGGGCCGGCGGGTAACGGTGCTGGCTGGAGACACCACAATCACCGGGACCGCGGAGAACGTGGACGCGTTAGGCGCGCTGCTGCTGCGCACAGAGGACGGTGATCTCCGTGCACTCACCGCGGGCGAGGTGACAATACAAAACGTCCTCCCTCCTCTGGAGGGAGGACGTTAGCGGAAGCGGGTAGCAAAGTGCCGCCACTGCTTTCCGTTGCCCGCTAGGTCTGGTTCTGCTGGTCCCCCGGCCCGCGCAAGAAGGGGGTTATCAAGTCCAGTGGCAGTGGGAAGATAAGCGTGCTGTTGCGTTCGGTGGCAATCTCCGTCAAGGTTTGGAGATAGCGGAGCTGTAAGGTGGCCGGCTCACTGTTGATGACCCGGGCAGCATCCGCCAGCCGCTGCGCCGCCTGGAACTCGCCTTCGGCATGGATAATCTTGGCGCGGCGTTCGCGCTCCGCCTCAGCCTGAGCTGCCATCGCCCGTTGCATCGTCTGGGGAAGCTCAACGTCCTTGACCTCCACCAGGCTCACCTTGACGCCCCACGGCTCAGTTTGCTCGTCGATAATCCGCTGCAATTGCTGATTGATCTGCTCGCGCTGTCCCAGCAGGTCATCCAAGTCGCTTTGGCCCAAGACGCTGCGCAACGTGGTCTGAGCGATCTGCGACGTAGCGCGGGTATAGTCCAGTACTTCAATCACCGCCATCTCCGGATGCACCACCCGAAAATACGCCACTGCGTTAACCTTCAGTGTCACGTTGTCCCGCGTAATGCACTCCTGAGAAGGAACGTCCAGCGTAATAATACGGGTATCAACGGTATTCAATCTATCAATGTACGGAATGATCAAGCGCAACCCTGGCCCCTTGAGGCCAATGAACTTACCCAGCCGAAATACAACACCCGTCTGGTACTGCTGGACGATCCGGACCGCAGACGAGGTGATCACGAACGCGACCACCACAATAATCCCAAGAATGATTAGGCTATCCATTCGCTTTCTCCTGTTGGTTGATTATATCCGGTGTCTGCAACTGAGTTACGTAAAGTTTTAAGCCCTCCATACTCGTTACCACCACTTCCTCGTCGGCCTCCACCCTGCCCTCGCGGCTGCGCGCTCGCCACAGCTCGCCGTGCACAAGGACCGTGCCCTCAGGGTCAAGCGCGGTCCGGGCCACTCCCTTCATCCCCACCAATGCCTCCAGACCGGTTGTCGGTTGCTGATGGCGAGACCGCACAATCGCACCCACTACAAATAGGAAGAACGCCGCAAAAGACGCGACTACCAATGCTATCAGCCACGGGTTGATCTGGAACACGGGGTCGGCCCCGCTCATCAAGATCAGCGAACCCACCGTCAGCCCTACGATGCCACCAATAGCCAGCAGTCCGTGGGATGTAATCCAGATCTCCGCCACCAGCATGGCAAAACCGAATGCGATAAGCAGCAGCCCGGCGATGTTCACCGGCAGCGTCCCTAGCGCGAAGAACGCCAGCAGCAGGAAGATGCCGCCAACCACTCCCGGCAGAATGGCCCCCGGATTGGAAAGCTCCAGGAAGATTGCCATCATGGCTACCGAGAGCAGCAAGTAGGCGATGTTGGGGTCGGTGATGGCGTAGAGGAACCGCTCGATAAGGTTCATCTCCAGATGCTCCACCGGCACGCCCTGGGTGCTGATGGTGACCTCCCGCTCCAGCAGTTTCACAGTGCGGGTATCCAACTGCCGCACCAGGTCATCAAGCGTGTCGGCGTTGAAATCCACCACGTTCTGCTTGACCGCTTCCTCTGCTTCGGTGGAGATGCTCTCCCGTACCGCCTTCTCCGCCCACTCGACGTTGCGGTCTCGCAGTTGGGCGATGCTCCGAATGTAGGCCACGGCGTCGTTGACCACCTTGTCTTTCAGCGGCCCTTCGATCTCCTGGCCGCCACCTGCCACGGGGTGCGCCGCGCCAATGGCGGTATTGGGCGCCATCACCGCCACGTGCGCCGCCATAGTGATGAAAGCGCCCGCGGAGGCCGCTCGTGCGCCCGCCGGGGCCACATAGACCACAACCGGGGTCCGTGCGGCGTTGATGCGCTGGACGATCTCTCGCATAGAAATGTCGAGGCCGCCGGGTGTGTCGAGCTGAATGACCACCGCAGTGGCGTCCCTGCGCTCGGCTTCGGTGATGCCGCGGTCAATATAGCCCGCCAGCACCGGGTTCACCGCACCCTTGGCTGTCAGCACCAAGACAGGGCCGCTAGCGCCCGCAACCGTGGGCACAAACAGCAATAGCGCGCCCAACAGGAGCATGGCCCGGGACAAGAAGGAGATAACCGGGTGGACGCTACGCTCCATAGCCCCCTCATGAAGGCACCGCTAGCACGCCAATAGCAACCGCCGCTCCGGCGTGGCTTCATTGTACACCGAGTACACCGCATACACGTACACTGCACCATGCACAAGGCTTGTTGCGCGCCACGAGCGGGTATCTACTCCATTACCTAGCAGCAGCGTACAATCAGGACGTGTACGTTTCCCGCCTAGACCTCAGCAACTTCCGCAACTACGCCGCGCTGGAGCTTGAGCTTCCATCCGGCTTCATTGCGCTGCAGGGATCGAACGCCCAAGGCAAGACCAACCTGCTGGAGGCGCTGTACCTGCTGGCCACGACCCGCTCGCCGCGGGCGCGGCGAGACGCTGAGTTGCTGCGCTGGGATACTGAGGAGCGCCCCGTAGTGACCCGGCTGGCGGCGCAGGCCGTCTTTGCAACCGATAAAGCTGGCTTGGAGATCATAATGATGGGCCAGCCGGAACAGGCCCAACGGCAAACAACCGCAGCGCAAGAAGACTACGAGCGCAGCCCCTCAAGTAGCGGGGTGCAACGGCGGCTGCGGCTGAATGGAGTGGCCAAGCGCGCCGCCGACTTTATTGGCACCTTGCGGGCGGCGCTGTTCCGCCCGGAGGACATGGAGCTGCTCACCGGGCCGCCCGCAGGCCGGCGCCGGGCGTTAGACATCCTGTTGTCCCAGACCGAGCCGCGCTACGTCCGGGCGCTACAACGCTACAGCCGGGTTCTGGTACAACGGAACCACCTGCTGCGCCGCATCGCTGGAGGCCAGGCTGCACCGGTGGAGCTGGAGCCGTGGAACGAAACCCTGTTGGCTGAAGGCGTCTACCTGATGGAACGCCGCCATCGCGCCCTGGGGCGCTTGTCCACCGTAGCAGCGGACGCGCACTATCCGCTGAGCAACGGCACGGAGCATCTCCGCATGGCCTACCAGAGTACCGTGCCGGTGGCTGAAGGGGCGGCAACGGACACCGCGTCGCTAACAGCCTCCTTCCGCGGGCGCCTTGAGAAGTCACTACGGCGTGAAATCGCGCTGGGGCAGACCACGGTCGGTCCCCACCGGGACGACATCGATCTCCTGATCAATGGTGCGCCTGCCGGAACCTATGGCTCCCGGGGACAGCAGCGCACCATTGGGCTCGCGTGGAAGCTGGCCGAAGCGAGTTACCTGCGGGAGGTGACCGGCGAGCACCCGCTGGTCCTGCTGGACGACGTTTTTTCGGAGCTAGACGCCGCCCGTCGCCGTTGCGTGCTGGACGTCGTACGCGAATACCAACAGGTAGTGCTCACCACTACCGACGGCGCGTTGACCGGCGAGGCGCCCGAGCCGGCGGTGCAGTTTGAGATAACGGGTGGGCGATTGCAGCGCTTATAGCTTATAGATAGATGGAGGGACGGAAGCGTTAAGGGCAGGTTGTTGACCCGCCCTTAGCTGTTGCACACACGGTTGCACACATGATGGTTATTGTGGCGTCCAGCCGGTGATGTACAACGCGTCCTCCGATGTATCAGACTGTGAGAGGAATGTCTGAAACGACTCGTAGGCCCGCCAGATGTGGTTATCCGGCTCCTCCACGTAAATGTAGGGCGGCACCACGTGGCCGCCAAAGGCCTCTACCGGCCCCACATTATCGTCCACCACAAAGTCAGGCTTTACCGGTATCTTGAACAGCTCCAGTGAGAAGTGGTGGTCTTCCAGCGGCTTAATGTAGACGCCGTTGATGTAATCCTCAAGTCCAAAGTTGCGGTAGATGTCCCATGGCACCCGTACGCCGGACCAGATGTAGACCTGGTGCCCCTCGTCTCGCAGCCGTTGGAACACCTCCGGCACATAGGGGCGCAACCGGCCGTCGATACCGGTTAACGTGAAGTCGCAGTCGAAGAATACGTTCACCCGATCCTCCTGGTTAGCTCCTCGTTGGTAGCTACCCGCAGTGTGCAGCGGCCAGCACTATGGCCGGCGGCCTGCGCTGAGTGTACCACACCGACAACCGGGCCGCCGTCGGCCGTGCAGTAATCGGAGCAAGGCAAATGGGCTGGCAGATGACCGCGCTCAACTGGACGGTGTATTATGGCGCCGCACAGTGCACACCATTACTCGAGGAGCAGCGCATGCAGATTGGGGCAGTATTCCCACAACTAGAGATAGGGAACGACCCCATCGCCATCAGAGACTATGCTCAGGGCGTCGAGGCGATGGGCTACACCCATCTGGAGATCTACGACCACGTGCTGGGCGCGGAGACCTCCAAACGGCAACCCTGGCCGGGCCCCTACACTAAAGACCACGCCTTCCACGAGGTGTTCGTGCTGCTCGGCTACCTGGCCGGTTGCACACGGAACCTGGGCCTGCTGACCGCCGTCCTGGTGCTGCCCCAGCGCCAGACCGCGCTGGTGGCCAAGCAGGTGGCGGAGATCGACGTGCTCTCGGGCGGGCGCCTACAGCTCGGCGTGGGCCTCGGCTGGAACTACGTGGAGTACGAGTGCCTGAACGAGGAGTTCGGCAACCGCGGGAAGCGGGTGGAGGAACAGGTGGAGGTGCTCAAGGCCCTGTGGACTCAGGAGGTGGTGACGTACCACGGCGCCTGGCACCACATCCAGGAGGCAGGCATCAACCCGCTGCCGGTGCAACGCCCCGTTCCTATCTATTTCGGGGGCGGCGTGGACGCCGTGCTCCGCCGGGTGGTCCGTCAGGGCGACGGCTGGCTCCCCAGCTCCAGAGACGAAGCGTGGCTAACCGAGCGGCTGAGCAAGCTCTACGACTACGCGCAGGAGGCGGGACGTAACCCGGCCACCATCAACATCGATGGGCGCATTCGCATCAGCACCGGCACGCCGGACGACTGGCGCGCCATCCTGGAGATGTGGAAGCGGGGCAACGCCACTGCCACCGCGGTGAACACCATGGACGGCGGCTTCACCACCGTGGACCAGCATCTCGAGCGCCTGCGGGAATTTCGGGAACAGGTACAGGGCTAGTGCCGTTCCCAGCTTGCGCCTATCCCCCACTCGCCGAATGCCGGTCGAACGGTGGCGGGAGGAATCCTTCGGTACGCGCAGGACGACATCTAGTGGAGAGACAATCAAGACCGGCTGATGACGAACGAATCACAAAATAACTAACTAACGGACTGCTTATGAAACTCGGCGTTATCTTTCCCCAATTGGACAGCGGCATCGACCCAATGGCCCTCCGCGAGTACGCCCAGGCCATTGAGGAAATGGGATGCGACCACATCGGCATCTACGACCACGTGCTCGGAGCGGACACCACTCACCGCCCGGAGTGGTCCGGCCCCTACACCAAAGACAGCCTGTTCCACGAGCCCTTCGTGTTCTTCGGCTTCCTGGCCTCCTGCACCACCCGGGTGGAGCTGGTGAGCGAGGTCATCATCCTCCCGCAGCGGCAAACCGCGCTGGCCGCCAAACAGGCGGCGGAGGTTGACGTGCTCACCGGCGGGCGGCTGCGCTTGGGCGTTGGCCTGGGCTGGAACGCGGTGGAGTACGAGGCCCTAGGCGAGGATTTCCACACGCGCGGCCGCCTCATCGAGGAGCAGATGGAGGTGATGCGGGCACTGTGGACCGGAGCGGTTATCGACTTTCAAGGCCGCTGGCACCGCATTAACGAAGCCGGGATCAACCCCTTGCCGGTACAGCGGCCCATCCCGCTGTGGATGGGCGGCGGCCGGGACAATGAGCGGGCCCTCCAGCGCATCGCCCGGCTGGCGGATGGGTGGTTCCCTCAGAGCCCGGTGGAGCAATCCGGAGAGGCCATCCAACGGCTGCACCAGTACATGCGGGAGGCAGGGCGGGACCCCGCGTCCCTGGGCATCGAAGCCCGCATCAACGCCTTCTCCGGGCCGCCGGAGAGTTGGCGCGCCGAGGCCGACGCTTGGGCCGCGCTGGGGGTCACCCATCTCTCCTTCAACACCATGCGCAGCAACTTCACTTTCCCCGATGACCACATCAATGCCGCCCGTCAGTTCATGGACGTGGCGAAGCGCTAAACACCGCGAGGACTTTATGCCACTCAAACTCGGAGCATGCTTCCCATCACGGGACATCGGCACGGACGTGGGCGCTATCCGCGCTTTTGCGGAGGGCGTGGAGGCGCTGGGATACACCCAGCTCTCTATGTACGACCACGTGCTGGGCGCGGACACCACTAACCGGCCCGATTGGGACTTCAGTCTCTTTCCCTACACCATCAAGGACACGCTCCATGAGCCGCTTACCCTCCTGGCCTTCCTGGCGGCGGTGACCCAGCGGGTCATCCTCCAGTGCTCGGTCATCGTGGTGGGGCAACGGCAGACCGCCCTCCTCGCCAAGCAGGCCGCTGAGGTGGATATCCTCTCCAACGGCCGGCTGCACATGGGCGTGGGGGTCGGGCGTTTCTGGCTGGAGTTCGAAGGCTTGGGCGCCGACTTCAAGAGCCGGGCCAAGCGCATCGAAGAGCAGATGGAGGTGATGCGGGCGCTTTGGACGCAGCGCTCCGTCAACATCGATACCCAATGGCACAAGATTATCGAGCAGGGCATCAACCCGCTGCCGGTACAGCAGCCCATCCCCATCTGGATGGGCGGCGGCCGCGCCGATGTCGCCACCCAGCGCATCGCCCGCGTCTCCGACGGCTGGACCCTTTCCCCGCTGACCGTCTCCACTCCGAATGAGGAGATGGTGACACAGTTTGCCCAGTTCAAGGGCTATATGCGCGAGGCCGGCCGCAACCCGGAGGGCTTCCCTATCGAGGTGCCCATCATGCCGCTAAAGACCGCGCCGGATCAGTGGATTTCCGACGCCCAGGAGTGGGAAGCCCTGGGCGCGACTCACCTCGCCGTCCGCGTAGAAGGGCAAGGCCTCGTCCCTCCGGACGAGCACCTGGAAGCGTTCCGTCGCTACAAAGCGGCGCTCGATAATGCTAACCTAACGCACTAAAATGGCGGTCAACATGATGGACTTAGGCACCAACCTGCCGCTCGACGGCACCGTCTACGACCCCGGCGCGGTTAAAGCCTACGCCCAGGCCGCCGAGGCCTTGGGCTACAGCTACGTGCTGGTACCCGATCATGTCCTGGCCCCGGATATGACCCAGCGCGACGGCCCGGGGCGGGGCTACACCACCGAGATGAACGTCATTCACGAGTGTTTTGTGCTCATGGGCTATCTGGCGGGGTGCACCAAGACCATCGCCATTGGTGCCGGCGTGCTGGTGACGCCCCTGCGCCAGGCCGCGCTGATCGCTAAGCAAGCGGCCGAAGTGGACGTGCTTAGCGGCGGCCGGCTGCGTCTCGGCATCGGCGTGGGCTGGAATGAGCCGGAGTTCGTCTCCATGGGCGAAGACTTCCACACCCGCGGCGCACGTGCGGAGGAGCAGCTTGCCGTGATGAACGCGCTCTGGACTCAAGAAGTGGTGACTTTCCACGGCCGGTGGCACCACATCCAGGAGGCCGGCATCAACCCACTGCCGGTACAGCGCCCCATCCCGCTGTGGGTGGGCGGCAACGCCAGCCCGGTGCTGCGCCGGGCCGCCACGCTGGGCAGCGCCTGGCTGCCGGAGCGCCGCCCGCTGGAGGAGCTCCAGAGTATGTTCCAGCGCTTCAACGGCTACCTCAAAGACGCCGGCCGCTCCCCGGCCGAAGTGCCCGCCTACGGACGGGTGGGATTGGGTAACCCCAACCCCGACGAGTGGGTGCAGTCGGCCAAGGTGTGGTCGGACCTCGGCGCGGCAGGCGTCAGCGCCACCACCAACGCCGCCAAGTGCAGCAGCATCGACGAGCACATTGCGCTCATCCGTCGATTCAAAGAGGTCATGAGCTAGGAGGCGCTATGGAGTTCGGCGTATCGGTCCCCCAGGACACCACCATTCTCGACCCAGTGAAGGCTCGGGACTACGTTCAGGCGGCGGAAGGCATGGGCTACGACTTCCTGGCCGGCGGCGAGCACGTGCTCGGCGCGGACATCACCAACCGGCCGGGCTGGACCGGCCCCTACGACCAGACGCAGGTATGGCGGGAACCCTTCGTGTTCATGGGGTTCGTGGCCGCCTGCACCTCCCGCATCCAGATGGGTACCTCCATTGTGGTGCTCCCTCTGCGCCAGACCGCGCTGGTGGCCAAGCAGGCCGCCGAGGTGGACGTGCTGAGCAATGGCCGCTTCTGGCTGGGCATCGGCGTGGGCTGGAACGAGGTGGAGTTCGAGGCCATGAACCAGGATTACGGCAGCCGGGGCGCCCGCACCGAAGAACAGATCGAGGTACTCCGGAAGCTGTGGACCCAGGAAGTGGTCACCCACCACAGCCAATGGCACCACATCCAGGAGGCTGGCATCAACCCCCTGCCGGTGCAGCGGCCCATCCCCATCTGGATGGGCGGCGGCAGCACCGAGCGGGTGCTCCGCCGAATCGGGCGGCTGGCCGACGGCTGGCTACCAGAGGTCCGCTCCGCCAGCGAGTTCGTGCCCTACTTGGAGCGGATGCGCGGCTACGCCCGAGAGGCCGGGCGGCATCCCTCGAGCGTGGCGATCTGCGCCCGCTTGCGGCTGGACCCAGACGCCAGCGGCGAGGAGTGGGTCAAGACCTGCGCCGGTTGGGAGTCGATTGGCGCGACTCACTGCCTAGTCAGTACCTATCGTGCCGGCTACAGTCACATGGAAGAACACCTGGCCATCCTGAAGCGCTTCAAGGCTGCTGTGATGCGCTAGGGCTGGTGACAAGGGCACACTGGGCGTCATTCCGAGCCTGCGCCTATCCGCCGCTTGCTCTCTGGCAGCTCTGCCTCGAACGTGGCTCGCAGCATCCTCGCAGCATCCTCTTGGCCCCCTTCCTGAGAGAAAGGGGAAATACTATGTTCTGGGGGACACTCCCAGTACCCCTGCCAAGGGCCTGCGCTCCTCTGGACTCCCAGTTGTGGAGGCGATTATAGCGTCGCGCGGCTTGGTACAGTACTCTCGGGTTTGCGCCCCCAATTCGGCGCACTAATGACTAACAACTGAGGTAAGGACCCCCATGAAACTCGGCGTCATCTACCCCCAGATTGAACTCGACCCAGACCCCATGGTACTGCGAGACTACGCGCAGGCGGTGGAGGGTATGGGCTACCAGGACATCGCGGTGTACGACCACGTGCTGGGCGCGGACATGACCCACCGAGATCCCAAGGACTACAACTACACTACGGATAACCAGTTCCACGAACCGTTCGTGATGCTCGGCTATCTAGCCGGCCTCACCCGCAGCATCAGCTTCACCACCTGTGTTCTCGTGCTGCCCCAGCGCCAGACCGCGCTAGTGGCCAAGCAGGCCGCCGAGGTAGACGTCCTCTCCGGCGGGCGGCTGCGTCTCGGCGTAGGCGTGGGATGGAACGCGGTGGAGTATGAGGCACTTAACAAGGACTTCAGTAACCGCGGCAAGCGCATCCTCGAACAGATCGACGTCCTGCGGGCGCTCTGGACGCAGGAAGTGGTCACTTTCCACGGAGGCTGGCACCACATCCAAGAGGCCGGCATCAACCCGCTGCCGGTGCAACGCCCGATCCCCGTCTGGATGGGCGGCGGTGCGGAGCCCGTGTTGCGGCGCGTAGCCACCCACGCGGACGGCTGGATCCCCTTCTCCCGAAGCGCGACCTCAGTGCAGAACGCCAAGGCGGGGCTGGAGCGCATCAAGGCCTACGCCGCCGAGGCGGGGCGCGACACCGGCAACCTGGGAGCGGAAGGCCGGGTCTGGGTGAACAGCGGTGACCCCGACGCCTGGCGCGAGCGGTATGAGACCTTCCGTGACATGGGCTTCACCAACGTCTCGATAAACACCATGGAGACGGGCTACACCACCCTGGACCAGCACCTCGCCGCCCTCCGCCGCTTCCGCGAGACAGTGGCGTAATCGCGTACCACCTGGCTATCTGCCATCCTGATTGTAAGGCAACTGTTTCATCATCCTTCGTTGACCACCCCGCGACCAGGCTTGAGGAGGGGTCCGATTGAACCACCCCGATGACCCGGGCCGCCGTCACCGCCGCTCGCTTCGGCTGAAGGAGTACGACTACGCGCAGGCGGGCGCCTACTTCGTGACCGTTGTCGTCCAGGCGCGTTTGCTCCTGTTCGGCGACGTGGTGGACGGGGAGATGCGGTTGAATCAGGCCGGAGCGACGGTCATGCGCGTTTGGGAGGAAATGCCCGACCGCTTCCCCAACATCGAAATGGACGCCTTTGTGGTGATGCCCAACCACATCCACGGAATCATCGTCGTCGTAGGGGCACCCCTTGTGGGTGCCCAAGACCCCAGGGCAACCACGAGGGTTGCCCCTACCGGGGGACGGGGGTTGGGGGACGTAGTCGGGGCGTACAAATCCTTGACAACCGTGGAATATGGACGGGGGGTTAAGGCCATGGATTGGGCACCGTTCCACGGACGATTGTGGCAGCGGAATTATTACGAACACATTCTGCGCAACGAGCAGTCCATGGAAATAACCCGCCAGTACATACTCGACAATCCGCTGCAATGGGCATTCGATGCCGAAAACCGGTTGGCAATAACCCCATCGTCATCGTAGGGGCACCCCTTGTGGATGCCCAGGGTTCCCGACGCCGGGGCAACCGTAGGGGCGTCCCTCCGCGGTGTTGTCGGAGGCTAGCGGCGGGGCTCCCACGAGAAGAACCGCACGGCCACCAGCAGTCCGCCAACCATCCATGCGCCCATCACGAGCAGGTGGACCAGATCGAAGCCCAGGCCGGTCTCGAATGGATTGAACGACGTCTGCAGCGCCAACGAAAAATGCCGTACCGGAAAGATGTCGGCGAGGGTCGTGAGCCAGGCCGGTACATTCTGCAACGGTAAGAACACGTCCGATATAAACAGCAAAGGCATGATAGACGCGTTGACAACGGCCGGCGATGCATCCGCATTGGGGATAATCGTCATAACCGCCAGCCCGAGCGCACAGAAGGTGGCTGCCCCCACCACAAGCGTCACCAGGAATGCCGGAAGCGTGTTGGTGGGGATGGCTACGTTGTAAAACAGCGCACCCACCGCCGTCACGATGACGACGAGCAGGACCGCTAGGAAAAGGGCATGCAGAATCCTTCCGAACAGGAATGACCAAACGGGCAGCGGTGTGCCTCGGGTGCGCTTGAGCAACCCCCGGTCCCTCGAGAACGACATCCCGATAGCCACATTGCTGTAGCAGGCGCTGACCACCGAGAAGGCTACTATGGCCGGCACGTAGAAGGTAGACCTGCTGACAGTCCCGCCAGGGAAGTCCATCTCCGAGTTGCCGAACAGCAGGTTGAATATCACGAGGAACATCAGCGGGAAGGCACATGTGAAGAACGCCGAGACAGGGTTACGCCAGAACGCAGTGTTCTCGTACCTGACCTGCCTCAGCGCGAGCGCGAATCCGTTCATCCTGCCTCCTGCTCCATCTCTAAGGTATGGACGAGCTCGACGAACACATCCTCTAGAGATTGACGCTCCACCAGCAGCTCCTCCAGCTCGATTCCCTGCGCCACAGCCCAGCTGGTGAGCTGATGCAGGCCGTGCGTCGGCGTGTCCGTGGTGAGCATGTACCGACCCTTGTCGTCGGTAGCTTCTGCCCCGATGCCCGCGGGCAGGCTGCCTAACCTCGGATCCACCCTGAACCGTATGGTCATAGCACCCGCTTGCTGCACCAGCTCGGCCGGAGTTCCCTCAACGGCGTTCTTGCCACGGACTATGATCGACACACGGTCGGCCAGGAACTCCGCCTCGTCCATGTAGTGGGTTGTGAGTACCACGGTCTTGTCGAGGGATCGGAGGTTCTTGATCATCTCCCAGACGCCTCGACGTGCCGTGGGATCGAGCCCAGTGGTCGGCTCATCTAGGAAAAGCAGTTCCGGGTTGCCCGCCAGACCGATTGCCACGTCTAACCGCCGCTGCTGGCCTCCGGACAGGCGTCTCACCGGAGTACGGCGTTGCTCCTCCAGCCCAATCACCTCCAGAATCTCCTGCAGCGGTAGCGGATGCGGGTAGTACCCCCGGAAGAGACCGATCGTCTCCTCGACCGTCAGGTACGGCTCCACGCTCGTCGACTGAAGCACAATGCCGATCCGCTCCCTGAGGCCGCGGTCGTTGCGTCCTGGGTCGTAACCCAACACCGACACTTCACCGGCGGTCCTATCTCGATGCCCCTCGAGGATCTCGACGGTCGTCGTCTTTCCGGCGCCGTTGGGGCCGAGAAGTGCGAACACCTCCCCCTTCATCACGCGCAGGTCCACACCCCGTACGGCCTCTATCGGGCCATACGACTTGCGGAGCCCACGGACCTCAATCACTGCGGTAGCCGTCTCCTGGGTCACCGGAGTTCACCGTGTGCGGAATCACAGGCGTTCACAAACATCGTCCAACTCCAAACTCGCTCTACACGGGTTATAGGGTACCCTGCCACCCCTGTAATTGACCATCCCCCCCACCGAAGAGGGTTGCCCCTGCCGGCCCACATGTGCCTGACCATTTTGTTGTCTGGGACTACCGCAGCCACCACGCAAGGGGTAGCAATTAACGCGTTCTGGCCACTGTTGCTTTGCGCTTCCCTTCCCACTGTGTGCTATGCTGCCTAAAACTCCAACCCGCTCCGCCATGGGCGGCGGCGAAGTGAACCGGAGCGCCGACAATGGATTGTCCTCACTGCAAGATTGCGCTGGACGAGCGCAAATACCGGAGCCTGGAAGTGGATCATTGCGCGCAATGCAAAGGGCTGTGGCTGGACTTCGATGAAATGGACCTGCTGGAAGACTCCGCCAACCGGGACGAAGTGCAGAAGGGAACCCGAGACTACGCCAAGCGATCCAGCGACCTGCCCTGCCCTCACTGCGGCACACTGATGGGCACCTTCAACTACCGCGCCCATAACCTGCCCATCGAGCAGTGTCCCAACGGCCACGGCTATTGGCTGGACAAAGGCGAGGAAGAGCGCGTGCTGGAACTCATGAAGCAGCGCTCCCGCGACCTGCGCCGCTCCGAGTCCGCCGAGGAGCAATGGGCCCGCTTCATGGAACGGGGAGGCAAGCGCGGCGGTTTCCTCGACCGCATCAAAGACCTGTTCAGCTAGGGTTGGCGGCGTTCCATTCCAGCGCTCGCCATTAACAAGTGGGATAGCTAGGTGGCAGAGAGCGGTATTCCTTCGGCAGCGGCAGCGCGACCGAGTGCTGCGTCCAGTGTCGCAAGCTCTGCGCTCAGCCGCCTGGCTAGTTCCACATATAAGGCGTCGTAGAAGGATAGTCCATGCATCCTTGCCAAGTCGAAGGCTACTTGTAGGTCGGGCTCTTCATCGGTTTGGATGGGTAAGACCTTCAAGGCATCCAACCGTTCGTTGACCTCCGACGCAGAAAGACGCCCCCGCCTCTCAGCGGTGAGCAAAGAGTTGCGGGTCTCCAAGTGCCATAGCTGCGGCACGAAGGCCCCTGCCTCTTCCAGGCGCTTAAGCACCCTATCCGAGCGTGGCTGCTCGTCGTCATCGAAAAGCCACGCGATGACCACCGAGGCATCGACAACCAATCCGGTCATAGTCGGTGACCCTCGTGGCGCGCCGCGAGTATCTCATCCGTAGAGTACGGAACGCGCCGCCACCCGGCGCGGCGCTGGCGAAACTGCTCCACAGCCTTTTCGCGGTTGGCGCGGTCTTGCACAACAGCAGGAACCAGATGTGCAACCGTCTTGCCATGCCGGGTGATGGCAATGGCCTCGCCGCGCTCGACTACCCGAAGCAGTTCGGCCAGGTGAGTCTTGGCTTCGGTAGCTTGGACCTCACGCATGTTGATTCCAACCTGTTATTTTAACCAGTTGATTCTAGCACGAACTCTGCTAAAGGAAAAGGAAGAGCGAGCGCCGAAACCTCTTGGCCCTGCTCACCGCCTCCCGCACGTCCAGCTTGCCCGTCGGCACGTCGGCGATCAGGCGCGTGCAGTGCTCCTGGAGCAGTTCGATTTGATGGCAGCCACGGGCGATGGCATCACCGTGCGTGCTTCTTATTCGGGCCTGACTGTGAGTCTTGGGGCGACGGAGGCAAGGACCTCATCGAACGTCATGATCTCGCGTACGCTGCGCCGTCGACAGCTCGCCAGGTGGCAAAGGTCTCTCGCCGCCAGCGCAGGATGCTGTTCGTGGAGCTGTCGCGCCAACGCCACGTCTCCTTCTTCCAGCGGCCAAACCTCGACTCTTGAGCCTGAGACAAGAGCCATCGCCGAGTCGAAGGTTGACAGTCTGCCCACCGGCAAGTAGGCGTGGGCCAGTTCTTGCAAGACCTCCGCCGATGTACAAAGAGGGACGCTGTTCTGCTGGGACTCGAGGAAGAACGACCGGGCGGTGGCCCTTAGCCGGTGTGACCGCCCAACGGCGTACATGAAGACGTTTGTGTCGACGAAAATCACGTGCCGGTCTGGCCGCTGGCGCGTGATGCGTTGATGACCTGTAGGTGCTTGTTCCAGTCCGGCTCGGCCTCGGGGCCTTCCATTGCATCGCATGCCTGGAAGAACGCCGTGACATCTTCCGGCGACTCGAAACGCTTCACCCGTTGCCGGTCTCCCAATCGTGCATGGGCGGCGGCTCGCAGCCACGCGCTGAAGGTCGTGCCCTCCATGCGCGCCTGGTGAACGAACCGGTCATGGTCTTCATCAGGGATTATCAACTGGACTCTGGCCATGGCGGTTTCCTTCCCGCGTTTGGGTATGTGTATATATGTTACACATTATCGCTCAGCGGTCAAACCGTTGACTGGCACGTCGCCCAACCCCGGGACGCCGGAGGGTAGTGGGCGGGATAGCAGGAGATGTCCTCCCGATGGTTTTGTTTCCTATCCTCCGAACTACAGGGTATTGAAACAATCTTCTATCTGTTAGGCGTTCTTGAGTGCCCTATCGATTTCATCTTTTCCTCCGGTTATGAGGAGGCCAAGTAGTTCGTTCTCTTCTATCCCCTTGTTACTTACTCCTAGATCATTCCTCATTGCCCGAAGCAGTTTTTCAAAAAACGCTAAGTGCAAGGCACCCAAGTTGTCATTGGTCGCCCCCACGTTGGGGTTCGCTGCCATTGTTCTCCAATTGCTGTATGCCTTAACGACTTCAGGTCCACCATAGACCATGAGTTGGGATGCAAAGCGGATTAGAGATTCTTCAATATCTCCTTGTTCAGATTGGCCACCACTCTTTTGGCTCCTCGTTGCTTTAAGCATCGATTCAAGAAACGTGTTGTACAACGCGGCTTTCGTTCCTCTGTTTGCTTCTTGGGCTGCTCGTTCTTGCGCTCGTCCCGCGTTGTATGAAGCTATGAATACAGACGTCAGGGTAGTTATTGCTCCGACGATCAGTGCTGCGATAATAGTTGGATTGATATCATCAAGCGCCGCAAACCATTTCAGTAGCAAAAATATGCCGTACCCCGCACTGCCAAGCAAAGCTAAAGCAATTACGATTGCCACTACAGCGCCAACCCAATGAAATGCCCCTCGGTGGTTCACGCTTCGTCGTTCCAACTATCTCCCCCAGTAGTCCCTTCCGTCTCCCTCTCCAACGACAGCATATCAGCCCGTATCGCCTCCAGCTGCCGCAGCGGCTTGGGTTTGTAGAAGTAGCGGGTGAAGCTTATTTCGTAGCCGATCTTGACGCGGACGGGCGTGTACCAGGCGTCCGGGGCATAGGGCAGCCCGCCGCTCCTACGTCGGTAGGGCCGCAGGCTTCAGCAATTGCAGGTGCTCGAACCGCCCGCCGAGAACGATCTCGGCGGGGGCGCCCAGCCAGTCTTCTAGGACCGATGCGTAAACCTGCCTGAAATCCGTGGTGAACTTGAGGTTGTTTTTGTCGAGGTCGTTGAGGCGGGGACGTTCCCCGTACAGTCCGCCGGCGATGGGGGTGCCCGCTAGGAACAGCGGCGCCGCCGAGCCATGGTCGGTCCCGCCGCTGGCATTGCTGGTCACCCGCCGGCCGAACTCCGACCAGGTCATGATCACCACCTCTTGGTCTCGTCCGTGCGCCTGCAAGTCTCGATAGAACGTTCTTATGGCATCGGCCGTCTCGGCGAGAAGGCGTCCGTGGTCGGATAACTGCGCGGCGTGAGTATCGAAACCGCCGATCCTTACATGACCGACGCGCAAACCCAGCTCGGCGTCGATCGCCTCCGCAATCAACCTGAGCCCCTGGGATAAGCGCGACTCCCCGTACTCCACAGCCGGGACGTACTGCTCATGGGCCCTTTGTACCGCCTGCGAGCTGCGTTGGGCTGCCTGAAGCGTATTGTCCAGCAGCGCGCCGAAACGGGTGGCTCCGGGCGACGAGGCGTACAGCCGCAGAAGCGCCTCCGTCCGCGCTGCCTGGTTTTGGGCGTTCCGTGGGTCCTCCCGCAGCTTGTACTCGTCGATGCGCCTCACAAGAGGAACCGAAACATTTTCATTGTAGAGCGCTCGCGGCATTCCCCCGTCCGCAACCAGCGCGTGCAGCCCGTCCACCTGTTCCCCGGCGATGCCCTGGAGGTAGCGGCCCAGCCAACCTTCCAACGCCTGCTTGTACGGGTCTGCGGTCTGCCAGATGTCCATGGACTCGAAGTGGGAAAAGCTTTGGTCCGGATATCCCACGCCTTCCACCACGGCTAACACACCCTCGTCCCACAGCTCTTTGAATGATGCAAGACTAGGGTGGAAGCCAGCTTGCCCATTAATCGACAAGATGTCGGTCTGGGGCACAGCGAGGCCCTTCCGAAGATCGTAGTAGGCGTCGTCGTTGGTCGGGATCACGGTGTTCAGACCGTCGTTGCCGCCAGCCATCTGGACGACCACCAACGTCCGGTTTCCCGTGGACGCTTGTTCGGAAGTATTTTCATGGACCGAAGCGGCTACGGCCCGGCTGAACACCGCCGGCATTGCCGCCGCAGCGGGAACGACTGCGATGCTTCCTTTCAAGAATTGCCTGCGTCTGATCAACACTGTCCGTGCCTCACACCAGTTGATAGTCCGGCGAAGCGAGCAGGAGGTAGACGACGCTTCGCAGCTTCTCTTCCGAGGGTTTCCCCTTGAACTCAAAAGCTGGGTTGTTTAGCGATTCTAGGAACGACGACAGCAAGCGGGATTCCGGCTCACGTAGCCGGCCTCCCAAGAGCAAGTCGCCTAGGAACTCGACAACTGCGCTGGCGTCATTCAAGTCCCGGCCGGCCAGTAGAGCGGTTGGGTCGAAACGCATAGACTTGCTGCGCGCGGTCGCGACCGTGTTAGCCAGGTTGATCCGCTGCAGCAGGGAAGAGCTGTTGAGCCAAGCGGCGCCGCCCGGCCAACCCGCTACGTTTGGCGGGTCGAACAGCACTTGCCCCATGCTCTCTATCGGATAGTCCAAACGCCTGAAGTCGGTGTTGACGCCTAGGGTGCGCACTGTCCCGACCGCGAGCTCTACCGGCGCCTTCACCAGCGCAGCCACAGCACGGTTTGAGTAAAACTCTTCGGACTCGAAGATCCCCCGCACAACCGGGCGTATCTGCGTATTGTTCTGTCTGAAAATGTCGGCAAGCCGGGAGACCACGGCCGGCTCAGGGTCCGGGTAAGCAAAAAAGCTCCACAGCCTGGTGCAGATGTATTCGGCCGCCGCGGGCTGTGACATGATGATGTCGACGATATCGTCGCCGTCGAAACTCCCGCTTTGGCCGAGGAACCGCTTTCCGCCAAAGTCGTGCTGCCTGCTGTTGAAAAGGAACTCGGTCTTGCGTAGTAGCTGCCAGCCGGTGAAGGCTCTTGCAGACTCCCGGACGTCCTCCTCCGTGAAGTGGCCAATGCCCAGCGAGAACAGCTCCATAAGCTCCCGGGAGTAATTCTCATTCGGCGCCGCCTTCTTGTTGGACCGGCTGTCCAGGTAGATCATCATGGCCGGGTCCCGCGATATCGACTTGAGTAGCACATCGTACCGGCCCATGCCGCCGCTGCGGAAGAGCTGGTTCTGATCCAGCGTCTGAGGCCCCCTGCCCGTCTTTCTAAACGAGCTCGTCAGGATACCGTGCCAGAACAGCGTCATCTTCTCCTGCAGCGGGCGAGCGCTGTACGCCATCCGCTGTAGCCACCACCGCTGCAAGTAGCTCATCCCCTCCAGGTCGAGCTCCTGGGAGTCGAGCCGCCTTTCGAGTGCGCTGTCATCCACGGTCTCGAAGTCGACCAGATGGTCAATCGTCTTTTGCAGACCCATCGCCCGGAAGCGCTCAAGCTCGGGCGGCGAAGCCCCGAACCCGGCGCGCCACACTAGGTGGCTGATACGCGCCCGCTCGCTAGCCAGCAGTGGTGCAGGCGTAGAGGTAGGCGTCGCAGACGGCGGGGCGAGGGTCGGCGTTGCAGTGGGCGAGGCCGTCGCTGGCAGGGGTGCAGCCGTCGACGTTGCAGTGGGCGAGGCCGTCGCTGGCGGGGGGGCTGCCGGCGGCGTTGCAGTGGGCGAGGCCGTCGCTGGCAGGGGTGCCGCCGTCGACGTTGCAGTGGGCGAGGCAGTCGCTGGCGGGCGTGCCGCCGTCGACGATGCAGTGGGCGAGGCCGTCGCTGGCAGGGGTGCAGCCGTCGACGTTGCAGTGGGCGAGACCGTCGCAGTCCGGGGTGGCGCTGTCGGCGCAGGGCTGACAGCGGCGGCAGTGAACGGCGTGGGCGTTGGGAAAGGCCGGTCAGGAGCCGTCGCTAGTGGGGGAGCCTCTTCAGCATCCTGTTGGATGCAGGCCGCCAGGAACGCCGTAAAGGCTGCGGGGATCAACCCCAGCGCTGCCGCTCGAACCATGAACTGGCGCCGGTCTATCCCAAGACCGAGGATGCGGTCCGCAGCCTCGGGTTCCTCCGTCAAGGACTCTTCCTTGCCCATTCTCGATTTCCGCTACTGAACTCTCGTAACATTATAAATGATTAGGCGCATTTAGCGTCACTCCCTAAGAAGCAGCAGGAAGCAGCAAAGCCGCCCAAACCGAGCAAGCGATGGGGACGACTTTAGAAGAGGGGCCGGTGCTAGACCAAAGGGAACTCTCCCCCGGCACTCGAGGTGGCCGCAGCCGCCGGAGAATCCGTGTTAGTCCTTGATAGACTGACATTTTCATTGACCAGTTACCCACTGACCGAATCATTGAACAATGACAGAACGAGTACAACAATTTGACAACCTGCGCGGTTGCCGCTAACATACCTGAGACATTCCCCAAGCGCCCCGAAGTAATACGAAGCTCCGGCTGGTATGGGAGTTGACACATGAGAATATCTAAGATGGCCGATAGACCTGTCTACAAGTGGCTGTTACCGGTGGCCTATCTCGGCCCCGGGCGATCAATAGCCTTTCCTCCAAGCAGACCCCACCATAACTCGCGCAAACACTCCCTCCCCTGCGAACCTTAACGCCCTCTTATTACCCCTATTTGTGAGCTGGGCTAGGGCCGATTCCCTGACCAGGTAACGGCCTGTCTCATCTTCAGCCCAATCAAGAATAGGGATAGCCTGTGCCCGGCACACCGAGTAGTTATCCTCTGCCGGGCTATGGGGATAGCCTGTGCCCGGCACACCGAGCAGCTATCCTCTGCCGGGCTATATAGAACCACAGCAAGTGATTTCCAAGTATGTGAGGTTTCTAATGAGAGAATTGCTTAGCACAAAGATTCACCGAGCCACCATAACGCAAACCAACGCCGACTATATTGGTAGCATCGCAATCGACCGGGCCTTGTTAGAGAAGATCGACTTGTGGGAGTACGAGAAGGTGTTGATCTGCGATGTAACCAACGGCAACCGATGGGAGACCTACGTCCTTCCCGCCGAGCACAACTCAGGGATTATTTCGGTACAAGGCGCGGGCGCCAGACTCTGCAAATCAGGCGATTGCGTGATCATTTTGTCTTTCGAGACCAGTGACGATCCCATCGAGCCCAAAATGATCTTGGTGGACGGGGAAAACCGCTTCGTGGAGTACCTGGAAGGAGTCCCCCATGCAGAGCAAGTTCACTGACCAGGATACAGAAGCCTTCTACGACGGAGAGGACGCCGTCTATCGCTCCTTCTGGGACGACCAAGGCAGCCTGCACTGGGGCTTCTTCGACAGCAGCACTAGCCGGGATTTTCTCAAGGCGTGCAGCCGCCTCAACGAGATGATGGTGGGAAAGGCGGGAATCACTAGCGGGTCCGAAGTGCTGGACCTGGGTTGTGGCAACGGCACTACGGCAATGTGGCTGGGCCGTAGCTATGGGTGCAATGTAGTTGGCATTGACCTTAGCGGCACCCGCATTGACAATGCCAAGCAAGCGCTCCAGGCTGAGCCCGAGGAGGTCCGGGAGCGTATGGCTTTCGAGAAGGCTTCGGCCACCGACCTTCCCTTCCCGGAGGGTTCATTCACACACGTGTGGAGCCAAGCCACCATTTACCATGTCCATGAAAAGGACAAGACCCTCCAGGAGGCCCATCGCGTATTGGCCGAGGGCGGGCTAATGGTCTTTGATGACCTGCTCAAACCCCGTCCGGACGTCAGTGAATCAGCCCAGAAGTACGTGTACGACCGCTTGCTGTTTAACACCGATTTCAGTTTCGAGTCCTACCAGGAAGCCCTCAAGAACACCGGTTTCTCCGTGTTGGAAGCCATTGATCTTTCCCAGCATCTGAAAACCAGCTACCAGTGTCTGGGCGAGACGACCCGGGCTAAGGGCGACGAGCACCACGGTAAATACCGGGAATTGTCCTATGCCTATGATCAGATGGTACAGGCAGTGGACAACGGAGAGCTGGGCTGGGGACTATACCTGTGCAGAAAATGAGTAAGGCCGAGGACCATAGGTAGACAGATGGAAGAGCAGAACCGGGTACAGTGGGTGTATTCCGCCCAAAACAATCAAGAGTTGTCGGACCGGTACGACGAGTGGGCCGGCGACTATGACAAGGACTTGGACCAGGACTTCGGCTGGCTTGGGCCGAGGAAGGCCGCCGAAACTTTCGCCAAGTATGTTTCTACAGAGGCCCGGATCCTGGATGCGGGAGCCGGCACTGGGCTAGTTGGACAGGAGCTGGCCACCCTCGGATTTCGAGACATCGTCGCTATGGACATGTCCCCCGGGATGCTGGAGGAAGCCCGCAAGAAGGGTGTGTACAAGGAATTCAACCGGATGGTCATGGGCGACCCCCTGGACTATGCCACCGGCGCTTTCGACGCCGTGGTTAGCGTGGGGGTGTTGACCGTGGGCCATGCTCCCGCCAGCTCTCTAGACGAACTGGTGCGGGTTACTCGCCCCGGCGGCCACATTGTCTACACCCTCCGCCCAGACGTTTACAGGGACAGCGGGTTCCAGGAGAAGCAAGAGTCGCTCGCTGCGGCCGGCAAGTGGAAGCTCATCGAGGTCAGCGCAGAGTTCCAACCCCTGCCCAAAGCCGAGCCCGAAGTGCAGCACCAAGTCTGGGTCTACCAAGTACTGCCGAGTTGAAACACCCTAGTATGGGCTAAAATACAGCCGGTGCCCGGCATCGAAGGGACTGGGCTGACACCCTTTCGGGGCAGTCTGTGTGGCAGCCCGAATCAGATCTGACGGTTTCAGCCGGAAGCGTATTTCCCGGAAGTTTGGGGAGGCGTGCCCGAGCCCCCTCTCTTTCCGACGACTCCCCCGAGGTCGACGTATGCTAGTCTTGGAGGAATGTCGTTGCGCTCGGCGTAGGCGTGTATGCCTCCAGGAGCTCCGGGCCGTACTGTCCCGGCTTTACGACGCCCACTCCAGGGACGCGCGAGGATTATCCGGCGCTCCTCTGCGCATGTGCGGGCAGTCCAGGACTGGAGTGCTGTACCGGCAAATCGAAGATTTGAAGTCTGGCGCTGGACGCAAGAGCGTATGCTTGGATGATACGGTCCGGCAACGCAGGGGGGCGGTTGCCACGGCTAGGTGGACTCGTTCATCTTCACGTTCATCTTCAATTGAAGCCTTCCAATGAAGCCTTCCAATGAAGCCTTCCAATGAAGCCTTCCAATGAAGCCTTCCAATGAAGCCTTCCAAACGGTCCAGGATAGACAACCAATGGCGGGATTGACGATGAGGACGACCTAGAGGAAATGCCGGGGACTCTTGAGCCTGAGGCTCTATTATTTTACCTCGTGTCCTTTATTGTGTGGTACCTGGGTTGGGTGGTCGCGGTGAAAAAGGGCGGCGGCGAAAAGGTCGCCTATATCTGGACCCTCTTTGCGTTCCTTACCTTTGCAGCCATCTCCTGGAGGCTGATGTCTAACTGTTGCAATTGAAGTACAGCGCGTACCGATCCGCCTCTTTGTATTGTGTCAAAGCGATAATCACTCCTGCGTCGGCATGGAACCGTTTGAGGCCCTCAGCGCCCGAGCCCTTTCGTTCGATAGGCACCAAGGTCAGAACTTCCGACCCAAGCGCAGTACCGGATGGAACCCGCCCGCACCGGCCAGACATCACGCTGGCCTTTTGTTACGCTCGCTCAAATTCACTGGCTAGTAGCCAGCCGGGGAGGTTTCGATATCAGTCAAGCTCTCCGACCTTCTGAAGAACATACAAAAGACTGCCGGTGTCGCTTCGACCCATCGCGAGTACGAAGATCGCTCCAGGAAAGCCAATAGCGGCGGATTGGAGGGTGTACGAAGCGACTACAAGAAGTTCGCCAATCTCTACTACGACCTGGTTACGGATTTCTACGAATATGGATGGGGCAGGTCTTTTCACTTTGCGCCTCGCGTCCCCGGAGAGAGCTTCAAGGCATCGCTTGCTCGCCACGAACACTATATTGCGCACGTACTCGGGCTCAGACCCGGGATGGTCGTCGCTGACCTCGGTTGCGGCATTGGCGGACCACTAATAGAGATTGCTCGCTTTTCCGGCGCTAGGGTCGTGGGTGTAAACAACCATGCTTACCAAATCGAACGCGCTCGAAAACTCACCGAAGAAGCGGGCCTGACTCATCTGGCTGAGTACATGCACTGCGACTTCCTGGACGTCGACGCTCCGGACAGCTCGTTCGACGCGGTCTTCGCCACCGAGGCAACCTGCTATGCACCGGATGGTGGTCGAGGGCGTCAACGTGAGGACGAAGCGAACGGTGCCGAGAAATACGGCGCCGAAAAGTGGGCAGAGTATCAGGCACGGGTGAAGTACCGGATTCTACCTGGCATATAGTAAGCCGGCTCCCTGCGGAGTCCATGCAGGGCGCCTGTGATGAGTTGACCGAGCTGACGTGCGGTCCATACGGGCCGCGAGCCAAGACGCTGTGCTCCAGCCCATCGCTGGGGCAGCGAGTAAGCGCCGCCGCCCTTCGACAGCCTTCAGCTCAGCGAGCGCGCCTTCGTGACGCTACACACGCCGCCCGGATTACGTGCGCGTCGCCTTCCTCAACGCCTAGCAGCTCGTGCGTGCGGGACACTCGTCCATCCAAGTCACAACCGCAGGCGAGGACGGGACCGGTATGTACGGTACTCGCGTGACTTGCAGACTGGTCGAGTAATCGGGAGAGCGAGAAAAGTCTACTACGGCTTCTTACGTATCGACTGCGCACTCCGGGGCCTACGGGAAACTGCTCGTACAGCACTCCCACCAGGGCGAATAACTTACAATAGTTAAGGCGACCTATGTACAAGGGAGGAGCCGATTATGAGGACTGTAGTAGCGAAGTGGCAGGCAATGGGGTTCAGAGTCGCCTCTGTAAACGTACTGAGCCTCGCGCTCGTGATTAGTGCCCTCTGGTTCTTTGGGAATCCGAATCAGGTTTACGCGTGTAAGTGTGCGGTACCCGGGTCTCCTTCCGAAGAGTTCGAGAAATTTTCTGCAGTCTTCGCAGGGAAAGTCATCTCGATCCATCACTCCTTTGATCCCAATGCAGCGACTGTCTCCCCCGAGGATCGCACCACGGTTGGCTTCTTGGTCAGCACCGTGTGGAAGGGCACTATCTATGAAGACATGTACATCACCACACCGCCGACTGGAGGCAGTTGCGGGTTCTCTTTCACGAAAGGTGAAGAGTACATCGTCTATGCTCACGACACTGCATATGCTGACGGCAGTGGTTACACCGTCAGCATATGCAGTCGAAGTGCCCTCCTTGGGCAAGCGCAAGTTGACATCGACGCGTTAGGGGCGGGCGGGGCTCCTCAAGCGGGGACGGGCGGGACTCCTCAAGCCGAGACGAGCGGGGCTCCTCAAGCCGGGACGGGCAGTGCTCCTCAAGCCGGGACGGGCAGTGCTCCTCAAGCCGAGACGGGCGGACCGTCGCCCGAACCGCCACAGAATACGGTTGTGAGTACAGCATGGGTGATTGTTCTGGCGGTTGCGGCGGCGGTCCTCGTAATTGGCGGGGCTGTGGTGTACGCACGTGTGAGGCGTCGGTAGGCCACGCCTTACGCTCTCATTCCACCGGCGGCCGCATAAGCCCGTCCTTCCAATACGCGAACCGTTCCTTGCGGCGCAATGTGGAGCGCCTCTAGCACTTTCAGCGAATTGTGGGTGACCCCGCGTCCGATCCGTGAACTGCGAAGAGCGCCAGAGAAAAGCCTGAACCAATCAGTGGTTGATACCAGGGAATCGAGGGCCCGGCTTGTACCGCAAGATTCCGTGCTTCCAACACCTCAAACCCCACTGATCGAAGCGCGTCATCAATTGTTTGTCGGTCGTCTATTATGAGCAGGCCGCCTCCCAGCTCAATGATGAGTACTATAATGATTATAGGAATCGGCGGTGGACCTGCTGCCGGAAGTACACAAAGTCGGTCACTTGAAGGAGCGCGGGAATGGAGCCGTTAAGCCCGTTAAGCATGGAAGCCAGAGACCGACTGTCTGCATTAAAAGATGCTTTCGATCAGGCAGCGGCCCACTTGATCGGCTACCCGACCAATCAAAATTTTGATTTCTCAGAGTTGCTGCCCTTCCTGCAATACAGCGCTAACAACGTGGGCGACCCCTTTCACGACAGCAATTACCGGGTCAATACCCACGAAATCGAACGGGAGGTCGTCGCCCGTTTCGCCGCCATGATGCGACTCGACGCCAATGATGCCTGGGGCTACGTTACCACCGGCGGCACCGAGGGCAACATGTACGGCCTTTACATGAGCCGCGAGCTTTACCCCCAGGGTGTGGTCTATTTTTCCCAGGATACGCACTACAGCATCCTCAAAATCCTACGCGTGCTGAATATGCGCAACATCATGATCAAAAGCCAGGACAACGGCGAAATAGACTACGACGACCTCTACGAGACTATCCGCATCAACCGGGACGTGCCGGTAATTATCATGGCTAATATCGGCACGACGATGAAGGGCGCCGTGGACGATCTGCAGCACGTGCGCCGTATCCTGGACGACTTGGCTATCACCCGTTCCTACATTCACTCCGACGCCGCCCTGAGTGGTCTGATTCTGCCCTTTGTACCGAACCCGCAGCCCTTTGGGTTCGACGCTGGCGCCGACAGCCTGGCGGTCAGCGGGCACAAGCTAATCGGCGCGCCCCTGCCCTGCGGAGTCGTCCTTACCAAGCGCGAATACGTGGCTCGCATCGCCCGATCCGTCGAATACGTGGGGGTGATGGACACCACTTTGTCCGGATCCCGCAATGCCTGGACGCCGTTGGTCCTATGGTATGCACTTGAGCAGTACGGGGCGGGTGGCTTCCGGGAGCTTGTAACGGAAATGCTGGCCGTCGCCGAGTACGCCGTGGAGCGATTCAACGACCGCGGCATCCCTGCTTGGCGCAACCGCAACTCGGTAACGGTGGTCTTTCCCAAACCGCCTCAGCCGATTATTCGCAAGTGGCAGTTGGCTCCCTATGGCGATATCGCGCACCTGATTACCATGCCCCACGTAACCCGCAAGCTGGTGGATGAGTTGTTGGACGAATGGCTGGTCCCTGCGCAGCTCTAGCCTGCCGGCTCCCGTTGACCCGCCTCAAAGAAGCTCAAGGAGGACTTGCTATGGAGAGAATAGTCATTATGGTCAGGGATGAAGTCGGAGTCCTGTCCGACATTACCCGCGTCTTGGCCGAGGCCAATATTAACCTGGAAACCATCAACACCCAGGTTAACGGCGAGCAGGGCAACGTCATCATCAGCACCGACGACCCCGACCGTGCTCTGCACGTGCTGACCAACGCAGGCTACACCGCGGTTACCGACGATGCCCTGCTCATCCGGCTTAAGGACGAGGCGGGCGCGCTGGCCCGAGTGGCCCAGCGGTTCAGCGAGGCCGGCATAAACATTCAGAGCCTACACATTCTGGACCGGATGGACGGCTTCGCCACCATTGCCTTGTCCACCGCCCCTGCAGACCGGGCCAAGGCGGAAGAGCTGGTGGGCCGGGATTCGATAGTATAACCGGACTCTCGCCTCAAGAAGGTTCGCCCTGTCCCCACGCTCTCGGGGCATGCTGGCTGGAAGTGGTGGGCCTACGTGTACTGAATTGCGAACAAAAGAAGGTTTGTTGATCACTTGGCGCCACCCTGCGCAAGAGCTGGCTCTCGGTGTATCCGTCCGCCGGTGGGCATGACACGCTTGAAGGCCGGCGACCGTTGGCGTAGGATTAGCGCGAGTCTTAGCGTAGGGTCGGGAGGGTGTTTCAGCTGGGGTGGCCTGCATTCGCTGTTCAGCACTACTTGATCCGGTATTTCTTGTTGAGGTAGGAGGTCAATCATGAGCACTACCGTTGAAGGCAATGTGGCGCGGATAGTCCATGGCACGCAGGACCCAAGTACCACAATCCAAACCCGGGGTATGATCAGAAGGCCCGGTATCGACGCCAACACCGTTGGCGCCGGCAAGATCTGGTTAGGCCACGTGACTTGTGTGCCTAACACCTTGGGACCGCCACACCACCACGGTGAGGCAGAGACCGCTGCCTACGTGTTGAGCGGCCAGATCCGGGTCTACTTCGGAGAAAATTTCGAAGAATACGTGGACGCTGGCCCAGGGGACTTTATTTTCGTGCCAGCTCATATGCCCCATATTGAAGGGAACGTAACCGACGAACCTGCTGAGGCGGTGCTCTCGAGGGGTCCAGACAACATAGTGATTAATCTGGGCGAGTGAGCGCCCCCGGGGTTGCGGTGGTAGGTCTTCTAGGTGAAGGCTGCTTACACCGCCTCCGAAGCTTATAGGCCAAACTGGGCCGCAGCGTTCCCGAAGCCCTCCAATGCACCATCTAGCACCCTGTCTTCCACGCAGCATGAAATGCGGAAATGGCCTGGGTGCCTAACCCCTGCCGGGGTACAGTCAACACATCCCGCTGCCGCAGCGCGTCTACGTAAGCGGCGTCGTCCTCAATGGGCGTCTCCGGGAACAAGTAGAAGGCGCCCTGAGCTTTGACTATCCCGCTCCTGGGCATTGCGCAGCGCCCACACAAACAGAGCGAAGGACGTAGGCTGCGGCTTGCGGCCCTTTGACTACACCGCTTCCTGGATCAGGAGGTCGCCTGATCGGCTCCCCTTCCTGTATCGAGACCTCCCAGTGTCCGGTTACAGCTTCAGAGCAAACCTCAACACAAAAGTTCTTGATTATGTATAGTTTGGTGGGCCTAAGAGTACTGTACTGCGAACTTTCCGGTGGGCCGTCTCAATATGAAGGCCGGATCGTAGAACGCTACCTAGTTTCGAGGCGGGTTGCTACTACTCATACCAGCCCGACCCAAATAGCAGTCCGTCATGCCGCACAATCCAAGTGTGCTTCTGACGGTTCTCGCCCGATTCCGGGTTGAGCATCACATAGTCCACCCAATGACCCGCCTCAGTGGCGCTCTGTAAGTCGTCGCCATAGAAATACCCCGTGGCGTCCACCCGGAGGCTGGGATCACGCCCTCGAAACTGCGGGTTATGGTGGGCTATCGTGTAGCCGTCTGGGTCGATGATGAAGACGTACCACTGGCCGTCAACACTCTCCTTGGTGTTGTAGTAGGCAACGGTCTCCTCCAGGCCGAGGGCGACGTAGAGGTTCGTGGCCTGCTGCACGAAGGCCTTGGTGTAGGCGGGGGCGTCGGACTTGCCGGGGCCGCGTTCGTACCAGCCGGAGCCGAAGGTGATGCCGTCGTGGATGATCACCCAGGAGTGCTTGGTCTCCACAACGCCAGAGGCGGGATTGGCATAGGTGTAGTCGAACCAGGCGCCGTCCTGGTCGGCGGAGGCGGCGACGGCGGACCCGGTGGGGTAGGAGTTGGGTCCCAGAGCCTGGGAGATGTGCTGGCCCACTAGGTCGGGGTTGGGGGCATGAGCGACGATGGTCTGGTTCTCATCGCTGATGAAGACGTACCACTGGCCGTCAACACTCTCCTTGGTGTTGTAGTAGGCGACGGTCTCCTCCAGGCCGAGGGCGACGTAGAGGTTCGTGGCCTGCTGCACGAAGGCCTTGGTGTAGGCGGGGGCGTCGGACTTGCCGGGGCCGCGTTCGTACCAGCCGGAGCCGAAGGTAATGCCGTCGTGGGTCACCATCCAGGAGTGCTTGGTCTCCACAACGCCAGAGGCGGGATTGGCATAGGTGTAGTCGAACCAGGCGCCGTCCTGGTCGGCGGTGGCGGCGACGGCGGACCCGGTGGGGTAGGAGTTGGGTCCCAGAGCCTGGGAGCTGTGCTTACCCACCAGGTCGGGGTCGGGGGCATGAGCGACGATGGTCTGGTTCTCATCATCGATGATGAAGACGTACCACTGGCCGTCAACACTCGCCTTGGTGTTGTAGTAGGCGACGGTCTCCTCCAGGCCGAGGGCGACGTAGAGGTTCGTGGCCTGCTGCACGAAGGCCTTGGTGTAGGCGGGGGCATCGGACTTGCCGGGGCCGCGTTCGTACCAGCCGGAGCCGAAGGTAATGCCGTCGTGGGTCACCATCCAGGAGTGCTTGGTCTCCACAACGCCAGAGGCGGGATTGGGGTAGGTGTAGTCGAACCAGGCGCCGTCCTGGTCGGCGGTGGCGGCGACGGCGGACCCGGTGGGGTAGGAGTTGGGTCCCAGAGCCTGGGAGCTGTGCTTACCCACCAGGTCGGGGTTGGGGGCATGAGCAACGATGGTCTGGTTCTCATCATCGATGATGAAGACGTACCACTGGCCGTCAACACTCTCCTTGGTGTTGTAGTAGGCGACGGTCTCCTCCAGGCCGAGGGCGACGTAGAGGTTCGTGGCCTGCTGCACGAAGGCCTTGGTGTAGGCGGGGGCATCGGACTTGCCGGGGCCGCGTTCGTACCAGCCGGAGCCGAAGGTAATGCCGTCGTGGGTCACCATCCAGGAGTGCTTGGTCTCCACAACGCCAGAGGCGGGATTGGCATAGGTGTAGTCGAACCAGGCGCCGTCCTGGTCGGCGGTGGCGGCGACGGCGGACCCGGTGGGGTAGGAGTTGGGTCCCAGAGCCTGGGAGCTGTGCTTACCCACCAGGTCGGGGTTGGGGGCATGAGCAACGATGGTCTGGTTCTCATCATCGATGATGAAGACGTACCACTGGCCGTCAACACTCTCCTTGGTGTTGTAGTAGGCGACGGTGGCATCTAGTCCTTCCGATGCGTATCTGCTGATGGCGTCTCTTACTAGGAACTTGGTGTAGTCGGCGGGCGTCGACTTGGGAGGTACGGTCGCCGTGGCATAACCCGTGTCCAACTGCTCCTGTATCTGCTCAATGAGAGACGCGACGGTGGCCTCATCCACGAGGGCAGGTGCGCCCGCGGGCCCTGGAGGTCCGGCTGGTCCGGGTGCGCCTGAGGAGCCCTGCGGCCCGTGAGCCCCCTGCCCCCCAGCGAGCCCGGGTGCGCCTGAGGAGCCCTGCGGCCCGTGAGGCCCCTGCCCCCCAGCGAGCCCGGGTGCGCCCGCGGGCCCTGGAGGTCCGGCTGATCCGGGTGCGCCTGAGGAGCCCTGCGGCCCGTGAGCCCCCTGCCCCCCAGCGGGCCCGGCGGCTCCCTGGCAGGCAGTAATTGACAGGATAAGAGCTATGATCGGGATTACTGTGATTAGCGCGCGCATTGTCAGATCTCCTGGTTGCGATGGGTGGCGCCGGACCTCACGGTGGCGCATACTGCCGCTGCACCGGAAGTGTCCGAGTCAAACTTCAGCCGCGGAAGCGCATACGCCGCCGCCAAGTCGTTGTTGCTCTGTGTGGCCCAATCGACGTACTCAAAATCGGAATGAGCGGTGGCGTGCCCTCATCGGTTTTCACGCGATAATGAAGTCATAAGCCGGTTGCCCGATCATATTGAGCGTGCCGAGCGTAGCATTCAACCGCCTCGCTATCACCCTGACGGAGTCGCCCGGCGTGATGGTAGTAGTGGGGCCTGTCCATTCCGGTAGGAAACGGACTTGGCGGGGATGCAAGGTGACGAAAATCGTGGGGGAGGGGTAGCATATTTGTGCTAGGCACCTCGGCTATGGCGGCCTCAAACGCGGGCGCTGCTGCAGTCGGGGCAGGGTCGCCTGCTGTCTCTAGTTCAGGCAGTTGCTTATCGAACGCCAAGCGAACATCTCCAAAATTCATTGGTTGAAGACCGACTTCTATTACAGACGGTTACTATATCATATGTGTGTTATTGAAGCCTTTTTGTGTACCAGTATTGTGTCAATTTGTCCCCAGGCGTTACAACTACGACTGACCAGGCCGGTGCGTAGAGGCACGGAAAACCGGGGCTTGCGCAGTTCACAGGGACAGCGGCTGCTACCGTACCTGCTGGCAGAAGGGGCAGCCGCCGCCGGTTAGCGAGCAGGACCGGATACCGAAGGAGGCGGGAGGGGTGCCGCAGACTGGCTTGTGAAGCGCCACTCACGGTCAGCGGAGGCCGCAGCCTACGTGTTGAGCGGCCAGATCCGGGTCTACTTCGGAGATAATTTCGAAGAATACGTGGACGCTGGCCCAGGGGACTTTATTTTCGTGCCAGCTCATATGCCCCATATTGAAGGGAACGTAACCGACGAACCTGCTGAGGCGGTGCTCTCGAGGGGTCCAGACAACATAGTGATTAATCTGGGGGAGTGAGCGCTCCCGGGGTTGCTGTGGTAGGTCTTCTAGGTGAAGGCCGCTTACCCCGCCTCGGAAGCTTATAGGCCAAACTGGGCCGCAGCATTCCCGCAGCCCTCCAATGCACCCGCTAGCACCCGGTCTTCCACGCAGCAAGAAATGCGGAAATGGCCTGGGTGCCGAACCCCTGCCGGGTACAGTCAACACATTCCGTTGCCGCAGCGCGTCTACGAAAGCGGCGGCGTTGGACGCGGGACCAGCGTGTGATGGGAGACACCAGCCAAGACCATGTATCCTACCCCTTCGCGCACGTCTGGTAGATGCCACAAGGGAACCGCTGTGCATGGGGGTTGTTGGTGAGTGTGACTACGCCCTGTCTGAGTAGCTCAGGCTTCGCTGAACCCCTGCGGTAAAGTACGATGGATGGAGGAACTTGTTATCCTGACTCGTCGCGGGCTTCCCAGCCTCTTAAGCCAGCGAAGTCGACCAAATCACATTGAACCTTGATGTGGATCTCCTGATCACCAACCGGAATGAGATATTCTTCCAACTCAGTTGGGACTGGAAAGTAAAGTCCTTCAAAGAGTTGCTGGATACGTCTATCCAACTCGACTGCCCCGTGGGATAGCAATCCAGTGCCAGTAGTCACTAGCAGGCGGCCGAGTTGGATATCGAAGTGAAACGCCGTGCTGATTGCATCGGATGCCACAAGTGAGATTCTATTGCCCATCCATATTGCTCCGCGATCATCGCAGTCGACGATCAGGTCACCGAATGCCGATGTTGCCCCATTGGGAATTCTCAAATAGTAGCCATCATGTTCCCCAAAATCCTCACCACCCTCAATTTTAACGAGCTTAGGTTCGGCACTGACATCTCTCGCATCGGGTGATTGGGCTCCCTCCTCCGCCGAGATCGTTATAACCTGAATGTCAGATGCGGTGACAACTTGTGGCCGGGCAGTTCTGTTCAAAACGGCGATGTCACCCGTCAGGAGAATCCAAGCTTCTGACTGATGCTCAACGAGCCAATCGAGATTGACTGCACCATTGCCGAAGAACTTCGGACTCCTAGACCGTAGGGCAGGTCCGAGGTACTCACGGCAAAATGCCGATACCATCGAACGGAACAGCGATGTCATCCCGAGCCGACCAAGCTTCAGAACTTCCGGGTGCCGAGTGTCGATGTAGACATGAATCGGCGTACCCGCCCTTGATGCGGCGTTGGTCACAAGTGCAGGGATGTCTTCGGTCAAGCAACCCGGCGTTAGCTTTACATCTCGGACATGATATCCGTCTGCAATCGTCTCGGACAACTCGCCCAAGAACGCCTTTTCAAATCTACTGAGGTCCGTGTACTCTTCTTTGCACTCCACATGTCCTGCAAGGTGAGTCGCACCTATGGACGAAAGGTAATCTTGAATTGCCGCTGCCTTGTGACGATCGCTAGGAAGTTGCACTACAATGTCGCCGCGAGCGTGCAAGATATTCGTGAGTGTCGGGTTGTAAGAAGTCGTGAAGTAGATCTTCGATCCCTGATTCGCCTGTGCGTTTATTTCATTTAGAGTAAGCGACTGCCCATATGCCGACTGGACAATCACATTCCCTAGGAGGTCAACGAGTCCCCTCGACCTGACGTAACGGAAGATCCGGGTGTGCTGGTCAATCAACTCACTCGATTTCAAGACAGCCAACACTGCTGCATGTTCCAATGCCGCTATAATGTTAGCCACGAGCGCGCTCGATTTAGCGTCCAAGGAGTCTCTGCCCGCGGTCGGCGACAGTAGGTCGCAGTCAATGAACCCTGAAACACCGATCCCGGTAGCAACAGTTGTCGAACAGAGCTTGAAGCCTCGCCTGAGGATGTCGATACCGTTACCTTCAAAGCGAAGCACACCAGTGACATAGCTTTGATCTATTCCAGTCGATAATACTTCAAGGTTGGCAGCAAGCGTCCCGCCGCTAGTCTCGTACATAGTGCCTGTGACATTGATACCGTTGTGGGACGATGTCAGAGAACTGCCCGAAACCTTCGGATCTGGACCCACGCTGATTTCATTTCCTGATATCAACGCGTTATTGAAGTATATAGGTTCACGGCAGAAACGCACTATCTCTTGTGCGTACTGTCTAAGCTCGTCCAATTGTGCAGGCGTGGGTAAGATCCCTTCAACAATGGTCCCACGGGGTGAAGCCTGGTCGGATGGCTGTTGCGTAACTTTCGGTCTGCCGACGACAACCTCTATGTCGGACCGGCTGAGCTCTGTGCGCTCGCCGGGTTCGTTCTCAGCCTGCGAAGTGACTATGAGGGTCTCGCAAACACCAAAATTTGCGAACCCTCCAATCCCGAACCGACCGACACATCCTGCCTCGCGTGCCTCCTCTGTGCGTTTGCCGCTCGCTCCAATTCTCCAGAACAGATTTCGCAAATCCTCAGGGGACATACCGATACCGCGGTCGCGGACCTGAACGGAATTGCCATTGACGGTAATATCGATTCTTAGTGATGGGTCATCTGTGGAAGTCTTTTGGCGTAGTGCTTGCATCCTGCAAGCGTCAATAGCATTCTGTAGGTTCTCACGGAGAAAAGCGTGGGGCGTGGAGTAGATTTCGGTTGACAACGCCCTAAGGACGCTTTCGAATTCAATCTCCACCTCGAACCGATGCACTCCGTTTGTCATTGGTAACTCACTCCACTTCAGCTCAACAACTGTGCGAGTTGTTGGCTCCCTGTTTGCACAGCAAGCGTTCGGCAATACGCAAGGAGTTCAGGCTCGCCCGGCCAATTTCCCAGAGCAATCGCCGCAGTACTCACGGCACGCTCGTTGTCACCAAGTGATGTTGCTCCAGCTGATGCTACTATATAGTCTTTGAATCCCGCCCATGGCTCCTTGAGGATATCGCATGCGCGTGTGAGTCCCTCGATCCGGTCCGTCTGTTCTTCGGATCTCAAGAGGGCCCATGAGAGTCTGCGTCGAGCTGCGCTCTGTACTTCCTCGGACATAGAAGTGAGGTATCGTCTCGACGCCTCAGCGAGGTCTTGCCACTCACCGCTGAAGGCGAGATCATCAAGATGCTGGACTTGGTACGGGGATGTTTCCCGTATTTCGATTCCGGTCAGTTTCTTCGCTTGCACCACATGGCTGCCTAGCATATCAGCGAACTCCCGGCTCTCTGCTTCGATTCGAGCGATAAGGCTCGTTAGTTCCAATATCACAACCTTGTGAAGTGCCATCGACTCCAATAGCGGAATCTCATAATAAGTTCGCAGCATATTCGGTATTCGTAGGAACTCCTGAACCTCTGCGAGCTGGGATTCCATAGGGAAATCGCGGGAAGCTAAAATCCAGCTTCCATCGCCTAGTTTAATCGGCACCTCATTCATCTCACCTGTTATAAGAGCGGCCAAGTAGTCTGCATAGGGCTGGACAGACGGATCGATTTCGCGAAGAGCTGCCGCGACCTGTGCAGATCTTGTGATAGAAGAGTCTCCTAGACTAATGCCGTACTTCGAAGCTGGTAACTCTCTGAAAACACCCGTCTCGGTCATGTACTCAAACTTACGCACTTGGCACTCAGCGGACCCAACCTCGAATTCGACTAGATTGTACGAATTCCCGTAGTAGCGCGACGCGTGACTTGAGCCGGCAGTCACTAGAAGGCATTCCGCACCAGGCAATAGTCTTACGGACACTTCATGATGGTGGAGGTGACCACAGTGAGAAATGTGTAGGCGTGGTAGGAGCCGCCCGGTGCAAGACAGTTGATCGAATTCCGAGAGCCAATCTATAGGATGGTGCATCAAGGAAATCGTGAGATGTGGTTGACACTTCTCTGCCACGGCCAAGGCGTTAATCATTTGCCTCTCGCCGATTAGGAGTCGGCCAGCCCGATCTTTACTTCCGGAGAGCCAGGCAGAGTTCAATTCCAAGACACAGATTCTGAGTCCGTCTAGGTCGAGAGTCCGGACGCGAGCCAGTTTGTCATCCGTCGACGTCGGTGCTCCGTCGACGAACAGTAGATCTTGGAAGGCACGGAATGCGGACTGCCTCTCTAGCAGTGCGGTTCGGTCGGTCTCGTGTCCAATGAACTCATCGACCGCCTGCTGGTTCGTGAGCTTCTGCAGGACCCCCTCGTATAGGTAGTCCTGCAAACTTCTATCCACATCGTGGTTGCCAGGGACAACGAAGATGCGATCCATACCCAGGCCCAGCGTGCAAGCGAGCGATTTGAAGAACTCTGCGGCCAGGTCGTACTCACTGGGCTTTCCTGAGAATGCGATGTCGCCTGTAACAACAACGAATTGCAGAGGGTGTTCGCTGGATAGCCTCGAAGGAAGGTCGCCCAATATGGCGCCTGCGGAGACTTCTTGGCTGAAGAGGTCACCATCAGCCCGGAAATGAAAATCAGAAAGGTGAAGCCAACTGAACTTGTCCAGCATTGTGGGCGGTCCGCATCCTTTAAGTTCAGACTTGGGCATTGCGCTGCGGCTCTTCAGGCTGACCGACCCTTTGGCCGGGCGCTCCACCTAGAAGAACAGCGACTGCACCAGTTGAGAAGTTGTGAACTGTACGCCCGGGTCGGAACACATGAACCGGAGTCTACCGCACTATGAACTTTGACGCTACGGCAGGATGTGTGCTGCAATCACGGGCTGCAAGACCCCCCAAGCCACCGTGCCATGATCATACGGTAGCAGACTTTGATGAGCCTGCCGGAACCAGCCACATCTCGAAGATGGTTCTGTCTATCGTCAAGTTTGGTGGGCCGGACTTGACGAAATCAAGAACCGACGCCGATTCCGAGGTCGCCCCGTCGCTCGGCATGGGCACCGTGTACGTCAGCGTCGCCTCGTCTCCCATCACCTCGATGCCCTCCACGAAGTTGCGGATGAGCGCCTTGCGCTCGGGGATCGTCCCATCCTTCAGGAAGTCCCGGAAGTCGGCGACGTACCGTACTATCTCCTCGGTGTCGGGAAGGGCAACCCTGCGCTGCTCAAGCTGGGTCTCGGCGTCCTCTCTCGCAGCCTCCAGCTGCTCCTCACGGTGCCTCAGAGACATGATGCGGGGCGACAGGACCTCCAGGGTCAGCTCGCTGGTCTCAATGGCCTCGTAGAGCTTCTCAAGACGCTTCCGCACGTCGGATAGCTCGGCCTCGACGACCTCCAGCCTGCCGGACAACTCTCCGGCCATCGCGTCGATCTCCTCGGCCACCAGCGTCACCAGCGCCACGATGGTCTCCTCGTTCAGAATCCTCTCCCTGATCTTCTCCACCACGAACGTCTCCAGCCTGGGGGCGTTCAGGTAGCGTGCGCTGCACGTCCCGGCTCCCTCGCGGAACAGGGTGCCGCAGATGTAGTAGGCGAACTGGCCGCTCTTGGCTCCCTGGGCCGAGTAGGGCTTGCCGCAGACTCCGCACTTGAGCAGACCGCTCAGAAGGTACTGGCTACCCACTCTACCGGGCCTCTGCACCTTCGGGGCGCGGTCGCTCATCGCCTGCTGCACGTCGTCGAACAGCTCCCTGGAAACCAAGGTAGGCCACGCTCCCTCTACCCTTACAGGGTCCTGGGCCTCCTGGCCCTTGCTCGTCTTGCCCCAGACGGCGGTTCCGGTGTACGCCTCGTTTCGCAGCACGTAGTGGAGCGTTCCCTTGTACCAGCGCTTGCCCCGGTTGGTGATGCCCCGGTCGTTCAGCTCCTTGCATAGCTCCTTCAGGCCGCTGCCCCGCAGGGACTTCTCGAATACCTCCCGCACCACGGGGGCTGTGGCAGGGTCAACCTCCAGCGTGGGGCGCTCCTTCGCCCCGTCGCTGACCTTGACCTTCCTGTAGCCGAAGGGGGCGTTCGAGCCTAGGAAGAAGCCTCTCGAAGCGGCCTCCCTCATCCCCCGGACGACTTCCTGGGCAAGATTCTCGCTGTAATATTCGTCCACGCTCTCGATGATGCCCTCAAGCAGCCTGCCGGTGGCGTTGTCCTCGGCCTGCTCGGTGATGGACACCACGCGGATTCCCTTGCGCCGCAGCTGGGACTTGAAGGCCACGGCGTGCTCGCGCTTCCTGGTGAACCTCGAAAACTTCCATACGAGAATCACGTCGAAGGGGGCCTTCGGCTTGCCGCCCTCCTCGATCATCTCCCTGAACTGGGGCCGGTCGGCGACGCGGCCGCTCTCGGCCTCGTCCACGTACTCGCGGGCCACGGAGTAGTCGTTGGCCTTGGCGTACTCTTTGAGTGCCCGCATCTGGGCGGACACGGACAGGTCCACGTCCTGCCTGTCGCTGGACACCCTGGCGTAGAGCGCCGCCGGTGTGAGCGGCTGTAGGTGCTTCTTCTTCATGCAGTCCTCCTTCATTCTCCCTGCGAATCTTCCTGCTCGGCATGCCGAGCGCGAAGTCTCTCGTACCGGATGGTCCTGAGCCACTCCCGCTCTTCCATGTAGTTGCGAAGGGCCTCCCGGATAAGCTCGCTCATGGTGCGCCCCTCGTCGCGCATCACGTCCTGCACTTGGTCTGCCATGTCAGGCGGCAGGGAGAAGGTGATCGTCTTGGTGTTCCTGTTGATGAGTCGGTTAGTCATAAGCTGTCTTACTCTTGACATCATCGACCATAGGAGGGTGTGTTGTCAAGGGAAGCCCCTTGGCACTACGATTTGGACTTCGCTTTCTGTTTCAATTTCAGTGAGAAGTCAACCAACTCCTCACCGCTATCATGGAAGTCGCTATATCGTCGTTCAATTTTCCAGCTATCGAACACGCCCAGTTGGCAAACTGTTATTTCGTTCCGTCCTTCATTCATATAGACTTGCATATTCAACCATTGATACTCAATCCTAGTTGTTTCTCCAATTTGCTCGCGGTGTGTCTCCGCTCGTCGCGCATCCTCCGTCATTTCTAAGACAGAGCTCAATTTCAGGAGCTCCATAGCAGCCTTGCGTATCTCATGCCTACTTGGAGGAGTAGGTTCAAAGGCATTCTCCGTGTGATGAAACCAATTCCTCACCCACACGGGCAAAGCAATTAGTTCACCTTTAGGGTGGCGATGCCACTTGTACAATACCTCCGCGCTCCCTGCATACTCTACTAACAGTTGGCTCATGCTGCTCAGGGGAACTGCGTCGTCTATACAGCCCTGCGATATAGCACTGCGCACCGCTATGCCCCAACTGCGCCAGAACCCAGCGAATATGGAATTCTCGTGATCCAGCTCATCATAAGGCCGAGTTACCATTTGCGAACCCCATTTTCGGTCGTCAAGCGAGTCGAGGATAGGTATGAACAGGTTGTGTAAATCTTCTCCGTTCTCTTCCACCTCAACTGTCGATAGCGGGGACACAAACACCTCATTGAGTATAGATGCAAACCCCCAAATTTCGTGTTTGGTGCCGTAACACACGGCTCGGTAGATTTCTATGTATCTCTCAATGGCTTCAGGGTCAATCTGTTCCGGGTCCTTAAACGTAACGACTAATCCGCTGGGCAGAGTAGTTCTTACCGTCGGCATCGCAATGTCCAGGGACATTAGTTTCGTCGTATTCGGCACTATCCAAGTTCGATCATTGCCTTCCAATATCTTCTCCTAGTATCTGTGGACAAATGGCCCTTATGCGACGCGTGTGGAGTTGCGCCCGCATCTTTCTTGAATGGTCGGGCAGTTATCGACCGGCGGTTGTCGAAGACCAGTGGGCTCTGCTATTTGGAGCGGTTCTTGTTATTCAGAGCCGCCAATGCTTCCTGAGTGCGCCGATCAGCTCTTGCTGGCGACACTTTAGGACAGTTAGCGTCCATTCAGATTTGTCCACGACCTTCGTAGTCAGTGCGAAGGTGGTCGTCCCGTGCTTCTGAAAGTATTCGCTCTTTTTCCGCTCGAACTCGTAGTTTGACGCCCGTGAATTCTTTCGGCGCGACAGCAAGACGAGATTCGCGAGCCGATGCGTCCAACGCTTACGATCTTCCTCGTCCGGGAACCATTTCACCCACTGAGAGTCATCCCCCGGATTCTGTGGCAAGACGTGCTCAATGCTGACTATCGGATGCTGATAACTGGCTCCCTCTTCCGCTACAACGCTGTCCAACCGCAGCAATAGGGGAGTACGGAGGCGGACCTGGCTATAGATGTCTCCGTCGAGTCTGTCCAGGATTTCGGTCTTTTCCTCGGGCGAAAGCTCGAGAGGGCTGCTCCCTTCAAATAGCCCGTCCTCGCTCTCAATGGCGCTGATCACCTGTGCATACCGATCAGTACGTTCGTTGATGTTTGCACGTCGAATGAACAACCCATAAGCAAGCCGATCCAGGTTGCGGGTGAACTCCAAGAGTCGACCAGTTTGGCCCTTTCTCAACCGAAAGTAGGCTATTGCCGGAGGTATCCAGTCAAAGTTATCGAGTCTGTTCAAATGACGTAAGAGAGCATTCACTTTCTCGGCGTCCTCAGTGCTTTCGTACGACGCCCTTGACACTATCTCGTAAGCGTCAGCATAGGGTTCCAGTTCGTCATCGACGAAGTCAATCGCCTTCTTTGAGGTTAAGCCAGTTAGGACGTAAGTCTGGAATTCGTTCTCCAACGAACCGCGCAGTTTATCTTTTCGGTATATCATCCTTATGTGCGCAAAGAGATCCCTAAAGTCGTCCCGGCCAAGCTCTTCCTCAATGCTTTCCCATCTAACGGCGTACTCATCCTGAGATTGAGAGTTTGTGATGGCGTCTAGGACTACGGCCTTAAGGACGTCAGTAGGAGACAGGTCGAGGCCTCTGTTGTTCATTACCGAGAATATCCGGCGTGCAGAATCCCCATCGGACGCGGAGACCACCACTAAGAAACACTTCTGGGCAACGTATGTGGCAAGCTTGCGCCGCTCCCAGTCATCGAGCTTGAGAAGCTCACGTTTCAGGTATCCTACATTTTCGAACATGTGCCTTTGACTGTCTGAGAATGTCGCAGGATCGAGTTGAACAAAGCCTTCGAGGCTATGCATCCTCTGGATATGCTCTTCGAAAAAGCTTCGGTCCCGTCGCCTGGCACTGAGACGATATCTGTCCTCAGTACCTTTGAACTCGTTGCCGGCCTGACGAATAAAATCGTCAAGGTTGTTGTCGCTAGAGATGTCTCGCAGCACACAAAGCAACATCGTGAGCGTCGTCAATCGTTGCTGACCGTCGACGACTTCACTCTTTGGATTGTCGTCGCTCTTGATTAGAACTATGCTTCCCAAGAAATACGGCGCATCACTGTCCCGCCTCATTGCGTCTATAAGATCGTCCAGCAACTCTTCGACATGTTCATCGGTCCATGCGTAAGGACGCTGGTATAGAGGGATTTCAAAGAAGTAGTTATCGCTAAAGACCTGAACCAAATTCTTCTCGGTTGCTGTTATCTTCGCAGGCATATGTTCCCTCTCATCCTCCCCAGTAGTTGGAGTGAACCTTAGAGTAGACTCCCACCTGGGTCAAATTCAACCTCCGGCCGACGAACAAGACCAGAGTGTTCCTTATACAACTCTTGCCGACGGCGCTGCCCCTACCTCAACACGAACCACCACAGGAGAACGCTGCCGATCAGAAGCGCCAACAGTAGGAAGGCGGTCACACGGGCCGCGTTGAGCACGTCCCTTGTATCCTTGTGCGCCGCGACCTCCTTGCGGTGCTCCTGCTCAAGCTCGTGGTAATCCAGCCTGCCGGCGGAGGCGGACTCCCTGGCCTCGTCCCGCTCCCGCTCCAGATCGGACGCTCTCTGCCTCAACTCGACCGACTGCTGCTCCAACTCCCGCACCGTACGCTCAAGCTCCCGCTCCCTAGCGACGGCCCGGCGCAGCAGATCCTCGTCGCTGATGTACTCGCCCTCCATCCGCACGTAGACGCGGCGCCCCTCCCTGCGGACCTCTGCCTCCCCCCTGCGGATCATCCGGTCCAGTGTCGAGAGGGAGACCTCCAGCTCCTCAGCCGCCTCCGCCTTCGTTACCCAGCGGACCCGCTCATCCATCGCTCTTCTCCTCGCCCTACGGCTGACGCCTCCGCCTCCAGTTGAACAGACCTCGGCCCCCGGCGTCGGTCGCAGCATCCGCCGGCTCCTGGCCCATAGCGTCGTCTTCGGGCTTCTGCGCCGCCTCCAGGGCCTCCATGCGCTGTGTCAGGCTCTCCACCAGCGTCGCCAGCTCGTCGGCCACCTCCAGCGCCACCTGTATCCTCGCCTCCAACCTGTCCACCGGCGTCGTCCTCTCCCACCCCGGGTCGTCCATGCTGGACATGAGCCGCCGCACGGCCAGGTTCATCCTGCCCGTCAACCGCTCCCGGCGCAGGGCCAGGGCCACCGTCTTCCGGTTCACGCCCAGGAGGACCGCCGTCTTGCGCTGTCCCTCCCGCTCGACGAGCCAGTCCACGACCCATTTGAGGTCGGGCTGGCCGTCGTCGGCCCTCGATGCCCGTCCGTCACTCATTTCCATCCTCTACGGGAGTGGCCCGCTTTTGCAATTTCATCCCTTTTTCGCCGGAACCAGCCCTTTCGTCAAAGTGTTCACTCGTTTCAGCCAGATGACCCCAAATTGGGCGCAGATCCCTAGCTGAGTGGCCCAGGATGTCCGCTATTGCCCCGCGCTCCAAAATCGTGTCGCCCACCCCCGCATCGTTTCGTGCCAAGACCGATGGGCCAAACAGGACCGCGGATGCCTTCGATAGGCCGAATCCTGTCCGAATCGACTCGCCGGACTCGCCGAACAGGTTCACTCGTAGCTGTCTCGCCTCTACAGGCTGACACGTCAGGGTTGCAAAAGTGCAATCCGGTGGTCATCAGGCTCGGTCATTATTTTAGCACAGCTTCCCATTCTGTACCCTGACCGGTCAGGCGATGCGTCGGCCCCGTTTCGTAGCTGAAATCAGGGTGATTTTGCCCTCGGAACACCCCCGAAATCGGGGCGGATGCCCCGTTCTTGTACCCCCAGACGGCATGGAGGGCAGATAGCGATGTGTCAGCGCTATCTATATGTCACCCCCTATAGGACCCTACAGGACAGGGCGCATCCGGTGGTAGAGTGAGTCCCACTGGTAGGCGTTCAGCCCGGACAGTGGCAACCTCTGGGACTCCGGTTCCCACAGTGGACGCCATGACGGTCCGAGAATTCCTGTGTCTGACAGGACGGGGATGCAGGACACCAGGATGGGCAGGGACATCCGGCTTCTGAGGGCTGCGGTGTTCACGTACGTCTCCTCCACCTCCTCGGTGTCCACGACGAACAGCGTGACGGGGTACGGCGGCTGATCGTCCTTATGCTCGGGCGACCAGTAGTAGCTTTCATAGGGTCTCAGGCGGGCTATGACTCCCCTGGGGTGGCGGGCTCGCAGTTCGTGCTCAAGGTAGAACGGTATCCGAAGGCCCTGGGCGGTCATCTGACCCACCGCGTCGGGGGCGATGGCGGAATCCCCCCAGTTGTAGGCCCGGTCTGTCCTGGCAGTGGGGACGGACCACTCCAGCCCACTGCTGGGGTCTTCCCGAGTCTCCGCCTCCAGCTTTGAGAGGAACCAGGTGATGCCATCGGCGTGCTTCGTCTGCCTCACCCACGTCTCGATGCGGTGCCCCACGTGACGGCGGCGGCCCTCTTTGTCGGTGGTGAGTTCCGTGCTCCAGATGCCCCGCGTGGTCGGGAGCTCGGCCCGGTCCCGGTGGGTGGCGTAGCGTATGCCTTCGTCGGACAGGGTGTAGCGAACGTCGCCGCGTTTGCCTAGTCTTTCGACAAGGCCCCAGATCTTCACGAGGCTGTGGGTCATCTGGCTGACCCTTCCCTCCGAGATGCCGAGCCAGGTTGCCAGGTGCTCACGGGGGATCATCGGGTGGTCGGTGATGAGGTCCAGCGTCCGTTTCTCCGAGGGGCTCAGTCCGAAGGCCGGCGCGGCCTGCGCCATCCGCTCTGGACGGGGAATGGACGCCCGTTTCCGCTCCGGCGACTGGATGCCAGACCCTCCGCCGCGCCTGCCGTGGGAAACCACGGTCTCCAACGTGTAGTCCGTGAGTCCAAACAGCCCGGTGGGTTCGCACCAGGGGCGAAGGTCATGTCTTTCGAGAGCGTCCTTGGACTCCACGGCAACGTAGCAGTCACGGAGGTCGTTGTTGATGCAGAACCTCCCCGTCAGCCGCAGCTCCCATGCGCTGGGCACAAGGACCAGGACGGTGCCCGGACGTCGGCTGTAGTCGTACTGCGCTATTGCCCTCAGCCGGTCGTAGAGAGACCGGCGGCGCAGGGCGAGCCCCTGGCGCACCACGCCGAAGCTGCGGCCGTCGTGGAGGGTGATGGTGGCGTCGAAGCGCCCCCTGCGATGGAACTCCACGCGCGTCCGTAGCCCGTCGATGCCGGGGGAGAGAGACGCGGCCAGTCGATAGACGGAGGCCACCGCGTCCATCCGTCGGATGAGCAGCGTCAGCCACTCCCTGGACATGGGGTAGGCCCGCACGAAATCCGAGGGAGTGTCGAAGCCAAGAAAGTCAGCAGCCTCTCTGACACCACTGGCCGTCAGGTGGTATCTCTGGCTCGACGTCAGGTGCGCTGTGCCGTGGCTCACCCTCCCCACGATGCCTTCGGCCAGCAGGTTGCTCAGGGTTCGGTGGACGGTGGCGTGCGGCTCGCCGAGAATGAGCGCTAGCTCCGCCGAGTCGACGAACGGGGTCCGGCTGAGGGCGTCGAGCAGCTGTCGGCTGGACGCAGCCATATTAGAGGTCCTCGTTCCCATCTGTGCCATAGTCGCGGATTGCTTTAGTAAGCAGTTAACCAACATCCCATTGTGAACGGAAAAACCGGGGTATGTAATGCCTTGCAAGCCATTGTGTCGAGTCCAATCTTGTGGTGAGGGCAAAAGAGTTGCTGGTTAGAGCGGCTGCGATGGGCTGGGAGATAGGTTGTAGCGCCCCTGAGCACGGCCATAAGGAGGGACGTGAGGCATCAAACTCCCCATTCCGCATTGACTCGGAAGCACCTAGGAACGTATCCTTGGACAGTGTCCAAGGGCATTCCAATAGTCTCGTTTCGGGAGATATGAGAATGGCTTCAACCAAACGCCTGCTCCCAACCGGCGAATGCTGGTGTGGCTGCGGTGCGGAGACGACGATCGGCTCGTTCTTCCTGCCCGGCCACGACAAGACCGCCGAGTCCGCGGTGATATCCGTTGAGTACGGCGGAGTGCCCGGCTTCCTGGTCCATCACGGCTACGGACCGGATGGCAAGAATCCCAGACGCGAAGTAGACAGGTGGCGATCCAAGGGCAAGCGTGGGGGTGGTGCATCATGACGACTGCACGACGGGGACGGACGGCTTCCGGCGTGGACGCCGAATCGAGCAGCGGCGCTCTGACAGGCTACGAAGCAGAGCTGTGGAGGATGGCCGACGCCCTCCGGGGCAGCATGGACTCCGCCGAGTACAAGCACGTTGTCCTCGGCCTCATCTTCCTCAAGTACATTTCCGACGCCTTTCAGGAACTGCACGCGTGGTTAGAGTCGAAGACGGCAGATGGGTACGACCCGGAGGACATGGATGAATACCGAGGCGAGAACATCTTCTGGGTCCCGCCGGAGGCCCGTTGGTCTCACCTCAAGGCGCAGGCGCGGCAGCCGATCATCGGCCAGTTGGTGGACGACGCCATGACCGCCGTCGAGCGGGACAACCCGGCGCTCAAGGACGTGCTGCCCAAGGACTACGCCCGTTCCGCCCTCGACAAGACCCGCCTCGGCCAGCTCATCGACATGATCACCAACATCCGGGTTGGGGACGTGGAAGCCCGCTCGAAGGATGTGCTGGGCCGGGTGTACGAGTACTTCCTCTCCCAGTTCGCCAGCGCCGAGGGGAAGAAGGGCGGCGAGTTCTACACCCCGCGTTGCGTCGTCAAGCTCTTGGTTGAGATGCTGGAACCCTACCAGGGCCGCGTCTATGACCCCTGCTGCGGCTCCTCCGGCATGTTCGTCCAGTCGCTGGAGTTCATCCATGCCCACACCACCGGCAACGGCAACGGCGGGAAGGCTAGGGGCGACATCTCCATCTGGGGCCAGGAGTCCAACCACACGACCTGGAAGCTGGCCAAGATGAACCTGGCTATCCGGGGCATCGACCACGACAAGATCGCCCACGGCGACAGCTTCCACAATGACCGCCACCCCGATCTGCGCGCCGACTACATCCTCGCCAATCCGCCCTTCAACGTCTCCGACTGGGGCGGCGACCGGCTGCGGGACGACAAACGGTGGCAGCACGGCGTCCCGCCCACGGGCAACGCCAACTTCGCCTGGGTGCAGCACTTCCTATACCACCTGTCGCCGCGCGGCGCTGCCGGCTTCGTCCTTGCCAACGGCTCCATGTCGTCGAACCAGTCGGGGGAGGGCGAGATCCGGAAGAACCTCATCGAGGCGGACCTGGTGGACTGCATGGTGGCCCTGCCCGGCCAGCTCTTCTACTCCACGCAGATACCCGTCTGTCTCTGGTTTCTGGCTAGGGACCGCAGGGGCGGCAAACACCGGGACCGGCGGGGCGAAATCCTCTTCGTCGACGCCCGCAAGCTGGGCCGCATGGTGGACCGCACCCACCGGGAGTTGACCGGCGCCGACATCGCCCGCATCGCCGAGACCTACCACGCCTGGCGCGGCGAGGAAGACTCCGGCGAGTATGCCGACGTTCCCGGCTTTTGCAAGAGCGCGTCCCTGGAGGAGGTCCGCAAGCACGGCCACGTCCTCACCCCCGGCCGCTACGTCGGCGCGGAGCCGCAGGAGGACGACGGCGAACCCTTCGCGGAGAAGATGGCCCGCCTTGCCGGCCAGTGGCGTGAGCAGCAGGCCGAGGCACACCGGTTGGACGCGGAGATCGAAGCGAACCTGACGCATCTGGGATTCGGGCTATAGGAGACGTTGATGAAGCTGGACCTAACACCGATGGAAGACGCTGTTGCCCAGTTGGAAGAAGCCCTGGACATCTACAACTCCGACTTGGCTTTGAGCCACCCTAGACTCAAGAGGCATCTGAGGGCAGCCGTAATCCAAGCGTTCGAGTTCACCTACGAGCTCTCCTTCAGAATGCTGAAGCGCTATCTTGAGCTAGCCTCAGCCAATCCGTCAGAAATAGACGAACTCGTCTTCAATGACGTGATACGTGAAGCGTACAGGCAAGCCCTGCTCAGGTCCGAACTCCCTGAGTGGCTTGAGTTTCGCAGGAACCGTGGGACGACCAGCCATACCTACAACGAAGAGAAGGCGCAGGAGGTGTTCGAGAGCGTTCCGGACTTCCTCCAAGAGGCCCGCTATCTCCTGAATCGGCTGCATGAGAGGAGCGAGGCCCTTGACTAGCCCTGTGGATATCAGGCCGGACCACCTTGCAATCGTGCAGGGCATCCTGCGCGAGTATCTGCCTGTGGGTGTCAAGGTCTGGGTGTTCGGCAGCCGCGCCAACTGGACCACAAAAGACTCTTCAGACCTGGACCTAGCCTTGGAGTGCGAAACCAGGCTCACCCACAAGTTGCTCGGCACTCTGAAGGACGCGTTCGGGGACTCAACCCTCCCCTACACGGTTGACGTTGTGGACTTAAGCCGGATTGGAGACCCCTTCAGGCAGATCGTGGAGTCGCAGAGGGCGCCTCTGTCCTTGGACGGAGACGGGGCCGAGCATACGCCGTCGAACGGCTGGCGCGAGGTAACACTGGGTGACTTCGCACCGTTTACCTATGGAAAGGGACTCCGAACTGACGACCGAATTCCGTCAGGCGACGTGCCGGTCATCGGCTCTAATGGCATTATCGGTTTCCACGATACGCCGCTGACTAATGGGCCGACCATCGTCATAGGGCGAAAAGGGACCGTTGGCGCTGTCCACTACTCCCCTATTCCCTGTTGGCCGATTGACACGACTTTCTTCATCACAGGCGACGACCCTGACCTGCTGAAGTTCAGGTACTACGCCCTCAAAGATCTGCCGCTTCAGGAAATGAACTCTGACAGCGCAGTGCCGGGACTCAATCGCGATAACGCACACGCTTGTCTGGTGCGAGTCCCCGGTGACGCCGAGCAGCGGGCCATCGCCCACGTGCTGGGCACGCTGGACGACAAGATCGAGTTGAACCGGCGGATGAACGAGACCCTGGAGGCGATGGCCCGGGCGCTGTTCAAGTCGTGGTTCGTGGACTTCGAGCCTGTCCGCGCCAAGATGGAGGGACGCTGGCGGCGGGGTGAGTCCCTCTCCGGCCTCCCCGCCGAGCACTACGACCTCTTCCCGGACCGGCTGGTGGACTCGGAGTTGGGGGAGATCCCGGAGGGGTGGGAGGTGAAGGCGCTGGGGGAACTCATAGAATTGGCCTACGGTAAGGCTCTGAGAGCACTAGACCGAAAGGATGGCCCCGTTCCCGTGTATGGCTCTAACGGGCAAGTTGGCTGGCACGACGTGAAGCTCGTGGCGGGGCCAGGTATCGTTGTTGGGAGGAAAGGCAACCCCGGCGTTGTTACGTGGGCGCATGGTGACTTCTTCCCAATCGACACGACGTTTTGTGTTGTACCAAGACATGCCAACGGAGGGCTGCCCTTTCTATTCTTTGCCCTGACTGGACAAGACCTCCCGTCAGTTTCGGCTGATTCAGCAGTGCCAGGCCTAAATCGCAACTTGGCGTACATGAATCAGCAGCTAGTACCTGGCAAGGGCGTCTTGGCCGAATTCAATGCCTATGCCGGCGCTATCTTCTCTCGCCAGCATCAACTGGAAAAAGAATGCCACTCCCTCGCGACCCAGCGTGACGCGCTTCTGCCGCGGCTGGTGTCAGGTCAGATACTCCTAAACCCGAATCCACCGAAGGAGGGCCTTGGGGACAGCCCTTGAAGAAGCGAGAGGGTGCCCCATGAATCTGGGATAATGGTTTTGTAACAGCAAACCGACCCCAGAACAAGGAGCACCCAATAGATGCTACCACGCAACCACCCCGACCGCATCCGTGTCTCTTTCGACGACCACCGCCTGGTGGGCAATGCCGGGCTGCTCCTTCCGGCCACCCTCGCCCAGCACCTGGGCCTGCGGGAACTCGTCGACCATCACCTCGATCTGGGCGTCGCGCCGGGGCGGGCCAACACGGGGGACAAGATACTGACGCTGGTCGCTTCCGCGCTGGCTGGCGGCGACTGCATCGACGACGCCGATGCGCTGCGCGCCGGTGGGACGGCTCGCATCCTGGGCGGCACGATCAAGGCGCCATCCACCCTGGGCACCTTCCTGCGCAGTTTTCGCTGGGGCCACGTCCGTCAACTGGACCGGGTGAGCCGGGAGCTGCTGGCCCAGGCCTGGGCGGCTGGGGCCGGACCCAGCGACGCACCGTTCACCATCGACCTTGATTCGACGATCTGCGAGACCTACGGACTGGCCAAGGAGGGCGCCCGCCACCACGGCTATACCGGCAAGCGGGGCTATCACCCGCTGCTGGCCATTGCCGCCGGAACCGGCGACGTGCTGATGGCCCGGCTGCGTGAGGGCCGCGCCAACACCGCCCGCGGCGCCGCCCACTTCCTGCGGGAAACGGTGGGGCGGGTGCGCTACGGCGGGGCCAGGGGACAACTCACAGTGCGGGCCGACAGCGGCTTCTACACCCATAGCGTGGTCGCCGTCTGCCGCAAGCTGGACGTGCGCTTCTCCATCGCCATCCGCCAGCACAAAAGCCTGCACAATCTCATCGAGGCGATACCCGAGGATGCCTGGACGCCGGTTCCCTACTGGATGGACGGCGCCGCCGATGTGGCCGAGATTACCTATACCCCCTTCCAGAGTGAGCCCGACGCCGCGCCGGTACGGCTCATCGTGCGGCGGGTGAAGCCCACGCCCGGTTCCCAACTGGCCCTCTTCGCCACCTACAGCTATCACGGCTTCATCACCGACCGGGACGGGGAGACCCTGGAACTGGAGGCCGACCACCGCCGCCACGCCGAGATCGAGAATGCCATCCGAGACCTGAAGTACGGCGTCGGACTCAACCATCTCCCCTCGGGCCGCTTCGCCGCCAACGCCGCCTGGCTGGCGGTCCAGGTGATGGCCCACAACCTGGCCCGCTGGACAGCCCGCATCGGCCTGGGTGAGCAGACCGTGACCACCAAGACCCTCCGGCGGCGGTTCTTCTCCCTCGCCGGACGAATCACCCGCTCGGCCCGCCGCCTCACCCTCCATCTTCCCAAGAACTGGCCGTGGCAGGAGAAGGTCAGTCGCGCCCTGGCTCGATTGCGAGCCCTGCCATTGCCTGCCTGACGGCGCCGTCGGTGACCGAGCTACCCACCGCACAACCGAAGGTCCCCGCAAACTCGCGCCACCCTGGCCCGCGAGAGTTCCCTGCTGTGTATTCTCTCACCATCCCGCGCATCGCAGTCCCCGCAGACGGCCATAGGGACCCTGTGCGGCAACTGAAGACCGTCCGCCGCCCTCCCATCTACCCCAATGGAGCCCAGGCCATCTCGCCTGCAGCTCCCTCACCCCCCTTTCGCTGTCCTCACGCCGTCCATCGGTGGATTCGGGCTAAAGGAACGGGTAGCCTAAAATGGCAGAGCCAATCAAGACGTGCCCAATTTGGGGCACCAGGTACGAAGCTAAAGGAACTTATGATCCGGAGAAGAGAACTTACGAGGTAACGGACTCGAAACGCGCATTCACAGGCTACAAGATTGGAGAACGGTTACTTGACCGATTCGTCAAACAGATGTCGGACAGCAAGAAGGCACAGTTGACAACTTGGCTTATCGACCAATTCAATCGTGGCAATGACCAACCGGAAATTACGCTTGGGGTGTTACTGGATATAGAGCATCAACGGCCACTCCCGGTTCATGCGAAAGCGGATAGACTGCTAAAGCTTATATCAATAGCTACAAGGTCTGAGCAGCTAGGAGAATTCGTTCGCTTTCCATGGCACTGGCACGCAGGACTTGCTTGGTCTGAATCTACAGACCGGTCTGATGTCCAATATCTATTGTCGTACTTGGAAAAGAGGGGTTGGCTAGAACGTGACCCATTCTGCCCTGAGCTTGGCGAGGCTTTGAATTGGAGGGTGTCAGTTGAAGGACACACCAGAGTGGACGACCTTCAAAGTGAAGAGAACGCACCGGATTCATCCCAATCATTCATTGCGATGTGGTTTCACGAGAGTATGGCAGAGGCTTTCGAGAAAGGCATCAAACCAGCCGTAGAAGACGCGGGATATGAGCCTTTGCGAATCGACCGGAAGGAACATATCAACAAGATCGACGACGAAATCATTGCCGAGATTAGAAGATCAAGATTCTTGGTCGCAGACTTCACCCACGGCGAGGATGGGGCGAGAGGCGGCGTTTACTACGAGGCAGGATTCGCCCACGGGCTTGGCATTCCGGTCATCTTCACTTGTCGAGAGGATGCCGTTGATACCCTGCATTTCGATACCAATCACTACAACCACATAGTTTGGAGCACTCCTGAAGAACTGCGTGAAAGACTGAGGAATCGCATTCGAGCCAACATTGACAACGTACCAGGGTCGCGTGGGGATTTATGACTATTCTCACTGAAGCCAACGTTGAGCAGGCCGCTCTGAACGGCTTTGCGCCCTCGGATGGCAGTTGGCGCACACTCAGGACGTTGCAGCGAGAGGCGCTACTGCCGCGGCTGGTTTCGGGGGAGAGATAGGGATACGTGACTGGACTTGAGCCGCCATGCCAACGACCAATACCTCAACAAGGAGCAGTGAAATCGGTGACTGACACTACGTTCATTCAAACACAGAAGGCCACTATGCCCTTGGAACACGGGCGGGTCGTTTTTGAAATCGACAACGCCAAAGTGATCCGATTTATTCCTGACAGATTGCCTGATATTGAGTTTGTTGGCGAAGGTATAGCCACTCAAGAAATCAAAGTGATTTACCAGCCCACTGAGGAGAGTTTCCCATGCCTGGTAAGTAGTTCAAGGTTCGGGCTACGAGTTTTCTGGGACGATGATAGTAAGGAGTATCTCGCAACACCTGTTCACGCTGGAGAAATGAATCATTCTTCCCAGTGGTTGTATGATGGTATCCAGACCATGAACGCTCTACACCGCTATTGGGAAAGTCGAAGGATTGGTTCGGACGATGCAAGCTCTCCATCGGACCACGACAAGAGGCACACAAGTGGCTCCCCAATAGACAGAATGGCCGAGATAGTGGGAACCATTCTTGGTGCAGCAGGACGAACTTATTTCAGCTAGAGCAACACTTGATTGTCACTCGGGTGAGGTAACTGCTCAAAGACCATGACCACCATCTCCGAAGCCGACGTTGAGCAGGCAGCCCTTGACTGGCTGGCCGACCTGGGCTGGCAAGTGGCGCACGGGCAGGACATTGCCCCCGGCACGCCCGGTGCCGAGCGCACCGACTATGCCCAGGTAGTACTTGAGCGGCGGCTGTTGGACGCCCTCGCCGAGTTGAATCCTAGTCTTCCAGCATCCGCACTGGACGGCGCCTTCCGCAAGCTCACACGCCCGGAAGGCGCGACCCCTAAGGCCCGCAACCGCGCCTTCCACCAGATGCTCGTCGAGGGCGTGACGGTGGAGCATCGGGACGGTGAAGGACGCATTCGCGGGGCGCAGATACAGGTCATCGACTTCGACAATCCCGCCAACAATGACTTCCTCGCCGTCAACCAGTTCACCGTCTCCGAGAACAGGAACACTCGCAGGCCGGACGTAGTGCTCTTCGTCAACGGGCTGCCGCTGGGCGTGATCGAGTTGAAGAACCCGGCGGACGAGGACGCCACCATCTGGACGGCATGGCAGCAACTCCAGACCTACAAGGCCGAGTTCCCCACACTGTTCTCCATGAACGAGGCGCTCATGGTCTCCGACGGGACCGAGGCCCGTATCGGCACGCTGACCTCCGGTCGGGAGTGGTTCAAGCCCTGGCGCACCATCACCGGCGAGGGCTCGGCCGACCCACACCTGACCGAGCTACAGGTGATGCTGGAGGGCGTCTTCGAGCCGGTCCGCTTCCTCTCCATGGTCCGCGATTTCATCGTGTTCGACGACGATGGCAGTGGCACTCTGGTCAAGAAAATGGCCGGGTATCACCAGTTTCACGCTGTCAAGGTTGCGGTGGATGAGACCCTGCGGGCGGCGAAGCTGCAACGCGCCGAAGTCCAAATCGCCGAGGCGGGCGGACGGTACGAGGCGGGCCGGAAACCCGGCGGAGAGCTTGGCGACCGACGCATCGGGGTGGTATGGCACACCCAGGGATCAGGCAAGAGCCTGACCATGGCCTTCTACGCCGGGGCGATAGTCCGGGAGCAGGCGATGGAGAATCCGACCATTGTGGTCCTCACCGACCGCAACGACCTGGACGACCAGCTCTTCGGCACCTTCTCGCGCTGCCAGGACCTGCTGCGCCAGCCGCCAGCCCAGGCGGACAGCCGCGCCGACCTGCGCAACAAGCTGTCGGTGAACGCCGGGGGCGTGGTCTTCACCACCATCCAGAAGTTCTTCCCAGAGGAGAAGGGCGATACCCACCCTACGCTTTCCGAGAGGCGCAACATCGTCGTCATCGCCGACGAGGCCCACCGCAGCCAGTACGATTTCATCGACGGCTACGCCCGGCACATGCGGGACGCCCTGCCCAACGCCTCGTTCGTTGGCTTCACTGGAACGCCCATCGAGCTACAGGACGCCAACACGCGCGCCGTGTTTGGAGACTACATCAGCATCTACGACATTCAACGTTCCGTCGAGGATGGGGCCACGGTGCCCATCTACTACGAGAGCCGTCTGGCCAAGCTCACCCTAGACGAGCATGAGAAACCCAGCATAGACCCGGAGTTCGAGGAAGTCACCGAGGGCGAGGAAGTCGAGCGCAGGGAGAAACTCAAGACCAAATGGGCACAGCTTGAGGCCGTCGTCGGCTCGGAGAAGCGGGTGAAGCAGATTGGTGAGGACATCGTGGCCCACTTCGACCAGCGGTTGGAGGTTCTGGAAGGCAAGGCGATGGTCGTCTGCATGAGCCGGCGCATCTGCATCGACCTCTACAGGGAGCTGACGCGCTGGCGCTCTGGCTGGCACAACGACGATGACGACAAGGGAACAGTCAAGGTGGTGATGACCGGCTCCGCTTCGGACCCTCCGGATTGGCAGCCGCACATCCGCCACAAGGCTCGTCGGGAGGCGTTGGCCCAGCGGTTCCGTGACCCCAGTGATCCTCTGCAAATCGTGTTGGTGCGGGACATGTGGCTCACGGGGTTCGACGCGCCGAGCCTGCACACTATGTATGTGGACAAGCCGATGCGCGGCCACGGGCTGATGCAGGCCATCGCCCGGGTGAATCGCGTGTTCAAGGACAAGCCCGGCGGTCTAGTGGTGGACTACCTCGGTCTGGCCCAGGACCTGAAGCAGGCGCTTGCCACCTACACCGAGAGCGGCGGCACTGGTCGCACCGCCTTGAACCAAGAGGAAGCGGTTGCGGTGATGTTGGAGAAGTACGAGGTCTGCTGCGCCCTGTTCCACGGCTTCGACTGGTCTATGTGGACGGGAGGCAATGCGCAGGAACGGTTGGGACTGCTGCCGCCCGCCCAGGAGCATGTCCTGGCCCAAGAGGATGGCAAGGAGCGCTGCCTGAACGCAGTACGCGAGCTGTCGCAGGCATTCGCACTGGCCGTGCCGCACCCGGAGACGTTTCGCATTCGGGACGACGTGGGATTCTTCCAGGCGGTGAGGGCGGCGCTGTCAAAGCGGGCAACGGGAGAGGCTCGCGCCGAGGAGGACTTGGACCTGGCCGTGCGGCAGATCATCTCGCGAGCGGTGGCGTCCGAGGGCGTGCTGGACATCTTCGCCGCCGCGGGACTCGACAAGCCGGACATCTCGGTGCTCTCCGACGAGTTCCTGGCCGAGGTGCAAGGAATGCCTCAGCGCAACCTCGCCGTCGAGCTGCTACAGAAGCTGCTCAAAGGTGAGTTGCATATCCGACGCCGCAAGAACGTGGTGCAGGCTCGCTCCTTCGCCGAGATGCTGGAGCAGACCCTACGCCGATACCAGAACCGGGCCATAGAGGCGGCGCAGGTCATCGAGGAGTTGATCCAGCTTGCGAAGGAGATGCGGGAAGCCAACGCCCGCGGCGAGCAACTGGGCCTGAGCGATGATGAGTTGGCCTTCTACGACGCGCTAGAAACCAACGACAGTGCGGTGCAGGTGCTTGGCGACGATACACTCCGTGACATCGCCCGTGAACTGGTCGACACGGTGCGAAACAACGTGACTATCGACTGGACGCTGCGGGAGAACGTCCGCGCCAAGCTCCGGGCAATGGTCAAGCGCATCCTACGCAAGCACGGCTACCCACCGGATAAGCAGGAGAAGGCCACGATCACCGTTCTTGAGCAGGCCGAGGTGCTGTCAGAAGGCTGGGCGACCGTCTGAGTTCGCTGTAGAAGGTCAGCGCTTCCCTATACCGTCAGCTTGAACCGCAGCGTGAAAGTTCTTGATTTCGTCAAGTCTGGTGGGCCCAACTGGATTCGAACCAGTGACCAATCGGTTATGAGCCGACCGCTCTGCCGCTGAGCTATGGGCCCGCATGAGGGGAACGTAACCTAGTATAACAGAGGCGCTTGACGGTCGGCGGCGCGCAGCAATGTAGGCCGAGCCGACCCCAGATCAACTTGACACGCGTTAGGCGCGGCGCTACACTCTGCGCAACCATAAAGACAGAGACGTGGCATAGGTTTTCAACACTCTCTACAGTCTATAGTTCTCCAGAGGAGGCAAAGCAAATGGCTATTGGGCTTACTCATGGCGGCTCCAACATCTACGCATCCACCAAGGCTAGCACCGAGGTGCTGGTGGGGACCAAGGATGGCGTAGTCATATTAGCTCGTGACGCTCTGGGGACCCCGTGGCGTGTGGAGCACCGAGCGCTGGAGGGCCAGTTCATCAGCTCGATTATCGTGGAGCGAGAGAGCGGCACCATTTTTGCGGGCGCCTTTTATGGCACCGTGTACGCCAGCACTGACGCCGGCCGCACCTGGGAGCGTCGGGACAACGGCATGACCAAGGACGACGTCTACAGCCTGGCCACCGTCAAGATGAAGGACGGTAAGACCAGGGTTTACAGCGGCACTCAGCCGGCTCACCTGTTCTATAGCGAGGACCTGGGGCACAACTGGAATGAGCTTCCCACCATGCGGGAAGTACCCACGGTGGAGAAGTGGAGCTTCCCGGCGCCGCCCCATATTGCCCACACCAAGTTCATCACCTTCGACCCCCACAACTCAGACACGGTGTTCTCGTGCATTGAGCAGGGCGCGTTGTTGAAGAGCGAAGACGCCGGCACGACCTGGCGGGAGCTCAACACGCTGGGCTTCTTCCAGGACAAAAGCCGGGATTCCGCGGTCTTCTACGACATCCACAAGCTGCTGATTGACCCACGCGACACCGACAAGATGTTCGTGAGTGGCGGCGCAGGCTTGTATGTGACCTTCGACGGCGGCAGCTCCTGGGAGCGCTGGATGTGCGACGACTGGGCGAAGGACGTGTATCCGGACGGATTAGTGATGCATCCCAAGAACCCGGATCTGGTGTTCATCTCCGCCGCGGAGCACAACCCGGCCACCTGGTCCACGAGCAAGTTCGCCGGCGGCAAGATCTACCGTAGCAAAGACGCTGGCCGCACCTGGGAGCAGCTCCGTAACGGTCTGCCGGACCGCATGCCCCACGAAGTGGGCGCGCTCTGCCTGGAGGACTGGGGCAGTGGCTTCTCGATGTACGCTGCCACTACCGGCGGCGAGGTCTACAGCAGTGACGACGGCGGCGATTCTTGGTCGGTCATTGCCAGCGGGCTCGATTCGGTATCCAAGAAGGGCCACGACATGCTCCAGCGGCTGGTGGGCACGCACTAAGCCACACAATACGGTCACGCTTACGGTCTTGACGCCGGGGCAGTGGCACACTAGAGTAAAAGTAAGCATATAAGAGCGACGATCCAGAAGAGTAGGCGGCTAAGCGGCGGCCAGAGAACCGGGGACAGGTGGAAGCCCGGGACGTGCGCAGCAGCCGAATGGACTGGGGAGCTGTAGACCGAAAGGGAGGCTATCCCGAGTAGTGGCTACCGGCAGGGCACCGTTACCCGCCCAGGGCATTTACTGCGACCCGTGACAACACATAGTCGTAGGCGTGCCCGAAGATGGTCCGTTTACGGGCCAATAAGGGTGGCACCGCGAAGGCCTTCGCCCCTTACCGGGCGAAGGCCTTTTTGTGTACCTCAGCGCGAAGAAGATGTGAGGGAAGACAGGAAACCGTACACATGTGTACATGTCTACCCGCTATGAACGCTTGAGGGATGACCGTGAGCTTAGAGCAGATCCATCACGCCCGGTTGCAGTTCGGTGACGCTGACGGCGTACCGGTGCTGCTGGCATGGCCGGTGGGCGCCGGCAGACCCGACCAACGCGGCGGTGCGCCGCCCTGGGGCGCAGTTGTGCTACAACACGGCTTCCAGCAGGAGAAGGAGAGCCGGCTGGAGGAGATGCTGCCTATCGCCGAGGCCGGATTGCTGGCGGTGTCGCCCGATGCCCCAGCCCACGGCGACCGCTGGGATATGGAGCGGCTGGCCGCAGCCAACCGGTACTTCCCCAGCGTGCTCACCGATATCATCATCGAGGCCGGGCAGGATATCGTGCGGGTGATGGCATGGCTGGAGCGGGAGTTTGGGTTGGGGCGAGAACGGATCGGTTTGCTAGGCAGCTCCATGGGCGGCTCTGCGGTGCTAGTGGCCACGCCCTTGGCTCACCCCGCGGCCACGGTGGCCACCAAGCCGCCGGTCGACTTGCGCTACGGTTGGGGAGACCGTGCCGAACCCGGGGGTGGGCTTGAGTCCACCCCCCCTAGCGGGCAGGCCAGCCCGCTTTCACCGGAGGTGGCCGCACTAGCGGAGCAGTTCGATCCGCCGGCGCGGGTAGCAGCGTTCCCGCCCACGGCGCTGCTGCTCATCGCAGGGGAGCAGGACCCGTTGATCCCGATCGCCTCGGTGCAGGGGTTCCACCAGGCGCTGGGCCCGCACTACGCGGCCATGCCAGAGCGGTTGCGGCTGGAGCAATACCAGGGCGGGCATAGCACGCCACCGCACCTGAAGGAGGCCAGTCGGGCCTGGCTGCTCAAGTACTTGAGGAATGGGTATTAAGGACGACGAGGGCGTTGGGAGAGCGGGGCGCCTTACTGCGGACACGCGGCAGTGCCTGAGATCGGGCAATTGGTTGAGCACTCATTTCAGGGGGCGGGACTAGTGCGCTTCAGTGTTGCCGAAACGGACGGGATGGTGTCCCGCCGCATGCGAAAGCAACCTTAGTCTACCCGCACCTTGGGGGACTTGGTGAGCACCCGGGGCTTGCCGTCCTCCAGCACCACCAGATCCTCGATACGGACGCCGCCCCAGCCGGTGATATAGATGCCGGGCTCCACGCTGAACACCATCCCATCCTCCAGGACGTTCTGAGCGCGGCGCGCCACCCAGGGGTACTCATGGACATACAGCCCGATCCCGTGGCCCAGGGAGTGGCCGAAGTTATCGGCGAAGCCAGCGTCCTCGATCACCTTGCGGGCGTAGCCGTCGCCCTCGTCGCCTGTGATACCGGCCTTGATGAGGGCCTCGGCGGTGAGTTGGGCTCCCAGCACCAGATCATAGATCCGCTTGAACTGGTCGTCCTGCTTGCCAACGCATACCGTTCGGGTCATATCGGCGCAGTAACCGTCCACCTTAGCGCCGAAGTCCATCACTACCGGCTGGCCCTCTTCGAGCGCGGTATCACCAGCGCGGTGATGCGGGCGCGCTGCATTGGGGCCGGCAGCAACGATGGTATCGAATGCGAGGCCGTCGCCCCCGTGCTCGCGGATGTGCTTCTCCAGCTCCCAGGCCACCTGCCGCTCGGTCATGCCGCGGCGCAAGATGGAGGCTACATGCTGGAACGCGCCGTCGGTAAGAGCCTGGGCGTGTTCAATAGCGGCCACTTCTTGCGGGTCTTTCACCGCGCGCAGTAGCTCCACAGTCTGCTCGTCCGGGATAAGCTCAGCGCCGGTCTCGTCCAAGGCCTTCTTCATGCTCTGATGAGTAGCATAAGTAACGTGGAGCGCGTCGAAGGCTACGCGTTTGGCGGACACCTCCGAGACAACTTTGGGCAGCCAGTTGTCGAACCCGCCGCTGATCTGTTCAATGCGGAATGCGGGCGCCTGGAGGCCGGCCTGCTCGGTGTAGCGGAAGTCGGTCAGCAACACCGCGTCATCCTGGCTGACCACCAGGTACCCCGCGGAGCCGGCGAAGCCGCTGACATAGCGGCGGTTCTCCGGTTGGGAGACCACCAGCGCGTCGTATTCCTTTTCTGCGAGCTTGGCGCGCAGCCGCTCCAGGCGTTGGTTCATCGGTTTACCGCTTTCTAGGCTAGGCCTCGCCGCCATAGGCGTCTAACATTGCAACCGTGCTGTCGTGTCCGCCTTCTTCTGCCAGCGTGATGGGAGTCTTGCCTGCGTTGTTCCTGATGTTGACTTCAGCACCGTGGACCAAGAGCAGCTTCATCACATCGGATTCTCCCGCCGCGGCCACTAGGTGCAGCGGCGTGTTGCCCTCGGCATCCAACGCATCAATGTCCGCGCCTGCAGCCAGCAGGAGCCCGGCTTCTGCGTCGGCCAGGCTGGCAATAGCGGCGTGTAGGGGCGTGTTGCCTAAACTGTTACGGGAGCACGCCGCTAGGTCAGCGCCAGCCTCCACCAATACCCGGGCGGCTTCCTTGTGGCTGAAATGCACCGCCAAATGCAGCGCGGTCCAGCCGTCCGAGGAGTAGGCATGGGCAAGGGAAGGGTCGGTCTCGAGATGGACGCGGACGCGGTCCACACGACCCGCCGCGGCGGCGGCAAAGATGTCCAGGGATGAGCCCCGGTCAATGAGCAGGTCTGCCACCTCGTTCTGGTGGCAATAGGTAGCAACCAGAACTGCGCAGAGTCCGTTGTCATCGCTGGCGTTTAGGAGCGACGCGTCATGGTCAAGCAGGGACAGCACCTTGGAGGTGTCTCCCGCTTTTACGGCGTCAAAGAGCTCGGTTGACATGGCGACTGCTCCGGTCAAGTGTTTTAGCTGGCCTCTTCCCGCAGGAGGGCGACCAAAGTGTCCAGGGCGGCGATATAGCCGCGCCAGCCGAGGCCGATGACCGAGCCGCGGGCAACCGCCGCGAGCATTGAGACGTGGCGGAAGGACTCCCGTGCGTGGATGTTGGAAAAGTGCACTTCAATGAAAGGCTTCCCTGAGCCCGCCAACGCGTCCCGCAGGGCCACGCTGTAATGAGTCCACGCGCCGGGGTTGGTAAGAATGCCATCGGCAGTGGCGGCTTCCTTCTGGATAAAATCGATCATCTCCCCTTCATGATTGGTTTGGAAGGGGAGCACTTCTACACCCAGCTCCCCGGCACGCGCGGCAAGACGTTCGTTGACCTGAGTCAGGGTAGTGGTGCCGTAGATGTGCGGCTCCCGGGTACCGATCGTGTTGAGGTTGACGCCGTGCAATACCAGAATTTTCATTAGGAGGCTACCCCACTGGAACCAGTTCAGGCCGAGGCTGCTTGGCGCTGCTGCGCTTGGCGGCGGCACGAACGGGCGCGGGCGCGTAATCGCACTGAGTGCACTTGGTGCGACCCCGGGCCGGTTGCACCAGCATACCGCCGCAGGACGGGCAGGGCGTGGGCAGCGGTTTGTCCCAGACGGTGAAGTCACAGGCCGGATACTTGGCGCAGCCGTAGAAGATGCGGCCGCGCTGCCGGCCCCGCTTCTCGATGATCTCTCCGCCGTCCTTAGGACACTGTACCCCCACCGTTTTCAGGATAGGCTTGGTGAATTTGTGGGTGGGATAGTTGGAGCATGCGATGAACTTGCCGAACCTTCCCATCCGGTACACCAGGGGGGAACCGCATTCACACAGCTCGCCGGTGGGCTCCTGGGCGAACTCCACCTTGGGGATCACCTCATTGGCCCGCTCTATCCGCTGCGCGAAGGGGTCGTAGAAGGCCTTCACTACCGGCACCCAGGCGCGCTTGCCCTCGGCAATCTCGTCGAGCTCCTCTTCCATGCGAGCGGTAAACTGCATGTCCACCACGGAGGGGAAGTGCTCCACTAATAAATCTGAGACCAAGAAACCGATCTCGTCCGGGACGAATTGGCGCTTCTCTTTGTGCACGTACCCCCGTCCCTGAATGGTACTCAAGATAGCCGCGTAGGTGCTGGGCCGGCCAATGCCGTTGGCCTCCAGCGCCTTAACCAACGTTGCCTCTGTGTAACGAGGCGGGGGTTGCGTGAAGTGCTGCTCCGGGTACAGACCGTTCAGACGCAGCGACGCCCGCGCTTGCAGCGCAGCCAGCGCCGCCTGGGCCATGTCCTCTTCGGTTTCGCCATCATCACGGCTTTCCATATAAAGCAGGCGATAGCCGGGGAACACCACCACCGAACTGTTGGCGCGGAGCAGGTAGGCAGCGCCGGAGAGTGTCTGGGTGGCCTCAACGTCTACCGTCAGGCTCTCGATGGCCGCAGCCGCCATCTGACTGGCCACCATCCGCTTCCAGATCAACTCGTACAAGCGGAACTGCTCGCTGGTGAGGCGGCTTTTAAGCTGCTGCGGCTCCCGGTCGATAGAAGTGGGACGAATCGCCTCGTGGGCCTCCTGCGCGCCGCGTACCCGCTGCGTGAACCGACGCGGCGATCCCGGCACGAAATCGCCGCCGTAGGCCCGCTGGATGTACTGCCGAGCCTGGTGGATAGCGGTTTCCGCTACCCGCACTGAGTCAGTGCGCATGTAGGTGATGAGCCCGACCGATCCGCCTTGCCCGATATTCAGCCCTTCATAGAGCGACTGGGCCACGGCCATAGTGCGCTGGGCGGTGAAGCCGAGCTTGCGCACGGCCTCCTGCTGCAAGGTGCTGGTAGTAAAGGGCGGCTCCGGTTGCCGCTGGCTGCGCTTCTTGGCAACAGTCGCCACCTGGTAGGCTGCGGGCTGCAGATCCTTCACTAACCCATCAGCGGCGGCTTGGTTATCGATGTTGAGCCGTCCCCGCTTCCCTAGCTGGTTGACCAGCATGGCGCGGAAGGCATTGGGCGCTTTGCGGCGGCGGCTCGTAGCAGCGGCAGCGTCCTCCGGGCTGAGATCGGCCTCGACAGTCCAGTACTCGCGCGGTTCGAAGCGCAGCAGCTCCCGCTCACGGTCTACGATCATGCGGAGGGCAACCGACTGGACACGCCCTGCTGAAAGCCCGCCCCGGATCTTGCGCCAGAGAATGGGGCTGAGGGAATAGCCCACCAAACGGTCCATCACTCGGCGCGCCTGCTGCGCGTTCACCAGGTCTATGTCAATGTCACGTGGATGAGCAAAGGCCTCTTTGATGGCCTCCGGGGTGATCTCGTGGAACACCACCCGACGGACCGGCACTTGGCTAAGGTCACTAGCTTCTACCAGGTGCCAAGATATGGCCTCGCCTTCCCGATCGGGGTCGGTGGCAAGATAGACCCCGGCGGCGTCCTTGGCCACGTCCTTCAGCTCAGACACAACCCCCTTCTTTTCTTTGGGGATCAGGTAATGCGGAGCGAACTCATGCTCTAGGTCAACCCCCAACCGGCTCTTAGGCAAGTCCCGCACATGACCCAAAGACGCCTTTACGGTGTAACCGCTGCCGAGAAACGGCGCGATAGTCCGCGCTTTGGCCGGAGATTCAACGATGACAAGTTGGGTGCCGGGACGCTTACCCGCAGATTTGCTGCGGGTTTTCTTAGTGGGAGCAGCAGAGGCGAGTTTTTTTGTTGCAGTCTTTTTTAATCTAGGCAATATGCGACCTATATGGAAAATATAATCGGTGCGTACGTACGTCCAGCATACTGTAGCCATAAAGAGCCAGTCAACGAAATCCCCGCGCACTGCCGCACAGCCAAACGCTGCGGCGCTCTCCATAGCCACGAGCCACACTCATGCCGACCAAGCGCCAGCAACGCAGGCGGCGTGTTCGACGCCTTTGAACTCAATGCCCGTATGAGGTACAGCCTTACTCGCCGATTTCAGCTACACCTCAAGATTCAACGGTGTAACACTGCCTCTGGGTTTTGTGCCAGAAGTGTCGCAGTGAGCTAGAACCTGAGTGGAATCACCAAGCCATACTTTTCACAGGCGCGATTCCCTCACGAAGATTCGACATTCGACATAGGAAGCAGTTTGTTGATGGCGAATCCAGGTTCTCATATAATGCCCGCAGCGAAGCTCCAACCACGTGCGAACATGTGCGAAACTATCTTCTCGCACACCAGCCACACCGGAGGCAGCTTGACGGTTACAACGCCCCTTCTCGAGGTCAGAGACGTCGTTAAGGACTACGGTGGCGTGCGGGCCGTGGACCACTGCTCCCTCCAAGTGATGCCCGGCGCGATCATCGGGCTCATCGGTCCCAATGGAGCGGGCAAGACCACCCTGTTCAACCTGTTGTCCGGCGCGACACCTCCTACTAGCGGCCAGATCATCTTCCAAGGCCGGCGCATCGAAGGCATTGGCATGCACCAGACCTTCGGTTTGGGCTTGATGCGCACCTTTCAGATCCCCCGGGAGATGAAGCGCATGACCGTGCTGGAGAACCTGATGCTGGTGCCTGCGCCCCAAATTGGCGAACGGATCTGGACCTCGTGGTTCATGCCCTGGAGGGTAGACCGCCAGGAACGCCGCATCGAAGCCCAAGCGCTGGAGGTGATGGAGCTGGTCAGCCTGTCCCACCTGGCCAACGAGTACGCGGGCAACCTGTCTGGTGGCCAAAAGAAGCTGTTGGAGCTGGCTCGGACTCTGATGGCAGAGCCCAAAATGGTGCTGCTGGACGAACCCGGCGCAGGGGTCAACCGCACGCTGCTCCAGACCCTGTCGAAGAACATCCTCCTAGCCAGCGCCGAGCGCGGTGTGACCTTCCTCATCATCGAGCACGACATGAAGTTCGTCATGACCATGTGCGACCCAATCATCGTCATGGCCAATGGCGTGGTGATTGCCCAGGGCACTCCACCGCAAATTCAACAGGACCCCGTGGTACTGGAAGCTTACCTAGGAGGCACGGTCAGTGGGGCTACTTGATGCGTCCGAAGTGGTGGCAGGTTACGGACAGACGGAGATTCTGCACGGGGTTTCCATAACCGTAGACCAGGGAGAGGTGGTCACCATCATCGGCCCCAACGGCTGCGGGAAGTCCACCCTGATGAAAGCCCTCGTGGGCTTGGTGCGGGTCCGGAAGGGAAGCGTCACTTTCCGCGGTACAGACATCTCCCGCCTCCCGCCGGAGCAGATCGTGCGAACCGGGCTGTGTTACGTCCCCCAGTCCAACAATGTGTTCTCTTCCCTGACCATCCGGGAGAATCTGGAGATGGGCGCGTTTGTCCGCCGCGACGACTACCGGAGTCGGATCGATGAGATGTTCGATCTGTTCCCGGACCTGGCGGCCCACCCTGGACAAAAGGGGGGAAACCTGTCCGGTGGGCAGCGCCAGATGCTAGCCATCGCCCGTGCGCTGATGTTGGACCCGGTCCTGATTCTGCTTGACGAGCCCTCGGCCGGGCTCTCTCCGGCCACCATGAACACCGTGTTCGACCGAATCCGCGAGATCAACCAAGCCGGCGTCGCCCTGCTGCTAGTGGAGCAGAACGCCCGGGTGGCCCTGCGCATGTCCCACCGGGGATACGTCCTGGTTGCCGGAGAGAAACGGCTGGAGGATACCGGCAAGGACCTGTTGGACAACCCGGAGGTAGCCAGCCTTTACCTGGGAGGATAGGCGCGTATCACGCCCGGTCCACCGATTGACAAGCGACCCAGCCCGATTCCCCCAAAACCTATTGGAAGTCCGAATGGCCACCTTACAAGACACTGCAAAACGAATCAGGCTGGCATGGACGCCGGGACACACTACGATAGCAATCTTTGTAGTGGCGCTGGCGGTTGGGTTCCTTCCCTTTGTGAAGATGGGCCTGGTGGTCAACGGCCTTATTCTTGGGGCCATCATTGCGCTTGGGGCTATCGGTTTGACCCTGACCTACGGCGTTCTCAATTTTGCTAACATCGCCCACGGCGACTACATGACCATGGGCGCCTATATCGCCCTGTTCATCGTTGGTTCCCTGCTACCACAGTTGGGGATCGAGAGTGGCGGCCTGGGACCCTTCACGTTCGGGTACCCTCTGCTCATCGCCATCCCGATTGCGGTGGCCGCCGTTGCAGCTGGGGCCATCATCCTGGACGTGACCATCTACCGCCGGCTCCGAGAGCGGGGAGTGAACGCCGTGATCATGGCGATGGCATCCCTGGGGTTAGCCATCGCGCTGCGCGGGCTGGTGCAGATCCTCTGGAGCGGCGAAACACAACGCTACCCCCGAGAATCCCGCCAGGTCTTTCACTTGCCCATGGACGTACGCATACCTCCGGACGCCATATTCATAACCATCGTAACCATCATCCTGGTTGTGGCCGTCTATGTTATGTTAACTCATACTACGATGGGAAAGGCCATGAGGGCCACGGCCGACAATCCGGACCTGGCCCGGGTTAGTGGGATAGACACCCAACGAGTCATCTGGTGGACCTGGGCTATGGGTGCGGTCTTGGCCGCCACCGCGGGGATATTGTTGGCGGTGTTCCAGGCACAACTCCTACCAATCATGGGCTGGAGGTTCCTGATACCACTGTTCGCCGCGGTTATCCTGGGCGGCATAGGTAACCCCTACGGGGCGCTGGTGGGAGCCATAGTCATCGGGGTGACCTCAGAAGTCTCGACCCAGTGGCTCAACCCCAGCTACAAGCCAGCTGTGGCCTTCGTCATCATGATCGGGATGCTCCTAGTAAGACCGCGCGGGATATTCGGGGGAGGCAGGAATTGACCGCGCGGAGAATGGATCCTTCTCCAACCAGGGGGAAACGCTCGGCATGGACATAGCCGGCATTCTCAACTTCGTCGTCGGCTTCGTGATAATTGCCGGTATCTACTCGGTGTTTGCCTTGGGGCTGAACGTCCATTGGGGGTTTACCGGACTATTCAACATAGGCATCGCCGGGTTCTTCACGTTGGGAGCGTACACCACGGCGTTGCTTACTACGCAGCCCCCGGATCCAGCGCTGTTCGAGGACTTCAAGCTCAGCGGCAACTGGTCGGAGATTTGGTTCCTAGACCTGGGAATCGATCTGTGGTTCTTCCTGGGCCTAGCGGCGGCGGCAGCAGTATGCAGTGGCGTTGCACTGATAATAGGCTACACAACGCTGCGGTTACGGGACGACTACCTGGCCATTGCCACTCTGGGAATCGCCGAAACAGTCCGACTGATTTTCCTAAACGAGAAGTGGCTAGCCAACGGCTCCAAGGGACTCTATAGGATACCGACGTTTCTGGGCGACTTGGTGGAGCCGGAACACTACGATTACCTATACGTGGTGGTGGTCCTGGTCATTCTGGTTATCCTGTTTTTCGCGGTAGAGCGGGCGGTCAAGTCGCCCTGGGGGCGGGTGCTGCGGGCTATACGAGAGGACGAAATCGCAGCCGAGGCCAGCGGCAAGGACGTGTTCAAGTTCAAGCTTCAGGCATTCATCCTGGGAGCCGCGATAATGGGTATCGGAGGGGCATTGTTCGCCCACCACTTCCGTTTTCTCGCGCCTCTAACGTTCGATCCCCTCCTGGCTACTTTCATAATATGGGCGATGCTCATGGTCGGAGGCTCCGGCAACAACCTGGGAGCAGTCCTAGGCGCATTTATTGTCTGGGGGATATGGTCGGGAACCCAGTTCCTTCCCGGAATCTTCGCAGACCCCAGCGTGCGGCTCTTCATGATCGGAGTGCTAATCGTGGCGGTGATTCTCATCCGACCCGGCGGCATTCTGGGCGAAGAGCGCCGAGTGACGCGGGCTGCTGATTCTTAGCGAGCCGGATCTCTCCATAGCTGTCTCATCACACCTGATTCGTCCGAACGATGAGATAGCAGAGACATAGACAGCCGCGGCCAGTATGGCCGCGGCTATCTATGTAAACGTTGAAGCGGTTTTGGCTAGGGGACCTCGAACCTACCGGTGGACTTGATCTCGCCGCCTTCGACCTTCCATATTTCGATGGGGCCGACAACATCGCCGTTATCGTCGAAGTCCACGGTGCCACCAGCGCCCTCGTAGTTGATATCCTTACCGTCTGCAATGAGCATCAACGCCTGCTTGATGCCGTCTACCCCCGGCCCTACTACTGCTCCGGGAGGGTTGGCAATCGAGCGCAGTGCGTCCCTGATGGCGGTTGCGTCCGTGGTATTCCCAGCCTTTGCAGCCGCTAGTGCGATCAAGACAACTGCGTCATAGGTCTCGCCGGTGTAGGGGTGGGTCGGCTCACCAATGCCGAACGCATCTGCATAGGACTTGTTGAAGGTGACCTGCGCGTCTGTCTCGGGTGAGCCTGCAGCCGTGCCCAAGGTGCCCTCAAGCACGTCCCAACCAACGGCTTCCATCAAGTCCGGGGACTTGTTTGCGTCAACGAACAAGAAAGTGTCGGAGAATCCACCTTCGATGGACTCCCTCAGGTAGACTTCAGCCTGCCCCGGGTAGCTGATAGTAACCAATACATTCGGGTCGCCTGCAGTGGCTTTTTCAAGCTCAGAAGCGAAGGTAGGCTGGCTATCTTCGTGGGGCACCTTAGCAGTTATAGAGCCACCCAATTGAGTAAATGACTCCTCGAACTGCTTGGCCAAGCCCTCGCCATAGGCGTTGTTGATGTACATAATCCCGGCGGTCTTGTATCCCTGTTCGTTGGCCAAGCGCGCTAGGACTACGCCCTGTGCTGCGTCGGAAGGCGTGGTGCGGAAGAGGTAATCTTCGTCGTCAAGCACCGTTATTGCGGGGGACGTGGAAGCGGCGGTGACCTGGAGCCGCTTCTTCGGAACCGTGACCGACCGGGCAACCGGAATAGTCACGCCGCTGGCCAGGGCTCCGACGATGGCCACGGCATTTTCGACGTCGACGAGCGCGCGTGCAGCGTCGACCCCTTGGACTGGATTGACCGCGGTGTCCCGGCTAACAATAACGACGGGAGCGCCCTGGATACCACCAGCGCGGTTGAAATGGTCCGCAGCCAGCGCCGCGGCGTTGCGGTGTGTCACACCAAAGTAGGACAGCGAGCCGGTGAACACGTTGAGTTGCCCGAGGATAAGCGGGGGAAGCGCGTCCATCGGGACCTCGACCGTGACCTCAACAGTCTTTTCCACGTCCTGAGTGACAACCCTGTCGACAGTGACAATCCTGTCGACAGGCACTTCTTTTATTACTTCTACTTCTCTTATCTCGGGCTCAGCGGGAGTACAGGCGATCACAGTGAGAGCCAACACGACTGCCGCAATTCCGTACTTTAGGAGATTACGCATATATTCCTCCCGCCATTATTAGTCTTGCCAATATCATATAACACATTGTAAGTATCATATAGCACATTGTCAGTATCATATAACACACGAATACCATTTTCCACAGTCTTCACCGGTAGGCTATCGATGATGCCCACGCTGAGATTGGCCTACCGGCCCCAACGTCTTCCTCATACCGGGAGCTGCGGCAGGCAGAGCAACGATGCCTCTCGACAACACCACCTTTCCGGATGCTTTCCCGCTCGAACCACAGACTACCTATCACTGGCGGGTGCAACCAAGCGTGCAGGGGACAGCACACCTCCAGATAATGCGGGCAGACACTGAGGAGACCGCGTTGGCTTGCGTCCTTGGTTTACCCTTATTAGTAACGGCTAGTCTCTGCAGTAGACCAACATTGGAGTATCACTATGTCGATTGCCCACTATGCCCTCGAGGACTTCATTCAGGACACGAAGTCACTAATGGCCGCAGAGCCGGACGTGACGAGACTGCTAAGCCGGGGCTCTACGCTCCTGGAGCGTTTGGTCCGCAACCCAGACTGTCTGCCCGAACCGCTCAGGATGCCTCAGCAGACCGAGCGGGGGCCGGCGCATGGAAACTATCTCATCTATCGAGAAGTGGCTGAGGGCGAAGGCCTGTGCGTGACCGCTGTGGTATGGGGGCCCGGAGATCACGCCCCACCCCATGACCATCACACTTGGGGCATGATTGGGCTGGTTGAGAACACGCTTCAGGAGACGCGTTTCCGCCGGCTAGATGACGGCTCTCAGGACGACCGCGCGCAGCTTGAGCTGGAACGCGTGGGTCGGTACAAGCCCGGAGAGGTCTCCCTGCTCATACCGGGCGTCGATGAGATCCATCAAATGGACAACCCCACGGACCGGCCGACCGTCGAAATCCACGTGTACGGACGTGATCTTGCTGGTCTAAAGCGTTGTCGGTTTGACCCCGCGACGGGCACAGTTCGTCAATACATGTTGCGGAACTACGACAACGCGTGACCGCTTAGTACCCGGCCGGACGAGCCGCAGCCCATGGCTGCACCCGCTCGAAGGCCGCGGAAGCGGCGAGCACAAGGTCATCTCCGCCCCTGGGTCCGATGATTTGCAGACCGACGGGCAACCCGGCCTGAGAGAACCCGCAGGGCACATTGGCCGCGGGGCAGCCGGCAAGGTTGATGGGAAAGCTGAACGGTAGAAATCCCCATAGCGGATGCACTGCCTCATCCTTGATGCACCATGGGCGCTGGCCAATAGGGAACGCAGTAGTTGGCATGGTGGGCGAGAGCAGCAGGTCGAAACGCTCAAACAGGCGGGCAAAATCTGCCCGCAGGCGCTCCATATACCCCAGGGCTCTCGCATACTCGGCGCCGGTGACACTGGCGCCTTTTGCCAACGCCATGCGCGCGTAGTCGTTTAGTTCGTCGCTATGCTCCGCGAGCGCGGCCATGTTGCCGGCGTAGGTGTTGGCGGTGAATATAGTCAAGAAGGCATCAAAAGGACGGTCAAGGATCACGTCGGCATCGGCCACATCGCACCCCAATCCCGCTACTACGTTCATGGCGCTGCGAGTGATCTCCATCACTTCCGGATCCACCACGCCGTAGCCGAAGTCGGGCGTCCACCCAACCCGCAGACCGTGCAGGTCTCGATTGAGCCGGCTGGTCAAGTCCGGAGCAGGCTCATGGAGGGAAAACAGGTCCCGCGGGTCATGCCCGGCCATCACCTGAAGCATGATCGCAGCGTCTTCCACCGTACGGCTCATCGGCCCGGACTGAGCGATCTGGTTGGCAACCAGCGGTGCCGCGGCGCCACCGTAGCGCGGTACCCGGCCCTGGGTAGGCTTGATCCCGTAGACGCCGCAGTAGCTAGAAGGGATGCGGATGGAGCCGCCCGCGTCGGTGCCGGAGGACAGCGCACACAGGCCGGCGGCCTGAGCCGCGCCCGCGCCGCCGCTGGAGCCGCCGGGAGTGCGCTCGGTGTCCCAGGGGTTCCGGCAAGGGTCGCCCAGCCGGTTTTCCGTAGAACCGGCAAGCCCGAACTCCGGAGTGTTGGTCTTACCCAAGATAATGGCGCCGGCCTGCCGTAAACGCTCCACTACTACTGAATCCTCAACGGGCACTCGATCTCTAAACATGAGCGAACCGGCGGTGGTCCGAACCCCGCGCGTCAGCTCGATGTCCTTCACGGAAATCGGGACACCGTGCAGCGGCCCCAGGGGTGCGCCGCTCATGACCGCGGTCTCGGCGGCCCGCGCCGTCTCAAGCGCCTCGTCATGCAAGACCGTGAGGTACGCATGTATCGGACCGTCCAAACGGTCGATTCGGTCGAGAAACAGCCGCACCAGCTCGACAGGCGAGGCTTCTTTGCGGGCAATAAGATCCCGCAGACGGGCAGCGGGCGTAAAGGCTAAGGCATCATCAGGCATTGCGCTCTCCTTTTGTTATTACCGGGCCCCCACGGGCCGCAGTGATTCCAGTTCTAGAGACGTTGTCCGCACGAAAAAGGCGATGGGGACGATCGCAAGGGTCGTCACCATGAAAACCAGGAGGGCAGGCGTATAGGTGCCCAGGTAGTCGAACACCGCCCCCATGAATACCGGCGCCACCACCGTGGGGCCGATGGAAATACCTAAGATCAGTCCATTGATGGACCCAAACGCCCGGCTGCCGAACACTTCACGGATGAGCATGGGGCGAATGGGGATGAGGCTGCCAAACCCCACGCCGAACGTACTGGCATAGAGCATCACTTTCCAGAGCACCGGTGTGATGAATACCAACGACAAGTACGCGAGTGCGGTCAAGACAAGCACCACGATGATCACTAAACGCCGATCAACCATGTCCATCAGAGCGCCGGCACCAATGCGGCCAATCCCGCTCAGGAAGAATACCAAACCAATCGCCAGCGCACCATCGGTAGGAGAAAACCCGGCGGATTGCAGCAAGGGCAGATGATGCGACAAGACGCTCTGTACCCCGATGGTGTGCAACGTAAAGATGAGGGAGAGCACCCAAAATGCCCTGGTGCGGTAAGCCTGCCGCAGGCTGTATCCCCCACTCAGCTCCTGGGCAACGGGCCGGGGTGAGGATTGCGCGACGGAGCCCACCGCCGGCCGCGCAGTCGGCTGCATATCGCCGTCGGGCAGCAGGCCGTGATCCTCGGGGCGCGTTCGGATAACCAAGGTCAGTGGGATACAAACCACCCAAACACCCACCCCCAACGCAACCAGCGCCATCCGCCAACCGAGGGCCTGCTCCAGCATGACCACCAGGAAGAGCAATGGCCCACCCAGTACCGGACCAATGACGGTAAGTCCCATTGCTCTTCCCCTGAGCCGGCGAAACCAGTTAGAGACCACCGTGGGCCAGGTGATTCCGTGCGACGCGGCGCTGGTGCCGATAGAGGTGAGCATGAACCCGACGTAGTACATCCACTCCGAATTGGTGAAGCCCAGCATGATCATGCCGGCGCCGGTGATGACAACGCCCATGCCAATGAGACGGCGAGGGCCAATCCTGTCTACCAGCACGCCCACCACGGGCGAGGCAATACCGCTTTCGAGTTGCCGCAATGCGTATGCGCCCGATAGAAAGGTGCGGCTCCAGCCAAACTCATTCAGGATGGGGAGGAAAAAGGCCTGAAACCCCTGAAAAAATGCGAGGCTGAGATAAAAGTTGGTGGCAATGGCTGCAGCAACAATGTACCACCCATAAAACACACGGGGGCGTTGGAACGAAGGTATCTCAAACCTCGGCGGGCGGGCTATAACGGAAAGAGGTGGGAAAGCAGTGCCACGTGCCAGCCCGGCTATAGACGGCACCGGGCGGCTCGGATGCCAGTGTACCCCCTGTAACGTACCGCGTACAAGCACAAATGGTGTCTATTGCCCGCGCGCTTCGGTCACCCGCACGACGCGCTTATCGGATGGCAGGCGCTCAACGCAACCCGCACCGTGGCAGCGCCCCGCAATCATGGCTATAATGCGCTCAGGCTAGGCTTTGTTCGAGCGACGAACCAATGGAGTGCAACCATGCTAAGCACGCGCGATAACGAACTGCTGACACGGGTGGGACAGGGCACCATGATGGGCACCTTCCTGCGTCGTTTCTGGATCCCGGTTCTGGAATCCGCAGACCTGCCGGCGCCGGACTGTGACCCGGTGGAAGTGCGGCTCATGGGTGAAGACCTGGTGGCATTTCGGGACAGCACGGGGCGCATCGGCCTCATCGAAGCGCTGTGCCCTCACCGGCGCGCGCCGCTGTTCTACGGTCGCAACGAGGAGAACGGCCTGCGCTGCATCTACCACGGCTGGAAGTGGGACGTAGAAGGCGGCTGTGTGGACATGCCCACCGAGCCGCCGGAGTCCAACTTCCAGGACAAAGTGCGGGCCACTGCCTACCCCACTCAGGAGGCCGCAGGGATCATCTGGGCGTACGTGGGGCCGCCGGACAAGATGCCCGAGCTCCCGCAATTCGAGTGGATGCAGGTGCCGGAGAACCACCGGCAGTACATCCGCTACATCCAAAACTGCAACTTCGTCCAGGCCATGGAAGGCGACATCGACCCGCCCCATGGCGGGTTTCTCCACGGCGTGCTGAACCCCGATACCAACATGACCGTCAAAGAACGGCTCTTTGCGGGCGGTGGCATCAAGGACAATGGCCTCGCGCGGGGCAAGGGCGCCATCTGGGAGTCCCGGAAGAACTACAACTACGTCCTGGGGGACACTGCGCCGCGCTATACCGTCAAGGATACGGACTACGGCCTGATGGCCGCAGCAGCCCATAACGGCGATCCCGGCAGTAAATACTGGCGCATCTATCAGTGGCTCATGCCCTACCACACCATGTTTTCCTCCGTCCACGGCCACCTGTGGATCCCCATTGACGATGAGCATACTTACGTCTGGTGCACCAGTTGGAGCAATGAGGCACCCATCCCGGAAGAAACGCGGCAGGGGGCGCTGACCGGATCGAACCCCCACGTGGGCTTCCTTGACCCCGTGACGAAGCGGCTTGCGTCCACCAAAGAAAATCACTTCCTCATCGACCGGAAGGCGCAGCGCACCACCTCCTACTCCGGCATCCCCGGCACTCGCAACCAGGACACTGCGGTAGTGGAAGGCATGGGCGCGATCCTGGACCGGAGCAAGGAACACCTGGGCGCCAGCGACACCATCATCATCGCAATGCGCCGACGGCTGCTGAACCTTGCTAAAGCGCTGGCGAAAGGCAAGGAACCCGCAGCGGCCCACAAAGGCGAGCTGTACCGGGTGCGGGCCTGGGCCGGCCTGGTAGAGGGCGAGCGAATCGACGGGTTCCTGGAGAGCGCTATCGCCAAAGAGCGCGCCGTGTCCACGGTAGCTTAATGCGCTACCGTCCCCTGGGAAACACCGGTCTCCATATCTCAGAAGTGGGGTTCGGCACCGGCAACACCGCTGGGCTGATGGTGCGCGGCACCCCCGCCGAGCGGGAGCATGCGGTGGCGCGGGCAGTGGAGTTGGGTATCAACTACTTCGACACTTCGCCGGACTACGGGAAGGGACAATCGGAGGAGAACTTGGGGGCAGCGCTCAAAGCGCTGGGCGTCCGGCCAATCATCACCACTAAAGTGGAGATCATGCCCGGCGACGAGCACGATATCGCCGGCAAGGTTGTGGCCTCAGTGGAGGCCAGCCTGCGCCGTCTCCGGACTCATTGGTTAGACGTGGTAGAAATCCACAACAGCCCGGCGCCCGAGCGTGACGCCACGGTGGCCTGGGGCTGGATGCCCATCACCCTGCCCGACTTTCTGGGACCGCAGGGCGCACTGGAGGGCCTGGAGCGGCTGAGGCAAGACGGGAAGGCGCGCTACTTTGGCCTAGTGAACGAGCGCTCGCACGCATCGCTGGCGAAACAGTTGATCGAGGCCCGCCACTTCGACCTCATCAACCTGCCCTACAATCTCATCAACCCCAGTGCGGGTAGGCCGACGCCGCCGGGGCTAGCGGTAGACATCGATTCCGACGCCATCATCCCCCATGCCCAGGCGCACAACGTGGGTGTAGCGGTATTCAGCCCCCTCGCCCGCGGCATCCTCACCGGACAGACTGCATCCGGCCAGTCACTGCACGAGTACTCGGGGAGCCGTAGGCTTCACGAAGACCCCGAAGCCTACGCGGTGCTGCAACAAGAGGCTAAACGCCTGAGTTTCCTGGCAGAAAGTCATTCCACACTGGCCCAGGCGGCGTTCCGGTTCATCCTGATGCATCCGGGCGTGACCACGGTGCTCGGCGGCTTCTCCTCGCTGGAGCACTTGGAGGAACTGGCTGCAACCTCAGAAGCCCACGACTTGTCGGAAACGGAGATGGCGCGGGTGGAGATGGCCTGGCAGGGCAACTTCGGGCGTTAGCGCCAGAGGGCAAAGCCCAGACCGCAGCCAGTGCCCCCTGCTGATCGGTAGCCTAGGATATAGTCCACCACTTCCATTTCGAGCTCCTCGCACGCGCCCGCCGTTGCAATCCAGAGGTTTACCTCACCGCTGCGGCCCTCCAACCAGGGACGCGGCAACGCAGCAATGCCCGCCACGTCCCGGTGTTGCATGGCAGCCAGCGCCCTACGGTCCAGCTCTTCATCCAGAATGCCGATGCTCATCCCCCCGGTGGCGATGACGGCGACGCGCAGGTCTTGCGGCCAGGCCTCCAACGCGCGCCGCGCTGCCTGACCGAAGCTGTAGCAGCGGCCTGACAACGGTTGGGTGGGTGGGTAGTGGGCGTTGATGATTACGGGAACCAATGGGTACGGGTGCTGCTCCAAGAGCCTGCGGTACATGAATGAGAAGCCGTGGGCCATCCCCCGTGCTGGTGGCAGGTGATCGGAGCTGGCGATGTCAAAACCCTGCTCCGTGACGTGCGACAGCAGATGCTTGGCGAGGTCCGCCGCAACCGGATACGTTCGCTCCGTGTCGCCGAAAGCCCACAGCGAGGCGGCCACGTAGACCGGGGTTTCCGGTGGTGAGGGGTGGGGGTAGTGCGTGAGCGTATCACCCCAGTAAACCAGGAAGGGCGCGCGGTTGTCAGAGTGGATGTTCTCGTCCTCGTCGTCGCCCATCATCAGGATGACATCCGGCGCGGCAACGCGGATCGCTTCGGCCAGCTTCCCCATCGCCTGCTGCGTCGCAGCGTGCTTGCGTGCCCAGGCCTCCTGCGTCACCTCAGCCGCCAACGCAGCGCCGGTGCGGGCGGCCAGCGTCTGGTAGCTCAGCACCGCGCCGTCACGGTCGCGCAGGACCGCGCTGCGGGTATCCCGCTCGCCCATGGCGACCCATAGCTCGGGTGGAACGCTGAGCATAGCGCTGCGGGAGCAGGCCGCCCCCAGAACAATACGGGCCATCATCCACCCCGCGCGGCCGCACGGCACGGCGCGGTTTCGGCGGCAAGATCACCGGCGGTCATCCATCTCCATCTCCATCCCAATCCCCCATCGATCAGCACTGCTCCCTCCATGGTCAGGGTCACGTCTGCGGTCATAGTCATGGCACCACCTGCGCTGGTAATGTGGCGGACGCCCGGCCCGCGCACGTCAAGCGTAGCGAGCGGGTCATGGGGTGTCAACGCGAGGCGTGACTAGTACCGAGCGTTTCGCCCCGCCGGCGCCTAACTGGTATGCTGCAACCAGCAGACGCAACGGAGCCGGGCATGGCGGAACTGGAACGGGGCGACGGGGTATTTCCGCCGCACCTCTTTGAACGGCTGGACGAGACCATCGACGAGGCCTTCTACGATGAGCCGCGCCTCGTGGTGCACATTGACGACGAAGCCATCGCCGCGGCGCGGGCGCTGTACACCGAACTGCTGCCGCCGGGAGCACACGTGCTAGACCTAATGAGCAGTTGGCGCAGCCACTTGCCGGACGGCCTAGGCCCGGTGGTAGGGCTAGGCATGAACCGCGAAGAGATGGCGCAGAACCCGCAGCTCACCAGCCACGTGTTACAAAACCTGAACGACAACCCGACGCTCCCCTTCGATGATGCGTGCTTTGACGCCGTGGTCTGCACCGTCTCGATCCAATACTTAGTGCATCCGTTGCGGGTGTTCCGTGACGTAGGCCGCGTGCTGCGGCCGGGTGGCGTCTTCGCCGTGACCTTCTCCAACCGCTGCTTTCCCACCAAAGCCATTGCGTTATGGCGGACCAGCAGCAACCAGCAGCACGTCGCCACAGTGCGGGCCTACTTCGACGCCGCGGGCGGTTGGACCGGCCTCGCCGACGAAGACCGATCGGCTGGCTGGGCCGACCCGCTCTACGCCGTGTGGGCGCGCAAATCGGAGGCTGGGTAGCCACAACCGTAGTGCCTGCCACCACCGTCAAGTTAAACCACCACGTGGCTTGATGCGCTTGACACTCACCCCTGCTAGGCGTATTGTGCTGGCATCTGAATATTGGGTGGAGCAGCCAGGAAGTCCGGTGCGAATCCGGCGCTGTGCCGCAACGGTAAGTGACACCACGAGCCCGAGACTGGCCCCAACCCACGCCGTTGACCTTCGAGCTTAAAGGGTAGAGGCTACCACACTGCTCTGTAGTGTGGGATAGGGCATACGCCCAGCGCTACCCGCCGTGAGGCGGGTTTTTGATTTGTTGCAGCTCGTATCTATCAAATAGGGAGGACTGTGCTATGCGGATTCAGGCCATTGCCGCTCAATTGGACGACCTGAAGGCCGTGACGCTACTTGGGATCGCCGGGCTTGCCGGATTCTACGCCCTGGCCTTGGACCAAGGTCTTATCCTGAGTCTCTTCCACGGCAACGCGGCATTCGACCAGAATGTCATTCACGAGGTCATTCATGACGCCCGCCACGCGCTGGGCATGCCCTGCCACTAGGCGGGCCGCGTCGCAACCGCGCCTGAATCACGGTCAGCTTGACACCTCACGCCGTCTGGTCGTGATCGCTCGCATACCTGGGCTGCCTAAGAGGATCTCACCTTGCAATCGTTGAGCTTCCCCACGGTACTCATTGCAGCGGTGGTGGCTGGCCTCATCGCCGGCCTGGTCACTGCTGGGTTCCACACCGTAGCCACCGAACCGGTCATTGATCACGCCATCCAGCTCGAGGAGGCGGCGCACACCGCTGCCACGGGCGCGGCCAAGGAGCCGCCTGTGGTTTCCCGTGACGTGCAGCGGGCCGGGATCTTCCTGGGGTACGTCCTGTACGGCATCTCACTGGCGCTCTTCTTCAGCATCGCCTACCGAATACTTGCCGCCCGGCTCCCGGTGGAGGGCTGGCTTCGCCAAGGCGGGCCGGCGCGGCGCGGCGTTCTGCTGGCAGGGCTGGCGTATTGGTCGGTGGGGCTATTGCCGTTCCTGAAGTACCCAGCCAGCCCCCCAGGAGTGGGTGACCCCGAAACCATCGGCTACCGGCAGGGGCTATATCTTGTCTTCCTCGCAATGTCCATCATGGCCACCGCGCTGGCCATAGGGCTGGGCGGCCGGATCGGCAGCGCGCTGGGCTCAACTGCAGCGCGCTGGACCGCGCGCGGTGTCCTGGCCGTGCTGTTCGGAGCAGCGCTCATCGCGCTGATGCCAGCAAACCCGGACCAAGCGTCTATGCCTGTGGCATTGGTGGAGCAGTTCCGAGCGCTGACCCTTATCGGCATCACCATCTTCTGGACGGTCTTCGCCGCCGGCATCGCCTGGATGCTACGCTCGAAGGACGGCGACCGTCTGGCCGCAACCGCGTGAGCCGGTGCCGCTCGAGGACCCGCTGAACAACTCCCGGCCCTCTGATCCAGCGCGCCCAGCGCGCCCCGGCGAGCGAGCGCGCAATCTCGTGACGCGCGCCGACGGCAAGTTGGTGAACGTGGCCCGCAAGACCGGTCAGCTCTTCTTCTGCGCCACCGGCTGTTGCTGCGGCCACCCGGACAAGGGAGTCCCCCCGGTGCCTGAAGAGCTCTACAACAACGAGTGGGAGCGGCGGCGCCTGCGCAACAAGGTGCACCTGACCTCGGTGGGCTGCCTGGGCCCGTGCCCGCTGGCCAACGTGGTCATGCTGCTCTTCGACGGACGTTCCATCTGGTTCCACTCCGTGAACAGCGATAGCCAGGTGCTGGCCCTATACGACTACATCGAGCAGATGCTGGCCGCCCAGAGCTACTTGCCGGTGCCGCCAGCGCTGACGGAGTACCAGTTCTCCGCCTTCAACTGGGAACATCGCAGCGCGGACGCACCGGCGCATGTGGAACCGCTTGCGGTAGAACCGGGCGGCTTCCTGTTCCTCACCCAGTCCGACACCGACCTGCTGGCGCTCTCGAAAGTGGCGCCGGCGCTGCCCCCGGACTTCCCACGGGTGGAAGCGCACAACGTGGGCGCGCTGAAGACCGATGACGACGTGGATGCCTTCCTGGCCGCCAATTTGCCGGAAGCGGAAGTCATCGTGCTGCGCCTGCTCAGTGGACGCAGCGGCTTCAGCTACGGGATGGAACGCATCGCCCAGCACCTCCAGGCGCACGATAAGTGGCTGGTCTGCCTGCCTGGCACCGACACCCTGGACCCGGAGCTGACCGCCCTCTCCAACGTGGGCGTGCCGGTGACCCACGAGGCCCTGGCCTACCTGCAACTGGGCGGCCTCAAGAACTACGAGCACATGTTGCGCTTCCTGAGCGACCACCTCCTGATGACCGGCCACGGCTATGATCGGCCGGAACCGCAGCCGCGCCACGGCGTCTATCACCCCGAGGTGCCGGAGGGAACCCTAGTGGCCTGGCGGGAACGCGTCGCTGCACTGGGCTGGCAGGATCGCCCCACTTTCGGGGTGCTGTTCTATCGCTCCCACCTGCTCTCCGGCAACACCGATTTTGTGGACGCGTTGGTACACATCGGTGAGGCGATGGGCGCCAACATCCTCCCGGTCTATGCCTATTCCCTCAAGGAGTACCCGGAAGGGGCGGCGGAGCACCCTTCCCTACACCAAACTCAGGATAAACCTGGAGCTGATGGAGCGTCAGCAATGCTTCCCAGCGCGCTCCAATACTTCGTTGAAAACGGCCAGACCTCCGTGGACGCCCTCATCAGCACCATGAGCTTCGCCATGGGCGGGGCCGCGCTGTCCGCAGCGATCGCGCAAGAGGAGCACGACGAGGACTGGTCGGCTGAGGCGCTCCAACGGCTGGACGTGCCGGTGCTTCAGGCCATCACCGCCGCCATTGACCGCGAGCAATGGGCCATGTCACAGCGCGGCCTGACACCTATCGATACCAGCATTAACGTTGCCATCCCTGAGTTCGACGGGCGGATCATCACCGTTCCCATCTCTTTCAAGCAGACTGTGGACGCCGAACATGCGGATGGCTGCGGTACTGACAGCGGCGGACGCTGCACCTGCGACGGCCTCCGCCTAGGTTCCCCGGTGGTGCGTTATGCGCCGATGGAAGACCGGGTGCGGCGGGTCATTGGGCAGGCGTTGCGGCTAGCAGCTTTGCAGCGCAAGTCCAACGCTGAGAAGCGAGTGGCCTTCGTGCTTACCAACTACTCGGCTAAGGCTTCGCGCATCGCCAACGCCGTGGGGTTGGACACGCCGGCCTCGCTGCTACGGACGCTGGAGGCCATGCGGGCGGCGGGCTACCGTGTCGGAGACCTGCCGCCGGATGGCGACGCGCTGCTGCAGATGCTCATCGACCGCGGTTCCTACGACCTGGAGGTGCTGACCGAAGAACAGATGGCCGGCGCGCTCGCACGAGTATCACCCCGGCGCTACGGGCAATGGTTCGACGCGCTGCCGGAGCGCAACCAGCGTGAGATGACCGAGCGGTGGGAAGCCGCGCCCGGCCGCTACTACGTGGACGACACCGGCCACCTCGCGCTGGCAGGCATCGAGTTCGATAACGTGTTCGTGGCGATTCAACCGCCGCGGGGCTACGGCATGGACCCGGCGGCCATCTATCACATGCCGGACCTGCCGCCACCCCACCCCTACCACGCGCTTTACCGCTGGCTGACGGCATCGCCCTCAGAAGGCGGTTGGGGCGCGGACGCGCTGGCACACCTGGGCAAACACGGCACGCTGGAATGGCTGCCGGGCAAGGGCGTGGGCGTATCTGAGGAGTGCTACCCGGACGCCTTCTTAGGGGACCTGCCGCTGGTCTACCCCTTCATCATCAACAACCCCGGCGAGGGGGCGCAGGCCAAGCGCCGCACCCACGCCGTTATCATCGATCACCTAACGCCGCCCATGACCACCGCCGAGGGCTACGGCGAGCTGGAGGAGCTAACCCGCCTGGTGGACGAGTACTACCAGATGGAGCGGCTGGACCCCCGCAAGTTGCCGCTGTTGCAACAGCAGATCTGGGCGCTCATCAAGCAGGCCAGGCTGGACACCGACCTCGGCCGGCTGCTCAACTGGGATGCTCAAGACCATACCCACGAATGGGACCCGGAGTTCCACGAAGACGGGGTGCCCTACACCATCTCAGACCTCACTGGCCGAGACTTTGCCCACTTGGTGGAGAACATCAACGGCTATCTCTGCGAGTTGACCAGCGCCCAGATCCGGGATGGCCTCCACGTGCTGGGACAGCCGCCGGCAGGCAGGCAACTGGTGGACACGCTGCACGCCCTGGTGCGGGTGCCGAACCTCACCGTGCCAAGCCTACGGCAGGGCTTAGCCGCCGCCTTTGGGCTGGACTTGGACCGCGTGCTGGATGACTTGGGCGCACGGTTGGAGGGCTCGTGCCCGGCGCTGGAAGCGCGGGCGGGACGGCCGCTGCCTACGCACGCTGATGTGCTGGAGACCATCGACCTGCTGGGAACGCAGCTGCTAACGGCTCTGGCCGAACACGGCTTCAACGAGGCGCGCATCACCGCCGTTGTCCCAGACGTGTTGGGCTTGGAGACCGCCGTGGAGGACGTCGCACGGACGCTGCGGTTTATTTGTGCGCAGGTCGCGCCCAACCTAGCCCGCACCACCGAAGAGATCGACCACTTCCTGCGTGCCTTGGAGGGACGCTACATCCCCGCCGGGCCCAGCGGCGCGCCCACGCGCGGCATGGCGCACATCCTGCCCACCGGGCGCAATTTCTATACGGTGGACCCGCGCGGCATCCCCAGCGAGGCGGCCTGGCGGGTCGGGGGGCAACTGGCGGACGCCCTGCTCGCCCGCCACCTTGAGGATGAGGGCGCGTATCCCCGGAGTGTGGGCATCTCCATCTGGGGCACCAGCGCCATGCGCACCCACGGTGACGACGTTGCGGAGGTCTTCGCCCTGCTGGGCGTCCGTCCGGTTTGGCAACGGGAGAGCCGCCGCGTGTCGGGCGTTACGGTCATCCCCCTAGCGGAGCTGGGCCGCCCCCGCATCGACGTGGTGTGCCGGATTTCCGGCTTCTTTAGAGACGCATTTCCCCACCTCATCGCCCTGTTAGACCAGGCTTTTCAGACCGTGGCTGCGCTAGATGAGCCGACCGAGCAAAACTACCTTCGTAAGCACGTAATGGCGGAACGAACCCAGCTCGAGGGCGCCGGCGTGGAGCCGGAGGCGGCGGCGCGGCGGGCCGGCTATCGAGTGTTCGGGTGCAAGCCGGGCGCGTACGGCGCTGGCATCCTTCCCCTTATCGATGAGCGCAACTGGCAGGACGCCGCTGACTTCGCTGAATCTTATGTAAACTGGGGCGGCTATGCCTACACCGCTGAGGAGTACGGCGCCGACGCCCGCGTCGCGTTCATGCAAGCGCTCAGCGGCGTGCAGGTGGCAGTGAAAAACCAGGACAACCGGGAGCATGACATCTTCGACTCGGATGACTATCTGCAATACCATGGCGGCATGATCGCCACCATCAGATCGCTGACCGGACGCAACCCCCAGCGCTACTTCGGCGACAACGCCGACCCGCAGCGCGCCAAGGTGCGCGACCTCAAGGAGGAGACGCTGCGGGTTTTCCGCACCCGGGTGGTAAACCCCAAGTGGATCGCCTCCATCACGCAGCACGGCTATAAGGGCGCGCTGGAATTGGCCGCCACCGTGGACTACATCTTTGGCTACGACGCCACCGCGGATGTGGTGGAGGACTGGATGTACGCTCAAGTGGCTGAGACCTACGCCCTCGACCCACAGATGCAGGAGTTCTTCCGCCAGAGCAACCCTTGGGCGTTGCGGGATATGACGGCACGGCTGCTGGAAGCCATTGAGCGCGACCTCTGGAGCAATGCGGGCGAGCTTCAGGGCCGCCTCCAGCAGCTCTATCTGGACACCGAGGCCGACCTGGAGGGCCGCAGCGAGGCCTACCGTCCGGCCGCCGCAGGGCAGCCCCGTGGCTAGCCCCCAGGTGTTTCCCTTCACTGCGCTGGTGGAGCAGGAGGCCATGAAGACCGCCCTGGCCCTCAATGCCCTCAACCCCGGCATCGGCGGCGTGCTCATCCGCGGCGAGAAGGGCACCGCCAAGTCCACCGCCGTGCGCGCTTTCGCCCGGCTGCTGCCGGAGCTGTCTGTGACGGAGGGTTGCCCCTACGCCTGCGACCCCGCTGAGGACCACCCCTGCCCTCACTGTGACCCGCTGCGGGCGCAGGGAACTCGCCTGACCGCGGTCCGCCGTCCTGTGCGCGTGGTGGAGTTGCCGGTGGGCGCCACCGAAGACCGCGTTATCGGCACGCTGGACCTGGAGCGGGCCATCAAAGACGGCGACCGCATTTTCGAGCCCGGCCTGCTGGCCGCGGCCAACCGCGGCATCCTGTACGTGGACGAGGTGAACCTCCTCAGCGACCACCTCGTGGACGCGCTGTTAGATGCTGCCGCCATGGGCTACAACTACGTAGAGCGGGAAGGTATCTCCGTCACTCACTCCGCCCGGTTCATCTTGGTGGGCACCATGAACCCGGAGGAGGGCGATCTCCGCCCTCAACTGCTGGACCGCTTCGGTCTGGCGGTGACGGTAACCGGGCTGGATGACCCCCAGCAGCGCGCCGAGGTAGTGCGTCGCCGCATCGCATTTGAACAGGATCCGGCCGGCTTCGCGGCGCGCTGGCGGCAGGAGGAGAGCGCGCAACGGGGACGGATCATCGCGGGGCAGCAACGCTTGTCCCAGGTGGCGGTGCCCGAGCCGATGTTGGAGCGCATCACTCGCATGTGCACTGAGCTGGGTGTGGACGGTCTACGGGGCGACATCGTGATGTACAAGGCGGCCCAGGCGCTGGCAGCCTATGCCGACCGCTTGGAGGTCACCGCAGACGACGTTGCCCAAGCGGCGCGCTTAGCGCTAGCGCACCGGCTGCGCCGCCAGCCGTTCGATCGCCCGGAGCAGCACACGGAGCGGCTGGAGCAGGCAATCGGCGAAACCTACCCGGAGCGGCCGCCAAACGAGGCCGCAGACGAAGCAGAAGCCAATGGCAGCCCACCCCCAGAGCAGGTGTTCGACGCCCACTTGCCCGCCTCTGTACGGACCTTGAATCTGCATGACACCCAACGGCCCCGAGCGCGCTTGGAAAGCCGGCGGGGTGCCGCACGCCAGGAGACCGGCCGGGGGCGCTACATCCGCTCCCGCCCGTCAATCGGCGAGCTGACTGCGGGCAATCTGGCACTGGACGCCACGGTGCGCGCCGCGGCGCCCCTGCAGACCCTCCGCCGCGCGGCAACACCGGAGGGTCCCGCGCTCCGCCTGCTTCCCACCGACCTTCAGGAGAAGGTGCGGGAGCAGCGGGCAGGCCATCTGATCTTATTCGTGGTGGATGCCAGCGGCTCCATGGCCGCGCAGCAACGTATGGCGGCGGTGAAGGGCGCGGTGCTCGCGCTGCTGCTGGATGCCTATCAAAAGCGCGACCGCATCGGCCTGGTCTCCTTCCGCGGCGCCGGAGCCGAGCTCCTCCTGCCGCCCACTAACAGCATCGATCTGGCAGAACAGCGGCTACGGCGGCTGCCCACCGGCGGCCGCACACCCCTAGGCCACGCGCTGCGGCTCAGCGCGGACACCTTCCGCCGCCACACCGGCCTTGGTATCCCCTGGCTGGTGCTGATGACCGACGGACGCCCCAACGTAGCCGCAAGCGACGCCGGGGCGCTGGAGGACGCGCTGCGCACGGCCGCGCTGGTGCGGGAGCAGGGGGTGAAGTCGCTGGTAATCGACACGGAGTCCGGACCGGTGCGGTTGGGCCTGAACCGCCGTATCGCCCAGGCGCTGGGGGGTGAGTATACGCGGCTGGAAGAGATCACCAGCGGGCACGTTGAACGCACCCTGCGACAACGGCTGTCTGGGCACGGTCTCAGTGAGGATGCGCGCGCATGAAACAGACCATAGTGCTCATGGGCCACGGCAGCCGGGACCCGGAAGGTGTCCATGAGTTCCTGGCCCTCGCCCGCGCCGTTCAGGCAGCCGCGCCGGATCGCAACGTCCGGGTGGGCATGCTAGAGTTTCCAAGCGCGGTGGCCCCCTCCATTCAAGACGCGCTGGACGCCTGCGCCGCCGAAGGTACCGGCGAGGTCCGAGCGGTGCCGATACTGCTGTGCGACGCCGGCCACGCCAAGGCCGACATGCCCGCGCAAGTCGCTCAGGGCCGGCGCCGCCATCCCGAACTGAAGATCACCGCCTGTCCGCCGCTTGGGATACACCAGGGCCTACTGGAGATCACCGAAGAGCGCATTCACCAGGTCGCCGCCCGTTGTGGGTCGCCCGCCACGGAGGACACCGCGGTGCTGCTAGTGGGCCGCGGTACCAGCGATCCGGAGGCCAACGGCGATTTTCTGAAGACAGGCCGTCTGCTGTGGGAGCGCAACCACTACCCCATTGTCGAGTGCGCCTTCGTCAGCCTCGCCCTGCCCGATGTGTCCACCGGCTTTGAGCGGTGCGTCCGGTTGGGTGCCCGCACCGTACTGGTGGTACCGTACTTTATCAACACCGGCGTGCTGGTCAAACGCATTGCCCAACAGTCGGACGCGGCAGCCCATCGTTTCCCTGATGTCCGCATTGCGGTGGGTGAGCACATGGGCGTGCACCCCAAACTGGTACGCCTCATCCTGCAACGGGCGGCAGAGACGGCCCAGGCCGGAACGTCTATACTGAGCACAACGCACCAGCACACGCATCATCACGCACACGAGGACGAAACAGGGGCCGAGGATGGCCCCCTAATCCTCACCCAGGCATCGCTGCAATGGCTCAGACGCATCGCCAGACCCTCATCCAGCGCTACGCGCTACCGTCAGCCCAGATCGAGGCCCTGAGCCTGGAGCGGGTCGCCGCGGCGGTAGCGCCCATCGCGGGCAGCGTGGCGGAGCGGGCCATCCTCCACCGCATCGTCTATGCTGCGGGCGATCCCACCCTGGCGGGGAGTGTGCGGTTTCACCCGTCGCTTGTGGCCGCGGGCCTGGCGGCGCTGCACGCGGGAGCCACCATCATCACTGACGTGCGGATGGTGGAAGTGGCACTGGACCGCACCCGGGCCGCGGCCCTGAGCTGCGCCACTGCCTGCGCCATCGCCGCACCGGGGGTGGCCGCAGCCGCAAACGCTCAGCACCTACCCCGGGCAGCGGTTGCCATGACCATGATGGGAGAAGCACTGAATGGGAGCGTGGTCGTCATTGGTAACGCGCCCACCGCGCTCCTGAGCCTGCTGGACATGGTAGACGCCGGCGAGGCGCACCCTGCCCTCATCATCGGCATGCCCGTTGGCTTTGTCGCCGCCGCTGAATCAAAAGCAGAGCTTATGCAGAGAGACATCCCGTATATCACCATCGAAGGCAACCGGGGCGGCTCCGCCGTGGCCGCAGCAGCGGCCAACGCGCTGCTCCGGTTAGCTCACCCGGAATGACCACCGACGCCATGGCAGACATCCCGGCGCAAACCGACCCCGGTGACGAGGAAGACTTCCAGCGCGTCAAGCGGCGCGGCCTCCGTACCGGCTACACTACTGGGGCGTGCGCCACCGCCGCGGCTGCCGCGGCAACACGCGCCCTGCTCACCGGCCAGCCGCTACGGGAAGTCACCATCCGGTTGCCCGCAGGCCAAGACGTTACTTTCAGTCTAGCCCGTTGTGAGCTGAGCGAAGGCGCCTGCCGCTGCGGAGTGATAAAAGACGCTGGTGACGACCCCGACGTGACCCACGGGGCAGAGATTCAGGCTACCGTCCGTTGGAACCACAAACCGGACATTGAACTGCGTGGAGGCGTGGGTGTGGGGACGGTAACCCGCCCCGGGCTCGGCCTGGAGGTCGGCGGACCCGCCATCAACCCGGTGCCGCGCCAGATGATCACCCAGCACGTGGCTGCAGCATTGAGCGCAGCCAACAACCCGCGCGGCGTAGTGGTTGAGGTGGCGGTGCCCAACGGCGAGACGCTAGCAAGGAAGACCCTGAACGGCCGCTTGGGCATCGTGGGGGGAATCTCCATATTGGGCACCACCGGCATCGTGCAGCCGTGGTCTACCGCAGCATGGCGGGCCAGCGTGGAACAAGCCGTGGACGTAGCCGCGGCCAACGGCCAGCAACACATTGTGCTCACCACCGGCGGCCGCACGGAGAAGTACGGTATGGCTCTGCTGGGCCTGCCGGATATCGCGTACGTGGAGATGGGCATCTTCACCGGCCACGCCCTGCGCCGCTGCGCCGCGCGCGGCATCGAGCGCGTGGCGTTGGGCGGTATGATCGGTAAGTTCTCCAAGCTAGCGCAGGGGCACTTCCAGACTCATGTGGCCGGCAATCAGGTGGATCCGGCGTTCCTGGCAGACATGGCCGCGGCCTGCAACGCACCAGCAGCGTTGCAGCAGGATATCCGCAATGCCAACACCGCTAGGCACGTCCAGGAACTGGTGAGCGCCGCCGGCGTGAGCGAGTTCTTTCAAGAGCTAACCCAGGCCGTGGCCGACCGCAGCTATGCCTATGCTAAGGGGAAGCTGGACATCGAGGCGATACTATTTGATTTTGACGGTAGCGTGCTGGGACGCGCCAAGGCTGCGCATGGCTAACATCACGGTGGTGGGCATCACCGATGCCGGCGCGGCCAGTCTGCTACCCGAAGCGCAGGCCGCCGTGGCCGAAGCGCGGCTCCTCTGCGGCGGCGAGCGCCATCTGGCGTTCTTTCCGGAGCATGCTGCGGAGCGCGTGATCATCAAGGGCGGACTGGAGCAGCTGTACCTGCGCCTGGAACGTGAGGAGCGCCTCACCGTAGTCCTAGCCTCCGGTGACCCTGACTGGTACGGCATCGGGCCATTGCTGGCCGAACGGCTGGGGCAGAAGCGGGTGCGCATCTTGCCGAACCTGAGCGCCGTGCAACTGGCCTGCGCTCGGCTGGGCATCGCATGGCAGGATGCAGTGTTCCTGAGCGCCCACGGGCGGTCCCTGGAGGGTATCCTGCCCCAGGCGCTGTACGCCCCCAAGGCCGTGGTACTCACCGACAACGCCAACACGCCGGCCGCCATTGCGCAAGCGCTGTTGGATGCGGGGGATACGAATACCCGGGCAGACGTCTTCGAGCACCTGGGCGGGCCCAAGGAGCGCCACGTCTCTTGCTTGGCGGCAGAGATGGTCAACCAGGAGTTCGCTCCCCTCAACCTGCTAGTGCTGACCCGCACCGCAAAGTGGCGGTTGCCGCTGGGTCTGCCGGACGACCTGTTCGCCCACCAGCGCGGCCAGATCACTAAAGCGGAAGTCCGGGCGGTGAGCGTCTCCAAGCTCGCACTCCACGCTGACGCCGTGGTGTGGGACATCGGGGCCGGTTGCGGCTCAGTCAGTATCGAAGTCGCCGGGCTGGCGTCCTGCGGGCACGTCTACGCAGTGGAACGCAACGCCGAGCAGCAGGACTACCTGGCACTGAATCAGCGCCGATTCGGGGCCGGTAATGTCACCATAGTAACGGGTGAGGCGCCGGACGCACTGGCGGGGCTGCCAGAACCCGACGCCGTGTTCATCGGCGGGAGCGGTGGGCATCTGGATGAGGTGCTGAACGCAACCACACGGGCGCTCAAACCCGGCGGACGGGTGGTGCTCAACCTGGTGGGATTGGAGCACGTGAGTCGCGCTTTCGAGCGACTCCAGACTGATGGATGGAGCCCGGAAGTGACACAACTCAGCGTTGCCCGCAGCACCAGCACCGCGGGGATCACTCGCCTGGCCGCGCTGAACCCGGTGTTTGTTATTGCAGCCCATAAGAGGTAAATCATGGCGATCAGCCAGGGTATCTGCTCGCTCATCCTAAGCCCTGCCGAAGAGATCACCACGAGCGGCGAACTGCAGCCATCCCGGCGTCGAGCCGCATAGGATACCTAAGATACCGCTGATGGATACTAAGCCCGGTACCCTCTACGGCGTGGGCGTTGGCCCCGGCGACCCGGAGCTGATCACGATCAAGGGGTGCCGGCTGCTCCAGTCCGCGCCGGTGGTCTACATCCCCGTGTCCACGGTCAGCGAGGCCAGCTACGCCCGCAGCATTGTGGAAGGCTATCTAGACCCCACGCGGCAGCGCATTATCGAACTGCCTTTCGCCATGCGAGCCGCTCCAGCAGCCATGGCGGCCCAATGGGAAGAGAACGCGCGGCAGATAGCCGCGGGGTTGTTCCAGAACCAGGACGCGGTGTTCGTCACAGAAGGCGACCCCATGCTCTTCAGCACCTTCGGCCATCTGGCGACCACGCTGCACGCGTTACACCCAGAACTGCCGATCCAAGCGGTGCCGGGCGTGTCCTCGATCACCGCTGCAGCCGCGGCCGCCGGCATTCCGCTGGCGGACAGGGACGAACGCCTAGCCGTCCTGCCGGCCACCAGCGCCGCGGAGCATCTTCGGGCCGCGCTGCGAGACTACGATACGGTAGCGCTGTTGAAGGTCTCGGCGGCCCTCGACCAGACGCTGGACCTGCTGGCCGAAGAGGGGCTTACCTCCAGCGCCGCGCTGGTGACACGCTGCGGCCGGCCGGAGCAGCAGGTGGTGTTCGACGTAGCGTCGCTACGGGGACAGCGTATCGACTATTTTTCGATCATACTCGTGCGGAGACAGCCATGAACCAAGGCCATGTTTACTTCATTGGTGCGGGCCCCGGTGCGCCCGACCTCATTACGGTGCGAGGCAGGGACCTCATTACTGCAGCGGACGTGGTCATCTTTGCCGACTCCCTGGTTGATCCGGCAATGTGCGACTACGCGCGGCAGGATGCGCAGACCATCGGCAGCTCTACCCTCACCCTTGAAGAGATCATGGCGACCATGATCGCGGCGGCACAGGAGGGAAAAGCCGTGGTGCGCCTGCACAGTGGCGACCCGGCGCTGTACGGCGCCACCCACGAGCAGATCGTACGGCTCAACGAGGCGGGAGTGCCCTGGAGCATCGTGCCCGGGGTGAGCTCCGCCTTTGCCGCCGCGGCTATCCTGGGAGCAGAACTCACCGTGCCGGAGATAACCCAGACCGTAATCTTCAGCCGCCTTTCAGGACGGGCCAGTCCAGTGCCACCGAGAGAGGAGTTGCGGAGCCTGGCAAGCCATGGCTGCTCCTTGGTGCTGTTCTTGAGCGTCAGCCACATGCGCCGGGTGGTGGGCGATCTCTTGGAAGGGGGGTACACTCCGGACACCCCCGCGGCGGTGGTATACCGCGCCACCTGGCCCGATGAGCTGACCCTGCGGGGCACCTTGGCCGACATCGCAGACCAGGTACGGGAGGCCAAGCTCACCAAGCAGGCCCTGGTGCTGATAAGCCCCGCCCTCAACGCCGCCACGGCCCAGCAAGAGCGGCGGTCTCGCCTCTACGCTCCTGACCACAGCCATCTCTTCCGAGTGGCTAAGCCGGCTGCTCATTCCCAAGCCTGACCGTGGAAAACATCACCACCGTTTCGTTAAGCCGGCGCGGTGTCCGGTTGGCGCTCCGCATCCAGCAACATCTGGGCGGGATTATCATTGCGCCGGAGCGCTGCGCGGATAGCGCGGGGCCTAACGCCACGCTTTACGCCGCAAATACCCTCTCCTCCCATCTCAAACCGGCCTTCGCCAACAGCGGCGGGTTGGTGCTCATTATGCCGACGGGCGCTGCAGTGCGGCTGCTGGCGCCGCTGTTACGGGACAAACGCCATGATCCCGCTGTGGTGGTGCTGGACGAGGGTGCTCGCCACGCTGTAGCGCTGCTTTCTAACCACCTCGGCGGCGGCAACCAATTGGCCCGTCAAGTCGCGGAAACCGTTGGGGCAACACCGGTGATCACCACGGCATCGGACGTGCTGGGGGTGACGGCGCTGGATCTGCTGGCGCAAGAGCAGGGCTGGACTGTCGAGAGCGATCGCGGCCTCACCCGCGCCAGCAGCGCGCTGGTGGACGACGAACCCGTGGGGTGCTACCAAGACGGCGGTGATGAGTTGTGGTGGGAGCAAGCACCCGCCAATTTGACTCGATACGCCTCTATTGCCGAGCTCGCCAACGCCGAAGTCAGCGCCCGCGTCGCCATCACCGACCGCCTGCACCCCACCCTCCCCCCAGCCGGCGTGGGCGTAGTGTTCCGGCCGAAGACGCTGGTAGCGGGGGTTGGCTGCGTGCGCGGCGCAACCGCCGACGAGATCGGAGCGTTGCTCACCAAGACGCTGGCAGAGCACCTGCTGTCCCCCGCCAGCCTGCGGGCGATTGCAACCATCGATGTGAAGCGCGACGAACCTGGCATCACCGACCTCGCCCTGAAGCTCGACGTCCCGGTGCAGTACTATAGCGCCGCCGAACTCTCCGCGGTAGATGCCCCTTCCGGCGGGTCATCGGAGGTCAACCGCGCGGTGGGCACACCCGCGGTCTGCGAGCCCGCCGCCCTGATGGCGGCGCAGACCGGGACGCTGGTCATCCCGAAAACCAAGACCGCGCGGGTCACCGTGGCCGTGGCCCGACTGCAGGCCATGCCCCAGCAGGGTACGCTGGCCGTAGTAGGCATTGGCCCCGGTGCACCGGAGGACATGACGTTGCGGGCGCGCACCGCGCTGGAGCGCGCCGAGGCGGTGGTGGGCTACAGTCTGTATTTGGACATGCTGCGGCCTTGGCTCAGGCAAAAGCAGTACTATGCCAGCCTCATCGGCGAGGAGGCGGCGCGTTGCCGGCTCGCCATTAGCCTGATGCGCGCCGGCAAGCGGGTGGCGCTAGTCTCCAGCGGCGACGCCGGCATTTACGGCATGGCCGGTCTGGTCTTCGAACTGCTGGCGGAAGAGGGCGCGCCGGCCGACATGGAGCGGGTTACCGTGGTGCCCGGGGTGTCGGCTGCCCAGGCCGCCGCCGCCGCTCTGGGCGCGCCGCTCATGAGCGACTTCGCTACCATTAGCCTTAGTGACCTCATGACGCCCTGGGAGGTGATCAAACAACGCTTGCAAGCCGCCGCAGGCGCAGATTTGGTGGTGGCGCTCTACAATCCCGCCAGCAAGCGGCGCCAACAGCCCATCGCCCGCGCCCAGGCCATCTTCTTAGCTCGGCGGCCGCCGGACACGCCGGTGGCGTTGGTGTACGACGTAACCCGCCCAGGACAACACGTTACCGTGACCGACCTGCAACGCCTGCTAGAATATCCAATAACCATGCTTACCCTTGTGATAATCGGTAACAGCAAGACGAACCGCTGGGGAGACCGCCTGATCACCAAACGGGGCTACCGCCCCGAAAGTGCTCCCCTGCCCTGACCGTTCGGTAGTGTTCTTGAAGATGAGGGGCTTATGGTCGCAACCTCACATCGCGTACTTGTTGTCGATGACGACACATTGATAGCCAACGCTATCGAGCTCGCGCTGCGGCAGGAGGGTAAGCGGTTTTCGTGGCCGCCACCGGGCAGGATGAGCTCACCATAACCGAACTCAATGAACCGGACCTGATCGTGCTCGACATTGCTTGCCGGACATTAGCGGTATAGAAGTCTGCCGCCGTTTGCGCCAATACTCCACGGCGCCCGTCATCTACCTCACCGCGCATCAAGCCGGGGTGGAGAAAGTGGTGGCGCTGGATGCCGGCGGTGACGACTATGTCACCAAGCCGGCCAGCATTGCTGAGCTGCTCGCACGAGTACGGGCAAACCTCGGCGCTTACACACCCGAGCCCCTACGCGCCGTCATGCGGTCTACAGCTGCGGTGATATCACCTTGGACACCGCGGCCCACCTCGTAACCATAAAAGGGGAGGTGGTGACGCTCACGCCCTGGGAGTTCGCACTGCTGACGCTGCTCATGAAACATACTAGTCACGTAGTGGAACGCCAGTTTCTCCTGAAGCAGGTCTGGGGCCAGAGTCGGTTCGGCAACGACAACGTCCTGGACGTGTTTATCCGGCAACTCCGTCTGAAAATCGAGCCGCAGCCCAATGAACCGAGTTACATCGAGACGGTGCGAGGTGTGGGCTACCGCCTGCGCTCACCATGAGGTTCGCGAAGGGCCTAGCCGCCCGCCTGTTCCTGACGCACCTCGGTCTGGCGCTGCTGATCATTGTGGCCGGCGGCACTTACTTAACAATCAGTCTGCAGAGGACCTACCTCCACTCCCTGGAAGCAAGCCTCCAGGATCACGCGCATCTGCTGGCGGAAGCGGTACGGCCGTCGCTGGAAAGCGGCGATTATGAACACCTTCGGCTGACCCTGGGCGCGCTCAATTACCGGGTGGAAGCCAGCGCCATTGTCGTAGACGGGCAGGGTGGCGGTAGCAGCACTGATCCGGAATTAGCAGCACTGATTGGCCAGACCACCACGTTCCAGAGTCTTCAGACCGTCCTCCGCTTGGGCCGTCCAGCGGTCCGGTACCAAGCGGTTAGAGGCGTTCCCTAGGCCATCCCACGGTTCGGTATTCCGGCTGCTTTTCCCCATAGACCCCGGCTAGCGCTTGCGCCCGGCTACCCCGCCGCCGTAAGCGTCGTTTCAGGAGATAACCCCGCCGCTACGCCAACAATAGCGGCGCGAGCCCGGACGCCCCGAGTTATCTACGCCGCTTGAGCAATTATATAACCGACGGCGCCTCAATCCCGAAGAGCCTGGCAGGGTTTTCCCACAGTACGCTCTGCTTGGCCGATGCGGACAAGCTGCGGTTGCCGGTCAGATCACCTACTGTTCTCTCGGGAAACTTTCCAATCGCATCGGGGTGGGGGTAATCGGTTGCGGTAACCAGCGTGTCCTCACCCAACTGCGTTACATAGCATGGGATAAGCGCCTCTCCGGCCTCGCAACTAACGAAGCACTGCCGATGGAAGTAATAGCTCGGAGGTTCCTTCGTCGCGCGGGCTTTGCCAAAGTAATAATTCTCCCAATGCTCGTCCATGCGCTCCACCCAGTAGGGCGCCCAGCCGCAACCGGCCTCCATAAAACCCACCCGCAATCCCGGAAAGCGCTCCAGCAAACCGTCGGCGCAGAACTGCAGGCACGCCAGCATTTGCTCTATGGGATGACACGCGATATGCCTGGTAAACGTGGAATAACGGTCGCTGCCCGCCTGGTTGAGGGTTGTGTCGGAACCCTCGTGCACTAGGATTGGCAGGTCAAGGGCCGCGCATGCTTCGTAGATAGGGTAGTAGTCCGGATGAGTAAACGTACGGCCCTTGATGGGGTTGGGCCGCCACAGGACACCCACTAACCCCAACTGTTCCTTGGCCCGCTGCAACTCTTCGATTGCCCGCGCCGGCTCGTAAACCGGCGCCAGCGCCACTGCTTTCACCCGACCTGGGGCATGATTGCAATACGCCGCAATCCAGGTGTTGTACGCGCGGCAGATGGCTGCGCCCAGTTGAGGGTCGATATCGTCCATAAAGGTCATACTTAACCCATAGCTGGGGAACAGCACCGCAACATCCACGCCCTCCCGGTCCATGTCCCACAGGTTTGCAGCCGGACTAAAGCCTTCCGCCAATGCCTCCCGGAAGGCTTCCTGGTAGGGTGGCGTGTTGCTCCAGCCGCGGAAACCGCTGCTGGGCTCGGGCGCGTGCATTTGGGAGAACGGCTTGCCATCGACCAACTGCACATCCCCCACGGCAGTGACCCTACCACGGTATTGAGGCTCAAGGTACGGCCCCCAAAGCGTTGAGGGGTCCATGCTATGCCGATCCGCGTCTAAGACCAGAAACCCGTCCTTCATGGTTGCTCCATATAAGCGAGGGATAGCCAACGGCAGCAGCAGCAATCCAAGCCACACCCGGGCTACAGGTCCCAGAGCCGGGCGGCAAATCCCATGTGCGCTTCCAGCGCGCCCTTAAGAGCTGCCGCTGAATCATAATGAAGGCGCTGGGTGAGATAGGCAAACGCTCTGCTGTTATTGGGGGGAACATTGAGGTCTTTCGCATTGCCGCGCACCGCTCGCAGTGCATCGATAAGGCCGCGCAGAAAGCCGAAGCTGTCCCGCATCGCGGCGGCGGTCGGCGGTTGAATATGGCCGCCTGCTTCCAACCGCGCGATTGCGTCTAGCGTGTTCATCACCCGTACTGTTACATCGGTATGCCCGGCTTGTATCTGCATGGCCTGGACATAGTACTCGATGTCCACCAGCCCACCCGCGCTGTACTTAGCGTTCACCGCGCCGAGCGGCACCAGTTCGGTTGCCTGACGCTGGCGGAGATGCCGGATATTGTCCACATCCAAGGGCTTCCCGGAATACACGAAGGCATCGCGCATTTTCAGCATCTCTGCGCCCAACGCCATGTCGCCTGCTACAGGACGCAGCTTGACCAAGGCCATCCGCTCGAATTGCTGGGCCGGTCCCTCATCCGAATAGTAGGCGCGGAGATAATCCAGCGTTGACACCAGCGGCCCGGAGCGGCCGTAGGGGCGGAGCCGCAGAGCGATGTCAAAGATGCCGTCCCGCTGAGAGCGCACCACCGTCGGGAACGTACGAACAAACTCCTCGAAATAAAGCCCAGGAGAGAAGTCTGCTTCGGTTTGCAACGGCTTCTGATACAGGAAAATCAGCTCGATATCCGAACCGAAGCCGAGTTCCTCGCCGCCAAACTTACCCAGTGCGCCAATGCACCAGGGCCACAATTGGCCATTCCGAGGCACAGCAACGCTGCCCTTCTTACTGATAGGGTGACTGATAGACTGGTGCGTCAGCTCCGCTGCCCCCGCCACCACCACCTCCGCCAGCGCAGAGAGCTCCAAGGAAAACGCGCGGAACCCGATCTTGCCCGTGATATGCCGCAGGTCAATGCGGAACATCTCCCGGTCCTTGAACGCGTTCAGCCGGTCGATGCGTTCGGTAACGGATACTGCGTCGGCAAGTTGCTCCTGCAAAGCGGCCTCCAGCTCGACTTTGGATAGGGTCGATTCAAGGGCTGGAAGGTCTACCAACACGGGAAAGAGGTTCTCGTACTGCAAGCGCAGAAAGTCCTCCCACAGGAAGCGGCTGACCCCCATCAGACCCGCAAGGGTCTCCAATACCTCAACTGACTCCAGATTTGCCAGCTGGGTGGCCCAATCGGGACGGGCCAGCATCTGCCGCACCAACGCACGAAACTGCCGAAGCGCCTGGCCCGGATCCGGCGAGCGCGGCAACAGATAGGTGAACTGCTTGACCAGCGCAGTGGTGGCCCGCAGCTCCTGGATGTCCTCCGGACGCTCCAACCGCTGGCCATGACGGTCAGTGATCCAAAAGATGTCGTGCGCTTCACCGGCAACGGTCCGGATAGCCGCCCCCTTGATGTCGAAGGTGGAGCCGGCCAGAGCGTTGGTAAAGGCAAACAAGAAGCCCTGGATATCCGCCGATCGAATTTCCAGACGCGTGTAGGGGGCGGCTTCCTCATTCGTCTGATTGGTCAGTTGGATAGACATGGGGAGAAGCGCTGTGTCCAAAAGCGTTTCAACCGGAAGTGTAGCGCTGATTTGGTCGATAACCCGGTCAAAGGCCTCCTCGGGACGGTCCGCAGCCAGTAAGCTCGTGAGGCCGGCAAGCTCCTCTTCATAGCGCTGCCAGAGGTCAAGCCCGACACTGGAATCACCGCTAACTTCAATGACGTCTAGGATCCTGCGGGAAAGCCCTCCAGTCGCCGGTGGTAGCGGTGGCATGGAGCGCCGTCCGCGCATTGGGCGTACAACGTGACGGGCCCGTCGCCGGGGCAACTCGATGGTGAATACATCCGCACAGGTGATCTCTAGACCGTACACCGTGAGTAGGCCGGTGATGATGGAGAGGACCCCCAGCCTGTCTGCGGTACAGACAGTGAGCGTCCAGTTACCCGGTGCAGCTTCCCTGACATCTATCGACACGTCCTCAGGACGTTCTAGCGAGCGCAGCATTTCAATGTGGCGGGCCCGGTCGTCCTGCGAGAAACCCCCATACGTGGCGCCGAGTTGGTGGTCTAGTATTTCCGGAGTAAGCGCAAAGTTTGGGGAATCCATTTAACACTCAGGAGCGTAGTAGAGTAGCATTAGCGTAATAGATGGGCGCGCCGCATATCCAGCATAGCAAACAAGCCGATAACTAACCCAGCCCTGCTAGCACACCCATTGAGCAATCATGACCGACGTCGAACAGCTAGTCCATAGCTTCAAGACGGGGGACTTGCTGCAGCCCACGGCTGACCAGCCAAACCTTCTGAGTCTCGTCGGCGCAATCCGCGGGCTGCTAGACGCACCAATCGTCACGGCCGACGCCGGCGTGCCGATGCTGTCCAGTCTGCTTGGTTCTTCCGATCACTTCATCTTCATTCTGGTGGATGGCCTGGGTCTAGATATGGTGGAGGAGCTGCCGCCCAGCACATTTCTGCGCCGTCAGTTGGCCCGTGAGATCCGCACGGTGTTCCCCTCCAGCACCGCGCCAGCCCTCACCGCAATAGCGACCGGTGCCTGGCCGGCCCAGCACGGCGTGACCGGCTGGTGGACCCATCTGCCGGAACTCGAAGCGTCCGGCCTGCTGGTGCCCTTTGTCACTAGGTCGAATGGCCGGATGCCCTCCCAGCCCCTCGGAGCGGCGGGGATCACGCCGGAACAAGCTTTCCCCTTACCCTCTTGGTTAGGTGCTGCAAACCACAGGGCCCTGCTCCTCTTGCCGGAGAATATCGTGGACAGCGTCTATTCCACCTACTTCAGCGGGACCTGCGCCCGGCTGGGTTACCGGACACTGGAGGATGGCATGGGGGCGATTGCGCAGAGGATACGCACGGCGTCAGCCCCTACCTATAGTTATCTCTACAGTCCTCTGCTGGACGAGGTGGGTCATCGGCAAGGCCGGCACCATGAAGAGATGGACGGCGCCCTGTTGGCGCTGAATAAAGCGCTGGACAACCTTGGCCGGAGCGTGCAGGGCAAGGCCCGCTTGGTCATCACCGCCGACCACGGACTACTGGATGTGCCCGTTGCGGGCCGCTACAGGCTAAGCCCAACCAACACCCACCTCATGTCCTTGCTCCGTTATTCGCCATCGGGGGACGCCCGGGTTATGTATTTTCACGTGCGCGAAGGGTCAGAGGAAACCTTCCGGGAACGCTTCATGAACCGCTTTGGCGATGCGTTCATGCTACTAGCCACCGATGACGTTGAGCGGTTACGGCTCCTGGGCCCCGATCCCATCTCCTCACACACCCGCGCTCGTATCGGCGACTTCACTGCGATTGCCCGCGGCGCGGCTGTGCTGGAGTACACTCCTACCGGGCAGCCGGGTCCGGTGCTCAAATCCGTTGCAGCACACTCCGGTTTGTCCCCCCAGGAAATGCGCATCCCACTCATCGTGGCATAGTCACCCCCACGCGGGTATAATCGGCAAAACCCACCAACCCCACAGAAAACGGCGCTTAGCAACGCATTCTTCTCCACGAAGCTCGAAAACAGCCCTAGCTCACACAGAGAGGTGCTCGCCATGCAACCGGCATCCAACAACCCATCGTCGCGCATCCACCTTACCCCCGGCGCTGAGCGCCCCAGCGCAGCTGAGTATGGGTCCGACATCGTCACGGAGATGCTCCAGGCGCTGGGCATCAAATACGTAGCGCTGAACCCCGGCTCCAGCTTCCGTGGACTGCACGACTCCTTTGTGAACTTCCAACCCGAAGCGGGTTTGGAGACCATCCTGTGCACCCATGAGGAGATCGCGGTGGGCTTGGCCCACGGCTACTATATGGCCACCGGCAAGCCGATGGCGGCCGCGCTTCACGATGTGGTTGGCTTGCAGCACGGCAGCATGGCTATCTACAACGCGTGGGTGGATAGAGTGCCCGTGCTGGTGCTGGGTGGCACCGGACCAATGGACCCCCAGCGGCGGCGCCCCGGCATCGACTGGGTGCACACCGCACTGGTACAGGGCAATCAGGTCCGAGATTATGTCAAATGGGACGACCAGCCCCCCAGCGTGGGTGCGGTTGAGGAATCTATGATGCGAGGCTACCGCATCGCAATGACCGAACCGCGCGGCCCGGTCTATCTCTGCTTCGACGTAGACGTGCAGGAAGAGGCGGTCACAGAACGCCGCGCTTACCCAAACGTGGCGCGCTTCCGGCCGCCCGCATCGCCCGCGGCTAACCGAGAGGCCCTGGCTGCCACCGCAGACGCGCTGGTGAACGCGGCGTGGCCAGTGATCCTGGCGGATTACGTGGGGCGCAACCCCGCAGCGCTACCGTCGCTGCTCGCGTTGGCGGAGGCATTGGGCGCCGCCGTAGTGGACAGGGGCAGCAAATTCAACTTCCCATCCACCCATGAGCTGGACGCCACCCTGGCCGAACAGGACGCAGTAGAACGCGCGGACGTGGTGCTAGCGCTGGACGCCTATGACGTAGTGGGCACCAATAGTGGCATCAAAGACCGCAGCGCGGTGTCGACGCGCGAAGAGCGTCCGCGCATCGTTATTCACATCACCTTGGGCGATCTCCTGCAACACAGCTGGGCCACCGATTACCAGCGGTTGCACCCCGTGGACATCCCCATTGCCGCAGACACTGCCGAGGCATTGCCGGAGCTCCTGCGCCTTTGCCAGGAGCGTCTTGCCGCCAACCCCGCGGCGCAGGCGCAGGTTGCGGAACGAAGACGCGCCGTAGCCGAGCTACGTGAAACCGCCCGCTCCACGTTCAAGACGCAGCATCAGCAGGAATGGGACCTCCACCCTGTCTCCGGCTACCGGCTGTACAGCGAGCTATGGGAGCAGATCAAGGGCACCGACTGGTCATTGGTGGCCCATCCTGGAAGACTGCCCTTGCGGGGCATCTGGGACTTCACCGATCCCGCGCAGTACATCGGGAGCAGCCACGGCGGCGGCCTAGGCTACATGCCCACGGCCGCCCTGGGCGCGGCGCTGGCGCTCAAAGACAGCGGGCGGGTACCCATCGCGATCATCGGTGACGGTGAGTTCCTAATGGCGTCCAATATGCTGTGGACAGCGGCGCGCTACCAGATTCCTCTGCTCACCATCATCTTCAACAACCGCTCGTATTACAACGACGAGGGGCACCAGGAGTACATGGCAGTCAGCCGTAACCGACCGGTGGAAAACAAGGGCATTGGCATCCAGCTGAACGAACCGGATACCGATTTCGCCACGTTGGCCCGCTCTTTCGGGGTGGCCGGCTTCGGGCCCGCGGAGACGCCGGAGGCGCTGCGGGAAGCCCTGGCCCAGGCGTTGCACGTGGTCAAGGAGCAGCGCCGCCCTGCGCTGGTAGACGCCGTTACTCAGCCGCGCTAAGCGAACGCCCACTCCCGCGGCAGGCGGATCTTTTGGATAACAGAGTGGCCGTTAATGCCGCTAATGCCTGGAAGTGCATGTGTTCCGCATGGCGGTTCGTCCTGCCATGTCATTAGTGCACACTCGGCGCGATAATACCCCAACCAATCCTCTGTCATCAGGAGCAATCATGCTTGCTAAACCACCGAGCGGCGCAGCTTACGGCTGGAGAGCCCGCCTAGCGTTGCTGGCAGCCCACCCCGGCCCGGAGAACATCCCGTACGAGTTCTACTTGATGGCGCCCGACGGCGTGACCCTCATCGTCACCTCCATCGATATCGTCATCCCACCGTCCGCGCGCGGCAACCCAGAGGATCTGAGGGCCGAGTACGAGGCCGCGATGCAGCGCGCGGAGAAAGGCGTCGCAGAGCTGGCAGAACGACATCCCGATGCAATGATGCAACTAGGAATGCCCGCCATCATGGCGCAGGGATGGGGCTTTGAGGAGCAGTTGCGAGGCCGGATGGAAAAGCTATCAGGCGCGCCCTTTGTGACCAGCGTTCGCGCCACCATCGAGGCGCTGCAGACCCTAGGCATGAGCCGCGTGGTGATATTGAACCCCTTTGAGGGGTACGGCAAGGGCATCCCCGACTACGTCCGCAATGCGGGGATCGATGTTGTGGGCATGGCAGCGTTGCGGGAAACCTACCACCACGATTTCGAGACCGAACCGACCGCAGTGGCCTACCGAGCGGCACGCACGTTGGTCAAGGAGCACACAGGCATCGACGGTCTGTGGATCACCGGCGCGTCGACACCCTGCGCTTCGATTATCGAAGACCTAGAGCACGACCTAGGGATACCGGTGGTCACCAACTGGCAGGCGCTCATCTGGGCCAGCTTGAAGACCGTGGGGCTGGACCCTTCCGAGGTGGTGGGCTATGGCAAGCTTTTCAGTCAGTGACCGCTGGCATCCACGAGCATGACACATTAGGTTCCTTGCACTAAGATGATCGCGCTGAGAGACGCCAGCATTCGTTCGCAATTACGTTCGCATTTGTGCCCCAACCGAGCGTTCCCCACACGTGAAGGGCACATCCATCAAGCAAGATCATGACCCAACACGGGGAGTGGACCATGGCGGAAAACAAAGTAGCGGTAATAACCGGCGCGGGTACTGGCGTCGGAAAAGCAGCGGCAGTAGCGCTGGCGGGTGAGGGTTATGCTGTGGCGCTGGCGGGCCGGCGGAAGGAGCGGTTAGACGGGGTGGCCGCCGAGGTTACGGCAGCGGGCAGCCATGCTCTGGTCTTGCCGACCGACGTGGGCGATCCCGCGGCGGTCAGCGCGCTGTTCGCCAAGACGCTAGAGGCCTTCGGGCGGCTGGACCTGCTGTTTAACAACGCCGGGGTCGGCGCGCCGCCCGTGCTGCTGGAGGACCTCACGTTCGAGCAGTGGAAGGCTGCCGTAGACACCAACCTCACCGGCGCGTTCCTGTGCACCCAAGAGGCCTTCCGAATCATGAAGGCCCAGCAGCCCCAGGGAGGCCGTATCGTCAACAACGGCTCCATCTCGGCGTACGTGCCACGGCCCAACTCTGCGCCTTACACCGCCACCAAGCACGCCATTTCTGGGCTCACCAAGTCCACGTCGCTCGACGGCCGCAAGTACGACATCGCCTGCGGCCAGATCGACATTGGCAATGCAGAGACGGAGCTGACCGCCCGAATGAAGGAGGGCATCATACAGCCCAACGGGACCATCCTGGCGGAAGCCACCATGGACGTGGAGAACGTGGCGCGGGCATTGGTTTACATGGCCGGCCTGCCGCTGAATGCCAACGTGCAGTTCATGACCGTCATGGCTACCAAGATGCCTTTCATCGGTAGAGGCTAGCGGCTCACTCCAAGCGTACGTTCTTGCTGAAATCGTAGCTGGTGGAATAGTCCGACTCGAACCGCCACTGTACCCGGTCCCGAGCATAGTAACCGGTGCGCACCCGCTCCAGGAAGTCCATGATGAGCGACCACGCCTGGTCCGATTCCTTCGGGCGGTAGCGCCCCGGCATGGTGTCGTTCAGCCAGCCGTGGGGCATATCGGCGAACAGCCTGATCTCGTAGCTCTTGCCGCGGTGCTCCAGACGGTTACGAAACGCCCACACGTTCTCGATGGGGATCACGTGATCGCCTTCGCCAAAGACCCCCAGCGTCGGCGCGGTCAGCGCGCTCGCCACTTCGTCGGTCACGTCAGCGCCGCCATAGAAGACGATGCTGGCCGCCACGTCGGGCCGAACGCGGTTGGTGAGGTGCGGGTAGCCGCCGCTGGCGCATACCCCCATTAGCGCGATCTGCTGCGGGTCCACATAGGGCTGCGCGGCCAGGTAGTCCATGCTCTTTGCCATGTAGGACGCAATTTGGTCATCGGTGAGGGTCAGCCGCACCTCACCACGGTTCAACGCAGCCTTATCGCCGTCCCAGTGCGACGCCATATCGGGCGCAATGGAGACGTACCCATACGCCGCGAACTTGCCCGCCAAGTCCAGCGTATGCTGCACCAGGCCGTAACGCTCGTGCCCCAGGACCACCGCGGCCAAGGGCGGGCTAGAGCGCTCCGGCACCGCCAGGAAGGCGCGCGTCCCGTCCCCAAGGTCCACCCACGAGCTCTGCGCTCCAACGTACGACGGGTCCGCCATAATCCTTCCTCCTGAGACAGTCTAGCGGGGTGTCAGATAACTGCGGATAGTATCGTCTAGGGAGATGATCTCGCCGCTCAGTACGCTCTTGATAATGCGAAGCGCGCCTTCCTTTGCCCCCGGTGGCTCCTCCGGGCGGTGCACTATGGTGCACTCCTCCGGCACTACCACCCGGTACCGGTTCTGAAACGCGTCGGCGGAGGTCCACAGGACGGTGTTGTCAGTGGAGGCCCCGCAGATGATGGTGGTGGTGCAGCCCAGGCCGCGTAGGGTGTAGTCCAGGTCATTGTGGGAGAAGCCGCTTAAGTACCGCTTGTAAATCATGATATCGTCATCGATGGGCAGCAGCTCCGGAATGACCTCCAGTGCCTCTGTGCCCACCAACATGCGGTAGTCGCCCCGCGGCAAGTTGTCGGTGGGCCGGCGCATGCTGTGGACGTGGATAACCGGCACGCCGGCGGAGTGGGCCGCGTCTTTCAATTTTCGGACATGGGCTACCATCTCGTAGCCAAAGCTCCCCGGCTCCCAACCGTAGCCCTTGGCCATGTCCAGCATGATGACCACCGGCCGCTGGAATTGCTGCTCCGCCATGCTGCCCTCCCACTGCAACGCATTGCTTATCAGAGCGCACTCTACAGGTTCCGGAGTACGCTATCAAGCGTAAGTACTTGTACGAGTGACCGTTGCACTTGTCCCCTTGCCTCGCAATACTGCGGGAAAAGGCAAGCCGCTAACGGTTGACCGAGTGTGGCGCGCATCCTATGCTGAATCTATCCTCTTCACCCACGGAGCACGCGATGCTACGCGCTGCCGCTACTACCGAGTCAGCGGCCAACACAGCCCGACCGGTGGCTGCCGCCCGGATAGCCCGCTCTCGCTGGATGCGGCCGCGGCTGCGGCTGGAGGTGTACCAAGGCGGGGGCTCCTCGCATCGCAGAACGCCAGTGCGTGAGCGAAGAGCGGGCAGGGTTTGTCTACGTGCGGAGCAAGATGCACTATCGGGTGGGGTCTATGGGAGCACAGATGGCTGAAACCAAACAACGTATACTGACCGGCATTCGGCCCACTGGACCGCTGCACTTGGGCCACTTCGTGGGCGCGCTGGAGAATTGGGTGCGGCTTCAGGACCAGTACGAGTGCTATTTCCTCATCGCCGACTACCAGGCCCTGGGCGACCACCTGGACGAGATCGATCGCATCCGCAGCTCGGTGCTGGAGGTGACACTCGACTGGCTGGCCGTCGGCCTGGACCCGAACCGGGCGGTCTTCGAGGTGCAGAGCTTCGTGCCCCAGCACGCCGAGCTCCACATGCTGCTGAGCATGGTGCTGCCCCTCTCGTGGCTCCAGCGCAATCCTACGCTGAAAACCGAGATGGAGAAGCTGGAGGAGGAGCACCAGACCGTCACGCTGGGCTTCTACAACTACCCGGCCAGCCAGGTAGCGGACATTCTACTGCCCAAGGCGCACTTGGTGCCGGTGGGCGACGACCAACTCCCCCACATCGAGATGACCCGGGAGGTGGCCCGCCGCTTCAACCGCCTGTTCGATCGGGAGGTGTTCCCGGAGCCGCAGGGGCTCGTCGGGCGGGTGCCGCGGCTAGTGGGGACCGACGGCCAGGCCAAAATGAGCAAGAGCCTCAACAACTGCATCTACCTGGGCGACGACGAAGCCACGGTCACAGAGCGGGTGCGCCGCATGTACACCGACCCCACCCGGCTGCGGGCCACCGACCCCGGCCACGTGGAGGGCAACCCTGTGTTCATGTACCACGATGCGTTCAACCCCGACCTTGAGGAGGTCAATGACCTCAAGGCCCGCTACGTGGTAGGCAACGTGGGCGACGTGGAGGTCAAGCGCAAGCTGGCGGCGGCGCTGAACGGCTTCCTGGAGCCGGTTCGCCAACGGCGGGCCGAGTACGCCGCCCACATGGACGATGTGAAGGACATCCTGCGGGAGGGCTCTCGCCGCGGCCGGGAGACGGCGGAGCACACCATGGAGGACGTGCGGTCAGCCATGCGGCTGACCTACACGGAGTGATGATATGCACACCCCATCGCTAGAAGACGTCCGAGGACTCGCCAAGCAAGGCAATCTGGTGCCGGTGTACCGGGAGGTCGCGGCCGACATGGAGACGCCCGTCTCCGCATACCTCAAGGTAACCCGTGGGGCGTACTCCTTCCTACTGGAGAGCGTGGAGGGCGGCGAGCGCTGGGGCCGCTACAGCTTCATCGGCACTGAGCCGCACAAAGTATTCCGAGCTCCCAAGGCCGGCGCTAGGGGCGGCGGCGACCCCCTCCGCGTTATCGAGGACGAGCTGGCCCGCTACACGCTGGTGAAGGTACCGGGGCTGCCTCGCTTCCACGGCGGCGCGGTCGGCTACCTCGCATGGGAGACGGTGCGCTATTTCGAGCCACGGGTGGGCATCAGCCAGAACGATACGCTGGGCCTGCCGGAAGCGCTGTTCCTGTTCACGGATACCCTGGTGGTCTTTGATCATCTGCAGCACAAAATCAAGGTGGTGAGCCACGTCCACACCGAGGGAGACCTCGACGCGGCGTACCGTGAAGCCACGGACAAGATCGACCGGGTGGTGGCGCGGCTACGCCGGCCCCTGCCAGCCAATGCCCGTCCCAAGGGGGAGCGGGCCAAGCCCGATGCAGCTGGTGTCGTGCAGTCAAACCTTAGCCGGGAAGAATACCGCCACATGGTGGCCAAGGCGCGGGAGTACATTGTGGACGGTGACATCATCCAGGCCGTGCTGTCGCAGCGCTTCGCCCGGCCCACTGGTGCCGAGGCGTTCCAGATCTACCGCACGCTACGGGCCATCAACCCCTCGCCATATATGTACTATTTGCATCTCAAGGACTTCCACATCATCGGTACGTCACCGGAGATGCTGGTGCGGGTGGAGGACGGCCGGATCGATTATCACCCCATCGCCGGTACGCGGCGCCGGGGCGCCACGCCGGAGCAAGATGAGGCGCTGGAGCAAGAGCTGGTGACCGATGAGAAAGAGCGGGCCGAGCACGTGATGCTGCTGGACCTCGGCCGCAACGACGTAGGCCGGGTGAGCCAGCCCGGCACGGTGCGGGCCACTCAGGTGATGGACGTGGAGCGCTACTCCCATGTGATGCACCTAGTATCCCACGTGCAGGGGGTGCTCCGGCCCGGCCTGACCGCCTACGACGTGCTGCGGGCCTGCTTCCCTGCCGGTACCGTGTCCGGCGCGCCCAAAATCCGGGCCATGGAAATCATCACAGAGCTGGAGCCGCAGCAGCGGGGGCCATACGCCGGCGCGGTGGGCTACGTGAGCTTCTCGGGGAATACCGACACCGCTATCGGCATCAGAACCATGGTGCTAAAGGATGGCGTAGCCTACGTCCAAGCGGGCGGCGGGATTGTATACGACAGCGAGGCGGAGGCGGAGTACCAGGAGACGGTGAATAAGGCCTCAGCACTGCTGCGGGCCATCGAGGCGGTGGAGCAGGGAATAGAGTGATGCGAGTGCGGGATACTTGTCATGACATCTTTCTCCACTCCATAAAAGCACTACGCATTGCACGCATTGCGGGAGAGCTAGGCGGAGGGCAAGACAGCCTATGACCTTACAAGCACGGGTAGCATTGGTCACCGGCGGGAGCCGGGGCATCGGGCGGGCAATCGTGCTGCGGCTGGCGGGCGACGGTGCGGACGTTGCGATCAACTACCACATCGACCGTACCGCGGCAGAGTCGGCGCAGCGGGAAGTGGAGGCTCTGGGCCGCCGCGCCCGCATCTATCAGTGCGACATCGGCGCGGGCTACGAGGCCATCCGCGGGATGGTGGACCAGGCGGCCGCCGAGTTCGGACGGCTGGACATCGTAGTCAACAACGCCGGCGTCATTGGCGCCCGCACCTCGGTGCATGACGCGGATCTAGTAGATGCGCACCGGGTGATGGACACCCACTTCTGGGGCGCCTATCACTGCACCAAGGCTGCGCTGCCGTACCTGCGGAAGCAGGGCCGCGGCGATGTCATCTTCATCTCCTCGGTGCAGACCAACGACCGCCCAGCCAACCGTGCGCCGTATGTGGCCGCCAAGCTCGCTGCCGAAGGCCTGTGCGCCATGGTGGCGCAGGAGGAGGTGGGCTACGGCATCCGGGCCAACATTGTCAGCCCCGGGGTTATTGAGACCGAGATGGGCATGCGAGTGCTTCACAACCGCGGTGTGCAGGAGGCGAAAGAGGTCGCTGCCATCGCTCCCTTCGGCAGGGTGGGTCAGCCCGAGGATGTTGCCAACGCCGTCGCCTATCTCTGCTCGGAGGATTCGACCTACATCACAAACGCAGTGTTGCCGGTGGACGGCGGCGGCATCGATTGGTTGCCGGCCCGGCGCGGTGGCAATTACACGTAGGGATTCAATAATGTCTCTAAGCAAGCGAGCGCTGTCCCCAAAAGGGCGTCCTCTAGCGAGGCACAGCCCCCTTGGCAAGGGCATGGGGGATGCCCCCCACCGCTGCGCTACGCCCTCCTCTCAACTAAGGACTAACGACTAGGATGAAGAGCGCATGAACCTGCAAGGACGCGTAGCGCTGGTCACCGGCGGCGGACGGGGGATTGGTCAGGCCATCTCACTACGGCTGGCCCGTGAGGGCGCGGACGTAGCCATCAACTATCTGTCGAACCGGGACGCCGCAGAGACCACCGCCCGCGCCGTGGAGGCGCTGGGTCGCCGGGCGCGGGTCTATCAGTGCGACGTGGGCGAAGACTTCGAGGCAGTGCGCCACATGACCGACCAGGTGGCCGCAGACTTCGGCGGGCTTGACCTGCTGGTAGCGAACGCCGGGTTGCAGGCGGCCCAGGCCTCGGTGCACGACTCCGACGTGGAGAATTACCGGCGCGTGTTCGCCAGCCACTTCTGGGGTTCGTACTACTGCGCGAAGGCGGCGCTGCCGCACCTGCGGGAACGGCCCCGCGGCGACATCATCTTCATGTCGTCCATACAGACCAAGGACCGGTTCCCAAACCGTATGCCCTACGTGGCGGGGAAGATGGCGGTGGAAGGGTTGGGAACCGCGCTAGCCAAGGAGGAGTACACCCATGGGGTCCGGGTGAACATCATGCGGCCGGGGATCACTGCCAGCGTGATGGGCACGGAGACGCTACGGCGGCGCGGTGTCACCGAAGAGTACCTCGCGGCGAAAGCGCCCTTTGGACGCATCTGTCAGCCGGAAGACGTGGCTGCGGCCGTGGCGTTCCTCTGTTCGGAGAGGGGGTCATACATCACCGGTGTGATGATCCCCATCGACGGCGGCGGCGGCAACTGGATCCCGCCCCGCACCACCGGGTGATGGCAAGCCAGTAGTGGACTTCGACGATCCTGATACAGTGGTAGCTGGAGGGGGATCGCCAAGTATGGATTCCCGAAGCAGTAGCGCGCGCAAGGAGTGATACATGCTTTTGCTGATAGACAACTACGACAGCTTTACTTACAACCTCTATCAGTATCTGTGCGAGCTGGGCGCTGAGGTAGAGGTGCACCGCAACGACAAGATCACGGTGGACGAGATCTCTGAGATGGCGCCGGAACGCATCGTCCTGTCGCCGGGCCCATGCACCCCCAAGGAGGCCGGTATCTGCATCGACGTTATCCAGCGCTTCGGCGAGAGCACGCCGCTGCTGGGGGTGTGCCTGGGCCACCAGTGCATTGGCGAGGCGTATGGCGGCGTGGTAGACAAGGCGGGGGAGATCGTGCACGGCAAGACCAGCCGCATCTACCACAAGGACGTGGGCGCGCTGGTGGGCCTACCAGATCCCTTCGAGGCCATCCGCTACCACTCGCTGGTCATCCTCAAAGAGACTATGCCGGAGAGTCTAGAGGTTACCGCCTGGACCCAGAAAGGGCTTATTATGGGCGTGCGCCACAAGCGGCATCCGGTGGAGGGCATCCAGTTCCACCCGGAGTCGATTATGACGCCCGATGGGAAGGCTATCCTGGGCAATTTCTTGAAGATGCAGGGGCCGCAGACCACGGCCGCGTAGAATCTCTTCAGCGGCAGAGACGCTCCCTTAGAGATACGACAAGCAGACGGAGGCTTCCCATGAAAGCAGCAGTAGTAAACAAGTTCGGGGGCTATGAGGCCCTGGAGTACCAGGATGTCCCCACGCCTGAGCCGGGACCGGACGATGTGCTGATTAAGATCGAGGCAGCGGGCCTCAACCGCGCCGATCTCGGCACCCGCGCCGGCGCGGGCCGCTACACCGAGCAAGACCTGCCGCTGATCATGGGCTTTGAGTTCGCCGGGACCGCGGCGGCGGTGGGCGCCAACGTGCAGGACATCCAGGTAGGTCAGCGGGTGGTGGCCGACCCAGGAGTTGGCGGCTATGGAGAGTACGGCCTGGCCAAACACTACCAGGCGCGCCCTATCCCGGACGGAGTGGACGCCGTCACCGCCGCAGCGCTCCCCGTGATCTTCCTGACCGCGTGGTGTGGCATGGTGGACACCGCCGGCCTCAAAGCAGAAGACCGGGTGCTGATCCAGGCAGGCGGGAGCGGTGTGGGCGTGGCGGCCATCCAGATCGCCAAGCACCTGGGGGCGCGGGTTATCACCACCGCGGGCAGCGACGAGAAGTGCCGCCGCCTCCATGACCTGGGCGCGGACGAGACCATTAACTACACCAAGCAGGACTTTTTGCAGGAGACCATGCGGCTCACCGGCGGACGGGGTGCGGACCTCGTGCTGGAGATGGTGGGGGGCGACGTGTTCACCAAGAGTGTGGAGGCGCTGGCGCCCGGGGGACGGCTGGTGACCATCGGCCGGGCGGGCGGCCCGGTACCGGAACCCCTGCCTACGCCCGAAGGCAAGTCAGTACAGCGGTTCGGCATCACGGGATACCTGAACGAGCACCCCGAAGCCTACAAGCACCTGGATACCTTCATGGAGCTTGTCAAAGAGGGAACCTTCAAGGCAATTATCGACCGCACCTATCCCTTGGCGCAGGCCGTGGAGGCGCAGCAGCGGCTGGAGGGCCGGGACCACTTCGGGAAGATCGTGCTGACAATGTAGCGCGGCAGCGCGCGCCGTCCTGTTCCTTCACCAGGACATTCTGGTGATAATACTCAAGGTAGGCCGGCGCTCCGAAGATACCTATCGCAATTCAGACGAACTCTTCTACGCAGAGGTGACTCATGATCCGTGAAGCCATCGAGCTGCTGGTGAACCAGCAGGACCTGTCCCAGGAGCAGGCCGCCCAGGTGATGGAAGAGATCATGACCGACGCGGCCACGCCCGCGCAGCTCGGCGCGTTCCTGACCGCGCTGCGGATCAAGGGCGAGACGGCGGAGGAGATGGCCGGGATGGCCGCGGTCATGCGGGACAAGGCGAACCGGGTACACTACCAGGGGGAGTTGGTGGACACCTGCGGCACCGGTGGCGACGCATCGGGCAGCTTCAACGTCTCCACCGCCGCAGCCTTCGTGGCGACCGCAGCCGGCCTCAAGGTGGCCAAGCACGGCAATCGCGCCATCTCCGGGCAATGCGGCAGCGCCGACGTGCTCGAGGCGCTGGGGGTCAAGCTGGAGCTCACCCCAGACCAGGTGCGCCGCTGTCTGGACCAGGCGGGTATCGGCTTCATGTTCGCCCCGGCCTTCCACCCGGCCATGCGCTTCGCCGCCGGCCCGCGGCGGGAGATCGGCATCCGCACGGTGTTCAACATCCTGGGGCCGCTCACCAACCCGGCGGGGGCCACACACCAAGTGCTGGGAGTGGCCGACCCCACCATCGCTGCCAAGATGGCTCAGGTGCTCCAGCGCCTCGGTTCCACCCACTCCCTGGTGGTGCACGGAACCGACGGGCTGGACGAGCTGAGCATCTCGGCGCCCACGCAGGTGTGGGAAGTCCACAACAACGGTATCGAAGAATACACCGTGACTCCGGAAGAGTTGGGGTTGCCGCGCGCCAGCAAGGAGGCCATCAAGGGTGGCGACCCCCAGGCCAACGCCGCTACGCTGCGAGCGCTGCTGTCGGGACAGGCTGGCGCGCTGCGGGACATGGTAGCGTTGAATGCTGCCGCGGCGCTGGTGGCTGGCGACAAAGCCACCGACCTACAGTCGGGCGTGGCGCTGGCCAAGGCGCACATGGACGACGGCAGCGCGTTGAAGCAGGTAGATGCGCTGATTGCAGCCAGTCAGCAAGCGTGATTTAGCTACACGAAACCGCAAATTATGGTCACCACAACCGGTTCCATTCTGGACGATATCATTGCCTACAACCGCACGCGGTTACGCGCGGTGAAGCGGCGGGAGCCCCGCGCGGCGCTCAAGGCCCGTATCAGTAATCTGCCGCCACCCAAGGACTTTGCTGCGGCGCTCAAGGGCCCGCGCATCAGCATCATTGCGGAAGTCAAGAAGGCCTCGCCCTCAGCCGGCCTGCTGCGGCCCAGGATGAACCCGGTAACCCTGGCCAGGGAGTACGCTGTGGGCGGCGCTGCAGCGATATCGGTGTTGACGGAGCGGAAGTTTTTCCAGGGCGACCTGGAGTACCTGAGCCGGATCCGGACCGCGCTGGGTAAGCGTCCGCGCCGTCCGCCACTGCTCCGCAAGGACTTCATCTTCGATGCCTATCAGGTCTATCAGGCCCGGGCGTACGGCGCGGACGCGCTGCTGCTCATTGTGGCGGTGCTGGATAACCCGACCCTCCATCGGCTGCTGACGCTGACTCGCCGTCTGGGCATGGAGGCATTGGTGGAGGTGCACGACGAGGCGGAGACCCGGCGAGCGTTGGACAGCGGCGCCCGCGTCATTGGAGTCAACAACCGTGATCTACGGGACTTCAAGGTAGACCTGGGGACAACTTATCGCCTGCGTGATCTGATTCCCCGTGACCGCGTGGTAGTGAGCGAGAGCGGCATCAAAGGCCCCGAGGACATCCATAGGCTGCGGGAGCATGGTGTGGATGCGGTGCTCATCGGCGAGAGTCTCGTGACTGCGCCTTCGGCCAGGGCCAAGCTGCGGGAGCTGCGCTCATGACCGCCGTCAAAATCTGCGGCCTGCGGGAAATAGCGCATGTCATGGCAGCGACTAAGGCCGGTGCAGACTACCTCGGGATGATCTTCGCCACGCAGAGCAGCCGCACCGTAACGCCAGAGCAGGCGCAGACCATGACCGCATCCTTGCGGGCGTCGTACGGTAGGGCCGCGCCGCCGGTGGTGGGGGTATTCGTCAACGAAATCCCGGAGCGCATGAACGAATTGGCCGATATTTGTGGCTTAGATTTTCTACAACTCAGTGGCGACGAGCCGTGGAGCATCGTGCAAACTTTGAACCGTCCGGTCATCAAGGCGGTGCGGGTGACGGCCGACCAGACCGCCGAAGCTGTGGCTGAGGAGTTGGCCCGCGAGCTGCCACAGCTAACCGCCTGCAGCGGCCACTGCCTGGTCGAGTCGCACGTGACGGGACGTTATGGCGGCACCGGGCAGCAAATGGACTGGGGCCTCGCTGCGGCAGTCGCCACCCGTTTTCCGCTGTTGCTGTCCGGCGGGCTGGCGCCGGAGAACATCGCGCAGGCGGTGGGACAGGTATGTCCCTGGGGCGTCGATGTATCCAGCGGAGTGGAAACCGGCGGTGTCAAGAATAGCGAAAAGATACGAGCATTCATTGCTGCGGTGCGGGCAGCTGACGCCGTTACCGCTGCGAAGGGAGCGAAAGCGTAACGTGAGCACTACCATGCCTACGCAGCACACGGAGCACACACAACGGCCCGACGCGTCGGGCCACTACGGGCCGTTCGGCGGCAAGTTCGTGCCGGAAACCCTCATGGCGGCGCTCCAGGAGCTAGAGACGGCCTATCGGGAGACTCAGAATGACCCGGCGTTCCAGGCCGAGTTGGAGCGCTGGAACCACTACTACGCCGGCCGTCCCACGCCGCTATACTTCGCGCCCCGGCTCACTGAGCACGCGGGTGGCGCCCGCATCTATCTTAAGCGGGAGGACCTAGCCCACACCGGCGCACATAAGATCAACAACGCACTGGGCCAAGGGCTGCTCGCGCGGCGCCTCGGCAAGCGGCGTATTATCGCGGAGACGGGCGCCGGGCAGCACGGGGTAGCTACCGCCACGGTGTGCGCCGCGCTGGGGCTGGATGGCGTGGTCTACATGGGAGAGATAGACATTCAGCGTCAGAGCCTCAACGTCTTCCGCATGAAACTGCTGGGCTCCGAGGTGCGGTCCGTAAGCAGCGGCACCAAGACCCTCAAGGACGCCATCAACGAGACCATCCGGGACTGGGTAACCAACATTGCCACCACGCACTACATCATCGGCAGCGTGGTGGGGCCGCACCCCTACCCCATGATCGTTCGGGACTTCCAGGCGGTTATCGGCAGCGAAGCCCGCCAGCAGGCGCTGGAGCAGATGGGTCGCCTGCCGGACTACGTGGTGGCCTGCGTGGGCGGCGGCAGCAACGCCATGGGCATCTTCCACCCGTTTTATGACGATGCGTCGGTGCGCCTCGTGGGTGTCGAAGCCGCCGGCCACGGCATCGCCAGCCACAAGCACGCGGCATCGCTGGTGGCGGGCCGGCCGGGAGTGCTGCACGGGGCCGCCTCGTATTTGCTCCAGGATGAGCACGGCCAGATCCAGGAGACCCACAGCATCTCCGCTGGGCTCGATTATCCCGGCGTGGGGCCGGAGCACGCATTCTACAAAGAGACCGGCCGGGCCGAGTACGTGGCTGTAACCGACGACGACGCGCTGGAGGGATTCAAACTGCTCTGCACCACCGAGGGCATCATTCCGGCCTTGGAATCGTCCCATGCGGTGTACCATGCGGTTCAGCTCGCCCGGACGCTGTCGGCGGAGCAGGCGGTTGTCATCAACCTCAGCGGGCGCGGCGACAAGGATATGCACACGGTGGCTCAGGCATTGGGCGTGTCGTTGTAGCAGACCAGCAGGTTTAACACAGTGGGCGCCGCGTGGCCTGGCGCGCTCCAAGGTATCGTCGCCGCTCATTTTGCATCACGTAGGCACGCAGCAAAGATGCGTATATGCAGCGTAGCTTGGGCTGTCGCCGGCACACCGCCAGATTTCTCACGTTGCTCGGAATGACTCTGAGCGCTCAATATTCCACAGATGACGCTTCAGGAGGGGCATTATGGGACGTTTGGACAACCGCATTGTCGTAGTAACCGGAGGAGCCAAGGGTCTAGGCCGCGCCGCCGCGCTGCGCCTCGCCGAAGATGGCGCGCAGGTGGGCATCCTGGACCTAGCGGACGCCGCCCCAGTATGCCAGGAGGTCCGCAGCAAGGGCGGCGTCGCCGAGTCTTGGCCCTGCGATGTCACCGACGAGGAGCAGGTGGCGCAGACCTTCCAACGCATCGGCGCGCGCTTCGGGCGCATCGACGTGCTGGTGAACAACGCCGGCATCCTCTCGCCACGTAAGAAGTGGAACGAGTGGACCCGCGCCGAAATCCAACGCTACTTGGACATCAACTTCATGGGCTACTTTCTCACCACTCGGGAGGCGTATTCCTGGCTGAAGCTGGCTGAGAAACCCCGCGTCGTCAATGTGGCCTCCCGCACCTTCTTCATGGGCAACCCGGGGCAACTTCCCTACGTGGCGTCGAAGGGAGCCGTGCAGGGGCTGACCTGGTGCCTGGCCCGGGAGTTGGGAGACGAGGGGATCACCGTAAACGCGGTGATGCCCGGCATGGTGGCCACGGACGGCACCATGGCCTACAACCAAGATGACGCCTTCAACCGAGTAATGCAGAACCAGGCCATCAAAGAGCGGGTAACGCCGGAGCACTTGGCCGCGGTCATTGCATTCGTGGCCAGCGACGACGCCGCGCTCATCACCGGCCAGACCATCATCTGCGACGGTGGGGGATACCTACACTAGGCGCCAACGCGTTGACGGGGGTATACCCCTGTGCTACGTTTACCCGTGGCGCGTTACTAGGCGGTTGGCCGGCAGCCCGTGCTAATATGATGGCGCTAAAAGAGGTCCGCCCATTCTCTCCTCCTTAGTCCTGCTCCCCTTTCTTGCCGCCGGCGTCCTCCTATTTGTCCCAGAGCGGCGGCAGCCCCTAGTTCGCATCTTTGCCACCGCCACCGCCGTCCTCCTGCTAGCCCTCTCGGTCTTCGCCTTTGTGTCCTACGACCACCGGGCCGGTGGGTTCCAGATGGCTCAGCAGTACCCCTGGCTCCCTGGCCTCGGCGTCAGCTTCCACCTCGGGCTGGACGGCATTGCCGCGGCCATGGTGCTGCTGACCGGGTTGGTCATCTTCTGCGGCGTCCTCGTCTCGCTGAAGCTAACTACGCGCATCAAGGACTACTTCATCCTCCTCTTCCTGCTGGTGGGCGGGGTTTACGGCGTATTTCTGTCCCTGGACCTGTTCTTTTTCTTCTTCTTCTACGAGGTGGCGGTGCTGCCAATGTTCCTGCTCATTGGTGTGTGGGGCAGCAGCAGCGACTTCGGCAGCTTCGTCCGAACTAAAGAGTACGGCGCAATGAAGCTCATGCTGATGCTGGTAGCGGCCAGTGTGCCCATCTGGGTGGGCCTCATCGCGTTGTATGTAGCCTCCGGCACTGGCAGCTTCGATCTGCTGGTGCTCCAAGAGGTGGAGTTCAGCCGGGAGTTCCAGTTGGCGTGCTACCCGCTGCTGATGATCGGCTTTGGAGTGCTGGCGGGCCTCTTCCCCTTCCACACATGGTCGCCCGACGGTCACGTGGCCGCACCCACCGCAGTCAGCATGCTCCACGCCGGCGTGCTGATGAAACTCGGCGCGTTCGGCATCCTCCGGGTGGCGATGCCGCTGTTCCCGGAGGGCGCGGTGACCTGGATGCCGCTGCTGCTGGTATTGGCCACGGTGAACGTGCTGTACGGCGCGATCTCGGCACTGGGGCAGCGCGACCTCAAATACGTCATCGGCTACTCCAGCGTGAGCCACATGGGGTACGTGCTCATGGGGTTGGCCTCGCTCTCTGCCATTGGCGTGAGCGGTGCGGTGCTCCAGATGTTCTCCCACGGCATCATGACCGCCCTGTTCTTCGCCCTCGTAGGGGTGGTGTACGACCAGGCGCACACGCGGGAGATCGCCATCTTCGGCGGTTTAGCCAAACGGATGACGGTAGTGGCGGCCTTCTTCGCCGTGGCCGGCTTCACGTCACTGGGATTGCCCGGCTTCAGTGGTTTCGTGGCCGAGTTCCTCATCTTCGTGGGGTTGTTCCAGACCTACCCGGTCTTCGGCGTGCTGGCGGTGCTGGGAGCAGCCATCACCGCGGTGTACATCCTGCGGCTGGTGGCCACGGTGTTCTTCGGGCCGCTGGACGAACGCTGGGCCACGCTGCACGATCCCCGCCGCAGTGAGAGCCTGGCGATGGGCGTCCTCGCGGCCACACTGGTGCTGGTGGGACTCTGGCCCTCGCTGCTGATGCCCGCCATCACCAGCGGGGTAGTGCCCCTCATGGCGCGGGTAATCACGGGGTCGTAGGCCATGAACCCCACGCTGGTGCTTCCCGAGCTGCTGCTGACCGCCGCTATCTTTGTGGTCTTTGTGACCGACCTCTTTGTGCCGGAGCGGCACAAGCGGGCGCTGGGTCATCTGAGTGTGCTGTTGCTGCTGCTACTCCTTGCCTTCACTGCCTTCCAGGGTGCGCTGGGCGTTCTCTACGGCGGCGTGTACCTGGTGGACACGTTCACCCACTTCTTCCGGTTGTTCTTTCCGCTCATCACCATCTTCATCATCTGGCTGTCGCTGGACTACGTGGCGACGCGGTTGCGCTACGGCGGCGAGTACTACAGCCTGCTGCTGACGGCCACCCTGGCCATGGTCTTGATGGCCGGCGCGGGCGAGCTGATCACCGCCTACATCTCCCTAGAGCTGCTCAACTTCTGCCTCTACGTCTTGGCGTCTTACGCCAAGCACGACGCCAAGTCCAACGAGGCGGGGCTGAAGTACATCATCCTCAGCGTACTTGCCTCGGCGGTGCTGCTATACGGCATCAGCTACCTCTACGGCATCACCGGCAGCACCACCTACACTGAGATCGCCCAGGCGCTGGCGCAACAGGGCGCAAGCCCCGGCCTGATAGCGAGTCTGGTGCTCATCACCGCGGGACTAGGCTTCAAGGTGTCTGCTGTGCCCTTCCACATGTGGGCGCCAGACGTCTACCAGGGGGCGCCCACGCCGATCACTGCCTTCATCGCGGTGGCATCGAAGGCGGCGGGATTCGCGCTGGTGCTGCGCCTGTTCTCGACGGCGCTGTTGCCCGCCATCGACACCTGGGCACCGGTGGTGGCAGGGCTCGCTGCAGTCACTATGACCGTGGGGAACCTCATCGCCCTACGGCAACTGAACATCAAGCGGCTGCTGGCGTACTCCAGCATTGGGCAGGTAGGCTACCTGCTGATGGGAGTGGCCGCCCTCTCCAGCTTCTCGGCCAGCGGCATCCTGTTCTACCTGGCGGGCTATGCCGCCACCACCTTGGCCGCGTTCCTCTGCATCGTGGCGTATCAGAACCTGACCGGCCGGGAGGACATCGACGGCTACGCGGGGTTGGCGCAGCGGGCGCCCTTCCTTGCGCTCGGCCTGACCACAGCGCTCTTCTCCCTGGCCGGCTTGCCGCTCCTGGCGGGATTCACCACCAAGTTCTACCTGTTCACCGCGGCCGCGTCCCAGGGCTACCTCTGGCTGGTGGCGCTGGCGGTGATCAACAGCCTGGTCTCGCTCTACTACTACCTACGGGTGGTCCGGCAGATCTACATTGCCGCGCCAGAGAACACCGCCCGACTGGCGGTCCCTGCCTTGGGGAACGGCGTGCTGGCGGTGTTAGTGGCGTTGGTAGTGCTGGTGGGAGTGTATCCCGGCCCGCTGGTCTCCATCATCGACGTAGCGGCGGGGGCGCTGGGCCTGCCGGGGTAGCCCCGGCCTTAGAAGGCGACTACCCTATTGCGTGCAGTGGTTCAGCACTTTGGACATGTATACAGGTATACTTGCCTTAACGCCCACTGATCCTGCACCCGATTCTACAGCCTCGGAGTGAGCAGCGAGCAACCAGTGCAATGCGCAAAACGAAGAGCACTGGGGGCATCCCCCAGTGCTCTCCTCTTCCCAACTAACCGCTAATAGCGGCGCAGCGCCCTACTACGCGACCCCTTAATTGCTGCTCGGCTTTGGCATGAACGGAATGATCTGGCTCGCCAGGGAGGCAAGGTTGCGGGTCTGGATCCATACGTCCCCGCTGCCTCTGAATTTCATCACCAGGCCTTCTCCCCCGCCGATCAGGGAGCGGATTCCACCCACTTTGCCGATTGAGTACTGTACGTCATCCGTGAATGCAACTAAGTGGCCAGTGTCTACCACTAACTCTTTCCCCGGCTCAACTGCCATCTTTTTAATAGCGCCGTACGAGTTGTAGTAGACCGTTCCCATTCCTTGCGAGGAGTAGGCTCTGATGAAGAACATGCTCTCGCCGCTGAAGAGGCCTTTGAGCCCCTGGAATTCGGTGTCGAGTTGGATGTTCTCGGTGCAGGCCAGGAAGGAGCCCGATTGGATGAAGATATTCATCTCCGGCTGCAGATCGAAGTGCCCAATGTCCCCCGGCGACGGAGGGGCCAGGCCCACCTCTCCGCCACTGCTCCCCGCGGTGAAGGTGTTGACGAAAAAGGACTCGCCGCCCATCATGCGCTTCAACCCGCCGAACAGTCCACCACCGCCCATGCCGGTACGCATCTCCACGCCCTGTTGAGTGACCATCGCCCCCGGCTCTGCCTTAATGGCTTCGCCCGCCTCCAAATCAACCGTCAGCAAGGCGTAGCTTGGATCGAATTCTATCGTAGACTTCACTGTATGCCCTCCCGTCTTAATCACTTAGCCTCTAAAATAATACCCCAAAATCCGCTGCCTCAACCAACAGGGTCAACGGTAAGCCAGTGTTGCGATTGGAGGCACGTAAAGATAGGATTAATGACGCTACTAGTAGCTTGTAAGGGTTTCCAAAGCCCCAGGCGAAGCATATGGCGCGGCGCCTACAGATCGAGAGGTCGGTTAAATGCAAATCAGAGCGGCATTGTGGGGGCTGGCGCCTACTCTCACGCTCGTGGCTTGCTCTGGCGAACCTCCTTCGCCTACATCTGGGATAACCGCGTCACCCACGTCTATTACGACATCCGTAGCTACTGCTACAGCCCCTCCTTCGACTCCAACAATAATCACAACTACTGAACCTCAAGCGCCGCCGGCTCCCACTGCAGCCCAAGTTCATACACCTGCTCCAGTTCCAACCGCGCTATCCATAGCTACTGCTGCACCAACGCCGACGACTGCACCAGTCCCAATCGCCACAACCAGAGCTACTGCTACACCAACGCCGACGACTTTACCAACGCCGACGCCGACCGGTGCGTCTCCCCAGCCCGCTACTCAACTATGGATCATGGTGGCTGCTATTCCCAGCAACCTCCCCTCATATGACCGTGGCGACTGGCGTCACTGGATTGACGCGGACGGCGACTGTCAGGACACGCGCCACGAGGTTCTGATCGCGGAGAGTCGGACTAGCGTGACGTATAAGAGCGACCGGCGGTGCCGCGTAGACGCAGGGCAGTGGTGGGGGGCGTTTACAGCAACGACTGTCACGGAAGCGAGCAAGCTAGATGTCGATCACCTCGTCCCATTGGGCAATGCGCACCGGTCAGGCGGTTGGGCCTGGGTGGCCGAACGCAAACGGCGGTATGCCAACAGCCTCGACGATCCTGAGCATCTCATCGCGGTGACGGCCAGTGCCAACCGATCCAAGGGAGCCAGGGGTCCGGACCAATGGAAGCCTCCGAACCAGTCCTACTGGTGTAAGTACGCCACCCACTGGACCCGAGTTAAGCACACTTGGGGGCTGACGGCGACGCCACCTGAGGCAGCAGCACTCCAGGACATGTTGGATACCTGTCCCAATCCGCCACAGCTAACGATAGTACAGGGGGCTCCCGCCACTAGCCCTGCCAGCCCAACCCCGGCTACGGCAGCAAGCGCCACTTACGCCTCATGCAACGAGGCAGAGGCTGCCGGCGAGCCGCGCGTGCAGGGAAGTAAGGGACCCGGGCGAGGATTCCCCAAGGCGACGGTACCAAGCGCCCGTGATGGTGACGGCGATGGCGTGGTATGTGAAATAGCGGCCCCGGCCTCTAGTTCTGCCAGCCCAACCCCGGCTCCCGCCGCTAGCCCTGCCAGTCCAACCCCGGCTACGACAGCAAGCGCCACTTACGCCTCATGCGACGAGGCAGAGGCAGCCGGCGAGCCGCGCGTGCAGGGCAGTAAGGGACCCGGGCGAGGATTCCCCAAGGCGACGGTACCAAGCGCCCGTGATGGTGACGGCGATGGCGTGGTATGTGAAAAATGAGCACCGCGAAGAATAACGTCTACGAGATTCTGGAGAAGGCCAGCCCTGGCAATCGGTCCAGCGAGATCTTCGACATATTCCTCATCTCGCTAATATCCTTGAACGCCGTCGCGTTGATTGTGGGAACCGTCGAGGAGATTCACCAAGTCTCACCACTGGCTTTCCGCATCTTCGAGATCATATCCGTAGCCATCTTCACGGTTGAGTACCTGTTACGGGTCTGGTCCTGTACCACTGATCCAAGATACGCCCATCCCGTGTTGGGGCGGTTGCGGTTTGCCGTCTCGCCCATGGCAATCATCGACCTACTGGCCATCCTGCCCTTCTACCTGGTGCCTCTCGTCAATATCCATGGACTGGACTTGCGCTTCTTGCGGGCGGTACGGCTCATGGCCCGGGTCGCCCGATTAAGCCACTATTCCTCCGGTATGCGCACGTTAGCCCGGGTTCTTTACAACAAGAGCAGTGAGCTACTCACCGTGATAATGGTCTTGTCGATACTGCTGCTTATCGCGTCGTCATTCATGTTCTACGCCGAAAATGAAGCCCAACCCGATAATTTCGCCAACATCCCTCAGGCCATGTGGTGGGGCATCGTAACGCTGACCACCATCGGCTACGGAGACGTGGTCCCGGTCACCACAGCGGGACGCCTAATAGCCGGAGTAATTGCTGTAATGGGAATAGGGCTTTTCGCCCTGCCTGCAGGTATCTTGGGATCGGGCTTTGTGGAGGAGATAGGAAAGCGGGACGCCGACACCACAATCAGGATCTGCCCGCATTGTGGTAACGAGATCCACGACTAGCCCTCGTTACTGCAGAGCGCTCGCTCTATACCCCGCTCACTTCTCCGCCACCAGCCGCAGTAGCGCCGCAATCCGCCGCGCCGTGTCCGTGAAGTGCTGCACTTCCGCCGCGGACAGCGCCCGCCCGAGCACACCCTGCTCCCGATACGACAGCCACTTCTTGAGCACCTGGTAGCCGCCCAGCTGATAGTTCCAGACCGCGGCGGGGACGTTGCGCCAGTAAGCCCGGTCGTTCAGGTAGACGTCGAACGTGCTCGCGCCTAGCAGCGGCAGCGCGCCGTCGAGGGCAGCGCGCTCGTCCGGAGTGTAAGCGCGCTGCAGCGCGCTGCCCCGACCCGGCATGACGGCCTCTCCTTGCCCGAAGTGGCCCCAGCCCGCCGTCACCGAGAAGTCGCCGCCGGCCATGTTGCCGCCGGTCGACGGTGGCGGTGGCAAGGGGGTTCGTGGGTGTTGGTTACTATGCGGCCAAGCATCGGCTGCATGAGTTCCTTAGAACTTGTGCCTGTATTTCTTTCAGCGGATGATTTTAACTTTGGCTAGGATTTTGTTGCGTTTCTCGCGGGCGGCCACGAAGTCAATATGTGCCTCGACGGCTTTGGATAACTCGCTACCCTCTGTGTAGTCAGCTGACGCTACGGAGTGAACGCGCCCTTCCTTCTTGAGTTGATCAGCCCTGTTGCGGGCCTCTTTGGTACGAGGCTGAAACACTGCAATTGAAAGCCCGCCCATATCCTTAACCAACCTGAAACAAGGCACATCCGTCAAGCCATCGCCAATATAGATCATGTTTTCAAATGGGACAGGGCGGTCTTTCATCTCGACAAATTTATTTATTGTGTTATCGTCGCTCAAGTCGTGGGCGCCCTTATTTATCCTGAAGAGATACTGGGTCTTATTCGTATAATTCACCGCTAGGGCCGGCCAGAAGGCCACATCGTTCTCATCGAACATGAACTTAGAGGCGTAGACCTTCTCAAACTTAGCAGCGATGGGTGTGCTCTCGATGATTTCGGCGTTTCCAGAGGACACAATGTAGTGCTTAGGACCAACTCCTTTGCTCAGGCTATAGTTATCGATCCGCTTAAACCATTCTTGGACTCCTTCAAAAAAGACAACCTTCCCTCCATGTTTTTTGAAGTCGGAACGACGGACAGGTACTTTTTTCTCGCCAGCCTTTTTTAGCATTAAGTGCATGTACATGAGAATGGGATCCGCCTGATTGAGCTTGGCAAGGCTACGGACCTCCGCCCAGAACTCCTCAGGTTTCATTCCAACCTCAGGAATGAACTGAGGCTCTTGGACGTTGCCCCGGGCGAGGGTTCCATCAAAGTCGTAGACGATGGCTAGTGGGATACGCTTTCGGGGCATCAATTCTCCTAATTCGAGCTTTAGGTGTTGTGCAACGGCTCGCAATGTTCTTCTTACGGCTCAAACTGCTGCCAGACCTGCCCGGTGCCGACGAACTGCGACAGTAGTCGGTAGTTGCCCTGCTCGTAGCGCACCCGGCCGGCAACGATGGCTGGATGGACGCCCAACTTGCTTGCCAGGCCCATCACATTCATTGGCGTTGGGTCTTCACTGGCTGCGCTGGCAGCCCAAACCGCTCGGGGTATCAGTGCCTCTTGCGCCCATTCATCAGCTTGGGATTCTCTGGCGTCGTCATTAGGGAGCTTGAGATCGTCTATGAAACTGCGGTCGTGCTCGCTTAGGTCACGGCCAACGTGGGCCAGCTCGTGAAGCAGGCAAAACCAGAAGCTGTCAATCCGGTCATAACGGAGCGTGAGGCCAACTACCGGGCGGCCGTCGGAGAGCCTGAGGGCTGCGCCGTCGAGGTGCGTTTTAGGCAAGTGCCGCATTACTACGAGCGCGATGCCGTTGTCCTCTAAGAGCCTTTTGGCCAGCAGCGGCCCCTGGTCTGATCCACTTAGCCGAGCAACCTGCTTTAAGAATTTGCGAGTGACGACGCCTTGGGTATAAGCGGCGGTTGGGGGCTTGTCATTGGCGGTGGCCAGGACCTGGCAGCACCAGGCCATCAGGGCATAGGCATCCGTCTTAGCATTGATGCGACGGTGGTCGTTTTTTCGGTACAGCGCGGCTGCTGTAGCCACTTCCCTACCGCCGGCGCGCTCAATCAAACCGACAATGGCTTCCTCCGCGTGGTCACGCAGGTCGGACAGGTTGGGAATCCAGCCACGCTTAGCCATCTCTTTGAGTGGCCAGCGCCGCGGATCGAGGTCGTTCAGCGTAGCGCCGAAGGATTCCACCGGTTTCTGCAACAGGACCTCGGCAGGTATGCCAAGGTGTTCATGCAGCGCGCGGGCCATCGCCATAGTGATGGCCCGTTTGCCGGAAAGCACTTCCGAGACACGGGCGCGACTGCCAATGTAGAGCTCCAGGTCGCGCGGGGTCAGCCCCGCTTGGTCCATCCGAAACTCGATGGCGGCGATGGGGCTGGGGTACCCGATGGGATAATGCTTCTCCTCGTACATTTCGACGAGGTCTACGAGGACATCCCGTTCGTCGCCATCAGGAGTACCAGTCTCTGCCTGGAACAGCTCAGAAATCCTGGCAAGCGCGGCATCATAGTCCTCCTCCGTGCGAATCCGCCGGATCCTATATTCCGCGGTCATGTTGTCCTCCCCTTGCGTCTCTTCCCGTGCGGATCGGCCTCATGTTCACCATGTCTACACTGTCTTCACATCGATACGGTCATACTCGGCGTGAGTGCCGATGAACCGTACGTAGACCAGGCGTTCCCGATAGTTGATTTCCGCCACCAGTCGATGGCTATTGCCCTTGATGTTGAAAACCACACGGTTGTTTCCAACGAAGCTAGCGCTTGGGTACCGGGCCATCAGATTGGCTGGCGCACTCCAGTCCGCCCCTTCCACTTCTCGATACCATGCCTGCAATGCATGTTCAGAGTCCGGATGTCGCTTCCAAAATTCCCGGAGCGCTTTCCTAGAAATGATCCGCAATACTACTCTTCTATGCTCCCTATTACAAGCATCATACTTTGCTCCCATTTTATATGCAAGCTACATGCTCCCAAAAGAGAAGCTACAACGACTAGTGGAAACGGTAAAGGGCCGACGATGGCTGTTAGGGATCTAGCGCAGCGAAACCACAGGCCACCGAGGGCAGCGCGCTCGTCCGGAGTGTAAGCGCGCTTCAGCGCGCTGCCCGTGCCCAGCATGACCGCATCGCCCGCGCTGGAATGGCTCCAGCCCGCCTTCACTGCGAAGTCGCCGCCGGCCATGTTGCGCCCGTCGACGGGTGCGGGGACGTTGCGCCAGTAAGCGCGGCCGCTCAGGTAGACGCCGAACGTGGTCGCACCGAGCAGCGACAGCGGGCCACCGAGGGCAGCGCGCTCATCCGGAGTGCAAGCGCGCTCCAGCGCGCTGCCCGTGCCCAGCATGACCGCATCGTCCGCGCTGGAATGGCTCCAGTCCGCCGTCACTGCGAAGTCGCCGTCGGCCATGTTGCGCCCGTCGACGGGTGCGGGGGGGCAGCGCAAGCAGCCCGGCCATGAGATACTATACCGTAGAGCAATAGCTCGTAACATCCGTTCCAGAGGCGTTCCAATGCCCGATTTCTACGACGTTGTGATCATCGGTGGCGGCCCGGCCGGCCTGGCCGCGGCGCTCTATGCCGCCCGTGGGCTCCACCGCACCCTCATCATCGAAAAGGCCGCGCCCGGCGGCAAGATCAACCAGACCGACCGGGTGGACGATTACCCCGGCCACTACCAGGGAACGCCCGGCCCACTATTGGGCAAAGCGATGTGGGACCAGGCCGCCAAGTTCGGGGCGGAGACCGTGATTGCTGAAGTCACCGGTCTGGAACCCCACGGCGGGGTCAAGACCGTGCATACCACCAAGGGCGACTACCAGGCCCGCACCGTCATCCTGGCCGCAGGCGGCGAGCCGCGCAGCCTCGGCATCCCGGGCGAAGCGGCGCTGCTGGGCAAGGGCGTGTTCGTAGGGCGGGTGGAGGATCCGGCGGCCCTCAGCGGCAAGGCGGTTGCCGTCATCGGCGGCGGCGACTCCGCGCTGACCGAGGCGCTCCGGCTGGCCGAGCACGGCGCGCAGGTGACCGTGGTGCACCGCAGAAGCGATCTCCGCGCCATCGAGGTGGTGCAAGATGCGGCCCACAGCAACGGCAACATCGCCTTCCTGCTGAACACGGTTGCCGAAGCAGTGCTCGGAGAGGGGGGCGTGACCGGCCTGCGGGTGCGCAACCTTAGCGCCAACACCACCGAGACGCTGGACGTGGCGGCGGTATCGGTAAAGGTGGGGTTCGCTCCCAACACCGCACTGCTCGACGGTCTGGTTGCGCTGGACACCGAAGGCCGGATCACGACTGACGAGTGGCTGACCACGGCGGCGCCCGGCGTCTTCGTGGCCGGCGACGTCCGCTCCGATGCCGCGCAGCTAGTGATAGCCGCCGGGGGAGACGGCGCAACTGCCGCCATCGCGGCCGACCACTATCTCAGCAACCCGGAGTAGCGGTCACTCCCCAAGCTGCCCGTAGCGGCTGCGGAAGAACATCAGCGGATCGCGCTCAATGCCCAGCGCCGCGCGCTGCACCTTGCCCAGAAAGACCTCGTGATCGCCCGCGTCCACGCGCTGGGTGAGCTTGCAGTCCATCCAGGCCAACGCCTCTGCCAGTATCGGCGCGCCGCTACCGGCAATCGAATGGGGCACGCCGCCGAAATCGGGCGGGACCTCCGGCGGCTTTCCGGCAAACCGGTCGGAGAGCGGCTGTTGCTCCAAGCTCAGAATGTTCACGCAGAACACGCCGCTCTCTAGGATCATTTGCCGGGTGATCGAGCGGTGATCGAGGCAGACCAGCACTAAAGGCGGCGTGAGCGAGACCGAGGAGAACGCATTGACCGTGGTGCCGTGCAATCGCGGCCCCAACGCGGTGGTCACTACGGTTACCCCGGTGGCGAACTGGCCCATCACGCTGCGGAACAGCAAGGGGTCTAAGGCTTGACCGGCATCAATCGACACAACAACAGCCTCGCTGGATTAGACAGTTCTCTAGATTAACAGCAACGCATCGCCAAAGGAATAGAAGCGATAACGCTGCCGCACTGCCGCTTCATATGCTGCCAGAATGCGGGCGCGTCCTGCAAATGCGCTCACCAGCATGAGCAAGGTAGTGCGCGGGAGATGGAAATTAGTGATGAGTGCATCCACCATCCTAAAACAGTAGCCGGGCAGAATGTAAAGCCCGGTCAGCCCCGCATAAGGCCGCACCGGCGGCTGGCTGATCCGGGGAGTCTCGCACGTCCAGCCGCTGCGCTGCGCGGCGTCCTCCACCGACCGCACTGCGGTGGTGCCCACGCAGAACACCCGGCGTCCCTCACGGGCGGCCATGGTCAGCCGTTGCGCTACCGCCGCCGATAGCTGATAGAACTCCTGGTGAATGCCGTGGGCCCTGGGATCGTCATGCCGCACCGGACGGAAGGTGTCCAGCCCCACATGCAGCGTGACCGAAAGCACTTCCACTCCCATCTGCTCCACTTTCCGCAGCAGCTCCGGTGTGAAATGCAGCCCGGCGGTGGGCGCCGCGGCGCTGCCGGGGTCTCGGGCGTACACCGTCTGATAGCGCTCCGGATCCTCCACCGGGCGGTGGATATAGGGCGGCAGCGGTAGCAGCCCCATGAGGTCGGGCTGAACGCCGGACGGAAAGCGCAGCAGGCGCGTCCCCTCCGGCAGCGCCGCCGTCACCTCGGCGGGCACCGGGCTGCCGTCTCGCTGGTCGGTGAACTCCACCGCGCTGCCCACCCGCACGCGACTGGCCGGCTTGACCAGCGCCTCCCAGGTTGCTGCATCGCCGTTCTGGCGCAGCAGCAACGCCTCCACCTTCCCACCGGACGCCCGCCGGCCCAGCAGCCGCGCCGCCACCACCCGGCTGTCGTTCCGCACGATCACGTCGCCGGGCCGCAAGTAATCCACGATGTCGCGAAAGCCCCGGTGCTCCAGCTCCCCGGAATCTCGGTGCAGCACCAGCAGGCGGGAGCTGTCCCGCGGGTCGGTCGGCTCCTGGGCGATGAGCGCTTCGGGCAGCACGTAAGAGAAGTCTTCGGTCCTCATCGGAAGAACCTGGACAGCAGATTTAGTAAGATAGTGAGCACAACGCTCACGATGATCATGGTGGCAAGGGGAAAGGAGACGGTCACGTTGTCTCGACTAATGAGGATGTCACCGGGTAATTTGCCCAGGAATGGCACGTGGGGCAGCAGCACCAAAGCAACCCCCGCCACGGCGATGAGCAGCCCGGCAATGATCAGCAGCTTTCCGATTCCGAATAGTACATCCATGCCATTTCTCCCCTAGCAGGGTATAGCAGGAGGGCCAATGCAAACAACGCTTTTCTTGGACGTGGAGGCGGGTGAGAATTGCCCCTACTCCATGCAGTTGGTGTTCTCTGCGCTGGAAGAGTCGCGGCCGGTTCACGGCGTCCGGGTCTACCACCGCGAGCCCAGCGGCGCGCTGTTCCAGGTGACCGGTTGGGACGCCGACGGCCCGTGTCCCGCGCAGGGCGTGCAGGTGGAGGACTCCGGGCAGGCCGTGGCGTATCTGGTGTACGGCGGCGAGGGCGGCATCCGCTTCCGTCCGGCCGGCTCCGAGCGCCCGTGGAGTATCGACGCGTCGGACCAGTGGGGCGAGTCGCACGTGCTGATGGCCGACGAGGCAGACGTAGACTGGGCGTAACGGGGGCGTAAGAGCAACAGCCCAAGCGATTCCGCAGGCTCCCTTGTGGGGCTGGGGGATAGCAGGGAACCATCTCTCCCACTCAGATTCGGTTGACTCCCAGGAAGGCCCATTGCTATAATTCCACAGACGTAGCGGCGGAGGAGTGTAGCTCAGTTTGGGAGAGCAGCGGTCTCCAAAACCGCCGGTCGGGGGTTCGAGTCCCTCCACTCCTGCCAGTTTCCGTTGCGCGTGGGCCGAGGTGGTGGAATCGGTAGACACGCTGTCTTGAGGGGGCAGTGGGCGAAAGCCCGTAGGAGTTCAAATCTCCTCCTCGGCACCAAACACCTCGGCAACAGGCGGCAGGATCGGATATACTAGACTGTGCTCCTAGTACGCGGAAGTGGCTCAGCGGTAGAGCATCACCTTGCCAAGGTGAGGGTCGCGAGTTCGAATCTCGTCTTCCGCTCCATGGCGACGTGGCCAAGTGGTTAAGGCGGGGGTCTGCAAAACCCCTATCAGCGGTTCGAATCCGCTCGTCGCCTCCAACATGTACGTTTGACGGAGCGCACCAAACTCAGAACGGTAATCCCGTTCTGAGTTTTTCATTAGTGCAGCCATCGTATGCCGCGGTGATGGTACGCCGAGGTGGCGGAACGGCAGACGCAGTGGACTTAAAATCCACGGCCCGCAAGGGCGTGGGGGTTCGAATCCCCCCCTCGGCACCACTACATAACGGGTGAAGGGAGCAGGCACGCCGATGGAGTTCGGGACATTTCATATCATGGCGGTGCCACCGTGGACCACGGAGGCCCAGACCGTCATGACAGAACTGGACAGTATACAGCTCGCCGACGAGTTGGGTTTCGACGCCGTCTGGCTGGCGGAGCACAGCGGCAGCGATTATGGCACCATCAGCAACGCCGCCGTCATCCTGGCCGCCGCCGCGCAGCGCACCAAGCGGGTGCGGTTGGGCACCGCCGTCAGCGTGCTCTCCCTCCACCATCCCCTGCGCGTCGCCGAGGAATACGGGTTCGTGGACCAGATGAGCGGCGGCCGGCTGGAGCTTGGCGTGGGCCGGGGCTATCAGCCCAAGGAGTTCTCGCGCTACGGCCTCAATGTGTCCGAGAACCGGCCGCGCTTCCAGGAGGCCATCGAGGTCATCAAGCAGGCGTGGACCAGCGAGGGCGAGTTCGAGTACGACGGCATGTTCTACCAGATCGCTCCCACCCACGTGCACCCGAAACCGGTGCAGAAACCACACCCGCCACTCTGGGTAGCCCAGGGTTCCATTGAGACCATGGAGTGGTCGGGCCGCCAGCTCATTCCCTTCATGGCTGCACCGCTGCTCCCCAACGACGTCTTGCTCAGCCGCAAGGAGGCCTACATCAACGCTGCGGTAGAGTACGGCCATCCGGCCGACAAAGCGCGCACGGTGGCCGACTCCTTCTGGCTGCTTAAGAACGTCTTTGTGGCCGAGACCGACGACAAGGCCAAAGACCTCGCCGAACGCGGACTGGTCTGGTTCTATCAAGAGCTGAACTCCCGCCGCATGTTCGAGGCGCCTGCCGAAGAGGTGTCCTACGACTACTACCTCAAGAGCCACGGCTTCTTCTGGGGATCCCCCGAGCGCGTGGCAGACCAGATCCAACAGTGCGTGGAAGAGACCGGCAACCGCCGGATGATCTGCTGGTTCGACCACGGGGGCACGCCGCAGGAGGAGCTCAATACCGCCCTCAGGCTCTTCGCTGAAAAAGTCATGCCGCGGTTCAAATAAGCCATGACCACCGCAAGCTGGCGCATCACCGGCGAAATCGTGGACGCCTGTCATTGCCCCGTCTTCTGCAACAACCTCGTCTTACGGGAGCCTTTGCAGCCCGAATCGGGGCATAACCTCCAGCTCCCGGCGCTCCAGGGACAGGGCAGCGCTTCCGCGGTACGTGAGAACCCGGTGGGGCGCTGCACCTCCATCACTATCTGGACTATCGCCCAGGGTTCCTACAACGGCGTGAGTCTTGACGGGCTGAGTGCGGTGGCCCTGGTACAATCGCCGGGACCGCTCTACAGCAGCGGCGGCCACAAGCGCGCACTCTACTTGGATGCCGCCGCCGCTCCGGAGCAGCAGACGGCACTGGAAGCCGTGTTCAGCGGCAATGCCGGCGGCTATCCCCGCCGGCTTAAGCAATGGACCGGGCTGAATCTCGGCGTGGCGTGGGCCACTATCCGCCATGAGCAGATTGGTGAGCGCCGCCGCTACATCATTCCTGATATCCTGGACCTCTCGGTTGAACCCATCCTGGCCGGGGCTTCCAGACAGCCCTTCCAGCTCATCAACCCACCGTTCTGGAAAGCCCCCGGGGAAAACCCCTCTGTAGGCCGGTGCGTGCATTTCCGGTATCAGGATCATGGGCTGGACTGGCAGCTTTCCGGTCGTTCTGTCTGCTATTCGCCCTTCACCTACCAGGCGTAGAAGTACTCCGTGGAGAATTGCCCCCACCGTTCGTGCCGCGTTGCGAGAGCCGACCCTTTGACAGCCATCACGCTATCTCGGACAATGCTGCTACCGAAACTATAGCGTAGAGGCCTCGATGACAACACCCAGCACCACCCTCCCCATTAACGACTTCGCGCCCATTGGCCCCAAAATAGGCGAGCGGTTTCCCGACATTGTTCTCCCAGACCAATCCGGCCGCACCGTCGACCTCCACGCCGCCCGAGCCGGACGGCCCGCACTGGTGGTGTTTCACCGCAGCGCAAGCTGGTGACCGTACTGCAAGACGCAGCTCGTGGAGCTGCAGCAGCAGGTGCGGGAGTTCGAAGCCCGTGGCGTCGCACTATTCGCTATTAGCTACGACTCAGTGGAAGTGCTGGCCGCCTTCGCTGAGAAACGGGGCATTATCTATCCCTTGCTCTCGGACCAGGGCAGCGCGGTCATCCGCCGGCTGGGCCTGTTAAATGAGCACTTGGCGGAGTACGCGGCGTACTTTGGCGGACAGGTCAAGCCCTTCCAAGAGGGCATCCCTTACCCCGGCACCTTCGTGCTCGATAAGGACGGCGTCATTAGCGATAAGTGGTTCGAGATCCATCATCGCTACCGCCCCTCGGGCGCGACCACGGCGGAGCTGCTAAACCCGGACGCGTCGGACGTGCGAGCCGTGAACGCAACGGTGGAAGCGGATGGCCTGAGCGTCACCGTCTGGCTCGCCGACTCGCAGTATCGGCCCTGTCAGCAGCTCCGGTTGCACGTCGAGGCCACGCTGCCGGAGGGCGTCCACGTCTACGGTTCGGGCGTCTCCGACGACTACTACCCGCTGGCCGTCAGCATTGAGCCGGTGGACGGCCTGGAGGTCAGCAACCTAGAGCTGCCTGACCCAACACCATGGAAGATGGAGGGATTGGATGAGACTTTTCCTATTTATGAAGGCACCGTTAAGGGCCTCCTACCTTTCATCCTGACCAAGCCGTTGGGTGATGTGGAGTTGCAGGTCAACGTGGAACTCCAAGCCTGCACCGAGTATGTCTGCTATCCGCCCAACAAACTCACGCTGCGTCTCCCGTTGCCAGGAGCAGACTTAATCCGCGATTGACCCGGCACAGTATTCCATTCACAGTCAGCACGTAGCCGCCCGCTGGTTGAACAGCCAGCGGGCGTTCTTTGCGCCTAAAGAAACGCGCGTCTCATGCAGTTAACCCTCAGCATCATGGCCGTGCTAGCCAGCCTCCTTGTAATGCTTCCGAACCTGGAGCAACCATCCCGGGTCCTCCTAGACACTCAGGAGTTCTTGACCAATGGCGGGTTCGAGACCGGAAGGGGCAGACCCACTGGGTGGAGGCAGACCCGCGGTTCACTAGTCCAAGACAGCACCACCATCCGGAACGGCAGCTTCAGCGCCGCGTTCAGTCACAACAACGTGACCGAGCAGTATTTCTACCAAACCGCCCCCGTCTCTGGCGACACTGCCTATACCCTCACCGGCTACTGCGTGAAGAACGACGCCAACGCCTACAGCGCTCGCTTGATGCTGGCCTGGTATAGCTCCACGGGAGGTACTGGAGCGCCCATCAGCACGCTGACCTCCGCGTTCCTCACCAGCGATGACCCGGCGTTCCAGCAGCTCACCATCGGTCCCACCAATGCGCCCGCCAGCGCTAACTCCGCCCGGGTGCGGGTGGCGATGGAGACCTTCGGCACAACAGCAACGATTTACTGCGACGACCTCAGCCTGACTACCGAAGCAACAACGCCTACCGAAACCGCCACGCCGACCCCTACCGTTACACCCACCGCTACACCCACCGAAACCGCCACGACGAGCCCTACGGCTACACCCACCGCTACACCTACCGAAACCGCCTCGCCGAGCCCTACCGCTACACCCACCGCTACACCTACCGAAACCGCCTCGCCGAGCCCTACCGCTACACCCACCGCTACACCCACCGCTACACCCACCGAAACCGCCACGCCGAGCCCTACGGCCACGCCTACTCACACCGCCAGCCCGACTCCCACGGCTACCCTTACACCTACCGCATCGGCCACGCCCACGGTAACCCTTACGCCCACGCTCACACCTACCGCTACGCCCACCTCTACGGTCACACCCACCGAAACTGCTACACCCACTGCTACTAGCACCGCCAGCCCAACACCTACGGCTACCCTCACACCCACCGCATCGGCCACGCCTACTCACACCGCCAGCCCAGCACCTACGGCTACCCTCACACCCACTGCATCGGCCACGCCCACCATCACACCCAGTGCCACACCCACAGCAACCCAGGCCCCTACCGCATCGGCCACGCCCACCATCACACCCAGTGCCACACCCACAGCAACCCAAGCCCCTACCGCATCGGCCACGCCCACCGCAACGCCCACGGCTACCCAGGCCCCTACCGCATCGGCCACGCCCACCGCAACGCCCACGGCTACCCAGGCCCCTACCGCATCGGCCACGCCCACCATCACACCCAGTGCCACACCCACAGCAACCCAGGCCCCTACCGCATCGGCCACGCCCACCATCACACCCAGTGCCACACCCACAGCAACCCAGGCCCCTACCGCATCGGCCACGCCCACTCACACCGCCAGCCCAGCACCTACGGCTACCCTCACACCCACTGCATCGGCCACGCCCACCATCACACCCACCGCAACGCCCACGGCTACCCAGGCCCCTACCGCATCGGCCACGCCCACGGTAACCCTTACGCCCACGCTCACACCTACCGCTACCGCCACGCCGATCCCTACGACCATACCCACCGCTACGGCCACGGGCATAGCCAGCACACCCACTGCTACGACTACCCCCGAGGAGTCCCTTCCCACGGCCATTCAGAACCCCGGGTTCGAGCAGGGCGACGGTGAGACACCGTCGGTCTGGCGGACCACCGGCGGCGGGCTTACGCAAAGCGACGAGAGTACGCGCTCCGGCTCCTATGCCGGACGATACGTCACCAGCAGCACCACCTTGCGGAGCTATTTCCAGACACTCGCGCTGCTCCCCAACGTCCGGTACCAGCTCTCCGCGCACTGCCGGAGCAACAGCCCGGACCTGCTCACCTTCCGTCTACTGCTGGCTTTTCATCCATCACTTGACGGGACCGGTGCGGCGCTAAGCACAGTAGTCAGTCCAGCGCTCCTCGGCGGTGATGAGTACGCGCTGCTGAGCACGGCGCCCGTCACCCCGCCCCTTACGGCACAGTCCCTGCGAGTGCACGCCCAAGCCTCGACCACTGGCGCGGAAGCGGTGATCGTCTGCGACGACTTCTTCCTGGGGACCTCGGCGCTTCCTGCAACCGCTACGCCCACGATCACCGCAACGCCCACGCATACACCTACCACCACACTGACTCCCACCCCGACGCAACGGCCTCGTGGTAGGGGAGGGAGCACAAGCACGCCCACCGCTACCGCTACTCCACTCCCGCCCGGCATCCTGGTCATCAGCGAGGTGATGTACCACCCCGTGTCCAACGGCAACGAGCGCGGACTGGAATGGGTGGAGCTGCAGAACATGGGCGGCGAAACCCTGTTCTTCAACGGCTATCGAATCGGCGATAACAACTCCGTCGACCTCCTGCCCGGCTTCACCCTGACGCCTTCCGGCCTCGCGCTGATCATCCCTTCCGGCTCGCCGCTGTCGCCTGCGAGACTGCTCCAGGAATCGGTGACGGTGACCCTCGCCAGCAGAGCCATCGGCAACGGTCTGAGAAATAGCGGCGACCGCGTGTTGCTCATCGACTCCGAGGGCAGCACCATGGACGGTGTCTCCTGGGGGAGCGATCGCTGGGTGAACGATCCCTCCTGCCCTGCCGTCACCGAAGGCAGTTCGATCCAGCGTGAGGTGTCGGGTAGCCGCAGTACCTGTCACTTCCAGGAGAACCCGCGGCCTTCGCCGGCTAAAGCGAACACGCTGGTCACTCCCACACCGATGCCCACCCCCACGGCAGCCCTCACCGTCACGCCGACTCCAAGCGCAACCCCCACGCTCACCGCTACGCCGACGCCCACAACTACCCCCACGCCTAGCGCAACCCCCACTGCGCTCCCGGATGGAGCTATCCTCATCACCGAAGTGTTGTACGACCCCATGTCCAACGGCAGTGAGAGCGACCAGGAATGGATGGAAGTGCACAATAGACTTGGAGTGACCGTGGAGGCCGCTGGGTGGACGCTTCAAGATAACCACGGGAGCGACGAACTACCCGCTTTCTCATTGCCGCCTCAAGGCATCGCGATCATTGCCGGAGCGTTGCATCCATCGGTTAAAGCGGGGGACGTCTCGGTGAGTCGCATAGCGAACCGTGCATTGGGGAACGGCCTGGCGAACACCGGCGACCGCATCATCCTGCGGGATGGCGCCGGACGTGTGCTGGACAGCCTCTCATGGGGCAACAACCGCTCCATCTATGATCCGCCATGTTCACTCGTCTCCGCCGGCCACTCACTGGAACGGCGCTACCCCCTTGCCGCCACGGCTAGTTGCCCCTTCGTCGATAATCCCGCACCCTCGCCAGGACGCCTGCTACGCATCGCAACCCCAACGCCCACTGCCTCGCCAACAGGTACGCCCACCGCCAGTCCCACCGGCGTCGCTACTGCCTCAGCTTCAGCCTCACCGACCATAGCGGCCAAAGCTACCGGTACACCTCCCGCGGCGCACCCATCCATAGACCGACCCGCAGATCGACCCGCGCCAGTGCAATCAGCCACCGCCAAGCCAACTCCAACTCGGCCATCGCCAACCCAACTTCCCGCACTGCCTGCGCCCGTAAAACCGGGGAGAGCACCCAGCGTCGGCCAACCACCTCCCATTTCCTCGGCCACCCAACTAGACACCTCCCCAGCAACAGCGTATGCTCCAACCGCGTACGCGCTAACCAAGCAGCCAAAACTAACGTACCAAAGCTCCAGGATGGAGGCTGAGGTCACGGTCGACCCAATCTTCAACAACATCTTCGGAGTTGTAGCGTTAAGCGCACTAGCCGCTGCGGTTATCGCTGTGCTCTACCGGAGATTACAGAAGTAGTTCCCTGCAGAGATTGGTGTTTAGTTTTACCCGAGTCCGAACTATGAACCCGCGTCAAGTGCTTTTTTCGCTCCTGATCCTGTTTCTGCCGGTGTTAGTTGGGTTCGGTCCCTCGCCAACACTGGTCGAGTCTGACGACAGCCGTATCCCCATCGGCAGTGGCCAATTACAAGCGTTGGCTGAAGCCCGCCCCCCTCTATTGCGGGGACAGGCCGCGCTTATCATGGACATAAACACGGGGCGCGTGGTCTACCAACGCAATGGCAACGGGAAGTTACCGCTCGCGAGCATCACCAAGGTGATGTCGGCTATCGTAGTCTTGGAACGCGCCGACCTAAAGGAGCAGGTCACAATAACACATGCCGATCTTGAAGAAGGCTCCTCCATGGGGCTTCAATCTGGAGACGTGGTGACAGTGGAGCAGCTCCTCTGGGGAATGCTCCTCCCGTCTGGAAATGACGCCGCCAAGACCTTGGCTAGGGTAGTAGGTGGTTCTGTGCCCAAGTTTATCGACATGATGAACCGGAAGGCGCAGACGTTGGGCCTTCGGAGTACCCAGTTCATGAATCCCCACGGCCTTGACCAGGACGGTCAGTATAGCTCCGCCTATGACATCGCCGTGATGAGCCGTTACGCCATGCGCTTTCCCCTCTTCCGCACCATTTCCGCATCGCCCGAGTACACCGTGGTATCCAACCGCACCTATACCATCCGCAACACCAACTACCTAGTCCGCTTCCCGGACCGGGTGCCGGGCGTCAACGGCGTCAAGACCGGCTATACGAACCTAGCGGGCGATTCGCTGGTTGCGTCAGTGGACCGCGGCGGCCACCAGATTCTGGTCGTGGTCATGGGTACTAACAACCGATCCAGCGCCGCGGCGGAACTCATCGAATACGCCTACGCACACTACGTCTTCGTGCCGCTGTCCCAACCTGTCACGCTTCCCGTCACTGAGCGCAGCGGCCTCGTGCCGTTGCGCGGCGAGATCATGCTGCCCTCCTGGCAGCAGTACTGCGTCCACTACGCCGTCGAGGTCGCCCCCATCAGAGCCACTAGAACCGCTGCTGTCGGCACCGCCGCGCCCATAGCCTTGCTCACCTACTACCTGGGCGCCCAAGAGCTAGGCAGCCTCCCCGTGTACCGCCAGACCGGCGGGTAACCATGCCACGGCTACGGCTCCAGAAGTTCCTAGCCGCGGCCGGGGTCGATTCGCGCCGCCACTGCGAAGCCCTGATCCAGGCGGGACACGTTGCGGTAAATGGTGCGGTGGTTACCGAGCTAGGGAGTAGTGTCGATCCCGAACAGGATACGGTTGTGCTGGATGGCAAAACGCTCCAGGTGCGGCAACCCGACACTTACCTGCTGCTCCACAAACCCGAGGGCTACGTCACCACTGCCCACGATGAGCGCGGCCGTCCCACGGTCATGAACCTCCTGCCCAACGCCGCAGGTATCCGGGTCTTCCCCGTTGGGCGGCTCGACCAAGACACCGCGGGAGCGCTGCTGTTCACCAACAACGGTGAGTTGGCCCATCGCCTCACCCACCCGAGCTACGGCATCGAGCGGGAGTACGAGGCGCTGCTCCGAGGAACGCCCATCGCCGACGGTCTGCGGCGACTCCAACGCGGCGCGGAAGTGCAGGGGAGCCATGCCGCGCCGGTGCGGGTGCATCTCATCAAGCGAGAAGCCCCGGAGCAAGGCGCGCCGTCCTTCTGGGTGCGCATGGTGCTGACCGAAGGCCGGAAGCGGGAGATCCGAGAGATCTGCGCGGCTGCGGGCTACCCGGTGATCCGGCTGAGGCGGGTCCGCTACGGGCCGCTCCGCTTAACCAAGCTCGGGCGCGGCGCCTGCCGGCCACTGACTCCGCAAGAGGTGGCCGCGCTCAGCGCAGCGGTCGGCTTGGGAACAACGGTACGTAGCAGCACTGCGGCTGGACATCGGCCTCGATCCCAGCCACCCCACGCTCACCAGCGCAGCAGAACGCGCTGAAGGCGTCTCCGCAGCCGGTCAACGCGGTCAGCGGTCAGAGATTAAACACCGCCGCGGCGGTGATGCACAGTACGCCCGCTACCACCAGCACGCTGGCGGCGACCAAGCGCGGCGTGATCCGCTCTATCTGCCGCAGAAAGATGCCCGCCACTAGCAGCGTGACCAGAGGACTGATGCCCACAATTGGCGAAACAAAGATCACCGGCGCAGTGCTCAGCGCCAGGTAGAGCCCAGCCACGCCCACTGTTATGAGGATACCCCCAAACCCAAAGTAGAAAATGCCCTGCCGGTTAGTCCTGAACAGCCCGGGCACGTCCCGCCAAGTAATGACTAGCATACCGAGCACGCCCATTATCATCGAGACCGTCAGTCCCACCAGGGGCGGGGTCTGCTCCACCAATCCCTGCCGTATCAGCACGTGACCGGTCCCATAGCTAGCTGCGGCCGCCGCCGCGAACAGATACCCCTTAAGGACCAGGCTCATGCGGAGTGCTCCTCGGTCACGGCGAGCAGGATCCCGCCGATAATTAAGAGCACCCCAGCGCTAACTAGGGCGGTCGGACGGTCACCCAGAAATATAATCGCGAGCAGCACCCCAAAAAACGGTCCCGTCGCTAGCGGTGGCGTGCTGCGCGCCACACCCAGATAGTTGATGCTCATGGTGGTGAAATAGCGCCCCATAGGGAAATTCAGCACCCCGATGACCGCGAACAACAGGAACGCCGAGAACGATAGCGTAAACAGATCTGCGCCATGCACCACCAAGCCCAGGATGAGCAGTAAGGCAAGGCCGGTCACTAGCGACCATAGTGTCCCCGGCAGCGGGCGCATGTGCTGGAGTCCCAGGCGAACAAACAGCGCCGCCACCGCCCACGAGACGACCGCTACCATAGCGAACGCGACGCCCAACATAGCGGGAAGCAGCTATCCCAGAGCCGCGAAGGTCTGGCGGGCAGCGTCGAGGGTCAAATCAATGTCCTGACTGGTGTGGGCCAAGCCCACGAACCCTGCCTCGAACTGTGAGGGCGCTAGGTAAACCCCGCGTTCCAGCATCCCGCGGAAGTAGGCGGCGTAGCGCGCGGTATCGGCGGTTCGGGCCGACGCGTAATCGGTAACGGGTTGGCTGGTGAAGAAGAGCGTCATAGCCGAGCCCACTCGGTTTCCCCCGGTCGGAATGCCCGCAGACCGGGCGGCATCCAGCAGGCCGTCCGCAAGCTTGGCGGCCAGGCTTTCCAGGTGCTCGTACGCGCCACGCTCCTGGAGCAACCTCAGGGTTGCAATGCCGGCGGTCATCGCCAGCGGGTTGCCGGAGAGCGTGCCGGCCTGATACACCGGCCCCAGCGGCGCAATCTGTTCCATGATGTCCCGCCGTCCGCCATAGGCGCCCACGGGCAGCCCGCCGCCGATGACCTTGCCCAGGCTGGTGAGGTCCGGTGTGACGCCGAACAAGCCCTGTGCGCCGTGCCAGCCCACCCGGAAGCCGGTGATCACTTCGTCAAAAATGAGGAGCGCCCCGTGCCGCTGGGTAAGGTCCCGCAGCCCGACCAGGAACCCCGGCTGCGGCGGCACCACCCCCATGTTGCCGGCCACTGGTTCCACAATCACCGCTGCAATCTGGTCACGCGCCCGGTCGAACAAGGCGGCTACCTCAGCCAGGTCGTTATAAGGTGCCACCAAAGTGTGCTCGGCGTACGATGCCGGCACGCCTGGACTGTCCGGTAGTCCGAGAGTGGCCACACCTGATCCCGCCTTCACCAACAGACCGTCCGCATGGCCGTGGTAGCAGCCGTCGAACTTGATGATCTTGTCCCGTCCGGTGAAGGCTCGCGCCAGCCGTAGCGCGCTCATGGTGGCTTCCGTGCCGGAGTTCACGAACCGCACCAGTTCCACCGCGGGCAACGCGGCGTTGATCAGCACGGCCAGCTCTATCTCTAACTCGGTGGGTGCGCCGAAGCTGGTGCCTCGCTCCACCGCGTCCTTGAGCGCTGCCACCACCTGTGGGTGCGCATGCCCGGCGATCAGTGGCCCCCAAGACGACACGTAGTCGATAAAGCTGTTGCCGTCGGCGTCCCAAACCCGGGCGCCTTCGCCCCGCTGCACGAACAGCGGCTGGCCTCCCACGGCGCGGAACGCCCGCACCGGGCTGGACACACCGCCCGGGATCAGGCGCAGGGCGTTGGCGTAGAGCTGCTGGGAGCGCTGAATGTCCATAATGGGCTAGCTAGATGCCGCGACGTGCCACGAAAGTGCTCGCCAGCTTATCGTGAAGCGCCTGATTATGGCCGTAACTTGCGAGGTAGTAGTTAGTATCCGGGTACAGCAGAAACAATCTGCACCGGCTGCAAAACTTCTGCTCCGTGGAGTTCTGCCATAGACATTCCGGGCATTCCATCGCCCACCCCTTCCTAACGGCGTTCCCAGAGCGCGCTGTAACGGTCTTCGTAGATCAACCACCAGGTCCGCTGCTGTCTCACCCAGCGCGCGAGGCCGCGCTGACGTTCCTTGTGGAGAAGGAGGTGGTCAATAGCATGGCCGTCCAACCCCGTGGGCGTGACACCGCGGCTGATTGTACCATAGTCCTTCCACTGCTCGATTGAGAAAAGCTCGACCCTTGGATCCACGAACAGGTGTGGTCCGCTGGGCAAGCGCCACAGTAAATAGCCCGCGTACTGCATGTCTGCGAACACCCGCCCGGGCTCACCCGTTGCCAGTAGTGCGTCCGTGGCAGCCACCGGCGTGTCGGGTGCCAGCAGCCCCCGGCGTTCTGGGGGCAGCGGCAGCCACGGACGCAGCCACGGCAGCGAGCCCACCACCACCAGCGCCAGCACTGCGGCCACCGCGAGCGGGACGACCCGCGGCGCCGGTGGGTGTTTCATGGCGCGGGGTTGCGCCCCCAGCCTAGCGGGTACGGTGAACGCGACCAGGAAAGCAAAGGGAAACCCGAACCATATAACATTACGCAGCGCGCTAGCCGCCAACACACCAAAGACCAGCAGCGAAAGCAGCAGCGCCAGCGGCGGCAACCGACGTCCCGTAACCACCAGCAGCACTGCGGCCAGCGCCGCCCCATAGAACACCCAGCCAGGCGCCGCCGCCAGGGTAGTGGGACCCCACTCCAGGATGAGGCCGTGCAGCGCCCAGCTCGTGCCGACATCGTACACGTAGCGGTAGAGGTCGATCCCGTAAGGCGTGACCAGGGTGGCGAACGCGCTGGCAGCAAGGGCAACGCTAAGATAAACCGCCCGCCTGCCGGCAGCCATCGGCAGGTCACGTCCAAGCACCTGCGGAAAGCGCCAGCTCGCCACGGTTCCCGCTAGAAACACCGCTTGCAGCAGCAGCCCCAGCACAAATGCCCCATGCAGGTTGGCCCACAGTCCGGTCACCACTGTCAGCCAGGCCAGCGAGCGGGTCGCCCCCCTACCCAGCGTGTAGCGCCATAGCAACCACCACGTCAGCGCGAACAACAACACCGAGAAGGTCTGCGGACGTACCGCCCAGTTCTCCACACTCAGCGCAAATCCTGCAAAGGTCGCCGCAGCGGCCACCCGCAGCGATCCGCCGGCAAGCCACCGGCAGACCTGGAGCAGCAACCCGTAGGCCAGAGTGAACGCCAGCGCATTCAACAGCACCACCAGCTCCACGCCCCCCAGCCGGTACGCGGTCGCCAACGCCAGCCAACTTAGCCAGGCCTGGTGCAGAAACGGTTGGCCGTACTGAGTGAAGGTGAAGATGTCAGTGCGGAGCAGGCCTCGGCCGTCCAGGATCTCTTCACCGTAACGCAGGTGCCACCAGAAATCGGCGGGGTACACCCAGGTGAACGCTACCGCGGCGAACATGCAAACCAGCACGGCCGCCGCCCACAGCCGAGGGAGGGTGAGTGAGGTTACAAGAAAGCGCATAAGCATACATGCCACCTACGCCAGTAAGGGACACTTTACCCGATCAACGCGCTAATGCATCTCCGTTCTTACAGAGGCCTCAGATAGCGCATCAGGCCGGGGTCACGCGCGCAGCCCATTACTCCAGCTGCAGCCGTGCGTACCGGGACGCAGTGTCCTCTGCCGGGAGGGTTAGCGGGTCCCCGCCTGACACACAACAGAACGGAGCGGGTGAGTGGGAAGAACCGCTTTACGCCCCAAAGCAACGGTCAACCCGAGGCGGGCCGCTACTCCAGCCAGCGGGCGGCGTCCTTAGCGTGGTACGTGATGATCAAGTCGGCGCCGGCGCGCTTGATGCCGGTTAGTATCTCCATGGCGATGCGCCGCTCCTCGATCCAGCCGGCCTTCGCCGCGGCCTTCACCATCGAGTACTCCCCGCTCACGTTGTAGGCCGCCAGCGGGTGATCGAAACGGGCGCGGGTCCGGGCGATGACATCCATGTAGGCCAGCGCGGGCTTTACCATGACGATGTCCGCGCCCTCCTGAATATCCAGCTCGATTTCCCGCAGCGCCTCCCGCACATTGGGCGGGTCCATCTGGTACGACCGCCGGTCGCCGAACTGCGGCGTTGAGTCAGCCGCTTCCCGAAACGGCCCGTAGAAGCCCGAGGCGTACTTGGCCGAATAGGCCATGATGGGCGTGTTGGTGAAGCCATCGCCGTCCAGCTGCGTCCTGATCGCGCCCACCCGGCCGTCCATCATGTCCGAGGGCGCCACCATATCCGCCCCGGCCTCGGCGTGGGAGAGGGCGGTGCGCGCCAGCAGCTCCAGGCTCTGGTCGTTGTGCACGTCGCCGTCCAGAATCACCCCGCAGTGGCCATGGCTAGTGTACTCGCAGAGGCACACGTCGGTGATGACCACTAGGTCGGGGACGGCGTCTTTCAGCGCCCGCACCGCATCCTGCACAATGCCGTCCGACGCGTAGGCCTCCGAGCCAACCTCGTCCTTGGCTGCCGGCAGCCCGAAGAGCATGACTGCGGGGATGCCCAGCGCCAGCAACTCCCGTCCTTCGCCGGCGAGTTGGTCCACCGAGAGGTGGTACACCCCAGGCATGGAGGGTATCTCTGCCCGCACGTCCCGGCCGTGGGTCACGAACAGCGGATAGATGAAATCCCGCGGGTTCAGGTTGGTCTCCTGCACCATCTCCCGCAGCAGCCCGGTGTGCCGCAGCCGCCGTAGCCGCACGGTGGGGAAGGGGGTGACACCGGTGGTCTGGATCATGGGGCTCTCCTGTGTGCTACCAGCTACGTGCAATAAATAGGCCGCTTCTTCTCTACAGTAAGCCTTTTCACCCAGAAGGCATAGAATTCGTCGAGTAATTCACTATCGCCTGCACCAGGCCCGGCACCGTATGCTCTGCCGCCTCGACGTCCACCGCCAGCCCGTGCTCCCTCGCGGTGCGAGACGTAATCGGCCCGATGCTCGCCACTGTCGCGCCCTGCAACAGCGACACCTCTCCCTCCAACGCCTGAACCAGATTCCTGACCGTGGAGGAGCTGGTGAACGTCACGATATCGATCTTCCCGGCGGCCAGCAACACCCGTATCTCAGGGTCCAGAGGGGCCTGTCCGGTGCGATAAGCAACCACCTGATCCACCAGCGCGCCGCGGGTCATGAGCGCCGCCGCCAGGTCTTCACCAACCAGGTCGGTCCGGGGTAGCAGCACCCGCGCTCCGGCCACGTCCCGCTCCGCCAGGCCTTCAGCCACCGCCGCGGTGAGAAAGCGTTCCGGCATATAATCGGGCACAATGCCCCGCTCCTGGAGCGCGCGAGCGGTGGCCGGTCCCACGGCTGCCACCTCCACGCCAGCGAAGGCCCGGGCGTCAAGGCCTGCCGCAGCCAGGCGGCGGAAGCATGACTCCACCCCATTGACGCTGGTAAACACCACCCAATCGTAGCTCACCAGGTCCTCGATCGCCCGATCCAGCGGCCCGAAGTCCTCAGGCTCCCGAATCTCAATTGCGGGCGCTTCGATGGGCTGCGCGCCCAGGCCCGCTAGCTGCTCAGCGAGTTGGCTGGCCTGCTCCCGCGCTCTGGTCACCAGCACCCGCTTGCCAAAGAGCGGCCGCTTGTCGAACCAGCGTAGCCGATCCCGCAGCCCCACCACCTCACCCACCACGATGACCGCGGGCGGACGGAAGTCCCGCCCCTCCAGCTGCTGCCTAATATCGCCCAGCGTGCCCTCTATACTTTCCTGCTGCGCCCAGGTTCCCCAGCGCACCAGCGCGATGGGGGTGTCCGGTGAGCGCCCATGCTCGATAAGCTGCCGAGTGATCAGATTCAGGCGTTCCACGCCCATGAGCAACACCAGCGTGCCGGTGGCCGTAGCCAGCTTGGCCCAGTCGATGCTGGAGTCCGGTTTGGTGGGGTCTTCATGCCCAGTCACCACGGCGAAGGAGGAGGTGTACTCCCGATGCGTGATGGGAATGCCGGCGTAGGCCAGCGCCGCGATGGCCGAGGTGATCCCCGGCACCACCTCGAAGGGCACTCCGGCGTCAGCCAGACCTTCCAGCTCTTCACCACCCCGGCCGAACACGAAGGGGTCGCCCCCCTTGAGGCGCACTACTGTCTTTCCCTCCAGCGCCTTATCCAGCAGTAGCGCGTTGATCTCGTCCTGGCTGAGGGCATGGTTGCGGGCTGACTTGCCCACGTAGATCGCCTCCGCGTCCGGGCGAGCGTGCTGCAGCAGCTGCGGGTCAATGAGACGGTCGTACAGCACCACATCGGCCTGCCGCAGGCACTCAACACCCTTGACGGTGACGAGACCGGGGTCACCGGGCCCTGCACCCACTAGGTAGACTTTCCCAACGCTCACGAGTCCGTGCTCTCCTGACCCGCCAGGGCCTTGGCAACCCTACGGCCCAGCCCGTTGGGGTCGGCGAGGTCGCCCTCCGCAGATGCATGCAACAATCGTCCGTCGGGCCGCGCCATTACCCCCCGCAATCTAAGGCGGTCGTTGGCGGCCTCTCCGAACGCGCCGATGGGAACTTCGCAGCCACCCCCCATGGCCTCCAGCAGGGCCCGCTCCGCCGTAACCGCCGCCCTTGTGGCCGCGTGGTCAATGACGCTCAGCAGCGCTACCACCTCGGTATCGTCGGCACGAACTTCGACTGCGAGCGCACCCTGGCCGGGGTCGGGCAAACAGAGATCGGGACTGAAATACTCGGTTACGCGATGGGCCAACCCCAAGCGGATCAGACCGGCCGCGGCCAGTACTGCGGCATCATATTCTCCGTCATCCACTTTTCGGATGCGCGTGTCCACGTTGCCCCGAATTGGCTCGAAGCGCAGGTCGGGCCGCAGCGCCGCCAGCTGCGCGGCGCGCCGGGGGCTGCTGCTGCCTACTCGCGCCCCCTCGGGGAGCTGGCTGAGGGTTTGTACCTCCCGCGCCACCAGCACGTCGCGGGGGTCTTCCCGCTCCGACACGGCGGCGATAGTAAGGCCCGGCTCGACGGCGGTGGTTATATCCTTGAGACTATGGATGGCCATATCAATAGCGCCGGCCGCCAGGGCCAGCTCCAGCTCCTTGACGAAGACGCCCCGCCCGGCCAGTGTTGCCAACGGGATGTTCTGTGACTGGGTGCGGTCGCCCTCAGTACGAAAGACACGGACCGCCAGCGCGATGTCCGGATGATGCCGCCGCAGACTGGTCAGCACCAGATCGGTCTGGATACGCGCCAACGCGCTGCCTCTAGTGCCCACAACGAGCGGCCGTACCGCGCTAGCCATCGTAGTTAAGTAGTTACCGGGCCTTGTAGCCAGGTGGCGCAACCCTGTCCGGCCCGTCGTCGGCCAAACCGAAGAGCTCTCGGACCGCTTCCAGCGACGGCGAGCCGTTGCGACGTTCCTTCAAGTACACCAGGGGATCGTGTAGCAGTTTGCTTACAATGGCCTTGCTCATGGCGGTGATGCGCTCGTGCTCTTGCGGAGACAGGTCCGGCATACGGCGGAGCGTCTTCAGCACTTCGTCTTCCCGGATCACCTCAGCGCGGTGGCGTAACGCAGCGATGGTGGGCACCACCTCTTGGCTGCGCCACCAAGCCTGATACTTGCCTACCTCCGCAGCCACAATGGCCTCGGCCTTCTCTACCTCTTGCGCCCGCAACGCCAGGTTGCGTTCGGCGAACGCCTGGACGTCATCGATATTGTAGAGCGACACCCCCGGAATACTCGCCACCGCCGGCTCTACATCCCGCGGCACTGCGATGTCTACGATGAGCAGCGGGCGCTGGGGGCGCCAGGCCATCGCCTGCTCCACTCGGTCCAAAGTCAGGATATGGTCGGCGGCGCCCGTGGACGTGATGATAAAGTCCGACGCTTCCAATCCGGCGTCAATCTGCTCAAAAGGCAGCGCACTGCCGTTCACTCGCTGCGCCAGCGCTTCAGCGCGGCTCCGGTTGCGGTTGGTCACATGAAGCTGCCTTACCCCTTGCCCCATGAGAGTGTTTGTGGCAATCTTGCCCGCTTCACCCGCGCTGATAACCAGGACGTTTAACGGCGCAAGGTCTCCGAAGACGCTTTTTGCAAGCTGCACCGCTACCGAGCTCACCGAGACCGCATTGCGGCTGATGGCCGTTTGCGAGCGAACTTTGCGGCCCGTGCGCACCGCTTGGCGGAAGGCTGCGCCTAGCACCGAGTCCAGCGCGCCCCTGGCCTCCGAGCGCTCCATGGCCGACCGCACTTGACCAAGGATCTGCTCCTCGCCCAGGATCATCGAGTCCAGGCCGCAGGCAACCCGGAACAGGTGGTCCAGGGATGACCACTGCTCATGAGTGTACAAATACTCCGCAAGGCGCTCCATCGGGATGCCCGTCCAGTCTGCCAGAAACCGCTGGAGGTGCGACTCTGCCACTTGCGCGTTGTGGACCGTAGTGTAGATCTCGGTGCGGTTGCAGGTGGCCAGTACCACGCCGTGGGGGATGTACTCCACCAGGCGCTCCAGCAAGCGGTCACCCTGTTCATCGCTCAAGGCAAACCGTTCACGAATGGCGAGCGGCGCCGTCTTGTGGTTAACACCAACCAGGAGCATCGGCATTAGCTGCGCTCCTTCCCGGTCAGCGCCGCCATCAAGCGCGCTTCGGCTTGGTCCACCGCGCCACAGCGCACCAGCGACCGGAACTCACTATCGATGTGTACGTGCCAGTACTCGGGGTCCACCTGAACCCCGGCGGTCCTGAGCTTGCCGCGCACCCGTTCAAGGACAGTGAGGAGGTCCGCGTAATCGGGCGTCAAAAAGGCTTCCAGCTCTTCCCGCACAAAGCGGGCCATTGCTGGGCTCTTGCCATTGGTAGAAATCGCAACGGTCACATCGCCCTGGCGCACCACTGCAGGGGCAATGAAGTCGCAATAGGCTACGTCGTCAACCGTATTCACCAGCGCACCGGCCCTGCGGGCTTCCTCCGCTGCCGTGCGATTGATGGCCACATCGTCCGTGCTTGCAATCGCCATGTACGCCCCGTCCATGTCTCCCGAACTGTATGGCCTCCGCATTACCCGGATGGCGCCTGTGCGCTCCAGCCGGGCCAGCTCCTCGGTAATCTTAGGGCTAATCACGGTCACCGCCGCGCCCGCAGCCAAGAGACCGGTCACTTTGCGCTCCGCCACCATGCCGCCTCCTAGCACCACTGTTGGTTTGCCTCTGAGATCCAGATACACCGGATAATACATGCCGATCGCTCCGCGCCTGCCTAGTCACCGCTCGCGCGGCTCTGAGCCGGTGGCAGCCCCCCACCGGCGTTCTCGTACCCAGCTACCGTCCCCAGCAGCACTTGGTCCAGCAAAACGTGGATCAGTTTGAGCAGTTCCTCCTGGCGCGGAGGTCCAGCCTCCTGCACTACTTGGAGGCGCAACGCCGAGTCCACCAGCGCGCTGCGAAAGAAGATAAAGGTCTCCAGCGTGCGCGACATCGGGAAGCGATGCGCCGCCATAATATCGCCGTAGCGCTCGCCAATGGCTTTAGCCTCCTGCGCGATGAGCGTCCGGCCCTTCGCCCGGGACAGGTAGGCTGCTACCAAGTCCACCAACGTGCGTCCCATCGACCGCAACTGATCTCGGTCATCCTGCGGGAGGTAGCTCAGCCACTCGCTGTTGGCAAGGGGACTGCCCCCCCAGCGTTGCCGAATACGTGCCAGCGCCCGGTCCGAGAGACGCGCAACTTTATCCGCTACGGTGGCGGGCTTGCCAGCCAGGAGCAACAGCAGGTCTTCATGAGCGAACCGGCGGTGGCCGCCGGCGGTCCGGAAGCTAGAGACGGCACCGCTATTGGCCCAAACGCGTAGCGTGCTGGGGGTAACCCCCAGCATCGCGCTGGCCTGCGTGATTGAAAGAAGCCGCGAGGTGAATTTAGAAGGGGATGTGGTAGCCAAACGCCGCAAGCTTAAAAAATCTAGTGAAATCTACTGATTCTTACATCAACAGCACATCACTTGTATTATTTTTAGCACGAAAGCGCCAGGGTGTCAATAAGCGTACATTGACCTCATTGTAGCATTCTGCCCACAGTGCGTATGCTACAATCTGAGTATAATCTGGGCGTAGTCCCCCACTGGCAGCCCCATAGTCGCTTTTGTGATGTTGGCTTTGTAATCACCCAAATCTGGATTGCCGCATGGACGAGCAGTCGATCAGCAAGGACGCTCCTCGCATCACTACCAGCGGAGACGTTGAGGTTTCCGCCTACCTCTCAATTGCCAAAGAAAAGGTGGGCGCTAAACCCGTCCAGGGGCCGGATCCACTACCATCCCGTGAGACCATCGTTGTCCTGGACTTCGGTTCGCAGTACAGCTTGCTGATCGCCCGGCGCATCCGGGAACTCAACGTCTACTGTGAGCTCCTCCCTCACGATGCCCCTTGGGAGCGGGTTGCTGCCCTAGAGCCCAAGGGGTTTGTGCTGTCGGGCGGGCCCGCAAGCGTCTACGCACCGGGCGCACCATTGGCTCCGGATTATGTCTACCAATCCGGTTTGCCAATCCTGGGCATCTGCTACGGGATGCAGTTACTTGCCCACCAGCTAGGGGGCAAGGTGGCGCCTGGCGACCTCCGAGAGTACGGCCACGCCGTGCTCCACCGCAGCGTGGAGGGGACGCCGCTCCTGCACAGTCTGCCGCCTACGTCACAGGTGTGGATGAGCCACGGCGACCGCATAGAGGAGTTACCTCCCGGGTTTCGAGCGCTGGCTTACACCGATAATTCTCCGGTGGCGGTCATGGGCAACGATCACGGCGTCATTGGCCTCCAGTTCCATCCGGAAGTAGGCCACACCGTGCATGGCCGGGAGTTGCTCCGCAACTTCCTCTATGAGATCTGCGGTTGTTCCGGGTCTTGGACCTCGGGGAATTTCATTGTGGAAAATATTGAGCGGGTCCGACAGCAGGTGGGCGACGGCCAAGTGCTCTGCGCTATCTCCGGCGGCGTGGATTCCGCCGTAGTCGCCACGCTGCTGCACCAGGCGGTGGGTGACCAGCTCACCTGTATCTTCGTCAACAACGGCCTGCTCCGGCGGGAAGAGGCCGAGCGCACCCTAGACACCTTCCAACGAAACCTCATGTGGAACATCCGTTACGTGGACGCCACTGACCAGTTTCTGCACCAGCTCGAGGGCGTGACCGACCCGGAGAGCAAGCGGATAGCGGTGGGAGAAACGTTTATCCGGCTCTTTGAAGATGAAGCCAAGAAGCTGGGCAAGATGGACTTCCTGGCTCAGGGCACCCTCTACCCCGACGTCATTGAGAGCACCACAGGAGAGCATAAGATCACGGCGAAGATAAAGACCCACCACAACGTGGGCGGACTGCCCCCCGACATGCAGTTCTCACTCATCGAGCCGCTGCGCCACCTCTTCAAAGACGAGGTGCGGCAGGTAGGCCTAGCCCTGGGGTTGCCGGAAGAGATGGTCTGGCGGCAACCCTTTCCAGGGCCCGGTCTTGCCATCCGCATCATCGGCGAGGTGACCCGGGAGCGCCTGGAAATGCTGCGGGCCGCAGATTGGATAGTAATGGACGAGATCAAGCATGCCAATTACTACCGTGAGGTGGCTCAGGTTTTCGCAGTGCTGCCCGGGGTGCGCTCCGTGGGCGTCATGGGGGATTTTCGCACCCACGGCGAGGTGGTCGCCATCCGCGCCGTCACTACCGACGATTTCATGACTGCCGACTGGGCCCGTTTGCCCTACGACCTGCTGGCCCGCATGAGCAACCGCATGGTGAACGAGATACCCGGCGTGAACCGCGTGGTCTACGACATCTCTTCCAAGCCACCCAGCACCGTGGAGTGGGAGTAGACGGCGTAATGAGGTTATGGTAGGATGTTGTTGACAACAACATCTCGCAAATGAGGTCAACGCTATGCTGGCAGCATTCTCTTCAGAGAACCTTATCACCGTTCCAGAAGCCGCCAAGCTGCTGCATCGTTCCATTGAGCAGGTGCGCCGTTACCTCCGGGAAGGCAAATTGCCGGGCCGCCGTATTGGGCAGCAGTGGTTCATTCCCCGGGAGGCCGTGGAGATGAAATCGCAGAAGAGCACCACCGTCTATGAGCAGAGGATGACTCTCCTGAATGAAATCAGGGAAGCAAGACCCGGCTACGCCGCGTCTTCTGGCACAATGCCCACTGGGGCAGAGACCCTGGAGCAAGTAAGAGGCGAGAGGGACGCGGAGCTTGAGCGCGATATGCCTTGACGCCAGCTTTGTGCTGGACCTCCTGTTGCCCACACCGATGACCGCCGCCGCCGAAAGAATCTGGCGTGACCTCGCTAGCCGGGAGGTGGCCCTCGTCGCACCGCCCTTGCTTTTCCCGGAAACTGCATCGGGTATCCGCCGTTGGGTGCATACCAGCCGGATGAGCGCTGCCGCGGGCGAGACGCTCTTTCAGTACTTTTGCCGCATGGATTTCGGGATTGTGGCGTTCCCTCACCTTTATCGCCGCGCCTGGCAGCTGGCAACCCAGTTCAACCAGCCACGCGTGTACGATGCCCAGTACTTGGCCGTGGCCGAGCATGAGGGCTGCGAGCTTTGGACCAGCGACCGGAGGCTCTATAATACCGCGCACTCGGTGTTGCCGTGGGTGCGGCTAGTTTCCTGATCGTGAGAAGACTCGTATGCCTGGCAGCATGAATGTCCTCGTCGTAGGTTCTGGAGCACGGGAGCACGCCATCCTTTGGAAGCTGCGCCAGAACACCCTAGTCAACGAATTGTTCGTTGCGCCGGGCAACGCCGGCACCGCCAGCATTGCCCAAAACCTGGACCTGCCGCTACAAGATCCGGCGGAGATCAAGCGAGCCGCCATCTCGAACCGGATCGACTTCACCATAGTGGGGCCGGAAGCGCCGCTCCAGGCGGGCTTGGTGGACAGCTTTCATGACTCCCGCCTACCAATCTTCGGCCCCACCCGCGCTGCGGCCCGTCTGGAGTGGAGCAAGGGCTTTGCCAAAGACCTGATGCAGCAGCACGGCATCCCCTGCGCCCACGGAGACTCCTTCGACAACTATGAGGCGGCGCGCGCCTATCTGGATAGCATGGGCGCGCCGGTGGTCGTCAAGGCGGACGGCCTGGCTGCGGGCAAGGGCGTCACCGTCTGTCACCGCTACGAGGAAGCGCGGCAGGCGCTCGACGACGCCATGTTAAAAGGTGTGCACGGCCAAGCCGGCCATCGGGTGGTCATCGAAGAGTGTTTGCAGGGCCGGGAGGTCTCGCTTCTAGCATTCGCCGATGGCACGACGGTGGTTCCTATGGTCTCGGCCAGCGACTACAAGCGCATCTACGACGGCGATCTTGGCCCCAATACCGGCGGCATGGGATGCGTAAGTCCCTCACCGTACTTCACTCCGGCATTAGCAGCAGAGGCGCACCGGACCATCCTGGAGCCAACGGTACGGGCCATGCGAGAAGCCGGCACGCCCTACGTGGGCGTGCTCTACGCCGGCCTCATCATTACCCCAACCGGCATGAAAGTGCTGGAGTTCAACTGCCGCTTTGGTGACCCGGAAACTCAGGTGATCCTGCCGCGCTTGAAAACCGACTTGCTGGACATCATGATGGCCTGTGTCAACGGCCAGCTGAACACCCTCAACATCGAGTGGAGCGCCGACGCATGCGTCGGCGTGGTCATGGCGTCCGGGGGCTACCCGGAGGCGTTCAAGACCGGGTTCCCAGTAAGCGGCCTAGACCGCGTGGAGAACATCGACAAGGGGATTCACGTCTTCCACGCTGGTACCGCCTTGGTTCCCGCGTCGCTCAACAGTGACCCGAGCGGCCCGCGGCATCGCTCGACCACCGACCTCTCGGCGCCTACGATGGACCAGATACACCGCGGCAATGTGCAGACCGCAGGCGGACGCGTGCTGACGGTGGCGGCGACCGGTCAGAACCTGGAAGAAGCGCGCCTGAAAGCCTACGCCAACGTCCAGCACATAGAGTTCAAGGACGCCTATTATCGCCAGGACATCGGCATGGTGCGGAATGATCAGCCGGCTTCACCGGCTCCGGAGCCCGCTTCTGCATTGCCCCAAGGCCATCCATTGCCGCCTTCCCCCGACACTACTAAGCAGGAGAAATAGCATGCCTCAAGTTGGTATCGTACTTGGAAGCCGCTCCGATGAATCCGTAATGCAGGCCTGTGGCGAGGTGCTGGAGAGCTTCGGTATTTCCTACGAGCTACGGGTGCACTCAGCGCACCGCACCCCGGAGAAGGCGCGGGAGTACGCGCAGTCAGCTCGGGGTCGGGGCATCCAGGTGCTCATTGCCGCCGCGGGTGGCGCGGCCCATCTGCCAGGCGTACTCGCGAGCTGGTCTACCCTCCCTATCATCGGCGTGCCCTTGGGTACCAGCGCGCTTCAGGGCATCGATTCCCTGTACAGCATTGTGCAGATGCCGCCGGGCATGCCCGTGGCCACGGTCTCCGTAGGGCCCTGGGGCGCCCGAAACGCCGCCTATCTGGCCGCCCAGATCCTGGCGCTCCAGGACGAGAAGGTGCGCGCCGCCTATGAGGACTACCGCGCCAAGCTGGCTGAGGGGTAGACCGGCCGCTATGCGGCGCGGCGCGTGCGGCGCGTGTAGGATGGTGGAGCCTCCTTGCCTCGCCCGAAGTCTTAGGGGGTGTCTTCCTAAGGTAACTGACCTGGCGAGTGGGCGGAACTACGTTTCTCTTGTGACAGCTATCCCCAGCCATACCAATAAGAGACCCGAAAACATTCAGGCGTGATGCGCCCGGAGAGTTCCCATGATTGAACGCTACACTCGCCCGGAAATGGCCCGCATCTGGTCGGACGAGAACAAGTTCGGCCAGTGGCTCAAGGTGGAGATCGCCGCGTGCGAGGCCTGGGCGGAGCTAGGTCAGATCTCTCCCGCAGAGGTCGCCAAGATCCGCAACGCACGCTTCGACGTTGCCCGCATCAACCAGGTGATCGAGGAAACCCACCATGACATGACCGCTTTCCTGCGGTCGGTGCAGGAGAGCCTGGGTGAGGAGGGCCGCTATATCCACTTTGGCCTCACCTCTAACGACGTCTGGGACACCGCCCTCAGCCTCCAGTTGCTGGACGCCACCAACGCGCTGGCCGCAGGCCTCGCCAAGCTCACTGAAGTACTGGAAACCCGGGCTAAGGAGCATAAACGCACCCTCCAAGTGGGCCGCACTCATGGCGTTCACGCAGAACCTATCACCTTTGGGCTTAAGCTGGCACTGTGGGCCCAGGAGATGAAGCGCAACCAGGAGCGGCTGGAGCAGGCTCGCCACGCTATCGCTGCGGGCAAGCTCTCCGGCGCCGTGGGTACCTTCGCTACGGTGCCGCCCGCGGTAGAGGCCTCGGTATGCGCTAAGTTGGGACTGTCGCCTGCGCCCCTCTCAAATCAGATATTGCAACGAGACCGCCATGCCCAGTACGTGACCACCTTAGCCATCTGCGCCGGCTCGTTGGAAAAATTCGCCACCGAGATCCGAGGGCTCCAGCGCACTGAGGTGCTGGAGGCGGAGGAGCCTTTCAGCGAAGGCCAGACCGGCTCATCCGCCATGCCCCACAAGCGCAACCCCGAGCTCTGCGAACGGATCTGCGGCCAGGCCCGGCTCATCCGCGGCTACGCGGTGACCGCGCTGGAGAACCAGGCGCTCTGGCACGAGCGAGACATCAGCCACTCCTCGGCGGAGCGGGTCATCCTGGCTGACGCCACCACCCTGCTGGACTACATGCTCAACCTGTTCACCGGTGTCATGGCCGGCCTGCTGGTCTACCCGGAGAACATGAAACGCAACCTAGACCTCACTCTGGGGCTGGTGTTCTCCCAAAGGGTGCTCACGGCCCTCATCGAGAAGGGACTGCAGCGCGGCGATGCCTACAAGCTAGTGCAGGGCGCCGCCATGCAGTGCTGGCGAGAGCGCATCCCATTCATCGACTTGCTGTGGGCGCAACCGGGGATGCAAGTGCACTTCTCACACCCGGAGCTGGAGGGCCTCTTCGACTACAACTACTACCTTGCCCATCTGGACGAGGCCTTCGAGCGGGTTGGGTTAGGGTAATCCGTCGCAAGTTGGTCAGGCAAGGCCACTTCCGTCAAAGGCGTCGCCATTCAAATAACCGTCTAAGGCCCGCAGGATGATTGCACGTCCTTCACTAGCATCCCGGCTAGCTCAAGTACGGAACCTAATAGCGCTTCAAAAGGGCCGCCGCCATCGTAAGCCTGGAAAGCGGCCGTAGTCGCCATCGGTGGTGACCCACTCGCTCCCGGATTCAATAGCAAGGGCGGCGAAGTAAGCGTCCGGCACTAGATTGCCGCGCGTGTTGGCCGCGCGGCATAGCCGAGCAAAAATGTCCCAATGCCTGCCACCCGGCGCAATCGGAACACAGTTCGGCAAACTGCTTACTTCCTCCACGAAAGCCAGAGCCCCCTCTATAGTGCTCGGTACACTGAATATACGAGGGTGAGTGACCACTCGGAGGAAGCCACTGAGCACGAGATCAGACATCCCGTAAGCTTCATCGCTATTGAGCAGATCCTGCATCCATGCTTTGTAGCGGGCGTGATTCGGGGAATCCTCCCGATACGCGTAAACCAGAATATTAACGTCCGGCAGCAGCATCAGTAGAGTTCATAAGGTCGAGCAAGGCCGCCGAATCGTCCAGGTCCACCCCAGGCTGTAGCCCAGTGCCCGCAAAGGTGGTCAGCTTCACATGCTTCCGGACCTGTTGTGTGCGCCGCGGGGTCAGTTTTTCCCGCAGCGCCTCTTCAATCAGCTCAGTCAACGTTCTTCCAGTTGCTAAGGCCGTACGTTTAGCTTCTTGCAGCAATGCTTCGTCTAACCGGATTGTCGTTCTCATACATCAAAGCATATTACTAACACATCAATATGTCTATCCTGAGCTGCGCATCTGTTAGCGAATGTTAATACATTCCCCTTGCCCATCCTTGCGTAAAGCTGCACACTTGAAGCAACGGTCATTGAATACCAACAGTCGACCGTGGAAAGCTAACGATAGCTATGAGAGATCTACCGCCCGAGCCTCGCAGCAGTGAGATTACGCCCGAACCCCTGTACAACTCACGCCGGGAGTTCATCAAGAACGGCGCGCTGTCCGCAAGCGCCGCAGTGGTCGTCGGTGGCGGCCTACTCTGGCTAGTAGGCAAAGGCCCGCCGCCCGAGCAGCCGGTGCAGCCCCCGCTGCCGGACTCTGTGACTATTGTCAAGCCTGCGCCAACCGCAACGGCCGCACCAACCGCATCGGCAGCATCGACCGCACCGGCCGCATCGGCCACGGCATCGCCAGAACAAGCGCCGGTGCAGTACGTTCTGGACGAACCCCAGACGTCCTACCAGGCAATCACTACCTACAACAACTTCTACGAGTTCGGCCTGGGTAAGGACGACCCTGCCAAGAACGCCCACACGCTTAAAACCCGCCCCTGGACGATCAGCGTCGAAGGGGAAGTATCCAAGCCCCAGACCATCGACATCGATTCGCTGCTCAAGTGGTTCCCACTGGAAGAGCGCGTCTACCGCATGCGTTGCGTGGAGGCCTGGTCAATGGTCATCCCGTGGCTTGGTTTCCCCCTAGCGGAGTTGATCAAGCGCCTGGAGCCGACCAGCAAGGCCAAGTACATCGAGCTCACCACGCTGATAGACGAGGAGCAGATGCCGGGGCAACGCTTGCCCGTACTCGACTGGCCTTACGTAGAGGGGCTGCGGATGGATGAAGCCATGCACCCGCTCACCATCATTGCGGTGGGCCTGTACGGCAGGACGTTGCCGAACCAGAACGGCGCGCCGTTGCGGCTGGTGGTGCCTTGGAAGTACGGCTTCAAGGGCGTTAAGTCCATCGTGAAGATCCGTTTTAGCGAGCACGAGCCTATCACCACTTGGGCCGACGCCGCCCCCAGTGAGTACGGATTCTACGCCAACGTGAACCCGGCGGTGGACCACCCCCGCTGGAGCCAGGCCCGAGAACGCCGCATTGGTGACATAGATCGACGGCCTACCCTACCCTTCAACGGCTACGCCGAGCAGGTCGCCAGCCTCTATACGGGCATGGACCTGCGCAAGTTCTTCTAGCGAACCCAGGTTAAGAGGGAAACATCGTGTCAGCTTCCGATAGCGTGACGGCAAACCGGAGTGGGTCCTCAACAGCGCGCCGCCGGCGCAGCCAGCCAATGCCCTGGCTTAAGCCGGGCATCCTAATCGGCGGCCTAGTCCCCTTGTTCTCCATCCTGTGGCAGCTGAGAACCGGGGGCCTAGGCGCTAACCCCATTGCCGAAATCGAGAACCAACTGGGCCTCACCGCGCTGATATTCCTTGTGACGGCGCTGGCCTGTACCCCAGCCAAGCATCTGTTCGGCTGGAACTGGCAGATGCGGGTTCGACGCATGATCGGTCTGTTCGCCTTCTTTTATGGCTGCGTGCACTTCTTGACGTACCTTGTGGTGGACCAGCGCTTCGACTGGGAGGTTATCTTAGAGGATATCGCGGAGCGCCCGTTCATCACGGTGGGCTTCGCCACCTTGGTGCTCCTCGTCCCGCTCGCGATCACCTCCACCAACGGCTGGGTACGGCGGCTAGGCTACTATAAGTGGCTCCGCATCCACCAGCTCATCTACCTGGCGGTTCCCCTTGCGATCCTCCACTTCATCTGGCGGGTGAAGGTCGACGTGAGCCAGCCCATGACTTACGGGGTCATCGTGGCGTCACTGCTTGCCGTGCGGGTGGTAGTGTGGTGGCTACAGCGCAGCAAGAAGCAGCCGGCGACGGGGTAGACAACCCGGCAATCCCTGTCCGGACCAGCGCGCGATTATCCGGCAGAGTTAGCGCTAGCTACTTCTTCAGCCGCTCAAAAAACTTAGTGCGCGCCTTCGCCACCTTCGGCGCAATCACCACCTGGCAGTACGCCTGTTCCGGGTTGCGCATGTAGTACTCCTGGTGGTACTCCTCCCCCGAGTAGAACACGTCCAGCGGCTTTACTTCGGTCACAATGGGATTGCCCCACAGCTTGGCGGTTCCCAACTCCTGTATCGCCGCCTCCGCGGTCTGCTGCTGATCCGGGGAATGGTAGTAGATGGCCGAGCGGTACTGGGTGCCTACGTCGTGCCCTTGGCGGTTAAGAGTGGTGGGATCGTGGATAGTGAAGAACACGTCCAGCAGGTCTCGGTAGGAGATGACCTCGGGGTCGAAGGCGATCTGCACTACCTCCGCGTGGCCGGTACGGCCGGAGCAGATCTGGCTGTAGGTGGGATTGGGCACCGAGCCGCCCGCATAGCCAGATTCTACGGCGTGCACCCCGCGGAGCTCATCGTACACCGCCTCCAGGCACCAGAAACATCCCCCGGCCAGAGTTGCCAACTCACGTTGCGGTTCCATAAATCACCTCGTCTGTTTTGGTCAATCGGGCAGCGCCCAAGAGCGATGCTAGCTTCTATGTTCTGCTCATCCTAAGTGTACCCATCGGAGTGAGCTTGGTCACCACGAGCATTTGATGCCGCTCACCCCTTCGATTACCCCTCCGATCAGAGTACAATAGTCACAGTAACTCCCCACCCGCTCTGGGTATTCGGCGCAAAAACTGCACTCCGAGGTTCCGACTGTGTCCATTCTATTAACGACCAATTTACCGAGTCTCTTCCGCCGCGGCAAGGTGCGGGACACCTACGACCTTGGCGACCGGCTCCTCATGGTGGCTACCGACCGCATCTCAGCGTTCGACGTGGTGCTTCCCACCGGGATCCCGGACAAAGGCGCGGTGCTCACCCAGCTCTCGGCCTTCTGGTTTGAGCGCACCAAGCACCTGGTCCCCAACCACTACCAGGAGCTGGTGCTGTCACCGCAGCAGTTGGCCCCGTACCGGAGTATCCTGGGCGCTGACGTGGATATCCACGACCTCCTGGGCCGCTCTATGCTCGTGCGCAAGGCCGAACCGATCCCCGTGGAGTGCGTGGTGCGCGGCTACATCTCCGGATCCGGCTGGGCTGAGTACCGCCAGCGTGGTACCCTGGCCGGCGAATCGCTGCCGCCCGGCCTGCGCGAGAGCGAGGAGATCTCGGAGCCCCGTTTCACTCCAGCCACCAAGGCCGAGACTGGCCACGACGAGAACATCTCCATCGCAGAGATGGAAGCGCTGGTGGGAGCCAAGCTCACCCAGCAACTGCGACAATACAGCTTGGCCGTCTACGAGTACGCGCGCGTCTACGCCCGGCAGCACAGTATCATCATCGCCGACACCAAGTTTGAGTTCGGCATCGCCGACGGCGAGGTCATCCTCATCGACGAAGCCCTCACTCCTGACAGTAGTCGCTTCTGGAACGTCCCGGAGCACCGGCCCGGCATCTCGCCCCCCAGCTTCGACAAGCAGTTCGTGCGGGACTGGCTCGTGGCCTACGGTTGGGACAAGGAGCCCCCGGCCCCTGTGCTGCCGGAGGACGTGGTGGAGAAGACCGCGGAGAAATACCGGGAGGCCTATGAGCGCATCACCGGCGATGCCCTGGCCCGTCCGACCAGCTAGCTTGCGTGGTATCATAAAAGCAGCCCCACAGTAACCAAAAGCGGTAGTTTGTGCTTGATCTCGTGAAAGACCTCATCGACGAATATGTCGATCAGCTCCCCGAAACCAGCCGGCGTAACGCCTACGGTTTCCCCTGCTACTTTGTCAACGACCGCGTCTTTGGCCTTTACGACGGCATCGCCCTCGTCCTGAGGTTGGACAAGCCCGCTGGCGACGAATTGTTGGTGCAGCGCGTTGCCAAGCGCTTCCGCCACGCCCGCAACGCCTCCGGCCGCACCTGGATCCGCATCAATCCGGAGAAGCTCCAATCTGAGGAAGTCCTGGAGACCCTTATCATCCAGAGCTACAACTTCGTGCGGGAGGACGCGTCCTAGCATGTTTCTCGCCAAGGTCTACGTCACCCCCAAACCCGCGGTCAATGACCCCCAAGGCCTCACCGTCAAGGGCGGACTTCACAGTCTGGGCTTCGCCACCGTCGATGACGTCCGCATGGGCAAGTACTTGCAAATCATGGTCACCGATGCCGACCGGGCCACAGCGGAGGCCAGAGTGCAGGAAATGTGCCGCAAACTTCTCGCCAACCCCGTCATCGAGGACTTCCGCTTCGAGCTGGTGGACGCCTAAAGCGGTTATTGCAGCGCACACATATCGCTCACATGTGCACAATTATACGTGTACACAAGCGTTGCTACATTCGCACTCTTCGGATTGACGGCACCTTCACGCTGATCCCCACCACCGCCGCAGCTACCAGGAGCGCCTGTATCCCAATCGTCAGCGGCGCGCCAATCAGTGCTGCCACCGCCCCCGCCTGGATCGAACCTAGCGAGGGCGCCCCGAACACAAACATGATGCGGATGCTCTCTACCCGGCCGCGCAGCCCGTCGGGCGTAACCAGCAGCAAGATCGTGTTCCGGAAAGTGACCGCTACCTGGTCAAACATCCCAATTGCCGCGGCAAAGAAGAGCGACAAGTAGAAATACGGCGATAACCCAAACCCAATCAGCGCCAGACTGAAGCAAAATACGAAGATCAGCACCAGCGCGCCTTTCCGCTGGTAGTGCCCAAAGAACATCACCATAACGGAGCCAAGAAACGCCCCCAGCGCCGGTGCGGAGGCCAGCAGGCCGTAGCCTGCGGCGCCTACGTGCAGCACATCCTCGGCAAATATCGGCATCAACGCCTCGAACGCTCCGAAGAAGTTGGCGACGGCGTCCAGCACGAGCAGACCCAGAATCACTGGCGTGTCCCGCACAAACTGCACCCCCTCCACCATCATCTTGAGGAACGGCGGCCGGGCCAATCCCGCCGTTGCCGGGGCCCGGAGCAGGGCAAAGCAGAGCCACCCTGCCACAAAGAAGCACAGATTGGCCAGGTACGCCCCCGTGCCGCCACTAGCGGCCAACAGCGCTCCTGCTAGGCCCGGCCCTAACATGCGGGAGAACTGGAACATCATGGAGTTCAGCACCACGGCCTGAGTGACCTGATCCAGCGGTACTAGCCGGGGGATCAACGCCTGCCGCGCCGGCCCATCGAACACCGCCGCGGCAGTAGTGCAGAACGCCACCGCATAAATATGCCAGACCTCCAGATTCTGCGACGCCGTCAGCGCCACTAGGCCCACCCCCAACAACAGCCGGATACCCTGGGTCAGTATTAGCAGTTTCCGGCGGTCCACGGCGTCTGCGGTGGTCCCGCCAATGATAGAAAACAGCAACAGCGGGAGCGCCTGAAACGCGCCGATTAGGCCTAGGTGTAAGGGAGATCCGGTGAGCTCATAGACCAGCCATAGGTTGATGGCCCGCTGCATCCACTGCCCGCCGCTGGAAAAAAACCCACCGGCCCAGAGCATCCGAAACCCGGGCGAGCGAAAGGGGCCGAGCGGGTGAACCCGCCGCGCCGGCGCTTCAGGAGCGCCATCCGCCTCACCGGGGGGCGCAGATGCGGATGGGTCGGCCACCGGTTACAGCGAGCCCTTAGTACTAGGTACCGATCCGCCCCGCCGCTCGTCGATGCGGCAGGCGGCATCCAGCGCCCTGGCCAACGCCTTGAAGGTGGCTTCAGCAATATGGTGGCTGTTGGAGCCCCGCAACATCAGCACATGCAGGTTGCTGTGGGACTCCCGGGCAAAAGTCTCCAGAAAGTGTCCAACGAGCTCGGTGGGGAGCTGGCCGATCGTGGGGGACTTGTACGCCGCGTCGGAGACACAATAGCCCCGTCCGCTGAGGTCCACTGCCACCTGCACCAGCGCTTCATCCAGTGGCACCAGGGCGTTACCCATACGAACAATGCCGCCCCGGTCGCCCAATGCGCGATCAAAGACCTGCCCCAGCACAATCGCTGCGTCCTCCACCGTGTGGTGCGCATCAACGTTTAGGTCGCCGGTTGCGTGCAGCGTTAGATCGAACAGGCCATGCCGAGCGATTTGCTCCACCAGATGGTCCAGCATCCCAATTCCAGTGATCACTGAGGACGCGCCCGTTCCATCCAGCGCCAGCTCGGCGGTGATGGACGTCTCCTTGGTCTGCCGGCTTATCGATGCACGACGTTCACTCACAACGGACTCCTAATACGTTTTTAGCGCCGCCATCACCGCGTCGGTGTGCTCCGGCTTGCCCACGCTGAAACGCAGCGCGTTGGGCAGTAGCGGCGTGTCCAGATGCTTAATAAAGATACCTTGGCGCTCCATGCCGCGCTTGACGGCCCCCGCGTCCTTGCCATGCACCTTGCACAGAATGAAATTGGCCTGCGACGGCAGCGGATCCAGCCACGGCACCGCCTGCAGTTGCGCCATCAGCCGCACTCGCTCCGCAATCAGTAGCCGCACCCGCTCCAAGATGAACGGACGGTCGTCCAGCGAGGCGGCCGCCGCCACCAACGCGGCCACGTTCACGTTATAGGGTGGCTTCACCCGGTCCAGTACTCGCACTAGCGCCGGCGTCATCACCCCGTAGCCCACCCGCAGTCCTGCCAGGCCGGCCCACTTAGAGAACGTCCTCAGTACAATCAGATTCTCGTACTGCGGCGCCCACCCCACGAACGACGGCGCGTCCGCGAACTCCTGGTACGCCTCGTCCACTACCACGATGACGCCGGTCGCCAGCAGCCGCTCCAAGTCCCCTGGCGACAGCAGGTTGCCCGTGGGGTTGTTGGGCGACGCGACGAACGCCAGCTTGACCCGCGGGTCCTCCGCCGCCGCCACCAGCCCATCGATATCCAGCGTGTAGTCGGCACGGCGCGGGATATCGACCAGTTCGGCGGCGCACACGTGGGTATTAAAGGGATACATCCCGAAGGAAGGGCTCGCGTTGAGCACCCGCTCTCCCGGCTCCAGGAACAGCCGCATCGCGAGGTCGATTATCTCGTCAGACCCGTTGCCGGGGATAATGTGTTCAGACGCAACCCCCACATAGTCGCCCAGCTTGGCCCGCAGCTCCCGCTGCTCCGGGTCCGGGTAGATGTGATAGCCGTCGAAGCTCCGCAGCGCTTCCAGAGCCCTGGGCGACGGGCCGTAGGGGTTCTCGTTTCCATCCAGCTTGATGATGCGTTCTTCCGACAGTCCCTCTGTCTTGCTCAACACGTCCGTGGGAATGACGGGCACGTAGGGCACCAGGTCCCCAAAGTGGGCGCGCACCATCTCACTCACCGGCTTACGTTGCCGGCCGGCCTTGGCCATGGCTTGCGGGCTGTTTCTAATCGTATCCATACAGCGTATCGAACGGATTTCTCACTCAATTGCTTCAGCCTTCAACATTACCTGAGGTGTCAAAGGCAGCGCCACGTCGGAGTCACGCCCCTGACCCCCCATCCCGCAGCCGCTCGCGCACCTCAAGGGCATGGGCGTGGGCTGTCAGACCCTCAGTGCGGGCAATGGTGGCCGCAGCCTTGCCCAACCGGATCGCCGTGTCTACATCCACCGACACTAGGCTGGTCACCTTCACAAAATCCTCCGTCCGCAACGGTGAGCTGAATCGCGCCGTGCTCTCCGTGGGCATCACGTGGCTGGGGCCGGCCACGTAGTCCCCCAGCGCCGCCGAGGTAGGCGCGCCCAGAAAGATCGCTCCGGTGTGACGGATGCTGCCCAGCAGCGCCCAGCCGTCCCGCACTATCACCGAGAGGTGCTCCGGCGCAATCATATTCACCAGTTCAGTGCCCTGGCTCAAATCATCCACCACCGCGGCGAACCCGTTGCGATCCAGTGCGCCACGAATGATGGCCGCGCGGTCCAGCACCTCGAGCTGCTGCTCCACCTCCGCCTCCACCTGCGCCAGCAGCGTCTCCGAGGGCGTGATGAAGATGGCCGTGGCCAGCTCATCGTGCTCGGCCTGCGCCACCAGGTCCGCGGCGCACAGCACCGGGTCGGCCGAGTCATCCGCCAGCACCACCGCCTCCGACGGCCCGTGCAGGCCATCGATAGCCACCCGCCCAAACACTGAGCGCTTTGCCAGCACCACGAACAGGTTGCCCGGCCCGCAGATCTTGTCGACTCGCGGGACGGTCTCGGTGCCATAGGCCAGCGCGGCAATGGCCTGCGCCCCCCCGATCTTAAATACACGCTCCACGCCGGCAATCTTCGCCGCGGCCAGCACGTTGGGATTAGCCCGGCCCTCCCGGTCTGGCGGTGTCACTAGCACAATCTCCGGTACCCCGGCCACCTTGGCCGGAACCGCGGTCATAAGCACCGTGGAGGGATAAGCCGCGCGCCCGCCCGGCGCATACAGCCCCACCCGGTCCAAGGGGCGGGTGATCTGGCCCAGCCCGCTGGCAAAGTCCACCCACGTGGCGGGCTTGTGCGCTTGGTGGAAGCTGCGGATGCGGTCAGCGGCCAGCTCCAACGCGTCCCGGACCTCCGAGTCAATCGCCCCATAAGCCGCGTCCAAGTCCTCCCGCGCCACCTCGGCGTCCGAAACCAGCACCCCGTCAATGCGCTCGGTATAGCTGCGGACGGCTGCATCTCCCTGTGTGCGCACATCGTTGAGGATGCGGTTCACCGCTTCAGCAGGACTAATCTCAAAGCCAAAAACAGCCTTGAGCCGCTCCTGCACCGCGGCCGGTAGCGCGGCCTCCTCCAGGGGGACCCGTTGCAAGATAGCGGAGCGGGCGGCCGCAAAGCCGCGCAGGACGCGCATCAGTTGTAGTTGCGCACGGCAGCCACTGAACGGCTCACGGCGTCCTCCTTGAACAGCGCGATGCGCTCCGGCGTCACGTGCTGCAACGTACGCTCCAGCACTTCGGGGATAGCCTCGCAGAAGGCACGTAATTGTTCCTCCTGGAGCGGGTCGAGCCCGCCGAAACGCCGGAAGATGAAGGTGCGGAAGTTGTCCCAAGTGGGGTCTGTGCTGACGATACGGGCAACCACTTCCCGCCATTTTTGTAGAGTGGGCACGTCCAAGAACTGCACCGCTTCACCTGGCTCGGCCTGGAGGATGTGCTCGTAGAATTGCTGGGGCTGATCGCCATCCAGCCGCTCCCCGCGGTCGATGTAGTATTGGAGCACCCGGTCCATAAAATTGGCTTCCAGGGAGTTCTCCAGCGCGGAGTCACGTCCGAAGAACGGCCGGTAAATCTCCCGGATCCACAGTTCGTCCACGTTCAGATGAGTGAGGTACCCAGACACAAAGGCCCGTGACCGCCCCTGCAGGTGCAGCACATGGGGATAGGCCGCGAACAGCAACGCCGTCCCATTTTCACCATGGTCTGCCTCCAGGTCCACAAAGTGGGTCTCCTCCCGGCGCTGCCCGGTGAGCACTCTGATGTCCGGCGCGGTGGCCCCCAGCAGATAGCAGCCTAGTTCGTCCCGATCCAAATCAGGGTTACCCAACCGGATCAGCGCCTCTCTGGCGACGGCCATGTGCCAGGCAATGGGCGGCACGGCGCTTCACCGAGCGGCGGTTGCAGCCTGCGCGTCCAGTGTCTGGACCAGGCTACAATAGGCCGTAGAAGATTCCTCAAAGACGTAGCCCACCGGCGCCACCGTCACGCTGCTGCCGCCAATGCTGCGGAGATGCTCCACCGCCTGCATCAGCTTGCGCTTGCGCACCACCACCGTTGCCGCGAACCAGTCCTGCGCTTCACCATAGTAGCTGTAGACTTTGGCAACGGTGGGACCGCGGATACCCGCTACTTCGGGCTGGCTCATGACCGATTGCGCCACCGCTTCCGCCGACTCGCCGCGGACATTCCCCGTCACACTAAAATAGTCCCGCGCCCGCAGGTACGCCTCCATCATCTCCAGCAGCGCCTTGGTGGTGTCCAACGCCGTCGGGTTGTGCCGCAGCGCAACCAGGTTGCCCAACAGACACGCCTGAGCGCTGAGCACGGTCCCATCCACCAGTGTCTTCAACGCGTTCTCCCGCAGCGTTGTCCCACTGGAGCTCAAGTCAGCGATCACGTCGGCGAAGCCCATGGTAGGCGCCACCTCGATGGCGCCGGACGACGCCACCATGGAAAAATAGTTCAGCCCTTTTTGCAGAAAGAATTGTCGCACCAAACGCGGGTACTTGGTGGCTACTCGGAGCTCCATTCCCTTGGCCCGCATTTCTTCCGCCACTTCCACCAGGTCCGCCATGGAGGACACATCGATCCAAGTCTCCGGAATGGCGAGAACCAGGTCGCACTGACCGTAGTCCAGGTCATCCAGAATCACCCCGCAACTGCTGCCTTCCGGCAGCGCTTCCCGCACTACGTCCAGGCCGGTTATGCCCAAGTCCACACTACCTTCCGCCACCTTGGCGGGAATGTCCGCCGCCCGCTGGAACAGCACCACAGTATCCCGCAGCGCGGGAATGCCCGCAGTGTACTGCCGGGAGTTGGGACGGTTGACGCTCAGGCCGCAGGCCCGCAGAAAGGCCAGGGTCGGCTCCTCCAGTTCCCCCTTACTAGGAAGCGCGAGCCGGAGCATTGGCAGCCCTCACCATGAGATCGATAGCCTCCACACCGTCGGTCCGTACCACCACCATGCGGGTGTACCCCAGCGTTTTGGCACGAGATCGGGCGTCTTCCCCTGTGCCGCTGTGAGTATCCAGCACCGCGATATCACCCTTGGCCCGCAGCGCATCGGCGTACCGTACCGTATGAGGAAATGCCGCATCGTCCGCCGGCAGCACCAGCACCTTCGCGGCCCCGTCCGGCGCGTCGCTCTGTGCGGGCAGTGCATCCATAAGCCGCTCGAGGGTGTACGCAAAGCCCAAGGCCGGTGCGTCCTGCCCGCCGCCCAAGGCGCGTATCAGACCGTCGTAGCGACCTCCACCGCACACAGCAGTGGAGTGGCCCCCCGTCACCAATTCAAAGACCAGGCCGGTATAGTAGCCCAGCGCTCTGGTGAGCCCCAAGTCCACCTCCACTACCACTCCCTGCAGGTCATATGCAGCCAGCAGGTCCAGCGCGTCCCGCAACTCTTCCAGTGGACCGGGGTCAAGCCCGTAGCGTTGCGCAATCTCCCGGCCCCGCTGCAGCGCTTCCTCAGGCGGAGCGGTCACCTTGGCGAGGTCGGCTGCCAGCGCCAGCGCATGTTCCAAGTGCTTGGGATCGTCCGCGCCCTCTAGCTTGTCCCGGAACCGCCGTACGATCTCCTCCGGCGTCCGTCTGCCGGTCTGGCGGGAAGTACCCTCCCGCAGGAACCATCCTGCCAGGTTGGACGCTTCTTCGGTCGCCAGGCCGTTCCTAGGCGTGGGTCGCTCCGCAAGCTGTTCCGCTGGCAGCACCAGCACTTCTTGCAGCCCCTGCCGGAGGCGCTCCAGCCCATCGGCGCCATCGCGCGCCAGTTCTAAGTGAGCGCCCAGGTAGAGCCGCGCCCGCTCCGATATCTGCATGCCCTCCAGCAGCCGCGGCACCAGCCCCGCGTGGCCGATAACCAGCCGTAGCGACGACAATCCCAGCGCCTGCGACCCGCGGCAGGCCAGCGCCAACAGCTCCGCATCGGCCCGCGGGCTGGCAGTGCCAATCAGTTCCACGCCCAGTTGGGTGAACTGCCGCGGCTCCTCTGCGTACTGCTCGTGGTCACGGAAGACCGGGCCACAGTACTGCCAGCGCACCGGGCACGTCAGGTTGTCCTTGTAGTTAAGATAAGTCCGGATTACCGACCCGGTAAACTCCGGCCGCATGCTAAGCCGTGCCCCCCGCTGGTCGGTTAGGTTAAACATGCGCGACGCCACCTGGCTGCCTAGCTTACGCAGATAGAGGTCGGTTTGCTCCAACACGGGCACGTCGATAGGCGCGTACCCATGACTGGAGAGGAGGTCTTGCAGCCGACGCTGGACACTAAACCGGACTGCGATCTCATTTCCCAGCAGGTCGTGGGTGCCCGCAATAGGGGCGTTGTCGCTGGTTGAAGGCAACGTGAGTCCCTTAGATGTGATCTTTGTAATTGTACATCAGGCACGCCGCCCCTTCAATGAACCGAACCTGCGGAGGCCCAGCTCTACGTTCTGCTTAGAGCCTGCCCGCAGCGGCGGGTGAAGCGAGAAGTTCCGCGGCTGCTCGGGGGCTGCTCCGGCACTCCGATTTGAGCGTAGGTTCAACCGGCTAAGCTAACACCTAAATCGTCCTGCGGCCGGTCCACCGCCTCATGTGCGCTGTCGACGACTTTATCGGCTCGCTAGCCAACGCCGCCAGCATACCTAGGGGCGGGTCTGAGACCCGCCCCTAGGTTCAGTGCAAAGCTCGGGCCCTTTTACGTCAGCGGCAGTGCTCCCTCCCGGTACATCACCCGCGCCAGGTGGCCAATGCCCACGCGGATCGTATCCTCGTCATGGAACGCAAAGGCGAGCCGCGCATAGTTCTTCGACGTGCTGTTGGCGGAGAACTGCACGCCGGGGTTGAAGCGCACCCCCGCTGCTGCCGCCTTCTCCAGCAGCGGCCCAGTGTCCACCTGTTCCGGAAATCCCACCCACAGGAACATCCCGCCCCGGGGCAGCAGGAAGCTCGCCTGCCCCCCGAAGTGCTCGTCCAGCGCCGCTGCCATGGCGTCCCGTCGCGCCTTGAGCGACGCGCCCAGCACCTGGATGCGGGCGGGCCAATGCTCCGACAGGTAGCGGCAGACGATCATGGTGCTGAGGAAATTGTTTCCGCCGCTGTGCTTCCAGGTAGCCATGCGGTGCAGAATCGGGGTCGGCGCGGTGATCCACCCGATACGGACGCCCGGCCCCAGGATTTTGGAGAAGGTGGCACAGTACATCACCCAATCCCGCGCCCCCGGCAACGAGATGATGGCCGGCGGCAGCGGCACGTCGTCCAGCCGCTCGTGGACGTAGCAGTCGTCCTCCAGGATCAGCGTGCCGTACTGCTGGGCCAACCGCAGTAGCTCCTGCCTGCGCGGCGCGGACAGCACCGTGCCCTCGGGGTTCTGGAAGGTGCAGATGGTGTAGATGAACTTAGGCCGCTTACCCTGCCCTTTCAACTGCTCCAGCGTCTCCGCCAGCCGGTCCATCCGCATCCCGTCTTCGTCGGTCTCCACCCCCACCACCTCTGCGCCGAATAGCCGGAAGTGCCGCAGCGATCCCAGGTACAGGTTCTGCTCCGCCACAATCACGTCACCGGGGCTGATCAGGCTGTCCAACAGCAGCCGGATGGCCTCGTTGGAACCATTGGTGAGCAGCAGGTCCTCGGCCGCCAGGGTGATGCCCCGGTCATCCTTCAAGAACTGGGCCACAAACTCCCGGGCGTCCCGCGGCCCCTGCTCTGGCGGGTAGAAGGACAGCGTCCGGCCCTGCTCCAGCACCGCCTGGCGCGCCGCCTCCGCCAGATCATCCAATGGCAACAGGTCGGTGCCGGGGAGCACCGTGCCGAAGTTGTAAGGGAAGTCCTCATTTTGCGTGCGCGCCTGCCCAATGTTGGGCCGCACCAGCAACTGCTCATAGTCCAAGGGCTGGGTCATTGCGTCCTCCGCTCAGGGTGTACAGGAACGCGGCTACTGTACTACGGAACGCTGTGCAGTGTCATGCCTGGCCTGCGTGCGATTGTGAGAAGCGACCTAGTTCAAATATTCTTGGGCAGTTGATTCACCGCTGCCAACCGTTCCGGTAGCTCCGCCAGCGACTCGATCCGCAAGTGCGCTTGTGCCGCCTCCGGGCGGGACGCTTGCAGGTGCCCCCACGGCCCCCGCCGAAGGAACACCGTGCATAACCCCGCGGCCCTCGCGGGGATCACCTCGTTGTCGACGCGATCACCAACGTATGCGATCGCCTCCGGCGCCACCCCCGCCTCTGCAACGATCCGCTCGAAAAATGCCGCCGAGGGCTTCGTCACGCCCCAGGAGTCCGAGGTGGCGATGACGTCCGCCACCAGATTGAAGGAGCGGAGCGCCTCCTCCGCAGCGCGGGGCTGGTTCCCCACGACGCCCACGAAATAGCCCGCTTCTTTCAACGCCTTCAAGCACGGCCGCACGTCGTGGTACAGGTCGTGCGCCTCGATCCTGTTGGGTAACCCCACCGCCACCCGCTCGGCTTCCTCCCTCGCCAAGTCAAACCCGGGCCGGAAGTGTTCCAGCACCCCCATGTGGTCCTCTCCCCGCGCGATGAGGCCGCCCAGCACGCCCATGAAGGTGACCCGCGGCACCCCGAGCCAGTCCGCCCAATTGGTCCAGATGCGTGACTCGTCAACCAGCGTCTCGCCAATGTCAAAGAATACTGCTGTGATTCGCATGCTCATAACCTGCAACGGGTGTGGGAATCACCCACGCCCAGCCTAAACTTTTTTCTTGATTTGGGAAAGCCCACCCTCTACTCGCTCTTTCGTCGCAGGTGTGGGAACAGGATCACCTCCCGGATAGAGGCGTTGTTCGTCAGCAGCATCGTGAGCCGGTCGATGCCCATCCCCAGCCCGCCGGTAGGGGGCATCCCGTGCTCCAGCGCATACAGGAAGTCCTCATCGGGCAGCTCAGCCTCCTCGTCGCCCTCGGCCCGGAGCTGCGCCTGGTGGGCGAAGCGCGCCCGCTGCTCCACCGGGTCGTTCAATTCACTGAACGCGTTGGCGATCTCCATGCCCCCGGCAAACGCCTCGAAGCGCTCCACAAGGCGCGGGTCGTCTTTCCTGCGCTTTGCCAGTGGCGAAAGCTCCACCGGGTAGTCCGTCAGGAATGTGGGCTGAATTAGGTGCGGCTCCACCGTGGACGACAGCAGTTCGTCCACCAGCTTTCCGTAACCCGCGTTGGGCGGCACGGCCAAATGCTTCTCCCGCATTGCCGCCGCCAGGGACGGCGTGCCCTCATGCGCCAGGAAGTCGATGCCCGACTGCTCCAGAATGGCGTCTCGCAGCGTCACCCGACGCCATGGCGGCGCCAGGTCGATGGCGTGGCCACGGAACTCGACCTGATGGGTGTCCAGCACACCCTGAGCAATGTGGCCCACCATCTCCTCCACCATCGCCAGCACGTCAGTGTAGTCGGCATAGGCCTCATAGCTCTCCAGCGTGGTGAACTCCGGGTTGTGCTTGGCGGAGATGCCCTCGTTGCGGAAGATCCGCCCGATCTCGTAGACCTTCTCGAAACCACCCACAATCAGCCGCTTCAGATGCAGTTCCGTGGCGATGCGCAAATAGAAGTCTTGGCCCAACGCGTTATAGTGCGTGATGAAAGGGCGGGCCATGGCGCCGCCGGCCTGAGGTTGGAGCATGGGGGTCTCCACCTCCAGAAAGCCGCGACCGTCCAGGAACCGCCGCATTGCGGACACTATCCGAGAGCGTACGGCAAAGCCTGCCCGCGCTTCCTCGTTAGACATGAGGTCTAGTGAGCGATGCCGGTAGCGGGTCTCCACATCCGTCAGCCCGTGCCACTTCTCCGGCGGCGGCTGCAGCGCTTTGGCCAGCACGGTAAAGTCCTGCGCCTCCACCGTCACCTCTCCGGTGCGGGTGCGGAAGAGCGGGCCAGACACCCCCAGGAAATCGCCTAGGTCTAGGTCGCGCACGTCTTGATAGCGCTCCCCCAGGCCGTCCGCCTTGAAATAGGCCTGGACCTTGCCGGAACCGTCCCGCAGGTCCAAAAACGATGCCTTGCCCATGACCCGCAGCGCTGTAATCCGGCCCGCCACGATCACCTGTTCCAGGGTGTGCGTATTGGGATCGGCCTGCTGCTCAAAGAGCGCCACGGCCTCGGCTGCGGAATGGGTGCGCTGAAAGCGGGATGGGTACGGCTCGGTGCCGCGCTCCTGCAGCCGTGCTAGTTTCGCAAGGCGCTGTTGGTAAAACTCTTCGTTCCGCTCAGCCATAAGCCGTTGCTCCTACTTCGCTCGATCCGGCATCCTCATCCCTTTTTCGCCAGTGGTGCGCCGTGGTGCGCCTGTCCCTCCAAGAACGGACTGCCTTTCGACAAGCGCAGGATGAGCGGGACTGCGTAGTAACGTCAGACGAACTACGCCACCACTCCGCTCGCCCCAGGCCAGCGCGTCGTCGCGCCCGACGCTTCCCCGACGCTTCCCGACGCTTCATTGATGAAGCCGATGAACCCGCTCATGGATAAACCCGCTCACGACCTCCACGAAGTGCTGCGGATGGCTCACCTGCGGCACGTGCCCGGCGTCCTCAAACACGTACGCCCGCGCCTGCGGCATCGCCTCGGCCAGCTTGGCGGCCACCCGTTGGAACATGGGCCGACTCTTTCCACCCGACGAGATGAGGCTGGAGTGCGGGAATCCCGCCAGGGGCGTCACATTGAAGCTTAGCCGATCAGGATCCCGCAGTTCATCCAGAAACGTCGGCGCGTTCTCGATGAACTTGCGCTTCAGCGGCAGCGTGACCCGTGCATCCCAGGTCCCGGCGCCGAAAATGATGCCATCCACGAACGCTTTGGCACCGCCTTCGTAATCGCCAGCGCTGAGCCGTTCAATGACATCGCTTAGGCGAGCGTGTTCCGTCCCCTGCAAATTCATCGCGCCATCCGCCAGCAGCACCTCAAAGAGCGGCGCTTCGTGCACCAGAAGGCTATGGAAGAGGTCGGGACGCCGCACGGCTAACTGCAGACCAATGATACCGCCGTACGAGTGGCCAATGATGTGGGCGGGCGCCAGACCCAGGCCCTCCACCAGCGCTGCCAGGTCCACTGCATCCTCGTATACTGATCCTTGTGTCTCGGGGCGTTCGCTCAGGCTATGGCCCCGACGGTCGTACAACACCACCTGGAACTGCGCGGCCAGGCCGGAAACCACTAGGTCCCAGTCGTGATGGTCGGTCCAGGAGCCGTGCACTAACACCAGCGGCTCCCCGGAACCGTGGATTTCGTAGTACAGACCCACGTTGTTGAAGTGTCCGATCGGCATAGTTGCAAAAGAGACCCCGGGCGCTGCCCGGGGTTTGTGGTGGTCTACAAATGTTGTCGCTTACTCAACAACGGAGATCGTATAGGTCACAACCCCGACAGGCGCCATGACCTGCACACGGTCTCCTACGTGTTTACCCAGGAGCGCCTTACCCACCGGTGACTCGGTCGAGATTTTCCCCGCGAGGGGGTTGGCCTCCGCATGGCCGACAATGATGAAGTGGTCTTGTTCGCTGCCGTCGGTGACAAGGGTCACCTTGGAGCCGACATTTACGCGACCGCTGGGCACCAATTCATGCTCCACCACCGTGGCAGTCTTGAGCACATTCTCCAGCTCTCGGATCCGCCCCTCCACAAAGGACTGCTCTCGCTTGGCGTCATCGTACTCGGCGTTACTCACGGTGATGCCGAGTTCCTTGGCCTCGTGAATCTTGTCCGCAATTTCTTTGCGGCGCGTGTGGCGCAGACGATCCAGCTCTCGCTCTAACTCTACTAGGCCCTCCGGCGTCAAATATCCCACCCGTTCAGTCATGTACCCCCTCCTTCACACGCCAACGCTCCACGAGAAAAAGACTGCGGCGCTCTTTAGCGTCCCAGCCATGCTTCAAGTTACGCTTCACTACCAGCTATTTATTGTATGGATGGTTAATGATAGTTAATTTCAGACGGTCATGTACAGAAATCAAGGAGACGAGAGAAATTTCATGACCATGCTACAATAAGCGGTAATGGAAATGTGTGCAACCCTACGCACATACGCTCGACCGCTACAGAACGCGCGGTGAGATGGAAACTAAATCGTCGGCCCTTGGTAGTCATAGTCAGGAGCGCGACCTGACTGGCGCAGTAACGGCATTTAAGCGATCCCCATCGCTGAACTTGCTTACGGGATCGTCCTACTAAATCGATACTGTTCTTCTGTGCTAAAGGCTAACATGTCCACTTCCAGGTATTGGCTCATCCATAGGACTTTGCCACGCGTTGATAGTTCGTAGGTAGTAAGTAGCCATGGAAGACGCTTCTCTCTCACCCCAACCCCGCGGTCCCGGCCTTGGCCTTGGCCAGGTAGTGGCTCTAATCTTCGTTGCGTTTGTTGCCGGTACCCTGGGGGGCGGCATCGCGGCCGTTATGCTCTTCGGAGGGGACTCCCGCGCGGTGAGCAGCGTCAGCGACAGTGCGCCTCAGCCCACTTTCCAAGAAGACTCAGCCATGGTGGACACGGTCATTAAGGTGGGCCCCGCGGTGGTCACCATCGTCACGGAGATCAATGGCCGGGGCGGGCTACGCGGCTCCAGCACTCCCGAGATCGCCGCGGGCTCCGGTTTCATCATCGATTCCAGGGGTTACATCGTCACCAACGCCCACGTGGTGCGGGATGCCCGGAGCCTGACTGTGGTCTTCGCGGACGGCCGTCGCCTCGATGGGCAACTTGTGGGCACGGACGAGCCGTTCAGCGACCTCGCCGTCATCAAAGTAGACGAACAGCTCAGCAGCGTGGTGGACCTGGGCGATTCCGATGCCCTCACCCCCGGCCAGCCCGTATTAGCCATCGGCAACGCATTGGGTGACTACCGCAACACGGTGACCCAAGGCATTGTCAGCGGTCTGCACCGGACATGGCGGGGCGAGGCCGTTGTGATGGAGGACCTCATCCAGACCGACGCCGCCATCAATCACGGGAACAGCGGCGGCCCACTGGTCAATGCGGCGGGCCAGATCATAGGCGTCAACACATCGGTCATCCGGCAGACGCAGGGCGGCCAGATCGTGGAGGGCATTGGGTTCGCCATCCCCAGCAATACGGTCAAATTAGTAGCGAGCCAGCTGGTGGAGAACGGCAAGGTCACCCGGCCCTTCCTTGGCATTTCGCACCAGCAGATCAACCCCGCCATGGCCTCATTCTACAGCCTGCCGGTCCCCCACGGTGTGTTCATTCTCCAGGTAGCCGCCGATGGCCCAGCCGACGCGGCCGGTCTCCAAAGGGGTGACATCCTTGTGCGGATGGGCAACGACCCTATGGATGACGAACACCCCTTCCTCAGCACTCTCATGAAACATTCCCCCAACGAGAAGCTGACGCTGGTGGTCAACCGAGACGGTAAGGAGATCGATATGGAAGTAACGCTGGGAGAACGGCAGTAGCTCGCATTATTCATTTCCATTCCCTTCGTTCATATTTCCTCATGCTCCCTTCCTGTTCCCTATCTTTATCCTTGACCGCCACAAAGCACCCAGTATAATGGCCTGGGTATTGGAGGATCGGTGAGAGTCATCGCCGGGGCGGCGCGGGGACAATCTTTGAAGGTACCCCACGTATCTACCTTGCGGCCTACCTCCGATCTGGTGCGTGGGGCCATCTTCGATATCATCGGGCCGCTGTTTCCGCCGGACACCCACGTGCTGGACCTCTACGCAGGAACTGGGGCAATGGGCATCGAAGCGCTCAGCCGGGGGTGTGGCCAGGCGGATCTTGTGGAACGCAATCCCAGGTGTTGCAAAGCGATTCGAGAGAACCTGGACCACACTGGCTTCGCGAGTCATGGCAGCGTGCTCTGCCTCTCGGTTGGCCAGGCCCTGCCCAAACTCACTGGGCCCTACGAGTTGGTCTTCATCGATCCGCCGTACGCTCAGCCCCTCGACGTGGTCCTGGCCGGACAGCTCACCGCGCTCGGGCTCATCAACAGGGACTCGACCGTGGTGGTGGAGCATGCGTACCGCTCACCAATGCCGGACAACCTCGCGGCGCTGAGCCGCATCAAAGAACGCCGCCACGGGGATACAATGATCTCAGTCTACGCGCTAGAAGGAGCAACCATTGGTTAGAGCAGTCTATCCCGGCAGCTTCGACCCGCTCACGTTGGGGCACCTGGATATCGCCATCCGCGCCTCCCATCTGTTCACCGAACTGATCGTGGCCGTGTACGACGCGCCACCGAAGCGTCTCACGTTTGACACGGACGAGCGCATCCAGCTATGGAAGGACGCTATCCCCGCAGACCGCACCAACATAGAGGTGGCGCCGTACACCGGCCTCACCGTTGACCTCGCCTTGTCGCTGGATGCTCAGGTCTTGGTCCGGGGCCTGCGGGCACTCTCCGACTACGAGTACGAGTTGGAGATGGCACTGACCAACAAGCGGATGGCGCCGCAAGTGGAATCCATCTTCATGATGAGTACCCACGATTTCCTCTTCCTCAGCTCCTCACGTATTAAGGAGATTTGGGGTCTAGGGCATGCCGTAAAGGGCATGGTGCCGGAAAACGTAGACCGAGCGCTCCGGGCTAAATTCAATACGAGCTGATTATTGCGTACCTGAGGAGGTGTGTTATAGATATCCTGCACCTAATCGACCGCTTGGACGCCTTGATCAGCGAGAGCACGTCCATACCTCTGACCAACAGCGTGCTGGTTCAAAAAGACTATGTGTTGGAACTCGTCGACGAGATACGCGCGGCTATCCCGGAGGACGTTCACCACGCCCAGGCAGTTCTAGAGAACAGAGAGAGCATGCTGGAAGACGCCCGCGTTGCTAGCCAGCGGTTGCTAGACGAGGCGGAAGCGCAGTTCCGGACGCGGCTGGACCAGCATGAACTGGCCCGAGCCGCCAGAGTGCAGGGTGACACCATCATTGACCAAAGCAACAAGCATGCCCAGGACGTGCTCGCGCGCGCCGAACAAGAAGTGGCCGCGCGCTACCAAGAGTTGGACGAATATAGCCTGAGCGTGCTCCGTCGGTTGCAAGGCAGTCTCTCTGCCCAGCTTCAGAGCGTGCAGGAAGGTATAGACACAATTCAGCAAGACAACGCCCGCGGCCACGGCGCGCCATAGTCCTAGATTCAGCGCTCCTTCTTACTCGCTTGTTCGAGCGTAGCACGAACCGAGCGAGCGCTGAGCGGCAGCCGCTTACAGCCCTGCCAACAACTCGCCGGCCGCATGATCAGCCACTGCCGCATTCGTCCGCTGAATGAACGCCTCGGCCAGCAACTGCGCACGGGGACTGGAGAAGTCCAGCAGCATTAGCGCCATGACGGTGCGAATAATGTTGTGCAACATGCCCAGCCGGTAGTCCGCGTAGCAGTCATCCAGTGAGTATCCGCGCACGCCCGCAGCGGCCACCGTCTGGTGATAGCCACGCAGCAATTCGCCCTCCCATGCCAGCCGCTGCACGGGCTGCAACGAGTACACCAGGAAGTAGGCCAGGTCGGCCACACCGCGGCCTCGTAGCGCCAACTGCCAATCCAACACCACCGGAGAAGGCCGCCCCGGCGTATCGCTAAAGGCTAAGTTATCCAGCCGGAAATCGCCGTGCACAATAGTCCAGGGCGGCTGACCCAGGCGCTTGCGCAGCGCCGCCACCTTGTTGCGCAACGCCGTCCCGGTAGACCGGATCGGCTCCGGTAACGTCTCACCAAACTGCTCCGCCAGACGGTCCCACAGCCTGCGATACACCATCTGATAACCATCGGCCCCACACACCGGCATCCAGTGTAACGACGGCAACTGAGGGTGCCCCCACCATTTGGCGTGGAAGCGGGCCAAGGCCCGGACGCTAACCTCAGCGTGGTCTCTGGTGCAGCCCACCACGTTGTCGCCGGTACAGCCGGGACCCAGGTCCTCCAACAGCAGCAGCGCATCCCCGGAGGCCGGGTCGAAACCACTGTAATAGCACCGGGGCGTGGAGATCCCGGCGTCCGTCGCCAAATACTCGTAAAACCGCGCTTCGCGCTCGTAGAGATGGTCCCGGGTCATCGCCTTGCGCACGTCGGTATCCGCGGCCGGGAACTTGGCAATCAGCGATGCAGGAGCACCGGACGCACCGGACGCGTACTGAAGCCGCAGGCGGTAGACCTGCCCCACAAAGCCGTGGCCCACAGTAATGGGTTCGGGTTCCATACCGCTGACCCGTATCGGATCGGACGCGGCCGAACTCCCGAGGACGGCGCTCAGCCACTCGGCGGTCAGTGCTGCGGGGGTCTGGGGAATGTCTATTGCGACCACCGGCTGGAGTTCGGTTGTTCAGACGCGTAGCACATTAAGTACCGATCCGCAATCATCCCAGTGCTTTGCGTCAATAGCGCAGTATGGTGCTCCGAATCCGCCGCCATTGTTCTCCTCCTACCGGCTACCAGCCCGCGATATCCTCACCGCCATCCACGCCGATAACGGTGCCGGTCATCCACTGCGCCCCATCCTGCGCCAGCAGCGCAATGGCCTTGGCAATGTCTCCCGGCGTGGTCATCCGGCCGCTGGGGTTACTGGCGCTCGCTCGCTCGATGAGACGCTCCGCCACTGGGATGCGCCGGAGGGCGGGCGTGTCTGTCACGCCGGCCCGGATCGCGTTGACCGTCACCCGATGCGGTGCAAGCTCCAGCGCCAGCTGCCGGATGTGACTCTCCAGCGCCGCTTTGGCCCCGGACACCGCCCCGTAGGTGGCCACCACCCTGCTGGAACCGGAACTCGTCATGGCGTAAACACGACTGCCGGACTTCAGCAGCCCTGCCCCATATAAGTCCTGGGTCCAGTACACCAGGCTGTTTGCCATCACGTCCAGGGTCATCTCCACTTGCGCCTGGCTGATCTGCTCCTTGGGATCGCTGGCAATGAACGATCGCAGCGTCCCGAACGCCAGCGAGTGCAACAGCACCCGCAATTGTTGCGGCCCGTTGGGGTCGGCGGCCACCCGCGCTTTCAGCGCCGCCACAACCGCGGCTCGCTTCGCAGCGTCCGCAGCGTTGGCGTTGAAGAAGTGCGCCTCACCCCCGGCCGCGCTGATTTCACCCTTGATGCGTTCCACGTTGGGCATCGTTGCCCGCCGGTCTAGGTGCACGCCAAAGATGTGCATCCCCTGGCGGGCCAGCTCCAGCGAGACTGCCTCGCCAAAACCGGATGAGGCGCCCAGCACCAGGGCGAACTGGCCGGTGAGGTCATTAGTAGATGGCATGCACTACTCCGTGATTACAGTAATCTGCGGTTGCGTCCGTATGGACTATGGCCGCTACGGTCTCAGCCGCACCCGTGGCGTGGTTGCTCACACAAAATCGGCAGTTTGCACACCCGCTTACGCGTTCTTCCAACAGCACTTACACTACCACGTTCACCAGCCGGCCCGGCACATAAATCACTTGGCGAGCGGCATTGCTGTTAAGTTGCCCGCGCACTCGTTCCGAAGCCAGCGCCAGTTCCTTGGCTTCTCCTTCAGCAATATCCGCCGGTACCGTGATCTTGTCGCGCACCTTGCCGTTCACCTGAACGATCAGCGTGATCTCCTCCTCAGCCGTCAACGCGGGGTCATACTGTGGAAAAGGCTGCTGGTGCACGCTGTAACCGTGGCCGGTGCGTTCCCACAGCTCTTCCGCAACGTGGGGCGTAGCCGGCGCTATGAGCAACATGAGAGACTCCAGCGCCTCTTGCCACAGCGCGGTGCCCTTCAGTTGTTGGATGTCCGACCGGTTCATAAAATTAGTGAACTCCATGAGGGCCGCCAGCATGGTGTTGAACCGGAAGTTGGTGATGTCTTCGTCCACCTTCCGGATCGTGCGGTGCAGTGCCCGCCGCAACTCCTTGGCGGCCGTGGCGTCCTCCGCTCCGTCCGTCCGCTCCGGCCAGCTGTCCTGCACCAGCGTCCACACTCGGTTCAGCCAGCGGGACATGCCAGTGATGCCATCGGTGTTGAAGGGACCGCCCTGGTCCCACGGGCCCAGGAACATCAGGTAGATGCGGAACGCGTCGGCCCCATAGCGAGCCACATTCTCATCCGGCGCAACCACATTCCCGCGTGACTTACTCATGCGCTGGCCGTCCGTTCCCAGGATCTGCCCCTGATTGAACAACCGGGCGTACGGCTCATTGCTGTCCACCAACCCCAGGTCGCGGAGCACCTTATGGAAGAAGCGGGCGTACAACAGATGCATGGTAGCGTGCTCTGCGCCACCGGTGTACTGGTCCACCGGGTGCCATTGCTTGGCGACCTCCAGGTCGAAGGGGCCCTCGCTATAGCGCGGGCTTAGATAGCGCATCTGGTACCAACTGGAATCCACAAAGGTGTCCATCGTATCGGTCTCACGGGTGGCCGCGCCTCCGCACTCGGGGCATACGGTGTTATAGAACTCCGCGTGATACTTCAGCGGTGACTCCCCAGTGGGCCTGAATTCCGCATCCTCCGGCAGCACCACCGGGAGTTGGTTTTCCGGCACCGGCTGCTCGCCACAAACAGGGCAATAGATGATGGGAATGGGCGTGCCCCAGTAGCGCTGCCGCGAGATAAGCCAGTCCCGCAGCCGGTACGTCACTCGACGGTGGCCCCAGCCCTGCGCCTCGGCGTAGTCCGCCACCCGCTCGATGCCCTCATCGCTGCGGGTGCCGTCGAACGGGCCGGAATGCACCATCGGCCCCACCTCGGTGTACGCCTCGGTCAGCGGCGCACCCGTCCAGTCTGGTGGCGCAATGACGGTCACAATGGACAGGCCGTACTTCTGGGCGAACGCGAAGTCGCGCGTATCGTGGCCCGGCACCGCCATCACCGCGCCGGTACCGTAGTGCACCAGCACGTAATCGGCAATCCAGATGGGGATCTGCTGCCCGGTGAAGCGGTTGATGCAATACGCGCCGGTGAACACCCCGGTCTTCTCCGTATCAGCAGACTGCCGCTCGATCTCGGTCTCCCGCTTGGTGGCCTCCACGTAGGCATCCACCTCGGCCCGCTGTTCAGGCGTGGTGAGTTGCGCCACCAGCGAATGCTCCGGCGCCAGCACCATGAAGGTCGCGCCGTAGATAGTATCGGGCCGAGTGGTAAATACCCGGAGCTCCCCGTCCTGAGCCTCGCCTAAGGGCTTATCCGGCAGATCGTTCGTTGCTAGGGGGAAGCTCAGCTCCACGCCGACGCTCCGGCCGATCCAGTTGGTCTCCATGGTCTTTACTCGCTCCGGCCACGCCGCGTCGTCAAAGTTCAACAGCTCGTCGGCGTAGTCCGTGATGCGAAAGAACCACTGGTCCAGGTCCCGCTTGGTCATCAACGAGTGGCAGCGCTCACAGGTGCCATCCGCCATCACCTGCTCGTTGGCCAGCACTGTCTGGCAGCTCGGGCACCAGTTGGCCGCCGCCTTGGCGCGGTAGGCCAGCCCCTTCTTGTAGAACTGGAGGAAGAACCACTGGTTCCAGGAGTAGTACTCCGGCAGGCAGGTCACGAGGTCCCGGCTCCAGTCGAACATTGCCCCCATCGAGCGGAGCTGACCCCGCATTCGCTCGGCGTTGTCCATAGTCCACGTGAAGGGGTGGATCCCGCGGGAGATGGCGGCATTTTCCGCGGGCAGCCCGAACGCGTCGAAGCCGATAGGGAACAGCACGTTGTGCCCCTTCATCCGCTTATAGCGCGCCTGCACGTCCGATGGCGCCATGGCGTACCAGTGGCCGCAGTGGAGATCGCCGGAAGTGTAGGGAAACATGGTGAGCGCGTACCACTTGGGGAGCGCCGGGTCGTCCACCGTCCGGTAGAGACCATCGGCCTCCCAGCGCTGCTGCCACTTGGCTTCGATCTCCTGGGGGTTGTAGCGGTCAGCCATGGGTCCCTCTATTCACCTATGGTTAGTATGGTTAGGCGACACTTCAATAATAATAGTATAGTACGGTATTGACCTTACGAGACTAGCCACGTCTCATCCACTTACACAAAAGGCAGGGTGTCTACCCTGCCCGGACTGTTGCTCCTGTGTGCGAACGTCTTCGCGCGAAGCTAGCCCCCGGGCTTTTGCCCGTTGCTAAGGAGGCGTCTTGCGAGGCTGGTTGCACGCGGCATCGTTCACTATGTGAGACAAAATTATGGTGGAGCTGAGGGGACTCGAACCCCTGACCTTTAGACTGCCAGTCTAACGCTCTCCCGGTTGAGCTACAGCCCCATAGCAAGTCAGTATAGCAGACCACTCCTGAGCGTGACAACGCCGTGTACTCGTTCAGTACATATGAGACAGTGGTACGCGGCCTCTTCGCACCATCCCCCTAGCCCCCTTCCTGATAGGAAGGGGGAAGATTATTAAAGCTCTGGAGGGACACCCTCCAGACCTCCTGCCAGAGGGGGCGATCCCCTCTGGACGCCCCTTGTGGGCTAGCGAACACGCCGCCCCAGATTGCTTCGCTGCACTCGCAATGACGGGAGTGGGTAGCGACGCCGGGGGCGTGGGGGCGGACGGGATGCATTTTTGGGTAGATAATTGCCCTCCCCCGGTGCACAGCGGAACGCGGTTGATGGCAGACCCTCTTGAAGAAAGACCCCTAGTGAGCTTACCGAATTAAGGCACGAGTAGGGGTGCAGCGCTGTATCATGAGTCCGGGCTGTGCGCCCACCCTACTGCTCCGCCCGCGCCTGCGCCAGCCGCTCGAACAGCGGCTCCACTGACGCCGCAGTCTCGAACCGCCACAGCCAATCCAGCAACGAGCGCACCTCTCCCTCCGGCAGCACCCCTTCCGCCATCGACCGCAGCTTCACCGCGATATCCTCTTCGGTCATCGGATTCAGGGCGTGCCCCTTGGGGTTCACAATATGCTGCACGAACCGCCGTCCGTCCTTCGTAGTCGCTTCGGCGTGAAAGGTCACGGTGTCCGGCCAGCCATTGGTCATCTCCGGGTCCACCTCCACCCGGAACTTCGCCATCGCCGGACGGAGCGTCGGGTCCAGCACCCGCTCCTCCTGGAAGTGCCGCACGTCGATGAACCCCTCCCGCAGCACCGTGCTCATGATGTACGGCAGGCTGTGGTCGGCGGTCTCCCGCGTCCGAGGGTCCCACTTCTCCGGGCTGCCCGCCGACTCCCGCTTGGCATGCTCGTAGGTGGTCACCACCAGCGCCTCCAGATCGTCCAGCGCAAACTCCTGTCGCAGCACCTGCGCCGCGAACACTCCCGCCTGCACGTTGTAGTCCAACGGGAAGTACTTCAGCGAGGTGCGCTGCACCGCGGTGGCCTGGCCAATGTCGCCTGGCAACCCTAGTTCAAAGGCCCCGGTGGCGCGCTCTTGCAACCCGTCTTTCCCCTCGAAAGGTAGCGGCGGCCCTGTCATGCCCTCCGCCGCCAGCAGTGCAGCCGTCCCCCCGTTGCGCGCCGAGTAGGGCCCGGCGCAGCCCTTCCACATCGAAAGCTCGCCGGAGCGGCTTACCCGCAGCGCCGGAGAGTCCACCACCGAGAGCGACACCGCATTCGCCATCCGCCCCTCACCCAGGCCCAGTAGCGTGCCCACCGCCACGGCTGTGGCCGGGCACAGCCCCAGGCCGGAGTCCCAGCCTCTGGCGGACATCGGCACGCGGTCAATAAACGCACCGTACACCTCGTACCCGGCCACCATCGCTTTGAGCACCGCCGGCCCATCGGCTCCCACCACCGACGCAGCCGCCAGCACGACGCCTAGCATGTCGCTGGGGTGGCCGCCGGGATAGGTGTCGTTGAAATCCAGCTGGCGGATCGCCACGCCGTTCGCAAAGCCCGCTGCGTCCACCGTCGAGCGGTGGCTCGCGCCGAACACGCCCGCGCCCTTGCCGGCCACCGGCGCCGCCAGCCGCCGAGCAATGCGGGCGGGTGGCGAGTTCAACCCACCCAGCGCGCACGCAATCGAGTCCGCCAGCTTACGCTGGGCCGCCGTAACCGTATCCGGAAGCAGCGCGCTGCTCCGCACCACCTCGGCCCACGCCACTATCGCTTGCGTCGTTTTATCCATAGCAGCTCCTAAGCAGCTCCTAGCCTCTCGAAGCAGCTCTAGCCCAGCTCTAGCAGTGAGCGTGATGTTTTGCTACCGGTTCTGGAAGTTCGGCTTCCGTTTCTCCGCAAACGCCGTCGGCCCCTCCACGCTGTCCTCCATCCCCACCAGGTTCTGCTCCAACGCCTGCCCGAAGGCCCGCGCGTTCATGGGATCCATGTACCAGCCCCGGTACAGGATCTGCTTGAGGTTGCGCATGGTACGCGGCGCCAGATACAGCGCCCGGTCCGCCCAGTCCATCGCCTCCTCCATCAGTAGCTCCTTCGGCACTACTCGGTTCACCCAGCCGATCTCATGGGCCCGCTGAGCCGTCATCCGCCGGTCGCCCCACAATGTCATCTCCAGCGCGTGCTGAAGGTGCATCTGCCGGGTCAGGTCATGGATCCATGACGCCCCCATGTTCCAGCGGGTCTCCGCAATCCCGAACTCCGCGTGCTCAGCCGCGATGCGGATATCGCACTGCATGGCGATGTTGAACCCCCCAGCGATGCAGTACCCGTTCACAGCGGCAATGATGGGCTTCCAGCACTCCAGTGTCTCGCTCAGCGGGAAGATCGAGTGACGGCGCACTGCCACCGGTGGCCGCAGCCCCCGCCGGATCTCTGAGGTCTCCCGCAGGTCGTTGCCGGTGCAGAACGCCTTGTCCCCGCTGCCGGTGAGCACCATCACCCAAGCGTCATCGTCCTCAGCGAACCGCTCGAAGCTACCGTACAGCGCTTCCCGCAGCCCGCCGCCCAATGCATTCATCCGCTCGGGGCGGTTCATGGTCACTACCACAATCCGTCCGTTCTCCTTAGTTTCATAGCGTAAGACTGGTTCTTCGGCCATATCGTCCTCCGGAGTCTGCTATCGTGAAATTGGCGTCAGTGTAGCACGCGCCACCCGCATGCAGTAGGCCTGTGCTACACTAGGCTCAAAATCACCATCCAAGCTTTGTCATGGGAACCGCCCACCGCCAATTCACCTTGCATGGACCAAGCGGTCAGCGCGTTATCGAGGCGCTTGTCCACACCGGCGCAACCTTCACTAGGGCGCTCCGCCCGATGCTGGAAGCCCGGGGCATTACATCGTGCCTAACGCTCGCCTCCATGCTTTCTGGTAAACGCAAGGTCAACCAGGTTTTATGCTAAGCATTCAACTCCTCCGCGAGCACCCGGAAACCGTCCGTGACGCCATGGCTAAGCGTCACACCGACACCCCCTTGGAACAACTGCTCACTCTAGACGAAGACCGCCGCACCCTCTTGCAGCAGGCCGAGGCCCTCAAGGCCAAGCGTAATGCGGTCAGCAAGGAGCTGAGCCGGGTGAAGGACAAGACCTCCGCGGCCTTTGAGGCGGCCCGCGCCGAGATGCGCCAGGAGGGCGATCGCATCAAGGAGCTGGAGACCGCCATCGAGGAGCGACAGGCCAAACTCAACGATCTCTTGCTCCAGCTCCCTAACCTCGTGCATCCCTCCGTACCCCTGGGTGAAGACGAGCACGGCAACATCGTGATCCGCACCGAGGGGCAGCCACCCACCTTCGACTTCGAGCCCCTAGCGCATTGGGACCTCGGCGACAAGCTGGACATCATCGACTTCGAGCGCGGGGTGAAACTCTCCGGCAGCCGCTTCTATGTGCTCAAGGGCGCCGGTGCGCGCCTCCAGCGGGCGCTCATTGCCTGGATGCTGGACTTTCACACCAGCCGTGGCTACGTGGAGGTGTACACCCCCGCCCTAGTCAAGGGCGAAGTGATGCTGGGCGCCGGCCAACTCCCCAAGTTCTTTGACAACCTCTACCGGGACGCCGAGGAAGACCTCTTCCTCATCCCCACCGCGGAGGTGCCAGTCACCAACCTGTACCGCGACGAGATTCTGGCTCCCGACGCGCTGCCCATCTATCACGTGGCCTGCACCCCCTGCTTCCGGCGGGAGAAGGTTTCCGCCGGCCGGGACGTACGCGGCATCAAGCGGGTGCACCAGTTCGACAAGGTGGAGATGTACAAGTTCGTTCCGCCAGACGCTTCTTACGACGAGCTAGAGCGCATGTTGGCCGACGCCGAAGCGCTCTGCCGCCTGCTGGGAATCCCCCACCGGGTGCTCCAACTCTGCACCGGGGATCTCGGCTTCGCCGCAACTAAAACCTACGACGTCGAGATCTGGGCCCCCGGCAGCGGGGAGTGGCTGGAGGCCAGCTCCATCAGCAACTGTGAGGACTTCCAGGCCCGCCGCGCCAACGTCCGCTACCGTCCGGAGCCAGGGGCCCGCCCCCAGTTTCCCCACACCATAAACGGCTCCGGCCTGGCATTACCCCGCACCATGATTGCCGTTCTGGAGAACTACCAGCAGGCCGACGGCTCCGTAGTGATCCCCGACGTCCTACGCCCCTACATGGCCGGCCTGGAAGTGATCCGATAGCTCGGCCATAACTATGCGTATCCTCGCCATCGACGTCGGCACCGGCACCCAGGACATCCTCCTCTTCGATACCGACCTGATCGTGGAGAACTGCCCCAAGCTGGTGGTGCCCTCCGCCACCGCCATCATCGCCCAGCGGGTGGAGCGGGCCACGCGCCAGGGAACGCCCATACTGCTTACCGGCGTCACCATGGGCGGCGGCCCCTGCGCCTGGGCGGTGGAAGCCCATCTGAAGACCGGGCTCCCCGTGTACGCCATGCCCGACGCCGCCCGTACCTTCGATGACCACCTGGAGAACGTCGAAGCCATGGGCATCACTGTCGTCTCAGAGGACGAGGCCGCCAAGCTCAACCAGGCGACGCACATCGAAATGCAGGACCTCGATCTCCCCGCGGTGCACCGGGCGCTGGAAGCCTTTGACGTCGATCCCCACTATGACGGCCTCGCTGTTGCCGTCTTCGATCACGGAGCCGCGCCCCGGGACGTGAGCGACCGCACCTTTCGCTTCGACCACCTGCGGCACGTGCTAGAACAAGAGAACGACCTCCACGCCTTCGGCTACCTGCCGGAGGACCTCCCGCCCTATCTGACCCGCATGCGCTCGGTGGCGGACACCTACCGCGGCGAAGCCGACCTGGTGCTGTTGGACACCGCTTCCGCCGGCGCGCTTGGCACTCTGGGCGACCCACGCGTGGCCACGGAGACCGAGCGGCTGCTGGTGAATCTCGGCAACATGCACGCCACCGCCTTTCACCTCCAGGGGACCCGCGTCCTCAGCCTCTTCGAGCATCACACCGGCCTCATCGACCGTCCTAAGCTCGAACACCTCGTCGGCGCGCTGAAGTCCGGCGGCCTCAGCAATGCCGAAGTCTTCGACGACCACGGCCACGGCGCCCACCGTTTCGGTAATGGCAACCCACACCCACTGCTTGCGGTCACTGGGCCACAACGAGCGCTCCTTCAGGGTTCGCCCCTGCAACCGTACTTCGCCGTACCCCATGGCGACATGATGCTCTCCGGATGCTTCGGCCTCGTCCGCGCCTTCGCCCACCGCTATCCCCGCTGGCAGGATGAGACAGCTCGTCGATTAGTTTCCTGAGCTTGGAGCACAGTTGGTTCCCTGGAATCGCCCTTCCCCTGATAATCCTTCCCCAAGCTACTTGAAGCTACGTGGCAGCTAGTAGCTCACGCAGGAATAATCAAGAAAAGTGCCAAGTCTTCTTGCAATCCCCTTGCATTGTTGCTTGACAAGCGCGTCATGTTATACTTGTGCCCGTGGTGACGGTTACTATCACACGCAGGGTAAGTCCCGGCTCATGGTGATGTCCTAACTCTCGCCAACATTTTCACCTATGGGGGAAGGAGGTCATCCGTGAGTTATCAGGACCAGACCTTATCCTGTGCGGAATGTGGCCAACCATTCACGTTTAGTGCGGATGATCAGGCCTACCACGCGCAGAAGGGATACACCAATCAGCCCAAGCGGTGCCCAACATGCCGGCAGTCTCGGCGAGACCAACGGTACTCGGGCGGCGGCGGCGGCGGCTACGGTGGCGGCGGCGGCGGAGGTTATGGTGGGGGGGGCGGTGGCTACGGGCGCAGGGAGATGTTCTCTGTGACCTGTGCCTCCTGCGGCAAGGATGCCCAGGTGCCCTTTCAGCCACGAGGCGATCGGCCAGTTTATTGCCAGGATTGCTACGACCGTCAGGGCACCCGGCCCCCCCGTCGTTACTAACTGGAATCTGGTAAAGTAAGGTGTGGTAGGGGGCTTATAGCCCCCTACCACTATCTATCACCCTATCACCCATCCATCACCCTCAAGAGGAATCTATATGGCATTTGTGAGCTTGAATGAGGGGGAGAGCATCGAAGGTCTCCTCCGCCGCTTTCGGAACTCCGTTGCCCGCTCGGGACTGCTCAGGGAACTCAAAGACCGTCGGTTCTTTAGGTCAAAGGCCGAGAAGGCCCGTATTGCGCAGCAAAGGGCGGCCCGCAGGCGGCGCCGGCGGCAGCAGTAACCGGTTCCACCAGCTCCACTTAACACAACCGTCCTCATAAGGAGCCGCTGCATTGCCAGCGACTCCGACTCCAACTATACTGAACTTGTCACCACGGGCCGAAGTGGCGGAAAGGCAGACGCGCTACGTTCAGGGCGTAGTGTCCTTACGGGCGTGTGGGTTCAAATCCCACCTTCGGCACCACTCTTGGCCTTGGCCTTACCAGCGCAGATTCCGTGCGTGGCCTATAATGAGTCCAGCGTGCGCTAGTAGCTCAGCGGATTAGAGCGCAGCCCTGCGGAGGCTGAGGTCGTGGGTTCGAATCCCGCCTAGCGTGCCATCTACCACTTTACTGCTGCGTCTTCCCCCCCAGCTCCGGCCATAGCGTCAGCGCCGACTCCCCGAACACCAGCCGCAGCTCCGATTCATCCAGAAACGCCAGCTCTTCCTTGCTGAAGTCCACCAGCGCCTCATACGGCTGCGTGTAGGTTGCCGGGAAGTTGCTGCCCCAGATCAGCCGCTGCGGCCCAAAGTGCTCCAACAACATGTCGAATATCCCCTTGGTATCCGCTCCCGCCGCGCGGAAGGCCAGTAGGTTGGCAGCGGAGAACTTGAGGTACAGCCGCGGCAACTCCGCCAAAGGCAGCAGCGCCTGAGTCGCGGCTTCATGGCCATTCGCCTCGCCGTGATAGTCCGCCAAGTGGTCCAGTGCCACCCTCACGTTGGGGTACCGCTCCAGCATTGCGCGTAGTTTGGGCAGATGGTGTGTGAACGTCTGCACGCAGACCGGAATGTCCAGCAACTCCGCCCGAACCCACACCCCAAAGGTGCGAGGAGCGTCCAGCCACGTGTCTTGCGCGTCATTGGTAGCGTAAAGCCGCACACCCCGCATCCCCTGCTCCTCCACCCAGTAGCTCAGGCGGTACTCGGCTTCAACCGACTGCATATCCACAATGCACACGCCGGTCAACCGGTCCGGATGATCCCGAACGCTGTCCGCAACATAGTGGTTAACGTCATGGTAGGCCGTGGCCGCCTGCACCACTACGGCACGGTCAACCCCGGCGGTATCCATGCGCTGGAGCAACCCCTCAACGCTCGTCGGCATCTCTCGGACCCACGCGCCCAACCGGCCATCCAATGGCGAAAGCGGGTAACGCGCGCTGTCCGGCGAAACAATATGCACGTGGCTATCCACAACCATGGCTGCACTCTCCGCAATCGAATCTGTGCTGCATCCTGCAACGGCTCATAGTACAATACTCCACGACTACTCAAAGTCACGACTACTCAAACAAAGCAAGGACGTGAGACCTATGGATGATAAAACCGTACTGCTGGAACGAGACGGCTACATCGCTATCGTGACCCTAAACCGTCCCGCCAAGCTCAACGCCATGAACGACGACCTCACACGTGACTTCCACGTAGCCCTCGACAGCGTGGCCGATTCCGACGCCCGAGTGGTCATTCTCACCGGCACGGGCCGCGGGTTCTGCTCCGGCGCCGACATTGCTGCCCTGCAGTCCCGAGCCGAGGGCAATGAGGAAGGTGACGCGCTGGGTACGACTGCTTGGCTGAAAGGCCGCAGCATCATCGACGCGGCGCCCCACATTCGCAACATCCCTCAGCCGGTGATAGCCGCCGTGAACGGCATCGCCGCCGGCGCGGGGCTTGCGCTCGCCATAGCCGCCGACCTCCGCATCGGCTCAGAACAGTCGTCATACTCATCGCTCTTTATCAAGCGCTCTCTCACGCCCGACGCCGGCGTATCGCAGATGCTGCCCCGCCTTGTCGGACCCGGTGTGGCCGCGGAAATGGCGCTCACCGGCGCCATGTACGACGCACAATGGGCGCTGGCCCACGGTCTCTTGAACCGGGTCGTGCCCCACGATCAGCTCATGGATAGCGCCAAGGAGGTGGCCGAGAGCATCGTGGCCAATCCCCCGGTGGCGGCGCAAGTGACCAAGCGACTGCTCCACATGGGCCTGCTGTATGACCTCCAGGCAGGCATTGACCGGGAGAGCTACTACAACGTCTACCTGCGCAAGACCGAGGACAGCCTGGAGGCCATGCAAGCCTTCACCGAAAAACGCGCCCCCGTCTTCAAAGGACGCTAACCCTTCGGAGGCTGCCCTGAGCTTTCCCGCCGCTCACCCGCTTGGAGCTTTGCCTCAATGGTTGCCCACACTACCCAATGGCCCCTTCCTTTCAGGAAGGGGCCATTGGGTAGTAAACACTGGGTAGCGGCCCTGCCCTACCGGATCGCCGCCACTATCGTGTCATCCAGGTAGCGCCACACCACGCAGGTCTCAGCGAACCCCGCCATCCGTAGTGCCTCTTCATGGAACTGCGCCGTAATGTACTCATCGTGTCGGGGATGGTCATGGAATACGAGCTCCCGCTGCGCTAACAGGTCGGAAAATCCCGGCTCCGAGCGGGCTGCTGCCCACCACCCTTCCCAGCTGTCCCCGGGGTGCGATGGATAGTCCTGGTTCAGCCGCTGGCGCACAGACTTACCCAACGCCCCAAAACGAGAAGCCGTCGGAGCCAACATTAGGTGTTCCGCGTTCAGATAGACCCCGCCGGGCCGCACCAGCTCGCCCAAGGCCTTGTACACCCCCAGCAGCTCCTGTGCGCCCAGCCAGTGCATCGCCGTGGAGGTCAGCACCGCATCGAACATGCCATAGCCCTGTACGGACGTTTTCCAGCCCGGGTCCCGCAGATCGTGCCGCACCCAGTGGACACGTTCATCGCCGTTGACGTGCGCGTGCTGCCCAATCGCCAAGAGCAGCGGGTCCGCGTCCAGCGCCACCATTGTTACCCCGGGAAACCGCTGCTGCACCCGCGCCGAGATGGCCCCGGTACCGCAGGCCAAGTCCAGCACCAACCGAGGCTCTGGCCCCACTACCTCCGCCACTACTTCCAGCATCACCCGGAACCGCTCTTCCCGCCGCGGGATCAAGTGCAGCTGTTGGTCGTCCCACCGCTGGTACCAACCGGCCCAGTCCACTGCCGTCGATTGCATCATCCTGCCGCCCTTCCTAGCCTTCCTAGCACTAGCGTCGATCTAAGACCGTCCCAGTCTACCAACTACGTCCACACCCATACCAGCCCGGCCGGCGGAGGCTGAGCAGCGCGCCTCACCCCTACTCGTCATCCGTCTCGCGTGGCACGGCAACCGGGCCAAGCCCTTCGTAGTCCTTCGGATTCCGCGGCGTGCGGCGCCCCTCCAAAAACGCCCCTAGGAGCATGCCCAACACCAAACCGATCGCGATCCCCACGGGCATTTGGTTGAGCGTCACTCCTATCGCCACACCTATGCCTAGCCCTATACCAATCCCGCTGCCCCGGAGGATGGTAAGGAACGGGCGAGTTTCGCCGATCTCAGTGTCGGTACTGTGATGTTCGGAAGCGTTGCTCATTGCTGGTACTCGCTCATGGCTCACCGGCCGCGCCACGGCCGGCGCAACGGTAAAGTAGCCGACAGCGGCCGGTAGTAGTACTCTCTACGGCGGAATATAAGAACGTACGCCAGCCCCACCGTTGCCACCACCAGCAACAGTTGCGCAAGGATGACCGCAGTGTCCTGGCCAAATTCCTTCTCAACCACCGACTCGTCCAGCGGCGTTGCAGCCTCCCACTCCCGCTTCGCAAGCTCCTCAAACCGCTCGGCCAGGATGGGCCGCGTTAATCGCCACAGGTCTCGTTCGGCGCGCATCTTGTCGCTATTATCCCGGCTGATGAAATAGAACTTCACCTGGCTCAAAGCCACCCGCGATCCCGACGCCCGGCCCTTCAGCTTACTGTAGCGTGGGAGCGAGTCCCGCTCCAGCCACACTTGCCCAAAGTCGACGCGCTCGTCCAGGTACTCCCAGCGGTCAACACTGCGCTGAGGGAGTGGGATAGTTTCGTTTGCTTCTGCCGCCATCGCGCTCACTCCACTAGATGCTGCGGCGGCCGGCCCACCGTCTCGTCCATCAGATCGCCCCGGTTCTCCACGATATGCGCTGCGATCTCACCCGCCGCCGGTTCCATTCAATCCACGTGATGCACAACAAGTGGCTGCCGCTACCGTTGGCCGTTCCAGATGGAGGCATTCACTTTCTGAAGAAAAAGAGTAGCGGCCATTGCCTGCTACGCTGGAAGCGAACCGCCTGCTAAACGCCGACTCTACGCTAACCCAACGGAACGCTCAGTGCAACGGCAAAGGGACTAGTACCGCTGGAACAGCCGGCCCCACTCTGTGCCCATCATCGCCTTGATGCGCCCTTTGCCGATGGCGTTGTACCAGAAGCCGTTGTGGTAGAGGTTGGAGGCGGCGTAGGCCCACGGCACTATGGGCGACCGCAACAGCATGTGCTCCAGCGGCTTGAGCGGCCCCCAGTAGATCAGCTTCTGGCCCCGGCTGGCAAGGGTGTTCTGGCTGCCATTGAACTGCCAGTTCACCCCGGAGATCTCTTCGCCTACCACTTCAATCTGGCTCGGATCGCCCACCCCCAGCCCATGCTCATGAGCCAACCTGATGAACTTGATGGACAGGGGATCAAAGCCCATCATCTTGGCCGCGATGGCGTCTACTGCCACAGGGTCGGCCCCAGCCAACAGCGTGTTCTTAACGTGGGGCCGCATCGCCCGCGGCCCGGGGCCGTCGCCGGCAAAGGTGCCGTCGGTTAGCGCGAACACGCCGGGGTGGATCTCCCGCTGGATGGTCAGCAGGTCCACCAGGGTCTCGTGGATGACCGCGTGGGTCCAGTGCCGCTCGTAGTTCAGCAACCCCCCGAACGCGTTTTTCATCGCGCCTGTAATGGTGGTGAAGACGTGGGTCTTCATGGTAGGCAGATGGATGATATTCTTGCCGGGAAACAGCGCCGGTATGCTGATCCCGTCGGGATACACCTTGTCTAGCACCAGCAGCGGATGCTTGGGCTGGTAGGGCTGCCACGAGACGCTTGGGTCATTGAGGTGGACGCTGGTGAGGCCGTGCTTATCCAGAGCGGCTTTGTGCTTATTCTTCAGCTCTCCCTCGCGGGAGTCCACCACCACCGTTCCGTTCTGAGCCGGGATAAGGCCCTGGTATCCCATAGACTGGAGCGCTCCCAGCACGCCCTCCAGTTGCCACGGTGTGGTAGAGCACCCCGGATAGAAATGCTGCCACGAGATGTTGATCTTCAGCAGCGTCTCCGGCTCCTTAGGCATGTACTGCTCGTAGTCCGCCAGCCGCAGAGCCCGTTCGATGTCTTCCAGCACCGTGGCTGCATGGGTGTAGACCACTGCCACCTTGGCGGTCATGGCTGGGGAACGCTCGGCAGCAGTTTCAGCCATCGGGCGTCGGGAGGCAGGACGCACATGCGCGCCTGTGAGCTGCCGATTGTGATGATGGCCATGGCCCCATTATAGCCCAGAGGCTCAGGCAGTTCCGTGGGACTTAAGTCGCACGTGGTCCAGTTTCGCTCATCCCGAGCTAGCCAAAGGATGCCCACTTATACTCCCACAGGCTTGCCCCGAAGGACGCAGCTAAAGGAGCCGCAACCTATGCCGGCGCGGCTTCCAGGACTGCGGCGGTTTTCTTGCGCGGCGGGACCGCCAATAGCAACGCAACAATCACAATGGTTGCGACGCCGGCGTAGACCAGGAACATTGGCACATAGCTGCCCGTCAGGTCTCGCACCAACCCAGCCACCACTGCGCTGGTAGAGCTGAAGAAGCCGCTCACCATCTCCACGAACCCGCGGATCGCCCCCACGGATCTCCGTCCGAAGTAGTTGGGCGCCAGCAACCGCTCCACGGTGGTCCAGCCGCCGCTTGCCAACCCGAACATCACGCCAAAAGCCGCCGCCGCGGGATACGTCTCTGCCGGAACGATGATGAACATTGCGAGCAGGTAGCACGCGGAACAGGCCATGCAGGCGTAGCGGACGTGGATGCGGTCGCACAAATAGCCCCAGAGAAACGCCGCGCCCACGGTTGTGGAGGCAAAGATCGTGGTGATGGTCACCGCCTGCGCTGCGGGCAAGCCCTGGTCTTGGAAATAGGCAATGGCATGCAGGTTAACCCCTCCGTTCACAAAGAAGGTTCCGCCCGTCACCACCACAAGGAGCCACAGCGCTCTTGTGCGCATGGCCTCCCGCAAGCTCCAATGCACCTCGAGCGTATCCGCCGCTTCAGTTGCTGCTTGCACCGCTGTGGGAGAAGACGGGACCTCCGGTGGACTGGCGGCCCCGTCAGGCAGCAGCCCCAGGTCCTCCGGCCGTCGCCGCACATACAGCGCCGTCGGTATGAGGGCCGACAGCACGATGGCCGCCATCACCCCGAACGCGTGCCGCCAGCTTGACAGCGCGACGATCAGATTGATCAACAGGGGCAGCACCACCTGCCCCAACCGCATCCCCATGGCTGCCACCGAGGATGCCCGCCCACGCTTACGCACGAACCAGTTGGCGGTCGCGACGGAGGATCCGAAGGTCAGCCCCGCCAAAGCGGCGCCCCGGCCCAGACCTAGCAGAATCCAGAAGTGCCACTCCTCCTGCATAAAGATGATCCCCACCATGCAGGTGGCGACCACGATGCCGCCCAGGATCATGAACGGGCGGGTCCCACGGCGGTCCATCACAGGACCCACCAGCGCGGAGAGGGTCGAGCCGGTGAACGTCCCGATGGTGAAGCCCAGTCCGATAGCGGCACGCGTCCACCCCAACTCGTCGCTGATGGGTTTCACAAAGATGGCCAGGACCGGCCCGAACATCGGCGCCGCAGAAAAGGCCGCACACGCTCCCGCCAACGCAACAGACCATCCGTAGAAGATGTTGCGAAACGGCCAGAAGGGCAGGGAGACGGGTGCTGGGGCTGGTGACTCTCGCACAAACGGCAATGCTAGCACAAGTGTGCCATGCACGCCAAAGCACTAAGTTATGTCACGTCTACCCCGTCGATCACCCTAAGCATCATCCAAAAGGGGGGCTCCAGAGCGGCGCAGCCCTGGGGCAGGGGGCACCGGGGGTGTCCCTCAGCTGCACTATGCTCTCCCCTCCCCTAGTAAGAACTAACGGCTTAAAACTAACGGGAGCGGCCGCCTCACCGGCCCAACTCTACCCCACCTCCTACCGGAAACTCTACCCCCGTCATGTAGTCCGCCAGGTCCGACGCCAGAAATAGGATGGGCCCCACGTAGTCGTCCAGCGTACCGTATCGCCGCAACGGCACCTGGTCCGCCGGCGCAACGTTGCTGGAGAGCCCCACCTCGGGGTCCAGGCCCGGCGTGGCATCGAAGGAGGTGATCGTCGTCGGCGTGAGGCCTGGGCTCACGCAGTTCACGCGCACTCCATGAGGCGCCAACTGCACCGCCATCTGCTTAGTCATGAAAATAATCGCTGCCTTGCTCACCCCGTAGACGAAGCGCCGCCCTGAGAACTGGTGTCCTGCTACCGAGGACGTGTTCACAATATTGCCGCGCTTCTGGGACACCATGGGCACCGCCGCCGCCTGCCCCATCAGCGTCATTCCTTTCACATTGGTGTCCAGAATGGCGTCGATCTCCTGCTCCGTCACCTCGGCCAGCGGCCCTCCACCCCCGACCGCGGCACTCTGCACCAGCAAGTCCAGTCGACCCCAGCGCGCTTGCACCGTATCCACCACCCGTTGTGCATCCGCCGGCGACGCCACGTCGCCCACAACGCCGATGGCTTCACCGGGGCCCTCAAGCTTGGCCGTCAGCGCGGTCACCCGCTCCTGTGACCGGCCCATCACGGCCACCTTAGCACCCCAGCCCACCAACACCTCCGCGGCGCGGTAGCCAATGGCCCCGGTCCCACCGGTAATCAGGCTAACGGTCTCCGGTCCCAGCCCCGGCAGCGCTACCGCGCTCCAATCGATGGCCGCGGCCTCGCGTATGTCACGAGCGGTCGTCATGCATTGCCTCCATTATTATTGCCTGCTACAAGCTGAATAGCGCTCTATTGCTCACTTGCTCACTGCGTTCTGGATCACTTCGATGCGCTGGAGTCTTCCTCGCCGGTCAAAGACCACCGGCACCACGTCGATCCGGAGGTCGGCCGGCAACTCCGGGTGCTCATCCGCGTACGCCTCCGCCAATGCGATCAGCCGCTGCGCCTTCCGCGGCCCCACCGACTCTTCGGGCGTGCCCAGGCTGTCGCCCCGCCGGGTGCGTACCTCTACGAACACCAGACACCCACCCTCGAGCGCCACAATGTCCACCTCACCCCGTGCGGTACGCTGGTTGGTGGCCAGCACTTGATAACCCAATCCCTCCAGATAGTCCCGCGCCAGCTGCTCCCCGCGAGCCCCCAGGCCGCGTCGGGCGTCCGTCACTGTGCCGCAATCGTGGGGCCCAGCCGCAACTGGCGTGACGGCGCAAAGGAGCGGCGATGCGCCGGCGAGGGTCCCCGCTCTTGGAGCAGCTGAAGGTGCATCGCCGTAGCGTACCCCTTGTGCTGGCTGAAGCCCCAGCCAGTGCAGCAGGCATCCAGCCGCTCCATTAGGCGGTCACGGTACACCTTGGCCACAATCGACGCCGCCGCCACCGAGATAATCGAGCCGTCGCCTCTGATGACTGCCTTCTGCGGCACGTTGGTCGCTACCCGCTCTCTACCGTCGATCAGCAGGTGGTCCGGAGCGCACGGCAGCGCCTCCATCGCCCGCAACATCGCCCAGCGGCTGGCCGGCACAATGCCGTCACGGTCGATGACAGTGGGTGACACTACGCCCACTCCCACACCAAAGGCATGGCGTCGGATCAGTTCGTCCAAGCGCTCCCGTTGCCGCGCGCTTAGCGTTTTGCTGTCCCGCACATCTGCTAGCCAACTCAGATCGTCTTCGACGGGGTACAGCACCACCGCCGCGGCCACCACCGGGCCGGCCAAGGGGCCGCGGCCCACCTCGTCTAGGCCGGCAATACAGCGATAGCCCTGCGCCCACAGCGCGGCCTCTTCATCAAAGCTCGGGACGGTCCTCAGCGCCTCCACCTCTCCACAAGGATCGCCCTATTGTATGCTAGCCACACGGCCCGGCAAAGCGCCCAGGGCGAAGGCGCCTCACCGGCGGGTCTTATTCTCTTCGCTCGTGACGCGCAATAGCCAGCCTAAAGCGATCGCCAAGGTTGGCAGCGAACGTGTTTCTAGCGGAGAGCGCGGAGATGCGGCGCCACAGCGTCTGTGACGAACCGCACTGATGCTCTATGCGGTATAAGATCGATCAGGACTTGACCCATGGGAGCGAATAATGAGCGCACTAGACGACTTTCGGAACGCTAAGGACGCCTTCTTTGGCAACGACTCGCACTCTCCCTTGACCCCGGAGCAGCGGCAGGACTTCCACAGCCTTCGATACTACCCAGAGGACCGCACGCTCGCACTCCGCACACTTCTCGACACCAATGTCGTCCATGAAGAGCTGGACATGGACACCAACACCGGCGACAAGCAGTCCTACACCCGGGCCGGCAAGGTCACCTTCACCGTGGACGGGGTCGAGGCCACTATCTTCCTCTACGCCGCAGAGCACATGCACGAGTTCTTCATCCCCTTCCGGGACGCCACCAGCGGCACGGAGACCTACGGCGCGGGCCGGTACTTGGAAGCGGAAGTGGAGGACGACGGCGCCGTGGTGGTGGACTTCAACTACGCCTACAACCCCTACTGCGCCTACAACGAGCAGTGGAGCTGTCCTATTCCACCCATCGAGAATTGGCTACCAGTGCCCATCTGTGCGGGCGAGAAGGCCTACGACTCAGCCCACTAGCGGCCTGCCCCATCCGACGCCTCTTGCCTGGCCCCACGTTGCGCTTCCAGTCCCGACGCGGTCACCGCAGGGAACCGCAGCGTAGCAAGCAACGCCGCCACGCTGAAGAGCACTACACCGATAAACACCATACTCAACGATTGGTTCAACGCATTGCCCAGCAGCAACAGCGTCTGCGGATCGAGTTGTTGCCGCACGGTAGGTTCCAACAGCGCGTTCGCTACGTTCAACGGCGCCCCCGGAGCCACGCCAGGGAGCGTCACCGCCAGTCCGCGCATGCGCTCCGCCATCCCGCTTGCCAACACGGTGCCCAAGATCGTCACCCCAATACTGCCACCGATGGTGCGAGAAAACAGCACAGTGCTGGTGGCCACGCCCCGGAATTCCCAGCCCACCGAGTTCTGCGCCACCACCGTGACCGCTAGCGTACAGAATCCTAGACCTAGACCCACTACAAAGGCCCCAATGCCCACCCCGGGCACCAGCCCCAGGGGTTGCGCCACGGCAATCAAGGCGCTGCCCACCGCTAAACACACCACGCCGGTCTGCAAGCAAGGACGGAACCCATATTTGGTCACAATCTTCCCCGAGGCGATGCTCCCGGTGCTCCAGCCGGCAGACATCGGGATCAGCATCAGCCCGGCCTGGGTGGGCGTTCCGCCCAGCACTCCCTGGACCCACAGCGGCACAAAGGACGTGACGCCAAACAGCACCGCGCCCATCAGGATCGTCACCACCGCGCCGACACTGATGGCCCCGATGCGGAACAGGTGCAGCGGCAGCAACGGCTCGGGAGCCATAGTTTCTACTTTGACGAACGCGGCCAGCAACAGTACGGAGGGTACTAGCAACAGCGCCATGGTGGCGGGATCGTTGCTGCCGCCACTCCGGTCGGGTGCAATCGCCAGTAACAGTCCTGTGAGGCCCAGCGCCAGCAACAGCGCGCCCGGTACGTCAATGTAGTGCCGCCGCCGCTCCACCCGTTCCGGGAAGTAGCGCGCCAGCAGGACGCACGCGGCTATCCCAATGGGGATATTGACATAGAACACCAAGCGCCAGGAGAGCAGGTGGGTGAAGGTCCCACCCACCAGCGGCCCCAGAATGCTGCCCGCGCCCCAGACCCCGGAGAACACGCCCTGGAGCTTCGCCCGCTGCTCAATGCTGAAAGCATCGCCTATCATGGTGATCACCAGCGGCTGCACGGCCCCACCGCCCAACCCCTGCACGGCCCGGAACGCAATGAGCTGCTCCATACTCTGCGACAGGCCGCACAGCGCCGACCCCACCATGAACAAGGTGACCCCAAAAAAGAAAACGGGCAAACGCCCGTACAGATCGGCCAGCTTGCCGTAGATCGGCACCGTGATGGTAGAGGTCATCAGGTACGCTGAGAATACCCACGAATAGAGGGTCAGTCCACCCAGTTGTCCAACAATGCTCGGCATCGCGGTGCCCACCACCGTCACGTCCAGTGCGGTGATGAACGCCGCGGTCATGAGCGCGGTGACTACCAAAAACGTACTGCGTCTGTCCACATTCACCTACGAAACAATAAGTCGCACGAGTATCGCGCCCCGCCGCGGCCAAAGGCAATCCCACGGGCTGGGCAGCAACACAGCAGGCAGTGGCCTGCCCGCGCCCAAGGACAGCCACGGAACACGGCAAATGAGCCCACAAAGGGCGCCATAAAAGAGCGCTCAGCTTAAGGTTCTACCCCGCGGCAGCCGCGCAAAGTAGACGCATGCCGCTGCCGCCAGCAATGAGACCCCGAACGCCAGAAACGCCTGAGTATAACCGCCCGTCAGAAGGTTCTACCCCGCGGCGGCCGCGCAAAGTAGACGCATGCCGCTGCCGCCAGCAATGCGACCCCGAACGCCAGAAACGCCTGAGTATAACCGCCCGTCAGGTCGTATATCAGCGCCCCCGCCAGCGGCCCGCCGGCGATCGCAATGTTCTGCCCCGGCAGGGTCAATCCCCGGATCGCTCCCAGGTGCCGCCGCCCAAAGAAGTCCGGCCACAGCAACCGCATCGCCAGCGTGCCCCCCTGGCCCACTCCCTGGATCAGGGCGTACCCAAAGGCCAACGGCGCCGTGCGGATCAGCGGCAGCGCCAGCACCGGCCCGCACGCCAACAGGAAGCTGGCGATGGTCACGGTTCGAGAGGTGAACCGTTCCGCCAAAAAGCCGCACGCAAGCCCGCTGAACACGCCCATCAACAGCCACACGCTCACCACCACCACCGCCGCCGTCTCCTCTATGCCAACATCGGTCAGGTAGGAGAAAAGATGCAGATTCAGGCCGGCCGCGGCAAAGGGACTGAACATCCCAGCCAGGGTCAGCAGGTAGAACGCCGGCGTACGCACCGCTTCTCTGGCCGTGACCGTCATTTCCAGTTCGGGGGCTTCGCCTGCGGCTGTCCGCCGGGCCGCCGCTTGGTTCCGTCGCTCCCACTCGTCACGGCTCATGCCATCCGGCAGCTGCCCTATGTCCTCCGGCCGTCGCCGCAGGAACAGCGCAGACGGGACAGCGGCAAGCGCCCAGATGACTACCGCCTGCACCATGGTTGTCAGGCGCCAGCCGCCCATGCTCACCAGTAGCAGCGTCAACGGCGGTAGAGCGAACTGCCCGCCGCGGTTCCCCAAACTACCGATAGCTACCGCGCGGCCGCGTTGTGCAATGAACCACTGCGGCACCACCACCACCAAGGTCAGCCCGATGACCCCATGGGTAATGGCGCGCGCTGCAATCTGCAGCGCGTAGTAATGCCACAGCTCTTGCATGAACGCTATCGAGAACAACAGCCCGCCCAACAACGCGAATGCCACCGCCGAGACCCAGCGCGGGCCGGTGCGGTCGACCCACGGGCCGACAAAGGGGCCGATAAACCCGCCGACGACCGTGCCGATCGCCATGGGCAGTGTGAACGAGGTTCGGCTCCAGCCAAACTCCCCGGTGATGGGCTTCAGGAGCACCGCCAGGATGGGGAAGCTCTCCTGACTCTGCACGAAATCGCAGAGTATTACAATCCCCACAATGACCCAGCCGTAGTACAGCCCGCGCCGCATCCATGGGCCGCGAATCTTCGCCATCGTTCCCCCTGTGTACCGGCCCGGTAACCGGCTGCAAACTGCGATTATACGCGCCCCGCCTGCCCTTGCCTATGCGGGCAACGAAAAGCCGGCGTGTGGGGTGCTAGCGCTAGAACGAGCGGAGCCGGACCGGGCGGTAGGGTGGGGAGTGCAGCGGGGTGCAGCCCCTTTGCCAGGAGTTCCAGGGGGTGTCTCCCCGGTAACCATAGACCTGGGCCAGCGGGCAGCAAGCCATACCATCTTTAGCCACGAGCGACGCCCAGCAACGCGGCTATGTCCTCAGACCACCGCTGGCAACGGGCGGAGCCGAATAGTGGAGGACCGCTTCAAACGCCCCCTACGGAATCAACAACTCCGTCCCTACATAGATCTGATCCGGGTTCGTGATCCCGTTCACTTCCATGATGCGCTCAACCGTGGTGCCCCACTGCGCCGCTAGCCAGGTGAGGTTGTCCCCCGGCGCCACCACGTAACGCAATCGTTCGGTCACAGGCTGCACTCCCGCCGCACCGCTGCCCGGAATAATAAGCACTTGGCCCACTTCGATGTGGTTCGGGTCTGTGATGCCGTTCACCGCCACAATTGTCTCCACTTCGGTGCCCCAGGCTAGTGCAAGGTATGAGAGCGAGTCTCCCGGCTGGATCACATAAGTGCGCTGGCGGGGTGGGTTGTTCCCCAACAGCTCCCAGACCGTGTCCTCGGTTACCCCATAGCGCCACACCGAGACGGCCTCCGCGTCCTGTCGGAAGGCCTGGTCCAGGAACGCCGGCCACGTATCGGTCCCTGCGGCCGATCCCTGACCAATGGGATACACCGGCAGACCGTATTGCTCCAACTCTGCCACCGCCGTGTCCACTAGGAATCTGGGCGTGATTCCCGCTGGCCCGGGTACGTAGCCATCGGCGGCAAACCGGCTCCAGTTCTCGGGGCTGTTGAATTCATCCCAGTAGAGCTGGGGTGCTAGTGCGTTACTGAACGCCGCGAACTCCGCCAACGGGATCCTGCTCAGGTGCCATGGGCGCGGGTCTACAGAGGTCACAATCACCGCATTGGGAAAGCGTTGACGGAGGGAGTCGCCAAATAGTACGGCTTCCCGTGGGGTCGCCAGCCAGAACCCGGGGTGTGGCTCAAGGTCCAGCACCAAGCTCCGCACGCCCGACGCCAGCACCTGCGCCGCCATATCTGCCTCGGCCAGGGGGTCTAGGCCACGCACCACGCACCACGCGTGAAACGGCACGCCCCCTTCCTCAAAGAACGCTGACAGTCGAGCAATCTGGTCGACTCCCGTCACCGCAAAGGGCGAATCGTCGTAACGGGCCATCCACTCGGTAGCGTCATGGGTCTTTACAACCAGACCCATCCGGTGCGGGGCAAGCTTCGCTCGGATGTCCTCCGGCGTACCATCCTCTTGGAACAGCCACTGCCATGCCAAATGATGCGCGCCGAACGTCAGTCCGGCGCCGAACCCCTGGGCTTCGGCCAACTGCGGACTGCGTAGCCCATGGCCCACTGCCAACGCGGCAGCCGCAGCGCCTACGCGCACTAGAAGCTGCCGGCGAGATACGCGACTATCCGTGTGAGGCTCCATCCCATACACCCAATGGTAGTTAGATCAATCATACCACGCCCGCGCGCGGCGTCAATCTTATGAGTTTAGGTTAGCCAGGACATGGCCTCACCTAATACGTTCCGACAAGTTGTGCGACAGGCTCTAGCGCCTCGCAGTGACAAAGCTGCAACTTACCCCGTAGTATAGAGAAACCGACAACACCTTCTACTCGAAAGGATAGTATGCCGGTTCCTCAAGACAGCCAGCGCGTCGTCATTGAGCGTGTCTCGCCCGAGATCGACGCCGGACGCTACGCCGCCAAGCGAATCATCGGCGACAACGTCACCATCGAAGCGGACATCTTCTGTGACGGCCTAGACGCCCTCACTGCGGCCCTCCTCTATCGCCATGCCGACGACGCCAAGTGGCAGACAGCCCCCATGCGCTTCCTCCAGAACGACCGCTGGCACGCCCAATTCACCGCGGCACGCCTGGGTCAGTACGAGTACACCCTTATTGCCTGGGTAGACCCTTTCAAGACCTGGCAGCGGGACATCGAGAAAAAGTTCGAGGCGGAGCAGGACATCGCCGTCGACCTCCAGAGCGGCGCCTTGCTGTTGCGCGCCGCCGCCGAGCGGGCCAAGGGCGCCGATGCCGCTTCCCTGCGGAAATGCGTGGATATGCTGCTCGGCGCAGGCAAACCCGCCGACAAAGTCGCAATGGTTCTGAGCGAGCGTGCCACCAACCTCGTCCAGCGCCATCCGGACCGGAGTCAGGCTACCGAGTACCCTAAGAAGCTCACTGTCCAGATCGATCCCCTACGCGCCCGCTTCAGCGCCTGGTACGAGCTCTTCCCCCGTTCCACCGCGGAGCAAGCCGGCAAGCACGGGACCTTCAAGGACTGTGAGCGCTGGCTGCCCTACATCGCGGAGATGGGCTTCGACGTGCTCTACTTACCTCCCATCCATCCCACGGGCCGCACCCATCGCAAAGGCCCCAACAACAACCCCTCGGCCCGTCCTGAGGACCTCGGCAGCCCCTGGGCCATCGGCGGGCCGGAAGGGGGCCACAAATCGGTACACCCGGATCTGGGCACCTTCGAAGACTTTCGCCACCTTGTGCAAGCCGCCGGCGAAGGGGGTATTGCAGTTGCGCTGGATATTGCTTTCCAGTGCTCGCCGGACCACCCCTACGTCACAGAGCACCCTGAGTGGTTCACGTGGCGGCCGGACAATACCGTGCAGTACGCCGAGAACCCACCCAAAAAGTATCAGGACATCTACCCATTCAACTTCGAGACCGCGGCCTGGCAAAGCCTGTGGGAAGAGCTGCTCAGCGTCTTTACCTTCTGGATCGAGCAGGGAGTGCGGATATTCCGGGTAGACAACCCCCACACCAAGCCCTTCCACTTCTGGGAGTGGGTCATTGGGCAGATCAAGGGCCGGCACCCGGACATTATTTTCTTGGCAGAAGCCTTCACTCGCCCCAAGGTCATGTACAATCTCGGCAAGCTGGGTTACACCCAGTCCTACACCTATTTCGCCTGGCGCAACACTAAGGACGAGCTCACTGCCTACTTCACCGAGCTCACCCAGACCAGCGTCCGGGACTACTTTCGCCCCAACCTCTGGCCCAATACTCCGGACATCCTCACCGAGCGTTTGCAGCACGGCGGGCGGCCCGCCTTCATCCAACGGCTGGTCCTCGCCGCCACCCTCGGCGCAAGCTACGGCATCTACGGCCCCGCCTACGAGCTCTGCGAGCGCGCGCCCTACGAGCGGGGCAGCGAGGAGTACCTCAACTCCGAGAAGTACCAGATCCGCCACCGTGACCTGAACCACCCGGACAGCCTGCGGGAGTACATCGCCCTGCTCAACACTATCCGCAAGACCAACCCTGCGCTCCAGCAGGATTGGAACCTCCACTTCCTGACCACCGACAACGACCAGATCATCGCTTACGCCAAATACACCGCGGACTTGAGCAATGTCATCATCACCGTGGTCAATCTCGATCTCAACTACAGCCAGTCCGGGTGGATCACGCTACCTCTAGCCGACTTCGGCCTCGACTCGCGCCAGCCCTACGAGGTACATGACCTCCTAACCGACGCCCGCTATCTCTGGAACGGACCGGCAAACTACGTGCAGATCAATCGGCACGAAAGCCCGGCACACGTCTTCCGACTGCGCCGCCCACCCGGCCGGGAGCAAGACACCGAGTACTCTCGCTAAGAAGGCAACGCCGTGGCCCGAGGATCCTCACGTGTTCCTGAAGACTCGCCTCTCTGGTACAAGAGCGGCATCATCTACGAAGTGCATGTCCGCGCCTTCTACGACAGCAACGGTGACGGCGTCGGCGACTTCCGCGGCCTGACCGATAAACTCGACTATCTCCAAGACCTGGGCGTCACCGCGCTCTGGCTCCTCCCCTTCTATCCTTCGCCCCTCAAGGACGACGGCTACGACATTGCCGACTACCAGAACGTCAACCCCACCTACGGCAATCTGCGGGACTTCCAGGTGCTGCTCCGAGAGGCCCACGTCCGCGGCATCCGCATCATCACCGAGCTGGTGCTCAACCACGTCTCGGATCAGCATCCCTGGTTCCAGCGCGCGCGCCGCGCCCGGCCGGGCAGCCGCTACCGTGACTTCTTCGTCTGGAGTGACTCCGAGGACAAGTACAAGGACACCCGCATCATTTTCAAGGACTTCGAGACCTCCAACTGGGCGTGGGATCCCGTGGCCAAGGCCTATTACTGGCATCGCTTCTACTCCCACCAGCCGGACCTCAATTTCGACCATCCCCCCCTCAAGCGGGCGCTCTTTCAGTCGGTGGATTATTGGCTCCGCATGGGCGTGGACGGGCTTCGCTTGGACGCCGTGCCCTACCTCTTTGAGCGGGAGGGCACCAGTTGCGAAAACCTCCCGGAGACCCACGCCTTCCTCCGAGAGCTCCGGGAACATGTCGATCGCAAGTTCCCCAACCGCGTGCTCTTGGCCGAGGCCAACCAGTGGCCGACCGAGGCCGCTGCCTACTTCGGCCAGGGGGATGAGTGCCATATGGCCTTCCACTTCCCCCTCATGCCCCGGCTGTTCATGTCCATCCGCATGGAGGACCGTTTCCCCATTGTGGACATCATGCAGCAGACCCCGGACATTGCAGAGTCCGCCCAATGGGCCATCTTCCTCCGAAACCATGACGAGTTGACCCTGGAGATGGTTACCGACGAAGAGCGGGACTATATGTACCGCGTCTACGCGGTGGACCCCCAGGCCCGCATCAATCTGGGCATCCGGCACCGGCTTGCTCCGCTGCTGGGCAACAACCGCCGCCGCATCGAGCTTATGAACGCCCTGCTCTTCTCTATGCCCGGTACTGTGGTCATCTACTACGGCGACGAGATCGGCATGGGCGACAACATTTACTTGGGTGACCGCAACGGGGTGCGTACGCCCATGCAGTGGAGCGCCGATCGTAACGCCGGCTTCTCCCGCTCCAACCCGCAGCGCCTCTTCCTGCCCGTCATCATCGACCCTGAGTACCACTTCGAGGCGGTCAACGTGGAGACTCAGCAGGGCAACCCCAGCTCCCTACTGTGGTTTATGAAGCGCCTTATCGATTTGCGCAAGCGCTACCAGGCCTTCGGCTACGGCACCATGGAGTTCCTGCCCGCAGAGAACCGCAAGGTACTCACCTTTCTCCGCCGCTACGGTAACGAGACCCTGTTGGTGGTGGCCAACCTCTCCCGCTACGTCCAGGCGGTGGAGGTTGACCTCTCCGAGTTCAAGGAGATGGTACCCGTCGAGCTCTTCGGGCAGACCCCCTTCCCACCTATTGGTGAGCTCCCCTACTTCCTCACCATGAGCCCTCACTCCTTCTACTGGTTCTCCCTGGTCGCCCAGCGAGCGGAGGTGGATGTCACTTCTCAAGGCAACGACGGTCCGCCCCCCATCATCGTCCAGCGCAGCTGGGAAACAGTCCTCACCGAGCGCGGTAAGGAAGCACTGGAGGCTCGTCTGCCCGAGTTCCTGCGAGCCCGCCGCTGGTTTGGCGGCAAGGCCCGCCGCATCCAGTCCACCCGCATTACAGACGCCGTGCCTGTCACTGCCGGGACCCACCGCGCCCACCTCGCACTGGTGGAGGTGCAGTACCGGGATGACAACCCGGAGACCTACGTGCTGCCCCTTACTTTCATGGAAGAGCACAACGGCCAGCCGCCTGTGGACTCCCGTGCTCTGGTGTCCCGCCTCACCATTCGCAACCGTGGCAAGGAGACCCACGGCGTGCTGTACGATGCGATGTGGGACAAACAGTTCACCATCGGTCTGTTCAACGCCATCTCGCGCCGGCGGCGCTACCGCACGGAGACCGGCGAGCTAGTCAGCCATACTACCCGCGCCTTCAAGCCCAGCCAGCGCACTCTGCCCGAGGGCGTGGAGCCAGCCGTGTTCCGGGGAGAGCAGAGCAATACCTCCGTTGTCTTCGGCGACCGCTTCGTAATGAAGCTCATCCGCAAGCTAGACGTAGGCCCCAACCCCGATATCGAGATCGGGCGGTATCTCACAGAAAAGACCGGGTTCCCTAACATAGCCGCCTTGGTGGGCGCCTTCGACTACCGCCGCCGCGGGGTCGATCCCGCCGCGATCGCCATTCTTCAGGAGTTCGTTCCCAATCAGGGCGACGCCTGGCAGTACACCCTGGACTATCTCAGCAATTACTACGAGCGTGTTCTGGCCTTCAATGCCGACGCGCCCCAGGTCGACCCGCCGACAGCATCCTTAACGGAACTCGCTGCGCAGGAGATCCCGGAATCGGTCAACGAGCTGCTGGGCGGTTATGCGCAGACCGCTTGGATATTGGGCACCCGCACCGCGGAGCTCCACGTGGCCCTGACCTCAGACCCCGACGATCCGGCCTTCGCACCCGAACCCTTCAACGACTTCTATCGCCAGAGCCTGTTTCAATCCATGTCCGGCCATGTAGACCAGACCCTGAACGTGCTCCGCTCCAGCGCTCGCGGCCTAGACCAAGGCGACCGCGAGCTGGTGCAGCACGTGCTGGCCCACGAATCGAAGCTTAGGGAACAGTTCCGTTTCGTGCGGCTACAGCGCGTCGGCGGCATGCGGACCCGCTGCCACGGTGACTACCACCTGGGGCAGCTACTCCACACCGGCCGCGACTTCATCATCATCGATTTCGAGGGTGAGCCCGCCCGTTCCGTCAGCGAGCGCCGCATTAAACGCTCGCCCCTCCGGGACGTGGCCGGGATGCTCCGATCCTTCGAGTACGCGTCCCATGCCGCCCGCCTAGGGCAGGCCGCCGAGATCCGGCCCGCCGACGTGGAGGAGTTGGAACGCTGGGGTCAGCTCTGGAGCTCATGGGTCAGCGTCATCTTCCTGAACGCCTACTTGAAAGTCCCCGGGGTCAGCGCGCTGCTCCCCGGTCCTGACCACCTCGATAAAATGCTCGGCCTCCACCTCGTGGAGAAGGCCCTGTATGAAGTGTCCTACGAGCTCAACAACCGGCCGAACTGGGTCAGGATCCCGCTCACCAGCATACTCCGGTACCTGGACATCCCGAAGTAAGGCGGCCGATATCGTTCCGAAAGGCGCCAACGATGGCTGAACCACAGCGCACTACTAACCCACCGGTCGAACCAACCGACGTACGCTACGACGTTTCCCGGCTGACCGAGGATGACCTCCACTTGTTCAACCAGGGCCGCCACTTCCAGCTCTACGAAAAGCTGGGCGCGCATCTCCACACGCGAGACGGCGAAGACGGCGTGTACTTTGCCGTGTGGGCCCCGAATGCGAAGTCCCTTACCGTCATTGGCGACTTCAACGGTTGGAACCGAGACCGTCATCCCCTACATCCACGCGGCGGTTCCGGCATCTGGGAAGGCTTCATCCCCGGCATCGGCGCTGGCGCCATCTACAAGTACTTCATCCGCTCCCGCTTCCACGGCTACCAGGTGGAGAAGGCCGACCCCTTTGCCCGCTACGCTGAGGTGCCGCCCCGCACCGGCTCCGTGGTGTGGGACCACAACTACCCGTGGGCGGACGGCGAGTGGATGCAGAGCCGAGCCGCTCGCAACGGTCTCGACGCCCCCATGTCGGTCTACGAAGTCCACCTCGGCTCCTGGCGCCGCGTGCCGGAGGAAGGCAACCGCTCCCTCAGCTATCAGGAGCTTGCGACCCAGTTGGCGGACCACGTGAAAGCCCTGGGGTTCACCCACGTGGAGCTCATGCCGGTCATGGAGCATCCCTTCTTCGGATCATGGGGGTACCAGTGCACCGGCTACTTCGCCCCCACCAGCCGCTACGGCACGCCCCAGGACTTCATGCACCTGGTGGACGCCCTGCACCGGGATGGTATCGGCGTCATCCTGGACTGGGTGCCCTCCCATTTCCCCACCGACGAGCACGGCCTCGGCTACTTTGACGGCACTCACCTCTACGAGCACTCCCTGCCCAGCCAAGGCCTGCACCCGGAGTGGGGCAGCGCCATCTACAACTACGGCCGCAACGAAGTGCGCAGCTTTCTCATCAGCAACGCCCGCTTCTGGCTTGATCACTATCACGCCGACGGCCTGCGGGTCGATGCCGTCGCCTCTATGCTCTACTTGGACTACGCCCGCAAGGCGGGCGAGTGGATACCCAACCAGCACGGCGGGCGTGAGAACCTGGAGGCCATCGATTTCCTCCGCCAGTGCAACGAGGCAGTCTATCTCACTCACCCGGACACCCAGAGCATCGCCGAAGAGTCCACCGCATGGCCCATGGTCTCTCGCCCCACCGCTCTCGGCGGTTTGGGGTTCGGCCTCAAGTGGGACATGGGCTGGATGCATGACACGCTGGACTACCTGAGCAAAGAGCCAGTGCATCGCTCCTACCACCACGGTCAGCTGACCTTCCGCATGCTCTACGCCTTCACCGAGAACTACATGCTCCCCCTCTCCCACGACGAGGTGGTTCACGGCAAGGGATCCCTGCTAGGCAAGATGCCCGGCGATCCCTGGCAGCAGTTCGCCAACCTGCGGCTGCTCTACGCCTGCATGTATGCCCAGCCCGGGAAGAAGCTCCTCTTCATGGGCGCGGAGATAGGCCAGGGCAGGGAGTGGAACCACGACGGCAGCCTGGACTGGGATCTGCTGCAGTACCCCTTTCAGGCCGGGGTGCAGCGCTGGCTCTCCGAGCTCAACCGCTTCTATCGTTACGAACCGTCCATGCACCAACTCGACACCCAGCCTAGCGGCTTCGAATGGATCGACTGCAACGACGCTCAGGGGAGTACCATCAGCCTTCTGCGCTGGTCAAAAGACCAGCAAGACGTGGTGGCCGCCGCCTTCAACTTCACTACGGTCCCCCGCCACAACTATCGTCTGGGCGTGCCCCGCAGCGGCTACTGGCGTGAGATGCTCAACAGCGACGGCCACGAGTTCGCCGGCAACGGTCAGGGCAACCTGGGCGGCCTCAACACCACCCCACTTGGCGTTCACGGGCAACCCTATTCCCTCACCATCACCCTGCCACCCCTGGCCGCCGTCTTCTTCAAACACGAGAAGTAGGAGGGCAACCACGGTTGACCCACAAGTTACCCGCCCACTGCCGACGGGAGTACAGAGGGGCGCCGTCCCTTGCAAGCATGATAAGGAGACACCCCCCTGGTACACTACAGAAGGAAGCGAGACTAAGCGACCGGGTGGGCGGCAACCACATCCCGTCTCAGCTATGAGCAACGTCTCGCAACAGGGCTATATCCTTAGACCACCGCCCCATCACGCGCCTGCCCGCGGCTCGCCGTGGCAAAGTGATGGTGATGATGGTGAATCGATAGCACCGCTATGACCAAACTCCCCCTCGCCATCCTCCTGACAGCTCTTGTCACCCTCGCCTGCGACCAACCGCGCGCGCAACCCCCATCCCCATCCCCATCCCCAACAGCCACCCGCTCAGCCACCGCCGGCGTTACTACCCCCTCCCCAAGTCCATCGGTCACGCAGCAGCCGTCCCAGACGGCGCCCACGGCGACGGCCAAGGTCGCCCTCCAACCCTTCGCATCCGGCTTCAGCCTCCCGCTCTTCGTCACCCACGCCGGCGACGGATCGGGCGACATCTATGTTGTGGAGAAGGGCGGTCTGGTGAAGGCGGTGCGCCACGGCTCATCTCGGCAGGACGTGTTCCTAGACATCCGCTCCGTGGTTAACGTCCGCGGCAATGAGCAGGGACTGCTAGGGCTTGCCTTTCACCCCCGCTTTCGCAACAACGGCTACCTCTACGTCAACTACACGGATCGCAGCGGCAACACTATCATCGCCCGCTACACCGCCGCACCTGACCGGCGTTCCGCTGACGCCGCGAGCGCCAAGACCATCCTGAGCTACAATCAGCCTTACCCTAACCACAACGGCGGCATGCTCCTCTTCGGCCCCGACGGCAAGCTGTGGATCGGCACCGGTGATGGCGGCGCCGGCGGCGACCCACAGCACAACGCCCAGAACACACGCGTGCTGCTGGGCAAGATGCTCCGCATCGATGTGGACGCCGGTGACCCCTACAGCATCCCGCCCGATAACCCCTACGTTAAAGACCCCAACGCCCGCCCGGAGATCTGGGCCGTGGGCCTGCGCAACCCCTGGCGTTATAGCTTTGACCGCATCAACGCCGATCTCTGGATCGCAGACGTGGGCCAGAACTCCTGGGAGGAGATCCATTTCATCCCCGCACAAACGCCGGGGGGACTGAACTTCGGCTGGAACATCATGGAGGGAACCCACTGCTACCCCTCCAACGCGCGCTGCGACCGCGCCGGCCTCATCCTACCCGTGGCTGAGTACGCCAACCGGCAGGAGGGGTGCTCCATCACCGGCGGTTACGTGTACCGCGGCCGCGCCTTCCCCGCGCTCCTCGGCAAATACTTCTTCACCGACTACTGCAGCAACACCATCTGGAGCCTGACCCGCAACCCGGACGGCGCCTGGGCCCGCAACCAGGAGCTCCGCTGGACACGCAACAGCGGCTTCAGCTCTTTCGGTGAAGACGAAGCCGGTGAGCTCTACCTCACCGGCATCAACGAGGGCGCCGTCTACCGGCTCACCGCCGAGTAGCGTCGCCGTCGGTAGAGGCAAATTATTGGAGGTCCGGAGGGGTGTCCCTCCAGACCTCCTGTCAAAGGGCTGCGCCCCTCTGGACTCCCCCTAGCACATCACCCGCTGTCCCCGGGTAAGTGGTGGCTACCATTGGGCCGTGCCAACTGATAACCACCCGCTACCCTATGCCCCCAACCGGAACGGCGGATAGCGGTCCGTGGTGAGCATGAACGCGTACACCGCCACTCGACTCCCGTAGCGCAGTACCCCTACCATGAAGTCGAACAGGTCTTTGGGATAGCGCCCCGTAAATAAGATCGCAAACCAGGTAACGACCACCACTACAACCGCCACAATACTCAGCACAGCCAGCACAATGTAGTGCGGGACCGCCAGCAGCCACTTTACCAGCGGCATCCAGCGGTTGAGATCAGTCTCGGCATCGGGATATGGGAACGCCAGGTGGACCGACTGCTCGTCTTCGGTCGACGGATATTCGTCGGTCAACAGTAACGCATAGGCACTGAACCGGCTCTGAAACCGCATCAGCGCTAGGTTCCAGTCGAACCACCAGCGCGGGTACTTCTGGCGGAACACAATGAGCAACAACACGGGAAAGAACAGCACAGAGCTGCCACCGGCCACTATCGCATACAGCACAACAGCAATAGGAATTGCCGTAAGTACTCGGAACCCCGTGGTTAGCCGATTCAGCGGCCGGTCGGGGTAGTCCACCGAAAATTGCATCGGGTACTCGCTTTCAGCCTGCGCCATCGCTCCACCTCCTTGTTTGTGCTGGGATAACCATAGCACTAAGTAGCACTAAGAAGTGCCGCTGTCGTTTGGACCGCCAGCCCGCGTAAATCCTTTGGGGGGGACGCCAGCGGGAGGTTCACGACGCGCAGAGCCTTGCCCCACGCTCCCTCTCGTCTAGCCCCCGCGCCATCCCTGTAGTATCCTTAGCACCGAAGCACCGATCCTTAAAAATCCGGAGCGTTACCCTATGCCTGGCCCTTGCACCGGCCTCCTCGTCCTCGATTGCTCCTGGGGCATGCCCGGCGGCCTGGCCGGCCTTGTCCTGGCCGACTACGGCGCGGAGGTCATCAAGATCGAGCCGCCCACAGGCGACCCCTGGCGCACCCACCCGGCGTGGCGCTTCTGGAACCGCGGCAAGCAGAGCGTGGTGCTAGACCTCAAGACCGCAGAGGGCCGGGCCAATGCCCACGCCCTCGCGGCCCGAGCCGACGTCGTCCTGGAGGCCTTCCGCCCCGGCGTTGCCCAACGACTGGGCATCGATTACGACACTCTGCACGGGATCAACCCCCGGCTGGTGTACTGCTCCCTCAGTAGCTTCGGCCAGGACGGCCCGCTCCGCAACGTCAAAGGGTATGAGGCCGTCATCACCGCGCGCGCCGGCAGAATGATGGCCTTTCGCGGCCAGCCGGACCGGGACGGCCCCGTCTATGTAGCCGTGCCCACCATAAGCTGGGCCGCCAGCCAGATCGCCGTCCACGGCATCCTCGCCGCGCTACGGGTGCGGGAGCGCACTGCCCGCGGTCAGTGGGTGCAGACCAGCATGCTCCAAGGCCTCATGCCCTACGACCTCCAGAGCCTCGTGGTCCATCGCCTCACCCAACGCGACCCCGTGCGCTGGCCCGGCGACCCCATGGTCGACCCCAAACGTCTCGCCACGCTGGAGTACTTGCCCGTCCGATGCAAGGACGGCCGCTGGATTCAGATGGGCAACAACGTCTTGCGCCTGTTTCAATCTTTCATCCGTGCTATTGGCCTCTGGCACATCTACCGTGACCCGCGCTTCAAGGACGCACCGGCCCTCACGCCTGAGAACCGGGAGCTGCTCCGTGACATGATCCTAGAGCGCATGGTCGAGAAGACCGCGGACGAGTGGATGCAGATCTTCGTGGAGGACGGCGACGTGGCCGCCGAGCCTTTCCTGACCACCAGGGAGGGCATGCATCACGTCCAGTATGTCCACAACGGCCACTTGGCCCGGGTGCAAGACCCCGTGGTTGGTGACATGGAACAGCCCGCCCTTATTGCCGACCTCTCAGCCTCTCCGGGCACGGTCGGCGGCCCGGCTCCAGCCCTGGGCCAGCACACTCAAGCCATCCTCGCTCGCCCCGGCAGGCCTGTCGAGAATAACGATGCGTTACCTGGAAACGGGGCCGGCGCTCATAGCAACCGTCCGCTCGACGGCGTCACTGTCCTCGAGTTCGCCACCATCATCGCCGCGCCCTACAGCGGCGCCCTCATGGCCGACCTCGGCGCCCGCGTCATCAAAGTGGAAGCGCCGCCCCAAGGCGACCTCTATCGCATCATGGCGGGCGGCCTCGGTACCGGCGCGGCCAAAACCACCGCCGGCAAGGAGAGCATCGTCATCGATCTCAAGCTGGAAGCTGGCCTGGACATCGTCCGCAAGCTCCTCGCCAAGGCGGACATCGTCCTCCACAACTTCCGCCCCGGCGTTGCCGAACGCCTCGGCATCGATTACCCGCAGGCGCAATCCTTCAAGCCGGACGTCATTTACATGCACCTCGCCGGCTACGGCGTCAGCGGCCCCTTCCATCAGCGCCCGGCCTTCCACCCCCTGCCCGCGGCCATCATGGGCGGCGCACTGCGGCAGGCAGGGCAGGGCAATCCCCCGGCGCCGGACGTTGCCCTCACGCACGACGAGGTCAAGGAGATCTCCCGCCGCCTCTTCCGCGCCAACGAGGCCAACCCCGATTACTCCACCACTATGGCCCTGGTGACGGCCATGCTCCTCGCCCTCCGTCACCGTGACCACACCGGACAGGGCCAGACGGTGGTGGTCACCATGCCCTGCGCCAACGCCTACGCCAACGGCGACGAAGCCTACGACTACTCCGGCCGCCCGGCGTGGCGCCTGCCCGACCGTGAGAACCACGGCCTCCACGCGCTATATCGGCTCTATCGCACCGCGGCCGGCTGGATCTTCCTGGCTTGTCCCTTCCAGAACGAGTGGGAGGCCTTCTGCCGCACTGCCGGACGGTCTGATCTCGCCGCCGATGTCCGCTTCACAGACGCTGCGGCCCGTCAGCAGCACGACGACGAACTCATCGGCGAGCTGTCGGCGCTCTTCCAGACCCGCACCGCCGCGGCGTGGGAGGCACTGCTTACCGCCGCCGATGTCGCCTGTGTCCAGGCCGACGCGGTGCAAACCGCCGGGCAGTTCCTTGCCGAGGACCCTCAAGCCGTGGCCAACGGCCTCGCCATCCCCGTGCAACACGTCCGCTTCGGCGATATCCTCCGCTACGGCCCGCTCATGCGCTTCTCGGAAAGCGAGGGGCGTTACGAGGCCGGCGTCCTGGCAGGCCAGCACACCCGTACGCTGCTGACGGAGTTGGGCTATACGCTCCCCCAAACCGACGCCCTCTACGCCCAAGGCGTCGTGACCACCGAGCCGCCGTAGCGCCGTATAGTAACGCCTGGCACTCCCCTAGTGAGTGGTGGCGAGTGGGTATAATCCGGGGTGGTGCTGACCCAACAAACCTGTGCAAGAAATAGCCCGACTCCGGGATTTCAGACTAACGTTCCGTGACGGGCTCACGATTACATCAAGGAGCACACTATGCTTGACCTCAATCTCAACGGCAAAGTTGCCATCGTTACCGGCGCAGGCCGCCTCCGCGGCATCGGCCGCGCCACCGCCGTCGAACTCGCAAGCTTGGGCGCAGACGTGATGGTCACCGGCACTGGCCGCGACCCCGCCACCTTCCCAGACGACGAAAAGGCCATCGGCTGGCGAGATATCGAGAGCACCGCCGAACAAGTCCGGTCCCACGGCGTCCGCTGCCTCCCTCTGCGCGTCGACGTGAACGACGCCGCCTCCATCCAGCAAGCCGTGGACGCCACCCTCAACGAGTTCGGCCGCATCGACATCCTAATCAACAACGCCGCCCTTGGACGCGGCGACGACCGCAAGCCGTTGGTGGATGTTGATGAGATGCTGTTCCGCCGCGTGCTGGAGGTCAAGGTGGTGGGCTCCTTCCTGTTCACCAAGTCCGTCATTCGCGTGCTGCTTGACCAGGACGAGGGCGGCCGCATTGTGAACCTCTCCTCCATCGCCGGCAAGCAGAGCGGTCCTTTCACCGCCGCCTACGCCGCCGCCAACGCCGGCATCGAGGCCATGACCCGCAGCCTCGCCAGGGAGGTGGCCCGCCACAACATCACCGTCAACGCCGTCTGCCCCGGCCCGGTTGACACCGCCCGCATGGATGTCATCCCCCGCGGCGAGGTCTGGGACCGCTTCATCGCCAGTCGCGTGCCGCTGGGCCGCGCTGGTACCGACGAAGAGGTCGGCGGCCTCATCGCCTTCCTCTGCACCGAAGCTGCCTCCTGGATGACCGGCCAGTCCATCAACATCGACGGCGGCAGCGTCATGGAGCACTGACGCAGCCCTTCCCCATATTGGCCGAGACCACAGCTTGGGTAGGGCGGTTAAAGGGCACTCGCTCCACTTCTGCGCGGCTCGGTTCTCCGCGCCAATGGTCATCAGCATCGATTCATGGACAGCCGTCGGCTAAAATGGTACGGTTACCGAACGAGGGACCTGGGTTAAGGTGGTTGAAGTGAACGAGCTGACCCTCACCGTGACCCCGCTGCCCGAACTCTGACCACAAATCCATCCTGATTCCACATCCGGAGGTAAGAATGTCCAGCGGGTTGATCGTCGTCCAACAGTACGAGCGCATGGTGGTACAACGGCTCGGGACCTTCGTCGGCCTCGCTAGGCCTGGCCTCCGGTTCCTCATACCCATCATCTACAACGGCACCAAGGTGGACCTCCGTGAGCGTGTCACTCGCGTTCCCACCCAGAAATACATCACCGTGGACAACGTCGTTGTGGACATGGACTTCGTCATCTACTACCGGGTCATGGAGGGTACCGCCGACCGGGCCGTGCTGGAAGTCCAGAACTTTGAGCAGGCTGTCATCAACCTCGCCTTCGCCACCCTCCGCGCCGTGATCGGTAACATCGACCTCTCCACTGCCCTCTCCGAGCGGGAACGCATCCGCGACGAAGTGCAGGTGCGCATGGACGAAGTGACCGCCCGGTGGGGCGTGAAGGTCTCCCAGGTGGAAATCAACGAAATTGACCCGCCCCAGGGGGTGAAGGCCGCCATGGAGCGCCAGAAGTCCGCCGACGCCATCAAGACCGCCGAAATCACCGAGTCCGAGGGCCAACGTCAGGCCGCGATTAACCGTTCCGAGGGCGAGAAACAGTCAGCCATCCTGGAAGCCGAGGGTAAGCGTCAGGCCGACATCCTAGAGGCCGAGGGAGAACAGCAGGCCACCGTCCTCCGCGCCGAGGGATTCAGCACCGCTTTGGAACGCATCTACAGCGTCGCCAGCACCATCGACGCCAAGACAATGAGCCTCCAGTACTTCGACACCCTCAAGTCCCTGGGATCCAGCCCCTCCACCAAGTTCATCTTCCCCATGGAGTTCACTTCCATGCTCAGCCCCTTCCTCGGCATGGGCGGGAACCAGCAGCAGGGCAACAGCGGCAACACCACCAACAACCAGCCCTAACCCCTCTCTTCGGTCAAGACAAAAAAGGCGCCGGGTTGGTCCGGCGCCTTCGTCTGCTTACCCCCTGATATGGAGCACTGACGCAGCCCTTCCCCATATGGAACATATAGAACGCGCCACGGGCGGGATGATTCCCGCCCGTGGTCATAGCGCTGCCCTTCAGAGGGCTTAGATATTCGTCCGGCTTCTTACCCCACCCGGTTCAACCGCTGGAAACTCCGCAACACCCGCGGCGGGTCCATCCTTGAACCCCTCATCGTGTACGACACGTCGCCCACGTAGAGATTCCCCTGGGAATCCACCGCCACCGAATGCGGCGCAATGAACTGCCCCGGGCCTTCCCCGTCTTCAACGTCGCCCAGGCGTGCCACTCGTAGCCCCTGCCGATTGAACACCGACACTCGATGCCCCAGTCCGGGGCAGTCCTCCATCCCTGCCTGGGCGTTTAGCTCGCCCACGTAGATGTGGCCGTCCGGCCCCATGCACATGCCGTCCGGACGATAGATGTCGTGCCAGACCGCCTGGATCTTCCCGTCCTTGTCGAACACCTGCACCCGGTTGTTCTCCCGGTCCGCCACGTACACGATCTCATTCTCATCGATCACCACGTTATGCGGGCGCTGAAACTCTCCCGGTTCGCACCCCGGTGACCCCCAGGACACCACATGCTTCCCCTCGGAGGAGAAGCGGTGCACCCGCGAGTTGCCGTACCCATCGGAGATGTATACGTCCCCGGTATTGGCCGAGACCACCGCTTGGGTTGGGCGGTTAAAGGGCACTCCGCTCCACTTCTGCGCGGCCTGGTTCTCCGCACCAATGGTCATCAGCAGCCTGCCGTCGGGGGTGTATTTCTTTGCGCAATGCTGGCTGTCGTCCACCAGCCACAGGTTGCCATCCGGATCCACACTAATGCCATGTGTCCGGCTATCGGTGAAGTCGCTCTTGCCCCAGGCCCGAAGGAAGTTCCCATCCTTATCCAGCACTAGCACCGATTCCTTACCACCACGCACAAAGAGATAGACGTTGTCCTGAGCGTCTACCGCCACTGCGGGGCATTCCCGGAAGGCGTGCTCCTCCGGAAGCTTGGCCCAGCCATCCGCCGGCTGGAAAGTAAGCCTGCCGCTGCCAATGGTCGTCATGTCACATTCCTCCTAGTAATCGTCTTGAGTGCTTGGCACAAGGGTAGAGACGCGCCGCTGGCGTGTCAACCGTGCATCCCCTCTCTTTCGAGTTACTCCGAGTTACTCCGAGTTACTCGCCCGTAGCCAAGTCTATCGCCTACGGCGGGCGCAGGCGCACCCCCCACTACTCCTAACCCAGCAGCGCGTCCACATCCTTGGGCCGCGGCTGGATCACTACTCGGCCCTCCAGCACTGCGATGGGCCGCCGCAGCAACCGCGGCTCCTTGAGCATCCAGTCCAGCATCTCGTCGTCGCTCATCGACTCCGGGGTCAGCCCCAGCTTGGCTATGCTGGGGCTCTTCATCGAGAAGAAGTCCCGCACCGGCGTGTCGCCAATCAGCGCCCGCAGCTCCTCTTTGGTGAACGGCTCGCGGAAAAAGTCCCGCTCCGCGAGCGTTGCGCCCGCTTTGGTCAGACCGTTGTACACGTCCCGGCACTGGCTGCAGCTTTTCCACCAGTAAAACGTTATCGATTTGGCCATAACATCCACCTATACGCTATACGCTATACGCTACACCTACATGCTCAATGGCGCCGGCCCATCACTAACGCGGTGTCTGTCGCAGGAGTCGGGCTGCCGGCCGAATGGACAGCGTGGTGGGCGGGATTATATTGCAGTGGTGTAACCAGCCCTCAAGCAAGCACAAGCACTCAATCAGGCGCTCAGGCAATCAGGGCGCCAAACAAGGTGCAACGCAGTACTCGCTGTGCCTAAGCCCTGCCCGGTCACGGGCAAAAGAGAGGGGCGAATGCTTAGTGGCATCGCCCCTACTCCGCGGCCTTGAGAAGCTTACTGCCCCTCGTACGCCACAATCGTATTCCGCAGCACCCCGATCTCCGGGATCTCCACCTCTACCACCTCACCCGCGTTCAACGGCCGGGTCAGGCCCGGCGCGCCCGTAGTGATGATATCACCGGGGTGCAGCGTGATCTGCTGGCTGATGAAGCTGATGAGCTCAAAGCAACTGTGCACCATGTCTTTGGTGCTGCCCTCGTCCTCCACCTTCCCGTTCACCCGCGTGATGATCTGCAGGTTCTGGTGGTCCTGGATCTCGGTCTCGATCCAGGGGCCAATCGGCCCGAAGGTGTCTGTGCCCTTGCGCCGCCAGTGCGACAGATCACCGTGCCACGCCCCTTCGCCGCTCACGTCGTTGGTCACCGTGTAGCCAAAAACGTAGGCCGGCGCCTCCGCCTCGCTCACCCGAAAGGCCGGCTTACCAATGACCACACATAGCTCGCCTTCGTACTCCAGCAGGTCGCAGTCGGGCAGCAGCATCACTGGGTCGCCGCTGGCAAGCAGACAGCCTGCGCTCTTGTGCCACGGGCTGATGCGCTTCGCCCGCTGAGCAATCTCATCGCCGTACTGCTCCACCCGAAAAGCCACGTGCTTGGCATAGTTCTCGCCCACGCCCCAGTAGTGCACCGGCTTGGTGGGTGGCAACAGCTTCACTTCATTCAGGGCAAAGGACAGGTCCGAGACCGTGTAGTCTCGAAAGATGTCGCCGTTAATGGCGTACACCCGGTCGCCGTCCACCTTGCCGTGGAGTTCCAGCCCTTTAACGTTGAACCGTGCGATTTTCATTGCAGTTACCTCTCTCCCGCGCCCTGTGCTACTCGAACGCCGCGATGGTGTTGCGGAGCACGCCGATCTCCCGGATCTCCACCTCGATGACCTCGCCTGGCCTCATGGGCCGGGTTGGCCCCGGCGCGCCGGTGGTGATCATATCGCCCGGGTGCAGCGTGCAATTCTGGCTGATATTGCTGATGATCTGGTAGCAGTTATGCACCATGTCCCTGGTGTTGCCAACGTCCTCCACCTTGCCGTCCACCCGCACCGTGATGTCCAGGTTGTGGGGGTCCTTGATGTCCGTCTCGATCCATGGCCCCACCGGCGCGAAGGTGTCCGAGGTCTTCACCCGCCACAGCGAGCTGTCCACTCTGCTCCAGGTTGCCCCTGCGCCGAAGTCGTTGCTACAGGTGTAGCCAAAGATGTAGTTGGGCGCATCCTCTTTGCTCACGCGGAACGCCGGCTTCCCGATGACCACGCACAGCTCGCCCTCGTAATCGATAAAATCTGCTTCCGGCGGGATGACAACACTATCACCGGAGGCCACCATCGCGCCCGTGCCCTTGTGCCACGGCGTGAACCGCTTGGCCCGCTCCAGCATATGCTCCCCCGACTCCTGCACCCGGTACGCAACGTGCTTGGCGTAGTTCTCGCCCACACCCCAGAAGTTAATGGGATTGGTAGGTGGCAGCAGCTTCACCCTACCCATATGGTATTTCGCATTGGTCACCTTGAAGTTACCGCTGAAGATGTCCCCTTCAATGACCTTGAAGTACTCCCCGTCTACCTCCCCGTGGTAGATGTACCCTTCCACCATGAACCGAGCGATTTTCATGCGATGCCTCCTCTTTTTTAACCTTCCTACTAAACTTAAACCATCCTAAGTCCAACCAACCGTTGATTACATTTCCATCCTGTGAGGGCTATCCCCAGGACCACCGCGGCTACCCCGCTCCTGAGACTGCGCGCTGCCCCTCCAGGTAAAAGTTATGGTCAAACAGGTCGGTAATACACTCCAGGTCATCCGGTGTCAAGTCTGGCTTGTTCGACGCCGCAGCAAACTCCACCAGCTGCTCCTCATCATAGATATTTGGCAGCGTAGTGATCATCTGCGGCTCCGCCAGCAGCCACTTGAGCGCGGCCTGCGCAAGGGTCAGGTCCCGTTCCTCGTGCAGGAACCGCAGCCGATCTAGCTTCTCCAGGCCCTCCACTAACCACTCCCGCGGCCGGTGGCTCCGATGGTCCTCTGGCGGGAAGGTGGTGTCCAGAGTGTACTTGCCCTCCAGCATCCCGGAGGAGTGCGTCACCCGCGCCATCAGCCCGGTCTCGCGTTTGCGGGCCGCCTTCAGGAAGTCCCGGCCAGGGTCCTGTTCCAGCAGGTTATGGATGATCTGCAGCACGTGCATGTCCCGCTGTTCCAGGGCGAACACTCCCTCGTCATGCCAGCCGATGGCGGGGCCCAGCGCCACGCCGTAGCCCCGGATCTTCCCCTCGCGCTGGAGCTCTTCCAGCGCGGTGAACAGATCGTCCGACTCCAACGCATCGAATTTGGCGTTGTGCAGTTGATAAAGGTCAATGTAGTCCGTACCCAGCCGTTTCAGGCTCTGCTCGCAGGCGAACTTGATGAACTCCGGCGTCCAGTCCTGTGGCAGCTCCCGCTGGCCGGTGCGGGGGCCGCTGTTGTTGTAGAAGTCGTAACCCACCTTGGTGGAAATCACAACGTCATGCCGCCGCTTCCCGAAGGCCTTGGGCATGATCTCTTCACCCCGGCCGTTACCGTAGGTATCCGCGGTGTCGTAATACGTGACACCTAGGTCAAAGGCCTTGCGCAGTAGTCCCACCGCCTCGTCGTCGGTATACGTGCCCCACCAACCGGCCGTGATCGTCCACACGCCGAAGCCCACTTCGGACACGGTCACATCCGTCTTGGGAAAAGTGCGGTATTGCATGGTCCCTCCGTGGCACTGGGAGTCAGAGCGTGCCAACCGCTCGGATGATAGCATAGCCCCCACCCAATTGACATTCCCCCACCGCCGTCCTATCGTGCGAGCACACCCTGAGGAGGTTGCCCCATGTCGGACGAGCTTGCCCATATCCCCCATTTCCAGATCGACAGCTATCTCCAGTTCGTCAAGAGCGAAGGCATCCCCATCATCGATGCCTACGCCGTCGATTGCCTCACCCAGCCCCTGGAGCCATGGCAACGCCTCGGCGGCCTGGGCGCGTACATCCACCTCGCCGGCCAGGGCGACTACTGCGGCTGCTATCTCGCCGAGATCCCCGCCGGCGGGCAGCTCAAGCCGGAGCGCCACCTGCACGACGAGATCATCTACGTGGTCAAGGGCCACGGCGCAACCACCATCGATCTGCCCGACGGCCAGCGCCACAGCTTCGAGTGGGGCCCCGGCAGCCTCTTCGGCATCCCCCTCAACGCCGGCCACCAGCACTTCAACGGCTCCGGCAGCGAGCCCGCCCGCTTTGCCGCGGTCACCAATCTCAAGCTCATCCTGAACATCTTCCACGACGTGGACTTCATCTACGACAACCCCTTCGGCTTCGGCAAACGCGCCGGCGACCCCAAGTACTTCCGCGGCGAGGGCGAGTTCAAAGCAGTGAAGCCGGGCCGCCACCAGTGGGAGACCAACTTCGTGCCCGATCTCACCACCTTCCAGCTACCAGAGTGGAAAGAGCGCGGCGCCGGCGGCCGCAACGTCCAGTTCACCTTGGCCGACAGCACCATGCACGCCCACATCTCCGAGTTCAGCGTGGGCACCTACAAGAAAGCCCACCGCCACAACGCCGGCGCCCACATCTTCTGTGTCAACGGTGAGGGTTACTCGCTCCTCTGGAAGGACGGCGAGGACCCGGTCAACACCGTCCGGGTCGACTGGAAACCGGGCACGCTCTACGCGCCGCCGGACGGCCCCACTTTCCACCAGCACTTCAACGTGGCCCCGGCTTCCTCACGCTACCTAGCGCTCCTCTTTGGCGGCGGACGCTACTTCACCACCTCTGAGTACAAGAAGACCACCAGCGAGACCATGGACAAGTCCGTCAAAGATGGCGGCGATCAGATGGAGTACGAGGACGAAGACCCCAACGTCCTTAGGCTTTACGAGCAGGAGCTCGCAAAACGCAACATCGAGAGCAAGATGGGGCAGTACATGCCCGCGCTGCGCTGACGCCCGTCACCGCAACCCGCAGCAAGTGGGCGCAGCGTATGCTGCGCCCACTTTAACTATCCTCCAGTTCGGCTCCGCGGGGACAACAGTACCTTTATCCCTTACAAGCGATGTAGCCCGGCTCCTGTCCTGAGCCTGCTCGCCGCTCGCCGTGAGTTTGCCCGCCTAGTTGGCTGAGAAGTGAGGACGATCACCCCCTCGAATCACCCCAGCGCAACCTTCAGCATCTCCTGCGCAAACAGCTCCTCCGGCTCCACCACCCGCTTGGTGAGCCCCTGCTCGTGGCAGTACTGGCACAGGTGTTTGAACGCCGTATAGTTCGCCTCGAACCCATCCTGGTACGGATGCCCCTCAAAGAACCCGAACACGTCGTCCACGAACTCGCTCATCCACGGCAGCATGATCCCGGCCTGTCCCCGGAGTTCCTTGGCCCCCACCGCCTTCGCCTCCTCAAAGGCCCGCATCAAGCTTTCCACCATCCAGGGGTGACGCTCGTACACGTCCCGCCGCAGCGTAACCATATGGTTGAAGGGGAAAATACCGGTCTTGCGAAAGTACTCCCGTTCCATCTCCTGATAGTTCGGAAACAGGCGGCGGAAGCGCGGGTCATTGGCGAGCTGGCGAAACTGGCCGGCCCCAATGAAGGCGTCCACTTCCCCCTTTAGGAACATCTCGGCGGGAGTGGTCTCGGTCACCGTGCTCATGCGGATATCCTGCGGCAGCTCGTAGCGCACTCTATCGTTGTAGCCTGCCTCCTCATCGCCTTGGAACCACTCCAGGTCCGACGCCTTCACCCCATAGTCGTGCTGCAACAGGCCCCGCACCCACACCGTAGAGGTCCGCGGGTAGTCGGGGCAGCCGATGCGCTTACCCTTCAGGTCCTCCGGCCGCTCGATGCCGGCGTCCGTCCGCACCAGCGTCTCGCCGTGCCGGAACCCCCGCGTAGTGATGATGGGCAGTCCCACCAGCGTATCGACCCCCTGGTCCACCAGCATCACCAGAAACGCCGCCGACATCTCCCCCGCCTCGAACTCGCCCCGGGCCATCCTACCGAACACCATCCCCGGCGGGTGGTGTTCCCATCGGAAGCTGATCCCCTCCGGCTTCACCCGGCCGTCCATCAGCGGGCGGGAACGGTCCCAGTAATCATGCCCCGCATATTCCAGCTCTACATCAGACATCGCGCCCCTCCTGCTATCGGCAGTTGCTACACTCTGCCCCTAGGCTGTCCGCCCAAGATACCATCAGCAATGAGCGGTGTCATCAGACGCCCAACCACCCGCCGCTCACCCTGAGCTTGTCGAACCGTGGCCGGGTTGCCGAAGGGGCGGGGAGGAATGAGTAGCCCGCCTTGACACTCTTCTCCCGGCAGCGGTACGCTAGAGCCACAAACCCCTACCCAGGGGGTATGGGTAAGGAGACGCTATGGACGAGCCAATGAAGCACGAATATCTCAAACGGCTCAACTACATCGACGGCCATCTCAAGGGCATCCGCAAGATGGTGGAAGACGACAAGTACTGCGTCGACGTGCTGCGCCAGACGTTCGCCGTCCGCAAGGCCATCCAGAAGCTGGAACGCCTCATGCTGGAAGGCCACCTGCGCGACTGCGTTCCCGCCGGCATGCGCGAAGGCCGGGAGGGGCAGGTTGTCGCCGAGCTGGTTGACCTCTACGACCTCGCCGACCGTTAGTCAGCAACCCGGAAAGCATCAGCGTCCCCAATTCTGCCGGCCCGGAGCGACCTCAAAGCGTTCAAGGCTGCAGCGCCGCCTTGGCGAGGGTTCCAGGGGGATACCTCTAGACCCACAGCATGAGGCAGGCCGGTGGGGCGTTGAGCGCAACTACTTTAGCCCACAGCGAGCGATAACCACCCTTATCCCACAAAGGACCCACCGCCATGGCCACTGATCCCGCCCGCACCGTAGGCGTTGCCGAAGCGCCCCCCGCCGGCACCCAGGCTCTCCTCGCCATCTCCGGCATGACCTGCGCCTCCTGCGTCTCCCGTGTCGAGCGGGCCCTCAAGCGCACTCCCGGCGTCCAGGACGCGCTGGTCAACCTCGCCACCGACAAGGCTACCGTCACCCTTGCGCCCGGTTTCACCCACATCGCCACGCTGCTCACCGCCGTGGATGAAGCCGGCTACGGCGCCGAGGAGATCATCCCCGAAGCGCAGGCCGCCGATGGGGAGTACCATACCTTGGCCCACCGTGACGCCGAGGTCCGGGAGTTGAAGCGCGCGGTCATTATCGCCGCGGCGCTCACCGCCCCGGTGGCCGCTATGGCCATGGGCGGCCCCTTGGTCCGGGATGCCCAGCCCGCCTGGTTCCAGGCCATTGAGGTGTACCTCCAGCTTGTGCTCGCGGCCCCCGTCTGGGCTGTTCTGGGCTGGCGCTTCCACCGTATCACCCTGCGCAATCTGCGCCACGGCGCCACTTCCATGGACACCCTCATCTCCATGGGCACCACGGCGGCCTTCCTCTACAGCCTCTGGTTCACCATCACCCAGGGCGCCGCGGCCGTCCACTCGGTCTATTACGACGCCGCCGCAGTAATCACCACGCTGATCCTCTTGGGCAAGTACCTGGAAGCCGCCGCCAAGGGCCGCAGCTCCCAGGCCATCCAGAAGCTCATGGGCCTCCAGCCCAAGACCGCACGTGTGATCCGAAACGGACTGGAAACCGACATCCCCATCGCCCAGGTCGCCGTGGACGACCTCCTAGTGGTCCGCCCCGGCGAGCGCATCCCCGTGGACGGCGTTGTGGAGTCCGGTGCGTCCGCCGTGGACGAGTCCATGATCACCGGCGAAAGCATCCCTGCTGAAAAGCGAGCCGGAAGCGCCATAATCGGCGCAACCATCAACAAGAATGGCCTCCTGCAAGTTAGAGCGCAGAAGGTGGGACGAGACACCGCACTATCCCAGATCGTGCGTCTGGTGGAGGAGGCCCAGGGATCTAGGGCCGCTATCCAGCGCGTGGCAGACCAAGTCGCCGGCGTCTTTGTCCCCGCCGTCATTGCCGCAGCGGCCTTCACCTTCCTCGGCTGGTACGTCATCGGCGGCGCCGACTTCACCGGCGCGCTCATCCCCGCCGTTGCGGTGCTCGTCATCGCCTGCCCCTGCGCCCTCGGCCTCGCCACCCCAACTGCCATCATGGTCGGCACGGGGAAGGGCGCCGAGTTCGGCGTCCTTATCAAAGGCGGCGAAATCCTGGAGAAGGTGGGCCGCGTCCGTACCATCGTGCTCGACAAGACCGGCACCCTGACCTCCGGCATACCCGCGGTGACCGAGGTCCTCCCCCTGGCTTCCGGGGTCACGGCTCAGCAAGTCCTGCAGCTTGCGGCCGCGGTGGAGCACGACTCAGAGCACCCCGTGGGTCACGCCATCGTCCGCCACGCTCAGGCCGAGGGCATCGACTATCGTCTCGGCGTCTCCGAGTTCACCGCCGTTCCCGGTCACGGCCTGCGGGCTCAGGTGGGCGGGAGTCCGGTCTTGCTGGGCACCAGTAAATTCCTGCAGGACAACGCCATCGATCTTCCTATAGAAGCGCCGGAAGCGCTCCAGGCCGTGGAGCAGTTGGAAAACCAGGGGAAGACCGTAGTGCTCCTTGCTACCAACGGACAAGTCATCGGCGCCATCGCTGTGGCCGACACCCTGCGTTCCGAATCGGCTCAAGCCGTGGCCGGCTTCAAGGCGATGGGCCTCTCGGTAGCGATGCTCACCGGCGACAACGAACGAACCGCACGCACCATTGCTCAGCAGGCCGGCATCGACCGCGTCCTGGCCCAAGTGCTGCCTGAGGACAAGTCCCGGGAAGTGGCGCGCCTCCAGCAGCAGGGCGAGGTGGTGGCTATGGTAGGCGACGGCATCAACGATGCACCCGCACTGGCCCAAGCCGATATCGGCATCGCCATCGGTACCGGCACGGACATAGCCATGGAGGCGTCTGACCTCACCCTCGTAGGCAGCGACCTCCGCGGCGTCGACATCGCCATCCGTCTGAGCAGGCAGACCCTTCGGATCATCAAGCAAAACTTGTTCTGGGCGTTCATATACAATGTGATCGGTATCCCATTGGCCGCGCTGGGGCTCCTGAACCCCATGATCGCGGCGGCGGCAATGGCAATGAGCTCCGTGTCCGTGGTGAGCAATTCTCTCCGGCTCCGCCGGTTTAAGGCTTGATCCGATGCCCGGTTCCTTCTACGTGGGGCGCCTGCTTGGCATCCCGCTCCTCATCAACGTCTCCTGGTTCGTGGTGTTCGCCATCGTGACCCTGTCCCTCGTGGCTGGGCAGTTACCGGGCCGCTATCCCCACTGGTCGAACGCTACCTACGTCGCCGTCGGCCTCAGCACCAGCCTGCTCTTCTTCGGCTCAGTCATCGTCCACGAGCTTGCCCACAGCGTGGTCGCCCGCCGTATCGACATCCCCGTCAAGAGCATCACCCTCTTCATCTTTGGCGGCATGGCCCAAATCACTCGGGACGCCCGTCGTCCCTCCGGTGAGCTGGCGATGGCCGCTGCCGGACCTATCGCCAGCTTTGCCCTCGCCGCGCTCTTCGCGGTCCTCTGGGTCGCCACCCGCCGCGTCCACGAGCCATTGACCGCCCTCTCCGGCTGGCTGGCCTTGGTCAACCTCTCCCTTGGCGTCTTCAACTTACTGCCCGGCTTCCCCATGGACGGCGGCCGCATCCTCCGTTCTCTCCTGTGGTGGGCCACCGGTAGCTTCCAGAAGGCCACCCGCATCGCCGTGGGTGTGGGGTACGCCATCTCCTATCTCATCATCGGCGGCGCCATCGCCATCATCTTCACCAACCCTAGCAACTTCCTCAGCGCGCTCTGGCTCATTGTCATCGGCTGGTTTCTGCGCCAGGCGGCCGGCAGCAGCCTGCGCCAGTCCCAAGTACGCGCCGCGCTGGAGGATTACCAGGTGCGCGACCTCATGTCCATCAACTTCCCCGCCATCCCCCCCTCCACTACTTTATTGGAGATGACCAACCTCCACGCCATGGGCGGATTGCGCCAGTGGTTCTTGGTGGTGCAGCACGGTGTGCTTCAGGGCCTTGTCTCCATGTCTGACCTCCACAAGGCCAACGAACCCCTCTGGGGCACAACTTCGGTGACCGCGGTCATGACACCTCTTGCCGAACTTATCCACGTAGAACCTCAGGTGGCCGCATTGGAAGCCCTCGAGCTGATGGAGGACAAGGACATCCACCACTTGCCCGTGGTGGAGAGTGGCGTCCTTCAGGGGGTCCTCACCCACGATGGACTGGCCCGCGCCGCCCAGATGCGCCGTCGCCTGGGCTTCTAGCCGTCACCCTTTTGCACATTGCACGCTCGTGACCGAGTAACCTCACCATGCTCAGACAGCGCCTCATCCTGACCACCGCCCGCGCGCTGGGCGCCGCCGCCCGCCGCACCGGCCGCGGTGGCGGCACTGCCCTCCCCGGCCTCCTCATTGAGCGCGCCGCGCCCGATCTCATCTCCCAGCTCGCCCGGCAACTCGACGCCGGCGCGGTACTGGTCAGCGGCACCAACGGCAAGACCACCACTGCTCGGCTCATCGCCCGGGTGCTGGAGCACGCGGGGTACCACGTCACCCACAACCGGGCCGGCTCCAACCTCGTCCGCGGCATCGCCGCCGCGCTGGCTCAGGGCGAGCAGGCGCCCGCCGCCGGCCCGCGTATCGGCCTCTTCGAGGTCGACGAGGCCACCCTCCCTGAAGCTATCCGCTTGCTCCAGCCCCGCGCCATCGTGCTTCTTAACCTATTCCGGGACCAACTCGACCGCTACGGCGAGATCGACACCATTGCCCACGCCTGGAGAGAAGCCCTGGCCGGGCTGCCCCCAGACACTCGCCTCGTTCTCAATGCCGACGACCCCCTGGTGGCCGCCCTCGGCAGAGACCTGCCCGCGCCGGCGCGCTACTTCGGCGTTGAGGACACCAGCCACGCCCAACTCGAGCGTGAGGCCGCCGCCGACTTCGTGGAGTGCCTCGCCTGCACCTCCCCCTTCGACTACACTGCTTCCTTCTACGGGCACCTGGGCCACTACCGCTGCCCCACCTGTGGCTGGACCCGCCCTACCCCAGAACTCGCCGCCACGGCCGTCGAGACCCCCGGCCTGTCAGAAATAACCGCAAACCTGGAGTCGGATCGGGAGCAGGTCTCCGTCACCCTCGCGCTACCCGGTCTTTACAACGTCTACAATCTGATCGCCGCCGCGGCCACTGCCCGCTCGCTGGACATCCCCCTCGTCCAGGCTGCCGAAGCGCTGACCGGCTTCCGCGCGGTCTTCGGCCGCGGCGAGCGCTTCACCGCCGACGGGCAGAGCGCGGTCATGCTCCTCACCAAGAATCCCGTGGGCGCAAACCAGGTGCTCCGTGTGATCGCCGCCGAACCTGGCCCTAAGGCGCTCCTCCTTGCCCTCAACGACTACACAGCCGACGGCGAGGACGTCTCCTGGATCTGGGACGTGGACTACGACCTCCTGCGCGGGCAGGCCGGGTGGGTCGTCGCTGCCGGCCGCCGCGCCACTGACTTGGCCCTGCGCCTCAAACACGCGGGCTGGTTCGAGCCACCCAACGCCGCTCTCCCCCTCACCGTCCTCCCCGGGCTGGAGCACGCCGTCCGCACCGCCTTCTACCGTCTCGCCCCCGGCCAGACTCTATACATCCTGCCCACCTACACCGCCATGCTGGAGCTGCGCGCCGTCCTCGCCCGCATGGGCCTCACCCGCCCCTTCTGGGAGGACGCATGAGCCACCCCGTGCTTGCTGCGCCCCCATCTGTCACCCCCACCCTGAGCTTGTCGAACGGGTCGGGCGTACCGAAGGGGCGCGTGGGTTACAAGTGGGTTAGAATTAGTGGGCTGTCCCACCCATAACCAGCGTTAACTGCAATGACCACTTTCCACATCGCCCACCTCTACCCCGATCACATGAACCTCTACGGCGACCGCGGCAACGTGCGCTGCCTCGTCAACCGCTGCCGCTGGCGAGGCATCGACGCGCAAGTCACCCCCCTCGGTCCCGGCGACCCCTTCGCTCCCGCCGCCTACGACCTTGTCTTCATCGGCGGCGGCCCCGACCGTGAGCAGGCCCGCGTCGCAGCCGACCTTACCGGAGCCAAAGGGGACGGCCTCCGCCGCGCCGTCGAGGACGGCGTAGTAGTGCTCGCCGTCTGCGGCGGCTACCAGCTCCTCGGACGTTACTACCGCCCCGCGGTGGGCGACGACCTCCCCGGCCTCGGCATCTTCGATCTCCACTCTCAGCACCCTGGCCCCAAGGCCCGCCGCTGCATTGGCAACCTTGTCGCCCGCACCGACGACGCCGAGACCCTGGTTGGCTTCGAGAACCACGGTGGCCGCACCTACCTCGGCCCTGGCTGCCAGCGCCTGGCGCGGGTGGTCCACGGCTACGGCAACAACGGCACGGACGGCGACGAAGGCGCCGTCTACCGCAACGCCTTCGGCACCTACCTCCACGGCTCCCTCCTTCCCAAGAACCCTATCTTCACCGACCGCCTGCTGCGTCTCGCCCTCGCCCGCCACGGCCAGGAGGCCCGTCTCACCCCTCTGGACGACGCGCTCGAAGCGCACGCCCACGCCGCTGCCATCGCCCTCGCCACCCAATCCAAAGGCTTTGCCTCTGGCCTACTACGATAGCTGCCACTCCTCTCCCTCGATGAGAGCTTCGCCCCCAAACAGGAAGTCCAGAGGGCCTACGCCCCTTTGATAGGGGCACCGGGAGTGTTCCCCAGCTTCACTAATCTGCCCCTTCCCCTTCCCGCAACCCGCCTGCTCTGCTACAATGACTCCAAATACCTGATACTGTTGTGCAACGCGCGACACCGCGCCCCTAAGGAGGAACCTAGCTTGGTCAAAATCCGCCTGCGCCGCGTAGGAGCCACCAAACGGCCGATGTACCGCATCGTCGCCGCCGAATCCCGTGGCCCCCGAGACGGCCGCTTCCTCGAGACCCTGGGACACTACAACCCCATCACCAAACCCGCCACCCTCGTGGTGGACGAGGCCAAGATCCAGCGGTGGATCAGCAACGGCGCCCAGCCCACTGAGACCGTTGCCCGCCTGCTCTACCAGAGCACCGAAGTTAAGCTGCCTCAGAAATCGCTGAGCCGGCTGGTCCAGCGCGGTGTCCATCATAAAGCCGCGGTCGCCGCTGCTGCGCCTGCGCCGGCACTCGCTGCAGCGCCCGCCGCCGTAGCCGAAGCAGCACCCGTTGCCGAAGCAGCACCCGTTGCCGAAGCAGCACCCGTTGCCGAAGCAGCACCCGTTGCCGTAGCCGAAGCACCCGTAGCCGAAGCCGAAGCGCCCGCCGCAGAAGCCGAAGCGCCCGCCGCAGAAGCCGAGGCAGCACCCGTTGCCGAAGCTGAAGCGCCCCCTGCAGAAGCCGAAGCGCCCGCCGCAGAAGCCGAAGCGCCCGCCGCAGAAGCCGAAGCGCCCGTCGCAGAAGCCGAAGCGCCCGCTGCCGAAGCCGAAGCAGCGCCCGTAGCAGAAGCCGAAACGCCCGTAGCCGAAGCTGAAGCAGCGCCCGTAGCCGAAGCCGAAGCAGCGCCCGTAGCCGAAGCCGAAGCGCCCGCCGCCGAAGCCGAAAAGTAGCCCACCATGAAAGAACTCGTCGAATACATCGCCACCTCCCTGGTGGACAACCCAGACGGCGTCAACGTCACCGAGACCTCCAACAGCAACCGTACCGTCATCCAGTTGGTTGTTGAGCCCGGAGACATGGGCCGTGTCATCGGCAAGCAGGGCCGCATTGCCCAGGCCATGCGCAACCTTCTCAAAGTCGCCGCGGCCAACAGCGGGCAGCGGGCGCACATCCAACCCGTGCTCAGCATTACCAACGGCCAGGAAGAGCAGGGGCAGGCCGCGGTAGACGCGGATGAAACCCCCGAGCAGAGCCTCGACGAAGAGGTCTGACCCCGGCCTTGGCTGAGGCCTTCTACACCGTCGGGCGCGTGCTTGCCGCCTGGGGCATCCGGGGCGACCTCAAGGTCGAGACGCGTTCCGATAACCCCCACCGCTTTGATAAGGGCGCCCGCCTCTTCCTCAACCGTGAACCCTGCACTATAACCCGCAGCCGCCGGACGCCTGCCGGCGGCATTATTCTTGCCCTAGACACCGTTACTACCCGCAACCAAGCCGAAACCCTGAACGGCGCCCTCCTCGAAATCCCCGAAGCCGATCTCATGCCCCTCGCCGTGGGGGAGTTCTTCGTCGACCAGATCATCGGCCTCCGCGCCCGCACCACCGACGGCCGCGACCTCGGCGAGGTCACCGATGTCCTTCGTACCGGCAGCAACGACGTCTACATCGTGCAGCGCGAGGACGGTCGGGAGTACCTCATCCCCGCCCTTAAAGACGTAGTGCCAGACATCAGCCTGGAGCGCAACGAACTCCTCGTAGAACCCATCCCAGGCCTTCTAGATTAGCCGCTTCCTTACCCCTGTAATCCGTTTTGATTAAAACGGCTACGCTTCCTAATCCCCCGGGATCCCCAGACAAGGGATCGTGAAGAAGCCACAGCTCTTCCCGTTCGCCGCGCGCGTCAAGTGGCCCTTACTGCCGCCATCATCCGCCAGGAGGATGCTCCCCGCGGGAAAAGCTCGTGCCGTGCCGTCCGTGGTGGTGATCTCCATCGCGCCTGACGTGATGACAATGAACTGGCGGCGCGGTGCCGCGTGCCAGTCCATGTGCAGTTCTGGCTCAAAGCGCCGGAAGCGCAGCGGCCCCTCCGCAATCTTCCCAAACAGCGTCCCCGACGCACCGGGCTCGCCCTCTGCCGGCGCCAGCTCGATGTGGATATCCGTCAGATGCGTCTCGCCGTTGGCCTCCGCATGAATCCGAGTGATCATTCTAACCTCCTGCCCGCGTATCAAAAAAAGTGCGCTTTCATGATACGCCCCCATCAGAAAGCATCAATGAAAAAGGCCGGGGATGTCGGGGGGTGACCCCAGATTACGTCCAGAACCGGGTGGGTGGCTAGAAAGAAGCACGCACCCTTTCAGACATTAGAGACCGTCGCCAACGGCGCCACACCTCTCGATCTTCCCATCTCTTTGCGCTACGATTGGAGGGTACACCAGCGCTGGAGGCACATCATGGACCTGAACCCCCTCACCAGAGAAGAAGAGTCGGTTATCGTCCACAAGGGCACCGAACGCCCCTTCACCGGCAAGTACGACGAGTTCTTCCAAGAGGGCACCTACCACTGCCGGCGGTGCAACGCCCCCCTCTACATCTCCGATACCAAGTTCCACTCCGGCTGCGGCTGGCCCAGCTTTGACCAGGAGATTCCCAACGCCGTGAAGCACCTCCCCGATCCGGACGGCATGCGCACCGAGATCGAATGCGCAGCCTGCGGCGGCCACCTCGGCCACGTCTTCATCGGTGAAGGCTTCACCCCCAATAACACCCGCCACTGCGTCAACTCCATTTCCCTCACGTTCGACCCAAAGATAACGGATAAATGAGCTGTGGGAGCTATAGTGGGCTGCAATGTAGCGTGAGGCAACGTTTCGGCCATATGCAAACACGCAGCCTACAATAGCCATCGAAGCCATCGAGGATCACCACAACCCGCATGAAAAAAATCCTCCTCCTCGGTTCCGGCGAGCTTGGCAAAGAGCTGGTCATCTCCCTCAAGCGCCTCGGCTGCACCGTCATCGCCTGCGACAGCTATGCCGGAGCACCCGCCATGCAGGTGGCCGACGGCTCGGAGGTGTTCAGCATGCTGGACGGCACGCAGCTTCTCGCCGCCGTCCACAAGCACCGACCCAACCTCATCGTCCCCGAAATCGAGGCCATCAACACCGACATCCTGCTGGAGGTGGAAGCCCAGGGCTATTTCGTGGTGCCCAGCGCCCGCGCAGTCAACATGACCATGAACCGTGACCGCATCCGCAACTACGCCGCGGGCGAGCTCGACGTCCGCACGGCCCGCTTCACCTACGCCGAGTCTGCTGAGGAGCTCAGCACGGCGGGCGCAAGCCTCGGCTACCCCGTAGTGGTGAAGCCGGTGATGTCCAGTAGCGGCAAGGGCCAGACCATGGTCCCCTCACCCAATGACATCGGTCGGGCTTGGGACTACGCGCTCAGCGGTATGCGGGGTGACCGGCCCCGGGTCATCGTGGAGGAGTTCATCGACTTCGCCTACGAGATCACCCTGCTCACCATTGCCACCCGCAACCAGGGCGTGCTCTATTGCCCGCCCGTGGGCCACCGGCAGGAGCGGGGCGACTACCAGGAGTCGTGGCAGCCCTGCCCCATGCCCGACGCACTAGTGGCGGAAGCCCAGCGCATCGCGGCGAGGGTGGTCACCGGCCTCGGCGGCGTCGGCATCTTTGGCGTCGAGTTCTTCGTGCCGCGCGGCGAACGGGAGGTCATCTTCAGTGAGCTTTCGCCTCGCCCCCATGACACCGGCATGGTCACCCTCATCAGCCAGCCCCTCAGCGAGTTCGACCTCCATGCCCGTGCCATTCTGGGGCTACCTATCCCGAAGACCATCGAGGTGTACGGACCATCCGCCAGCGCCGTCATCCTCGCCCATCAGGAGATGCCCGCCGTAGCCTATGAGGGCATCCCGGACAGCCTGACTGTGCCGGGAACCGACGTGCGCATCTTTGGCAAGCCCAATGCCCGCAACTACCGCCGTATGGGCGTGGCCCTGGCCCGCGCCGCCACTGTGGAGCAAGCCCGCCATCACGCTACCGAAGCCAGCCGGCGCATCCGGGTGGTGGAGGCGCCGCACCAGTAGCCTATTGCGCCTTCTCCACCCATTCAGGGCTGTGGTCCAACTCAGCGTGCCTGCCCAGCGTGCCAGCTACACGTAATAGATGACCCGTACCCGCAAGCGAAGGTCAGCAACTCCTCAGTGCGGTTACACGAAGTCGGGCAGAGCAGGAGTCAATTGGGGCCGGGCCTAATGGCGCCACCCGTTAGGCCAGGCGATCCAGGTCTATCCCGTACAACCGCACCACATTGTCCCGCACCAGCTTGATCACTGCCTCTTGAGGCACGTGGCCCAAGTCACGGGCGATCACATCCAAGGAGTTCGGCCAGGTGGAGTTGCCGTGGGGAAAGTCATTCGACCACATACAGTTGTCTTGGCCCCACCATTCCAGGCAGCGCCCGCCCACGGTGTCGTTGAAGAAGCTGGCGTACACCTGCCGCTTGAAGTACCCGCTGGGGTCCAGCTGTAGGCTGACCGGGGCCAGCTTGGTATGCCGGTGATAATAGTAGTCCCACTGCTGAAAGTAGAAGGGCAGCCAGCCGATCTCGTTCTCCACCAGCACCAGCTTGAGCCGCGGAAAGCGGTCCAGCACGCCGTAGAAGATGAAATCGAAAAGCCCGCCCGCGGCCTCATGCAGCTTCAAGTTTACGCTGCCGCGGTACAGCTCTGCCCCCTTGCGCGCCTCGGGGAACTTGCTGTAGTTGTGACCGGTCAGGATGTGCAGGCTGATGGGCATGTCCATCTCCTGCGCCGCCGCCCACAGCCGATCATAGTGCGGGCCGGTGAACGGCAGATCCCGATGTGGCGATTGCCACACCAGCGCGCCCCGCAGTCCCGCTTTATGGCAACGCTCCAGCTCCTGCACCGCGTGGTCGATGTCATAGGCGGCAAGGCACGCGATCCCCAGGAGCTGATGGGGGGCCACCTGGCAATACTCGATAAGCCAGTCGTTGTACAGCCGAAAGCACGCCTCTTGCAGCGCAGCATCATCCAGCCCGAAGAGCGTGAGCCCCAGTGAGGGATAGAGCACCTCGGCGCACACGCCATCCACCGCCATCTCCTGCACCCGCGCCCGCGGGTCCTGCCCGCCGGGGTGGAACTGGAAACCGTCCCCCACTTTGGGCGGCGGGAACTGCGGCGCAGCAGCCTTGAACTCGGCCGGCAGCCGCTCCACCCATAAGTCGTGCGGCTCCATGACATGCGAGTCCGATGAGATGATCACGCCGCTTAACCCTGACATTGCGGCCGGCGCCTGTGGCTTAGCCTGAGTACTCATGGAGCCTCCTGAGCAATGAGCGTATATGAGATATTGATAATCTATCACTTATGTCGCGTAATCACCACTTCGGGTCCGGAGATTGGTCTCAGGCTCTCGCTGTTCTCCGAAGAACGAGACGAACCCCGCGCTCGCTCACTCCACTACCAGCACCCCAGCGCCCTGGATCTGCCCCGCCTTCAGTAGTTGCAACGCCCGGTTCGCCTCGGACAGGGGGAAACGCTGCACCTCAGTCCGCACCGGTATCTCCGCGGCCAACCGCATGAACTCGGTGGCGTCCTCCCGGGTTGCATTGGCCACCGTCTGCACCGACCGCTCGTGGTACAGGTCAGCGTATGGCAGCTCCGGTATCGGCGACATATAGATGCCCGCGAGCACCAGTCGTCCGCCCCGGTCCAGTGCCCGCAACGCAGCCGGCACTAGAGAACCTGCCGGCGCGAAGATGATGGCGGCATCCAGTGGGGCCTTTGGCGGCGCCTCGGCGCTGCCGGCCCAGGCTGCTCCCAGCTCCAGCGCAAGGCGCTGGTGTTCAGACGAGCGGGTGTACACGTACACTTGTGTATCCTGATGCACCGCCACCTGAATGGTGAGATGCGCCGAAGCGCCAAAGCCATACAGGCCCAGCCGTTCTCCAGGCTGCAGCTTTGCCATCCGCAGCGCCCGGTAGCCGATGACCCCGGCGCACAGCAGCGGCGCCGCCGCCTCATCGCTGATCGCTCCGGCAGCGGTACCACGAAACCCTCCCGCGCAACGACATACTCCGCGCAGCCGCCGTCCACGTCGTAGCCGGTGAAGCGCGCCTCCCGGCACAGATTCTCCCGTGCGCTCCGGCAGTAGACGCAGACGCCACAGGTGGCATACAGCCACGGCATGCCCACCCGCTCGCCAACCCTCAGGCCGGTTATGCCCTTACCCACCGTGTCCACTCGTCCCACGATCTGGTGTCCAGGCACAATGGGCAGCTTGTGGGCCGGGAGATCGCCTTCCAGCACGTGCAGGTCGGTATGACAGATCCCGCAGGCGGCTACCCGCAGCCGTACCTCGCCCGGCCCGGGCGCAGGCGCAGGTCGCTCCACTCGAGCCAACGGCGCAGTGGCCATTGGCGCGGGAGCGGCAGACTGGTACGCGATCATAACGCTGTGATCACTGGCAGCACTATGCGTGAGGGAAAACGCGCGCTATGGTGCACCGTGTTCGTAGCTATCTGCACGCGCACGTGGCGGCCAATCGGTTCCCCGGTATTGGGATTCACGTCGAAGCGGGGGTGGTTGCTGGAGGAGATGTCCAGCCGGATGCGATGGCCTTGCCCAAACACGTTGCCGGTGGGATAGAGCGTGATGGTGAGCTCGTAGACCACCCCTGTACGCAGCAGCTCCGGTTCCGACCACGACTCCCGATAGCGGGCCCGCATAAGGGAGTCGCTCAGGTTGAGCGCGTACCCCTCCGGGTAGTCGGCATTGGGCGGATACACATCGATGAGTTTCGCGGTGAAGTCGGTGTCCGGCGCGCTTGACCCCACGAACAGCCGCACCTCGATAGGCCCGGTCACCTCCGTAGGCTCAGCCAACGGCTCGGTCTGGAACACCAGCACGTCCGGCCGTTCCGCCAGCGGCCGCCCCTCGGTGTCCCGTTGATCGAACGCGCCTCCAGGGCAGATTGGCTCCACTCGCAGTACTCGGGGGATGAGCGTCAGCTCCGCACCGGTGAGCGGCCATGGCCGCAGCGCATGTAGCGACGAGATGTTCCCGCCCACTGTGGGCACCGGATTCTCCGGGTCGAACGCGTAATGAGTACACGCGTCGGCGGAGGTGGACGGCTGCAATCCCAACCCGCCATCTGGTTGCAAAAAGAACTCCGTGAAGCGGGTGTGGGCCAGTGGCCAATCCTGTTCCGCCCGCCAGCGTCCTCCGTGGAACAGCCTGCCCTCTGGCGTTCGGTGGCCGTCGCCGCCGCCCATAATGAACAGCTTTAGCGGCGGCTCTGCCTCGATACCGGTCTCAATACCCTTCAGGCAGTGGTCGAACCACTGGCGCTGCACCTCCTGATAGCTCGTCAGCGCGGCCGCCGGACCGAACGCCACGTCGCCCGCCCAGGACTGCTCCATGGTCACGTCGCCATGCACCCAGGGGCCCATCAGCAGCTTGACCGGCCCCCGTTTACGCTGAGACAGCCCCACAAAATTCTCGAACGCCGCTCTCGTGTAAGAGTCGTACCAGCCCCCGGTGACATACACCGGAACATCGGCGTGCTCCTCCCAGTGCTCAGAAAGGCCCAGAGCCGGATGGCTCCAGTAATCGGAGTAGTCGGCGGAGGTGAATACGTCCCGTAGCCACGCCTGGTACGGCGCCGGCAATCCCCGAAGCACCGCCTCTGGCTCGCTGATCAGGCAACGCAGTTGCTCCCGGATGTCCGTCCCGTTCAGCCGGTCCACCGCGGCCTGGTCCGGCTTCAGGGTTCGGTTGGTGTTCAGCGCGGCGTGCCAAAAGGCCCAGCAAAGAAACCGCACTTCGAACGCGCCGCCATGCCGCACTGTGGAGGTGTAGGCGTGGGAGCCGCCCATGCTGGGCCACATGGCGGTCAGTCCTGGCGCGTTTAGGTTCGCCAGCGCGCTCTGGACCCACGCCATGTAGGAGTACCCATGCGTTCCGATCTTGCCGTTGCACCACGGCTGCTGCGTCAACCAGGCCATGGTGTCGTAGCCGTCCTCGGCTTCCTGGCGCAGGAAGGACAGCTCTCCCTCTGAGGCGTAGCACCCCCGGCAGTCCTGGATTACACTCACATATCCCTGTCGCGCCCAGTGCTCTCCGTTCTGCCGGCGGCCAATGGGGTCGCGCTTATCGTAGGGGGTGCGCAGCAGCAGGGTGGGGGATGGGCCCGCTAGCGCCTCGTCGTTCACCGCGGGCCGGTAAACGTCCGCAGCCAGGCGAACGCCGTCCCGCATGGGCACCATAACGTCAAGCGTTACGCTCACACCGTATGCGGACTGAGTAACTGAAGCTGACATGGATCACCTCGCTCCCACAGGATAGCCCTTCGCCAGCCGCCCGCCAACACCGGGTACTCGTTCAGCACTTATGAGGCAGTGGCGCCGAGACAATGCTTAGATGGCACTGCCCAAGGTACTCGGCGCCCCCCCGCTTCCCGTCATTGCGAGCCGCAGCGAAGCAATCTGGGCGCTTGGGAGGGGAGCGGGGAGTCCAGAAGGGCGCAACCCCTCCGGCAGGAGGTATGGAGGATGTGCCTCCATCACTACTTTTCTTTACATTCCCCCTTCCTGAAAGGAAGGGGGCCAGGGGGATGGTCCGAGCCACCATGGAGACCACACTCGCCGAAGCCGAAGTACCGCACGCCACCCCACCCCAGATTGCCACGTCACAGGCTCCTCGCAATGACGGGGGTGGAGGCAGGGAAGAGGGCAGCGGTTATGGCCCGCCAAGCACCATAAGGCGATAGGCCTCCGCCGCCTCCAGGCCGCGGGCGGCGCCGATCTCCTTCGCCCAGTTGGTGATCATCTCGGTGGGGTCCCACTCCCCCATCTGACTGCGGTGCTCATGCAACGCCGCCAGTTTCGTCGGCAAGCTCTCGCTGATGTCGATGTAGGTGTCGGGATGCTCCGAGCCGTGGATGAACACTCGCTGGACTTGGTGTGGCTCCAGCCCTTCATCGAGCAGCTCGGTGAAGATCAGCCTGGTTTCCGCCGACGGAAACACTGCATCCAGCGCCACGTCCGCCGTCGCGCGGTGGTCCGGGTGGTTCATGTAAAAGTTACCGTAGAACCGGACGGTGGGGTCCCCGGTGATGACCGCGTCCGGGCGGTAGGTCCGGATGAGGCGGGTCAGCTCCTTGCGCAGCTCAATCGTGGGCACCAACTCGCCGTCCTGATAGCCCAGGTACACCACATCCTCGATGCCCAGCACCCGGCAAGCGTTGCGCTGTTCCTCTTCCCGGATCGGGCGCAGGGCCTCCCGGGTCATGGTGAGCGGCGTGTATTTGTTGGAGCCACCCGTGCCGCTGGTGACACACACAGTGATGATCCGGCTCCCCGCCTTAGCCCACTTGGCCAGGGTCCCGCCCACCGTGAACTCCTGATCGTCGGGATGGGCATGGATGCTCATCACGCAAGTAGGCGGAGTGGGCTCGGCAGTGGAAGGAGTCGCCGTGGCGGCATACTCGGGCACGCCTACGGGCGTCTGCTCATTGGTCATGGCGTAAAATGGCTAATCCCGGCTAATCCAATGGCTCATTACTGAGATTGCTCCGCTATAAAGCTCTATGAAAATGACGACCACTCGCCGGCAAAGACCCGCTCCGCCGGGCCGGTCATCAGCACCGTCCCCTCGCCCTGCCACTCGATGGTCAGCGCGCCGCCAGGTACCGCCACCTCTACCTGCGCATCGGTCAGCCCAAGCTGCCGCGCCGCCACCGCGGTGGCGCACGCTCCCGTTCCGCAGGCCAGCGTCATACCGGCGCCGCGCTCCCAGTGCCGCATGCTGATGCGGCCGCGGTGCTGCACAGTGGCTACGTGGAAGTTCACGCGATTGGGAAAGAACGCGTGGTGCTCCACCAGCGGCCCTAGCGTTGCCAGGGGAAAGTCTTCAAGCGGCTCTTCGGTGAAAAAGATTGCATGGGGATTACCCATGGACACGCAGGCCACCGACAGCGTCCTGCCATCCACAGTAAGCGCGTGGTCCCGTACCCAGCGGAGGCCCGAGCCGTCTGGCTCCACGCCTGCTGCGGTGGCGGCTACGGGCACACGTTCCGGCTCAAATATGGGCGCCCCCATGTCCACCTGCACCTGCGCAACGTGGCCGTCTTCCCACATCGGTCGTAGCGTCAGCACCCCTGCGCCGGTCTCCGCGGCAAACTCCCGCCGGTCCCCCGCTACAATCCCCTCCTCAAACGCCAGCTTGGTGAAGCAGCGGATGCCGTTGCCGCACATCTCGCTTTCGGAGCCGTCCGGATTCCACATGCGCATGCGTAAGTCCGCTTTGTCTGAAGGCAACAGCAGCATCAGCCCGTCCGCCCCCACGCCGAAACGACGATCACATACCGTTCGGGACAGCGACGCCCAATCTTGGGGCGCCATACCCCGCCCGTCCACCATCACGAAATCATTGCCAGTGCCGTGCATCTTCACAAACTTCATGGCGCATCCCTCACGAGCAGGAGTCTCCCCATACTCGCTTTGTCTATGCTGACTACCCTACCATAATAGTCAGCACGCTGAGGCCACGGCAAGTGGAGCGGCTCGAGCGAGCAGGGAGCGTCAGTGCCTAGGAGCTTGGCGGCGGGGCGGCGGCCACCATTCGTTGCCCACAACCACTGTGAGCGTGCTTATCGCCCCACCCCACGTCCGTGCGGCCGTGAACTATGCCTGTGTCAATGCTCCGGTAGCAAATTGGCGCACTGCGTCGACCGCTCGTTCTCGCCCCGCAGTCACGTCAAACCATCGGATTGCTGGGTTACGAAGGGAAAACCAGGCGGATTGCTGCCTGACATAGCGGTGTGTATCGAATTTGGTCCGCTCGATGGCCTGGTCTAGGGTTAACACCCCGTGGAGATGCGCGCCGGCCTGTTTGTAGCCGATGCTGCTTAGTGCGGAGAGCGTGGGAGCATACCCCTGCGCGAACAACCGTGCCGTTTCCTCCACTAGACCTTGCGCAAACATTCGGTCCACTCTCAGGTCTATCGCCTCATACAACGCACCCCGCTCCTGCGTGAGGCCCACCGTCACCACGTCAAACGGCGGGGGTGCCGTGTGCTGGAGCCGGGAAAACGGCGTACCCGTCTTCTCAAATACCTCCAGTGCCCGTATCACGCGCCGCAGGTTCGCGGGGTGTATGTGGTCCGCCGCCGCGCGGTCCACCGCTTGGAGTTGCTGGAACAGGACTTCCGCCCCTTCCTGTTGTGCCCATTCCTCCATGCGGCGGCGGTACTCCGGGTCCGGGGGGATCGCAGGGATAGTAAGTCCTTGCGTGATCGCCTTCACGTACAGACCGCTGCCGCCTACCAGCAACGGCACTCGCCCCAGCTGGAAGATGCCCTCAATTGCAGCCATCGCTCGCGCTCGATAATGCGCAACCGTGAACGCTTCATCCGGGGCTACGATGTCCACGAGATGGTGCGGCACCCGCTGGCGGTCCTCAAGCGACGGCTTGGCCGTACCGATGTCCATGCCGATGTACACTTGGCGGCTGTCGGCGGACACAATCTCTCCGCCGACTTGTTCGGCCACTTCCAGCCCAACGGCGCTCTTGCCGACCGCCGTTGGGCCAACCACCGCCACCAACAATCTTGCCGTAGTCGCTATGCTCCCTGCCTCCGGCGAAGTGAACCGGACATGTCCACTAGACCTGTTCAGTTAAGGGGACGGTTACTCATCCCCCGGCCGTTACGCGTGCTATTGCGATGAATTCTTCAGCCTGGAGGCTGGCGCCACCCACCAATGCTCCATCAATATCCGATTGGCTCATGAACTCCCCAATGTTCTTGGACGTGACCGACCCGCCGTAAAGCACCCGCGCGTCCCGTGCCACCTCCTGGGAAAAACGCTGAGCCACCTCGCGCCGGATAAACCCACACATCTCATTGGCTGTCTGCGGCGTAGCAGGAACCCCGGAACCAATAGCCCACACCGGCTCATAAGCAATGACCAGTGTCCCGTCCGGCTTAATACGGCTCAGCCCATCTCGTATCTGAGCCGTTACCACCCCTTCTGCCCGCTGGCTCTGCCGCTCATGCGCGGTCTCGCCCACGCAGAGGATGGGCTTTAGTTCATTCGCCACGGCCACCGCAACCTTCCGGCCCACCGCATCGTCGGTTTCCCGGAAGAGCGAGCGTCGCTCCGAATGGCCAAGGATGACGTAGGCGCAAAGGTCTTTTAGCATAATGGGGGATGTCTCCCCCGTAAAGGCGCCCTTCTCTTCGAAGTACATGTTCTGCGCCCCAACCCCGACTGGGCTTCCCTTCGTGGCTTCTTTAGCCGCAGCCAGCGAGATAAACGGCGGGCACAGCACGACCTCCACGTCGCTGAGACTGCGCACTCCCTGCACAATGGTGGCGGCCAGGGCTGTCGCCTCTTCCAATGTCGTGTTCATTTTCCAGTTCCCTGCAATCAGGGGTGTTCTTGGCATAATTCACCACTGGATAGAAGATAAGACGCCAACGTCCAATGACGGGCGCTCGTGCGAGCAAGGATAATACCCCTTGCCCCCTTACGCAAGCGGCTGGGGTACATGCCCTGGGGAAGCCGTCTGGAAAACGCTAGACAACGCTACTGTAGCGTTTCACCCCCCGCTTGGGCGCGTCGGTATCAATTTGGGCAGGGGCAGCGCTTACTCCATTCCCAACTGCCCACTCGTCATAGACGGTTACGGTTCCTTGTTCCTACGCCCCGAACTTCGTTAGCTTCATTGCGTGGGCCATCGCCAGCGGCATCACGTCGGTGGCCGGGAAACGGCCCAGCTCGCCGTTGCGGCACTCCCGCTCCGAGAACGCCCGCACGTCGTCCGGATAGCGCCAGGGCGCGTGCAGCAAGAACGGTACCGGGTGCCAGCTATGCGCCTTGAGCACCGCGGGCGTCGAGTGATCGCCGGTCACCATCAGGACGTCGGGGTTCAGCGCCCGGACGTCCGGGATGCTCTCGTCCAGCTCCTCCAAGCGCGCCACCTTCCCTGCAAAGTCGCCGTCCTCTCCCGCCGAGTCCGCCCACTTAAAGTGCAGGTAGATGAAATCATAGTCGTTCCAGATCTTGCGGGTGACCTCCACCTCATCCCGAAAAGTCTTGCCGCCGGCGTACAGGTCCATCCCTGCCAGGCTCGCCAGGCCGCAGTACATCGGGTACACGGCCACCGCCGCGGAGCGTAGCTTGTAGACCTCCCGCATTGAAGGCATCCCCGGCTTGTTGGCGAAGCCCCGCAGCATCACCATGTTGGCCGGCGACTTGTCCTTCAGCACCGCCTTCGCTTGAGCGATGAACTCATTGGCAAGCCGGGCCGACTTGGCTGCTTCAGGGCGACGCGCCTCCACCTCGAAGGGCGCGACTCCCTCCCGCTGTGGATCGGTCTCGGTTAGGCCATCCGCTAGACCCTCACCTCGCAGTACCAGCGCGAAGCGGTAGCCCTCCACCGGCTCGATGAAGGTCTCCACGCCCTCCAGCCGCACCTTCTCCCGCAACTCGTTGCAGAGCTGCACGTTCAGGTCGGTGGCAATGCGCCCCGCGCGCCGGTCGGTAATCAGGCCATCCGCGTCCATCGTGCAGAAGTTACCGCGCGCCGCAAGGTCACTGGGCTGCAGATCGAAGTTGATTCCCAACGCCTCAAGCACTCCCCGGCCAATGTCGAACACCAGCGGGTCGTACCCGAAAAGCGCCAGGTGGCCCGGCCCGCTGCCGGGAGTGAGGCCCGCCGGCACGTGCTGGATCAGGCCGCAGATGCTCTCTGCGTTCAGTTGGTCCAGGTTCGGCGTGCGGGCCACTTCCAGCTCACTCAGGCCGTCCGGACCGGGCAGGCCGCCCAGACCATCCGCCACCAGCATCAGGATCTTGCTCGGCGTCTCCACCGAAAGCTCCGTCATTAGTTCAATACTTGCCATGAGTCAGTGCCCCCTTAGGCATATAGTGCTCATTGTTGTCATAGAAAGCCGGTTACGTTACTAGAAGCGGTTGCTTTGTTGCTGGGCGCATGGCAAGACGTTAGCGCAGTCAATGCATCCCAGGGGCCAGCATTCGATCTCGCGCGTGTCCAGTATAGCTGATGCCTACGCTCGTCACTTGTCCCGCAGCGCTGCCACGCCGGACAGCTCCCGGCCTTCTAAGAACTCCAGCGTGGCGCCCCCGCCCGTGGATACATGGGTAATCCGGTCCGCCACCCCCAGCTCCTCCACCGCCTGCGCCGTCTCGCCACCGCCCACAATAGTAGTGCCGCCGCATTCCGCCAACGCGCGGGCCACAGCCCCGGTGCCCTCGGCAAAGGCTGGAAACTCGAACACCCCCATCGGGCCGTTCCACAGCACCAGTTTGGCTCCCCGTACCGCCGCAGCGTAGCGCTCACGTGTCTCCGGCCCAATGTCCAACAACATCCAGCCCGCAGGCGTCTCCCCCACCGGTACCGTGGCGTGGGCCGCCTCCGCATCGAACTGGTCCGCCGCCACCGCGTCCGTGGGCAACAGCACCTGCACAGCCCGCCGTTGCGCGCCTTCCAACGCCTTGCGGGCGTGGTCGGGGTCACCCTCTGCCACCCGGGACGACCCCACTCCGTAGCCCTGGGCCATCAGGAACGCGTTCGCCATTCCCCCACCAATGATCAGCGTATCTACTTTGGTCAGGAGGTTCTCCACTACCTTGATCTTGTCGCTTACCTTAGCCCCACCGAGGATCGCTACGAAGGGACGCTGCGGCTGCTCCAAGGCCCCGCCAATGAAATCCAGCTCTTTCTGCATCAGCAATCCGGCCACGGCGGGCAGGTACGCCGCTACCCCAGCGGTGGAGGCGTGGGCCCGATGCGCCGCCCCGAAGGCGTCATTCACGTACACGTCCGCTAGCTTCGCCAGCGCCTGGGCAAAGCCCGCCTCATTCTGCTCCTCCTCGGGGTGGAACCGCAGGTTCTCCAACAGCAGCACGCCGCCCGGCGGTAGCGCGGCCGCCGCGGCCTCCACTCCTGTCCCCACGCAGTCGCTGGTGGTGCTCACCGGCCGGTCCAGCAGCGCGCTTAGGCGCCTGGCCACCGGCGTCAACCGCAACCCTTCCACCACCTTGCCGTCCGGCCGCCCCAGGTGAGAGCACAGCACCACCTTGGCCTCCTGATCGCAGAGGTAGGCAATGGTTGGCAGCACAGCCCGGATGCGGGTTTCGTCAGCCACCTCGCCGCTGCTCTTGTCCAGGGGTACGTTGAAGTCAACCCGTACCAGCACTCGCTTGCCCTTCACGTCGACGTCACGGACCGTCTGTTTGTTCATGATCAATACTCTCTATCAATGGCGAATCTTGCGAGTTGCGCCAGCTGATCGATTGCCCCGTTGTGCAGGCCTAACCCGTGCAGCTTATCCAGCGCGACATCGCAATAGCCACGCGCGGCTTGCTCCGCCGCGCGCTGCGCCCCCGTCTCGGCAAAGATGTCCAGCACCCGTTGTGCATCCTTGTCCAGCAGCTCGGTTTGAGCGTAGATCAACGTCAGTTCCTTCTGCAGCGGCTGCGGCGCATGGTTAAAGGCGTACACCACCGGGTAGCTCTTCTTCTTGGAGAAGATATCCTCCGCCACCGGCTTGCCCGTGGTCTCGCTCACTCCCCAAATGCCCAGCACGTCGTCCCGGATCTGGAATGCCAATCCCAGGTTGTGGCCGATGGAGTGGAACGCCTCTCTCGGCCCCGGTTGCTTCGATCCGATGGCAGCGCCCATGACGCACGCCGTGGCGATAAGCGCGGCGGTCTTCCCGTCGATCATCCCTAAATAGTCATCAATGGTGATGTCCTGCCGGTCCTGGAAGGTGAGGTCCAGATACTGCCCCTCGCAGAGCCGCAGGCACGTGCGGTCCAGCAACTCCGCGAGGTAGAGCGCCAGACCCGGTGCCACGCCGCGCTCCGGCAATCGCAGCAGCGCCAATCGGGCAAAGGCGAACAGGCTGTCCCCCACGTTGATGGCCTGCGACGATCCCCAGAGTGCCCACACCGCGGGCCGGTGCCGTCGCTCCGGACTGCCGTCCTGAATATCGTCATGCACCAGAGAGAAATTATGGAACAGTTCCAGTGCCGCGGCGGCCGGCAGCGCCGCCCAGTGCTCGCCCCCCACCGCTTCGCACGCCAGGAGGCACAGGGTAGACCGCAGTCCCTTACCTCCATCTCCTTCGACAGGAGAGCCATCCGCGGCCAGCCACCCTAGGTGGTAGCGTCCCATGGTATGTAGTGGGGAATCAAAGCCGGCTAGCGTCTGCCGCATCTCGGTGTGCACCGCCGACGCGTAGCGGTCTAGCGCTTCCGGCGGCTGGGGAGCGGACATGGCGCGGTAGCTAGGCGCTTGCCGGCGTGTGTCGCCGTTCCATCGCCCGGATCTTATCGACCCGGCGTTCGTGGCGGCCCCCCTCGAAGTCGGCGGTGAGAAAGGCCTGCACTAACTCCTGCGCCAGTCCCGGGCCCACAATCCGTTCGCCCAGACACAGCACTTGGGCGTTCAGGTGTTGACGCATCTGACGGGCTGTGAACACGTCGTGGGCCACCACGGCCCGCACGTCGGAGATTTTGTTGGCGGAGACCGCCATCCCCGCGCCGGTCCCACAGGCCAGGATTCCCAAAGGAAACTCGCCCGCAGCCACTGCTTCCGCTAGCGGCCCGGCAATGTCCGGGTAGTCCACCGCCGCGGCTTCGTAGCACCCGAAATCCTGATAGTCATGGCCTAGCTCTTTGAGCAATGTGAGGATAGTTTGCTTCAGTTGAAATCCGGCATGGTCGCTACCTATGGCGATACGCATGGCGTTCCTCACACGAGTAGTTCTGTCCCAATAACGGCTTCCAGCTCTTGGCGGCTGATGGCCCCCTGTCTTAGCAGCCTGGGCCGCGGGCCGGAGCAATCCAGTACCGTGGATTCCCGGCCGACCGGGCAGGGCCCGCCATCCAGCACCAATGCGGCCCCCCCCCCCACCTGCGCCGCGGCCTCCTGCGCCGTCACCGGACTCGGCTGACCGGAGCGGTTGGCGCTCGTGGCCGCGAGCGGACGTCCGACCGCACGGAGCAAGGCCAGGATTACCGGATGGTCCGGCACCCGGACCCCCACGGTATCACCACCTGCTACCACATACGCGGGGACACTGGTCCTGCGCTTCAGCACTAAGGTCAGCCCGCCGGGAAGAAAGCGGGCTGCAACCCGCTGCCCTACCTCCGATACCTCCGCCGCCACGTCACTCAGCAGCTCAGGGGCCGCCAGAAAGATCTGTAGTGGTTTAGAGGCGTCACGTCCCTTCACTTGAAAGACTCGCTCCACCGCTGCCGGTTGCTGCGGGTCGACCAGGATGCCGTACACCGTATCGGTAGGCGCTACCACCAGGTTGCCGGCGACCAAGGCGCTTTGGGCTTGACGCAGCGCGTCGGGCGCGTCAACGGGCAGAAGGTTGTGGATGGCGTGAACAGGAGTGTTCATGACGGTTCAGCAGTTCAAATTGACGCCCCGCCAGTATAGCACAGGGAAATTTCAAGGAATTTTCAAGAAAATTTTTGCCGTTGAAATAGGCCCGACCCGCACCTCGGTACACCCTGAGTTCTAGATATTGCGTCAGCCCTGTCAATACTACCGAATGTGGTACTCATCACTCTTCGAGAGCATATCATAACGCACAAATATAGAACACTTGTTGCTCTTGACTCGGGGGAAGACCGCGCAAAGAATGGTGGCTACGAACATCTAAATGGGGAAAAATGGGGATAGCGGGAGAACCTACACACGAGATATGCAGGTCGCTAACCCACAAATGGGGAGTCAGAGGAATAACTAGGTAGGTTTGGGGAAGTGTTCATTGGCAAGTATCCCTACAATCTGGATGACCGGGGCCGCGTCGTCATCCCGCCTCGATATCGGGACGCCTTCAAGGCGGGCCTCGTGCTTGCCATTGGCATCGATCCCTGCATCACCCTCTACTCCCCCGATGGTTGGACGGAGTTTACGCAGCGCCTGGAAGCACTGTCTTTCACCAACGAAGACGCCCGGCGGCTCCGCCGCAGCCTCTACAGCAACGCGTTCCCCGGCGAGCTGGACCGCCAGGGCCGAGTGCTACTCTCCTCCGACATCCGAGAGTACGCCGGCATCGCTCAGGAGGTCATGGTGGTGGGAAGCAACGATCATCTCGAGCTTTGGGCCAAAGACCGCTGGCTCCAGGAAGAGGCATCCCTGCCCGGACTGGTTCAGATCGCCGCGCGGCTCAATGCTTAGTACAACGGCAATGCTGGTAATGAAGGAAAGACCCGTGGTCACTGTGCCCCATGTCCCCGTCATGCTGGAAGAGGCCCTGGAGGGACTCCGCCCGCAACCCGGGGGGCGCTACATCGACGGCACCATCGGCGCCGGCGGTCACGCGGCTGCGCTGCTCACCGCCGCTGGACCCGGGGCCACGCTGCTTGGCCTCGACGCCGATCCCGAAGCATTGACCATCGCCCGGTCACGGCTGGAGCCTTTTGGCGACAATGCGATCTTAGTGGAGACCAACTTCCGCGGCATCCAGCCCGTCGCTGAGGAGCTGGGTTTCACTGAAGTCGACGGCATCCTGCTCGACCTTGGCATATCCAGCATGCAGCTCCGGTCCACTACTCGCGGCTTCAGCTTCACCGATGCACACGCTCTGGACATGCGCTTTGGCCCGCACCAGCACCTGACCGCCGCCGACGTGGTGAACCGCTGTCCCGAGGCGGCCCTGGCAGACCTTATCTACCGCTACGGTGAGGAGCCGGCCTCCCGCCGCATTGCCCGGGCCATTGTTGCCGCCCGGCCGGTTAGCTCGTCGGCCCAACTGGCCGACACCGTTGCCATGGCCGTGGGACGGCGCGGCAGGACCCATCCCGCTACCAGGACCATGCAGGCGCTCCGCATTGCCGTGAACAACGAGCTGGACACCCTGCGAGAAGCCCTCCCCCAGGCCCTTCATCTCCTTCGCCCCGGCGGCCGCCTGGTGGTCATCAGCTTCCACAGCCTGGAAGACCGCATTGTGAAAGAGTTCTTCCAACAGGAGTCGCGGGACTGTGTCTGCCCGCCAACCGCCCCCGTGTGCGTATGCAACCACAAGACGCAACTCAAACGGATTACTCGGCGCGCCCTCCGTCCCCGCGCCGAAGAAGTAGCAAAGAATCCCCCAAGCCGCAGCGCCAAGTTCCGCGTTGCGGAAAAGCTTTAGTAGGCAGCGGTCAGAGGCAGGCTCATGAACAGCGCCATCGCAACGGAAAAAGAACGCTCCGCAGCGCTCCATATCCCCCTGCAAAGCACCTTGGCCACATTCCTGGGAATCGTCATCTTGGCGGGATTCTCACTCCTGTTGGCGCAGACCAGCTTGGCCGCCGCTGCCGGTTACAGTGTGGAGCGTTTGGAGCAGACTAAAGCGCTAAAGGAGCGGCAGAACCGGGAGCTGGCCGGGGAAGTGGGTTCGTTGCGTTCCTTAAATCGGGTCGAGTGGGAAGCGATGGAATACCTGAAGATGGTGCCCGCCACCTCCTATATCTACGTCACCGTTGACACGCTGCCCGCGGAGCCGCCCGCCTTGTTGAAGAAAAGCCTGGAGGCTGAGCAACCAGTACAACCTCAGGCGCCTACCTCCCCATGGTGGGAGAGGCTGCTGTTAGACACATTTAACCAGGGAGGTAGTGATGCATTCCCGTAATGGTATTAGCCCGTGGCGGCTAATTGTACTTCTAGTTGCGCTAGCCGGATGCACCCTTGCCCTGGTTGGCCGCATTGGCTACCTCCAGATCATCCAACACGACGAGTTTGTGCAGCAGGCAGACGAAAACCATTGGAGCTCCGCGCCTATCCCCGCCCACCGCGGTGCCATCAATGACCGCGACGGCAACCCTCTGGCCATCTCTATTGCCAGGTGGGAAGTTGCCATCGACCCCTCGAAAGTGACCACGAAATTGCAGCGAGACCGTGCCGTGGCGGCGGTGGCCAAGGCCCTCGGCCAAGCGCCTAGCACTATCGAGGCCGCAGTGGAAAGCGCCGCCGCCGAGAGGCAGCCCGTGGCTCTCGTCCAGTCCTTGGAGACCGGTGCGCCGGCACCCGGCCCCACCGGGCGCGCGCCAGAGGAGGCATTGCCCCGGCCCGTCATGTTGACCCAGACCCTAGACTACGGGGCCGGCAAGGTATTGGCCGACATGCGCATCCCCGGCGTCATGATCCAGGAGCGTATTCAGCGCATGTATCCCGAAGGTAACCTCGCCGCAACGCTCCTCGGCATCACCGGCCGGGACAAGATCGGCCTTACCGGAATCGAGGCCGACTTCGATCGCGACCTCGCCGGCGTGGAAGGCAAGCTCGTGTTCGAGCGGGACAGTATCGGCGACCCCATTCCCCTGGGATATCGATCCGAAACCCGGCCCAAGGCCGGCGCCGATCTCGTGCTCACCATAGACCGCTATATCCAGCGCTTTGTGGAACGGGAACTGGACGCCGCGCTCAAGAAGCATGAAGCCACGGGCGGCTCTATCATCGTGATGCAACCGCAAACCGGCGCTATCCTCGCGATGGCCAGCCGGCCCAACTTCGATCTCCGCAACCCGCCGGTGGACGATCCCGACGCCGTGGAGCTTTTCCGCAACCGCGCGATAACCGACCTCTATGAACCCGGTTCCACATTCAAGCTGATCACCATGTCCTCCGCCATTAACGAGGGGGTGGTGACGCCTGACACCACCTACAATGACGACGGTCCGGCCATCAAATACGGTGTGCCTATCCAGACCTGGGACTATCATCATTACGGGGAGGAGAGCATGACCGAACTCCTCATCCATAGCAACAACGTGGGCGCGGTATGGGTGAGCGACCAGCTGGGCACCGACAAGTTCTATGAGTATGTGCAGAAGTTCGGCTTCGGTCAGCCCACAGATTCCGGCCTATCGGGAGAAGCCTCCGGCAGCGTGCGCACCCCCAAGGATGTGGGGGAGTGGTGGCCCATTGACCTCGCCACCAACTCATTCGGCCAGGGCCTCAGCGTCACGCCGTTGCAACTGGTGACTGCCGTTAGCTCCGTGGTCAACGGCGGCACCCTGATGCGCCCCTACATTGTGCAGCGCATCGAAAGCCCCAACGAAACCCGCACCATTCAGCCCACGGAGGTGCGCCGGGTGCTTACTCCTGAGGTGTCACAGACCATGCGGGATATGATGCTGCAGGTGGCGGAACAGGGCAGCATAGCCGCTCAGGTATCGGGGTTTAAAGTGGGCGTCAAGACCGGTACCGCCTCGGTACCAGGCGCCACCTCCTATACCCCGGATACCACCATCGCCTCCATTGTGGGCTTCGCGCCCTACCAGAACCCCCGCGCCGTGGTGCTCGTGAAGATTGACCATCCCCAGGACTCACCCTGGGGCGGCGTGGTGGCCGCGCCCGTCTTCAGCAATATCATGCGAGAGATATTGGTATATTGGCGTATACCACCCAGCCACAGCGCACTTGTTAAGTCCATCGGGCAGAACCCGTAACATCCAATGCTTACCGGCAGGGACATCGCACACGGCCTGGGATCGTTGCTCCTCAACGTCCCCATACCAGCCGCGCTGGAGCGTGCCTTTCCCCGGATCGTCGTTGACTCCCGTGAGGCCGGCGCCGGCGATCTCTTCGTCGCCCTTCCGGGCAAACGAGCGAACGGTCACCAGTTCATCGGTGATGCCATGGAACGCGGCGCAGCCGGAGTCCTCGCCGCTCAGTGGCCCGGAGCAGAGACACCACCCCCTGCGTCCAACGTAGCCTTCTTCCGGGTGGCGGAACCGCTCCGAGCGCTCCAGACCTTGGGGGTAGCGCAGCGGGCCCGCTTCCCCATCCGCACCATTGCGGTAACGGGAAGCGTGGGAAAGACCACCACCAAGCGGGCCATTGCCGGTGTGCTCGCTTCCGGCTATCGCGTGCTGGAAAGCGCCGGCAACCGTAACACCGAGATCGGCCTCCCCCTCACGCTCCTGGAGCTTCACCCCGCGCACCAACGGTTGGTGCTGGAGATGGGGATGTACGCCCAGGGTGACATTCGGCTGCTCTGCGAACTGGCTCAGCCGGACGTTGGTGTGGTGACCAACATCGGCCCCACTCACCTCGAACGGCTCGGCACGATGGAACGCATCGTCGACGCCAAGGCGGAGCTGGTGGAAAGCCTGCCCCCTGAGGGTGTGGCCGTCCTCAACGCCGACGACCCCCGCGTCGCATCGATGCGGCCCCGCACGCAGGCCCGCGTAGTCACCTATGGCGTGGACTCCCCTGCTGACTGCCGCGCCCAAAATATCGAGCGTTACGGGCTGAACGGCATCGGCTTTACTCTGTGCTGGGAGGGACGCACGGTCCCCGTCCGCACGCCATTGCAGGGCCGCCACAGCGCCTACACTGCCCTCGCCGCTGCCACCGTAGCACTCTTGGACGGCATGAGCCTCCATGAGGTAGCGGAAGCGCTGGGCAGCCTCGAGGACGCCGGACGCATCACGGTCCGTTCGACTCCCGGCGGGGCAACCCTCTTAGACGACAGCTACAATGCCAGCCCGGCGTCCATGAAGGCAGCGCTGGACTTGCTGGCCGACATGCCCGGTACACGGGTAGCAGTGCTGGCCGATATGCTGGAGTTGGGCGAGTGCGAAGGCCCGGGCCACCAGGAGGTGGGCCGCCGCGCCGCCGAGACCGCCAATGTGCTCTTCGCCATCGGTCCGCGCTCCAGGCTCATCGCCGAGGCCGCCCGAGACGCCGGACTCGTGCTGGTGCGGCATTTCGACACCAAGGAAGAGGCCTACGAGCCCTTGAAGGAGCTGAGCGCGGCTGATACCTTCATCTTGCTAAAGGGATCGCGCGGCATGGCCTTGGACCAGCTCACCACTATGTTGTGCGTCACGTAAGATGACCTACCCCCTCGCCGCCGCCGCAGTCTCCTTTCTCCTGGCAATGCTCCTGGGGCCAAGCGTCATTGCCTGGCTCCATGCGCGCAAGATGGGGAAGAGCATCCGTGAACTTGGCCCAGAGAGTCACCAAGTTAAGGCGGGCACCCCCACCATGGGAGGCCTCATTATCCTCATTCCGGTGGCCGTGAGCACCGTCGTGAGCACTGTGTTGCTCAACTTTCAGGGCCGCTCCATACTGGTGCCCCTGCTGGTGCTCCTCGCGAACGGCGGCCTAGGCGCGATTGACGACCTCCAGACCCTAGTGGGCAGCGCTCGGGCGGGCATCTCAGTCAAGATCAAGCTCTTACTATTGGTGATCATCGCCACGGGAACAGCCCTGGTGCTGCACTACGGCCTGCTGCTGGAAAGTGTCTACGTCCCCTTCGCGGGCAAGATCCCCATCGGTCTCTGGTACGTGCCCATCGCGGTGTTCACCATTGTGGGCACCGCCAACGCCGTCAACCTGACCGATGGGTTGGACACCCTGGCCGGTGGCACCGCCGCTATGGCCTTTGGGGCCTACGGAATCATCGCGTTTCTCCAAGAGCAGAGCTTCCTGGCTACCTTCAGCTTCACCATCGTCGGCGCTATCATGGGCTTCCTCTGGTTCAACGCCCATCCGGCCCAAGTGTTCATGGGCGACACCGGTTCCCTCGCCCTCGGCGCTACCCTGGCCGTGGTCGCCATGATGACCGGCCACTGGCTGCTGCTGCCCCTCGTGGGCATCGTCTTTGTCGCAGAGGTGCTCTCCGTTATTCTCCAGGTCAGCTACTTTAAGCTCACCGGCGGCAAGCGGCTGCTCCGGATGAGCCCCCTGCACCATCATTTCGAGCTCTTGGGATGGTCAGAGCCGCAGGTGACCCTCCGGTTTTGGTTAGCCGGCATGGTGGCGGCCATGCTGGGCGTTGCCCTGGCCTTGGCATGAGGTAACCGTGCAAGACGAGCTGTTGGGCCAACAAGTGACGGTAGTGGGCCTCGGCATCGAGGGCACGGCGCTAGTGCGCTACCTCGTGGAGCACGGCGCACACGTCACCGTGAGCGACGTTAAGCCCGCCGAAGCCCTCGCCGACAGTTTGGCCCGCATCGGTGCGCTGCCGGTTCGCCTAGCCCTGGGCGGCCATCGGACCGAGGATTGCGTCGACGCCGGCCTCATATTCGTCAGCCAGGGTGTACCCTTGGACCTACCCGCGCTGCAGGCGGCGCAACAGCGCGGCGTACCCTTACGGTCCGCCACGCAGCTCTTTATGGAGCGCTGTCCCGCCCCCATCCTGGGCGTCACTGGCAGCGCCGGCAAGTCCACCACCACCGCACTCATCGGCGAGATGTTCCGCGCCGCCGGCTGGCCCGTCTTCGTCGGTGGCAACATCGGCGTGATACTCCTGGACAAACTGGCGGAGATCACCCCCAAAGACTGGGTGGTGTTGGAGATCAGCCACACCCAGCTTGAGCTTACCGACCGCAGCCCGCACATCGCCGTTGTGACCAACATCTCTCCAAGCCACGCCGACCGCTACGATATGGACGCCTACATCGGCCTTAAAAAACGCATCTACGCCTACCAGCGGCCTCAAGACACCCTGGTGCTCAACTGGGACGACGACGCCACGAGGGCAATGGCCCGAGACGCACGGGGCAAGACCGCCTTCTTCAGCCTCCAGGCCATCCCTCCCGACGACGGCGCGTTCCTCCAGGACGGCTGGGTCACCCTGCGGGCCTCCGACGCAGAAACCCGCGTGGCGCCGGTGTCGGAAATCCGGCTTCTGGGGACACACAACGTAGCCAATGTCCTAGCAGCCGTCGCCGCCGCGGGCATGGCGGGGGTGCCTGCCGCAGCCCTGCGCCAGGCGATTGCGGGATTTCAGGGGGTGGAGCACCGCCTGGAATGGGTGCGCGAACTCGACGGCGTGGACTACTACAACGACAGTATCGCCACCACGCCGGAGCGCACCATTGCAGGGCTGCGTGCGTTGCACCGGCCCATCGTATTACTCGCGGGCGGCAAAGATAAGAACCTTCCCCTGCAAGCATGGGCCCGGGAAGTCACCGAACGCTGCCGAGCGGTTGTGTGTTTCGGCGCAGCGGGATCGCTGCTGGAAGAAGCCCTCAAGCCGCATTGGCGCGGCCCCGAACCCCTGCGCGGGGTGGAATCCTTGGAGGAGGCGGTTACCCAGGCCCGGCGCGTGGCGCGTCCAGGGGACATCGTCCTGCTTTCTCCCACCTGCACCAGCTTTGACCAATACCCAAACTTTGAAGCGCGCGGCCGCCACTTCAAAGCATTGGTGACCGCGTTCCCGCCCCAGCGCAGTCCCATCAGAAAGCGAGACTGATATGGCAACCGTTTCGTCTCGGCTCAGGACAGAATCGAGAGGAGTGGACTACCTCCTCCTCGGATTCGTCGTAATGCTCATCCTCATCGGCTTACAGGCGGTGTACAGCTCCACCTTTGCCCTGGCTATCACCGAGTACAACAACGTCCTCTACTTCCTGCTTCGTCAGGGATTTTGGGCGGCGTTCGGCGGGCTGTTGCTGCTGATCTGCATGCGGATCAACTACCACTTTTGGGGTGCGTTGAGCCCGTTGCTCCTCATTCTGGCCGTGACAATGCTGGTGCTGGTGCTGCTACCGCAGTTCGGGGTGGACCGGTACGGCGCCCAGCGCTGGCTAAGTCTGGGGCCGTTGCCGCCCGTCCAGCCCAGCGAGTTCGTCAAGCTTGCAGTCATCGTTACTCTGGCAACCTGGCTCTCCGGCCCCTCCGAGCGCGCCAAGCGCTTCATCACCGGGTTGCTGCCCCTCAGCATCTTCCTCGGCGTCATCTCGCTGCTCATCATGAAGCAACCGGACCTCGGCACCACGCTGGTGGTACTCTTAATCGCTGGCACCATGTATTTCCTGGCCGGTGCAAACCTGCCGTCCATCATGCTCCTAGGCGTATCAGGAATAGGCGCAGTCGCCGCCCTAGTGATGTCCGCCGCGTATCGTACCCAGCGTCTCGCCTCCTTCATCGATCCCTGGCAAGACCCCACCGGTGTCGGCTTCCACATTATCCAGCTACTCATCGCCCTTGGCAGCGGCGGTGTCTTCGGCCTCGGGATCGGCGCGAGCCGCCAGAAGTTCTTCTACATCCCCGGCGCCCACACCGATGGCATCTTTGCTATCATCGGAGAGGAGTTGGGGTTTGTGGGATGCGCGGCGGTGCTTTTGCTCTTTGCGGCGGTGGTCTACCGCGGCGCCCGCATTGTCCAGCGCGCACCGGACACTTTTGGTGCTCTGCTCGCCGTGGGAATCGTCAGTTGGATCGCTTTCCAGGCCCTCATCAACGTGGGCGGCATTACCCGTTCCATCCCCCTGACCGGTATCCCGCTGCCGTTCATTAGCTACGGCGGCTCTGCGCTGGCGGCCATCATGGCCGCAGTGGGCATTCTCCTCAACATCTCCCGCTTCTGCGTCGACCCGCCCGCCGCACCTCCGGCGGCGCAGGGCGGCCCAAGCCTGCGGAGGCGCTAACGTGCGTCTAGTAGTGTGCGGCGGCGGCACCGGCGGGCACGTCTATCCCGCGTTAGCGGTAGTGGCCGCCCTGCAGAAAGCGCCCTTCCACCTAGCCCGAGAGGACGCCCTCTACGTGGGTTCGGCAAACCGCGCAGAGGCAACGCTAGTTCCCGAGGCCGGTCTCCAATTCCAGCCCGTAACCGTTGCCCCCATCCGGGGCCGTAATCCCCTACAGCTCATCAATAGTCTCTATCTTATCCTCGTCGGCATCGTGCAGGCCTGGCGCATAGTGGGCGCATTCCGCCCCCACGTCATCCTGGCCACGGGCGGCTACATCAGCGTGCCGGCCGCGGTGGCGGGCTGGGTGCGGCGCATCCCGGTGGTGCTCTACGTGCCAGACATCGAGCCCGGCTGGGCCATCCGCGCCCTGTCCCGCATCGCCACCAGGGTTACCGTCACCGCTCCGCCTGCGGCCGCACAGCTTCCTCTCCCTAAGTGCGTTACCACCGGCTATCCCCTACGTCCCGATTTCGCTAGGGCGAGCAGGGTAGCCGCCCACCGCTCTTTACAATTGGCGCCGGACAGTCCCATCCTCTTGGTCCTGGGTGGCAGCCAGGGAGCAGGCGCCATCAACCGCGCCATCGCTGAACATTTGGAGCAACTCTTAGAATTATGTCAACTAATTCACGTCTCCGGGCTGGCCGACTTCGATGAATTGCAGCAGCGGCGCCAAAGCCTGCCCCGTGCCCAGCGTGATCGCTATCACCTGCGTGACTACGTCCACCAAGGCGTGGCCGAACTGCTGGCCGCCGCAGACCTCGCGGTCTCCCGTTCGGGCGCATCGGTGCTTGGAGAGTTCACCGCGCTCGGACTACCCTCCATCTTGATCCCTTATCCCCACGCCGGTGCACATCAGCGGCACAATGCGGCCTACCTCGCCCAAGCGGGTGCAGCGGTGGTCATGGAAGAGTCCCACCTGAGCGAATTGCTCCCCGCCGTAGAGCGCCTCCTGCGACACGACCCGGAACGGGCGCTGATGGCAGAGCGGGCACGGAGCCTGGCCCGGCCTAATGCCGCCCTTCATATCGCCATCATCACCGCAAATCTTGGCAGCCGCGCCGCGGCCAGAGCACAGTCACAGAGGAGGACGCAGTGACCCTCCCGCTCCTAGTCCATTTCGTCGGCATCGGCGGCATCGGCATGAGCGCGCTGGCCCGCATCCTCCTCGACGAGGGCCGCCGGGTGTCCGGCTCCGACCTCCAGGAGAACTCCTTCACTCAAGAGCTCGCCCGGCGGGGCGCCACCATCTACCGCGGCCATCAGCCAGACCACGTGGCCGGCGCTGAGCTAGTGGTCATCACTGCAGCGGCCCGTGAGGACAACCCGGAGGTTCAGGAAGCCCGACGCCGGGGTATTGCAGTACTCAAACGAGCCGAACTCCTGGGACAAATGATGCGGTACACACGCGGCATCGCCGTCGCCGGCACCCACGGCAAGACCACTACCTCCAGCCTTATCGGCTACACCCTGGTCGAGGCCGAGCTCGACCCCACCGTCATCGTCGGCGGTGACGTCCCGGAGCTGGGCGGCAACGCCCGCAGCGGCGCCGGTGACCTGCTGGTGGCGGAAGCGGACGAGTTCGATGCCTCCTTCCTGACTCTCAAGCCCAGTGTGGCCGTGGTTACCAACGTGGAACCCGAGCACTTGGACTTCTACAAAGACTTCCAGGGCGTCATCAAGGCCTTCAGCATGTTTTTATTAGGGGTGCCAGCTTCGGGGCACATCATCTTTTGCCTTGACGACCCGGTGCTGGCCGCTCTACAATCAAATGAGAGAGGGAGTAATAGACCTAAACTAAACGTCAGATCAACTCCAGCTTTCGCACAGGAAAGGTCCTTGTTGACCGACGCGCTTCAGGCCCAGTCCATTAGCTACGGCTTCCATCCACAAGCCTGTTGGCGGGCTGAGCGTCTCCAGCCCAACGCCCGCGGCGGTACTGATTTCACCGTACTCAAGCAGCACGCCGCCTTTGGCGACTTCTCCCTCCGCATTCCCGGCCGCCACAACGTGAGCAATGCCCTGGCCGTGGTGGCCGTCGGTGATCTACTCGGCGTCCCGCTTGCCACTCTCCAGCGTGCCCTTGCTGCCTTCAACGGCGTTAAACGCCGGTTCCAAGTGCTCGGAGAGGCCGACGGCGTGACCGTAGTGGACGATTACGGCCATCACCCTACCGAGGTGGCCGCCACCCTCGCTGCCGCCCGGGCGCGCTATGCTAATCGCCCTATCCACTGTATCTTCCAACCCCACACTTTCAGCCGCACCAAGCTCCTCCTCGCCGAGTTCGTGTCCGCGTTTCGGGATGCCGACCGCGTGAGTGTCACCGACATCTACGCCGCCCGGGAAGACAACATCTGGGGAATCACCGGCCGCGACCTCGCCGTCGCCCTGGATCATCCCTCCGTCAACTACACCGCTACCCTGGAGCAAGCCGCCGGTGCTGCCCTGGCGACCCTCAAGTCAGGCGACGTGCTCATCGTCATGGGTGCCGGCGATGTCTACAAAGCCGGCGAACGGGTGCTGGAAGGACTGCGAGCTCGATGTTGACCCACACCTCCGCCTTTGTGGTTGAGCTTGAGCGCTTGCTGCCTGCGCGTCGGCAGGAGCCCATGTCCCGGCACACTACCTTCCAGATCGGTGGCCCGGTCGACTACTACGCGCAAGCCCAAACCGTAGCACAGCTCCGCAGCGTCGGCGCCCTCGCGTACCGGGAGGGCGTTCCGTTGTTCATCATCGGCGCCGGCAGCAACCTTCTGGTCAGCGACGCCGGTATCGCTGGCCTCGTGGTCGAGACCTGGAGCAACGACGACCCCCTTGCGCAGCAGCCACCCCAAACCGACCCAGACAACCCCACGCAGCGCGTCCTGAGGGTGTACAGCGGCGTGCCCCTGCCTCGCCTGGCGCTGCGCGCCGCCGCAGCCGGCCTTACGGGCCTGGAGTGGGCCGTTGGCATCCCTGGCACTGTTGGCGGTGGCGTAGTGAACAACGCCGGCGCGCACGGCAGCCAGATGGCCGACATAGTCCGATCCGTCCTGGTGCTGGACGCCCAAGGCGAGCGCTGGGTACCTCAGGAGGAGCTCGGTTATGGCTACCGCACCAGCAACTTCCGTACTCAATGGGTTGCTGGTGCGCCCCCGCCTGTAGTGCTGGCCGCCGAGCTTGCCCTCACTGAAGCTGCGCCCGCCGCCATTCAACAGCGGATTCAAGAATATACCGCCCACCGTAAGGCCACCCAGCCCAGCCAGCGCAGTATCGGCTCCATCTTCAAAAACCCGCCGCACCAGGCCGCGGGATGGTATTTGGACCAGGCGGGCTTAAAAGGCGCCGCGGTGGGCGACGCCCAGATCTCTACCAAACACGCAAATTTCATCGTGAACCGCGGCAAAGCCACCGCCGCTCAGGTTACAGAGCTTATGGCCGTCGCTCAGCAACGCGTTGGGGAAGTCTTTGGCGTCCGCCTGGAGCCGGAGATTCAACCTGTAGGAAGGAGCGCCTAGCATGGCCCGTACCCGCATTATCGTGCTATTCGGTGGCCGCTCCGTGGAGCACAACGTCTCCTTGGTCTCCGCGCATGCCATCATCCAGGCGCTGGACCCGGAGCAATACCAGGTGATCCCTGTGGCGGTCACCAAGGACGGCCAGTGGTTGCCGCCCGCCGCATCGGCAGCGCTGCTCCCGCCTGGCACCCTCCCGGATGCCGGTCCTGCCGCCAACGGCCATCGCAACCCGGCGGCGGTTGTTACCGAGCAGCCCTCCTCGGTATTCCCCGAAGCCGACGTATTATTCCCCGTGATCCATGGTACTCACGGCGAGGACGGCACCGTACAGGGCCTGCTGGAGCTTGCCAACCTCCCCTACGTGGGCGCAGGTGTCCTCGCCAGCGCGCTGGGGATGGACAAGGACCTCATGAAGCGGGTGTTCCGGGGCGCGGGCCTGCCCGTGGCCCCTTTCATCACCTTCCGCCGGGACGCCTGGGAAGGCCACCCCGCCGACGTGGAACAGGCCGTGACCCATAGCCTGGGCATCCCCTGCTTTGTGAAGCCCGCCAATGGCGGCAGCAGTGTGGGTATTTCCAAGGTCAACCACCCTACCGAGTTGCGCCCCGCGCTCGACCTCGCCTTCTCGCTCGACCGCAAAGCCATTGTGGAGCAGGGTGTTGCAGCCCGGGAGTTAGAATGTAGCGTCCTGGGCAATGACGACCCCATCGCCTCCGTGGTAGGTGAGGTGGCCCCGACCCGCGAGTTCTACGACTACGAGGCGAAGTATCACGACGACAGCACCCGCCTTATCATCCCCGCCAACATCCCGGACGCGGTCTCAGCCAAAGTCAGGGCACTGGCGGTCCAGGCCTTCCAGGCCATCGACTGCGCCGGCATGGCCCGGGTGGACTTCTTTTACCAACCATCGGACGGAGCAGTTCTGGTGAACGAGATCAATACCATCCCGGGCTTCACGCCGGTGAGCATGTACCCCAGGATGTGGGAGGCCTCCGGCCTCTCCTACGGCCCTCTGCTCCATCGGCTCATCGAGCTTGCCCTTGACCGGCACCATGAGAAAGCCCGCACCAACTACCGCGCCGGTTTGCTGGCGCAGCAGCAGGTCTGACGGAGTAGCATGGCGAATTACCTGCATCGAGGATTGGGGCCGCCGCCGCCGCACTTCGGCGCCGCTGCCCACACGCGTCCGGAGCCACCAGCGCCGCGCCGCTTCCCTCGCCACGGCCTGCTGCGCCTCGCCCTCAAGCTCGCCGCGGTGCTGGTGGGCGCGGTCCTCGGCGTCACCATCTTCCAGCTCCCGGCCTTTGCGGTGACCCAGGTCCAGGTACAGGGTCTCCGCCAGCTGCCCGAGCAACGTGTGCTCCAACCACTTGACCTGTACGGACAGAACATACTGATGCTGCCCATTGAAGCGATGCAAGCAACCCTTACCATAGATCCCTGGATCCGCCGCGTGGATATCCAGCGCTCCCTACCCGGCAGGATCACCATCTACGTAGAAGAGCGGGAACCCGCGGCCCTCTGGCAAGCCAACGGTACCACTTACCTGGTAGATATAGACGGCACCGTACTCGATCCCGCTGGTGACCAAACCCATCTGCCCTTCATCCGAGATCTCGATGGCGCCACCCCCACGCCGGGAGAGAAAAAAGACGGGGCCATCATCGCCCTAGCCATCGCCCTCACCAATGTGCTTCCCCAGGAAATCGGGCAGGGGGCCAAGTACTTCGAGTATCTAAGTTACGGCGGCCTGGTAGTGGAAACTCACCAGGGCAAGCGGGCCCGCTTCGGCGATGCCCAGGACTTCCAGTGGAAGCTTGCTGTGTGGAAAGCGGTGCTCAAGGAAGCTGAGGCCCAGAAGCTGGACGCTGGCCACGTGGACCTTCGCTTCGGCGACCGTCCCTTCTTCCGGGCTAACTAATGGAGGTGGTGTAGTGGCGCGAGCCCCGCGCTATGCAGCTATCGATATCGGTACCACCAAGGTGTGTACCTTAGTGGGTCACGTGAACGACACCGGGGAGGTGGAGATCGCCGGCGTGGGCGTTGCCCCCGCGCGTGGTCTCCAAAAGGGCATGGTGGTCAATATAGAAGAGGCGTCCGACGCTATCCGTACCTCGGTACACCGTGCCGAGCGCACTAGCGGCGTCCGCATCTCGTCAGCACACGTGGGTATCACCGGCAACCATCTAAACTCCGCCAATCACCGCGGCACCATCACCCTATCCCACAGCGACCGCCTGGTCTCAGAAGAAGACGTAGCGCGGGTTATGGAGGCCGCCCGTAGCTCCTTTGGCGTCCCCAACAACCGAGAGATCATCCATGTCCTTCCCCGCACCTATCTGCTGGACGGCCAAGAAGGCATCAACAACCCCATCGGCCTCCACGGTTTCCGGCTGGACGTGGATACCCACATTGTCATGGGCGCCATCACTTCCATCCAGAACCTCACTAAGTGCGTCGAACAGACGGGCGTCGCAGTCAAAGACCTGGTGCTACAGCCCCTCGCCAGCGGCGAAGCCGTCATCACCGACGATGAGCGCGACACCGGCGTCCTCCTGGTGGACATCGGCGGCGGCACCACCGATATCGCAATCTTCTGCGAGGGCAGCATCGGCCATACCGCGGTCATCCCTATTGGCGGCTACCAGTTCACTCACGACCTCGTGGTGGGCCTGCGGGTGCCCTTCGTGGCAGCGGAAAACGCCAAGATAAAGTACGGCACCGCCGAAACCGAGCTAGTGGGCGACGACGAGGAGGTGGAAGTGGAGGCCTTCGGTGAAGATAGTAAACAGGCCATCTCACGCAAGCTGATGAGCGAAATCCTCCGCGCCCGCACTGACGAGCTGTTGGAACTGATTTACAGCGTGGTACTGCAGTCGGGCTACCAGGCGTTGCTGCCCGCCGGCGTCATCTTCACCGGCGGCGGCGCTTGCCTGCACGGACTCGTCCCTGTGACCCGGCACACCCTGGGCATGCCCGCCCGGGTGGGAGCGCCTCTGGGTGTGACCGGCCTCAGCGATACCATTGCCGGTCCGGCCTACGGCACCAGCGTGGGCCTGTTGCTCTGGGCCGCCCGCTATGGCGAGGACGCAGCGGCGCCGGTGGACGGATTCTCGCTCAGGAGATGGCTCCAGAACCTTATGAATATGTTCAAGGGTAAGACGTAGCAGCAGCGTGTACGCCGCGGATATTGCGGCAGATTTCAGCTAGTGAGCAACACACATCGAGGCACAGAGGGGGGCGCAATGACTACACAACGGGACACATCAGCCGACCGGCAGCATGCCAGCTTGAAAGTAATGGGCGTGGGTGGCGGCGGCTGTAACGCCATCAACCGGATGATCCAGGAGCGCCTCCACGGCGTGGAGTTCATCGCGGTCAATACCGACGCCCAGGCCCTCATTAGCTGCGAGGCCCCGCTCAAAATCCGCATTGGAGACAGCCTCACCAAGGGCCTCGGCTCCGGCGGCGACCCCGCCAAGGGCGAAAAATCGGCCCGGGAGAGCCGCGACGAGCTACTGGAGACCCTGCAGGGCACAGAGATGGTCTTCATCACTGCCGGCATGGGCGGCGGTACCGGCACCGGCGCCGCGCCCATCGTGGCCGAGGTCGCCAAGGAGGTCGGCGCGCTCTCCGTGGCGGTGGTCACCAAGCCCTTCAGCTTCGAGGGTAGCCGCCGCCGCGCCGTTGCCGAAGACGGCATCCAGCAGTTGCAGGAGAAGGTGGACACCCTCATCGTCATCCCCAACGACCGGCTCCTCGCCGTCACCGAAAAACGCGTGCCGCTCAACGAGGCCTTCCGCATGGCCGACGACGTGCTGCGGCAGGGCATTCAGGGGATATCTGAACTCATCACCATCACCGGCGACGTCAACCTCGACTTCGCCGATGTGAAGTCCGTGATGCAGAACGCCGGCCAGGCGCTCATGGCCATCGGCTGGGGCAGCGGCGAAGACCGCGCCGCCGAAGCCGCGCGCGCTGCTATCTCCAGCGCCTTGCTGGACGTCGCCATCGACGGCGCATCCGGAGTGTTGTTCAACATCACTGGCGACGAATCCCTCACGCTCTACGAGGTCAACGAGGCCGCGGAGATCATCGCTAAAGCCGTGGACCCAGAGGCCAATATCATCTTCGGCACCGTCACGGACCCCCGTATGGAGGGCAAGCTCAAGATCACCCTTATCGCCACCGGCTTCAGCGGCATGCCCCTGGGGGCAAGGCTCATGCCAGAAGAGGAACCGGCTGCGCCCATTCACCGGCTCACACCTCAGGAGCCCCAGGTCCCCCAGGACCGCCACATCTCCCAGAACCGCCACGACGACTCCGACGACCTAGACATCCCGCCCTTCCTGCGGCGCGCCCGCACTGTAAGCTAGTCTTATATCCACTGTTTCTCCGCGGTGAGCCGCTCCCTAGGGAGCGGCTCACCGTTTTCCCACAGCTCACTACCTCCTCCTCTGCTGCGGTCGCGCCGCTCGCCCGAGGCCCCGCCTGGGTTCGTATCCCTCTCCCGTAATGGTCGTTACTACACAAGCAGGAGTCAGTGGGCGCAGCCCTCTGGCAGGGGAATTGGGGGTGTCCCCCAGACCTTCTAAGCAGGAGTCAGTGGGCGCAGCCTTCTGGCGGGGGCACTGGGGGGGTGTCCCCCAGACCTTCTAAGCGGGAGTCCAGAGGGCGCAGCCTTCTGGCAGGGGAATTGGGGATGTCCCCCAGACCTACTTTTTACTACCCCTCCTACCCCGCCATTGCGAGTGCAGCGAAGCAATCCGGGGCGGCGGGGAAGCGGGAGTCCAGTGGGCGCAGCATTCTGGCGGGGGCACTGGGGGTGTCCCCCAGACCTTCTAAGCGGGAGTCCAGAGGGCGCAGCCTTCTGGCAGGGACCTGGGGGTGTCCCCCAGACCTTATCCTTACTCCCCCCTTCCTTTCAGGAAGGGGTCCAGGGGGACGGCCTATCCACTCTTAATGCCAAACCACCAAAAAAATCTGCAAAGGCCATTCAAAATGCTGCCAAACCCTTGACATGCCGCCCACCATCCACCATAGTAGTGCAAACCATATATGTAGTAGAAATTCTTCCTTATATCACCAGATATAGTTGGTGGAGTATCCCGTTCAACAAGTGATACAAGAAGTGATAGGAAACTACCAGGGTCGCGGGTGCACAAGGTGAGAGGGTCATGAAGTGTCCATACTGCCACCATCCCGACACCAAAGTAATCGATAGTCGGGACGCCGAGAACGGCGTCCGGCGGCGGCGGGAGTGCCTGGAGTGCACGTCTCGCTTCACCACCTACGAACGCATCGAGGCCCAGGCGCTCTATGTCATCAAGAAGGACGGGCGCCGTGAGGACTTCCGCCGCGATAAGCTGCTCGGCGGCATTCATACCGCCTGCGCCAAGCGCCCCCTCTCGATGGATGACGTGGAGCGGCTGGTGAACGACGTGGAGGGCCAGTTGCGCCGCCTCGGCCGAACCGAGGTAAGCAGTTCGCAGGTCGGTGAGCTGGTCATGGAGCGGCTCAAAGTCCTGGACCACATCGCCTACGTCAGGTTCGCAAGTGTCTATCGGGAGTTTACCGACCTGGAATCCCTGATCAAAGAAGCCGAAACCCTGGCCTCCGGCAAAGACCGGCCAGCCGCCGTCAACCAGCTACCGCTGCTGCCCCCGGAACGCCAGGCTTTGGGCCGCCGCCGCGGCCGCCGGGCCGTAGCGGAAATGAGCGCGGCGCATGATGACTGATTTTAACCACCAACACAACACTGGAGGGGCACCTTGGCAGCTAAAGAGGACGGCCTAAAGAACACCACTACGCAGGAACCAGCCCGACAGTTTCGCACCAGTTCCGGAACCTTCTGGAACGTCGCCGCCCTTGCCGCGCGCATGAACATCGGCGGCCCAGGCGTAGTGGCCCGGTTGGAGCAGGAGGTGGCTGCCAAGCGTGACGGCCGCGCGGTGCAGCCCGCGGCGGATGCTCAGAAACCGGCGAGCATCGATGTGGTCTTGGCGCCCACTCACGTGACTAGCGGGGCTAAGCTAACCCCCCAAGCTGTGACCGTTCTCCAGAAACGCTACCTGAAGAAGGACGGCAACGGCCAGTTGGCGGAAACCACGGATGATATGTTCCGCCGCGTGGCTCGTAACCTCGCAGAGAACGAGGCTTTCTACAACGCCGACGCCAGCGTGGACCGCTGGGCCGAAGAGTTTTACCACATGATGACCAGCCTGGAGTTCATCCCCAACTCGCCGGCCCTCGCCAACGCCGGGCGGGAGCTTCAGCAGCTCTCGGCCTGCTTCGTGCTGCCGGTTGAGGACTCTTTGGCGCTTATCTTTGAGTCAGTCAAGCACGCCGCACTCATCCACAAGACCGGCGGCGGCACCGGCTTCTCTTTCGGCCGCCTGCGTCCCTCCAATGACATCGTGGCCTCCACCGGTCAGGTGGCAAGCGGCCCCGTCTCCTTCATGCGCGTCTTCGATGGCGCCACCGAGGCCATCAAGCAAGGCGGGATGCGCCGCGGCGCCAACATGGGTATTCTACCGGTCACCCACCCGGATATCATGGACTTCATCACCTGCAAGGAAGACATGGTGTCCATCACCAACTTCAACATCTCGGTCACGGTCACCGAGGAGTTCATGCAGGCGGTGGAGCAAGACCGGGAGTATGACCTCATTAGCCCCCGCACTGGCCAGCCCTCCGGACGCCTGCGGGCGCGCGCGGTCTTCCAGAAGATGACCGAGAACGCCTGGCAGAACGGTGACCCCGGTATCGTCTTCATCGACCGCGTTAACCGTGACCATCCCTGCCCCCACATCATGATGGTGGAGAGCACCAACCCTTGTGGCGAGCAGCCGCTCATGCCCTATGAGTCCTGCAACCTCGGCTCGCTGAACCTGGCCCGCATGCTCAAACCCCTGCCGGACGGCCAGGGCATCACCTCCGCCTGGGGTACCGACCCCATGACCCGCGTGGATTGGGACCGCATGGAGGCCGTCATCCGGCTGGCCGTCCGCTTCCTGGATAACGTCATCGACATGAACGACTACATCGTCCCGGAGATCGAAGTCATGACCAAGGCCGCCCGCAAGATCGGCCTCGGCGTCATGGGCTGGGCCGACATGCTGGTACAGCTCGGCATCCCTTACAACTCCGCGAACGCCTTTCAACTGGCAGAACGGGTCATGGAGTTCATCGGCCGCAGGGCTAACGAAGCCTCCATCGAGTTGGCCGCTGAGCGCGGCGTGTTCCCCGCTTGGGTCGGCAGCATATACGACTACCCCGGCGGTCCTCGCTACCGCAACTCCACCCGCAGCACTATTGCCCCCACCGGCACCATCTCCCTCATCGCCGGGGCGTCCAGCGGCATCGAGCCTATCTTCGCCCTCAGCTTCCAGCACCATGGTCTGGAGGGCTCAATCAAAGAGCGCTTCGTCAATCCTTTCTTCGAGGCCGTGGCCCGGGAGCGCGGTTTCTACTCCGACGAGGTCATGGACGCCGTGGCCGCCCACGGCAGTTGCACGGGCATCGCCGGTATCCCCCAAGACGTACAGCAGGTCTTCGTCACTGCGCACGATGTGGACCCCCTGTCCCACGTGCAGATGCAGGCCGCTTTCCAGCGCCATACCGACAACGCGGTCAGCAAGACTATCAACTTCCCCGCAACCGCCTCGGTGGACGACGTAGCTAACGCTTATAAGCTGGCCTATCGGGAAGGCTGCAAGGGCATCACTATCTACCGCGACAGCAGCCGCGTCGGCCAAGTGCTGACCGCCGGCTCCGGCGTGAGCCAACCGAAGGCCGCCGACGAGCCCGCAAAGCAATCCGAGGGCGCTCTGGAGGCCACTCAATCCGCTCTCCTGCACTGGCAGGAGGCCGTGGCCGCACGGCCTGACGTACTCAACTCCAAGACCGTGAAGCAGGGCACCCCCTTCGGCAACCTCTACGTCACCGTCAGCGAGTGGGCGCCAGGCGATCCCTTTGAGGTGTTCGCCACCATCGGTAAGGCGGGCTCAGACATCCAGGCCATGACCGAAGCGGCCTGTCGCGCCATCTCCCAGATGCTCCGCATCATGTCTCCCGTCTCCCGCCGCGAGCGCCTCATGCTGGTCGTCGAGCAATTCGAGGGTATTGGTGGCTACGCCACCACTGGCTTCGGCAGCGAGCGAGTGCGCTCAATTCCCGACGCCATCGCCAAGGCCTTGCGTCGCTACCTCGGCTCTGACGTCACTGAACTGGAGATGGCCGTGGCCGACCTCACCATGCCCCTCGGCCAAGCCGCGGCCACCGGCCAGGGCCAGGCCGCGCTGGCGGACCTGATGAAAGCCGGGGGGAAAGAGTTCAAGCCCGCCATCGGCGCCATCTGCCCAGACTGCGGCCAGGCCACTGTCTATATGGCAGAGGGCTGCATGACCTGCCAGGAGTGCGGTTGGAGCCAATGCTAACGGGAGTGGTTAGTGGTTAGTGGTTAGTACGTGGTCATTAGATACTACGGGTTCAGGGTAAGGGCAAACTAACATGCGAGAACAACTCGTCATCACCCCCAACAGCCCGCACGGGCTCGGCGGATTACCCGACAACTGGCGGGAGTTCCCCTTCCAGGTCTACCTCGCCCACGCCCACGAAGACTTCCTGCTGGTGGAGCGCATCTGGCGTGCCTTGGACCACATGGGCCTCCACGCCTACATGTACGAGCACTATCCGCATCCTGGCAAGACCGCATGCGAGGCCGTCATGGGCGCCATGCAGGACGCAGCAGAGGTGGTCGTCTTCCTTACCGACGCCGGCAGCGGCTCGGCTTGGGTGCACCAGGAGTTAGGCGCGGTCACCGCCCTGCAGAAGCCCATGCTGCCCGTGGTCCAGGTCAACGCCATACAGCCCTCCGGCTTTGCCGCCCTTAGCCAGCCTATCCTCATTGACCCCCGGCGGACCGAAACCGCCATCGGACGGCTACTATGGCTGCTACGCGTCGACTTTGAGCTCTTCGACGGACCGCTCACTGTGGAGTGCCCCCAGTGTCACGGCTACTATCAAACCGACCTTCCGTCGTTCAACGCCGTGCGCCGTGCCATGGACGCCAACAAGCTGCTGGACCGCGACACCTGCCGCAATTGCAGCACTTCCCTCTACCTCTCGCCGTGGACCCTAGAGCCGATCAGTGAGCAGATGGCGCTTGGCCGCGCCTGGCCCGAATAACCCCACCCCTACCCTCGCGAATCCGCTGGCGAGTCCGCTCGCCATGAGCCTGCCGAATGGTCGCCGGGACGCACCAGGCTATCGTAAGACACCGTAAAGCACCTTAATGGGCGAGCGGGCTTAGCGGGACGCCGCCAGCGCCTCCCTACGAAGCTTCCGCATTTGCTCTAGGTGATCTACTTCGTGGTTCGTCATGGTCTCCGCAATTTCCCGGAAGGTCTGCGGCCCCCGCTCCTGATGGGTACCCTGCCGCACCCACGCCGTTGCTGACAGGCTCCGCAGTAGGTCCAACGTCACCTGTCGGTGCTCCGAGTACCGCATCAACACCACTGGCAGCAGCGCTTCTTGGTAGTTGAGCTCATGCACCAGTGCGTTCTCATCGAAGGCCGGGAGGAAGGGGTTGTCCTCGGTGGCAACGCGCTGTAGCCGTTCCCCCAGCCGCTCTGCGGAGTCCCGCAGGTGGCACACCACCTCCTTGAGCGACCACTCCCCCTCCTGGGGTCGCCACCGTAGCTCCTCTTCCGCGAGGGGCATGACCAGGCTGTACACTTTGGCGGGATATCCGGCCAACAGCGCAATGATCCGGGCTTCAGTCAATGGAACATTCATGGCTATTCATCCTGTGATAATGGGTGTTGCGAACCTGAATTGTAGCAGATTCCCTCACCGCAACAGATCCATCAATGCCTTGCCCATCAGAACAAGCCGCCCACAGTTCGCCTCAGCGTGGGCCCATGCCTTATAATAATAGCCAGACCAAGGGCTACCTATGCAACAAACCGCCACCGCTTCCGCCCAAGACATCGCCGCCAACCTGCGGACTATACAAGCGCGGGTCGCGCACGCCGCCGCGGCCGCCGGCCGTCCCGCCGATAGCGTCACCATCGTTGCCGTGAGCAAGACCTTCCCCGCGGATCTAGTGACCGCCGCGCACCAGGCAGGTGTTCGTCACTTCGGCGAGAACTGGGTGCAGGAGGCCGCGGCCAAGCTGCCGCAGTTGGCTGCGTTGACTCCCCGTCCCGTCTGGCACATGGTGGGCCACCTCCAGACCAACAAGGTGAAGCTGGCTCTCGAGCTATTCGACCTCATCCAGAGCGTGGACTCGGTCCACCTGGGCGAGACCATTGCCCGGCGCGCCGGCGGCCGCCGCATTCCCATACTGTTGGAAGTGAACGTGGCCGGCGAGGCCAGCAAGCAAGGCTTCCGGCCGGAAGATCTGCCCTCAGCCTGCGACCGGCTGCGAGCCATCCCGCAGCTCGACCTACGCGGGTTGATGACCGTGGCCCCCGCCGTGGATCATCCGGAGGCGGCGGAGCCGGTATTCCGCTGCCTGAGGGAGCTCCGGGACGAACTGGGCCTGCAGGAACTCTCCATGGGCATGACCGACGACTTTGAGGTGGCTGTCCGGGAAGGCGCCACCATTCTCCGCATCGGCCGGGCTATCTTCGGCCCCCGGAGCTACCCGTGAGGCCCCGATGTTAGGCTCCTTGGCCCTCATCGGCGGCGGGGTCATGGGCGAGGCGATGCTAAAGCGGCTCCTCGACCTCAGCCTCCTCACGCCCGATCACATCCGCGTGGCCGAAGTGGTGCCGGACCGCTGCCGCTACCTGAGCGACACCTACGGGGTGAGCTGCACCCCAGCGGTGGGAGATGCCGTACCGGGCGCCGCCACCGTGGCGCTCTCCATCAAACCCCAAAACCTGCCGGAGGTGCTGGGCGAGTTGCGACAGACGCTGCAGCCCGGACAACTCCTGCTGTCCATCATTGCCGGCGCCACCTTGCAAACCCTGACCAAGGGATCTGGCCATCAGACCGTGGTACGCGTGATGCCCAACACTCCCGCCCAGATCGGCCAGGGCATCAGCGTCTGGACCGCCACGCCAGAGGTTACCGAGTCCCAGAAGGCGGAGGCCGCCGTGCTCCTCTCCGCGCTGGGGCCGGAGGTCTACGTGACCGGCGAGCACTATCTGGATATGGCCACTGCACTCAGCGGCAGTGGCCCAGCGTACGTTTTTCTGTTCATTGAAGCCCTCATCGACGCAGGAGTACACATCGGCCTGCCTCGGGAGACGGCTGAGCGGCTCACCCTACAGACCGTCCTGGGATCGGCGCAGTTCGCTCAGGAGAGCGGACGGCATCCCGCCCAGCTCCGGAATATGGTCACCTCACCCGGCGGCACCACCACGGAAGCCCTGGCCGTGCTGGAGGCCAGCGGGGTGCGGGCGGCCCTGCTGGAAGCCGTCATCGCCGCCCACCAAAAATCCCTGGCCTTGGGCCGCCCGCAAGGACACTAATGATTATCATATTCAACTTCATCGCTATACTCACACAGATCCTCACCATTGCCATTTTCGCCCGCGCCATCATCTCCTGGTTCCCGGTGCCAAAGGACAATGTCGTCGTCGACCTTATCGTCCAGATCACCGACCCAGTGCTGGAGCCCCTGCGCCGCATCATTCCCACAACTGGCTCCATCGACTTCACGCCGCTCATCGCCATCTTTCTGCTGCAGATGGTGGGCAACGTCGCCGCCGGCCTCGGCTAGCGCGGCATGTCGGTCAAGTGGAACTACGGCGCCTACCCGCCGCTCACCCTGAGCTTGCCGAATAGTAGCGGACGGACTGCACTAACTTCAATGTAGCGGCATAGGGCCGGGCACTCGTCCTCCGAACATTCATCCCCTCGTGGGAAACGCCGCCAGCCGCCGCCGCACTGCCTCCTCCGGGTCGGTCGTCACTTCCACCGTCTTCCCTCGGCTGCGATGTCCCCGCACCACCATCACGGCGCGTTTAGGTAAACCCAGCGCCTCCGCCAACAAGGCTTCTACCGCCGCGTTTGCCTTCCCCTCCAGCGCTGGCGCCCGCACTCGCAGCCACAGGACTTCCCCCTCCCAACCCAGCACCTCATCCCGAGCCGCGTGCGGCTGCACCTGCACCGATAACCTCACCAAGACCCGTGCCTCGCTTCCATAGAGCCGTCTAGAGCGCTTTATAACGCATTGCCGCAATCGCCGAGGCTATGGCGCCTACCCATTGCTCGCCCTGGGCCTGTCGAAGCGTGGCGGACAAGCTTCCTTACTACGCTCCTTCTACGTTCCTTTAGCATCCCATCCTACGTCCCACTGCTAAGCTAAGCCACGGACAATTTGCGACGCGCTCAGGAGAGAGTCCTCACGAAACCCATAGTATAATGCAGGTAGAAGCAAGCCAATCGGCTAACCCCGTTACGCTTGGGGTTTGCAGTAGCTTACCGGAGGGCTTGCCCTGCGTTTACCCGCCCGGGCGGGACGGTCGCCCGGTGACGGCATGCTGGCATGCTGAAGGAAGAGGAAGCACGTCGCTCCGGTTGCAGCAGGGCGCCCGATACTTTGGCGGTAACTATCCGCCCGATGACACACTCCGGACTGCCATGGAGTCACTGGTCGTTCAACTGAACATCGTGAATGGGTCTTCCACGGAGGAGGGACCTTTCACGCGTCTGCACACCTTCCGGGATGACAAAGGCTCCGGCCACCTCATGCTGGTGGTCGATGCCACGGGTCCAGACCCTCAGGAGGTGTGCACCTGGGCCGCAAACGAGTTGGTGGAGGAGTTCGCCCAGAGCGCCCTGTCCCTCACCGGCCGCCTCCAGGAGGCGATGCGTCGGGTTCATGCTGCGCTCCAGGAAGAAAACCGCACTTCCCTCGCGGAGCACCGCCACACACTGAGCGTCGCGTGCGGCTACGTCCGGGGTGAGGACCTCTACTTCACCGACACCGGGAACATGTCGGCCTTTGCCATCGGTCCCGATTCTCTCCACCAGCTATCGCCGCCATCCGACGAGGCGCAACCCCCGCTCGGCTCACTCCAGAGAACGCAGCTCCGGGTGCGCCACCACCAGCTGGAGCCGGGCGACAGCATCCTGTTCGCCGGGCCGGCGCTCAGCGCCCACGCCAACGCCGCGGACGTACTGAGCGAGTTTCAGCGCCACATCAATGCCGGGATGATCTCCGTCTACCGAAACATGCGGGAGGAACCGGCTTTCGGCGCCCTGGTGCTTTGCCCGAACGCCAGCCCCGATCTCGCCGCGGAAACACACCGCGGGACAGCCACCGACGACGTAGCTTCCTACAGCTATCGACAGCCCGCAGCAGGGAGCAGTGCCCCAGGCAGCCCGCAGCCCACCTCACGCGGCGCTATCCCGACCGACCTCACTTTCCCCGGAGACCCGAGCCCTTCCATAGGCCCGCCGCCGCCGCGACCGCGCAGCCGGAGGTCCCGAAAAAAAATCCCGCCCTACGCATGGGTCGCCGTGGTCCTGCTGTTCATCCTGGGCGGTCTCTTCTTCGGCGGCCAGGCGTTGGTGCGTAACGTGGAACAGCAGGTCGAGAACCAGGTGGCAACCCTGCTCGCTGAAGCCCGTAGCCTCCAGAGCCAAGCTGGCGCCGAGGCCGGGGTTGACCAACAGCGCCAACTGCTCACGCAAGCTATGAAGCATTTACAAGACGCCCAGCAACTCGATCCCAAGAATACGGACATCGCTCCGCTGGTGAGCCAGTTGGCTGATAGCCTGAGGGCACTCGAGGCCGTTCACCAGCTCTCAAACATCCAGACCCTCGCGAACTTCGCCAACATCGCGGAGGGGCCAACCCTGATTCGCAATCTGGTCTCCCGTGAGGATGTGCTCTACCTGCTGGACAAGTCGGGCGACCGGGTGTTTCGCATCGCACTGGCCAACCAACAGGGAGACGGCGTCGGACTGCAGATCAGAGTACTGCCCCAGTCCAGCGATAACCAGCGCAACCTGGACGGCCTGCTGTGGCTCCCCGCGGGCGGCGCTTGGACCGAGGATGCCCTGCTTGCCATTGACGACACCCGCAAGCTGTACTGGATCACCTTGGACGAGGAGCCTAAGGAGATCCCACTGCGCGGCGCGGCCGAATGGGAGAGCTTCCAGGCCGCGGCGGGGTATAACGGGAGCCTCTACATCCTCGATCCCCAGGCCAGCCAGGTCTGGCGCTACGCGCCCACCGATACCGGCTTCGACAGTGAGCGCCAAGCTGCCTTACCCAGCCTGGACCTCCGCGAAGCCGTGGACTTCATGATCGACAGCAACGTCTACGTGCTGCTCCGCACCGGCCAGGTGCTGAAAATCACTGGCGGCAAGTCCCAGCCCTTCACGCTAGAAGGCCTGGACAAACCGATGATCAACCCCACCACCCTAGCCGGCGGCGGCCCCAACCAGGACATCTACGTGTACGACGCGGGGAACAAACGGCTGGTGGTGTTCAACCAAGACAACGGCGCATTCCTACGCCAGTATCCCCTGCCGGATCTGCCCATCGTCCAGGGCATCATGGTGGACCAACCGCGCGGCCGTTTGCTCCTCGCTACCGATACCAAACTCTACGCCGCCACCTTGGCCCAGTAGCATGCACATCCTCGGCATTGAGACCTCCTGCGATGAAACCGCGGCCGGAGTGGTGGAGAACGGCCACCGCCTGCTATCCAACGTCGTCGCCTCTCAGGAGGAAATGCACGCCCGCTTCGGCGGCATCGTCCCCGAAGTGGCTTCCCGCCAGCACCTGCTGGAGTTGCCCCGCGTAGTGGACCAGGCCCTGGAGCGCGCCGGCGTCGGCTGGCAGGACATCGGCGCCATCGCCGTGACCCATGGCCCCGGCCTTGCAGGATCGCTGCTGGTGGGCGTGAACTACGCCAAGGCCGTGGCCTACGCCAAGGGCCTGCCGCTGCTGGGGATCAACCATCTGGAGGGGCACATCTTCAGTAACTGGCTGGACGCCCCATCACCAAGCTTCCCCGCGGTTTGCCTCTTGGTCTCCGGCGGCCACACCGGTCTCTTCCTCATGGAAGAGCCTGGGCGCTACCGCCTGCTCGGCTCCACCCTAGACGACGCCGCCGGTGAGGCCTTCGACAAAGTGGCCCGGCTCCTGAGCCTGGGCTTCCCCGGCGGGCCCGCGATACAAGCTGCCGCCGACAGCACAACCACCATCGACTACCAGCTGCCGCGGGCCCGTCCCGCCGGCCCCGCCGACTTCAGCTTCAGCGGTCTCAAGACCGCCACCCTCCACCTGGTGCAGCGCTTGGATCGGGAGGGCGCAATCCCCACCGCCGCGGTGGCCGCCTCCTTTCAGGAAGCGGTGGTCGACGCACTGGTCACCAAGACCGCCGCCGCCGCCGCCACTCACGGCGCCCGGGAGGTGCTGCTCGGCGGCGGCGTCGCCGCCAACCTCCTACTGCGGGAACGCATGGCCGCCCGCTGTGACGCACCGGTACGGGTGGCTCCCGTCCGCCTCTGCACCGACAACGGCGCCATGATCGCCGCCTGCGGCTACTTCCGCTGGCAGACCGGCCAGCGCGCCGCCAAGGACCTGGACGTCTACGCCAGCCTTCCCCTCGCCTAGTAGTGGCCCAGCGCCAAGCGCGCCCTGGCGTCCCGTCATCCTCCAGCGCTGCGGCAGCGAGCGGTGAGTTCCGCTTCCTTACAAGAGTACAAGCGCGCTCGCGCGCAAGAACGGGCGGGTGAACGGGCACATCCACACCGACGAGTTAGGCCCGCGTGCGGGCCGCGCTTCTCTGCCCGCGGTTCGGGGACTGCTTCGTTGGAAAAAAGGGGGGATGGGGAACCTCGAACGAGCGCCAGCGCCTGTCCTGGGCCTACTGAACCGGCTAGCTGAAGCAGAGGCCAAAGCGGAGCCCAAAGCGGAGCATTGCAGTGAGGGGAAAACAGCGATAAGCAACGCCCTCAGCCTGCGTTCTTGAGCTAACCTTCTCCCGCCACCGGACAGCTCCCCTGCCGTCCCCGCTGGCAATAGTAGCGGTGCAGGTGATGCAGCCCCTGTTGCTCGTTGGCCCGCAGCCGACCGCCGGCGAGCCCCAACGCCTCCGCCAGGCGGCGCACCACCCCGTCCGGCTCCAGCCCCCGGTGCGCGGCAAACAACGCCTCAGCCTGCGCCAGCGCGGCGTCACCGCCCGGCTCCTGTGCCCTGGCGAACAGGAACGGCAACGCCACGTTCACGGTGAGGCGGTCAGCGCAGCCCCCGCCAACCGGGGTCAAATGCGCCTGCACTCCAATCTCCTCAGCCGTCACCGCCAGCGCAGCCCGCAGCGCTGCCGCCGGTTTGGCCCCAGCGCGCGCCGCAGCCAGCGCCATCATCGGCCCCTCCGTCCAGCGCGCTGCCCAACCTGCTGCTCCCATCAGCCGCAGCCACGGTTGAGCTGCAGGCCGCCGTCCCTCCGCCGGCCACGCGTCCGCCGCCAAGGCTGGGGCGCGCTGCAGCGCGCCCCAGCGCGCTCGCAGCGCGTCGCGCGCCACGCCCGCCAAAGCGGGCCCGCCCCGTTCTTCCAGAAATCCCGCCGTGCCCAACAGCAGCGCCAGGGCTGCGGGCGGCCCAGCGCGGACCACCTCAGCCCGCAACTCACTCCAGGACACCGCCGCAGCCAGCGCTCGGAAGGCGGGCCGGCGGGCGCCGTAGCCCAAACCTTCGATTAGCGCGCTGAACAGCGCCGCGTCCTGCGCCGCTGGGTCCAGCCGCGCCAGCCGCTGCTTCCAGATTCGCGCCTTGCGCCCAAACCGGAGCCGCCCCAGCCGTACCAATAACGGCCGCAGCGCCTCGGGGTCCACCGCAGCCGTCCGACACTCTGCACACCGCGCGAGCGCCGCCTCCGGCGCGGCGTGCGAGGCCAGCACCAGCACCGGCGCACGTCCACCGTGGGGTAACGCGGTGGCGCTGCCCGCCCGGCCATCCTGTACTACATGGAGCACCACTCCGCGGTAACGGGGGTCCCGGTGGTGGCCGTGCCGCCGCCAGCCTTGGGCTTCCTGGTGCAGCTCCACGTCTCCCCGCACCACCCGGCCCCGCTCGGTGCGCAACACCGCCCGCGCAAAATCCGGCCCTGCCCCCGCATTCCGCACCCCGGGGAACAGCACCTGCAGCCGCTCTCCCTGGCGGGTATAGAGTGCTTCTTCCTGCCCCAGCGCGGCCCAGGCGCGCGCCAGCGCATCCTCTCCCAGGCTATGGCCGTCATTCCCGTCCATGCTCGCATTATACCCGTTTCCGTGTATCTTACAAGCTTTGTCCGTGCCGGAATGTTCTAGAGGGCGGCTATTTCAAGCAGCACGTTCGGCATAAGCTCAGCAAAATACTAGGTTGGCAACGGCGCCATCCGGTTCACCAGCGCCCGGTGGAAGCCGGGATGCCGCAGGCTGCGCACTTCATGCTCCAACTGGAACACCGGCGCGCCGTTCTGGGCCTCGCCGATATCCTGGAACCGGAACTGGTGGTTGCGCAGCCCCTCCGTCAGCTTGCCCCGGCCCTCCAGCCGCTGGAACGGCCCCGAGAAGTTCGCCACGTACACCGCAATGTGGTGGCCGTCGTACACGGGAATTGTCTCCGCGGTCTCACGGAACAGCAGCCGCTGCTCCTTCCCCACCTCCACCTGCGCCGCCGTGCCCTGGGAGCTCTTCCGCACTGCCGCCGGCGTCCCGAACACTTCCCGGTAGAACCGGGCGATCCCCCCGGCCGCGCCCGGCGGTGTCAGGAACTCCACGTAGGGCACTCCCAGCGTCATTTCGCCAAAGCGGCGGCTCGGCCCGTGGCAGCTGAAGTGGTTGCCCCAAGGGCAGGTGACCTCCACCGTCCCCTTGCCATCAGCCCACGCGAACTGCGTCCCCTGGAGCCGCGGCGCCACCCGCTCCAGCCGCTGTTTCAGCTCTTTCAGGTCCGGCAGCACCAGGCCAATGCAACCGGGGATCACCTGAGCCGGGCCGGTGGGCAGATGGAACTGCTGCGACCCCACGTTGATCCACATGTTGTCCACCCCCACCACCTGGTAGGGGTCACGGGTCAGCCCCAGTCCTACCACGTAGAACAGGATGGCCGTCCCCTGGTCCGGCACCCGTACGTTCACATGCTCCATCGAGATGATATTGCCCAGGTCTTCCTGCTGATACCCGTTTGCGTCGGCCATGTGCCCTCCTGTTACGAAGCCCTCAGATTGCCCTTTTATTGAAAGCCAGCAAGCAGCCGGGATACCACTCCGGCCCGGCTCCCCGGCGCAGCCCGCCCTCCTGTATCGTGAAGCGGTCGTAGCCCGCGAAATGTATCACGTTCAGCCAGCTGCATCCAGCAGCTACCGCCACCGCCCTTACTCAGGGTCGAGTCGAGCAATGGGACCGCGCCGTCAGCGCTGTCTTCATGCCCTTACCGTCCGGCAAACCACTCGGCCAACCCCGCGCGGTTCAACTCCAGCCAGCGCGCGTTCAGCCGGATTCGCTCCAGCGTCTGCTGCACCGTGCGCTCCGCCGAGGGCGCCGGATGCGTCTGGAAGAACTCCTCCACCTCTGCGGCCCGCTCCAGCGTGGTGAATCCCCCGCCCACCGACACAATCGAGGTGATGGAGAAGCCTCCCCGGCCGTAGCGCCGATCCAGTTCCGCCCAGTTGTCCTTCACGAACTGCCAGGTTAGGTCCCGTCCCTTCCGGTTCGTCGCCACCGCACCGATGAGCGACACCGTGTCCTGACTCCGGACGTCCGGAGTCAGCGACCGTTCCAGTGTGCGTTGCAACAGCGCCGGCTGGGAGAAGCGGCCCAGTGCCCGCAAGAACCGCAGCTTTTCCTCCTGGAGCTCGGCGGCCTTGCCCCGCTCCCACAGCAGCTCATAGGTCGCTTCGTCCCCCTGCTGCGCCGTCAGCCCGATGGCCACTGCCCGCAAGTCCGGGTGCAGCGACCCGCCGTCCTGCATGTAGCGGTCGAAGCGACGGCGCGCCTCCTCCAGCAGCTCTGCGTCGCCGAAGAAGCCCGCCTGGCTCAGCACCGTGCTCCGGCGCAGCGCGTCCAGGTGTCCCTCTCCCGGCGCGGCGTCCCAGCCCACCCGGCGGGCGATCCCCTCGAACATCATCCGACCGAAGGCGTCAAAGCTAGCTAAGAACGGCTCGTCCACTATCATCGTCCCCAGGCCGTGGAGGTGACCCGCCACGTCCCCCAGCACGATCGCGTCGTCTTCGCCGCGGTAGGCCTCAATAGTGTTCAGGAACTCCACCCCGGACAGGTAGCCCGCCCGCATCAGCGCGTACGCGTCATCCTGGAGCCCCAGCCGGTCGGTGGCCGGCAGCTCCTTGCGCTCCACCGCGCCCCGCAGCCGGGACAGCGCCTCGGTTGGGTAGTGCACCCGGTAAAAGCCGGTGCGGCCCGGGTTCAGTGAGGTCCAGCCGCCATGCCCGCCACCCGGCGCCGTTAGCTCCGCCTCCGGCGCGTCCAGCAACTGCGTGATCTTGCCGGCCACCCCAGTCTGCGCCACCCCCACCGGGATCTTCCACACCGTGGCGTCCTCAGTAGGCTCGATGAGGTGATCATAGAGAAAGCGCCGCTGTCGCACCTGCACCCGCAGCCCGGCCTCGTCCCGCCGGATTCTGGGCTCCAGCACCGGGTAACCGGTCTGGTGAATCCAGGAGTCCATCACCTCCGCCACCGGCTGGCCCGAGGCCGCCGCCAGTGCGGTCCACAGGTCTCCGGTGCGGGCGTTGCCGTACTCGTGTGCGGCAATGTAGCGTCGCAGCCCGTCTCGGAAGGAAGCTTCTCCCAGATAGTCCTCCAGCATCCGCAGTACCGAGCCGCCCTTGCTGTAGCTGATCGCGTCGAAGATCTCCCGGATCTGCGCCGGGTGCGACACCGGTACCTCAACGGGATGCGAGTTCCGCAGCCCGTCCAGTCCCAGGCCTGAGTTGGAGTCGTAGGACACGAACTGGGTCCACATCTCCCATTCCGGATAAATCGCGTCTACCGCCTTATCGCCCATCCAGGAGGCGAAGCTCTCGTTAAGCCACAGGTCGTCCCACCACTCCATGGTCACCAGGTCGCCGAACCACATGTGGGCCATCTCGTGGGACACCACCTCCAGGATCCGCTGCCGGGTGCCCGCCGCCGAGTTGGCCGGGTCGTACAGCAGCGCCGTCTCCCGATAGGTGATGGCGCCCCAGTTCTCCATAGCCCCCGCCGCAAAGTCGGGGATGGCGATGTGGTCCAGCTTCGCTAGGGGGTACGGCACCCCAAAGTAGTCGTTGAAATAGCTCAGCAGCTTGACCGAGTTCTCCAGTGCGTAGCGGCCCTGCTCCTCCTTGCCTCGGGTGGTCCACACCCGCACCAGCGTACTATTGGCCGCGGGCGCCTCCACACAAGCCAGGTCACCCACCACGAAGGCCAGCAGGTACGTGGACATCAGGGGGCTTTCGTCGAAGCGCACCGCCTTACGCCCGCCCTCCGCCGGCGTCTCCGACGCCACCGGCAGGTTGGAGACCGCCGTCATCTCTTGGGGCACCACTAGCGTCACTTGGAAGGTGGCCTTCATGGCCGGCTCGTCCCAGCACGGGAAGGCGCGCCGGGCGTCCGTCGCCTCGAACTGGGTGGTCGCCAGGTAACGTACGCTGCCGTCCGCCGCGGCGTACTGGCTGCGGTAGAACCCCCGTAGCTGGTCGTTCAACGTGCCGGTGAACTCCATCCGCAGCACCGCCTCGCCTGCCGGCACCGGCTGCGGGAAGTGGAGCATCACCGTCTCCGTCTCATTGTTCAGCTCCCACGTCGTCGCCGCCATGATCGCTCCCTGGGGCAGCGCGACCTGCACCTGGGCAATGTCCAGCTCCAACGCGTGCAGCACAATGTCGGCGCTGGGCTGCGCCACCTCGATGTCGATAGCTATCTCGCCGCTGAAGGTGAAGTTCACCAGGTCGGGAGTCAGGTTGAGGACGTAACGCCGCGGTTTGACGGCGGTGGAAAGACGGGCATCGGTTACAGTAGTCATACGCGCTCCTGAAAATCAGTCGCGAGTATTTTAACAGTTCTTCGTCGTTTGTTCTTAATCCTTAGTCCTCAGGTACGGAGGAGTCCTAGAGCGGGGAGCAACCCGGCGCCTGCCCAGAGCCGACCGAAAGGGCCGGGGCGCTGGGAGTGCCTCCAGTGCCACTATTTAAGCCCCCTTTCTTTCAGAAAGGGGGCTGGGGGAATGGTGTGCGAGCCACCTGTGGCAGGACGCGTTCTTAGCGATCAGTCCTCAATCATCAGAACCGGCGGCCGGTAGCCTATACTCCCGACTACTAGCTAACCCCCTCCCTCCGCTTCCTCCCTGTCCCTATCCCCATACGCAAACGCCGCCTGCTCCGCAATCATGCCCAGCAGCGTTACCGATGACCCCCGCGGCTGGTACACCCCCGTCTCCCACTCGCTCACCGTCTGCTGCCGCATCCCCAACTCGTCCGCCAGCTCCTGCTGCGTCGCCCCCAGGTGCTGCCGCAGCGCGCGCAGCTTCTCCGCATCCCACGGCTCACGATAGGTCCGGTCACGGCGAGCAGGCGTCATACTCCCATGGTAAAGCGTCACTAGTGGCTGTCAAGCAACCATTGCTACGGAGCTATGGAACAGCCACGGAACGCCACGCGGACCGCCCGGAGAAAGCCTAGGAGTACCGTAGTCCCTTTGGCAGGAGCCTGGGGAGGTGCTCCCCAGTCATTGCTACCTCAGGCCGGGTGGATGCGCCATGCGTCGATGCTTCCTTCGCCCCTAACGCCGCCCCTAACGCCCACCCCGCGTGCTATTATCGGGCTGCTTACAACCACCCCACCCCACCAAAGGAGCGTCCATGTCATCCATGCCACTTGAAGGGTCGCTTGCGCCACTGGCGACACTAGAAGGAAGAGTCGCCCTGATTACCGGCAGCAGCCGCGGCGTCGGCCGTGGCATCGCCCTTTGCCTCGCCCGGGACGGCGCCGACATCGCCATCAACTACCGGCGGGACGAAGCTGCCGCCAAAGCGGTCCAGCAAGCCGTGGCCGCCCTGGGCCGCACGGCCCGTATTTACTCCTGCGACATGTCCCACGACTACGAGACCGTCGGGGCCATGGTGGATCAGGTAGCCACTGACTTCGGCCGGCTCGACATCGTGGTCAACAACGCCGGCATCGCCTCCCGCGGCCAGTCCGTCTTCGACACCGACGTTGCCGAACTCCAGCGGGTGATGAACGTCCACTTCTTCGGCGCCTACTACTGCACCAAGGCCGCGCTGCCCCACCTCCGCCGCCAGCCCCGCGGCGACGTGGTCTTCATCACCTCCACCGGCGCCGAGCGGCCGCGCGCTAACGGCGTACCCTACACCGCCGCCAAGCGCGCCATGGAGGCCATGTCCATCGCCCTGGCCCAGGAGGAGGTCCGCCACGGCATCCACGTCAACGTCGTCCGCCCCGGCCTCGTCGAGACCGACATGGGCCGCCGCCTTATGAAGGCCATCGACGGCGTGGATGACCTCAAAGACCTCTACGACACCTACCCCTTTGGCCGGGTCTGCCAGCCCGAGGACATCGGCAACGCCGTCTCCTACCTTTGCTCCGAGCGCGCGGGCTACGTCTCCGGCACCGTTCTTACCGTCGCTGGTGGCCCGTATGGCATCGCCTAGCCATTGCCCCCTCCCTTCTAGATAGGAGATAGGGGGAAGCTCAACCAGCCCCACATGCTATAATCGCGCCCGAAGGCCAACTGCCTGCTCCATACTCTCGGAGGACACATGACCACGGCCACTTTCCCCACCGTCCACATCTTCCCCAACACCGCGTCCGTCAACCCGCAGCAGCACCTCACGCTCGGCGGCTGCGATGTCACCGAGCTTGCGGCCCAGTACGGCACTCCCCTCTACATCTTCGACGAGGACACCCTGCGCGCGCGCTGCCGGGAGTTCATCACCGAGTTCGGCAGCCGTTATGACGGCGTCACCGTCCTGTACGCCTGCAAGGCCTATATCAACAAAGCCCTCACTAAGCTCTTCGCCGAGGAGGGCATGGGCTTCGACGTGGTCTCCGTCGGCGAGCTGGCGGTGGTGCGAGCGGCGGGCGCGCCCATGGACACCTGCCACTTCCACGGCAACAACAAGGGCCCGGAGGAGTTGCGCCAGGCCATCGCGTGGGGCATCGGCCGCATCGTGGTCGACAACCTCTACGAGTTGGAACAGCTTGAGCGCCTGGGGGCACAGCTCAACAAGACTCAGCGCGTCCTGCTGCGTATCACCCCCGGCGTCGACCCCCATACTCACGCCTACATCTCCACCGGCGCCACTGATAGCAAGTTCGGCTTCCCCCTCGCCACCGGCGGCGCGGCGGAGGCCGTTGCCAAGGCCATGACCAGCCCCCACCTAGAGGTGGTTGGCCTGCACATGCACCTCGGCTCCCAGCTCTTCGAGGTCGAGCCCTACGCCCAAGCCATCGACGGTGTCATGGAGTTCGCCGCGCAGATGGCGCGCCAGCACGGTCTCATGCTCCAGGAGTTCAGCCCTGGCGGCGGCTTTGCCGTCAACTACGTGGAAGCGCACCAGGCCCCAACTATGGCCGGCTACGCCCAGACCATCACTGACACCCTGCGCGCTGCCTGCGAAAAGCACGGTCTGCCGCTCCCCCACCTGGTCATTGAGCCGGGACGCTCCACCGTGGCCCAATCTGGCGTGGCCCTGTACACCGTGGGCGCCGTCAAAGACATCCCCGGTGTCCGCAAATACGTCTCCGTGGACGGGGGCATGGCCGACAACATTCGGCCCGCCCTCTACGAAGCCAAGTACGAGGCCGTGGTGGCCAACCGCATGGCGGACCCGCCGGCCGAAACCGTCACCATTGCCGGCAAGTACTGCGAATCCGGCGACATCCTCATCACCAACTTTCACGCGCCGGCCCTCCAGCCCGACGACCTGCTGGCCCTACCCGCGTCTGGCGCCTACTGCCTCGCCATGGCCAGCAACTACAACTTTGCGCTCCGCCCCGCCGTGCTCCTGGTCAAGGACGGCGCAGCCCGCCTTATCCGCCGCCGTGAGACCTACCAAGACCTCATGCAATGGGACGTCGACTGAGGCTACCAATTGGCTTCACAAAACACGGAGCCTGCAGGGCAGCAGAGCCTCGTTTGGAACATCATCGGCAACCAACCCGCAGTGAGCTCCCTGCAGCAGAGCCTCACCCAGAGCCGCCACGCCCACGCCTACCTCTTCGTCGGACCCCGGAGCGTCGGCAAGACTGCGCTGGCCCTCGCTTTTGCGCAAGCCCTCAACTGCGCCGAACCGAACCCACCCTGCGGCACCTGCTCCCAATGCCGCCGCATCAAGCAGCGGCTGCATCCAGACATCACCGCCATTGCCCTGGAAGAAGGCCAACGAGAGATCAGCATTGACAAGGTGCGAGACCTCCAGCACAGCCTCCACCTGCAGCCCTTCGAGGGCGTGTACCGCGTCACCGTCATCCAGGACGCCAACCGCCTGAGCAACGAGGCCGCCAATGCCCTGCTCAAGACGCTGGAGGAGCCCCCCGAGAAGGCGGTCCTCGTGCTCACTTCCGCCGAAGAGGAGGCGCTGCTCACCACCATCCGCTCCCGTTGCCGCCGCGTCGCGTTGTACCCAGTGCCACGACCGGTCATTGAGCAGGCCTTGGTGGAGCAACACGGCGTCCCGCCGGACCAGGCTGAACAGCTTGCGGTGTACGCCCGCGGCCTTCCCGGAAAGGCCCTGGCTGCGCTGGACAACCCAGGACTGCTAGGCGCCCTGGAGGGCAGCCTCGGCACACTCCGCACCCTGTTGGGTGCCGACACCCCCGGCCGCTTAGAGCTAAGCCAGACGATAGCGCCCGCGGGTACCGCGGGACGGGAAGAGTTATTGCTAACTATGACCTACTGGCTCGATTGGTGGCGCGACCTCCTACTGGTGGAGACCCAGTGCGAAGCGGGGCTGAACTATCCCCAGGAACTGGATCACTACCGGGCAGCGATGCAGCAGATCGACCTGCAGCAGTGCCGCCGCGCGATTGCCGCCGCCCGGGACGCCAGCCGCCAGATCGAGCAGAACGCCAACCCCCGCCTGGTCATGGACGTGCTGGCCCTCAACCTGCCCCGCTACCGCCAGGCAACCATCGCCGAGTAGACGCTATCCCGCCCCCGGTGCACTCAGCGTTGCTAGCAGCCGCGCCGACGCTGCCGCCACCTCCTCCACCGCTCGGTTGAACGCATCAGCGTTCCTCCGAGACGGCTGCCGGTGCCCGCTTACCTTCCGCACGAACTGCAACGCGGCCGCCCGTACCTCCTCTTCAGTGGCGGACTCCTCCGCCCGTCGCAACACTTTAATACTCCGGCACATGCCGCCTCCTGACCTCACCTATTGCATGATCTTCTGCCATATGATACGTTCTTCGTTGTCGCGCTTGTAGGGCGGCTCCCAAATCCATAGGTAAACTGAGCCAGTTGGCGCATCGAAAGCCCCTCTGGCAGCGGCTCTTGCGGCTACTGCTTGGGGGGCATGACTATAGGAGCGCCAGAAGTGGCTCGAGAGGAGTGATGAATTGCACTTGATACTCGACGGGTTTGGAGCAGACCCCCAGAAGCTCCAGGACCTGGACGCTACTTTTACCCTGCTCGATAGCTACCCGTCCAAAATCGGCATGACCAAGATCATGCCACCCTACGTCTTCCGGTACAACGGGGTGAACCCTGAGGATTGGGGCATCTCCGGCGTGGTGCTCATCGCTGAAAGCCATATCAGCATCCACACCTTCCCCAACAAGGGCTACATCAACATCGACGTGTTCTCCTGCAAGGCCTTCGATCCCGATCTTGCCGTCGACTACATGAAAGAGCAGTTCGGCATCAGCCTGGTCAACTCCCGTGTCTTAGACCGCGGTCTGGAGTACCCCCACGAGATCAACCGCGCCGCCGAGCTAGTCCGTGAGGAACGCATTGAAGTGGCAGTAGGCCAACCTGCGTTCACCTGACTGACAACCTCGGGAAGTCCGTCCTACACTAGCAAGCAACACTTACTCGCCGCCACATGATCCCACCGATCAGAGGCGGCGAGGAGGTTTTATGACATCACGCGAAGACTGGTTCCTCCCTCCCCGCAACTTCATGGGCCTCTCCGAAGACTACGCTAACTACGAACGCGCCCAGGTGCTCGTCCTTCCCGTGCCCTATGACAGCACCACCAGCTACAAGTCCGGCGCCAGAGAAGGCCCCCAGGCCATCCTAGATGCCTCTCAGCAGCTAGAGTGGTTCGACCATGAGTTGGAACGGGAAACGGTGGAGGTGGGCATCCACACCCTGGCGGAGGTCGCGCCGGTCATGGCCGGCCCGGAGACTATGGTTGCCCGCGTTTACGGCATTGCCCGGGATCTGGTGGCCTCGGAGAAGCTGCTAGTCACCCTCGGCGGCGAACACTCCCTCTCCTCTTCCTTGGTGCTGGCATTCCTCGACCAGCACCCCGACCTCACCGTACTGCACATCGATGCCCACGCCGACATGCGCGACCTCTATGAAGAGACCCCCTACTCTCACGCCTGCGTGGCCCGGCGCATCTCCGAGCTTTGCCCCATCGTCCAGGCCGGCATCCGCAGCCTCAGCAAGGAGGAGTGGGACTACATGCAGGACGACCCCAACATCACCACCTTCTTTGCAGAGCAACACCCCCTCTCCACCGAAGAGATGGAGCGCTTGGTTGCCGCGCTCGGCCCAAAGGTCTACGTCACTATCGACGTGGACAGCCTCGACCCCAGCATCGTGCCCGGCGTTGGCACTCCCGAACCCGGCGGCCTCGGTTGGTACGAGATAGTGCGCCTCCTCCGTACCGTGAGCCAGCGTTGCCGCATCCTCGGCTTCGATGTGATGGAGTACTGTCCGCCGCAGGGGAACACCGCCGGCGCCTTCTCTGTTGCCAAGCTCGCCTACAAGCTCATGGGCTACGCCACTCACCCGTGGCCCGAAGGTGTTGGGCAAGGGCTTTCCCACACCGATTCCCCCTGAACGCACACTGGCCGGGGTCCTGTAAGACCCCGACCAGCCATCACATTGCCCAGCAATTGCCCCAGAATGGAGCGTTCCCGCTCTCGCTAACGGCTACGCAGCCGACTCATCCAGGAAGATGCGCGGTGGATTACCCATCCCCCAGTAGTTGATGTCCTCCGACCGTTCTTGTTCCCACACATAGTCTTCCGTTGCGTTTTTGAAGCCCCGTATCTGCCCGCAGTGCTTACATACCCCTCGGCTCGTGGCCCCGTGGGGCGTCTCCACCACCCAATGATGTGGGCAGGTGCTTACAGTTGCGGGGACGTTCTGCGGTTTGTCCAACAATCTCGTGCTCATTACTGTTCCTCCTAGCCCGGCCCGGCAGACTGTGCATTGCCGCTGCAGACCACGACTACAAGAATGCTAGCGCTAACATAACTGACTGTCAATAGTTTTTACCGTAAATAACGTAATAAATGTGTCAATATTGCCGTAACCTGCCGTCTTTTGGTACACTAAGCACCGAGCATTCAAACGAGTTTACTCTGTCAGAGATGAGGGATAAGGCGCGCTCGCCGGCCCTGAACAACGCCGAAGAGCCAAGAGTATCCTCTACCTTTGTCAATCGTTATCAATAATCCCGTAAATCCCGTAGGGATTCCCTCCCCCCGAGGGGTTGGGAGTGACAAGAAATGACCTGGGAACGTTGGGTTTGACCATCGCTATGCAACAGACCCGCTGGGAGATTCTCCAGACGCTCAAGCGCTCCGGTGGCAGCACCGTCGAAGAGTTGGCCCGCGCACACAGCCTGGCCCCCATGACCGTACGGCAGCACCTGGGCGTGCTGGAGCGCGACGGCCTCATGGCCATCAGACTGCGGCGCAACGGCCCGGGCCGGCCGGCCCGCCTCTACGCCCTCAGCGCCAGCGGTGAAGAGCTCTTCCCTAAGGGCTACCACCGCTTGGCCCAGCGGCTGCTCCAGGAACTCGCCAGTCTCAGCCCCAAAGACATCACCGGCCTCACCGAGCAGGAGAAGATCGCCCTGGTCTTCCACCGTATTGCCGAAAAGCAGGCCCACGAGATGGCGGGCCCGGTACAGGGCGCCACCCTGGACGAGCGCGGCCTGCAGGTTACTGCGCTGCTGCGGGACCGCGAGGGCACTACCTCCGAGTGGGTGCACGACGCCGAGGGCTATCTCATCGAGGACTACAACTGCCCCTTCCACAGCGTCGCCATCAGCGAGCCGGAGCTGTGTAACTGGCACGTCGAGCTGCTCACCAGCGTCCTCAAATCACCCGTGGACATGGAGACCTGCATTGCCAACGGCGACGGCTGTTGCCGCTTTCGCATCCAGCAAGACGCCGGCCCCCCACCCGTGCCTGAACTCTTGCAACCCACCGTCCTCACCCGCAACCGTTTGCCCCAGCCTAACCAATAATTACGCACTACACTACGGAGGAGAACCATGCCTGTTTCCGAAGCCCAGATTATGAGCGCCCTCAGCCAGGTCAACGACCCCGAGTTGGGGAAGGACGTCGTGTCCCTGGGCATGATCAAGGACCTCAAGATTGAAGGGGAAAACGTAGACTTCACTCTGGAGCTCACCACTCCCGCCTGCCCCGTCAGCGACCAGTTCAAGCAGTCCGTCCATGACGCAGTGGTGGTACTAGACGGCGTATCGGCGGTCAACGTTACGATGGGCGCCCAAGTTCGGGGCTCGTCCGGCAGCGCGCCCGCAGGCGGCAACTCGGTCAGCCTGCCCAACGTCCGCAATATCATCGCCGTGGGCGCCGGCAAAGGCGGCGTCGGCAAGAGCACCGTCGCCGTCAATCTCGCTATCGCCCTCCAGCGCACCGGCGCGTCGGTCGGCCTGTTGGACGCCGACATCTACGGCCCCAACGTGCCCAACATGATGGGCATCACCGATCCCGTGGAGCCCAAGGGCGAGGGCATCCCCTACGAAGAGAACTACGGTGTGCGGGTCATCTCCATGGGTTTCTTCATCCCCGAGGGCCAGGCGGTGGTCTGGCGCGGTCCCATGATCCACGGCGCGCTCCAGCAGATGCTCAAGGACGTGGACTGGGGAGAGCTGGACTACCTAATCATCGACCTGCCGCCCGGCACCGGCGACGCGGCCCTTAGCTTGGCCCAACTGGTGCCCCTCACCGGCGCGGTCATCGTCCTCACCCCCTCCGAAGTGGCCCTTCAGGACGGCGCTAAAGCCATCGCCATGTTCAACAAGCTCAACGTCCCCCTGCTGGGGCTCATCGAGAACATGAGCTACTTCACCTGCCCCCACTGCAACGAGGGAGTGGACGTCTTTGGCCGCGGCGCCAGCAAGAAGGTCTGCCAGAAGTACGAGCTGGAGTTCCTGGGCGACGTGCCCCTGGACCCGGCCGTTCGCATCGGCGGCGACGACGGCATGCCCGTGGTGGTCAGCACACCGGCGAGCGTCTCCGCTCAGGCCTTCACCGAGATCGCCCACACCCTGGCCGGCAAGATCAGCGTGCTCAACATGAACGCCGCCGCCCAACCCGCCATCAACTTCTCTACCATACCCAAGGCGTAGACCGTCTCCCTTAAAAGGGAAGTGGGCGTTGCTTTAATTCAAATGGAGAGTCCAGCGGGGCGCAGCCCCGTTGGCTCCCCCAGCGCGTTCAGCCGGGAGTCTAACGTACCGCAGCGATCAATTGTTCGGACGTCAGCTTCATGGCGGCCGCGATCTGCTTCACCGCCACAAAGCTGAGATTGTCACCCGGCCGCAGCGGAAGCAGCACATCGCCAAACCGCTCGTGTTTCAGCTTCAGGTGCTTGTGCTGTCCCGGTTCCGTCCAATACCCCTGACGCTCCAAGAACCGCCGCATCTCGCGCGCCCTGATCGACGTGAGCGCAAATCCCTTTTCTTTTCCCACTGTCATCTCCTGAGCCGCGAACCTCTGGGTTCAGACAACGCCTGCCTACGCTTTCGGATGGACGGTACTGCTCACCATAGCAGACATCGCCGCCGCCATCCAGGCGGGACCCAAGTAGCAGGCTACTCCCCATCGTCATTGCGCGCGCACCGAAGCAATCTGGGGTGGGGCCGCCCCTTGCTTGAAGTGTTGCGCTGCCCAGACACGGGACCAGCGCCCCAATAGCCCAAAGAGTGCCCCACGTTGTGGCCCGCCGGGGGATGCGCTATGGTACGGGCACATTTATCCAGGAGGGCACGCGATGTCGACTGCCGCCGAGGCGTATGCCGCACGACACGATGCCGAGCAAGCCCAGCGGCGGCGGCTCCTGGGGGAACCGGAGGCGGACCGCTGGGGCGGGGCCGGGGCCCAGCGCCTACGGGCGGACGTGGCCCGGCCCCTGAGCCCTCACCAGGAGTACGTGGCTTCTTTCCTCCGTCCCTCGGACCTGCTGCTGGACGTAGGCGGCGGCGCGGGCCGGAACGGGCTACCCCTGGCGGCCCGCTGCCGGGAGGTGGTGAATGTGGACTCCTCGGGCGGGATGCGCCGGCTGTTTGATGAGGCGGCCGCGGCTACGGGCATCACCAATGTCCGCTTCGTGCTGTCGGACTGGCTGCGCGCCGAGGGGGTGACGGGCGACGTGGCGCTGGCGGCTCACGTGACTTATTTTGTGCGGGACATTGTCCCCTTCCTGGAGAAGCTGCGGGCAGCGACGCGCCGCCTGGTGGTCCTCAGCGTCCTCAGCGAGCCTATGCCCAACCGCTTTGCCGATTTCTTCCGGGCCTTTCACGGCGAGCCGAAGGTAGAGCTGCCGGGCTACCAGGAACTGCTGCCCGTGCTATGGGCGCTGGACGTGCTGCCCGAGGTGCGGGTATTCCCCTCGAAGCTGGTAACGTCCCGGACTGCGCCCACGCGGGAGGCGGCGGTGGAGATGGCGCTGACGGGCGACTGGTACCCATCGAGCGACGAGGCGGCGGCGCGGGCATGCGTGGAGCGCGGCTTCGACGAGTTCTTCGTGCAGCAAGACGGTCTGTACCATCTCCGGCGCAGCATTGGAGCGCGTGAGGTGCTCATCACCTGGCCGACGGGGGAGTAAGGGGGAAACCTACACCCTCACGTAGCCTCTCCCCTAAAGCGTGCGGGCGATGCCCCTTCTCGGGTCCCGCTCGCCGCTTATCCCCTGAGCTACGTTTCCCCCGCTCTCTAGCGCTCTCTGACCGGAGGAGGACATCATCGTCCCCTCTCCCTCAAAGATGGCGTTCTGAAAGCAGGAGTCCAGAGAGGCGCAGCCCTTTAGGAAGGGGAATGGTTTATATTCCTCTCGCTTGATGGGAGAGGGGTAGCCTCACAAAAGCAGCTCGTCCAGGTAGATGCGGGGGCCGTCCTTACAAGAGAGCTTGGGACCGCGCCGCGTGTCGATAGTGCAGGAGTAGCAGGCGCCGAGGCCGCAGGCCATGGGCATCTCGGCCAGCACTTGCACCCGCTTCTTGGGCCACTGCGTCGCCGCGTGTCCCGCCAGCGCGCTGTACAGCGCGGAGCCACCGCACGCGTAGATCTCGTCGGCCCAGGCCCAGTATTCAGGCGCGCGGTCAGTGATCGGGCCCTGGTGGCCGGCGGAGCCGTCGTCGGTGGCAGTGACCAGCTCGACCTCCGGCGGCAGCAGCGCCGGGGGGAACAGGAGCGCAGCCCGGGGCGCGCCGGCCAGCAGGGTAACGGATGCGCCGTACGCGGTCTGCAGCTCGGCGAGGCCGACCAGGGGCGAGACGCCCCAGCCGCTGCCGATGAGCAGCAGGTTACGAGAGGCCCGATGCACCGAGTACCCCCGTCCCAATGGGCCGATCAGATCCAAGGCATCACCGGGAACGCGGGTCTGGAGATACGCGGTACCGGGGCCGTGGATGCTGTACAGGATGGCGATGCCGGCCGGCGTACCGCGATGCCCCAGGCGGATGCGGTGCACGCTGAGGGGTCGGCGCAGCAGCGGCTCAAATCCGTCACTGCAGCGGGCCATGAGGAACTGGCCGGGCGCCGCCGCCCGCGCCACGTCGGGGGTGCGGAGCCACATCAGGTTCATGCCCTCCATAATGGGCTGGTTGGACTCGATCTCGGCCAAGGTCTGCTTCATAAGCGGCTCCTACGAGGCGGGGTGAAGGCGCAGTGGCGCCACCCGCTACGCCTTGCGCATGAGGCCCAGGATTTCGGCGGCCTCTTGCGCCTCCATCCGACCCAGCACGTCCGCTGCGGCTCATCCAGGGCCATGAGGATATCCGCCGCTGCGGCGGGATGCTCTTCGGCCAGCAGGACGGCAGCCTGGGCAAGCTGGTCGTTTTCCAGCTCTCCGGCAATCTTTTCGAGGGCGAGTTTGGCTTGAGGTTCCATGGGGCCTCACCCCTGGTGAACTACGTTTGCGGGGCGCGCTTCCGGTAATCGCCAAGGGGGAGTACCGAGAACCCCGCCGGCCCCTGTGCCATAACCCGTACTGCAACCGTCGCTGTGTCCAGCGACGTGAAGCAAGGGATACGATTTTCCGTGGCGGCCCGGCGGATCTCGAAACCGTCACGTAACGGGTTGCGATGGCCGGTCACGGTGTTGATGACGGCCTTTACCGACCTATCTCGGATGACATCCACCACGGTTGGATGCCCCCCACCGATCTTCATAGCCACCAACTCCACCGGAATGCCGAGCGTCCGCACGAGTGCTGCCGTACCCTCGGTAGCGTAAATCCCACAGCCCTGTTGATGCAATGCCTGAACCAGGGGTTTCACTTCTTCCTTGTCGTGATCGGCAATGCTGAGCAATACCACCCCCCGGGGTGGTATGGTGGCGCTGGCGGCAATAAGGGCTTTAGCCAAGGCTCCGTCATAGGTGTAATCGATGCCCATAACCTCGCCGGTGGACTTCATCTCCGGCCCCAGATAGGTGTCCACGCCAATCAGCTTGGACATGGAAAACACCGGCGCCTTAACCGCCACCAACGATTGGCGTTGCCACAACCCCCCGGCGTAACCCTGCTCCGCTAGGGTTTCGCCCAGCATGACGTGGGTCGCAAGCTTGACCATGGGAACCCCCGTCACCTTGGACAGGAAGGGGACGGTGCGGCTGGCCCTGGGGTTCACCTCCAGCACCAGAACCCCCGGCTCCGGGCCATGCCAATCACTATGCGCCGATGCAGCGGCCGACATCACCACGTACTGAATGTTCATAAGGCCGCGCACGTTAAGCGCCAGGCCGATGCGCCGGGTGTAGTCCACCAGGGTATCCACCACCTCTGCGGGCAGGTTGATGGCCGGATACACTGCCATGGAGTCGCCGCTGTGGACGCCGGCCCTCTCGATGTGCTCCATTATGCCGGGGATGAGCACCTGGTCACCGTCACAGATGGCGTCCACCTCCACTTCCTTGCCCTCCAGGTACTTGTCAATGAGGATGGGACGGCCTTCGCTGAAGGCTACCGCCGCATTGACGTATTGGCGGAGGTCGGTCTCGCCGTGGACGATCTCCATGGCGCGGCCCCCAAGCACGTAGCTGGGCCGCACCAGCACGGGATAAGCGATCTCCTCGGCCACGACAAGCGCGGCGTCCAGGGAGGTAACGGCGGTGCCCGGCGGTTGCGGGATGCCGAGGCGGTCCATCAGCTCCTCGAAGCGGCGCCGGTCTTCGGCCAGGTCGATGGAGTCCACGCTGGATCCCAAGATGGCCTGCCCCGCCCGGTCCAGTGGGCCCGCAAGATTGATGGCGGTCTGCCCGCCGAACTGCACGACGCTGGGCGGCTGGCCCTCGTCCGACTCTTCGTTCTCAATGATATTGCGGAGGCTCTCCTCGTCCAGCGGCTCAAAGTACAGCCGGTCACTGGTGTCGAAATCGGTGGAAACGGTCTCCGGGTTAGAGTTCACCATGATGCTGCTCACACCCGCATCATCCAGGGCCCACGCGGCGTGCACCGAGCAGTAGTCGAACTCGATACCCTGGGCAATACGGATAGGCCCGCTGCCGATAACCACGGCCTTGCGGCCCTGCTCCGGGAGCGCCTCGTTCTCCGGCTCATACGCGCTGTAGAAGTAGGGAGTCTGGGCGCTAAATTCAGCCGCGCACGTGTCCACCATCTTGTACACGGGTACAATGCCCCATTCCTTGCGCAGCGCCCTAACGCGTTCGGGCAGTCCATCGACGCGGGAGCTATCGGCGAGCTGGGCAACCTGATCATCGGAGAAGCCGAGGCGCTTGGCCTCGTGCAAAAGGGCCGGCGTCAGCGGTTCCGCCAGCAGACGGCGCTCCATCCGCACCAGCCTTTCGAGTTTGGTGAGGAACCAGAGGTCCACCCCGGTGCGGTCCGAGAGCGCGTGGGGAGTAACGCCGCGGCGGAGACCGGCCATCAGCGCCCATAGCCGCTGATCGGTGGGATCGAGGGGCAACAGGCCCAGCGCCTCCTCAGGATCGGTGACGCCGGTGGCGGCCCAGGACGGATCCTCCCACAGGAGCGATTTGCCGCCCACTTCCAGCGATCGCACGGCCTTTTGCAGCGCCGACTCGAAGGTGCGGCCAATTGCCATCACTTCGCCGGTCGCCTTCATCTGGGTACCGATGGTGCGGTCACCGGTGGCAAACTTATCGAAGGGCCAACGGGGGATCTTCACCACGCAGTAGTCCAGGGCCGGCTCGAAGGCGGCGGTGGACTGGCCGGTCACCTGGTTCATGATCTCGCTCAGGCGTTTGCCCACGGCAATCTTGGCAGCAACGCGGGCGATGGGATAGCCGGTGGCCTTGCTGGCCAGGGCAGAGCTGCGGCTAACCCGCGGGTTCACCTCAATGACGTAGTAGGGCGTACTGAGGCCATCCGGACTGTAGGTCTCGCCCCGCAGAGGCCGGGGAGCCATGCCGAACTGGATATTGCAGCCGCCCTCGATGCCCAGCGTCCGGATAATCTTGAGGCTGGCCGAGCGGAGCATCTGGTACTCCTTGTCCGTGAGGGTCTGACTGGGCGCAACCACAATGCTGTCACCGGTGTGTACCCCCATGGGGTCAAAGTTCTCCATGTTGCAGATGGTTATGCAGTTGTCGGCCGCATCCCGCATCACCTCATACTCGATCTCTTTCCATCCCACCAGAGAGCGTTCCAGGAGCACTTGGTGGATGGGGCTGGCCTCGAGACCGCTGTGCACCACGAGGTCCAGCTCGGCAAGAGTGTTCGCCACGCCGCCCCCGGTACCGCCCAAAGTGTAAGCGGGACGCACTACCAGTGGCAGGCCGATCTCCTCCGCAACGCGGTGCGCATCCTGCAACGTGGTGACGGTGGCGCTCTCCGGGACCGGTTCGCCAATGTCCTTCATCAGAGCTTTGAACAGCTCACGGTCCTCAGCCTTCTTAATGGTCTCCAACGGGGTACCGAGGAGCCGAACATTGTAGCGCTCCAGCACACCCGCATCAGCCAGGGCAACCGCTAAGTTGAGGCCGGTCTGTCCGCCCAGGGTGGGTAGCAGACCATCGGGCCGTTCCCGGGCGATGATACGCTCCACAACCTCCACGGTGAGCGGCTCAATGTAGACGGTGTCGGCGATACCTTCGTCGGTCATGATGGTGGCAGGGTTGGAGTTCACCAGCACGGTGGTGACACCCTCCTCCCGCACCGATTTACAAGCCTGGGTGCCCGCATAATCGAACTCCGCAGCCTGGCCGATAACAATGGGGCCGGAACCGATGATGAGTACCTTGGACGGTTTGTTCATGAATGCCAGTGTGTCCTATCCGTAGTAGTCCAGATTTGTGGTCGGGTGGTTGGGAATGACGCTGCGCAGAGCGCCGGCCGAGCGGGCTGGCAGGTAACCAGCTTCGGTAAGGGACACGAATCCGGCGCGCTGCATCCTAAACAAGGACGCGTCCACCTCGAGCGAGAGCAGTTCGGGGCGTTCGATGAGCACGGACTGCACGATGGCCTCACGATCGATGGGTCGATTGCCAGCGAGAAAGAGCGTCTTGAGCACCCACTGGTCCACAACCGTGAGTTCAATGGGAGCCACCGGCGCGCCTCTGCGGGAGATGAAGCTGCGGAGACGGTTAAGCACAGGGAACTCCAACCAGTCTGATGTTGGACTTGCCTTCAATCGATATGCCCGATGCTCCCGATACTCCCGATACGCCCGATATGCCCATACGCCCATTACGACGAACACGACTAAAACGACTAACACGACTAACACGGCTTGCTTTACCTAGCCTTCCCCTCGCCACCGCGGGCGGGACCCCTCAAGGAGGAGGATACATGTGCGCCGACCCGCTCAAGCTGCCAACGCGCGACATCCGGGTAGTTGTGGGTGAAGCCATCCACACCGCAGCGAAGAGCGTGCGCAACCTGGGCCTCAGTCTCCACACCCCATGCGCCGATGGCGAGACCCTGGACACGGGCCTGTTCCGCAAGCTCCGGACTGAGACCGTCGATGTGGACGTTGAGGCCGCCGGAGCCGAGTCTCAGTGCACTGCTGATAGCGGCATCGTCAAGATGATGAACTAGCCAGCGGGGCAGCGGCGGGCCGATCGGGGCAAGCGCGGCCACCACCGAGGCCTCAAAGCTACTGACCACAGACTGAGCGCGAACCCCGTAGCGGGCCATGAGGGCGGTCAATTTCACCTCCAGACCAACCTCAGGTGTTTTTATCTCCACTTGGAAGCGGGCCTGGCCAGCGTAGCCAGCCAAGACCTCCTCCAGCGTAGGGATCGGCTGCCCGGAGAACTCCGGCGCGAACCAACTGCCCGCATCAAGTCGGCGGACGTCTCCCAGTGTGTGGTCGGCCAGCAGGTGCGGGCCGGGGCCGAAGACTGCCGTAGCGTTGGTGGTCCGGTCGAGGGTCGCGTCGTGCAGCAGTACAGGAACGCCATCCCTAGTGACCCCAACGTCGAATTCAATATCGGGAAAACCCAACGCGAGGGCGCGATCGAAGGCCGCGCGGGTGTTCTCCGGCGCGTAACCGCTGCCGCCGCGGTGCGCAATGACGGTGGGGAGGCCGGGGTCAGACATCAAGCAGTTCCCCTGTCACCTGAGTCCCGCAATGCTTGAATGGTGGGGAACTCCAGCTTGTCTTGCATTGCCTCACCTCTTTACCGACTCCAGGAAGCGCTCGAAGAGATAGATATTGTCCCGCGGACCGGGCGAGGCCTCGGAGTGATACTGGATGCTCAGCAAGGGCAGGCGCTTGTGGCGCAGGCCCTCCACAGTGCCGTCGTTGAGGCTGACGTGAGTGACCTCGGCGTCAGCGTGGAGGCGGCTGCCGTCGACGGCGTAGCCGTGGTTCTGGCTAGTGATATGAACGCGGCCGGTCTGGCGGTCCTGCACCGGATGGTTGGCGCCGCGGTGGCCAAACTTGAGCTTGAAGGTATCCGCGCCTAAAGCGCGGGCCAGCACCTGGTGGCCGAGGCAGATGCCCATGAGCGGCAGCGGCTCGCCATCGGGCGCCTTGGCATCGAGCAGGCCGGTGGCGGTGGCAACCGCGTAGTCGAGCAGCGCCGGGTCGCCGGGGCCGGGAGAGAGCAGCACACCATCCGGGCGCAGCGAAAGCACCTGATCCAGCGTTGCACGGGCCGGCACCGCGGTGACGGCACAACCATACTGGGCCAGAATGCGGAGGATATTGTACTTGAGGCCGAAATCGACCACCACAACGTGCCGCTTGCCCTCGGTGCGGGCGCGCACGACCGGGCGGCCCCGCTCCCAGCCGTAGGGGCCGGGCGTGGTAACGGTCTGAACATAATCGGTGGTGTCATAGGCAGGCAGGTTGCGAAGGCGTTCCAGAGCCGCGCCGGGCGGCTCGTCGGTGGTGATGGTGCCCATCATCACGCCCTCACTGCGAAGGCGGCGAGTGAGCGCGCGGGTGTCAATGCCCTGGATGCCGGGTACTCCGCGGGCTTTCAGGAACTCGTGGAGGGTGGTGGTGGCCTGCCAATGGCTGGGCTCGTCGCAGGCCTCGCGGACCACAAAGCCGCGCACCTGAACGGCGCGGGACTCAAAGTCATGCTCGTTGATGCCGTAGTTGCCCACGAGGGGGTAGGTAAGGGTAACAATCTGGCCCGCGTATGATGGGTCGGTCAGCACTTCCTGGTAGCCGGCCATACTGGTGTTGAAGACGACTTCTCCGGAGGCGCGGCCTTCCGCGCCGAAGCTCACACCTTCGAAGGTCGTGCCGTCAGAGAGGACAAGGTTAGCTTTGATCAATGACATTGCGCCACCTCATGCACCCGCACGCCGGCGGCGTAAGTAGCTACTACCCGCCCCTTGAGCTGGACACCAGCTAGGGGGGTATTCTTGCCCTTGGAGTGGAAATGGGCCGGGTTTACCACCCATTCAGCGTCCGGGTCGATGATGACGAGATCAGCGGGAGCACCCGGCGTCAGCATACCGAGGTCTGAGGGAACCAGGAACGAACGCCCGAGCATCCCGCGTCCCTCGACCGGCCGGTCAAGGCCGGCCGGCTCAGAACCGGCGGTAGCGTGCGGTGCAACGTCGCCCAGGTTCAGGAAACGGGCGGGGCCAACGGTTAGCTTTTCAATAAGCAGGTTCAGGTCAATAGCGCCGCGGTGGACGAGACTCATGAGGGCGCCGAAAGCGGTCTCGAAGGTGGTGATACCGTTGGCAGCCTGATCGAACTCGCAGAGCTTGTCCTCCAGCGCGTGGGGGGCGTGATCCGTGGCAATGCAGTCGATGGCACCGTCTCGTAGCCCCTCTATCAACGCGGCGATGTCATCCTCCGTGCGCAGCGGCGGGGCAACGCGGGCGGCGGTATCATAGGGCACGGCCGCACAGTCGTCGGACTGAGCAAGGCCCACGAGGCCGTGGCCGCAGCCCAGCGCCCGGGCGTCGGTAAGCGTGAGATGGTGCGGCGTGACCTCCGCAGTGACAGGCAGGCCCTCGGCCTTGGCCCGCCGTACCAGCTCGACGCCGCCCGCGGTGCTGAGGTGGGCAATGTGCACCCGCGCGCCGGTAAGGCGGGCCAGCTCGATGTTGCGGGCGATCATCACGTCCTCGCCGGCATAAGGCCAACCGCGGACACCCAACTGTGCGGAGACCATGCCCTCATGCATCGTAGCGTCCTTGGTAAGGGCCGGGTCCTGGCAGTGATCGATGATGGGGCGGCCCAAAGCGAGGCTGTACTCCAGGGCATGGCGCATGATGGCGTTGTCCCATATGGGCTGGCCGTCGTCGCTGAAGGCCACCGCGCCAGCCTCGGCCATCTCATTCATGCTGGCCAACTCCTTACCCGCGAGGCCCTTGGTGACCGCGCCGATGGGGAGCACCCGCACCACGCCCTGCTCCCGTGCCGTGCGGAGGACGAACTCGACGACCGAGCGCTGGTCCATCACTGGGTTGGTGTTGGCCATGCAGCACACGGTGGTGAAGCCGCCCGCGGCCGCGGCGCGGGTGCCGGTGGCGATGGTCTCTTTGTGCTCGTAACCGGGCTCACGGAGATGACAGTGGAGGTCGACAAAGCCGGGAGCGACGATACGACCCTGGGCAGCGACAACCTCGCACTGGCCGGGCGACACCGGGCAGGGCAAGCCAGAGGCGGATCGCCAGACAACCCGGCCGTCCTGGAGCAGGATGTCACCGGTGGCATCCAGGCCACTGGCGGGGTCGATGATGCGACCGCCCTGGATGAGCGTTGGCAAAGATTGGCCGGTCATTGGGGGCCTCCAGCAATGAGGTAGAGGAGAGCCATGCGCACGGCAAGGCCGTTGGCGACCTGTTGGTCGACGACGGACTGGACGCCGCGCACCACGTCGGCGGCAAGCTCCACGCCTTCGTTCACCGGGCCGGGGTGCATGAGGAGCGCGTCGGGATTCGCCCAGCCCAGCCGCTCACCGTTGACCTGGTAGCGGGCGATATACTCGCCTAGGCTGGGCAGCAGGCCGCCCTCCTGCCGCTCCCGCTGGAGGCGGAGAGTCATCACTACATCGGCGCCATCAAGGGCTTCGCGCAGATCGTAGGTGACCTTGGGCACCGGGAAGTGGGAAGTGGAAAGACGATCCAGGTTTCCGGTACACCATTCCCGCGGCAGGAGCGTGGGTGGGCCGCACAGGACAACCTGGGCGCCCATAGCGGCGAGGCCCCAAACATTGGAACGGGCAACCCGGCTATGGAGAATATCGCCGATTACGGCTACTTTGAGCCCCTCGATACGGCCAAACCGCTCTTGCATGGTGTACATATCCAAGAGTGCCTGGGTAGGGTGCGCGTGCCAGCCGTCACCCCCGTTGACCACCGCGGCCTTGACCTGTTGCGCAACCAGATAGGGTGCGCCGGAACTGCTATGGCGGATGACAATGACGTCCACGGCCATGGCCTGGATGGTTTTCACCGTGTCCACCAGGGACTCACCCTTGGTGACGCTGCTGGCCGAGGCGGTAAGGTTCACTACGTCGGCGCTCAGGGCCTTAGCGGCGAGCTCGAAAGACATGCGGGTACGGGTTGAGGCCTCGTAGAACAGCGTCACGACCGACTTGCCGCGCAGTGTAGGGGCCTTCTTAATGTCACGGGTGAGGATGTCCCGCATGCCGTCCGCAGTCTGAAAGACCAGTTCTATCTCGTCCCGCGAAAAGTCATCCAAATCAAGGACGTGATGGTGACGGAAGACCGCAGTCTGAGGGTTGGTGGCGGTGGTCATGAATCGCCTCCTCGCTTGGCGGGGGAGACCAGAAGCACGGCGTCTTCGTTGTCGGTTTCGGTGAGCCGCACCACGACATCCTCCTCGACGGAGGTGGGCAAGTTTTTGCCCACATAGTCGGCACGGATGGGGAGCTCCCGGTGGCCGCGGTCAACAAGAACGGCAAGCTGGATGTTCCTGGGGCGGCCAAAATCGTTGATAGCATCCAGTGCTGCCCGGACCGTGCGGCCGGTGTACAGCACGTCGTCCACCAGGACCACCGCGCGGCCGGTAAGATCCCCCGGCACATAAGTCCCCTGGAGCTGCGGGCGCAGGGGGCGCTGTGCCAAATCGTCTCGGTAGAGGGAGATGTCCAGTGCGCCCACCTGCACCGGCTCGGCGTCAGGTTCGAAGCGGCGCACCAGCATGGCCAGCCGTTCGGCAAGTGGGACCCCGCGGCTATGGATGCCCAAGAACTGCAACCCCGCGGCGCCGCGGTTGTGCTCTAGCACCTCATGGGCAACACGGGTGAGCGCCCGGCGGACATCGTCGGCGGCCAGGATCCGTTTCTCTGTCACAGCTAGCACAGTGGACACAAAAAACTCCCTCGCCTAACGGTGCGAGGGAGTGCTGCCGCAGTCTGATGTATGGTGAAATCGGTGACAACTTGAACTGGGCCTGCCACAGGCTCAACTCCTTACCAACCTCACAGGGCTGAATTAAAGGATAGCGCTTACGCAAACATGGCTTACGCGCCACAACTGTAGTGTTATCTTAGCAGGGTGTCCACGCTGCTGCAACTCGCGTGCAGGCGTGCGCCTGTGCTACAATGCTCCGAGGGTTGTGATGGAGTACGAGACGATAATTGGGCTGGAGGTACACGCTCAGCTCTTGACCAAGAGCAAGATGTTCTGTACCTGCAGCGCCAACTACCAGGACGCCGCTCCCAACACGCACGTCTGCCCCGTTTGCCTAGGAATGCCGGGGGTGCTCCCGGTTATCAACCGGCAGGCCGTGACCGCCACCGTGATGACCGGACTTGCTCTGAACTGTTCGATTAACCCCCAGAGCAAGTTTGACCGTAAGAACTATCCTTACCCCGACCTCATGAAGGGGTACCAGATCTCCCAGTATGATCAACCGCTGTGCAGCGCCGGCTGGCTAACCATAGAGGTGGACGGCCAGACCAAGCAGGCCGGCATCACCCGGGTGCACCTGGAAGAGGACACGGCCAAGCTGCAACACCGAGCCGAGGGGGGAGAAACGTACAGCCTGGTGGACGTGAACCGTTCCAGCGTTCCTCTAATGGAGATTGTGGGAGAACCAGACCTGCGGTCACCCGAAGAGGCGCGGCACTATCTCATCAAGCTGCGGCGCATCCTGCAATATCTGGGAGTGTCCTCCGGCAACATGGAGGAGGGAAGCTTCCGCTGCGACGCGAACGTGAGCCTGCGCTCCCGAGGGGCCACTGAGTTCGGCGCCAAGGTTGAAGTCAAGAACATGAACAGCTTCCGTGCGGTATTCCGGGCGCTGGAATACGAACAGCAGCGGCAGGCCGCTCTGCTTTCGGAAGGGCAGCGGGTGGCTCAGGAAACCCGCGGCTGGGTGGAGGCCAGAGGCGAGACTGTTTCTCAGCGGTCGAAAGAGTACGCGCACGACTACCGCTACTTCCCGGAGCCCGACTTGGCGCCACTGGAGCTCAACCCGGAGTGGGTGGAGACGGTTCGCGCCAAGTTGCCGGAATTACCGGAGGCGCGCCGTGATCGATTCATCGCATTATTTGGGCTTTCGCAATATGACGCCGACCTCCTCACCAGCACCCAAGCAATGGCCGCATTCTTCGAATCCGCAGCGACGCTGGCCCCCGCCAACGACGCATCCGGCAACCCCGTGGCAGACGTGTGGCAGCGGGCTAAAGCCGCGGCCAACTGGTGCAATGGTGAGCTTAGTCGGCTGCTTAACCTCCATAACATCGAGGTAGAGAACGCCAAAGTCACTCCCACCAAGATGGCGCAATTGTTAGACCTCCTGGACAGCAGAGCCATCAGCCAGACCACAGCCAAAGCGGTCTTTGAAGAGCTGTTCGACACCGGCCAGGGCGCCAGGGAGATTGTTGAGCGGAGTGGCTTGGCCCAGATTAGCGACGACAGCGCCCTGGGCGGCGTGGTAGACCACGTGGTAACGGCCAATCCCCAGGCCGTTGCCGACTACAAGGCTGGCAAAGCTCAAGCCGTGGGGTTCTTGGTGGGACAGGTAATGAAAGAAACGCGGGGCCGGGCGAACCCCGGAACGGTAACTTCCTTGCTCAAGACGCGTTTAGAGCAGTAACCCACATGGCAAAGGGAGCTGGCATGGACAACGGCGCGCACCCTAAAGAGCAGCGGCGCAAACCAACTGGTTTCATTACCTGGCTCTATCCGGGCATGCACGTCAAGCGGTGGCTGCTGTTAATGGCGCTGGGTGTGGCGCTGTTTGGGCTGGGAGTTGGCTACTTCCTCCGCGAAATCTATTTCTCCTACACGTTCCCGGAGCCGGTCTATTACCTCACCTTGCAATTTCTGCCACGCACTATACGAGGCGTGTTATTCATAACGATCTCGATTGGTGCGATTGCCGGCGGCGTGTGGGGACTCAACCGGTCGCTCCTCTCCGCATTCCGAACGGGCGACACGGATCGTCCGTTGGTAGACGTCGTCTATCAACACCGCTACCGTCAGCGCGGGCCAAAGCTGGTGGCGGTAGGAGGCGGGACGGGACTGTCCGTCTTGCTCCGTGGCCTCAAAGAGTACACGCCGAATCTAACGGCAATTGTGACCGTAGCGGATGACGGTGGGAGTTCGGGGCGCTTGCGGCGCGAGCTTGGAGTATTGCCGCCAGGCGACTTCCGAAACTGCATCGCTTCTATGGCCAACGCTGAGACCCTCATGACACGGCTCATGCAGTACCGCTTCAGTGAGGGGTCTGGACTGGAGGGTCATAGCTTCGGCAATCTCTTCATCGTGGCAATGTCCGGTATCGTGGGCAATTTTGAGCAGGCCATCCGAGAAACCAGCCGAGTACTGGCTGTCCGGGGGCAAATCCTTCCCGCCACCATCGAAAACGTCACGCTGACCGCGAAGTTCGAGGGGGAGCACCGCGTGCGCGGTGAATCCATGATACCGGAGGCGGGCCAACCCATTGACCGAGTGTACTTGGAACCAGCCGGGGCTAGCGCTTATCCGGAAGCGGTCCAGGCAATCCTGGAAGCAGATATGATCGTACTGGGCCCCGGGAGTCTCTACACCAGCGTGATGCCCAATCTGCTGGTGGGCGGGGTCCGAGAAGCGATCCAGCGCTCCAATGCAATGAAAGTCTACGTATGCAATGTGGCTACCCAGCCCGGGGAGACCGAATACCATGCAGTAGAGGACCACGCGGATGCTATCATCAAACACGTGGGCCCAGGCATGTTCCAGCACTTGTTGTATCATGATCTTGCGCAATGGGCCGCCCCGTTGCACGGTCCCGCACAGCCGGTAGCGTTCGCCGGCAGGGGAGTAAAAGGGGTGCGCTGCATTGCAGCAGATATCATTAACCCAGAACAGCCGCTGTGGCACGATTCATACAAGCTGAGCGAAGTGTTGATCCGCCTGCTCAAAGAGCGGCAGCCGCTCACCACCATAGAACCACCAGTGCTGGTTGAGGCCGGCTAACTGCTCCCCTGGTTCCCCCCAAGACCCGAAAGCACTAATTGAGGCGCTATGCAACCAGTTCTCCAAGTTCTCCAAATCATCATTGCCACCATCCTGGTCGTGGTCATCCTTATGCAAAGCCGGGGATCCGGCTTTGGGGGGGCTTTCGGCACGCAAGCCGCGGTGTTCCGTACTCGCCGGGGCATAGAACGCTACCTCTTCCGCGGCACCGTGCTGCTGGCCGCAGTTTTTGTCGCGGTCGCTCTCCTTAGTGCGCGCGTCGGTCTACCTTAACTCTAGGACTCCTTTCAATTGACGCTGCGAAGGCGCAGTTTCTGGCAACTTCCTGCCCTGCTCTTCCTCGGATTGATCATACTTGGCGGCGTGGGGTTTGCCCTTTACACCTTTGGCACTGAGGACCGGCCTGCCCCAGGCGGAGCCATTACCGAGGGTGTGGTGGGGAGTCCTAGCTCGCTCAACCCCCTCTTAGCCGCATTCAACGACGTAGACAAAGACCTGACCTCACTCTTATTCGCAGGGCTGACGCGGCTAGGGCCGGACGGCAGCATTGAACCGGACCTAGCCGATAGCTGGGAGATATCCGAAGACGGTAAGACCTACGTTTTCCACATCCGCACCGACGTCAAGTGGCATGACGGCGACTCAGTTGTGCCGGAGGACGTGGTCTTCACATTTAGATTGCTCCAGAGTAAGAATCTACCCACCAACCCAGACATCACCGCGCTATGGCAAAAGGTCAGGGTGGAGCAAGAAGGGGCTGAAAGTGTTCGGTTCACGTTGGGACAACCTTTCGCGCCCTTCCTGAGTTACACCACCGTTGGTATCCTCCCCCAGCACCTCCTCCCCGATGTGCGTCCAGCCGATATGCCGCGGGCCGCGTTCAACGCCAACCCCGTTGGGAATGGGCCATTTTCTATCAAGCGTGTTGCACTTGACGAAGTACGCCTGGAAGCTAACCCGTTGTACCACGGGGGCCGTCCGCTACTCGATAGCATCACGTTCAAGTTCCTGAAGGACGACAAGGCGCTCGCTGCCGCACTGAACACCCATCAGGTTGACGCTGGACTGCTCCGCTCCTCCGCCGGCAGAGAAGCACTAGCCCTGGCCCAACAGAACCCCGACATGGTGCTTCGCGGCGTTCCCAGAGTCAGCTACTCATTACTGTTTCTAAACACACAGTCCCCGCTGTTCCAGGACAAGCTGGTTCGTCAGGCCATAGCGTACGGCATCGACAAACAGGCTCTGGTAGAAGACGTGGTAGACAGCATGGGTGTAGTGGCCAACAGCCCGATCCCGCCCGACACCTGGGCCTACAACCCCGAGATCAAGCACAACTCCTATGATCCGGAACGCGCCGCTGAGTTGTTAGACGAGAGCGGTTGGAAACACAATGCCAAAGGCGTCCGGGAGAAGGACGGCGTACCCCTGCAATTTGTTCTCCTCACGAATGACGACAAGGTGCGGGTTATCATCGCCGAACACCTCGTGCGCAGTTTTCGGGAACTGGGGATGGACGTGGAGACGCAGGTCAGCGGGCCAACCGAACTTATCCAGAACTTCCTCCTTCCCCGCAAGTATCAAGCCATTCTCTACGGCCTTGACCCTGGATATGATCCGGACCTCTATCCGATATGGCATAGCTCACAGAGCAGCGGACCCGGCCTTAACGTAGCCGCTTACGCCAACCCGGAGCTGGACACGTTGCTGGAGCAGGCGCGGACCTCTACGGACAGGGAGAGAAGGCGGGATCTCTACTGGCAATCCCAGGCGCTCTTTGCGGAGGAGGTGCCCAGTATCCTGCTCTACTACCCGCTGTACACTTACGTGCAGCACCGGCGCATCAACGGTGTCTCCCTGGGCATACTATTCGACACCAGCTCACGTTTTTCCAACGTGAAGGACTGGTACCTGCAGACGCAACGAGTTTGGAAACGCTAAAGGCCCCGGAACGTGGCCCCAATCATTACCCTGCTGACCGACTTCGGTAATAAGGACGGCTACGTCGCAGCGATGAAGGGGGTGGCCCTAAGCGTCAATCCCCAGCTTACGTTTGTGGACATCGCGCATGAGATCCCCCCGCAAGATGTGTTTGCGGGCGCGTTCATCCTGGGCGTCACGCATGACGTCTTCCCACCAGACACCGTCCACTTGGCGGTAGTAGACCCCGGCGTGGGCACGGAACGTCCGGCTATTCTGCTGGAAACACCTCAGGGACTCTTTGTGGGACCAGACAACGGCCTGTTCACCCTGGTGTTGGCGGCGTTCCAGCAGAAACCCCTTGCGGTAGCGCGGTCGCTACCCCCCACCTTAGTCCGGTCCACAGTACCGCCGCCGGTCAAAGCGTACTTGCTCGAGAATTCGGCACTGTTCCGGACTCCAGTGAGCCACACCTTTCACGGGAGAGACGTGTTCACGCCGGTGGCCGCAGAACTAAGCATGGGGCTGCTCCCTGCCAAGGTGGGCCGAGAGGTGGACACGGTCACGGTCTTCGCGTTGCCGCCGTTGGACCGGCCTAGCGAAGGGGTCGTAGAGGGTCATGTCATCCACGTGGACAGTTTTGGGAACCTCATCACCAACATCAAGGCCGCGGATATCCCCGAGGGAGACGTAGAAGTGACGGTTGCAGACCGCATCATGGCGGGATTCACCACCACCTACGGCATGGGCTCTGGGATTATCGCGCTGGTTGGCAGCAGCGGCTACTTGGAGATAGCGGCAAGGGATGGCAACGCCGCGCAGAGCCTGCACGTGGGACGGTGGACACCGGTGCGGGTGCGAGCCACATCAAAAGGCTGAAAGGCTAGGGAGTGGAGCCCCTCCCAGATCACTCGCTCCGCGACCTTCCCCGCCACAGTAAGCCCACCGGGTAGCCAAGCATCTTCGCCCCGTCGCCCACCAGTTTGATGACCGGCACACAGGCGAGGGTGAACGCCTTTTGCGGCGCATCCAGGCCCGCCCATTGGCTGAACAGTCGCTGATAGGGCCGCCGCAGGTACCACGCGCCGCCGGCAGCAATCAGCGCCCAGAGCCATGGCCAACGGGCGCCGAATACCAGCACCGCAGCGGCGAAGGCATAGGCGCTGTAGCGAGCGAGGTGCCGCCCGGCCCACAGCCGAGCTTTGCCATCGCCGCGCGCGTACCGGTAGTATTGCAGAAAGAACGCCCTGAGACTGGCGCGCGGGCGAAAGTAGGCCACAGCCTTCGGCGCCCACGCGAACCGCTGACCCGCCGTAAGGATGCTGAAGTCGAACACCACATCTTCGGAATAGTCCAGCCATTCGGGATAGCCGCCAACCTCTTGCCAGAGGGACTTCCGGAATGCCACCGACCGGCTGGAGGGCAGGAACGTCTCCGGAGTAATGTCATCCAGCGTGGGCAGCGTGGTGGCGCCCATCGCCACCTCGAACGCACTGTGGGGATCGGGCAGGAAGAAGCCGGCAACGGCCTGAACTCCAGGGGCAGCTTCCAGAGGACGGAGCAACGCTTCTAGCCACTCTGCCACAAGATGCACACCACCGTCGGTCACGGCGACGACGTCGCCAACGGCGTCTTCAATAGCGCGATTGCGCCCTTGGGCAATGTTGGAACCGGGATGGCGAAAGGCCTTGAGTACCAACGGCCCGGCGTAGTTATCCAGCAACTGCCAGGTGCCATCAACACTGCCGCCGTCCACCACCACTACCTCGTCGGGCAGTCTGGTCTGCGCCGCAATGCTCGCCAACAGTGCGGGGAGCGAGGCGGCCTCGTTGAGCACGGTAATCACGAGGGAGACGTTCACCGCCGCGATCGCTCCGCGGCAACGGTTACGGAAGCATAAGCCGCTTCCAGGCGCGGGATGACGGCGTCCCAATCGTAACGCTGAGCCAGCGCTCGTCCTCGGCGGCCGAGATCCGCCGCCCAGCCGGGGTCTCGTAGCAACCCGGCTACCGCGGCCGCAAAAGCTGGGGCGCCATTGGCAATCACGCAGTGCTCGCCGTCCCGCGCCTCCACTCCCCACGCGCCCGCGCTCGTGGTGACCACAGGCAGACCACACGCCAACGCCTGAAGCAGCTTCAGGCGGCTCCCGCCGCCAAAGCGCATGGGCAACACGAACACGGAGGCCCGCTGAAAATAGGGGACATCGTCGGCGACATCACCCGCCACGGTCACGTTGGCAGAGGCCAAACCCCGCATGACCGGACTAGGGCTTCGGCCCACTATCTCGAGCCGGGCAGCAGGCGCGGTGTCGCGGAGAAGCGGCATGACCGACTGGACAAACCAGTTCACCGCGTCCACATTGGGGCGGTAGTCTAGGGCGCCAATGAAGAGCAGGCGGTGAGCCTCATCCACGGTGGCCGGAGCGGCGGCCGGCAGGTAGCGCTGAGTATCGACACCGTTGGGCACAAGGTGAACGGGCAGGCCGGGAAGCGCTGCGATTAACGCGCCCTGGTCTTCGGGCGAAACTGCCAGGGCCGCATTAACCACCGCGCCCAGTTTCCTCTCGTAGTTACGGAGTTTGCGCGCCTGTGTCCAGCTATAGACAGCGAGGGGCCACTCCCTGGGCGTCTGCAAGGCTACTTTCGCCGCCTGCTGCTGGATACGGTGCTCTACATTTTGCTGATCCAGCACAATCTTCGTGCTGTCCACGTCACCATCCAGGCACGCCCGGGCTGCCAGTACCGGCGGGAGCGTTTCCAGGCCGACGGCGTGCACCACGTCGGCGGCCGCATCGGCCCAAACGTCCGCTATCGCCTGAATGAATTGCGGACTCTGGAGCCGCAGGGCGAGGTCGGGCTCAGGCCGCCACACAGCGTCCGTAGCCCGTCGCCACGCAGGGCGCGAATTCGGGGCCGCGCAGTGGGCACGCACGCCCAAGTCGGCAAGGACACGCTTCATCTCTGCAACTTCGGCAGCGGGAGCGGGGCATACCAGGTGGACGGTATGGCGCGGCGCGAGGGCGCGGAGGAACGCCAGGCTGCGGAGCCTAGCCCCGCCGTGGGCTGGCCAGGGCGGCTCCCCGGTTACGAACAGTAGGTTCATAACCCGGCCGTGCCAGCGGCGTCAGCCACACGATGATAGATGGCCAAAGTCTGCTGTGCGGCCTGTCGCCAGCTAAACTCCGCCGCCCGCGCCAACCCTTTTCTGCTCAGTTCGGCAGCCAACGCGGTGTCGTGACTGATGCGCAGCAGGGCGGCCGCCAGCGCCTGGTCATCGTGAGGCGGAACGTAGAGCGCGGCATCGCCTAGCACTTCAGGGAGGGCAGGCGCGTCCGACGCGACCACAGGAGTGCCACAAGCCATGGCTTCCAGTGGAGGCAGGCCGAACCCTTCGTAGAGTGAAGGGAACGCGAAAGCCCAGGCAGCGTTGTACAGCATTGCGAGTTCGTCTTCGGTGGCGGGGCCAAAGAAGACGGTCCGCCCGGCCAATCCAAGCTCATCGAAGAGCTTGGCGGTTTCCTCGTAGCGCCAGCCTACCGGACCCGCCAGCACCAGGGTATCACGTGCTGGCGGCAGCTTCCCCTTGAGGGCGGCGAAGGCGCGGAAGAGCGCCGCCAGATTCTTGCGAGGCTCCAACGTCCCCACCCACAATACAAAGGTCTCAGGCAGTCCGCGATCTTTACAGAAGCGGCGAGCGGCTTCCTGGCTCAGCGGGCGATAACGCGCGTCAACGCCGTGATGCACTACGTCCACTCGCTCCGCGGCGCAGCCGAGCAATTCCACCATGTCCCGACGGGTGGCTTCCGACACCGTGATAATACCTTCAGCGTTTTCGACCGCCTGATTCACCTGCCGATAATAGCGGAGGCTATCGCTGGTTTGGGTATCCGGGAAGCGCAGAAATGCCAAGTCGTGCACCGTGATAACGGCAGGACAGCGACGGTGAAGGGGCGGAATGAAGTCCGGGCTATGGAGTAGATCGAGGGGCTGGAATGCCAGCTCTAACGGCAGCGACCATTGCTCCCAGGGATGGTGGGGTGGCGTCCAGAGTGAGACGGTACGAAACGCGGGGTGTGTGAGCATCGGTTCCGGACGCCGGCGGCTCTGTAACACCGTGAACTGATCACCATCGGCAAGGTCTTGCAATGCCTGCAGCAGCCGCAAGGTATAGGTGCTAATACCGCCGCGCTGATAAGCGATCAGCCGAGCATCAATTCCAACAAGCACCCTTCGAGTAGCCTGGCTGATTTAGTTGGGGAGAAGAATGACAGGAATAGTAACCAAGTTCTCCACCTCGCCATCTCGGACACTGGTGCTAAACACCTCCACCGTGCCTTTCTGCTGCTCATCTAGCTCAAAGGACACGGCAGCCGAGAACTGGCCACGCTCCGGGGCGCCGGCGGAGGCAGTAGTGAACGTGTCCATAATGACTACGCCGCGTTCGTCTTTTATCCGAATTTGCACGTTAGCTTCATGGACGCGGGCAGTCCCGGTGACCGTAAGCGGACTCTCCACCTCTGCAGCGGATGAAGGTGACAGCACGGTGATCTCGCCAGAGCTCATGGGGCGCGGCGGGGGCGCGGGGGTTGCCGCAGGCGCCGGCGTGCCTTCAGCCACCGGCGTGGAAATCGGCAGCAACGGCTGTGATGGAACCGACCCCTGGACGCGGTTAACGTCGCACCCGGTCAGAGTAAGTGATGCTGTTATTATCAACAACAGCACAATTGTCGTTCGCAAAACCATTCTCTCCCATGGCAGTGGGTATACTACCGCCACCAGCTAGAGTGTCACGTAACTAGCCCATTATCTACTATATGCAAACGATGCCGCCCGTATTTCGTTCCGTACACCCCGATTAAACCCGACATGAACCTATCTCCGGAAGAAACTATCCTGAGGGAAAGCGCCGCGCCATTGGGCCTGGCCATCACAGACGCGCACATTGAGCGTTTTCGCACGTATGCACAGGAACTCAGCGTATGGAACCGCCGGGTTAACTTGACTGCGATCACGGCGTACGACGCAGTAGTGCTCAAGCACTTTCTCGACTCGCTGAGCGCGCTGGCAGCGTTACCAGAGCGTGGTGAAGGCTTCCAGCTGATCGATGTCGGGAGCGGCGCAGGGTTTCCGGGCCTCCCCATCGCCATTATGTGCCCACACATCCATGTGACGTTGCTAGACTCGGTGAGGAAAAAAACGGCGTTCTTGGAGCACGTGGGACGCATCCTGGAACTCACCAACATAACGGTGCTCACCGGGAGAGCCGAGGAAGTGGCGCATCGGCCTGAGCACCGGGAGCGCTACGATGGCGTGGCGAGCCGAGCGGTTGCCAGCCTGGCCACTCTGGCCGAATACCTCCTCCCGCTGTGCCGGGTGGGCGGGCACGCCGTTGCCCAAAAGCGGGGTGACCTGACTGCGGAGTTGGCCGCAGCAGCGCGAGCTGTCACGCTGCTGGGCGGCAGCAGTGCGGCCACGGCACCACTCCATCTGCCCGGGCTAGAGGATGACAGCACGCTGGTCATCATGGAGAAGCTACGGCCGACGCCGCTCAGCTACCCCCGACGTCCGGGGGCGCCGGCAAAGCGGCCACTGTAATTGTAATTGTGCAGCCGCGCGCCCTCTGCTAGACTCGATCTAAAGGAGCGACTCCGTAATCAAGCAAGCGATGCCCAACCCAACCATCCTCCGCCTTCGCCTCCTCTCCCTCGCCCTTATCGTTGCATCGCTTGCGGGCCAACTCTGGCTACCACGGCCCACTACAGCAACTCCTGACGCCTCGGCCTTGCCCGCCATTGCCTTCACTGACGTGAATCCGCTGGGGGCCAACTTCTTCCTGAACCGTGAAGTAGAGCCCTGGAAGCGGGAGCTTACCGTCCGCATGGCCAAGGAAGCGGGCATTGGCTGGATGAAGCAGATGTTCAGCTGGGAAGAGATCGAACAGCGGCCCGGCTATTACTTCGACGACAAGTTCAAAACCAGCACCTGGAAAAAGTACGATGAGATCGTAGACCTCGCGGAGCAGCACGGGATGCGGATCATCGCGCGGGTAGACCGCCCGCCGGCTTGGGCACGCCAAGATAACCGGCTACCCACAGCTCCCCCCGACAAGCTGGAGGACTACGCAAATTTTGTGAAGACCCTGGTATCTCGCTACAAAGGCCGGGTACAGTACTACCAAATATGGAACGAGCCTAACATCTGGCCGGAATGGGGCGATCAAGCCATTAACCCGGCGGAATACGTCGAGATGCTAAAGCTGGCATACACCAAGGCTAAAGAGGCAGACCCCAATGTAGTGATCCTGAGCGCGCCACTAGCACAGACACTGGAAAAGTCAGAACGTAATCTGAGCGAGCTGGATTTCCTGACGGCAATGTATGAGGCGGGCGCGCGTGGCTATTTCGATATTCTGGCGGCAAATGCGTATGGGTTTGACGAGCCGCCGGACACTCCCGCCGATCCGGACGTGCTGAACTTCTCCCGCCTGCAACTCCTACGGGCAATCATGGTGCAACATGGGGACGCAGATAAACCGATCTGGTTCAATGAGTTCGGGTGGAATGCATCGCCGGAGGACTTTCCACCGCAGAAACTCATCTGGCGCAGAGTGTCCGAAGCGCAACAAGCAACCTACACCGCTGACGCAATTCGTCTGGCCCGCTCATGGGGCTGGGTAGGTGTGCTCAACACCTGGTACTTCCGCCAAGTTGGCGACATCGACATCAGCCGGTCCGACTACTTCTTCCGCATGGTGGACACCGACTTCACGCCGCGCCTGGTGTATCACGAAGTGAAAGCACTCGGCCAGGAGCTTGCAGCGGCACTCCCCGGGGTGCACGAAGAAAGCAATCCGGCTGTCTCGGCCGGCCCCGGCTGGCATGGCCGACACCTTGTCGGCGCCTCCGGGCATCGCGTGCTTCAAAGCCCTGACGACGGGGGTCAGATCCAGTTTCGTTTTGACGGCACCGGCCTGTCGCTGTCGCTTGTATCGAGCAGCACTGCGGCCAAAGTCAACCTCACAGTGGACGGCGCGAACTCCAATGGCAATTCGGTAATTCAGCTCCCCAGCGGCAGCAACACCGGATTCGTCGTAACGCCTGTCGTGTCCGGACTGGCTCCAGGGCAGCACACCGTGACACTCACGCTGGTCGAGGGCGGGCCATGGGCGTTCGACACGTTTGAAGTGGAGCACAAGCCACCCCAAATGTCCCTCTGGGCGCTGTGGGGCGTTGCCGCGCTGGGCGCGCTGATGTTTCTGCTTACTTTTCTGCGCCGGTGGCAGCCACGATAAGGTCGCAGGACATCCTGCGGCGGGTCATAAGACAACGCAGCCGGGAAAGTTCTACAGCAAAACCGGATTGGCGGGCGGAGGCATTGGCGGTCAGCCTGCCACTCATCGCGTTCGCACTGCTGGCGGGGCCACATTTATCACTCCCAGGGCTCTACTACGACGAAGCAGCGGACGCGGTACCCGCGATGCAGCTCGTGCTGGGCCAACCGGTACAACTGCTGCGCGGCGCCGGCATCGAGCTTTTCGGACGAGCCCTACCGCTGATGACTTTCGACTACGTGGGTGCGGTCCATACCTACGCCGTCATCCCGTTCTTTGCGTTGCTGGGAGCCAACGTCACCTCTCTCCGGCTCATGACGCTGGCCGGCGGGGCGCTTACGATTGCGCTCACTTACGTCTGGCTGCGCAACCTGGCCGGCAGCCGCTGGGCGGGATGGGCCGGAGCGTTGCTGCTGGCGACCCATCCGTCGTTCGTGTACTACGTGCGACAGGGGGTGCACGTCAGCTCCTTGATGGCAGTATGGAGTATGGCCGCGTTATGCCTGTTACTGTACTGGTGGCGGACAGGGCGCGGCAGGTGGCTGATAGCCGGGTGCTTTGTGCTGGGACTGGGACTGAGCACAAAGATTCTGTTCGCCTGGTTCATCCTGGCGCTGGCTGTCATCTTGCTCATGCTTCAGATCACGGCCGCAAGACGATGGCTCGGCGCCGCACCGGCCGCAGAGATGCACGTCTCCCCGGGCCTGACGCTGGCGGCCGTGGCGGCCTTCACCGCCGGGGCAGGCATGTTGCTGATCTACAACGTTGCGACATGGGGTACGGCTAAGGCGTTGTTTGCGCACACTGCGGTGAGCCTACACGGCGTGGAGAACGCCGCATACCTTGCCAACCTGGCAGACCGGTTAGAGTCGCTGGGAACACTGCTGGACGGCGGGCACTTCTGGTTTCTTGGAGGCAGCTTTGCAAACGGCTGGTATCCAAGCGCATGCGCGGTTGCTATAGCCGTCGCCGTCGCTGCTGCACTGCGCCCATCAGGGCAAAAGTGGCGCGCGGGAGTGGCGCTCACGCTGGCGCTCATCCTACTGGTATTGCTGCAAAGCCCCGTTACGCTTTCGGACATCTACCCAACCCACCTGTTCATCTTGCTTCCACTGTTGTCCGGGGCCATGGCGCTTGGCTGCTTTCTGTTAGCTCGGAACCTCCCACCGCTGGGCGGGCTAGGCCTGGCAACCGTGGTAGTTGCCCTGTTGGCCTACGGTAATGCTCAAGTGGACTTACAATACCGAGCAGCACTATTGCAGTCCGGCGGATTACGTGGGCACAGCGATGCGATTAACCGGCTCGCCTCCTTTCTGGACGAGTCCGGTATCCCCCAACCGCTGGCGATGGACTGGGGCATGAAGTACAACATCGAGCTACTGACGCAGGGCCGGGTCCAGCCGGCCGAGGTCTTCCAGTATGCAGCGGAGCCGGACGCGCACTTTCACCAGTGGCTCAGGCAGACATTGCAACAATCGGAGCGTTTCTACCTGTTCCACACCCATGACTATACGATCTACCCCCGGTGGCAGGTCTTTAGTGCTACTGCGGAAGCAGCGGGCGTGACACCCCAATTGGTAGCGTCGTTCCCGGAACGGGACGGCACACCGCTCTACTTCGTCTATCGGGCGCCATGAGTCTCGCTACGGCGCTCACGGCGGCCAACCTCCCGCGCGGCGGGTCGGTCCGGCAAGAAGCAACGCTCATCACGCTGCTGGCGGCCGCGGTTGCGTTGTACTACTACGGCCAGGACACGTTGCTGTGGGCGGCAGGCGCCGCCGCCGCGCTGGCGCTGATCTGGTGGCGGCTTGACCTAGGGCTGCAAGCGGTCCTGCTGGCGGCGCCATTCTTCCGATTCCCCAAGACCTTGGACCTAGGGCCGCTGAACCCACTCATCGCTCAAACCGGCGCTCCGGAGTTCAGCTTGGCGGAGACGCTGCTCTGGCTCTGCGTGGCCGCGTGGGTCTTGCGGCGGCGGTGGTCACCGGAGGAAACGCCTGAAGCCCCTGCCCTTAGCGAGTGGCTGCTGTGGCTCCCCCCATTCGCAATGGTAGCGCTGGCCGCAGGAACCCTGCCGTTCACCCTGCATCTGCGCGAGGCGCTACGAGAATACCGGCTGGTAGTGGTGGAGCCCGCTTTGTATTACGTCCTGCTGGCGCACACGCTACGGCCGGCGGATGTCCGCCGTTTCCTCTATACGCTGGTGCTTTTAGGCGCCGCCATTGCACTCTACGGGCTCTACCACTATTTCTTCGTAGGGGTGGTGGAGACAACCGGAGGCGTGCAGCGCATCCTGGCGATCTACCACTCCCCCAACGCGCTGGCGCTGTTCCTGGGCAGGGTCATCCCCGTGGCAGGTGCGCTCACGCTGGGAGGGGTGCTGTACCGCGGCCAACACAACCGCGCGTGGTGGCTGGCAGGGTTTGCCTTGCTCCCCATGACGGTCTGCTTCTACTTTACGTATTCCCGCGGCGCATTCCTTGGGCTGGCAGCCGCGCTGCTGCTGATAGTGCTGCTCTACAACCGGCGAACTGGTATCATCGCCTTTGCCATAGCGTTGGTAGGCGTACTGGCATTGGTTCCCTTTTTGCCGCAAGACCGGTTGTTGTCGGCCACACCGGTGCTCCAACGGCTATACGTGTGGCAGGCCGCGCTGGCAATGGCAGCAGCCCACCCGCTCACCGGGGTTGGCATGGACAACTTCCTCTACTATTACCCGCAATACATCCTGCCGCAGGCCGCGCTGGAACCCCACATCTCGCATCCACACAACCTGTTCCTTGACTTCTGGCTGCGACTTGGCATACTAGGTCTAGCGCTCCTAGCCGGTTTACAACTCCTCTTCTTGCGACTTGCCATTGCCAGTTTTCAGGCGACACCGGTTGGCCTGCGGGTGATGGTGATTGCGCTCATGGCAAGCATGGCGGACTTCTTGGTGCACGGACTCATCGACAACAGCTACTTCCTCATTGACCTTGCTTATGTCTTCTGGTTCACCCTCGCGTTAGTGGCAGTGCTTTTTCGCCACACCTGGAAACCCGCGTCTACTGTCGCGGATACTCCATGAAGATCCTGCTTACGGGGGGCGCCGGATTCATTGGCTCTCACCTGTGCGATGCGCTGCTCGACCGCGGCCACTCCGTAGTCGTCTTGGATAACCTCATCACGGGTTCTCCAGACAACATCCAACACCTCGAACGCCGCCAGGCGTTCACCTTCATTAAGCACGACGTCACCCAGCCTTTACCGGACATCCCATGCGAGGCCATCTTCCACCTAGCAAGCCCGGCCAGCCCGGAGGGATACATGCGCTATCCCCTGGAGACGCTGATGACTAACGCGGTGGGTACGAAGCGACTGCTAGAGCACGCCCGCCAACAGCGCGCCCGCTTTTTGCTAACGTCCACCTCCGAGGTCTATGGCAACCCGCTGATTGGCCCACAGCCCGAAACATATTGGGGCAACGTCAACCCCGTCGGCCCCCGCTCCTGCTATGACGAGGGCAAGCGGTTTGCGGAAGCCCTCACCGTGAACTACCAGCGTCTCTACGGAATTGATGCACGCATCGTGCGGATCTTCAACACCTACGGGCCACGAAATCAGCCCGACGACGGGCGGGTTATCCCGAACTTCCTCACACAGGCCATGAGCCACCAACCGCTCACCGTCTACGGAGACGGCGCCCAAACCCGCAGCTTCTGCTACGTGTCCGATCTGGTGGAAGGCCTGCTACGGACCATGTTCACCGACGCGGCACAGGGGGAAGTGATTAATCTGGGCAACCCCGCCGAACTCCAGATTCTTGCGCTAGCCCACCGCATCATCGAATTAACCGGCAGCACGTCCTCCATCGTGCACGTACCGGAGCGTCCTGAAGAGATCGCGCAGCGGCAGCCTGATATCAGCAAGGCGAAGCGGCTCCTCGGCTGGGAACCGACGGTAGACCTGGACGTGGGTGTCAAAGAGACGGTCGGCTGGTTGGAGACCGTCCTGGCCCGCGCTTCTGCCGCCACACTCCACCCTTCCATATAATCAATCAGCACGTCACGTAGGCACGTCACGTTCGCTAACCTTCAGCTACGCAGTCAACAGGGGCTCATCTTCCTAATGGGACTGAGCTTAACGGCAACCGCTGCCCTACTCCCTCCTTCACGTTCCGTGCCGGTTCTTGCCGCCCTTGCTGTGGGGACCATAGCGCTCGTTTTTCCACCGGCCGCGCTGGTAGGTGTTGCGTTCACGGTGCCTTTCAGCAACCTGCTGCGTCTTCCGGCCGGCGGGCAGTCCCTATCGGCAACCGAGCTGGCGGTGATCTTTTTGGCAACAGTCTGGGCGCTGCGGGCAGCGGCACGGCAGCGGACGGCGCTGCGAGCAGGACACGTATGGGTGCCGCTCGGTCTCTTCCTTGGTATCGCCCTCCTTTCCATGTCCGTAGCACAGGACCTGGGCCTCACGGTGAAAGAGATAGTCAAGTGGGCGGAGTTTGGGTTGATGGTGGTGCTCGTCGCCAGCGTTGTCGAACGCCCGCGTGACGCCGTCATCGCAGTGGCGGCTATCCTAGCAGCGGGATGCATCGAAGCGCTGTACGGGCTTGGCCAAGCGGCTACGGGGGCCGGCCCGGCGGGATTTCTAATCGGCGGCAACCTGCTGCGGGCGTTCGGCCACTTCGGGCAGCCTAACCCGTTTGCGGCTTACGTAGCTACCGGGCTGCTGGTGGCCGGCGGCATCGGGATAGCGCTAATGACCCGCTCTCCCAGGAGCTTGCTTTCCCCAACAGGAGTCCTTGTTGCCTTAGTAGGCGGGGTGCTGTTCCTAGCGTTATTGGCGTCACTGTCCCGCAGCGCCTGGATCGCAGTTGCAGCAGCGGTCGTGGTCATGTTGGTGGCGCACGATCGACGGACGGCGCCCTTAGTGGGGTTGGGGTTCCTGCTGGCGTTATTGTTGGGGCTAGTAGGGCTGTTCGGCTTGCTCCCGCCGGTAGTAACCAGCCGATTCACTGTGCTGCTGGACAACTTTGCGCTCTTCGACGCTCGCAGCGTAACGCTCAGCGCCGCAAATTTTGCTTTGGTACAGCGCATGGCTATCTGGCAGGCAGCCTGGGAGATCTATCAACAGCACCCGGTACTTGGCATTGGCCTCGGCAACTTCGACGTAGTCTACCCATCGTACGCGCTGCCAGGCTGGCCGCAACTACCTGGCCACGCCCATAACCACTATCTGAACTTATTGGCTGAACTAGGAGTTCTGGGACTGAGCGCTTATGTCGTGCTGCTGGGTTGGCTATACGTTTCGGTGTGGCGCGCGGTGCAACAAGCGAAGGCCGCCCTAGGGCAACCGGAGATGCCTACACTGGCGGTGTACGGCGCCGCGCTGGGCGCGCTGGGCGTACTCGTCTTGCTGACGGTGCACCACCTGTTTGATAACCTGTACGTGCACGGGATCATCGTGCAGATCGGAATGCTTGTGGGTCTCGCCCTCGCCGCGCCACGGCTACTCGGACAACGCAACCAACCATATCCATAACCATAACCGTGACCATGACCGACACCGAACGTACCCACCAACCACCCCAAGAAGCGCCACAACCGCTCATTAGCAGGGCGCTGACGGCACGCTCCGTCCTGTCTTTTGTCTTTGCGTTGGCTATCCTCACGTTGTTCGCAACTCGCCTGGAGATAAATATCGACGGTATCCGCTCGACGATTGCTGAAACGGACTTCTGGCTGTACGCCCTGGCATTTCTAATCTACTACTGCACCTTCCCGCTCCGGGGTCTCCGGTGGCAAACCATCCTGCAGAACGTTGGGTTCAGCCGCAAGAGCGGCATCAACATGCCACACCTGCTAGGGCTCAGCGAGATCATCTACCTGGGATGGTTTGCCAATTGCATTATCCCCGTCAGACTAGGCGATGCGTACCGGGGCTATCAACTCAAACACGGCACGGGGGTCAGCTTCTCCACTACCATGGGCACTATCCTAGCCGAGCGGTTCATCGACATGGGAGTCGTAGTGTTCCTCATGCTCGCCACCTCATTGCTACTGGCAACAACCGGGGATAACAATAGTGGTATTGCCGGGCTCATCTTCAGCGGGGGCCTCGTCCTCCTGCTTATCGGCACGGGAGGGCTCGGCGCAATGCGGATGTTCCGGGGACAGCTCCATAGCGTGCTGCCGCGGCGGCTCCAGGCCTTCTACCTGCGCTTCCAGGAAGGAACGCTGGGGAGCTTTCAGCGCCTGCCATTGGTGGTTAGTATCACGCTGGTAGTATGGCTTGGCGAGTCCTGCCGACTGTTCCTGGTGAGCAATGCACTCGGCCTGGGGCTGACCTTTCATTACGCCATCTTTCTGGCGTTGGCCGGCTCGCTCCTCACTATTATTCCCTTCACGCCTGGAGGCCTTGGGCTGGTGGAAGCTGGATTGGTGGGGCTGCTGATCCTCGCGGGCGTGGGGGGGGAAGCGGCGGTGGCCATGGCCCTGCTGGACCGGAGCATCACTTACTGGAGCATTGTCGTGCTGGGGCTGCCGCTCTTCTTGTACCGCCGCCGCGTGTAGCCATGCGTATTGGGATCGACTGCACGGCAGCCGTAGAGCAAGCGGCCGGCATTGGCCGCTTCACCCGCGAGTTGGCGAGCGCCATGCTCCGGCAACCCCATCAGCAGGAACTTGTGCTGCTGGCCCCAAGGGGGGCACCCAGACCGGATTGGGTCCCGCCGGAGGCGCGGATAATGTGGTGTACCCTACCCTTCTCCTCACGCCTAGCCAGCATCTTGTGGCAACGACTCCGCCTTCCCGTGAGCGTGCAGCGGTTTACCGGTCCGCTCGATCTGTACCATGCGCCGGATTACCTCCTGCCACCGCTAGGCGGCTGCCCCGGCGCGGTGACCATTCACGACCTCAGCTTCCTCCGTCATCCGGAGCTGGCGGAGCCGCGCTTGGTCCGTTACCTAGAGCAGCGGGTACCCGCCGCCATAGCTGGCGCCAACCTGATCATGGCCGATTCGGAGCACACCCGGCAGGACATCATCAAGTACTTCAAGGTACCCAATGAGCAGATAGCGGTGGTCCATGGTGGAGTGAGCGATCGCTTCCAACCTGCGCCCGCGGCCGCGACCGCAGCAGTTCGCGCGCGCTACGGCCTGCCGGAGAGGATGCTCCTCATGGTGAGCCGGTTGGAGCCCCGGAAGAACATTGTGGGGCTGCTTAACGCCTATCGTATCTTCCGAGACCGGTCCAAGCTGGACGTCCCGCTGGTGATTGCCGGCAGCAAGGGGTGGCGCTACCAGCCGATTTTTGACACCGTGGCGCAGCTCAACTTGACCTCCTGGGTACACTTTCTGGGTCACGTGCCCGATGAAGACCTGCCTGCGCTTCTGACCAGCGCCACCATCTTTGTGTATCCCAGCTTCTACGAGGGCTTCGGTCTGCCACCGCTGGAGGCCATGGCATGCGGGGTACCGGTCATCGCCAGCAACACATCATCGCTGCCCGAAGTGCTGGGCAACGCCGCCATGACCGTTACTCCCACGGACACTGAGGGCTTGGCCGACGCAATAGAGCTACTCCTCAACGAGGAGGCTTTGCGTGTAGACTTAGGGGCGCGGGGGAAAGCTCAAGCTATGCGTTTCACCTGGGAAGCGGCGGCAGAGCAGCAACTCACCGCGTACCAACGGTTGGACCGCAGTTAGCAGCTACTTACGGCAAATCACGTGCGACTGGCATACAACGGTTATTTCCTAGACCAACCCACCACAGGTTCCGGCCAGTATTCATTGCACCTACTGGAGGAGCTGACCAAGCAGCTGGAGGGCGAGATCGTGGTCATTACGAAGCCAACCGTGCAGATCCCGCCGCAGCTAGCGCACCAACCCAAGGTCCGATTCCAACCAGTGGCTGCACCATTCGCGGGTGCGGTTGGGAAGCTATGGTTTGAACAGGTGGCAGTGCCACGGGCCGCAAGCCGCGCGCACGCCGACCTGCTCCATGTGCCCTACTTGGGCCCACCCCTGCGTAGCCGCCATCCAGTAGTGGTCACCATCCATGATCTAATCCAGTTCGTCATGCCGGATCTGCGCGGCGGTCTGTGGGTGAAGCTCTACAACCGCTTGGTTGCGAAAGCGGTCTGCAGCGCGAGCGCAGTGTTAGCGGATTCAGAATCTACGCGTAAGGACATTCTACGGTTGTTGCCGCAACCAGCCCAAAACGTCCACACGGTCTACTTGGCCGCCGCAGATCAGATGACACCAGAGCCGCAGCCACAGGACACCGCCGTCCTCAACAAGTACGGCCTTCATCTTCCCTACCTGCTGTACATGGGCGGACTGGACCGGCGCAAAAATGTGCCCGCGTTGCTGGGCGCCTACGCCCGCGCTCAGTGTGACATTCCCTTGGTGGTTGCCGGCGAAGCCCGATCAGGCAACAGCGCATCGTTCCCGGATTTGCATACCGTCGCGGATCAAACGGGCGCGGCGGAACGCATCCACTTCCTGGGCTGGGTAGACGAAGCGGACAAACCGGCGCTCTACCGTAATGCGTTGCTGTTCGTTTTTCCCTCGCGGTATGAGGGATTTGGCCTGACACCCTTGGAAGCTCTGGCATGCGGCACTCCGGTCATTTGCAGCAACACAACCAGCCTGCCGGAGGTAGTGGGTGATGCCGCCATGCTCTTCGACCCTGACGAGAAGGAGAGCCTCACACACATGCTCCGAGATGTGCCTCAGAACCGCGCGCTATTGGATGACCTCCGCCAGCGCGGCCCAAAACAGGCACAGCGGTTTAGCTGGCGGAAGACCGCAGAGGAGACGATCCGCATCTACAGGCAGGTGCTCAATCACCAGGATAGCCTTGTTGCCTAGCACGTCATCCCACACTCGCCAGGAGCTGCGCCCAGCGCCCAATTCATCCTGGACGCCGGCAGACTCCGTCGATCCCCGGAACCTCGTGCTGAAACGGGCGCTGGCCGAGCTGGCCGCACGCCAAGGCCGGGCACTGGAAGTAGGGGCAGGCACAGCGCGCTTTCTCCGCGCGCTGTGCCTCGCCAATCCCCTGATTGAGGGCCATGCCTGCGACTTTGCCCGTGCAGGCCTGCGGGACGCGCACCGCAGCGCGCCAGGCCTGTTGCTCACACAAGCAAACTTCACTGCACTCCCGTATCGGGATGCAAGTTTCGACAGCGTACTCGTGTTCGATGTGCTGGAACACCTACCGGACCCCCGAGCAGGCATCCGCGAACTGTGGCGCGTCCTGGCCCCCGGTGGCCTGCTGCACGCGCTGGTACCATGCGAGGGTCAGCCCCTCACTCTCCATTGGCTGATGTGGAAGACCGACACTGGGGCGGACCTCAAAGAAAGGCGGGTGGGACACGTCCAGCGCTTTACACATCGCAGCTTGCAGCGGCTGCTGGAACAGGACGGCTTCAGAACACGCCGGATGTCCTACAGCATGCACCCGATCGGTCAAATTAAGGACATCCTGATGCACTACCAAGAAGGGCCGGAGTTCCCCGGGTGGCTGCAACGGAACCCGCTTTACCGGGGGATAAGTCTAGCCCTCTGGGCTCTAGCTTATGTCGAGTCGACGCTGCTCCAGCGCGTCTCCCTGAGCGCGGTAGCCCTCCACGTTACGGCCGAGAAACCGTGAGAGTACTCATGGTTTCCAAGGCCTGCTGCATAGCCGCCTACCGCCGCAAGCTGGAAGAGTTGGCGGCATTGCCCGACGTAGATCTCACGCTGGTGGTACCGCCCTACTGGCGTCAGGGGAGGAGGAGGGCCGTATTAGAAGCGGGGTATGACCGCGGGTACAAGATGCGTGTGGAAAACCCCCGGTTCAACGGGAGCTTCCATTTCCACAGCTATCCCAATCTCCCCGAGATCATTGATGCGGAGCGGCCGGACATCCTGCACATGGACGAAGAACCGTACGATCTAGTGACCTTCCGCGGGCTGCGGGCGGCCCGTGCCCGGGGCGTGCCCGCACTGTTCTTCACCTGGCAGAACATCGAACGCGCTTATCCGCCGCCGTTCCGCTGGTTCGAGGCTTACGCCTACGCCAATACCCACGGCGCCATTGCCGGCAATCAGGACGGCGCCGCGATACTGCGACACAAGGGCTACCCTCGGCCGCTGTATGTCATTCCCCAATTCGGTATCGATCCCGATTTCTTTGCGCCGTCAACCACACCGCTGCCGGAGCAACTCGACGCCCAACACCCCTTTGTGATCGGCTTTGCGGGACGGCTGGTCGAAGAAAAAGGCCTCCGAACACTGCTGCACGCGGCGGCCGGGCTCAAAGGTCCCTGGGTCATGCGGCTTTTGGGTGACGGTCCCTTCAAACACGAACTGGCAGCAGAGGCCGCCGGATTAGGGATGGGTGACCGGATTCATTTCCTTGGGGCAGTGTCCTCGTCGGCAGTACCGGAGCATCTGCGGGGGTTCCACGTGCTCGCAAACCCCTCGCTTACCAAGCGCGGCGGAAAAACGCAGTGGAAAGAGCAATTCGGGCGGTCGCTGGTGGAAGCCATGGCCTGTGGCGTTCCCGTAGTTGGTTCGGATTCCGGGGAGATCCCCCACGTAGTGGGAGATGCCGGGTTGATTGCTCCTGAAGGAGATGCAGCGGCATTGCGGGCGCACTTGGAACAGCTGATGAGCTCAAGCGACCTGCGTCGATCGCTGGCAGCGCGCGGGCGAGCGCGCGCCCTCGCGCTCTTCACGCACCAGCGGATCGCCCAACAAACACACCAGTGCTACCGGCAGCTCCTGGACCGGTGAATCTGCCCCATGCCCGATCTCTCCGCGTCCCAGAAGCGAACACTGGCCGCCGCCACCGAGCCTTTCGTTCGGCTGATCCAACGGGTCCACCGTGCCGCGCGGCGCGGCGGACCTCCCCCGGATCTAACCGATCCCGCTGCGGCCCATAGGGTACGAAAAGTTTTGGTCGTACGGCTTGATGCCATTGGCGACGTGCTACTCTCCGAGCCGGCGCTGCGCATGCTGAGGACGCGTTTCCCGAACGCAACCGTCCATCTGGTGGCCAATCCGGCCAGCGCAATGGTACTGGAAGGCAGCCCAAGTGTTAACCGTGTAATCCCCTATCGAGCGCCCTGGCACGCGCTGTGGCGCGGCGGATCAGTGCACTGGAGGGCCGAAACCGCACTGCTCTGGCGCCTGAGCGCCCAACTCAGAGCAGAGCGGTACGATGTGGCCTTTGAACTGCGCGGAGATTACCGGGACATCATATTCGCCGCCACGGCTGCACCAAAGCTGCTGGTGGGCAGCGGCATACGCGGAGGCGGGCGCCTGCTCGACGGCGACGCGGTGCTGCCCGAAAACGGCCACCAGGTTGAGCTAGCCGCGGCCATCGCAAGTTATGGCGCCAACGTTCCCACGCCTGACGCGCCTCGGGTGCACCTGACCGAGCGCCACCATGCTAAAGCACGGGAACACTTGGGTAACGGAGGCGCCACCATTGCGCTCCACCTGGGCGCAGGGTTCCCCAGCAAATGCCTCCCGCTGGATAAGTTTCACGCCATTGTGCGCAGCCTCATACAGGCCGACCGTAACCGGAGATTCGTGATCCTCGGTGGGCAGGAAGAACGAGAGCTGGTCGATAAGTTCCTACAGGGGTTACCTGCGGAGGCGGCTACGATCGATCTCTGCGCTGCGCTTTCCCTGCTGGAGAGCGCAGCAGTACTAGCGCACTGCAAGCTCTTCATTGGCAACGACAGCGCGCCAATGCACTTAGCGGCGGCGATGGGCACGCCCGTAGTCACATTTTTCGGACCGTCAGAACCGTGGAAGTTCCACCCTTATGGCTGCGACTACCGGCTCGTAGAAGTCGATCTCGCATGCAGGCCTTGTGATTATGTCCACTGCCTGTGGCCGGCGCCGCTGCTCTACCAGTGCATGACACGCCAGTCCGTAAGTGCAATTACTCAAGCAGCGGAAGCGCTATTGCGCAAAGAACACCCCTCGCTATAAATGCGTCAACTAGCTGACCGCTCATATAGTTGACCGCTCTTTTTGATGAGTGCTAGAATAACCCATCTACTGGAACATTAGTAATGTTTTGCACTGAGTGCAACCGCTCGATAGCTGAAGAAGGCGGGCAAGTATGGGTCCATTACGAATGACAGCGCTCATCGGCGGCAAACGGTACTCCACAGACGCTTCCACGCTCCTGGCCCATGGTGAATATACCGGCGGGCCGGAGTGGTCCCCACCAGAAAAGATCACCTTTTTGTTTCGGACACGAGATGGCCGGTTCTTTGCCCAGCACCGGGCGCAACCAAACACGCGCAACGTGCACAATGAGCGCTATTGGGTGGAGCCGCTGTCGGAAATAGAGGCGATCCCGCTCTACTGGGAGTTGCCCGATAAAGACGCCGACTTCAGCGACGCGTTCTCGCCCGAACCCGGCGGTGAACGCACACGATAGCGTAGGCAGAAAAACCTCCCTCATCCCTAAAGGACGAGGGAGGTTTTTTCTTAGACCTTCTAGCGCTGTCCGGCTAATACCTCTGCACGTCCCGGGGATCTACCTGCCAACTCCATAAGGTCGTTTCCATCGATCTCCAGCGCTTCCGCCATCGCATAAATCACGCGATCCCGCGGCGGAAGCCGTCGGGCGTTCTCAATTTTCGAGAGGTAAGTAAAGTCTATGCTGGCCTTGGCCGCAAGTTCTTTTTGGCTCATTCCTCGCGCTTTGCGTAAACTCCGTACTTGCTGACCAAAGCTCATATGGACGCTCCTCTACAATCCTTAGTCCTTCATTCTTTATTGGCTCTGATGGGGAAGTTGATAATGCGCCGAGGCAGCATACCAATAATTCAGTCTTATAGTCAACTTTAGGATAGGGCGTGATAGTTACGCCAAGGGTAGGAGTAATTCCTCCGCTCATGGTGAGCAGGAAGACGCTCCACTCATCATGAATAACACCCCATTGTCCAATGACGTGACGCCAGATCACATGTGAAGGAACGTTGCTCTATGAGGCATGGGTGAAGGGCGAAATCTGGGCCACCTACGTGTTTGACGGTACACGAGGGCAATGCTAAGCTCAGCCTATAAACTTAGCTTTACCACTGCGGCCCCTCATGCTGGGCAAGCGTCGCGGTGGCCCCTCAGGAGAGCAGCATGCAGAGAGCCGCAGCGCCACTGAGCCGGACTCGAAGCCGCCGCTTGCACACAATCGGCAAGACTATGGGCCAGGAGCCACAGTCCCCTGACTTAGCCGTACTCCAAGCCATTCAGCAACGGGTCTTGTGGCTCACCACCAGAATGATCCACGAGGCGAACAACATCAGGCCAAGCCTGGACAAGTCCAAGGTAGGCGGCCATCAAGCCTCTAGCGCCTCCATGGTCTCGATTCTCACCGCGCTGTATTTCTCCTGGCTTCGTAAAGGTGATCGCGTGGCCATCAAGCCACACGCAAGCCCGGCGCTCCATTCCATCCAATATTTGCTTGGCGCGTTAGACCGTAGCTACCTCACCAAGCTCCGTTCCTTCGGCGGACTGCAAGCGTATCCCAGCCGTACCAAAGACCCCGACATCATCGATTTTTCAACTGGATCAGAAGGCATGGGTCCTGCGGCCACGCTATTCGCGGCGCTGGTCGACCGCTACGCGGAGACGCATTTCCGAGGCTCCACCGCACCAACCGAGCGGAGACGTTTCGTGACCGTGCTTGGTGATGCGGAATTAGACGAAGGCAACATCTGGGAAGCCGTGTCGGATGAGACCATCCGAGGCACAGGATTAGGAAATGTCTTCTGGATTGTCGATCTGAACCGGCAGAGCCTGGACCGGGTTATCCCTGGCATCAAAGTACGGGAGTCTCAAGCGCGTTTTGAGGCGGCAGGATGGCGCGTCCTGGAAGCAAAATACGGCCACCGACTTCAAGCGGTCTACGCGGGGCCCGGGGGAGTTGCGCTCCGCAGGCGTATTGATGACATGCCCAATGAAGAGTATCAAGCACTGTTGAGGCAGCAGCCCGCCCAAGCCCGAGAGCGCCTGGTGGGCGGTGCGCCCGCATCGGTGCGAGACGCGTTGCAGCGAGCCATTGCAGACACGCCAGATACACAGCTGATCAGCTTGTTGAGTGACCTTGGCGGGCATGACTTGGCCCAGCTTCTGGATTGCTTTACCGAAGCGGACAAAGACATCAACCAACCGACGGTGCTCTTTGCCTACACGGTTAAGGGATGGGGACTACCCTTCGCGGGCGACCCACTTAACCACTCTATGTTGCTGACACAGGAGCAAATCGACACGCTACGTGCGTCATTAGGCATCGATCCCGACGATGAGTGGGCTCCGTTCTCTCCCGATTCCCCGGAAGGGCAGACCTGCCAAGCTGCTGCGAACCGGCTCGACGACCCCGACCACCCCGGCCACCCCAGCCATAATGCAGCGGATCGGCTGCCCTTTACGCCCGACGATATCCCCGCGTCCTTGGGTGGACGGGTGCCGGCCGAAACCTCCACCCAGGAGGCATTTGGTAATGCATTGGTCACGCTATCCCGCGCAGGGGGCCCGGTGGCGGAACGTATTGTGACCACCAGCCCGGACGTGAGCATCTCCACCAACCTTGGCGGCTGGATCAACCGGGTAGGCGTATGGGCAGCACAAGACTATGACAAGTTGGATACCGAACCCAACCGCCTGTTGCGTTGGGAGCCTGGGCCCACCGGCCAGCACATTGAGCTGGGCATCAGTGAAATGAACCTATTCATGATGCTGGGGCAATTGGGCCTGAGCCATGAGTTGAATGGTGACATGATTCTGCCCGTAGGGACAGTTTACGATTGCTTTGTCTGCCGAGGGCTGGACGCCCTGATTTACGGGGCCTACTCGGGCTCCAAGTTCGTGTTCGCAGGCACGCCGTCAGGTGTGAGCCTGAGCCCGGAAGGGGGAGCGCACCAAAGCAGCATCACCGCCAGCATCGGCATGGAGTTGCCAAACCTGCAGCTCTACGAGACCTGCTTTCAGCTAGAGACCGAGTGGACACTATTGGAGGGTCTACGGCAATGCTTAGACCGCACCAGCGGGCTTAGCACTTATCTCCGCTTGAGCACCAAACCTATCGACCAGAAGCTCCTAGCCCCCGTCCTTACGAGGCTTGGCGAAGCCGAACTAAGACAGCAAGTTCTCTTGGGCGGTTACCGGCTCATCGACGCAGCGGGTGACGCTTCGTTACCCGGTGATGCGCCGAAGATCATCATTGCAGCAGCCGGGCCCATCATCCCTGAAGTGATTGACGCCGCCCACTTATTGCACGAAGAGGGAATTGCCGCCACCGTCCTCAATCTCACCTCAGCGGAACGGTTGTATCACGCATATCAAACCAGCCGACTCTCTGCCTCACGGGCCGGGGTGCTGAGCGCCGAGGCGGGCCACATTGCACAGCTCATCCGACCTGACGAACGGCGCGCGCCGATTGTTACCGTGCTGGACGGAGCGTCGCACTCCCTGGCCTTCTTAGGCAGCGTCTATGGTCAGCCGGTGGTCCCGCTGGGCGTGGACACCTATGGGCAAAGCGGGACCCAACCTGACCTTTACCACTACACCGGCATTGATGCTGACCACATCTTCAACGCCGCGCTGCTGGCGCTGGGCCTCGCTGAAACGGAGCGCCGGTAAATGAGCGACACGGCGATCCATGTCCCCGAGTTGGGCGATTCCGTCTCGGCCGGCGTGGTAGGACGCTGGCTGAAGGACGTGGGCGAAGCAGTCCGTAAGGGCGAGCCGCTGGTAGAACTCCAAAGCGACAAGGTGAACCTAGAGGTCGAAGCGCCCGCCGACGGTGTGTTAGCAACCATCTCGGTCCAGGAAGGCGAGTCAGCCGAAATAGGGGCGGAACTCGGAAGGATCGGCGCTGAGGTGCCCCAAGAGACACCGCCCGCTGTGGATCCTGCGCCGGAGACCCCGCTCGCTCCTGAGCCCGTACTACCACCAAGCCCAATCAGAGACGTAGCAGCAAAGGCCGCCGAGTCAGCGGCGCCGCAGCCGCAGCCACCACCCGCGCGGCCACCGCGCCGAGCGGCGGCAGCCATCCCTGCCCGCGCCCATGACACCCCCGCGTCGCAGGGGGTTCGCTTAGTATCGCCGGCTGCGAAGCGATTGATTGAGCAATACGGTTTGGCAATTGAGACGTTAGAAGGCACTGGCATGGGCGGCAGCATTCGCGCCGCGGACGTACAGGCGCACGTCGGCACAAAAGGGGCAGCCCCCACATCGTCTCCCCGCCCACGAGCGGCGGCACGGGGTAGTGCACCCGCGGACAAGACGGCTCCCACAGCGGGAGCGGACCGCCTGCAAGCCCTCACCCCTATCCGCAAAGCGATTGCCACGGCCATGACCCGCAGTCGTTCAGAGATCCCAGACGCATGGTCGACCGTCGAAATCGACATGTCGCGCGCCACCGAACGCCGAGCGCTTCTAAAGGAAGAGTTCGACCGGCTATCCGGGGTCAGCCTCACGTTTCTTGCACTATTTGCAGAGGCGGTGGTCCAAGGGCTGCGCGCGGTTCCGAAGGTCAATTCAACCTGGTCTGAGGAAGGGATTCTGCTCCACGGGCCTCTAAACCTGGGGATAGCGGTCGCCGGCCCGCGCGGCCTGGTGGTGCCGGTGGTGCACAATGCCGAACGCTTGTCACTGGAAGGCCTTGCGGTAGCCATTGACGATGCGGTCGCAAAGGGCCGGGCGGACAAGCTTGTAGCCGCCGACCTCCAGAACGGCACCTTTACCATCAACAACGCAGGCGCTTTAGGCAGCATATACACGCAAGCGATCCCGGTTCCGGGCCAAGCGGGCATTGTAACCATGGAATCCATCATCAAGCGCGTCGTTGCGCTCCCCGATAACACCATTGCGATCCGGCCCATGATGAACTGCACGCTCAGCTTTGACCATCGCATTATCGACGGCGCCGAGGCATTGCAGTTTCTGGGCGCCGCAAAAACCCACCTAGAACAGTCCATCTAGCCAGGAGTGGGCCAGCAGACGGCTATGCAGACTCGTATCCGGCAATGGCGTCAGATAATAGTGTGGTCAAAGACCGGGCCTTAAACGTGGCAAGTCACTGCGGGGCTAGCAAATTAACATCCCGAAACTCTTGACAAGCCATTTTCTACCGTGCTAGCGTGACGTAACGTTCTTGAAATACTAATCAAATGGTGTCGAACCGCTAGTGACGCGCTTAGCGGGTGCTTGTGTCTCCGGTACTACGTGGTTGAAAATAGGCTACGACTCCATATGAGCCGCACTCTATAGACCCAGCAGAGCAACAGGGAAAAATAGGAGATCGGTGTGGAAGACAATAACATTCTTAACTTAGAAGGCATAACTAAAATATATGACAAACATAGGGCGGTTGATAGTTCAAACTTAACCGTCAAAAAGGGCGAAGTCTTCACCCTGCTTGGCCCCAGCGGTTGCGGTAAAACCACGACGCTCCGGATGGTAGCAGGTCTGGAGCGGCTGGATGAGGGACGGATTACTTATGAGGGTCGCTCAGTTGCCGATCCTGAGAAGCATGTGTTTGTCCCGCCGCACAAGCGCAACATGGGGATGGTCTTCCAGTCTTATGCCATTTGGCCCCACATGACCGTATTTGAGAATGTGGCGTACCCGCTCCGGATTCGAGGCATTGGTGGTATCGAGCTTCGCAAGAAAGTGGAAGATGTGCTGGGGTTGGTAGGAATGGCGCCTATGATCGACCGCCCGGCGCCATTGCTCAGCGGTGGCCAGCAGCAGCGGGTGGCCATATGCCGAGCGCTGGTTTATGAACCCGACCTGCTGCTCTTAGACGAGCCATTTAGTAACCTCGACGCGAAGCTTCGCAACCAGATGCGGGTTGAAGTGAAGATTCTACAGCGGCGGTTGGGAATCTCCGTGCTGTTTGTGACCCATGACCAGGTGGAAGCCCTCACACTCTCCGACCGTATTGCCGTCATGAGTGAGGGCCACGTTGAGCAGGTGGGCACCCCAGCAGACATGTACGATCACCCCGCCACGCCATTTGTCCGCGATTTCTTGGGGCAGACCGTGGTAGTAAAAGGCTCCTTAGGTGAGACCAGTAGCAATGGGATGCTTAGTTTCATACTCGAAACTGGAGGGGTCACGACCCCGACAATTCACACCGCCAACCATTCACTTCCGGAAGTCCGTGCCGGAGTTCCCGCTCACCTCTCCATCCGCCCGGAAGATATAGAAGTCTCGCCCACTGGATCGGGCGGAGCTGGCGCAAACAGCGTGCCCGCATCAATTGACACGTTGCTTTTCGTAGGTGACCGCTACGAGGCTCGGGTCATCCTCCCTAGTGGGGACAGCATTATCCTCAATATCTCACGCACTGGTGGTTGGAGTGAAGGGCAATCAGTTGACCTAGGCATGCCGGCAGAAAGGACGCAACTATGGCCAGCATAACGACCGCACAGCAAGTAGAGCAGCCGTTCTGGCGGAAGATTGAGCTTCAGTCTGTCCTCATCACTATCCTCATGGCAATAGTGGCCTTTGTGGTCATTTATCCCATGATCCAGGTTGTCCTACAAAGCTTCCAAGTCTCCAAACCCGGTGAAGTGGCTGATTGGGGCTTGGACGGCTGGGAGGCAGTGTTCACTGAAAGAGCGCTCCAAAAAGCCGTACTCAATACGCTTACCCTCTCAATCGTCCGCCAAGCGATTGCGCTGGTAGGCGCAGTGTTTGTGGCGTGGCTCTTAGCTCGAACGGACGTCCCGGGCGCCAAGATCTTCGAGTTCATCTTCTGGCTGGCGTTCTTCCTTCCAAGCCTTACGGTAACCCTCAGCTGGATTCTGGTCGCCGATCCGCAGTTTGGCCTGCTAAACCAGTTACTGCGCGGCTTCCAAGATGGAGACGGCCCCTTCAATATCTACTCTTTCTGGGGCATCGTCTGGGTGCACGTGATGGGTACCAGCCTGGCAATCAAAGTCATGATATTGACGCCGGCGTTCCGGAACATGAACTCATCCTTCGAAGAAGCTTCACGAGTGTCCGGCGCGAGCACGCTAGGGACCATGATCCGGATTTTTGTGCCGCTTATGCTCCCGGTAATCGTGGCTATTGAGTTCCTTGCCCTTCTCGCATCGCTTCAAGCCTTTGAGATTGAGCAAATTCTGGGCACCCCTATTGGCCTGTACGTATTCTCCACCTGGATTTACGACACGCTGTACCAGCATGTGCCGCGCTACGATGCAGTGGCCGCCTTGGCAGTGTTGATGATGATAGGCGCCAGCGGACTGATCATGCTGCAACGCTTCCTCGTCTCCAACCGTAATTACACCACGCTTACTGGCCAATTTCAGGCGAACCTCATTCACTTGGGTAGCTGGCGCTGGCCAACCTTCGCTTTCTTGTTCATCATGGCATTCACTATCATTGGTGTGCCTGCGGTCTTCTCGCTGATGGGCACGTTCATGAAGCTGTTCGGCTTCTTCATTGAAGAACCTTGGACCCTGAAGCAATGGGAAACTGCGCTGAATGACAGGCTCTTAGCACGAGCATTGCAGAACACGGCGGTGCTTGCCGTGGGCACGGCAGCGGTAGCGATTTTCGTGCACTCGCTGATTGCCTACGTGATTGTGCGCACCCGCTACTTTGCCCGGGGGGCGATGGACTTCCTGACGTGGCTCCCATTCACCGTGCCAGGGATTATTCTGAGTCTCGCGCTGCTCACCATGTTCCTACAGCCAGTGTTCCGTCCGCTGTACGGCACCATGCTCACCCTAGTCATAGCGCTTGTCATCTCAGGCATGCCCTTTGCCGTGCAGATCATGAAGGGCAACCTCCTCCAGCTTGGAAAAGAGCTGGAGGAGGCCTCGTGGGTCAGCGGCGGAAGTTGGTGGTACACCTACCGGAGAGTGGTATTGCCGCTGCTTAGCCCGACGTTGGTGGTGATTGGCGTCATCAGCTTCATCTCTGCCGCCCGCAACATCTCGCAGGTGGCGCTGCTCTCGAACACGTCCATCCGGCCGCTGTCCATCATGCAACTGGACTACATTGCGGAAGGCAAGTACGAAGTTGCAGCCGTCATCGCGACAATCCTGCTCTTCATGAGCCTCGCGCTGGCGCTGGTCGCCCGAGTGTTCGGCTACCGGGGCATTTCCACACACTAGGCCTCAAGATCGACCACGAGAAACGGGGATGGCAAATGCCATCCCCGTTTCGTTGTCCCTCTGTCAAACAAGCGCTATCGCATAGTGTGGCCCTGATACGGTGTCTGGTGCGCCATCACGATCTCCCGCTGCTCACGGGACGACTGGTGGATGGCAAGACATACCTCCGTGGTTGCCATGCCCCAACGGGGGTTGTGCAAGGTCAGAGGAGCATCATTTACCCACGCATCGTACATGGCGTCCAGTTCCCACGAGGTGTAGCGCTTCGCGTAATCATCCCCTGCCGGTACCGGCACCGTGTAAGGACCATCCTCGCCATACACTACAAGCCCCTCACGAGTCTGCCGGATATCGCCACGTTCACAACTCACCATCGTCATGCCAAAAAACGCATGCCAGCGCTCGCCCGCACCCTGGGTGATGCCACCGCCAGCCCGAGGGCTGCCGTAACGCGTGGATTCTTTGTGAGCCGATTCCGCGGCCTGACCGCCCAAGGCCTGGATCTGCCGTCTGGAGCGGAGATGGGTCCCTTGATCCTGAAGGCGACCCCCCAACCCCACGTGCTGCGTGAACTCCGTGCTATCGAAGAAGCCGTGTCCACTGTAGACCAGTGTGGCCGATGCACCGCCCTCAAACTCTAGAAAGGCTGAGTAGGCCCCCTCAATGGGCCGTTGCGGGTCAACGGCGAAGGTGGTAGCCCGGACGCTGTGAACCATACCGCCGCCAATCATGCGGGCCGTGTCTACCTGCACCGGCCCTTGGCGCATAACCAAGCCCTCGCCCTGGGCAGAATCCAACTCATACGCGTCTCGAATTCGATACAGCCAGTCGCTGTAGAACCAGGAGTTGATCATCAAGGGATGCCCCAGCTCCCCACTCCTCACTATCTCCGCCATTTTGATGATCGGAGCATCCAGGCTCTGCGTATGGCCAACTAGGAGCCGCACACCACTGGCGTCTGCGGCGCCCACTACCTGAGCGCACTCCTGAAGGGTGCAGCCCATCGGCTTGTCCAGGATGACCTGCTTGCCGCGCTCTGCGGCAATGACGGCATGTTGGGCGTGAAGACGGTTGGGGGTAAAGATATAGACCAAGTCTATATTGGGACTGCTGCACAGTTCTTCTGCGCTCCGGTAGGTCTCACCACCAAACTCGCTGGCAAACCTGTCCAGCGCAGCCTGCCTGATATCGGCGCCTGCCACCACTTTCATCCCGGGATGTTCAGCCAGTTCCCGCAACATCACCGTACTCGCCACGCCCAAGCCCACGATGCCTACCCGCATTACTCGTGACGTTTCAGCAGCCATAGAGCCCCCCTTATAGAAAAGGAGGAGCGTCATGACGCTCCTCCCGCCCTGACCGCACTAGCGGTTTTATGGCACAATCACCACTTGTTTGTTGTCCGATTCCACATCAGGCTGCCACGGTACCAGCGGTGACTCCGGCAGCGGCAACGGGGGTTCTCCTGTCTTGGCGCGCTGAATGGCCTCGTCAAAGAGCGCTCGGACATCCATTAACCCGGGACTGTAGCGAGCTTGGTTCTGATACTCACCGGGTAGTGGAACCCTTATCACGCTGCCCTGATTGTGCTCCTGAGGCATCATAATACACTGGTTTGCCGCGGGATCGCGGTACACCTCCATGGGGTCCTCTCCGAGCTGCACCCGTTCGATCTGCTCACGCAGCAGCTCGCGGAACATGATCACCCCGGCATCGCTCTGAGCAAGCCGCTCCTTATCGCGCTGGGCCACGGCGCCGGGCGATGCCCAGCTCAACATATCCTGACCGTCGATATGATCGGCGATGAACCGCCCCTGCTCGTCAAGCATCGGCACTTCATAGTAGGGCACGGAAGCCTGCGGTGGTACCGGTATCCCTGGTCGATAGATGGTGTACCAGAGGTGCCAGGTGTGTTCGTCATCAACCGGGACACGAATCTGAAAAGCTGAGACGCCACGTCCATTGCCTACACGGAGGATGTTGGGAAAGACAACGGGGTGGCCGATCTTCCAGGCATCATCGTCTTCAGTGTCACCTTCCACAACCCGGCGCTTGATAATCCCATGCTCGAAGCGAGTGAAGCCGATCTTACGATGCCGCCTGCTCACCTGTCCATGACGGGCTAAATGCTCCGGGCCTTTCCGTTCCAGCACGTAGTTGAAGAAGTAGGCATGAAGCCATTCCACATGGACTGGATCCACTGAGTTCTCCATGGGCTGTAGCCAATTACAGGGGACCATGGTGGCGCCGATCTGACGCACCACATTGTCCCAGATGTAGAGGTCATATCGGGGCAATAGCGGAGCAGGCTCAGGGCCAAGGTAAGCAAAGACGAGCCCGCCCAGCTCCTGTACCCGATACGCTTTGGTGGTAACGCGGTCCTTGAAGGTACTGTCCCACGGCTCCGCGGGCTGTTCAGTGCAACGGCCTTCGTGGTTGAAGAGCCAACCGTGATAAGGACAGCGGAGGCCCTCTTCTTCCGGGATGCCATACTCCATGGACACCCGGCGGTGTGGGCACGGCTCATCGATGAGACCTAGATTGCCGGAGCGGTCCCGGTACAAGACCAAGTCTTCACTAAGCAGGCGCACCTTCTTGACCGGGTTCTCGTCCAGCTCAACGGTAGCGGCTACCGGATACCAGTAGTACCGGAGCAACGCGCCTCCTGGAGTACCGGGTCCCACCTGCGTCAAGATGCTATTAAGGTCCTTGCTGAGCACGGCACCTCCTTAGCGGTGGACAATCTTCCCGCTCTGTGCAAGCAGCATACAGATGCCCCTGCTGCAATAGCAAGCAGGGGCATCTGCCGATGGTCAGTGAACGGTTACGGCAGTAGGTCAACCGCGCGATGGTAGTCACCGGCGGGCACCACTGGAGGCTGCGGAGCGGGCAGCAACTCCTGGCCGGCAGTACCGCGCTTGTCGGCTTCCTCAAAGAGACTGCGCACGTAGTCACTTATCGGACTGAAGCGGTCCCAGCTCTGCGCTAACCGGACGCCGGAGAACTGAAGGGCCATCCGCCGAGCCTGATTGACATCGTAATTCTGCTCCTCTTGTGGAAGATCAATTTGGATGTTCTTAGCAGGGTCTCGCACGGTGCCCATGGGATCTTTGCCCTGCTCCACCAGGTCAATCTGCTCCTTGACCACCTCACGGAGCATGATGACGCCGATGTCGCTCTGGCCCAGCTTCTCCTTGTCACGTTGCGCAATTGGGCCCTGGCTGGCCCAGGCGAAGAAGTCTTGCACCAGCACCACTTCGGTCATGTACTTGCCCTCACTGTCAAACAATGGGAGCTCAAAGACCGGCACCGACTCCTGAGGAGGCACGGGCACGCCCGGCCGGTAGACGGTGTAGGTTAAGTGGAGGGTATTCTCGTCATCCTCGGGCACGCGGTACTGGAAGGTGTAGCTGCCACCGTTGCCCACACGAAGGACATTGGGGAACAGGATCGGGTGCCCGACTTTCCAGGGCTCATCCTCTTCGGTGTTCCCTTCAACAACGCGGCGCTTAATTAGACCGTACTCGAAGCGGTCAAAGCCGATCTTTTTATGGCGAGACGTGAACCGCTCAGGATTGTCCACTCCTTTTTTGCGCCAGACGTAGGTCATATAATAACCGTGCAGCCACTCCACGTGGACAGGATCCAGGGAGTTCTCCATGGCCTGAAGCCAATTACAGGGCAGTTTAGTGACCGCTACCTGGCGCGTTACGTTTTCCCAGACCAGGATGTCGAAGCGCGGAAGCAGTGGCGCCGGCTCCGGGCCAAGGTAGACAAACACGAGACCGCCCAATTCCTGTGCCCGGTACGCCTTGGTGGTGACGCGATCCTTGAAAGTGCTGTTCCATGGCTCCGCGGGCTGCTCAATGCAACGGCCCTCGTGGTTGAAGAGCCAACCATGGTATGGGCAGCGGAGGCCGGTTTCTTCCGGGATGCCGTACTCCAAGGACACCCGGCGGTGTGGGCACGGCTCGTCGATGAGGCCGAGATTGCCGGAGCGGTCCCGGTACAAGACCAAGTCTTCACCAAGCAGGCGCACTTTCTTGACCGGGTTCTCGTCCAGCTCCGCTACGCCGGCAATGGGATGCCAGTAGCGGCGCATCAACTCGCCACCAGGGGTGCCAGGACCCACACGAGAAATACGGCTATTCTGCTCTTTTGTAAGCATCTGTTCCCTCCGTTACGCCTCTTGACCTACTATTGACTCTGTTTGTACCTTGATGCAGGAAGTATAGCAGACAATGTCAAACAGTTCAAAAATGGGTAACCGAGCCCCACCTTCAATGAGCCATATGCATGGGTGTGCCTGCACGCAACCGACGGCGTGCTTAGTCAAGCACGCCGTCGGTTGCGTGCGCTGATGACTTAGCCCACGCCGGGCGGCTTGTCGCCTACTTTATAGAACTCACCGCTGTAGTCTGGGCGGCGCTTTTGGATGAAGGCCGCGGTGCCCTCGTCATAGTCCTTGCTCTGCCGCAGGTGATAGTAGTACAACCCGTGCATGGCAAAACTGGACTGCCAGCCCTCGATCTCGTAGAGGTGCCGGTAGGCGTACTCTTTGGTGTGCTGAGCAATGAGCTTGCCGTTGCGATTGATGGTCTCGCAGAGTTCGAGACAGTCGTCCAGAAGATTCTCAGGCTGGCTGACCTTCTGCACCAGACCGAGGCGGAACGCAGTCTCGGAATCGATCATCTGGCCGGTGAAGGCGAGCCAGAAGCCCCAGCCCAAGGGCAGCGTGCGCATATAGGTGGGCCACGCCGCCATGTGCGACCACCGCACCTCTGAGGCGCCGAACTTGGCAGCGGGCACGCAGTAGCGGATGTCGCACGCGAGCGCGAGGCCGAAGCCGCCGCCCACCGCGTAGCCGTTGACCGCGGCAATGATAGGCTTGTTGAGATTGAGGCTTTGGAGATCGGGGTACCAGCCGCCACCTGAGATACTGACCTGCGGGATAGGCGGCACCTCACCCTTGGCGCGCGCGAGGTTCTCCTTGAGATCGCCACCGGCACAGAAGGTGTCGGCCGAGCCGGTCAGGATTATCGACCAAACGTCGTCGTCATTCTTGGCTTCCATCCACGCATCACGGAGCGCAAACACTAGCGCTCGGCTCATGGAATTCTTGGCCTCGGGCCGGTTCAACTGGATGACCGCAGTGTGCTCCTGCGGTTTGCTATAGATTACCAACGGGTCTGCCATGTACAACTCCTCAGCTATTTTTACTGTTTACTAGTAGAGCACCCGCTCTTCTTCCAACGCTTTCATCTGCTCATCGGACAAGCCCAGCAACGAGCGTGCAAGCTCCTCCGTGTGCTCCCCTGCCAATGGTGAATGCCCCTGGACCTTGGGTGGCGTGACCGACATCCGAATGGGCATGCCCTCCGCCAGCAGCGGTCCAATTTCCGGCTCTACCACCTCGGTGAGGAAACCTGTGGCAGCGTACTGCTTGTCACGAGTGAACTGATCCTCCACATCCTGCACCACGGCGGCCATAACCCCCGCCTGCTGCAACGTTTCCATCACCTCGTAGGGGTCACGGACGCTTGTCCAAGCCTCGATCTCCTGATCGAGTTCGTTCTTGTGGTGGACTCGCCCCAGATGAGTGGCGAACGTGGAACCGTTGTTCCATTCGGGACGGTCCATCACGCCGCACAGCGCCTGCCACTCTTCGTCACTATAGACGCCAATGATGCACCAGCGGTCCTCACCCTGGCAGCGGAAGGCGCCGTAGGGCGCAGCCACCACGCTGTAGTTGCCGCGGGGTTGGGGGGCTTGATGGTTGACACTGTACTCCAAGTAACGGGGGCCAAGCAACGATGCACCCACCTCGATCTGGGCGCTGTCGATCATTTGTCCCTTGCCGGTCTGAGCGCGGTACATGAGCCCCAGCACCACGGCGTACGCGGCAGTGACACCACCCATGAAATCGGGGTGCTGCGAGCGGGCTTCGCCGGTGGAGGCGTCCGATTCCGGATAGTTCCACAGATACGTGCTGCCCATGATATTGCCAACGTTGGGCCCCCAGGTGACGTCATAGGCGTGCGGCCCGGTGGAGCCCAAACCTTTCACCCGCACCAGGATAATATCCTCACGGAGCTTCTTAAGGCTGTCATAGTCAAGACCCCAGCGCTCCAGTACGCCCATTGCGTAGTTCTCCACCACCACGTCGCAATGCTTAGCCAGCTCCTGAACCAGTTCCTGGCCCCGCTTGGTACGCATGTTGATGGTAAGGGATTTCTTACCGCGATGGAGCTTGATGAAGTCCGGCCGCTGGTTCCACTTCTGGGGGTCCTGACCGCGGTGTCCGTCCATCCGCTCGCGGCTTTCTACGCGGATCACCTCCGCTCCGAACTCTCGCAGCGTTCTGCCCACGGTGGGACCAGCCGCGCCGGTGGTAAGTTCCAGCACTCGGATACCGGTCAATGCTTCCTGCGCCATGGGAACCTCCTCTCTAGATTAGGCCCGCGGCGGCCAGCGCGGCGAGGTCTGATTGGGAGAACCCCAGTTCGCCGCCATAGATCTCTTCGTTGTGCTCACCGAGCAGCGGGGCGGTCCTGATGACACGACCGGGACTTTCACTGAACCGCGGTACCGGGCCGATATGCTTATATTTGCCAATAACCGGGTGTTCCATGTCCAGGAAAACCCCCCGCTCTTTGGTGTGGATGCTCTCCATAAACTCCACGGGGGTGTTCAGCGGGCTTACGCCAATGTGGCGGCGCTGGCCTTCCTCATACATCTCTTCCTTAGTGAACTGCATGCAGAAGTTGGCGATGGCAGAATGCACCACGTCGGTGTTCTCACGTCGAAACTCCGCGTTCTCGAAGAATGGGTCGGTCAGCGGGTCGGGGTTGCCCATCCATTGCACAAGGCTACGCCACTGCTCCGCGGGGATGATGAAGAGGCGCACGTAACCATTCTTGGTGCGGTAGGCGTCGTACAGGTCTACCACCTCGGCCTTGCGAGAACTGCGGTAGGGCTTTACGTGATGGTGCGAATAATGAGGAATGGCATACCCTGCGATGTGGGCCGAGGCCTCGTGCATCGATACATCAATGTACTGACCGGCACCGCTGGTCATCCGGTGATACAGTGCAACAGCAACGCCAAGGGCTCCGTAGGTGGAGGCCATCCCATAGGCCAGCTCGCCTGGAGAGTGCAGCGGCTCGGCATTGGGTTCACCGCTGATGGCCATGGTGTTACCCAGGGCCAACCCTGCAATGTCGGTTGCTTTGTAGTCTTTCCAGGGACCGGTCTGGCCAAAGGGGGTGATGGAGGCCATCACAATGCGGGGGTTCACGCTACTCAGCACATCGTAACCAAGGCCAAGGCTGTCAATGTAGCCGGGCTTCCCGGTCTCAACAACCACATCGGCCTTGCTCACCAGCTCCAGCAAAATTTCCCGGCCATCCCGAGACTCCAGATTGAGCGTAATGCCCCGCTTATTGGTGTTGTAGTGCAAGAAATATAGGCTGTGCTCAGGGTGCGGGATATCGTCCTTGAAGGGGGGCACGCGGCGGCTGGCCTCGCCTTCCGGCGGCTCAACTTTCACCACATCAGCGCCCATGTCTGCTAAGAGTTTAGTGCAATGGAGGCCCAGAGGCTGGGTCAGATCCAGCACCCGGTAGCCAGTGAGAGGTCCATTTATTGCGTCCGCCATAACTCCTCCGACGCAGCTTGCTTTAAGGCGCCCACAGTATAGCAGAGGGTAACGGACGTTTGTCTAATCGATCAAGGATTTGGAGAAGGGAGCGTAACTATGCCGCGTTAGGGGAGTTGTGGGGCGTCGGCTAAAGCGGCAACAGGTCCGGTGAACCAGCAAGCAGCGGTTGCCGCATCCGGGAAATCCGCGCGGCAGATGACGAGTTGTGGCGAGAACAAGCGCAGCGGTCTATAATACGCTTCAACGTCACCAAGAAGCCTACAATACTGAGGGGCACATGGAATCCGCTGCAAGTACGCGTGTAGGAGTAAGAGACCAGGACCTACGGTCCTGGCTGCTGATCCTTGTGTTAGTAGCCGGCCACGGCATCAAGCACATGTACGCGTCCGGATTCCTCCTCATTCTGCCGGAAATGCGCTTGGGGCTTGCCCTCTCTAATGCGGATTTAGGCACGCTGGCAACGGCCCGGAACCTTGCGGGAAGCCTGATGAACCTGCCGGCAGGTTTTTTGGCCGACCGTTCTAGCAAGCAGTGGCCCATGATTCTGGGGATAACGATGATCAGCATCGGCACTTTTCAGTTCATCATGGGCACTGTGAGTAGCTACTGGCCAATAGTGATCTGCGCGATCTTTGCCGGCGCGTCAATCTCGCTATGGCATCCAGCCGCAATTGCCGCGCTCTCCCAGCGTTTCGCCGACCGGCGAGGATTAGTGATCTCGCTCCACGGCACCGGCGGCAGCATTGGTGAAGCGCTGGGGCCACTGGTAGTGGGTGGCGCACTGCTCTGGCTCGTGTGGCAGACCGTGCTCCAAGCCAGCCTATTTCCCGCCCTCATTGGAGGCGCACTAGTGTGGTGGCTCATGCGCAACGTGCAGGGGCAGGGCACCGGTTCGCTCACCATGCAGGACTACGTAGCGTCTCTGAAGCTGCTGTTCAGAACGCGGGGGCTGCAAACGGTGCTGATAGTCACCGGCCTCTACAGCTTTGCCCAGGGCGGTTTTGTGACATTCCTGCCGGTCTACCTCCGAATTGACCTGGAGTATTCCACGTTCCAAGCGGCGGCGTTTATCGCTGCGGCCCAGGTCTCCGGGATCATATCGCAGCCCATCATGGGCTGGCTTTCAGACCGCTTTGGTCGGGCAATGGTGTTAGCCCCCAGTTTGATGCTTCTGGGCATCGGCATCCTCTGCGTGGCATTTGTGCCGGCCGGATGGCCCCTGGCGGTGACGGTGACGCTGTTAGGCGCCTTCCAGTTCCCCAACATGGCGCTTTTCCTCGCCACAGCTATGGACCTGGTCAAAAGAGAAGTGCAAGCGACAACCGTCGCGCTGGTATTCGGGATGAGTTTTGTATCCGGCAGCATCTCTCCGCTGATAGCAGGCCGCCTGGGCGACACCTTTGGGTTGCAGAGCGCCTTCATCTACAGCGCGGTTGGCGTGATATGCGCCTCACTGTACGTGTTTATTAGACGATCTTCCCTAACACCCGTTCCCGAACAATTGCGGCAATAACTCTCAGCAGACGGCGAATATGAAGACGCCGGCGAGAAGTCGCCAGCGTCTTTTGCTGCGAGGGGGTGCGGCTAATACTTAGACGCTAGCTCCTGCATATGACCGGTGACCAAGAAGACCACTCGTTCCGCAATATTGGTGGAGCGGTCGGCAATGCGCTCAAGGTTGTGGGCCACCCAAAGCAGATGAGTGGCGCGATCAATAGTTTCCGGGTCATTGATCATATAGACGAGCAAGTCTTTATATACTTGGTCGTAAAGCGCATCCACCTCATCATCATCCTTGCAGATTTGAACCGCCAGTTCCGCATCCCGCTCTACCAGGGCATCCAGGCTCCGGTGGAGCATTAGCTGCGCCTTCTCCGCCATCCTCGGGATGTCAATCAGGGGTTTTATAGGAGGCTGGTCTCCAATCATGATGCATATTCGGGCAATGCCCTCAGCGTGGTCGCCCATACGCTCCAAATCAACGATGATATTCAGCACGGCAACAATGTCACGGAGGTCCCGGGCAACCGGCTCTTGGGTGGCGATAAGCGCAATGCATTTTTCTTCGATATCAAAGCGCAGTCTGTTAATCTCCTCATCCTGCTCCACGATGCGCCTGGCGAGCACAAGGTCCCGATTACGTAGCGCGTCGACGGAGCGTTGGATGGCTTTTTCCACCATACTGCCCATAAGCAGAACCTCTGTCTGCAGTTCTCGTAGACGACGGTCGAGTTCGAGGGGAGACAAGGTGCGCTCCTTAATCTACTAGCCAAACCGGCCAGTGATGTAATCTTCCGTCCGCCGGTCCTTGGGGTTGGTAAACAGTTCTGTGGTAGCACCGTATTCCACCAAGGCGCCCGCTCGGTCCTCATCCATCAGCATATAGGCAGTGAAATCGGAAACTCTTGCAGCCTGCTGCATATTATGCGTGACAATAACAATAGTGTAGTTCTGTTGCAACTCGCGGATGAGATCTTCAATCTTTATGGTGGCCACCGGGTCCAACGCGGAGCAGGGCTCATCCATGAGTAACACCGCGGGTTCAACGGCGAGGGCGCGTGCAATGCAGAGCCGCTGCTGCTGGCCGCCGGATAAGGCTGCTCCGGACTGATCCAGCTTATCCTTCACCTCATCCCACAAAGCGGCACGATGAAGGCTCCGTTCTACTACCTCGTCCAGTACGGCTTTGTTGCCGATGCCGGCAAGCTTGATTCCGGCCACTACGTTTTCATAGACCGACATCATGGGAAAGGGGTTGGGCTTTTGGAACACCATGCCGATATGACGCCGGACTTGCACTGGATCAGCATCTGGGGCATAGATATCCTCGCCCTCCAGCAACACGCGACCCCTTGCGTAGGCGCCCAAAACTACTTCGTGCATCCGGTTCAAACACCGCAATAGGGTGCTTTTCCCGCAGCCGGAAGGGCCGATGATTGCCGTAACCGACCTGGGCTTGATGTTCAACGACGTGGGGACAATAGCTCGAAATGTCCCGTACCACGCCTGAAGTTGCTCAATAATCAAGCTTCCCTGTTCGGCGTCCATCGCTTCGTTCAGTCGGTTGCCGGGGAAAGCGTTCTGAATGTTGGGGGGTTGATTCATGATGGTTACATTCTGCTCGTGCTTAACGGTTAGCCAACGAATTGCGCGTCACCAAACGCGTCAACAAGCTCAGGAAGCCAATAACCAGTATCAACACCAGAGCGCTTCCCCAAGCCTTGGTGTGCCAGTCATCATACGGGGCCACCGCATAGTTGTAAATTTGGACCGGGAGCGCCGCCATGGGCGCCAGGAAGTTCAAGCTAAAGAACTGGTTGCCCAACGCGGTCAGCAGCAGCGGGGCCGTTTCACCACCAGCACGGGCAATAGAAAGCACCACCCCGGTAATGATACCGGAGCGGGCGGTGGGCAACACCACCCAGCAAATGGTTTTCCAGCGCTGAACGCCCAAGGCCAGCGAGGCTTCTCGATAAGTGTGCGGCACCAAGCGCAGCATCTCCTCCACAGTACGGCACACAATAGGAATCATGATGATGGCTAATGCTACGGAACCTGCAAGGCCGTTATATTGGCCGATAACCTGCCGGACCAGCAAGGCCCACACGAACACGCCCACCACAATGGACGGGAGTCCGGCAATGAGATCGATAACAAACCGCACTATCGTAGCCAGATGCCCATGCCCAAACTCTGAGAGATAGATCGCCGTCCCGATCCCAATCGGCACACCAATGAATCCGGCCACCAGCAGCATCGCCAGACTGCCCACGATGGCAGGCATCACACCGCCGCCAACTTCTCCGTAAGGAAGCGGACGCTGGGTGAAGAATTCGATGTTGAGGGCAGGAACGCCACGGAAAAACACATAAAACAGGATAATCGCCAGGATCGCCACACCCACGAACGCAGAAAAGCTAATAAGCCCGGTCATGGCGCCATCCACCAGATAACGCTTCTGCTCAGCGACGCCCGCACCCTTCCGGCTAAATCGACCATGGGCCCTAGATTGCTGGGTAGTCACACTCATGGGCTGCACTCCCCTAGAACCGTAACCCAATGGGGCCTTTGGCGGTCCGCCACACGATTAACCGTGCGCAGCCATTTACCACCACGGACACCAGCAACAACACCACAGCCACGGCTACTACAGCGCTGAAGTAAATCTCCGAATCCGCTTCCGTAAACTGATTGGCAATGGCAGACGCCATGGTGTAGCCGGGGGTCAAGAGCGACGCTGATATCGCTTGGGAGCTGTTGCCAATGACCATAGTGACTGCCATCGTCTCGCCAAAGGCACGCGCAAACCCAAGCATCACGGCGCCGATAATTCCTCCGCGCGCGTAGGGAAGCACGGCACGGCTGATCGTCTCCCACTTGGTTGCGCCCAGACCAATCATCCCCTCGCGCTGGATGTCCGGCACCGAGCGGATGACCTCACGGGTGATGGCCATAACGGTCGGAAGAATCATGATAGCGAGGATAACACCGCCCGTAAGTAGATCTCTCCCGATGGGCGTTCCTTGGAAAAGGGCGCCGACAACGGGAACCTGGCCCACGGTGCCCTTGAGAAAGGGCTCCACCGCGCCACGCATCACAGGCGCTAGTACAAAGAACCCCCACAAGCCGAAGATGATGCTGGGGATAACGGCGAGCAGTTCGATAATAAACGCCACCGGCTCCCGCAACCAGCGCGGCGCATACTCCGCCAGGAAGAGCGCTGCCCCTAAAGACAAGGGCACGGCGAGTACGAGCGCGATGAGCGATGTGACGATGGTGCCGAATATGAAGTGGGCCGCGCCAAACTTTTCGAAGACCGGATCCCACTCCGTTGAGGTGAAAAACTCAAGACCAAACCGTGAGAGGGCCTCTTTGGCATCCAGCAACAACAACACCGTTAGCAGCCCCAGTATCACAATGACGCTCAAGGCTGTGGTCAGCACAATGCTATAAAAGACGCGGTCACCCCAATTGGCCCTGCCCCGGATTTTCAGGGCAGGGCCAATTCCTCGGCTGACTGTGCTGTGCTGGCTAGATGCCAACTCCATTACTTAGTGTCCCAGTCGGCGTACTTAATGCGGGAAGGCCTGCCGACCATCTACTTTGATTGACTTGATGAGCTCTTCGGAGCGCATGCCGATTTCGGGTGGAACCGGCGCGTAGCTCAGGTCGGCATTGAACTTCTGGGCGTCGTGCGTCGCCCACCAGAGCATCCGCGTCATGGCCTCAGCCTTGGCTTTGTCCGTCTGGTTCTGGTAGGCCAACAACCAGGTGAATCCAGAAATAGGGTAAGACTTATCTCCTACTTCGTTCACAATGGAGGCCCGGAGGTCCGGCACCACGTGAGCGGCAGCGCCAGCCGCAGCAGCACTGACCGCATCGAGGGTCGGCTCGATGTAGTTGCCAGCCTTGTTCTTTACCCAGCCCACACCCAGATTGTTCTGAACGGCATAGATGAGCTCCACGTAGCCAATGGAGTAGGGGTTCTGCTTCACCTCGCCGGCAACGCCCGCATTCCCCTTACCACCCAACCCCACCGGCCAGTTGACCGAAGTCCCCGTTCCTACGTTGTCCGCCCATTCGGCGCTTACCGAGCTCAGATAGTCGGTAAAGATGTAGCTGGTCCCGGAGCCGTCTGAGCGGTGTATCACAATAATGTCTTTGTCGGGCAGGGCAACCCCAGCGTTATCCGTCGCGATCTTGGCATCGTTCCACTTGGTTATCTGGCCGAGATAGATGCCGGAGACGGTCTCCGCGGAGAACTTTAGATTAGTGCCCGCAAATTCAGGAACATTGTAGGTGGGTACCACCGCGCCCAGGGCCGCGGGAATGTGCAGGATGTGGCCGCCCTTAGCGGCTTGGAGCTTTTCGTCACTCATCGGGCCGTCAGTTCCGCCGAAGTCCACCGTCTTGTCGGAGATGGACTTAATGCCGCCGCCGGAGCCGATGGCCTGGTAATTGACCTCTACACCGGTGAGTTTTCTGTACTCATCGAACCATTTGGAATACAGCACTGCGGGGAACGTGGCGCCTGCGCCGTTCAAAGCCTTGGTTTCGCTGGCCAGTGGGCCGTTTACAATGCCCATTCCCTCGGTGGCTACAGGCACTGCGGCTGCCGGCGTAGTGGGCTCTGCGGTCGGCTCGACAGACTGAGCGGGCGTGGTCAGTTGAACAGGGACGCCACCGAAGCGCGCTGGCGCTGCGGCAGGGGCACAGGCCACAAAAACCACAGAAAGGGCGGCGACAGCCAGCATCCGCAAACTAAAGAGCTTGCTAACCATAAGTAGGATGGTTCCTCCTGTAACTAAACACCTTATTTATGATCTCAGTGTATGGGCCGTTGTTTAACGAACGTTGAGTCCAATGTTATCGTTGTGTTAACAACAGCACCCCCTCTAATTATTTCCGAGCTCTCCCAGCAGCAGAGGCTTGGACGGGCCGGGATGCGGCGGCCTCTCGGTTCCGAGGCAGGGATTCTTGAAGCGCCGAGAGCACCGCCCGCGCCGTGACGGCATTGATAGCCACCGGAACGTTGCGCACGTCACATGTCCGCAGTAACGCCTGGCTGTCCGATTCATGGCAGGTCATGGCGTAGGAGTCTCGCAAGAAGAGCAGGGCATCTACCGCGCCCTGGACAACCAACGCGCCCACTTGCAGATAGCCCCCCGGTGACCGCCCGCACCATGGTCACCGGGAAGCCAAGCCATTGCGCAGCCATCGCACCGGTCCCATGAGTTGCCACAATATGAGAGCGACTAAGCAACGGCAGGAATGCTCGCAGCACGCTCAATAGCACCTCCTTCTTAGCGTCGTGGGCTATGAGTGCGACACACCGCTCTGTATCGGTGTTGGCCATCGGTTGCCGGACTGTATTGCTCACCGTACCTCCTTTCCTCTGGCATTAAACCAGCGTAGTAGAGGCGCATAAATACCAATTTAAGGTCGGATTAACGGCGGGTTAGCGGTTGGGGATAGCAGAAAAAACGCCCCCCTGTGAGAGGGCGTTCGACTGATGTGCCACGCGCCAATGAGAGAGCCGCCGTGGTCTGAGACTACGAACCGGTCTTTGCTAGAGGCCGCCAACCGTAACGGGGGCAGCGCCGCTTCAAGAGCCGGCTAGCGGTGTTGCCAGATACGCTCGTGCGCGGTCATTCGAGGGGGAGTGTGAACACAAAGGTGCTCCCCGCCCCCTCCTGGCTCTCCACAAATACATCACCACCGTGGGCTTGCACAATGTGCTTCACAATGGCGAGGCCAAGCCCAGTACCCCCCTCGCGACGTGCCCGTTCGACCTTGTAGAATCGCTCGAAGACATGCGGCACGTGCTCCCGGGGTATGCCCTGGCCGGTGTCTGCAACTGTCACCACCGCGTTGCCGTTCGCCGTCCGAGCCGAGACCTCAACCGATCCACTGGGTGCGGTGTATCTGATGGCGTTGTCCAACAGGTTGGAGAGCACCTGACGTACCATATTGGCGTCTGCGCTCACCTGCGGCGCCGCGTCGCTCAATAAATGACGGAGCGTGACCTCGTTTTGGGCCGCGGGCATCGCGAACCGTTCCACCGCCTCCTGTATCAGCAGCGCCAAGTCCAGCGGCGTCCGCTGCGGAACCACATGCCCGCTCTCCAAACGCGACAACTCCAATAAATCTGCAACGAGGTCGGTCATGCGGTCTACTTCACTGTTGATACGTTTCAGAAAGCCAATGGCAACCGCACGGTCCTCCAGTGCCCCATCCTGCAGAGTATCCACCGCGGCTTTCACCGTGGTGAGTGGAGTGCGCAGTTCATGGGACACGTTGGCCACGAACTCACGGCGGCTCCGCTCTACGCGCCGCATCTCCGTGAGGTCGTAAAAAACTAACAGCACGCTTGCGGCGTCTCCTGCTTCGTCATCCTCATAGACCACAGGGGAAACCGTTACGGCAACGTATTTCTGTTGTGGGCCAACCTCTAGCACCGCTTGTTGGGATGCCTGTGTGTCGAGACACCGCCCCAGCAACCGATGTATCTCGTAATCCCGAACCACTTCAATAAAGCGCCGGCCCGGTGTGAGCGGCGTGCCGAATAGCGCTTCCGCCGCTGGGTTGGCAAAGGCCACCACATCGGTGCGTTCCAGGTGGACAACTCCCTCGGACATCGTCGCGATGAGTGTCGATAGCGTGTCCTTTTCCTGTTCCAAATCATTGAGCTTAATACGCAGCGCGGAGGACATTCGGTTAAAGGCCAACGCCGCGTCACGGGATTGACCAGAAGGCGGCACGTAGATCCTTCCCTCAAGCTGACCGGCGGCGACCGCCCGGGCACCTCGGGTAATGTCACCAAGGACCCGATAGGTGCTCCTAAGCAACAGCACAGAAATGGTGGCGGCCAGCGCCACGGTAGCGGCCAATCCTACCACAACCGCTACCATAACCGGCCCCCGTACCGAAAGGGCCTGCTGCTCAGGAAGCACTGTAGGGATAGTTCTGAGGACAACGACAGAGACGACCGCCGCGGCGGAGGCAAACAAAAGGAAGTGTGCAATGGCAATGCGCCATCCAAAACCCCTCAGTTGCCGACGCAGTAGCCAGGTCACTTTAGCTCTCGAACCGGTAACCCACTCCCCGTACGGTGGCCAGGTGTTTCGGATGAGAGGGCTCTATCTCTATTTTCTCCCGCAACCACCGGATGTGGACGTCGACAGTACGAATGTCTATCGCGGTGTCGTAACCCCATACTCGATCCAAGAGTTGGTCTCTGCTAAACGCCCGACCGCGATTCCGCATCAAGAACGCCAGTAACTCAAACTCGCGGGGCTTAAGCTCCATAGGGGTGTTACCACGCCAGCAGCGGTGGGCAGCCAAGTCAACCCGCAAGTCACCGGCGCTCAACACTTCATCAGTGGGCAGGTCCGGATCGCCAGAGGGTGCCGCGGCACGCCGCAAGAGCGCTTTAACCCTTGCCAACAGCTCCCGCATGCTAAAGGGTTTGGTTACATAGTCATCCGCCCCCAGCTCGAGACCGACAACCTTGTCCACTTCATCATCTTTAGCGGTGAGAATGAGAATGGGCACCGCAGTCTCCTTGCGAAGGATTCTGCACACTTCTAAACCATCCATCACCGGCAGCATCAAGTCTAAGAGCAGCAGGTCCGGCTTGTGGGTCCGGGCCTGCTCCAAGGCTTGCTGCCCGTCCGCAGCGGTAATCACCGTATAGCCTTCCCTGGAGAGGCGATACCGGAGCGTCTCTAAGAGGTTCTCCTCATCTTCAACGACGAGTATCGATTTTTCAACCATGGTGGTTTTGGAGGCAGGACTGTTGCCCGGCTGCTGACTGAGGTGGTTGGTTGTGACCATAACACTATCCTCCTCCTTCCCTCATTATTGTACTTAATGTCCCCGCACAATAATACTTGTGTGCGTGAGCTCCGATTGAGCCATCCGCACGAGTCTTTGCTTCTTCGTCCGCTGAGAGCTATGCGCAATCGTGCAGGCTGTTGCTTTCCATGGGTAGCTGGTCAGGTGGTCTGACGGGTACGCGGGTGGCGGGTAGGACGGTGAGGAGGAATTACCAGGCGGTCCAGCCGCCATCCACCACCAGCGCCTGTCCGGTGGTGAAGCTTGCGGCATCGGACGCGAGATAGAGCACTGAGCCGACGATCTCTTCGGTCTGCCCCGTGCGGGCCATCGGCGCGTTATCCCGCAACGGCGGACCGAAACGGGGGTGTTCAAACAGGCTGCGGGTCATGTCGGTCTCTACCCAGCCAGGGGCCAGCGTGTTTACGCGGATGCCGGCGGCGGCCCACTCCACGGCCAGGACTTTGGTGAGTTGGACAATGCCGCCCTTAGCCGTGCAATAGGCCGCCAGACGCGGCAGCGCCACCAGTCCTCCGATCGACGCCACGTTGATGATGGAGCCACTCCCCTGCTCTTTCATGAGACGGCCGGCCGCTTGCGCGCACAGGAACACCGACTTCAGATTAGTACTCATCACCAAGTCCCAATCCGCCTCGGTTATGTCTTCCGCGCGTTTATAGAAGGTAGAGACACCCACGTTGTTGACCAGGATATCTATACGTCCGAAGGTCGCCATAACCTGGGAGAACATGGCGTTCACCGCGGTACTGTCGCTCACATCGGCGGCCACAGCCAGCGCCTGACCACCCTGCGCCCGGATCGCGTCCTCCGCGGACTTAGCGCTCTCGGCGCCGCGCCCGTTCACTACAACGCTGGCTCCGGCCATGGCGAGGGCCTCGGCAATCGCGCGTCCGATTCCTCGGCTACTACCGGTGACCAGGGCGACTCTACCGTCCAGCTTGAAGCGATCGAATGCTTTGGCGACATCGCTCATTCCGTGATCCCTGCGGCCCAGCGAGCGTAGGCTTTAGCGCGCTCGGCATCGTACTCTCGCAGAATAGTGATCTTCTCCGCTTCGATGGAGCCTTCAGCATGGATGGCCAGCACGGCCTGGTAGCCGCCGAAGTCGGCAGTGGTGAGTTCGGAAATCATGTTAATAGCCCGGAGCCGGTCAACCGCCGACACCCCCTTGCGGCCACCCAGATAGCGCTCCACATAGTGGCCGGTCTCCGGATTCAGCAGATCGCCTTCACTGGGGGCGGTGACCAGCAGGCCGCCGGTGATGTCCTGGACATGACTTAGCGCGCGGTGGTAGTTGTCGGCAAAGTGCAGCTTGGCGATGTTGATGAGTCGAGTGCTGGGCACCGCAATGCTCGGCTCCTCCATAGTGTGCTCTATTGCGGCAATACGGGTCATGGCGTGCAACGATTCCGCATAGCTAATCAGCCAGCTCAGCTTGTCCCGCACATGAGCTGCCCGCTGGACGCCGTTGTAGTCCGCCATCAGATGGGCAGATCCGGCCAACAGGTCCACGAGCGGCAGCTTGTAGGAGATGGCAGTGAAGCGGTGGAACTCCACGAAGGCGCGGGCCAGCGGGCCGGCAAACTGCCACTCACCCTTGAGAAAGATGCGCTCGTTGGGCACGAATACATCATCAAAGACGGTGAGCGTCTCCATCATGCGGTGGCTGGAAGTGATGGGCCGCTCAAACTCATTGGGTGTGCTCTCACCATAGCCGCTGCAGATGAGCTTGAGACCGGGTGTGTCAAGCGGGATAACGAAGGCCGTGGCATAGGCGCTGTCCGCCTCGCTGAGCTGGCGGGTGGGGATGACGAACAATTCGTTGGAGTTGGGCGAGACGGAGGTGTGGACTTTTGCGCCGCGCACCACAATCCCGTCCGGCCGCTCCTCCACGATGCGGACGTAATAGTCCGGGTGCTCCTGCTCCATGGGGCCGAGGCTGCGGTCGCCCTTGACATCGGTCTGGGCCACAGCCATCGCAAGGTCGTTATCGCGACAGTACTCGTAGAACGCGCGCACTTTGGGCAGATATGCAGTGCCCAGGCGCCGGTCCATCTCATAAGCCACCATGTGCAGGGCGAAGAGGCAGTCGGTACCGATCTCTTTGACCAACGTGACCAGCGTCTTGCCGAGACCGGTGGTCTCTGCGATGAGCCGGCTGCGGAGCAAGAGGTCATCGGCGTTAGCCGGGAGCTTAAAGTAACGGCTGTACTCCTGGCCGGTGGCGGGATCGGTATAGACGGCTAGGTCACGGTGCTCCGGCTCTTCCGCCATAGCAAAGTCGATGGCTGCATGGTCGACGGCCACCCCGAGCACCGGGTGCGTGGTGACGTCTTGCACCTGCTGCCCCCGGTAGTACACAGTACGGTTATCCCGAAGCGATGCTTTATATTCTGCGGGGGTGCGTAAGGGCACGGGGTTCTCCTGATGGTTGAGTTGCGGAGAGTACGTCTGCCGGGTTTACTGCAGCGACGCCACGCTGAAGATTACGTGGAACGGCTGGCAGTAAATGACCACGCTTTGCTGGTTAGGGATCTGAACGTTGGCAGGGATCGGGTAGTTCTGGCTGCCAACATTCCCCTTGAGCTTGCCCAGATCGACGTGCGTATGGACGTCCGAACTCTGGGTTGGATTGGGATGCGAAACCAAATAAACGTGCAGGTCCGGGCCGTTGGTAACGTTCAGTTCCTCCAGACGCAGGAGATGGGAACCATCCGGCAAACGGTAGATGCCAGCCTGGCCGCTGCCCTTGTGGAAGTCATCAGCGTCTCTAAAGTCACCGGACGTAACCCGGACAGGCTCACCGGCAGCGGGCATAGGCTCGGTCATTTCCGAGTCCACTTTGGCAATGCCGGCCATGGTTTGCTCCACCTCGTCGCGGGTCATATTGTCCGGCACGATGGCTACCGCGGCGTTAGGGAACGCTTCATCCACGGTCTGGCTAATGAACAGCGGGGACACGAACCACCAAGCTACGCCAATACCTATGACAAGGACGACCGCCGCGAGAGGGATGATGATGCGTCTGCTGGGCATAGTAATCGCTCCTTAGTTAACTATTTGGACTATACGTTACGGCAGAAATGAGCGTCAACAGCGTAACCCATCCAACTCCCCGCGTCCCAAGAATGCCAAGAATGCCAAGAATGATTATAGCGGCAACTACCCAACAGCAGGGGTAGCGCTTGGGCGTGATAAAATTGCGCAGAAGGGCACGAGATATGAGCTCCCCACAACTCGAACTCGACCTGCTGCGCCGCTTGGCCCATGCCTACCGCGTGCAAACCGGCTACCACAACATCGCCGGGCAATGGCAGGAAGCCACCCCTGAAGCACTGCTGCACGTGCTGCGGGCACTCGGAGCGGAGCTCGCCTCCCCCGCCGGCGCCGCCGACGCCCTGCGAGCCCGGTCCGCAGCGCTGTGGGAATGTCTGGTTCAGCCGGTCACGGTGCTTTGGGACGGCGCGCCGGCCAAGGTCCAGCTACGGGTACCGGAACACCGCAGCCAACAGCAAGGAGCATGCACGCTACTGTTGGAAAACGGGGAACGTGAGCAATGGGCGTTGGACCTGACCGCGCTGGTTACCCTCCGCACAATGGAGGTGGAGGGACAGTCCTATCATTCGAAGCGCCTGGTGCTGCCCCGCCAACTGCCGTGGGGCTATCACCGGCTCCTGATCGAGTTGCCCGGACAATCCGCCGAGACGCTGCTGATTGTTGCGCCAGCGCAAGCATGGTCCCCACCGGAGCGTTCAGAGTGGGGGGTGTTCATGCCACTCTACGCGCTCCGGTCATCACGTGACTGGGGGGTGGGCGACCTCAGCGCACTCAACGCACTCATTACCTGGGCCGGAGCGCGGGGCGCTAACGTAGTGGGGACCTTGCCGCTCTCGGCCAGCTTCTTACGGGAGCCCTTTGAGCCAAGTCCCTATGCTCCCGCCAGCCGCCTCTTCTGGAACGAACTCTTCCTTGATATCACCAGCGTGCCTGAACTGCAACACAGCCAGACCGGCCAGACCTTGATGACCAGTGCCGCCACGGTGCGGGAGGCCGAGCGTCTCCGCTCGATGCCGTTGGTGGACTACCAGCAGGTGGCAGCGCTCAAACGCAGCGTACTGGAAGAGCTTGCACGCACGTTCCTGTCGCAGCCAAGTCAGCGGAGAAGCCAGTTCCGCCGCTACCTAGAGCAACACCCCACGCTGCAAGACTACGCCCGATTCCGCGCCACGGAAGAGCGCGAGGCCGGCCCGTGGCTCGCCTGGCCGGAGCGGCAGCGGGGCGGCACGCTTCATGCGAGCGACTTTGACGACACTAGCTACCAGTACCACCTCTACGTCCAGTGGCTGGCCGCGCAACAGATCGATGAGCTGGCCGCCACCGCACAGCAGGCCGAAGTACAGCTCTATTTCGACTTGCCCCTTGGCGTACATTACAACAGCTACGACGTGTGGCGAGAACGCGGCGCGTTCGAACTGAGCGTAGCCGGGGGCGCCCCACCCGATGACTTCTTCACCGGCGGGCAAAATTGGGGCTTTCCGCCCTACCACCCCACCGGTGACCGCGCCCAGGGTTACCACTACTATCGAGCGGTGGTGCGGAATTACCTCCAGCACGCCGGCATCCTCCGCATCGACCACGTGATGGGACTGCACCGGCTGTTCTGGATACCCTCTGGGATGAGCCCACAAGATGGGGTTTATGTCCGCTACCCGGCGGCAGAGTTGTACGCCATTCTCCTGCTAGAGTCCCACCGGTATCAGACCCGCCTGATCGGCGAGAACCTGGGAACGGTCCCACCCTACGTTAATGCGGCGCTGCAGCGGCATAACATCGGCGCGATGTACGTGGGCCAGTTCTCGCTCACAGGCAACCCGCAGCAGGGACTCGCAGAACCGTTGGACAATAGCCTCGCCAGCATGAACACTCACGATACGCCTACCTTCGCGGGCTTCTGGCGCGGCAAGGATACTGAAGACCGCGTGGCAATGGGGCTGCTGGAGCCATCGGGCGCTACGGAAGTACACACTGCACGCCAACTGCTGCTCAACGCACTGACGGCGTTCCTCCGTGCCCAGGGTTGGCTCAAAGACGACGACGGTCCAGCGGAGACCCTCGCCGGTTGTCTGCGCTTCCTGGCAGCAAGCCCAGCGCACACGGTACTGATAAACCTGGAGGACCTGTGGTTGGAGGAGCTGCCGCAGAACGTTCCGGGCACTTCGCGGGAACGCCCCAACTGGCAGCGGCGGGCACGGCTGTCGCTGGAGGAGTTCACGGAGCGCAAGGACTTCCAGGAACTGCTGAATGAGATTGCAACGCTTCGGCAGGCTGTGCCGCGTGAGTAACACGCGCAGACGGGCAGCGGTCCTTCCCATACTCCTGTAGACAGCGCGGTGACGGAGCCACCACGCTGTCTACGGATTGTTACCTGCGATGCGCTTTATTTCTTTAAGAAAGCTGCACTATTCTTAAGCTGCGTGCAATGCCCAAGCCCTGCCCTTAAACTATCACACAGCGGGAAGGGTAAAGATGATACAGCGCATTGACGCGTTTCCGCTGGAGGAGTCTGTGACCCTAATGCGGGCTAAAGTTCTCGTGGTGGATGATGAGCCGATGGTGGCCGAGGTAGTCAGCCGGTACCTAGGCCGTGAGGGCTATGATGTGGCTACCGCGGACGATGGGGCCAAAGCCCTGGAGATGGCCAGAAGCTGGGAGCCAGACCTGATAGTGCTGGACCTCATGCTACCGAAGGTGGACGGCATAGAGGTCTGCCGAACACTCCGGGCTGAGTGCCAGGTGCCAATCATCATGCTTACCGCCCGGGGGGAGGAAACCGACCGGATTGTGGGGTTGGAACTGGGTGCGGACGACTACGTGGTCAAACCATTCAGCCCGCGGGAACTAGTGGCCCGGATCAATGCGGTGCTGCGCAGGGCAACCGTCGCGCCGGCCATCTCTCCCGACGGTACGCTCCACTTCCCCGGCCTCTCTATCAATGCCAAGGGCCGCGTGGTGGAGGCCAACGGCCGCCCTGCCGAGCTCACCGCCAAAGAGTTCGATCTGCTCTTCTTCCTCGCATCACACCCCGGCCAAGTGTTTTCCAGAGAGCAACTGATGGTCCACGTGTGGGACTACACCTACACGGCCGACGCCAGCACGGTGACAGTACACGTCCGCCGGCTCCGGGAGAAGATCGAGGCTGACCCCGTGCGGCCGCAGTACATCAAGACGGTCTGGGCCGTCGGCTACAAGTTCGAGGCGTAAGGTGCGGGTAAGCTTCGCAGTACAGGCAGTCAGTGCGCTCTTTGCGCTCACCGGCTTGGTCACGGCGCTGGTGTGGGTGACGCTAAATGCGCCGCTCGCCGACCGCGCCCTGCTAGCCCTGTTTCTCCTCTTCTCAGGCGGCGTTACCCTGACAGTCGGGTACCTGGTCCCCCGCTACGGCCTGGGACAGGTGGTGCGCACAGTGCGGGGAAAGCTGCTGTTCGCCCTGATCCTAGCGGTGGCGTTGGCGCTAGTTAACGTGGGTTTCACCTCTTATCTTATGTTCATCTCCACGCATGACTTGGGATTGCTGGTGGCGCTGTTACTTTTCTCGCTGGGCATTTCGATCTTTCTGGCACTAAGCATATCCAATACGCTACAGTCCTCGATGCAGGAGTTCCTCCGGGGCGTTCGTCTCATGAGCGCGGGGCAGTTCACCTCGCGCATCACAGTGCATAGCCGGGACGAGTGGGAGGAGTTGGCATCCGCGTTCAATATGATGGCAGAGCGGCTGGAGGCGGCTTTCCAGAAGGAAACGGAGTTGGAGCAGGCTCGGCGACAGCTCGTGGCCGCCGTGTCCCATGACCTGCGCTCGCCACTGGCATCGATGCGGGTGATGGTCGAGAGCATCAACGACGGCGTGGTCACCGACAGCGAGACTGTGCACCGTTACCTACGGACGCTGCAGGGCGAAGTGGAGTACCTGAGCCGCCTGATTGACGACCTGTTCGAGCTGTCGCAATTTGATTCTGGGCTCATTGAGCTGCGCATGGGAGAAGCAGACATCAAAGACCTGATTATGGACACCGTGGCAGGCCTGAGCGCGCAAGCGGAGCAGCGGCAACTGACGCTGCGCGGCAGCGTAGACGGCCAAGTACCGGCGCTGACCATTGACGCCCAGCGCATCCAGCGGGTGTTGTACAACCTGCTCCAGAACGCCATCCGGCACACGCCAGCGGACGGCACAATTCTGGTGGAGGCACGGGATGCGGGAGCGGAGGTACACGTTTCCGTGATAGACACCGGCGAGGGCATTGCCGCGGCGGACATCCCGCGGCTGTTCGAGCGTTTCCACAAAGGGGACAAAGCTCGTACCCGCGGCGACAGCGGCAGCGGACTGGGTCTCAGCATCACCAAGGGCATCGTGGAAGCCCATGGCGGACGCATTTGGGTGGTGAGTGCACCGGGCAGCGGCACCGCGTTCACTATTGCACTACCAAAGGCAACGGCCACCGCCCCGGCAGGGTAACTCAGTCCGCTTTCACCCCTTTACCAATGATGTGGGGCGAGGCTATGGGAATAGGCCCGTAGAAGCGCTCGTAGTCAAGGTGGGCAAACCCGGCCCGTTCCAAGGCCGTCCAAGTCTCCCGGTCCGGCTCGCAGCCATCAGCCAGCCGCCGCCAAACAGGCCGGACAACCCGCTGGACGCGGCGGCGGAGCGAGCCGGGCGACGCGGCGACGTGCTCAATAAACAAAAAGCGGCCGCCCGGCTTGAGCACGCGTAGCACCTCTTCCAGCGCTTTGTCCTGATCATCGACGGAGCAGAGCACCAGCGTGCTGATCACCACGTCCATACTCTCACTTGCGATACCCAACTGCTCAGCCACCCCTGTGCGCAGGTCGACCGCCAGTCCTCGCTTGGCGGCGGCTTCCAGAAGGTATGGGTGCATGTGGACATTTGGCTCCACGCCCAGCCAGCGCACATCTTGGGGGACGTACTGCAGGTTAACACCGGGTCCCGGCCCGATCTCCAACATCGTGCCGCGTAGATCACCAAACAAAGTCTGCTTGCGGTCGGCAACGGCGCGCTCGTAGTCGCCGCTGCACCTAGCATCCAGCCAGGCGAAGAGGCGCCGGTACCATCCGGAGCGTGAGCATGGGCAGGAGGGCATGTGGCCTCGGCTAGTTAGGGGTGTCCCCCCACTGTTTACTTATTCTCCTTCCCAGAAGGAAGGGCGGAGGTTCGCTTTGGAGGAGGGTTGCTCTACAGTTTCAGCGCGAACCCCTCATCCACGCAATCGTGGTTCGCATCCGACCGCTTGAGCGCCAGCCACAATTCTCTCAGCTCCAGCGAAACCATCCCAGCCTCCCGCGCCCTGGCAACCTCCTCCTCCACCAAGTCATGCAGCAGCCAAAACGCCGCAGGGTTCAGCTTAACGATGTAGTCGTTGTCCATGGATACCTCAGGTCAAGAGTTGCCAGTAGTAGGCGCAGAAAGGCAAAAGCGATGCATCAAATTTCCATTAGCGCCGAGTAAGGCATCATCCGAAGATACTTGATTTGGACATACAGAACAGACATTGCTACGGGCAAGGATATTGTGTAGTGCTTGAGACTGTTTCATGCTAGCTTCAGGGTTGTTGATAATGTCTTCAATTGCCTGATACCACAAAGTAAATCGCCGAACAATTGTTGTTGGCCTGGTTGTTCCCTCGTTCAGAGTTTCACGAAATTGAGGGTTGATCATTACACTGATCAACCGCCTTCGAATAGCCATCTTAAACATCTGCTCTTGTCCATTAAGACCGTCCCAAATGTTGTTCAGTTGATCCATAAAATGCGCGAATCCAACCATCTCTAATTCGTACACTAGATCATACCGCCGCGACAGCCATCGTCCAGCCGGGCTACTGTTTGTTCCAATAGAAAATAAGCGAAATCCTTCTGGTCCCAATATGCGGTCAGTCCATGTAAGGGATGTGTTAAATTCCTGCCTAAACCGTTTAAGCTCTTCTTGAGACGCTTCCCTATGCTCTATCATTTCTTCGTTTAGGAAATTGCGAAACGGCGATTGGTAACGCTCTCTCCTATGGAGTAATGCAAATACCCTGAGCGTCAATTCCCGATGGCGCATTCTTTTGTCGGGGCTTTTTCTCTTCCATAAAGCCAAGAAGTTATGGTCTTCACTCAGTTCACCGATCAACCGATTATATGAACCCCTGTATAAACAATTCCTAAGCTCTTGAGCGTTTAGACTCATGGAGCCTTGGTTGAGTCTGGCAAACAGCACATACTTCATCCTAGGATCTGTGCCCACAGGAAGTAAGATCATACCAAGTAGAGTGTCCCAAAGCTTTGCGCGATCTTCGCCAGAGAGTGCGGTCACGCCCTTAGCATTCAATTCGGGCATTACTTCAAGATTACTAAGGTTAAGCGGGGCGAGAGTCTGGTAGTGGCTCTGCTTCCCCGCGGATTGTATTGGACCGGCCAATAATGGCTGCATAAATCTGAATAATGTCTCAAGACGTTGGTGTCCATCAATGACTACCCATTGGCCCTTACGTTCTTCTGAGAGGAATAATGGGGGAGTTGGAAGTCCCAAAAGCAATGACTCTATGTAGCGACTCGCTCTTGTTGAATCCCAGACATAATGCCTCTGAAAATCGGGCTCCAAGACAATCTCTTGTGATAAATACCTTTGGAATAAGTCCCGCACGGTGATGTGCGTCTCTTCAGCGTTTAACGTCCTGTATTCAGTTGGAATGTTAATTGGTACGAACTCTTCCTCTTCTGCCCCCCAATCCTCGTAAGCCGTATTAGCCATAATTCCTCCTCAACAGCGAATCAAGCGACGCCTAAAACGGCTCCATAATGTCATGGTCTCACAGGTTGCGCAAATCATGTAGTAATAGCAGATTTGTGACTCAAAAAGTCTATCCTACAAGAATGACCGATAGTTCTCCCGAAGCCAGTCATACAAATCTAACTCAAGGTAGGCGCTGAACTGCTCAGCCACCCCTGTGCGCAGGTCGACCGCCAGTCCTCGCTTGGCGGCGGCTTCCAGAAGGTATGGGTGCATGTGGACATTTGGCTCCACGCCCAGCCAGCGCACATCTTGGGGCACGTACTGCAGGTTAACACCGGGTCCCGGCCCGATCTCCAACATCGTGCCGCGTAGATCACCAAACAATGTCTGCTTGCGGTCGGCAACGGCGCGCTCGTAGTCGCCGCTGCACCTAGCATCCAGCCAGGCGAAGAGGCGCCGGTACCATCCGGAGCGTGAGCATGGACAGGAGGGCATGTGGCCTCGGCTAGTCAGACCGCAATTGACAGGGATGACGGTGTTACATAAGCTGTGGGGCTACATTAAGGGACGCTGAGCACCCACGCTTCCACCATAGTAGAGCATACTTAGCGTTAATGCGGTACGAACAGGAGGACATCATGAGCGAGCTGCTTATCAGGGAGATGGACCACATTGTGTTGAGCGTGGCCGACATCGAACGCTCCCTTGCGTTCTACAGCGGTGTGCTGGGACTACAGGGTGAGCGCGTAGAGGAGTATCGGACGGGCAAGGTGGGCTTCCCATCGGTGCGGATTAACGGGGAGACCATCATCGATCTGATGACTGGTACGCAACCTCAGACGGCGCCCGGAGAGAAGACCAACGGTAACCTGAACCACTATTGCCTAGTGGCAGAGGGCACGCTGGAGGGGGTAATGGCACACCTTGCGGCCCATGAGGTGCCAATCCGCACCGGGCCAGCCTCACGATGGGGCGCTCGTGGCCGTGGAGACTCGGTGTATATCCTTGACCCGGACGGGAACGAGGTAGAGTTAAGGTGCTATTAGAACGAGCGCCGCGCAGGTTGCTGTCATGCCCTAGAAACGCCGGCAACGAGGCATCCGGATAGTAGAACCAATGTAGCGCGCTCGCCTCGTTACAAGGCGGGCAAGATAGACTCCCCGTGCCCATCCACCAAATACGTCCCCTTGACAGACTCGGGGCAGGCGCGGAGCCTACCCGCCTTCTCATGCCCGCCGCATGACCGGTCCCAGTTAGCGGGCAGCGATCTCCGCCACTTGACCGACAACCTCCGGGAAGACCAGAGACTTGACCACCACAGGCACCACCTGGGCCGGGTAAATGATCTCGCCGATGTCGATAAAGTCTAACTCTCGGAGGTGGATGCTATCGATGGAGATGACGTCATTGGGGATGTTGAGGTCGTTGCGAAGAATCTCGCCCACCAGTTTGCCGAAGTCATGGGTGAACACCAGGATGACCGGCAACCCGGTGGCGATGGTGTTCTCTAGACCGGCCTTGATCCCCTCGGCAATGGCACGCAGCGACTGGTAACGCGGCATGCCGCGCCAGCCGATGGCGAGGGCCACGGTCTGCTCCCCCTCATCGAGATCAAAGCGCTGGAAACTCTTGGCAATGGCGTCCTGAAGCTCCTCGGCTGAGAGGTCATCCTTATCCGGCAGTATGGGGTAGAGCACCTGCACGTTACGCATGGGTAGGACATCCGGGTTGGTCACGGAAATGGTGTTGCCGCTCACCTGTACGGTGAATTGTGACGCGCCCATCACGGTGGCACGGATTCCCTCCATGGGCTGTCGCACCGGAGCCGGCAACCGGCCGGTTTGGTCATATCGGCGCAAGGCGGCGGCAAGGTCCATAGCTAGATCGCCAAAGTTGAACTGCTCTCGTTGATAGATGTACTCCGAGACGCCCCCGGAAAAGACGACGGCATCGACCGGCCGCTGCGACGACAGGGGCGACGTGAGGAGGAGAGCTTCAGATAGCTCAGAAAGCGGCCCGCGCCCCATCATCTCTAGAATGCAATCGGCCAGCTTCTCGGCAAGCGCACGCCGACGCTCATCCGAGAGCGATTCGTCTAGATGGAGCTCGACACCCAGCGCAGCAGCGACATCGCGGCTAGCCGGTTCGATGCGGACAATGCGGTCCTGTTCGTCGGTAGCTACCAACCGCCCGCCTACGTTGATGGCCGCCGTCTCTATTACCTGGCCATCGTAGACCAGCGCGAGTTTGGTAGTGCCACCGCCAACGTCCACGCTCATCACCATCTGCGGGCCTTCCCGGGACAGGCCTACCGCGCCCGAGCCGTTGGCAGCCAACACCGCTTCAAGGTTGGGACCGGCGGAGGCACACACGAACTTCCCCGCCTCTCCAGCAAAGAGGTGCGCAATGGCCTTGGCGTTATGCCGCTTCACCGCCTCTCCGGTCAGGATAACGGCGCCGGTGTCGATGTCATCGGGTGTGAACTCGGCCTCACGGTACGCCGTTTTGACGAAGGTATCGAGGCCAGCGCCATCGATCTCGTAATCCTGGGTGTAGGGCGTGAGCAGGATGGGCGAGCGATGGAGCACCTTGCGATCTACCACCACATAGCGGCTGGAGAGATATTGCCCCAAGCGTTGCAGATGGAGTTTAGAGAACATGAGATGCGAGGTGGAAGACCCCACATCGATGCCCACAGTGGTGAGTTCTATGTTGTCCGCATAGTAGAAGTCATTCTTCGGGATTGGACCGCCGTAAGGCTCACCTTCATCAGGATGGTCATGGTCTCCATGAAAATCGTGGTCATCCATCTCCGTCACCCCTCTGTGTTGGTAGTCCGGTATAAGACAGCACAACGCCGAGCACAGACTGCTCGGCGTATGAGCTCGCGCCGCGCCCTGCGGTCAGCGGGCAACACCAGCCGGGAAAAACTGGCCCATGCGGGACTCAATTCCCACTTTGCTTAACTCCTGCTGGAAGAGGGCGTGAATCCGTGGGTCTTCGTCTTGGTATTCTACCTGGAATCCGCCGTCTTCCACTGACTTGTCCATGCCTTCGTAGTTCCTGATCTTACTCTCCAGCACCGGATAACGCACGCCGCCAAACCCCAACGCCAAGTAACGGGACGGCTGAGGGGCAGCATTGAAATGCTGATGGAACGTGGGGCCGTCCGGAGGGGCAAAGAGCACCCCGGGCTTCCAGTCCACCCGCATGGTGTCCACAGGACTCTCGCCTTCCTTCCAAAGGAGGGAATAACCGTGCCCTGTCACACAGAAAATATGCGCACCGGCGTTGTGTGCGTGGGCTTTCTTATAGGTGCCCACCGGAAACTCAGAGATATGGGAGTGGAGCGCACTGTCCGCTAGACAGAACTGAATGTTGCGCCCGCCGGCGCCCCGGGCTTGCCACTCGGGAAGCTGGAAGCTTCCCAGGTCCGGTACAAAAGAGGTCTCCCAGTTGTGACGGCCCGGCTTCACCGCCCGGAACTCACCTTCGCCCCGAAAATAACGGGCCTCAGCCAGTCGATCTCCAAACACGTACGAATTATCGAAGACAAAGTTGTGGTTGTGGAAGATGTTGAGAATGATGGGCAGGTTGGTTACCGCGCCAAAGCGCGCCGGTTCGGAACCTGAGCCATTGAAGTGCTGATGCGCCGCATTCATGGGGATGGCGAATAAGCTACCTGGCCCCCACTCAAAGTTGTACGTCTGCCCATCGGCTGTCTCTATGCTCGTAGCACCCCGACCCTTGAGAACGTAGATGATCTCATCATGCAGATGCTTCTCCGGCTTCAACTGCTGGCCCGCCGGGATCTCCGCAACGTAGCAGCTTAAGTAGTCACTGCGACCGGCCAGATGTACGTAGGTGCCCAAGCCCCCTAGACGCGGCCACGGCTCTAGTGGGACGGTGAGGCAGTCAACGCTGTAGCCCTCAAAGACCGGGATGCCCTCAGACTTGAGGAAGTCATTGTAGGCAAACTGCAAGTAATAGGGGTTATCCACAACCAACTCGTCACCCATGTCATACCTCCTGTTTATAGAACTGGCAGAAAGCCATCCCGCTTTCTGCCAGTTCTTGCATCACCTGAATTGCTCAATTCCGTGAAGTAGCGCCCCTTAAACGCGGGTCCAGAATGTCCCGCAAGGCATCGCCGAAGACATTGGAGCCGAACACGGCGAGGGTTAACACCGCTCCCGGCCATACCATGGTCCAGGGGCCGTCATAGAAGTGCGCCAGAGACTCGCCACTGAGCATCTGACCCCACGTGGGGAAGGGAGGCGGAATGCCGTAGCCCAGGAAGCTGAGCGTTGCTTCCGCCAAGATGATTCGCCCGAAATCGATGGTGGCCAGAATAATGACCGGCGCGAAGGTGTTGGGCACGATGTGTCGCAACAACAGCCACGGTGTGGTGGATCCCATTGCTTGGGCGGCCTCAACGTACGCGGCTTCTTTGATGCTCAACACCGCGCTGCGCACCACACGAGAGGAGCTGATACCGCTCAGCGAGAGAATAAGGATAATCGTAGTGATACTAGGGCCCAGCAGCGATGCAAGCGTAAGGAGCACCAACAGCGAAGGTAGGGACATCCATACATTCACTACCCAACGCTGGATGATGGCATCTACTTTGCCCCCTGCCCATCCCGAGATAATGCCAAGTGTCATGGCAATGATCATTGCCAAGGCCACGGTGGTCACGGAGACCAGGATAGAGATCCGGCCGCCATAGATGATCCTACTGAGCAGGTCACGTCCCAAGTAATCGGTTCCCAGGATATGACCCGCTTCGCCGGGGGGCACCATGATATTGGCGAAGTTGGGCTCATCATATGGGAACGGAGCAATGATGTCTGCTGAGAGCGCCATGATAAACAGCAGCACGATGAAGAGTCCACCGATGGCGCCCAGCGGCTTCTCTAGAATGAGGCGCCGCATGAACCCAATAGTCCCGTTACGATTATTCCACCAGTGCTGGCGGGCTGGCAGTTGCCCAGGAAAGATAACCTCTTGACTCATGGCTAGCCCCCTTAGCTATACCGAATGCGCGGGTCAATGAACCGATAGCTGAGGTCAACCATAAGATTGCCCACAATAACGATTAGCGCGTAGAGGAAGATAACCGACTGCACTGTTGGATAGTCACGGAAACTGATGGCCGACAGTGTGTAGCTACCAATGCCAGGGAGATCGAAGATACGCTCGATAACCACTGTACCGCTGATCATGGTCATGAATTCGAGCCCGAGCATCGTGACGACCGGGATCATAGAATTACGGAGCGCATGTCTAGTGATCACTACTCGCTCTTTGAGGCCCTTGGCCCATGCAGTGCGGATGTAGTCTTGCCGGAGCACTTCCAATAATGTGCCACGCATCATCCTGGCGACGCGCGCCATGTAGTGCACCGCTAGGATGGAGGCTGGCAATATCATCAGCCTAAGATTGGCCAAGAGATCTTCATTAGGGGCAACATAATCAGTACGCGGCAGCACACCCAAGTAGATTGCTGGCAACGTGACTACCATGACGCCAATCCAGAAAGTTGGCAGCGAGAGCCCCAACACCGCCCCCGAACGCAGGATGTAATCCAACATGCTCTCTTGCCGGAGGGCTGCAATGATTCCAATGGGGATGCCTAGCACAATGATCATGGCAAGCGCGATAACCGTCAGCTCAATGGTGACCGGCCAGCGCCAGAGAATCTCGTCCACTATAGGCGTACGAGAGAAGAGCGATTGGCCCAGGTCGCCTCGGAGCATGCCGAGAAGCCACTCAATGTAGGCCTCTGGCGCGGGCTTATCTATGCCGAGCAACGCCTCAATCCTGGCGCGGTCCACGTCATCGCCAGCTATCTCGCCCAGAAGTATGTCCACAATGTCCCCTGGGAGCAGGCGGTGCAACGTGAACACCACCACTGATACCAGCAATACAGTGGGTATGAGCTCTACCAGTCGGCGAAGAATGTAACCTTGCATAGCGCCTCCACTTTGCGCAGGTCCGCCCTTTTTCGAGGCCTACTATACCCCAATTTCGGGATATCGGTAATCAGCAAGTACGTTGTGAGACGTACGCTTTTAGGTTACGTACGTCCCGTGTGGCAAAAAGGGCAAGAAATTGGGGTAGCGGACGGGGCGCCCCAGTTCGGGCGCCCCGTCCGCAGATTTGTAGTTAGGCTATTCGTCTATCCAAAGCTCCGTGATCATGATTCCCAGCTGCTCCCGGAACGTGGACTCATTGAAGGGGAACTGCCCTTTGATCTTCGGCTGGAACGCATTGAAGTTGTAGAAGCTCGGCATCGTTGTCAAGAGCATCTGATCAATCATGTACAGCTGCGCTTCCTTCACGAGCGCATTCCGCTTCTCCTCGTCCACCGTCGTCAACATCTCGTCAACGAAGCCGTCCCACTTCGGGTCATTGGTCCAGGAACGGTTGCGCGTCTTCCCCTCGGCGCTATGGTAGCTCGCCATCGCCGCCTCCAACGGTAGGTTGAAGGACGCCTTGGCCGCCATCAGCTTACCGTACTTGCCCTGGGTATGAGTCGACTGGTGCTCTGCAATCTCGGCCAGCTTCAGTGTGGCGTTGAACCCGCCGGTTTTCAGCATGGTCGGCAGAACTTCCAGGAACTCGTTGTACGGTGAGCCGTACGCCATGGTTCCTTCCAGCTCCACATCCAACCCGTTGGGGTACCCTTCCGCCGCCAGCATCTTCTTGGCCTCGGTGGGATTGTATTCCACCCACTTGCGAAGGTCTGCCGGCAGGTCCGACGGCTTCAGCGCCCGGCTATGGTAGAACGGCGACCAAGCAGTGACGTTGCCCTCACCCTTGTAAAGTCCCTTCACCACCGCGGCCCGGTCGATAGACATGGAGAGCGCGCGCCGCACGTTCACGTTGTTGAAGGGCGCTTCGCTGTTCTTCATGAACAAGCCGAATGGCGCAGAGCCTTCGCACTTGATGAACTTCATGTTGGGTATGGCCTGCCTAACCTGGGTGGCCTCACTGGCCGTCAGCTCGTCCAAGTAGTCCAGATTGCCCGTCCGCAGCGCTGCCAACCGCGTCGCGTCATTCCGCAAGATGACTAGCTCTACGCCATCGACGTACGGGCGGCCTTCCTTCCAGTAGGTGGGGTTCCGTACGTATTCGACCTTCACGCCCGGGGTATACTTTGTGATCATGAAGGGCCCGGTGCCAATCAACGCTGCCGGCTTGGTGAAGTCCACCTCAGCGCCGCCAGCCTCTTTGGGGATCACTACCGCACTCCGGTAGGTCAGGAACTCACTCGCAATCAATGGCTTGGGCCCCGTGAGCTTGAGCTGCACGGTGTAGTCGTCCGGTGCCGTGATGCTTACCAAGCTCTTCTTGAAGGCTTTCAGCTCGCCCCGCTCCAGCATGCGCTCCCAGCTCCAGACCACGTCTGCCGATTTCATCTCTCGGCCGTTGACCGGAGCTACGTTCTGGAATTTCACGCCCTTGCGGAGGGACAGCTCCAGCGTGGTGTTGTCCACCCACTTCCAGCTTTCGGCCAGCCCGGGCATGTAGTTCACGGTGCAAGGCTCGTTGTTGACGTTGCCCGGCACCACCAAGTAGTCATACACCAAACCGTGGCCCTTCCGGGCATCACGGCGGCCGCCTGCTATGTGGGGTTCAAAGCCACCAGGTGGGTCGGCCCGAATGTACCAGATGAAAGTCCCGCCCGGTTTCGGTTGCGGTTCCGCAGCCGGAGCCGTAGGCGCGGCCGGAGCCGGCGCCGCTGGTGATCCCGGAGTCGTAGGCGCGGCCGGAGCCGGCGCCGCAGGCGATCCCGGAGCCGCAGGCGCGGCCGGAGCTGCAGGCGCGACCGGAGCTGCAGGCGTATCGCCACCACCCGGCTGCGCCGCGCCACAGGCTGTTGCCAGAAGCAAGGCAGCAGCGGCCGGAATGACGTACCAGCGCCGGGCTAGATGCCCGAGAGTTGTTCGTTTTCCCATAATTACCTCCTTAGTCTACGTTCGCCCACACGGGGCATTGGTGCAGTGTAATAAACGTTGGCTAAGGAAGTCAATGGTATCTAGGGTATCTAGTCCCCTCAAAACTATTCTTACAGGGTGACCGCTTGCCCCGACCTCGGCTCATTGAAAAATTCCGGTATCAGGCTTAAGCTAGCTTTAGTCTTCTCATCGAACAAGATGAGGTAATACCCTTAGGAGCGCATGATTATGACAACTACTGCAGATGTCCGGGCCCCTGAAGCTACCCCGCGCCGTAAGATATTTCCCCACGATCGCTGGATGGAGGCGCAAGGGATTCCTATCCATCGGGGCTACTATATTGAAGATCTCCGCACTCTTGAGCTTGGCCATTGGGCCGCGCGAGAATGCAACGCCGCGTTTGTACAGCTTACCGGGTTGGAGGGAGTGAGTGAGGTCAGGGTGACGGAGGTGCCGGCAGGCGCCACGTTACCGCCTACTCGTCTGCCGGTTGATGAAGTGGTCTACGTGCTTCAAGGTAACGGTCTGACATCCGTATGGGCCGATGAGTTGGCAAAGCGCACTTTCGAATGGCAGCCGAGAAGTATGTTCCTGGTACCGCGCAACGCGTGGCACCAGTACAGCAACGCGCGGGGCGACCGCCCGGTCAAGCTGATGCATTACAACTATCTTCCCATTGTGATGTCGGGGCTGCCCGATATTCTTGACCAACGGGGAGGCCAAGCTGCGCTATCTACGGACATGTACGCAGAAGCAAAGGAACTCGAGGACGATCAATACGCCTTTGGGGGCCGCCGTACTTACTGGTTCGGGAACTTCTTCCCAGATATGCAGGCTTGGGACAGGCTGAATGAATACCAGGAGCGGGGCGCAGGCGGCCGCACCGTGTACATGCAGTTTCCTAACTCCGAAATGTCCTGTCACATGTCGGTGTTTCCGTCCCGCACCTACAAAAAGGCGCACCGCCACGGGCCAGGGCGGGCCATTGTGATTCCCGGAGGCGAGGGCTACTCGATCCTGTGGGAAGAGGGAAAAGAGAAGATAGTAGTGCCGTGGCGCGAGGCCAGCCTGTTCACTCCCCCCAATAAGTGGTTCCACCAGCACTTCAATGTTGGGGCTATCCCCGCCCGATACCTTGCGCTCCACCCGCTGCCGCAATTCAGCGGACACGCCGAGAAGGTGGAAGACCGGGCACGAGACCAGATTGAGTATCCCGACGAGGACCTCTGGGTCCGGGAGAAGTTCGAGGGGGAGCTCGCTAAACAAAACATCACGACGCTCATGCCTGGTGAAGCCTACAACGATCACGATTATGTTTGGGCATACAACAAGCCGCTGTAAGGTTGAGCAGCGGCGCTACTCAGCGCACTGGGCTACAGCGCACTCGCGGTACCCGCGGGAGACGCTCGCACTAGTTACACACTAGTTACATAGGAGGACACCCCGTGTATAACCGGATCCTGGTGCCACTAGATGGGTCAGAAATTGCGGACACCGCGTTGCCGCATGTAGAAGAGGTAGCTAAAAAGTTCGGTGCGGAGGTACTCCTCCTACGGGCCGTTCCCGCCTTAGAGCAGGTCATTATGCAGACCAGTGCGGCTTCGCCTATGGGCCCGGGGTCGATGGGTGAGATAAGCGTGGATGTGGCACAAGAGACCATGGACGCAGAGAAGGCGGCCGCGCAAGCGTACTTAGGAGACATTCAGCAGCGGCTTGCAGGTGACGGCATCCTGGCGAGCTGTCACATCCGGGAGGGGCATCCGGGAAGCGTTATCCTGGAGTTTGCCGCAGAAAGCAACATCGACCTCATCGCCATGTGCACGCACGGCAGGGGCGGCCTGGGACGATTGGTCTTTGGCAGTGTTACCGATGAGGTCCTGCGCAACGCGCCAGACCTACCTATGCTCCTCGTGCGTGCCCGCAACGAAGCGTGATGCCCACGGCGCTATAGCTATAAGGGAGGCACAGCGGGCCGTCGCGCTCGGCAACGGCCCGCTGTGCTACGCTCAGGCTCGCTCACGGTACGCGTTCCGCACATATTGCTGCACCATGCGCTGCGTATTGAAGACCGCGCCGTTCAACACTATCGCGCTTCGCATCACTTGTTGGTACTCCTGAGGATGGTCATAGTACAGTGGCAAGATGAGCTGCTCCAATTTGCTATAGAGCGCGGCCGCCTCTTCATGCTCTTGATTCGCTTCATCAGGGTTACTCACCGGGTCTCCCAATTCGCCAATAGACCATCCTGTGACCCCTTCCACATGCCCTTCAATCCACCAACCGTCTAGGACACTCAAGCTAGGGACGCCGTTGAGCGCCGCCTTCATACCACTGGTGCCCGATGCCTCGTGGGGTTTGAGCGGTGTGTTGAGCCAAAGGTCCACGCCGGCGCATAGCGTTTTACCCAACGCCATGTCGTAATCCTCCAGGTAAACGACCTGTACACCACCGTCAAACTGGGAAGCCGTTTGGATGACGGTGCGGATCATCTCTTTGCCATCGTAGTCCTTGGGATGTGCCTTGCCACTGTAAACAACTTGGATGGGGCCGCTCACTTGAGCGATCTTTCTGAGCCGGTCCGTGTCGCTAAAGAGTAGCGAGGCGCGCTTATACGGTGTTGCACGCCGGGCAAAACACAGGGTGAACACTGCAGGATCAAAGAGGACGGCGGTGCGGCGCTCCACTTCGGCGATCATGTCAGCCTTGGCATCCGCGTGCGCCTTCGCCACCAAGTCTAGGGGAATGAGCCCGGCGTTACGGAGATAGTTGCTATCAACGCGCCATTGCGGAATGTGACGGTCAAACAGATCGGCGAAGGGCGCTGCCACCCACGTGGCGGGATGCACACCATTAGTAATGGACTCAATGGGATAACTGGGAAACAGGCCTTCTGAAACCTCGCTGTGACGCACCGATACCCCGTTGATGTAACGAGATAACCTAAGCGCCAGTAGCGTCATATTGAGCGTGTCCAGGAGGCAACACTCAGTTCGTGCCAACGCCTCAACAATGTCCGGCCCCAATACCTCCCGCACTAGATCTAGAGGAAATTGGTCGTGTCCGGCGGGCACGGGTGTGTGCGTAGTGAACACGCACTGACGGCGAACCGCCTCCATATCCTCCGGCAAGGCGCCCGTGATCCCCCGCATGCCGGTTTCATTGGCGAGCAAAGCGAGCGTTAGGAGCGCGGCATGCCCCTCGTTCATGTGATAGACATCTACGGTGTAGCCAAGGGCCTGCAATAGGCGGACGCCGCCGATGCCCAACACCGCCTCTTGACACAGCCGATAGCGCTCATCACGCCCGTAGAGGTGGTCCGTTATCTCCTGGTCCTCCGGGGCGTTCTCAGGTAGCCCGGTATCAAGAAACAAAACCGGGACCTCGGCGCCGGTGACCCCCTTTACTCGATAACGCCAGGCCGCAATCACTACCGGTCTTCCTTCAACCGTAATGGTTGTCCGGGCATCAAGCGGCTCCAAGTGGGCTTCCGGCTGCCACGGGCTCTCGAGCTCGATCTGGCTACCGTCTGCGGCTAGCTCCTGGTGGAAGTACCCTTTGCGGTGCACCAATGTCACGCCCACCATAGGCACTTCAAGGTCTGCCGCCGCCTTCAGGGTATCCCCTGCTAGCACCCCGAGGCCACCGCTGTAGGTGGGCATAGCTGATTCCAGTCCTACCTCCATTGAGAAGTAGGCGATGACACCTTCCGAGAATGGATAAGTTGTGGGATCAACCATTGATGTCTGCGCTATCTGTAAACATGGCATTCCTTTTCAAAAAGACATGGCACTGCTCAAGCATGAGGGGACTAAGAATCAAGCAGCGGGGCAATGGCAACGGTACTAGGGGTTTGTGCGGCTGAAGTGTACCATACCGCCCAGGGCACTATTATACGATCACGCCGGCGCGTCTTCCGGTGACGTATGCCGGTGGAGCGCCCGCAGCTCCACCGGCGTCAGCACGGCCTCGCGAGGCCATCGGGCTTTGCTCGGTCATCGGGTGCGGGCCGCGACCCGAGGCCATCCTCCTCTAGTGGAGACCACTTTCCCCTTAAGCACTGAGGGAGCTAGAATACCGCTGCGATCATCTGGGAGGTGTTATGGCATACGAAGCGATCATCTATGAGAAGCGCGAGGACATAGCGTATCTGACCCTGAACCGGCCCGAATCGCTCAATGCACTGAACGATAAGCTACGGCAGGAAATGGGCGAAGCAGTGCAGGACGCACGGGATGACGCATCCGTCCGAGTGGTCATTCTGACCGGCGCCGGCGAGCGCGCGTTCTCCGCCGGCCTAGACCTGCGGGAGCTAAGTCAGCGAGCGCCCATGCCGGTGACTGAGTCGCGACGGTTTCGAGGCCGCTTCGTGTCGGCGATTGCGAGCCTAGATAAGCCGGTCATTGGGGCGATCAACGGCCTAGCCTACGGCGGGGGCAACGAGCTGGCCATGCAGTGCGATATCATCGTCGCCTCGGAACAGGCGAGCTTCGCCCAGATGGAAGTGAAGCGCGGGCTGATCCCCGGCGCGGGCGGGACCCAGCGGCTGCCGCGTCTCGTAGGCAAGAACCGGGCAATGGAGATCATCCTCACGGGCCAGCCCATTAATGCAGAGGAAGCGTACCGGATTGGACTGGTCAACAAAGTGGTGCCCCACGATCAACTGATCCCCGCAGCCGAAGAGATCGCCCACTTAATCATCGCTAATGCGCCGCTGGCAGTGCGCTTCGGCAAGGAAGCAGTGAAGCGCGGTCTGGAGATGACGCTGGACGAGGGCCTGATCGTAGAAGGCGACCTCTCTGCCATCCTGGCCAACACGGAGGACGCCAAGGAAGGCCCGCTGGCCTTTGTGGAAAAGCGTACACCGCAGTGGCAGGGGCGATGACTCCCTAGGCTAGATATACCAAGCGGCCCTCAGCAGATGCTGAGGGCCGCTTACTTGGGTTCACCTACGCGCTAGAGCCCGAACAACGCCTTGGGATTATCCCAGGTGAGCTTGCGGTAGCTCGCCGAACTGATAGTCCCCAGGTTCTGGAGGTTGGACAGGGCTTCGATCTCAGTGGACTGGTCGTTGTGGCCGTAGTCGGTGCCGATGACGATGTTGTCGTCGCCGGCCTGCTGGAGGATATACGGCAGGTCGTCGGTGGTCTCACAAGCCACCCAGATGCGCTGCTGGGCCAGCGGGTTCTCCGGCATCTCCCGCCCTTGCCCGGCAAAGCGGCGGCGGAGATCATTAAGCACGTATGGCACCCAACTAGCCGAAGCCTCGGCGAAGGTCATGTGGAGTTGAGGGAACTTATCCATGAGGCCGGTTACCATGATCGAGTGGAAGGCGCCAACGGACATGAGACGCAAGCGCCAAAAGGTGCCGCTGCCGTTACGCTGGTTGAGGGCGCCATTGATGTACGGGTTGGCGTTGCCAATGTGGACGGCAATCACCATATTGAGCCTGCTCGCTTCTTCATAGAGAGGATAGAAGTAGGGGTCATGAATCAGGCGATCGCCCTCCAACCCGCGCATGAAGACGCCTACCGCCCCATGCTCTTTGGAGTATCGCAGTTCATCTATGGTATCTGGCATGCTCAGCAACGGCGGGGCGCAGATCCAACGCAACCGATCTTGGCTCTGGCTCCAGATGTCCGCCATCCAGCGGTTGAAGCCGCGGCAGATGGGCACTTCCCACTCCGCTTTGTCCGCGACCTGCTCGATGAAGATGGAGGGGTACAGCACCTGAACGTCCACGCCAAGCTCATCCATATGGCGCAGCCGGGCCGGGACATCTTCCATGTCCCGGGTGTCTTGGGGTGTGTCCATGCGGCGTCCGGCTGTGCGCGAAAGCTCCGTGAAACGCTGGGAGGTTATGACCTGCCGTGCGATCCCGCGGATTTTCCCGTCGATCATCCAATATTCGGCAGTGGTTTCCCCCTGAGGCCGAATCAAGATCGGACGATACTTTTGGTCGGCAGAGTCCATATAGTCCCAAGTGCGTTCGCTCTCTACAACATGGGCGTCTGAGTCGATGGTTGGCATGACGGCCTCCTTACGTGATCTGACTAGCTAGTCGCCGAAGAACTGGCCGGGGAGCTCGATGCGCGGCACCTCTTTGTTCTCAATAGAGTCGCCGGCAAAGGGGCGGCCATCGGGGAAGGCACGGCCGTCCTCCGGCCACTTGGTGGCGGCGCCCACTCGTATCATTACCAGGTTCCCTTCACCGGAACTTTGGAACCAATAGCACACGCGCCGTGGCAGCATGATGCCCTCGTTCTTCCCTAGCACTGTGATGTTGTCATCGGTCTCGGTGCGGAAGGTGGCCTCGCCCTGCAGCACAATGAATGCATGATCCTCATAAGGGTGCATGTGCATTGTGTTCTCGCCGCCCTCAGCGTAGACCTTGACGGTGACCTTCAGCAGGTCGGTGGCGGCCACATAGTTGTCCAGCCGGCCCTGTGCCAGCAGTGGTGTACGCATGTTGAACACGTGCGCCTTTGGTGTGACTTCGGTGGTGGCCATAGGTGTATCCTCCTCTTACCTTTCTTGGTTAGACCAGGGCGGCAACGTTCATGCCATACAACCGTGTGACATTCTCACTGAGGATCTTTTTGCGCAGCGGGCCGTCCAGATGGCCCAGATCGCGGGCAATCACGTCCCGGGAATTGGGCCAGGTGGAGTTAGGGTGAGGGAAGTCATTAGACCACATGCAGTTGTTGTGTCCCCAGCGCGCCAACGCATGCCCTCCGGATGGATCATTGAAGAAGGTGGCGTTCATCTGACGCTCAAAATACTCACTCGGGAGCAGATTCGCCACTGTAGGGTTCTGCTTCTGGAACCGCTTGTAGTACCGATCCCACTGCTCCACTACGAAGGGCATCCACCCGATCTCGTTCTCCACAATAACAAACTTCAACCGGGGGAACCGGTCCAGCGCACCGTAGAAGATGAGGTCGAACATGGCATTGGCGGCCTCATAGAGCTTGGTGTTGACGCTGTTGCGATAGATCTCCACGCCCTGCATCTCGAAGATTTTCTTGGCGTAGCCGTGGCCGGTGAGGATGTGGAGACTGATGGGCATGTCCATGTCCTGCGCTGCCGCCCACAGCCGCTCGTAATGGTCCGAAGTAAAGGGGATATCTTTGTGGGGCGCCTGCCACACGAGCGCGCCGCGCAGGCCGGCGTTGCGGCAGCGTTCCAACTCCTTGACGGCGTTATCAATGTTGTACACCGAAATGCAGGCGATACCTACCAGGCGGTCCAGGGCAGCCTGGCAGTATTCAATGAGCCAGTCGTTGTAAACGCGGAAGCACTCCTCCTGGAGTGCGGCTTCCTCTTGGCCGAAGAGGGTGAGCGCCAAGCTGGGATAGAGCACCTCAGCGCTCACGCCGTCCACCGCCATCTCCTTCAGCCGGGCCATGGGGTCCCACCCGCCGTCATGCGCGGAGAAGGCCTCCCCCGCTTGGCGCGGTGGGAACGTCGGCGCACGGTCCTTGAAGGTAGAGGCTACTCGAGAAGTCCACAGTTCAGTGTCTTCGATGACGTGAGAGTCCGATGATATCAGCAGATCGGTCACGGTAGCGGCAGTGGCAGGTGCGGAAGCAGTGGTGGTCATGGCACACAATCCTTTATTGGCAATGACATTGGCATAGTTTATGGCCGTAGGGTATACCTATCTGTGAACGTCGTCAACGCCACGCTGGTTAAGGGCCCGCTCAGTGGCATGAGAAGCGGAGAGACGGCCACTGGGCTCAGCACCCACCAGATGAATCAGGTCGCGGAGTTGTGCAACCTTGTGACAGCAGCACAGATAGTGCTTGGTTGCGGCTAGGCGGTAGCAGTTACGACGCCGCCACGATGCTCCTCCGGGCCATTGAGGAAGTCGCGGTTGGTGACGGCTTTTGCCGACTCCACTTCACCTATTTTCCCCAAGTGGGTCGCCATCGTCCTGGATGACGTCGAACCGGGAGCAGCCTGGCTCGTTGCTTCCAAGCCCGCTCCAGCATCGTTGTACCAACCTTGTAAGGCTCTGCTACACTAACCTCGGCAGAGGCGTGACCCCTCATATCATGACAAATCAGACCGGATCTCTTGCTCATGCAGCTACGGGTCACTCAGTTGGAGTCGAGCTACAGGTACCGAAATACATTGATCAAACTCACACGGAGTTGCTAGGCGAAAACCGTGCGCCACTTCCCAACTTTAGGATTAGCCCGATCTACCGGTCGGCCGGTCCCATTGCTCCAAGATTAACTATTGCACTCGTCGAGAAGTAATTCCCCTGCGCAAGTGGGTCACTTGAAAGAATCGGAAGGAGTGTTCACATGGATGTCGGAATGATGATGATCTTCTCGAGTTACGGCTGGGAAGAAGGGTCGGACGGTCAGATGTGGGAGGAGGAGTTACGCCTTTGTGAAATCGCCGCCGATTTGGGGTTCGATTGCCTTTGGTCCGCAGAGCATCATTTCAACGATTATTCCTTCGTGCCGGACAATATCCAGCTAATGACCCACATTGCAGCGAAGCATCCCGATATCGATGTAGGGACAGCCGCCGTGATCCTTCCCTGGCATGAGCCTTTGCGTGTGGCCGAAAACGCTGCCGTTCTAGACATGTTGAGTAATGGCCGACTGCGGCTCGGGTTGGGGCGAGGCCTTGCCCGGCGTGAATTCGAGATCTTCGGCATAAGCATGGACGAATCGCGGGAACGTTTCGACGAATCGGCGCCGATGATTATCGATGCTCTCAAGACAGGGTTCATTGAAGGCGACGGGACTTACTACAAGCAGCCCCGCACGGAAATCAGGCCCCGGCCACAGCATTCCTTCGACGGGCGCATCTACGCCGTCGCCTCTAGCGAGGAATCGATTGTCTCCGCAGCCAAGCTTGGCGCACATATCATTATGTTCGCTGATCGCCCTTGGGAAATGCGGATGCCGGGGATCGAGCGAGGTCGTGCCTTACACCGGGAATATCACGGCACGGAGCCGCCCACGCTATTGCTCACCGAATTCGTCGTCTGCGGCACCGATCTGGCCCAGTGCGAGGAAGAGGCCCGCCAATATCAAGGCAAATTCGTCGAGAGTAATTTTTACCACTACGAATTTCTCGGCGATCACTTCAAGACGATAAAGGGTTACGACGCTTATCAACAGAAGATCGAAATCGCGCGGTCCGCCGGCCACGAAGGTGCGGTCAACGGTTTCATGAAGGCGGCAAGCTGGGGCACGCCGGACAAGATTCTGCGGGGGCTTGAGGACCGCCGGAACCTGCTCGGCAATTTCGAGGTGAACGTCTCCTTCCGCTTTGGTGGCACCCCTTATGATATTTCGGAGCGGGGCCTGAAGCTCTTCGCTAAGGAAGTGTTGCCGGTTCTGAAATCCTGGTAGATGTCAAATATGCCGCTCCGTCCCCTCAGGTGTTGAGGGCGCCAGTTTCCTATGCGATGTCCGGACTCGATATGGTCCATCACACGGGGCGTCGAGGAGAGTACGGAGCAGGGACACCATCCGGCCAGCGTGCATCACGAACATGCGCTCAATGGCCTGCTCATCCTAGAACATCTTGGTGAGTCAACACATTCCGTCGATTACCCTTTGCCGCGGGTGGCCAGTGGTGTTCAGCCCTTCGCTTTCCTGAAACCCCAAAAACCCCAGCCGTGCATCATGCTCCCGTAATAGTTGAAGGTTCTCTTTGCCTCGGGGTCGTCGAAGGGATAGTCGGCGCCGATCTGTCTTGCACTCCCGAACGTCAGTAACAAGGCATCCACCATTGCTCTGACAAATGAGGCGGACACCAAGCAGTTGTCAGCACCACTATAGTCATCACGATTGCTAAGGAAACGATAAGCGAAATCCAAGTCGCCCGTGTGTACGGTCGTGAACGGTCATCAGTGGAGGCGAGGAATTTACCTATAATCGAGCCTACCAGCACAAATAGAGCTAGAGCAACTTGAAACTTTAAGATCGGGGCTTCTACGTAAGCGTCCACCAACTTATTGCCAACGGTGAAGAACAAATAAAAAAATGAGATGGCTATGAAGACAGGGATACCTGAGAACCAAGAGGGGATAGACTCAGGCAAGGATAACGGGTACTTTTTTAGGAAAGTATTCTTGGCAGAGCGCCAGTAACGTTCCGCGACGTTCAGTAAAATAGCACCGCTGATTAAGGTGAGCAATATGGTGACGTAGAGGGACATGCCGGAGGCTGTTTCAACTTCATTTCCCATTCAACTCACCTGGTACCAGCGTTCTTGGCTTTAGACAAAGTATTTTCGGTGACCGTGTAACTTGGACCTATTGCGGAGGGATTTAACCTTGTAAAGTTTGGTGGACTAACAGATTCTGGCTTATCGCCTTTCTGGAGACGTTCTGCTCTACTGCCCACGCATACTGCGGGTTTCCTTGGCAATTGGCTCGCAAACATAAGCGCGTTGTGGCACCTGCCGGAGACGTATTGAGGGCCGTTGGGCGCGTAATTGGTGTTGGGTGACCCCCTCGGGCTCTCTACTATGGCTGGAGTTAAACGACTGAGCAAAGACTTCGTGGATTTACAGAGCCACCACCAATTCAAACATGCTGCTGCGTACAGTCTATTGAGCCACACCGCAGAGAATTTGAACCTGTCATTAGCGAGGTCGGCAGACCTATGGTCGTTTACTTGATCTGCTGGGATGCTGGGAAGTCATGCAGGCTTGGGGTTTGGCGATGTCCATTGAACCCCAGTCGCTTGCAAATCGGCCGCCCGTGAGTACCTTAACGTTCCGCTGTTATTGCCTCTCCCGCAGGAACGCGCCGGCGCAGGGGACGGGCGAAGCGATGCCTTACCCCTCGGTGTATTCCCAGCTTATCTCGCAGCGGTCGTCCTGACGCCAAACGCAGTGATGCACCACCACGTCCTTCAAGTTAGCGTCGGCGTCTTTGTAACCCTGAAAGCAGCCCTGCTCGAAGGTCCCGGTGTACTTGCCGTTCTGCGGCATCTGCTCATTATAGTAAATGCAGGCATTGCGCTTGACCACGCAGCGGTCGTCGTCGTACTCAGCAAAGAGGGCTGCAGTGTGCTTGGGCCCCCGGATCCCATGCACTAGGTCTTGGTAGATGGCCATGGTGCGAGCGCTCCCACGGTTACCATATCCCAGGGCTTCCAGCAGCTTAGCGTAGCCGAGGCCGCCGTACCGACGACCTATCTCATAGGCGATCTTAAGCGCTGCTTCCTCTCCCGCAATCTCCTCAGCCATCGTGTAAAAGATCTGGAAGTTGTTCTCGATCTGCTTGCTCATGGCGTAGACCAAGTGATCGATGGTCACCTCTTCCAAGGGGACCTCATAGTTATCCATGCGCTCCCGCTCTGTGGCGCTGAGGTTCATGCCGGGGTAGAACATGAACCGCTTCTGGGAATAATCTTCCTGCTTCAAGGCGCTTCTCCTGGATAGTTTGGGGCTGCGTGGCTAAGCGGCGGTCAGCTTACGGGCGCGGGAGTTGCGCAAGACGCTGCCCGGCCGCGCTTCCGTGGCCTGCCCGTTCTCGACAATAACCTGGCCGTTGACAATGGTATAGTACACGCCCTCGGCAGGCTGCACCCAGCGCCAATTATTGCCGGGGTAGTCATCAACCCGCACGGGCCGGCTAGGGCGCACGGTGGCAGGGTCGAACACCGCGATGTCGGCAACGAGGCCCGGCAAGAGTAAGCCGCGGTCCTCGAAACCAAAGAATCGGGCCGGCTGGAGGGTGAGACGGCTCACGGCCCGTTCCAACGACATGATGCCGCGCTCCCGCACCCAATAGCCCAGCAGGTTGGTGCAATAGCCGTTGCCGGCGTCGAAGGCAACGTGGGCGCCGGCATCGGACGCGCCGATGAGGACATGGGGCTGGCGCAGGATCTCAGCGGCGGCTTCGGGGTCGCCATTGGTAATGTTGGTGGAGAACTCGCACTCCATGCGCTCTTCCAAGGAGAGGTCCAGGAAGGCATTGAGCGGAGTCTTCCCCGTGCGTTGCGCAACGTCCTGCACACTCAGTTCTTCGTACTGCTTGTTATGGGGTAGGTTGACCGCAGCGACGTAGACTGTGTCCCACCGTTTTGAAAACAGCTTGGGGGTGGGATCATCAACGTCTGCCTGGAGCTTGGCGCGCACGGCGGAATCGCCCAACAGTGCGGCATGCCCCTCAAGCGGCCCCTGGAGCACCTCGTCCCAGGCGGGCATGCCATCAAATAACTGGACGTTCTTCATGGTGAAACGCTGCTCCATGACCTGCGCATGCCCCAAGCCATACATCGGTACGCCTTCGGCAGCGATCTTCCCCGAAATTTCCAGGGCCTCTTTCCACGCATCGGGTTTCGACCAGCGGTGGAATAGCGCATTGAAGGTAAGGGGCCGGCCCGCGGCCAATGCCATCTCCCGGTGGCGGTAGAGCACCACTTCCTGGCCTTCCGGCTCAGTATCCAGCAGACCGCGGCTGGTCTGCACTACGCCGGTGTTCAGCTCCTTGAGCACGCCGGCTAACGCCAGCAGCTCTTCGTTGGTGGCCATCCGAGAAGGGATCGGTTTACGGTCATCTCGGCGGTGGTTCCGATTCTGGTTGGCAGAAAAGCCAATGGCGCCCTCTAACATCGACTGGCGCAAGACACGCTTCATTCCCTCGATTTCTTCGGGCGTTGCGGCGCGCTCGGTGGCGTCCTCACCCATCACATACTGGCGCAGCGCGGAATGCCCCAAAAGCGCGGCCACATTGATGCCCAAACCGGGACGTTGCAGGCGGTCCAAGTATTGCCCAGTGCTCTCCCAAGACCAGTCCAACGCGGCCTCCAGCGCACTCCGCGGGATCGCCTCCACCCGGGCTAGAGCGCCAATCAGCGCACTGTGGTCGGAAGGCCTACAGGGGTGCAGGCTCAGGCTGCAATTGCCCATGACCACAGTGGTGACACCGTGGTAGCAGGAGGAGGTGCCCAAGGGGTCCCAGAGCATCTGGGCATCGAGGTGGGTATGGGGATCGATGAAGCCGGGGGACACTGCGAGGCCGTTGCAATTAATGGTGCGCGTAGCCGACTCGCCGACCGCCCCCATCTCAACGATTCTGCCGCCCTTGATGGCAATATCGCCAATATACGAGGGCAGGCCCGTACCATCGACAATCCGACCGTTTTTCAGAATCAGGTCTACGGGCATCTTATCCTCCACTCTCCCGCGCCACGGGACCGCTTAGAACCGCCGCAAACCATCGGACACGCTACTGGCATGCGCAGCCCATTCTAACACCGGCGCAAACCATGCAAAAGCAGTCCTATGGAGAACTAACGATCTCCGGCGCGAGAGGCGCCGGGCACGCTTCAACGGGGCCCATGTATAACCATACTCTGTCCCGCGCCTCCGACACCGCGTACGCCTTGATCTGTACTTTACGCATGTGCACGGCGCCAGAATCCATACGGTTACCCTCAACATCGAACTTCCAGCCGTGGAGGATGCACATGAGCCCCCCCGCATCGTTGACTCCCCACTTGAGCGACGCTCCTTCGTGGGGGCAATGGGCATCGATGACACCCAAGCGGCCGGCAGAATCACGGAAAGCGACGAGGCGCTCATTGAGCACGCGCAGCTCCACCGGCGCTCCACCGGGATCCGCGAGATCGCCCGCTGGCAGGACGGGAAGCCAGAACCGTCGGAACAATTGCCCTAACGCGGTCCCCGGCCCCACTTGTTTTAATGCATCACGCTCCTTGGCAGAAAGCATGTCACTATCTCCGGAGATGCAAACGTTGAGCCTAATAATACGCGCCGTTGCTGCAGAGAACAAAAAACCTCTCCGTTCGTAGTGAACCTCTGTACAACCCATCGGGGGCCAGACAGACTCCCTGACTATATTCCTGCCATTACGCTGTTATGCCGCTATCTGCAGACTTGTCCAGCGTATCCCTAGGCGAGCAGCTTATCGCCGCAGCCGGTGCAGAAGAGGGCGTCGTACTGGTTTGTGCGGCGGCAGTTTCCGCAGATGAGACTCGCTCGCCCAGCCTCGATCTGAGGAGCTCCGCACAGGCGGCAGTACATGCTGTGAACTCTGATGGGACTGCCGCAGTTGAGGCACAGGGTCAGGGGGACATTGCGATGGTAGCGGAATGGGGAGACCCGTTGCCCCCACTTGAACAGCTGGTAGGCCCCGACGACGCCACCTGCGACCAAAATAAGTGCGAGCCATGGAACGGAGCTGAAGAGCAATATGTTGAAAACGCCATGGAAGACTGCGGCGCCGGCTAGGCCTACCCAGACAACCCATGGGCCGTGTCCTGTGCGGTGCAGCCCCAGCCCATACCCCCACAGGCACCCGAATGCAAGGTGGACAACGGTGCTGAGCGGGGCCCGGCCAATCATCACCTCCGGCCCAAATGAGAGCACATAGAGGAGATTTTCCAGCGAGGCGAAGCCGAGGCTCGCAGCTGCGCCGTAAACCAGGCCGTCCATCGGCTCCTCGAAAAACAACGAGCGGTACACTGTCAACCGGATCGCCAAGAATTTGCTCGTCTCTTCCACCGGGCCGACCACGGCGAGCATCGCGACCGACACGGAAGCGAGGGTCGTGCTAGCGCTGAACAAGTCGTCCGGTATTGCGAGTTCCTCGATGATTCCGACAGGGATGATCGAGACCATGCCAAAGATGAAACTCAGCGCTAGCCATCGGCGCGAGGAAGGCCGGATGCGGTCTAAGCGCATGAAGAACCATAGCCAAAATAGCCCCGGCGTGAAGGAGACGAGGAGGATGCCGAGGGCGCTCACGCCCTAGCGCCTGATGACGACGGTATCGGCGATCAGGTCATGGAGGGCACGCTTGTCCGATCGAAACAGGACCCAGAGAAAGCCCGCGCCGAGTAGGAGCATGCTGAGGAACCTTGCGGCCTCACGGCCCAGCGCCCGGCCATAGCCAACCCGCGTTCCATCCGGTCGGAGGATGTACAAGTTGAAAGGCCGCTTCCCCACGGTAGTGCTGAAGGCGCCTACGAGCAGCGTGGCATACCCGAAGGCGATGACGTAGTTGATCAGAGTGAGGTGCAAGGGCGCTCCCCCGCCGAACATGGCGCTGAAATACTCACCCAGAGAGGAGTCGAGGTCCAAGGCCGCTCCCCCGCCGAACGCGGCGCGGAAGTACTGCTCCAGAGAGGAGTCTGTGAGCAATTTTAGGGCCAGCGCGAAGAGCACTATTCCGACAAGCGTATCGACAGCCAACCCACCCGCACGAACCCAGAAGCCCGCCGGCCGACCTGAGGCGAACGCCTGAAGGCCCGGCGGCGCGGTCGATGCATGACCGCGCTCTCCAGCCAGTGGCAGGCCACAGTTGTAGCAGAATTGCGACTCCGGCTCGTTCCCGTGCAGACAGCGAGGGCAGACTAGAGATGGCGGCGGCGCGCCTGCGGCACGGGCTGAGCCGCCGGTTGCCAAGGCGCTGCCGCAGCCGCGGCAAAACTTTGAGTCGGCCTCGTTCTCCTGCCCGCAGTCGGCGCAGGTCAGGGGCACCGGAGCGCCGGTTGCCAGGGCGCTGCCGCAGCCGCGGCAAAACTTTGAGCCAGCCTCGTTCTCCTGCCCGCAGTCGGCGCAGGTCAGGGGCACCGGAGCGCCGGTTGCCAGGGCGCTGCCGCAGCCGCGGCAAAACTTTGAGCCAGCCTCGTTCTCCTGCCCGCAGTCGGCGCAGGTCAGGGGCGCCGGAGCGCCGGTTGCCAGGGCACTGCCGCAGATGCTGCAAAACTTTGAGTCGGCCCCGTTCTCCTGCCCGCAGTCGGCGCAGGTCAGGTAGTGGCTCTCTTGCATCGCCCCTCCCTAAAAATCCTTGATCACCAAGTCCGTGTAGTACTTCCTCATATTACGCGTCGCTGCTGCAGAGAACAAAAAAACCTCTCCGTTCGTAGTGAACGGAGAGGTTAGGGAAATCCATCTTCAGTTGCGCTCCGCAGCCCCTGCTCGGAGGCAAGCGGAAGACCGTACGCCCCGCCCTAACGGGGCCTTATATATCCACTTGCCAGACCTGCCACCAGATGCGTTCGTTCAAGCTGCGCCCGTTCCGCCATTCCATGGAAGCCTCCTTTAGTAGAGAAGGATACATTGGCCTCACCAGGCATTCTTAGTATCGCACCGGATGTGTGCTATGTCAAGTATGAGCGGGCAATGCGTCAATCCACCACTACCGTCTGCGATGGTGTCATTGCGGCAGCTCAGATAACGCCCGCGCCACATTGCGGTCTTGCTCCACAAAGCGGACGAGCTGACTAGTGGTTACTCCCAGCACTTTTGCCGCTGCGGCGTAACGCTTCCCAGTGGCAGACAGGGCATCTAGGATCGCAGCCACCACAATTGGGTAATCAGCGTTGGCATGACTTATCCTGAGGCTTTTGTCAGCAGTGCGGTGCTTGACCAACTCAAGGGGAAGGTTAGGGGCATCGGGATCCAAGGCAGAGCGGCATTCCAACGCGATGCGTTCACGCAATCGCCGCGTCGCGGCCTTGCGGTTGGCTTCTTGCGACCGGTCATCCACTGCACGGACTTCAATACCCGTGACGGAATGCCGCAAACGGACGCCGGTTTCCACTTTGTTCCGCCGCTGACCGCCGGGCCCGCCCGCCCTGACGCGTTCCAGCTTGCACTGGGAGAACAACGCCGCGTCATCCAAACGCAGAAGGCTGTAGACATCCATAGACAAGGCTTCCATTGGGCTACTGGACTACAGTGAGTTACGGCTCCAGCTTACACGCTGCTGGCTCGAGGTCCGGGCGTAGCGCCACGAATCGAGCAAAACGGAACAGCCCGGTGGGACTGCGTTCGCCGGTCCGCACCTGGCAAACCACCGAGGGCGTACACCAATAGATGAACCGGGTAATTCCCGGCGCAGTGGTAAAGGGGCAGTGCGACGTGTGGAGTCCGGTGAGGAGACGTTCGGTGCGCCAGCCTTCGGGTGTAGAGAGGCCGGTGCTCGCTTGCCCAACGTAGCGCAAGCCGCCAGCGGCGTCGTACGCGCCTAAGAGCAGCGCATCAAAGGGGGCTTTCCTGCGGCCACCGCCAAAGATATAACCGCCCACCACAAAATAGCCCGCAGCGGAGGTGGGGATGTCCAGCCACTGTGGGGAGCGCTGACCCGGCACATAGACGCTGTCTCGCTGCTTCGCAATCATGCCATCCAAACGGCTGGCTTCAATCGCCTCAAAGAACTCAACTCCTGCCTCCTCCACCGCGTTGCCCACCTGGGCGAAGACTGAGGGTTGGAAATACCGGTCCAGCAGCTCCCGGCGCTCCCACAACGGGCGGTCCAGCAACAAGCGGTCATCCAATGCCAGCAGATCGGTCACCATATAGCCCAAGCGCGCCCGGCGGACACGACCCTCGGGTTGCTGGAGCAGGCCATTGAGGCGCGGCCGGAGCGTTTCCAGATCGGGGTAGCCCTCCGGGGTGAGCGCCACAATCTCGCCGTCCAGCACCGCCCGGCGCGCCTTGACCTGCGCAGTAACGGGCTGGAGTTCAGGATACATGGGGGTCAGATCGATGCGGCGCAGCCCTCGCAGGACAAGACGGTCGTCATCGATCAATGCGATTGCCCGAACACCGCCCCACTTGAGATCGAACACCCAGTCGCGGGCGTTAAAGGGGGCGCTCGCCCGGGTAGTCAGCATGGGTTCGAGCGCATCCCAAGGGGCATTCATGGGGCGTGGTTGAAAAGCGGACATAGCATTCAATGTGTGTAGTACATCACGTAATTCAGTATAGCGGCACAGGAAGCCGAGGCGAACCTGCCAGATACTCAGCGCTTACTTGCCAACACGGAGGCCGTGATGCCTGCTGACGTTGACGGGTTGTTGGACGCGGAGTATGGTCTGACGCAGAATCCCGCGCACTAAGGACACGCCAATGGCAACTGTACGTCCGCTCCCTCTCTCTGATGTCGTTGTTCTGGACCTGGCCCGCGTCCGCTCCGGCCCCACGGCGGTGCGACAACTAGCCGACTGGGGGGCGGACGTGCTCAAGATCGAAGCGCCTTCCGAAGCAACAGGCGGAGACAGCATGGGCGGCGGGCGCAACAGCCCGGACTTCCAGAACCTGCAACGTAACAAACGCAGCATGACCCTTGACCTCAAGTCTGACACCGGGAAATCGATCTTCTGGAAGCTGGCCGAAAAAGCCGACGTTATCGTGGAGAACTACCGGCCGGACGTGAAATACCGGCTTGGTATCGACTATGAGGCCGTGCAGGCGATAAACCCACGGATCATCTATGGAAGCATCTCAGGTTTTGGGCAGAGCGGCCCATACAGTGACCGGCCTGGATTTGACCAAGTGGCGCAGGGAATGGGTGGCGTCATGTCCGTCACCGGTCTGCCCGGCCAGGGCCCGGTGCGAGTGGGGATTCCCATTGCCGACTTGAGCGCCGGGGTTTTCCTAGCCCAGGGTATTTTGCTGGCGCTCTATGATCGGGAGCGAACAGGAGTGGGCCAGTGGGTGCACACTTCATTGCTGGAAGCGCAGATCGCCATGTTGGACTTCCAGGCGGCCCGCTGGCTCATTGGACATGAGGTGCCGCCTCAGGCGGGGAACGACCATCCCACCAGCATTCCCACCGGCGTCTTCCCCACTGCGGACGGGTACATCAATATCGCCACGTCCGGCAATACCATGTTCCGCCGGCTTTGCGAAGCGCTGGAGCTGGAGCACCTCATTGAACAACCGGACTACAAAGATGGGTCGGACCGTTCTAAGAACCGCGCGGCCTTGAACGCGCTCATTGGCGAGGTAACGTTGCGCCACACAAGCACTGAGTGGACGGATATCTTGAACGCCGCAGGGGTTCCCACCGGGCCAATCTACACCATCGACCAGATGTTCGCTGATCCACAGGTGCAGCATTTGGCAATGACGCCGGAGGTTACCCATGACCGTCTGGGCACTTATCCCGTGGTGGGCCAGGCGGTCAATCTCTCAGCCCACCCGCGGCCGGAGCGGATGGCACTGCCCGCGCCCGATGCCGGCCAGCATACCGATGAGGTGCTCCGCTCGCTGGGCTACGATGCGGCATCCATCATTGCGTTACGGGAACAAGGCGTGGTGTAACCCGCGTAGCCCCCACGCCGGTATTGCAAGGGCAACCCGGTTATGTGGCGGCGACCCCGGCGAGTTAGTTTCGCTCAAACACCGCGGCTAGGCCCATCCCACCACCAATGCACATGGTCTCGAGGCCGTACTCCGCGTCGCGACGTCGCATCTCATACAGCAACGTGGCCAGCATCCGAGCACCGGTAGCGCCAACGGGATGACCGAGGCTTATCCCGGAGCCGTTTACGTTGACATTGCTGCGGTCATCGACGCCAAGGTCACGCAACACCGCAAGCGCTTGCACCGCAAAAGCCTCATTTAACTCGATGAGACCCATGTCTGCTATACCCATACCCGCCTTGTGCAACGCCTTCCGTACCGCAGGGATGGGCCCTACGCCCATCACGTGGGGGTGCACCCCGGCGGCGCTCCAGGACTTCAAGTAGCCCAAGGGCTCCAGCCCCAGCGACTTCGCACGGTCCTCAGACATTAACACCACCGCAGCGGCAGCATCGTTCAGAGTGGAGGCGTTCCCCGCAGTGACTACACCACCCTGCACGGGGTTCAGCTTCGCGAGGCCTTCAATAGTGGTATCTGGGCGAGGGCCTTCATCTCGATCTACCACCGTAACCTCGCCTCTTTGTCCCGTGACCTTTACCGGGATCAGCTCTTCATCGAACTTCCCGGCGCGCATAGCTGCTCCGGCTTTTTGCTGGCTTTCCAGCGCAAAGGCATCCGCCTCAGCACGGGTGATGCCCCATTCCTGGGCTACCCGCTCGGCGGTGCCAATCATGCCCTCAATGGGGCCGCAGGCGTCGGGGCAGGAGGTGGTCACGGTAAGCCGGTAGAAGTGGTCGTTGAGCTGGATATTTTTGAGGCCGGCGCCCCAGCGGGCGTCCATGGTGTAGTGCATAGCCTGGCTCATGCTCTCCACTCCCCCGGCTACCACCACGTCTGCCTCGCCGGTCTGGATTAGGAGCGCGCCGTTAACAATTGCCTGCAGACCGGAACTGCACTGGCGATCTAACGTGTACGCGGGCACTTCCACTGGGATCCCCGCCTTGAGCGCGCCCAGTCTTGCAATGTTGGGCGTCTCCCCGTTCATGAGCACGTGGCCCATGATAACTTCATCCACCTGTGCCGGCTCCACGCCGGCTCGGGTCACTGCTTCACAGATCACCTGAGACGCAAGGTCGGCAGGATGGACGTCCTTCAGGGCGCCACCGTACCTTCCAATGGGTGTCCTGACAGCGCTGACTATAGCAACTCGAGACATGGGCTCCTCCTGCTTATAGATTTCCTAGATTGCGCTAGTATAGCATTTGCTCCCAGCCTACGGCTTTGCGTATGCTTAGACGCATCTTGGAGCGTCAGCCTTTGCTCCTTACTATGAGAAGGTGATGGCCATGACCTACCCTCTGCTCATTCGCTCGATTTTGGACCGGGCCCGCACGTATTTCCCCACTAACGAGATCGCGACGCGAACGGCATCCGGGACTTTCCGCTACACCTATGGCGATATGGCCCACCGGGCTACGCTACTCGCCTCGGGACTCAGCCGGCTAGGTGTGCAACGCGGCGACAGAGTGGCCACCTTTGGGTGGAATACGTACCGGCACCTAGAGCTATACTTCGGCGTCCCATGTTCGGGCGCAGTGCTGCACACGGTCAACATCCGGCTGTTCCCTGAACAACTCGCGTATATCCTCAACCACGCTGAAGACAAGGTCGTGTTTGTAGACCCAGACCTTGTTCCCATCATCGAATCATTTGCGGACAAGCTCTCCACAGTCCGGCACTATGTGGTCATGTGCGATCGGGAAGCCATGCCCAACACGTCGCTGCTGCCGGTGATGTCCTACGAGGAGCTCTTGCTGCTAGGCACGCCGGACTATCAATTCCCGGAAGCGTTGGATGAGGATACGCCGGCGGTGTTGTGCTACACCTCCGCAACCACGGGCAACCCCAAGGGAGTGATGTTCAGCCACCGCAACATTTACCTGCATACGGCCCATGAGTGCATGACCGACGTGTTCGGGTTGTCCGAGCGGGACACCATCCTGCCCGTGGTCCCAATGTTCCACGCCAACTTCTGGGGGCTTGCTTGGTCAGCCGGGTTTATAGGAGCCAAGCTAGTGTTGCCTGGGGAACGCCCAGACGCCCAATCCATTGCGGCGCTTATCCAAAGCGAGCGGGTCACGCTGGCTGCCGCCGTTCCCACTATCTGGATCGGCGTCCTAGAACTACTGGAGCAAGCGCCCGTTGACCTCTCCAGTCTCGAACGGCTAATAGTGGGCGGCGCCGCGGTACCTCGATTCCTCATGGAAGCCTATGACAAGCTGGGCATCACCATTCTCCACGCGTACGGCATGACCGAGGGTGGCCCGCTGACCCATGTGTCCCGGGTATCACGCGGTGTCCGCGCACAAAGCGAGGAAGAACTCTACCGCATCCGCCTGAAACAGGGGTATCCCGTAGCGGGAATTGAGCAACGGGCGATTGACGAGGACGGGAACGATGTTCCCTGGGATGGCAAGACCATGGGCGAAGTACTGTTGCGGGGGCCATGGGTGGCCGCCGAGTACTACCGGGATGAGCGCACCGCCGACGGCTTCAAGGACGGCTGGTATCACACCGGCGACGTGGCGATGGTGGATGAAAATGGCTACTTGGAACTGGTAGACCGCACGAAAGACGTGGTCAAGAGCGGCGGAGAATGGATCTCATCCGTAGACTTGGAGAATGAGCTCATGGGCCATCCCGCGGTCCGGGAAGCAGCAGTGGTGGGCGTGACCCATCCCCGCTGGCAGGAGCGGCCGATTGCTTGTGTGGTACTGAAGGCAGACCAAGCGGGCAGCGTCACGGAAGAAGACCTCCTTCAGTACTTGGCGCCGAAGCTCGCTAAATGGTGGTTGCCTGATAGAGTGCTGTTCATTGACGAGATTCCTAAAACCGGGGTGGGTAAATTCGACAAGAAGGTCCTCCGCACCCGTTACCTTGACATATTGGCGACCAATCAGCGCAACTAGACGCTCTCGGCAGCATAGGACTTTGGGGACGGAGCTTGAGACATGCATGAAATACACCGTGTACTTGTGGTCGGCGCGGGACAGATGGGATCGCAAATCGCTCTACAACTGGCGTTGCACGGCTTCGACGTCACGCTACAAGACCTCTTTCCTGAGGGGCTGGAACGAGCGATGACGAGCAACCGGGACCACCTCAAGCGGCTGGTGGAGCGGGGGCGTATCTCACCAGAGGACGCGGAGCAGGCGGGCCGCCGGTTAATAGCGGAGCCCAACCTGGAACAAGCTGCGGCCCAAGCTGACCTCGCCATCGAGGCAATCTCAGAAGAGCTAGATGCCAAACGGGCCATCTTCGCCCAACTTGACCGCCTCTGCCCACCCCACACCGTGCTGTGCAGCAACAGCTCGACGTTCATGATCTCGGACATAAGCGCGAGCGTGGGCCGGAAAAATCTGTGCGCCAATATGCACTGGTTTTATCCGCCGTTGGTGATGCGTCTGGTAGAAGTGGTCAAAGGCAGTGAGACGTCTGAAGAGACTGTACAACAGGTGGCGGAGGTGGTCCGCCAAGCGAACCGGGAACCCGTGGTGCTCAGGAAGGAGTCGCAGGGGTTTCTGGTGAACCGGGTGGTGTACGCGATCTTCGAGGAGGCCTTCTCCATCCTGGAGGAGGGGGTCGCCTCATTTGCCGACATCGACAAGGCACTGGAGCTGGGCCTCAACCACCCTATGGGGCCATTCAAGCTCGGGGACTTCTCCGGTCTGGACGTGGTGATCAACGGCTGCCGTTCGATGTACGAAGCCAACGGCAACCCTAACGGCCCGTTGCCCAAGGCCCTACGGGACCGCGTCGACCGCGGCGACTGGGGACGGAAGACGGGCAAGGGGTTCTACGACTGGAGTTCCCAACCTCCGGCACCTACCGAAGACTAGCCCATTGTAGGACAGGCCAGCGCGAGTAGGCCACGATAACGTGTGCGATTCGAGCGCGCATTGCCCTGCCTATCCTGGCTATAGGGAAAGCCCAGCAATCTAGACGAGAACCAAGTGTGCTGTTACCATTCTTGTTAAATAGACATGTCTGCCAGCCAAGTAGCACTAACGCTACCCCCTTTTTTAGACCAGGATGCTGAGGACTCCGCAGGATATATTCCTCCGCTTCTTTGCTTAGCGGGCATAGCAGGTTTAGCAGTCCCCGGCATAGGAGGCCACCATGGCGCGTACCACTAGAGAGGCACCAGGCCTCAAGCAGGAGAGCCAGGCCATTCGTCAGGCCACGGCTGAGTGGGAAACAGGAGAGGTACAGCGCTTCCTGGCCCGGGTTGCGGCACGGAAGGACGCGTTCACTACGCTCTCGGGTACCCCGCTCCAAGCACTCTACACGCCGGCGGACATCGCAGGTCAGGATTACTTGGACGACCTTGCCTTCCCCGGGGTCTATCCCTATACCCGAGGGCCGTATCCCACCATGTACCGCTCTCGCCCGTGGACCATGAGGCAGATCGCCGGGTTCGGCACACCGGGGGATACCAATCAGCGGTTGAAGTACCTCATTGCCCAGGGACAGACCGGCATCTCCGTGGATTTCGACATGCCGACACTGATGGGCTACGACTCCGACGATCCCCGCTCGCACGGTGAGGTGGGCCGAGAGGGCGTGGCGGTGGACACCTACCATGACCTCTATGACTTGCTGGACGGCATCGACATCGGCGCCATCAGCGTGTCCATGACTATCAACCCCACGGCCTGGATCTTGTTTGGGATGTACCTAGTGGTAGCGGAGAAGCGCGGCATACCTGTGGAGCAGCTCTCCGGGACCGTCCAGGCGGACATCCTAAAGGAGTACATCGCGCAGAAAGAATGGATCTACCCCATCCCAGCGGGCGTGCGCCTGGTACGAGACATCATTGTCTATAGCACCAAGCACCTCCCCCACTACAACCCGGTGAACGTGAGTGGATACCACATCCGGGAGGCCGGGTCCACCGCGGCCCAGGAGGCGGCATTCACCCTGGCTAACGGCATCGCTTACGTGGAATCGGTACTCAAGCTGGGCATCCCGGTTGATGACTTTGCGCCGCGGCTCTCCTTCTATTTTGTGGCGGAGCGAGATTTCTTTGAAGAGACCGCCAAGTTCCGGGCGGCGCGCCGGGTCTGGGCCAAAGTCATGAAAGAGCGCTTCGGCGCGCAGAAGCCGGAGTCGATGCGGCTGCGGTTCCACTGCCAGACGGCAGGCTCCAGTCTCACTCCTCGGGAACCGCTGAACAACATCGCCCGCACGGCCCTGCAAGCCCTGTCTGCAGTGATGGGCGGCGCGCAGAGCCTGCACACTAACGGTATGGACGAGGCGCTGGCCATCCCCTCCGAGCAGGCAATGAAGGTGGCGTTGCGCACCCAGCAAATCATCCTGGAGGAGACCGGAGCGGCCAACTCCATCGACCCCATGGGGGGTAGCTATCAGCTTGAGCACCTAACCAACGAGATCGAAAAGAATATCTGGGAGTACTTCGACGAGATCGACCGGCGCGGGGGAGCGGCTGAAGCCGCGGGACAGAACTACTTTCAGCTCGAGATCGCAGAGTCAGCCTATCGCTTTCTCCGGCAGAAAGAGGACGGCGACTTACCCGTGGTGGGCGTCACGAAGTACCGCGACGAAGTGGACGGCGGGTTGCCCTTCGCGCTGCACAAGGTGGACGCAGACGTACAAGAGCGCCAGATGGCACGGCTGCACGCGATCAAGGCCCAACGCGACGACGCTTTGGTGCAGCAGCGGCTAGCCGTACTGGAGGCTGTGGCCCGCACTGACGAGAACGTGATCCCCGCCACGGTGGAGGCGCTGAAGGCGGACGCCACCATGGGTGAGATTGTTAAAACACTGGAACGGGTCTTTGGTCGCTACGTGGAAAGCCCGGTATTTTAGCGCATACATACCTACAAGATGATGATGGCAGGACTGTGATGGAACAACAACCAATCCGGGTGCTCATGGCCAAGGTGGGCCTCGACGGACACGACCGCGGCGTCAAAGTGACTGCCCGCGCGCTGCGGGACGCCGGGTTCGAGGTGATCTACACCGGCCTGCACCGCTCCCCGCAGGAGGTGGTGTCGGCGGCCATCCAAGAAGACGTAGACGTCCTGGGGATCAGCATTCTCTCCGGCGCCCACATGACCCTGGTACCCCCCATCATCAACCTGCTGCGGGAGAGCAAGGCGGACGACATCATTGTGTGCGCAGGCGGCGTGTTCCCGCCGGAGGATATCGAGCCGCTGAAGCAGGCTGGCCTGGCCGGCGTGTTCGATCAGGAGAGCACCACAGACCAGATCATCAGTTGGATGCGAGAGCAGGTGGCACAACGCAAGGAGCGGGTGTAGTGGCTGGCGCCGCCTGGCCGCCGACTTACAACGACGCCTACCTGCCTCCGGATGGACAACGCCACTGGTTCCCCGACCAGGAAACAATGCCCGCGGCAGCGCGGGAGGCCGTCATCCTCACCAAGCTCCAGGATGTGGTGCGGTACGCCTGGGATCACTCGCCGTTCTATCGGGAGAAGTGGGAACAGGCCGGGGTACATCCGGACCATCTCAAGACGCTCCAGGATTTGGAGCGCTTCCCGGTGGTACAGAAGTCAGAACTACGGGAGGAGCAGGCCAAGCATCCCCCCTTCGGACGCTACCTGTGCATCGAGCCGCGGGACGTCTTGCGGGTACACGGCACTTCCGGCACCACCGGCAAGCCCACGGCCTTCGCCATCGGGTGGGAGGACTGGCGCAGGATCGGAAATAACCACGCCCGTATCATGTGGGGTATGGGGATCCGACCCACGGACACGATTTTCATTGCTTCTTTCTTCAGCTTGTATATCGGGAGTTGGGGCGCGCTGGTGGGCGGCGAGCGGTTACGGGCCACCTGCTTTCCCTTTGGCGCCGGGGTGCCGGGACAGACCCAGGTGGGCGTCCGCTGGCTACAGGAAATGCGTCCGTCCAGCTTCTATGGCACGCCCTCCTACGCGCTCCACCTTGCGGAGACCGCTAAAGAGGAAAGTGTAGACCCCAAAGACTTTGGGTTCCGGATCATGTTCTTCTCCGGTGAGCCGGGAGCTGGCATCCCCGCCACCAAACGGCAGATCGAACAGACCTTTGGCGCGGCGTGCATCGATTCCGGGAGTATGGCGGAGATGACGCCTTGGATGACCAACGCGGAGTGCGAGTTCCGGCAGGGAATGCACCTGTGGCAAGACATTGTCTACACCGAGGTATGCGACCCTCAGAACTTCCTACCGGTTGCCTTCGGACAGGAGGGTACGCCGGTGTACACCCACCTGGAGCGCACCGCTCAGCCCATGATCCGGCTGGTCTCCGGCGACCTAAGCCGCTGGACTGATGAGGCCTGCGAGTGCGGCCGCACCTACCCGCGATTACCGCGCGGCATTTACGGGCGAATTGATGACATGTTCATCGTGCGGGGTGAGAACATCTACCCCAGCGCCATTGAGGACGTGCTGCGAGCCACACCGGGTTTCGGCGGCGAGTTTCGCATCATCATCAGCCGCGAACGTGTCATGGATGAGCTGGTGGTACAGGCGGAATTTGACAGCACGGTGGCGGCGCGAGCGAACAGCGACCCCACTTATCTGAAAGGCGTCCAAGCTGATATCCAAGGCCGTTTACGGACGGTCATCGGCGTGCGGCCACTAGTGAGGCTAGAGCCGCCCGGTACGCTCCAACGCACCGAGTTCAAAGCCCGCCGGGTTGTGGACAACCGGGACCTCTACCGAGAGCTGCTTCAGTAGTTGCCGGCAGCAACGTCGCTGTCGGCGGGCCGTGGCTCAACCGCTCTAAGCGCGCGCTAGTTCGCGGGGATGATCAACACCTGACCAACAGAGATGAGATCAGGGTCATCGATGTTGTTAGCTTCTGCAAGGGCCTGTACGGTGACTCCGAACCGCAGCGCAAGGGAAAACATCGTGTCGCCGGGTTGCACCGTGTAGGTTTGTTGGTCCGTCACGCCGGTGGCGGTGGGTGATGGGCTAGGGCTAGGGCTAGGGCTAGGAACCACCACTGCCCGCGTGACGGTAGGAATGGGTGTGGGCGGAGGAGGTGGCTCCTCTCCGCGGCAGGCCAACGCAGTGAGCAGCGTGGCGGCCATTAACAGGCACAAAAGGAATGAGCGCTGCTTCCAATGCGGGGCTGTCCATCTTGAAATAACCCGCATGCCTGCCTCCATGTTGCGTATTTACACCTAGCTTAACATGGAATCGCAAGCGTTTGGGACTGAACCGCTATTCTGGGAGCATATTCGCCCCAGCAATCGGAGCGCATGGCTCAGGGGATCACTTGGTTTACTAGGGGCAACCCTTGCACCAGCCGATCACAATTGTCCACTGCTACATGGAGACTGCGCTCTAGGGTCTCCGGGGTAAGCCACGCAACGTGCGGAGTTACCACCACGTTTTCGAGCTGGAGTAGCGGATTCGTGGCCGGAGCAGGCTCAGTGGCCAGCACATCCAGGCCAGCACCACGCAGTTGGCCGCTTTGCAGGGCGTCCAACAGGGCTGCCTCGTCTACCAATCCCCCGCGGGCAGTATTGATCAGCACACTTCCCGGTTTCATCTGGGCAAAGGTGGTGCGATTCATCATGCGCTCTGTCTCTGGCGTGAGGGGCACGTGCAGCGAGACGACATCGGACGCACGGAGTAACTCGGGCAACTCCTGCCACTCGCCCGCGGCGTTCGGTTTAGGGGTACGGCTGGTATAGCACACTCGGGCGCCCAGGGCGAGGAGGACCGGAGCGAGACGGCGGGGAATCTCGCCGTAGCCGACCAGGCCAACGGTACGGCCGTGGACTTCGCCTGCGCCGTCCAACGCATCACGGTCCAGAGACCACCCCTTACCTTGACGGGTTGCCCGATCCAGCACAACTATTTTTCTGAGCGTGGCGAGCAGTAAAGCCAGGGTGATCTCCGCCACAGCCTGGCTGTTAGTGCCGGGCATGTTAGCCACAGCCACGCCGTGGGCCCGGGCGGCATCGAGATCGATGGTGTTAACGCCTACACCGATCTTCTGGATGAGCTTAAGCTTGGGAGCCGCGGCCATGACGTCTGCCGTAACCGGCTCCAGTACGTGCAGGAGCACCTCAGTGTCTCGCATCTCCAGCGCAAAGGCTGCTTTGTCCCCCTCATCAACAACAACGATATGCAGCCACTCAGGGCTCAGTTGCCGCAGACGGTCTTGAAAGCCCGCGCTAGCCCGAAACTGGAGTACCGCTTTCATTCAATGCCTCCAATGCCTCCAATGCCTCCGATGCTTCACTGTGGCCTGATAGTTTTTCACTGATTTGTCATTGGACACGGTCAGGCGAAATGCTTGCCCAAACGACTTTGGGGGCAAAGCCTATAAAGTAAGAGGGAACTTGTATGCTACCTAGCGCCGCTGAGCACCGATGCTCCGGCGAAGCGTGCGGCCGAACCTAGCTCTGCTTCGATGCGCAAGCCCTCGTTCCATTTCGCCATGCGTTCCGAGCGCGCGAAAGAACCGACCTTCAACTGTCCCGCGTCCCATCCGACAGCAAGGTGTACGATGGCGGTGTCTTCCGTCTCTCCGGAACGCGCTGAGACCACCGTCCCAAAGCCGCAATGCCGCGCCGCCAACAACGCCCGCTTGGTTTCGGTGATGGTCCCGGCCTGATTGGGTTTGATAAGCACGGCGGTGCAGGCGCCGTTCGCGGCAGCCTGCTCAACCCGGGCAGCGTTGGTCACCAGGAAGTCATCCCCTATGACCTGGACGCGATCACCTACCGCGGCGGTGAAACGCCGCATGCCTTCAGTATCATCCTCGCCCACCGGGTCTTCGACTGAGACGATGGGGAAGCGCCGCGTCCAACCAAGCAAGACGTCGACCCACTCCTCCGAGCTCAGGTCCCGATTGTCCAGCGTGAGGCGATACTGCCCTGCGGCGCCAAACTCGGACGCGGCGACATCAAGGGCTATCGCCATCTGGTCGGGCATGGAGTAGCCGGCGGCCTCAATCGTGCGCACCAATGCTTCGAGGGCGTGCTCGTTAGAATCGAAGCTGGGCCACCACCCACCTTCATCGGCAACACCGGCCCGGCGGCCAAGCTGATCCATCACGCGTCCGCCGGCTTGGTACACCTCCGCCACCATCACCAGGGCTTCATCGAAGCTCTGTGCGCCCAAGGGCATCACGAGGAGGTCCTGGATGTCGATGCGGCGGCCCGCGTGAGCGCCCCCGCCGAAGATCTGCACTTCGGGCATCGGTAGCCGCACTGCTGCCCCCGACGCCAGATACCGCCACAGCGGCACGCCTTCAGCCGCCGCCGCGGCGTTGAGCACCGCCAGGGACACCGCGATGGTGGCATTGCCACCCAAACGCGCCTTGTTCAAGGTGCCGTCCAACGTCAACAAGATTTCATCCACGGCCTCCTGATCGCGCACGTCGGCGCCCAGGAGCGCGGGCGCAATGACTGAGTTCACATTGGCTACCGCGCGCCCCACGCCGTAGCCGCCCAGCGCCGGCCCGCCGTCCCGGAGATCGATGGCTTCATGGGAGCCGCGCGAGGCTCCCGCCGGCGCGATGCCGCGGCCCGTTACGCCACTGCCCAGCCGGACTACGGCTTCCACGGTAGGACGGCCGCGGGAGTCCCATATCCGGCGGCCGGTTACGCCGGCAATCCGGGTGCTCAATGCCGCCACTCCTCGCGCCACGCCATCGCTATATCAAGCGCGCAGCCGGTGGGATGCTGGAGGAACTGCTTGGCAAAGCGCCGCACCCGCGCCTTCTCCACTGCGCTGGTGATGTACTCCACGGGTGACTTGCCATCAATGCGAGCCAGGAGCAAGCCGGGCAGCATGGTCGCTACCCGGTCTTCAAGCGCCGACCGGGGTTCCCACGTTATGCCCTCAACATAGGTTTGCATAAAGGCTTCGAAGTTCTGAAGGTACTCGACCACGTGGGCCGGGCGCCACACACACTTGAGCAACAGATGATTCAGACAGAATGCTACATCGAAGGCGGGGTCGCCATACCAGGCGCATTCGGCATCTAGAAAAATGGGCCCATGCGGACCAATGAGGATGTTCTTGGGACTCACATCGCCATGCACCAGGGCTAGTTTAGTTTCGGCGGTCTGGCGGACGAGGGCCAAGAGGGCCTCGGCGCAGTCGGGATGAGCCGTGGCCGTAGTGACAAAATAGGGCTCCAAGCGGATCGCGTAAAATAGTTCGTCATTGGCGAATTCCGCCGCCACTTCTGCCTGCCCGGCAGTAGCAGCGTGCACCGCGACGAGTCTGGCGGCGACCGCCTGAGCCGACGCGCGCGGCGCCACACCGTCGCGCAGTTGCTGCTTCCACACCGGATGAGCGTCAGCGTCCAGGTAGTCCATGGCAAAGCAGTTGCCGGGACGGTACTCACCTAGCAGGTGCGGTACACTTCCAGGTATCACCGTTGAAGCCAGGCGTATCCAGCCAACCTCCGCGGCGTTACGCTCCACGGGTACAACCCAGGTCTGGGCAACCTGAAGCTGGGGCAACGCCGCTTTCACACAGAGCACTTGATGCGCGGTTTGCGCCTTCACTATCAGAGAAGAGACGCCCCCTTCAAGTTTCTCAAGAAGCGGCGTTTCATTCGGCTCCAGCAGGCCCATCCCCCGCAGTGCGGCGACCAACTTTCCTTGCTGAACTGGATCGATATCGGCGGGCATAGCGTCGGTAGTACTTTCCGAGACTCGGCCCCGCGCCACCTCAATGGCAGCAAACGGGGTCCTAGATTTGGGGCTATTGTAGCCGACAACGCCACAGGCTTCACTAACCTGCCCTAGCCAACCCACAGCAAAAGCGTAGCGGACGCGGACATTACTGGACGAGACGCTTTTGCTAGCGATCTCGCAACAAGAAAAACAGGCGGGACCCGATCTAGGGTCCCGCCTGTTTCCGTACGCCTCACGTTAGTGATAAGGAACGCTTCCCTGTGATGCGTATACTGGGATGGCGTTTACTTCTTGCTGGTGAGCACCCGGTTTAGAACGGTCTCGGCCATCCGCGTGTCGATTTCCTTGGGCCACGAGCGCCCACTGGGGCCTTTGATGTGGAAGACCAACCGCCCAATGCCTTCGGTTTCCATCTCCGCGGTCTCACCATCCTGGAGCGGGCCAATGCCTTGGTGATTGGTGCCCATGGTCACAAAGTCTCCGGGCCGCAGCGTGACGAAGGAGCTGACGTACTCGATGGACTTCGCGAGACCGTGCGCCCAGTCGCTGGTGTTGTAGTCATGGCGGGCTTGACCATCAACCCAGAAACGCACCTGGCACTTCGCCGGGTCTGGGATTTCGTCTTTAGTGGTGATATTGGGGCCGAGAGGGCAGAAACCGTCAAAGTTCTTCCCCATAAAGGAGTTGCCGCCGTACTCACCGCGGCAGGAGACATCGACGCTGTTGGTGTAGCCGAAGACGTGGTCCATGGCCTCGGCCGCGGGGATATTCCGGCCCGCCTTGCCAATGACCGCCGTGAACTCGGCTTCGTGGTGGCAGATGGAATAGGTATCGTTGCTGGGTATGGTCAACGTGGCGCCAGGGTCAAGGATGGCGTCAGTATGCTTGAGAAACATGATCATGGGCAGACCGGGCGCGTCCGTAAACTCAAGGCAGGTGACACCCATGCAAATGATCTTGCTGGGGGCGGGCAGAGGAGCGCGCAACTGTACTTGGGAGAGCGGCATTGAGCTGCCTTCGCTCTGCAGGCGCACGAAATCGGCCCGCAGGGCATCGAAACCTACAATGGCCTGCTCCATGCGGATTTGGCCAGCACGCGCCTCTTGCCCGGCCGGCACCTCAACCTTGCCCGGCAGAACATCCGTCACGTCCACTACTGCATCGCCGTTCTGCACGCCGAGCCTGTAGTCATTAAACAGCACTAGCTTCATAATGGTCACTCCTGTACTTAATCTATCCTGGCCAGCTTCTCTCCACAGAGCGCTCCGCCCAAAGCTGGCTAATTGTAGGACGGGGCATAAGACATGTCAACGCGAGCTAGCGTAACGAAGAGGAGTAACGAGAAAGGTCTCCCCTTCCTAACCGACGGTTGAGCAGCTGAGCGGAATCCGAAGAAGGAGCTACCACGGCTCAGCGCCAAGGCTGCCACCGACATCATCCTCGGGTTCGCGTGCATCTCGGAGGTAGCGGGACAAATCCACCGCGCGGGTGAGCAGGTCCCACCGGCCTCTGGGAACCGTAAGGTTGATATCGTCCAATTCACTGAGCGCCCACCAACGATAGTCCTCCTCGCTGACGCCACTCTCAGGACGCACATCGCCTCCGCGATAACGCAGCAAGCAACAGATGTTGATCTGCGGAGGCAGGTTGGCGTCGAAAAGGTAGGTGTAGGTATCCAGAACCCCAAGGTAGCTAGCCAAGAACTGCGGGCCTGCCCACTCCTTCACGCTACGCAAGACGGCATCCTGCACGGTCTCGCCAGGTTCTAGTCCGGCGCCAACCACCTCCCATCCGGTCTGGCCCGGGCTGCGCAGCAGCATAAAACGGTCCCAGCTGTCCACAATAAAAGCCAGCACGGACGCTGGATAGCAGGGCAGACGCCGCCCTGAGGCGGTGGCAACGGTAGGATGGCGCACGGGCTGCCGCTGTCGGGGTCGGGCGGCACGATACGGATCGAATGTCATACCCGTTAGTATAACGCTCTCGCGTCAGCGCCGCGCGGGCGAGGGTTGCGCGCCATCACTAACAAGCGGTGCAGCCCACATGCCCAGAACCCCTGCTATCCAGTGGCGCCAGAAGGCGTGCGGTTACGTGTGACCGCTTCTCACACAACAATGAGCGCATGTAGCTACTAGGACTGCTGGTCGCGTGCTTGCGGGCTGCTACCGGCGGGAGGGGGCGCGTTGGGCCCGTGGTACTGGACCTTCCATAGCAGTGCCCAGGCGATCGCCAGGGAGAGGCCGGCGCAGAGCAGCACAACGCGCAGGGTGCCCTGAATATCTGCCAGCAGGCCGAAGGTAGTGGCGCCCAACGGCTGCGCCAGGTACCACACCATAGTGCTGAGCCCGGTCAGCTCACCCAGGCGTCGTGCGGGCACCAGTTCGGTAAAGAGGGGGTACGCCAGCGCGGTGGGGATGGCCTGCGCCACTCCGACTAGGGCCATGGCAACCACCACCTGCTCCTTGGTTTGCACTTGAGAGCCGATGAGGGCGATGACGGCGAAGAAGAACAAGCCCCACTGGCTAACCCGCTTCTTGCCGATGTGGTCCCCCAGCCAGCCCGCCGGTACCACAGCGAACAGCGTGCCGAACATGACGAGCAGCAACAGGATGAAGGTCTCCTGCTGCGGAATACCTAACTCCTCATGGGCAAAACGGGTGATGAAGGGGGTGACCCCGCCAATGCCCACCCAGTAGCTAAAATAGGCCAGCACGTACCAAGCGGCCGCGCGGTATTCCAGGAGGCCCTTCAGGTAGTCCCACGGTTGCCAGTGCGGCGGGGCTGGCTCTTGTCCTGGAACCAGTGGCTCCTCATGGACTGCCAGCATCGTAACCGCCAGGCCTATCACCAGGCTGGCCGCTGTCAGCAGGAGCACCACGTCAGGCTGGGACTCCCATAACTGCGCGGCCACCAGCAGCAGGACGATGCCCCCAAGGAAGGCGAGCACCCGGGTCACCCCGTTAACTGTGCCGCGCTGCTCTTCCACCACGTTATCGGGGAGGAGCACCTCATACGCGGTGGTACCCAGGCCCATGAAGGTGGGGCCGATCACAAAGACCGCTACCACCAGCGCCAATGGCGGATTCCCCGTGAGCAGCACAAATCCTGCCGCCACGAGAACGATGAACAGCATAAAGGGTTTGCGCCGTCCCCAGCGCCAGGTCAGCCGATCGCTGAGCGCGCCGGTAAAAGGCTGGAGCAGGCTGCCGATGAAGGACCGCTCGTTGGCGAGAAACCCCACTACCGCATTCGACAGGCCGTAGTTGCGCAGAAAAAAGCCGGCTACCGCGTTGAACCAGATATCATGGACGCCGATGCCACCCCGCGTCGCGCCGTAGAGCAGCGCCCAGCCGATGGACACTCTGCGCAGCGAAGGTCGTGCCGGCGCGCCGTCATCCGGTGAGACGATAGCAGGCCTCCTGTAAACACGGAGTAAAGGACCCCGACGGGTCGTTTTGCCCGAGGGTCATGGGTGCCAGCCGTACGAGCAATGGCCCGGAAGCGCTCGGTGCGTTTGAGCGGATTACCGTTGACAACAGCTGTGTCCTCCATGCCCACACTGGGACAGGAATAACCTTCTCGGTAGCGGGAGGGCCGGAGGGGATTGCCGCCACACGCTTCGTCACCGTCATGCCCGTCTCCCCCAGATTCTCCACTGCCCGCCCGAATGCTACATTGCCGGGTGTCCAGTAGCAAGTAGCAAGCAGCACGCTCCCGTCACTGCGCTCACTGGAAAGCGGTTCAACAGTGCGTGGCGGAGTCGTTCAGCAGCTCGGCGCCATAGACGCCAGCGTCGAGCTGACGGTATTTCGCCGAGCAAAAGCTGAGCAATGGCGCGCGCCATGCACGCTAGTGGGTGTCGAACACCGCCTGGTACTCAGCGATGAGCTGTCGGGTGGCCTCCACTTCGTCAGCCGTGGGATGCCTCGGATCAGCCGCGGGTGGAAGGCTCCCGTACTTGAGCAGGCAGGCCATCAGAAGCCACCGCGCTTTGTTGGCGGTAAGGTTGCTGCCTGCTATGAATGGCCCCCCTAGGTCATGGGGCACGAACCCCTCGGCATTACCCCTGCCTACTTTCACGACAGGCATGCCGTGGTACACCGCCAGCTCCAAAGCGGCGTCCAGGCTGTGACTCATCCCACCGCCCATCCTGCCTTCGCCTACGAACCCTGCAAGGGGGGCATCCTGCAGATTCCGCTCAATGCGGGCCAGGACTTCCACTTCCGACTCAGGGTCTGAAGCACTGTCTTGGGCCAAGTAGCGGGCATGCTTCACAATCCGAACCTCGGGAACCGCTCCTTCCAGCAGCCAGCCTTGGTGATCCTTGGTTTGGACCGCCGATAAGACTGGCCTGCCCTGTTCCTCTCGCACGCCCATAACGCTGGCGGGGAGACGTCGCAGGTTCACGGCAGACTTATAGGTATGCAACTTGACCGGGCGGAAGGTGAGCGCCACGTCCTCTGCGCTTGAACCCAAACTTGCTACGATACCGCCGTGGCCGCCTGTGGCCACATAGCCTCCAGGTCGCGCGTCGCCTTTTTGGATCTCCCGCGCCGTGAACGCTTGCTGGTCTAGTACAGCCACCACGCCCACGGTGTCGCGTCCTTGCTCATCTGCCCACACCGTTGAAAGAACATAGTCCGTGGCCTCCACAATGTTTCGGTCCCCGTCATTGGCCAGGCTGAGATGTGGTCGTTGGGACGAGTTGCCACAGATGGGAAGCGCAGTATCCAGGAAGAGGTTGAGGATGTAGAGGGTTTCTTCAAGGTTGGGGCTACCTTCCAGCCAAATGGCGCCCGTGTAACGTCCTGTGTCCAGCACTCGCTGCACGGCGTTAACCACACGGGCCACCGTTGCTTTGGGCGGATCGACACGGAATGCGCCGTAGGGAAAAAAGTCTACACCCAGAACCTCTGCGGGAATGTCGCCCTCGCCAACGTCAGTGCGCCGCTCAGCGGCAAGACCCCGCTTGTAGCCCGCTGGCGGCGCCGCGCGGAAGCAGTGGAAGTCGGCGCGGGAGGAGAGCGCGTTATTCAGACCCTTACCGCTCAGCCCAAAACGGTCAATCTCTTCAATGATGCGGGAGGCGTCAGGGTAAAAGGACTGCCGCGTCAGCTCCGGCGGCGCATCTGCTGATACGCCAAGAGCGTCCCATGGTTGACCGTCGGCCTGGCGGGCCATGTAGGGCAGCGGATAGAGTCCGTCCTCCGGCAGCAAGACCACTTCGTAGACCGGAGTGTCTTGGGGAGACGTCTGCTCCCGGTGGAACACACCCGCTGCGTCCAGGTAGCCATCCGGAGGTCCGTAGAGTTCCGCTGCGTCCTCCTCCAAGGGGTGCGCGCTGAACTGCTCCACATACACCGTCACCGGGGCCGCCAGCCGTTGCGGGCGTAGGGAGTCGAAGCGCGGTGGTCCACCGTCCTTGTTGGTCAGGTGCGGCAGGCCGTACTTTAGCCGCGCCTTGTTGCTGGTGATTAACGACGGCGTGTTCTGGAGGGTCGACGTCGCCCCCGAGAACACGGCGATTAGTGGTTTCGCTCCCCGGTTTGTCATTACCCCACGCTCCTTTGTAGGCGCGTCTATGCGCGCGACGATCCTGTGGCTCTCAATCTAGCAAAGCAATACAACCAGCGTCCACCAAGGGCACCACGGAGATTGGTCTCGTCACCACTGTCTCATAGGTACTGAACGAGTACCGGGGCTTGACAGCCTAGTCGCATGGACGTACGATCAATGTGCGTCAGAGGACGCCATTGCATCAGCACAGAAGGAGGTGGGTCTATGAACGGCTATCTCCGAGCGAAATGCCTCTGGTATGGCTGTCGGCAAGTGGACAGGTAATGCTCCGTTTGGACGGAGCGTTGGGACGCCGGGTTGACGCCGATCATCTCAAGACGACGTGATGTGTCACCGGCCTGAGGGCTTTTTAGCACCGAAGGCGGCTCCCGGTTAGGAACAGACTACAAAACCCCCGCAACAACTACCAGTTGCGGGGGTTTTTCATGCCGTCCGACGGGTGCCACCACCTAGCTGCCGGAGCGATGGGCACGGAGATGGCAATGGCGATGGATAGCCTAAAAAGGTTACCAGTCCTGGCCATGGCACAACTATTCAGCGACGAATCCGTGAGGAGGGATCAGGACTCGCCGGAACCGGGAGTAGTGAACGTGGCGGTTAGCTAGCTGCTGGCCGTTTCTCGCGACGTCATTACTTCGAGGAGGTGGCCATCGGGATTGCGGAAATAGAACCCCCGCCCATTGCGCCGGGTGTTCAGCTGCCCGTTCTCGCTATCTCTCGGGCCGCTGCCGTAGCGGATGGAATGCGCCTGCACCCGATCCAGGATGGCATCAAACTCCAGATCGCTGATGTGGAAGGCGTAGTGGTGGGATTCCAGCACTTCCTCATCGTCCGCAAAGTCGAAGGTGAGCGCCTCGTTGACCTGCACCTGAGTGAAGTGCCCCTGGCCTGGCTTGACCTGGAGGCCCATGATGTCGGCAAAGAACTGCGCCGCAGCTGCCTTGTCGCGCGCCGGGACAATGGTGTGGTCCAAAGCGATAGCCATAGTGCTGTCTCCTTTCTTGACTACAAACGTCACCACTGAACAAACATCGGCATGACCACATGGGTGTAGTCATCCGAACCAACCGGGCGAAAGACTCCTGGGCTAGAAGGGCTAGTGGTCTCTAAGGTCACCTGTCCGGTCCCCAGCTCTGACAAGACGTCGACCAGGTAACGCGCATTGAAGGCGACCTTGCTGGCCTCGCCCTCCACCGCGGCGTCGATTTCACCGACGTTGTCGCCCACTTCTTCGGAACGGGCAGAGATGACCAATCGCCCCTGTTCGTCACCCTCTGCCATGTTCACTTGAACCCGCACGATGCCGCTGCCATCTCGTGCGAAGACGGCGGCGATGCGGGTGGCCCGCAAGAACTCGCTCACATCCACTACGCAATGGCTGGTCGAGTTTTTGGGGACGAGTTGCTGGTAATTGGGAAAGTTACCCTGAATGATTTGCGAGACCATATTGCCGTGATTGAGACGCACCAACATCTGGGTGCCGGCATTACTTATGGTAACGTCCACCGGCTCAGTTTGATCACCAAGAAGCCGGCTAATCTCACTGTAGGCGCGGGCCGGCACAATTACGCTCATCTTTTGCGGGGCAGCGTTCAACAAGGGCGCCTTGTGCACCGAGAGTCGAAAGCCGTCGGCGGCTGCAAGCGTCAACTGGTCATCCTCGATCTCGGTGTAGACCCCCGTCAGCACCGGCCGTGATTCGTCGGTGGCAGCAGCGAACGCCACCCGTCCGATGGCTTTGCGCAGCACTTCGGGATCGATCTGCACAACCAGTCCATCTCCCACGTCCGGGATTGGTGGAAAGTCGTCCGCATTATGCCCAGAGATCCGGGCTTCCTGACGGGCGCAGCGTATCTGCAGTTGGCCCTGCCCTACGGTCGATAGGTCCAAAAGATCATTGGGGAGGCTTCCCACGAACTCGGAAAGCAGCCGCGCCGGAATCGCAAGGGAGCCCTCTTCCTCTACCTTAGCGCCCACCCAACAACTGATAGCGATCTCAAGGTTAGTTGCGGACAGCTTCAGCCGCCCTTGTTCCGCTTGAAGTAAGACGCTCTGGGTAATGGGCAAGGTGGTCCGAGTGGCCACCGCCCGACCGACAATGTCTAGGCCTCGTTTGAAATTCTCCTGCAGGCACGATAGCTGCATGACGCCACCTCCGCGTATTCAGAAGGCAAGTATAGCGCGTGGGTACGTTAGGAAACAACTGCAACGGGCACTAAATACAGCCGTGCGCCACTCACTGTTCACGACATGTAGTGACATCTTATGTCATGTAGACGATCTTCCCCGCAACAATGGTGAGCACGGATGCCATGCTTAGCAAGGCCGCCGGGGCACTAGCAAGGGGGTCATCGGAAAGAAGCGCAAGGTCCGCTTGGTAGCCCGGGGCAATCCGGCCAAGCCAATGCTCTTGGAACGATGCGGCAGCGCTGCCGTGGGTATAGAGGTTGAGCGCGTCATTGGCCGACACCCGCTGCTCAGGGCTGAGCAGCCGCCCATGCTCAGAAAGGCGTGTGACCGCACCGTAGATACCCGCCCAAGGGTTAGCCGGCACAATGGGACTGTCGGAGCTACCAGCGAGGGCGACACCCGCATTCAACAGCGTCTCACAGGGGTACAGACACGGCAGCTCCTCTTCTGCAACCTCCGACAAGTAGCGAGCGCCGCTGTAGTGCACAAAGCCCGGCTGAGTAGCAACGTGCACCCGCAGCCGCGCAATGCGGGCCGCCTGCGGTGGCGTACAGACCGAGCAGTGCTCGATGCGATGACGCGGATGCAGACGAGGGCTGTCAGTAATGACCGTTTCCAGCGCCGCGAGGGCGGCGTCGAGCGCAGTTGAAGTCACGGCGTGGAGGGCCACCTGGAAGCCCGCATCATGCGCGTGGGCGATCAGATCAGCCAAAGTGCGGGCGTCTGGCTGAACGCGGCCGGTGCTCTCATCCAGCACAATTTTGGCTGCCCCCAAGCGCAGTAGACCTTGCTCGCGGTGGGGCGTCCACCCGGCGGCAAGCACATTGGGCAACTGCGCCGCGCCAAACATCATAACCGTCCGTTGCAACAAGGCGCCGGAGGTCTGCAATCGGTGGAAAGTACCCCAGTCCTCCACGGTAGTGGAAGGCGTGGCGTCTTGGAGCGCGGTGACGCCCCATGAGGCGAGCTGCCGGCTGAAATCGCCGACACCGTGTTCCAGTTCTTCGTACGTCAGGGACGGCACCACGCGGTTTACCAAGCCTTGGGCGGTCTCAAAAAAGAGTCCCGTAGGCTCACCCGTCCCCAAGTCTCGATCTATGAGGCCGCCAACGGGTTCCGCCGTCGCAACAGTCACACCGGCGGCGCGCAGGCCAAGACTGTTGGTTACACAGGCGTGGTAGGAACGATGATACAGCCGTACGGGATGATGCGGAGCTGCGACATCAAGATCAGCTCGATTGGGGTGGCGACCTTCCTCCAGCGCAGTCTCGTCGTAGCCTACCGCGCGAATCCAGGTCCCGGGCGGTTGTGTTGCCGCTTGTGCACGGAGCGCGGCCTGTAAGGCCGCAATGGAGCGGACTGCGGGTGGACTACATTCAACCGACGCTAAGCGGCTAGCATAAGCAAAGAGGTGAAGGTGCGCATCATGCAGGCCCGGAATTAAGATGCGCTCGGCACAATCGATCACTCTGGTCTGAGATCGGGCCATGGCCTTTAGATCGGCGGTAGGCCCCACCGCCAGAACTAAGCCACCACCTATGGCCACAGCAGCGGCAAGCGGTTGCTCGGGGTTCTGAGTACGGACCCGAGCGTTTAAGAGCAGCAGGTCTGGCGTTGGGGGCAATGGGGGAGACGGAACCCGAAGGCACCCGGCACTAAAGCGGTCGATACGGAAGCTGGTGAGCCATGGGTATCTCTCGCTGTTCCTTGGCGGACTGCATGATAGCTAGGCAGACCTCCAGCGTCGACTTGGCCCAACGGCCGTCGTGAAAAGTGAGGGGGCCATCGGCCGCCCAGGCATTGTAGAGCTCACTAAGCTCGGACTCGCGCTCCATCGGCCCCTTTGGCACCACCAGCTCGTGCATGCCTTCCCCGTCGTGGACCAAGATACCGTCGGGCGATTGCCGGAGGTCGGCCTTTTCGCAACTGATCACATTTAATCCAAAAAAGGTCTGATAGGACGCGCGATCGGTCAGGATGTCCCAGCGGGGCACCGAAGCAGGCTTAAATTGCTCGCGACGCCAGGGTGCGTCCTCACCCACCGGCTGCATCTCGTGATCCGGCGCCTTGCCGCGTTCGCCGCCCTCACCAATGCGCCAGTTATACACGCCGCTATCCAAATTGCCGTAGCCGCTGAAGGTGAGCGTGGCCACGGCTCCGCCCTCAAAACTCAGCGTCGCCACATAGCTGGCCTCAACCGGACGGGCGTCATCTACCAAGGAGGTCCAGCCCCGCACGCTCTTGACCATGCCACCACCAACCATACGGGCTAGGTCCACGTGGTGCGGCCCTTGCCGGAAGACCACACCCCCGCCCTTCGCCGCGTCAAAGTCTTCAGCGAGCCGCGGTCGCCGCAGCCAATCGGTGTAGTACCAGGAGTTCAATATGAGGAACCGTCCGTAGCGGCCGCTCGCAACCAGTTCGGACATAGTGCGGATAGAGACGTCGAAGGCATGAGCATGGCCGGCAAGCAGCCGAACTCCATTACTGTCGGCGGCTGCAATCATGGCGTCGCACTCAGCTAGGCTGAGGGCAATGGGCTTCTCCACGATAATCTGCTTCTTGTGCTCTGCCGCCATGATGACGTGCTGAGGGTGCAGCTCATTGGAGGAAGCCACATAGACTGCATCCAGATCGGGGCTTTTGCACAGCCCCTCAACATCCGAGTAGGTCATGCCGCCAAAGTCTGCGTCAAACTTATCGCGCACCTCCGGGCTGGCGTCCTGCCCGGCAACCAGTGCGGTGTGCGGATGGTCGGTTATCGCTTGGAGGAGTTGGCGCTGGGCAAAGTAAAGCCCAACCACACCAATTCGTAGCACCTTTTCTGCCATGCGGTCACCTCATCTTCAGTTCTATCCCACGCGCTAACAGCACTATGGGGAGTTCACGCTCACCCTTACGCTCTCGCCTTGAGGGAAGAGGGCACGAAGCTCTGTCCTCTCATGTAGGGGAGGGAGGAGTACATAGGGAGCATGCTATTTGGCCTGCATCGCCTGCAATCGTTCGAACGTTCGAGCGCTCGAGCTACTAGTCCGGAATCAGCCTTAGCTCAGCGTGGAGTTCCGGGACGATAGGGTACACCGGCGACTCCACCGGCGATAGCACGGGCTCGCCACGGGCAACGCGCTGCTCGGCGTCTTCGCAGAGCTGGAACAGCCAGTCACGGGCCGCACTGAACTTGAGGTCGCTCGGCGGCTGGGTCCCCTGGGCCGCCGTGAACATGTTCGCCTTGATATTGGGGTTCGCAACATCGTACCAGAGGCCATCCTGGGGCAGGGAAATGCAGCTATTCTGGCTGGGGTCGCGGTAGACCTCCATCGGCTCCAGTCCCTGCTCCACGCGGTCGATCTGCTCCTCCAAGATCTGCCGCCACATGATGATGCCGATGTCCGACTGGCCCAAGCGCTCCAAGTCCCGCTTAGCAACAGGCCCCTGGGTGCTCCAGGCCATGAAGTCCTGCACTAGGAGTACATCTACCAAGTACTTACCCTGCTCATCGGTCAGGGGCAGGTCATACAGCGGCACAGTCTCCTGGGGCGGGAGCGCTACCCCCGGACGGTAGACGATGTAGTTGTAGTGCAGGGTATGAGTGTCATCCACCGGCACGCGGAGCTGAAAGGTAGTGCCAACCCGACGGATGATGGGGAAGACGACTGCGTGCCCGATCCGCCAGATGTCGTCTTCTTCATTAGTACCGCCAACGATCCTGCGCGTGATCACCCCATGCTCAAAACGGTCGAATCCAAAGCGCGTATGCCTGCCGTTGCCTGGGAGGGGGGTCATATTCGGGCCACCCTGCTTTTCGTACACGTACCGCATAAAGCGGCCATGCAGCCACTCGGCATGGCTGGGATCAAGGCCATTCTCCATGCACTGCAGGTAGTTGCAGGGGAGCAGGGTCTGGCCGATCTGTCGCACCACGTTGTCCCAGACAAAGAGGTCATAGCGCGGAAGCAGGGGCGCCGGTTGCGGGCCGAGATAGGCAAAGACGAAGCCGCCCAGTTCCTGTACGGGATAGGCCTTGGTGGTCACCCTGTCCTTGAAAGTGCTGTTCCACGGCTCAGCGGGCTGCTCAGTGCATTTACCCTCGTGGTTGAAGAGCCAGCCGTGGTAGGGGCAGCGCAGGCCTTCTTCTTCAGGGATACCGTATTCCAACGATACCCGACGGTGGGGGCACGGTTCGTCGATGAGGCCCAGATTGCCGGAGCGGTCCTTATAGAGCACGAGGTCCTCGCACAACAGCCGAACCTTCTTCACCGGGTTCTCCAGGAGCTCCACAGACGCTGCAATAGGATGCCAGTAACGGCGCATCACGTTACCGGCAGGCGTACCCGGCCCAACCTTTGTCAAACGGTCATTCATTTTCTCGGTAAGCATAATCGATCCCTCAGCTCCGCTGTTCCACTATGGCCGCTTTCCTTATCCTTATAGGTAACAGTACACGGGACTTCGATCGGTTTCAAATTGGGCTGCCGCGCTTACCTAATCTGCCCCTCCGGCAAGCTCACAAACGAACTCATCTCATGGGGCGAGACTACCGGTTCAGCCTTGCATACGTACGTGGGACTAGCCTGCTCCAATTTAGTGATGCCCAATAGGCCCATCGCTACCCGGAGTTCGGCCTCCAAGATTTCCAGGACCCTTAGTAAACCTGCTTCCCCTGCAGCCGCCAGTCCCCAACCCTGTAGCTTGCCGATAGCCACCGCACGTGCACCCAGCGCCACAGCCTTCAGCACGTCACTGCCGCGGAGAATACCACCATCCAGCATCACGTCGGCACGGCCGTCCACCGCCTCTACGATCTCCGGCAGCATGTCCATGGTGCCAAGCCCGTGGTCGAGCTGGCGGCCGCCATGATTGGAAGCCCATACCACATCCACACCGTGCTCTACGGCAAGTAACGCGTCCTCCGCTGTCGCAACGCCCTTCAAGATGAAAGGGAGTCCGGTGAAGTCTTTGATGCGGTCCATGAGCTCCCAGGTCACCCGGGACCGCCACTGGGGGTCCCGGGGGTCCCGGGGCGCTCGCTGCGTAGGAGGAACCCAGCGGTCCAGAAGGTTACGCTCCCGCCGGCTGTAGAGCGCGGTATCAACTGTGAGGCAGAGCGCCGCATAGCCCGCTGCTTTCACCCGAGACAGGATGTCCTTGGTCCATTCCCAATCGCCGTGAACGTAGAGCTGGAAGACCTTGGGCTTATCGGAACTGGCGGCGGTCTCTTCCAATGGCGGATCGGTCACCGAGCTGATGACCGGCATCGTCCCGAACTCGGCGGTCGCTCTGGCGCAAGCAGCGCCACCGCCCGGCTCGAAGACCTGCAGTGAGCCGATGGGCGCCGTAAGCACCGGCATACGCAGCTTGTGGCCCAAGAATGTAGTGGACGCATCGACATCCGAAACGTCCACCAGCACTCGAGGCCGGAAGGCGATCCGGTCAAACGCGAGCCGGTTGCGCCGCATGGTGGTCTCGGATTCCGAGGCGCCCACAAGGTAATCCCAAACGCCAAGGGTGAGGTTGTTACGGGCGGCTTGAATGATCTCCTGGCTGCTAGCAAAATCTAGGCTCACTGTATTCCTCCGGCATAGCTATTAATACTGTACCTTTTACCCCATACACATGAAGCATTCAATTGGTCCGTTAGTGGTCCGTTAGGTTTGTTCACGCCCTGCCCTTCTCCAGGTGCACCAGCAGCACCGAAATGTCTGCGGGGGTTACGCCCAGGAGTCGAGACGCCTGGCCCAGAGTAGCCGGCCGGTAGCGGTTGAGCTTCTCCCGGCCCTCCCTGGCCAGGCTCTTGACCGCATCATAATCTACATCTACCGGGATGCGGCGGTCCTCCAGCTTGTGCACCCTATCGACCTCAGCGCGCTGTTTCTGAATGTAACCCGCGTACTTGCCCTCAATCTCTACCTGTTCCACTACATCCGGCGGCAGGTCATCCCGGCCTAGCCCTAGCGCCTGGAGATCGGCATAGGAAACCTCCGGGCGGTTGAGCAGGTCGGCGCCGCTGACGCTACGGGTGATATCGTGCAGACGGCGTTGCGCCAGGCGCTCCACGTTCGCACTATTCAGGCTGAGGAAGGTCTTGTCGAGTCGCTGCAGTTCCCACGCGATGGCGTCGCGCTGGTTCTCGACGTCGCGGTACTGCTCCGCTGAGGCGAGGCCTAGGTCATAGGCAAGGGGCGTCAGCCTTAGATCGGCGTTGTCCTGCCGCAGCAGGAGGCGGTACTCCGCCCGAGACGTCAGCATCCGATAGGGTTCGGAGAGCTCGCCAGTCACCAGGTCATCCGCCATCACGCCGATATACGCCTGATCGCGCCGCAGGATCACCGCGGGGCGGCCTTGAGCACGGCGGGCGGCATTGATTCCCGCCAGAATGCCCTGACCTGCGGCCTCTTCATAGCCGGTAGTGCCGTTGATCTGGCCAGCGAAGAAGAGACCCTGAACGCGCTTGGATTCCAAGGTCACCTGGGTCTGATCCGGCTCCACAAAGTCGTACTCCACAGCATAGCCAATGCGGGTCACCTCACAGCGGGCCAACGCAGGGATAGTGCGCAGCATGGCAAGCTGGACATCCTCCGGCAGGCTGGTGTTTGCGCCCTGAACGTAGACTTCGTTGGTTTCCCAGCCCTCCGGCTCCAGAAACAGTGGGTGGGCCGGTTTTTCCTGAAAGCGATGGACCTTGTCCTCGATGGACGGGCAATAACGCGGTCCCCGCGCCTGAATGGCGCCGTTGAACATGGGCGCTCTATCCAGGTTGCCCAGGATGTGGCGATGGAACTCCCCGTTGGTATGGACCAGATAGCAGGGTAGCTGTGGACGCCATGCGCAGGCGCGTGGTCCGACCGGTTCGCCGCACGCGGCTTCAGGCTGCGGGTAGACCGGGTTCGGCGGCGGGAAGCGCGCGGCGAGTCCGTCCGCTTCCTCACGATGCTGTAGATGCCGGAAACTAAAATACAGAGGGGTTGGATGCCCGGCGTGAACGACGGTTTGGGAAAAATCAATGGTGCGCGCGTCGACCCGCGGCGGCGTGCCAGTCTTCAACCGGCCTAGGCGAAAGCCGAGACGTCGCAGGCAATCGGACAGACCGATGGCGGGGAACTCGCCCGCACGGCCACCGGGCGTAACTGACTCGCCCGAGACCAAGCGACCGGAGAGGAAGGTGCCGGTGGTGACCACCACCGACGCGGCAAGATAGCGGCCCCCGCCCGCAGTGCACACTTCCAAGAGATGGTCAGGGAGATGCTCCGGCCACGCATGGTTTCCCCCGGTGGGAGCGCCACGGCCGGCCGCCGCAGGATAGGTTGAACGCCCCGGCGGCGGATCATCGGCCTCACTTCGGTAGGGGTGTAGCTCCAGCACCTGGCCTTGCTTCACGTCCAAGTTGGGGGTGTGCTCCAGCACGTGCTGCATGGTCTGGGAGTAGAGCCGCTTGTCCGACTGAGCCCGCAACGCCTGCACCGCCGGGCCTTTGCCAGTGTTGAGCAGCCGGATCTGGATGAACGTCTTGTCCGCGACACTGCCCATCTCGCCGCCCAGGGCGTCGATCTCCCGTACCAGGTGGCCCTTGGCCGGTCCGCCAATGGAAGGGTTGCAGGGCATGGTCGCCACAGAGTCCAGGTTCATGGTGAGCACCAAGGTACGGCAACCCATGTGGGCCGCGGCCAAGGCGGCCTCACAGCCCGCGTGCCCCGCGCCAATCACTATGACCTGGTAGAGATGGGAGGGCGGGATATTCTGCATGGCCTCTTATTATGAAGGATCGTTCCGCTTTCGCCTACTGAGGGTGAGGCCAACGTACTGGGCCTCCAGCGCCAGCCCCTCGGCAAGAGGGAGGTCCAGGCCGCGGGTGACGACCCGCTTGGCAGCCTGGACGATGACCGGGTCCTGCTGAAGGAGGCGGTCGGCCAAGGCTTGGGCGGTTTCATATAGGCGATCCCGCGGCACCACCCGGTGCACCAGGCCGATACGGTACGCTTCGGCCGCGTCGATGAAATCACCGGTGAGGGTCATGGCCAGTGCCTGGGCGCGGCCCACTACCCGAGGCAAGGTCTGACTGCCGCCCGCCGCGGGGATGATGCCAAGCCCCACTTCCGGCAGCCCGAACTGCGCGTCATCCGAGGCAACACGGAGGTCGCAACAAAGGCTCATCTCCAGCCCGGATCCCAGGCAGAAGCCGTGGATGGCGGCAACGAGAGGCTGAGGCATAGCCAACATCAGACCCCACACGTCACGCTCCCAACGTACTTGTCGGGCAATAACCGGCGATGGCGCGCTGCCAAACTCGGTGAGGTCTGCGCCGGCGCAGAAGGCGCGATCTCCCGCACCCTTGAGCACGGCCACCAGCACCTCGGAGTCGTCCCGGATGGCGCTCATCACGTCATACATATCGTCTCGCATCTGGACGCTGTAGGCATTGCGGCGCTCCGGGCGATTCAGCGTAACCCAGGCGATGTTGCCGGTCTTTTCATAGATGATGGTTTGAAAGCTCATAGCGTGCCCTGTGCGTCGTGTTTCCGCGCCTTGTGTTGAGACCGCGGCCGCAGCAACCGGTAGCCATCAGGGAGGAAGGCAAGGAGCGCAGCCACGGCTACTCGCCCCGGAAGTTCGGCGGCCGCTTCTCCAAGAAGGAGCGGATGCCCTCCATGCGGTCGGCCGTGGTCTGGATGAGGAAGTACAGGTCCGCTTCCAGCCGCAATCCCTGGTCCAAGGTCAGGTCCAACCCCTTCTGCACTGCTTCCCGCAGATAACGCACCTGAATGGGCGCCTTCTCGGTAATGCGCTGGGCAAGGCTAAGCGCTTCCTGCTCTAGCTGCTCCGGCGGCAGTACCTTGCTGACAAGTCCCATACGCCACGCATCTTGTGCGTTGATGGTCTCACCCAAGAGCAACAACTCCAGTGCGGCGGCCCGCCCCACCACGCGCGGCAGCCGCTGGGTGCCGCCAGCATAAGGCAGTATCCCCCCAGCTGCCTGCGTCATCTGGAACGTCGCGTGCTGCGAGGCCAGCCGGATATCAGCGCCCAGCGCCAACTCCACGCCGAGGCCGGCGGCGGCGCCGTTGACGGCCACCACGACAGGCACCGGCAACGACGCGAGCGCGCGTACTGCGCTCGCGCCAGGGGTATCCGGCTCAGCCAGAAACTCACCCTCACCAATCGGCTCTGGGGGCAGTTCGCCGGTGCAGAAGACACACCCGGTTCCTGTGAAGACCACGGCAAGGACATCGGGAGTGGCGGCTACCTCAGCGCAGACGCGTTGCAGGCCAAGCGCATCGGACGTAACAAGTTCACCATCACACTCGAGCTGAACAAGCTCGACGCGCCCACGGCGGCTTCTGGTTACTGACATCCGGTCACCTTAACGTTCTTCGGGAAGGCTTCGGGCTCACCAAGGCTTGTCGCACCGCACGGCTCGCAAGAAGTCGGCGGCTTTGACTCGATTTCAACACCCAGTATAGAGTAACTTGATTCTTGTCTCCGTTGGCAGGAGCCACGTAAATCAACGTTGGATGCCCGTTGGATACACGCTAAAGGAAGCTGCTGATGGTAAACGTTACCGAGCATGCGCTCGATGTATTGGTAATGACCCTGGAGACTAGCGCCCCAAGCATGGACCACAGTTTTCGCTTGGTGCAGGAGAGCGAGGATGAGTATGGTCTTACGATTGATGAGGCGCGTGCGGGTGACCAAATGATGAAACATGGTGAACGAACTGTCCTCGTGATGGATGATGCAGTGGCGACCGCACTGGATGGCCTGACCCTGGATGCGCTGGATTCCCCAGAGGGCGTCCAATTCACTCTAGAAGAGCCGTAAACCCCCCATCAATTGCTACTGTTACTATAGTGCTACAACGGAAAATTAATTGGCCCCGCTCAATAAGAGCGGGGCCAATTCGTTACTTACACTCGTCTAGAACCCGGCAATACCGGCCATCTCATCATCCACATGAGCGTCGTACTCCGGATGCAGGGCTACCTGGTGGGTCAGCATGATTTCCCGCCGCTCGCTGGAGGACTCCATCAGAGCTAAGCAGACTTCAAGCGTCGCCATGCCCCAGCGGCCATCGTGGTACAGCGGTTTTCCCAGCACCACCGCATCATAGAACTCCTCCAGCTCGCCGCGGCGTTGAGACGGCCCCAACTCCTTCCCAAGGTCGGTGATGACCTCGTGAACACCAGTGTCGTCGTGGATGTAGATGCCGTACTGGGAGTGACGGATATCGCCGCGTTCGCACGTCACCACCACCATCCCCAGGTCCTCCGGCGTCCAGGGCTCCGGCTCGCGACGGCGGAAGACCTCCCGCTCCCGTACGCCGCCAATGCGCATGTCCTGCTTCTCCGCCTCTTCATCACGGGTCTTGTCGCGGATAGAGTTGCGCTTGGCGATTCGTCCCTCCACCGTGAATTGGTGCTTGTCCTCGCCCCAATTCACCAGAGTGGCACCGATGAAGTAGCCGTGGCCGTTGTGGACAATTGAGGCTACTGCGCCATCCTCGAACTCCATGAACGCATTGTAATAGCCCGGTATCGGCCGCTCCGGCATCCACTGGCCGGTGACGGCGCGAACGCTGCGGAGCTTCCCGCCGCCCAGCACTCGCACTGTGTCCACTTGGTGCGGTCCCTGACGGTATGGGACGCCGCCGCCCTGTTTGAAGTCCAGCTCTTGGGCGGAGCGGGGACGCAGCATCCAGTCAGTGAAGGCCCACATGTGAATGGCGCGGAGCGCGCCCAGCCGCCCGGACGTGATGACTTTACGCATGGCAGTAACCGCCGGGGTGAAGCTCCGCGTATGGCCAGCTAGCAGCTTAACGCCGTTCCTTTCTGCCGCCTCGATCATGGCGTCCGCTTCCTTCATCGAAATGGCCATGGGTTTCTCCACCACCACGTGCTTTCCGTGGTTGGCGGCAATGATGGTGTGTTCTGCGTGAAACGCGTTGGGACTAGAGATCCACACGCCCTCTACGTCCGGATCTTTGCAGAGCGCTTCGATATTGTCATAGGTCTTGCCGCCATAGCGCTCGTTGAAGCGCTGGAGCGTGGTGTGGTTGATGTCGCAGCCTGCCACCAGATCGATTTGCGGCGTCGCATCCATCGCGGGCAGGATCTCCGCTCCGCCGACGCCAATGCCTATCATCGCCATCTTGAGCTTGCGCGGAAACGCCGCGCTGCCTAGCACCGGTTCCGATTGGGTCGTCGCCATAACTGTGCTCCTTCTGCTAGAACACGGGACGCTACATGCCCCGGCTCACTATATCACGATAGTACGGCCAGATACCTGCGCGGGTTGGGCGCCGGATGTGCGGCAACCGGGCCTTGAAATGGGGCTGCTCCAGCGGGGCAATGTTGAGGACCTCCGCGGCCAGGCCGTCGGGGATACGCGGATGGTCCGTCCCCAGGGCGCACAGCGCAAGGTAATTAAGGCGCGCCTGGTGCTCCAACTGGGCCACCGCCGTGACCGACTCGCCCACGGAACCGCCCACCGTCACCGCTCCGTGTCCGTAAAGGAGCACCGCCGGGCCGTCTCCCAATAGACCGGCCACCTCCTGCCCTTCTGCTTCGGACTCAATGATCTTAGTCCTCGGGTAGACCGGCAAGGGTTTCTGGACCATGTGAATCCCTTCCTGGGCCATGGGAGCAAGCGTCTGCTCCAGCACGCTCATGAGGACGGTATAGTCCGGATGCACGTGGGTAATGGACTGCACCTCCGGACGGTGCTGGAAGATGCAGGAATGGATCTTGATCTCGTTGCACTGGAGCGAATCAGGCGGACCGTCCACCCAGTTGCCATCCATGTCGCAGGTGACCATGTCCTCCGGGCGCATGACGTGCAATGCATCCAAACGGTAACCGCGGCCCTTCACCACAAACTTTGTGGGGTCAGAGGGCACGCGCATGCTCACGTGTCCCAGCGACGCCCGGACCCCTACCGCAAGTCCCAATTCCGCCAGCGCCCGGTTCCCGGCGGCAACTTCCGCCCTTACTTCATCGATTTCTGCCATATAATCACTCCTCATTGGGCTTTTGAATGCGCGGATTTCCACAAGCAGCCCGATTATACCCGATGCGCCAGCATAGTCCCACGCGGCGGTATAACTGATGCTGCAATACCAGGCTATCGCATCTCAGTGGGAAAGCGCACGGAAAGGCACGAGCACGCGAAGGTAATTGGCTTCGTTACATGCAAAGATAGCTAGCTCAGGGCTATCACCGGCTTAAGCGCGGCCATCTTGAAGCAGTGAAGGGGGGTGGTGCCGAGGGACAGGATCGAACTGTCGACACCATGATTTTCAGTCATGTGCTCTACCGACTGAGCTACCTCGGCACATCAGGGGCGTGAGTGATTGTATCGCAGGTGGCGTGGGTGGGGCAATGGGTGGGCATAGGATAACCGTTGTACAAGCGCTAGGAAACGGTGCGAAAAGCCGGGGTCGGGAGCACGCGAGCCGTCGCCCTGAAGGGCGGCGCCCAGCAGGATAGGCTTCCATCTCTTCCATCTAAGGGTTGTCCGGCTAAGGGTTGTCTTCAGGAGCAAAGCCGCCCACCACAGACTCCTCACTACGTTCGGGATGACCGTAGGCGTTAGCGGCGGAGACGGATGAGAACATCTTCTACAATGGGCTGCCAGCGCTGGGGGCGGCCCGGCAACTGGACGCGCACCTGGTTCTGGCCGGGCTGGGCTTCCTTCACGCCGTGCAGCGCCTCATGGTTCACCCGAAGCCCATCCAATAGGCGGAGGGTTAGGCGGTCATCCAGACGGGTGACCGCCGCCATGCCGGCCTGGGTGGCCAGGACGCGCACCCGGGCGGCGAAGAGTAGGTTGGCGACGGGACCGCCATCATAAGGGCCGAAGCGATCGTGCAACTCCTCGGCCACATCGTCGAGATCATCGACCTCTTGGGCGAGGGCAAGGCGACGGTAGAGATCGAGGCGGGCCTCCAACTCCGGCACGTAATCATCCGGAAGGTAGGCAGGCTGGCCCAGGTCCACAGTGACTTGAGGCGGCCGGGGCTGCTGGGAGGGTGCGGGCAGGCCCTGCACCTCGGCTTTGGCATCCTCCACGGCGGCGGTCAGCATACGGCAGTAGAGGTCGAAGCCTACCGCGCTAACATGCCCGCTCTGCTCCACGCCCAATAGGTTACCCGCGCCGCGAATTTCCAGGTCTTTCATCGCGATGAAATAGCCCGCGCCGAGATCGGTGGCCTCGAAGACCGCCTGGAGGCGCTTCTGGGCCTTCTCCGTGAGGGCCTTGTTGCGGGTGTAGAGGAGATAGGCATACGCCCGACTGGAGCCGCGGCCCACTCGGCCCCGGAGTTGGTAGAGCTGCGCCAGGCCTAGCTTGTCAGCGTCGTTGATGATGATAGTGTTGACATTCGGCATGTCCAGCCCAGATTCGATGATAGTAGTGCAGATCAGCACGTCGTACTCGCCCGCGCCAAAGTCCACCATCACCCGCTCCAAGTGCTCCTCCGGCATCTGGCCGTGGGCCACTGCCATCGAGGCCTCCGGCACGATGCGCCCCAGCTCTTTGGCAAGATAGCTGATGGTCTGCACCCGATTGTGAACAAAGAAGATTTGACCGCCGCGCTCCAACTCCCGCAAAACAGCCTGGCGAATAGTGGCTTCGTCGAACTCCATGACGTAGGTTTTGATGGCCAGGCGCTCCTCCGGCGGCGTCTCCATGAGGCTCATGTCCCGCACGCCCACCAGGGCCATGTAGAGGGTGCGCGGGATGGGCGTAGCGGTAAGGGTGAGCACGTCCACCTGATTGCGCATCCGCTTGAAGAATTCCTTGTGGAGGACGCCAAAGCGCTGCTCTTCATCAACGACGGCGAGGCCAAGGCGCTTGAAGCTGACGTCGCGCTGCAAGAGGCGGTGGGTACCGATGACCACGTCCACCGAGCCGTCGGCGAGACCGTGGAGCACCGCCGCCTGCTCCCGTTCGGAGCGGAAACGGCTGAGGACTTCCACCTTGACCGGGAACGCGCCCATCCGTTGCGTGAAGGTCTGGTAATGCTGCTGCGCAAGCACCGTGGTGGGGGCTAGTACAGCTACCTGCATGCCCTCCTGCACCACCTTGAACGCCGCGCGCACCGCCACTTCGGTCTTGCCGTAGCCCACGTCACCGCAGACCAGTCGGTCCATGGGGCGCTCCTGCTGAAGATCGATCTTGACCTCATGGAGTGCATCCAACTGGTCAGGAGTCTCCACATAAGGGAAGGAAGCCTCCAACTCCTGCTGCCATACGGTGTCCTCGCCAAAGGCATGACCAAGCTGCACCTGACGGGCCACGGTGGTCTCCAACTGCTCTTTAGCGGCATTAACAGCGGCTTTCCTCACTCGCTCTTTCGCCCGTTCCCATTCCTGCGCGCCCAGGCGGCTGAGCACCGGCGCATGATCGCTGGGACCGATGTAGCGAGCCACTCTATCGATCTGCTCAGTGGGGACGTAGAGACGCGCGCCCTCGGCGTACTGGAGGTGGAGGTACTCACGTGTGAGACCGGGCTGTTCTTCCATGGTGACCGTGGCCACGAAGCGGGCAATGCCATGCTCAATGTGCACCACGTGATCACCGGGGCTAAGGCTAAGGAGCACATGCTCACGGCGGGACTTGCGGGCGGCTATCCGCCGACGACGCTCTTTTACAAAACCGAAAAGCTCGGCGTCGGTAAAGAGGCGCAGCGAGGCGCCCTCGTCCTCATCGCCGGCTCCTTGCAGCGCCCACCCGCCCGGCAGACTGCCGTGGAGCATGGTGACCGACCCCGGTTCCGGCGGCGCGAGCACATCATCCACCGGCTGCGCCACAATGCCTTCCTCGGCCAGCAGGTCGACCAGCCGTTGAGATTGGAGGGACAGGAGCACCACTCGCTCGCCGGCGCGCCAGCTCCGGCGGAGGTCGCCCATGAAGCCACGCAAGCGGCCTGCGTAGCCCGGCAGCGGGGCAAAATCCTGAGGGGTTTCGTCGCCTTCGCCTTCGCCGCGGCGATTAGGATCGCCCCAGCGGTGGAAGGCGACGGGGCGGCGGGCGGCGACCGCCCGCACAAAGGCGTCGGGTGATTCGTAAGGGAGGGGAAAATCGGGCGGCAACTCGCCCTGGCTCATCAACTCCTGCCGTTGCTGTTGGGCCTGGCGGTGATATTCCTCCAGCGCGTATTTCATCTCCCTAGGTTCATCCAGCACTACCAGCGCGTCGGCGGGAAGGTAGTCCAGCAATGAGGCGTGGTTGAACAACGGCGCGTAAAACCAGGGGGTGGGCGTCGTCGCTCCTTCCTGGAGCCGCGCCAACTCATCGGTGAAGAGCCGGCGCCGGTCCGGGCCGAGCGCGGCGAGGTTGAGCGAGGCCGGGTCGTCGACGAGCGGCGGGAGGAGCAGCTCCCAGGCAGGCAGAATGGTCACGCAGTCGGTCAGGGAAGACGAACGTTGGCTCTCCAAGTCAAAGAAGCGGATGTTGTCGATCTCGTCGCCAAACAGCTCGATGCGGACGGGCTGATCCAAGTGCGGCGGAAAGCAATCGATGATGCCACCCCGCCGGGCCATCTGCCCCGGCTCTTCCACGGTGGTGGCCAGCTCGTAGCCCTGGCGCAGCAGCTGCGGAGCAAGCTTGTCCCAGAACAGACGGTCGCCCTGGCGCAGGGTTATCACAGCACGGCGGAAGGCCTCCGGCGCGATGGTGCGAGTGGCAGCGGCATCCGCACCGGCGACAATAACCGGCGGCCGATCCGCCGAACCCTGGGACAGCGCATGAAGGGTGCGGAGGCGTTCCTGAACGATGCGGACGTCCGGGTTCAGTCGCTCGTAGGGGAGGCTATCGGGTTCGGGGAAGGCGAGTATGTGCCCGTCCTCGCCCAGCCACGTCTGCAGCTGATCGATAAGCTGGGTCGCGCTCCCCGCCCGCGCCGTGAGCACCAGTATCGGCACTGCGGTCTCCTGGGCCAGCGCCGCGATGAGGGCCGGCTTGGCTTCCTCCAGCACTCCAAGGTCAGTAACGCCGGCGGCCGGGGCGCGGCCATCCCGCAGACGCTGGTAGGCAGGCGCCTGTCGGATCAAGGGGAGGAGTCCGGTCAGTTGCATGTGGTTTAGTCTAATGCGCTACCTAAGGATGGTAGTCTTTGCTGCAAGCATTTACCACGCTGGCCACGCGCTGCATTGTCTCTGACGGTAGGTTGAGCGGCCCCGATCAAGTATACGTGGCAAGCCGGCGTTTATTGCGGCATCGGGTCTCCTCATTTGCCCTGGATACTCCGGCGCAACGAGTACCGGGCGGCTAGCCTGGAAGAACGGACGTGCCATACGCTTCCTTACGCGATGCGCTTCCATGTGCGCATCCATAGGAGCTTTAAGTGGAGCTTTGGGTGCGTGTTGGCCACCCTACCCCTGCGCTCGGCTTGGGGGGAACGCATTCCACCCACACTACGAGCCCGTGCAATCCGTCCGTATCCGTCCATAACTTTGACAACGCTAGTGTCGGCGCCTATACTCAGCATAGCTTTATATCGCATTGAGTAGTGAGATAGCCTCCTCTTTATTCACCATAGCTTCCCTGTACTACTGCATCAAAGTCGGCCCTGGTCAGCGCCCGTGCTCCAGGGGTAAGGAGCGCATCTCATGCCTAAAGCAAGCGCATTAGATGAGTATCTAGAAAAGATCTACATCCTGGAAAGTGAAGGTGTAACCGTTATAGGGGCACGCGTGGCGGAGTTTATGAGTGTGCGTGCACCTACAGTGACGGAAGCGCTTCATCGGTTAGTGCAACGCGGCCTTATCACCATGGATGAGCATCACATCATCTCGCTCACCGCGGAGGGACGCCTGAAGGCCGAAGATACGGTACGCCGGCACCGCGTAGCCGAGCGCTGGTTGACCGACGTCATAGGCTTGGATTGGGCGCAGGCGGACGAGGGCGCCCACAAACTGGCCCATGCCTTCTCGGCTGAGATCGTGGAGCGCCTGTCCAAGATCATGGGTGAGCCCACTACCTGCCCACACGGCAACCCCATCCCGGGCAACTGGCCGCCACCGGTCTACGTGGGGGTGCGATTGGAAGACGCCCCCCCAGGTCAGGAATTCGTGGTGGAACGTGTGGTGGAGCACGCGGAGGTAGACTCGAAGTTGCTGCGCCACCTGTGGAGCCAGGGGCTGATACCCGGCGCCCACGTAGGCGTGGTGGACACCGTGCCCGGCGCGGGGACCATAACCATCCTGTTGAACGGCCATGAGGTCACGCTCGGGATGAGCGCGGCATCAAAAATCCAAGTGCGTCCGCTTCAGGCCGCCGTTTCGGTTTCTGCTTAAAATTAGGAACGCTCACGAAACACAAACCTGAGACACCCCGTCTGCGGTGTAGGGGAAAGAGTAACAATGCCGATTTATGAGTATGGTTGCCCGGTCTGTGACCACCGGTTTGAGCTGCGGCAGGGTTTCAACGACCCCTCCGAGGCCACCTGTCCGAAATGCCTGGTGGAAGCGCGCCGCCTCATTCAACCCGTGGGCATTGTGTTCAAGGGCAGTGGCTGGCACATCACCGATAATCGCCGTGCCTCCAGCGCAAGCCTCAACGGCAACGGTGAGTCGGAGGGAAGCAGCAGCGAATCCAAGGACAAGGACAGCAGCGCGCCCAAGGACAAGGACAGCAGCGAATCCAAGGACAAGGACAGCAGCGCGCCCAAGGAATCGAAGGCAAAGTCCACCGCTACCAGCACGGCCGCAAGCTCCGACGCCTAGCCTATGAAGGCGCTGTTGCAGCGCGTCTCCTGGGCCGAGGTAGAGGTAGCGGGAGCAGTTGTTGGCTCCATAGGCCCGGGGCTATTGGTTCTTCTGGGCGTTGAGCACGGCGATACCGAAACCGACGCCCGTTTCTTAGCAGACAAGACCGCCCAGCTCCGGATATTTTCGGACCACACTGGGCGGTTTAATCTTTCTTCACTGGACGTGGGCGGCGCCATGCTGGTAGTCAGCCAGTTCACCCTCATGGCGGACACCCGCCGGGGCAGGCGCCCCAGCTTCACGAACGCCGCATCGCCGGAGGAGGCGGAGTCACTGATAGCCGTGTTCCGCGCGGCGCTGGCGGAACTGAACGTGAGCGTTGCATCGGGCACCTTCGGTGCGCACATGCGAGTGCGGCTGGAGAACGATGGGCCGGTTACGCTCATGCTCCAGAGCACGGACTAAGCGGGCTACCGTTCATGATCCGACCAGCTCACCACAAGCGGTAACGGTACATCCGCCACACGTCCACAAACGTGTCATCCGCTAACCAAGATGTGGCCGTCCGGGCTACTGCTTTGCTGCGGCACCGGCGGTGAAGCTGGCCGGCGCCGACCATGCAACGGGCACGCCGTCACCCTGAATGCGCGGTCTCACGCGCCAATGGTAGACCTGGCCGGCTGCAAGCGGTGCATTTGCGGGTACGGTGTAGCTGTTCGGAGGCGTGGTTTGTCCCCCATGCACCAGGTTCCAGTACACGGGCGCCACAGCGGTCGCTGGGTTAGTGTTGAACCACGGATCGCGGCTGAGCTGCACCTCATAGTAAAAGACGCCCTGGGCGCGCTCCGTCCACACCAGCGTCGGGGTCCATGTAGACACCGTGGCTCCGGCGGTGGGTGACACCTGAGTGATCGAGGTGGCGTCCACGCTTGGTGTGCGGAACTGCCTCACTGCCCATTCGCTCCAGCCCGCGTTGCTCGCGGGATCCGCCATTGTGCTGCTACTGCGCACCCGCCAGACGTATAACATGCCGGGCAGCAGGCCGTACCGCTCCGGCGCCATGGGCAGATATAGCTCCGTAGTTTCGGCTCCCAACACCACGTTCACGCCGGGCCCGTCGTTGTGCGCGGGGATCACCTGCACCTGCTGGAGCGCCGCGTCGTCTGGCTTCACCCAGGTTAGGTGGGCGGCAAAGCCCTCGGTCAGCGCGCCGTCCTCGGGGCCGGTGAGCACCGGATGGTCGCCCGCGCGTACCACTCGCATCACCGAGAAGTCGGCGAACTCGGCGTACACATCGTGCTCCGGCACCCAAGTGGGGTCACTGCCACCGTGGAAAGTGGAGAACAACAGCCCTTCAATCCCCAGCATACTCGTCGTGCGGAAGGTTAAGCGCTGGGCATCCAGTAGCCGTGTGCCGTCCACCCACACCCGGATGCGGCCATTCGCCAGGTCGGGGTCGTTTAGCTCTACCACCTGCACTAACTCATACCACCGACCCGGCTGGAATACCCAGTTGCCGCGCCCTAGCGAGGTGCCATAGTCAACGCTAGTGGGGAGGTAGGCATAGATCTCGCCGGCTCCGCCGCTCCGCCACATATAGCGTGTGGAGAGGCCGTTGGTACCATCCGGAATGTTGCCGCCAGCGTAGTGGGTGCCGCTGTACAGGCCGGGGAGCTTGCCGCCGCGTACAAACTCAAAGCCCTCGCCAAATCGCACGTGGTACCGCAGAGCCAAGGCGTCGTAGGGTCCACCCGGCAACTGCAGCTTGAACGAAGCACCGCCACGCTTCCTACCGTACAGCGCAGCACCGCTGGGACTCAGCGAACCGGCGGGATAGGCCACCCGTAGCGCCTCTGCGAACGCGCCAGCAGGGTCGGGCACAACCGAGAGATTGTCTTCGCCCCAGGTCAGACGCGCAACACCCCACTGAGCCTGCCAATCCGTGCCAGCGAACTCACCATGCCACACTATTGCGCCCAGCGGAGCGGACTCGCCCGCCACCGCAGGCTTGGCAGGCTGCCCCGGCAGCAGCGCTGCCAGCATGCCCAGCATGAAGAGTGTGGAGAGTCTGCGCTTCAACAGAACTACCAGAACACCCGGGGGATTGGATGCGAACCGGCGGGCCATAGGCCGCGCTGCGCCCGGGTTAAACGTTGGTGACTTGGTAGCGGAGCTTGAGGCTGATGTCCAGGGCTTTGTAGGAATGGGTGAGGGCGCCCGAGGAGACGAGATCGACGCCGGTCTCAGCGATGGCGCGGATGTTCTCGATGGTTATGCCGCCGGAGGCCTCCACTTTGGCCCGACCGCCGATAATCCGGACGGCCTCTCCCATCATGTCCACCGGCATGTTATCGAGGAGGATCCAGTCGGCGCCGGACGCTGCGGCCTCCCTGACTTGATCAAGCGTCTCCACCTCCACCTCAATACGTACCATGTGGGTGGCCTGGGCTTTAGCACGGCGAACTGCATCGGTCAGCGTATAGCCGGCCAGCGCGGCGGCTTCCAGGTGGTTGTCTTTGATGAGCACGCCATCGGCGAGGTTCTGGCGGTGGTTGTGGCCGCCGCCAACGCGCACGGCGTACTTCTCCAGAGTGCGCAGGCCGGGCGTGGTCTTACGGGTCTCGGTCACCCGAACCGGCAAGTCTTTAACCGCTTCCACGTAGCGAGCGGTTTCGGTAGCCACGCCGCTCAGCCGCTGGACGAAGTTCAGGGCGACCCGCTCGGCACGGAGAATGTTCCCCGCAGGACCGGACACCTGCGCAATGACATCACCCTGCTGTATCCGAGCGCCGTCGGTGAACAAGGGTGTGCACTGAATGGCAGGATCGAGTCGGTTGAACACCGCGATAGCAAGGGACATACCCGCCAGAATACCGCCCTCTTTGGCGATAGCCACACCCTCTGCCCGCCACTCGGGATCCACAAGGCTATCGGTGGTCACGTCGCCCATGCTCAGGTCTTCAGCGAGGGCGGTGTCAATGATGCGGAGTAGCTCTGACTCCAGAATGGGCAGCGTAACGTTTGGTCGCTCCTCTGCCATGAGCCCTCCTACTGTAGCGCGGCCTTGCCGTGTGCGTTCTTGATGAGATCAACCGCCTGAGGCACGTCAAGATGCGTGGTATTGAGACACAAATCGTAGATCGCGGGATTCAGCCAGTTCACCTTGTAGTAGGTCTGAAAGAAGTCGATGCGCTGCTTATCGTCTTCCCGCAGGAGTCGCTCCGCTTCTTCTGAAGAAAGGTGCTCGTGTTCCTGGAGCCGCTGGATGCGGATGCTAGTGGGAGCGCAAATAAGAACACGGAAGACCCAAGGCATGTCTCGCAGCACAACGGCCCCGGCGTGGCGAACGATAACGGCGTCGGTCTCCATGGCGGTCTTGCGGATGACCTGTTCAATGAGGGCGCGGTAGCTATCGGTGGCCAGAGCGGGGGTGAAAGCACCCTCCATGCTGAAGTCGGTTAGGGGATCGAGGCCGCCCGTGTGATGACCAAGGTATTCCAACATGCGCTCCAGCATGCTCGGCGCACTCTCCGCCTGGCTAATGGCCTCCGGTGCGACACCAGCACCTTCGGCTGCCGCGTGGATGATCTCATGGTCGATGAGTTGAATGCCCAGGGATTGGGCTAACTCGGAAGCCACTAAATCGCCTCCGCTTCCCATCTGGCGGGCAATGGTGATGACCGTGCGAGCCATGTTGTCCTCCCTTACTCTCGCGGGCTGGCGTGGCCGAATGTGCCACACATTGTGGAGTTTTCTTCAGGGGAACGCAATAGGGAATAGGGGGTTGTAGCTGTCCCGGCGTTTTGCTACTCAGTTGGGCGGGTGAAGGCGATGCGCCGTCGCCAAGCCTCGGATGGCTCCGGAAAGTCGGTACGGTAGTGGGCGCCACGGCTCTCCTCCCGCAGCAGCGCGGCCTCGGCCATGAGGCGGCCGATGGTCAGTAAGTTGGCAAGTTCGTGGCCGCTGCGGTCGCGGGGCGTAGGTTGACGCTCGTCCCATCTCCGGAGCTGGGCAACTGCGTGGCGGAGGCGCTGGCCGGATCGGAGGATGCCAACGTTGTTCCAGAGGAGATCTTGCAGACCGGCCAGAGAGAGATCGCCCGCAGTATCGCCATTCTGATCGCCGTTCAGCTCAAGGTCGGTGAACGCGAGGATCTGATCGTTCGGACCGAGCACCGGGGAAGACTCGCCCTCGCCCAGGCTGCGGGCGATGACGCGTTTGCCGAAGACCAGCACCTCCATGAGGGAGTTGCTGGCCAGGCGGTTTGCGCCATGGACACCGGTGCATGAACATTCACCACAGGCATAAAGCTGGGGAATGGTGGTTTCTCCCCAAACGTTGGTCCTCACACCGCCCATCATGTAATGGGCGGCGGGTGCCACCGGTATGCGGTCCTTGGTTATGTCTACGCCATGGTCCATGCAAAACCGGAAAATCTGGGGAAAGCGTGCGGTCAGCATGGCTGCGGGCAGGTGGGTAACGTCTAAATAGACGTGGTCCTGGCCGGTGTGCTGCATCTGATCAACGATGCTGCGAGCCACGATGTCCCGCGGCGCCAGCTCGGCGCGGGCATCGTACTCCTTCATAAACGCCTCGCCCGCCTCATTGCGGAGAATCCCGCCCTCACCTCGGACCGCCTCGGAGACGAGAAAGACCGGCACGCCGGGAAGACGAAGGGCCGTGGGGTGGAACTGGAAGAACTCCATATCAGCCAGCGTTGCGCCCGCGCGATACGCCAGAGCGATGCCGTCGCCGGTGGTGACTTCCGGGTTGGTGGTGATGGTGAAGAGACGGCCCGCGCCGCCAGAGGCAAGCACTACATGCCGCCCCTCGTATTCGTGGAGGGTGTGGCTGCGGGTGTCCATGGTCTCAATACCGCAGGCAGCGCCATTCCGGATGATGATACGGGTGGCCTGGGCATACTCCAGGATGGTGATATTACGCAAGCGAGCCAACGCCGTGAGGGTCAGCTCAATGTGCTCCCCCGTGGCGTCGCCACCGGCATGGAGCACCCGGTTCACCGAGTGAGCAGCCTCCCGGGTGAGGGCGATCTCGCCGTGGACGGTATCAAAGGGGACGCCGAAGCGGATGAGGTCCGCGACGCGGTCGGAAGCCTCCCGGGCGAGGATATGCACCGCCTCGGGGTCGCAGAGACCGGCGCCGGCGGTGATAGTGTCCTGGGAGTGCAGCTCTGCAGAGTCATCGAGGCCGACGGCGGCAGCGATACCGCCCTGCGCGTACTTAGTGTTGCACTCATCGACGCTGCCCTTGGTGACGATAAGGACACGGCCGTGCTCCCGGGCCAGGAGCGCGGTGTAAAGCCCGGCAATACCGGAGCCGATGATGACGTAGTCGTAGGAACTCGTTATCGTACGTCCAGCATGCGGTCTAGCGCGACCTTGGCGTAGCGGGCGGTCTCCTCATTCACTGCCAAGTGGTTGGCCACACGCCCCGCGGTCAGCTCCTCCAGCACCCAGCAGAGGTAAGCGGGGTGAATGCGGTACATGGTGGAGCAGGGACAGACCACCGGGTCCAGACAGAACACGGTCTTGTCTGGGTGCGCGCGGGCCAAGCGGCTGACCAGATTGATCTCGGTGCCTACAGCCCAGACGCTGCCCGCGGGGGCTTCCCTGATTGTGCGGACGATGAACTCGGTGGAGCCGTTGTAATCGGCGGCCTGCACCACGTCCAAGGTGCACTCCGGGTGCACCAGGACGTTTACGCTGGGATACTTGGCCCGCGCTTCCTCGATCTGCTTTCGGCTAAAGCGCATGTGGACCGAGCACCAGCCGCGCCAGAGGATGATGCGGGCTCTGGCGAGTTCATCAGAGGTGTGCCCACCCAAAGGCTGATCAGGGTCCCACACCAGCATTTCGTCCTCAGGGATGCCGAGCTTAACGACGGTGTTGCGGCCGAGATGCTGATCGGGGAAGAAGAGCACCCGCTGCCGCTGGGCAAAGCCCCATTGCAACACCGCCGTTGCGTTGGAGGAGGTGCAGACGATACCGCCGTTGTGGCCGCAGAAGGCCTTGAGACTGGCGGTGGAGTTCATGTAGGTGACCGGCGTAGTCTCCGCGGCTAAGCCCGCCTGGTTCAGTTGCTCCCAGCAGTCCAGAACATCATCTGGGTCCGCCATGTCCGCCATCGTGCAGCCGGCGGACATATTGGGGAGGATGACCTGCTGGTTGGGTGCGCTCAGGATATCGGCCGCCTCCGCCATGAAGTGGACGCCGCAGAAGACGATGCACTCGGCGGCACGCTGTTCGGCGGCCCAGCGGGCCAAGTTGAAAGAGTCGCCCGTATAATCCGCGAACTGGATGATGTCCTCCCGCTGGTAATGGTGGCCGAGCACTACACAGCGCTCGCCGAGACGGGCTTTGGCCGCGTGGATGCGGTCTATCAGCTCCTGCCCGCCCAAACCCCAATAGTCCTTGGGGATGTCCTTCTGCCAGAGCAGGAAGCCCGTCTCAGTGGTCAAGGGCGCGGTTTCTAGGCTAACCTCGCGCTGACAGCTAATGTTATCGATCTGCCACTTGAGGTCCGGCTCGATGTACTGCTGTGTCACCATAGCTCCCCCTTTTCGCGGACGCTCGTACCATTGTCGGATACGACGATGCGGCTCCTCGCAGAGAAAATGTTCCTCCACAGGAGCTTCGCAGTATTCACTTGTACCAAACGCTTAGGACTGCGCCGGTCTTTGCGCCCCGCACTCTCGATTGTATCGAGGGAGTTGTAGAGCGGAGCGCACCAGCGCCAACTCATTTGCCCAGATGGGCGGGCCCGCGCGGGCCTTAGCCCACAGCCACCAGTTCTCCCTGCAGCGACCACGGGCTGGTGTGATTGATACGCACTGCCGCGAACTCGCCCCGGAGATCCGAGGCGCCCGACGGGAAGTGCGTGACCTTGTTGCCGCGGGTACGGCCTTCCCAGCGGCCATCCCGCTGCGTTTCCACCAAAACGTCCGCCTCCTCACCCAGGAGTGCGGCGTTTAGCTCAGTGGCAATCCGTCCCTGGAGCAACTCCACGGCGTGCAGCCGCTCCTTCTTCACCTCTTGGGGCACATCGTCCGTCATGGTGCGGGCGGCGATGGTGCCGGGGCGCACGGAATATGCGGCCACATGTACTACATCGAAGCGCACTTCCTCCAAGAGGTCGAGGGTATGCCGGAACTGCGTTTCGGTCTCACCGCAGAAGCCCACGATGACGTCCGTGCTCAAGCTGACCCCCGGCACGCCGTCTTTAATGCGGGCGATGCGGTCTCGGAACTGGCCGAGGCTGTAGCCACGTTGCATCGCCGCCAGCACATCGTCGTCGCCGGACTGGACGGGGATGTTGATGTGCTCGCAGACCTTGCCCAAACTGGCCACGGCCTCGACCAGTTTGTCAGTGACACCCAGTGGATACGAAGTAAGGAAACGGATCCGGTCCAGGCCGTCCACTGCATTCACTGCGGCCAGAAGATCGGCCAGATCGGAGCCGTCGTCCAGGTCCTTACCGTAGGAGTCCACCTTTTGGCCCAGCAGAGTCACCTCCCGAACGCCACGGGAAACGAGGCTCCGCACCTCGTCCACCAGCTCGGGGATAGGACGGCTGCGCTCCCGTCCACGGCGGTAAGGGACAATACAGAAGGTGCAGAAGTTATCGCAACCGTGCACCACATTAACAAAGGCGGTGGGGCCGGAGACCGGCAGAGCAAGACCATCACCGCGGGCAGGGTCGCCCGGCAGGCAGCCATCGGCCACCGACCTGCGGTTTACAATGTCCAGCAGCGGCTCGAAGGCCTGGGGGCGCATGAAGACATCAACGTGGGGGAAGCGCTTTTGCAGCTCTTCGGTGCGGGGGCCAACCATACAACCCATGAGTGCGATGGTCTGCTGAGGACGCACCTTCTTGGCGGCCCACAGCGCATTGAGCTTGTTGGACACTCGGTCCTCAGCTTGCTGCCGCACTACGCAACTGTTAACCACCACGATGTCGGCAGCTTCGGGCGTGGCGGTCTGCGTGTAGCCGAGCGACGCTAGATGAGCGCCAAGGCGCTCGGAGTCTGCCACGTTCATTTGGCAGCCCACCGTCCAGATGTAGTACGTGCTCATGCTTGTGCCAAAAAAGCCCCCCTGGGGCTGTGCGCCGTCCGCGTAAAGTAAACAAAGAAGCTGGCGGAGGGAATGGGATTCGAACCCATGACCCCAGTTTCCCAGGGTAAGCGCTTAGCAGGCGCCCGCACTCGGCCACTATGCGATCCCTCCACGCCCTCCCAAGGGTGACAATAATGTTAGCACGAAGCAGGAGCGAGGGACAAGGAGCCGAGAGAAGGAGGAAGCCGCCCGGTCTTCCCAAAAGCATCCCGCTTACTGTTCGCTTCAGCGTTCCAATGGCACGCCCTGCACTCAGCGAACTCATCGTTAAATGGGGGGCAAAGCAAGAGCCGAGGGTACGCCCTCGGCTCAAAATGTCGGCGGTTCATGTTTGCCCGGTTACCGGACTTCGTCAAGCTCCCGGGGGAACTTGACGAAGTCCGGATACTCGTCGAAAGCGGCGCGGAGGCCGGCCAGGCTGATCTCGGTCATGTAGAGGTGCGTCGGACGGCGCCCAACCTCGGTGGCGCCGTGAGCGTCCGATCCCTGCACCACCGGGTAGGGCTTGGGGAAATGGCGCATCTTGCCCTGCTCCCAGGCCGGCTTGCTGCGAGGGTCCGTGATCTCCAGGCCGGCCAGGAAGTCACTACTGTGGATGCGTTGCTTAACGCTGCGGTCGAAGTAGCCCGCGGTAAAGCCACGGGGTTCGCGATCGATGTGAGCGGCCACGGCCAGCCCGCCGAAGTCGGAAACGGTGCGGGCGCACTCATCCAGCCAGTACTGGGTGGAGTAGGAGCCGTTGCCGTGCTCCTCCTCGGGAAACTCGAGCTGGTCGAGTAGCCGGCGCATGTGGGCAATGTCGGCCTCAACGTCGAAGATGGCCAAGAGATGGCCGCCCTGAGTGGTCAGTTCCATGGCTGGGAAGATAATAAGGCCGTGCTCTGCCGCGGCCCGTTGCATGGGCACAATGTTGGTGACGGCGTTGTGGTCGCTGACCGCCATTGCCTGTAGGCCTGCGCCCACGGCGGCTTGGACAATGTGCTCGGGTTGTGTGGTCAGCCCCAACTCAGGCTGCATGTTGTCGTCGTAGCACCGGGAGACAGGGGTATGGACATGGAAGTCCATCTTGATGAAGCCCGGTATGGCGGCGTGGTGTTCAGGCATGCACTCTATCCATAGTTCGTTCTTGGAGCTCGTTAGCTGGATCCGTAGGATCCGGCGTCTGGCTTCGGCGGCTAGTTTCGCTAGTTTCGCTAGTTTCGCTAGTTTCGATTGTAGCAAGGGCATCCGCTGAGGGGCAAATGCGCGGGCGGAGTAACCGTTTCGCCGGCAGCGGGAGGAGTACGCCGCAGGTAGTACAGGACGGCGCCGCGCTCCTCCAAAAAGCTCGAGCAGTCCCTTGGATGCTCTGTAAACGAACACGAGCCTTGACCGCCTTATACAAAACCTCCAGTATTAAATCTCGGTCTATTTGTCTGGACAATAGCTAATGAAATACTCCTTTGCCCCCCAGCGCGATAGTGGCGAGCCGCTGCACCTGCAACAGGAGCGGCTCCCGTGACAAATCCATCGCCTTACCGGTCTCACGCGTGAGTTCGCCTTCCCCATCACCGGCTCAGCGCCTTCAGAGATGGTTCCGGAGTGGACCCGCTACCGAGGCACAGGCGCTCGTACTCCTGGGTCTGCTGGTGGGCGCGGGTACAGGCGTGGCAGCAGTTGTCTTTCAGTACCTCATCCAGGGTACGCATGCCTTCTTTTTCGAGTTCCTTTATCCCGCTGCTTACCAGGTCGTAGGCCCCGCGGCCGTCATCGGCCTCCCGGCAGTGGGTGGCCTGGCCGCCGGCCTCGTGCTGTATGCCTTTGCGTGGGAAGCCCGCGGCGGCGGGATCGCTCAGGTCATGCTGGCGGTCAGCCAGCAGGGCGGGCGCATCCGTCCGATAGTGGCCATAGTGAAGGCCATCGCCACGGCATTATGCCTGGGTTCCGGCGGGTCCGCTGGACGCGAGGGCCCCATTGTGCAGATCAGCGCGACCATAGGTTCGACCGTCGGCCAGGCACTGGGGACCTCTGAGAACCGCACGAAGCTGCTCGTGGCCTGCGGTGCGGCGGGCGGCATTGCGGCCACGTTCAATGCGCCAATCGCAGGGGTAATGTTCGCCCTCGAGATAATCCTGGGGCAGTTTACTACCCGGGCATTCGGGATTGTAGTTATCGCTAGCGTCACTGCGTCAGTCATTAGCCGCGCGGCGTTTGGGGATGAGCCTGCTTTTATAGTGCAGCCCTACGCGCTCGTCAATGTCGGCGAGTTCGCGCTGTACGCGCTGTTGGGCGTGGGCTGCGGGATCTTGGGAGTCCTGTTTACTCACCTACTCTACGGAGTGGAGGCGCCGTTCGAAGCCCTCAAGCTACCGGGATACCTGAAACCTGCGCTGGGTGGACTGCTGGTAGGCTCCCTGGGATTATTTGTGCCAGAAGTCTTGGGTACTGGCTACGAGCCCATCACCAATGCGCTGGAGGGGAACTACGGCATTCCGCTGCTGCTGCTCTTAGTGGCCGCGAAAATGGCTGCCGTGTCCTTCACCATTGGATCCGGCGGCCCGGGCGGTGTCATTGGCCCACTGCTGTTTCTGGGCACAATGGTGGGCACCGCCTTTGGAGCGCTGGCCGGCCTAGGACTTCCGGGCCAGGTAGGCCCCGCGGGCGCCTTCGGGCTGGTGGGTATGGCAGCGATGCTGGCGGGCGCAACGCGGGCGCCTATCACCGCCGTGATCACTATCTTCGAGTTCAGTCACCAATATGAGATCATCCTCCCGCTGATGGTTGCGGTAGTCATCAGCACCTTAGTAGCCGAGGCGCTCGGCCCCGATAGCATTTTCACCCTAGGGTTCCGCCGCCGAGGGATTGACATCAGCACAACACCGGCAGACGACCCGCTGCTCACGGTTCGCGTGGCGGACGCGATGCACACTGAGGTAGCGCTGGCCGCGCCAAGCTTAAGCATTCACGATGCGGTGTACCAACTTGAGGAAGCCCGCCAGCACGCGCTGGTGATTCTGGCCGAAAACGGCCAGGTGGAGGGCATTGTGACTACGGAAGACCTCCAACAAGCGCTGCAAGCGCAGCGGTTTGAAGCGCCTGTAACTGAAATTGCCAGCAGACCGGTCACGACGGTCTACGCCAGTGAGCCGCTAGGCGAAGCCGCCGCCCGTATGAGCGCCAAGGACCTACGTCAGGTACCGGTACTCGACCAGGACGGCAGCAACACTGTTGTAGGCATGTTGCATAGAGACGATATTGCACGAGCGTACAGCAGGGCAGTACTAGGACGCCTCCAAGCGCGCGGACAAGCAGGCAGGGTGATAAGTCCGGATACGTAGTTGGACTGAGCACAAAGGTGGGATAGCCGCATTTGACAACGGCGCGCTAAGGACATTAGGGTAGAAGCCGCGAATAGGATACAATACTAGCCAATCACAACATCGCCACTGACGTGCAATTTGCACCAGCGCCGCAGTGTATGCTGGCCAGCAGGCCAATAGAGGAGGGCATCCATGCTCAGCGTTCAAGACAATAAACTCTTAACTCGAGTGGGGCCGGGCACGCCCATGGGCGAGTTGATGCGCCGCTACTGGCACCCCATTGGCGCAATAGAGGAGTTGGAATCCAGCCCCTTCCGCACTAAAGAGGTGCGCCTTCTGGGGGAAGACCTAGTGCTCTACCGGGACCGCAGCGGCCAACTGGGGCTCATTGACCGGTGGTGCTCTCACCGGCGGGTGAACCTCGCCTACGGTGTGGTGGAAGAGGACGGCCTGCGGTGCCAGTATCACGGCTGGAAGTTCAACAACACCGGCACGTGCGTGGAGCAGCCCTTTGAGGAGACCGTACACCCAGACGGACGGTTCCGAGAGAAGTGCGGCATCGTCGGGTACTCTGTCGTAGAGAAGGTGGGGCTGATCTGGGCCTACCTGGGGCCGCAGCCGGCGCCACTGTTCCCCAACTGGGAACCGCTACTGTGGGATGACGCCGTCCGGGACATCGCCATCACCGAACTGCCCTGTAACTGGTTGCAGTGCCAGGAGAACTCCCTGGACCCGGTGCATGCGGAGTGGCTGCACGGCTACTTTGGACGGTACGTGCAGGGCGTTCTCAATCCGAACGACAAGGGCGCTGGCATGGTGACGCTGCGCGGGCACACGCGGATCGGCTTCGATGCGTTCGAGCATGGCATTATCAAGCGGCGGATAGTGGCCGACAGCAACGAAGAGGACGAGCTGTGGAAGACGGGCCACCCCATCGTGTTCCCCAACATCCTGCTAGTGGGCACACCTGCGCACTGTACGCTGCAGTTCCGGGTGCCGATTGACGACGAACACACCTACCACATATCCCAATACATCTGGCGGCCGTCGCCGGGGGCCAGCGCACCCAAGCAAGAGTCGATACCGGCACGGATTGTGCATCTGTTCGATGAAGAGGGCCGTTTCATTGTGGACTACACCTTCAACCAGGACTACATGGCCTGGGTGAGCCAAGGGCCGGCCCCCATTGCCGAGCGCAACCGTGAGAAGCTGGGCGAATCCGACAAGGGGATCATCCTGTTCCGGCGGATGCTACGGGACCAGATCAAGGTGATGCAGTCCGGAGCCGACCCCATGAACGTATTCCGAGACCCCGAGAAGAACCAGCGCCTTAAACTCCCGCAGGAATCCATGACCTCCCGTGTGGAGCGGGTGCTACGGCAGGAATCGTATATTCCACTGGAGCAGGGCTACAGCGCCGACCGGGACAAGATTGAAGCGGTGCTGTCCACCTGGCGGGAAGCCCCCAAGACGGCAGGCAGCTAGTTGTGCCATTGCCCGGCTGTGCTTAAATGCTCAGCATCCGTAATTGTATAGAACGGGCTACACCATCACCTTAGCCCGCTCCTCTTGAGGGAGCGGAGACGAAGATGGCTCCATCTTCTTAAGATACAGTTCGCTGTAACAGAGTCCCCCAGCCATATAGCTGGGGGACTCTCCGTTGTGCGGCGACGCTGCTGCGACAGTACGTTACAATAGCGCTGCTTTTCTACGGAGGCGCGGGCATGGGATTAGGCGTCGATATCGGGGGGACGTTCACCGATTTTGTACTGATTGCGGACGGGCAGCTACAGGTGCACAAGCTGCCCTCCACGCCGGACGACCATGCGCGGGCTTTCCTAGCCGGACTGGTTGACCTAGCCGCAACCGCTACGGCAAGTCCTGTGGTGCACGGAACCACCGTGGCCACCAATGCCCTGCTGGAGCGAAAAGGCGCTAAGACCGCGCTGATCACCACCAAGGGGTTCAAGGACGTGCTGGAGATCGGCCGTCAGCATCGTCCCGACCTCTATGCCCTGGAGCCGCGACGGACCCCGCCGTTAGTGCCCGCCGATCTGCGCTTTGAAGTGGCCGAACGGGTGGACTACCAAGGTACCGTCCTGACGCCGCTGGACAGCTCCGGGCTTCCTGAAATTATCGCGGCGCTGCGACGTGAGGGTGTGGAGTCGGTGGCTGTGTGCCTGCTGTTCTCCTTTCTCCACCCGCAGCACGAGCAGGCGATCGTGGCGGCGATTCACCCCGCAGGCTTCTCGGTGTCGGCTTCGCACCTTATCCTGCCGGAGTTCCGGGAATACGAGCGCGCCAGCACCACCACGGTGAATGCCTACGTCTCGCCGGTGATGGAGCGCTACCTCTCCAACTTGCAGCACCAACTCCCCGCGGAACTCGGCCCGCTACGGGTCATGCAATCCAACGGCGGCACCATTACCGCAGAGGCCGCCAAGGCCGTGGCGGCACGCACGGTGCTGTCCGGCCCGGCTGCCGGCGTGGTGGGCGCAGCGTATATGGCGGGGCTTTCCGGCTACACCGACATCATCTCTTTCGACATGGGTGGCACCTCCACTGATGTAGCACTGGTACCAAGCCGGTTGCGGGAAACCACCGAGGCGACCATTGGCGGCCTGCCCGTCTGTCTCCCCATGCTAGACATCCACACGGTGGGCGCTGGCGGTGGCTCCATCGCGCGACGGGACGCCGGCGGCGCGCTGCGGGTGGGGCCGGAGAGCGCGGGGGCAGATCCCGGGCCGGCCTGCTACGGGAAAGGGGAGCACGTCACGGTGACCGACGCCCATGTAGTGCTCGGACGTATCCTTCCAGAGCACTTCCTGGGCGGGCGGATGACGCTGGACGCAGCGCGGGCGGCAGACCTGACCGCGGGGTTGGGCGAAACCCTTGACCTTGACGCCACCAAAACGGCAAATGGCATCATCCAGGTGGCGAATACCAGCATGGAGAAAGCCATTCGGGTCATCTCAGTGGAGCGGGGCTTCGACCCAAGGCGCTTCACTCTGGTGGCGTTCGGTGGGGCAGGACCACTGCACGCCTGCGACCTAGCGGAGGCACTGGGCATTCCCCGGGTGTTGGTACCGCTCTACCCAGGAGTGCTCTCAGCGCTAGGGATGCAAGCGGCAGACGTAATGAAAGACTACTCCCAGACTGTAATGTGGCAGACACCGGAACAGCCCGACGACGCCTTCCTGCGACAGGTGGCAACCGGCTTCCGAGAATTGGCGGCACGCGGCTGGCAGGAAATAACCGACGAAGGGGTGCCCCGCCAGCAGGTGCAGGTGCTGACGGCCATGGATATGCGCTACACCGGCCAATCATTCGAACTGACCATCCCCTTCGAAGACCTGTCCACCGGCGACCTGACGGCGCGCTTCCATGCCACCCACAGTGACCGCTTTGGTTACAGCCAGCCGGGTGAGCCAGTGGAGATCGTGAATCTGCGGCTAAAGCTCATCGGGAGGACGCAGCGCCCCGGGCTGCCCAAAGCAACACCGGGGCCAACCGACGCATCGGAGGCGGTAATAGACCGGCGGATGGTGTGGTTCAATGAGCCGCGCCAGGCCACCATTTACGATCGGGCGCGCCTGCACGCCGGCCATACCATCGCGGGCCCGGCGGTGGTCACGCAGTTGGATACCACCACGGCCGTGCCGCCTGGCTGGGCCGCCCGGGTGGACCCCATTGGCAACCTCGTGCTGGAACGCACGACTTAGCGCGGAAACGCAGAATCAAGGAGGCCGCGATGCACGATCTGTTACTCAAAAACGGGAAAGTCATAGACCCTGCGCAACAGCTCAACGGCGTCATGGACATCGCGGTGGAGGACGGCAAGATCGCTCGGATTGCCGCCGACATCCCCGACGCCGAGGCCAAGCGGGTCATTGACGTAAAGGACCGGATTGTTACGGCGGGGCTGATCGACCCGCACGTGCACGTGTACGAGGGCTTCACGCCACTCGGTATCCACCCGGACCTAGTGGGAGTGCAGGCGGGCGTGACCACACTGGCCGACGCGGGGAGCTGTGGGCCGTACACCTATCAGGGCTTCCCAGTACACGTCATCCCTCAGACCAAGACCGATATATTGGTGTTCCTGAACGTGGGCAAGGTGGGCTTGGCGCTCAACCCAGAGATTGCAAACCCGCAAGATGTGGACACGGACGCGATTATCCGCGTGATTGCAGAAAACCGGAGCGTCATCAAGGGGGTCAAGGCGCGCATGGTCTCGCCGGCACTGGACGTGATGGGAATGGAGATGCCGCGGCTGGCCATCCGTGCGGCGCGGGAGACCGGCACGCCGGTGATGTTCCACATTGGCCACCGCATCGGGACCTACAACCCCAATTACATCAAAGAGCTGCTACCCATGCTGCAGGCGGGAGACATCATTACCCACATCTACTGCGATCACATCGGCGGAGTGCTGGACAGCAACCGCAAACTAATCCCGGAGGCGAAAGAGGCCGTGGAACGGGGCGTCTGGATGGACGTGGGCTACGGCCAGACTCACTTTGGGTTTGACGCGGCGCAACGGATCATCGACGGCGGAGTGCAGTGCCACTCCATCAGCTCGGACATCACCACCGTGGGACGCAGGACCAGCGTCCACAGCTTCGTGGAAATGATGACCCGCTTCTTGGCCCTGGGTTTCAGCCTTGAGGACGTCATCACCATGAGCACCACCAACGCCGCACGAGTGCTGGGCATCCAGGACACGGCGGGAGCGTTGATGGTGGGCCGGCAAGCGGACGTCTCGGTATTGGACGTGCGGGACGGCAATTGGCGCGTAGACGACTGTGAGGGCGGTTCGATGGCGGCGAAGCGAGCGGTGGTGCCGGCGCTCACGCTGAAACGCGGTGAGCCGATCACGCCGGAGTGGGGGCCACGGCCCTGGGGCTGGGAGCCTGATCCGGCGTAGGGGACCGCAGCGAACGCGGCCTCTAGCCGGCCAGAGCAGTGCAGGAGCAAACATGCCACTCGATCCCATTGAACTGACGGTCTTCGCCAGCATCTTCGCCTCGGTGGCAGAGGAGATGGGCGTCACCCTGGGCCGGGCCGCCTACTCCCCGAACATCAAAGAGCGGCGGGACTATTCGTGCGCGATGTTCGACGCCGAAGGTCGGCTGGCGGCCCAGGCGGCACACATTCCCGTCCACCTGGGCGCCATGCCGCATGCGGTGCGGGTGGCGCGAGAACGGCACACTTTCGGCGTAGGCGACCTAGTGATCTTCAACGACCCCTATCTAGGCGGCACGCATCTACCGGATGTGACTATGGTATCGCCGGTGTTTGTGGAATTGGACGGCCAGGAGCCGCGTGAACAGCTTGTAGGATACCTGGCAAGTCGAGCGCACCAAGCCGACATAGGGGGCATGACCGCCGGCTCGATGCCGGTCTCCACCGAGCTGTATCAGGAAGGGATCATCATCCCACCACTCAAAGTGATCGACGGGGGAAAGACCAACCAGGCGCTACTGGAAATGATCTACCGCAATGTCCGCACGCCAAAAGAGCGCGCCGGGGACTTCGCCGCCCAGATGGCGGCCCACCGCACGGGGGAGGAGCGGTTGCGTCAGGTAGTGGCCCGCTACAGCCTCCCAAAGATCCAAAAGCACTAGAGGCGGTGATGGAGTATTCCGAAGCGGCCACTAGAGCGCTGTTACGCACCATTCCCGCCGGGAGCTACGATTTTGAGGACTGCCTGGACGATGACGGAGTGAGCGACCAGCCGGTGCCTATCAAGGTGCGTATCACCATCGCAGACGGTGAGCTAACCGCCGATTTCACCGGCAGCGCCCCGGAGTGCACCGGCTCGGTCAACGCGGTGCTGGCGGTGACCCAGTCTGCCACATACTATGTGGTGCGCTGCCTGACGGGAGAAGAGGTCCACGTGAATGATGGGTGCTTCCGCCCGGTACAGGTCATTGCGCCAGAAGGATCGGTATTGAACCCGCGCCCGCCGCGGGCCGTAGTGGGCGGCAACGTTGAGACCTCCCAGCGGGTGACGGACGTGCTGTTGGGAGCGCTGGCCAAGGCGCTGCCAGACCGTATTCCCGCGGCCAGCTACGGGACCATGAGCAACGTTACCATCGGGGGCCACGACCCCTTCCGCGACCGTCCTTTCGCGTACTACGAGACCATTGCCGGCGGAGCGGGGGCAGGTCCTACCGGGGATGGCCTTTCAGCGGTACACGCCCACATGACTAACACGCTCAATACCCCCGTAGAGGCACTCGAATACACGTACCCCTTCCGTATCGCCGAGTACAGCATTCGGCAAGGGTCCGGCGGCGCGGGCCGGCGGCGCGGCGGAGACGGCATCCGGCGCACGTACGAATTCCTCAGCCCCTGCTCAGTCACCCTCCTCACAGACCGGCGACGTTTCCCACCGTTCGGACTCCAAGGCGGACAGACGGGAGCACTAGGACAGAACAACATCACGCAGGCAGAGGGCCATGCAGGCGGCGCCAAACGGACGCTGCAGAGCAAAATGACCATCGGCATCAATACTGGAGACCAGCTCGATATCGAGACCCCGGGAGGGGGAGGGTGGGGACGAACGCCAGCATAAAAGTTCTTGATTTTGTCCAGTGTGGTGGGCGCACACATACCGAATTGCGGACTTTCCGGTGGGAGGTCCCTATATAAGGAGCCGCCCCGGACCACCCAGGCGCTGGAGGCGGTGGTCTGCTGGATGGACGAGCACGGCGCCCTGCGCCGGGGTGACGTCTATCGCATCAAGCACACCACCCGTTCCGCCAAGGCGATAGTCACCGGTATCGACGCCCGGTTCGGCATTGCATCGCTCAAGGAGAGCCCAACGCAGAGTCGCTGGGACTGAACGAGATCGGCCGGGTGAGCCTGAAGGTGAGCGCACCACTGGCCTGCGACGACTACACCCGCAACCGCGTCACTGGCAGCTTCATCCTCATCAACGAGGCCACCAATGCCACCGTGGCCGCGGGAATGATTGGCGAGCCTCGCTTCTCCTTCAACCCCTCGGAGAACTAGCGTTTTGTAACGCACGGGCCCAGCCGGACATCCTCAGGTACTCCCGTACTCCAAGCTACTTCCGGGTATCCGTGGTCTATCACAGTGACATTTCCAGTAGATTGCTGACGTCTATGGTGTCCATGGGTTGTTTAGGATCTGCTGCCACTATGGCAGCTCGGGTTATCATTGCTGCCACCGCTTTCTCCAGAAACTGGACTTCGCGTTGGTTCAGTGGCTGGCAGATTCCGCGCTGGTGTCTGGCTTGGTCTCCTCCCTTGTTTGAGGAGAGATTACTGACTTTCTTAATCAAAAGGTGGCTTATCCTGTGCTTTTCCGCGGCGTGCTTAGCATCCATGTCGAGCCGTTTGGTGAATACCTCGTAGCAAAAATAAGCCATGCTTGGCAGCAGTTCGCGTCCTTGGCGGTAGCCTATGAATCGGTTCAGCATCGTCTGGACGTCGGGATTGTCTATGTCCATCCGACGTTCGGATGGGGGATGAGGGTATTGCCTGGACAGCGTTACGGTTGGTCTGCTCACCGTAAAATTATATGAAATGGGATCGGCCGACACTGAAATCACACCGGGCGTGGGTCTGCGGTCTGTAATTTCCGATCGCTTGAACTTCAAAGTAAACGTACCGGGTCCTGAGTTAAGCGAGGCCCTTAATTCCCACTGCTGTAAGAATGGTTGAATGGCCTGTTGCGCTTCATGCCGAGTCGGGTAGTGTTCCTTTAGTTCGAAACGGGCTTCATTGTCCTCAAGTATGAGACTGAAGCTTGTATGTTCAGTCTCGACGGTCTTGGCCAAGCTATAGTCCGATGATTCATCGTGCTCTATGACGTAGATTAGAGCGTCGACGTGTGGGTCGTTCATGTTTGTCCTCCTTTAGTTTGCAAAGTTGGTATGACTGACTCCGTCGTATGGCTCTTTACACCTTATCAGTGTAGGGTGACATTGGTTTGTTGCCCAATTGCGTCAAGTCGTTTCGTGTTTACCCACGTAGGTCCCGTCTCTGACGGCGTGCACGGTGGAGCGGTCGGGCGGGAAGCCCTGGGAGGGGGATGATAGAGAACGAATGTCTCTCGTCAACTAGTGACCTGCCCCCGATAGTTGTACCACCTGTTATGTTACACCGATGAGCAGTGGACTAATCTTATTCTCTCTACCAGTCGGAATGTTAGGGCCGATCTGCTTTGTAGCCAAGGAGACAGGTTGCCCTCGGACACCCGCACCGTGATCTGGTTGCCCGAAGGGGTTGACTAAAAGTGCGAGTGCGGGCCCAGGGCGCGGAGGTGGGGGCCGGTCCGTGGTTCGACACAGTCACGCAGACAATATCGTCCAGTTGACAGGGAGAAACCAGTCATGAGGGAGACGACTCATCTATCCCGGCTCGTCTAGCTTAGCTCCGGACGGCCTAGCCGGGTTCAGTACCTAGGCTGCGCGCCACGCCATTCCCTACGGCTCCACCCTCTCCGGCAGGCACGCTACTGTCTAGCAATCTTGAATGGACCAAAATCGACCGGCCACGAGTACCTGAGTTTTCCGTGTCTATTGAGTCCGTCGAATGAACGTCTGACCGTGTAGACAGCATGAATGTTGGCATCAAATCGAATTTGTTCCACTGCCGCTGAGTTACTAAATCTCCGCAACCGTGGCTTTTGCGGTACAATAGAGCCAGGAGATGCTCGTCCGTTCCCCCGAGCGTCTCAGACGTAGCTACCCCCACACCAGGAGTTCCCTCGTTGGATTTCGAGCAGGAACTGCTAAGCCTAGCCCGCCAGCACGCCGAAGAAGCTGAGGTTTACTCCGTCAACGGAGAAGAAACACCGGTAGCCTTTGAGGCAAACCGGTTGAAGGGCGTATCAGCCCGCCAGAGCTTCGGGGTGGCGCTTAGGATCATCCAGAACGGCCGCATCGGCTTAGCCGCGGGGTCGGGGCCGGAGCGCCCGCAAGACCTGCTGGACATTGCGCTGGAGACTGCGCCGTTCGGCGCGCAAGCCCACTTTCACCTGCCGGGGCCCGGCAGCTACACGGCGGTGGACGTGTTCGACCCCGCAACTACAGCGCTGAGTTTGGAGGCACTGGCTGAAGGAGGACAGCGGGCAATCGACCAAATTGCCGCGCACACCCCCGGCATCCTATGCGAAGCCGGCCTCACCAAACGGGAGAGCACGGTACGGCTGCTGAACTCCGCAGGGTTGGACGTTCGCACAAGACGCACCTCTTTCTCGGCTCGCATCGAGGGTACAGTTGTCACCGGGACCGACATGCTGTTTGTGGGTGATATGGTCGCGTCGTGCCATCCGGTGCTCGACCTCAGCAATCTAGTAGACACTACATTACGGCAATTGGAATGGGCGAAAACAACGGTGGCGGCGCCGCACGGACAATTGCCGGTGATCTTTACTCCGCGCGCGCTCGCACAATCATTCGTGACCCCGCTCTCCCTGGGGCTAAGCGGAAAGACGGTATTGCAGGGCGCCTCCCCGCTGGGACAACGGTTGGGAGAACAGTGCTTCGATCCACGGATTGGACTGACCGACGACCCCACTATCCCGTTCTGTGTGGGGGCGCAGGCCTTCGACGGCGAAGGTGTGCCCAGCCACAAACAAGCCCTGGTGGAGGACGGCATCGTGCGCCGCTTTGTATACGACCTCCAGACTGCGGGCATGGCCAACACGCAGTCCACCGGCAACGGAGGACGCGTGCTCAACGCACTCCCTTCTCCGGATATCAACGTACTGGTGATGGGCACCGGCGATGTCAGCCTGGAGGATATGATAGGCGGGATCGATGAAGGGCTGCTGGTTGAAGAGATGATAGGGTCGGGCCAAGGCAATGTGCTGGGCGGAGACTTCAGCGGTAACGTGTTACTGGGGTATCGGATCGAGCAGGGCAAAGTAACCGGACGGGTTAAGGACACGATGGTGGCGGGGAACGTCTATGCGTTGCTCAACAACGTGCGCTCCCTGGAGGACAAAGCCACATGGGTGGGGGGATCATTACTGTTGCCGCATCTCTGCTTCAACGCCGTTGCCGTATCCACTACTACGTAGACCATTGGCGTATCGCACACTGTCATAAGGAGGAGCGTATGGTACCTGAAGCATTCATGAGCGAGTTGTTTGATACTGAGCAGCCGCTATCATCTTCCAAGCTACTCCACTTAACCAACCTCTCCGACGCTGAAGCCGCCGCACTACAGGCCCGGTGGCACGATGCCGCCGACAGCCGCCGCGTGCAGTTGGTGGAGCAGCTTGCCACCATTACCGAGGACAACGCCGAAGTGGACTTTGACGCGATTTTTAAGATCGCCTTGGACGACGATGATGCGACGATCAGAATAAAGGCTATCGAAAGTCTCTGGGAATGCGAAGACCGGTGGCTCCTCAACCGACTGACCACGCTGGCCGAGCAAGACGACGAAGAGGATGTCCGCGCCACGGCGGCAGGAGCGCTGGGGAAATTCGTGCTGCTGGGTACCTACGAAGAGCTACGCCCGTCTCTAGTGGCTCAGGTAGAAGGGGTGCTCAAGCGCATTATTGACAATACTGACGAGAACATTACAGTGCGGCGGCGAGCCATCGAAGCCATCAGCCCCAGCGTCGACCCCGACGTGAACGACATCATCCGCAGCGCGTACTACAGTGACGAACTGGAGCTGCGCTTGTCGGCGCTGTACGCCATGGGACAGCATTGCGACGCGGGCTGGTTGCCGGTCTTGCTCAAAGAGCTGAGGAACAGTGAGCCCGCCGTTCGTTTCGAAGCGACCCGGGCGTGCGGTGAGATGGAGGACCAGCGCGCCGTTCCCAGCCTGGTCGAACTGGCAAAAGAGCCCGACATCCAGGTCCAGGAAGCGGCCCTAGAGGCGTTAGGGCACATCGGCGGGGATGCCGCGAAGCAGGCGTTGCAGCAATGTCTATCGGAGACAGACCCACGGGTCCGCGAGGCGGCGCAGGCGGCATTGGATAATATGTCGCTGGATACCGACCCGCCCACCTATAGCTGAGGACGGTGCAGTATCGCATGACAAGGCGCGCCACATTCCGTTATACTATTCACACGCAAGTACTGAAAGTACTGAAACACAAAGAGAGCGGGAGGTCGCCCCAATGACGATGATGGTAACTGAGAGCGCAGCCGGACAGTTGAAGCTCATCATGGAGAACCAGAACTTAGAGGACGTAGGGGTACGAGTCTTTGTCAGGAGCCAGTGCGGTTGTGGCGCCGTCCACTACGGCATGGGGTTTGACGACGCAGTATCCGAGGATGACGAAGTCATGAACGAAGGCGGCGTCAAGTTCCTAGTGGCCCACAGTGCGGCTGAGGGTCTAAGCGGCGCCACGATTGACTACGTCGAGACTGAAGAGTCCCAGGGCTTTGCCATTAACAACCCCAACGTAAAAGGCTGCGGCTGCCAGCACTAGTAGCTGCCACGTCCTTAGATCTGGACATCATTACTGGCGTGCCCCTGTAGCTCAGAGGATAGAGCACCGGCCTCCGGAGCCGGGTGCGAGCGTTCGAGTCGCTCCAGGGGTACCATACCCCTACTACCTATGAGATGCTGATAACGCATGAGTAATAGCAGACGCCTTAGGCGAGAGTCGTTTAGACAGCAAGCCCAACTGCGTTTGCAGAGAATGTTAGCAAGACGCCGCCGTGGCCCGCAACCAAGCGGGCTTCGTCGCGCGGTGACGTTCTTTTCTCACCGCAGGGGCCTTGTCTTTCTGGCAGCGCTAGTTCTTGCCGTAATGCTGGGCTTTCCATTGTTCGCTGCCACCTCGGACAGAACGGCTACGCCCACCCCTGCGGCCGATAGCACCCCTGCCGCCGGTAGCACTGCCGCTCCGGAGCCGCCCACGCCAACGGCCACACCGCAGCGGAGCTTCACGGAAGCACCCGCTATGAGCCTGGCGGAGAATGGTCAATACTCCACTATAATCCGCACCTCCAAAGGTGTTATCAGAGCGGAGCTTCTCCCCAAGGACGCGCCGGGAGCGGTGAACAACTTCCATTTCCTCGCGGGCAAAGGCTACTTTACTGATTTGCCCATCAATGCAGTAATACCTGGAGTGCGGGTGGAGGTGGGCGCGCCAAACTTCGACGGGAGCGGTGGACCGGGCTACGTCATACCCGCCACCGAGAACTCACGACAACCACAAGTGGGCGACCTCATGATGGCAACCGGCCCAGAGGGGACGTTTGGCAGCAAGTTCTTCATTGCCCTCGGGCCGCAGCCTGACGCCTCGCAAAACCAAACCATCTTTGGGCGGGTGATCGACGGGCTAGATATAGCCCGCGAACTCAGCCAAGACGACCGCCTCATCAGCATTCGCAGCTCCGAATCAGTCCGTTAGCTACGCACGTCAGACTGCGCGATGCACACCGTCGGCGTAGACATCATCGAAATCGCCCGAGTCGCGAGCGCCGTAGCGCGCTGGGGTGATCGATTCCTGCACCGCGTCTACACTGACAAGGAGATCCTCTATTGCCGGGAACGGGTGCCGGAACTAGCGGTACGGTTCGCCGCCAAAGAAGCGGTCATGAAGGCCCTGGGCACCGGCGTGAGAGGCATCGGTTGGAAGGAAATCGAGGTGCTCCCAATGCGCGGGGGCAAACCGCTGGTATTCTTGCACGGCAAGGCGAGACTCAGGGCAGAGTACTTGGGTTTGGAGGACTTTGCCATCAGCCTCACCCATTCACAGGAGTTTGCAATAGCCTCGGTGGTGAGCGGTGCAGGCTAGATCCGCGGACCGCAGACTCGGGGGGGTAACCCGGATCTTAGCCCCAACCCCGGAACGCTCACTGATCCTCATACTTGCTGCTACCGTGTTGGGTATCGCGCTCGCATGGGAAGAAGCGCCGGCTCGGCAGGTGCCCCTTGCCGCGCCACCAGTAAGTCAAGCACTGCCCGCGTCCGCTCCTACTACCACTCCAAGTCCTAATCCCACGGCAACAAGCGCCATCTCAAGCGACCTACAGGCAGTAGCCCTCCAGGTAGAAGACGTGCTACCGCTCTCCCGCGACCTCACAGTGCGGGAAGAGCTAACCGGGGTAACCAACAACGCCGCCGCCGGATTAACCTGGCCGGAGCCAGAAATTGCCGCCAGCCGTTACCAGGAGTTAGGTAGAATCCAGGGCTTCCGCAGCGCCTTCTGGCAACCTGGGTTAAGCGCCGGCTCGAATGGTGTGGTCGACGTCCAGAGCCACGTGTCCCACTATCGAGACGCCACGAGCGCTGCCAACGCCTTAACGTACGAACAAGAGCGGCTGATGGACACCGCTGCCACGCCGTTGGCCTTTTTCCAAGGTGACGCGGCCTTTGCCTATCAAACCACGGACGGGCCGTTTGTCCGATACTTTATCGGCATAGCCAATGGCAACACTGTGGCCACCATTGCCGCCACCGCGTTGCAGGAAGACAACCTAGCCGAAGCGGTACTCGACCTAGCCCGTGTGCTATCCGGGCGTATGCAGTGAGTGACTAGGGAGACGGCATGAAGCTAGTAACCGTTGGGGAGATGCAGGAACTAGAGCGCCGGGCCGAAGCGGCCGGCGTTCCTACCACGCAGCTCATGGAAAACGCCGGCCTTGCCTTTGCCCGCAGCGTGCGGGCCTCCCTGGGCGGCGCTGCAGATCGCCACATCGTGGCACTTGTCGGCTCCGGCAACAACGGCGGTGACGGATTGGTAGCCGCCCGTCACCTGGCGGACTGGGGCGCAGCGGTGACACTGTTCCTCACCGCGCCACGCCGTGACGATGACCGCAACTATCGGGCGGTGCAAGACCGGGTACTCCCCGTCTATGAGCTGGCCCAGCCCGCTTTCTTCGATATGCTCGCTGAAACGCTGGCCAGCGCCGACGCGGTACTGGACGCCGTCCTGGGCACCGGACGCGCCCGGCCAATTGCAAGCCCGCTGAAAGACGTGCTAACAACGGTTCGGCGCGCGGCAGGCCGCAGGACGGCGATGCAGATCATTGCCCTAGACTTGCCCACCGGTCTCGACGCAGACACCGGCGCGGCGGACCCCGCAACCCTGAACGCAGACCGTACCGTAACCCTGGGGTACCCAAAACGGGGATTGACCACCTTCCCCGGCGCTGGCTATACCGGCGCGCTAGAGGTGGTGGACATTGGAATACCGCCCGGCCTTGATGAAGCCGTACCGGTGGACTTCCTCACCCCGGACGACGTCCGGCGCTGGCTGCCAAACCGCCCGGCCCAGGCCAACAAGGGTACCTTTGGCCGGGCGCTAGTAGTGGCAGGCTCAGGGAACTACATCGGCGCAGCGGTGCTGGCCTGCCGCGGAGCGTTGCGAGCAGGCGCCGGGTTAGTCACGCTGGCCGCACCGCAGCCGCTGATCCGGACCGTGGCGGGGGCGCTGGCTGAGGCCACGTACCTCCCGCTCTCGGCCACTGATACCGGGGATATCGCCAGTACTGCGGTGGCGGAAGTAGCCGCAGCGTTGCCGCAATACGACGCGCTGCTGGTGGGCTGCGGGCTGGGACTTCACCCAGAGACCCGGGCGTTCGTGGAGGCATTGCTCCTGGACGACCTGCCCCTACCGGAGCGGGTGGTCATCGACGCCGATGCGCTGAACACACTGGCGGCACTGCCGCACTGGTGGCAGCGTCTACCAACGCAGGCGGTGCTCACCCCTCATCCCGGCGAGTTGGGGCGGTTGCTTGAGCGCTCGGTGGCCGAGGTCCAGGCCGATCGCATCGTCACAGCTCAAAACGCAGCACACGCGTGGGATAAGTACATCGCGCTCAAGGGCGCCTACACCGTCATCGCCGCGCCGGACCGCAAAGCGCGGGTAAGCCCCTTCGCCAACCCGGCGCTGGCCTCAGCGGGCACGGGCGACGTGCTCGCGGGCATCATCGCCGGTCTGCTGGCGCAGGGTGCTACTCCCTACGACGCGGCGGCGGCGGGGGTGTTCCTCCATGCCGCGGCGGGCGAGCGCTGGGTGCGCGCCCACGGCGACGCCGGCCTGGCCGCCTCCGACCTGCCCACACTGCTACCCGACGTGATGCGCGCCATCCGCAGCGGGGGCTAGCGTCATAACGCAGCAATGGGAGCGTCACTAGTAGCCCACTGGCTTGGATAGACCCCGCAACCCGCGGCGCATACACTTTCAAGGGATTAAGTTTACCTCCCGAAGGGAGCATCACCGACCTATGATCGCTGCACTACTATTGGCCGCAGGCGAGTCCACCCGCATGGGATCACCCAAACCGCTGCTGGACTGGCATGGGCGACCGCTCATCCAATACCAGATCGAGCAACTCCGAGACGGGGGCTGCGACTTAGTGGTAGCGGTACTGGGCCACCGGTCCGACCGCGTGCACCCGTTTGTAGAGAATACGGGTGCGGTGATAGTGGAGAACCCCCGGTTCCGCGAAGGGCGCGCAACCTCGGTCAGAGCCGGGGCGCGGATGATCCCGGAACGGCCGGACAACATCCTGGTACTTGGCATCGATCAACCCCGCTCCGCCAACATTGTCCGGCAGGTCATCCACGCGGCCATTGCCGAAAAGGCAACCATCGTCATCCCCACCCACAACGGGCGGCGCGGCCATCCCACTGCCTTTGCCGGATGGCTGCTTCCAGAAATCCAAGAAGTGGAAGACGAAACCCTGGGCCTCAGGGACGTGGTGCGCCGCCATGAGGCGGAGATCCTGCGGGTGGAGGTGAACAATCCCAACGTTCTACTAGACCTAAACACCCCTGAAGACTACCAGGCAGCGATCTCCGGGCGGTGGCAGCCGCCGATCCGCCTAGAAACAAGGAGCTAACCCATGCCCATCCAACTCTTCTACAACGTCGGCCCGTTAGGCAACAACGTCTACGTTATTTACGACCAGGAGACCAAGGATGCGCTGCTGGTTGACCCCGCGCTCCAGAGCGAGCCGGTCTGGGAGTTCCTGGAGGAGCAAAAGCTGCGCCTGACCCACATAGTGAACACCCACGGCCACATGGACCACGTGGCCAACAATGCGTACTTCAAGCGCCAGGCACCCCGCGCCGAGCTCATGTACCACCAGGAGGATCAGGCGCTGGTGGAAAACGCCGTGCAGTCCAGCCAGCGCTGGGGAATGAAGGTGGAGGCCTCACCGACAGCCGATGCGTTCCTCACCGACGGCACGATGATCACGGTGGGGAGCGTTCAGCTACAGGTGGTGCACACACCGGGCCACACTCCCGGCGGCTGCTCATTGGTGACAAGCGGCGCTGTCATCACCGGCGACACCCTGTTCCAGAACTCCGTTGGCCGATGCGACCTGCCCGGCGGGTCGATGCCGCAGCTTCTCACCTCGATCCGGGCGCGCTTGCTGCCGCTGCCGGAGGAGACCCTGGTCTGTCCGGGCCACGGCGCCACCAGCGACATCGGTACGGAGAAAGAGAACAACCCCTTTCTGCACGAGGCGTCGCTCCGGCAGATGGGGTTGCTGTAGGAAGAAGTGCGGGGAACTACTCTAGGTTGTAAACGGCGTAGTCGGTGCGGACTTCGCGGGCAACGCCAGTAGCCTTGGCAGCAGTGGCGACCGCTTTGCCCACTGCGGAGGCAACCCCAGGGTCGAACACACTAGGAATAATATGGTCTTCCCTCAACTCATTGGGGGGCACTAGCGCGGCGATGGCATGGGCCGCCGCCAGTTTCATCGCTTCGTTGATCTCGCTAGCGTAACAGTCCAGCGCGCCGCGGAAGACGCCCGGAAACGCCAGCACATTGTTGATCTGGTTGGGGTAATCGGAGCGGCCCGTAGCCATGACTCGGACGTCATTGGCGGCCTCTTCCGGCAAAATCTCAGGGTCCGGGTTGGCCAGGGCGAACACAATGGGGTCCTTCGCCATCAGCCGCAGATCTTGGTTCTGGATCACTCGGCTGCCAGACACCCCAATGAACACGTCAGCGCCTCGCAAGGCGTCTTGCAACGTCCCGGTGACGCGCTCCGGGTTAGAGCGGGCGGCGAACTCTTCTTGCGATGCGTTGAGGGCTGTATTAGCGCCGGGGCAGAGCACGCCATTTCGGTCCACCCCTATCACGTTCTGCACACCGGCGCGCATGAGGATGTCGCCGCAGGCGGTGCCCGCCGCGCCCACGCCGTTGATAACCACTTTCAGATCTGGGAGCGGCTTACCCACCACCTTGACGGCGTTCAGCAACGCGCCAAGCACCACTATCGCGGTGCCATGTTGGTCATCATGGAAGACGGGGATGTCCAAGGCTTCTTTTAGCCTAGCCTCCACCTCAAAGCACATGGGCGCCGCCACGTCCTCCAGGTTGATGCCGCCGAACCCCGTAGTCAGATGCCGGACAATGTTTACAAACTCGTCTGGGTCCTTGGTATCGAGACATATGGGCCAGGCATCAACCCCGGCGAACTCCTTGAAGAGCATAGCCTTGCCTTCCATCACCGGCAGCGCGGCTCCGGGGCCAATGTCGCCCAGGCCAAGGACCGCGGTGCCGTTGGTCACTATCGCAACGGTGTTCCCTTTACCAGTCATGGTCCAGACGGCGTCAGGAAACTCCTCGATCAGATTGGACACGCGGGCAACGCCAGGGGTGTAGCTTACCGAGAGGTCGTTCTGGTTACGCAGGGGGAGTTTACTGACCATGCCGATCTTGCCGCCATGGTGCATTTGGATCGCCAAGTCGTGGGCCGACAGGATTCTCATCTCAGGGATGTTGCGGATGCCGTTGACAATCATCCGGGCGTGGTTCATATCCCGGGCGGCAAAGCCCACCTCTCGGATAATCCGGACGCGGTCCTTCTGAATGATCTCAATACTACCGACATCGCCGCCCGCCTGAGAGATCACCGTCAGGATACTGCGGAGTGAGCCAACAATGTTGGGATATTCCAGCCGCAGCGTAAGCGTATAGCTGATACTGGGCGAAAGCGTTGGTGAGATCTCAGGGGACGTATTGCTGCGGGTTTCTGCCATGGCGGCCTCAGGGGTAGTGGTGGGGTTCAGTATAGCATTATCACTCTAGCGTCGTGCCATTCATGGTGATGCTGGTGAGCCCTGGTGACACAGTGCCGGCCGTGAACACCGCGGTACTACCCATGCCAGATGTCTACGCAACATTACCCGCGGCAATGCTGCGAGCAGATGAACACGCTAACGCGCTGCGATGCTATCATGGTTGAACCATGCGTTGCACACGTTGCTCACTAGTGAGAAGAACGGTTACTACCAGAACTTGGGCGCCACGCAGGACCTGGTGATCGCATCCAACGTAGCCTACGTCTAGGCAGAGCACTACAGTCCCTTCCATCCCGACGGCCCGACGGCACGGCAACTCGGTGCGCGACCTGCCGGCACAGCAGTTCGTAGTATGCACCCAGAACCACGACCAAGTGGGCAACCGCATGCTAAGTGAGCGGCTGAGCACGTTAACGGACTTTGGCGGGCTCAAGCAGGCCGCTGGCGTGTGGCACTGAACTCAGCCCACCCACAGTCGCTGGGACAGGCGGCCTCATCTCCGGAGACGCTTGATCTAACCCCCGAGTCCACACTGACGCTAGCGCCGCACTCTTGCCTGGCGCTGATCGGCATCTAGGAGCAACATGGCCGACCGTTACATCTGCATTCACGGACACTTCTATCAACCGCCACGGGAGAACGCCTGGCTGGAGACTGTTGAGATGCAGGACTCCGCGGACCCTTACCACGACTGGAACGAACGCGTCAACGCGGAGTGCTACGCCCCCAACACTGCTTCCCGCATCCTGGACAGCGAGGGCCGCATCATACGCTTGGTGAATAACTACCAGCGGATCAGCTTCAACATGGGGCCAACCCTCCTCTCCTGGATGCAGGAAGCGGACCCGGACGCCTACGCCGCCATCCTTGCAGCAGACCGGATAAGCCAGGAGACTTTCTCGGGACATGGCTCGGCCATAGCTCAGGCGTACAACCATATGATCATGCCGCTGTCCAACCGCCGGGATAAGATCACGCAGGTAAAATGGGGTATACGGGACTTCGAACACCGTTTTAGTAGGGCGCCGGAAGGCATGTGGCTCCCGGAAACTGCGGTGGACAATGAAACCTTAGACATCATGGCGGAGCACGGCATCAAGTTCACGGTGCTGACGCCCTACCAGGCGGCCCGCTTCCGGCGCATCGGCAGCGAAGCGTGGGAAGAGACCGAAGCCAGCGGCATCGATCCCACCCGGGCCTACCGCGTGGCGCTGCCCTCGGGACGGAGTATTGCCCTCTTCTTCTACGATGGCCCCATCTCCCGCGCCGTGGCCTTCGAAGGATTGCTCCGCAGCGGAGAGAGCTTTGCAGAACGGCTCATGGAGGGCTATCACGAGCATAATGAGGGGCCGCAGCTCATGCACATCGCCACTGACGGCGAGAGCTACGGCCACCATCACCGCTTTGGCGACATGGCGTTGGCTTATGCCTTACACCACATTGAAACCGAGCAACTCGCCCGCATCACCAACTACGGCGAGTTCTTGGGGCTGCACCCGCCGGAGTACGAGGCGGAAATCCACGAGGCGACCTCCTGGAGTTGTGCGCACGGTGTAGAGCGTTGGCACAGCAACTGCGGCTGCAACTCCGGGCGCCTCGACTGGCACCAAGCGTGGCGGGGGCCGCTGCGCCGCGCGCTGGACTGGCTGCGAGACAGCTTAGCCCCACTGTACGAAACGCGCGCGGGCCGGTTCTTTGCCGACCCGTGGGCGGTCAGAGATAGCTACATCGACGTGATCCTGGACCGCTCCCCTGAAAACACCCAGCGGTTCCTTGAGCGCTACGCGGTGCGGCCGCTTACTGATGAAGAGCAGCTTGAGGCCCTGAAGCTACTAGAACTTCAGCGTCACGCCATGTTGATGTACACGAGCTGCGGGTGGTTCTTCGACGAGCTGTCCGGCATCGAGACGGTGCAGGTCATCCAGTACGCGGGGCGGACGCTCCAGCTTGCCGCCGAGCTGTTGCACACCGGCGTTGAGGCGCACTTTTTGGAACTGCTGGAGCAGGCCCGGGGGAACAGTCCGGAGTATCCGGACGGACGGACGATTTTCGAGCGCTTTGTGCGCCCTGCGGTGGTGGACTGGGAGGCCGTGGGCGCACACTATGCGGTCAGCTCACTCTTCCAGACTTACGCGGAAGAAACTGAAATGGGGGCATTCCGCTTCCGCAGCCTTTTCTCCCAGAGCTTCGAGTTGGGCCGCGCCAAGCTGGTGCTGGGACAGATCGAAGTTGCTTCCAAGATCATCGTACCGGATGGGGTGCGGCTCAGCTACGGCGCGCTGCATCTAGGCGACCACAACGTCAACAGCGGCGTGCGCATCTTCCGCGGCGACGAAGCGTACGAAGCGCTAGTGGAGGAAGCAGGCGAGGTCTTCTCCCAAGCCGACTTTGCGGAGACTATCCGACTCATGGACCGGCATTTCGGCGAATCGTCTTACTCCCTCAAGTCCTTGTTTAAGGACAAGCAGCGCGAGGTGCTGCATGCAATCTTGGAGTCGAGCCTTGCGGAAGCGGAAGGCGCGTACCGCCAGCTCTACGAGCAGCATGCGCCACTGCTGCGCTTTCACCGAGAACTAAGTCTGCCCATCCCTACCCCACTACGTATGGCAGCCGAGCTGTTCCTTAACCTCAACCTGCGCCGAAACCTCTCGGACGGCCAGCTGGACCAAGCCAGAGTGGCCGCGCTGCTGCAAGAGGCACGTCAGCTCTCCGCGACGCTGGACGCATCCACCTTAAGCTACACGTTGACCCGCACCTTGGAGCGGCTCTCCCGCAGCTTTGCTGAAGCGCCGGAAGAAATAGAGCGGTTGAGCCAGCTCAAAGCCGCGGTGGCGTTGGCCAAGATCATGCCTTTCAGCGTGGAGTTATGGAAAGTGCAGAACGCCTACTGGTTGGTACAGCAGACCATTGTGGCGAGTGAAGGGAGTGAGGGGCCAATGCCCCAACTGGGGGACTGTGCCCAGGAATGGCTGGAGATGTTCCACGCGCTGGGGGATATGCTGGGCTTCCGGCAGGGCTAAACGGGACCCGGCAGCGGGCTAGCGCCGTCAACCCCAGGCCAATGGGCACGTGGCCGTAGCCGTTCCGATAAGCTGGGTTGGGCCGCTTCTCATTGACACTCCTTATACTACCAACCATAATCCATTCCAGCATCCATTACAGCATTCTTACGGGGAGGTTGTCTTATGGTCAATACCAGCCGGGCAGCAGTCATTACCGCGCCCAATACGCCACTCGAGATCCGGGACGTGCCGATACCCAACCTGGAGCCCACCGCCATGCTGGCCCGGGTGGACGCGGCTACGTTATGCGGCACCGACATTCACCGCTGGCACGGCGTTGTTGGCAACCTGAAGATGCCCTTCATCCCCGGCCACGAGACCTGCGGGACCATTGTGGACATGAACGGTCCACGGACCGACCTGCTAGGCGTGCCCTTGAAAGAGGGCGACCGGGTGCTGTGGGCATACCCCTCTTGCGGCCGTTGCTACTGGTGCGAGGTAGCTCGCCAACCTTCGATTTGCCCGGAGATCAGGTATTGGGGCTGCAATCCTAGCGAAGATTTCCCGTACCTGATGGGCGGTTGCGCCGATTACCAGTATGTGCCGCCCCGCTGTGACGTGATCAGGGTGCCGGACAACGTCCCCGACGCCCTCGCGGCGGCAGCCGCATGCGCCTACCGCACCGTTATGCACGGCTTCGAACGGCTGGGGAACATCCATCCCCACGAGTCCGTACTGGTGCAAGGCTGCGGGCCGCTGGGGCTGTTTGCCGCGGCAGTGGCCCGTGATAAGAGCGCCTGGAAGGTGCTGGTATCCGGCGCGCCGGCGGAGCGGCTGAGCGTAGCCCAGGAGATGGGTGCAGACGACGTCCTCAACATTGACGAAGAGCAGGACGTCGCCAAGCGCATCGACTGGGTGAAGGGCCACACCGATGGACGGGGTGTGGACATTGTGATCCAGTGCGCCACCTTCAACGCGGTGCCGGAAGGGGTCAAGATGATGCGGCGTGGCGGGCGTTACGTCTCGATTGGGGCCGGCGGGAACGCGGCGGTGCCGGTGGCGGACATCTTCCCTGAGACCACCTTTTACGGGGTAGCGATTGCCGAGCCACGGCATTGGCTCCAAGCCATCCGCTTCCTGGAGACACGGAAGGACATCCCCTGGGACGGCATGATCTCAGCCGAGTACCAGCTGGAAGACCTTACCAGAGCCTTCGAAGACATGGCGAGCTTCAAAATCGTGAAGCCGGTGGTCTATCCAAATGGCCGGCAGAGGTAGGGGGTTGCCGCCAAGGTAGTTTGCTAGACTTTTCACTGCATTTGAAGCAGCGGGCCGCAATTACCCGCCTGCGGGAGGCCAGTGAGAAAAAACGCTGGGTTAACGAGCGGGAGCAGACTCGGTGGGGGACGGCAGCTTGAGATAGATGTCGTCTCCCTCGATTCTGGTTTCGTAAATGGTGAGGGCGCGGCCCGGCGGCCCGTCCAGCACAGCACCGGTGAGGACATTGAACAGGCCGCCGTGGCAGGGGCAGTATATAGTGTCTCCGTCCACCTGGCCCGGTGAAAGGGTGCAGTGGCCATGCGTGCAGAGATCTTCGAAGGCCAACACGTTACCGTCCACCTCGGCCAACGCGATCAGCAGATTGTCTAGCCTAACCGGCTTTAGCACATTGGACTGCAGCGCACTTTGCTGGGCAACCTTAACGTATTCCGACATCCGGCGGGCCTCGCTCATGCTATGGTAATCGTAGTTATACGATAACATAGCCTGGCTCGTGCGCCCAGTCACGGCAAGGAGCGCCATCTCGCTGCCCCGTATTTTCCACGGCTGGTATATCGTCGGCGTGATCTACCTCAGCCTGTTCCTCGCGGCGGGCTTGGGCAGCTTTGCCTTCAGCATATTGCTGCCCCAGATGGTGGAGGACCTCGGCTGGTCCCGCAGCGTCCTGGTTGGCGCCGCAAGCCTGGCATCGTTGGCGGCATCGGCCATCAGCCCGTGGTCCGGCAGCATAGTCGACCGCTATGGAGGACGCCTGCTCCTGGCCATGGGCTTGCTCGGCATGGGCATCGCCGCCGCGGCCTCAGGCCTGATCCAAGAACCCTGGCAGTTCTATCTGTCCTTCGGGTTGCTGTTGGGCATCGCCAGAGGTGCGGCGACGAACGCTGCTCCCAGCGCCATCATTGCCCAGTGGTTCCTGCGCAAGCGGCCGCGGGCCTTCAGCGCCGTATCGGTGGGGCCCCCTAGCGGCGGGTTGCTCTTCCCACCACTTACCGCGCTCCTCCTCACCGTGACCGACTGGCGGACGGTCTGGGTGGTCCTGGGCAGCCTGGCCATTGGAGCGACAGTGTTGCCGCTGTTTTTGGTGCACCGCAGGCCAGAAGACATCGGGCTAGCGGTAGATGGGCGGGCCACACCATTGCCCGATCCATCGCTTGTCCAGACGCCCACCACGGATGAGATCGAAGGTGGTGACTGGAGCTTCCACGAAGCAATACGTAGCGTCGGGTTCTGGGGCATCGCTATCTCGCTCGCGCTGATCCAGCTGGTACTGGCCACTGTGCTGCTCTTTCTCTTCTCGTTCTTCCGTGAGCGTGGTCTGCCAGAGACCGTATCAGCCACGGTGGTCAGCTTGGTGTACCTGGTCCAGATTTTCACGCGCGTGGCGGTCTGGGGACCGCTCATCGCTCGCTTCGGCAGCGTGCGCTGGCCCACGGTCATCTGGGCCGCGCTGCTGGGCGCCGGAGCGGTCTCTTTCGTCATCGTTCACAACGAGGCCACAGCCTACCTCACCGCGGCGTTTTTTGGCATTGGCATGGGAGGCACGCTGATCATCATGCTGCAACTGTGGCCGGAGTACTTTGGTAAGCGGGAAGTTGGAGCTATCGGGGGAGCAGCCTATCTGGTCACGGGCCTCACCAGCGCGGTGGGGCCGCTGCTGGGCGCCGCGATACTGGACCTGACCGGCAATTACGACCTCATGTTCATCGCCGTGGGCAGTTTTGTGCTGGTTGGGATCGCGATTCAGGTTGTCGTCGGCAAGCCTAGGCACCGGGGGCAAGCGCGCTAGCCTTTGTATTGGTCTGAGTGGGGGCTAGCGGAGCTCAGGCGCGGCGGCGGGGTCGGCCAGAACCACCACTTGCGCGGCCTGCACGCGCGCCGCAGGGATGTCCTCATCGGCCAAGAGGCGCATCACGGCGCCCCGTTTGTCGGCACCGGTGATAAGAAACAGCACCAGCCGCGATGCCGACAGCACCGGCAGCGTTAGCGTGAGCCGGGGATGGTCGGGTTGAACCGTACGCACCACCCAACGCTCGCGCTCCTCCACCGCTGCGCTGGCTGGGAACAGGGAGGCGGTATGGCCATCCGCGCCCATGCCCAGGATGGTCAGGTCGAACGCGGGCAGCGTCTCGCCGAAGACCGCACGCAGCTCCGCCTCGTAGCCGGCAGCATCGCAGTCCTCTCCGCGCATGCGGTGGACTGTGGCCGGCACTTTGGAGAGCAGGACTTCATGGGCCGTGTAGTAATTCGAGTCGGGATTATCGGGTGGAACGCAGCGCTCATCGCCAAAGAAGACGTGCGTTTCTCCCCAAGAATGCCATTCAGGGTGCTGCGCGAGGAGCGCGTAGAGCCCACGGGGCGTGCTGCCGCCCGCGAGCGTCATGGTCTTGGGCTGCGCCTGCCGGAAGATTTCCGCCGCGGCCGATGCGACGTCTGGCGTCACTCGCAGCTCACGATTCAATGGATCAACCAGGACCGCGGGGCAATAAGCTCGTCGGCCTCCGTCGGTCCCCAAGAGCCGGCGGGGTAAAGGCAAATGGGCGCGGGATTATCCAAGGCAGGCTGCACCACCTCCCAGGCTCGCTCGACGCTGTCACCACGCAGGAAGAGCGTGGCGTCGTTATCCATGGCGTCATGGAGCAGCCGCTCATACGCTTCCGCAGGCTTGGTCATAAAGGAGTCCTTGTAGGAGAAGTTCATGCCAACGGTTTGGAGACAGCTCTCCGGCCCTGGCAGCTTGGCCTGGAACCGAAAGGCGATGCTCTCCTCTGGTTGGATACGGAGCACCAAGCGATTGGGGCGATGCTGGTCGATATTGCAGCCCTCAAAAAAGGCGACGGGCGTGTCTCGGAAAACGACGGCGACTTCAGTCACCTTGCGGCTCATCCGCTTACCCGCGCGGACGTAAAAAGGCACGCCCGCCCAACGCCAGGAGTCGATCTCGAGCTTGGCGGCGAAGAAGGTCTCCGTGGCCGAATCCGGGGGCACGCCCGGCTCTTCACGGTAGCCTGGCGCCGGTTGCCCATCGACCAACCCGCCGCTGTACTGGCCGCGCACCGTCTTTGCCGCATGCAGCGGGCGCATGGCGTGGAAGACCTTGGCCTTCTCGTCTCGAATGGTCTCCGCGCTCATGCTTGCGGGCGGCTCCATAGCCAGTAGACTCACTACCTGAAGCACATGGTTCTGCACTACGTCCCGTAGCGCGCCGATCTGCTCGTAGAAGCGGCCGCGGCCTTCGATACCAACGGTCTCGCTTGCCGTAATGGCAATATGATCGATGCAATCCCGGTTCCAGACCCGCTCGAACATGGAGTTGGCAAAGCGGAACATCAGGATGTTTTGCACGGTCTCTTTACCCAAGTAGTGGTCGATACGGAAGACCTGGGATTCTTCGAATACCGTATGGATGGTGCTATCCAGCTCTCGGCTACTCTCTAGATCTGTACCGAAGGGTTTTTCAAAGACCACCCGGGACCCCTTGACCATCCCGTGCCTGCCCAAGGCGTCGGCCAGCGCGGGGAAGGCGGGAGGCGGCACCGCAAGGTAGATGAGTCGCGTTCCGTGCTGAGTGCGGCTTGCCAGATGCTGGTACGCCGCATCGCTCACTTTCAAGTAGTGCAGGCGTGTGGCAATCTTGCTCCACACCGCTTCATCGAAGTCGGTCTCTGAGAAACGTTGCACCGCTTCCTTTGCAAATGCGCAGTACTCCTCGTCAGTCCGTTCGCTGTTGGCGAGGCCGTAGATCTCGCCAGTGTAGGGCATAAGGTTGTTGGCGGCCAGGTTGTAGAGCGCGGGCAGGAGTTTGCGCTGGGCGAGGTCGCCAGTGCCGCCGAAGATGATGATGTCTTGGGAAATGGGGGGGTGCAGCGCCATAGCGCCTCCATTGTTTGTTATGGTTATGCTGTAATTGCGCCAGCGCTAGCTGCTGCGGGTGGCGTGGCCGCCGAACTCGTTGCGGAGGGCGGCGATAAACTTCATGGCGAAGGAGTCGTCTTGTCGGGACGCAAAGCGGGCGAAGAGGCTCATGGCAATGGTAGGCGCAGGTACATCTTCCTGAATAGCCTCCCAGATGGTCCAGCGGCCCTCGCCGGAGTCGTCCACGTAACCCTTGAGATTCGAGAGGTCGGGGTCTTGGGCAAACGCGTTCTCCGCCAGCTCCAGCATCCAGGAACGCACGACGCTGCCGTGGTTCCACAGTGAGGAAATCTGCTGCATGTCCACGTCGAACTGAGAGGCCTTGAGAATCTCGAAGCCCTCAGCATAGGACTGAAGCATGGCGTACTCAATGCCATTGTGCACCATCTTGGTGAAGTGCCCCGCGCCGAGGGGGCCAACGAGGGCATACCCCTGGTCCGCCGTCAGCGTCTTCAGCGCCGGTTCGATGCGCTGGTAGGATTCCGGTGTGCCGCCCGCCATGAGGCAATAGCCCTCCTTCAGGCCCCAGATGCCGCCGGAGGTGCCCACGTCCATGAACATGAAGCCCTTCTCTTCCATGGCAGCGCCGCGGCGTATGCTGTCCCGGAAGTAGGAGTTGCCGCCGTCGATGACCAGATCGCCCTGGGAGAGGAAGCCGGCTAGCTCATTCAACGTGGCCTCGGTAGGATCGCCGGCGGGCACCATGAGCCATACGGTACGGGGCGTTGAGAGGCGCTGCACCAGCGCCGCCAAGTCCGCCACGTCCGAGACGGCGGGGTTGCGGTCATAGCCGACCACTTCGTGGCCGCCGAGCTTGAGCCGCTCGACCATGTTTGCGCCCATCCGGCCGAGTCCGATCATGCCTAGCTGCATTGTTGCGCCTCCTGTTTCAGGATGTGGTTTGGGGAACCTACATAACTAAGAGCTAAAGACCGCTAGTGTTCAATCTCATCCTCCCACCCAATTCTGAAATTACCAGGAGACACCCAAGAAACACACGGCGGCAGAGCGGCCGCCCTCCTGCATGCCCACACAGACAGCCATTGGCGAGCAATCGACTACGCCAGCGCCGCTTCGAGCTCCTCCAGGGTCAGGCGAGTGACCCGCTGTCCCCGGCTTCGGAGCGCCTCTAGGTCACCCACTCCCTGAGCATCCAGCAACTGCCGGAAGCTGAAGGACTGACCGGGGATGGCAACATCAACGCCGGGTCGGTCCACCACCTCGATGAACACACCGGTGCCAGGGCCGCCCTTGTGGAGCTGCCCGGTGGAGTGCAGATAGCGCGGCCCGAACCCCAAAGTAGTTGCAACGCGATACTTGTCCCGCAACTCCCGCCGCACCAGTTGCAGACGAGCGGTGTTGGGTACGGTGCGGGGCAAATAGGCCAGGATGGCCAGATAGCCCCCCGGCTGCACCGCGTCCAGCGTTTCCCGCAGTCCCGCGGTTTGGGGTGCGGGCGTATCCATAGCGCCGAGCGCCTTGCGGGCAGCGTCCTTGGCTTCCTCTACGTTCGGCTGATCGAAGGGATGGATGCCCAGCACGTGGCCCGCCACGGCAATGGCGAACTCCCAACGGAAGAACTCCCCACCGAGACCAGAAGGATCCTCGGCAGGCAGTGTGGCCACGGGGGTTAGGTCCGTGGTTAGCCCTAGCGACACAAAGAGCCGGTCGGAGCCGTACTTATCCGCGCTGCCCAGAGGCTCATCGGGCACGGGCAGGATACCCCGGCCTTCCTTGCCGGTGGACTCGGCGATGAGTTGCTCCACCCACGCGCCGAAGCTGCCCATAGCGGGCGGCGTCAGCAGGGTCAGCTTGTCCCGCCCTTGGAGCGCGGCCTCGCCCAGGAGCGCGCCCAGCCAGAGGCCGGGGTTATCAGCGCCCGGCTTACGGCAAGCTTCGGCCATAGCAGCCCCCGCGTCCAGCAGCGCCGCCGGGTCGAGGCCGATGAGCGCCGCCGGCGCCAAGCCAAAGAGCGAGAGCGCGGAGTAGCGGCCACCCAGATCCGGCGGGTTAAGAAACACCCGGCGAAAGCCGCGTTCCTTGCCCAGGGTCTCCAGCGGCGTCCCCGGATCAGTAATGGCGATGAAATTGTCGCCAGTCTTGAGCTTGTCGTAGAAATAGGCAAACTGCGACAGCGTCTCCACCGTGGTGCCGGACTTACTGGCCACAATGAAGAGCGTGCGGGCCAGGTCGCCGGCCTGCTCGGCTGTTTGGATGGCCGCGGGGTGCGTCGTATCCAGCGCCGCCAGAGGGCGCCCGCCGTAGGTGAGGGAGAGCACCTCCGGCGCCAAGCTGGAGCCGCCCATGCCCAGCAGCAGCACCCGCTGGAAACCTGCGCATTCATCGGCCAACGCCCGCAGGCCGGGAAGCTCGGCGCGCATGCTGTCGTGAAGCGTTAGCCAGCCCAGCCGATCGGTGATCTCGGCGGGATCGTCCTTCCAGAACGTGTGGTCGCCAGCCCAGATGCGCCGGACCGCGTCTTCCTGGGCTAAGGTCTCCAGACGCTTATCGAGCGCCTGCTGGAGACCACCCAGATCCCTTCGCGTAAAGGGAGCGGTTGGATTCATGCGCCCTCCTGCTCCATCGCCAGCACCTTCTGCAAGCGCCGAACATGCCGTTCCTCATTGGTGAAGCTCGCCCGCATGAAGGCGGCGGCCACCTCGGCGGCCAGCTCCGGGCCAATGACTCTGGCCCCCATGCAGCACACGTTCACGTGATCATGCTCCACCATCTGATGGGCGGTATAGGTGTCGTGGGCCACGGCGGCGCGAACGCCCCGCATCTTATTGGCGGCCACCACCACACCCGCCGAGGAGCCGCACAGGAGAATGCCCCGGCCTGCTTGACCGGACACCACGGCCTGTCCTACGGCGCGCGCCGTGTCCGGATAGTCCACAGCCGGTGTTGGAGCGTGGACGCCCAAGTCCAGCAGTTCACAGCCGGCGCTGCGGATAGCCTCCAGCACCCGCGCCTTCAACGGGAAGCCGGCGTGGTCGGCGGCAACGGCCACTATCATTTCCCCAGCAACGCCCGCGCCTGTTGCGCCACGTTCTGGGGACTGAACCCCAAACGCTCCAGGGCCACCTCGCCCGGTGCGGATGCGCCGAAGCGGTCGATAGTCACCGAGGCATTGGCCCAACGCTCCCAGCCGAAGGACGCGCCCGCTTCTACCGCAAGGCTGGGCACGCCCGGCGGCAACACCTGGTCACGGTAGGATGCCGGTTGTTCAGCAAAAAGTTCCCATGACGGCATGGAGACAACACGGGCGGCGATGCCAGTCTCCGCCAGCAGCGTGCGGGCCTCCAGGCACGCCGAGACCTCCGAGCCAGTGCCGATGAGCACCACGTGGCCGCCGTCCTCCAGCACATAAGCGCCCTTATCCACGGCGCCACCGGGCCGCAGCACCGGCAGCCGTTGGCGGGATAACGCCAGTGCGGTGGGGCCGCCGGAGCGCTCCAGCGCCACCTTCCACGCCCCGGCCGTCTCGTTGGCATCGGCCGGGCGGATGACCACTAGGTTGGGAATCGCCCGCAGGCTGGCGAGGTGCTCGACGGGCTGATGCGTTGGCCCATCCTCTCCGAGGCCGATGGAGTCGTGGGTATAGACATAGACCACGGGCAGGCCGGTCAGCGCAGCAAGCCGCACCGAGGGGCGCATGTAGTCAGCGAAGACCAGGAACGTGCCGCCGTACCCTCGGAGCCCGCCGTGGAGCGCCATACCATTGAGGATTGCGCCCATAGCGTGCTCCCGGATGCCAAAGTGCAGGTTCCGTCCGCCAAAAGCCCCGGGGCCAATATGGCCCGCATCCTTCAGGTTGGTATCGGTGGACGGGGCGAGGTCGGCGGAGCCACCCACAAGTTCCGGGATGACAGGCGCGAGCGCGTTAAGTACCGCTCCGGAGGCAGAACGCGTGGCCGCAGCTTCGCCCTCTTTGAAGGACGGTAGGGCCGCGGTCCAACCCTCGGGCAACCGTCCCGCCAGCACCCGGGACAGCTCCGCCGCCAACTCCGGGTGGGCCGCCTGGTAGGCCGCAAACCGGGACTCCCAGGCGGCCTGTGCGGCGCTGCCTCGGTCCACCGTGCGGCGATACACGTTCAACGCATCTTCGGGGACGCTGAAGGGTTCTGCGTAGGGCCACCCCAGGTTCTGCTTGGTGGCCGCCACTTCGTCGGCGCCCAAGGGGGCGCCGTGCGCACCGGCGGTGTCCTGCTTGTTGGGCGAGCCGTAGGCGATGTGCGTCTTGGTAACGACCAGCGTTGGCCGGTCTGAAGAGACCGCAGCCTGCTGCATCACCAGGCGCACCTCGGCCACGTTGTTCACATCGGCAATGGCGAGCACGTTCCACCCGTAGGCGCGGAACCGGCCCGCCACGTCCTCACCGAAAGCCAGGTCGGTGGAGCCTTCGATAGTGATGCGGTTATCGTCGTAAAAGACCGTGAGCTTGCCCAGACCCAGGAAGCCGGCCAGAGAGCAGGCCTCGGAGGCGACGCCTTCCATGAGGTCGCCGTCGCTGGCAATGACATAGGTGCGGTGATCGATGACCTCGTGACCGGGCTGGTTGTAGCGCTCAGCCAGCATGCGTTCGGCCAGCGCCATGCCCACTGCGTTGGAGATACCCTGGCCCAGCGGACCGGTAGTCGCCTCCACACCCGGCGCGTGGCCGTGCTCCGGATGCCCGGGAGTGCGGGAGTCCCACTGCCGGAATCCCTTGAGATCGTCCAGTGTGAGGCCATATCCCGTGAGATAGAGCATGGAGTAAAGGAGCATGGAGGCGTGTCCGGCGGAGAGCACAAAGCGGTCCCGGTTGGCCCAATCTGGATTGCGGGGGTTGTGCTCCATCACCTCGTTCCAGAGCACGTAAGTCAAAGGCGCCAGGGCCATAGGCGTGCCGGGATGGCCGGAGTTCGCCTTTTGCACGGCGTCCATAGCGAGGGTGCGCACCGTGTTAATGCACAGTTGCTCCAGATCAGCGGATACAGGGCCGTTAGTAGCCTGCACGGACGGTTCTGCCATGCGGATCGCTCCTTGCTTTAAGTTCAGCGTAATAGGTACGGATGGCTCATCATAACCAAAATGATTACACGCGGATCATGGGGGTAGGGTTGATCACGGGGCGTTGTCCAGCCAATACGCCGCAGCACCCAACAGGCCCACGTCGTCACCTGCGGCTGCCAGCGCCAACTCCGGCTGATACGGCGGATTGTAGACATCCTGCCGGCCAACTGCTGCCTGCAACGGACCCCAGAGCAGGTCGCCGGATCGGGTGAGACCGCCGCCCACTACAACGATCTGGGGCGAGAACATCCGCACCATGTTGAACACGGCAACGCCAAAGATACGGGCAACCCGCTGGAATTTTCCTATGGCCTCCTCATCACCCGCCAGCGCTCGTTCTGCCAGCGTGGCGGCGGCAACGCCGATATCCCTCGCCAGCGCCGAGCCGGATGCGCTGCCCTCCGCCGTCGCCTCGGATTCCCAATCGATGATGGTGTGGCCCAGTTCCGCCAGTGAGCGCTGTCCGTGGAGCAGCCGTCCACCCAACACCACTCCGGCGCCAATGCCGGTGCTGATAGTAACGTACACTACATCATCGTACCCCCGGCCTGCGCCATAACGCTGCTCACCCAACGCAGCGAGGTCGGCATCGTTCGCCAACAGCACGGGTAAACCCAACTCCTGGCTCAGAAGAGCACTGGTAATGGGAAGACGCCAGCCGGGCAGGTTGGGAAGGCTGACCACTTCCCCATTGGTGTAGTTCACTAGGCCGGGCACACCAACCACCGCGCCGGGCAAGGCCCCGCTCCAGCTATCCCGCATCGCGGCAAGAGCACGGCCGAGGGCGCCGCTATCATCCTTGGGTGTTGGATAGGCGGAACGCTGCACTACGCGCCCACTCGCAGCATCCACCAGAGCAGTGCGGAGCTGGGTACCCCCAAGATCGCAGGTGAGCACAACCGTAGAAGGTGTAGACATGTGAGATTCCAACATTCGGCGATTGGGCCGCGTCCGAGTATGTGCCTAGTGTACTCCAATGCGAGGCTTATACCAATACGCTGAGTGCGCCCCCGCAGCGTGTCGCTGCTGACGTGGAGCCATGCCGCCTATTAGCCAAGCGTGCCAGTATACGCCCGGACGCCGCGGGAACTGACCGCCTGGGAGCATCCGCCGTACCATGCCACGCCTCGCATAAAAACACCACAGGGCTGCGTAAACGCAACCCTGTGGTGTTTCGAGATGCCGGTGCTTTAGGCCACTGGTACCTTGAGTTTATAAAAGCGCTCGGCGTTCTTGCAGAGGATGTTCTCCTTATCCTCGTCGGTCAGCTCATCGTTCTCCCTGAGCTCCTCAATCTCCTCTTTGCAGGTCTCATTAGTGACCTCGTGGGGGAAGTCTGACGAGTAAAGGAACGGGGTGCTGCCGACCTTCTTGACTGCGTAGGCAAGGTCCGGCTCATCGCCTTCAATGCCCACGTAAATGCGGCCCTCGGTGATGTGGCGCTTAATGTAGTCGCTCACCTTCCGCTCTTTCAGATCGAAGAAGTAGCCGTCAGCCTCGTACGGCTTGAAGGCCGAGTAGGAGCCGGAGAAGCGTTCCATGGCTAGCAACAGCCACGACACGCCAGACTCCAGAAAGGCGAACCGCGCGTTGGGGAACTTGTCGAACACGCCGTTGAACACCATGGAACCGAAGTTGACCATGATGCCGTGCGGATGCCCCAGCGCGTGGATGGGGGCGAAGAGGTGCATCTGGTCCATGCCGTAATCGATGTGGCAACCTCCGTGCACCGCCAAGGCACAGCCCAGTCTGTCGGCTTCCTCGAAAACAGGCCAGTAGATGCGGTCACCCAGCGGTGCTTTGAGGCCGTTGGACGGCAGCATTGCGCCCACCATGCCCTGTTCCTGCACAATGCGTCGCAGCTCCTTAACCGCCTCCTCCGGGCGCTGCATGGGGATGATGCCCATACCTTGGAAGCGGGGGCTGTTCTGCAAGTAGGTATCGTACAGCCAGTTGTTGTACGCCTGGCAGGAAGCAATGGCCAAGTCGTCATATGGAATACGGCCATAGGCCAGCGCTAAGGTGGGATAGAGCACCGTGGTCTCAATGCCCACGTCCTGCAAGAACTCGCCCCAGCCGTCAGGACCGATGAACCCCCGGCCCTGGAGCGTGGCCGGGGTCTGACCAACGTGGAAATGAAAGTGATCCAGCGGAGGGAAAATGCCAATAACGGCATTGTCCGACCGCATGCTCCTTTGATAGTGCGCAGGCAGGTACTTGGCAATGGCCTTCATGTCTTCGTTGATATGGCCGTCACCATCGATGACGCGTGTTGCGATAGCCATAATGGCCTCCTTTCGTGGTTATGGGATAGCTTCTATCCAGAGACTACTGTTGTCAACCGCAGTATAGGATCTGTGCTCTAGTTACACTTCTCCTGAGACTCGGCCATCAACGCGCTGCCGAACTTCTGCATATCTGCTATCTTCTGAGTCATCGCGCTGTTCCCGGAGACCCAGACATACTCTTTGCCCGGTTGCGGGGCTGTAACGGGATTACCTTGAGCCACGTCGAGCCGGCGGCTGTTCGTCTGAGTGCTTTCGACATAGGCAGTCTGGCCTTCCTTGGTCAGAAACCAGTTCAAGAACACTTTGGCAGCATTGGAATTGGGCGCGCCTTTGAGCATCCACATCTGGTGTCCGTAGCCCAGCGCGTTTCCCTCTGGAACACCGAACTTCTTCAAGTTCTTGCCCAAGCCCTGCTTCAAGAACTCGTCCAATACCGAGTTCGGCACGCCGGTGGCAATGGCGTACTGGCCCTTGACCATCTGCTCGGTGATTAGACGGTTGTCCCGGCTCCATGCGGGGCACTGGTCCACGAAGAGCTTGCGCAAGTATTCATCACCCAGGTTCTCCCGTAATACCAGGGCAGTGGAGTAGGTATACCCAGACCGCGGATCAGTTAGCAGGATCTGGCCCTTCCACTTGGGATTTACTAGGTCCTGGGCGGTCGTGATCTCACCTTCCTTCACGATATCGGTGTTCATCCACCAGATCATGGAGATGTCGGCAGCAAAGCCGTAGCCGTTGTTTTTCTCCGAATCTACCCACCCGACCTCAAACCCGCCATTCCATTTGCTGTCATCAAGCGCATCCGGATGGAAGATATTCGGTCTGAGGGGCTGCAAAGCCCCGGCCTTTAGCAAAGTGTCAGCAAAGTTTACCTGGGTGAAAATGAGATCAAAGGAGTAGATGCCTGCCTCGTGCTCCTGCAACGCTTTGGGGATCAGGAGACTGCCAGAGGCCATGGTGGTGAGCTCAGCGGTGATGCCCGGGAACGCTGCGTTGAAGTCATCTATTAAATCCGAGTAGCCACCTCCTCCACCAAGGATCCATGCGACGGTGACCTTGCCTTCCTTTTTGGCCGCTTCCACCGTTGTCTGCCATTCCTTTTCCCACGCTGCGGCCTGTGGAGCGGGCGCGGCTGCGGGCGCAGCGACGGGCGCGGCTGCGGGCGCGCATGCTACAGCTAAAGCGGCAGCACCAGTGAGAGTACCGATGCGGATGAAATGCCGTCGGGACGGGGACTCTGGAACCATCGACCTTCCTCCAATGGTTGCCTCGGGGCAACGCATTATGTGACTGCCCTTATAATAGTTTTCAAGATCACTTTGGTCAAGGTATTGTCAAGTCCAATTCCACGCTATACGATACGCACCAGATTAATCGAGCGAACGACAGCATAGCCCTACAGCACAGGGCAGGACTCGGGAGGTAGTATGGCAGTCTTGATAGTTGGCGCAGGCATGGTAGGTTCGCAGGCCGCCCGGCAGGTACTGGACCGGGGCGAGACGCCCGTGCTCTTTGATGTTACGCCCAACATGCCGCACCTGAGGACGGTACTGGACGTGGACGCCATCAAGATCATTCGCGGCGACATCCTGGAGATGAGCGAACTAGTAGACGCCATCCAAGCGAACGGCGTCGACCGGATCATCCACACCGCAGGCTTCCTCTTCGAGAGCGTGCTGCGCCGCCCCTACGTGGGCACTAAGCTCAACATCATGGGTACACTCAACGTGCTGGAGGCCGCACGGCTTACCAAAGTGCAGCGAGTGGTATTGTGCAGCACCGGATTCGTGTACCACGGCATCTCCAGCCACCCAGCAGACTACCCCAACGAGGAAGACATCACGATACGGCTGGTGAGCGACCGACCGCGGGAGTTTTACGCGATAAGCAAGCTCACCTCGGAGTACCTAGGGCTGAGCTACAGCGAGAAGTTTGGCGTGGACTTTGTAGGCGTGCGGTTCGGCGGCGTGTTTGGCCCATGGATGGGGCCGGTGTCAGGTGTACCGGGACGGTATATCGATCAGTACGCACGGCCCGGGGCGTTCGGGCAGAAGATCGTGCTGTCCGACCCATTCCTCAGCAGGGTCGGCGGCGGCGGTTCGTTCCTCTACTGCAAGGACGCCGCCAAGGCCACGGTCCTTGGCGCGTTTGCCCGCCCAGAGGCTCTGTCCTCTCGAGTCTACAACATTAACATGTCTCGGATGTACCGCATGGACGAGACCTTGGAGATCGTTCGGCGAGTGTACCCCACGTCGGAGATTGAGATAAGTCCTGAGGTGCAGGATGCCATCGACAACCGGCCGCCAACAAAGGAACCGGCCATCGCCAAGGCAGTGGCTGAACTAGGCTATCAGCCTGACTACGAGCTGGAGCAGGCGCTGACGGACTACGGCGAGTGGCTGCGACGCTACTCCTCACCGGAGTAGTAGCTCATGGGGTAGAGGGCTCGGCCCGCACGCGATTGACTGCCACTGGTCGGCCTTTTACTCACAGTCGTTCATAGCGCGCCATAGGATCGGCGGGCTACTCCGTGAACCGGGATTACCGTGCTACGGCTGCCCGTACTGCCGTAGCCATTGGGCGTAGTCGGTGAAGGAGCGCTCCAGTTCGTAGTCTGCCACGCAACCCAGCTCTTCACGGGCACGGGTCACATCGAAGATACGCGCCGGCGGCCGCTGGTCCAGCACGTCCTGCACTGCCGGACGGACCTCGATGGGCGAATCGGGGAACACGCGCCGGGCGATGTCCATAGTCTCCTCAAAGGGATAAGTGCGGCCCATGTTGATGTTGTAGACCCGGGTCGGGATGTCCTCCGGACGAGCGAACGCGGCAAGGACCGTGGCCTTAGCAGCGTCCTTGCAGTAGAGGAAGGAACCGCCGCCGCCGACCCCGATGAGGAACGGGTCGGAGAGGACAATGGGCTGTTTGAAGGCCCCAGGGCGGACAAACTGGTCCACGAAACGTCCCGGGACACCGGAGACCGGCCCAATCCACGGGCCAAACACACCACCGAACCGCAGCGCCACATAGGTGATATCGAACAGCTCACCGTAGCTGAGGCCAATGTACTCGGAGCTGAGCTTACTAACCGCATAGAGCGCACGGGGCCGATCGCTCACCAGGCGCATCATGCTGTCCTCATGCACAACCCGCTCTGTCTGGTCGGCCATGCGGTCCCAGATGCCGTGATAGATAAACCCCGCGCTACACATCACCACCCGCTTCACGCCGGTGAGACGGGCTGCTTCCATGATGTTCAGGGTGCCCATGATGTTGAGCTTAGTGCCGACGTAGGGGCGGCGCAGCACGCCCTCGTAGAGGAAGCTGGCGGTGTGAATAATGCGCTCGACGCCGTGGGACTTGATGGCGTCCACCAACTCGGCCACTTCCATCATGTCGCCTCGGACGGTGGCAACCGAATCCACGTCAAGCACTGTCCGCAGGTGCGGTGTGTTGGGCGCGACATCGAAAAGCACCGGCGTCTCGCCCCGGTCCAGCAACTGGCGGGCCGCCTGGGAACCCACCATGCCCGCTCCAACAATCAAAACTGCCATTTTGATCACCTTCCCATCATATTTGGGGACTGCACAACGGCCGAACGGCACCAGCATAGCAGGCATTCAAGTAAAGGACGAAATAGTTTGAGCGCAACGAAGCTAACGCCGGACTAAGGTAGCCAGGTTGCGCCCCCGGTGGTGAACTCATCCGCCAAGCGGTGAATGTTCTTGCCATCGGCGTCCAGTACATAGATCCCTAACTCCGCCACGATGGCCAGCCACTTGCCGTCCGGTGACCACACCGGCACCGGAAAGTCTTCAAACAAGTCGGTAATCCTGGTCAGTCCGCTGCCGTCCGATTCGATGGTCCAGATGTCCGAGGGGATGCCATGGGCATACGCTACCGGCGGCGCAAAGGGACTGCGGCCCGCCGGCGCAGTCAAGGGCTCCGGCGTGGGGACAACCACGCCCGGTCCGCCGGCGGCATTGAATGCAATAGTGGATCCGTCTGGTGAGAAGCGGGGCGTGGCTAGGGCAGCGAAGCCATCGTCCCCTCCAGCGAGCCGGCGTGCATCGCCTCCGTCTGCCTTGGCTATCCAGAGGTCTAGAAGCTGCGTTTGCGGATCAGTGGTGAGATACACCAACTGCGTACCATCGGGGCTGACAGACGGGCTGAAACCACCCGGAACCACTACGGACCGCCCGGTCCCGTCCACCTGAATCCGCTCCAGCACAACCGGTCTTTGCGGTGCCCGATTAGTAAAGAAGATAGTCTTGCCGTTGCCGGACCATGCCGGCTCGTGAAGCGCGCCGCCCGGGGTGTCATGAATGGCCACTGGTTGGGGATCGCTGCCATCCACTTGTATAACGTAGATATCGGTGCCGCCGGGATCGGTGGGATCGTTGCCGGGACGGTAGACGTTGAACACGACGCGTTGGCCATCCGGGGACAGCGACGGCCACCCTACGTAGTTCAAGTCTGAGAAGCTCGCCAGTTTGGCCAGCGCCTTGGTACTGGGTTCAAATGTCCAGAACTCGGAGTACTTGGCATAGAGCAGCTTGCCGGGGACGTGTTCTATCGGGCCGCTGATGGGCCGCGGTGTGGGATCGCCGGTGCCCGCCTGCCCACAATGGGTGCTTAGCAACAACCAGCAGAACAGCAGGAGCGTAATGAGGGACCCGCGCCTGAGAAAGCTCATGAAATGCATGCCTTCGTTCAACATAGCTTAACGATCGGTGGGCGCAAAGGTCCTGATGAAATTGATGACATGCCAGCGCTGCTCTTCCGCAAGCCGCTCTTTGAACGCAGGCATAGACGTACCGCGCACGCCGTCGCTCAGCCAGTAATAGAGCTCACCGTCGGTGTGGCCGGCTGCCATATGCACCCGGAAATCCGCAGGCCGTGGGTTCAGCGCAAGCCCGGCCGGACCGTCGCCGCGTCCGGTGACTCCGTGACAGCTCGCACAGTCGATACGGTAGACCTGCTCGCCCGCGGCCAGAGAGTCCGGCGTGGGTGCGAAGGGGTTCTGTACCGCGGCGATGTCCAACGACGACACCAGAGGGGTACGGAGGAAGATGAACACGCTCAACCCAATGATCGCCACACCGGCCAAGCCCAGCACGGCGCCCTCGACGGTGCGGAAGCGGGTCTCTTTGCCCAACCACAGCATGAAGCTCAAGAGGATCAAGACAACCCCCAGAGCTACCCAATGAATGGTCCGCAACGAGGGGCCGGCCTGCGCGAGGGAGCTGCGGCCGATCTCCTTGGCCCCCGTGGGCGACACCTCGAACCGGAAGGCCGTACGCGCGTCCTCGCCCCCCCAGCGCACTAGCAGCTCGGCCTGCCAGCGTCCCGCCACCGAGAGCGCCCGGCTCTGGGAGGAGTACGCGCCATCGCCTTGGTACGTAAGCATTTCCAGAGTGGAACCCAAGGGTTGGTCCAGGAATGTGAAGTTAAGGTCCACGCGTTCGGCATCGGAAACGGGCTTACCGTTGCTGTCCTGAACGTGGACGGAGAACGTGTTCTGGCCGGGCCTTGCAGGTGTCATAGAGACCGTTAAGTCAAGGCCGGCTGCCTGGTCTTTGAGCGTCAGAGGCTCGCCTCCCGACATCAGGTCATAGGTCTGTCGGGCGGGTGACAGGCTGGTGAGCAAAGCCGCAACAGCCAGTGCCCCAACCGCCACTACCAACTCAATCCGCACGGTGCGGTAAATGCGGTGGCCTCCACCGGCGGCTCGTTGCAGCCCACCGAACCGTTGGAGCGTGCGAAACAGCGCAGGGCGCAGCACCAACGTACTGATGCCGCCCACAACGATCAGGGCAACAAAGAGCGCAATCTTCACCGCCAGCGTCTGGCCGTACAGCGTGCCGAACATCGCAGCCCAACTGCCCACGTGTATAACACTCTGCACGACGCCGGTAAGGAACACTATGACCAGCGCCGTAACCGCAAGGAGCGCGAAGCGGGCGATGACTTGGGTTAGGGTCTTCCAACGTAATGCCTCTGGCGCGCCTCGGAGCACGGACGGGAGCAGCAACGCCAGGTTGGCCACTCCACCAAGCCAGACCGCAATGGCTACAAAGTGGGTCCAATGCGCTAAGACCGCGAGAAGGGTGAGCTCTGTGGTGGATGCAGCGTGGCTGTTAAGGCTGTTGGTTGCCAGGGCCGCCCCACTCACCCCCCCAATGCCCAGCCACAACCACTGGTTCCCATCGTCACGTTGTAAGCGCGGCAACAGCACGCCCAGAACTGCAATTAGGAAAAAGCGAGCGGAGAGGAGCGCGCCAAAACGAGTCTCAAGGAGGATCTGCCCCATGGTCCCGTCCACTAGCGCCACAAAGTCTCCGCTGGTAGTGTTAAGTACCTGCACGGAGAGCACCAGCAGCGTTGCGATGAGCAGGAGCCACCAACCGGCCCACAGCAAGCGCGCGGCGGGCGCGCTCGCCGCGGGCAGCAGCACCGGAGCCAACCCTTCGGTCTGCAGCACCGGACGCAAGACCAAGAGGCGGAAACCCGCGGTACCTAAAAGCAGTAGCACGCCCAGATAGCCCAGCCAGCGGCTGGCCGCCTCCCAGGGCGTGTAGACGGAGGTCTCGGAGAGGTTAGACCCAGGCTTGGCCATTGCGGCTACGCCAACGGAGAGCGAATAGAAGCCTCGTGTGACGTGGCCGTCCAGCGTAGAGAGCGCGACCCAGGCAACGGTGTAGGCTCCATTCGGCAACGGCTGGAGGGATACGGTCATGGACAAAGGGTCGTCTGGGTCAACCTGGCTGTCGTCGTTGTCCATGCGGTTGCCGCTGGCGTCCAGCACGCGGACATTTGAGAACTTCGGCTCAAGAGGTTCCGTGAACCACAGCCGGAGGTCATCCGGCGCCGAGGGTACCACCGAATCTACCGGGGGCTCGGCGTGGTCCAAGTATGCGTGCGCGCCAACCACCCCCGCTACGGCAAGGAGGCAGACAACGCATGCCCCCACCACGGCGAGCAGGCGAACTGTACCGCGCACAACTCCGCTATTCATCGGCTTGAGGATGGTTGACCGTTTACGGTGAGGGCTTGCGGCTGCGTAACAACGCCGCGCCACCCAGTAGAATACCGATGCCGCCGAGCACGGCGCCCGCCACGCCCAGCGTCTGAGCAGCGTCCGACGACACCTGCGCCGCCAACGCTGCCCGCTGAGCCGCCGTGACCGCAGACCCTAAGCCGCTATTCTGCACCGGTGCGGCATTCCCAGCCGCTGAAGCTGAAGTTGAGGTAGCCACGGCGGGGAACTGGATGGCGTCCGCCGCCAGTACAGCATCGAACTTCTTGTCCGCGGAGTCGAAGGTCTCATTGACCTGCTGGCCCTCAATGCTCCCAAAGATACGGAAGCGGTAATCACCCGCCTTGGTAGGGATGATGTCGCTAGTATAGCGACCGGGACCGTCGAACACGCCTCGCAACGGTATCTCCCGCTTCTCCGCACCGTTGAGGATTTCCGCCTTGAGGGTCCGTTCTGCGTCCTCCACCGGTTGGTCGGTTTCGGTGTTCGTGATCAGAAGCGCAAGGCCGTTTCTCTGCCCCTGATACGCAGGTTCAACGCTCCAGCCCACCAAGAGCGTAAACTTGCCAACGGAGCGTCGCTCATGCGCCAGGGCCACACCCGGCGTCGCCAAGGGAACCAGTAGCGCCAGCAGCGTCAGCAGCAAAGCAGCACGCTTTATGCGTTTTAGATTTACAAAGGAAGGTACTCGCATCTCAGACTCCCAACCAAAGAGTACAGTGCACAGACTGAGCCAGACCCGAGGCAACCGCCGCCGCGGCCATCACTCAGACCTGGTCAACCCAATGGCTACGAGCGCACGCGTGGCGGGGGAGGATCGGCAGGATCAATGTGGCTGAGCGGTAATGCTCTATCAGACCACAGCAACGCCACCGATGGCATACCTCCGGGCATTGTCACACAATCGTAGGTGCAAACGGAGCCGGCCACGACCTCCAGCACCGTTGGGCCGGCGGTTTGTGGGGCATCGGTCACAACCACGGTGTAGGGACGGACTGCGTCCAACCGGGCAAGCAATGTTGCCATCGCCGGGGACATGCGTTCGCCATGACTGTGGGCGTGCTGGAAGGCATGCTGGTGGTGGGCTAGCGCCTCCTTCTGCTGGGACATCGTGCTTCCCAGGACCACGTGGCCGTGCAGCGGCATGCGCTCCGTGAGGTGATGGTCCAGTCCTGGCATGGCAAAGGGGAACCAAAGGGCCAGGAGAAGAAATAGGTGCACAGCGCTCCGAAGACCAGGCGTCCGATACACCCGATAGGAAGGAGGCGCGAACCGCCACGCACTAGAGTCTTGCTGGGCGGATGCGTAGCTACGCATGTACCCACTATAGCACAGCACAGCTTGACACCCCCACGACGGCTGGCTATGATGATTCAGTTCATAGCAAGATAATGTGAATAGGAAAGCCCGGGTCCTTTTTATAGCTCGCTTGGATCCTTAGTGACCGAGACGGCTCTGGACGACGAGTAGGCGTACCCCCACCTCGACCGTTCTTGAGCGGCGGGGTTTTTTGTTGTGCAGTTTAGGAGACCAGTAGATTTGAACGAAGGTCGGCAGCGATGCCTTCGGCAAGCTCAGCCAACGCCTCATTGCATCTGAGACAGAGATAGACGGTGAACAACCTGACGTTAACCGCCATTCCCGGCCTGCGGGTTGGCCACCATACCGACACTGCCGCTGCCACCGGCTGCACCGTGGTGCTGTGCGAGGCCGGCGCGGTGGGCGGCGTTTGTGTGAGTGGCGCCGCTCCAGGCGCCCGAGAGAGCGACCTCCTGCGAGAGGGAATGCTGGTCACCCAGGTGCACGCTGTGCTCTTGGGCGGGGGCAGCGCCTACGGCCTGGCCGCGGCTGACGGGGTAATGCGCTACCTGGAAGAACGCAACGTTGGCTTCGATACCAGGGCGGCGCGCGTACCAATTGTCCCCGCAGCGATTTTGTACGACCTCAACGTCGGCTCGCCAACGGTGCGGCCGGGGCCCGAACAGGGCTATGCGGCCTGCCAGGCTGCTACCGACGGGACGGTCGCAGAAGGGAGCATCGGCGCCGGGACCGGGGCCACAGTCGGCAAGGTCCAGGGCATAGCCCTGGCGACCAAAGGCGGCGTCGGCACCGCGAGCACTGCCCTGAACGACGGCACCGTGGTTGCGGCCCTGGTGGCAGTGAACGCGTACGGTGAAGTGATCGACCCCGACACTGGGGCTATCGTCGCCGGCTCCCGGAACCCCCAGGGGACGGGCTATACCCCCACGCTGAAGCTGCTCAAGGCCGGCGCTCAACCTAACCAGGCAGCCTTCACCAACACCACTATCGGTGTGGTGGCTACCAACGCCGCGTTGACGAAAGAGGAGGCCAACCGCCTGGCACGCATGGCGGACGACGGCATCGCACGGGCAATCCGCCCGTCACATACCATGAGCGACGGCGACATGCTGTTCGCCTTGGCGACCGGCGAGCGACAGCACCGGCCATCCATGACCGCGCTGGGCGCGGTTGCCGCGGAGGTGGTAGCGCGGGCTATTGTGCGCGCGGTATTGCAAGCTAGCAGCCTCGCCGGAGTACCCGCGGCCCGGGAGCTGGCACGATGAGTGGTCGCATCGGATTCATTGGGGCCGGCATGACCGCCGCGAGCCTGGCGCAGGCCTTTGTCCAAGCTGCCCTGCCGGTCTACGCCGTCGCCAGCCGAACACCCGCATCAGCCAAGCGGTTGGCGCGGGAGCTGCCCGGCGTGAGCGCCTGCACCAGCCCCGCGGCGGTGGTGGATTCCTGCGATATCGTGTTCTTGACCGTCCCGGATGATGCGATTCAGGCCGTGGCGGAATCGCTGGCCTGGCGGCCTGGACAACTGGCGGTGCACAGCAGCGGTGCCCGATCCCTGGACGTACTGGAACCGGCTTCCAAGGCCGGAGCGCGCCCCTGCTCCTTCCACCCGTTCCAAACCTTTGTCAGGCCTAATACCATGCTGTCCGGTGTCACTATTGGCATGGAGGGGACGCCGGACGTGCTTGAGGAGCTTCAGGGACTGGCCCGCGTCATCGGCGCACGTCCGCTTGTGCTTACACCCGAACACAAGGCGCTGTACCATGCCGCCGCAGTGATGGCGTCGAACTACCTGGTCACATTGGCCCGGTGCGCACAGATGCTGCTGGAACAGACAGGGTTAACACCGGAGGACGCGCAGACCGCGCTTCTTCCCATCATGGACACCACCCTCCACAACATAGAGCACGCTGGCGTAACGCAAGCGCTCACCGGCCCGATAGCCCGCAACGACATCGCGACAGTAACGCGCCACCTGACTGCGCTGGAGGCGGAGGCGCCATACTGCCTGCCCATCTACCGCACGCTAGGGCTGGCAACACTCCCGCTGGCGGCTGCCAAAGATGGCCTTGACCTAGCCAAGCGCAATCGCTTGGCGGCGCTCCTGGCAGCCGTCGCCACAAACAACGCTGAGAACAATGAACAATAAGGAGATCGTACCGATGGACGATACTCGATGGACGCAGTCAGCGAGGCAGCAATGAGCACTCGCATGAACACCGCCCGGTTGCAGGAAATGAAGCGCCAAGGCCAACGCATCGCCATGCTGACCGCCTACGACTACCCCTCCACTCGGTTCATAGATGACGCGGGAGCACACATGATCCTGGTAGGTGACAGCCTAGGTATGGTGGTGCTGGGCTACGACTCGACGCTGCCGGTGACCTTAGAGGACATGTTGCACCACGTGAAGGCTGTGACCCGGGGCGCACAGCGGGCCTTTGTTGTGGCAGACATGCCCTTCCTCACCTACCAGGTCAGCGTGGAAGACGCGATGCGCAACGCAGGCCGTCTGATGAAAGAGGGTGGGGCGCACGCCGTAAAGCTGGAGGGTGGCGAGGCCATGGCGCCCACAGTTGCTAGACTGGTCAGCGCGGGGATCCCGGTACAGGGGCACATTGGCCTGACCCCACAGTCCATCCACCAACTGGGGGGCTATCGGGTACAGGGGCGCACAAGGAAACACGCCAAACGCCTGCTCCTAGACGCACTGGCCCTGGAGGCAGCAGGCGCCTTCAGCATTGTGCTGGAGGGCGTGCCGGCCGAGCTGGCCCGGCTGATCACCCAGCGGCTCACGGTCCCCATCATCGGTATCGGCGCCGGCCCCTATTGTGACGGCCAGGTCCAGGTGTTCCACGACTTCCTGGGCTTCTACCCCGATTTTGTCCCCAAACACGCTAAACAGTACGCCCGCGTTGGGGATATAATCAAAGCAGCAGTGCAGCAATACATCGTAGAAGTGCAGGACAACACTTTTCCGGCCTCCCAGCATGCCGTCTCGATGGACGAATCGTTACTGGAGGGCCTGCAAGAAGACCGCCGATAACACAGCGTTCACATCCACAGCTGTCGGCGGACAGGGGCGGACCACGGACCGTCCCTGTTGGGTTTATCTACACACAGACAGGCGTTTATAGGCACCCTATGTCAACTGAGCATCAGGACCGTCCGCAGTCGCCGGAACTGGGTGGGTTCAGCCACGGCCCAACGCAGAACATTGGCGACACGCTGTTCCCCATCCCGCGCGCCATGAGCACGCAGCACCCCGATAACGCCCGTAGCGCGCCCTTCAGCGAGAATGGGGTGCTAAAAGGCGAGGGGGAGATTGCGGAGGCGCACTACGTCTACTCGACGCTGGGTTGCGACGAGCAAATGTGGGACTACGAGGGCAAGGCGGCGGACGTGGACGTAGTGCTAAAGCTGCTCCTTCATGACCCGGCGTTCTTCAACGCCAACAAGCTGGGCCAGGAGATCTTCCTCACGCTTCGCATCCCCAACCCCGCAGTAGAGCGGGAGCTGCGTAAGAAGGTGGAGGAGGCGTTGCATAATATCGTCACCAGCTACGACGTGGCCAGCGGGTTCTACAACGCGCCCACTGCGCCCATTTTCCAAGTGATATTACCCTTCACCACCTCCGCTGAAGAGATCGTGTGGGTGGACTCCTACTACCAAGAGGTAGTGGTGGGCAAGCAGCGCCACCGCCTGCCGGGCGGCCAGCGGGTGAGTGAGTGGATGGGAGAGTACCGGCCCGAGTCCATCCAGGTCATCCCCCTGGTAGAGGACAAACAACGCCTGTCCCAGGTGGATACGCTCATTGAGCGCTACCTGCAACTGATAGGCCGCCCGGTGCGTAACCTGCGCGTGTTTCTTGCTCGCAGCGACCCTGCCATGAACTACGGCATGGTCAGCGCGGCACTGTTGGCCAAAATCGCATTGCAGCGGCTTCACCACTTGGAGCAGCGCACCGGCGTTGCCATCTACCCCATCATCGGCGTTGGCGGCGTACCCTTCCGCGGGAACTTCCGCCCGAACCGCGTGGAGCAATTCCTCGCCAGCTATCCCAGCGTCCAGACCTTCACCGTCCAATCCTCGTTCAAGTACGACTATGACGAAGACCTGGTGCAACAGGGGGTCCGCAAACTGCATGAGCACGTCCGGGGCGCCCCCCTGGAGCTTGAGGAGTCACGGGCGCTGGACATCGTGGAGCGAGTCACCCGGCGCTACCAGGAGCAAGTGGCTCAGATTGCTGACCTCATCAACGCCGTTGCGGACTACATCCCCCAGCGGCGCGACCGGCGACTGCACGTGGGCCTCTTCGGTTACGCTCGCAGCACCGGTAATGGTGAGCAATCGGTGCACTTGCCCCGGGCTATCACCTTCTGCGCCGCGCTCTACTCCCTGGGCATCCCGCCGGAGCTTTTGGGGTTGGATGCGCTCAACGACGACGACCTGGAATTCTTGCGATCTTCGCTCCCGCACCTGACCCTTGACCTCGCCGACGCGCTCCGCTACGTCAACGAAGAGAACGTGGCCGCGGTGTTAGGCACCGCGGGCTCGGCACTGGTAGAGCGCTTTGTGCAGGAGACGGACCAAGAGCACCTGGGGCTTACCCGGCTCATCCATCAGCGAGTGCGTCAGGGCTTCGACCCCATGCGGACACGGCAGCTGGTTGAGTGGGCGGCCCAGACCCGTGGCTTCTTGGGGTAGGGCAGAGTCTCGCAATGCTGACGCCGCGTTAGCGGCGTTATCAGCCTTTAGGGCAACGCACCGCTCATCTGCGGCCTACAGACCATTATTACCCAACGAGTCGCTCGAAGACCGGGCGCATGCGGTGCAACGCCTCTTGCAGGTTCGCCTCGGCGGTTGCATAGGACAGTCGGAGATACCCCTCCCCGTACTCACCGAAGGCCGTGCCCGCCAGCAGCGCCACGCCGGCCTCGTTCATCAGCAGGTCGGCCACCTCTGCGGCAGTGCGTTTGGTGGCCGTAATGTTGGGGAACGCGTAAAATGCGCCGCCAGACGCAATACAGGACACGCCGGGCAACTGGTTGAGGCCCTCAACGATCAAGGTGCGCCGCTGCTTGAACTCGGCCACCATGTCAAACACCGGCTGTTGTGTGCCCTGGAGCGCGGCCAGCCCGGCCAGTTGCACAAAGGTGGCGGTGCAGGAATTTGAGTTCACCATCAGGCGGGTGATGTGATCGGCCATGGGCAACGGCATCACGCCATAGCCCAGCCGCCACCCGGTCATGGCGTGGGACTTGGAGAAGCCGTCCAGCAGGATGGCCAAGTCCTGCATCCCCGGCATGCCCATAATGGAAACGAACTCGCCTTCGTAGAGAAAGTGGCGGTAGATTTCGTCAGCCAGCACCGGGATCTGGCGCTCGGCCGCGATAGCAGCGACGCGCTGAATCTGGCCGGGGTCCAGCACGCCGCCCGTAGGGTTCTGGGGCGAGTTGAGGATTATCAGCTTGGTCTTGGAGGAGACTCGGCGCTCAAACAGGTCTAAATCGAACTGGAAGCCGGTCTCTTCCCGCAGCGGAATGGGCACCGGGACGCCCCCCATAAAGTTGATGACGGACTCGTAGATGGGGAAGCCCGGATTAGGATAGATCACCTCATCACCCGGCTCCACCAACGCCAGGATAGTGAAGAACATGATGGGCTTGGCTCCCGGCGTCACCACCACTTGGTCGGGCGTTACCGGCACGCCGCGGGTCTCGGCCACGTGCGCTGCGATTGCCTCCCGCACTTCTGGCAGACCGGCTGAGGGGCCGTAGTGAGTGGCCCCGGCGTCCAGCGCCTGCTTCGCGGCCTCCTTAATGTGCACCGGCGTGTCGAAATCCGGCTCGCCGATCTCCAGATGGACGATGTTACGGCCCTGGCGCTCCAGAGCCTTGGCACGGGCAAGAACGTCAAAGGCCGACTCGCTACCGAGCCGTCCCATGCGCTGAGCAAAGTTCATGGGGTGCTCCCTTTTGCTGCGGTATTGGCCGCTGTTCAAACACGCCGATTATACAGCGGGCGAGCGGTATTCGCTCTGGTTCCAACCAGAAACCGCGGCGGGCGCCCCGCCTGGGCGTTACAAGTGGGTTATAATGGGCCGGATGGTTGCCCACACCCGCTATGAGTGAAGTTGTCCAAGAGCTCGTCCTCCAACTCCAGGAGATCATCCTTAAGGAGTTCCCTGACACCATGTTCAAGCTGGACCGGAGTACGCATGACGACATCTGGCACTTTTCGGTGTTTACACCCAGCGGCAACATTCAAATGCCTCCGGCAGTCCTCTCCAAAATGATGGACCTGTGGCATGAGCATAAAATTACCGTTATTGCATCGATCTATCCCCTATCCGTCTATCAGGAGCAAACAGAGTAATGGCTAACGTGCGTCCCTTCCGCGGGCTGCGCTACGGTCCCTCCGCCGGACCGGATGTGGCGGCGCTGCTCGCGCCTCCCTACGACGTTATCGGCTCGCAAGAGCAGAATGCGCTCTACCAGCAGTCCCCACACAATGTGATCCGGGTGGAGCTAGGGCAAACCAGCCCCAGTGACTCACTACCAGACAACCGCTACACCCGCGCGCTCAACAGCCTCAAGACATGGGTGCGGGAGCGCGCGCTGCAGGATGAGGATGCCCCGGCCTTCTACCTGATACGCCACGCCTACGAACACGAGGGCCAGCGCGCCGCCCGCTGGGAGTTGCTTTGCCAAGTGCGGCTGGCGGAATGGGCTGAGGGAGTGGTGCTGCCCCACGAGTTCACGCTGCCAGGGCCGAAAGTTGACCGCCTAAGCCTGCTCCAGGCCACCCACACCAACACCAGCCAGATCTACAGCCTCTACCGAGACCCTGCCGCCGCTCTAGACAGCGTCATCGAAGAGGTCGCCCGGCGGGCGCCTGATCTTTCGGTTCCGGCGTGGCGGAACGCCGCATTCACACTGTGGGCGGTCAAAGACGAGGAAACTATTCAGCGCATCCAGGACTTCTTTACTACAAACACGCTTTACATGGCGGACGGGCACCACCGCTACGAGACTGCGCTGGCCTACCGCCGAGAGCGCCGCGAAGCCGAACCAGGCTTTGATCCGGACGCCGGGTTCAACTTTGTCTTCATGTCCCTTACCAGTATGGCCGACCCTGGGCTACTGGTGCTCCCCATACACCGCGTAGTGCAAGGCGTAACCGACGCTCAGGTCGCTGCGCTGCAGGCGGGCATCGAGGCGACGTGGACGGTAGAGCGGGTGCCCGTTGCCGCGGGGGACCGTGAAAGCGTGGCCGCTGCGCTCCAGCGCCTTGCCCAAGACGCGGCGGCTGTTCCCCACTTTGCGCTCTACGGCCTGGAGCCCGGTAAGCTGCTCATTGTCCAGCCCAACAACGCCGAGACCCTGCGGGCTGAGCTACCGCCAGAATGGTCACCGGCTTTGCGAGAGCTGGACCTGACCCTGCTCCACCAGGTGATGGTGCACGGCTACTTGGGGATCGGGCGCGAGGCAGCGCAGGTGGGAGCAGCGTTGGGGTTCACCCACCATGCCGAAGAGGCCTTGGAGTGGGTGGACAGCGGCGCCTACCGGCTAGCGGTGCTGGTAAACCCCACCCGCGTGGATCAGCTTATCGCCGTGGCCGAGGTGGGCGACAAAATGCCGCAGAAATCCACCTTTTTCTACCCCAAACTGCCCACCGGACTTGTCATGTGCCCGCTTGAGGACGATTTCCTCGGCTAGCTGAAGCCTAGCCTAAAACCGACGCCATGCCCGACCTGAGCCGTCCAACGTTCATGCGGCTGCTGGCGTTGCTTAGCGTGTTGGCGGCAGCCCTGGCGCTGCGGCTTTACGGCATCGACTGGGACCAGGGGGGCTTCTTTCATCCGGACGAGCGTTTCCTGCTGCTGTTCAAGCTGCCGGAGATTCATTGGCCGGATTCCTTCCTAGAATTCCTCAACCCCACCATCAGCCCATGGAATCCGCACTGGTTCGCCTACGGCAGCCTACCCTTTTACCTCCTCAAAGGACTGCAGGCGCTGGTGCTCTCCTTCAATCCCGCGTTTTCGCTAGATGACATGCGCTTTCTGGGCCGCGGGCTGTCCGCGGTCGCCGATGTAGGCACCATTGTCCTGACCTATCTCCTAGGCCGAGCACTCTACGGTTGGCGGGTTGGCTTGCTGGCCTCGGCTTTCCTAGCGCTCACCGTACTCCACATCCAGCTCAGCCACTTTGCCACCGTGGACGTGCTCCTAACCTTATGGGTGGTACTCACCCTCTGCGGCGCCATGGTAGTGATGCGGCGGGGCAGCATCGCCGGAGGACTGCTGGTGGGGGTGGGGCTCGGTTTGGGGCTCGCCACTAAGATCAGCATGCTGCCCCTCTTGGCCCCCGTGGCCGCGGCCTTCGCGCTGTACTGCTTCTTCCCGGAAGGGACGGCCCTGCATGCCCCCAACCTGGAAGGGCGCCGGCTCGTGCGTGGCTCCCGGGCGCTGGCCGCGGCGGCAGTCGTGGCGGCCGGCCTCTTTGTCATCGTGCAACCTTATGCCGTGCTCGATCTGAGCACGTTCCTCGCCGATACCACCGCGCAGAGCCGGATGGTGCTTCGGGTGGACGACCTTCCTTACACCAGGCAGTACATCGACACCCCAATATACCTCTACCCCATTCAGCAGCACCTCACTTGGGGTCTCGGCTTTCCCCTGGGCATCGCCGTATGGCTGGGATTGGCCTTCACCGTGCTGCTGGCCTTCCGCCACCGTCAGAAAGCCGACTTGCTGCTGCTGGCCTGGATAGTACCTTACTTCGTCATCACCGGAGCGTTCCCGGTGAAGTTCATGCGCTACCTGCTGCCAATCACGCCGTTTCTGCTGATCCTTGCCTCCCGGATGTTCGTAACCTGGTGGGACAACCGACCCCGCTTGGCCCAGCCAGCCTACGCCAGACTGACACGCCCCGCCGGCCCTAAGGAGGCCGGTAGCCTGACCGCACTGCGCATAGCGGTCGCGCGCGGGCTGCCAGGCGTGACGCTAGCCATTGTGCTGATAGCCACCGCCTGGTACGCGCTGGCTTTTCTGAACATCTACCAGCAGCCCCACACCGCGCGACAGCTCTCGGTGTGGATCAACGCGAACGCGCCCCCAGGCGCAGCCTTGCTTAAAGAGCACTGGGAGGAGGGCATCCCCGGCCTAGAAGCCTACGCACAGAATGAGCTGCCCCTCTACGAGCCCGACAACACCGCCAAGCTCGACACACTCTCACTAGAGCTGGCCCGATCGGACTACGTTATCTTTTTCAGCAACCGGCTCTATGGCACTATCCCCCGGCTGGCGGAGCGCTACCCGCTGTCCCGGCAGTACTACGAACTGCTCTTCTCCGGCCAGCTTGGCTACCGGCTGGCGTATACAGCCGCCTCCTATCCCAGCTTCCTTGGGGTCACCTGGGTAAACGACACCTTCGGACGGCCGAACCTGCCGACACCGGATGGGCTCCACTATCCAGATCAGGGCCTAGTACTCAACCTGGGGTACGCCGACGAGAGCTTCACCGTCTATGACCACCCGCTAACGATGATCTTCGAGAACGTGGAGCGGCGCCCCGTCCCGCAGCTTCGCGCCCAGTTAGCCCGGGGTCTACCGGCTCTGGATCCGACCGCGTCCAATCCGCCAACAGGCCTCCTCATGGACGAGGGGTTGCGCGCGGTCCAACAGGCCGGCGGAACGTGGGTGGATATTTTCCAGCGTGATTCGGTGCCAAACCGATTTCCGTGGCTGGTGTGGTTACTCGCAGTGGAGGTGCTCGGCCTGCTAGCCTTCCCTCTGGCTCACCGGCTCTGCACCGCGTTCCCTGACCGGGGCTGGCTCTTGGCGAAAACGCTGGGGCTACTGGTGGTGAGCTACCTGGTGTGGTGGACGGCCAGCGTACAGTGGCTGCCCTTCAGCCGGGAAAGCACCCTCTTGGCGATGGGCCTGCTGCTGGCCGTTGGCGCAGTCCTGGCCTTTCAATATCGGGCGCAATTGGCGGAGACCGTCCGGCAGCGGTGGCGCGCCATGGCGCTGGGCGAGGCGGTCTTCCTGGCCGCGTTCCTCTGTTTCATCCTCATCCGGCTGGCCAATCCCGACCTCTGGCACCCCACACGCGGCGGGGAGAAGCCCATGGACTTCGCCTACCTCAACGCGATCATCAAGAGCACCTACATGCCCCCCTACGACCCCTGGTACAGCGGCGGCTATCTGAACTATTACTACTACGGACAGTTCCTAGTGGCGGTCCTGGCAAAACTGACGGGCATCATCCCGGCGGTGGCCTATAACCTGGCGATCCCCTCACTGTTCGCGCTGCTGGCGGCCAATGTTTACAGCATCGGCAGCGCGCTGTTCACGGCAACCGGCCTCCGCCCCACCCTTCACCCGCACTTCAGGCGGCTGACCGACGCCAGTGGCCCTGCTGCTAACCGCAACGCAGGTATGGCGGGCGAGGACAGGCATACTCCACTGCTATGGCTCACACTGGCCGGTGGGACGGCGGTACTGATGGTGGCCGTCGTCGGAAACCTGGACGGCGCCGTCCAGGTGTTGGATGGGTTGCGCAAGCTCAGTCCGCTGCATCCGCCCAGCCTGCTCCCCGGCGTGGGCGGCCTAATCGAGGTTGCGGGCGGCATCTGGCAGAGCGTGACGCGGGGCGAGCCCTTGCCCGCATTCGACTACTGGCGCAGCCGCGGCATGGGGGGGATGGACACTTCCTTCATCGATCCGACACTCAACGCCCCTAGTATCAGCATTGTGGAGTTTCCGTTCTTCACCTTCCTGTTCGCGGATCTGCACGCCCACCTCATTGCGCTGCCGCTCGTGGCGTTCAGCATCGCGCTGTCGGGACAGCTTGCGCTATCGCGGCCGCCGTGGCGGTTCGAACGGCTACTGTTGCTGCTGCTGGTCGGCCTGACCTTGGGCGCTGTGCGCTGGACCAACAGTTGGGATTACCCCACGGTGCTGCTGATAGCGTGGGCTGGGCTAGCCATCGGTGAGGCAACCAACCGACAGTTGAGCTGGGGACTCCTCCCCCGCCTCGCGTGGCAAGGCTTGGCGGTCACCGCGGTGAGCATAGCGTTGTTCTTACCGCTCCAATTCCACTACGAGCTGTTCTATGGTGGCGGGCTGGCGCCCAGCCCGGAGACCACTCCGCTCAGCATTTACCTGCGCATCCACGGCCTGTTCTTGTTCGTCATCCTCGGTTTCCTGGGATTCGACCTCGCACAGCGGTTCAACCGGTTCGGCCTCTTCCGCACTGCCGGCCTGTTCTGGCGGCAACGTTACGCCCTGGGGAGAGCCCGGCACCTGCGACAAGTACTGGTGCGCCGCGACGATCCTTTGAGCACCATAATGCTGCTGGGCCTACTAGGGGGAGGCGTGATCTTCCTACTGCTGTCGTCGGTCGGGGCCGCCACGGCGGGCTTTCTGCTACTGCTGCTGGGCTTGGTTGCGACCCTGGGGTTGACCGAACTGCGTGCTCCCACGCAGCGCCGCGGCGCCGGATACCTGCTGGTGTTAGCGCTGATCGCCGTGGCAGCCTTCCTGAGCCTGCTGGTAGAGGTAGTAAAGCTAGACATCCCAGGAGAAGTCCAGCGGATGAATAACGTCTTCAAGCTCTACTTACAGGTTTGGATGCTCTACGCCCTCAGCGCGGCACTCGGGCTGTGGTGGGTACTAAGGCAACGGTACTTCCCCGGCCTTCCCGGAAGCACGATTGCAACAGATCCCTCTCTACAACGCGCAACATCACCCGCCATGCGCTGGTGGTTCGCTGGAGTGGCGATGCTGGCAGCCGCAGCGCTGGTATACCCCGTCCTCGCAACACCGGTCCGCACCGCCGATCGTTTTACTACGCTGCCCCCCACGCTGGACGGTTCCGCCTACATGCTCCACAGCACCTATTCGGACGCACGCGGTGGCATTGAGCTGCAGTGGGACTATCACGCCATCCAGTGGCTCCAAGATCACGTGCAAGGATCGCCCGTTATCTTGGAGGGCATCTCCCCCATCTACCGCTGGGGGTCACGAATATCCATCCATACGGGCCTGCCAACCGTGCTTGGGTGGGACTGGCACCAGTCGCAGCAGCGTTGGGGTTACCGTGCAAGCATTGAAACCCGCATGCGAGACGTGACCGCGCTGTACACCACGCCCGACATTGCGGCTACGATGCAACTATTGGGCAAATACGGAGTGCGGTATGTTTACGTAGGCCAGCTGGAGCGGCTGTACTTCCCGCCGACCGGTATTGCGAAGTTCGAGCAGTTGGCCCTCGCAGGCGTCATCACCAGGGTCTACACTAATGATGAGGTGACTATCTACAAGGTGCCGGGTTAAGGCCTCTGGCCATGCTTGCAGATCAAAAGGAGCGGGGGTGTACCCCGCTCCTTGAATGTCCGTCCTTAAGGCCACCGCTAGCTGGCGCCGGCCTCCACTAGACCTCCGCTCCCTCGCTTGGGAACCAGCAGGGCGCCTAGATTGTTTCGGAAGAGTTGCTCCAACTCCTCGCCCTCAATGGTCTCATGGGCAATGAGATGTTCCGCCAGCTTGTCCAGCGCACCGCGGTACAGTGTCAGGATCTCCTCAGCCCTATCATAGGCTTCAGTGATTATCCCATGCACTTCTTCGTCAATCTCCTCGGCAATGCGCTCGCTGTAGTTCCGCTGCTCCGAGATTTCCCGGCCAAGGAACACCAGTTCCTCTTTACGTCCAAAGGTCCGCGGGCCCAGTTTGTCGCTCATACCGTACTGCGTGATCATCTGGCGTGAGATGCGCGTGGCCCGCTCTATGTCGTTACCAGGGCCGGTGGTCATCTCACCATAGACCAGCTTTTCCGCCACTAGACCACCCAGCGCGGTGGCTAGCATGTCCTTGAACTGCGTCCTAGTCCACAAGTAACGGTCCTCTTCCGGCAGGAAACGCGTGTACCCACCCATCATGCCCCGTGCCACAATGCTGATCTTGTGGACAGGGTCGGCATGAGGGAGCAGCCTGCCCACCAGCGCATGGCCGCCCTCGTGATAAGCGGTGATTTCCTTCTCGTGCTGGCTGATGATCCGGCTCTTGCGCTCCGGGCCGGCCACCACTCGGTCTATAGCCTCTTCCATTTCCAACATGCCAACGGTCTTCTTGTTGCGCCGTGCCGCGAGGATTGCGCCTTCGTTGACCAGGTTGGCTAAATCGGCTCCGCTGAATCCCGGCGTTTGTTTGGCCAGGATACCCAGGTTGACATCGGCATCCAAAGGCTTTCCCTTAGAGTGCACAATCAGGATGTTCTTGCGTCCGTTAATGTCCGGGCTATCGAGGATAACCTGCCGGTCGAAGCGGCCGGGGCGCAGCAGCGCCGGGTCTAGCACGTCCGGGCGGTTAGTGGCGGCGATCACAATCACATTGGTGTTGGTATCGAATCCGTCCATTTCCACTAAGATCTGGTTCAGGGTCTGCTCTCGCTCGTCGTGACTGCCACCCAGACCGGCGCCCCGCTGCCGACCGACCGCATCAATCTCGTCAACAAAAACGATACAGGGTGCATTGCGCTTGGCCTGCTCGAACAGGTCCCGCACGCGGGACGCGCCAACGCCCACGAACATCTCGACGAACTCGCTGCCACTGATGGAAAAGAAAGGAACGCCCGCCTCACCGGCTACCGCCCGGCTGAGGAGGGTCTTGCCGGTACCGGGCGGACCCACCAGGAGCACGCCGCGGGGGATGCGGGCGCCCAGCGCCGAGAACTTCTCCGGGTACTTGAGGAACTCCACTACTTCCTCGAGCTCCTGCTTCGGCTCGTCCACGCCCGCAACATCGTCAAAGGTTACGGTGGGGCGGTTGCCCGTGAACAACCGGGCGCGGCTTTTCCCAAAGCTGAGTGCCTGGTTGTTGGTGCCCTGCGCCTGTCGCATCATGAAGATGAGCACGGCCCCGAAGAAGATGAGCGGCAAGAAATTGATCAGGAGCCCGAAAATGTTGCCGAACTGGCTCGGCTCCCGGACCACGACTTGGATGGTGTTCTGGGAAAGGTCAACGCCACCCTGTTGCAGCACTTCGAAGACGCTGGCACTCGGTTCTTTGCGGGAGCGGACTTTGTCACCATTGGTCTTCTGCACCAGCAACGTCTCGCCCTGCACTTCGATCCGCTGAATCTCCCCACTCCGGGCCATCACCAAGACCTCGGTGATATCGACATCGCGCGAATTGCTACCGGTGGGCGGAAAGATCGTGAAGAATACCGCCACCACCGCCACCAATACAAGCATGTATATGAAGCTATTACGTAACCATTTAGGGTCCATGAGGTCCTCAGAAGCTCTAAACAGGGCTGCTCCTTAGCACAGCCCTCTGAAAGGCGCTATAGCCCGACTAGGCCTAGTATAACAGACCTGCCCCCGCTCACGCACGATAGATAAATGATAGTTGACCCACGTTCAGCCGACGCCAATGGTTGGATGGTCGGAAGGTTGGCGGCGATCCTGCCCATACAACCGGCTCTGCATTCAAAAGTGTCAGGCGAGGAATTGCTCCAGCGCGGCCATGGCATCGGGTTCGGTCAGGTTAGGCGCGTGGGCGACGCCGGCCACCGCCGCTAGACTACCCCTGGGCAGGGTGTCCACCATGCGCTGGGCCTGCGCTTCGGAGAGCACGTCACTAATCGTGCCCCAAACCACCAGCGTGGGACAGGGGAGTTGCTGGAGCGCCGGCCATAAGTCGGGGCGCTTGGGACTGCCCTGCTCCGCTCGCTGCTTGGTGACGGTCAGGTCCATCTTCCACACATAGCGCCCGTCTGTAGCCTGCCGTATTTGTGACAGCGCCATGGAGCGCTGCTCTTCGGCCGGGAGTTGAGCACGCGGCGGGAAGGTGCGCCGGAAGTATTCCAGGGCCTCCTTCAGATCGCCGAACGCCTCCGGAATGGCGGCGGCCTCACCGGTGATCCGCACCGAGCCGGACTCTTCATCCGGCCCGATGTCATTGATCACTAGGCGCTCCAAGCGGTTGGCGTGCCGGCCGGCGTAGATCATGCTGATGATACCGCCCATGGAAGTGCCCACCAAAGTAAAGCGGTCTAGGCCCAGGCCGTCTACCACGCCCTCAAAATCCGACACGTAGTCTTCATAGGTGTAACGCCCCTCGGGTGACCAATCGCTGTCGCCACGGCCGCGGACGTCGACGCTGATGATATGAAAGCGGTCGCTGAAGTGCCGGGCAAACCCGTCAAAGGCGTGGGCGGTCCCGCGGAAGCCGTGCACGCACAACAGGATGGGAGCATTGGGATTACCCCAGTCCAGGTGTTGCAACTTCAGGCCGTTGACGGTAAGAAAACAGCTTTCCGGCTCACTCATGGCGCTCCTCCAGCAGGATGGCTAATCGGATGGCTAAAAGTCTAACCCCGGTTGGGCTTTGATCCCCAAATTGAAGGGGTGCTTGATCTCCTGCATCTCTGTCACCAGGTCAGCATACTCCACCAGTTGCTCGTGGGCCTGCCGTCCGGTGAGGATGACGTGCTGCTGGGGTGGGCGCTGCTTCAGCGCCTCGATGACCTCCTCCACCGGCAGCCAGCCATAGGTGACGGGATAGGTGATCTCGTCCAGCACCACCAGCTGGTAGTCCGACGAGCTTAGCGCCTGCTTACAGCGCTCCCAGCCCTCCCGGGCCAGCGCCTTGTCCTTCTCGATATCCTTAGACAGCCACGTAAAGCCACCGCCCAAGGGAATCATCTCAATGTCGAGCTTGCGGGCAGCACGGTTCTCGCCGTAGTTGCTGGTGGTCTGTTTGATGAACTGGAACATTACCACCTTGAGGCCCCGGCCCCACGCGCGAAACAGCACGCCCAGCGCCGCGGTGGTCTTGCCCTTGCCGTTGCCCGTGTTGATGACCACCATGCCCCGGCGCCGACCCTGGCTCTCCTGAGCATGCTCTTCAGTTTGTGTTTCTGAGGTCGTATTAGCCTCGGCCATTGATGTATCCGTCCTTTTTGAGCAGCTCGGCTATGAGCACGGCGCCCTTGGCCGCACCCATTTTGGTGTTGTGGGAGAGCAGCACGTACTTCACGCCGTTGTCCAGCGCTGCGTCCTCCCGGAGCCTCCCTACCACCGTAGTCATCCCGTCCTCCTCATCCCGGTCCAAGCGTGGCTGGGGACGGAACGGGTCGTCGCTAACCGAGATCATGTTCTCGGGCGCTGAGGGCAGTTCCAGCGGGCGCAGCACGCCGGCGTAGTCGTCCATAGCCTGCCGCACTTCCTGCACCGAGGCCGCCCGCTTGGTGGAGAGCACCACCGATTCAGTGTGGCCGTCGATCACATTCACTCTGGTGCAGGTGGCGCTCACCCGGAACGCCGCGGGCGCCACTTCGCCCTCGCCCAGGAAGCCCAGGATCTTCTTGCTCTCCAGCTCCACCCGCTGCTCTTCATTAGGGATGTAGGGCACCACATTATCCAGGACGTCCATCCCCAGCACGCCACCGGCCCGCCCGGCCCCGGAAAGCGCCTGCATCGTGGTCACCACGATGCGGTCGATGCCGAAGCGGTCCAGCACCGGCTTCATAGTGATGGCCATGCCGGTGGCGGTGCAGTTGGGCTGCGTTACGATGAAGCCCTTCCAACCGCGATCCGTCCGCTGCCGCTCGATGAGCTGCGCGTGGTCATTGTTGACGCCTGGGATGAGCAGCGGCACGTCCGGCTCGTCACGGAAGGCGCGGGCGGTGCTGATGACCGCTGCGTGTCTAGCGAACTTTGGCTCAAACTCCCGGGCCGCGTCAGTCTCCAGGCCGGAGAAATAGATGTCCGCCTCGGTGCCGTCCAAGCGGGCGGCATCCACTACCGGCATCTCCAGCACCGCCGGGTCCGCCTTCTCGGCGCAGTACCAGGTGAAGGCACCGCGGTGGTCTTTCAGCGCCTCGCGGTACTGCTTGCCCGCCGACCGTTCCGACGCGGCAAGGTGGGTGATCTGGAACCAGGGATGTTGTTGCAGCGCGACCACGAACTGCTGGCCGACAACTCCGGTAGCGCCTACAATGGCGGCTCGTAACATGGGTACCTCTTGCAGATATGGTTGGAATGCGCGCCGCGCGAGGAGCGCGATGTAACTCAGCTATAGTTGATTATAACATTGGGGAAACTACTGCTTGCGGCCTTAGCAAACACAGAACTGATCATCTCACCCGCTTGTCCCCCCCCCCCGCATCATACCCGCCCTAGTCGCGCTCTTTTTGCTTCGCTCACTACTGATCGGTCAAGTGGTTCGAGGCAGGGGCGTCACCATGGCGCTGTATTGTATGAAGAAAGACAGCGTAGCCGAGAGCGCCGTTAACCCTCTCGATGACGGCTCTAATGGTTATAGCGGGCCTTGGAGATGCCTAGAACACCGCCACGGGGTTCACCGGCGAGCCGGTGCCGTACTGGATACGCAGTGGGTTGATAGTGAGCAGGAACTCCCAGCGGTTGTACTGAGCGCAGGCGGCGGCCACGTCTTCCAGCGCACAGTTGTCGATGAGCCACAGCCCCATCCGGCTGATGCCCACCTGGTGTACCGGCCGCGGGATGGCGGGGTAGGGGCCGGGCCACACGTCGTTGGCCGTATCCGAGCCCAGCATGGCGATGTCCCGCTCCCTGAACCAAGGCAGGCACGCGCCGTGGGGGCCGGCCTGAAGATCGGTATCCTGCGGGCCGACCTCACTCCGCCGCTTGTACTCCCCGGTGCGGATCAGCAGGATGTCGCCCGGTTCCACCCGCACGCCGGCCATGCGCTCGGCGGCATCCAGGTCATCGGGCAACACCGCGTCGCCCCGCTCCAGCCAGGGAACGCCGCGAGCCCTCGCCACGTCCAGCAGCACCCCGCGGGACAGCACACCGTCCTTCAACAGGTCGATGGACTCCACCGTGGCCCCCTCTCGGGTGGTCACCATACGTGAGGGACGCCCATTGTACATCTGCCCCCTCCAGAATACGTGGGAGAGGCTGTCGACGTGCGTGATGGTCATTCCGTGGAACATCATACCGATGTAGTCCGCCGCCGACTCCATCTGGCCCACCCGGCCGTCACCGCCCTCAAGCATGTACGCCTCGCCGCTGGAGGTCATGAAATGCACCGGTGTAATCCGGACGTCCGGGGCGGTCTCCATCGCGACCAAGCGAGAACACGATACCTTGACGCCGTTTTGGGGGAGGGCCAGCGCCTGTTTTACCTTCGCTGGCGTCACTAGGTTCATGGTGCCAAGCTGATCATCGGCGCCCCAACGGCCCCAGTTACTCAGGCTGTCCACATAACCCAGTACGGTTGCTTCATCGGGAATAATGGCGGCCATGGCGGTGTCCTTTCAGCTGAGCAGTACAGGCATTGCTGCGGTTGTTATAGCAGCACCGCCCGCGGAGAACAACTGGGGCTAATGCTTAGCACCAGATTTCCTCATCATCCGGCATGCCCCGTGTGCCGGAGGTGCCACACCCGCAGCAATCCCGCCACGCTCTTGGCGTCGCAGATGGCGCCGGACAACACCATAGCAACGGCCTCGTCCAGCGGCACCGTCTCCACCTCGATGTACTCATCGTGGTCATGCGGCAGTTTGCTCGGTTGCAAGTCGGTGGCGAGGAAGAGGTGCAAGAATTCCTGGCAATATCCCGGCGCGGCGTAGAACCCACCCAACGGCTCCAATGTGCCTGGATACTGACCGATCTCCTCCTGCAGCTCCCGTAACGCGCCCTGCTCCGGGGTCTCGCCCGGGTCCAGACCGCCTGCCGGAAGCTCCAACAGCGCCTGCTCGATGGCCTTGCGGTACTGGCGCACCAGAGTGACGTGGCCCTGAGCGTTCAGCGGCGCCACCACCACGGCATTGGCGTGTTCAATGACCTCACGGCTACCGGGGCTGCCGTCCGGCAACCGCACGATGTCGATTCGCAGGCCGACCACCCGTCCTGTGTAGAGGCGCTCTGAGGAAAGTGTGGGCTCGGTTAACTCCATTGGGACCTCTCTAAAACAACGCCGCCCGTGGGGTTAGATAACCTCCACGAGCGGCGTGATGTTTACGATTACCGGGGCTAACTTGAGCGGCTGGCGTTATTCCACATGGGAAAGATGACCGTTGGAATGTCCTCTGGGTCGTTCTGGAGGCTCTCCGCGCCGCCGGGCCTCAGGTGGTAGACCATGGCGTACTCATTGCAATTGGGGAACTTGGGACAGCGCAGGCACTCACCCCACACTTTGCGCGGGAGCGACATCACGTCGATCTGTTGAAAGCCGAACTGCGCGTAGTAGTCCATCTTATGAGTGAGCACGAAGACGGTGGCCAGCCCCATCTCCCGCGCGTCGTCAAAGCAGCGGTTCATCAGCATTTTGCCGAGGCCATGGGATTGATACTCCTCCTTCACGGCCACTGCCTTCACCTCCGCCAGATCTGACCACAAGACGTGCACGGAGGCGCACGCCAGCAACTCGTCGCCCTGCTTGATGACCAGATAGTCCCGGATGTTCTCGTAGAGCTCACTCATCGGCCGGTGCAGCATGTCATTCCGGTCCGCATACGGTGTGATGAGCGCGTGGATCGTGGGGACATCGGTCAGCGCGGCGCGCTGAATTTTGAACTGCGGTTTCTTCTTGACCGGTTGTTCTGAGACGGTCGTCTTGGTTGCCATTTCCGTTCCTTAAACCGTGTTATCTCCCGGCACAATGCTGTGGAACTTTAGTAACCCCTGCCTGTACTACGCATTAGCGTACACTCATTGTGCGGAACTTAGTACAAAATGGTCAAGCTGATATGTCAGCACTGCGCCTACATTCCTGTTTTTTCCGATTCACGATACAATAGGCGAGCGGCGGAACCTGGCGGGTTCGGCAGGGAGGCAGCCAGTGGTGGCTCAGGACATAGAGGTCATCAGCGCCCTGGTCAAGGACAAGAGCTGGTTTGTCCAGCCGCTCCTGGCTGAGATAAACAACGTCATCGTGGGTCAGCAGCTCCTGCTGGATCGGCTCCTCATCGCGCTGCTGTGCAACGGACACATCCTCATCGAAGGTGTGCCTGGGCTCGCCAAGACGTTGACCGTACGCTCCCTCGCCAGCGGGATCGACGCTCAGTTTCAGCGCATTCAGTTCACCCCCGATCTGCTGCCCGCGGACCTCGTCGGAACGCTGGTTTACAACCCGCAAACCGCGATCTTCACTACCCGAAAAGGGCCTATCTTCGCCAACATCATCCTGGCCGACGAGATCAACCGGGCGCCCGCCAAGGTGCAGAGCGCACTGCTGGAATCCATGCAGGAACGTCAGGTCACCATTAGCGACACCACCTATCCGCTAGACGACCCCTTCATGGTGCTCGCTACTCAGAACCCCATTGAGCACGAGGGCACCTACCAGCTGCCGGAAGCCCAGGTAGACCGCTTCATGCTCAAGGTACTTGTGGACTACCCCAGCCGCAAAGAAGAGCGGGTGATCATGGAGCGGATGATGGGGCAGGAGTTGCCCCCTATCAAGGTTGTTGTGACGCCGGCAATCATCTGGGAAGCACGTGACACAGTACGGTTGGTACACCTAGAGGACTCACTCAAGGAGTACATCATCAACCTAGTTTTTGCGTCGCGAGAGCCGGAGGCCTACCGGCTGGACGGCCTGAAACCGCTTATCGCCTACGGTGCTTCTCCCCGGGCTTCCATCTACCTGGCGCTGGCGGCCAAGGCCCATGCCTTCCTGCAGGGTCGTGGCTACGTTATTCCAGAGGACATCAAAGCCATTGCCTTTGACGTGCTCCGCCACCGCATCATTATGACCTACGAGGCCGAGGCCGAGGACGTTACTACCGCGCAGATCATCGACCGCATCCTTCGGACCGTCGAGGTACCGTAATGGCGGCCAGCCCGGTAGCCCCTGGGGCGGCAACCCGCCCTGAGGCTATACCCAGCGAACTTCTGCGCAAGATCCGCCGTATTGAACTCCGCGTCCGCCGCCTCCTCGACAGCCTCTTCTTGGGTGAATACCACTCGGTGTTCCGCGGCCGGGGCATCGAGTTCTCCGATGTGCGCGAATACTCGCCGGGAGACGATATTCGGGCGATCGACTGGAACGTCACCGCGCGATTGGGCTACCCCTACATCAAGCAGTTCATTGAAGAGCGGGAGCTCACCGTCCTCCTAGTAGTGGATGTCTCCCAGTCCGGCGCTTATGGCAGCACGGGACAGTCGAAACTGGAGATGGCCACAGAACTGGCGGCACTCTTGGCCTTCTCTGCTATCCGCAATAATGACAGGGTTGGGCTGGTGGCGTTCTCTGACCGGGTGGAAAAGTTCGTGCCGCCACGCAAGGGTCGTCAGCACGTGCTGCGGGTCATCCGGGAGCTGCTCTCCGTCAACCCACAGGGGCGGGGAACCGATATTGTGCCCGCTCTGAACTACGTTAGCCGGGTGCAGCGCCGTAAGAGCGTGGTCTTTCTCATCTCCGACTTCATGGCGGCCAACTACGAAGCCACACTGCGGGTAGTGGAACGCCGTCATGACGTGATCGCCATCACCATCACCGACCCCCGAGAGCAGGAGTTACCCCCGTCGGGCCTCATTATGCTAGAGGACGCCGAGACCGGCGACGCCGTAGCGGTGGACGCGGGAGACGCCAAAGTGCGCGCGGCGTACCAGCGCATTGCGGCAGAAGTACAGGCACAACGTATCGCCAGCCTCACTGCAGTGGGGGTTGACCGGATCGAGATTTCCACCGCGGCGTCCTACGTGGAGCCAATGAACCGCTTTTTCCGCACCCGCGCGCTGAGGCATTGAGCCGTGTCCCGCGCCCTGGGGCTCCTCGCGCTGCTCTTAGCCACGCTCACACTCTTTCCGATCAGCACAGCTTACGCGGACGACCCGTTCATCAAGGCCGAGGCCGCGCTCTCTGAGCCGACGCTGCAGGTGGGCGATCAGATCGGGCTGCGGATCAGCATCACCCACCACGTGCAGACCAGAGTGCTGTTCCCCGACCTCCGCGACAAACTGGGCGGCCTGGAAGTGATCCGCAGCAGTCCGGAGGACGTGACAAGGTATCCCAACGGCACTCAGATCACGGTCTTCCGATACGTCATCACCGGCTTCGTTCCCGGCAAGTATGCCCTGCCGCCGATCACCGCCGACTACATCGCGCCGGACGGCACCCTGGGTGAAGTCATCACCAGCGGCTTGTCAGCGGAGATCGTGAGCGTGCTCACCAACCCCGAGACCGAACAGTTACGGGATATCAAGCCCCCGGTTGAAATCCCACGGCTGCCCATCCCCTACGCCCGCATCGTCGCTACGGTTATGCTGGCTCTCGCTACGATTGGATTGCTCACGATCGCTATCCGCCGTCTGTTGGCGTACCAGCCGCCGCGGGTGTTGCGACCCGCTCCGCCGGCCAGGCCGGAAGTGTCGGCCAGGACCGCCCTCGCCCGGCTTGCGCGACGAGAGATACGCACGGCGGCCGACATGCAGGGCTATTTCACCGGCATCTCCCTTACCATCAGGACCTACCTGGACCAGCGGTTCCGTCTGGACGCCGCCGCGTCCACCACCGCTGAGTTACGGCGGGCCCTTATCGAACGCGAACTGGACCCCTGGCAGGCGCGCATCATCACCGGCCTGCTGGAGGAATGCGATTCGAGCAAGTGGGCCCATTACCAGCCGGACAAAGCGCGCGCGGCGCGGGCGCTTACTATGGCGTTGGAGATCGTGGACCTCATCACAGCATCGGGGGACGCGTCACCGCCGTCCGGCTATTACGGTCCCCCTAGTCCAAGCCCCAGAGCCACCTAGGCTAGGCCATGCTGTTCCACTTCACTCAACCGTACTTCCTGGCCTTGCTGTTGGTGCTGCTGCCTATCATTTATTGGCATCTGAGGACCCTTAGCAAGCAGGAGCCCCGGTTGCGGTTTTCCACCGTGAGCATTGCCCGCAGACTGCCCCACTCCCGCCGCCAGTCGCTTCGGCCCGTGTTGGACATTCTGCGAACGGTCATCCTCATCCTCCTAGTAGTCAGCCTGGCCCGCCCCAGCATCAGCCGCGCTTCAGAAATCACCCAGGGCGTCGGCATAGACATCGTCATGGTGGTCGATATCTCTTACAGCATGTCGGCCAGCGACCTCGGCGACCGCAAGACGCGGTTGGAAACGGCACAGGACGTCATCCGCCAGTTCGTAGCCAATCGCACCGGCGACCGCATCGGTCTGGTGGTGTTCGCAGCCGAGTCCGTTTCGGTGAGTCCGCTGACCACCGACTACCCCATCCTGCTGGGCCTGCTAGATGACGTTGACCACGGCAGGCTGCCCGATGGCACTGCCATCGGAAACGGCCTGGCAACCGCGGTGAACCTGTTGCGAGACGGTACCGGCAAGAGCCGGGTGGCTATCCTGCTGACAGACGGACAGAACAATGCCGGCGACGTCAGCCCCATGACCGCGGCCCACATGGCGGAGTCGCTGAAGATAAAGACGTACACCATTGGCGTGGGTGGCTCGACGCGCGCCCGCTTCTCCCCCTCCATCGACGAGGATACCCTCCAGGACATCAGTGACGTCACCGACGGCGCCTACTTCCGTGCTACTAACACGGATGCGCTCAAGGATATCTACCGCCAGATCGATCTACTGGAAAAGACGGACACGGGGCAGCAGAAATACGTTGACGTCATGGACCTCAGCACCTACTTCTTGCTGCTCGTGGCGGTCATCCTCATTGCGGAGACCATGCTCCGCAACACCTGGTTCCGGCGGGCCCCATGATCCGGTTCGAGACGCCCGAAGCGATCATCCTCCTGCCTGCCGTGCTGGCGCTCGTCCTGTTGCTGGCGGCAACCTTCCAATGGAAGGCGCGCATGCTACGGATGTTCGCGGAAGAACCCACCCTTGCGGCGCTCACCGCGGCGGTGAGCCGCCCGCGCCAGCTACTGAAGGCAGGGCTGACCTTGATCGCACTGCTGGCCATTGTGGGTGGGCTGGCTCAGCCGCACCTGGGGGAGGAGATCAAACCGCAGCCACCACAGCGGGCCGATGTGATGGTAGTAGTGGACGTGTCTCTGAGCATGGCGGCGGAAGACCTCAAGCCTTCGCGCCTCGAACATGCTAAGCAACAAGTACTGACCCTCATCGACCGACTGCAGGGTGATCGCATCGGCGTCATCATCTTCGCGGGCGCCTCCGCGCTAAGAGTGCCGCTGACGCTCGATTACGACGCCGCCAAAGCCGTGGTGCGCACCATCCAGCCGGACAGCGCGCCGGTCCCGGGCAGTGCAGTTGCAGAGGGCGTGGGGACGGCCCTGCGCTCGCTGCGTACCAGCACTGCCAGCACCCGCACCGTGCTCTTGATCACGGACGGCGAGGACCTGGGCAGCGAGATCCCCGCGGCCATCGCGGAAGCCAACGCGCAAGAGATTGCAGTGCACGCCGTGGGCGTGGGCACGCCCCAGGGCAGCCCCATCCCGGTGAGCCGGGTCAGGGGTTCGACCAGTCGTCTCAAACGGGATAGCAGTGGTCAAGTAGTCATCACTCGCCTGGACGAGCAGCCCCTCCTGCAACTAGCCTCGGCCACCGCAGGCAGCTATCGCCGAGCTTTGGGCTCCGGCCGGGAACTAGGCGATACGTACGACCGGGTGGTCTACCGGCCAAACCTGGATCCCCTCCAAAATGCCGGAGCGGCGCCCAATGATCTCAGCCCGTATCTGATTCTTGTGGCCTTCCTGGCGTTGTTAGTGGAGTTGCTGCTACCCGAACGTCGTTCCATGGGCCGGGCATCGCACCAGGCATCGCCCAAGGCGGCGGCGTTAGCGGTTATTGCTGTTGGGCTGCTGAGCGGCGCCTGCACCGGCGTGCCTGACCCCGCGTTCGAGGCAAACACCGCTGGCATCGACCGCTTCACCCGCGGGTACTTTGACGACGCCCTCGATAGCTTCCGCGAGGCGCAGGTGGAGCGTCCGGAATTGCCGGAGCTCAACCTGAATACAGGCGCAACGTTGTACGAGCTCAAGAGCTACGACCGGAGCCAGCGCGAGACCCAGGAGGCGCTTACTCCGGAACCAAGCGAGCTTAGGGCGCGCGCCCACTACAACATGGGTAACATCTTTTTCCAGACAGATGCATTAGAGGACGCCTTCGAGTCATACAAGAAAGCGTTACGGGACAACCCCGACGACATGGACGCCAAGGTGAACCTGGAGCTTACGCTGCGGCAGTTGCAGGCGCAACAGCAAGCACAGGAACAGCAGCAAGCACAGGAACAGGGTGAGGGGGAGCCGGGAGAGCAAGACCCAAATCAGCAACAACCGGCCGACCAGCAGCCGCAGCCCGGCGAGGATACACCGCCACAACAACCGCAGCAGAGCGCCAATCAGCCGCCGGCCGGCAACCAAAGCGGTGAGCAGGGTGATCCGGATGAGGAACTGCGGCGCTCAATGCGTGAGGCCGGGGCGGACATCAGCATCGACGAAGCGATGCGTATCTTGGATGCACTGCGGGAACGGGAACTCCGCTTCCAAGAGCGCTATAACCGAACAACACCCGGAGACGGCCGAACTCAGCGCCCGGAGAAAGACTGGTAGGTCGGCTCAGTCCCTGAAGCGCTAAGAACCGTGCTCGCCTGGGCGGGCCGGGGCCATTCTTATCTTGCGCGGCGCCTTGTCTTGGGCCGCTCCCAGAAACGCAGCGCTTTGAAGAACATCTGCCCCCTGATATCCTTCCAGACATCAGTGAGGAAACGCCGCTCGTTAGGCGAGAGCCCCCGGTTGCTATAGCGGTCCCGGACGTAGCCCTCCGTGATCTCGTTGATGCCCCACTGTGCTCCGGGCACCGCCGCCGCGAGCGTCTGAGCGTACTCTGCCGGCGTTTGCTGGGCAAGCGGGTATAGCCGGGCAAACCGGGCAAACCGGGACACTTTCTCATACAGCTGCGCCGGTAAGCTGAGACCTCTCAGCCCGTAATTCCACGCCAACCGCAGTACCAACCATGCCAGCAACATCAGTGCAGCCACTATGCCCCAGCGCAGGAGCAGACGAGGAATATCCGTGCCGACTCCAGCGCCAGCGTCGCTGGTGGGGTCGAACTCATCTAGGAAATCTTCATCAAAAAATTCATCGTTCAGGTAATCTTCATCGAAGTAGTCGTCTATTCCTGAGAAAGATAGCGTGTCAAAAATCCGGGGCACCGTGGGCCAATTGGGACTTGGGTTAAATTCCACCCACCCGTAATCAGGGAAGAAGACCTCCACCCATGCATGAGCGTGGGCCTCCCGCACCACATAGATCTCCTGCTCCTCATCCCAATCGCCTGAGACGTAGCCCACGGAGATCCGTGCTGGGATGTCCAGACTGCGGAGCATAACCACCATGGCCGAGGCGTAATAGTCGGCGTAGCCCCGATCTAGAGTGAAGAGGAAGTGTTCAACGCCATCCGTGCCACGCGGCGGCGGCGGAATATTGGTGCTGTAGGTGATCTCTCGGAGCTTTGTCTCAATAGCCCACGCAATGTCATAGGGGTTGCGCGAGTCCTTGGTCCACTCCAAGGCCCGTTCCTTGATGCGCGGCGTCATCGTAGTCGGAACTTGCAGGTACCGATCCGTCACCCAACCGGGGTAGTTGCGCCCGGTTGCCTGTAGCTTCTCCACCGAGGCAACGGAGACCGAAGAGGTGACACTGTACTGGTCGCCTGGGGCCAACGATGTCTGCGGGCGGAAGCTCTGGTAGTCCGGAGGGAACGGATCGGTGCGGCGGACATGCAACCCGTCGATTTCCCCATTGCGACGAGTGGCCCGTACCACAGCAAGGTCAGGCGGGAGTTCCTGCTGGAGCTGAGCCCTACTTAACAGCTGTCCCGTTCCCCGTAAAGTCTGGCTCAAACGCTGCGTAATGTTCTGGATATCTTGAGGATAGCCTTGGTTCACCGTGAAGCCGCTCAGTCGCATGTCGTACGAGGCCGGTCGGAGCACTTCTCCGACCGCCTGCGTGTTTCCAAAGATGGGCATGCCCCGGGCGAACATAATATCCAGCGGCACGCTCAACGTGACGATCTGTGTGAAGGGCTTGCGGTCTTGATACTCTTCGAACGCGCCGGGGACAGGGTCTTGCGGCAGCAGCGCCGCATTGCGGTCACTAGCCAGCCAGCCCTGTCCGGTGTAAACATTGTAGCTCTCGGCCCGCCAGTAACCCGGCCCGCCCGCCTTGACCTGCGCCACCACGTCACGGGCAACGCCCAGCCGGCCAGCAAGATCATCGCCAAAGGTCACCGCGCCCCGAAAGGGCATGGCGCGGCCAAAAGAGTGGAGCGGCGCCACTTTGCCCGAACTCACCGAGGCAAAGAGCCGATCGAAATTACGCTCGAAATTGCGCCACGGCCCGGTTGCCTGCTCCCACGCCAGGGTTATTGGCAGCGACTGCTCGAGAAGCGGCAGCCAAAAGGTTGCGCCCAAGACCACCAGCGCAAACCCCACGAGCGGCGCCACAAAGTTGGTCCCCGTAATCTCGCGTTGCGGGACGCGCTGCAGCCGCCAGCGCATCTGCTGGCGCACGTTGTGCATGTACATGATCAGTACTAGCGCGGCCACCATAAAAAGCAGGAAGTTAAACCCGAACCGCGCCGGCAAATAGGTCAGGTTTATCACAAGCGCTATGCCAGGCGGCAAAATTGCCAACCAGACGTTCTGCGATCGGTAAAGGAACCAGGAGGAGCAGTATCCCGCCAGCCAGGTGAAAATGAGTACTTGGGTTACAAAGGGGAGGCCGTCGATGCTGATGCCGCCCTCTAGCAGTATCAGGCCAAATTTATTGAGCCGCACCACTGCATCAACGATCTTATCGGTGAAGATGTCGCCGGCGGCCGAGTTCACCGTTTGCCACAAGATGAACAGCAAGCCCACAACGGCGCCTACGGGATGGAGGAGCAGCTGGTGTACTTTAATCTTAGCGAGGATATAACCCCATAAGAGCGCCATAAGGGCGAAGCCCGTGAGCCCGGGCATTTCAGCAACCCAATTCGCGCCCTCCACGGTCCAGATGGTACTCAACGAGAGGGTTGCCAGCAGCAGGAACGAGAACCACGTCTCTTGGGGGCGCAGTAGAGCGCCGAACCCCGAGGGCGCCGACTCGGCGCCGCTAGGGGACGAAGCAGGATAATGAGGAACTCGTTGCCAGGTGGCTGTGGTCATGTTGCTTTCAACTACTGCCGCTATGTGCGCGCGGTTTCACCCGTATCGGCGCTGGCCAGCGCATGACGAATCTGCATGCCCTGCTTCAGGAGGTACAACTGAATCCCCGTGGCCACCAATCCGCTCACGGTCTGCAACGTCTCGCCGCTGCCACCGAAGGTGCTGGGCTCCAAGAGCACGGCTGCGGGGCGTGCTCCCCGGCGGATGAGGTGCTGCAACTGCTGAATCCACCGCTCGTCGGTGGACGGAGTGATGATCAAGAGCGTGGAAAAACGGCCGAAACGTCGGGTCTCCCCGGCAAGAAGCTCGGCCAGCGAGGCCGGGCCCACTGCCTTGGCCATTGCCAGCGTTTCCATTATCTCCAGCAGTTGGTGCCCGCTGCGCTCAGGCTGATGGACTGCCAGATAGCTGCCGTAGCACATCAGCCCAATGGGCCGGTTGACCCCCAGGTAATGCTTCGCTACAGACGCCGCTGCGGTCACGGCATATTCCTCGGTGCTCTCCAGGCCCTCCCCAACGTGCACGTCCCGGTGCAAGTCCAACATGATCCAGGTTTCACTGGCCGGGTCCAGTTCGAACTCTTTGACCATCATCTTTCCGGTGCGGGCGGTGCTGGGCCAGTGGATGCGGTTATAGCTATCCCCGTACACATACTCGCGGATCCCGGAGGCGTTCGGCGTCACGAAGTGGGTGCGCCTGCGGTAGCGCCCTTCCCCAGGCAGATCAGCGGGCGGCAGGTTGAACCGATCCAACTCTTCCGTGCGGGGATACACCACTAGCGAGTGAGTGCCGGGAGAGACGAGCTCTTTGCGGAAGAGGCCGAAGGGATCACCGCCGGCAACACGGCTGGGACCGATAGTGAAGCGGCCCCGGCGCTCGCACTTGAACTCCGTCCGGAAGGTGCGCATTTGGTCCCCCGGCAGATGCAGGATGTGTGGCGTGAAAGGCTGGGGCAGATCGGACTCCTGGGACATCTCCAGCCAGAACTTCGGCAGCGTCCCGTCGTTGTACACCTCAACCTGGGCCGAGGCGATCTGCCCCACGGTGGCATTGGTGGTGCTGCCTTTGAGGTTCACCGAGACGTTGGCCAGGCAGTAGTGCGTCCAAAGCCAGCTTGTGGCCAATATGATGGCGAGAAGGTAGGCAATGCGGAAAAAGTGATCGACGCCGGAGGAAAGGCCGAGGAGCCCCGTAAACGCCATGAATCCAATGACCAGGATGATGCGCACAGATGCACCTCACGTGAGTGACGACACTGCCTGCCGTCACAGGTCGGAATACGCGGTAAGCTGAAAACTAAGTAGCACTGATCCAGCGGCCGGCGCGCGCGCCGGGAACCGGCACGCTATCCAGAACGTTCTGCACAATCTTGTCGGGAGAAATCTCCTTGACCCTCGCCGCTGGGCTGGCGATGATGCGGTGCGCCAGGGTGAAGTTGGCCAGCGCCTTAATGTCGTCAGGAAGGACGTAGTCCCGGTCGCGCAGGAGCGATAGCGCCTGGGCCGTCCGGAACAGCGCCAATGAGCCGCGCGGGGACGCCCCAAGGTGCACGCCTTCATGATGACGCGTAGCGTGGCAAATCGACACGATGTACTGCTTAACCAGCGGGTCTACGTAAATCGTCTTGACCTGTTCCTGGAGCTGGATCAACTCATCTATGTCCACCACCTGTTCCAGCGTCTCAACCGGGTGCCGCACCTGCTGGCTGTCGAGAATCGCCACTTCGTCGGTGATCGAGGGGTAACCTAGCTGGATCCGCATCAGGAAACGGTCCAGCTGCGCCTCCGGCAGGGGAAACGTCCCCTCATACTCAATGGGGTTCTGAGTGGCCATGACCAGGAAGGGCCGCGGGAGTTGGTGCAGCACACCGTCAATGGTGACCTGCTGCTCCTCCATGGCCTCAAGCAACGCCGATTGCGTTTTGGGCGTGGCCCGGTTGATCTCGTCAACCAGCACAATCTGGGCAAAAATAGGGCCCTGCCGGAACTCAAAGTCGCTGGTCTTCTGATTAAAGATTGAAACACCCGTAGCGTCGCTGGGCAGCAAGTCAGGCGTAAACTGCATGCGGCGGAAGGAGCACCCTACCGAGCGTGAGATGCTTTTGGCAAGAGTGGTTTTGCCTACTCCGGGCACGTCCTCAATGAGCAGATGCCCCTGACACATGAGGGCAACAACGGCTAACTCCACCTCGCTGCGCTTACCAACAATAACCTTTTCCACGTTGGCAACAATACGCTCAATGACACTACTGGCACGCCGCTCCACGCCATGCTCCTTTCACCCTTGAGCAAAACCGCATTCAAGTCGTGAACTCATGATCACCATAGCATCGAAGACAGTACGCCATAACGAACTGCCTTCGATTGAGTAAAACCCAATTGTACGGGGCTATGGCACAACGCGCAATGGCGCTCCACTTATCATGCCGGTAGACGTGCTCCCTAAGGAGCATCGCGCCCTGCATTACAGTGTGGACGAGCAGTACGGGAGCACGCCCCACTGCACGGTCACGCGGTTAGAGCGCCACGTTTGGCCTGAAGAACAGCAGCAGCAAACCGGCTGCCACCAACCAGAGCACAACGGAGAATAAGAGGGGACGATCGGTGAAGAGCACCTCGTCTGGGCTATCTCCCAAGTTCCTGGTATAGACGAGGTACAGGTAGCGGAACACACCGTAAAGAACAAAGGGTATGGTGAGCATCATGGCGTGGTTGCCGGGCAGGGACTCAGAATTGAACGTGTAAAAGCTATAGGCGATCACCGTGCCGGATGCCACCACGTTGATCATCTGGTCTAGCAACGGAAGCGGATACTCCTCTAAAATTCGGCGATACGCGCCGGCGTCAGTCCCGAGCAGCGCTCGCTCCTGACGACGCTTCACCAGGCTCAAGAAGAGTGCGCCCAGAAGGGTGCACACGTACAGCCAGGGCGAAATTGGCACCGCTATGGCTACCGCGCCCGCTGCGGCCCGAAGCACAAAGCCGGCCGCCAGCACTAGAACATCCACAATAACTACATGCTTGAGTACCACGCTATAGGCCGCGGTCAACACGAGATACGCCAGGGCCACCAAAGTGAACGCCGGGCCAACGTATAGGCTGGCCCCAATGCCCAGCACGACCAGCACTACGGCAAGCGCCAGCGCGGTGCTAACAGGTACCAGTCCGGCCGCAATGGGGCGGAAGCGGTTCTTGGGGTGCACTCGGTCCTGGGGGGCGTCCAGAACGTCATTAATGAGGTACTGCGCGCTCGCGAGCAGGCAGAACGCAACAAACGCCAACGAGGCGAAACCTACCGCCTGCCATGCAGCTTCGGCATCATTGGGCGACCAGCGCTGGTTCACGGTGAACAGCAGGGCCATGAACACCAGCGCGTTCTTGGTCCACTGGCGCGGCCGTAGCGCCTTGAGCAACACCAGCGGAAGGCGCGCCGCTGATGCGTTCCCTAGAGGATGGTCCAGGCTAGCGGGGGGCGGGGTTGGAGTGGCCATGCAGCAAAGCAGTTCTCTGTTTTCAGCAACGTTGGCTTGACATTACGATAGGCACTAAATGACCGTCAATAATTTGACATCACTGTAGCTGCTACCTATGCTGAAGCCACTCATGGGTAGAAGTAGGCTTGACCAAACGTTGGTAGATCGCGGCTTGGCGGCCACCAGAGCGCGCGCGCGAACGCTTATCATGAGCGGGCACGTACGCATAGGCGAGCACCCCGCCATCAAACCGAGCATGCTCATCAACGAGCAAGCCCCCATAACCCTGAGGGAGTCCCCCCGCTACGTGAGCCGCGGCGGCACCAAACTTGAGCACGCCCTGCACGTATTCGGACTGGATGTCCAAGGTTGCTGCGCCGCAGACATCGGCGCCTCTACCGGTGGCTTCACCGACTGCCTCCTCCAGCATGGGGCGCTGAATGTCTATGCCATAGACGTTGGCTACGGGCAGTTGGACTACAAGCTGCGCAACGACGCACGAGTGGCGGTCATGGAGCGGGTTAACGCCCGCTACCACATCTCGCTACCGCAGGAGGTAGACGTAGCCACCCTTGACGTGTCCTTCATCTCACTGGAATTGGTGGTCCCGCCCGTAGTTAAGCTGCTCCGTCCGGGCGGATCCATTGTGGCCCTGATTAAGCCACAGTTCGAGGTGGGCAAGGGGCAGGTGGGCAAGGGTGGGGTGGTGCGCTCAACCAAGCAGCACCTGGACGTGCTGTCTCGGCTCATCGGTTGGTCTATTGAGCACGGTCTGCAGTTGATGAACCTGACTACATCGCCGTTGCTTGGGGACGCGGGGAACCGGGAGTTCTTCTTGCACCTCAGGAAGCCTTCATGAGTAAGCTCATAGGAGTCCTGTTCCATCCTGAGCTAGAGGGGGCGCGCACGCTGAGTCATGATCTCTGCGCCCTGTTGGAGCAAACCGGCCACCGCACCTGGTCGGCCTCTGCCTGGCACGAAGAGGGCGCCAAGGAGCTCCTCGCGGCGTCAGAAGCAATCGTAAGTGTGGGCGGTGACGGCACGCTGATGCGCGCGGTGCGCGCCCTGATTCCCATGCCGGTGCCGGTACTGGGTATCCGCTACGGTAGGCTTGGCTTCATTGCGGAGATACCGCATGAAGAAGCGCTGCGCAAAGTCCCTTCGCTGGTCAACGGCGGGGGGCACGTGGAAGCGCGTACTATGTTGCAAGCCAACCTCACCACCACCGAAGTCGACCGCGCGCTTGTTCAGGTACACCACCCGCTGCTTAACGGCGATCCGGAGTTCCACGCCCTCAATGATGTGGTGCTCTCTCGGAGAATGGGCGGCCGGCCCATCGATGTGCTGGTGTTCATCAACAACGAGCCGTTTACTACCTACCGCGCCGACGCAGTGATCATCGCAACCGCAACCGGGTCTACCGGCTACGCGCTCTCCGCGGGCGGCCCCATTCTTCAGCCAACCTCGCAAAGCTTCGTGTGCACCGCGGTTGCGCCCCACGCCACGCTTACCAATGCCCTAGTGATCGAGCCTACCGCTACGGTGCGCCTTAAGGTCAGCTCGAATCAGGGGGCCATCCTCAGTATGGACGGGCAGGTAGATTTACCTATCGGACAAGAAGAGACGGTGACCATCCAGAAAAGCCCCTACACAGCGCGATTTCTCCGTTCTTCAGCGGACGACTATTTCTACTCGCACCTGGTAACGCGGCTCCGGTTCGGAGAAGACACCGGCGCATAGCCATCTTCCGTTACGGTGGCACGGTTGAATGCACGGTTGAACGCCTGTGGCAGAGCACACTTCCGAGACCGCCCAAGCTGCGGCGCTGCTCCGTGATCTGCGGCGCGAGCTAGAGCAACTCCGGTCGGAGAATCCCGCCGCTCCACAGCACCCGGAAGCCGCCGCCGAGACACCACCGGACGGCGGGACGCAGCTCGGCCAGTCGGTGAAGGAACTCAGGGAGCGCTGGGAGATCAAGCCCCAGCCCTTCCGCTCGCACACGCCTATTGTCGGGCCGCTCATCGTTCTCTTCCGCCGACTGTGGAACAACGTCTCCACGCGCTGGTATGTGGACCCCATTCTGCAGCAACAGGTGGAGTTCAATGGCAGCGTGATGCGCGCGCTCCAGCAGATGGAGATGCTGCTGCGCAGCTTCCACGAAGACCTGCCCTACATGCGGGAGGAGCGGGCCGAGTACGACCACATGAGCCTCGCGATGACGCGCAGCCTCGCCCAACTGGAGCTGGTGCTGAGCGAGCTGGACGCGCGCATCGCCGCGACGCAGGACGGCCACTACCCGCGGGCCCTTCAAGACCTGGAGCACCGGATTCGGCGGCTGGAAGGCCAGCAGGGCACCCCCGTGCCGGCGCATATTGCGCCAGGACAGCCTGCCACTGCACCGGAATCGCTTGATCTAGACTACTTCAACTTCGAACTGCGCTTCCGCGGCACCCCGGAACAACTCATGGCCCGTCAGGAGCAATATCTCAGCCATTTGGCCGGACTCGGCCCGGTGGTCGACCTGGGGTGCGGGCGCGGCGAACTGCTGGCGCTGCTTCGGGAACACCAGACCGACGCGCGCGGCGTGGACTCGGACGCCGGCATGGTGGCTTACTGCCGGGCGCAAGGCTTGGACGTGGCCCAGGGCGACCTCCTGGACTACCTGGCGGGCCAGCCGGACGATGGTCTAGGCGCGGTGTTCACCGCCCAGACCATCGAACATTTGCCACCGCCCGCGCTTGTGCGGCTATTCCACCTGACCTATCGGAAGCTGGCGCCCGGCGGCGTGTTCATCGCCGAGACCATCAACCCCATGTGCCTGTTGGCGCTGGCATCCAACTACACCCTCGATCTGTCTCACCAGCAGCCGGTGCACCCGGACACAGCCGCGTTCATTGCCGAGTCCGCGGGGTTTGCGGACGTAGCGGTGCGCTACACCTCACCGGTAGCGGACAGCAGTAAACTACAACTGCTGGAGCCAGCGGAGAACGCTACCGCGGAACCGTGGCGCACCCGGCTCAACCAGAACCTACAGAAACTCAATGAGCTCTTGTTTACTTACCAGGACTACGCGCTCATCGCGCGCAAGCCCAGCACGCCGCGCGGTCAATCGTGAGCTTGCCTATGAAATCGTCACGCGCACCGCTTCGCATCTGCATCTGCGGGGTACAAGTGCCCTTCGTTCAAGGGGGCTCCGAGCTATTGGTGGATTCGCTGCGGCGGGCGCTGGTGGCTCACGGCCACCAAGTGGATGTTATCAACCTCCCCTTCAAGTGGTACCCCGCCCCGGAGGTCGTCACCCACGCGCTCGCCTGGCGCATGCTGGACCTCTCCGAGAGCCAGGGGCAGCCCATAGACCTGGTGATAGCCACCAAGTTTCCCTCGTACTTGGTGCAGCACCCCCGCAAGGTGACCTGGTTGTTCCACCAGTTCCGCCAGGCGTACGACCTCTACGGCAGTGCTTTCAATGAACTCACCGACACCCCCGAAGACCAGTGGGTACGGCGTACGGTAACGCGGCTTGACCGCGTTGCCCTGCCGGAATCCAGGGCTATCTACACCATTGCGCAGAATGTAAGCGCCCGGCTGGAGCATTACAGCGGTATTGCCAGCACCGTGCTGTATCCGCCGCCGCCGCTGGAGCAGCGCTACCGCTGTGATGGCTACGGCGATTTTGTGCTGTCCGTGGGCCGCCTGGAGACAATCAAGCGGGTCGATCTGCTACTCCAGGCTCTCGCCGAGGATCGGACCGGGCTGCGCTGCGTCATCACTGGCGTCGGACCGGACGGGCCCCGCCTCCATGAGCTGGCACGAGCGCTCGGCATCGAGCCGCGGGTGACCTTTGCCGGATTTGTATCAGAGGAGGAGCTGCTGCGGCTGTACGCCACCTGCCGCAGCGTCTACTACGCGCCCTACGATGAGGATTACGGCTTCGTCACCCTAGAGGCGCTGCGATCGCAGAAGCCAGTGGTCACCACTGCTGACGCGGGTGGCGTGCTGGAGTTCGTGCGGGACGGCCAGACCGGCTTGGTGGCGCCCGCGGAGCCTCAAGGGATCGCAGCCGCGCTGGCACGGCTTGCCGACGACCAGACGCTCTGCCAGCGTCTGGGACAGGCCGGCCAGGTGGCGGTGGGGGACATCAGTTGGGACAGGGTTGTAGATGGTCTTCTATCAGCGGCCGCTTAAGCTGGCCTACTTCAGCCCGCTGCCGCCGCAGCCCTCCGGCATCTCCGACTACAGCCAGGAGCTGCTGCCGCATCTGGCTGCAGTGGCCGACCCTCACCTGTTTATCGATGACTACGAACCTTCGGATCACACCATCAAGTGGCGCTACCCGCTGCGGAATTATCGTGAGTTCGCCTGGCGGCAGACCGAAGAAGGCTTCGACGCCGCGGTCTACCAGATGGGCAACAGCCGAGTGCACCGCTACATCTACCGCCAGGTGTTCAAGCATCCCGGCGTGATGGTGCTGCACGATCTGGTGCTGCACCATATGATCGCCGGGCTTGCCCTGGAATCAGAACGGGCGGGCATCTACCTGCGGGAGATGGCTTACAGCCACGGCTCGGACGGCGTTCGGCTGGCCTGGGAGATCCTCAACGGCGAGCGTCCTGCCCCCTTCTTCGAATACCCGCTCTGCCAGCGGGTCATCGACGCCAGCCTGGGCGTACTGGTGCACAGCGAGTACCTGGCGGGCCAAGTACGAAAGCGCTCACCGGACGCGCCGGTGGGCGTGGTGCCCATGGGCATCCCAGCACCACCGGACCCAGGCCCGCCCATGACATTACGAGCGCGGTTGGGTCTGCCCGCCAACGCCTTCCTAATCGCCTCTCTTGGCGAGGTAACCGCACACAAACGCATTGGCGTTGTACTACAGGCCTTGGCCCGCCTGGTGGGCGCCGGCGTAGACGCGCACTACGTGGTGGTGGGCAACGTCGCGGGCGACCTCGATCTGGGACTCCAGGCGCAGCGCATCGGCATCGCCAGCCGGCTGCACGTGACCGGATACGTCCCCCAAGAGGAGTTCAACGCGTACCTACACGCCGCCGACCTCTGCGTCAATCTACGCTATCCGACGGCGGGCGAGACCTCGGCCTCGGCCCTGCGCTGCCTCGCAGCAGGCCGCGCCACCGTGGTCTCGGATATTGGCGCCAACCGGGAGTTGCCGGACGGCGTGTGCATTAAGGTGCCGGTAAACGGGGACGAGTTGGACATGCTCACTGCCGCGCTGCAACTCCTGGCGCGCCGGCACGACCTCAGGGAACAAGTGGGCGCTGCCGCCCGGCGCTACATCCAGCGGAACCACCGCATGGAACAGGCGGCCGCAGCCTACGTTACCTTTATCGATGACCTAGTGCGGGCGCCGCGGCGGCCCCATGCCCCCACGCCGGTGGCGCGAGAGTACTCTGGACATCCATTGCTGAGTACAATGGCACAAGAACTGCATAACTTGGGCTTTGGGCCACAGGATATCCCTTATCTCCAAGGGCTGGGCGCCGCCCTGGCGCCGCTCTCAGAGGACCGCAATCACGATGAGTTACCGGCACAAGCCCGCTGGGCCTAACCCTATTTGTGCTAATTCGACGGGCTGACCATGAGCGAGCGTTGTCACTGACTTATGGAAGCGAAGTAACCCCATGACCATGCGTCCGCTACGGCGAATTGTCTACGGCCAGCCAGCCCCCAGCGCGGTGGCCTACTCCGTGATCCTCCCGGTATACAACGAGCAGGGCAACCTCACACCGCTCTACGATGCGATCGTCGCCGTCATGGACACACTGCCCGGCCGCTACGAGATCATCTTTGTGGACGACGGCAGTCGGGACGGCAGCGTACAGGAGCTAGAAACATTGGCCGCCAAAGATGACCACGTCATGGTCATTCAACTCCGGCGCAACTTTGGGCAGACCCCGGCCATCGCGGCCGGCATCGACCACTCCCAGGGGGACGTGCTCATCTTCCTAGACGCCGACCTCCAGAACGACCCGCAGGACATCCCACGGCTGCTGGAGACGCTGAACCAGGGGTACGACGTGGTGAGTGGCTGGCGCAAAGACCGCCAGGACGCCATGATCACCCGCAAGGCGCCCTCTTGGGTCGCCAATCGCCTCATTTCAGCCATCACCGGCGTACGGTTACGGGATTATGGATGCAGCTTGAAGGTCTATCGCCGGGAGGTGCTGTCCCAGGTAAATCTCTATGGCGAGATGCACCGCTTCATCCCCGCCTACGCCGCGTGGGTGGGCGCGTCCATCACCGAGGTCCCGGTGAGTCATCACCCCCGGGTGCGGGGAAAGTCTAAGTACGGACTGAACCGAGCAGTGAAGGTTATCTTGGATCTGCTGACCGCTAAGTTTTTAGCAAGCTATGCTACCAAGCCCATCTACGTCTTCGGCGGGGTGGGATTGTTCTTGCTGTTTCTGGCGGGCATGAGCATCTTCATCGCAATCGTTCAGAAGCTGGCCTTTGGCGTTTCGCTGATCCAAACGCCGCTCACCATGCTGGGGGCTATCTTGGGCGCCACCGGCTTCATCGCCATCCTGCAGGGATTGAACGCCGAAGTGGCCATCCGCACCTACCACGAGTCACAACAGAAGCCCACTTACACCGTGCGCCGGGTCCTGAACTGGCCCGGCAGCGGCCCTCCGGCGGGTCAGGCGTAAGGTCGCATCTGCACACCTGTTTCATAGCAGCGGGAGTGGCGGGAAGAGTACTCCCCGCGCACCTTCCACATGCTCAAGTTGCGCAGCCCATAGCTTTCAAACCTGTTCTGAGCATTGCTAATCGGATCGGCATGGGCGTAGCATGTGCGCCCACTGCCCGTGAAAAGTGCAACTACTGACCCACTGAAACCTCTCCCGCGCCCGCGCAGTACAATAACAACGCCCTATTTAACAACGCCATATTTTTTGATGTAGGAGGACATGATGAACGGATTTCACCTCATTACCCGCGGGGCCCTTGCGCTTAGCGTGGCCGGCCTAGTTCTGGCCACCGGCGTGCTGTCTCCCAAGAGCTCAGCTAACGTCTCAGCGGCGGAGACGCAACCCCGGATCCTGAGCGTCTCCGCTATTGGAAAGGTCAGCGGTAAACCCGACATTGCAACCATCTATGTTGGCGTTGAGGCCAGCGAACCGAGCGCCCAGCGCGCGATGGCGGTCTTAGGCGATAAGATGACCGCGGTGGTAGATGGGATTAAGGTGTTGGGCATTTCGGGCGACGATATTCAGACCGCCAACCTCAACCTCTACCCTTACCGCGAGGTGATTAAGGACCGCGAGGAGATTACGGGCCCGTCGGCAGTAGACTCCTCACAGGCCACGGCGGAGCCAACGGTAATCACCGGCTACCGGGCGTCTTCCAACGTAGTGGTGACCATCCGGAACTTCGACCATCTGGTCTGGGTAATTGATAGTGCGGTGTCGTCCGGCGCGAACCTGCTTTCTGGGGTAAGATTCAGCATGTCGGATAGCGAGAGCAAGAACAATGAGGCGTTGAGGCTCGCGGTGACCAACGCCCGTGCCAAGGCTGACCTGCTGGCCTCCGAAAGCGGCGTAACGATCGTTGGCGTGCAGTCCATCGAGGAGCGTCGCTATTACCCTGAGAGGGCCTTCGCCGTCCCTGCTGCGCCCACGGCGGCAAGCAGCGCACGCCCAGTGCCCGTTGAGCCGGGGCAGCTAGAAATTGGCGCCGCGGTAAGGATCGAATACCTCATCCAATAACGGAGGTCCACCACACTCCTCTAATGTGCGGTATCGTCGGCGCAGTCAACTTCCAGCGTGAACAGCCCGCCAGCATGGACGCGCTGAGCGCGATGCTAGCGTCGCTTTACCACCGCGGCCCAGACGACGAAGGCCGCCATGTGGGTACCCACGTGGCGCTGGGCGCGCGCCGCCTCTCCATCATCGACGTCAGCGGTGGGCATCAGCCCATCAGTAATGAAGACGGTACGGCCTGGGTAGCGCTCAACGGTGAAATCTTCAACTACCCGCCGCTGCGGGCCCAGCTTCTAGACCGCGGCCACCGTTTCGCCACCCGCAGCGATACCGAGGCTATTGTCCACGCCTACGAAGAGTGGGGCGACGACTGCGTCCGCCACCTCAACGGCCAGTTCGCCTTTGCCATCTGGGACAAAGCCAAAGAGCGGTTGCTGCTTGCGCGGGACCGGGTGGGGATTAAACCGCTGCATTATGCGGTGCAGGACGGGACGCTGGTCTTCGGATCGGAACTGAAGGCGGTGCTGGCATACCCCGGCATCCGGCGGGAGATCGACCTTGAAGCCCTGGACCAGTACCTCACCTATGAGCACGTTCCGGCTCCTCGCACCATTTTCCAGGGCGTCAGCAAGCTCCTGCCGGGCTACATGCTTATCTTCGACCGCGCTGGCATGCGGACCCAGCAGTACTGGGACTACGACCTCGCCCAGAGCGAAGCGCCCTCCGCGCTCACGCAGTCGCAATGGGAGGAGCTGTTCCGTGACACCCTCTGCCAAGCCGTGGAGATGGAGCTGATGAGTGACGTCCCCCTGGGCGTCTTCCTTAGCGGCGGCATCGATTCCAGCGCCATCGCCGCCTACATGGCCCAGCAAGGTGGGCGGCAGGTGCAGAGCTTCTCAATCACCTTTGATGATCCGTCCTTCGACGAGTCCGGCTACGCGCGTCAGGCGGCGGCGCATCTCGGCACTCAACACCATGAACAGATGCTCACCCAGAGCATGATGTCGGACCTTGTGCCCAACATTGCCAACCTCCTGGACGAGCCCCTAGGCGACTCGTCCTTCATCCCCTGCTACCTCCTCGCCAAGTTCGCCCGAGAGCACGTGACCGTGGCCCTGGGCGGTGATGGCGGCGACGAGCTGCTGGCGGGGTACTCCACTATCCAGGGCCATCGGGTGGCGGAATACTACAACCGCCTGCCCGCGGCGCTGCGGGAGCGTGTCATCCAACCGCTGGTGCACCGCTTGCCGGTCTCCAACAACAACCTCACCACCGAGTTCAAGGCCAAACGTTTCGTCAGCAGTGCCGCGGCGGCCCCATACGTGCGGCATCACCACTGGCTCGGCTCCTTCACTCAGGAGGAGAAGGCCGAGCTATTGCGCCCGGAGGTGCGTGCCGCCATAACCGAGGACGCGCTTGCGGTAGCGGAGCGCTACTACAATCACGGATCAGCCCGGCAATCGTTGAACCGGCTGCTCTATGCTGACTTGAAGCTCTATTTGGACACCGACATCCTCACCAAAGTGGATCGCTCCAGCATGGCCAGCTCCCTAGAGGCCAGGGTGCCCTTTCTGAACACGTTGGTGCTGGACCTAACTGCCCGCATGCCCCTGAACCTCAAGCTTAAGGGGTTCACCCGCAAGCACATCCTGCGCCGCATCATGCGGGGCGTCCTGCCGGACAGGATCATCAACCGGCCGAAGAAGGGGTTCAACATCCCAGTAGCCAAGTGGTTCCGGCGGGAGTTGAAGGAACTGCTGTTGGCAACCTTCGCCCGAGACAAGATCGAGCGAGAGGGGCTGTTCAACTACCACGCGGTGCAGCGCCTGCTGGATGATCACTTTGCCGGACGGCGGGACAACCGCAAGCTGCTGTGGACGCTGCTCGTGTTCGAGCTCTGGTACGATAAGTGGCTAGCGCCGCACTACACACCCCAGGAGACCGCACGCCGATGAAACGCCGCGTGCTGGACTATATCGTCTGCCCCCACTGCAAAGGCCGCCTGCAACTTGAGACCGCAGACACCGCCGAGGAGGTCACCACCGGCACGCTGGCCTGTAGTTGCGGACGCAGCTATCCCCTGCGGGGCGGCATCCCCCGGCTACTACCGGACCACCTCTCCCAGGACAAGCTGCGCACCGCCGATGCGTTCGGGTGGGAGTGGCAGGAGTTCGACGCCCTTCACGCCAGCGCTGAGACCTACCACGAGCAGTTCCTGGACTGGATCAGTCCCATTGAGCCGGGGTTCTTCAAAGATAAGGTAGTGCTGGACGCCGGCTGCGGCATGGGGCGGTTCTCCATTGCCTCCGCGGACTTCGGGGCGAAGGATGTGATTGCCATCGACCTCAGCGGCGCGGTGGAGGCCGCGTACCGCAACGCCATTGACCGGCCCAACGTTCACGTCATTCAGGCTGACATCTATAACCTGCCATTCGCCCAGCCCTTCGAGTTCGCCTTCAGCATTGGCGTGCTGCACCATCTGCCAGACCCAGAGAGTGGGTTCCACGCCATCGTGCAGCACATCAAGCCGGAGGGCTCTATCTTTGCGTGGGTGTACGGGCGGGAGCAGAACGGCTGGCTTGTGCACATAGTGAACCCTTTGCGGGAGAAGCTATCGTCCCGTTTGCCTCGCAGGGCGCTCTATGGTATCTCTTTCCTGCTCACATTGGGTGCGCAGCCGGTGCTCAAGCTGCTTTACCTACCCGCCAACTCGCTGCCGAGGCTGCGATGGCTGGCCCGGCTCCTGCCCTATAACGGGTACCTGAGCTGGCTGGCGAAGTTTGGCTTCCGGCACAACCACCACGTCATATTTGACCACCTGGTCGCGCCCACCGCGTTCTACATCAGCCAAGCGGAGTTCCGGAGCTGGTTCCGGCGGGCGGAGCTTGCCGAGCCTCGTCTCTCCTGGCGGAACCAGAACAGTTGGCGCGGCTGGGCCAGCCTGCACCATGCGAATCCTCGCCCTTAACTACGAGCTTCCGCCGCTGGGCGGCGGCGCCGGCAACGCCACCGCCCACATTAGCCGGGAACTGGTGCGCCTAGGCTGCGAGGTGGACGTGCTTACTTCGGGCTTCCGCGGCCTGCCCGCTGAGGAAACCATCGACGGTTACCGGGTACACCGCACACCGGTGCTCCGCCGCCATATCGACCGGTGTTCTCCGCTAGAGATGGCGAGCTTCGTGGTGAGCGCACTTGCCCCCGCCGTGCGGCTGGCCCGGCGTTTGCAGCCGGACATCGTCCACGTCTACTTCAGCATACCCACGGGCCCCGTGGCCTGGGTGACTAAGCGGCTGACCGGAGCGCCCTATCTCCTCTCCCTGCGCGGCGGAGACGTGCCTGGCTTCTTGCCCGGCTCATTGACCGGATTGCACCGGCTGGTCGCGCCGCTGAACCGGCTGGTCTGGCGTGATGCCGCGGTCATCGTAGCGAATAGCACCGGCCTGCGCGACCTCGCGCAGCAGAGCACCAGAAAGCCGGTGGAGATGGTACCAAACGGCGTCGACCTCCAGCGCTTCTGCCCCACTGCCACGTCTCGGCAAAAGCACGCGCTACGGGTGCTTTTCGCCGGACGGCTGGTGCGGCAAAAAGGGGCGGATTACTTGATCCGAGCCGTGGAGCAGCTTGTCCGGAACGCTCAGGTAGACATTGATCTGGCTATCGTAGGCGACGGCCCTGAAGCGCCGGCGCTGCGACAACTCACCCAGCAGTTGGGCCTTACCCAACGGGTCCACTTTTGCGGCTGGGCCGGACGGGACGACATGCCCAGCCATTACCGCTCCGCCGACATGTTCGTGCTTCCCTCTTTTGAGGAAGGCATGCCCAACGTGGTGCTGGAGGCCTTGGCCTCCGGTTTGCCGGTCATTGCCACCGACATCTATGGCAACCGGGAATTAGTGACCCACGGCCACAACGGTCTGCTCATTCCTCCCGGCGACAGTAAGGCGCTGGCACAGGCGTTACTGACGCTGACGAGGGAACCGGAAGCTCGGCGCAGTATGGGCCTGCTGGCGCGCCAGCGCGCCGAGGCGTACGGTTGGGAACACACCGCCCGGGCCTACCTAGAGCTCAGTAGCCGGGCGCTGGGCGCGACAACGCCGATAGACCCGCTGCCGGTGCGATGATGCTGCGCCGCCACGGCTGGCTGCTGGTCAAGGCTGGGATCAGCCTCACCCTGCTCGCCCTGCTCTTCAGCAGGATTAACCTGCAACAGGTCCTCGATACGCTGGTGACCGCCAACCCCCTGCTCCTGCTGATTGCGTTCGGGGTGACCGGCATAAGCTGGGCGGTGAACTCGGCCAAATGGGGACACTTGCTGCGGGTATTGCAGCACCAGGTACCCTTTTCCACGCTGATCATCCTTAACTACATTGGCTTCTACTACGGGTTAGTGCTCCCCGGCCAAGTGAGCGGCGAAGTGATGAAGGGCGTACGCCTCACTCAGGCGGGCGTTCCCGCCTCCCAGACCGCGGTCTCCATCGGCATGGACCGGCTGACGGGCCTCATTGGCCTCGGGCTGCTGGGCATTGGCGGCCTGCTGCTTGCTCCTCGAACAGCCCTCACGCTCCCGCTGCTGCTGCTCAGCGCCGCGCTAACAGCGCTGTGCTTGGTCGTGCTCCTGCTGCCCCAGCTGTTGCCGGTAGTTGCCATCGCCCACACCGCTGACGGCCCAGGCGGGCGGCTCCGCGCCGTGTTGCACGACCTGTTGACCAGCGCGGGAGCTTATCGCAAGGCCCCCGGCACCCTGATCGTCGCGGTGGCAGGCGGGCTGGCGTACCAGGTGCTGGTGACACTGGTCAACTACGGGGCAGCATTGGCACTGGGTATCGATGTCCCACTCCTGACACTCACCTGGATTGTAGCCACGGTGTCACTGCTCAACCTGCTGCCCATCGCGTTCGCTGGGCTGGGCCTGCGGGAGGGCGCATACGCCTTGCTGCTTGCACAACAGGGCGTGCCGCTGAGCCAGGGGCTGGCCTTGTCCCTTACCATCTTTGCTATCATCGTGGCGCAGGGCATCATTGGTGGCGTCCTAGAGGTGGTCGGACCGAAGCCAGCCCCTGCCGCCAACCGGGCTGCCTCAAAGTGACGCTGCAACGCGGCGATGCGCTAACCACCCCGTGGCCGTAAGCAAAGCATGGTTGTTCTAGAACTCGCGCTGTTCTTCCTGGCAGCTCTTCTGTACCTCGGGTGCCTGGGCTTTGCCCCGGCGCGTTTGCTGCTCCACGGCCCGCTGGCGGAGTACCGCATCCTGGCGCTGCCGTTGCTAGGACTCTGCGCCTTTGTGACGGCGGCCTCGTATCTCAGCCTGCTGCTGCCCACCGCTCAGGTCACGTGGCTGCTCCTTGTACTTGCCATGGCGGTGAACGCAGGCATCGTGCTCCGCACCCAACGCATCGGTCTTCCGCGTCCCTCGCGAGGCGACCTAAGCGTCCTGGCGCTGAGTCTGCTAGCGTACATCCTCGGCGTGCTCCCGCTGGTACACGCGGGCAGCACCGCCTTCCTGGGCGTGCAGTGGGATCTGGAGATCTACCTGCCACTCACCGAGTACCTGAAGGCCTACCCGGCCTGGGGTCCCTTCCCGGCCCCTCCCAATCCGCTACTGGAATCGGTCAACAGCGTGCCAGTGCGGGCCGGTTCCGGCCTAGGGTTCTCGCTGCTAGACGCCGCATTCGGTACCCTGCTGGGCCGTGCCTCCTTTGAGACCTTCCGGCCGGCGCTGCAGCTCGTGTTCGCGCTGAGCGTCCCCAGCGTGTATCTCTTTTGCCGCGCCGGATTGCGGCTGGCTACTATGCCTGCGCTCATCGCCGCTGCGCTCACCGCCGTCAACGGCCTCAACCTCTGGGTGGCCTCCATCGGTTTAGCGGGCCACGCGGTAACGCTTGCCCTCCTCCCGCTCGCGTTTGCTTTCAGCCACCAAGCGCTGACCGAAAGGTCGCGTCCCGCCGTGGCTCTCGCAGTGCTGGTCATCAGCGCCATGCTCTCCAGCTTCTACACCGGTGCGCTGGCCATCTTCGTCCTGGGAGCAGTGGCCGTGGGCGTGTCGCATCTCATTGATGGCCCGCAGCGACGGTACGTGCTGGGCACTGGCCTGGCCATCGCGGCAGGGGTGGCGCTGTTGGCCGCCATTGCCCATCTCCGCTTCCTGCAGCTCCTGCCCCTCTACGCCCAGCAGGGCTTCAGCGAAGGCTGGCACATCATGGCGTTCAGTCCCATCAACGAGGCGCTGGGGCTTAGTCCCTTCGCCTTGGTGGCGGAACGGTTAGGGCCAGACCTCTGGTGGGGGCTGGAGCCGCAATCCTTAGCGCGCGCCGCCGGGTGGGTCAGCCTCGGGGCGTTGGGCCTCTGGCTGACCGCGTTCCTACGGCAGGATTGGGAGCGCAGGCTGCTGGTTGCGCTGGCCGTAGGCTTCCTGGGCCTTGGCCTCTACCTCCGGTTCTTCAGCGACTACCCCTACGGCTATTTCAAGCTGCTGTCTCTCACCTCCTTTGTGCTCCTGGCGGGCATCGGCCAGGGCCTGGCCGTTCTCTGGCAGGGCGCATCCGGCGGCCTCCCGCACTGGTTCGGACAGCTCGTGAGCTTTCGGCCAGCTATTGGTGCGCTACGAGCCGGGGTGGCCGCCCTCAGTCTCCTGTTTGTACTGCTGCTGGCAGGCAACACGGCCAACAGCATGCGCTACTTCTGGACGGCGGATGAGCACGAGCTTCCGGCCGGGGTGTGGGAACTGGACGGACTGCGCACGGCGCTGCCGACGGGCGCCCCGGTCTATCTGGCGAGCCGTGCGGGCTTCAACCCGCGTACCGCAGCGATACTGGCCTATTTCCTGCGGGACTATCCTCTGGTGGGCAACATCAGGACGGCCTACGGCGAGCGGCATAGCCAACGTCCCGATGAGCAGTTCGACTACTTGGTGCTGGCCGCCAGCGAACCGCCCGAGGAGCGCGGCCTTGACGCCAGGGACCTTGTATGGGGCAACAACGTGGCCGCTGCCTACCGCCGGCCTCAGGGATGGCTGACCTCGGTGGATTTGGAGAGCACCCAACAAGCCATCCCGCTCCAGCAGGCGGAGCCGCTAACGCTACGCCTCGCGGCAGACCGGTGGTCACTCATTGACGGCGCGGAACGGGCACGTGGCTCGTATCGCGCGGCGCCAACTCCCTATCAGGTCGAGTTCACCATACTCAACCTCGGACCTTCCACCATGAGTGTGCGCCTCGCGGGGAGTCAGGAAAACGTTGCCCTACCGGCCGGCTTGGTGCGATACCGCACCCCTCCGCTCCAGCTGCCAAGCGACGTGGAGCTGGCGCCGCTGAACGAGATGCATACACCCACCTGGCTGCTGGGTCTCCGAGTGGTGGCGGCGGACGACGCTAAGCGGGGCGCGCAGCGTAGCAACGACCTTCTAGTACTCCAACCCCAGGCCACCATCAAGAATAAGCTTGCGGAACTCACCGTAGACTACAGCCTGACCGACCGGCGGGGCGGCGCAGTAGCTCTAGCCGTAGAAGTGTACCGGCGCGGCGGGGTATCGAGTCTTGGAGTGGAACCGATCGGGTTCTGGCCACTCAGTCGTGCCCGGCAGGAGGGCGCGGGCCGCGCCACCTTTGTATTGGACGCCGCCGCCTGGCAGTGCGGCGCGTCCGCCGCCGCGCTGCGGCCCCAGCATGGGCGGCCGCTCCAGGACGGCCGCTACGAGGCGCACCTGGCGGTGTACTACGTGGGCCAGGAAGTGCAGCGCTGGCCGTGGCTCACCTTTGACATCGCGGGAGGACAAGTAACCGGGCCGCAGACGCAACCACTCCCACCCTACGCCGTGCAGTACTTACCCATCCCTAACGAAGTGCGCCAACTGGAGCGGGCGTTGCCCCCCGACGCGTCGGTCATCCTCCCCGGCGCCTCCGACCCGGACGGGTCCTTCATTGTGGTAGCGCGGCACGTGCTGGCCGACCGCTTTACCAATGAGCAGACCGGTACGCCCCGCTATGGGCTGCTGCCCCATGACGAGCCCCACGAGGCATGGGGCTTTGCCAGTGCTGAGGAGGTGTGGTCGAACCGTGAAGCGGTGCTCCTCCGGAGCGATCGACCTAGCTCCGGCCCGCCGCCGCACGACATTACGCTTCAGGCCACGGCGCGGCTGAACGAGAGCACGGGAAAGGTCACGGTGCAGTACCACGGCCCCCAATCGCCTGGCATAGTACTGGGCATCGACTTCTACGGCGAGCGGGTGTGCGACCTCGCGCACTACGGCTGGTGGGCAGTCGACGCTGCGGTCGCCGGCGAACGCATGGAGATCAGCATCGATCTGCCCCACCAACGCGCCGCATTTCTCACGCCCAGCGGGACACCGTTGGATGTGGGTAATCAAACCTGGCCGGTAAACGACGGGCCGTTCCGAGCGTTCCTATTCCTCAAGCAGGGCAATCACTTCGACACCGCTCCGCTCTTTGACTTTGTGCTGCGGGAAGGCCGCATTGTCGACTTTCGGGCTTATCCCACAACCAAGTACCTCAACGTGCAATGATCCCGCTCATAGCAAAAAAACTTCGTGGTACACTTTTGCCATCGGTCCGCTCCGTCTCCAGAAAGGGGACACCTGCTACGTGACGGTCACCGTCCAACTCGCGCCGACAGCCCATGCTCCGGCGGTGTGGTGCAACTCTTCGGCAGACCACCATCTGCCGGGCGAAAGGTTCTGCGACGGGCGGCCCCAGGAAGGCGACCACTATTTCGGCATCACCGGCCACCATTAAACCTATGCTCTTGCTCGGTCGACTTCCTTCCACCCTCCACCGCCCCCTTGTCGCGGGCGGCTACCAGCTGGCGTTCGGGCGCTCCGGCCTTTACCGGCGTGCCAAGGCGCTGGAGCATAGCCAGTGGCTACCCGGCGCGGCGATCAACGCCCTCCAGTGGGAGAAGCTCCAGCGCCTCGTGACCCACGCCTACCAGCATGTGCCCTACTTTCGCGCGCTCATGCAGGCCCAGGGGCTCTTTCCATCCGCTATCCGCACCCCATCGGACTACGCTCAGCTGCCGGTGCTAGGCAAAGCGGACATCAACGCGCACCGGCAGGAGATGGTCGCAGAAGGGTTTCCCAAAGATCGGCTTATCAAGACCGCCAGTGGCGGCTCCACCGGCGCGCCGGTGACGCTGTACCATGACCCGGACTTTGTGCAGGCCTACCAGGCAGTGAAGCTGCGGAACTTCGCATGGGCCGGCTGGCGTCCGGGCAACGCTCGGGCGCGGCTCTGGGGCTCCCAGTTCGACGTAGCCCCTCACCAAGCGCTAAAGCAACGTCTATGGGACCGCCTCACCCGCACGCTTGTGCTCCCCTGCTGGGATATGAGCGAAGGCGCCATGAGCCAATACGCCCGGCAGCTCTATGAGTTCCAGCCCGACGTTATCGAGGCGTACGTCACGCCGATGTACCACTTCGCCCGCTTCTTCGCCCACTTCAAGGAGCAGCACGGTGTTCCCGGCATCCGTCCAAAGGGGATCATCTGCTCCGCCGAGATGCTACACGACCATCAGCGCCAGCTCATCGAACGCGTCTTCGGCTGCAAAGTCTACAACCGCTACGGGGGGCGGGAGCAAGGCGACATCGCTCACGAATGTCCCGCTGGGACCATGCACATCAACGCCGAGAACTACTATGTAGAGTTCGTGCGGGACGGCCGCCCCGCACTACCCGGCGAGTCGGGGGAGATCATCGTCACCCCGCTGGACCTTTACAGCATGCCCTTACTGCGCTACCGGGTGGAGGACGTAGGCGCGCCCGCGGCCCCCGGCACCTGCCCCTGCGGCCGCGGCCTGCCCGGCATGGCCGTGGTAGAAGGCAGGGTGCAGGACATGCTGGCGCTGCCGGACGGGCGATTCTTGCCTGGTGAGTTCTTTCCCCACCTGTTCAAGGACTTTGACGTGATCCAGTTTCAAGTAGAGCAGGACCGGCCGGACCACATCACCCTCCGCATTGTACGGGGCTTGGCCCTCACCGAGGCCAACCTTGCCCACTTCCTTGCCAAAGTCCGGGAACACACCGGCGGTGCGCTCCAGGTGACCATGGAATTTCCGGAGCACATTCCCACCACCGCCAGCGGCAAGTTCCGCTACACTATCTCCCACGTAGCGCCGGACTTCACCCGGCCCCGGGAGGGCGTCCGTGCTTGACCGCCCTAACGTTGCGCTGTGGGACGCGGGCGTGACCGCCTATCCCAAAACTCCACCCTTTCACCCCTCCGAGGCGTATCCGGAGTACCCCTTTGGTGACGGGGCGCTAGGCCCCTCGAACGGCGTGTATCGAGCGGTGCGCGAGATGCTCCACGCTCTGGGTCTGGACACTGCGCATTTCGGCACGCCACAGTGGAACCCGCTGGGAGAGTTGGTACGTCCCGGCCACACGGTAGTGCTCAAGCCCAACTTTGTCATCAGCGAGCACCCAGACGGTCAGCCCGGCATTGAGGCGGCGGTGGTCCACGGCTCGGTCCTCCGTCCCCTCATCGATTACGTCTATCTTGCCCTCAAGGGCCGGGGCCGCATCCTGGTGGCGGACTCACCGATCAAAGAGGTGGATTTTCAACGCATCGTGGAGCTCACCGGGATCGGGGCGGTGAAGTCGTTCTACGACACTCAGACGCCCCTCGGTCTGGAGCTCATGGACTTCCGTGACCTTTACGTGGAGCGCGACGCTGCAGGCTTCATGGCAAGCATGCAACGGTTGGCGGGCGACCCCACCGGCTACACGGAGGTAGACTTAGGCCAGGAGAGCATGTTTCACGACGTGTCGGAGCACTTGCACCGGCTGCGGAGCACTGCGGTCTACTACGAAGACGTGATGGATCAGTTCCACAACCAGCGCCGCAACGTCTACAGCATCCCCAACACCTTGCTCAACGCCAATGTGGTGATCTCCGTCTCCAAGCTCAAGACCCACCGCAAGGGCGGCGTCACCATGAGCCTCAAGAACGCGGTGGGCATCACCAACGAGAAGCGCGGCCTTCCCCATCACCGTGTGGGTTCACCCCATGATGGTGGCGATGCGATGCCGGACAACGCCCGCTTGGACGCCCGGCTGGAGGACAGCTTTCGGGATTTCATGCTGAGCCACCACTACGGGCGTGCGGGGCTGCGGGTCCTTGGCGCGCCCCTCCGCACGGTGGCTAGCCACCTGGTCAAGCCGCTCTTCCGCCGCATTGCGCCGGAGCAGCCGACCATTGTGGAGGGCGACTGGTATGGCAACGATACGGTGTGGCGCATGGCCCTGGACCTCAACCGGGCACTGTTTTTCGCAGATCCACAGGGAGGGCTTGCAAATGAGGCCCAACGTGGCTATTTTTCAGTAATAGATGGTATCGTAGCTGGCGAGGGTGAAGGGCCCCTGTTCCCCACTCCCAAACCCTGCGGGGCGCTCATCGCCGGGTGGCACCCTGTCCTTACCGATATTGCCGCGGCCCGGCTTATGGGCTTCGACTGGCGCAAGATTCCAATGTTGCGCGAAGCCGTTCAACGCAATTGGCCACTACGGCCGCCTACCACGCCGGATCAAATCGCCGTCTACACCAACCGGGTTGCGTGGGGTGAGCATGATCAAGGACCGCCTGCTTTCCGCTTCGAACCATCCCGCGGCTGGAAGGGACACGTCGAGCAGGCACGCGACTAAATCTACTATGCGGTGCGCGTTTGTCAGGCATGGTCTAGACCAAAGGTACGCGAACAAACGTTGTAACAGCAGTATTTCACGCGTCGTTTAGGACTGTGAGAGGTCGTGAGCGAGAGAACCGCCTTGACCCAAGATCCGCAAGAGTTGCTGCTGGTCGAAAAGGCCATCACCGGCGATGCGGAAAGTTTTGGGCAATTGTACGACCAGTACATCGACAAGATTTACCGGCACCTGTACTACCGGGTGGGTAATGCGTCGGAGGCTGAAGACTTGGCGGCCCAGGTTTTCCTGAAAGCCTGGAACGCCATCGGGCGGTACAAACCTATGGGGCGCCCCTTTGGAGTCTGGCTCCTAAGCATCGCTCACAATTTACTGGTCGATCACTATCGGGCGAAGCGGGATAGTTCTTCTATAGACGATGTCATCATTCCTGCGGATGACTCCGCGGACCCGGTGACCTTAGCGGAGAAGAGCTTCGCCAGCGCCTCGTTACGGCAGGCCATCAAGGTATTGAAGCGGGATCAACAAACGGTTGTGGTGATGCGTTACATCGACGGGATGGAGTACTCGGAGATAGCCGCCTTCCTCGGTAAGAGTGAAGGAGCGGTGCGCGTTATCCTGCACCGGTCTTTACTGGCTTTGCGGAACATTCTGGGGAACGAGGTAGGGGGACTGCGATGATCCGCGATGACATCCTAGTCCGCTATCTTGAAGCGCTTGACCACGGCGCCAACCTGGATGAGGTAACGCGCGGCAACCCCGCTGCAAAGGAAGAACTGGTTGGCTTGATCGAACTGAAGCAGCAGCTCCAGGACCTGCCGAAAAACATCACGCTGCCCGCCACCACCAAGACTAGCCTCAGGGCGCAACTCCTTGCAGAAATAAAGCAACCCGCCGTCAACAACGCGTACGACTTCGCCGAGTGGTGGGGTCGCCTAGTGGATGAAGCGCACAACGCCGTTTTCTCTGTGGGGCGCATCCTCTCCCGACCCATGGCCACCGCAGCCGCCGTGGTGCTGGCTTTCGGCGTGATGGGCGCGGGCACCGTCTCCGCCTCTTTGGAAACTATCCCCGGTGACGGCTTATACCCGGTGAAAACCGCGGTGGAGCAGACACGGCTCGCACTCTCGCTCAACGAACAAGACCGGGCGGAAACCCACCTCTGGATCGCCTCCAGCCGCGTTGACGAGCTTTCCAAGATAGCTGCCACTGGTAGGGTGGAACTGGCCTCGAAAGTGGTGGAAGAGTACGAGCAGAACGTAGCGCAGGCACTGCAGTTGGCTGTAGTTCAAAGCCAGGAAGAGGCGCAGTTCCAAAGCCGGGTTTCAGAGGTGCACACCAACCTGCAAGCCATCTATGAAACGGCGCCCGAAACGCTCCAGACGCTGTTAGCCAGCACCCTCACGTTAACAGAGAATACGGCGGACAATCAGCCGGCCACGCCCGCCACTGGCACTACGCCCACCGGGCAAGGCGCTACAAACGCCCATGGTCAGTCTAGCAGCGGTGCACCGCTGCCGCCCAGCAAGGGCAGCGCAACACCGGTTATCTCCGGACCCACCAGGGATGGCCCACTTTCAGCACCGCCACCTCCTGGGGCTCCCTCTCAGTCTCCATCCAAGGGAGAGTTGCCATCTGTGACCGGGCCCATTCCGAGCAAAGATACTTCAGGCACCGCCCCAATCCCGAGCATAGGCGCTGACGGGAAGAACAGCCCGCTCGGTGATAACGGCAGTCCAGCCGATGGGGACGAATCATCGCAACCAACCACAGGCACGACATTGCCGGGCGTAAAGGACCCCATAGTGATCCAAGGGCAAACCGGCGGTTCATTACCCACTAAGCAACCTTAGCGAGCGCCCTAGAGAGCAAGCGTTAGGAAGCGCCTGGCATGCCAGGCGCTTCCTTTATTCAGATAGAACATGACGTTGACGTAAAGGTAGCAGTTATAGGATACTAGCTGCGTCTGTCACGCACACGCCAGACTTCCACACACAACTATGCAAGCTACATCACCAAAGCCGCCAGCAACAGCATCTCCCGGGTCGGCGGAGACCGGGGCCGCGCGCCTCCAAACCTTCACCTCGTTCCGCTATCGTGAGTACCGGTTGCACTGGTTCGGCACGCTATTCTCTAGTTCCGGCCAGTGGATCCAACAGGTCACGCTGGGATGGCTTACCTATCAGATAACCGGGTCGGCCTTCCTGCTGGGCGCAGTCAACGGGATCAGATCGCTTCCCCTCTTGCTGCTAGGTCCCTTTGGGGGCGTTGCCGCGGACCGTTTTGACCGCAAGCAACTGCTGTTCCTGACCCAGATCTTTCTGGTGGCCACCGCAGCCATCTTTGCAACGGTGGTGCTCACCGGCAACGCCGCGGTGTGGAACATCATCCTCTTCAGCCTGCTGACCGGGGTGGGATGGGCGTTCAACATGCCGCTCCGTCAGTCCATCATGCCGAATCTAGTCCCCAAGTCGGACTTGATGAACGCGGTGGCCCTGAACTCGGCTGGCATGAACACCACCCGAATCATGGGACCATCGGTTGCCGGGTTCCTCATCGCAGTGGTGGGTGTGTCAGGGAACTTCTACATTCAGGCCCTTGCCTATCTGGGTATCGCGATCACGGTGTGGAACATGGACGTTCCGCCCAACCTCAGCCGCGCTACGGCCCGCTCCATCTCCGTCATGCGCAACTTCCGTGAGGGGTTGAGATTCGTCTGGCACCACCCCACACTCCGTTACCAGATGCTGCTGGCGCTGGTCCCGGTACTACTGGCCATGCCCTACACCTCGCTCATGCCCATCTTTGCCCAAGACGTGCTGGGAGTTGGCCCAGAAGGGTTGGGACTACTCATGGCCACGCCGGGCATCGGCGCGTTGGTCGGCACATTGACACTGGCTACGGTGGGCGCCCGGGTGGAACATAAGGGCAGGATCATGTTTCCGTCGATCGTTGCGCTAGGGGTCTCGCTGCTGCTCTTCGCTCTGTCCCGCTCCTTCGTGCTAAGCCTCGTGCTCCAGATGTTTGTGGGCGGGGCGCAGATGACCTGGATGACCACCAATCAGACCATGCTGCAAATTAGCACTCCCGACGAGTACCGCGGTCGGGTCATGGGGATTTACATGCTGGACCAAGGCCTGATGCCGCTGGGCAGCTTCGCCGCCGGAGGCGTTGCCGGCATTTGGGGCGCCCCCTTCGCCGTGGGCGCCATGGCGGTCATCCTGCTGACCCTAATCACTGTGGCCTATGTCTCGATACCGTCCATGCGGCGTATCTAGTCCGTCCGTCCCCCGCGTAGCGTCTTGAGACGTTGCACGTTTTCCACGTCCGGGCCTTTGCGCTCAAACCCCGGCACCTCCAGCAAAAAAGGCACGCACGCGAACGCTGGATGCGCCACGATGCTCCGGAAGCCTTCCAGGCCAATGAACCCTTCGCCAATGTTCTCATGCCGGTCTACAGCCGCCCCTAGCGGCCTCTTGGAATCGTTGGCGTGCACTGCCACCAGGTGTTCGAAGCCAATCTCGTGGTCGAACTCGGTCATGGTCTTGGCGAGACCCTCAGGAGTGGAGAGATCGTAGCCGGATGCAAAGGAATGTTGGGTATCCAAACAGACCTTGACCCGCGGGCTCCCCACCGCCTCCATGATGCGGCTGATCTCGTGGAAGTTGCCGCCAACCTGATTACCCTGCCCAGCGTTATTCTCGATAATGAGCAGTGCGTCATTGTCCGCTTGAGTCAACACCTGTTGCATAGCGGCAGCAATCTGCGGTAACACGGTATCGAACCCGACACCCTTATGGCTCCCCACGTGAAATATCACGCCCTGAGCGCCCAACTTGCCCGCCAACTTGAGATAGAACACCAGAGACCCAACGCCGCGCCGCAGGTTGGTTTCATTCTCCGTAGCCAGGTTCACCAAGTAGACGCCGTGAAGGAAAATCGCGCCCGCCATGTCCGCGTCCGCCGCTTTCTCTCGAAAGCGCTGGGTGACTTCCTCCGGGTGCTCTTTGAGCGCCCACCCCTGTGGCGGTGAGCCGAAGACCTGGGCTGCCTCGGCCCCGATCGCTACGGCGCGGTCGATGGCCAAGTCCAAACCGCCACTGGCGGAAACGTGTGCGCCGATCTTCATCCCAGAGGCCGCGCCATGGCTTTTGCCAGCGCCTCGGCGTGTACTGCCTCGTCCGTTAGATCGCCGACATCGATTTTGCGACGGATGTACTCCTGTGCCGGGCGAAGCAGGTCGGCAATCGCCGTCTCTTTATCCTCAGGAAGCAGGATACGTTTGGGGTTATAAAAGACCGTAACGGTGCAACGCGCGGTTCCGGTGCGTTCATCTACCACTTCCAGCTTTTCGCTGGCCTCTTGAACCCTGTACTGGACATCGCGCGCCCGGTAAACGGAGTAGCCCTTGTAACGGTCGATAACCATGCTGTACGTCTTTCTGGCGAGAGATAGGCGCCAAATAATCCTCTAACGGCCTACGCCGCGCACTCAGCCTGCAGCCGCGCCACCTGAGACCGGGTCGCCTCGTGCGCACCTGCCGTCCAGGGGACGCCCCGCCCTAACACCAGCGTCGCAGAGCGCACCGCATAGGCCATGCCGTCAGCCGCGGACACCGGAGGCTCACCAGACCGGAACGCCCGCACTTGGCGGAGCAACTGCCGCCGCATCATGCGGTAAGCATGGCGGTTCACCGCAGCCATTGTAGCAAACCTGTAGCAAAACCCGCTGGTCACATCGAAACGTTCTCGCCTGAGAACGGAGCGCCGGGCACGTCGGGTTGGTAAAATAGGCCTATGAACAGTGAGACCGCGATCCGGTTAGAGACGGTGCGGGAGGTGCTGCGCCGCTACTACCGGGCGCTGTGCGCTGTGGATATCCTGTTGCTCCCCAGCAGCGTGGCACAATCGCAGGTGCAGTGCATCCCCCTCCAGCCGCCCCAACCGGATGACCTGCCCACCATACTTGTTCCCGAAGTAGCCCAAGACTTCACCGGCTACAAGCTGCTGACCGCGCACCAAGCAATACACGTGGAGGCTGGTACCCAGGACTTCGACCTGCAACGCGCCGCCACTCGCTTCGCTAACCTGCGGCCGCAATTGCTGCAGTCGCTGGATGCAGCGGCGCTGGAAGGGAACGGCCTGGCGCATTTCCTCCAGTTCTTCCCCGATACGCCGCTGGCTTGGCGGCTCTTCAAGCTGCTGGAAGACCACCGCGTGAACGCCCGGCTGCGGCAAGAATATCCCGGCCTACGGGCCTTACTCACCGCGCAACCTGTCCCAGTGCTGCCCCACCTGGAGGAACTGCCGCTACGCCATGCGCTGCTAGCGGCACTAGAGCGCTACAGTTCCGGTGGCGCCGCACGTTATGCCTTCCCCAGCGCCGCAGGTGAGGCCTTGTGGCAAGCGGCGGGTCTGCTGAAGGCATTGTCCGCGCCGGGCGCCACCGTGGAAGACGCGGCAGAAGCCACCCTGCGCGCGTATTGCCTGATGAGCGCGGTCCCCCTGGCGCCCAACTGGGGGCGCACAGACGCGAGCCTCGAGATCGATCTAGACCGCGCCGGATACGACCCTGCCATGGATACTATCGAGCACTGGATCGCAAGCTGGACGGCGCTGACGCTACCGGCCGAGGAGGCACTAGCGGCCTACGGCGAGCTGACCGCTGCAGAACTGGACGCGCTGCTCGAGGGCGTACCAGTGGAGCTGCTGGAGGCCTTGCAGCAACACTTGGAGACCACTGCAGCCCCAGCCACAACCGATGCAGCATCTGAGCAAGCAGAACAGGCCCCACGCTCAGAGGATTCCGGCGAGGAACTGGCCGACGAAGCCCACCTGCGTACCCAGGAGACTATCACTGCGGACGAGGAAGCTGGGCCGCCGGCGCCGGCGCTTCTGCCGCTGCCGCGCGCTGACACCCAGGAGGAAGAGCGCATTCCGGGCGCCGCCATGGACCGCGCGCTCTGCGAGGGAGAGCCGGAACCATTCCTGTACCCAGAGTGGGACCACCGTACCGCCAGCTACCGGCCCGATTGGTGCACCGTGTGGCAGCGCCACCTCAAACCGGGCGACCAGCACTACTTCCCGCGCGCACTGCGGGAGCATCATTACCTCGTTTCCCAGGTGGAGCGCCGCTTCGAGCAGTTGCGGCCACGTCTCCCCCGCCCCCGCCGCGGCTTGGAGGACGGCGATGATTTTGACCTCGACCGGGTAATTCAGGCTCGGGTGGAGCAACGTGCGCTGGGGTTACTACCGGATCGCGTGTACCAGCGACGGGAGTTCTCCGAAAGGAGCGTAAGCATCCTGTTTCTGCTGGATATGAGCTTGTCCACCAGCGAGGGCGTACTCCGCGGACAGGAACAGCCCAGTGCACAGGGCTGGAGCGGTTTCGCCCGCCCGGACTACAAACGCATCATCGATGTGGAGAAGGAGAGTCTGGTGGTACTTACCCGCGCGCTGGAAATGACGGGGGACCGCTATGGGCTATACGGCTTTTCCGGCCGCGGGCGGCACGGTGTCCGCTTCTACGTTATTAAGGATATCGCCGACCAGTTGAGCGCTACCGCGATGGCACGCATCGAAACGGTGGCACCGGTGCAGGCCACTCGGATGGGGCCGGCGATCCGCCACGCCAACTCAATCCTGCGCCGCGAGCCCACCAAGACACGCGTGCTGGTTATGATCAGCGACGGGCAGCCCCAAGACTTCGACTACGGTATCGATATGGACGGATTGCTGCCCCCCGCGCGCAACCAGCGGGAAGAACGTGAGCAAGAGAAAGCATATGCGCTCCAGGACACCCACAAAGCGCTCATGGAATCTCGGGCCGGTGGCATCGTACCGTTCATGCTCTCCGTCGACCGCCATGGACGGGACTATTTGCAGGCCGTCTGCGGCGGTATGGGCTACGAGGTGGTGCAGGACATCAGCGTCCTGCCACACCGCCTTGTTTCGCTCTACCACCTGCTGGTGAGGTGATTAGATGCCTTATGCCGTGTTCACCTGCCGTGGTGCGGGCCAGCATCGGTCAGCGACTCTAGCGGGAGTAATCCGTCGGGGCTGCTCAGGGCCAGCCTAGCGCGCCCAGCATGGCAAGGCAGCGTCAGCTTGCGGCGCCCCCCTGCTGCGCTTGGAGCGGCTGAGCCGGCGGCACGCGAGACCCCACCGATATCCTGCTGGCCAGCCCCGCGGCCACCAGTGCCAACACACCCGCCCCAATGAAGGCCAGCGCATAATTGCCCATCAACACGCGTAACGCCCCACCCACGTAGGCAATCATCCCCGCGCCCAGTTGATGAGAGAGGTACACAAAGCCGTAGATGCCGCCTACGGAGCGCCGTCCGAAGCGGTCGGCAACCAAGCCCACCGTGGGTGGGACCGTGGCGACCCAGTCCAGGCCATACACCAGCGCAAAGACGAAATAGAGCGGGACCTCGCTGATAAAGGGCAGGAAGAGCAGCGATATCCCCCGGAAGGCGTAGTAGCCCGCCAACAGCTTCCGCTTGTCATACCGGTCGGAGAGCCAGCCGGAGGCCGTGGTACCCACAAAGTTCATCATCCCCATGAAGCCAATAACGCTGGCCGCGGTCACCTCTGGGATGCCGTGGTCAATGGAGTGGGGGATGAGGTGTGTGCCAATGAGACCGTTGGTGGTAGCCCCACAAATGAAGAAGCTCGTGGTCAGGAACCAGAAATCAGCGGTGCGGACGGCGTGAGACATCGGAACAATGGGTTCGGCCACAGGTCCGGCCTGGCTTCCCCCTGGCTGCTTCGGTGCGAGCGCGGCGCCATCAACCCCAATCCCCATCGCTACCGGATCGTCACGCATGAAGAGGAAGACCAGCGGCAGCAGCAGCGCAAACATCAGCGCGCCCAGAAACAACATGGCGTTTCGCCAGTCGCCGGCCACAATAATCACCACCAGCAGTGGCAATAAGATGAACTGCCCCGCCGACGTAGCGGCACTCAGAATGCCCACCACCAGACCGCGCCGTTTGTCGAACCAGCGGCTGGCAACCGTGGCGCTGAGCACCCCCGCCGTGCCGCCGATACCGACCCCCACCACCAGGCCCCAGGAGAGGTGGAGCTGCCACACCGTCTGAATGAACATGGTGGCCAGCACCCCCGCCGCGGTGATCGCGGTGCTGCCCAGCATCACGGCCCGCGGGCCGTGGCGGTCGATGAGCCGGCCGACGAAGGGCGCAATCAGGCCGATCAGCAGGAGGTTGATTGCCGCTGCCAGTGAAATCGACGCGCGGTCCCACCCGAACTCCTGCTCCAGGGGCACCACTACCACGGTGAGGCCGGAACGCACCCCCGCGGAAACCAGGATGGTCACAAAGGCGACGGACACCACGATCCAGCCGTAGTACAGCCGGAAAGAACCGATGGTGATCACGACGACCTCAGCCGGACGACAATCACAACGTTAGGATGCCGCAGCGGCTGGCTGCAGGATGAGACTCGGGGATTGAAAACGGCTGATTCTCAACGCAAACCCTGCGGCAATGAGCGCCAGGAAAGCGGCGCTGAAAAACGCTATCACGTACTCACCCGTTTCCACTTGTATGACCCCGGCCAGATAGGCCATAGTGGCGGCGCCAAATTGGTGCGACAAGAAAATCCAGCCCATGATGCTGCCCACAGAGCGGCGGCCCCAGCGTTCGGTGATGATGCCCACCATGGGCGGGGCAGTGGCCAACCAATCGATGCCGTAGAGCACCGCAAAGACGGTCAGGCCCACCACGTCATTGATGAACGGCAGCACCAACAGCGACAGTGATCGGAAGGCGAAGACCACTGCCAGCAGCTTTCGCTTATCGACCCGGTCGGAAAGCAAACCGGAGCCGGTGGTGCCCACAAAATTCATCAGCCCCATTACCCCGATGGCGGTCGCCGCTCCCACCTCGGGGATGCCTTGGTCAAGGGAATGGGGGATCAGGTGTGTGCCAATGAGGCCTCCGGAGGTCCCACCGCAGATGGAGAAACTCAAAGCCAGCAGCCAGAAATCGGGTGACCGTACTACGTGCCGCATGGGGACAATCTGCGCTATCTGCGCCTTGAGATCGGCAGCCCGTTCCGCCACCGTCATGGGCGCAGCCTCGATACCATCGATGCCCACACCAACATCCGACGGATCATCCCGCATCAGCAGGAACACCATAGGCAACACCAAGGCCAGTAGCGTCACAACGAGTAGCAAGATTGCGTTGCGCCAGGTGCCAAAGACTACCACCGCCATCAGAACGGGGATGAATACCATCTGCCCCGCGGAGTGGCTGGAACTGAGGATACCCACCACCAGCCCCTTGCGCTTGTTGAACCAGCGAGTAGCTACTGTGGCGCTGAGGACGCCCGCGGTCCCGCCAATGCCAATGCCAATGACCACGCCCCACAGCAGGTGCAACTGCCAAAGCGCCTGCATAAACATGAGGCCGATAGTGCCCACGGACAGGACCACCAGGCTAAGGAGCATCAGCGTTCGGGGACCGCCTCTATCCACAATACGGCCGGCAATTGGGCCGGTTAGGCCGTACATCAAGAGGTTCACGGCCGCAGCAATGCCAATAGATGCCCGGTCCCAGCCAAAGTCTTGCTCAATGGGCACCATGAGCACCGGGAAGGCGGAGCGCACTCCGGCGGCCACCAGGATCGCAATGAACGCGACCACCACGACCACCCAACCGTAGTAGAGCCTGACAGGGCCTAGTTGTAGAATCTGGGGCCTCTTCTTATGGCAACGTGGACAACGCTACACTGCGTTATAGATCGGTGTAACTACGTGGACGTATCGAGAGTGAGTAAACGTTACTCTTAGAATCATAGTGCGTCAAGAAAGCCGGCTAGCGCCCTGCTTATCCGCTCGTCCCCCCACCATCCGGCACCGGGCCCAGCTTATTGTAGGCGTCCAGCGCCGCCACTTTGTAGCACTCCGCAAGGGTGGGGTAGTTGAACACGTTCTCCACCAAAAAGTCCAGCGTACCGCCCAGCCCCATCACGGTTTGGCCGATGTGGATGAGCTCGGTGGCGCCTTCTCCTAGAATGTGCACGCCCAGGAGTTTCCGGGTCTCCGTGTGCACGAGCAGCTTCAGCACCCCGTTGCGGTCACCGATGATCTGGCCCCGAGCTATCTCCTTGTAGCGCGCAATGCCGAACTCGTAAGGGACAGCCTTGGCCGTCAACGATTCCTCCGTGTCCCCTACCATGGAGATCTCCGGGATAGTGTAGATGCCGTAAGGCAGCCAGGGGTTGATGGAGCGTGGGTTCAACCCGAAGGCGTGGGCTGATGCGAGCCGCCCTTGTTCCATTGAGGAGGATGCCAGCGCCGGAAAGCCAATCACATCGCCCGCGGCATACACATGAGGCACCACAGTCTGATGAAATTCATTCACCGGGATACGGCCACGATCATCTACCTCAATGCCTATGGCTTGAAGATTGAGGTCTTGGGTATTACCCATCCGCCCGATGGAGGAAAGAAAACACTCCGAGGAAATGGTCTTGTTACTCCTGGTCCTGGCCGCTACCCGGTCGCTGGTGGTCAACACTGCGGTCACTTCCTCGCCGAACCGGAAGATCACGCCCTCTCCCCTCATGTGATACAACAACGCTTCCAGGATTTCCTGGTCTAAAAAATCCAGGATTCTGGGACGCTTGTCCACCAACGTCACTTCCGTCCCCAGCGCGGCAAAGATGCACGCGTACTCCACCCCAATAATCCCAGCGCCGGCCACCGTCAGGGTACGCGGCAGCTCGGCCATGGAGAAGATGCCGTCGGAATCGATAATGGAGGTGCCGTTCACGGGCATCGTGGCCGAATGTGCGGGCCGGGTGCCGCAGGCAATCACTATGTTGTCCGCCGTCAGGTGCTGTTCTACGTCGGGGCTGGTGACCTTGATTTGATGCTCGTCTTCAAAACTGGCGAGGCCGGGGATGATCTCCACGTCATTCCGGGCAAACTGTGACTTGAGCACGTCCACCTCATGGCCAACGCACTCATCACACCGGAAGGTGAGATCCTTAATCGTAATGTTTGATTGCACCTGGTAACTGAGGCCGTAGAGATGCCGCTGCCGAAAACCGGTGAGATACAGCACCGCTTCTCGCAGCGTTTTGCTAGGAATAGTGCCGGAATGTAGCGCCACACCACCCACAGGGTGGCCCTTTTCAATCACGGCCACCTTTTTACGCAATTTGGCCGCCTGCATGGCGGCGCGGTGACCGGCGGGCCCAGTCCCTATGACAAGCATGTCGTAGTCCGACATCTCCGTCCCCCTTAATGGGTTCCGTGCCAGCGTTACGTCGTAACCTAGCCATAGTAGCCCACACGCCGCAACCCGCTCAACTCATTCAGATAGTAGCGAGCCGTAGATTGCCGGAGCCGGGGCTACAATCTACCTTCTACCTATGAGGCCCTTGTATAATATGCTATAGTACATGCAGTCTGAAAACGGGCGTACGGGCGTAACTGAACACTACTGAGTGGTGTTTAGTTAATGGTAACCTGAGACATCAGCAGATATTGCGGCGTACGCAATGTTCTACAAAGGGGCAGACCGCTTATGACTAAGCAAGTGCTCTTTGTCCAACCCAAGTCCGCCGGCGGCAACTTTGAGTACGTTGCCATCCCCCGGCAGGGCATGCTCTTCCTCTCCGCGGCCCTCAAGCAGCACGTCGAGCGTGCAAAAGAGGGTACTTCACGGATTGCCAACTGGGTCTACGAGACCCGGATCTGGTTTGAAGACAAGGTGGGGAAGATAGACATCGAGAAAGACTTAAAGGGCGTCGATCTACTCTGTTTGAGCGCCTTGATCAATGAAATCCCCCGAGCTTACGAGATTACTCGCATGGCCCGGGAGCACTTTCCCAACCTCCGCATTATCGGTGGTGGCCCGCATATGGGGATGCTGCCGGAGGAAGCCTTCGAGCACGGTGAATTTGACGCCATCGTAAAGCACGAAGGGGAGGACGTCGTTGGCCCCCTGGCCGACGTGCTGCTCTCCACCAAGACCGCCAACCTGCCCACCGAGCTCGGCAAGTTTGGCGGTATTGCCTACAAAGAGCATGGCGCAGTGGTCGCCACGCCCAACCGGCGCACTATCAAGTCTGACTACGTGGAACTGCCAGACTTCGACGCGGTGCACGGCCTCAGTCCTCAGAACCCTTGGGCTGCCGGCGTCATCGAGACAGTGCGCGGGTGCACCGAGAATTGCAGCTACTGCGAGGTCATCCAGCAGTTTCTGGGCTATCGTATGGTTGGCCGGGAAGTCGAGTGGAAACGTTTGGAACAACTCCAACGCCTCGCGGCCGATGGACTTATCATCACCTCTCCCACGGATGGCCGGTTTGCTGTCTTTGTGACCGACGACCTGCATCCGCCTCCTAGCCGCGCGGTCAAGTTCCGCAATGAGCGCTTGGAGCGGGCCAAGGCCTGGAAGGGCCGCACCGAAAACATGTTTCTCATCTGCCAGACTCGCGCCGAACTCGGTTCCGACCCGGAAATGGCCGAGGCGCTGCGCGCCAACGGCATGGAAATGCTCTACGTGGGTGTGGAATCCAATAACGCGGAGAACCTGGCCGCCGTCCGCAAACGGCAGGAGCCTGGCCAAGTGGACCTCGACCTCCGCGCCTTGCAGGCCTGGGGCTTCACCAACGTAGCTATGACCATCATTGGTCTACCCCATGACACCGACGAGAAGATCCTGGCGATGGCTGATTGGGCCAAGGGCGTCAGCCGTTATCAGACCGCCAACATCCTGACCCCGCTGCCGGCCACCATCAACTGGGACCTGCTGCCGCCCCTGGATGCCGATGGCTCACTGCTGCCCCCGGGCAAGATTCGGCCCTACAGTGAGTACAACGGGAAACAGTTGGTGCACTACGACAAGCGCTGGACCATGGCGGAGTCCCGAGACCTGTACAAGCGTTACACCGATAGGCTGCGCCCGGTGGACCGCCTCTACGAGCGCATGTTCCAGATGATCAAACGGCGCGCCGAAAAATCCGGCGGCGTAGTGCCGCAGAAGGTCCTTGCTACCGCTGCCACATAGCGGGAATAGGCCCTTAACGGAACCGATCGGTCAGGTTTTGAGCAGGAGCTAGCAAACAAATAAGGCAGCCCCCCTCACTGGTAATGCATCTCACCAGACAGTCATCACGCCAACAGCCCCGCACCATGCGGGGTTGTTTGGTGTTCTTATTGCTAGCACTGCCTTCCCCGCAACCGGCAACCGTTTTGCACAGCACGGCCCCCAGGCGGCCGTGACAGGAGGAGCACCTAGTGGCAAACCGCGTCGTAATCACCGGCATTGGCACCGTTAGTCCCCTCGGCTTGGATACCCCCAGCACCTGGGAGGCCCTCCTCCAAGGCCGCTCCGGAGTGGATTACCTCACCGCCTTTGAGACCGAGGGCTTCGAAACCACCTTTGGCGCAGAGGTCAAGGAGTTCGACCCGACCCGCTACCTCGACCGCAAGGAAGCCCGCCGCATGGACCGCTTCGTCCAGTTCTCCGTGGTCGCCACCCGGCAGGCTATCGAAAACGCCGGCCTCACCATTGACGCGGACAACGCCGAGGACGTGGGGACCATCATCGGCAGCGGCATCGGCGGGATCATCACCTTCTCAGAGCAGATGGACACCCTGACCAACCGGGGCCCCGGCCGGGTTAGTCCCTTTCTGGTCCCCATGATGATCTCCAATATGGCGGCGGGCCAGACCGCCATCGTCGTCGGTGCAAAGGGCCCGAACTATGCCACCGTATCCGCCTGCTCTAGCGGCGCTGACGCCCTGGGTCAGGCGCTGGAAACCCTGTACCGGGGCGACGCCAAGGTCATGTTGGCGGGCGGCACCGAAGCTCCCTTCTGTCCCATCGGTCTGGCCGGGTTCAACGCATCCCGTGCCCTCTCCACCCGCAACGACGCCCCGACCCAAGCCTCCCGCCCCTTCGATGCCACCCGAGACGGCTTCGTCATGGGTGAGGGCGCCGTGGTGCTAGTGCTGGAAGACCACGACTATGCGGTGAGTAGGGGCGCGCCCATTCTTGCCGAGCTTGCCGGCTACGGCGCTACCGCCGACGCCCACCACATTACTCAACCATCGGAGAACGGCGAGGGCGGCGCCCGCGCCATGGCCATGGCGCTGCGCAAGGCCGGCCTCACTCCCGGCCAAGTGGATTATGTCAACGCGCACGGCACTTCAACCCCCATGAACGACAAGTTCGAGACCATGGCCATCAAAAGTGTACTGGGCGAAGACGCTTACCGGGTAGCGGTCAGCTCCACCAAGTCCATGACCGGCCACCTGCTAGGCGCCGCCGGCGCATTGGAGGCAGCGATCTGCACCCTCGCCCTGCGCGACGGGATTATCCCGCCCACCATCAACTATGAGCACCCTGACCCTGAGTGCGACCTAGACTACGTGCCCAACCAGGCCCGTTCCGCCGACATCTCCGTAGCCATCAGCAACTCCTTCGGGTTCGGCGGTCACAACTCCTGCCTGGTATTCAAGAAGTACCTGCCGTAAGTACGCTCACCCAAAAAGGCGTGCGCCGTAGCATAATGGTGCAGCGGATAAAGCCGCAGCGCATTGAGATATCATTCCCATGAACTCAAGCCCATGAACTCAAGCAAGCCAAGCAACATTTCCTCATGACCAGCACTACCTAACCAATGACCGAATACCAGTGGCAGGTGCGCCCAGTTGCGCCTTCTGAGGCGTTATCTGCCTTCGGGACGTTGCACCGCGTGGCCGGTCAACTGCTCTACAATCGCAGCATCTACACCATCGAGCAGGCCCGCAGCTTCGTCAACCGGGACGGCCGTCCCTGGCCCGACCCCTTCCTCCTGCCGGACATGCAGCGCGCGGTCGAGACCGTCGTAGCCACTGCCCGCAACAGCCAGCGAGTGGTGGTCTACGGCGACTTTGATGCAGACGGCATCACCGGCACCGCGCTGTTGGTACTGGGCCTGCGTGCCGTGGGCATCAACGTGGAGCCCTACATCCCGCACCGGGAACGCGAGGGCTATGGCCTCAACGTGGCCGCCCTGGAGACACTTCAACGCGCCGGCGCTCGACTGGTGATCTCCGTGGATACCGGCACCTCCGCCCTTGAGGAGATCACCCACGCCGTGGGCATCGGGCTGAACGTCATCGCCCTGGACCACCACAGCATTCCGCCGCAGTTACCGCCCGCCGCGGCCGTCGTCAACCCCCACCGGGCAGAGTCCGCCTACCCCTTCCGCGGCCTCTCGGGCGTGGGCGTCGCCTTCAAGTTTCTCCAGGCACTCTACACTACCCTGGGCAAGGGCACCGAGGGTCTGGAGGCCAACCTCGACCTGGCTGCCATTGGCACAGTGGCCGACATCTCCCCGCTGTACAATGAGAACCGTTGGATCGTTCAGCAGGGACTCGAGGTGCTGAACCGCACGCCGCGGCTGGGCCTGCTGGCCTTGATGCAGCGGGCTGGCATGGAACTTGGCATGTTGGACGCCACGGACCTCGGCTTCATGATTGCGCCCCGCCTCAACGCGATGGGCCGCCTGGAACACGCCGCCGCCAGCTACCAGCTCCTCTGCACCGAGGACCCGAACGAAGCGTCCGCGTTGGCGGAGCAGCTTGAGACTACCAACCTCGCCCGTCGAGAGCTCACCCAAGCCACGCTGGCCCAAGCGCGCGCGGACGTGGCCGCCCAGCGCGGCGAAGCGCCCGTTCTCATCGTCGGCGGCGAAGGCTACGCCGCAGGCATCATCGGCTTGGTCGCCAGCAAGCTTGCCGAGGAGTGGTACCGTCCGGCCGTGGTGCTGGAGCAGGGGCCGGAGTTCAGCCGGGGAAGCTGCCGCAGCATCCCCGGCTTCTCCATTGTGGACGCGCTGCGGGCCTGCAGCGACCTCTTTGTCCGCTTCGGCGGCCACCCCGCGGCCGCCGGGTTCACCATCGAGACCGCTCGTATCCCCGAGCTGCGGGAGCGGCTGGGCGCGGTCTGCGCGACCCGACTCACCGCCGAGCACCTGCTCCCGGTCCTCTCTATCGACGCCGAGGCCCGCCCCAACGAGCTGCAGGGTCAGCCGGCGTCGCTCATCAAGCGGCTGCAGCCCTACGGCACCGACAATCCTGAGCCGCTGTTCCTGAGCCGCGGCCTCAAAGTGGCGGGCGTTCGCGGCCTTGGGGCCACCGGCGCGCACCTAGAAGTGAAGCTCGGGGATGGTGACACCACTTGGCGGGCGATGGGCTTCGGCATGGGGAACCGCATTGCTGGCATCGGCAAGCGGCTGGACGTTGTCTACGCCCTCTCGGAGAACCGCTGGCGGGGCAACAGTAGCCTCCAGCTCCGCCTCAAGGACTTCCGCGAGGGAGCAGAAGGGGCGTAGGGATCAGATGAAGGTAGCAGGGGAACTCCCACTGCTACGTACAGAACTGGGCGGGCGGGAAGCAATCACGCCTCGCGACATAAGTAGCTAAATCAAAGCTTCTCGTCGATAACCCTCCGCTTAAAACGCCCCCCGGCCGGTGAGCACTGCCGGTACCGTGCGCAACAGGATTTGGAAATCCAGCCCCAGTGACCAGTTCTCGATGTAATACACGTCCAGTAACACCATCTCATCAAAGGGCAGCTCGCTGCGCCCGCTCACCTGCCAAAGACCCGTCATCCCCGGGGCCACCTTCAGCCGCTTGCGATGCCACTCCTGGTACTGTTCCACCTCTGCAGGGAGTGGTGGCCGCGGCCCCACCAAGCTCATCTCACCCCGCAGCACGTTCATAAGCTGCGGCAGCTCGTCCAGACTGGTACGCCGAAGCCAGCGGCCCATTCGGGTGATCCGCGGGTCCTGGCGGATCTTGAACAGCGGGCCGCTCGCCTCATTGTGCTCCAATAGGGCATTGACCTCCTCCTCAGCAGCTGCGTGCATTGAGCGGAACTTCCAGGCTGAGAAAGGCCGGCTGCCCTTCCCCAAGCGCGTCTGCATAAACAGGACCGGCCCCGGTGAGTCCAGCTTGATCGCCACCGCAATCACCAGCCACAGTGGTAAGAGCGCCGCCATGATCAGCACACCAATCACTACGTCCATCCCCCGCTTGAGCACCTGGTCCCACCCGGCAATTGCGGCCCGGCTCATGCCAATGACCGGCACGCCCCGGAGGTCCTCCACGTCCACCCTGCTCATAGTCAGGCTCATTTCAAAGAGGTCTGGGACAATCTTGTAGCTCACGCCGTATTGCGTGCACAGTTCTATGATTTCCTGAATACGATCACGATCCTCTCCGGACAGCGTGATGATGATCTCATCGATCTGGTGGAGGCGGGTTATGTCGACCAAAGCGTCCAGATTACCCAGGCACTTGAACCGTCCGATGTCTGCCATCGGGGCGTTGTGCACAAATCCAATGAGCTGGTAGCTGACTCCCGGCTCGGTAGCAATGATGTGCATGATAGTGCGGCCCAAGTGATCGCCGCCCACCACTAGCACCCGCTGCACGCCAATGCCGCGCCGCCGCAGCAGCGCTTTCACCACCCGTGCGCCAATGCGGACCGAGACCAGCAGCAGCACAGTGAGCACCCACGCAATGAGGAACAGGCCCCGGGAATAGGCAAATCCGCGGATCAGAAACACTCCCGCAAAAATGAGCGTGAGGCCAAGGGTACTGCTGAGCAAAATGTTCCAGGACTCTTCTAGGAACGGCATTCTAGTGAGCCACCGGTAGAGGCCTGCCACGCGGTAGACACAGAAGAGCGTGAGGGTCAGCCCCGCCTGGAGCGGCAGGTATACGTCGTAGCCCACAAAGTGCTCGCCTGGAACGTCACCACCCAAGCCGACAATGTAGCGGAGATAGTACGCGGCAATGAATGCCACGTTAACGAGCAGGATGTCTGCAACCTGAATGAACAGCCCCAGAATTTGCTCAAAGCGGCGGGTGCGGTGCTGCCCAGCCGAAGGCGACGGCCCTTCTGCAAGGGCAGTTGGCGTCCGGGACGCACTCGGATCGAGAGAAGTCGGTTGATTGGACACAAGATTAGAGCGGAACGGTGAGCGCCTCACTCATAGGTTGCATCATTGTAGCGCACAAGCTTCGCCAGGCCAATGCACACGGTTGCCCGCTCTCTCCGGCAAGAGACCTGGGGTAAGAGGGCGGTTAGGGCGCATGGTACACTGGAGTTCATGAAAGACTCGTTCAGCGTGCGTGCTTCCACGACCCCCACGTCCTCTGAAGAGACCGTCTTCGGCCAACCGCGACCCCAGTTTTACGAGGGGAAGTGGGCCGAGCCCGACCTCTCGGACGGCTCACTGCGCAACTGGCTGGTGCGCAAACAGCGGTTCTTTCTGCGGCGGCTTCCCCGCTCATCCCAGCACCGCGTGTTAGACCTGGGCTGCGGCGGCGGCTGGAAGCTGTTTACCCGCGCCGGGCGGGTCGCCGGCGTCGATTACTCTCGCCGGTCGCTGAAGGCAGCCAGCGCCATCTACGCCCACGGCGCAATGGCAGATCTGGCCCACCTGCCCTTCCGCGCGGACGCCTTCGACACCGTGGTAAGCGCCGACGTGCTGGGCCACATCCCCCTCCACCAAAAGCAGCAAGTAGTGGAAGAGATTCATCGGGTTCTTAAGACTGGCGGGCGAACCTTGCATTTCATCGAGGCCGAGGGAGACGACCCCATCATCCGCTTTGCCAAACAGGACCCGGAACTGTACCAACAGCGCATAATCGGCCCGGAAGGCCACGAGGGCATCGAGTCGGCCGCGGACACCTTCGCCCGGTTTCGCAGGGCCGGCTTCCAGCCCCTTGCCGAAACCGGAGCGTACCGCATGATCATGTATGTTGGCCGGGTGCCTCAGTTATTCGACAACGAGTACGCACGCCGCTCTGGTACGCTGGGAGCGTTGGTAGCGCTCTGCAAGCTGCTCACCCGCTGGCGGCCCCTGGAACTGACTAGCAACATCGCCGTGGCCCTCCTCCTAGAGATTACCGACCGCGTGTTCCCGGAGCGTTGGAGCGGCGGCGTGCTGGTGGACTACGTGAAAGAGGCCGCGTAAATGGAGCTACGGCGCTATTGGCGGGTCTTCTGGCGGCGTTGGTGGATTGCCGCGCTTATCACCGTGGCCACCGGCATCCTGAGCTTTGTCGCCAGCCCGCTGACCCAAGGTGACTACACCGCTTCGATGCGAGTGCTCATTAGCGTCCCTGCTGAACCGGCACGAGGGGCCTATTACAGGTATGACAAGTACTACAGCCTACTCAGCAGCGAATACCTGACCGACGACTTCATTGAAGTAGTGCGGAGCCAGGCGTTCCGGGATGATGTTCGGGAAGCGATGGGCGCCGCGCCCAACGTGCCCATTAGCATCCACAGCCTGCCCCGGGCTAACAGCGCCCCGCGCATTCTAACCATCCTGGTAACCGGGAGAGACCCCGAGCTTACCCAGCGTGCCGCCACGGCTGCCGCGGGCGTGCTTACCCTCCGCGCCGGGGATTACTTCTCCCAACTGGGGCCGAACAGCCTCATCGCTCGGGTCATCGACCCGCCCACCGTCGCCGCGGCGACGGCATCGGGCCGCAACTATCTGAATATCCTGCTGCGGACGCTGGTGGGGCTCATGGCCGGCGTGGGGCTGGTCTTCTTCCTCCACTACTTAGACACCACGCTCTATGACCGGGAGGATCTAGCACGGCACGTGGGCATACCCATCCTTGCTGAGATCCCCCCAGACACATCACGGCGTTAGCAACAGCGGTCGCTTTTGTTCCCACTTCACGCGGATGGCAACGTAGCCTAACTGATCTTGTCCAGCTCCTCCAGCAACTCTGGAATATCGGGCTGGCCTTCCTTAATCCAGCGGATAACCCCTGCCGTGTCGACCAGGAACAGCACCCGGTTGGGATGTCCTCGATCCTGGTTGTAGACGCCGTACCGACCGGTCACTTCCCCCTTGGGGTGAAAATCGGAGAGCATCGGGAAACTGATGCCTTCCAACTTCTCCGCCCAGTTGATGTGAGAGTGGATGCTGTCACAGTTGATGCTCAGGACCTGAGCATTTCGTGCCTGGATTTCACCGAGGTGGTGCTCCAGGTTCGACAGTTCTGTGGTTCAGCCACCGGTGAAGTCCAGCGGATAGAAGGCAAAGACTACCTTCTTCACCCCCTGGAACTGGCTCATGGAGAACTCTTCCCGTGTGGCAGATGGGAGCCGGAAGTCCGGTGCGGGTTCACCAACCGACGGGCTCATTTGCGCCGGAGTGGTCATGAGTACCTCCTCAGGGTGTCATGTATTACTCACTGCAATTGTAACGAGTTTGTAGCGAGTCCGCCACGTGGTGAGTCCCACGATCAGAGCGGCTGCCGGCCCCCGAAGCCAGTGTCTAAGTCATGCCAGTAGGCAATCTCTTTCTCTCCCAGACGCCAGCACAGATACACCACCCGGCCGTCCCGCATCGCACGAAAGTCCAGCAACCCGGTATCCACGCCTTTGAGCTCGCAGCCGTAGCGGTGGACTTCGTCGATCCCGCCCTGAATCGTCTGGCTGAGCGCCTCCGTCCGCGTCCGCAGCCCCTGCCTCTGTCCCTCGTATACCGGGCGATGGCCATTGCTGCCAGGCAGGGACTCGGCTATCTGTTCTAACTGTGCGCTCAGGGCACGCAGCTCCTCCACTTGCTGCTGCAGGCGGCGCAGCAGCGGCTCCAGGGTGGGGATCAGCGCGTTGGCCTCCTCCAGCGTGAACAAACGCGGGTGGGGAACACCGGTCATCTCTCTTCTCCTGCCGCACTAATAGTGGCGGCCGCGATTTTATCCACCACCTGTGCTTCAACGGCCTGTGCGGCAACTACCAGCGCCCGTTGCACCGCGTAGGCATTACTACGCCCGTGCCCAATGAGCACTAGGCCATTGGCACCCAGCAGCGGGACTCCGCCATATTCCGAGTAGTCTATGCGCTTGGCCACGGAGCGGAATGCCGGACGGAGTAACCCGGCGGCCAGCTTGTAGTACCAGCGTGCAGTCAGCGCCTCCCGCAGCATGGCGAACAGCTCATCCCCCACACCCTCGGCCATCTTCAGTGCTACATTGCCGCTGAAACCGTCGGTCACCACCACGTCGGCCTGCCCACGCGGGATGTCCTTGGCCTCGACGTTCCCCACAAACCGCAGGCCGCTGTTTTTCAACAACCCATAGGTTTCCTGAGCCAACTGATTGCCCTTGCCCTCTTCTTCGCCGATGTTCAGCAACCCCACCCGAGGTGATGGGATACCCAGGACATGCTCCGCGTAGATCGCGCCCATCTGGCCGAACTGAAGCAGATAGCTGGGCCGGCAATCTGCATTGGCTCCCACGTCCAGCACGAGGCACACGCCCGACCGGGTGGGGAACAACGCCGACAACGCCGGGCGCTCGATGCCCCTCAGACGGCCCAACTTCAGCAAGGCATATGCCATGACTGCGCCGGTATTCCCCATGGAGACAAAGGCATCGGCCTCGCGCCGCCGCACCAGGTCCACGCCGACAGCAATAGATGATTGGGGTTGTTGCCGGACTGCGGTGGCAGGGTGCTCCCCCATTGCCACCACGTCCGGTGCATGGCAGATGGTCAGTTCAGCGGGACGCTCACCGTGGCGCCGGAGTTCGGCTTCGACCGTATCCTTCGGCCCAACCACCACAATGGCGTAACGGTGGAGACGGGCTGCCGTAACCGCAGCTTCAACGGTTACGTCAGGAGCGTAATCGCCTCCCATGGCGTCCAGCGCTATCCGCATTGGAACACCCTAGCAAGGCTGGAAGGATCAGTTGCGCCGGTACTTACACTGGTGACGGATGGAGCATTCCGCGCAGATGTGGCGCTCCTGCAGCGCCCAAGCGTCTTCCGGCCTGCTGATAGCAAACCGAGACATGACCGCCGAGGCCACCACCAGCAGCGCGGACGCACCCACAGCAACGGCACGGCTGGGGCAGTTCTTAGGAGCACGCTTAACAATCTCATGGACAACGCGCAAGCTCTGGGTTACGTCCGTAACGTGGAATGCCAAGCTGGCACCTCCGGCCGGATGAATTGCTCATCTGTCTAAACACCGGAGGAAGGATTTAGAAACGCACAAATTAAGCTTTTGAAGCAACCGTAACAAAAAGCGGGCTCATCTCCGTGTAGTCTTCAAGCTCGTAACCGCCGTAATGATCCTCTATCGAGAAGCCATGCTTTTCAAGCAACAGGCGGAGTTCGGAGGGGTAAAACCACCGCAGTTCAATCTCATCCTCGTAACGGCGCAGCATGCCGTTGCCTTTTAGAACATCGTACCGCATGAAAAGGTACTGCACTTGCTTCACTAGGTTCAGATGGCGGGCGTAGCTCATGGTAGTGCGTTCATCAGTCCCTGGGCCATTCTTGACCCAGCCCAGCATTAGCTCCCCTTGCGGAAGCGCCGTTAGCGAGGGGTAGGGGTTCTCCAATGCCAGCGCCAGCAGTCCTCCAGGCGCAAGATGCCGGTGTAGACAGGCCAGCGCGCGCGTCTGGTCATCTTGCGTCAGCATATGTGCGAAGGTGTTGAGCGCCAGCACCGCCATCGCAAATTGCTCACCCAGGTCAAAGTTCCGCAGATCCGCCTGATGCAGCGTCACGCTCAACGCGTCAAGGTCACGCCGCTTGGCCTCCGCGCGCGCAAGCATGGCTGGAGAGCTGTCTATGCCCACCACACTCCGCCCGAACTCGGCTAGTCCAAAGGCAATCCGTCCGGTGCCCACACCCGCATCCAGTATCGGTCCGCGCGTCCGTTCCGCCAGGTGTGCGTAGAGCCGCACGTCAGCCTGCTCATCGCCATACTCCATGTCGTAGAACAGTGCGGCCTGGGCATAGAGATCGGTGCTCATGAAGCCCGTCCCGACAGAAACAGCAGGTTAACCAGCATCCATGCTCCTATGAACACCACAACGTGCACGGGTGTCAACATCCGCTCCGATTGCAGCGCCAGCGCCGCCGTCACCAGTGCCGCTAAACCCACTCCTTGCACTACGGCGCGGGCCAGGGTGGGCTGACTCTGGGCCACAAGCCAGTGGTTTATCAGGCCAATAACCAGCGTGAAGCTCGTGGCGCTGGCAAGAAGGGTTAACCCGAAGAAGGAGGTCCGCAATACTTCGAGGTCCGGTGGCGTATACAGCACCAGCGCCAGCCAGGCCGCCCAAAGAAGCACACTCAGGGCAACGAGGATCGCTATCATGCGACCGGTCATAGGTTCACCATGGCACGGAGTGACTTTAGCCTACCATAGGGTATGGCGCCATGCTCGTTTGTTGCGCTGAAACCCCACGCCCTATAATCTAACAAGTACGGGTTGCGCGGTTGCGCGCAGGAGGGGTGACCTGTCATGGGCATTACAGAATTCCAAGCGGTGGGGCAAGACCTCTTTCAACAGGGGATCGTCTCCTCCCATGGCGGCAACATCAGTGTACGGCTGAATGATCAGCTCATCGTTACTCGGCGCGGCGCGCACCTTGGCCGTCTGGCTGAGCAGGACCTGGTCGAAACCGGAGTCTCCTGGAACGACCGGGCAACGCCCTCGGCTTCTTCCGAATTGGCCATCCATCGGGCCATTTACCGCCTCACCCAAGCCCATGCCGTTATTCACGCCCACCCCGTGAACGCCATCGCCCTCTCCCTTATCGATCGCGAGATCGTCCCTATGGACGCCGAAGGGCGGCGGCTCCTTGGTAAAGTTGAGGTGATTGGCGACGACGTAGTGGACGACGTCCGTCCCATAGTAGACCAAGTGGCCAAAGCGCTGCAGCATGGCCGGATCGTGCTGCTGCGGGGCCACGGCAGCTTTGCGGTGGGACAACTGCTGGAAGAAGCCAATCGCTGGACCTCAATCCTGGAACAAAGCTGCCGGATTGTGACCGCGGTGCGCACGCTTAACGCCGCGGGCGGATCTCCCCGGAACAAAAAGAACCACGGCCAACGCACATTGCAACAGGCCGTGGCGGCATCTTCTGAATAGATGGGCTAGTCTGACGACGGCAGCGCCTTTGGCACCTGCAACATCATTGGCTGTCCGTCACATATAATCTCGCCCTCGCCTGCCTTGGTACACAGCGCTTCAGTGCCGCACACCTCGCACACATAGCGGCGCCCTAGCTGATTCGCCACTGCTGCCTCCTGACTCGTAGTCTAGACCCGCAAGGATGCGGGTTACTTTAGCTGCATGGGTTGGCTACAGCACGCGATTTCCCCGGTGCCCGCCTTGGTGACAATGAACTCAGACCCGCAACTGGTGCACATATAACGCTTGCCCACTTGGTTCGCCACAGCAATCTCCCCTGGAACGTAGTCTGGCTGAATTTGAGGTTACTTCAAGGTCTGAAGGAAGGCAATCATGCTATTAAGTTCCCCTCGGCTAAGCACCAGGTTAGGCATTTGCGTACCGGGCTTCACACTGGGGGGGTTAGACAGCCACTTCCGCATCTCATCCTCGTTGTTGTCCAACAAGCCCCCGGCAATCTTGGGGTACTGGGCAGGATCGCCCACAATATCCAGATTCGGCCCGATTGTCCCCACTGCGCCGGGAACGCTGGAGATCGTGTGACAAGCGATGCAGCCTTTGGCGGTGAAGAGCTGCTTCCCGTGCTCTGGTGACCCTGCACCGCCCGGGCCGCCATCCGACAGGGACGCAGTAGGCACCCCGCCGCCAGCACCAGCCGGTAGAGTCGCAGTAGGCACCACACCGCCGCCCACAGGCGTGGCAGGAACCGGTCCTGCATTCGGGGCGCAGGCAAGGCTAATTGCAACCACCGCCCCAATAACCACGAAAGCCCTCTTCACTCTGCACTCCTTTCCATCCAACCCAGCCAATCAAACGTCATAGGTCTTGCTGCACCATAAGTAATTACAAAAATCACAAAGCACGCGAATTGTATCACCACGCCTAGTGAGGGTCAAGGTTGAACCACTACTCCGAGGCCCCGGCCACCGCCACAGTTGCCCCCTAAGTTGTCACTCACACGCTATTGCGGTAGCCTGAAAGGGAACAAACCTGCTAGGGAGGACCACGCATGGACGCTCTCATCTACCATGAGCGGCCTCCAACGCTCCGTCAACCGATCCTCATCGCCGCGTTCGACGGTTGGGCCGATGCCTCGGAAGTAGCCACTTGGTCTGCGCGTTTCTTGGTGCGCCAATGGAGCGCGCGCAAATTTAGCGAGATCGATCCCGAAGAGTTCTTCGTGTTCACCGAACAGCGGCCCCAAATGCGCTGGATCAAAGAGGGTCAGCGCCGTCGTTACGTCAAATGGCCTGCCAATACGCTCTACTATTATCAAGCCGCTGACGCCGATCGGGATTTCATCATTCTCGTGGGATCGGAGCCGCAACTCAAGTGGAAGAGCTTCGTGAAGCTTATTATGGAGGTAGTGCGTGAGCACGGCGTAAGTGTGGTGCTGACCTTGGGCGCCGCTTTGGCCGCAGTGCCCCACACTCAACCCGCCCGCATCACCGGAAACGGCACCGATCTCTTTATCACTGACCGACTCTCCTCTTCCGTACCGGTGAACACCTCCCGTTACGAGGGGCCTACCGGGATCTTGGGAGTGCTGAATACCACCCTCGAACAGGAGGGAATTCCCACCGCTGGCATCTGGGGCAACGTCCCGCACTACCTCTCTGCGCGCCCCAACGTTCGAGTTGCCCTGAGCATCCTTGAGCAGCTCAATCAATCCCTGGGCCTCAACCTTAGCCTCCGCTCCGTTGAACGGCAGGCGGCCCTCTTTGACACCCAGGTGAACCAGGCCATCTCCGGCAACCAGGAAGTCCTTTCCTACATCCGCAAGCTCGAGGAAGAACAGGGGCTCACCACAGAGGACAAGCCACGGGAGGAGCTCCCCAGCAGTGACTCCATAGTCCAAGACATCGAAGAGTTCTTCCGCCGTGGACAAGACTCCAACGACGAGGACAAAGGCCGCTCATAGCTTTCCTTGCACTGCGCAGCACTGCGCACTGCACTATTTGCACTCATGCGCCCACGCGCACTTGCTCGTCCGTCCGGCAATCAGCCCACATTCTAGAAGCAGCGCCAACCAATCTGCATGCAGCGTAGACCCGGGAGCGCATGCAATACGTGGCTATCTGATAAGGGGGGCCCCACATACGCTGCGGATCTAAAACGGGGCGCTCTTGTGAGCGCCCCGTTTTATCGTGCGTCCGCTTTGTTTTACTGCGCGTACTCAATGGCCCGGGTTTCCCGTACCACCGTCACTTTGATCTGGCCCGGATATTCCAGATCATCCTCTACCCTACGGGCCACGTCCCGGGCAATCCGCATCGCCGCCAGGTCATCTATCTGGGTCGGCTTCACCAGAATGCGCAGCTCCCGGCCCGCTTGGACGGCATAAGACTTCTCGACGCCGGGGAAGCTACTAGCAATCTCTTCCAATGCCTGGAGCCGCTTCACATAGCGGTCCATAGACTCCGCCCGGGCGCCGGGCCGGCCGCCGCTAATAGCGTCTGCCACCTGCACGATAGAGCCTTCCATCGTGTTGGTGAACCAGTCGTCATGATGCTTGGCGACACAGATTACCACCTCACGGGACCGCTCGAACCGTTCCACCAGACTCGCGCCGATGAGAGCATGTGGGCCTTCCATCTCGTGATCCATGCCCTTCCCAATATCATGGAGCAGGCTCCCCTTCTTGATAACCGAGATGTTCGCCCCTAACTCAGAGGCAATGATACCGGCAAACCGGGTGGCCTCAATGCTGTGCTCTAGGACGTTCTGGCCGTAGCTGTAGCGAAACTTGAGCCGTCCCAGTAGCTTCACCAATTCCGGATGGATATCCGGGACGCCGGCCTCATAGACCGCCCGCTCGCCCTCTTTCACAATAACCTGATCAAGATCGGCTCGGGCCCGCTCCACCACCTCCTCGATGCGGCTCGGGTGGATGCGGCCATCAGTGACCAGCTTGCTGAGCGCAAGCCGGGCCACCTCTCTCCGAATCGGGTCGAAACAGGAGAGTGTCACGCAGTCCGGCGTGTCATCAATGATAATATCTACGCCAGTGGCATGCTCCAACGCCCGGATGTTGCGGCCCTCCCGTCCAATGATGCGGCCCTTCATGTCGTCACTGGGGATGGGCACCACGGACGTAGCGGTATCCGCCACTACCTCGGAGGTCACCCGTTGGATGGCCTCCACCAGGATCTCCCGGGACCGCCGGTCAGCGTCCTCTCGGTACGCCTTCTCCAGGAGTCGCAAGCGCCGGTTGGCGTCTTCCCTGATCTCCTGTTCGACGGCTTTCAGCAGTACGTCTTTGGCTTCTATAGTGGTGAGCTCAGCCACACGCTGAAGCTCTTGGAGTTGCTTCTGCTTGACTTCTTCGATCTCGGTTTTTTGCCGCTCGAACTCTGATTCCTTATTGGTGAGCTGGCGGTCCCGGCGCTCGTTCTGTTCGATCTTCCGATCGAGGTTTTCTTCTTTCTGACCTAATCTGCGCTCTTGACGCTGGAACTCTTGACGCCGTTCCCGTACCTCTTCTTCCGCACGGGTCCGGATCGTCATCGCCTCCTTGGTGGCCTGGAGGACTACGTCCTTCTGCTCTGCTTCGGCTCGGACACGCGCTTTCTCCGCTTCCTCTCGCTGTGCTCGGAGTTTTTGCTGAACCGCATTGTTGCCAAAGTAGAACCCGACTCCCCCACCCAGGGCCACTACCATCAGAGCGGCAAAGGCCCACAATATGAAATTGTCGGGCATTATTACCTCTCTTCCTCAAAGGGGACATGGATCATTGTTGTGTGTCAAACACTGTAAAACACTTCTATCCTATGGCTTGAGCTTCGCTACTGTCAAGCAAAAAGCGCACATCTGAGCGATGTTTCCGCACCGCGGTCGCGCTCCCATTGCCTACATCACCTCTACCCGGCAGGTACGTATAACCTTGACGTAAAGGGGAGCTTAGGCTAGACTAACAGTGTCTGCCAACCCCCCCATATGCTCACGCACCGGAGGCCTTATGCAGAAACGCTACATGCAGATCGGCGAAGTAGCGGAACGAACGCGGCTTACCCAACGTACGCTACGTTTCTATGAAGAAAAGGGGCTGCTCGCCTCACCCACGCGCATGGAAGGTGGGTTCCGGCTCTATTCAGACGAGGATGTTCAACGGATTGAGCACATTCTCCAGCTTAAACACCTGCTGGGTTTCAGCTTGTCCGAGATCAAGGCTATGGTGGACGCAGAGTCCGAGATCGCTGAGTTGCATGCTCGCTACCGCCAAGAATCCGACGCGGCCGCCAAGCTCCAGCGCATTCGAGACGGCATCCAACTCATCGAGCGCCAAGAGGCCGTCATCGACCAGAAGATCAGCCAGCTTCAGGAGATGCGCGCCCGCTGGCAAGAGCAGCTTGAGCGTTACCGCAAACGCAGCGCAACCGTGATGCGTGAATTGGAAGCCTTGACCACCATCCGCCCATAGCACCCAGCAAATACCGCCAAAGAGCACCCGTTTACATGCACCAGACGGCCACACCCACCGTAGATAAGCCAGAGGCGCCACACGGCCATCCGTCCACCGGCTTTCAGCTTTCCACCTTCTCTTCACTACGGTACCGGGATTACCGCCTCTTCTGGTTTGCCACTGCGCTCATGAGCGCGGGACAGTGGGTGCAGCAAGTAACCCTGGGTTGGTTACTGTACGACCGCACCGGATCCTCGGTACTCCTGGGGGCACTCAACGGCCTCAGAGCGTTGCCCTTCCTGATTACCGGGCCCATAGGCGGTGTGGTGGCGGACCAGGTGGACCGCCGCAAGCTCATGCTCAGTACCCAGTTCCTGCTGGGCATTTCCGCCGCGTTGATGGGCTTGCTAGTAGTGAGCGGATTCATGCAAGTGTGGCACTTGTTCGTCTTTGGCGCCGTGGTGGGTATCATCTGGGCCTTCAACCAGCCCGTCCGCCAGACCATCATACCCCTCTTGGTACCCAAAGAAGAGCTGATGAACGCCGTGGCGCTGAGCTCCGCCGCGTTCAACATCAACAAGATTCTCGGCCCCACTGTTGGCGGTTTGCTCATCGTGTCATTTGGTGCGGGCGGCAACTTCTTTGTCCAGGCCCTGGCCTATGCTGGGGTACTGGTTGTCCTTTATTTCATCGTGATCCCCTCGACTCCCGCCAGAGGCGTGCACACCTCCACCTTCTCCGACCTGAAAGAGGGGTTACAGTACGTCAAGGGCGACCAGATGGTGCTCAGCGTCATCATTGCCACCTTTGTCATGCAAGTCTGCGCCATGCCCTACATGGCCCTGCTGCCGGTGTTCCAGAAAGACGTACTGCAGATGGAGGCGGATACTCTGGGATACATGCTGGCCGCTCCTGGCGTGGGCGCGCTGCTCAGCACCCTTACCCTCGCCACTATTGCCCACCGCATGCACCGCAAGGGCCGCTTTATGTTGGTTTTTCTGGCCAGCGGGGGCTTAGCGCTCATCGCATTCTCCCAGGCCACTTCCTTGCCTATCACGTTGCTCTGTTTGGCCTTTGTGGGCGCGTTACAAATTGCGTACATGTCCACCTCTAACACCGTCCTCCAGCTCATTGTGCCGCCACAGTTGCGGGGACGAGTGATGAGCATCTATATGCTAGACTTTGGCCTCCAACCCTTTGGCGCGCTGTTCGCGGGTATCAGCACGCAGTTCTTTGGTGCGCCGGCGACTGTGGCGTTCATGGGCGCACTCGTGACCTGTATGGCGCTAGGAGTTACCCTCCTACGGCCACAACTGAGCGAGTGGAGTTCCCAAGCTAGCTAACGAACATGACACAACTATCTGGAACCAGCCCCACCCCAAGCGAAAGCGCCGAAAGGCCAGCACCGGACAGACCAGCAGTTCCGATCGCTACCGCGCGCCGCAAATTCGGCCTCAGCACCTTTTCCTCCTTACGCCACCGGGACTTCATGCTCCTGTGGTCCGGCATCCTCAGCACTTCCGCCGGCGTTTGGATGGAGCAGGTGGCGCTAGGTTGGCTGGTTTACGAGAAGACTGACTCCCCGCTCATGTTGGGCGCTATCACTGGCATGCGGGCGTTCCCGTTCCTCTTCATTGGTCCCTTCGCCGGCGTCATCGCCGACCGGTTCGACCGCAAGCGTGTGATGCTGATCTCCCAGTACTGGATCCTCGCCATGTACATCCCGCTAGTGGCCCTGCTGATTACAGGCAGGGATGAGACCTGGCATTTATTCGCGTTCACTATTAGCACCAGCATCGCCTGGTCCTTCAACCAACCGATACGCCAGACTCTCATCCCGCAGCTGGTCCCCAGGGAAGACTTGCTGAACGCCATCGCGCTGCAATCGGTGGCATTCAACGCCACGCGCACCCTCGGACCCGCCCTCGGCGGCTATTTGATGGCAACCGTGGGCGGGGTCGGCACGTTCGCTTTGGTGAGCATGGCCTGGGTGGGCGTCATCATTACCACGCACATGTTGCACGTACCGGATCATGCGCCTACCGAAGCCTCTGTTCCACCGCGGTCCTTCCTGGGCGATTTGGCCGACGGTCTGCGCTACATCCGCTCCAACCCGCTTGTGTTCAACATTCTGCTAATAAGCCTCATCCCGATGATATTCGGCATGTCTTATTTTGCGCTCATGCCCATCTTTGCCCGAGATGTTTTTGGCATGGATGCCCGCGGCCTTGGCGAACTGCTTGCCATGAACGGCCTGGGCGCGGTGCTGTGTTCACTGGCAGTGGCTTCGTTCGGCGATTATCGTAACAAGGGCCGTCTGGTGTTTGGCAGCGGCGCGGCCTTGGGCATTGCGTTGGTCTGCTTTGCGCTCTCCACTAACTATCTGCTCTCGCTCGCGCTGATGGGCATTATTGGTGGTGTCAGCATGTCGTATTTCATCATTACCAACACCACGGTGCAACTGATAACCCCGCCTGCATACATGGGTCGGGTGATGAGCATCTACATGCTGGACCGCGGCCTCATGCCGCTTGGGAGCTTTGGCGTGGGCTTCATCGCCCAATGGACCGGCGGCCCCCATCGCGCTAGCCCTCTCCGGCGCCGCATGCGCGCTGTGCGTGCTGGGCGCATGGTTCGCCATGCCCAGGCTGCGGACGCTGGACTAACACCGGAACGCAGCAGCATGAGCCGCTCAACCCCAGGCACCCAGCAGGAAAACCGGCAGCCACAGGCCACGCGGCTGCCGCACACCTTTCGCTCACTCCGTCATCCCAATTACCGCGTGCTGCTGGCGGCGCAAGTGCTGACTTCTAGCGCCATGGGGATGGAGCAGGTAGCCCGCGGCTGGCTAGTGTACAGCCTCACTGGGTCCGCGTTACTCCTGGGGCTGGTCCAGGCCACGCGGATGATCCCGCTCTTGTTCCTAGGGGCCTTTAGCGGGGTTGCCGCCGACCGCTTCAACCGCCAGTTTCAACTAATGGCAGCTCAGCTAGCCAACGCGGCATTGAACATTGTGCTCGCAGGATTGATCATCACCGGCACCGTAGAAACCTGGCACATTTTTCTCACGGGGTTCCTGGGCGGCTGCGCGATTACCTTTCAGATGCCGGCCCGGCAGTCCCTGATCCCCAGCACGGTGAATCGGGAGGACCTCATTAACGCAGTGGCCATTAACTCCGGCGTCAACAACATGACCCGGACGCTCGGCCCCTCTTTGGCGGGACTACTGATTGCCGGCACGGGTACCGCGGGCGCCTACCTGTTCCAGGCAGGACTATTGGTGGTGGCCAGCGTGTGGACGCTGCAACTGAAATTCCCACAAATGCTCCACGACGCTCCCAGCAAAGCGAAAGAATCGATGTGGAGCAGTCTAGTGGACGGCCTTCGCTACGTCCGCAACCGCCCGGTGATTCTCAACGTGTTGGTCCTGGGGCTGATCCCCATCATCTTGGCGCAGCCCTATCAGGCGCTGGTACCGATCTTTGCCGGAGACATCTTCGATATCGGGCCCGCCGGGCTCGGCCTGCTGATGTCCGCTCCGGGCGTGGGTGCCGTTATCGGCGCACTCCTGGTGGCTCGTCAGAACGACTCCTCTCGGAACGCGCACCTGTTCCTCGGCGGCATTATCGGGTTCGGCGGCGGGATTGTCGTGTTCGCCCTCAGCCCCTGGGTAAGCCTTGCGCTCATCGCGATGTTCTTTGTGGGGATAACCAGCACCAGCTACCGCGCCGTTAACCAGACCATGCTCCAAACCCACACTGAAAACGCCTATCTCGGCCGGGTGATGAGCCTCTACCTGCTAGACCGGGGATTCAGCCCGCTGGGCGCCGCGCTCGCGGGTGTGCTGGCGGCAGCCTTCGACGTCCGTATCGCCCTCACTATCATGGGCGGGTTGACGGTAGCCGTGGCCATCCTGGCTGCATTCCGGGGCCTGTCACTGAACGCACCGCCGGAGACTGAGTCAGTGCCCGCAAGGTAGGTCGCCCTGTACACATCTCCTTTTGCACAACTTGGCCGCGGCGCATGCCGGCGGGCAAAGGCCATCATTACGATCTGGCTGGCGGCGCTGCTGGTCAGCCTATTCTTTGCGCCGCGAGTGGGGGAAGTGCTCCAGCCCGGAGGCTTTAGCAATCCCCGCTCCGAGGGCAGCCAGGGCATTCGGCTAATCCACCAGGAGCTGGGAGCCAGTCTGAGCAACCTCACGCTGGTGTTCACCAGCGACCGTACTACTGTGGACGACCCGGCTTACGAGGCTGAGGTGCAACGAGTGCTGGCTCCCTTCTCGGAGCACCCAAGGGTCGAGCGGAGCATCAGCTATTACTCCACTGGTGACAGACGGATGGCCTCCCCAGACCGGCACACCACGTACGCGCTGGTGGGCCTGGATGTTCCTATCCAGGAAGCCCAACGCTTGGTGCCCGAACTCAAGGCGTTGCTGCCCGACTCATGGTTGACCGTGCTGGTTACCGGCGGCGCTGCGGCCTACGCCGACATCGAGATCGTGAGCCACGAAGACCTGATCCGAGCAGAACGCGTCTCATTGCCCCTCGCCGCAGTGCTGCTGCTGCTCATCTTCGGTTCGGTGGTGGCCGCCGGCCTGCCGGCTGTAGTGGGCGGCATCAGCGTCCTAGTGACGCTGAGCATCGTATTTTTCCTAGGCCACGTTACAGACCTGTCCATCTTTGTCCAGAACATATCCACCATGCTGGGCCTCGGTGTCAGCATCGACTACGCCCTCCTCATCGTGAGCCGTTTCCGCGAAGAGCTAGCGGCCAACAACCCCGAAGCCGCCGTGGTGCGTACAATGGACACCGCCGGCCGCGCCGTGTTCTTCTCCGGCCTCACCGTGTTTCTAGGGCTCTCGGGGCTCCTAGTGTTCGATTACATGATGCTGCGGTCCATCGGCATCGGCGGTGCGCTGGTGGTGGGCACAGCGGTGCTGAGTAGCCTTACCCTGCTCCCCGCGGCCCTGTTCTTGCTTGGCCCGCGTGTCAACGCCCTGGCAATCCCGCGCCTTCGCCCCCAACACTACGGCAGCGGGTTCTGGAGCACGCTGTCACGAATGGTCTCGATGCGTCCGAGGCTTGTCTTCCTGGCGGTGCTGGCCCTGCTAGTCCTCCTGGGTACGCCCTTCCTGCGGGTGCGGATGGGCGCACCGGACATCACCATCCTTCCCGCAGACGTCGAATCCCGCCGCGGCTTCGACCTGCTCCGCTCCAGCTTCACCCCTGGCGAGATCGCGCCCATGCTGGTGGTGGTTGAAGCGCCAGGCCCGATCCTCGAACGTGAGCCTGTAAGCGCGCTGTACGACTTCACCCAGGCGGTGGCGCAATTACCGGGCGTGGTACGAGTGGACAGCATCGTTAGCTTGGATCCCAGCATTACCAAAGCCCAATACCAGTTGCTCTATAGCGACCCCAGGCAGATAGCCGACCCCCAGGCCAGGCAGAACCTGGAGTTGCTAGCGAAGGGGCGCGTGGCGCTGGTCTCCGTGGTCACAGCCCACAATCCGGCCACGCCGGAGGCCAAGGCCCTGGTGCGCGCGGTACGCGCCCAGCCCATCGCCGCCGGCTTGCAGAAGTACACCGGCGGCGCAGCGGCCGAGCTGATGGACGTGGTGGATGACCTCTACACCGTCTTTCCGCGCGCGCTGCTGCTCATCCTGGTCACCACCTACATTGCCCTCCTGCTGCTCTTCCGCTCTGTGGTGCTGCCTGCCAAGGCGGTGCTGATGAATACGCTGAGTATTCTTGCAAGCTACGGTGCGCTGGTTATCATTTTTCAGGACGGCCACCTGAGCAATCTCCTGGGCTTCACACCAGAGGGCGTGGTTGATGCCACCACTCCGATCATCATGTTTTGCTTGCTCTTTGGCCTCAGCATGGACTACGAGGTGTTCGTCCTTTCCCGGATCAAAGAGGCGTACGACACCTGCCATGACAACACCCATGCGGTAGCGTTGGGCTTAGAGCGCACTGGGCGCATTATCACCAGCGCCGCGCTTATCATCGTCATCGTCGCGGGATCTTTCGCCTTCGCCCACATCGTCATCATCAAGGCCTTGGGGATCGGCGTAGCGCTGGCGATCCTAATCGACGCCACGGTGGTGCGCGCCCTTCTGGTACCGGCCACCATGCAACTGTTGGGCCGTTGGAACTGGTGGGCGCCCCGTTGGCTGCAACCGAAGCGACCCTCTTGAACCTACAACATATTGTGGTATCATCACTAGAAGTACAAAATGTAGTTGTTGCTGTACCGGTAATCAATGAACCTGTTGTGTGATCTATATTGACATCTCAAGACGAAAGCACTACACTCTCGCGAACAAGAAGGCGCCGCGGCAATGCGTTTTTCGGGTTTTCCTCAGTTCATCACCCTAAGCGTGCTTTACCCAGTGCAGGGTGCAGTATTTCATCAGGAGGAGGGCAAGCATGATGTTTGAGCCGGAGTTCAAACCGCTGCGGCGAGCCTACGGGTTTGATGAAGTGGCCCTGGTACCCGGCGAAATCACCATTAACCCGGAGCAAGTGGACACGCGGTTCTCCATCGGGCCGCACACCTTCGAGATACCGGTGCTCGCCGCAGCCATGGATGGCGTTGTAGACTCGGCCTTTGCCATCGCGCTCCACCAGGTAGGCGGCCTGGCAGTGCTGAACCTGGAAGGTGTGCAAACCCGCTACGAAGACCCCGATTCCGTCCTCCAAGAGATCACCGAAACTTCTAAGGAAAATATCACCGCCCTGCTCCAGAAGTTCTACACCGAGTCCATCAAGGAGCACTTAATAGCCCGGCGGATCAAGGAGGTCAAGGAAAAGGGCGCGGTGTGCGCCGTCTCCATGACCCCCGCCAACACCAAAAAATTCGCGCCCCTGTCCGTTGAGGCAGGGGCCGATGTTATTGTGGTGCAGTCTACCGTGACCACCGCCCAGCATCGCTCCAAGAGCTACCGCGGCCTCATCTTCTCTGAGCTCAAGCAGCAGGTCCCCGTGCCCGTAGTTGTGGGCAATACGGTAAGCTTCAACACTACCCTCGAGCTCATGGAGAACGGCATCGATGGCGTACTGGTCGGCGTTGGACCCGGCGCCGCCTGCACCTCCCGTGAAGTACTCGGCATCGGCGTCCCTCAAGTGACGGCCACCATGGACTGCGCCGCCGCCCGGGACACCTACTACAAAAGCTCCGGCCGCTACGTGCCAATCATTACCGACGGCGGCATCCGCACGGGCGGCGACGTCTGCAAGTCGATTGCCTCCGGCGCTGACGCCGTGATGCTCGGATCCAGCTTCGCCCAGACCACGGAAGCGCCCGGACGCGGCAACCACTGGGGCATGGCCACTCCTCACGGCGCGCTACCGCGGGGCACCAGGGTCAAGGTGGGCGTCAATACATGTATCAAACAACTGCTCTTCGGCCCCACCTCCCGCACTGACGGCACCGAGAACCTGGTGGGCGCCCTACGGCTGGGTATGAGCATGTGCGGTGCAAGCACCATCGAAGAAATGCACGACACACAACTGGTCATTGCCCCCTCCATCAAAACCGAGGGCAAGATCTACCAGATGCTCCAGAACTAACCATCAACCAACCCAACAACACGGAACTACGTGAAAACAAAGACGGCCCGCCAATGGCGGGCCGTCTGCTGTCTGCTCTACATTGCGCGGTATCGATGGGCGCTTGCCTGACATAAGCCCACGGGGGTGGGCATTAGCCTGAGCGATTCAGTTACCTGCTGCAACTCCCCAACAGCGCCAGCAACAACATAAACACAATCACGAACACAACAAAAAGGCCGATCACCGGAAGAATGAGGCCGAAGACCGCCCTGGTCACCAGCGCCACCTCCGCGGTGTCCTCCCAGAGCCGGCGCAACGGCCCCGGAGTAAACCTGCTCCAGCACCCGGGCCGATCTGAAGGCTGGTCCTGGTAGTAGTAGCCCATTAGCTAACGGCTTGGCTCCTTCTCAAACGCCTGCCGTAGCGCTGCCACCGAGTCAATCGTGGCCTGCTTGCTGAGGTCAGACACGCCAGTTTGGCCCAGGAATCCGTGCACCATCCCGTCGTAACGGCGCAACTCTACCGGCACTCCCGCCTCCCGCAAGCGGGCGGCGTAGGCTTCCCCTTCGTCCCGCAGCGGGTCGAACTCCGCGGTCACTACCAGCGCAGGAGGGAGCCCTGAGAGATCGGGCGCCCGTAAAGGCGAGGCATAGGGCTCCGAACGGCGCGCCAGGTCCGGCGCGTAGTTGTCCCAGTACCACACCATTGCGTCTTTTGTTAAGCCGTAGCCCGATCCGTTCTCATGGTAGGAAACCGTTTCGGTCGTCGCGTCCGTCACCGGGTAGACCAGGTATTGAAAGCACAGCTTCGGGCCGCCGTGCTCCTTCGCCAGCAGCGCGACTACTGCTGCCAGGTTACCGCCCGCGCTGTCGCCACCCACCGCAATCCGATCGGCATCGGCGCCCAACGCGGCCGCCTGCTCCGCCGCCCACACCGTGGCTGCAAAGCAGTCCTCTACTGCCGCGGGGTATGGGTGCTCCGGCGCCAACCGGTAGTCCACCGACACCACCACACAGCCAGCCCAGTCTGCGAGCAGCCGGCAGCGGAAGTCCACGGTATCGAGGTCGCCCACAACAAAGCCGCCACCGTGGAAGTAGAGCAGGATCGGCAGCGATTTTTGGCCGGCAGGCATGTAAACCCGTAGCGGTATCTCGCCCGCCGGGCCGGCCATGGTGCGGTCTTCGATGGTCATCAGGCGTTGGACACGCATCGTCTCCCGGCGTTCGGGCGCCGTAGCGTTGGCCGGTGGGGGGTTGGCCGCCTGCTCTGCCAGATAGCGTGCGGTTCGTGGTTCAAGGGGCATAGTTCCCTCCGGAAATGAGATTAGTAGCAGTATAGTCGTTTTGGCTTGCCGTTACACCGTGGCCAGCAGCTGCTCCGCCAAGCGCTGAGTCATCCCGGGCACCGCGGCGATCTCTTCGAGGCTCGCTGCCTTCACTGCCTTCAACGAGCCGAACCGTTGGATGAGCGCCTTCTTGCGGCGCGGGCCAATGCCCTTTACCTCATCCAGCCCTGAGGTGACCGCAGCTTTGCTCCGCACCTGCCGGTGGTAGGTGATGGCGAAGCGGTGCGCCTCGTCCCGGATCCGTTGGAGCAGATAGAGCCCCTGGGACGCCTTGGGCAGCATCACCGACTCCGAGACGTGGGGGAGAAATACCTCTTCCTGCTGCTTTGCCAGCGCACAGATGGGGATGAAGTGCAGGCCCAGCTCCCGCATCACCTCTGTGGCAGCGGCAAGATGTCCCTGGCCGCCGTCAATGATGACCAAGTCCGGCAGCAACCCCCAGGCCGACTCCGCCTCATGACGCACTTCCTGCAGGGCATCATCCAGAGCATCGTCTACGTCTTCCCCCTCGGCCATGGGAGCTTTAGTCACCGGAGCAGCCGTCCGAGCCCGTTTGAAGCGGCGGCGCAGTACCTCTTGCATCATGCGGTAGTCGTCGGTGCCCGTCACAGTCTTGATGCGGAACCGCCGGTAGTCCGAAGTGCGCGGCTTGCCCTCCTGGAACACTGCCATGCTGCCCACCGACGCCGTCCCGGAGATATTGGAGATGTCATAGCATTCCATTCGGATCGGCAATTCCGGCAGGTCAAGGAAGTCCTGGAGCTCGGTGAGCGCGGCGGCGGTCTTACCGGTGTCCGCCAGCCACTTCACGTGGAGCTGCTGGAGCGTCTGACGGGCGTTCTCCGCCACCATCTCCACCAGCTGCTTTTTTTCGCCTCGCTGCGGCGTCTCTAGGACCACCTTAGCCCCGCGCTGGGCAGACAGCCACTCCGGGATGCCCTCTTCTGTCACCACGGAGTGCTGCAAGAGCAGGGAGCGGGGGATATTGGGAACCGTGGTGTAATACTGCTTCACAAAGGACGTCATCACGGCCGAGGGGGCCTCGTCCTGCGTCCCCTCCAAGATGAAGTGCTCCCGTCCGAACAGCTTGCCCGCCCGGATGAGGAACACCTGCACACAACACTGATTGCCCTCCTGGCTAAAGGCGATGACGTCTTGGTCCTTCTTCTCGATAGAGACGATCTTCTGCCGCTCCACCACCTTTTCCACGGCTCGGATCTGGTCCCGAAGGTAGGCCGCACGTTCAAAGGCCAAGTCCTCCGCCGCGGCCTCCATCTTCTTCCGCAGATCCTTCACTACTTCGTCCTGCTTCCCTTCCAGGAAGAGGATGACCTGCTCTATTACTGCGCCGTACTCCCCCTGCGTGACCGCGCCGATGCACGGCCCAACGCAGCGATGGATATGGAAGTCCAGACAGGGACGCGGGTCAGTCCCGGTGATGGTCTTGTTACACGAGCGATAGGGGAACAGCTTCTTGACCAGCGCCAAGCTTTGTCGCACCGACCCAGAGTCCGTGTACGGCCCGAAGTAGCGGGCGCCGTCGCCTCCAAGTCGCCGCGTGATCAGCACCCGCGGCCACGGTTCGTTCAAATCGATCTTTAGGTACGGATAGTTCTTGTCGTCCTTCAGCCGCACGTTGTAGCGCGGCTTGTGCTTCTTAATGAGGTTGCACTCAAGGATCAGCGCCTCCGCTACGGAGTCCGTGACGATGTACTCCAGGTCCGCGACATGGTCCATGAGTCTGCGCGTCTTCTGCGCCAGCCCCCGCGCCGCGCCAAAGTATGAGCGTACACGGTCCTTCAGCCTGGCGGCCTTGCCTACGTACAGGACGCCGCCAGCCTGGTCACGGAACATGTAGACGCCTGGTTGCTCCGGGAGCGCCTGAACCTGGGGTAACAGCGCGGGTGAAGTTGAAGTCATGGCAAATTCACTGTTGCGTTTAAGCCTCGTGTAGGTCTGTGCAGGTCTATTGTAGCAACCCATACCGGCGAGATAAAATTAACATAAGCGCGCGTTAACACTATCCTACAAAATTACCGTTCAGCCTGTACCGTTCAGCCTGTACCGTTCAGCCTGTATCTGATAGCAGCGCGGACGGGGTTACTCTTTGTTGCTACTGGCATTCCACATAGGGTGACCTGTCAGGTATAATGGCCCTCAAGAACATCGAACATCCTAATTGCCTGGCGAGTATTTGTGACCGAGTCTGAGCGCTTCGCGGAAATCCCGCTCTTCCCTCTCAACACCGTCCTCTTCCCTCGGATGGCGCTGCCGCTGCGTATCTTTGAGCCCCGTTATCGCCAGATGCTCGAGTACTGCCTGGAGCATGACAAGCAGTTTGGAGTGCTCCTCATCAAATCGGGCAAGGAGGTGGGAGGCGCCGCAGAACCGTACACGGTGGGTACCACCGCCCTTATCCAAGAGGTTGAATCCTTGCAGGACGACACATATTCCGTGATGGCCCGCGGTGAGCGCAGGTTCCTGCTCCTCGAGCGCCGGAAACTCCGCCCGTACCAGATTGGACTCGTGGAATACCTGACCCACAGCGGGCAGCAAGTCCCCAGCAATCTGATGGAAGACGCCCGCGCCGCCGCCGAGCGTGTTCTAGTCAAGGCCATGATGCTGAACGGAGAATGGGCCCGCCAGCCGGGGCTGCCGGATGACCCTGAAGCGCTCTCCTTTGCGCTGGCCAGCCGGCTCTCTCTGGACATCGCTACGCAGCAGCGGATACTAGAGATGAACTCGGTAGAAACGCGCCTCCGCACCATCTTAGGGTACGTATCGGAAACAGAAGCCCAACTTGCCCAGCAACTGATGCAGCGGGCATGGCTCCAGAGTTTTCGGGCGAACTAGTAGCAGGCCTTCATTCTCATTCAGTCTCCTCGTTCGGCGTCGTTCAGTGTTACGCTCGGCCCCGATAGATCTCCACCGCAGCGTAGTCCAGCGGTCCCGGCAGCGGCACCGAGGGCTTCTTCACCCGAACCATCACCCCTAAGATAGCAAAGCGGTCCAGCAGCGTGCCCGCCACGTTCTCCGCCACTGCTTCCAGCAGATGCAGCCGGGCACCCTCCATGACTCCCTTGACGGCCCGGTACACGTGCGAGTAATTCACTGTCTCTCCCAGCCGGTCTGACTCGCCGGCAAGGCGCACGTCTAGCTCCAACTCCACGTCCACCACAAAGCGCTGGCCCAGGGTAGCCTCTTCCTGCGAGTTGCCATGGTAGCCATAGAACAGCATCCCGTGGAGTAGTATTTTATCAGGCATCTTTGGGGCCGGTGCCCTCTAGTCCTAGCACGGGCGCCACATCCTGCATGGCCTTGATAACAAAGGTGAAGTGCTGGTCCATGTCCACGCCCAGCTCCTCAAGGCCCAGCAGAATATCCTCACGGCTGACCGTGCGGGCAAAGGCCTTGTCCTTCATCTTCTTCTTCACCGCTGCGGCATCCACGTCATAGAGACTCTTGGTGGGCCGCACCAACGCCGTAGCCGTCACCAGCCCCGTCAGCTCATCTACTGAAAAGAGCGCTTTGTCCAGCAGGTGAATCCGTGGCACCCCCGTGGCGGCGTTGTGGGCCATCACCGCATGGACAATCTCCACCGGGTAGCCCTGCTCCTTCAGCACGCCGCCGCCCACCTTGGCATGCTCATTAATATCCGGGTAGCGCTCATAATCGAAGTCGTGGAGCATTCCTGTCATGCCCCACACGCCTTCGTGCTCCCCGTAGTGGCGGGCATAGGCCTGCATTACTGCTTCCACCGCCAGGCCGTGCTTCTGCAGACTGTCGGATTCGGTGTACTCCGTGAAGAGCCGCCAGGCTTCCTCACGAGATTTCGGGATCAGTTGCGTCATCCCGTTTCCTCCATCGAATCGCTGTGTTTACACTCCGTCAATGTCAGCAAAATGAAACACCCTCATCCACCCTTGCGCTGCTTCGCCTCCGCGCTTGCCAGGTCAAACATCTGCCGGATCTCCGGCTCTTCTTCGTCATACTCGATCTGCGAGCGCCCGCCAGCCAGACGCTCTTCCGGCTGGAATAGCCGCGGCATCCGGTACTTGCGGCTTCCCCAGCGGAAGGCCAGGTACCGCGCCGGCACGTCGCTCACGTTGAAGTGCTGGTGCCACCAGATATCCGGCGGGGAGAAGAATGCCCCAGGCTTCCAGTCCACCCGCACCTTCTCGCCGTCGTCCGGCCACATCAGGCTGTAGCCCTCACCGGAGAGGATGATAATGTGCGCACCGCCGCCGTGGCGGTGCCCCTTCTTATAGTTGCCGGGCGCAAAGTCTGAGATATGGCAACCGAAGGTGTTGCCCCCCAGCTCAAAGGTGATGTTGTTGCCACGCCCGCCGCGCTCTTCCAAGTCGTACAGTTGGAGTGTCCGGGCGTCCGGCACAAAGTTGGTCTCCAGCAAGTGCGACCCGATCATCTTCCCCTCCTCGGCAAAGAAGGCCTGCTGGCCGTTGAACCGGTCGGTGAAGACGTAGGGGTTATCAAAGATAAAGGCTTCATCCCGAAAGTACATTAGCAGCAGCGGCATCGTGTTCACTGCCACCAGCCGCGCCGGCGCGTCGCCCTGGCCGTTGTGGAGCTGATAGCTGGCGTTCAGCGGCGTCGAGAACAGGCTACCCGCCTGCCACTCAAAGGAGACTTCTTTACCCTGCTCCTGCCATACCGTGGTGGCGCCCCGGCCTGCGAGGACGTACATGTCCTGCTCGAACATATGCCTCATGGGGGTCAGCGAGCCGCCCGGCGGTATCTCTATCACCATCGAACCAGTAGTCCGCTCCGCCCCGATGAAGTCCATGATGGCGCCGCGGCCGTTGATGTTCTTCCAGTCACCCAATGGCAGCGTGTTCAGGTCCGCCGCATAGTGCCCGTGGATGATAGGCACCTCCTGGCGATCCATCCATTCCTGATACGTATCACGCCGGGGCACCTCCTGAACGCGGGAACCCATCGCCGGATTCTGTGACGTTGTCATGCTAGCCCTCCTTTAAAATCCAAAAACCGAAAACCAAAAGCCACCGGTTCGCGCAAGCGCACGCAAAAGCCCAAGAGTACGTGAGATCAGAGTACGTGAGATCAATTGTAGGCCAACGTCCCACCTTGCGCCACGTCTCTCAGGACCCAATACCCGCACGCACGCCTGTGCTATAATATGAGCACTTTCCAAGGGAGCGGCCTCTTGCGCACCTTACGCCTCGCCATGGCGCAAATCAACAGCACGGTGGGCGACCTCAGCGGCAACGCCCGCCGCATTACCGATGCCGTGGCCCAGGCGCGATCCCTCGGCGCTGACCTCGTCGCCTTCCCGGAGATGGCCCTCCCCGGCTACCCGGTGGAAGACCTCCTGCTTAAGCCCCAGTTCGTCAATGAGAACCAGGCCCGCCTTCAGGAGGTCGCAGCCGCCTGCCAGGACATCACCGCGGTGGTAGGGTTCATCGACCGCACCAACGATCTCTACAATGCCGCTGCCGTCATCCGCAACGGCCAGGTTGTGGGCGTCTACCACAAGCAGTACCTCCCCAACTACGGCGTCTTTGACGAGAGCCGTTATTTCCGCGCCGGCGCAAACTCCCCCGTGTTCGTGATCAATGGCGTGAAGGTGGGCGTCAACATCTGCGAGGACATCTGGTACCCTGTGGGGCCCACCGCCTACCAGGCCCTGGCGGATGCCGAGGTCATAGTGAACATCAACGCCTCGCCCTATCACGCCGGCAAGTTGCGTTTTCGGGAGCAGATGATCGCCACTCGCGCCTCAGACTACAACGTCATCATCAGCTACACCAACCTCGTTGGCGGGCAAGACGAGCTGGTCTTCGACGGCGGCAGTTTCGTCAGTAACGAGCATGGCGAGATCACCGCCCGCGGCGCCTGCTTTACCGAAGACCTTCTGGTCACCGATCTCAATGTAGAGGGCGTCTTCCGCAGCCGCCTCCACAATCCGCGCCGGCGCCAGGAGCGCCTCATAGCCCGCCTGGATGAGGACGTGCCGCTCTACATGGTCTCCGAGGCCGCCAACGGTGCCAGCAAACCCGTACTGCCGCCGCGCACCGCCGATCCGGAGGAGCCGTACCCCGCGGAGGTCTACCGCGCCCTTACCCTTGGCCTGCACGATTACGTCCGCAAGTGTGGCTTCGCCAAAGTGCTGGTGGGCCTCTCCGGCGGCGTCGACTCCAGCCTCACCGCCGCCATCGCGACGGATGCGCTGGGCAAGGAGAACGTTATAGGCGTCGCCATGCCCTCCCGCTACTCTTCCGAAGGCAGCATCATCGACGCCCGTCAGGCCGCCGAGAACCTTGGCATCAGCTTCCAGATCATCCCCATCGAGGAGGGATTCACCGCCCTGCTCCACACCCTGGAGGCGCCCTTCAACGGCACCGCGCCCAACGTGGCCGAGGAGAACCTCCAGGCTCGCATACGCGGCAACATTCTCATGGCCCTCTCCAACAAGTTCGGCTGGCTGGTGCTCACCACCGGCAACAAGAGCGAGACCGCCACTGGCTACAGCACCCTCTACGGCGATATGGCCGGCGGTTTCGCCGTCATCAAAGACGTGCCCAAGACCCTGGTCTACCAGCTCTGCAACTACCGCAACGCCTCCGCCGGCTTCGACATCATCCCCCAGAGCGTCATCACGAAAGTGCCCAGCGCCGAGCTGCGCCCTAATCAAGCCGACCAGGACACGCTGCCCCCCTACGACCTGCTGGACCAAGTGCTGGAGGCCTACGTGGAGGAAGACCGTACCTACGAGGAGATGCTGACCGCCGGCTTCCCCGAGGCTGTGGTGCAGCAGGTCATCCGCCTGGTGGACACCAGCGAGTACAAGCGCCGCCAAGCGCCGCCTGGTATCAAGATCACCCCGCGTGCCTTCGGCCGGGACCGCCGCCTTCCCATCGTCAACCGCTACCGCAGCTTCTAGCTTTCCGCCGTTGCGAGGAGCGTCAGCACGTGACACTCTGGCGGTGGAAGACCAGGTAGCCGGGAGTCATTTGTGATGAAAGTCTCGGTATGCCCACCACGCTCGTCCACGACTGGCTAAACCAGAACGGCGGCGCCGAGCGCGTCCTGGAGGTGCTTCACGGCCTCTACCCCGACGCGCCCGTCTACACCAGCCTCTACGCCCCGGACCGCCTGCCCCAGGCCTACCGCGCCTGGGACATCCGCACCTCCTTCATGCAGCGGCTGCCCCTGGCTAAGCAGCGACACCAGCCCTTCTTACCCCTCTACCCCTTCGCCTTCCGCCGCGTGGACCTGTCCTCCTACGACCTGGTCATCAGCAACAGCAGCGGCTTCTGCCACTGCGTACCCGTCCCGCCCGGCGCGGTGCACGTGAACTACTGTCTCACGCCCCCCCGCTTCCTCTGGAGCACCGAGCAATACCTCTCCCGCGAGCGGCTGCCGAGCCCGGCCCGCGCCGTGCTGCCGCCTATTGTGCGGCGACTGCGGGACTGGGACGCCCGCACCGCGGCGGAGAGCGTCACCCACTTCGTCGCCATCTCCCGCGCCGTGCAGCAGCGCATCAGGACCGTCTACGGCCGGGACTCAGCCGTCATCTACCCGCCCGTGGATACCGCCGCCTTTGCGCCCACCCCAGAGGACAGGCCCGCGGCACCGGTGGGGAACTACTATCTCGTGGCCTCCCGGCTCATCCCCTACAAGCGAGTCGACCTCGCCGTGCGGGCCTTTACGCAGCTTGGCCTGCCCCTAGTGGTGGCCGGCAGCGGCCGTGACGAGGCCGCCCTGCGGGCACTGGCCGGTCCCAATGTCCGCTTCGAGGGCTTTGTCTCCGCCGCACGGCTCAAAGAGCTGTACGCCAGCTGCCGCGGCTTCGTCTTCCCCGGTGAGGAGGACTTCGGCATCGCGCCGGTGGAGGCTCAGGCGTCCGGCCGTCCGGTCATTGCCTACGGCGCCGGCGGTGCGCTGGACACCGTCACCGAGGGTGCCACTGGCTGCTTCTTCTACGATCCGACCCCCGATGCCTTAGCCGAGGCCGTTCACCGCGCCGAGGCCATTTCCTGGAACAGCGACGCCATCCGCGCCCACGCCCAGCACTTCGACACCGCCGTCTTCCAACGCACGTTCACCGCTTTCGTGAACGCTGCCGTCGCCGAGCGAGACGCACAAGCCGCAGCTGAGTAAGGATGCAATGCCTCACAAGCTGAGGGAGCGCAAGAACTCGCGAACAGCCACCCCAACCTATGCCGCCCACTGACCCCAACCACCCACGCCCGCCTCGCCGCATCGCCGGCTACGGCAGCAGCGGCCGCATTCGGCCCGCCCAAGGCCAGAAGCCGCCGCGCCCTAAGCCCTCCGTCGTCGTTCAGTTCGCCGCGTGGCTCGCGGCCACCCTAGTGGCGGGCGCGCTCCTCCTCCTCCTCGCCCAGCACGACCCGCTCCTCGTTCTGCCCATCGTTATGATCTACTTCGCCTTATCCTGGGTCGCCTGGCACGTCGGCCGTCGCTAGATACACCCAAACACTTCATTTCCACCCTCTATCCCCGTGGTGTACCATGAGAGCCGCTGAGGGTCACGCTCAGGCAGCGTGCAGAGCATCCCATCGCAGAGGTGCGTCATGGAGCCATCCGGAACCCCCGTGCGGCATGAGGGCGGAGAGCGGATCAGCGCTGCCGAGTACGGGTCTGACCTGGTGGTCGACCTCCTGACCGATCTTGGTATCCGCTACGTCGTACTGAACCCCGGCGCGAGTACCCGCGGCATCCACGACTCCTTGGTCAACTTCGACCCCAAGCTGCTCCCCGTGCCGGAGACCCTCCTGGCCTGCCATGAGGAGATCGCTACCGCTATAGCCCACGGCTACGCCCGGGTCACCGGGCAACCTATGGCCGTGTTGCTCCACAACGTTGTGGGCCTTCAGCACGCTGCTATGGCTATCTACAACGCCTGGTGCGACCGCATCCCGCTTCTGGTGCTAGGCGGCACCGGCCCCACCGACACCACCCTCCGTCGCCCAATGATCGATTGGGTGCATACTGCGCTGGTGCAGGGCAATCAGGTGCGTGATTATGTAAAATGGGACGACCAGCCCGCCTCCGTGGCCGCCGTGCCGGAGTCGCTGCTGCGTGCCTATCGTATCGCCATGACCGAACCCCGCGGGCCGGTCTACATCTGCTACGACGCCGTGCTCCAGGAGGAGGCCATCCCCAACCCGCTGACCCTGCGGGACGCGGGCCGTTTCGCGCCCCCACCCGCGCCGGCGGCCAACCCTACCCTGCTGGACCGGGCTGCCGGGTTACTCACCTCCGCCCGCTGGCCCGTCATCCTCACCGAGGACACTAGCCGTAACCGCGCCGCACTCCCTGCCCTCCAAGAGCTCGCCGAGCTGATCCAGGCCCCAGTGCTCGATCATGGTGCGCGCTTCGCCTTCCCGAACACTCATCCGCTCGACCTCACCCTTGCGACTGAAGCCGCGTTGCGTAATGCCGACGTGCTGCTGGCCCTCGACGTAATGGACCTCAACGGCTGGGTTTCCGGCGTTTCCCGGGAGCGCACCAGCCCCCGTCGCCTGCTCCCACCAAACGCCAACGTTATCCACATAACAATGGGCGATCTGCTCCAGCACAGTTGGTCGGCGGACTGGGGCGAACTGCATCCCGTGGACGTACCCATCTCCGCCGACAGCGCGCTTGCCCTGCACGAACTCGTCGCCCGCTGCCGCACCCTCCTCGCCAGCGACTCCGAAAGCGCAACGCGCCGCGCGCAACGCGGGCTGGAGGTGGAGCGTCTGCACCGGGAGATGGCGGACGGTCTGCGCCGCCAACAGGAGGACAACTGGGACAGTCGTCCCATCTCCCTCGCGCGGCTCTACAGCGAACTGTGGCCGCTCATCAAAGACCAGCCTTGGTCACTGGTGGGCGAGTCCCTCACCCACCCTGCGCGCCGCTACTGGGAGTTCACTGAACCCGAGCAGTTTGCCTGCGGCGGTACCCGCGGCGGCGGCTTGGGCTTTGTGGCCGGCGCCGCTATCGGTGCGGCCCTAGCCCTCAAGGAGCAAAGCCGCCTCTGCATCTGCTTCATAGGCGACGGAGAGCTGCTCTACACCCCCAGCACCCTGTGGTCGGCAACCCACCACCAGGTGCCGGTGCTCTACGTGGTCTGCAACAACCGCTCGTACTATCAGGACGAGGGACACCAGGAGTTCGTAGCCAGAGAACGTAAGCGACCCCTCGGCAATGTGGGAGTCGGCATCCACATCACGGAGCCCACTCCCGACTTTGCGCTGCTCGCCCGCACCTTCGGCATGGACGGCTTTGGCCCTGTGGACAATCCCGCCGCCCTCCGCAGCGTCCTGGAGCAGGCCGTCGCAACGGTACGCAGCGGCCGTCCCGCCCTGGTGGACGTTATCACCCAGCCCCGCTGAATACCGCTGGCGGGTAGGTCAGAAAGCCTGCTGCTCGAATACCATACGCTTCTGGTTCAGCGCGCAGCCACAGCGCTGTTTTACTTTACTTGCCTACCTTGCCCTACAAGGTGGGCAAGTAGCGTTTCAGCTCGTAGTCCGTGACCTGGCTGGCAAAGCTGTCCCACTCGATACGCTTATTCTTGATAAAGCTCTCGAAAACATGGTCGCCCAGAGCTTCCCGCACCAGATCGCTTTTTTCCATCTCGTCGATCGCATCTCGGAGGCTGCCGGGCAGCGTCTTGATACCATGGCGCTCTCGCTCCTCCTGGGACATCTCGAACACGTTCTCCTGAATGGGCGCCGGCGGCTCCAGCTTGTGCCGGATGCCGTCTAGACCGGCTGCCAGCATCACTGAGAAGGCTAGGTACGGGTTGCACGCGGGGTCGGGAGCCCGGTACTCAATGCGCCGGGATTCCGCCTTGCCTGGCTTGTAGTCCGGGATGCGGATGAGGTCAGAGCGGTTCTTTAGCGCCCAGGAGATGTACACCGGCGCCTCATAACCAGGGATGAGCCGTTTATAGGAGTTCACCCATTGGTTGGTGACCGCGGTGATGGCCGATGCGTGCTTCAACAGTCCGGCAATGTAGTGGCGCGCTATATCCGAGAGGTGGAACTCAGTATTGGGATCATAAAACGCATTGGTATCGCCAGTGAACAGTGACTGGTTAACATGCATCCCACTACCGTTGCTCCCCGCCACGGGCTTTGGCATGAAGGTAGCGTACACGTTGTTGTTCATGGCCACCTGCTTCACCACCAGCCGGTAGGTCATGGCGTTGTCCGCCATCGTTAGCGCATCGGTGTAGCGCAGGTCGATCTCGTGCTGACTCGGCGCCACCTCGTGATGGCTTAACTCCACGCCAATACCCATCTCCTCTAGCGCCAGCACCGTCTCGCGCCGCAGATCACTCGCCACGTCCAGCGGCGTTAGGTCAAAGTAGCCGCCATGGTCCAGCGGGAGTGGTGATTCCGCGCTATGGAAGTAGAAATACTCTAACTCCGGGCCCACATAGTAGTGGTAGCCCATCTCCACCGCTTTTTGCAGGTTCCGCTTCAGGAGATGGCGGGGGTCCCCCGCAAAAGGCTGGCCGTCGGGCTGGCGGATATCGCAGAACATCCGGGCCACCGCATGCTGGTCTCGGGGGCGCCAGGGGAGCAGTACAAAGGTGCTCGGGTCAGGAAACGCCAGCATATCGCTCTCGTCGATGCGGGCAAACCCCTCGATGGAAGAGCCATCGAAACCCATGCCCTCTTCCAGCGCCTTCTCCAGCTCCTCAACCGTAATGGCAAAGCTCTTGAGCGCCCCCAAAATATCGGTGAACCAGAGGCGGATAAACTTAACGTCCAGCTCTTTGGCACGCCTGAGCACGTATTCTCGGTCTTCATTGGCCATTGTCGACCTCCCGTCTCCCTTAGAGACTCATGGTGCGTGCAGGGAGGCGGCGCCTCCCTGCACAAGTTTCAGGGGCTCCGTCCTGCGCCTCCCGAAGGGTGTCCCCCAGATTTTTTTCGATCTGGGTGGATGTAGGTAGGTGTAGAAGATAAGCCTCCGGTTTCTCCGTGGGCGTGTGCCTAGATAACGCTCCACGCGCCAAAGAGCGGCCCCGGAGTCCCGGGGCCGCTCTTCCAGCTGTCTTCACAACTAAAGGTCGAAGTACAGTGCGAACTCATAAGGGTGAGGCCGTAGACGCATCGGGTCTACCTCTCTCGTCCGCTTGTAATCCAGCCAAGTATGGATCAGGTCCTCGGTGAACACCCCGCCCTTCAGCAGGAACTCGTGGTCCGCCTCCAGGGCATCTAGCGCCTCGGGCAAGCTGCCGGGGACCTGCTTTACTTTGGCGGCCTCCGCCGGCTCCAAGTCGTAGATGTCCACATCCAGCGGCTCGCCGGGGTCAATCTTGTTTTGTATACCGTCCAAGCCCGCCATCAAGCACGCTGCGAACGCCAGGTACGGGTTGGTGGACGGGTCGGGGCACCGGAATTCCAGCCGTTTCGACTTCGGATCATTGAAGTACATTGGAATACGCACGGCCGCGCTGCGGTTCCGCTGCGAGTAGGCCAGGTTCACCGGGGCCTCATAGCCCGGCACCAGCCGGCGGTAGGAGTTGGTGGTGGGCGCCGCAATCCCCAGGATGGCGGGAGCGTGCTTCAGGATACCGCCGATGTACCACAACGCCATCTGGCTTAGGCTGGCATAGCCGTCCTGCTCGAAGAACAACGGGATGCCGTCTTTCCACAGGCTTTGGTGGACGTGCATACCGGTGCCGTTGTCCTGGAACAGCGGCTTAGGCATAAAGGTCACGGTCTTGCCGTGGGCCCGGGCTACGTTCTTCAGTACATATTTGTACTTCATCACGTTGTCAGCCATCAGCGTCATGGTGTTGAAGCGCATGTCAATCTCGTTCTGACCGCCTGTCGCCACCTCATGGTGGTGCGCTTCCACGTCGATCTCCAACTCTTGCAGCTTCAGCACCATCTCGGTGCGGATGTCCTGCATGCTATCCGTGGGCGGTACGGGGAAGTATCCCTCTTTGTGACGGGGCTTGTAACCCAGGTTGGGTCCCTCATCCCTGCCGCTGTTCCACTGCCCTTCCACTGAGTCGATGTAGTAGTACCCGAAGTTGGCGGACTGATCGAAGCGGATGTCGTCAAAAATAAAGAACTCAAGCTCGGGACCCCAGAAGCTGGTATCCGCGAGACCCGTGGTCTTCAAGTACGTCTCAGCTCGGATTGCCACGCCCCGCGGATCGCGATGGTAGGCTCCGCCGGTCATAGGGTCTTTAATGGAGCAGATAAAGCTGACCGTTGGCTCGGCGCACGCCGGGTCCAAAAAGCCCGTGGTAGCGTCCGGTACCACCAGCATGTCGCTTTCGTCAATGGTCTGAAACCCCCGGATACTAGACCCGTCAAATCCCAGACCCTTGGTGAAACTCCCCTCATCTATCTCAGACATGGGCACAGAAAAATGCTGCCACATACCTGGCAGGTCCACAAATTTGAGATCGACTATCTTTATTCCGCGTTGCTTGCAGAACTTTAGGGCATCTGCCGTGTCTTTGAACGCCATGTACGAGTCTCCTCTCTTCGGCTGAAGGTACTGTCCGCGCCACGATTCCACTGCGCCGCGATCCTCTCTCACGGCTCTATTTTCATCTAACGCTGTTGCTCAGAAGTTACGCCAATGTTACAGCCTTGTTACGCCAACGTTACAGCTTTGTTACGCTCACAACTTCCCCGCTCCGCCGTTGCCAGCCCCCGGCCGGAAACGGTAGCCCACGTTCCGCACCGTCTCGATGAAGGCGTGGTCCTTGTCCTCAATCTTGCTCCGGAGCCGGCGGATGTGCACGTCCACCGTGCGGGCGCCACCATAATAATCATAGCCCCAGACCCGGTTCAGCAACACTTCTCGGGTGAATACCTTGTCCTGATTGGTGGCCAGGAACCGCAGCAGCTCGAATTCCTTATAAGTCAGCTCTACGGGGTGGCCCGCTACGTAGACCTCGTAGCGGTTGGTGTCCATCACCAGATCGCCGCAGCGGATGACGTCCTGATCTTCACGCGGCAGCTTGCCCAAGCGAAGCATCGCCTGCGTGATGCGCAACTCCAGCTCGCCCAATCGCGCGGGGTAGAGCTGAAAATCATCAAAGCCCAGGGTCACGTCGTGACCATTCAACTGGCTTTCCGCCAGCAGTGCCATAGTGGGAATGCGCCGCTGCCCTCCGCACGCCTGGAGCAGATCGCGCATGTCCCGCTGCGACAACATCACAGCCAGCAGGCTCACCACCACTACATCCGGCTCACTGCTCTCTAGGGTCGCCAAGGCGTCGGTCACGTCATCGGCGGTGTGGCACTCGTGGTCATGGCGGCGGAGGGCCTGCGCCATCCGAGCTAACTCGTCGTCTACCTTGCCCACCAAAAGGATACTCGCCACGGCGTGTCTCCCTCGCTCCCCGCGCTCAGATCAATCCGACGTTGCTATGATCACCCAGCACCAGGTTGTACGCCCTCGGCTTGGTCTCCGTCGGATGGATCCGCACGTTGCGGCCTATAAGGCTGCCTTCTATTCGTTGGCCTTGCGTTTCGATAGTGCAGGAATCCAGCACTATGCTGTGCCTAATCTCGCTGTTCACAACCTGGCAATCATGATCGATGGACGTGAACGGGCCCACGAAGCTGTTCACGATCCGGGTGTTCTCCCCGATGATCGCAGGGCCCCGCACCTCCGAGTTTACGATCTCAGCACCCGGCTCGATCACCACCTTGCCGTGGATAGTCGAGGCGTGATCCACCGCACCGCTGATCCGCGGCGCCAGCAGTTCCAGCACCCAGCGGTTGGCCTCCAGCATGTCATCCATCTTGCCGGTGTCGGTCCAATAGCCGGTCAGGTGCCGCGCCTCCACTTGGTACTGCTGGTCAATGAGATATTGGATGGCGTCGGTAATCTCCAGTTCGCCCCGGAGTGAAGGCCGAAGCTGCTCCACGGCCTCAAAGATATGGTGATCGAAGATATAGATGCCGATGACCGCAAGGTTGGTGGTGGGCGCATGGGGCTTCTCCAGCAGGCGGATGACCTTGCCCGCTTCCAGCTCGGCAATACCGAAGTCCTGCGGGTTGGGCACTTCCTTCAGCACGATGAGCGAGTTCATTTCGCCCTGACAGAAGGTTTCCACAAAGGGCACTATCCCGTCGCGGATCAGGTTGTCCCCCAGAAACATTACAAAGGGGTCGTTCCCTAAGAAGTCCCGCGCGATTTTCACCGCGTGCGCCAAGCCCAGCGGCGCCTCCTGGCGGATATACGTCACCGCCGCGCCGAACTGCGCCCCGTCACCCACTGCCGCCTCGATCTGCTCCTGCGTGTCTCCCACCACGACGCCAATGTCCGTGATGCCGGCCTCCACCAGGTCTTCGAGCACGTAAAACAGCACCGGCTTGTTGGCAATGGGTACCAACTGCTTAGCCCCGCTATAGGTAAGGGGCCGCAGCCGGGTACCTTTGCCCCCGCTGAGCACGAGACCTTTCACATTGTTCCTTTGTAGGACGTGTGTAGGAGGTGGCAGCTAATCGGACTGGAGACGGTTCTACGGGCGCTACTTGGTGCTACTCGCCACTATTGAAAACACCATTGGGGATAAACAGTTACCTCTGGCTAACCGGCAGCACTCACAGAACATCACTTCGTGATGATATTCACGAGTATAGATGGGCACGCCATAACGCGTCAAATCAAGGTTGCCGTGAAGTGGACGTGTGCCTACCCAATAACAGGCCTACGCCCCCGGTCACCCTAAGCCTCTAGAGGCCGCAGCAGTGCGCGGGAAAACGCTCAGACCCACCGCCAATGCAACAGTTACCCCCAGAAATCACATTGACCAACGAACGGGCGGCTTTCTATAATCGAGAGGTCATGTCACTAATGGAGCAGATGGACAACGACCTCAAGGACGCTATGCGCAGCGGCGATGAACGCAAACGCTCGGCGCTACGCATGGTGCGAGCCGGCATCAAGAATGTTGAAAAGACAAAGAGCATCACACTAGATGACGCAGGCGTCATTGCCGTAATCAACAAAGAGGTCAGAGAACGCAAAGACAGCCTGGAAGAGTTCAGCAAGGCTAATCGGAGCGACCTCGTAGAAAAGGAGGAGGCAGAGCTTGCCATCCTCCTCGCCTATCTGCCCCAGCAGCTTTCCAGGGAAGAGATCGCCGAAGTTGCCCGGGCCGCCATTGCCCAGGTGGGCGCCCAAAGCGCTGCCGACAAAGCAAAAGTTATGCCGCTGCTGGTGGCGCAACTGAAGGGCAAAGCCGACGGCCGGGACATCAACGCGGTGGTTTCCGAACTGCTCGGCTAAACTCAGCAGCGGCCTCACACCGAAGGCTCTCCAACAACTGACCATGCTTGCTTCCCCGCAATCCACGTTTCTCACGCCTCTCCGCTGCGGGCTGTTTGCAGTTGCCGTCACTATTGCCCTTAGCACCATCCTTATCATCCCGATACTGCCCTCGCGGGTTGATTTGCATACGGGCGCCGTGGCGCCAAGCACCATTAAATCGCCGCTAGATGTCCCTGCCTTCCAAAGTCCCAGCCTCACCAGGCAACAACAGCGCCAAGCGGCCGACGCAGTCTCCGAGGTCTCCGTCATAGACCCCGACGTTTTTGATGCCCAAATGGTGCGCACTAACGAGCTACTGCACTGGCTTCAGCAAGTACGAGATGCACTACTCACGGGTACCCAAGCTCCGCCCGCAGCAGGAAGCCCATGGAGCCAGTTAACCTCCGAAGCGCTGGCACGGGTAGTGGGGCTAAACCAGACGCAATGGATGTTGGTGCAGGACGAGACTACCCGGCTGCTGGAGTCGACACGAGAAGAACGGATCGCGTCGGAGCAGCTTTCCACGGCCAAGGCGCAGTTAGCGTTACGGGTTGCCCCGTCCATCAGCAGAGGTGAACAAACGGTCATAAGTGATCTCCTTCAGGTGCTGGTCCAGCCCAATCTCAAGGTAAATGCTGCTGCCACCGAGCAGCTCCGCAAAGCGGCAATGGACGCCGTGGACCCGGTAGTGGTGAGTGTCAACAAGGGCGAGACCATTGTCCCCGACGGGCAGATCCTGACTGAATTGCACATGGAGAAACTGGCCGCCGCAGGCTTATTGGAATCCCGCATCACGTGGCAACAGGTGGTAGGCACCATAATCATCGCCGCGGTGCTGAGCGGCATGGTTGGCTTGTACATCTCGGTGGTGAAACCAGAGTCAGTGATCAGTAACCGACGGCTGCTCCTGCTGGCGTTGATTCTCATTGGGGTCGTACTGGCGGCAGAGATCGTATTGCCGGGGCGACCCCTTTGGGCCATTGCATTCCCCCTTGCCTTAGGCCCCATGCTGGTCACCTCACTGCTGCAACTCTCGTTGGGACTCATAACCACGGTTTTTCTAGCTGTCCTCACGACCTACGTGGCGGACTTCTCACCCGATTTCATAACTGCTACGGCGATCGCGCCGCATGACACGCTGGAAAAGCTGGTGCTCTACTTAGTGACTGGATCGGCCGCAGCCATTGCGGTATGGCGGGCCCAACGTGTGAGCCAGTACTTCATCGCGGGCGGTGGCGCCGCCCTGCTGGGTCTGCTGGTGGTAACCGGGTTCTGGCTACTTACCCCTAATCAAGAGCTCGGCCTACTTAGCTGGAAGGTCATCGCGGCGGTGGGCGGCGGCTTGTTGGCCTCAGCACTCACGGTGGGCCTGTTTGTAGCCCTTGGACTAATTTTTGACGTCACCACCCGAGTCCAGCTGCACGAACTTGCCCAGCCAGACCACCCGCTGCTGAAACAGCTCCTGCAAGAGGCGCCAGGGACCTACTACCATTCCGTCCTCGTAGGCAATCTGGCCGAGCAAGCCTGCGAGGTTATTGGCGCAAACGCCCTCTTGGCCCGAGTAGGCGCCTACTATCACGACATCGGCAAGACCCAGAACCCAGGATTCTTTATCGAAAACCAACAGCGGGGCGACAACATCCACGACCGCCTGGATCCGCTGACCAGCGCCAGCGTCATTGTGGCGCACGTACGGGACGGCTTACGGCTGGCTACCAACTACAAGCTGCCCCATCGCCTGCATGACTTCATTAGCGAGCACCATGGCAACAGGCTGGCGCTGGGGTTCTACAACAAGGCCACTCACACCAACCCTAAAGTCAACCCGGACCTCTTTCGGTATCCCGGCCCAGCACCGCGGTCTCGTGAGACCGGCGTGGTCATGCTCGCTGACTCGGTGGAGGCCATCGCCCGAAGCGCCACCATCCAATCACCCGAAGCACTGGACAGCCTTGTGGAGCGAGTGGTCACAGAGCGCATGACCGAAGGCCAGCTGAACGAATGCGACCTGACGCTCCGCGACATCGAGCGGATCAAGGCGGTGTTCAAGAGTGCGCTGCGGGGCATTTACCATCCCCGGGTGCAGTACCCCACGCCAGCCGCTGAGGAGCCCGCCGAGCCGCTGCGGCTGCCCGTGGAAGACCAACGCCGCGCGTCCGGACAAAACGGATGAAGTTCGGCGTGGTTGTGTTCCCCGGCACTTGGAGCGACAGGGACTGCTTCCACGTGCTGGACACCGTGCTGCACCAGGAAGTTGCCTACCTCTGGCACAAGGACACCGACCTCTCCGGCTACGACTGCATCATCCTTCCCGGTGGTTTCTCCTTTGGAGACTACTTGCGCACCGGAGCCATTGCCCGGTTCTCTCCTATCATGGCCTCGGTCACGGAGTTCGCGGCAAGGGGCGGCCTGGTGCTGGGCATCTGCAACGGCTTCCAGATCCTGTGCGAGGCCGGCCTGTTGCCCGGCGCGCTCATCCGCAACTGCCATTTGGAGTTCCGCTGCCAATGGACCGACCTCCGCACTGAGAACACTGCCACTCCCTTCAGCAGTGCGCTCGAGCCCGGCCAGGTGCTGCACATTCCCATCTCCCACAGCGACGGCAACTACTTTGCCGACCCGGACGTGCTGACGGATCTGGAGGACAACAACCAAGTGGTATTCCGCTACAGCACCCCGGACGGCCAGATTACCGATGCGGCTAACCCCAACGGGGCGCTGCACAACATCGCGGGGATTGTGAACCGTCGCGGCAACGTGCTAGGCATGATGCCGCACGCGGAGCGCTGTTGTGAGGGACTCCTAGGCGGCACGGACGGGCGGTTTATCTTCCAGTCAGTGATTGCGCGCGCCGCCACGGTCTCCCCGTAATGCTTGTGGGTTGTACATGTCGGTAGACCAGTCCACCCTCGATGAACTCGCGCTCAGTCGCGCGGAATACGAACTCATCCTCCAGCGGCTAGGTCGTGCGCCCACCTCTGTGGAGCTGGGCATGTTCGGCTCGCTGTGGAGTGAGCACTGCGGCTACAAGAACTCCAAGCCGCTGCTGCGCCTCTTTCCCACCAGTGGCCCGCAGGTGCTGATAGAGGTGGGCAAGGAGAATGCCGGCGTCATCGACATCGGCGGTGGGACCGCTATCGTCATGAAGATCGAGTCGCACAACCACCCATCGGCCATCGAGCCGCATGAGGGGGCAGCCACCGGGGTCGGCGGCATCGTGCGGGACATCTTCGCCATGGGGGCCAGGCCCATCGCCCTACTGAACTCGCTGCGTTTCGGCCCGCTCGCAGACCCGCGCAACCGCCATCTCTTCCACGGCGTGGTGGGCGGCATCTCCCACTACGGCAACTGCTTGGGGATTCCCAACGTTGGCGGCGAAGTGATCTTCTCGCCCACTTACTCCGGCAATCCCCTGGTGAATGCTATGTGCGTGGGCCTTATCCAGACCGACAACATCGTCAGCGCGAAGGCCAGCGGGGCCGGTAACCCGCTGATGCTGGTGGGCGCCGATACCGGACGGGACGGCATCCACGGCGCGTCCGGGCTGGCCTCCCGCACCTTTGAAGAAGCGCGGGAGCTGCGGTCCGCCGTCCAGGTGGGCAATCCATTCATGGAAAAACTGCTCCTGGAAGCCTGCTTGGAGCTGGTGCAGACCGATTGGATTGTGGGCTTGCAGGATCTGGGCGCAGCCGGCCTCACCAGTGCGGCAGTGGAATGCGCGGCCAAGGGCGACGTAGGCATCGAGATCGACGTGCTGAAGGTCCCTCGGCGGGCCGGCAGCATGACGCCTTACGAAGTGATGCTCTCCGAATCCCAAGAACGCATGCTGGTAATTGTCAAGCAGGGCTACGAAGACCGAGTGCGAGCCTTGTTCGACAAGTGGGACCTCATGTCCGAGGTCATCGGCCAGGTCATCGACGAGCCGGTAGCCCGCATCCTGGAAGGCAACGCGGTAGTTGCGGAAGCGCCCGTGGAGGCACTCACCGAAGCCCCCCAGTACCGGCGGGAGGGCCGCCAGGCCCCGGAGGTCGCCCGCCTCCAACACTACGACCTCTCGCAACTGTCCGATGCGCCGCCCAATGGCGCATCATGGGGCGATGCGCTGCTGGCGTTGATCGCTTCGCCTACTATCGCCAGCAAGCGCTCGGTCTACCGGCAGTACGACCACCAAGTGCTCACTAATACCGTGGTCGCCCCGGGAGCTGACGCGGCCGTGCTGCGCATCAAGGGAACAGCCAAGGGCATCGCCCTCGCCACCGACGGCAACAGCCGCCTTTGTTACCTGGACCCCTGGGCCGGAGGCGCCATTGCCGTGGCGGAGGCCGCCCGCAACGTAGTGTGCGTGGGCGCCCGGCCCGCGGCCCTCACCGATTGCCTGAACTTCGGGAACCCGGAGCGGGCGGAGGTCTATTTTCAGCTTGAACAGGCCATCCGGGGCATGAGCGCCGCCTGCGATCGGCTGGGCACGCCGGTCATCAGCGGCAACGTAAGCCTCTATAACGAAAGCATGGGACAAGCCATCTACCCCACGCCCATTGTTGGCATGCTGGGGCTGCTGGAGGAGGTGGAGCGCCACTGCACCCCGGCATTCAAAACCACAGGAGACGTGGTCTATTTGATCGGCGCCGATCTCTCCGGCCCGGCGTCCGGTACCGCCGATAACCTCGCTGGCAGCGAATACCTGGCAACGCTGCACGGCCTGGTGGCCGGCCGCCCGACCATCGATCTGGAGCGCGAAGCCGTAGTCCAAGCGCTCTGCCTAGAAGGTATCTCGGCTCGCTGGATCAAGTCCGCCCACGACTGCTCCGACGGCGGACTGGCAGTGGCCCTGGCAGAGTGCTGCATCGCCGGTGAACTGGGGGTGGACGCCGCTCCGCTAGCAGCCACCGGACGGAACGACGTCCTTTTGTTCGGCGAGGCGCAGTCCCGGATCGTGATCTCGGTCAGCCCGGAGAGTGCTGCCCTTACCGAGCAGCGCGCTGCCACAACTGGCGTCCCCGTGACCCGCATAGGAGTGGTCGGCGGCGAACGGTTGGTCATTGGCGCCACCATAGACCTGCCAATTGTGGCATTGGCCGATAGTTGGGAGCACGGGCTTGCGCGCGCGGCACAGGAGTAAGAGGAGGACGGAGTGACGTCCAGTTTCAGCATCGGCCAAGTAACTGTTTACCCCATTCTGGACGCCGCGGGTGACTACCCCCGCTCGTTGCAACAGGTATATCCCGACGTATCACTAGAGACATGGGCGCATTACCGGGAACGCTATCCCGAAGTGTTCGGCGGGCCGACCACGTGGCACATGTTCTACCATGCCTACCTGTTGCGTTCCATGGGGCGCTGGGTCTTGGTTGACACCGGCGTTGGGCCCGCGCCGCAGATATCGCACTTCGCCAACCTCTCCGGACGCCTGATAGAGGCGTTGCACGAAACCGGTGTGGCGCCAGAGGATGTGGACACCGTGCTCTTTACCCACATGCACGCCGACCACATTGGGGGCGCGGTATCACCCGCAGGCGATCCCTACTTTCCGAACGCCCGCCACCTTATCCATCAGTTGGAATGGGATCTGCTGGCGCAACTCGCCGAGCGGCCGGACCGGCCACTCAATCCGAGTTATGTCATCCTCTCCAAGCTGCGAGAACGCGGGCTGCTCGAGCTATGCCCGACGGATGTCACGGTAACCGACGAGCTGGCGATGGAGCACACCCCGGGACATACCCCCGGCCACATGAGCGTATCGATTACATCCGGTGGAGCACGGGCGATGGTGCTAGGCGACGCCGTACACCATCCCGCCGAAGTTACTGAACCGGAGTGGGAATCCACCTTCGACATGGACCGGCAACAGGCCATCGCAACCCGCACTCGGCTGCTGAATCAGGCGGAGGCCGGGGACATGGGCCTGCTGAACGGGCATTTTTCGCCGCCTGGTTACGGCAAGATCGCCCGGGCCGACGGCAAACGGTACTGGCAGGGGATCAGCCTGTAAGCCGCCCGATGCCCTAGCACGCCGCCCTGTTGTTCTCCCGGCTGTGCTGCTGTGCTAAGGAGAACGCGGGGGATCGGATGAGAGCTCCAGAAGAGCATGGTCCGCCACGACCCGCACAAAAGCTTCGGGTAAGGTGGACAGCGCGGCCGGCTTTGGCATTGCGGCGGCGGTGCTCCCTAGGTCACCGGACGCGTGCCAAGTGACCGCGAACCCAAAGGACTGCGACTCATCTACCGGTAGCAGGATACGTCGCAGCAGGGCGCCATCGGCGGTTCTGCACTCTGCACTCGAAGGAAGTAGCGCGATTGCGCCCGCTTCACCGAGCGCCCCGGCTAGCAACTCAAGGTAATGCGCCCTGGCCAGTGGGAGATCCTGCACCAACCAGCTATCGGCCGGCGCATCCTCCCAGGAAAGGGACGGCATCTCCAACGCATCCTTGGCATCGCCCAGGTGCGTCCAGAGTAGTCCTCCGACCTCGCGCACCGGGTACGCGGCGGTGCGATACTGGGAGAGACGGTCTCGGCCCGGCGGTTCCCAAGGGGCGGCCAAGCAATTGCCGTCCACGTCCAGCACCAGGCCGTGGTAGGGGCATACCAGCCCCTCCTCTCGGTTGAACCCCCAGCCCAGATCGCCTTCCTCGTGGGGACAGAGCCCGTCCAGCAAACCCAACCGGCCTGCCGTATCCCGGAAGGCTACCAGCCATTCCCCTAGCAAACGTACTCGCTTGGGGCGCCCGCCAGGCTCTATCAGTTGCTCTGCCCTCAGAAATGGAAGCCAGTGGTTGCGGAGAATCTCCCCCATTGGGGTACCAACATCCAGCGCCCTCATTTGCTCCACTAGCTCGGGGACTGTCACGTCACTACTCACGTCAATCGTGCACACTCATCGCCCGGAGGCCGATGCACGGCCTCCGGGCGATGAGTGATGCGTTGTTTGAGGGCTACTGGATGTTCATTGCCCGAGCCACATTAGCGCCCAGGATATTCACCCGGTCCTCGTCAGAAAGACCCTCCATACTCTCAATCCCCGAGACGGTGTTGGGGAAAGTTGAGGGTGGATGGGGATAGTCGCTGCCCAGAATGAAGTTCTGGCTGCCAATGGCGGAGATTGCTTGCGGCAAGAAGAACTCGTCCGGTTCCACGCCCAACATGATGGAACGCCGGATCAGTTCGCTGGGCTTGGTGCTGGTGCGGGCGCACTGCGGTTCCACCCGGAAGGACTGGTCGAGGCGAAACATCAGCCAGGGCAGGAAGGTTGCGCCTGACTCGAAGAAGCAGAACTTGAGATCGGGGAACTCCTCCAGCACACCGCCAAGGGTGAGGCAGGCGATGCCCCAAATGTACTCAATGCCGAAGCCAATGTAGGCGCTGATGTGCAGGCGGCGGATGCGTTCATAGCCCAAGATATAGCTGGAAGGCTGATGGTCGGTGTGACCCTTCTCCGGCTGGAAGGGAATGTGGTGCACGTAAATTGTGGCGCCCAGGTCACTGACGGTGCGCCAGAAGGGATAGAGCTCCAGCGCATCCCAGTTAGTGCCCATCCAGTTGCCGGGGAGTGTAATCGCCTTGATGCCCAGTTCCTTGACTGCACGGGTGGCTTCCTCGCAGGAGGCGGCCACGTCGGGGATAGGCATGATAGCAGTGCCAATGAAACGGTCGCCGCGCTGCTGCTGCGCCGCGCCCACAGCATTGTTGAACCCCATGGCGAGCCCCAATCGTACGCCTTCTTCCAGCATTCCCACAGGCCGCGTTTGGGGTCCCCAGAAGAGGTTGGAGTAGACTCCATCTGGAATCAGCACCTGCATATCGAACCCGGTCTCCAGCATAAGCTTCGCACGCTCTTCAACGTCAGCCATGCCAGCCGCCTGGCCGCCGCCACCCCGGAGATCGCTGGAGTCAGTGGCGCCCAGCTTCTTGCCCTGAGCCGAGCGGGAGAAGCCGCCGCGGCGGCCGCTCTGACCGGTGAAGGTGGCGCAGTCCCGGATAATCATGTCCGCTTCTTGAGCAGGATAACCGCGGTCTTTGAGCAACCGCGTCATTTCATCGAAGTCAAGCTGTGGAAAGAAGTGACTGTCGGCATCGATCCGTTTGGTTCGAGGAAGCGATTGAGTGGCCATCGTTCTGCAATCTCCTTGGATGAATAATGCGTGCTATGCACACTTTACCCATCGGTCTATGCAGTTTCAAGTTCAAGCCGCCGGCCCGCTCAAGACCCGACAATTGGAACACCTATTGACAAGTAGTGGTATAAAGGTTTAATCGGCTTCTTACAGCCAAGTGGGCTAGTAGGCGGCAGTTTACCGGCCATGAGCGTCAGATGAACTCATTCTAAGGGAGGGTCAATAGACATGGGCACATCTCGAATCAAACGAAGAACGTTCCTGGGGGCAACCGGCGTGGCCCTGGCCGCTGCCGCATGCGCCCCTGCAGCGACGCCTGCACCGGCTCCGGCGCCTGCGCCGGCCCAACCTGCCCAGCCATCCCAGCCTGCGGCTACGGCCCAACCTGCAGCTCCCGCTGCGCCCGCGGCACCCGCGGCGCCTGCGGCGCCTGCCATGGCGGCATGGGAGAAAGAATGGGAGCAGACGGTGGAAGCCGCCAAAAAAGAAGGCAAGCTCGGCCTGTTTACGCTCTCCGGGTCTGGGTACCGTACCGCTTACGCCCACTTTGAGAAGGAATTCGGGATTACGATAGAACACCAAGCGGAGAACTCCTCCAGCGTATGGGTACCCAAGATGCGGAAGGAACGTCAGGCCGGCATCTACTCGTTTGACGTTCTGGTGGTCCCACCCAACAGCGCACTCATCCGCCTGGGGCCAGACGGCACGTGGGACCCCATTCGCCCCCTCATTTTCCGGCCCGACGTTCTGGACGACAATGCGTGGGTTGACAGCTTTGACGAGCGGTTCATGGACACCAACAAGGAGCTTGCCTTCGGCCACTCCTTCGAGGTCAATCACAACGTGGCTATCGATACGACAGTGGTGGACCCTAACGAAATCAAGACCATCCATGACCTACTGGACCCCAAGTGGAAGGGTAGGATGGTCATCACCGATGTCCGGAGTGGGTCCACCTGGCTGTCGGCGTCCTCGACGCGGCGTCTGGTGCCCGATGCCGACGAAGTCCTTAAGAAGCTATTCGTCGACCAGGAGCCGGTCTTTATCCGAGACAACCGCACGAAGGCCGAGGCCATAGTACGCCACAAGTACCCCATCGTCATGGGCATTACGCAGGCGACGTTGAAAGATTTCCGGGCAGAGGGTCTGGCAGACCACATCCTTTTCCTGGATATCCCGGAAATGGACTACGCAGTCAGTTACTGTGCGATGCTCTACAACAAGGCGCCCCATCCAAACGCGGCAAAGCTCTTCACCAACTGGTTCCTTACCCAAGCAGGGCAGGCCGCTTGGTGCAAAGAGGTGCCAATCAACAGTGCCCGGACTGATGTGGAGACCTTCACTCAATCCATTGGAACCAAGGGCAAAAAGTACAACTTCATCTCTCGCCAAGCGAATTACGCCGACCAAAAGCTTACTCAAGAGTGGCTGGCGCCACTGCAGGGCATTACGCTTGGTCAATAGCTATCAGTGCTATCTGTGAGCTAACCAACGGAGGGGGCGCATCAGCGCCCCCTCCGTTTGCGCATGCGGTCCGTTCGAGGGAAAGCCGGTACACTCTATTCAGGAAGTAGCACGGAGGGCACTCCCTCCAACTGCAAAATCAAACGCCAAAGCCAGAGGTTTGCCGAATGCTTCAACACAAGCCCACGCTCGTTAACCCTGCCAGTACCCCTGCCAGTATTGTTGAGTACGAACCCGAACCTGTGATCGATATCGCAGCGTACGAGCCATTTATTGGCATGGAGGCCGTCGAGCACATTAAGCGCCTGGCGGGTCAGGTAGAAGGCAAGACGTGGTCCAACGTGAACTCCACGGCTGCAGGTGGTGGCGTCGCAGAAATGCTCAGGAGCGCTGTGCCCTTGGCGAGGGGGCTTGGCGTACACGCGCACTGGCACGTGATGCACGGCGACGAGGACTTCTTTAGGGTCACCAAAAAGCTCCACAACATGCTGCAGGGCGTTGAGCAACCCCTGACCGTGGAGGAGATCTTTGGCGCGTACCTTGGCACCCTTGCCGAAGGCAGCAAGCACACCTACATCTCATCCGACCTCGTGGTCATCCACGACCCTCAACCGGCCGCGCTCGTGATGAATGGCGTTATCTTCGGCAATACGCTGTGGCGTTGCCACGTGGACACGTCAAACCCCCACTGGATGGTATGGCGGTTCTTGCTGCCTTACATCAACCAATACGCCGGCGCTATATTCACCATGCCGGAATTTGTAGGGCCAGGGCTGCAAGTCCCCCTCTATCAGATAACCCCCTGCATTGACCCGCTGGCCCCGAAGAACCACCAGTACACGGAGCGTGAGGCCCTAGACGTCCTGGCGCCGCTGCTGAACGAGCACAATATTGACCCAGAACGCCCCATACTGGCCGCCATATCGCGCTATGACATCCACAAGAACCAGAGCACTATCCTCAAAGCGTTCCGGCGGCTGTGTAAAGAGCGCAAAGATAGTCCGCCACCCTACCTGATCTTCCTGGGCAACACCGCGGCCGATGACCCGGAAAGCGGCGACATGCTAGAGCGCTTGAGCCGCGAAGCGGACGGCGACCCCAATGTGCGCCTCCTAGTCAACGTGGAGGACAACGACCGTGTGGTGGGCTCGTTAATGCGGATCGCCCGCGGCTTCATTCAGGTATCCACCAAAGAAGGGTTCGGTTTAGTGGTCTCGGAAGCGCTGTGGCAAGGAACGCCGGTAATCGGCTCAACAACCGGCGGCATTACCAAACAAGTGCTCGAGGCGAGGACAGGCTTGTTGGTGGATGCGCTGGATATAGACGCCATTGCAGACAAAATGGGCTGGCTCCTAGACAATCCTGAAGCGGCCAGCAAACTAGGGGAGCACGGTCGGGAGCATGTGCGCAACTCGTTCCTGCTGCCGGAGCTGGTGAGGCGCTATCTGATGCTGCTCCGCTACTACGCGCGGGTGAGTCAAGAGCTGCCGGACTTCCGATTGAATGGCCTCTCTTACAGCGAAATAATGCAGGCAGCCCGGCCGCGACATCCTTACCTCTCCAACCCGTCATCGACCCATTCGCCTCTATAGCGGCGGGGTTGCCCCCCGCCGCTTGCTCGTGCCCGTATTCGTCAATAGACCCCTGTAGCTGCGGCCGCGGTTTGCGAGGGCGCGGTGAGCATACTAGAATGAGCATAAGTAATCATTCCGCAGAAGAGACTGTCTGCTTGAGTAACGCTTCCCCCGGCGATCCACTTTCCAACTATTTGCCCACTCCTGAGCTAAGGGGTGCGTATGACGCGGCGGCCAGCGCCGTCGCCACGCGCACTAGCCCAACCGTGCAAGCTGAATGGGCGCAAATAGTTGGGCGGCTCGGCGTCATCGGCGACGAGGCGGCGCAGGCCGCCACCCTAGCCTTGTTCTCGGCGTCCACAGCGTTGGCCGGCGAAATGCCGGAGCCGGTGTTCCGTGCCTGGTTGGCAGCGGGACACACGCTCTACGATGACCGGCCGGAAACGCTGGAGCTAACCACCGCGTTTTTCGAGCTTAGCCCTACTTTTGTGTCAAAGCTCTCCCCCGAAACCTTAAGCACCCTCGCGGGCTTGCTGGCGGCAATCCCCTCTCGACCGGCCGTGGTGGCAAAAAGTGTGCTGGAGGCCGCGGCAACCAGCCTACCCCGGCTTGACCGGGAGCAACAGGGCGACCTCCTGACCGCTGCCGCGGACTTGGCGGCGGTGAATCCATGGTCGCTCAACGTCTACTTCGAGGCCGGCGGCGCCCTGCTGCTCCGGTTGGAAAGAGAGGACCGTTCCGTCTTATTAGAGAGCGTGCGGTCTCTACGGCGGCTAACCCCCATGCAGTTCTCAGAATTTCTGAAGGAAGCGGCCGCAACCGCCAGCAACCTCACCCCCGCCCAGTTGGGCGCACTGCTTCCCGTGGCTACCAGAGTAGCCACGCGGTCACTCACGGCGGCGCATGAGCTGCTACGCAACGCTCAAGAAGTACTGGCCCGCCTGCAGCCTGAAGAGCTGGAAGCGTGGGCGGCCCGGGGTGAAGACCTATTGGCAACCCACTTCGCATCCGGAGTGAGCTTTTTCAAGCTGCAGTCTCGTCAGGCCAAGGACGCCCTCGCGGCGCTTTCGTCCGGTGTGACGTTGGGCGAGGTGCGAGACGTCCTCCGCATGTACAGCCAAGCGCTAATGGGGCGCTCCGTGTCCATTCTGTCCACTGCGGACCTGCAAGAGGGTTCACCAAGCTGGATTGGGAGTGAACGGCTGGACATCCACGGCACCGCGATCTTCGCCCCCAGCTTCATGGGACAGTTCTCCAGCAAGCAGACCAATTTCGAAGCGTACAAAGTGCTTACCACGCACCAGGCTGGGCACTTGCTCTACGGCACCTACGGCTTCACCTTTGAGCGTACGGGAGTGCTGCTGCGGTCACTACGGGAATTGGCACACCAGCGTTCTGGGACAACGAGGGCCTTCGCGTCGGACTTTGAGCGCTTCTTCGATCTATTCGCCGACCAGGCGCTGGCACGAGACCTCTTCGGCTTAGCCGAGGACCAGCACGTTGACACCGCCTTAGTGCGGGAGTTCCGGGGCATCCGCAACCCATTCCGGCGGATTCAGGAGCATAGCCTGGACGCCCGTCCGCCTGCCAATGGCCTACCGCTCCGCATGTACTTGATGGAGACGCTGGTGCGGCATACCCTCCGCCCCGGCACAACGGTAAAGGTACCGGCAGGCTTTGCGGGGCACTTCGAGACAGCGGCGCGACTGCTGAACCTGCTGACGCTGCCGACAGCCACCGTGGAAGACGTGACCGAGGCCGCCATGCGGCTCTACGTACTAGTAAGCCAGGTGCCCAACGCACCCTGGCAGGCGGTGCCGATACATGAATGGATAGAACTCCAGCTTCCCACCGAACCCTATGACCCGGCCGCGGAAGACCTGAACCAGCTCGCCATGGAGTTCGCACGGGCCAACCCGCTGCCGGTGGGCGATCAGGGCGACCAGCAGCCCACCGAGGGTGAAGAAGAGCAATCCCCCTTCATGACGGTGCCGCAAGTGCCCTACCGGAGCGACCCGCGGCCGGAGCTCATGCAGGAGCTGCTGGAGCGCCTAGAGCAGGAAGGTGACACCTCTGGGGACGGCCAGCCGTTGGACGATGCCACGCTGGAACTCCTGCGGGAGATGGTGCAAGAGGAAACGGGGGACATCCAGGAGACCTTCAGCGGCAGTGAAGCCGTGAACGCCGATTTACACCTAACCCAGAGCTTGAAGGCCAACATGCGCAGTCTGGGGCGTCAAACCTCGCCGCTGCTGGACAGCGTGGCGGAACCGGAGGCGCAGGTCTTTTACTACGACGAGTGGGACTATCGCATCCGGGCATACCGCCCGGCCTGGTGCCGGCTCTACCAACGGGTGCTGAAAGAGGGCTCGGACGATTTCTATGAGCAAACGCTCGAGCAGCACCCGGGCCTGGTCAGCGCGCTGCGCAAACAGTTCGAGATGATGCGGCCCGAAGGCATGAACAAGGTGAAGCGGCTCATTGACGGGGAGGAGTTCGACCTAGACTCCGTCATCGAATCTGTGGTGAACCGCCAGGCCGGTCTTGGGCTGTACGACAAGGTGTACTGGCGGCGGCGAAAGACGGAGCGCAGCGTAGCGGTGGCACTACTGCTGGACATGAGCCTCTCCACTGACGAGCGGGTGGACCAAGATTTCAAGCACTACATGACGGCTTATCAACCGGACTCCCTTCAGGGCGGGCCGGCCAAGGCCGGGCGAAGCGGCAAGCGGATCATCGATCTCGAAAAAGAGAGTCTTGTGCTGCTCATCGAAGCGTTGGAACGGCTGGGAGACAGCTACGGCATTTACGGCTTCTCCAGTTCAGGCCGGAGTGACGTCCAGTTCTTCATGGTGAAGGACCTCGAGGAGACTTACACTCCACAAATTCGCGGGCGCATCGACAAAATCGTCCCGCTCCAGGGAACCCGCATGGGCGCGGCCATCCGGCACACCGTGGCGAAGCTGGAACGCATCGAAGCGCAGACCAAGATTCTCTTGCTGCTCAGCGACGGCCGCCCACAGGATCGGGACTACGGCACGTTGCCGTGGGAATTGGAGGACGCGTACAAAGATCGGGGGCGGCCGCCGGATAGCGGCGCCATGGGCATCGACGGCGTGATGACAGACGAGAAAGACTACGCCGTCCATGACACCAAAGCCGCCCTCAATGAAGCAAAGGCCAAAGGGATGACTCCCTTCGCTATCTCCATCGACAAAGAGGGCCACGATTACTTGAAGGCGATGTGCGGCGACATTGGCTACGAAGTGGTGCATGAGATTGAATCGCTGCCGCGCCGGGTGCCTGCCCTCTACCGCCGCTTAACAACCTAGTCGGCACGAGGCAGCAGCGCCCGCAGTAGCCACTAAGCATAGCGTGCTGTGAACCAGGAAGTCCCGAGAGGCAGAGCACCTGGCAACGGGACAACGATTAGTACGGTTGGTACGGTTGGTACGGTTGGTTGGGAGCGTCGCCAGTTAGCGCTACCTGCGCCGGTAACCTCAAGCAGACTCGCCAGGGGCGGTCACCCGGAAGAAGTAGTGGCCGCAACGGCCTGAGCGGTGAGCCGCGTCGTAGCGAGCGATGAGCCGCAAGGCGGCGCGGGCCGCGGCCGGCGCCAGCATACCCAAGGCCCACACGGCCGCATACCACAGCCGGTAGGCGGGCTCGTTCCACTCAATACGCTCAAGCGAAATGCCGGGAGGCAGCAGCGCCACCATCTCTTCCGGTTCGTAGCCCGGCCGCAGGTGGCCCCACCGGCGGTGGAGCCATGCGGTAAGGAAGCCCGGAAACGCCCGGTAACCCCGGCTGGGGACGCTTAACCACAGCGTCCCGCCCGGTTTGAGTACATGGAAGAGCTGGGAAAGTAGCGGGCGCGTGTCTGGAACGTGCTCCAGGACATCGAAGGCCACCACCATCTCGAAAGCCGCCTTGCTAAAGGGGAGCCAACGGCCATCGCCCTGGACAAAGGGCACTGCCACCTTCAGTGGTGGCGTGAGATCGAGCGCGAGGCCCGCCGCGTAGCCAAGATGCGCCAGGAGTTGCCCGTCGGCAGCGCCGACTTCCAGGAGGCGCCCGTGCCCTGGGTGCACGCCCAGCAGCTGCGCCACCTGGGCTCGGTAGTAGCTACCGGGACGGATATGCCTGCTCCGTAGGCGCTTCGGCGACGGCTAGCCCCGCTGCCGCCAAGGCCAGAGGTAGCGCAACGTGACTGCGTTGTCGCAGTTCTGGAATACGGCCAGAGATCGCGCGGCGCAGGGCCGCGCGATCCCGCCAACCCCGTCCCACCAGTTCCGACAAGCCATCCGCGTTCAGACAGTCCACGTCTAGCACATACCCTGGCAAACCCAACTCTTCCATCAATGCGGCGCCTTTGCCCTGATAGCTCAGACTCACCACTGGTGCGCCGGTATCGGCGGCCAGGATGCCCGCGTGGGTACGCATCGCCACCACAAGCTCGGCTCTCCCAAGGAGCGCTTTGAGCAAGGCCGGATCGAAGTCATCCCGCAGCACGGTAGCACAGTCCGCCCGCCGCATCCGGGCGATCACATCTTCCGCCACGATGTCGTCATGTTGGTCACCCCCCGGACACATGGGAAGGAAGAGCACGTCCACTCCCAACATGGCAAGCTTGTCGGCAGCCTGAGCCGACGCGGCGCAGAAGCCGGCGTAACGCCCATCATCACTCGTGGCCGGTGTGGCCCGCATGAAGCGGACCGGAAGCCAGCCGCTGCGGTAGTGGCCCCAACGTCGGAGCGCAAACACCACAAAGGGCCGCTGGAGGCTCAGACGTTCCATTGCGGCGGTGGCTCGCTCAGTAGCTGCAGGGAGCAGGCAGAACGACGGGTCTGCGGCCAGCTGCACGCGCGACCGTGGAAGCCCCAGCGCTTCCATCCGCAGCGCAGAGGCCCGGTCACGTACCACCACCGCAGTCAGCCGAGCAAGTACGGCTCCGATAAGGCGACGGCTGAGCCTGCCGTGCACCGGGCCCACTCCTTGTGCGTAACACACCACCGGCTTTCGCATGATAAGGGCCAAGGAGAGAAAGAGCACTTGCACTAACAGAAAAGACTTGCTGGAAGCATTTTGCACCATTTGCCCGCCACCCCACAGCACGAGGTTGCACCGTGCCAGCGCAACCAGCAGGCTTAGGCTAAAGCGCGGCACCGCCGTCACGTAGTGCCGCGCCGCAGTCCGAGCGTGGTCACCGGAGGCAACCACTAGGTCTGCGTCGGGCAGCGTCTGCCGCAGTGCGGAGAGGGTGCCAGCCAGCACGGCATCGTCCCCCTTGTTGGCCCAAGAATCCCCACCCCAGATGAAGATACGCATGTCAGCCGCCAATGGCCTGTTGGTAAATCTGCACGTACCGCTGAGCAACAGCATCCCAGTTTAGCTCGGTCTCTACCACGCGGCGCGCCGCTGCACCCATAGACTGCGCCCGCGCGGGGTCATCGAGCAACGCACCCAGCGCGGCGGCTAGGGCTGGCACGTTGCCGGGCGGAGTCAGGAAACCGGTTTCCCCGTGTTGCACCACCAGCGGCAGGCCGGCGATACGGCTGGCAACAACCGGTTTACCGGACGCCATGGCTTCCAGGGCGATGACGGGGAGGCCATCCACGTTGCCGGAACCGTCCTGCACTGAAGGCAGTGCCAGCACGGTTGCCATCCCCAGCACTTCCGGCATACGGTCGGCGGGCACCCGTCCCAGAAACCGCACCGATTGCCCGATGCCGGCTGCGCGTACTTGCCGCTCCAGTTGCGGCCGTAAAGGGCCGTCGCCGCCCAAGGCCAGCACTGCCGATCGCCCGCGAGCGTGCACCGTGCGGGTGGCAAAGGCTTCGATGAGGTGTGAAAATCCCTTCTTCTCCACCATGCGTCCCACCGCGAGGATGACGTCCTGGTCCGCACCGATGCCGTAGGTTGCGCGGACGCCGGCGCAGTCCGGACTGTGGAAGCGCTGCGGGTCGGCGCCCCAGGGAATGAGACGTTGCTGTGTATCGGGGACTCCCCATGCGTCTACTGCCTCCGCCATCTCCGGGCTGCACAGAGTCACGGCAGCGGCGCGGCGCAGCGTGCGCCGGGTAAGCGTACTAAGGAGAGGCACGCGCCGGGCAAGGTACACGTCGGAGCCGTGCAGCGTGACCACAAACGGCACCCGGGCAATCCGTCCCGCCAGCATAGCCACCGGGCCATTGGGCAACACCCAGTGGGCATGGATCACATGAGGACGCCAGCGCCGGACCAGGCGTAGCAGCGCCGCGGTGCCGGTCAAGAGATAGGGAACCGCAAGGGCGTAGGCGGGGAAACGGAGCCGTTGGTCATCCTCAAGCGCCTCCCCGTAACCCATGAGTTGGGGCCACCCTGGTAGCCCGTAGCGAAACCGCGTTACTTGTCGCGCCTGGTCATACTCCTGCTGGACGGCGGGATGATCGGGCGCCAGCACACGCACATCATGCCCAACGTTCAGCAGCGCTAGCGTGAGCGCTTCGACAAATGTGCCGGCTATGTCTCCCGGGTAGCGCGGGTAAGACGAGGCGACCACGCATATTCGCATAGCAGCGTTCAATCAAGACGATCAGCAGGGGGAAGGTGGGGCCACCCAACGCTATTGGTCAAGTGACGCTCCACTGCGCAAGCGCTACGAGGAGCGCACGGGCGCGTATCGAGCGCATTAGCCGTTGCGCTCCATTGCCTCAAGCATGGACCACCCCTCAGCTTCGACCAACCGGTAGACTTCACGCAGGCTCAGGCCATGCTGACGAGCCAGCAAGCGGCACACGTCATACTCAGGGGCCACGCCTGCCAGTTGGCCCTGAAGTCGCTTGACCTTGACGGCGGCGCTTCCCAGGCTGGACTCAAACTGCACAACTTCGCGCGCAGCCTCCCAACGGTCCAATAGCGTGGTCCGAATACCCAACGTAGTAGTCTCACGCAGGATGAGCCGAGACATCTCCGCGGCGTCCTTGGGTCTAGACAGCACGTTCAGCTGGACACCGGGCCGGTTCTTTTTCATCTGGATTGGCGTGAACCAGACGTCCAGCGCGCCGGACTCGAACAGCAATTCGACCACATAACCCAACTGCTCCGGGGGCATGTCGTCCAGGTTTGTCTCCAGCAACTGCACCACCCCTTGGGGCGTCGCGCCCGCCCCACCGGAGACCTGGCCCGTTTCTTCTCCTATCCAGACACGCAGTACATTGGGCAACGCCGGGTGGTCTCTTGCGCCAAGGCCATACCCCACCGAGCTCATGCTCATAGCCGGCTGCTGAAACGTGGCCAGGGTGGTCAAGATTGCGGCGGCGGTAGGGGTAACCAGTTCACCCAGACCGTCCGCCTGAACCGGAGGCGGCGTGATGGGAGCTCCTGCGTCTGCAATAAGCGCCAGCGTAGCCGGGGCAGGTAGCGGCAGGACGCCATGGCTGGCCTGCACCGCGCCCCGAGCGCACGGGAAAGGCGAGCAATACACATGGTCCACGGCCAACGTGCGTAACGCCAGCAGCGTTCCCACAACGTCAACGATGGCGTCCACCGCACCAACTTCATGGAAATGCACTTCTTCTATAGAGATACCGTGGATGCGGGCTTCAACTCCGGCCAGCCGTTCGAAAATCCTCATCGCGCTATCCCGAACGGCATCCGGCAGTGCTGCGGCCCGCAGAAGGCTATGGATAGCATGCAAAGACCGGGGCATGTCTGAAGCGGAGTCCTCCAGATGGACGGAAAGACGCGAGCCGGTCATGACACCACGCTGGTCGGGGACGCTTGAAATGCGGTAGCCCGCTAAGGACAACGACCCCAATCCACTTTCGACCGCTTCCAATGGCGCTCCGGCGTCCACCAATGCGCCAAGGATCATGTCTCCACTCGCGCCGGCGAAGCAGTCGAAGTAGGCGGTCCTCACGTTTGCCTGCGCGGCGTGTCTGGCTGAGGTAAATGAGGCAAGGCCTCGTTCATGCTCCCCGTACGGTACCCGGCAAGGTCTACCGTTACGTAGAGATACCCGAGCTCCCGCAACCGGGCAACCACCGCGTCCCGCGTCGCTGGATCGGCAAAGCGGACAATCTCCGTAGGATCGACTTCGATGCGTGCGGTCTTGTCGTGATGTCGCACGCGCACCTGCCGGAAACCCTGGCTGTGGAGGAATGACTCCGCAGCGTCTATCCGGCCCAGCATCTCCAGGAGGATGGGGGTCCCATATGGAAAGCGAGAAGAGAGGCAGGCAAGCGCGGGCTTGTCCCAGGTAGGCAAACCCATCTCCTTGGAGAGAGCGCGAATTTCTGCCTTCGTTAGTCCAGCCTCAAACAGTGGGCTCCGGACCCCGTACTTCTGGCCCGCTTTGTGACCCGGCCGGAAGTCCTTCAGATCATCGGCGTTGAAGCCATCCACCACGGACGCGAAGCCCTCCTCTGCTGCTAGCCCAAACAGGTGCGTATAGAGCTCATCTTTGCAAAAGTAGCAGCGGTTCGTGTTATTGGCCAGGTACTCAGGGTTGTCCGTCTCATTGGTCTCGATAACGCGGTGGGGGAAACCCCACTGCGCCGCCAAATCTGCCGAGGCCGCCCGCTCCGCTGCCGCAAGGCTGGGGGACACAGCGGTGACCGCCAACGCCCGCGGCCCCAGCGTCCGGTGTGCCATCACGGCCAGGAAAGTGCTGTCCACGCCACCTGAGTACGCCACTACTACCGAGTCCAGTGAGCGCAGTGTATCTATTAACTGGGTTGCTTTATCCATCTGCAGGCACTCCCCGATGTGCGAGGCCGTTGATCAAGGCGGCGTAGTAGCCTGCCCCAAAGCCGTTATCAATGTTTACCACTGCCAGTCCGGGGGCACAACTGTTGAGCATGGCCAGGAGCGGAGTCATGCCGCCCAGGTTTGCGCCATACCCAACGCTGGTTGGCAGTGCCACCACCGGCACGTCCACCAGCCCACCTACCACGCTAGGCAACGCACCTTCCATGCCCGCAACTGCAATGATGACATTGGCGCTGCGCAGATCCGGCAGCAGGTCCAGCACGCGGTGGATGCCAGCCACCCCTACATCACAGTGGCTCACCACCGCGTGGCCCATTAGCTCCGCGGTAACCGCTGCTTCTTCAGCTACGGGCAGGTCCGCCGTCCCGCCCGTCAACAGCACCACTCCGGGCAACAACGGCTCCGGCTGGCGGCAATAGGTGATGGCTCGGGCAACAGGGTGATAGACAGCGTCGGGAAGCACGGTGCGTACCGCTTGGTAGTACTGATCCGGGACCTGTGTGACCAGGCAGCGGTCTGACCGATCAGCGATGCGCTGGACAATGGCAACCACCTGCTCCACGGTCTTGCCCCGGCCATAGACCACTTCCGGCAAGCTATGCCGCAACGCCCGGTGATGATCGATGCGCGCAAACCCTAGGTTTTCGTAGGGCAGGTCTCTAAGCTGTTCCAGTGCCGCTTCCGGTGAGACCGTGCCACGGTTCACAGCTACAAGAAGCTGTTGAAGTCGTAGATCGTTGGCTGCCAAAGACTTCCGGCCCGGCTTTCTAGCTAGCAACACTGGTCGGGGTGGGCGGACTCGAACCGCCGACCTCTTGGTCCCAAACCAAGCGCGCTAGCCGACTGCGCTACACCCCGTACGGAGTACCTGAGTTGATCGTGGCATGCGTGCGCGTCAGTGTCAAGGTAACCGCGCACAGCCTGCAAATCACCAGTGCGCGCCTGAGCTGCGCTCTTGGGTTTCTCGGTGTGACTGGCATAGCCGGGTGTCGGGTGTCACTCTATTCGCCCAGGGTGGCTTGATGTCAGTAGTAATGAGGCTGGCTTGAGGGCTGGCGACCGCCAGACACTACCCCGCCTGGATGGTGACACTCCGGAGCGGCGCCGGTTCCGATGCAGCAGGCGGTCCGGCAGGTTCCGCCGGTGGCGGGGGCGGGGTTAGCGCCAGCACTGCGGCCAACGTCACCGGTTCCCAGCTCCCACCAAAAGTCTTGAAAAACTCCTCGGCCACCACTCCTCGCACCGCCTCGATCTCTTGCGGTCCGCCCAGCAACTCGGTGAGTGACGTTACGGCCCGGTCGGTGATACCGCAGGGCACAATCCCCTGGAAGTAGCTAAGATCGGTGTCCACGTTCAAGGCAAATCCGTGGCTGGTGACCCCCCGGCTTATCTTCACGCCAATGGCCGCAACCTTCTGTTTGCCCACCCATACTCCGGTGTACGCGTGATCCCGCTCTCCCTGGATACCAAAGTGCGCCAACGCCCTAATGAGGGCCTCTTCAATAGTGCGCAGATAGCGGTGGACGTCCAGCCCCCGCTTTCTGATATCCATGATGGGGTAGCCCACAATCTGGCCCGGACCGTGGTAAGTAATGTCGCCCCCGCGGTCTACCCAATGGAGGCTCACACCCCGTTCAAGTCGGGTCGCCTCGTCAAACAGCACGTGCTGTATGGCGGCCCGGCGGCCCAGAGTGTAGGTGTGGGGATGCTGGAGCAGGATCAGGCTATCCGGCACCAGCCCAAGCTGACGGGCCTGCACCAAGCGGCGCTGGAGGTCCCAAGCCTCCTGGTACTCTACGGTGTCCAGGGAGAGCGCCCACCAGGGGTCATAGTGAGAGGGTGATGCGGTCATATTATGCCAAACGTCTTGTTCGAGCGAAGCCACAATCTACGGTTGCGACAGGGTTAGCCTAACGACGGTAGAAATGAATGGCCCGCCGCTCCACGTCCAATGCGGCCTCTTTCACCACCTCGGAGAGGGTAGGATGCGCGTGGATGCTCAGCCCAATCTCGGAAGAAGTGGCCTCCAAGAACCGCCCCAGCGCCGCCTCGGCTACGAGCTCGGTAGCGTTATGTCCGATGATGAAGACGCCCAAGAGCTCGCCGGTGCCGGCATCAGCCACCACCTTGCAGAAGCCGTTGGGCTCGCCGGAGATCAGCGCCCGCCCGTTCGCCATGAAAGGGAAACGGCCGGTGCGCACGTCATAGCCCTGCTCCTTGGCTTGGGCCTCAGAGAGGCCCAAGCTGGCGACTTGTGGCCGGCAGTAAGTGCCGCGCGGCACGCGATTGTAATCGAGTGGCCGCACCTCCTCGCCGGCAATGGCCTCCACCGCCAGCTCGCCCTCGGCAGCAGCCACGTGGGCCAACAACATTCCACCGTTCACGTCGCCAATAGCGTACACGTTGGGCTCGCCGGTCTGCATCAGCGGATTGACCTTGATGTAGCCGCGGTCCATCTCCACCTTGATCTTGTCTAGGCCCATGCCGTCCACCAGCCCGCCGCGGCCCACCGCCATCAGCAGCTTTTCGGCGCTGAGGGTCTCCTGCTTGCCGGCGGACTCCACATCAATGCTGACGCCGCCCTTGGTTTTTTTGAAAGAATCGGTGAGCACCTTGCTGCCCTTGAGCGTCTTAATGCCCCGGACGGTGAAACGCCGCTCCAGCTCCAGGCCAATGTCACGGTCCTCTAGGGGTACAAGCGTTGGCAGCGCCTCCACCAGGGTCACCTCCGTGCCCAGGTCTTGGAACAGCGAGGCGAACTCCACGCCCACCGCGCCCGCGCCCACCACGATGAGGGACGCCGGTGGTTTGTCCAGCACCAGCGCCTCGTCGCTGGTGATCACCGCATCGCCGTCAATGGGGATGCCCGGCAAGCTCTTAGGCGACGATCCGGTGGAGATAATGACATGCTTGGCATCAACGGTGGACGGGGCGCCCTGCGCCGGCGTCACCTGAAGCTTCGTGGCACTGAGAAACTCGCCCTTGCCTGAGAACGTGGTTACCGTATTTTGCTTCAGCAGGCCTTCCACACCAGTCTGGAGTTGACTCACTATTTGCTGCTTGCGGTTCTGGATAGCCCCGTAGTCAAAGGTGGGAGCGGTGGTGTGCACGCCGAATTCGGCGCTGCGGCGGGTCAGTTCCAGAACCTCGGCGCTCTCCAGGAGCGCCTTGGTTGGGATGCAGCCACGGTGCAGACAGGTGCCTCCCATCTTCTCCATTTCAATAAGGGCTACGTTCAGGCCAAGCTGCGCGCCGCGGATGGCGGCCACATAGCCGCCAGTACCACCGCCAAGGATTACTACATCAAAAGGAGCATCGGCCATTATGGCACCTCATTGGGGGTTCCTATCCGCTTCACTCGAGAAATCGTATCAGAGCAGCAACAGCAGGGGGTGTTCCAGGATTCGTTTCAGCTCTTTCAGAAAACTTGCGGCATCGGCCCCGTAGACTGCCCGGTGGTCGCAGGACATGGTGACCCGCATCCGGTCTGAGACCGCGATCTGGTCGTTCTTGACCACTGGCTTCTTCACGATGGACCCGACAGCCAGGATGGCCGCATTGGGCTGGTTAATGATCCCGGTGAACTGGTCAACGTCGTACATGCCCAGATTGGTAATAGAGAAGGTGCTCCCCTCCATATCCTGGGGGCTCAGCTTGCGGTTACGGGCTCGTTCGATAATCTCGTTGGTATCCGCGGCTATCTGGGCCACTGACTTGTGGTCGGCATGGCGCACCACCGGCACTACGAGGCCATCCGCGATGGCTACGGCAACACCCACGTGGACATGACGGTAGCTCACCATCTTGCCGTCCCGGTAGCTGCGGTTTACCTGCGGCACTGCCCGGAGCGCGCCCGCGGCAGCCTTCACGATCATGTCGTTGAAGCTTACTCCTCGGCCCTCACCCAGCGCCTCATTGAGGCTGCGGCGCAGGTTCACCGCCTCCGTCATGTCGATCTCACTGGTGACGTAGAAGTGGGGGGCCGCGGCTTTGCTTTCCAGCATCCGCTGCACCACGGTGCGCTGCATGGAAGAAAGGTTCGCTAGCTCCTCACCTTCCGCTTCCTCCAGAGCAAGGAACGCCATCTTGGCCGCAGGCATTGGCGCCGCCGACGCGGCAGCGGGATGCTCGAGATACGCCTCCACATCGTCACGGGTAATGCGGCCGCCCTGGCCGGTGCCGGCAATCTGCCGCAGGTCAGCCCCCTGCTCGCTGGCGATACGCCGCGCCAAGGGTGATACCCGAATCCGGTCGTCTCCCTCCGGACTATCCGGCACAGCGGGCGGGGCTGCCGCCACTGCGGTGGCTGCCGCTTGCGGTACTGGCGCGAGTTCGGCGGAAGCGGGTGCGGTCGCCGGTGCAGCAGGCGCCGCGGCGGGTACCTCCTCGCCGGGGGCCACCATCAGGCCGATAGATTCACCAATGGGTACCGTCTCGCCCTCGCCAACCGTGATCAGGCCGAGGACGCCGGACTGGAAAGCCTCCAACTCCATGGTCGCCTTATCCGTCTCGATCTCGACAAGGATGTCACCCTTATCAACCTTCTCGCCCACCTGTTTACGCCACTTGGCAATAGTGCCCTCGGACATTGTGTCACTCAGGCGGGGCATCGTAATTTCGGTTGCCATTGTCAGTCCCTCGGTGGCAGATTACAAAATCGTCTGGGCCGCGGCCAGTACACTATCCACGGTGGGAATCGCCGCGTTCTCCAGTGGTTTGGAGTAAGGCATGGGCACTTCCTTGCCACCAACGCGCATCACCGGCGCGTCCAGGTAATCGAACGCTTGCTCCATTAACGTGGCCGATACTTCGGCGGTAATGCCGTAGGTTGGCCATCCCTCTTCGATGAGCACGGCGCGGTTGGTGCGCTTCACGGAGTCCACAATGGTCTCCCGGTCCAGCGGGCGGAGGCTTCGGAGGTCTACCACCTCCGCCTCAATGCCGGACTCTTCGGAGAGCCGCCGGGCGGCCTCCAGTGCTAGCACCACGCCCTTAGAGTGCCCGATGAGGGAGATGTCTGTGCCAGAACGGATAATCTCCGCTTTGTCGAGCGACGCAACGAACTCCTCATCTGGTACCTCGCCGCGGACATTGTAGAGCGAGATGTTCTCGATAAACATGATCGGGTTGTCATCCCGGATCGCCGCCTTCAACATGCCCTTGGCGTCTCTGGGAGAGCTGGGCGCGACTACCTTCAAACCCGGCACGTGAGCAAACATGACCTCCAGGCTCTGGGAGTGCTGGGCGGTGAGCTGTTGCCCCCCGCCACCAGGGGTGCGAATCACCAACGGTACGCCGACCTCACCACCGAACATGTACCGGATTTTGGCGGCGTGATTCACCACCTGGTCCATAGCCACCAGAACGAAGTTAATGGTCATGATCTCAGCCACGGGGCGCAGACCGAGCATGGCCGCGCCGATCCCCACGCCCACTATTACTTCCTCTGCGATAGGCGTGTCGATTACTCGCTTCTCCCCAAACTCCTTAAGCAGGCCCGCGGTGACCTTGTAGGAGCCCTCAAAGACGCCGATGTCCTCCCCCAGCACAAACACGTCCGGGTTCAGCGTCATCTCCTCAAACAGCGCTTGATTCAGCGCCTCGCGCATGGTGATAACAGCCATCTTATTGCCCTCTGGGTTCGGCGTAGACGTAGTCAAAGAGCGAGGAGATAGCTGGGCTGGGGCTGTCATCGGCAAAGGCTACCGCCTCCTCAACCACTACTTCTACTTGGCGCTCTACTTCCGCGACCTGCTCATCGGTCAGCAGTCCGGCGGCCTTCATACGATGGCGGAGCAGGAGGATGGGGTCGCGCTCCATCCACATCTTGACTTCGTCCTCGGAACGATAGCGGGCGGGGTCAATGACCGAGTGGCCGCGGAAGCGGTAGGCCATCAGCTCCAGGAAATACGGGTCCTGGTGCTCACGGACGTGTGCCAGCGCCCGCTCGGTGGCCTCATAGACGGCAAGGATGTCCATTCCGTCCACCTGCTCCGCGGGGATGTTGTACGCGGCGCCCTTCTTGTACTGCTCCGGGATAGCGGTAGTCTTCTCCACCGGTGTGCCCATTTCGTACAAGTTGTTCACCACGATGTAGACCACCGGCAGGTTCCACAGCTTGGATACGTTCATCGTTTCATGGAACGCGCCGATGTTGGTAGCGCCCTCACCCAGATAGCACGCCACCGCTCCGCCGTTGTCCCGATAGGTGAGGGCCATGGCAGCGCCAGCGGCAATGGGCAGATGGCCGCCCACAATTGCCCAGCCGCCCATGAATTTGCGGCTGGGGTCGAACATGTGCATCGAGCCGCCGCGCCCGTGGGCGGCGCCGGTCTCTTTGCCGAAAAGCTCCGCCATAACCACGTTGGGAGGAATCCCGCGAGCGATGGCATGCCCGTGCTCACGGTAGCTGGTAAAGATATAGTCGTCCCCAGTTAGCGCTGCAATAGAGCCAACAATTGAACCCTCTTCGCCAATGTTAAGATGACAGTAGCCTCCGATCTTGGCTTTGGTGTACATCTCATTGACCTTCTCCTCGAAACGGCGGATAAGGGTCATCTGGTTGTGGTAGAGCTGAAGCGTCGCGAGGTCGTAGCGCTCCACAGAGGCCAAGTCATCGAGAGAACGAACCGCGCTTATCATATTGCGTCTCCTCCGACGCATGGCACGTGGTGCGCGCCATGCTCAAACAGTGACTGTATTGCGCCGACACGCTAGCCAGCGCTCAATTTATAGAAAAATATTATACAAGCCCTTAGCTATTCTTTATGCTTTATGCCATAGTAGCACAAGCCAGGCAGGACGCAAATGGGCCAGCACATTGGTCCGGTGTGGGCGCTAGCGTGAGCGCCAGTAGTACCTGCGACTCGGCCGGTTCAGGCTACCCCGGCATGCCACCAAAGCCGTAACAGGATCACCCACACCGAAACGCTGATGCACGACTATCAACTGCTGATCAACCTTGCCATTGTCACGCTGACCGCCCTGCTGGGCGGCGTTGCCGCTCAGCGCGTCCGGCAGCCCGCGCTCATCGGCTATTTGCTTAGCGGCATCATCGTGGGGCCGTACGGTCTGGGGCTCATCCCCGAGCCGGAGCAGATCGAAGACGTAGCCACTATCGGCGTGGCGTTTCTGATGTTCGCGCTGGGTGTCGAACTGTCACTGCGGACGCTGCTCCAATCCGGTCGTGCGGTGCTGGTGGCCGGCAGCGCGCAGATGTTGGCAACGGTTGCCTTATGGACGCTGGTGGGCAACCTGCTGCAGTGGCCCCTACGGGACAGCCTCATCTTCGGCTACACCATCGCACTCGGAAGCACCGCCATCGTGCTGAAGCTGCTGCTGGAGCGCGGCCTGCTCGATTCAATTCAGGGCAGGATCCTGATGGGCATCATGCTGCTCCAGGATCTGACGGTGGTGCCTGTTATGGTGCTGGTCACCACCGTGCCGCTGGACCTCAGCGGCGCAGACCAGCTGAGCATTGCGATCCTTGCCTTAACCGCCACTGGCAAAGCCCTCGGGATCCTGGCCGCGATGGCGGTACTGGGCACGGTACTGGCACCGCGGCTACTCGACCAAGTGGCCCGCCTGCGCTCCCGCGAGCTTTTCATCATCACGGTGTTTGCCCTGGTCATCGGCACCGCTTCGGCCGCGGTGTACCTGGAACTGTCCGTGGCCCTGGGGGCGTTCATCGCCGGCATTATTGTCAGCGAGACCGAGTACTCTCACCAGGCATTAGCCGACGTGGTGCCGCTGCGGGACATCTTCGCCAGCTTCTTCTTCGTCTCCATCGGCATGCTCACGGACCCATTGTTCGTGGTGCACAACGTGGGATTGCTCGCGCTGGTCATTGGCGTGCTCCTGGTGGCGAAATGCGCGGTCCCTGGATTGGCGGTTCGGCTCCTGGGCTACCCGGTCCGTCCCTCCATTGCAGTGGCCACCAACATGCTTCCCCTGGGAGAGTTCAGCTTTATTCTAGTGGGGGCCGGCGTGAGTGCGGGGCTAATTTCGTCGGAACTACTCAGCCTCACCCTCGCCGCCGCCATCGTCACCATGTTCCTGGTCCCATCATTAGTCCAGCTGGGCAACTGGTTCGCGGGAGCGCTTACGGCGCGTTCCGGCCTGTCCGACCTGGACTTAAACGCTGAGGACGGCGCAACCCTGCCGGAAACTCGGCACGCTGTGATCTGCGGCTACGGGCGCACCGGTCGGGGTATTGCCGCACTCCTGATGCGACGGAACTTCCCCTGTCTAGTAATAGACCTCGATCCGGCTTCGATCCGCGAGGCGCGCCGGCGCGAAGTACCCCACATCTATGGCGACGTGAGCAACTCCACCGTACTGCAGATGTGCCACCTCAACCGCGCACGAATCATGATCGTCGCCATCTCCGACCCATTAGCCACTGACATGGCGGTGCGTCATGCCCTCACGCTGAACCCCCGGCTGGACGTAGTAGCGCGCGTGTCCCGACGGTCAAGCCTGGAGGACGTCCGAGGACGGGACAACGTGGCACTGGTGGAGGCGGACTTCGAGGCAGGGCTGGAGGTGACCCGCCAAGCGCTGCGCCACTTCGGGATGAGCAGCCAGGAGATTCAGCTGGTGCTCACCTCCATGCGGCAGGGAACCAGCGGTCTATGACCGCGGTGGCAGCATTTACCGCAACGGTCCGGTGAATCACTTCGGAGCGCTGCCTGACTTGTAGCAGTAGTCACGACGCCCCTTTGGAGCAATAACTTCGTGCTAGCGGGCGATGCCACTACCGCTGCGCTGGTCGCCCTCATCCGCAAAGCGCTTGGCCACCCGGTTGAGTAACGCGCCAATCGCCGTGTCACCCCAAAACCACTCCTGGAGCGCGTTATCGCGGTCGTTAGGGCGTTGGGACATGCGCGCCTCGAACATAAAGGCTTTCAGATCATCTGCGGCGCGTCGGATGAAAACCGGCATCGGAATGTCCTCCGGCTGGTCTGGGTAAGGCGCGGTTTCCCCTGCAACAAAGGTCTCCAGGAAGCGCACCAGGCCCCGGAACCGGCGCGGTGGTATACCAGTGACGCCCACCTGGGTTTGGCCGCCGTGCGCATCAACCCATCGCTCGTAGTAGCCCCGCATCGCGGTTAACTCAGTGGCTGGGTCGCCGTCCTGGTTCGAACTATGGGTCTGCATACTACTTGCCTGCACCAGACGCGCGGGAGCATCCCCCTCTTCGAGGAATTCCGCCAGCACCGGCGCGGCATCAATCGTGAACAAGTCCAACGCAGCGGCAATGACGCGGTGCTGAAAGTCCGGATCTTCCGGCCTTCCCAGCGCATAACCATAGGGGAAGGGCACAAACAAAGCGCGCGGCGGTTGCACTCGCTGTGCATGCTCCTTGACCAGCGCCAGCGTAACCGTCGGCAGCCCGGTCTCCTCCAGTGCTCGTGCCAGCACACTAACTGTGTGCGTGCAATTGGGTCAGGTAGGGGTGAGGAACACCGCGTCCACACCCTCTTCCAGCAGCAGACGGCCCACCGCAGGGCCCGTCTGCTCGGCGATCTGGCTGGGTGTGCTCTGGGCGCCCATGAAGGAGTAGTAGTTCTTGGAGCACGCGCCCAGCACCCCCCGTTCGACAAGTTCTCGCAGGCGGTCAACCGGGAATGTTATGTTGATATCGCGGTAAAAAGGGGTGCGGTCAAAGCCAATGCTAGTATGGCTCTGCAGGATGTTCTTGGGGGGAGTATCGGAGGGGATCACCCGGTAGGACTGGTCGCCCGAGCCAAAGGGATTGTCGCCGCGCAAGTGGAGACCGGCGGTGGTGACCAGCGCCAACTTCACCGAGCGCAACGGTTTTCGCAACGGGACAAAGGGGGCATCATCATGCTCAAAACACGCAAAATTGAGGACAGTCTGGCGCTGAACCTCAGACAAGTCTTGGATTCTCGGCATAACTTCTCCGTCGTCTAGTGAGCTCTGGCTTCGCCTAACACTCTGACACTATTGTTGGGGTAATACTACTCAAGCGCAACCGCCGCTGGATAGAGTTGAACCCCATCCGCTGACGGCGAGTATAATCGGACTGCCGACACCCAGAGAGTCAACGCATAAACGCCGAAAGCACCCCATTTGTACACTGCAGCAGACACACTCCAACGCCTAGCGGCACAATATGGGCCGCGCGAGTGGCACGCCCGCAATGAGCCGCTAGCGGAGCTGATCACCACTATCCTGGCGCAACACACCTCCGACCTGAACGCCGAGCGCAGTTTTGCTGAACTGCGGCATGTCTTTGGCAGCTGGGACACTATTGCAACTGCGGAAGTGGACGCCATTGCCGAGGCTATTCGCTCCGGCGGGCTGGCGCGCCAAAAGGCCCCCCGGATCAAGGGCGTGCTTCAGGAGATCCACACGCGCCGGGGAAATTACGACCTTGCGTTCTTGAAGTCGTTGCCCTTTACCGAAGCCCTGACCTGGCTCACCACGCTAGACGGCGTGGGGCCAAAGACCGCTCGCTGCGTGCTGCTCTTCTCCCTGGGCTTTCCATGCATTCCCGTGGACACCCACGTGCACCGGATAGCCAAGCGGCTGGGTCTGATTGGCCCCAAGGTCACGGCCGAAGCGGCCCACGGCATCCTGGAGGCGGCGGTCAGCCCTGAAGACGCGTACCGCTTCCACGTCCACCTCATCGAGCACGGGCGGCAGGTGTGCAAGGCGCTCCGTCCCATGTGCACCAGCTGCGCGCTCCAGGAGGATTGCCCCTCGAGCACGGTGGCGGCACAGCCGAAAAAGGCCACGGGACGCGCCGGCAGAAAACGACCGGCTGCTACTGCTACTCCGGCAGGAACTGCTGCCAGGACTGCGCCCCAGCCTCCACCGCGGCGCGGCTGAAGAGCATGGGGCGATACTCCCCCCGGAGCCACATCTCGATCTGATCGTCGTAGTGCGGGCTGCCCACTTGACCCGACTGCCCCGGCACGTTGATGACCACCGAGCGGTCCCAGTCCGAGGTGTCAGCCACGTAACGGAACCCCGGTATCCAGCGGTTGGCCTCGAACGATACCCCAGCCGTGAAGGAGGCCTGATGCACGGTTTCGGTATCACCGCGCAGAGGGTACGGGCCGCGGTTTAAGAGCCGGCCCACTATCGGCAGCGCGCCCAAAGTATGGCGGAATGTAAGGGTATGGAGCCTGCCCCAAGACCACGACTGCATGTTGGGGCCAAGCGTGTAGTAGAGATCGGCAAACGCTTCTTCAAAAGACTGGGTCAGCAGCCGGTGCCACGCGTCCTTATCGCTGCTACGTAACCGTTCCGCCAGCCGGAAGAGCATGGAGCCGCCACGGAACAGGTAACCGCTCGAGGCGCCCAAGGGGTGCACCTGCACCCCAAAGTAGTCTTGTACCCGCTCTCCTAACACCGGCCTGAGTAGGTTCTGGTGCAACTTCAGGCGTACCGTTTCGTAGAGCGCCGCCTGCGGGCTGTCCCTATCGATCCTGGCGTCCCATCGCAGCAGCATTTCCATACCCTGGTTGGCCGCCTGGGAAAGCGGCTCTGCGTCTACCAGCATGTGTATTAGCTGCAGCGCAGGCAGCGAAAGCGCGTCCTGATGCATGGCCTGAAAGTCGGCCACACTGTGCCGCGGCCGCGCCAGTAGAAGATCGGCGATACGTTGCGCCCGGTAACCATCGACCCATTCTCCAGCGATATAGGGTTCGCTATTCGCGGTCACTTTATTGTTGGCATTGACCACATAGCCCTCTGGCGGGTTAAGAAGCGCGGGATTGTCTTCAGGGGGTAGATGGCCCTGCCACTCTCGTTGCTGCTCCCACCCCACGGCGGGCACCACGCCGCTATCGGGTTCGCGGCGCGGGAGCGTGCCCGCAAGTTGGTGGCCGATGTTTCCATGCACGTCCGCCAGCACAAAGTTGAGCGCTGGAGCCGTCCAGTGTGCCAGTGCTTCCTGCGCCTCTTGGACACTCGAGGCCTGGAGGAGGGCGCGCGTTGCCTTCAGGAGCGAGCCCGGTTCCAGCAATGTGCCCCTAAGCGCATAACCCACCGTGGCGTCTTCCGTGTCTCGCAGCACCACCGGCCCATGGGGCGTGACCAGCACCTGTTCGTGCTCCGGCTCCCGCTTTCCCTTTACCGAGATGACCTCGTGCACTACCTCACCCTGCCGCCACGCGTTGCGCACACGATACCTAGGGCTGCCGTCGTCCGCCAAGCGTTCCATGAAAATATCCTGGGTGTCCACCATGCTGGCAGTCATCCCCCAGGCTACCTGCTGGTTGTGGCCTACCACGATCCCGGGCGCGCCCGGCAGCGATACGCCGGTTACCCTGAAATCCGGGCACTCCAGATGGCATTCGTACCAGGGCGAGGGCAGACCGGGGTTGAGGTGGGGGTCGTTAGCAAGCAAGGGCTTACCTGAAGCAGAACGCTCGCCGCTGATTGCCCACGCATTGCTGGCTCCGCCCGCCAGGAAGGTGGCAAGCAGCGGCGCCAGCGCGCCCGGCAGTGCGGCGTCCTGCTCCACTGCGCCAGGTGGCGAGGTCAGCGGATGCCCAGACTGGTAGCCCTGCTCCAAGGCCGCCGCCGCGTCCGCACCCAGTAATTTAGCCATGTGCGCCCGCAGCAATTCCACGTCCCAGTTAACAGACAGGTTCCAGCCCATGAGCTTGGCCCACTGCAGCACATCCACGGGACTCCACGGTTCAGGGACAAACCGCAACAGCGTGAACTCCAGCGGCAGCCTACTCCGGCTGCGGCGAATGAACGCGTTGACTCCGGCGCAATACGCCGCAAGCACAGTAGCGGCGTCCTCGTCCAGCATGGAGAACTCTTCCCGTGCCACGCGACGCAGACCCACCCGACGGAGGAACCGGTCGGCCTCCAGCGTTCGCTGCCCGAATAGCTCGGAGAGGCGGCCCGCCCCGGCGCGCCGGTTCAACTCCATCTGCCAGAGACGATCTTGGGCGTGGAGGTAGCCTTGCACAAAGAACGCGTCGTCCTGGCTCTGGGCGTAGATATGGGGAACGCCCCACTGGTCCCAGAGGACATCCACCGTCCCATCGAGCTCGGGAAACACCGGCTGGCCGTCATACGACGGCAACGGACGCAGCACGCAGCCCCGGTAGGCCGCCACGGCTGCCGCGGCTGCGGCGACCACGCCGGCGCCAAGCACGGCCAGCTTCACTAATCTGCTCATGCCCTAACCATAGCACAGCACGAACCGGCGCCGACAGGCAGAGACGCACGGGGCAGTGAGTGACATCCACGCGGCGCAGTGTTCTTGGTTCTCCAGCAACACTTCGCTAAGATTCTAGGCTTGGCGGGGCAGCTCGACATCTTGTATAATTAGCCCGTTATCACTGGCCATCCCGTTGGCCACTCCTTGCGGCGCATTCGTCTAGCGGCCCAGGACACCGCCCTCTCAAGGCGGAGACCACGGGTTCGAATCCCGTATGCGCTACCATAAGACACCGGAGCCCCCGCTACGTGCGGGGGCTTTTCGCGTTGCTCCGGACCCCTCGATCCCTTACAATCGCTGACCGTATGGCCGACCGTATGACGCCCCGCTCCAACCGCGTGCTCCCCCTGCTGCCTAGCACGGTGGTGGGCAGCTACCCCCAGCCAGACTGGCTCATTGACCGCGGCGCGCTGAGCCACCGGCCGCCGCCACGGGTGCGCGCCCACGACCTCTGGCGCATCCCCGAGACGTTTCTGCAAGAAGCCCAGGACGATGCCACGCGGCTCGCTATCCGCGCCATGGAGCGCGCCGGCATCGACATCATCTCCGACGGCGAAATGCGGCGCGAGAGCTACTCCAACTACTTCGCCACCGCCCTTGATGGCGTGGATTTAGCGCAGCCCGGACACACGCTGAGCCGCACTGGGCGGCCAGACATTGTGCCTCGCGTGGCCGGCCCCATCCGGCGATCCCATCCGATCTGTGTTCAGGACACCACCTTCCTGCGAGCCAACACCGAGCTGCCCATCAAAGTGACCGTGCCCGGTCCCTTCACTATGGCGCGGCAAGCCGTGGATGACTTCTACGGCGATTCCACGAAGCTGGCGATGGATTACGCCGCCGCGGTCAACGCAGAGCTTCACGACCTTGTGGCTGCCGGAGCGGACGTTGTGCAGATCGACGAGCCGTACCTTCAGGCGGGCGTGGAGCAGGCCAGAGTGTTCGCGATAGACGCCATCAACCGTGCGCTGGAAGGGGTGACCGTCACCACGGTGCTCCATACCTGCTTTGGCTACGGCGCGATTGTGAAGGGCAAGTCCGCCAACCAGTATCCCTTCTTGGAAGAGCTAACCGCTTGCAGCGTACAGCAGATCTCCATAGAGGCGGCCCAGCCCAATCTCAGATTGGACGCGCTGGAGCGCATGGGCAGCAAGACCATAGTCCTTGGTGTCCTGGACCTGGGCACGGACGAGGTGGAGACCGCCGACGTGGTGGCCGAACGCATCCGCGCGGCGCTGCGGCACATAGCACCGGGACGGCTGGTGCTGGCCCCGGACTGTGGGATGAAATACCTCAGCCGCAACGCCGCCTTTGGCAAGCTCCAAGCGATGACCGCAGCGGCGGCACTGGTGAGAGCGGAGTTAGGCGCTTAGAAAGAGGTTAGGTACTTGTGTCCTCTGAAACGCCGCTATCAGGGTTTTCAGCGTCTTGAACTTGCTGGTCATCGCCGTCAGGGTTTTCAGCGTCTTGAGCTTGCTGGTCATCGCCGTCCGGCTTGTCAGTGCCGAGCAAGCCGGCCTCGGCTTTCTGTTCGGCCATGTCGATCCGCTCGCCGATGATAATTAGTTCTGACGATTGCCAGTAGAATCCGAGTGTAACAATCGCCAGAACAATATTGAGCAGGCCTCTGAGAAAGCTAAACTTGTCCTCAATCACGAATGCTACTCTGTACCCACGGGCGTTCAGTGAGGGCAGGATACGCTCTAGGGCCTTACCCCGACTCTCACCTGAGAATACCGAAATCCATCCGTTCCGTCCTGCCACTCTGACTTGTACATTAATTGGTTGCTCATCATTCACGGTAGAACCCCCCTTGTGGCAAGGATATTGGCTCCTTAGCCTCAAATCGCCTATTTCCGTGTGAGAGTCTCAAGGGGGCATGACGGCCTACCTTGCCAATCCCACGCTTCCCAAAAGGTTGCGCTCCAACTGGCCATCGCCGTAGCTAAGAACGGTGTCGTAATAGTTCACCCCGGCTGCGACGGCGCGGGCCACCGCCTGCATCTGATCCGCCGGTGCGCCGGGGATCACCAACGCACCGGGATGCCCGCCGCCGAGCGGGAGGTATCACATCAGCCCTACTCCGTCCCCTGCTCACCCGGCGCCTGACCCATGATCAGCTCTCCCAAGCCCGCGGTGGCGCCCGCGTCTACTGGCAGGATCGCACCCGTCACCCAGCGTGCCTCGTCGCTGGCAAGGTATAGGACAGCGTAGCCGATGTCCCAACCCGTGCCCTCTACCTTAAGCAGCGATCGGTTTCTGCGCGCCTCCCGCCGGTCCGGCGTCATGCCCTGGGCGATGACCATGGGCGTGTACACCATTCCCGGCGCTACAGAGTTCACCCGGATGCCATCCCGGCCGTGGTGTGCCGCCATGGCCCGGGTCATGTTGACCACCGCACCCTTGGACGTGGGGTAGAGCAGCGCGGCGTGCCCGCCGGCAATCCCGGCCACCGAGGCCAGATTCACGATGGAGCCGCCGCCCTGAGACACCATGTGGGGAATGGCATACTTGGACATGAGCATCATAGACGTCACGTTGACTTCCAGACCCTTCGCCCAATCCTCCAACTCCACCTCAAGTGCGGTGCCGCGCGGTCCGCTCAGGCCCACATTGTTCACCAAAATATCCAGCCGTCCCCACTGCCGGACCACCGTATCCACTGCGGCCTGGCACGAGGCGGGGTCGGTCACATCCGTTTCTATGATGATCGCTTCACCGCCCTCGTCGGCAATCATGCGATGGGTTTCTTCCACCCATTCCCGCACCTGGTCGAGGAGCGCCACCTTCGCTCCCTCGCGCGCCAGCAATACCGACGCCGCCCGCCCATTGCCGATTCCCGGCCCTCGGGAGCCCGCCCCGGTGACTATGGCTACCTTACCCGCAACCCGTCCTGGTCGTTCTGCCATCTTTGCCTCCTATCCGTCTCCTAGATGAGTGGACGCTCCAACTGTAACCCGTTCACTGCTCTGGGGGCGGTTCTTTTATTTCAAGCCAGTCAAGCCAGCGGCTGCGCTCAGCACGATACTGGCCCTCTGCTAGCCGCCTCTCTTATGTTTGGGCGGCCCTGGTGTCGACGCCCGGCAGCATTTGCGACGCATCGGTGGTTACCATCACGTCTACTACCGCGGTCTGCCCGCTGGCAATAGCGTCTCCCAACACGCCTCGCAGCTTGGCGGGATCAGTCACCCGCGTCCCAAAGCAGCCAAAGTCCCGCCCCAGGGCGCCGTAATCCACGTCCAAGAAGTCCGAGGAAACGAAGCGGTCCTCATAGAGCCCATGCTGCAGCGCTTTGACATACCCCAGCGCAATATTGTCGATGACCACGCACACGACCGGTGCGCCCACCCGCCGAGAGGTCTCCAATTCCGCCAGCGCCATGGCGAAACCGTTATCACCGCAAAGCGCCACTACCACTTTGTCCGGTGCGGCCAGCTTTGCGCCGATCGCGCCGGATAGGCCGTAGCCGATAGCCGCGTGTCCACGATTGGCAATGTAGGTGCGGCCGGGCAGCCGGGTGTCGAACAGTAGCCCCGACCAGTGGGCCGCGAACCCTCCGTCAGCTACCACAATGGCGTCATCCGGTAGGCTCGCCCGCAGCTCATGAAGTAGGCGAGCGTTGTGTATAGGCTGCTCGTCCGAGTGGTAGTTGGGCATCGCTTCAGCCGCCCACGCGTGCCGCCGCCCCTCAATCTCCTCCAGGTAGGTCTGGGAGTGAGCGGGTGACTGCGCGCCCTCATCACCTAGCGCGTCAGCCAGGTCTCGCAGCCCCAGGCGGGCGTCGGCCTGGATGCCCATATCAGTGCGGTACACTTTTCCCAGCTCCGTCGGATCAACATCAATTTGCACAATAGTGACTTCGGGCGGCAGCAGACTCCAGCGGTTGGTGGCGATCTCCCCCAGCTTACAGCCCACCACTAGCAGCAGGTCCGCAGCCTTGATGAGGTCGTTACCGATGCGGGAGTAGCGCCCAAACACGCCCACGCTCAGGGGGTGCGTCTCGGCAATGGCGCCCTTGCCGCTCATAGTGGTCGCCACCGGCATGCCGGTCAGTTCAGCCAGACGCTGCACTTCCGCCCAGCCCTCCGACTGGTGAATGCCGCCGCCCACCAGCATCACCGGACGCTGCGCACGGCGGATGGCCGCGGCCGCCCGCTCTAAGACGGCCGTATCAGGGCGGGCAGGACGACCCGCGGCGGATGACGATTCCGGGGTCGCGTAAAACGCTGCGTCCGGGAAGTCAAAACGGGCGTGCATCACGTCTTCCCGCACGTTCAGATGCACCGGGCCGGGCCGCCCGCTGTGGGCAACGGTAAAGGCGCGCCGAACCAGCTCCGGTATCCGCTCGATGCGGTCCACTGAGATGCTCATTTTCACAGTGGGCTTAATCATCCCGAACTGGTCACTCTCCTGGGTAGCGGCCCGTCCACCGATCAGCGCGTTGACCTCGCCAGTAAGCGCAATCATGGGGATGGACGCTCCGAAGGATTCGGCGAGCCCACTGATGAGGTTGGTGGCGCCGGGGCCTAGCGTGGCATCGGCAACGGCGGCGCGGTTCTTGATGCGAGCGTAACCGTCCGCCATGAACGCGCCGTGTTTTTCGTCACGGATCAGGATGTGTCGCACCTGACGTTGGCGGGCCAGCGCATCGTAGTACGGCAGCGATTGATAACCGGCCATGCCGAATGCGAACTCCACATCGTGGAGCGTCAGCATCCGTACCACTGCCTCGCCACCGGTCAGTTCTGGCATCAACAACCTCTCCATCGCATCGTTTGCATCTCGTTTGCATCGTTGTACGCCCCCGTCAGCGCAGCCGCATTATAGCTGAGATTGACGCGCTGAGACACTTTGCATAGTATTGCCTCGACTCACGACAGCATGAGTACAGAAATACGCAAGAGGGGGCATCATGATTCACGATTTCAGCGGTAAAGTTGCCATGGTCACCGGAGCCAGCCAGGGGATTGGCTTTGCCTGCGCCGAACACTTCATCAGGGGGGGAGCCAACGTTGCCATTGCAGCCCGCACGCCGGAAAACATAGCCTCGGCCATTAAAGCGCTGGAAGAGGTAGCTCAACAGGGCGGCAAGGGCAACACTGTCTTAGGTGTCACGGTGGACCTCTCCACTGCAGAGGGCAGCCAGGCCTTTGTGCAGCAGACCGTAGACCGTTTCGGTGGGGTAGATGTCATGGTGAACAGCGCGGGCGGCTCCCGTTCGGCTCACTTCCTGGAGATGCCCGACCAATACCTGATCGATGGCTGGACGCTGAAGCTGCTGGGCGGCATCCGCATGACCCGCACAGTGGTGCCGGAGATGGAGAAGCGCGGCGGCGGGGCCATTGTGCTCCTGAGCGGCGCATCCAGCGGTACCTCGCCGCAGCGATTGCCCGCCCTAACCACCAACGCGGCCCAAAAGTCCTGGGTGGGCGGTGTGGCTGAGGACCTAGCCAAACGCAACATCAGCATCAATCTGGTACAGCCCGGACTGGTGCAGACCCGGCGTTACACCATCGAGATAGAGCGGCGGGCGAACGAAGCTGGCACGTCCTTAGATGAGATGCTGCAGAAGCATCTAACCACCGTTCCCACAGGACACATCACCCAGCCAGAGGAGACCGCCGAGCTCATCGCCTTCCTGTGCGCCCGCCGCGTCATTAACCTCACCGGCCACGAGATCAACTGCGCGTATTAGCGCACGCAACCGAGACGGGCGGACTGCTGAGCAGTCCGCCCGTAAGACCCGCTAAGTGAGGTATTTTGTGGATACGCTTGAACTGATCAAAGACCTTGAGACCACCATCAACACCACTATGCTACGCGTATTTGCCATCGCAACGCCGGAACAAGCCTCCTGGAAAGCGCCAGGGTCCACCGCCAACACTATCGGCGCCACGTTCTTCCACACATACCAGCCGGAGGACGCCTTTGCCCACCAGATGCTGGGGAGGCCATCCGAGTTCGAGCGCGGCGGCTGGGAGAGCCGCCTTGGTTACACTGCCGAGACGGTTTGGGCTTACAACGGACCTCAGGATCCGGCCCAGCTCCTGGAGTACGCCAAGGCCGTCTCCGCGGTGACCGAGGAGTTCCTCGCCTCTGTTACCCCACAGGAACTGGAGCGTGTAGTCGAAACCCGGCGGGGACCCCGCCCGGTCATCTATCGTCTTGGGACGTTCCTGGTGACGCATAAGTCCCAACACCTAGGCGACATCAGCGCCCTGCTGGGCTGCCAGGGGGTTGGGGATCTAGGGCTGTAGTAAAGAAGACTGCCCCTTGCCTTGATGAAATAAGGGGCGTGTACTGGGGAGCAACATGGCGAGGGTGCGATACTGAGGCGGGAAGCTACCAACCCAGCGTCCATCCACCATTAGCCCCAGGCCAGCTTCACCGGCGGGAAGCCGATGCCGGATGATCTGCATCAGCGGTCGTTTTTGTCGGCTGCCTGGTAGGACCAGTCCAACAGCTCCACTACGTGGGCAACTCGACCCGGCAGACCGGCCCGACGCATCCCCACGTCAAGCTGCATCATGCAGCCGGGGTTGGCGGTCACCACTACCTCGGCGCCAGTATCGGCCACATCCGCCATCTTGCTATCCAGCAGCCGGGCCGAGAACTCCTGCTTGGTGATGTTGTAGACCCCGGCGCTGCCGCAGCAGCGGTCAGAGCCGGCCATCTCACACAGCTCCAGGCCGGGCACCGCCTGCAAGACCGCACGCGGCTGGCGCGTCACGCGCTGCGCGTGGGCTAGATGGCAGGAGTCTTGATAGGTGACCTTCAGTGGTAACCGACCTAAAGGCCCTCGCAGGTCCAGCGTGGCAAGATACTCGCTGATGTCGTACACCTTCGTGCCGAACTCGTGCGCTTTGTCCCGGTAGGCTGGGTCGTCGGCCAAAAGCTCGCCGTACTCTTTGAGCGATGCGCCGCACCCGGCCGCATTCACGATGATAGCGTCCACGCCCGCATCCAGAAACGCGTCGATGTTCCGGCGCGCTAAGGCCAACGCCCCCTCCTGCTCGCCGCTATGCTCGTGCAGCGAACCGCAGCACACCTGTGCCGCCGGCAGCGCCACCTCGCAGCCGTTGCGGGACAGCACCCGTACGGTAGCCGCGTTGACATCGGCATACAAATAGGGCATCACACAGCCGGAGAACAGCGCCACCCGTGCAACCTGTTCGCCCTGCGCTGGCACGATCTCCGGAGTCAAGGCAAAGAAACGGGAAGAAAGCGGGGGCAGCATGGCGTCCATCTGCTCCAGGGAGCCGCGGAACAGCCGCAACAGGCCGGAGCGTCGCATGAGCCCGCGCAACCCGGAACGTTGGTAGAAGCGCAGCAGTCCGGCTAGTAGCCGCAACCGTCCGGGGTGGGGCATGATCTGTCGGAACACCAGCCAACGGAGCAGACGCTCCCGCGCCGGGATGCTGCGCTCCGCCAATACCTGGGCCCGCTCCGCCTGCATAATCCGTCCGAAGGGCACGCCGGAGGGGCACACCGCCTCGCAGTTGCGGCACAGTAGGCACAGCTCCATGTGGCCCATGAATGACGTCGTGGTCTCGATCCGGCCCTCGGCTTTGGCTCGCATCAGATACAGCCTGCCCCGGGGCGACTCGGTCTCCAGGCCAGTCTCCAGGTAGGTTGGGCAGTTTTGCAAACACATACCGCAGTGGACGCACTTCGCCAAGTCGTCCAGGGTTGGGCCCAACATATGGGTTGTCACTGGTTCAGCCAACGTTACCTTGTCCTGGTTCTATAGAGATGCACAGCCAGCTCCATGTTTATTTCTCGTTTTATCGGGGGATGAAGGGTTGAAGAGATAGGCGAGTGCGGGTGAAGTAGCTCATGAGCACCGCCTGCGCTACAGACCGCCCACATAACGGCCCGGGTTCAACACTCGCCCGGGGTCAAGCTCCTCCTTGAGCCGCTCCATGGCACTGAATGCCTCCGGCGCCGGCCCCCAGAGATCAACGACCCCTTTCAACTCCACAGGACACTCCTCTACCACCGCGGAACCCCTTTGTCGCAGCGAGGCGGCCCGCACGGTTGCCACTGCGTGACGCCAGGTCTCCGGCGCAACGTCGTTTACCGACTCGGCGGGCCAGTGGGCATAGAGGGTGCCATTGCCCGCCCGCAGGATCAGCGCTGGCGAGGCGCCCACCATATGGGCCGCGGTATCCACGGCAGCCACCAGATCCGGCAGATGGCTGGGCAGAACCGTAGCTCTCAAGATAATCATTGAGGCGGGTTCACTGCGTCCAAAGTCCCGCACATGCTCCCAGATCGCCACCGCCTGCTCTTGCGACGGCGTCTCCGCGCGTACACTGTGCGCTTTTGCGAGGCGCAACGTGTCCTCCACTTGCCGCTGCACCGTGGCCCTGCCGCCTGTGAACTCCACGGCCAATAGCCACTCATTCTGGGCAACGCCCAGCGCGCCTGCCACCGCTTCGGAGCTCAGCGCATCCAGCGCGGCGGGCTGCAAGCGGGACTGCCTGATGGCCTCGGCAAGCGCCAGGGCCTGAAAGGAGTCCCGGCAGGCCATCGTCAGCGTGGCGCTGACCGCGGGCAGCGGCGATAGCCGGAATCCTACCTCTACGATAACCCCCAATGTCCCCAGGGAGCCAGTGTACAACCGGCTCATGTCGAAACCGGTGACGTTCTTGACCACTCTGCCGCCGGAACGCGCCAGCGTGCCGTCGGGACGCGCCACCCGCATGCCGATGACCTGGTCTCGTGGCAGACCGTAGCCCAGCCGCCGCGGGCCAGATAGCCCCGTAGCCAGGATACCGCCGATAGTGGCCTGCCCTGGCAGAGGTGCGTCCAGATTCACCCGCTGCCCATGCGGCGACAACGTGGACTGAAGCGCACGCAGCGTCATGCCCGCTTCAACCGCAATGGTCAGATCGGCAGGTGAGTGCTCAACCACGCGGTTCAGGCACGCTGTAGTGACTGCTCGAAACGGGCCAGTGGGAGGGTGGCCCATGCCTTGGTACACCCCCGCTCCCCACGGCACCACGGCCACGCCATCTGCAGCGGCTTCCGCCAGTGCCGCGGCCAAGGCTTCAGGGGTATCCGGCGCGTCCACTCCCCGGGGTTCGGCCCCCTGAACGCTGTACTGAGCCGTGTCCAGCAAACCGCTATCCGCCCCGCTTAGATATACGCGCCCGCGGCCAGTGCGCGCTGCACAATAGCCTGGGAAATCTCGCCACAGCGATGGCGAGCATCAGGGAATACCTTGCCGGGATTGAATTGCTCGTCCGCGCCAAAGGCCGGCCGGAGCTTGGCCATCACCGCGAGGTCATTTTCAGAGTATAGCCACTGCATGAAGTCCTGCTTCTCGATTCCGATGCCGTGTTCACCGCTTAGCGTGCCGCCCAACTCCACACAGATGCGCATGATCTCCTCCCCCGCCTCCAACACCCGCTGCGATTCACCCGCTATCCTGTCGTCAAACAGGAGAAGGGGGTGCAGATTGCCATCACCCGCGTGCACAACGTGGGGGATGCGGAAACCGAAATGCTGCCCGGTCTCGTGCACCCGGCGCAAGGCCTCCGGCAGTTTGGTGCGCGGCACCACGCCGTCCAGGGTGTAGTAATTGGGAGCCAGGCGGCCCATGGCCCCTAGCGCGCTTTTGCGGCCCAGCCACAACGCCTCGCGGTCGGCTTCAGCCTCGGCTTCGCGCACTTCCCGAGCGTGGCGGGCATTGCAAATGGCGACAATCGCCTCGGACTGCTCCGCCACGGTCTCGTTCAACCCCTCCACCTCGATGAGCAGCACTGCGCCCGCGTCCTCCGGGAAGCCAGCGTGGACCGCCATCTCGACCGCCATCGTCGCTAGGTCGTCCATCAGCTCCAGCGCGGTGGGAATGATGCCGTGCGCTATCACGTCCGAGACCGTGTCGCCTGCGTCCTCCAGTTCATTGAAGACCGCCAGCATGGTACGGATCCTCTCCGGTTTGGGCATCAGCCGCACCATGATCTTGGTGGTGATGCCCAAAGTGCCTTCAGAACCAACGAAAACCCCTCGGAGATCATAGCCAGGCGCTTCGCCGGTGGGGTCTCCCAGCCAGACCACGTCGCCGTTCGCCAGCACCACCTCCAGCGCCAGGACGTGGTTGGTGGTGACGCCGTAGGCCAGGCAATGCGGCCCCCCCGAGTTCTCAGCCACGTTCCCGCCGATGGAGCATGCCTTCTGGCTGGATGGGTCCGGCGCATAGAACAGGCCGAGGGACGACACCGCTTTCGAGATGTCCAAGTTGATGACCCCCGGCTCCACTAAGGCGGTGCGGTTCACTGGATCGATGTCGATGATCCGCTTCATGCGGGTGAGCACCACCAGCAGCCCATGTTGCAGCGGGATGGCGCCGCCGCTAATGCCGGTGCCGGCGCCTCGAGGGGTTATTGGCATCCCTTGGGCGTGGGCCAGCCGCACCACCGCCGCCACCTCCTCCGTAGTGCGCGGCAGCACCACCGCCGTCGGCAGTGACTTGTCGATGGCCGAATCATACTCAAAGACCAAGAGATCGTCCGGAGTGTGGATAACCCCGTCCTCACCCACAATGTCCTGTAGTTGCCGGATAAACTCGGATGGGTGCATAGGTGGCATAGTCTGCGCTCCTGTTGGGCGACGCTTGGCGTGTCTCGATTATAGCCCGTTACGCAAGGTCAGTGCATCTCGTTATCAGACAATCGTCACCCTTTCGGTACTTTCGGTAATGGTTGTATGCGTTGTATGCGAAGGAACGGGGCGGAGGAACGGACCTTCGGATTACCGTCCGCCCCACTCTGCTACAATAGAGGCAGTGCTTCTTACATGATTTGCCAATAACCAGCCCGAACCCCTGATCGAAGCCCCGCGTCTTGACCGCGGCAGGCGTTCCAACCAGCTTGAAACGAGTCGCCCCTTTATGATCCGTTCCGTCCGCAACGTCGCCATCATTGCCCACGTCGACCACGGTAAGACCACCTTGGTAGATGCCCTGCTTAAGCAGAGCCACATCTTCCGTGAGAACGAGCAGGTGGGCGAGCTCATCATGGACTCCAATGACCTGGAGCGGGAGCGAGGCATCACCATTCTCGCCAAGAACACCGCAGTCGAATATGACGGTGTCCGCATCAACATCATCGACACGCCCGGCCACGCCGACTTCAGCGGTGAGGTGGAGCGGGTGCTGAACATGGCGGATGCCTGCCTACTGTTAGTGGACGCCGTGGAGGGGCCCATGCCCCAAACCCGCTATGTGCTCAAGAAGGCCCTGGATATGGGGCTACGAGCCATTATGGTGGTCAACAAGATCGATCGCCCCATGGCCCGGCCGGCCGAGGTGGTGGGCGAGACCCAGGACCTTTTCCTAGCGCTGGCGACCGACGCCAATCAGCTCGACTTCCCCATCGTCTACACTAACGCCAAGGCGGGCACCGCCACGCTGGACGTTAGTATCGCCGGCGTCGCCATGGAGCCGCTCTTCCAGACCATCATGGCGACCGTGGCTCCGCCGGACGTAGACGTGGAAGGACCGCTCCAGTTTCTCATCACCACCCTTGAGTACGACAGCTATCGCGGCACGATCGCCATCGGCCGGGTCTTCCGAGGCAGCGTCCACCCTGGCGATGCCGTACTGCGCCTGGGCCATGACGGCAGCCAGACCCGAAACCGGATAAACCAGGTCTTTGGCTTTCTTGGCCTGAAACGGCACGAGGTGGGAGAGGCTCTGGCGGGCGATATCGTCGCCCTTACCGGCATCGATGATGTCAACGTAGGCGATACCATCACCGCGGTGGATGCGCCTGAGGCGCTCCCGGTCATCACTATCGAAGAGCCCGCAGTAAAGATGACCTTTGGCGTCAACACCTCGCCCACTGCCGGCCAGGAGGGCCGGTTCTGCACGTCGCGCCAGATCCGGGAGCGACTGTTTCGGGAGCTGGAGACCAACGTGGCGCTGCGCGTGGCCGACACCGAGAACGCTGACGTGTTCCTGGTCTCCGGCCGTGGTGAGCTCCACCTCAGCATCCTCATTGAGGTGCTGCGGCGGGAGGGTTACGAACTACAAGTCTCCCGCCCTGAGGTCATCACCAAGATCGTGGACGGACGGGTCATGGAGCCGCTTGAACACTTGGTCATCGACACCTTCGAGACCTACATCGGTGCGCTCACCGAAGCCCTGGCCAAGCGAGGCGCAGCACTCACCAACATGGTGCACCATGACGACGGCTCCGTTCGTTTGGAGTACACCATCCCGACGCGCGGCCTCATTGGCTTCCGCAACAGCTTCCTTACGCTGACCGCAGGTAACGGCACCATGAGCAGCCTGCTTCTGGGCTTCGAGCCGTGGCAGGGCAAGCTCCGCAGTAGCCGCAACGGCGCGCTGGTGGCCCATGAGGATGGCATCGCGCTCACTTACGGTCTTGCGAACGCGCAGGAGCGGGGCAGCACCTTTGTGGAGCCGGGCGCTCGCATCTACGAGGGCATGATAGTGGGGCTGCACGCCCAAGACAGCGATTTAGTGGTCAATGTCTGCAAAGAGAAGAAGCAGACCAACATTCGGTCTTCCACTTCTGACATCAAGGTGCGCCTTACCCCCTCGGTCAAGCTCAGCCTGGAGCAGGCGCTGGACTTCATCAATGACGATGAGCTGGTGGAGGTAACGCCCAGCAACATCCGCCTCCGCAAACGCCTGCTCAGGGCCGAGGACCGCGCCCGCGCCCGCAAAGCCGCGGTAAGCGTGGGATGACGCCCGCATGCTGAGACCCGGGGTGCCGCACCCTACGTTCATCCCCGCCCAGTCCGGCCTTCTCTCACTGGCCTGACGTAGCAAGCAAACGTGGTAAAGCGGGAGAAGCACGTCTGCCAACTGCGCTTGCCCCAACCGAACCGTCTCGTTAGGATGCCGTTGACCTTACCGTAAGGAGTCCGGCTATGGCTGAGTACGGGTTTAACGGCCTCATCGACGCCTTCGACACCCTAGCCACCGAACGGAGCGCCGACCTGCTGGGCCAACCGCTCCACGAGGCGCGCTACCTCGGTCCGGAACTGGTGTACCAGTTCACTGACAAGGGCAAGCTGGAGGCCGTCAAGTTAGCTGACGGCCGTTGGGTGGCACAGTTCTTCTCACACGCTTAGGCCACTGCCCCGTACCGGCGAGCCTGCTCGCCCTAGCGGAGCAACCGACGCGGCCCGGCAGGTCCTCCTGCTGCGGCCTTTGGCGGAGCAGTGGCCGGTCAATGAAGACAACCCCTTTGGGCAACCGGATCCCGTGTACCGCGGGCTAGGGTACCTGGGACATCCCGGCATCGACTTCAGGTGCGACGTGGGCACCCCCATCACCGCCAGCGCCGCAGGCACCGTCCGCTACGCCGGCGAGGCTGGCAGCGCGGGGAATATGGTGGACGTCCAGCACGTCTTTGGCCGCACCCGCTACCTGCACCTAAGCGAGATCGCGGTGGCCACGGGAGACGCCATAACGGCTGGAGGGCTGCTCGGCCTTTCCGGCAGCACCGGTCTCTCCTCCGGGCCGCACCTGCACTTGGACTTCTACCCCCATGGCGAACTCATGAACAACGGCTACGGCGGCCGAATCGACCCGTTGTTGTTCATGAAACCGTCTTAGGCAGTACACCGCCGGGTAGTACTGGTTACGCTAGCTCCAGAAGATACGCCGCCGTCTCATCCGGGTGTGACAACATCGGCAGGTGTCCGGCGTCGATCTCGCGATAGGTGCCGCCCAACCGCTCGGCGGTGCGCCGCTGGTGGGCTTCCGGCGGCACCCGGCCCTGATTGCACCGCAGCACATCCACCTGCCATGTGCCTGACCAGAACGTACGCAGGTCCACCGGGTCCTCCTGCGGCGCACGCGGGTGGCGCGTATAGCGTGGCGCGGCCCAGACCCGTACCGCCGGTTCCAGATCAGGGAAGGCCTTCTCCGGCAGCTCTTCCGGCTTGAAGCCGTAGGCAAGCTCTCGTGGATCGTAGGGCGGCCGGCTGTTAATCGTGGAGACCGTCTCTCCGGGCACCGGGACGAGGGCGTCAATGAACGCCAGCCGCCGGATCCGCTCCCGCGCCAACTCGGCCGTCCGCGCCACCGCCATCCCACCGCTGCTGGTGCCCACTAGGATCACCTCGTTCAAATCTTCATAGAACATCAGACCGGCCAGATCCTGGGCCAGGCTGTCCAGGGTGAGCCCTTCCCGCAGCGCGTGGCTGCGCTCACCGCAGCCATCCAGCGTGGGATGATAGACCAAGTGGCCCGCCGCCCGGAGCTGTGCGGCTACCTGCTTCCAAACCCACCCGCCTTGAAAAGAGCCGTGCACCAATACGTACGTAGCCATGTCACCTCCTGTTGACTTTCCTAGCACCTTCCATTGCCTCTACTGCCTCTACCCTACCTCTACCACTGCTCTGCTTCCTGGCGCATCAGCGCCCAAAGCGCTTCCACATCCGCCCGCTCGGTGGGCAACGCGCCTATGGAGACGCGTACCATCCACCGACCATCCAGGATGGCGGGGGTTAAATATGCGCCGCCCGACTGATTGATCCGATCAGTCCAGGCCAGCGTGTAGCGATCCAAAGCCTCGCCTGCCAAGCCCGGCGGCTCGTAGCGCACACAGAGCGTCTGAATCGGCACCGGGGCCAGCAACCGCCACCCCGCTGCTGATCGCACCTGCGCTGTCAGCCATTGAGCGTTCTCGATGTCCCGCCTTAGTCGCGCTTGCAATCCGGCGACGCCCTGCTCTCGGATCAGGAACCACAACTTGAGTGCCCGGAACCGCCGGCCCAGCGGGATGCCCCAGTCCCTCAGGTTCTTTACTCCTGCGTCCGCGGCCGACTGCAAGTAACTGGGATTGGTGGACATCACCCGCATCAGGTGTACTACGTCACGCACGTAGTACATTGAGGCATCGAAGACTGCGCCCAGCCACTTGTGCGCGTTGAACACCAGCGAGTCCGCCCCTTCGATGCCGTCCCACATCCAGCGGCACTCCGGCAGGATCATCGCCGAGCCCGCCATGGCCGCGTCTACGTGCACCCATACGCCGTGCGGCCGTGCCACATCCACGACGCGCCGGATGGGGTCGAGGGCGGTGGTGCCGGTCGCACCGGTGGTGGGTACTACCGCGCAGGGTATTCGCCCCGCCGCAACGTCTTCCTCTATGGCCCGTCGCAGCGCCACGGTGTCCATCGCGTACTCGGTATCATGGGACACCAGCCGCAGGTTGTCCGCACCGAAACCCGCCAGCAGCGCGGCTTTCCCTACCGAGCTGTGGGCATGCTCCGTAGCGTAGACCACCAGGGGACGCGGCTCTGCCTGGAGGCCGCCACGGCCAAGACTGAAGTTGCTGGCACGCTCTCTGGCGCACAACAACGCCACCAAGGTACTGGTGGAGGCGGTGTCCTGGATCACGCCGCTCCACGCGTCTGAGAGCCCTACCATCTGACGCACCCAGTCCATCACTACCTCCTCCACCTCCGTGATAGCTGGGCTGGACTGCCAAGAGATACCCAGCACCCCCAAACCGGTACTCACGTAGTCCCCTAACACGCTGGCGAGCGCGGCATTGCCCGGAAAGTAGCCGAAAAAGCGGGGGCTCTGCCAGTGCGACAACCCCGGGAGCACAATCCGGTTAAGGTCCCCCACCACGGATTCGAAGGGCTCCGGCTCCTGTGGCGGCGCGGCAGGAAGCCCTGCCCTCACTTCACCCGGCGCGGTACGGGCCATCACCGGCAGGTCGCCGACCCGCGTGCGGTAATCCGCTATCCAATCAATGATCCGGTATCCAGCCTGGCGAAACTCTTCAGCATCCATAGCTGACCTAGCTGACCTCGTAAATTACGTTAACTCTAGCATAGGGGTAATTAGATAGTCCCATGGCCCACATACCCGCCCTCTCGCTCTCTCCCAGAAAGAGTGGGAGGGAGGGCTCGTACGTAGCTTCTCTCCCGTTGGAGCTAGTAGAAGATCGTTCGGGTCAGATGATACGGCTGCTGCATCACCAATCCCTGGCTTTGCTGCCACAGTAGCCAGTCCACCTGAAACGAATGGAGTGGCACACCCCGGCGCGCAAGTGCCGCCCGCAACAGCTCCACCGCCTGTACCGTGGCCGCCCGGATCTCTGTCTCCGGCGCGCTTCCCGCCGGGATGACTCTCCTGCTGTCCACCGTGGCTGCCAACTCCATGCTGTACTCCAGCACACCGTGCTCTCGCAGCAGTTGGGGCAGTTTGTAGTCGGCAAAGGCGGTCAGGGTTTCCATGTCGTGAAACGCGCCCCAGCCCTTGCCTCCGAACGCTCCCCAAAGGTCGGACGCCAGGAGTTGCGCTCGCTTGTGGAAGCGCACCACACGGTCGCCATACAGCACCGCATCGTCGAAGTTAGGGAACTCCTCACTCAGCAGCGTCACCAATCGGCCGACGCTGCCTTCTGCCCGCTCGATGAGGTGCACGAACTGCCCTCGGTATTTCCACAGCAGGACATTCCCCACCTCCCGCAGGTTGTTCAGCCGATCAGTGATCAGCGGAATGAGCCCCCTCCCCCGGAAGATACGGTACACGTCACCCTGGGTCATCTCCGCCAGCGTCTGTGCGTCCCACAGTCTTGTGCCCTCCTTCACCGCGCGCTGCATCGACGCCGCCAACGCCCAATAGCCGTTCAAGCGCTCCCCGCCGTAGTCCACTTCCCAACGGTCAGCCGGGTCCTCCGCCCAAAAGGAGAAGTTCACCGCATCCAGCGCCAGCAGCCAGTTGGCCGACCGGTGGGTACCGTCGAAGAAATGGTACTTTTGCTGCCACGACGGCGGCGCCACGCCAGCGGCGGCCCAGCGTCCAGCCAGGGCTTCTACTGCCTCCGGGACAATGTGGACGTCCACCGCCTGAGCCATTACTACGGCGGTGGATGCACGGATGCCCAGTGGGTCGGGAAACATCTCCTTCACAATGCGCCCAGTGTAGCCCAGGCATCGCCACGTAGCTAGCGCCGCCCGGCTTGCTGCGGCCCGATGAGCAATCGGTTATACTAGGGAGCAGTTATCCAGCCAACACGGTTTCCTGCGCTGTAAATATGGGACAGCGGCGCCACGGGCCGTCCCTTTCCCCTCACGGCTGCTCACAGCCATTAATAAAGAGGCATCCCATATTACACAGCCCCATCCCCAAGGAGGTGCTAGTGAGTCACAGTCCTGGCCATAGTCATTGGTTCAGCCGCAGCAGCGGCCCCTCGGAATTCGATGAATTGCTCCGATCGTTGCAAGAGAGCGGCCGGCGGTTCCTTCCACCCGGCCTGCCTGGCCTCGGCGGCATCGGCCCCGGCATCATTGTGCTCGTAGCGCTGTTGCTCTGGCTGGGCAGCGGCATCTACCAGGTTGACCCAGCCTCTCAAGGCGTGGTGCGCATCTTTGGGGTGCCGCAAACACCCGTAGATGAAGGTCTACACTGGCGACCACCTGGCCCCATCGGAGAAGTCGATGTGGTGAAGGTGTTGGAAGTAAAGAACATGGAGTTGGGGTTCCGCACCATTGATGCCGGTCCGCCGAGCAGGACCCAACCCGTCCCCCTCGAGGCTTTGATGATCACCGGCGACACCAACATTGTGGACGTCGAGATGATCGTGCAGTATCGAGTCAAGGACATCATTTCGTACCTATTCAACGTGTCCGACCCCGGCATCAGCGAGATTACCGTGGACCGTCCCGACGGGCGTACCTTGAAGGACGCCACGGAGGCGGCGCTGCGGCAGGTGGTGGGCAGCCGTACGCTGGACGATATCCTCACAGTCGAACGCGCCGCCATCGAAGGTGAAACCCAAGAGCTCCTCCAACAGCTTCTCGATCTCTACGGCTCCGGTCTTCACGTTGAGCGCGTGCAACTCCAGATTGTGAAACCGCCGCAACAGGTGGAAGCAGCCTTCTTGGACGTGGTCTCCGCACGGGAGCAGAAAGAGCAAGTGATTAACCAGGCCCTCGCGTATGAGGCCGACATCATCCCGAAAGCCCAGGGCGAAGCCCAGCAGATGATGCGGGAAGCCGAGGGCTTCAAACAGGCCCGCGTTGCCCAGGCAGTTGGTGACTCCTCCCGGTTTCTGAGCGTCCTTAAGGAATATCAACAGGCCAAAGATGTGACCCGAACCCGGCTCTACCTAGAAGCCATGGGAGCGGTGCTGCCCAACATCCAGAAGTACATTGTGGACGCGAACGCCGGCGGCAGTCTGCTGCAACTGCTGCCGCTCCAGGGCCAAGCTAGCTCGCCGCCAACGCAGCAGGCGCCTGCGTCTGTGCCAGCGCCCGTACTTGTCCCCGCACCGGCGGGCAGTACTACCGGGCCATCGCAATAGGTAGAGGAGCAGCAAGTAATGCGATTAACCATACTACTCATCGTACTGATCGCCGGGTTCGTGGCCCTGCAAGCGTTCTACATAGTGAACATCACTGAGCAAGTCATCGTAACGCAGTTCGGCCAGTTCAAGCGGGCGGTGCGCGATCCGGGTCTCCATTTCAAAATGCCCGTGATTGAGCAGGTGACCCCCTTTAGCAAACGCGTGCAGCGCTACGACATGGCTCCTACTTCACTGCTGACTAGCGACAAGAAAAATCTAATTATTGACGCGTACGCACGTTACCGGATCGTTGATCCCCTCGTGGTCTTCCAGACCGTGGGCAATGTGGCCGGTGCGGATGCGCGCGTCGGCTCAATCATCTCCAGCGAGCTACGGAAGAACGTAGCGTCCCATCCACAGTCCGACATCATCGCCGGCAGCCGTGCCTTGCTTATGGCAAATGTGACCACCACCGCCGCCTTAGAGGCATCCAAGTTCGGCCTGGCCTTGATCGATGTGCGTATCAAACGGGCCGACTTCCCCAGCGAAATTGCGGCCAGCGTCTTCTTACGCATGAACGCAGAGCGCAACCGGGAGGCCACTCAATTCCGCGCAGAGGGTTCTGAGGAGGAGATCAAGATCAAAGCCGAGGCAGACCGCCAGCGGACAGTTATCCTGGCGGAAGCGCGCCGAGACGCTGAAGTTATACGCGGTGAAGGTGAAGCCGAGTCGGTCCGAATCTACGCTGAGGCGCTGCAGCAAGACCCCGAGTTCTACGGCTTCCTCCGCAGTCTCGAGGCGTATAGGCAGTTTCTGACCACCAACACTACAATCGTGTTTTCGGAGGATTCGGAGCTATTCCAGTTTCTCAGCAGTGCAACTGCCAGCGCCGAGCCTGACCCGGATCAGTCCAACTGACGCCGTGAAATACTAGGTTATCGCCACGTTTTTCTGGTCGGCCATACTACCGTCATGAGCGAACTGCACCACGCCCAGGTTAACGGCATTCGCACGGCTTACCAGCAGGAGGGCAGCGGTTTTCCGCTGCTCCTCCTGCACGGCTTCCCGCGTGACCACACCCTCTGGCGCAAGTGCGTCACCGACCTCGCCCAGCGCTTTACTGTGGTTACACCGGATCGCCGGGGTTACGGCGAGACCGAGCGTCCTGCCGACCCAGCCACGTACGACAACGCCACCATGACCCAGGACGCCATCGAACTCACCCGCCACCTGGGCTGGGAGCGTTTCCTGCTGGCCGGGCATGACCTCAGCGCGCAGACGGCCCAGCGGCTGGCTCTGGACTACCCGGATCAGGTGGCCGGCGCGCTCATCCTGGACAGCGGGCCTGAGGGTATCCCCGCGGCCAGCCGACGCGACCCCAGCGGCCGGCAGTGGTACATGGACTTCTATCGCCAGCGCGGCGTGGCCGAAGCCATCATGAATGACAACCCTCGCCTCTTCTTCAGCCTCTTCCTCAACCGCAACCCGCACCTCACTCCGGAGGAGCACGAGTACTTTGTGCAGCAGTTCTGCCAGCCGGGTGCGGTGGAAGCGGTGCTGGCTGACTATCGTGCCCGCCAGGAGGTGGACCGGCCCTGGTGGGAGGAGACAGTGAACTCCGGCCGCAAGATCACCGCGCCGCTCTATCTGGCGTGGGGCGGCCGCGGCCCCTCCGGCAACGCACCGGTCGCGGACGCGTGGCGCGAGGTGGCCACTGATGTGCGCGGCGGCGAGCCCGTGCCCGACGCCGGCCACTATCTTCAGGAGGAGCAGCCCGCAGCCGTCGTCGCTATCACCATGCGCTTCGCCAACGAATTGGGAGTCTGACCGTCCGACGTTTCGACGTAGCCCAAAGCGCGGGCGTCCATTTGCAAAACCGGATACGACTTTCCACGGCTAGTGCGCTTGTCGAACCATGAACGGCGTATCCTCCGCACTCCCGCTCGTCCTGCAACAGGCTCAGGATGGACGGGAAAACAACCTGCCCACGACGGACGACACAGCTACTAGGGTTTCTCACCTTGCCCTTGCCCGCGCCCTCTTTGTATACTGATGGAGCGCACCGGAGCCTGTACCTAGTACAAAGACGCTCCGGCGCTTATGTCTTAACGAGGAACTGTGACTCTTTCCGCCAACTCCAACACCATCGTCAACATTGATCGGCTGTTGCCCCGGGTCCAGAAGCCCGGCCGCTACACCGGCGGCGAGCTGTATAGCCACAACAAGGACTGGGACGGCACGCCGGTGCGTATGGCGCTCTCCTACCCGGACATCTACGAGATCGGCATGTCAAACAACGGTCTCGCTATCCTGTACGACCTGGTCAATCAGCACAACCACTTTCTCTGCGAGCGGGTCTATGTTCCTTGGCTGGACATGGAGGCCGAGTTGCGCGCCAACAGCGTCCCGCTCTTCAGCCTGGAAAGCCGTCGTTCCATCGGCGACTTCGACATCTTCGGCATCTCCCTGGGCTGGGAAATGACCTACACCAACGTGCTCACCATGCTGGACCTCGCCGGCATACCCCTCCGCAGCCAGGAGCGGCAATCGCCCTTCCCCATCGTCATGGGCGGCGGCAGCGGTGCGCTCAATGGCGAGCCGATGGCCGACTTCTTTGACGTGTTCCTCATGGGCGAGGGCGAAGAGGTACTGGTCGAGTTCTGCCGGATGGTGGAGGAGTATAAAGCGGTGCTGGTCCAGCGCGGCGTCACGGCGCCAGGCCGGGCTGAACGGGAGGAGTTGCTGCGCAACGCCGCTCGTATTCCGGGAGTCTACGTGCCGGAGTTCTACCAGGTCGCCTACCATCCCGACGGGCAGGTGGAGCGCATCGAACCCACCATCCCGGACGTACCCCGCGTGATCGCCAAGCGGCAGGTAGAGCGCCTGTTGCCCACGCTCACAACGCCCGTCATGCCCTTCATTCAGACCATCCACGATCGCGCCTCTATAGAGATCCAGCGCGGCTGTACCCGCGGCTGCCGCTTCTGCCAGGCCGGCATAATCTACCGGCCGCTGCGGGAGCGCACCCACGAAGAGGTCATCGAGGCCGTGGAAGAGCTGATGACCAACTGCGGCTACACCGAGTTCTCTCTGGTTTCCCTGAGCACTAGCGACTACCATGACTTGCCCGGCCTGGTCCGCAAGCTCCACCACCGTTTCCGCCATCGCGGCATCTCCATCTCGCTGCCTAGCCTCCGGGTCGAGACCGTCTCGGTCGACCTAGTGGAGGCGATGGAGCCTACTCGCAAGGGCGGCTTCACTTTCGCGCCGGAGGCGGGGAGCCAGCGGCTGCGACAGGCTATCAACAAGCCCTTGACCGAAGACGACCTTCTCAACGCAGTGGAGGCCGCATTCAGCCACGGCTGGTCGCATATCAAGCTCTACTACATGATTGGCCTGCCCACGGAAACCCTTGAAGACGTGATGACCATCCCCGAGATGGTCTCGAAAGCGATGAAGATCGGCCGACGCTACCAGGGCGGACGGGCCAAGATCTCGGTAAGCTGCAACATCTTCGTCCCCAAACCGCACTCCCAGTACCAATGGGCGCCCCAGGAAACACCGGAGGAGCTGGCTCCCAAGATCAAGGCGCTCCAAGCAGGCCTGCGTATCAAAGGCGTCCACTTTGGCTGGTCGGATGAGCAGGAAGCGCTCCTTGAGGCCGTGCTCGCACTGGGTGATCGCCGTCTGGGAGAGGTCATTCTCCGTGCGTGGCAGAAGGGCGCCAAGTTCGACGCTTGGAGTGACTATTTCAAGTGGGAGCTGTGGCAGGAGGCCTTTAGCGAGGCGGGTCTCGACCCTGAATGGTATGCTTACCGCCAACGACCGCTCAGCGAGACCCTGCCGTGGGGCCACATCAGCAACGGCGTGACGCCCGGCTTCCTGTGGCGAGAGTTCCGCTACACCTGGCAGGAGCGCGTCACCCTGGATTGCAGGGATGGCGATTGCACCGCCTGCGGTTTTCAAGACGATCCCAACTGCGTGCCCAAATTTCAGCATATGTTGGGCCAGCGCAACCATCCCATGGCAAACGAACTCCCCATGCGAACGACCGCCGGGGCGCGGTAGAAGGGAAAGCGACATGTTCCAGCAAGATGTCCTAAGCCTGGAGGAGGCGCAGTCTGCCGTGGCCGCCATGCTTGAGAAGGGCAAGAGCTACCGCGGACCCATTGCGGTGGCTGTGGTGGATGCAAGCACCCAACTCATCGCATTCGCGCGGATGGACGGCTGCACCTTTCACCACAACGATTTTGCCTACAAGAAAGCTTTCACCGCCGTCTACTTCAGCGACAACACCAGCGATACTGCGAAGAAAATGCACGACCGGCTGCGCCGCGCCGGGGAGTACGGGGATGACAAGGTCCTGTTCCTCAGCGGCGGTGTAGTGGTGAAGCGGCCCGGGAATCGTCAGGTCTTGGGCGGCATCGGCGTGAGCGGCCTGTCCGGCGAGGAAGATGAAGAGATCGCGCTGGCCGGCCTGAAGGCAATGGCGCTCACCTAGCAGCCTAGCGCGCGCACGGTTCGGCAGCATTCAAGCCCCCACCCTTGGCGAAAGGAGGAGGATCATGTCCGGTCATTCTAAATGGTCTCAGATCAAGCGTCAGAAAGGCATGGTCGACGCCAAGCGCGGCGCGCTCTTCACCAAGCTCGGCCGTGAGATTTCAGTGGCTGCCCGGCAGGGAGGCCCCGACCTCAACGCCAACTTCCGCCTCCGCCTTGCGGTGCAGCGTGGTAAAGAGCACAACATGCCCACCGAGAACATCGACCGCGCCATCAAACGCGGCGCCGGCAGTGGCGAGGGTACAGCCCTTGATGAAGTGATCTACGAGGGCTACGGCCCCGGCGGCACTGCCCTCCTGGTGGAGGCCATGACCGACAACCGCAACCGCACCGCATCCGATATCCGCAACGCCTTCTCCAAGGCCGGCGGCAACCTGGGTGAGAACGGCTCAGTGGCCTGGCTCTTTGAGTCAAAGGGCGTGGTGGTCGTCGAGCCCGGTGCCTACGATCCCGAAGAGGCGGCCCTGAAGGCCATTGACAGCGGCGCGGAGGATTTCAACATCGCCGACGAAGCGCTGGAGATCTACACCCAACCCCAGGATGTAGAAAAAGTGCGGCGCGCGTTAGACCAAGAGCGCCTCCCCATCGCATCGGCGGAAGTGGTCATGCAGTCTACTACCTCGGTCTACCTAGAGGAGAAAGAAGCCGTTCAGTTGATGCGTCTGGTCGAACGTCTGGAAGAGCTGGATGACGTACAGAAAGTGCACTTTAACGCCGACTTTGAGGCAGAAATCCTGGAACGCGTCTAACAACACTACAACCTTAACCTGTCAGCGGAGGATTCATGGCGGACTTTGTGAAAGTGGCGCAACTGAGTGAGATCTCACCCAATACTATGAAGGCCATAGTAGTAGGCGACCAAGAAATTGCGCTGGCCAACATCGATGGGCAGATTCATGCGGTCGACGACATCTGCTCGCATGCCGAGTGTGCAATATCGGACGGTGACATTGAGGGCGACGAGCTCATCTGCCCCTGCCACGGCAGCGGTTTTAATGTGCAGACCGGCGCCCCCAGCACGCCTCCCGCTCGGGATCCCATCAGTGTCTTCCAGGTGAAGATAGAAGGTGACGATATCTACGTAGCGGTCTAGCGGCCCCGACCATATGAGCAAAACGCGCGCTAACTGTAACTAGCGCGCGTTTTTTCGTTTAAGTTCACAGACGTTTATCGACTGGACGGACTTATTGAACATGGATCTAGACCGGATATATCATGCCGACGCTCGCCGCATGCGTGAAGTAAAGAGCGGCTCAGTGCAACTCATCGTCACCTCACCGCCTTACAACGTGGGGAAGCCTTATGAGGACTACAAGGATTCTCAGGAGCTCAAGGACTACCTCGATTTCCTGAACCAGGCGTGGAAAGAGTGCCGACGCGTCCTCTGCGCCGGCGGTCGCATTGCCATCAACGTAGCCAACACCTACCGGCAGCCGTACCTTCCCCTGCACTCCCACATCATCGGCCAAATGCAGAAGCTAGGCCTCCACATGCGCGGCGAGATCATCTGGGACAAAGGCGCCTCAGTGGGCGTGTCCACCGCTTGGGGGAGCTTTGCCCGCGCCTCCAACCCTACCCTGCGGGACGTTCACGAGTATATTCTGGTGTTCTCCAAGGAGAGCATGAAGCTAGAGAGCCCCAAAGGCGTCCGCAGCGGCATCACTAACCGAGAGTTCGTGGACTACACGCGTAGCGTGTGGCGCTTCGAGACCGCGTCCCGCCTGGCCAACCCTCAGACCGGCAGGCGCTATCAGCATCCCGCCCCCTTTCCGCCAGAGCTGCCCCGCCGGCTCATGCTGCTCTATACCAATCTGGGTGACGTGGTGCTCGATCCTTTCATGGGGTCCGGCTCCACCGCGGTGGCCGCGGTCCGGGAAGGCCGCCACTTCCTCGGTTACGACGTCAGCGCCGAGTACTGCCTGTGGGCGCGGGAGCGCATCGCCGCCGAACGGGCCATCCTCGCCGAGCAGGCTGCACCCGCCCAAGTAGTGAGCATCGCCTAACAGCCGCTACCACGCGCATCATCGTTCTCCAAGACCATGAGGCCGGGCGCATCGGTTCCCCTTTCAACACGTTAGTAGTGCGGTAAGATAGAATGAGAGTGTAGGTGCGTTACAGCCCTCTTACGTCCCGTTGACGCACAATCGCCCACTAGGAGCACCCATGGACTACTACACCGCAACCGTGTTCAAGAACGATGCCCAGTTCGTTGCCCATTGCCTAGAGCTCGGTATCAGCAGCTACGCCGACACCTTCCTAGAGGCCATGGCCAAGCTGCGCGAGGACGTGTGGGCCTACCTCAAAGAGCACGGCGAACCGGACATCCCTTTCGAGGACGTGAAAGTGTCCATCATGCGCACTGAGGTAGAGCTCATGCGAGACGCCCCGGAGGGCAATTAGGAACCACGTCCCTCTTCGAGCCTTTGGACCAAGCAAGAAGCCTTCATCTACGGTCTAATGCCCATGCCCGCATTCCAGCTTGTCTCTGACTTCCAGCCCACCGGCGACCAGCCCCAAGCCATCGACGCGTTGGTTGCCGGGCTCAAGCGCGGCCATAAACACCAGGCCCTGCTGGGCGTCACCGGCTCCGGCAAAACCTTCTCTATGGCCAACATCATCCAGCGGGTTCAGCGCCCCACTCTGGTGCTGGCCCACAACAAGACCCTGGCCGCCCAGCTCTACCAAGAGTTCAAAGACTTCTTTCCCAACAACCAGGTGGAGTACTTCGTCTCCTACTACGACTACTACCAGCCCGAGGCCTACATCCCCCAGACCGACACCTACATCGAGAAGGACTCGGACATCAACGAGGAGATCGACAAGCTGCGGCACTCCGCCACTCGATCGCTGCTGGAGCAACGGGAAACCATTATCGTGGCCTCGGTCTCCTGCATCTACGGTTTGGGTGACCCGGAGGAGTATCAGGGCTTCGTGACCACCGTCCGGAAGAGCGAGAAGACTCGTCGAGACCGCGTGGTCCGCCGCCTGGTGGACATGCAGTATGAGCGCAACGACATCGACTTCACCCGGGGCCGCTTCCGCATTCGCGGCGACACCCTGGAGATCCAACCCGCCTACGAGGAGCTGGCCGTCCGCATCGAGTTCTGGGGCGACGAGGTGGAGCGCATCGTGGAAATTGACCCGCTCACCGGCGAGTTGCTTGCAGATCGGGACAAGGTGGACATCTATCCCGCCAAGCACTTCGTAACCTCCCACGAGAAGCTGACGGCCGCAATTGAGGACATCCAGGAGGAGTTGCGCCAGCGGCTCGACCACCTGCGTGGCCACGGCCAGCTGCTGGAAGCGGCCCGATTGGAGGCCCGCACTAACTACGATATGGAGATGCTGCGGGAGGCCGGCTATTGCGCGGGCATCGAGAACTACTCTTGTCATCTCGGCCGCCGTCACCACATCGAGCCGGGTTCCCTCCCGGCCGCCTGCAATACGCAACCCTGGACCCTGTTGGACTACTTCCCCTCTGACTGGCTCATCTTCGTGGACGAGTCCCACATCTCGCTGCCTCAAGTGCGCGGCATGTATGGCGGCGACCGCTCCCGCAAGGAGACCCTGGTGGATTTCGGCTTCCGCCTGCCGTCGGCCCTAGACAACCGGCCCCTTACATTCCAGGAGTTCCAGGACCACATCAACCAAGTCGTCTATTTCTCCGCCACGCCCGGCCCCTTCGAGCGGGAGTGGAGCGAGCAGATTGTCGAACAGATCATCCGGCCCACCGGCCTGCTTGACCCGCCCATCGACATCCGGCCCACTCGCGGCCAGATCGATGACCTGCTGCACGAGGTGCGGCAACGGGCCGAGCTGGGCCAGCGAGTCCTGGTTACCACCCTCACCAAGCGCATGGCCGAGGAGTTAGCGGACTACCTCAAAGAAATGGGGGTGCGTACCCACTACCTTCACTCTGAGATAGAGACCCTGGAGCGGGTGGAGATCCTTCGTGACCTACGCCTGGGAGTCTACGACGTAGTAGTGGGCATCAACCTGCTCCGGGAGGGCCTCGACTTGCCCGAAGTGAGCCTGGTTGCCATCCTAGACGCCGACAAGGAGGGTTTCCTCCGCTCGCACAGCTCGCTCATCCAGACCATCGGCCGGGCCGCCCGTCACATCGACGGCAGCGTGATCATGTACGCGGACCAGATGACCGACTCCATGCGCTTCGCCATCAACGAGACGGACCGGCGGCGCGCCATCCAGGAGGAGTGGAACAGCGCGCACAACATCACGCCCCAGGGCATCCATAAGGCGATCCGGGACATCAATGACCGGGTGCGCGCCGCTGAGGAGGCCATAAGCATTGCCGAAGGGTCGCCCGGCTACCTGGCCCGCGGCGGCGTGGGCATCCCAAAAGACGAGATGCTGCGGCTGGTGAAGGACCTAGAGGGGCAGATGAAGCAGTCCGCCAAGGCCTTGGAGTTCGAGAAGGCGGCGCTGCTCCGTGACCAGGTGGTGGAGCTGCGAAAACAACTCGCCCTTATACAGGACGAGGAGATCTACAAGCTGGGCGAGCGGATTTCCGGCAAACCCCGCCGGCGTTAGTGGGCATCATCGCCGCACAAGCACCTTGTCTCTTACCATAGACTCGATCTGTGCTTCGGAGTACCCGAGCTCGGTGAGCAGGGCCACACTATCCTGGCCCAACAACGGTGCCGATTTATCAGACAGGCGGGCAATCTCCTCAGAAAAGTCCCAGGGGATATCCATCGTCTTGTAGCGGCCTGCCACCGGGTGCTCGAGGTCATGAACGATATCGAGCGCCTCCACCTGTGCACTCCCCATCAAAGTAGCGGCATTATTCATGGGGAGAATGGTGCCACCCAGCCCATCCTGAATGAGCGCCCGCAGCTCCTCGAAGCCCCACTGCGAAAGCGCCGGGTTCAGCGTTTGCTTCAGCTCGGGCTCGTTGAACGCGCGCTCCCGGAAGCCGCTGAAGCGCGGGTCTTCAGCCACCTCTGCCATCCCAATGATCTCGCACAAGCGGCGAAACTGCTCATCCCCCCGACCGAGATCCATCAGGAACGGCATGTCTCTGCTCTGATAGCCATGATCGGGCGGCTCCTCATAGCCAGCCAACGGGCGGCCGCGCCACTCGTCAGGATCGCTTTCCGCGCCCGTGGTCCATTGCATGATGGCCACCGCCGCATCGAGGAGCGACGTTTCAACCTGTTGCCCGCGGCCGGTCACCTCCCGTGCAAACAGCGCTGCCATGATTCCCTGCGCTGCGGCCCATCCAGCGTTCGTCGAGACCAGATCAAAGCCGACGCGGTTGGGTGGCCCGCCCGCGACGCCAAGTTGACGGTTCTTCCCGATGAACGCCTGGACGTCAAGTTCACTACCCGGCTGGTCCGCCAGCGGTCCTTGACTGCCGTAGCCGGATATCGAGCAATAGATCAGCCGAGGATTGGCGACGGCCAGAGCCCCGTACCCAAGCGCAAGCCCTTCCATTACCCCGGGACGATAGCCCTCAATGATCACGTCTGCTGTTTTAGCAAGCTGCTGAAACACCGCGCTCCCCGTAACGGTCTTCAGGTTGAGCGCAAGTCCCCGCTTGTTCCGGTTGAGCCTTATGAAGAGCGCGCTCTCCCCGTTTACGAAGGGGCCGACTCCCCGCAGCCAGTCCCCGTTGGGCGGCTCTACCTTGATGACCTCTGCCCCCAAGTCGCCTAGCGTCTGTGCGCACAACGGTCCCGGCACACCCTGCGACACATCGATTATTCGTATCCCCTCAAGTAGCAGCGACACGATCAGCCCCCGCTCTCTATGCCGAGCTCTGCCAGTATCTCCGCCTGGTCCGCACCCTGTGCCGGAGCGCCGCGCCGGATGGACGTAGTGTTGGCGGTGAAGCGCCAGTGGCCGGCGCTCACATTGCACGGGCCCCAGGGAGTGTCTGCCACGGCCATCATGCCGTTCGCCTGGACCTGGGGATGGTCCTTCACAATGAGCGTGCGCGGGCGGTCGTTCAAGTATGCGCCGGAGGGCACCTTGTGCTCCTGGAATGCCCGTAGCCATTGCCACGCGGCCTGCTTCTTGAAAATCGTCTCCAACAGCAGGGTCAGCTCCTCCCTGTGCTCAATCCTATCGGTATTCGTAACAAACCGCGGATCTTCAATAAGCTCAGGCATCCCAATAGCCTGGCAGAAACGCGGCCATAACCCTTCGTGCACTACGGAGACGCTGATATACCCCAGCGCTGTCGGAAACGCCTGGTCTGGCACAATGTTCGGCCGCGCGCTGCCCATTGGCGCAGGCGAGCTGCCAGTGGTGAAGAACTCCGCCCAGCGCGTCAGGCCTGCAGTCACGCTGGACTGAAATTGGTTGGTGAGGACACACATCCCGCGCCCCGTGCGCTGCCGATGATAGAGTGCCGCCAACAGCCCAAGGCAGTTGAGCATCGCTCCGTTCCAGTCCAGCGCGGCGTCGCCTCGCATGAACTCCTGAGCACCACCGGGTGCACCGTTCAGTGACGTATAACCTGAGCCTGCCTGAGTCTTCCACTCGTTGCTCATCATGCCGTTCATCGGTCCACGGCTACCGTAGGCAGACGCTTGCAGATAGATAATGCGGGGGTTTAGCCCCTTCATCACGTCATAACCTAGCCCTAGCCGCTCCATAATTTCTCGTGAACGGAAGTTGTCCACAACCACGTCGGCAGTCGTCACAAGTTTCTGGGTGATCTCCCGATCCGCGTCGTTCTTTAGGTCCAGAACAATTCCCCGTTTGGTGTAGTTATTCCCGATAAACGTTGTGCCCATCCCCCGCTGCGTAGAGTGGCCTATCCCTTGCCGCACTATATCGCCAGTGGGCGACTCTACTTTAATCACGTCGGCGCCCATCAGACCTAAATAGGTTGCCGCCAACGGCCCTACGGCTGCCTGCCCAAAGTCGAGCACCCGGATCCCTTCAAATATTCCCGCCATGGTTTCCCCCTACGGCTCCCGCGTGAGCAACAGACCACTGCCGCGTAGCATCGGCGACCCCGCCGTCACCAGTGCCACGTCACAATCGGCCACCTGGCGTTCCCCCGCCCGGCCAGTGACCTGCAGGGCCCCCTCGGCGAGATGGCCCATCCCGTGGAGCCGCCCTTCACTCAATGCTCCGCCATGCGTGTTCACCGGAAGTTGGCCTCCCAGCTCAATCCTGCCGTCCTGTACAAACTGCCACGCCTCGCCCCGGCCACAAAAGCCGCTCGATTCCAACCAATAGTAGACTGACGGGCTAAACCCGTCATACAGCTCGGCCACGTCGACGTCGGCCGCACTCAGCCCCGATGCTTCCCAGATTTTGTCTGCGATGGAGCGGCCGCTCTCCATGTAATCCGTCAACGTATAGAGCATCAGATTGGGTCGGCGCGCGGTGTTTTGACCGTACGCCCGGATGTACGCAGGAGGGTGTCGCAGGTCCCGAGCCCGGTCGGCAGTGGTCAACACCACAGCCACCGCGCCTTCAACGGGGATATCGCAGTCGTACAAACACAGCGGATCTGCGATCATGCGCGCGTTCATGTAGTCTGCGTGCGTCATGGGCCGTTCATAGAAGTACGCCCGCTCGTTTTTGTTGGCATTGGCCCGCTGGCTCGTGGCTAGGCTCGCCATGTGCGCTCGCGTCGCTCCGAAAAGGCTCATATATCGCTGATACGCCAGGGCGTGGGGCTGAAACGAGCTGGCGAGCCCGTATGGTGACTGAAACTGTGCTGCGCCCGCGGCATAGCGGCTGCGCACTGCGCCGTAGAGGCCGCCCGGCTGGTGCAGCGCCCGCCACACCAGCGCATAGCTGCATGCGCCTGCGAGCAACGCATTCACCGCCTCAACCACGGCGCTCAAGATCATCCCCTCCTCGATCTCGGCATACCAGCGCACCTCAGGCGCCACTTTTAGATGCCGGAGCATATACTCCACAGACACCAGATCCATGCCGTCGATGTTGCCCGCACCGCGGTAGGGCGCCTCCGGAAAGCTCGCGAGGCCGTCGATCTCCGACAGCTCGATCCCGGCGTCTAGGGCCGCGTTTTGAGCCGCCGCCACTGAGCGTTCGCCCAGCGTCCCTTCCGCATTCCTTGTCAGCGCCGAGTATCCAACACCCACTAGCGCGACTTTACCTGCTCCTGACCACATAATAATGAGCGACTAGGGGTCGATCCTGAATTGGGGCAGCACCATTCCTTCGTCTACCTCCTCGAACACTACCTCTACAGACTGTCCCACCGCCAATCGTTCTGCCGCACTTCCCGGGAGGAAGCTCAGCATGAACAGTTGCGGCTGCTCCTCTAACTCAACTAAGAGAGTCACGTACGGCACGTCACCCTCGAACCCGCCCACGTTCTGCTGACGCATCACGGTGTAGCAATATACGGTCCCCCGGCCGCTCACCGGCTCGAACTCAAGCTGCTGCGATGAGCACTGGTCACACAACGGCTTTGGTGGGTGATTGTAGTAGCCACATCCGCCACACCGTTGCACCACGAGCCGCCGCTCCTTCGCCGCATCCCAGAATGGCTGCGTCAGCAGATCCACCTGCGGCAATGGCTTAGAGTCGCGCTGTTCGGTCACAAAGTATCCTCAGTGCTCTGGGCTTACATGCCATCACTTGATCACGTAAGCGTTTGCAGGCGATCCAACCCCGCCAGGTATGTTAAGCGGCTTCACGGTTACCATACATTCGTACACGCCATCATCGGCGCAGTCCGCCGCCAGCGCCTCGAATGAGAAGAGCTCGCCTATTCCCATACCGAACATTGAGAGAATGCGCCGGTGCTGGAAGTCACCGCCCTCAACCGGGAGCACCTCCAGCGCAATGTTATCTGCGAGCAATACTGAAAACTGCGTATTCCACAACCAGGCCGCGGTATCTCTGCTGGCGTCGAGGCCAGGACACCGCAGTCCATCCTCCCCAGGATGCACCGTTCCTTCCAGAGGGGCTCGCTGCTCGGGCGTCAATCCCAAGTACCACGCCATCCACCCGGTTCGCAGCAGCATAATGTCGCCCGGCTCGAAGGCAACGCCTTCTTCGGCCGCTACTGCCTCCAAGAGCTCAGGTGTAATGGCGTAACGCTCGGTTGGCGTCAGCGGCTGACCGTGACGCTCATGGTATCCCGCGACATCCAGCAAAACGGCGCGGCCAACAACACCATGCTCTGCCCAGAGATGGATACCTAACGCCGAACTGCGATCCAGATCGTCTTCCTGCAACCCCTGGTAGTAACCGAAATCACGGTAGCGGATGTGGCGCAGGCCATCGACATGGCCAACGCCGCCGTGTAGCTCAAAGTGCTCGGCGGTGTCGTTGCGTCCGGCACGGCCCACGTGGATAGTGTGTTCGTAAACCTCCCGGCGCGGGTGGCTGGGATGTGGCGTGGACCTTGGCGGTTCGATGTTAAACACTATTCCCTTGCGTACCAAAGCAGCAGCCCGTCGCACTCGTTCTGGGTTCAGCAGATTCAACATGCCGAACTGGTCATCTTTGCCCCAGACGCCCCAGCTATGACGCTCGCCCGTTTGCTCAAACACCGGCAGATCTGCGTATCTTGGTAAGTCAGCCATGATTATGGTTACCCCTGTATGCGTTGCCCGAAATTCCGTTGAAGTCCATAGCGCTAACAGTTCGCCTCGTTAACCGCGCCTGGCGATCCGGCTTTGCCCGGGCCGCAGGATGCGAGGAAGCGCTGGGCGTTCTCCGCGAGCAGCATGCGCTTCTCTTCCTCCGTGAAGGGCAACGCAAGCAGTTGAGCGGCAGCATCCCGCACGTCCATGCCGCCGGTCCCCGGGCCATCGGAGCCGAAGAGCATGCGCTCGATGCCGATCTTCCGGAAGACACGCACGGCCTGGTTCGCAGGCATGTCGCGATGGAGCGCCTGGGGATGGCGCGGGTCTATGAGTCCCCCAGAGGTGTCGAACCAGAGGTTGTCACGGAACTGCCGGGCGAGATCGATCCGGTCGTCCCACATCTGATCGCAGAAATGAGCCATGATCAGCTTTAGTCGAGAGAAGGTGGAGAGCACGGGTGCCCAATTGGTAGGCCATCCGTAGGTGTTGCCGTCGAGATGGGGGCGACCAACGGTGTCGGTAAGTATGGGCAGATTCTCGTCCTGCAAGCGCTGGTAGACAGGCATGAGGCTCGGGTGATCGGGGAAGTGCCGGCAAATATCGGGATGCAGCTTAACACCGTTGGCGCCGAGAGCAATGCAGCGGTCAAGCTCCTCTACCGCTTCGTCGCCGAACAGGACGGGGTCAATCATAACGAAGGAGACGATGCGAGGATTGTTCCGGTGCGTTTCACAGGCCCACGTATTGAAGTTGCGCACGCGTTCCCGCATCTCTTCGGACTGTAGCTCCCGGTGCCGCTGGACCTCTTCTTCAGGAGTCGAGCGTGGAAGACGCGCGATGCGCGCCTCGGTCATGCGGCCAGTGTCCATAATGTTCACGGTCACCACGCGGCTCACGCCCGTCTGGTCCATGTACGCGACGATTTTGTCAGGACTACACCAGTACCAGTCATCGGGCCAACCGGACTTAGGGAATACGAGCTTCTCCTGGGCAGTATCCCGACAGAGGTGGATATGAAAGTCGATGATCTCGTAATCCTTCATTTCAGTTCCCTGACGGCTTGAACCGGGGGATCGTGATCTCAGCCGTTACATCCTCATAGACAGCTTCCACCCTCATGCCTATTGCTAGATCGTTATGCGAGGCGCTGACAACATTGTTGATCAAACGGATACCCTCATCCAACTCAATGATGGCCACGTTGTAAGGAAGGTCGTCACGGTAGCCCGGAAGCCACCCCTGGTGGTAGACGATGTAGGAGTACACAGTGCCTTTACCACTGACCTCAATCCACTCGAAACCGGGGCTGAGGCAAGCGGAACAGTTGGGCATCGGCGGAAACCAGAGATGACTGCATTCGGTGCAGCGCTGGACACGGAACTCACGGCGTTGGGCGCCTTCCCAATGCGGACGGTTCAGGTCGTTGATGATGGGTAGGGGCTTCGCGTAGTCGGGCATGGTCACCTCCGGTAGATGACGGACCAAGTCTCCTGCCAAAGGCCAGTGCTGTAGGTACACATGATGACCTTGGCCCCCGGAATTTGCCGACTTCGCTCCTGGGCCTCGTCCCGCAGCTGGAGCACGGCGTCGTAGGTATTCTGCCATCCCAGCATATAGGTCATGCGGTTCTGTCCGCCGTGCACGTTTGTCGGCAGTTCGCCGCCCAGCTCAATGCGCCCGCCCTGCACCCACTCGTGCGCCGTGCCGAACTCACAGAAGCCATAGTTCTCCAGGGCCGCAAACACGTTGGGGGTGTAGGCATCCTGCACGTAGAGGGCGTCAATGTCTGCGTGAGAGAAATCGCAGTTTTCCCAGAGCATCTGGGCGTTGGCAACTTGGGGCGGGTGGTACATGGCCTGTGGGTGCTCCAGTTCAAGGAAGCTCGCCTGAGCGCCCATGCCCGCGAGATACACGGGGGGCTTCGGCAGGTCACGCGCGCGTTCCGCCGTGGTGACGATGACACAGAACCCGCCGTCGTCGATCATGCAGAAATCTGCTAAGCGGAGGGGCGCGATAATGTAGCGCATGTTCAAGTAGTCCTCAATGGTGAGGGGCGTGCGGTATACCGCCAGCGGGTTCAGGGCCGCCGCCTTGCTCTGCGCCACGGCGATAGCGCCAAGTTGCTCCTCGGTGGCGCCGAAATCATGCATCCGGCGGCGGAAGTTAAAGGCCGCGACTGCGCCTGGGTTCGAAAGACCATACACCTCGTCGAAGTTGCCGCCTAGGTGGTAGGCCGTGTGTCCGAAGCGGTTACGATTAGTGCGTTGGTTCGTGCCGTAGATGCAGGCAACGTAGTTGCACCGCCCTGAAGCCACAACCGTCGCCGCGAGCTGTAACGCTTCGCCATGGAACGCGATGTTCGAAGCCACCTTCGGCTCTAGCCCCAGCCGGTGGCCCACGTCTTTGATGTCACCCTGGTTAGCAAAGCTCGGCTGCACAAACAGGCCGTCGATGTCGGACTTCCGGAGGCCGGCATCCTGCAACGCCTCCCGGAACGCCCATATTGCGATGTCGTCACCACCGTACTCGGGCAGTTGGCCCTGCGGCGTTGCGCCGACGCCGACCACGCAGGCCTTGTCAAGGATGTCTCTTACCGTCATACCGCTGACTCCCCCTTACCGGCCACCATTCTAAAACTATCCCGGCCGCGGCGCACGCGGGGTCCGACGCGGCCTTCTTACCAGCGCCCTCATGCTGGCACACACGCGCGCGTCCATGGGCTGCTGCGTACTTGCAGGTAGAGAGTGCTATGATCGCTGCAAACCTTGGCGAGCCATTACCTGGGAGACTTGGGTTAGGCTGGAGGCACCGCAATGGCAGGACCGCTGGACGGCATACGAGTATTCGACCTCACCATGTGGATGGTGGGACCGTGGGCATCAACGCAGCTCGGCGCGCTCGGCGCAGACGTCATCCATATCGAACAACCCGATGTAGATTGGGCGACGTTGGGCGCGGGCGTGCCGCCCACAATTAATGGCACATCCATTGGCTACATAACCTGGAACATGAACAAGCGCGGCCTTTTCCTCGATTTGAAGGCAGAAGCCGGCCGTGCGACGGCCTACGAGTTAGTGAAGACCAGCGATGTATTCCTGGTGAACATGCGACCGGGGGTGGCCGAACGGCTCGGCGTAGGCTATGACGACCTCGCCCGCATCAATCCTCAGATCGTGTACTGCTCCGTTACCGGTTGGGGCAGCAGCGGTCCGATGGCAGCTAAACCTGGCGCCGACGGCTATGCCAACTACTTCACTGGATTCTGGTCCGTCAACGGCGCGTCCGGCGAACGGCCCGAGGTCTACCGCCATTTCACGCAGATGGACGGCACCACCGGCAACCTGGCGGTACAAGCCATTTTGATGGGTCTGCTGGCGCGCAAACGCACCGGCCGCGGGCAGAAGATCGAGATGAACATGATTCAGGCCTCCGCCGCGCTCCAAACCGCCCGTTTGAGTGCCTACCTGACAACCGGCGAGTTGCCGACGCCGCTGGGCAGCGCGGCCTATAGCACTGCTCCCGACCGCGCCTTTCTTTGTGAAGACCAGCGCTATCTCGGTGTCTCCGTAACCAGCGAAGCCGAATGGTGTGACTTTTGCGCAGTAATCGAGCGTCCTGATCTGGCTGAAGACCAACGCTTCTCTTCCAACCGGAAACGGGTCGAAAATAGAGATGCCCTTTCGGGCATCTTGGAGCCCGTATTCCTGGCCAAACCACAATACTACTGGATGCAAAAGCTCTCCCACGTAAGCGTCGCTTGTGGTTATCCCCAGCGTTTCGAGCAGCTCCGCAACCACCAGCAAGCGCTGGCCAATGGCTACATTGTGGAGGTAGAGACCTCAGCCTGGGGAAAGGTCTTCACTGGAGGCCCACCGTGGCAGTTCTCCCGCACGCCAGCTCAGTGGAGGGGAACGGTGATGCCAGGAGAGCATACGTGGGAGATTCTGGAGGAGCTGCGGCGGGACGGTGGTGGGAAGGAAGAACTGCCGAGGATTGCTCCGCAGCCGCAGACAACAGCGGGTGGCGGCGACCACGCGCCCGCCGCAAGTTCGGCCACGACAAAAGGACCGCTGGCTGGCTACCGCGTGGTCGAGATTGCTGAAGGGGTGGCGGGGCCAGCATGCACGATGCAGTTAGGCGATGCCGGGGCAGAGATCATCAAGATCGAACTTCCCGCCGGCGACCGTGCGCGGGGATGGGAACCGCCCTGCCCAGGCGAGGACAGCGCCACGTTCGCGGCGCTGAACCGGAACAAGCGCAGCATTGTACTCGACCTAGAGTCACCCGAGGGAATGGAGACGGCGCGGCGCCTGTTAGCCACCGCTGATGTGGCCGTAGTAGATGCGAATCGGCCATCCACCGCGGCGCTGCGGTACGAAGAGCTCTGCGAGTTGAACCCAAGCATTGTGTACTGTGCGATCTCCGGCTACGGACCCAACGGGCCCTGGGCGGGCCGCCCTGCGGGCGAGTTGCCCGCACAACTGCTCTCAGAGGCTACGGCTTCGCTTGGGCGCATCAATGATCCCCCAGTGCGCGCGGGCGTGGACTTGGGCAGCATGTACGCTGCGATCTACGGCGTACAGGCTATTTGCGCGGCGCTGCTGGAGCGTGACCGCAGCGGCTCCGGGCAGCGGATCGACGTTTCGCTGTTCGGATGTCTACTCGCTATGCGCTCAACGCTGTGGGTGGCGCACTCAAACCCCGACGAGTGGTGGGGATTCCACCTAGATAGCTACGTGAAACCCCCGGACCACGGCTACCAATGCAAGGATTTGCCCATCTACTTCACCTTTGCTCGTAGGAAGGGAGTGGACCGTCAAGGACTAATTGAGGAATTGCATATGGATTGGGTTAGAGACGATCCGCTATTCGAGGTCTTCAATGCCGATAGCGGCGGCGGCGGTGATCGCTACTCTCATGTTGTGCGTCACTTGTGGGAGAAGGGCTTTGCAGGCTTCACTGCGGCCGAGGTCACGGAGATTATTGAACGCCATGGTGGGGTTGCCTTCCCCATGAACAACTACGAACGATTCGTGGCACACCCCCAGGTCAAACATCTAGGGACGTTCACGGAAGTACCGCGCACCGGGGCAAAGGCGGTCAAGACAGTGGCGCCACCGTGGCGTTTCTCCGACACTGTCGCCGGCATCTGGCTACCAGCACCGGGGTTAGGAGAGCATACTAGCGAGATCCTGCAGGAGCTGACGGAGCAACTGCCGGACAATCTGCATGCTGATTCGGGGTCTTGACTCGCACAACTACCCTCAGCTATCACGCCGGCGCCGCTTCCCGCCACAGTCTGGCGGCTACGTGCCCGGGTCTAGTTGTGGTAGAACAATAAAATATTGTAGAGTTGGTGCACCATTGGATTTGTCTATAGCCACAAGTGAGGGGGAAAGACATGCTCACTAAAGAGATGAATGAGAAACTCACCCGGGTGGGTCCGGGTACACCTACCGGCGAATTGATGCGCCGCTATTGGCATCCCGTGGCTGCTGTAGTTGAACTGGAAGAGAACCCAGTGAAAAAGGTTCGGCTGCTGTGCGAGGATCTTGTGCTGTTTCGAGACCGGTCCGGGAACCTCGGCCTCATCGATGAGCCGTGCCCCCATCGCCGCGTCTCGATGGAGTACGGCATCCCCGAGGAAACGGGGCTGCGCTGTCCCTATCATGGCTGGCTGTTCAACCAGGAAGGCCAGTGCATCGAACAGCCCGCCGAACCTTGGAACAGCACGTTCAAGGATCGCGTGAGTACCAAGGCCTACCCAGTCCAGGAGTTAGGTGGCCTCATCTTCGCCTATCTGGGGCCATTGCCCGCCCCGGTGCTGCCCCGTTATGACCTGCTGGTGTGGAACGACGTGCTCCGCCACGTGGGGTCCACAATGCTGAACTGCAATTTCATGCAGTGCATGGAGAATTCGCTAGACCCCGTACACGTAGAGTGGCTTCACGGGTATTACATGGACTACGTCTGGTCCAGCCGTGACCCCAACTACACGCAGCGCTACCAGGCCCGGCACAAGAAGATCGGGTTCGACCGATTCGAGCACGGCCTGATCAAGCGGCGGGTGATGGAAGGAGCCTCGGAGGAGGACCATCCGTGGCAGGTGGGCCACCCCATCATCTTCCCCAACATTCTGCGGGTTGGCGGTGCCGGCAACTACCAGTTCCAGTACCGCGTGCCGGTGGACGATACCCACACCTGGCAGGTCACCTACATCGCCTATCGGCCCCGTATCCCCGTGCCGCCTCAAGACTCCATTCCGATGTATGAGATTCCCCTGAAAGACGCCGACGGGAAGTATCGCACCGAAGTGACCCTGGTCCAGGACTTCTTTGCCTGGGACAGCCAGGGACCCGTCGCGGCGCGGGAGCTGGAGCACCTAGGCCAAACCGACATCGGGGTCATCATGTACCGGGAACTCCTACGTGAACAGGTGGAGAAGGTGGAGCGCGGTGAGGACCCCATAGGAATGTTCCGGAGTCCTGCACCCAACGGCATCATCGAACTGCCTCAGGAGGAGGTGGACCGGGATCCGGTCACGCCCAACCAGCCCTATAAGACCTATGGCCTGCAGGTGCTGATGAACCCCGGTACCTGCGAGCAGTTCAGCCCGTTGCGAGATACCCTGATCGACTTGTTCCGCACCGCGGAAGAAATGGCGTCACGAGGGGAGCCGCTGATGCCCCCGCTTGAGCCCCCGGTCTACCCGCCGGGCAGGATTGACCATCGGGCGGTGGAACTGCTCCAGTAAGCGGGGCGGAGGCGACGTTTCTGGCTTCTGTTGCAGAAGCGCCCCGGCCGCCAGCAGATGAGCTTAAACAACACGCTCCCGCAATGCGGGAGCGTGTTGTTTACTCCGGAGCGCTGTAGCGGCGCCCTTGTCGACCGCCTGTTAGCGGAAGTCGTAGAGGCGGGCGCAGTTATCCCAGAGAAACGCGCGCTTCGCCTTGGTTGAAAAGTCCTGCTGTAGGAAGTTGTTGACTGCCTCAGGATACTTAGAGTCCGGGTGGGGGTAGTCTGTCGAAAACACTACGGTGTGGCCGTACCCTGCGTCTTCCATGTACTTGGCGGGCGCCTCGTCGCACTCCACGGAGGCGAAGCACTGCCGCTTGAAGTACTCGCTGGGAGGCATCGTAAGCTCGGGCTGTTCGTAACCCCGCCACTCATGGTGTTCATCCATTCGCCACATTAACCACGGCACCCAAGAGCAGTTCCCTTCCAGGAAGGCGGCCCGGAGTTCCGGAAAGCGCTCCAGAATGCCGCCGCCGCAAAAGCTAACCGTAGCCAGCATCATCCCCATTGAATGGGAGCAGGTATGCTGCAACATACTGCTGAGGAAGTGGCTGCCGATCTGACCCAGATAAGGCGTGCGGCCACCCTCGTGAAACGCAACGGGGATGTTGAGGCGCTGGCACTCCGCCCACAACGGGTCGTAGTAGGGATCATGCCAGTTGCGACCCTGCACAATGTTGGGGCGCATGAAAACGGCCTTGAAGCCGAGCTCTTCCACACAGCGACGGACCTCGGCAACCGCTAGGTCGACGTCGTGGGGAGCAAGGTGCCCCGCGCCATATAGCCGGGCAGAGTCTTCCTTGCAGAAGTCATACAACCAGTCGTTGTAGGCGCGTGCAATGGCCATTGCGAAACGCGGGTCAATATCGTCCACCGCCAAGGAGAACAGCGCCCGGCTGGGAAAGAGGACGGACAGGTCAATGCCTTCCGCCTCCATGGCACGGAGTTGCGATGGGGCGTCCCAACAGCTCCGTTCGCTGTCCTCATACTTCGGGCTGTGGTCGTCACGCTCTCGTACCGCCCCCTCTCGCCCATGGGGAGTCGTTCGCTCGCCTACGATGTAGATGTAGTCGGTCAGCTGCTTTCCCTCTAGGCTGACTCCTAGATCCCTTGGGAATCGGGTCTGGCCTTCCGGCGCTCGGTCTCGGAACTCAGGAGCGATATAACGCTTCCAAAGATCCGCTGGCTCCAGCACGTGCATATCGGAATCCATGACTTTGAAACCGGCCTTCACAGTTCCACCTCCTGGCTAGGTTACAGAACCGATACAACGACGCATTGCTATCACTGAATGTGCGCTGTACCTCAACAATAGGGTCAGTCCTCAAGGTCGCGTAACGCTTCCTCGGAAACCCTGCTTTCGACGCCAGCACGCTCCTCCTGGAGCAGCATAGCTATACGGGAGTCCCGCTCCCCCCAACCTCGATTCATCGCCTCGGTCAGCTCTTCCAACGCGAGGTTTGCCAGCCGCATGGGCACTCGATTTTCTCGTCCGAGCGCTGTAGCTAATGTAACATCTTTATGGGCTAGGCGAAGTGTAAAGTCTGGAGGATCGAACTTTCCGGGCAGGAATTGCTTAATCATACTGTCAAAAGTGCGGCGGCGGCCCTGGGCGCCGTTTCGGATGGCCTTGAACAGCGCTTCCGGCTCCACCCCCGCCTTGACTCCCATAGTGAACACTTCGGCCAAGGCAGTCTGGAGCGCGTAGCCCGCGCAGTTGTGCACCAGTTTCGCCACCGCGCCGCTTCCGATGGGACCAACGTAATACGGCTTATCCCCAATGCACCCAAGCACGGGCTGGTATTGCTCAAAGATCGCTTGATCACCACCAACCCAAAGCGCGAGCTTCCTCGTCCTTGCCCCCTCCGGTCCGCCGCTAACCGGGGCGTCGAGCAACTGCACGCCCCGTTCGGCGAATATGCCATGGAGCCGGCGTATCGTGGCCGGAGCATTCGTACTAAGGTCAAAGTACGCTTTTCCGGGACTCATGCCATTCAGGAGTCCCGTATCGCCCAACGCCACAGCCTCTACCTCTGGTGGGCCCGGAAGCGACGTAAACACCACCTCAGTTTGCTCAGCCACCTGCATGGGCGTCTGTGCCCATACGGCGCCTGCCGCAAGGTGGGGTTTGCCCGCTTCCTCACGCAGGTCATTTACCACCAACTGATGGCCCGCGGCTATGAGATTGGAGGCCATATGGTGCCCCATGGTGCCCAGTCCGATAAACCCAATCTTCATCGCAAACCCCCAACGCTAGAATCCCTAGTAGTAATGAATCGCCGTGGGCGTTTCCAACTACTAGCCATCAACAAGGCCGCTTACACGGTCCCCCACACTCGTTGCGCCGTTTGAACCACCACATCCAGCTTCTGCCACTGCTCTTCCTCTGAGAGGAGGTTTCCCACCAGGCCCGAGGCAAAGCCACACTGCGGACTCAGCGCCATCCGCTCCAACGGCAGGTGGCGGCCGGCTTCTTCGATGCGCCGCTGCAAGCCGTCCAGCGTCTCTACCTCGCCGGTTTTGGTAGTGACTAGGCCCAGCACCGCGATTTTGCCCTGCGGCACAAAGCGCAGCGGCTCGAAGTTGCCCGCCCGGGGCGTGTCATACTCCAGCAGCAGACGCTGGTGGTCCAAGCCGGTGAATAGCCGCTCGGCTATGGCGTCATAGGCGCCCTCCCGATGCCACATGCTACGCTCATTGCCCCGACACACATGGATCCCGAAGGTCACGCCCGGGAAATCCGCAATGACCGCATTGTCTGCCCGGATCGAGCGCTCCAAGTTAACCAGTGGGTCCTCGCCACGGGCCCGCATTTGCGCGAGCAGCGGTTCGTCAACGTACGCCGTGTAGCCCGGGGCATCGATCTGGACATAGCGACAACCAGCGTCCACCAGTTCCGAGACCATGCGACGCTCAATGGCCACCACGTCGGCGAGGAAGGCGTCCATGTCCGCATAGACCGCCTGCGACTCCTCCCAGGCAAAGCGCTGGGAGATGCGGTCGGGGCCAACCAGGGCCACTTTCACCGGAAGGGCCGTCATCTCCGCGGCAGAGCGATACTCCTCCAGCGGCAGGTTGCGCTCCAACTGAAGACGGTGGAGAACCGGCCGCCGGTTGGTGATAGCCGGGCCGGGCTGGTGCAGCCCGGATTCCCGGCGCTGGTGCGCCACCGCAGTGTCCATCCGCTGCTGCAGCTCCGCCAAACTCGCTGACGTCGCGGAGAAACCGGTGACCGAAATCGCAAAGCTGTCCTGGAAACCCACACGCCGGAACTCTCCGTCGGTCACAATCGGCAATCCCATTGCCTCCTGACGTTGGAGCACTTCACGTACCGCCACTGTCTGCGCTTCCTGTAGCTCGTCAGCGGTGATCTGCCCCTGTTCACACTGCAGGAACGCGTCCCGCAGCGCCTGCGGACGGAGCAGACTGCCGACCTGATCGACGCGGAGCGTGTCCAATGCCGCGGGTGGAGAATCAGCCATTCAACTACTCCTCGTGATCATTCCTCTTGGCGGTGTCTGATTCTAACAGATTTGACATCCCAACAACACATTCACTATTGCGAAGCCCAGCCTGTGAATGAGTGATGAGCGGTCATAGCCTATTGTGTCGTCCAGGGGGCATCGGGGCATCATTGATGGCCTGTTTCCCGCCGGGACGGGAGTGTGGCCGCACACTGTAGCGTTACCCTGGCGCTTGACCTAACCCACGCCAGCTACTTCGATGCCGTCACGGGCGCGGCCATTGCCCACAGCATTCCAACCGGGGCATAACTGTCGCCGGCTTGCTTACAATGCCTCTTCTGCCGTGGCCCTGAACCGCTCCGGTAATTTGGGCTGCCGCAACGAGGCAAACCCGATGGCGGCAAGCACAAAGAGCGCCAGCATCACCCACACCACGTTGGTATAGCTGCCAGTGGTGTCATAGATCCAGCCCGCCACCACTGGGAAGATGATCGCGCCCCAAGTGTAGACGAGCCCCATGAACCCCCGCAGCGTGGCGAAATGCGTCCGGCCGAAGTAGTCGCCGATTATCGCCCAGTTCAGCGGGATGATCCCCTCCATGACGGCGTAAGACACAATGTAGACCCAGAGATGCCAAGTAGCCGTGGAGTACTGAAGGATCAGCAGCCCTGCCATCCCTAGACAAAGCCCCGCAGCGATGACCAGCTGCTTCTGGAAACGATCGCCAATGGCCCCGATCGCCAGTCGAGCAATCAGGCTCATGCACGCCATACCACCCAGCATGAACGCAGCATTGGTCTCCGGCACGCCTTTCCACACCATCACCGGAATGAAGTGGACATTCATGGTGTTGATGACGGCTAATCGCAACGTGGTCGACACCGCCACCCACCAGAAGGCCTGGGTCTTGAGCGCCTCTTTCAGCGTGAAGTCGAACCCAGATCCGGTCACGTTCCTGCGGCCGCGCGGGGCAGGCGCCGTATCGCCATCGGGATAGAGGCCGAGCTCTTCGGGAGAACGAACTAACTTCAACGATAAGGGCAGCGCCACTGCCCACAGCATGAAGGCAGCGACGATCACCGTTTGCCGCCAGCCAATGTTGTGCACCAGCGTAGAGAGGAGTGGCGCCATGATAATTCCGCCCAGAGAAAACGAGGAGAGCGTGACGCCGAAGGCCATCCCCCGTTTGCGAATGAACCATGAATTAACGGTGGACATGATGGGGTGGTTGAAGCCGGCGTTGAACGCCAGGGAGATAACCAGTAGGTAGACCACCAGGAAGGTCTCGTAGCTCTGGACCTGGGAGAGGACAATGTACCCCAGGCCGGCGATACACGCGCCGGCAAAGAGAATGTACTTGGGGCCGAACTTATCCACCAGCCAGCCTGAGATTGGGCCTTCGATGGCGCCTTCAGCACGGGACAAGGAGAAGATCAGCGAGGTTTGGGCCCTGCTGAGATTCAGGTCACGGGTGATGGGGAGGAAGAAGACCGCGAACCCCTGATTGAAAATCCCGCCGCCCATGGCGTTGATCAGGAGCCCGATAAAGACCATACGCCAGCCGTAAAACATCCGGCTGGGGTAGGTGATGAAGCGCTGAAGTGATTGCATAGTGTGCGTTACGGTAGCGCCCATTCTACCGTGAATATGCTGGCTACGGAAGGCTCCTTCAGTAAGCGCTTAGTGAGACAGGCGTGGGTAGGATAAGAATCGCCTCTCGCTTGCTTGCTTGCTTCCACGCCTTCCACGCCTTGACTTGCAGCTACGGTCAACCTCACAATGAGGCCGTTGCTCAGCAAGGAGGACATTATGTTTCGACAAGTGCACCACATGGGAATTGTGGTCGATGACTTAGACCGAGCCAGGCAGATCCTGGGCCAGGCATGGGGCTTGCGCGTGAACGAAGACCGCACCCCCGGTTCTGAGGGCGTGGTAGAGCCAACCATGAACGCCCGCATGCTGGAGTTCGCCATAGGGCACTCCTTTGTGCGGGTCTTCAAACCCCTGGACGCCAGTAGCCCAATGGGCCAATTCCTGGCAAACCGTCCCGCCGGCGGGGCCTACGAGGTCTCTTTGGCCACCGACACTCCCGAATACGACCTCTCCCGCCTCCTCAACAAGGGCGTCAAGCTCTGGCTGCCGCCCAACAAGAATGACTGGGACGGCAAGAGTCCGGTGTACCTTGACCCCGCCACCACCGGCGGCGTCATCGTGCAGCTATGGCCAGAAGACGGCTATGATGTCAGCCCTAAGTACAAGGGTGATGGCGTCTTCAACAAACTCCACCATTGCGGCATCGCTGCCCGCAGCTCCGAGGAGGCCGTTGACTTCTGGGTGCAGACCGTGGGCTGCGGCGTGGACTACCGCCGCTCGCCCGTACCCGACGGACGACGCACCGGGCGCCCCTTCGATCCCGACATCCCGGCGTCCGACCCGGTGCAGCTCTTCGACTTTCCCGTCGGTGAAACCGAGGTGGAGATCAGCGTCCCCTTGGACGCTCGTAGTGGCACCGGCAAGTATGTGGAGCGTTTCGCTACCCAGGGCTTCTCCATCCACCACATCTGCCCTTACGCCCCGGACGTGGAGCGCGCCTGCGCCCGTCTCAATGAGTTCGGCCTGCAGCAGATAGGCTCGCTGCCCCCCCTCAATCCCGGCGGCACGCGTGTGGGCTGGTACCACCCTCGTAGCGTACTGGGGGTACTGATGGAGATCTGGCACGAGGTGCCATTCGAGGTCAGCTAGGCGTGCGGCAAACGATAATCGGCGGGCACGGCCCGGCTCAAAATGACTACAGTCCCTCTCCGCTCCTGTCCCTCAAGAGCGACGGTGAGGTGATAGGACCCTTAAGGAGTCAGCCATGAATGTCCCGCGTTACCCCGTCGCATCCACCCGCGGCGTCGTCTCCACTCCGCACTATCTGGCTACAGCCACCGGGCTGCGGGTCATGCAGGAGGGTGGCAACGCCATAGACGCGGCCATCGCAGCTAATGCCGTGCTGGGCGTGGTGGAACCAGCCATGTGCGGTATCGGCGGCGACCTCTTCATGCTGATCCACACCCCGGCCACCGGCCTCGCGGCCCTCAACGGCAGCGGCCGCAGCCCATATGGTGTCGACCTTGAGTGGTTCCAGTCCAAGGGGATCACCGCCATGCCCACCAGCGGCCCCTACACCGTCTCAGTCCCAGGTGTGGTGGATGGCTGGCTCACCGCGCACCAGCGCTTTGGCAGCAAACCCTTTGCCGATCTCCTATCCCACGCCATCAGCTATGCCGCGGAAGGCCACCCGCTGCGCCGCCACACCTGGGAAACCATTGGGCACACCCGTAAGCTGATGGCGGAACACCCGGTATCGGCGGAGGTCTACCTACGCAATGGGGAAGCGCCCCCTATGGGGGCCACCATCCGCAACCCCGCCCTCGCCGAGTCGCTGCGCATGGTGGCCGCAGACGGCCGCCGCGCGGTGTACGAGGGGGGCGAACTGGGCCACGCTATCGTCAAGACCTGCAACGACCTCGGCTGGCCCTTGAGCCATCGCGACTTAGAAGAGCAGCACGCTGAGTGGGTGACTCCCATCTCCTCGCACTACCGCGGCCACACTGTTTATGAGATGCCGCCTCCCAATCAGGGCATGGCCACGCTCATCACCCTGAACATTCTGGACGGCCTGGATCTCAAAGCGCTAGGGAGAGACCACCCCGATACGGTGCACCTTCAGGTGGAAGCCAAGCGCGCGGCCTTTGTGTTGCGGAACAGCCTGTGCGTGGACCCGACCTTCTATGACGTGCCGCTAGATATCTTGCTCTCTTCGGGTCAGGCGGACGAGCTGCGCTCCAAGATCGACCGTGGCAACGCAACGGCGCCAGCGGTGGCTGCCGCCGCCCTCGCCAATGCCGGCCCACAGCGCAATGACGGCGACACCATTTACATGACCACCGCGGACGGCCAGGGCAATTATGTTTCGCTTATCCAGAGCAACTATTCCGCATGGGGTTCCGGCGTCATGGCAGGCAACCGCGGTTTCTTCCTGCAGAACCGCGGGGCCGGCTTCGTCCTCGACCCTGGGCACGCTAACCGCTACGAGCCCCACCGCCGCCCCTTCCACACGCTGATCCCGGCCATGGCGTACAAAGACAACAGACCCTGGCTGCTCTTCGGCACCCGCGGCGCTGACGCGCAGCCCCAGACTCAGGTGCAGATCGTCTGCAACATGGTGGACTTTGGCCTGAACGTCCAGGAAGCGCTGGACGCGCCCCGCTGGCGCTTGTCCGGCACTTACCACCGTCCGCTGCCCGACAACCTGCTGCTGGAGTCGCGCTTCCCGTCCGAGACACTCGCCGGCCTCCAGGCCAAAGGCCACCCAGCCGCCTGGTCCGCTGCCGCGGACGACGGCATGGGCCACGCCGCCGCCATCGAGATCGGCGCCGACGGTGTGCTCTACGCCGCGTACGACCTTCGCAGCGACGGCGTCGCCCTCGGCTGGTGAAGGCGTTTAACGGCAAAGCCACGCGCTAAGCATGGAATATCTCCTCCTCAAGTGGGCACACGTCCTGCTCGCCATCGTGGCCGTGGGCGCAAACCTTACCTACGCGGTTTGGCTGAACTATGTGGGCAGCTACCCAGACAAGGTGCCTTTTGTGCTACGTGGCATCCGCATGCTGGACTTGCGGATTGTCAACCCCTGCTATGTGCTGCTGCTGTTCACCGGCGTGGCCATGGTGCACTACTCCGGCATCCCCTTCACTACCTTCTGGATAATGCTCTCCCTCGTGCTCTACGCCATCGTTGCCGCCCTAGGCATCTTTGTTTTGGGGCCCACTTTCCGCCAGCAGATCGCACTGGCCGAGACGGTAGGCGTGGATGCGCCGGAGTACCACCACGTGGCGCGCCGCAGCACCGCGTTAGGAATCTTCGTCACGATCCAAGTCGTGCTCATCACGTTCCTCATGGTAGTCAGACCGACCCTGTGACTTAAGCCGTACAGTTGCGTCTTCTCCACGAACACGAACGCAAAGACCAAAACCGGGACTCATCCTTGTCTCTACCTCCCTCACACAGCTCAGCAACCTAGTTCAGCAATGGACCGTCCGCTCATGTACCCACCGCATCGCCACACCAAGATCGTCGCCACCATCGGCCCAGCAACACTGCACGCCGATCGTCTGGAAGCCATGCTGCGCGCCGGTGTCGACGTGTTCCGCCTCAACTTCTCCCACGGCACGCCGGAAGACCACCGAACCGCGGTGCGACTAGTTCGGGAGCTCGCAGACCGGCTTGGAAAACCGGTGGCCATCATGGGCGACCTTCAGGGGCCGAAGATCCGCACCGGTCCCCTTACCGCGCCCGCGGTCAGCCTCAAGGAAGGCGCCGCCCTCATTATCACTACCCGCACGGTGCCCGGCGATGCGGCAACCGTTTCCACCACTGCGCCGGAGTTGCTATCCTACGTCAGTCCCGGCCAACGCCTGCTCCTAGACGACGGCCGGCTTGCCCTCACCATAGAGGCCGTTGATGCGGAGGCGGTTAGCTGCCGCGTCACCCGTGGCGGCGAGCTGCGGGCCCACGTGGGCATCAATCTGCCTGACGTGAAGACCGCCATCCCATCGCTCACACCCAAGGACGAGGCTGACCTCGACCGCTGTGTCGAATGGGGGCTCGACCTCATCGCGCTCAGCTTTGTCCAGTCGCCAGAAGACGTAGCGCCCGTGCGAGCGCGGCTGCGGGCCCGCGGGCGGCGCATGCCGGTTATCGCCAAGATTGAGAAGCGCGCCGCGATCGACGCTCTCCCCGGCGTAGTGCGGGCCTTCGATGGCGTCCTCGTTGCCCGCGGCGACATGGCAGTGGAGACCTCGGCGGCTGAAGTGCCGGTCTTCCAGAAGCGGATCATCGACGCGGCCCGATCGGCAGGGAAGCCGGTTATCGTCGCCACCCAGATGATGGAGTCGATGACCCACCAGCCCTTCCCCACTCGGGCCGAGGCATCGGACGTGGCCAACGCCGTATGGGACGGGGCGGACGCGGTGATGCTCAGTGGCGAGACCGCTATCGGCGACTATCCGGTGGAAGTAGTCCGCACCGTCGCTGACATCGTCACCCAGGCCGGTGAAGCGCACGTGGCCACGAGTGCTCTTGCTAGAGCGCCTACTTCTCCCCCGGAGGCCATTGTTCGCGAGGCCAGCGACCTTGCTCGCAATATCCGTGCTGCCGCGCTAGTGGTGCTTACCCGCTCCGGCCGCACCGCCCGGCTGGCCTCCCGAGAGCGTCCTGCCGTGCCGACCATTGCCATAACCGACCGGCCGGCGGTCTACCGGCAACTGGCGTTGTGGTGGGGCATTCGCCCCTACCTCATGCCCTTCGTCCGTGACACGGACGCCATGCTCCTCCAAGTCGAGGCGTATTTGCTGGCTGAAGGCGTTATCGTACCCGGGCAGATGTTGATCATCACCGGCGCTGCGCCCGTGGCCTCCCGCGGCGGCACCAACTTCATCAAAGTGCAGAAGGTGCAGCGGCGAGTTTAGCCGCCTTGAACATCTCTCGCCCCACGCGTATTATCTGATAGTCGCCAGACCCTAACAGACCCGTAAGGAGACCATGTCTTGAACCGCAGCCAAGACCGCATCCTTGCCACCCACGCCGGCAGCCTGCCGCGCCCAGCCGATCTCTGGAGTATGGTTTCCGCCAAAGCCGGCGGGCAACCCCATGATGAAGCCGCCCTCCAGCAACGCCTGGACCGCGCAGTGGCGGACGTTGTGCAAGAACAGATCGCCAGTGGCATGGATGTGGTTAACGACGGTGAGCTAAGCAAGACCGCGTTCAGCGCTTACATGACCGAGCGGCTGGGCGGCTTGGCCCCCACAGAGCAGCCGTATATCTCCCCCATTTCCGGCCGCGACATCAAGGAATTCCCGGACTACTTCGATAGGATCATGGAGGCGAGCAGCCACCGCACTCCGGGCGTCCGCCGCGTCGTGTTCGCCTGTGTAGAGCCGCTGAAGTATGTGGGGCAGGCCACTGCCCAGGCAGATATCGCGCACCTCAAAGCCGCCCTCGAAGGGAAGGGCACGGACGTGGCCGATGCTTTCCTGCCCGCCATCGCGCCCGGCAGCATCGAGCACTGGCTGAAGAACAGCTATTACCCCAGCACCGAGGCTTTCCTCTACGCCATCGCCGACGCTATGCACGAGGAGTACAAGGCCATCGTGGACGCGGGGTTCATCCTCCAGATAGACGACCCCGACCTTGCCGACGGCTGGCAGGTGCATCCTCACATGGACTTGTCCGAGTACCGCAAGGAGGCGGAACTCCGCACCGACGTGCTAAATCACGCCTTGCGGGGCATCGAGGAGGATCGTGTGCGGGTCCACATGTGCTGGGGCAGCTACCATGGGCCCCATAAGCACGATCTGCCCTTAGAGCACTTTGTGGACATCTTCCTCAATGTGCGGGCTCAGGGCTACTCCGTCGAAGCCGCTAACCCGCGGCACAACCACGAGTGGAAGGTCTGGCAGGACGTCAAGCTCCCCGACGGCAAGGTGCTCATCCCCGGCGTGGTGGGCCATTACAGCGACTTTATCGAGCACCCGCAGCTCATTGCTGACCGGATCACACAGTACGCCAACCTGGTCGGTCGGGAGAACGTCATCGCCGGCACCGACTGCGGCTTAGGCACTCGAGTGGGGCATCCCTCCATCGTCTGGGCAAAGTTCGAGGCCCTGGCCGAGGGCGCCCGTCTCGCTACCAAGGAGCTCTGGGGCTAAAGGAGGCCGTCATGCTAGTTACCGACGCCCAGGTCCATGTGTGGCTCCCCAAGCCGGGAGACACACCGGCCGATCACAACCGCGGCACCGAACAGTGGCCCGATGGTCATAGCACGGAGCACTTGCTGCCCGCGATGGCTGAAGCCGGTGTCGACCGCGTGGTGGCGGTGCCACCAGGCGATCTCGGCAGCAACGCCCAGGCTCGGAGCTTCTGTGAACAATATCCCGACCGGATCAAGATGATGGGGGTGTTCAACCTCCAGGCGCCCGACGGGCTGGAGCAACTCGAGGGGTGGATGGCGCAGCCCCACATGCTGGGACTCCGCGTCGCCTTCAACTACGAGCCGTACCGAACCTGGTTCGATGACGGCAGTCTCGACTGGTTCTGGGATGCCGCGGAGCGGCTACACATCCCGCTGATGGTCCTCGCCGGAGCCATGCCGGACCGGGTCTATCGCCTGCTGGAGCGTCGCCCCGGCCTGCCTATAATCCTCGATCACTTAGGCCGGCCCTCGCGTGCCTCCGGCGCCGGGTCATGGGCGGACATCAAGGAGTTCGTAAAAGTCGCCCGCCTGCCCCACGTCTCACTCAAGGTCACGTCCGCACCCTGTTACTCCGACGAACCGTACCCCTTTCGGGACATCCACGACCACCTCAAGCTTATCTACGACAGCTTTGGCCCCCAACGGTTGCTCTGGGGATCCGACCTCACCCGTCTGCGCGGCACCTACCGCGAGTGCGTGCTGCTGTTTCAGGAAGCCCTCCCCTTTCTCTCGGCGGAGGATAAGGAGTGGATCATGGGCAAAGCCTTGGCGGAGCACCTCAACTGGCCGGAAGTCGCGCTTCAATAGCAGATACGAGCAAACAGCGAACCAAGCACAAATCAAAGAGGGGTGAGCATTCCCATGCCTCCAACCATTGACTTTGAAGATGCCAGCCGCCGCGTCGCAGCCCGCACCGACGACCTCATCGCCCTCGTGCGCCAGGCCGTCGCCGTCAACACCGTGGTGCCACCCGGCCACAACTACCACACGCTCCTCGACCTCATGGAGCCGCGCTACCAGGCCCTCGGCTTCGCCACCCAACGGGTCGAGGTCCCCCCGGAGAAGCTACAGTCCATCCCCTGGCCCATCGAAGGACCGCGTCCCAATCTCGTTGCTACCCGGGAGTCACCCGGCGCCTCCGAATGGGTTACTACCTACGCCCACATGGACGTGGTGCCCATAGAGGAGGCTTGGCAGCACGATCCCTTCGCCGGGGTAATTGAAGATGGAAGCATCTATGGCCGCGGCGTAGCCGACATGAAAGGCTCCATGTGTGCGCTAGTCATTGCGCTGGAGGTACTTCACGAGCTCGGCATTCCTTGCCGCTACCACGTAGCCTCCACCCTCTGCACCGACGAGGAAATCGGCATCTATCCGGGCGTCCGCTACTTGGCGGAACAGGGTTACATCAAGGGCCACATCCTCAGCCTGGAGACCGCATCCCAGGACCCGGTGGAGAACGTCTGCAGCAATGGGATGGTGGACTTTGTCATCACTACCCACGGGCGCTCCGCCCACTCTGGGTGGAACTACCTGGGCGTGAACGCCGTAGAAGAGATGGTTCCAATTCTTAACGAGCTGCTGGCCCTCAAAGCGATCGTGGAGCGCCGAGAGTCACGCTTCCCCATTGCCGATCCCCAGGCGCCGTCGCCATGGTTGACCCCTAAGCTCAACCTCAACATCATCAACGGCGGCATCAAGTCTAATATCGTCCCATCGAGTTGCCGCCTGGTGGTGAATCGGCGTTTCACTCCGGAGGAAGAGCCCGAGGAGGTGATCCGTGAATTGCAGGCGGCCGTGGCGCGCGGCAAAGCCCACAGCCGGGCGCTGGAGGTGGACGTCCAAGCCGTACTGGCCTACCCCGCGGTCACCTATGACATGGAGAGCGTGTACCAGGAGCGCAAACGGGCCGCGATGCGCGCGGTTAAGGGCTTCGACCGCTTTCAGCGCACGGCAAGCAGCGCCTCCAACGACATGTCCTTCATCCAGCAGAGCCTCGGCACCGACAAGTTCGTCATGTTCTCGCCCTCACGCCTGGGCCGGAGCAACGCCCACGGCGCCAATGAACACGTGCTGGTCCAGGATCTAGTGGACGAAGTCAAGGAACTCGTCCACTACCTCGCCTTCTGACCGTCTTGCATTTGCACGTTGCTGCGCTGGGGCGTAGAATTCCCGCGTGACAGGTGGCGGCACCATCCGCCATCTATCTGAAACCATCTGCAATCTACAACATGGAGGTCCAGCATGGCGGAAAGCCTGGACGACCTAAAGCGCAAGAGCGCGCTAGCCCACCGGATCTTGACTATGACCGGCTCTATGGGAGACATCACCGGCCACGTAATGGTGCGCGTCCCAGGGACCGATGAGTTCTTGTATCGCTGCCGCAACACCACCGACGACGTGTCCCCCGCCTATGCGACCGTCCGGTCGATCCACCGGGTGCAGAGCGACGGGCAACCGGCGGAACCGCTTAAGGACGACTACAGCATGTCCGGGGAGCGCTTCATTGGTGTGGCGTTGTTTCGAGAGCGGCCGGAGGTTGGCTGCGTCATCCACGCCCACCCGCCGGCCCAGGTGCTGTGCAGCGTCACCGGCGTGGACATTCGCCCCATAGTGGGGTCACAGAATTGGGGCGGCAGCATGATTGCCGGCCGGGGCGTGCCGGTCTACCCGCGCAGCCTCACCATCGTGAATGACGTCCTCGGCAGGGCGATGGCGGCCGCCATGGGCGGCAAGGAAGTGGTCCTACTCAAGGGCCATGGCAATGTCGTGGTCGGCCGCACCGTGGAAGAAGCGACGGTAAAGGCCATCCAACTTGAGAATCTGGCCCGCATGTGCTGGCAGTTGGCGCTACACCAGAAACGCGCTGATGAGCCGTTCTGGGAGGTGCCGTGGCAGGACGTGGAGGACACGGCCTCGGGCATCAGTTCCAGGGAGGCATCCGAGGCCCAGGGTGGAGCCCCGGCGCGGCAGCACTTTTTCCCGTGGGCGTACTACGTCCGGATGCTCGAAGAAAGGGCACTCATTCCGCACGAAAGCACAGTGCAGAGGGAGCATTACTAACTCCCGTCTCATACGCCGTGCTGTGGAAGCGCGGCGCGTGAGGAAAACGCCAACCATTCGCATCTCAGTAGGATGTCCTAAAGTACTTATTACTGCAGCTTGAAACACCGAGGCACAACAATGTCCGAATCTCTCGAAGAGCTCAAAGCCAAAACCGCCCTCGCACACCGTATCCTGACCATGACCGGCTCCATGGGCGACACCACCGGCCACGTCATGACGCGGGTGCCGGGGGCAGACGACTTTCTGATGCGCTGCCGCAACGAACTGGACTACTCCCCTGGCTATGTTGAGCCTACTGCGCTCCATCGGATCGACTTCAATGGCTTCCCCACCGAACCGGTGCCGGATTACAATATCCCGCCGGAACGCCATATTGGGGCAGCGGTCTTCAAGGCCCGCCCTGAGATAAACTGCGTCATTCATGCCCACCCACCGGCGCAGGTGCTCTGCGCCAACGCCGGCGTGAAGCTCCGCCCCATCGTGGGCGCGCAGAACAGCGGTGGCGCGCAGCTCGCCCGCGGCGGAATCGAGGTTTTCCCCAGAGCGTTACTCATTCACAACCAGGTGATCTCCGGGGCGATGATGGCTGTAATGGGCACTAAGGACGTGGTGCTCCTGAAGGGCCATGGCAACGTGATCTGCGGTCGCAGCGTCGAAGAAGCGACGGTGCGGGCCATCCAACTCGAGAACCTCGCCCGGCTGTGCTGGGAGGTGGCCCTCTCCGGCCGAGAAGCGCCCGAAGTGCCCTGGGAAGACGTGGAGGAGGTCATCGCCCGCGGTGACATCGGCCAGGCGGGCAACCTTTACATGTGGGAATACTACCGCAAGCTGTACCAAGAGAAGCGGATCACCGACGCTCGCATCGATGTTTGAACTAGTAGGTTATAGGCTTCGCTCTAGTTGAAGCCCTCCTGCCACAGTCATCCTCCCACGAGTGCGGAAGGATGAAGCGGTACCCTCTCCAGTGTGGGGAGAGGCATAGGGATCTGCAAGCAGCACCCCTATGCTTACGCCCAACGCGGTGCTACACTTTAGGTAAGACGTTGCAGAGACGGATCATGCGTATGTACAGATTTACCACACTGCTCCTATGCCTAGTGCTTACGCTCCTGGTTGGTGCCTGTGCTCCCGCCTCAGCTCCGCCTGCCGCGGCGCCTGAAGCCCCACCTGCCGCGGCGCCTGAAGCCCCACCTGCCGCGGCGCCCGCAGCCCCACCTGCCGCCGCGCCCGCAGCCCCGCCTGCTGCGGCGCCGGCAGCCCCGCCTGTGGTCACGCCTGCAGCTCCGGCCGCGCCTGCAGTCCCAACTGCGACCGCTGCGCCACCTACAGGGGGCCAGCCCTCATCCCTGCCGGTCGTGGCCAAAGCTCCGGATATCCAAGCGTCCACGTGGATCAACTCCGAACCCCTCAGCCTCCAGCAACTCGAAGGCAAGGTGGCGCTCGTCGTCTTCTGGACCTACACCTGATCGGTCTGTCGCTCCGAGATCCCGTGGCTTAAGGATCTCACACAGCAGTACGGCCCGCAGGGGATGCAGCTGGTCAGCGTCCACTTCCCGGAGTTTGGCTTCCAGCGCGACGACAAGCTCGTCCGGGAGAATGTCAGCAAACTCAACATCGACTACCCCGTGGCGGTCGACCGCGACGGGGAGTTGTGGGACGCTTACAAGAATCGCATCTGGCCTGCCATCCATGTTATCGACAAATCCGGCAACATCCGCTACCAGAAGTTCGGTGGCGGCCGCAGGGACGGGCTGGAGACCGCCGTCAAGGCTCTTCTAGCCGAGTAACGTAACGGGACTCACCCGAACTTGGTCGTTAATCGAAGCTGTCGGGCCCTCCGACCAGCTCTCCGACAGCCCTCTGCAAAGAAGGAGCCTTGATAACGCACGCGCGCAATGCGACTGACAATGCGATAGAGACCGTTGACCTCGTGAAGGTCTATGGGGGCGATACCCGCGCGCTCGACGGCGTCACATTCCAAGTTGCGCCTGGAGAGTTGTTTGGCCTTCTTGGGCCGAACGGCGCGGGCAAGACCACCGCCATCAAGATCCTTTCCACGCTGCTTACGCCAACCGCAGGCTCGGCCAACGTACTGGGATTCGATGTGGCGGCCCAACCGCATGAAGTGCGGCAACGCCTGGGACTTGCCCTACAGACTCCTACGCTGGACGCGCTGTCTACAGGACACGAGACTCTGGAACTGGCCGGGCGATTGCACCGCATGTCTGGGGCAGACATACGCCGGCGCGCGAGTGATCTTATGGAACTTGTTGGGTTGACATCGGTGGGCAAGAAACTCACCGGCACCTACTCCGGCGGCATGAAACGCCGGTTAGACTTAGCCAGCGCACTTATGCACCAACCCGAACTGCTGATTCTCGATGAGCCCACTGAGGGCCTCGATCCGCAGAGCCGAACCGCGCTCTGGGAAGAGCTGGAACGGATCAGCAAGGCAGGCACCACCATGCTGCTGACCACGCACTACATGGAGGAAGCGGACCGGCTTTGCTCACGATTGGCGATCATCGACAACGGACAGATCGTGATCGAGGGTGCGCCCAGCGACCTGAAACAGAGCGTTGGCGCTGATACCGTGGTCCTGCAGTTAGACGGCGCGGACGGAGACCTCGAACGCCAGCGCTCGGATGTGCTCCAGCTACTGGACGGGATGATCGATAGCGAATCAGTCGCACTCCATCCCACCGGAGTCGCGCTCGCAGTCCCCAACGCAGGCTCGGCCATCCCCGACTTGCTGCGCCGTTTGGACGGGAACGGACCGCGCATCGTTGGTCTCCAGATGAGTCAGCCGAGCTTGGATGACGTGTTCATGAAATATACCGGCCGCCGCATTCGGGAAGAGGCGGCCGACCAACCGATCATCCTGGGGTGGTGACGTGGCCGCGATAACTGCACTAAGTTACGAAACCTTTCACCTCGGCCGGAGGACTATGCGCCGCTTCCTCCGGGTCCCGTCCAATTTCATCAGCATCGTGTTTTTTCCGCTCATACAGCTGCTAGTGTTCGGCCAGCTCTACAAAGACATCGTCCAACTTCCCGCGTTCGGAGAGCAGACAAGCTATCTCGCATACCTGGCGCCGGGGCAAGTGGTGTTCACGGCGTTTATGGCCGTCAACTGGGCAAGCTTCGGGTTCCTCCTCGAGTACCGCAGTGGCTACATTGACAAGCTCCGGGCCAACCCCATCGGCCGCTGGTCCATTCTGGCCGCTGAGATGGTGCCGCTGTTCTTCCAGGCCGCGGTAATGGCGGGGCTATTGCTCGTTGTGAGCGTCCTGCTTGGCGCTACCATCGTGACCGGAATCGGTGGTGCTCTGCTCATTCTCCTGCTCGCAGGGATGTTCGGTATCGCCCTCGCCGGCATTAGCTTCATCCCCGCGCTGTTGACCAAGAGTGAGCAGGCAACCGGCAGTCTGGCAATGCTCTCTTTCCCCTTGCTGTTCATGTCCACCGCATTCGTGCCAATAGCCCTGATGCCCGAGTGGATGCGGGTGGTCAACCAGTTGAACCCCGTCACTTATGTCATAGAAGCAGTGCGCGCCCTTATGGTGACCGGATATGACTGGAGCAGCATAGGCACGGCGGTGCTTTCCATGCTCATCATAGGCAGCATCATGCACGCCGTTACGCTATGGGGTTTCCATCGCTTGACCCGCTGAGGGAAGTCAGGTCGAACGGGAGCGCGCATGCGCGCGTAACGAGAAAGCCGCCGCCTAGACGCTGACACCACTTCCTGCTAAGGTTGCCTCCATCAGCGGGAAATCCCCACACCTTCTACCCAACAGGAGCCACTATGTCACTCAAAGAGAGCGCGATCATCGACCAGATTGCCGAGTCCTGCCGCATCTTGGGTCTGCTGGACATCACCCATGCCGCGCTGGGCCACGTGAGCCACCGCATGGAGGGCCGAGACGCCATGTACATCAAGGGCAAAGGCCCCGGTGAGGTGGGTCTGCGGTACACCACTCACGAGGACGTGCTAGCGGTGGACTTCAACGCCAACAAGCTGGAGGGGCCGGACTACCTCCAGCCCGCCAGCGAGAGCTTCCTCCACATCTGGATGTACAAGACCCGGCCCGAAGTGCAGAGCGTGATCCACATGCATCCCAAGTATGCCGTGCTCCTCACCATCTGCGAGAAGCCGATCCTTCCGATTTACAACGCGTTCGGCAGCGGCGTACAGCTTGCCGTGGACGGCATCCCCACCTATCCCCGTAGCTGCACGATCTCCAACGACGAGTTGGGCAAGGAGTTCGCCGAGACCATGGGGGACAAGCAGGTCTGCCTCATGAAGGGCCACGGAATGACCGCGGTGGGCGCCAGCGTGGTGGACAGCACGCTCAATACCCTAGCCCTAGTGGAGCTCTCCGAGATGATGTACCAGGCCTACCTGCTGGGCAACCCCACGCCCATCTTGCCGGAAGAGATCGAGGCGGTGAAGGCGGCCAAGACCGACACCACGCCCCGCACGCGCGGCTCCTCCGGCGGCCAGACTGGCAAGCTCGCCACCTGGCGGTATTACGCGGCCCTGGCCGAGGAGAAGGCGCTCAGCTCGCAACTCGCCCGCCCGCGCCGGTAGGGTGAGGCCTTTACCAACGCCTAACCGTTCTCCCGAAGCCGGTCGAAGGGTGAGTCTGCTCACGGTTCGATAAGCTCAGCATGACAAAGCGCTCATCGGGCGCTCACACTAGAGCGCCAGATGAATGTGTTGATGAATGTGTTAACGTAGTACCAAATTCGAACGCAGGGGCTTACTTATGTCCACCATCGCCCCCTTCAAGAAACGCCTCAAGAATGCCCTCGACTCGCCTACCCTGGAGGAGGCGCTGGAACGCGCCCTCAGTCAGTTTCGGGAGCGCCGCAACGCCGCCTTCGAGCCGGGCGAGTTCCCCGTACTCAGGGACGACCTCAAGCGCCGCAAGGACGACGCCCTGGACCGCCTGCCGGAGTTGGTGGCCCAGTTCAAGACTGAGGCCGAGAAGGTGGGTGCGGTGGTCCACTTTGCCGAGGACGCAGAAGACGCCTGCCGCATCGTAAACCGGCTGGCCCAAGAGCGGGGCGTGAAGCTGGCAGTGAAGACCAAGTCTATGGCCACCGAGGAGATTCAGCTCAACCCCTACCTCGAGGAGCAAGGTATCCGGGTGGTAGAGACCGATTTGGGCGAATGGATCTTACAGTTGGCCAAAGACCACCCATCTCACCTCATCGCTCCTGCTATCCACTGGCGCAGGGAGGAGGTGGCCGAGCTATTCAGCAAGGAGACCGGTGAAACGCAGCCACCCGATATCGAAAAACTGGTGAAGGTGGCACGGCGAGAGCTTCGGCAGGCCTTCATTGACGCCGATATGGGCATCAGCGGCGGCAACATGGGCATTGCTGACAGCGGCACCATTGTACTCGTCACCAACGAGGGCAACGCTGACCTGGTCACAACGCTGCCGCCCATCCATGTCGCGATCATGGGTGTCGAGAAGATCGTTCCCACCCTGGATGACGCCACGGCAATACTGAAGCTGCTGCCCCGCAGCGCCACCGGTCAGCGGCTCTCCTCCTACACCGGCTTCATCACCGGCCCCAGCCGCACCGGGGACATTGAGCTTTCTATGACCATGGGCGTCCACGGCCCCAAAGAGGTGCACATCATTCTGCTGGACAATGGCCGGTGGGCCATGCGTGACGACCCGGACTTCAGAGAAGCCCTGCGCTGTATCCGCTGCGCCGCCTGCGCCAACTACTGTCCCTCCTACCAGGCGGTGGGCGGCCAGGTGTTCGGACATATCTACAACGGGCCTATCGGGCTAATCCTGAGTGCGCAGCACCACGGCTTGGAGTCGGCTGCAGGCCCCCAGAGCTTGTGCACCGGTTGCAATGCCTGCGAGACGGTTTGCCCGGTGGGCATCCCGCTGCCCCGGCTCATCATGGGAGTGCGGCAGCGCAGTGTAGCCGAAAAGGGTCTACCCACGCAGAAACGGATGGCGCTGAACACCTTGGCTCAGCGCAAGGACTACGACGGCTGGGGCCGCATCGCCAAAATGCTGCAGTCCCCGTTTACTCGCACCGACACCAAGACCGGCCATCGGTTCCTGCGGATACCCTTCGTGACCGAGAAACGCAACCTGCCGGCCCTAGCGCCGCAGTCCCTCCACCGGGCCATGGCGCAGCGCCAACCCGCCGCGCCCAACCAGCGACTCACAGGCAACGCCGCTTCCGGCAAACGGGTGGCCCTGTTCACCGGCTGCATCACCAACCTGATCTACCCGGAGATGGGTGAGGCTGTAGCCACCGTAGCGGAATCGCTAGGCGCACAGGTCAGCTTCCCCCAAGAGCAGTGGTGCTGCGGCCTGGCATTGCTAAACGCCGGCGACCGGGAGGCCGCCAAACCGCTGGCCAAGCAGACCATCGAGACGTTGGAGGCCTGCGAGGACGACTACATCATGAGCGGTTCGGCAAGCTGCGTAGTCGCCATCCAACAGGACTATCTTGATCTGTTCAAGGACGAGCCGGAATGGAGCGCCCGCGCCCAAGCGCTGGCCAAGCGCATCACCGACTTCACCCACTTTGTGGACGGAGCGCTTGCACCCATCACAGACCGTTTAACCCCCGCTACATCCGATGACCAACAAACTCCAGGCGCAGAAGTGGCCGAGCTCATCAACGCCCCCGCCAAATCCGGCATGGAGCGCGTGACCATTCACGACTCCTGTCAGTCCTTCAACTGCTTGGGCCTGAGTGCCGAGACCCGCCGCATCCTCGGCGCCCTCACCGAAACTGAGGTGACGGAGATGGTCGATGCCTCGGTATGCTGCGGCTTCGGCGGTAGCTTCTCCACGGACCACCCCGAAGTTGCCGACCGCATCTTCCAGCGTAAACTCCGCAACATGCAGGCCACTGGGGCGCAGACCGTGGTAGCCGACAACCCGGGCTGCATCATGCACCTGCGCGGCGGCATCAATGCGCATGGGGATGAGCGTAAAGGGGAGCCGCTGCAGGTGCTCCATCTGGCAGAGCTGCTGGCACAACGGCTTAGGGCGGAGACGTAGAAAGGGTTACCAGGAAGGGATACTAAGCCAGGGGGTTACAAGCTAATCTCCTGCAAGTCCGGGCTCACTGTGAGCTTCGGCTCCGTGAGTTCCTGCACCGCTTCCGCCGTCCAACCGGGTGCCACTTCTTGGAGCACCAGGCCCTCCGACGTCACCCGGATGACCGCCAAGTCGGTGAAAATCGTATGTACCACGCCTGTCGCCGTCAACGGATAGGTGCACTCGTTGACGATCTTCCGCTCGCCGTCCTTGGTCACGTGCTCCATCATCACGTAGATGCGCTTGGCCCCGCGCGCGATGTCCGCCGCGCCACCAATGCCACCCACCTTACGTCCCGGCCGGATCCAGTTCGCAAGGTCGCCTCGCTCTGATACCTGCAGTCCGCCCAGCACGGCCACGTCGAGGTGGCGGCCTCGTACCAGAGCAAAGGAGTCGGCGTGGTTCACGAAGGCCGCGCCCGTGATGAGCGTGATGGATTGCCCGCCGGCATTGCAGAGATCGGGATCCTCGTCCTCCGCCTCCGGCATTGGCCCGACACCGATCACGCCGTTCTCCGAATGGATGAACACCAGCCTATCGGACGGGATGTAATTCGCCACAAGGGTGGGCTGGCCGATTCCCAGGTTCACGTAGGCGCCGTCCGCCAGCTCTTTGGCAACGCGCATTGCCACTACATCTCTCGTGAGTCCTTCGTTCACGGCTAGCTCCTTCTACAGGTAACTGTTCATCGGTAGTAAGCGACAGGTTTACTCTCACACTCCTCATCAGGTAACCACGGGCGGAAAAACGCTTTCCCAATCAACATCAGCGCTTCACGACGACCAGCCGGTGGACGTAGATGCTCGGCGTGACAATGGTTTCAGGATCGAGGCTGCCTGCGGGGAGCACCTCGTCCACTTCGGCAATAGTGATCCGGGCCGCAGTAGCCATGAGCGGATTGAAGTTACGCGCCGTCTTGTAGTAGACCAGATTGCCGTACGCATCCGCCTTATGGGCCCGGATGAGGGCGTAGTCAGCGGTCAGCGGCCATTCCAGCAGATACTCCACGCCATCAATGACCCGGAGCTCCTTACCCTCGGCGAAGGGGGTACCCACCCCCGTGGGCGTGTAGAACCCCCCAATGCCGGCGCCGCCCGCCCGGACGCGCTCCGCCAGGGTGCCCTGGGGCACCACCTCCATCTCCACTTCACCATCCTGCAACTGCTGTTCCAAGGGCGTCACCACCGCGGTGGAGGCGGGGATGGGCCATGACGCAACCACTTTCTTGACCTGCTTGGTCTCAATGAGGCAGGAGGCATCGACTCGCCCACCCCAGCCACTGCTGGTATCGTTGGTGATAAGCGTGAGGTTTTTGACCCCCTTCTGGCGGAGCGCCAACAGGAGCGAGGCGGGCACCCCTCTAGCGGCAAACCCGCCGGTCATGATGGTTGCGCCGTCGGGAATGTCGGCAATGGCTTCCAATGGGTCGTAGTAAACGGGCCGTCCTGCCATAAGGCGCCTCGGTAGTAGGTATTTGCGCCGTTATTGTGGCGCGTCGAGCGGGTTTTGGGAAGGGCTGCGCGACGGCCTGACTTGAAAGTATGGGGGGCCGTCACGTTCGGAGGGTGGTTCAGCATCGAGGCGTTTCAGCGTCTCGTCCACGGCCCGGATCAGATCCATCACATTCACGCCCAAGCAGTCTGGAGCGAATGGGGCGAGATGCGTGACGCCCCGCTCCAACAGCGCGACCGCGCCGCCGCGGTTGTCGCGGGAGCGATGCAGAAGACCCGCGGCCACTTGGATGAGGCCCTGGTAGAACTCCCGGTGGGGGCCACGCTCGGCGAGCCACAGCGTTTCCAGCGTTTCATGCGATTCGAAATACTCGCCACGGTTGAACTGGGCAATGCCTTCTGCAAGCACGCTCTCGCTCACCTTGCGCTCCTTGTTCTGCCTTCTGCACGCCCTCTATAATGGCCCTGTAATTGCCCTGGAGAAACCGCCATGATGTTCCAACCCCAGCGCGTCAACCAGTTACGCGTGACCATAGAAGGCATCGAGTACAGCTTCCACGAAGGTCTGGACGGCCGCATCATGGGCACGGTGGTGAAATACCCATCATGCCAGGCCACTGGAGTCACCTTAGAGGAAGCGCTGGACGCAACGCAAGAGACCCTCATTGCCCTGCTAGAGGAGCTGGGCGAGATGGGCATGCCCATTCCGGACGACCTACAGGCCTTCTACGACGCCCGAATCAAGAATGGCTAGTCTGATTCATCGCTAAGCTTAATTGTGAGGTGACCCATGGCCCCAGAGACCGGTATCGATCTAGTGTACGGCAACGCCGCGGAGCTGCTGCGGTTCTGCCGGGAGAGCCTCGCCGCGGTGGGTGTCCCCGAGGCCGACGCGGCTGTGGCCGCAGAGATCGTGCTGGAATCGGACCTCCGGGGCATTGAGTCCCATGGCCTGCCTCGCTTCGCGCAGTTCTACATCATGGGCATCAAGGAAGGGCGCATCAAGCCCAAGCCCAACATCCGGGTGGTCAGCGAGGCGCCCGCGGTAGCCCTGGTGGACGGCGACTCCGGCCTGGGCATGGTGGTGGGCCACCGCGCCATGAGCATCGCCCTTGAAAAAGCTCGGGACACCGGCGCGGGCTTCGTGACCGTGCGTAACAGCCGTCACTTCGGCATCGCCGGGTACTACGCCACCATGGCGCTCCAGCGGCAGATGATCGGCATGTCTATGACCAACGCCAGCCCGCTGATGCCGCCCACCTACGGGACAGAGGCCCGGCTGGGCACCAACCCCATCGCGGTGGCCGCGCCCTCGGCGGACGGTCAGGACTTCGTCATGGACATTGCCACCACCACCGTGGCTGCAGGCAAGTTCGAGATTGCCGCCCGCAAGCACACTCTCGTGCCCAAGGGCTGGGGCGGCGACAGCCAGGGCGTCCCCACCGACGACCCGGCGGCGGCTCGCCACGGCAAGCACTACTCCCCCTTGGGGGGGACGCCGGAGATGGCCAGCCACAAGGGCTACGCCCTCTCCGCCATGGTGGAGCTGTTCTGCGGCGTCCTCTCCGGCAGCGGCCCCGCTCCACTGCACGTGAACGACTGGCGTAACATCGGTCACTTCTTCGGCGCGCTCAACATCGCCAGCTTCCAGCCCGTGGCCGACTTTAGCGAGCTCCTGTCCGACATGGATCAGACGTTGCGGGATACTCCCCGCATTGAGGGCGCCGACCGCGTCTACGTCCCCGGCGACAAGGAGCGGGACGCCAAGGCCGAGCGCTTGGCCCATGGCATCCCCCTGTACCCGGATGTCGTGGACTCGCTCGAGGCAGTGAGCAAAGATCTGGGCGTACCGCTGTCACTGTAAACCGGGCGCCGCACCCGCCGAGGAAGGCGGGAAGTACGGCACGAAGAGGCTGGCATCCCTGCCAGCGTGTTGGGGGGGTCCATCTAGTTACGCGCAGCACTGGGCAGATAGCTGAGCATTACCCCGTTACGCCTCGGCAGCCCATGAGTCCCTTCTTTCCACGTTGCATAGTTGTATCCGCCCAAGTTGCATCCGGGCTCGCCGCACAGTAGAATGCCCTATGATTTGACCGACATGCTACTGGGGAAATTGATAGCGCATCGGTTTGGGGGAGGACTTCGCAAATGCAAAGCGACAACACCCTGCCCATTCAGGCAGGCCAGCCCGCTATCCCCTTTACGCCCTCTGATCTAGAGACCCAGGAGGCGGAGCAAGGCCCCAGTGACGGCGAGCGGAGACTCATCCTCTGGATCACCAACGTCTCCCACGCCATGAACCATTTCCAGAACCAGATGGTGACGGTGATGTATCCCGTCATCCTGCCGGCACTGGGGTTCGGCATTGTGCAACTGGGCATCGTGAGCGCGGTCCGGAACATCTTCGGCAGTTGGAGCCAGTTGGGTTATGGTTTCCTCACCCCCTTCTTCGAGAAGTGCCGGCTCCTCGCGTTGGGAAATTTCGTACTGGCGCTCGGCACGCTGCTGTCAGGGGTCAGCACCGGCTTTGTCAGTTTTACGGCTGCACGCTGCCTTAACGCCGTTGGCGGCAGCGCCCAGCACCCGGTGGGTTCCAGCCTGCTGTCCAGCTATTTCCCCAAGTCCCGCGGGTCGATTCTGGCGCTGAATACCAGCATCTCGGGCATTGGAAATTTGGTGGCGCCGCTTGTAGCCGTATACCTTATGTCTGTAGTGGGGTGGCGCAACTCGTTCTTTGTCGTAGCGTTCTTCAGCGTCTTCATGGGCATTGCCTACCTCTTCTTCAGAGACAAGGTGTCCGACACTAGCCGGCAGACGGGCGACAGCAAGGCCAAGCTCGCCCAGGGGTGGGGTAGCTACGTGCGGGTGCTCAAGAACCGCAACATGATGCTCATTGCGCTGGTGTTCATGGTGGGCGGCGCAGGGCGGGGCGAGGTGACACCCATCTACCTCAGCCCACACCTGGTTAGCGACCTCGGCTTAAGCCTCACCTTTGTAGCCGTGGCATTGACCACGCTCCAAGTGGGCGGGCTGGTCGGACCGCTCTTTTTCGGCTGGTTGTCCGACAGGCTGCCCCGCACCCTCGTGATGCAGACTACCCTGGTCCTGTCGTGCATCACCACCTATTGGCTCGCCTGGCAGGGCGCCAATGAGCCTCTTATCCTGCTGAATCTGCTCATCTACGGCGCGTTCACCAACTCCCGCGGCACACTTACCCAAGCGCTAGTGGCGGACTCCGCGTCGGACGCAGATCGGGACGCCGCATTTAGCCTCTACTTTTTCCTTGGATTCCTTTCCTCGCCCATCTGGTTGCTGCTGACCGGGGTCCTCATGGAGGGCAGCGGTTTCGGAGTCGCCTTCTCCGTGCTGAGCGTCACCTACGTTGGGGCAATAGTGTTACTGTTCTTCGTGAAGGACCAGCGACCCACTGCAACCACCGCTGCGTAGGGTGGACCAACGAGGTCAAGAAGACAACGCCAGCTAACGTCATGCCATGCGTCAGCGGAGCATCCGGTGGAAACCAACCACCACCGGGTACGCTGAATCGTACACGACCTCGAATCGCCGGCTCGCCGACTCTGAACCTGCCCGCTTCAGCGGTGGGCTCAGGGTGACACCTAACCCTAACTCGGCCTTGAGTTTGCCTTGAGCCTCATGCTAGGATGACTGCGGTTTACAGTCCCGTAGCAGAGGCGCTTATGTACGACGTTGTTGTTGTTGGCGGCGGAATTGCAGGGTTACGGGCGGCCGTTGCGGCCCAGGCCCGGGGCGCATCCGTCGCGCTGATCTCCCGCACCAACCCTACTCGCAGCTACTCCGTTACCATCCAGGACGGCATGAACGCCGCGCTCGGCACCGGCGACTCCGCCGACCAGCATGCCCAAGACACGGTGCAGGCCGGGGGCTACCTGGCCGACCAGGCGTTGGTGGCCCAGATTTGCAGCGAAGCCCCTGCTGCGGTCGAAGAGTTGGACCGTATGGGCACACCCTTCAACCGCAGCAATGGGGCAGCCCTGGACCTGGCAGGATCGGTGGGTAGCAGCCAGGCCCGCTCCGCCTTTGCCGATGATATGACCGGCCATGTGGTCACCCAGGTACTCTACGAGCAGTCCCTTAAAGCCCAGGTCAAGGCCTATGATGAATGGGTAGCCGTGGACCTAGCTATGGACGATGGCAAGGTGATCGGTGTGGTGGCTCTCCAGCTCAGCACCGGCAAGCTGGAGAGCATCGGCGCCAAGGCCGTGGTGCTGGCCACCGGCGGCCCCCGCCGCCTCTACAACCCCAGCACCGCATCGCTCCACTGCAGCGGCGACGGCATCGCGCTGGCCTATCGGGCGGGGGCGGCGCTGGCCGACATGGAGATGGTGCAGTACCACCCCTACGTCGTCAACAGCACCCGCATGGCCCTCAGCGAACTGCTGGTGGGCGCAACTCCCCAGGTCTTCACCGCCGACAAGTCCGCGCTGGCCGACGGCACAGGCAGCGCCGGCATGGTGCGCAGCATGGCGCGGGCCATCAGCGAAGGTAAGGGCACGGACGGCGCACTCCTGGTTCAACCCGTTCTGGAGGACGCCCCATCCGGTCGCTTCTTTAACACTCGCACCCATCTCTCCGGCCTAACCGGCATTAAACTCTCCGACGATCCCCTGCCCGTGCGGCCGGCCATGCACCGACTGCTGGGCGGTATTGCAGTGGACGGTCAGGGAGCCACCAGCATTCCCGGCCTATACGCCGCGGGTGAGGCCGCGGGCGCAGGGTTCCACGGCGCCTGCGGACTGGAAGGCAATTTCATCACCACATCCGTAGTGCTTGGCAAGCACGCCGGCGAAGCGGCCGCAGACTACGGCCGTGGCCAGTCCGGAAATGAGCCGGGACCTGCATACGCCGAGCTGGTGACCGCCCGCCGCCGCGAAGTACTGGACCGCAAGAGCACCCATACCGTGGCCGGCCTGCGAAACGAGTTGGCGGCGCTCATGCACCAGCATGTGGGCGTGGAGCGCTCCGCCGAGAACCTCCAGACCGCTGCCCAGGATATTGACCGCATCTACAACGCCCACGCCGCAGCGGGGGTCAACGCCACCGGGCTGGATTTCAACTTCGCCTACCTGCACCACCTAGAACTGGGCTACCTGCTGGACATCGCCCGGGCGGTTACCGCCTCGGCCAAGGCCCGCGAGGAGAGTAGGGGCGTGCACTACCGCACCGACTTCCCCCAGACTGATAACGCCAACTGGACTAAGCGCACAATCGCCCAGCGGGGCGATGACGGCAGCGCGCAGATAGAATACCGGGCCGTCGATACTTCACGCTGGCAGCCCGCCTAGCAACCCGCACCGGAGGCCAAACATGTCAGACGTCACCTTCAAAGTCCGGCGGCAGGACCCCCGCAACGGGGCAGCGCCAACGTATCAGGAGTACAACACGCAGATCGATTCCTCGGATTCAGTTTTCGATGTCCTCACCCGCATCAGGGAGGAGCAGGATGGCAGCCTGGCCTTCCGGGGCAATTGCTATCGCGGCTTCTGCGGCGATTGCGTGGTGCGGATGAACGGCAAGCTCACGCTGTCCTGCCTCACCAACGCCGAGAAGACCGTCAAGGACGACGTCATCACCGTAGATCCGGCGCCTTACGCCAAGCCGGTGAAAGACCTGCTTCCCGACACGGAGACCTTCCTGTGGGATAAGTACCGCTCCATGGACCCCTGGCTCAAGACCAACGGCAAGGCTGCTGAGCCGGTGACCGAGGAGGCGATGGCCGGAGTGCGGGAGGCCATGCGCTGCACCATGTGCGGCCTGTGCGACCTGGGCTGCACCGTCATCGACATCGACCTCGGTTTCGTGGGGCCGGCCGCGCTCACTAAGGCCTACCGCTTCGTAGTAGACCCGCGCGACTCAGCGAAGAAAGAGCGCCTGCAACAGGCCGGCGAACCCAAGGGCATGTGGGATTGCGTCCACTGCTGGGAGGCCAGCGAGCACTGCCCGGCCGGCATCGAGCCCACCCACCGCATCATGGAGATGCGGGACATGGCGGTGCTCCACGGTGTCAAGTCCGGCACACGCAACCCGCAAGTGGCCCGCCACTACGACAGCTTCGCCAAGTCCGTTAAGAAGACCGGCTGGCTGGACGAGTTCCGCATTACTCTGGAAACCGAGGGCATCCTGGGTTCGCTGCGATTGGCGCCGGTAGCCCTAAAGGCCTTCACCAAGGGTAAGGTCGCCATCAAGCACAAGAAGCGGGCCGGTGCGGAGCAGATCGGCCGCATTTTCGACAAGGTAGAGAACGAATACCGCGACAAGTAAGGAGAACACCCTATGGGCATGAACAAGTTCGCCTTCTATACCGGCTGCGTCTCCAAGGGCGCCTGTCCGGAGCTGTTCCAGTCCACTATGGCCGTGGCCTCCAAGATCGGCATGGAGCTGGTGGAGATGGAGAGCGTGGGCTGCAGCGGCGCCGGCGTGCTGCCCGCCCAGATTTCCGACCCTATCAACGCCCGCACCCTGGCCAAGGCTGAGGAGGCGGGCCTGCCCATCATGACCATCTGCAGCACCTGTCAGGGCGTCATTGGCGCGGCTCGACTGCGGCTGATGAACGAGGAGTACCGCAACTCCATCAACGAACGCTTTCTGCGAGAAGAGCGGCTGGAGTACAAGGGCACCGCAGTGGTGAAGCACTTCCTTTGGGTCCTGGTGGAAGAGTTTGGCTTGGACACGCTGGAGCAGGCCATCGAAGCGCCTCTTACCGATCTCAAGGTTTCGCCCTTCTACGGCTGCTACCTCCGCCGGCCCGATGACGTCATCGAGCAGGGCGGGCGCAAGCGCTACATGGAGCAGGTGTTCAGCGCCGTCGGCGCCACCAACGTGGATATTAGCGGCAAGGGCAAATGCTGCGGCTTCCCCATCGCCTCAGTGGACGAGACCAACTCCCTGGCCATGGCCGCCAAGCACACAGGCGAGGCCCATGACAAGGGGGCGGACGCCATGGTGGTACCCTGTCCCCTCTGCCACCTCAACCTAGATGGTCAGCAAGACCGCGCCGCTTCCTCCACCGGCAAAGAGCTGGACGTCCCCATCATGCACCTTCCGCAACTGGTGGGCCTGGCCCTGGGCATCAGCCCGGAGGAGTTGGGCCTCCAGCGCAACATGGTGGACACCAGCCCGATCTTGAAAAAGCTAGGCCGGGTCAAGCAGCCCGCCTAGCGCTCAATATCCGGATAGTCAACGTGCGCTCCCCAATGGGGAGCGCACGTCTTGTTTGGGCCCGGCAGCGAAGACCACGCCTAAGAATCCCACTACGGTGCGCGTTGACACTCATCACGTCCCCAGAGTAAGGTTACGGACAGCTACCGGCGCCATGGCCGGGAAGAGACTAGCAAGGGGTAGGACTATGGCCGACCAAGACACCGTCCGCGGGCTGCTCCAGGGCGCGTTCGACACCCACATCCACAGTTCACCGGACGTGCTTCCCCGCAAGTTCGACGACCTCGATCTGATAAAGCGGGCCGTTGATGCCGGCATGAGCGGCTTTGTGTTGAAGTCCCACTATATCTGCACCGCCGACCGTGCCACTCTGCTGCGCCAGCTCTTCCCCGGCGTCAGGGTGTTCGGCGGCATCGTGCTCAACAACTCCGTGGGCGGCCTGAACCCCATCGCGGTGGATATCGCCGGCCGCCTGGGCAACAAAGTAGTGTGGCTGCCCACCGTGGACTCCGCTAATGAGCTCGCCAATGTTTCCGGTCAGATGGACGAATCCAAGCTCCCTTACTGGATGAGCATCGCCCGGGAGATGCGCGCCAAGGGTATTGCCGGGGAATGGATCAGCGTGACCGATGGCAACGGCAAAGTGGTGGAGGCCGCCCGGCAGTGCCTGGATGTCATCGCTCAGTACGACATGGTGCTGGCCACCGGCCACATCAGCCCGGCGGAGATGGTGCCCGTGGTGAAGGCGGCTCGTGAGGCCGGCGTCCAGCGGATTATCGTGACCCACCCGGAGTTTCCCACCACCTTCCTGTCCCTGGAGCAGCACCGTGAGCTCACCAAGTACGACGTGATGTTCGAGCGCTGTTTCACTACTCCCTACACCAACAAGGTCAGCTGGGAGCAGGTAGTGCAGAATATCCGGGAGATCGGCCCTTCAACCACTATCCTTGCCACCGACCTCGGTCAGACCTTCAACCCCCATGTGGACGAGGGCATCGGCATCTACATCGAGAAGATGCTGGAGGCCGGGTTCAAAGAGAAAGAGATAGAGCGCCTAGTGCGCGGCAACGCCGACCAGGTGCTCGGCGAGGTCAAAGAGGCCGTAAGCATGACCGCGTAGCCGCTGAGTGCCGGACCGCGCAACTGCGAGACATCACCCCGCCCTGGTAACTGGGGCGGCTCCTCAATCTTGAACGCTTGAACGAGCTTGAACCGGTGCCGCTCCGAGCCTACCGCTGCGGTGGGTGGGATTGAATCGGGGTGGCGCATCCACCATACGACATACGAGATCCGTCATCAGTAGCAAAAGCAAGAACACGAGAAGCCAGACCCAGGGAAGGCACAGCTATGGCAGATAAAGCCCTCATTGCCGAACTCAAGCAGCGGATCATCGACGGCCTGCAGGTGCTGACCAAAGAGGACATCCTCTACGGCGCCGGACACCTCAGTGTGCGGATACCGGACACCAGCACTTTCCTCATCAACCCGCGCTACCCAGGCAACGTTGCGACAGTGGATGACATTTCTACTGTAGACATCGCCACCGGCAAGCGCATCGACGGCCCCGGCCCCATTCCTTCCGAGACCCACATCCACAACGAAATCTATAAGAAGCGCCCGGACATCGAGAGCGTCACCCACTGCCATCCCCGCTACGCCACGCTGGTGGGGCTGTTGGACCGGCCCTGGGTACCCTTCAACATGGATGCCACGCCCTTCTGGAACGGCATCGGTGTGTACCCGGAAGCGCATCTGGTTAACAGTGAGGAGCGCGGCCGGCGGCTGGCCGAATGCTTCGGCAACGGCCTAGCGGCCTTTCAGAAGGGCCACGGGATCGCCGTGGGCGGCCCCACTATTGAGGGCGCCTGCATCCTCACCACCCACCTGGAATACGCCTGCCGCGACCTGCTGACCCTGCTACAATTCGCCGAGCCAGAACCGGTCGAAGATGACATTGGCCCCGACCAGTCGCAGCGTATCCGCCGCCTCAAGAACGACTATCGTGCCTGGCCCTTCCTGCTCGCCAAGCACGGCATCAAGACCAATGAAGAAATTCGGGCCAACCTAAAACCCGCCGCGGAGGGCGTGGTTAATTAACGGTCAACCACTTAGCACCAGTTAGCACCAGCCTGCCCCGTGGAGGAATCCAATGCTCAGCCGTGAAGAAAACGACCTCATCTCCCGCACCGGCCCCGCCACCCCTATGGGCGCGCTCTGGCGCCGCTTCTGGCTCCCCGTCCTTATGTCCTGGGAGATACCAGCGCCCGACTGTCCGCCCGTGCGGATACGGGTGCTCAGTGAGGATCTCGTCGGCTTCCGAGATACCGAGGGGAACGTAGGTCTGGTGGCAGGCAACTGTCCCCACCGCGGCGCGTCCCTGTTCTTCGGGCGGAATGAGGAAAGCGGCCTTCGGTGCGTCTATCACGGTTGGAAGTACGATCACACCGGCGCTTGCGTGGATATGCCCAACGAGCCTTCCGAGAGCAACTTCAAGCATAAAGTCCACCTCACTGCGTACCCGTGCCAGGAGCGTAGCGGCATAGTCTGGGCGTACATGGGGCCACCGGAGCACCTGCCGGAGCTGCCGGAATTGGGATTCAATCTGGTGCCGACCAACCAGGTCTACGCCATCAAGATTCTAGTGGAGTCTAACTACCTCCAAGCCATGGAAGGCGACATCGATTCCAGCCACTCCTCCTTCCTCCACGCCGCCATCGCCGGCCCGCCGGAGCTCGGCTTCCACGAGCGCCGTCGACAGGGCGTTGAGGAGCTCAGCAAAAAGACACGGGACTTCAGCATCGACAAGCGGCGGGCCGAGATGCAGGCGCAGGACAGCGCCCCGCGTTTCACCGTCAAGAACACTGACTACGGCGTGCTCATTGGCGCGGAGCGCACCGCCGGTGAAGCGGAGAGCTACTGGCGCATCACCCCCTGGCTCGCGCCCGGCTACTCCCTGATACCCAAACCGCCGGAGAGCGATCTCTCCTACCAGTGCAACATCCGCGTCCCCATGGATGACCACAATAGCTGGTTCTTCCGCGTGCGTTGGCACACTCGACGCCCATTGAACGAAAGCGAGCTGGCGGACTTCCAGTACGGCGGCATCTTCTTCCCGGAGCTGATCCCCGGCACCTTCCGGCCCGTGGACAACAAGGACAACGACTATAACATCAGCCGCGAAGCGCAGCGCACCACCTCCGTCACTGGCATCAAGTCCATCCCCCAGCAGGACCGAACCGTCACCGAGAGCATGGGCGCCATTGTGAACCGCACCGCCGAGCACCTAGGCACCGCTGACAGCGGCATCATTGCCGTGCGCCGGCGGTTGATGCGTCTGGCCCGAGAGCTCGGCGAAGGCAGCGAGCCCGACATGGCGCAGCATGGCGAGGCATACCGTATTCTGGGGCCCGCACTCACCCTGCCGAAGAACGTACCCTTCGACGAAGGCGCCAAAGAGCACATCCACGCACTGAAGTAGGCAAGTAGGCCCGGACGACTCTACTTGCTGCATAGTAGCCCATGCATAACTGATAACTCACCGAGGAGGAATCCCTTGCCAACCGTATCAGGCGTCAGCCACACCGTCTTGCACGTCCATGACCTGCCGAAGATGAAGGCCTTCTACCGTGACGTGTTGGGCTTCCAGGTTTCCCACGAGCACGAGCGCATGGCCTTCCTCACCTCCGATCCGGAGCGAGAAGACCACGAGATCGCGTTAGCTATCGGCCGTGAAGGCGACGCGAAGATCCTGAACCACATCGCCCTCCACGTGGACACCCCCGACGGTGTCTTGGCCTTCTACCAGCAGTTCAAAGCCACCGGCGTCCTCATCGACTCCTGCATTAGCCACGGTAACACCATCTCCTGCTACTTCTTCGACCCGGAAGGCAACCGGCTAGAAGTCTTCTACACGTTGCGAGAGCTGCCGCATCATAGTGGCTATCGAGGGCCGCTGGACCTGGAGAAGAGCGCTGAAGAGTTGGTGGCCCAGATCAAGGATGGCGCCGCAGTCCCGGCCAAGTCATGACCCCACGCGTCAACAACGGTAGGGGCGGGTCTAAGACCCGCCCCTACGCTGGTTAATGGCGCGGCTAGTAGTAAATCGCCCGGCCCCCACCACCGCCCGCGGCAATCACATCGCCCGTAATCGCCACTGATAACGGCGACGCCAGAAACGCCACTACGTTCGCGATATCGGCCGCGTCGATCATCCGCTTCAGCGAGTTGCTCGCGGCGATCTCCGCCTCCACCTGCTCCACCGTCACGCCCCGCTTCTGCGAGTCCTCAAGCGAGCGTTCCATGCGCTTCTCGGTGCGGGTGGTGCCGGGATGCACCACCGTTACGTTGATCCCGGAGGGCCCCAGCTCATCCGCCAGGTTCTTGGTCAACGCCACCACCGCCACGTTGCGCACGCTGCCCAGAATATTCCCGGAGGAACGGGCTCCCAGCCCGCTGATGCTAATAATGCGGCCCCAACCGCGCTCCTTCATCTGCGGCGCCAGTTCCCGGGCGCAGCGCAGGTAGCCCATCACTTTGGTGTCCATCTCCAGCCCGAAGTTGCCGTTGTTGACGTCCTCTAGCTTGGGCGGCGCCGAGAACCCGCTCGCGTCGGCCGCTGAGTTCACCAGGATATCGATGTGCCCCAGTGCGGCGACGGCCTGCTCCGCCATCCGCCGCACCGACTCGTCGCTGGTGGTGTCCACCTGCACCGGCACGATACGCCGGCCTGTCTCTTGCGCCAGCTCTTTGGCCGCCTGCTCCAGCGGCTCTTGCGAACGGGCGGCAATAACCACATCCGCGCCCTCCAATGCCAGTCTCCTGGCGCTCGCCCGGCCCAGGCCTCGGCTGCCGCCGCTGACCAGCGCGGTTTTTCCAGTGAGTTCTAAATCCATGACGCTCCTATGGTGTCGTTGATGTCACGGTTCAGACTATAGCCAGAGCCTTGGCTCCCGACAAGCCCGCCAGCCGTCGATCCCAGGTAGCGCCACTATCCTCGCTCACCCACAACTCCGCTTCGGTCAGCGCCAACACTAACGCGCCGTCGCAGCGCAACACCCGCACAATGCTGTCGAAGCGCTCCGGCAGCCCGCCGGTTAGCTGCGCCCAGCTCAACCCGCCGTCTTCGCTGCGGTAGAGCGCGGCGTTGGCCGTGCCGTTGCGGCGCCACCCTGGCGGCGGCGTGGCTGCGGCCATCGCGAACACCCGGTCTCGGTGGTCTGGAGCCACGGCCACCGCAAGAGTGTAGCTCCGATCTAGCCCACGCATCTGGTGCGTCCAGGTGTGGCCGCCATCGTCGCTGCGGTAGAACCCGTTGCCGGTGGTGGCGTAGAGACGATCGCTCCCGAGCAGCGGCGTGACGGTGTGCACGTCCCAGTACAGCCCCTCATTCAAGCTCTCCCAGGTCTCACCATCGTCGTCGCTGCGGTAGACCCCACCCTCCTCCACTCCGATGTACACCGCACCCGGCGCGTCCGGGTCCGGCGAGACGTAGCGGACGTGGGGAACGTGCGGTGGAGGCGGGAAGGTCCACGTCTCGTAACCGGGGATGCGGGCAATGGCATCACAGGCCTTCCAGGAATGCCCGCCATCCGCGCTTAGGTGCAGCAGTGCCGGCGACACTCCCACGTACAACCGTCCGTCCAGCGCGGAGTCCGCGGCAAAGGACCACACCTCATCCGAAACCGGATGGGGATGCGCTTCCTCCCAGACGCCCGCAGCGTCTCGCTTTAACAGCGCGCCCGAGCGGGTGATGCCGTAGACACCACGCGCGCTGGCGGCAAGGAACCCCACAGGTTCACGGATCGCCTCATCATGCGTCGACCATGAGGAGTCAACAAAAGCAACGCCATTCTCTGAACCGATGAGCAGGCCATTCATACTCCCCTCCTCAGCTATAGCTACTTCTACAGAGTGGTCTATAGTATAATTCGTTCGCTCTCCTGGTTCTAATCGCTTGCGCACGCGCATCTCGCGTCAATTGCGGCGCAGGCCACCAGGACATCACGACTTTAGCTACTTTATAACTTAACCGTCTACCAAGCCTTCCAACAAAGGAGCCACCATGATTTTCCTGACCGAGGAAGAAAAAATGCTGCAGGCTGCTCTGCAGGACTTCGCAGGGCACGAGGTGAAGCCCCAGGCGGCCCACATCGACGAGACCGAGGAGTTTCCCCAAGGCATCCTAGACAAGATGGGTGCGCTGGGCTGGATGGGCATCGTCATCCCGCGGGAGTACGGCGGCGCGGGTGGCAACACCATGCACTACGTGCTGGCAATGGAGGAGATCGCCCGGGCCAGCGCTGCCGTGGCGCTCATCATGGGCGCTCACAACTCGCTGGCCTGCTGGACGCTCCACAAGTACGGCAACGAGGAGCAGCGCCAGCGCTTGCTGCCAGCCATGGCCAGCGGCAAGGCCCTTGGCGCGTACTCCCTGACCGAGCCCAACTCCGGCAGCGACGCCGCGTCCCTGGAAACCCGCGCGGTGCGAGACGGCGACGACTACGTGCTCAACGGCCGCAAGTCGTTCGTGACCAACGGGGGGATAGCCGAGACCGTCATCGTGTTCACTTCCACTGACCGAGCGCAGCGGGCCCGAGGCATCACCGCCTTCATCCTGGAGAAGGGGATGCCGGGCTTCACCGCCGGAACGCCTCTAAGGAAGATGGGGATGCGCGGCTCGACGACCGCGGAGTTGGTGCTGGAGGACGTACGGGTGCCCGCCTCCAACCGCTTGGGCGAGGAGGGCCAGGGCTTCCGCATCGCCATGCAGGTGCTAGACGTGGGACGCATCGGCATCGCCGGGCAGGCGCTGGGGATCGCGCAGGCGGCGCTGGATGCTGCCGTGGCGTACGCGGTGCAGCGGGAGCAGTTCGGCAAGCCGATCGCCGAGTTCCAGGGAGTCGCCTGGATGCTGGCCGAGATGTCGGTGCGGGTGGACGCCGCCCGAGCACTTACCTACAAGGCGGTGCGGCTGCGGGAGGCCGGGGAGCCCTTCGGCATGGCGTCCGCCACGGCCAAGTACTTCGCATCGGAGACCGCCACGTTCTGCGCGGACAAGGCGATCCAAGTGCACGGCGGCTACGGGTACATCAAAGACTTCGGGGTGGAGCGGCTGCTGCGAGACGCCAAGATCACCGAGATCTACGAGGGCACGAGCGAGATCCAGCGCTTGGTCATCTCCCGGGAGCTCATCAAGAACGCCACCGGCGGTTAGAGCCACTGCGCTTATCCAGAATCAGCAATCACCGACCATCACTCACAACCAGCGACGCTGCGGGAGGCCGTATGTACAGTCAGAAGAAAGTCGATGCCCTCAAGAAGCGGCTGACCCGCTGGAACCAGAGCGGCCCCAGCGAACGGCAGGCGCTCTTCGAGAACAGCTCGGGGATCCCGGTCCAGCGGGTTTACACTCCGGCGGACACGGCGGACATCGACTACGACCGCGACCTTGGGCTCCCCGGAGAGTTTCCGTACACCCGAGGAGTGCACGCAACCGGCTACCGCACCAAGGAATGGACGATGCGGATGTTCGCCGGCTTCGGGTCGGCGGAGGAGACGAACGAGCGCTACAAGCTGCTGCTGAGCCATGGCGAAACCGGACTGAGCTGCGCCTTCGACCTGCCGACGCTGATGGGTGTGGACCCGGACGACCCGATGGCATACGGAGAGTTCGGCAAGGGCGGGGTGTGCGTGTCGTCGCTGGCGGACATGGAGCTGCTGTTCCGGGACATCCCCATCGACCAGATTACGACCTCGATGACCATCAACGGGCCGGCAGCGACGATCTGGGCGATGTTCCTGGCCAATGCGCAGAACCGCGGCATCGGACTGGGGGCGATCGGGGGCACGCTGCAGAACGACATTCTCAAGGAGTACATCGCACAGAACGAGTACCTCTACCCGCCCAAGGACGGAGTGCGGCTGGTGGCCGACACCATCGAGTTCGCGGCCCAGCTCATGCCGAAGTGGAACCCGGTGTCGATCAGCGGGTACCACATCCGGGAGGCGGGCGCGACAGCGACTCAAGAGCTCGCTTTCACGCTAGCCGACGGCCTGGCGTACGTGGATGCGTGCGTGGAGCGGGGGATGTCGGTGGACGACTTTGGGCCGCGGCTGAGCTTCTTCTTCAACATCCACAACGACTTCTTCGAGGAGATCGCGAAGCTGCGGGCGGCCCGCCGGATCTGGGCCAGGCTGATGAAGGAGCGGTACGGGGCGACGAACCCGCGGGCGATGTGGCTGCGCTTCCACTCGCAGACGGCGGGGGCGACACTGACCGCACAGCAGCCGGAGAACAACGTGGCGCGGGTGGCAATCCAGGCCCTGGCCGCAGTGCTGGGGGGAACGCAGTCGCTGCACACGAACTCGTTGGACGAAGTGCTGGCGCTGCCCTCTGAGGTAGCGGTGCGGATCGCGCTGCGCACGCAGCAGATCATCGCCCACGAGACCGGTGTGACCAACACGGTGGACCCGCTGGGCGGCAGCTTCTACATGGAGCGCCTGACCGACGATATGGAAGAGGCGGCGATGACCTACATCCGCAAGATAGACGAGATGGGCGGGGTGATCGCCGGGATCGAGAGCGGCTACTTCGTGCGGGAGATAGCCGGGGCGGCGCGGCAGTACCAGGAGGAGATCGACGAGGGGGCGCGGATCATCGTGGGGGTGAACGCACACACCGACGTGGGCGAGCCGCTGCCAATCCCCCGACTCCGCATTAGCCCGACCGGCGAGGCGGCGCACATGGAGCGGCTGGACCGGCTGAAGAAGAAGCGGGACCAGGCGCGGGCGGCGCGGGCGCTGGACGAGGTGCGGGGCGCGGCGCGAGAGAACCGCAACCTGATGCCGCCGCTGCTGGAGGCGGTGCAGGCGCAGACCACGGTGGGCGAGGTGTCTGGCGCGCTGCGGGACGTGTTCGGGGGGTACCTGGGAATCCAAGTGTAGGGGGTTACACCATCCCCCTGGCCCCCTTCCTAGTAGGAAGGGGGAGAAAACAGTGAACTCTGGAGGGACACCCTCCAGACCTCCTGCCAAAGGGGTTGCGCCCCTCTGGACTCCCGCTGGCAGCGTGGGGATGGTTGCTACTAGAGTGATATGGTTCTTCCCGCCCACCCACCCCGTTTGGTAATTTATCAGGGGGACACCCACTGAAACCCCTGGCAACGAGGCTCCGCCTCTCTGCTCGCTCCGCTGAAGGGGCTTCGCCTCATAGGGTGCGCTCACCATCCCCCTGGCTCCCTTCCTGATAGGAAGGGGGGAAGAGAGTAGAACTCTGGAGGGACACCCTCCAGGCCTCCTGCCAAAGGGGCTGCTCCCCTCTGGACGCCCGCTGCCAGCGTGGCGGGCTAGGGGCCCCCCTGGGTAGACGCTGTAGGGGGCGCTGGACGGCGGGGGCCGCCCCACACTAGATTGCTTCGTCGCTCCACTCCTCGCAATGACGGGGGGAGGGCTCGACCGACCTCGTTTCGCCCCAATCGCGAGCGCCGAGTATACTATGCTCTGTCTTCCTGTCTCTAACGAGGGGGTAAACCAAGCAGGAGAAGATTTGCCACTCCATGGATAATGTCACCGCTGTGCTCGACATCCTCAAGTCCCGATTTGGTTACGACAGCTTTCGTGGACAGCAGGAAGAGATAATAGGTAACACCTTGGCCCGCCGGGATAGCCTGGTGCTGATGCCCACCGGCGGCGGCAAGTCCCTCTGCTATCAGTTGCCTGCCCTCGTCTTTGACGGCATCACCCTGGTAGTCTCACCACTGATTGCCCTCATGAAGGACCAGGTAGACGCGCTGAACGCCAACGGCATTGCCGCCCGGTTCATTAACAGTTCCTTACCGTCGTCGGAGATAGAGCGGGTGCAGGAGCAGGTCCGGCGGGGCCAGGTCAAGATTCTCTACGCGGCCCCGGAGCGGCTGGCGCTACCAGGATTCCGCCGGTTCCTCCACAACCTGGAATTGAGCCTCATCGCAATCGACGAGGCCCACTGCATTTCCGAGTGGGGCCACGAGTTCCGCCCAGACTACCTTAACCTAAGGCAGCTGCGTGAATCTTTTCCATCGGTGCCGGTGATTGCCCTGACCGCCACCGCGACCGAACGTGTCCGGGAGGACATCCTCAGACAGCTTGACTTGCAGCATGGCCAGGTGTTTCTGTCCAGTTTCAACCGGGCAAACCTCAGCTATTCAGTGCAACCCAAGGACAATTCCTGGGGAAAGCTGACGTCCCTGCTCAAAGAGCGGGGGAGCCAGTCCACCATTATCTATTGCTTCTCTCGGCAGGAGACTGAGGATCTGGCGACGGGGCTGAACGCCCGGGGGTTCTCGGCCCGCCCCTATCACGCCGGGCTCGACAGTAATACGCGCCGTCAGAACCAGGAAGACTTCGTCCGCGACCGGGTGCCCATCATCGTGGCTACAATCGCATTTGGGATGGGGATAGACAAACCGGACATCCGGCTGGTGGTACATAACAGTTTACCCAAGTCACTGGAGGGCTACTACCAGGAAACGGGCAGGGCCGGCAGGGATGGGTTGCCCAGTGAGTGCGTCCTCTTCTACTCCTACTCCGACAAGGCGAAGCAGGACTACTTTATCAATCAGATGGAGGATGCAGCAGCGCAGCGGAACGTCCGGCAACAGCTGGGCAAGATGGTGGAGTTCGCCCAATTACCCACCTGCCGGCGCCGGTACATGCTGGGGTACTTCGGGGAGCAATGGACGGAAGAAAGCTGCGGCGGTTGCGACGTATGTCTGGAACCCCGAGAGAAGTTTGACGCCACAGAGGTCGCCCAAAAGATTCTCTCGGCCGTAATCCGCACCGGCGAGCGTTTCGGAGCAAACCACGTCATTCAGGTCCTGAGCGGGAGCCGGGACAAGCGAGTCTTGGAACTGGGCCACGAGCGATTGAGCGTGTACGGTATCGCCAAAGACGTCGGTCGTCCTCAACTGAGGGAGATAATCGGCCAATTGCAGCTGCTGGGGTTGCTAGAACAGAGCGAGGGGGAGTATCCAATCCTGGTTGTGGCACCTGGAGGGCGGGAGTTTCTCAAGCAAGGCCAAAGCCTGACCCTCACTCAACCCCAAGCAGCCGACGCGGTCGGCACCCGGAGGACCGGACCCAAGGAGGCCGGTTACCGATCAGCGGCAACTGATTACGATGAGGACTTATTCGAGCAGTTGCGCACGTTACGGAAGCAGCTAGCCGACGCACGGGATGTTCCAGCGTTCGTGGTCTTTGGCGACGTATCGCTACGGCACATGGCTGCAGATTTGCCCCAAAGCACGGAAGCGTTCTCCCGCATCCACGGGGTGGGCAGGGAGAAGCTGGAGCAGTACGGCCCAGCGTTCCTGGAGGTTATCCGCAGCTATGCAGGGGCGAACAACCTGCCGGAGCAACAAGACGTTGCGCCGATAGGTCAACCGACAGTGGATGGGGCGGGAGTGCGGAAACGTGAGGGACCTGAACGGCGCCTGGGACTCACCCACGATACCACCAGGGAACTGCTGTCCCAAGGGCTGTCCATCAACCAGATAGCCGATCAAAGAGCTCTAGCGGAAACTACCATCATCGGTCATCTGGAACGCATGGCGGAGCAAGGCGTAGTCCTGGACATGGAACACTTGATGCCTACGGCGGAAAGGCTCAGCAAGATAGCGGAGGCCTTCGATGTCTGCGGCAGCGCTTTCCTCAGACCGGTATGGGAGTTCCTGGGAACACAATTCACCTACGATGAGCTTCGAATGGCTCGCATCTATTTCCGTCAGCAAGGGAGGTTGTCGGATCTGTGACTACCTCAGTTCGCATCCGGAGCAATATGGCAGGCCAACTGAGGTGGGGGGGCCACTCCACCCCAGATTGCTTCGTCGCACTCGCAAGGACGGGGAGGGGGCTGCCGCTCTGCACTCTCCGCTTAAAGGACTCCGCCTCAAAAGGTGCGCACACCATCCCCCTAGCCCCTTCCTTCCAAGAAGGGGGAAGAGAGTGAGGTCTGGAGGGACACCCTCCAAGCCTCCTGCCAAAGGGGCTGCGCCCCTCTGGACTCCCGCTGGCAGCGTGGGGAGCCTAGGGAGCGGTGAGCTAGATGCTGTAGGGGCGCCGGACGGCAGGGGGAGACTAGGGAGCGATGGCTACTCGCTTTCGAAGGGGTTCTGCAGTCCTACACCAAGCTGACCAAAATCACTCACGTTGCGGGTGACTATCGTTAGCCGGTGCACCGTGGCGGTCGCCGCGATCATGGCGTCTTCGGTCATTGTGTCTGACCGACTGTGCATGAGTCGTGCCCACTCCCGGAAGGCGGGCGCGTCCATCGGTAATACAGCGTAGGAGGCCAGGACCTTATCGAGCCAGGCTTCCAGCTCATCCGCTTTAGCCTCATCCTGCTCACGTGTGATCTCAATCCCCGCCTGTATCTCTCCAACCGTAACGGCAGATACGAAGAGTTGTTCCGCCGGCACATCCGCGATCCAATCGAGAACAGCAGCGTGTGGACGGGGGCGACGCAGCTCCGAGACCACATTGGTATCGAGGAGATACATAGGGCTACTCCACGACCAAAGGCGTTCGGTGGCGATGCTGTCGGCGTGGCGGGGTAAGGTCCTCGGTCCGCGCCTCTGAGGTAAGGAGCAGCTCCTTCAGATCTGGTCTGGTCATCCGCTCCAGCCTCCGCCACTGCTCGATAGGAAGGAGTACGGCAGTTTCCACTCCGCGCTTGGTCACGATCTGTGGCCCTTGGGCGAGGGCGGTATCGAGAAACTCGCTGAACCTCGACTTAGCATCTTGAACTGGCCATTTCTTTGTCATGGTTCACCTCGGCCGCAATTATATTGACCAGTCTTCAGACTAGATTGAATTGCCATGAGTGTCAAGATGTAGATAGTTGGTCACACCACCCCCCTGGCCCCCTTCCTAGCAGGAAGGGGGAAGAGCGTGGAGGTCTGGAGGGACACCCTCCAGGCCTCCTGCCAAAGAGCTACGCCCTCTGGACTCCCGCTATCGGCGCGGGGGATGGTTGCTACTAGAGTGACCTGGTTCTTCCCACCCACCCACCCCGTTTGGTAATTTATCAGGGGGACACCCCCTGAAACCCCTGGCAACGAGGCTCCGCCTCTCTGCACTCTCCGTTTAAGGGGCTTCGCCTCAAAGGGTGCGCTCACCATCCCCCTGGCCCCCTTCTTGATAGGAAGGGGGAAGATAATTGGAGGTCTGGAGGGACACCCTCCAGGCCTCCTGCCAAAGGGGTTGCGCCCCTCTGGACGCCCGCCGGCAGCCCGGGGGATGGTTGCTACTAGAGTGACATGGTTCTTCCCACCCACCCACCCCGTTTGGTAATTTATCAGGGGGACACCCCCTGAAACCCCTGGCAACGAGGCTCCGCCTCTCTGCACTCTCGTTGAAGGGGCTTCGCCTCAAAGGGTACGCTCACCATCCCCGTAGCCCCCTTCCTAGCAGGAAGGGGGAAGAGAGTGGAGGTCTGGAGGGTGTCCCGCCAGACCTCCTGCCAAAGGGGTTGCGCCCCTCTGGACACCCGCTGTCGGCGCGGGGTTTACACTGCTGCCCCAGATTGCTGCGCGGTGCTAGCAAGGACAGGGCGGGGGCGTTGCCGCTCTGCACTCTCCCCTTAAAGGACTCCGCCTAAAAGGTGCGCACACCATCCCCCTGGCCCCCTTCCTAGCAGGAAGGGGGAAGATAAATGAAGGTTTGGACGGACACCCTCCAGACCTCCTGCCGAGGGGGGCTGCGCCCCTCTGGGCTCCCGCTGTCGACGCGGGGAGCCTAGGGAGCGGCGAGGTAGACGCTGTAGGGGCCGCGGACTGGTAGGCGGCGGCATTGGCTGAAGCCAGCGCGGGCGCAGAGGTCGAGCATGACGGGCTCGGTGAGGCCGAGGGCTCCGAGGCCGCGGCCATCGATGGCAAGGGCAGTGGTGAGGCAGTAGAGCAGGCTAAGGCCGTAGCGCATGGTGTCCATGGGGCCGCCCTGCTGCTCCAGTACGGGGGCGGCGGCGATATCGATGCAGAGGAAGCGGCCATCGGGCTTGAGGGCGGCGCGGACGGCGCGGAGGAAGGCGTCGGGATCAGTGACGTCGTGGAGGACGTCGAAGCAGAGAGCGAGGTCGTAGCCGGACTGGGGGAGGCCGCGGGCGACGTCGGCAGCCCGGAAGACAACGCGGTCGGCGAGATCGTAGGCGGTGGCGCGGTCACGGGCGACTGCGATAGCGGGGGCGAAGGCGTCGTAGCCGTGGAATGTGGAGTTGGGGAAGCTGCGGGCGAGGCGGATGGTAGAGCGGCCACGGCCACAGCCGAGATCGGCGAGCAGGGCACCGGCCTCGAGTTTGGCCTGGAGTTCGGACGCGGCGGCGACGAACTGCTGGACGAGGCGGGTCTCGTGGACACTGGCGGTGTAGCGCTCCATGCCGTCCCAGACGTCCTGAGTGTAGGCGTCGTAGGGGACGCCGCCACCGGTGCGGAAGGCCTGGCAAAGAGGATCGAAGGCGGCGGCGAGGCCGATCATCATGTGATGGGCGCCGCCGAAGAAGACGCGGCCATCCTCTTCGGCGAGCACGGGGGCGTGCTCGGGCGGGAGGGCGAAGGCGCCGGTGGCCGGATCGTAGGCGAGGTAGCCGGCGGTGGTCATGCCGGCGGCCCATTCGCGGACGTAGCGCTCGTGGAGGCGGGTGCGGGCGGCGAGCTGGGCGCTAGTGGCCGGGCCGGCGGCGGCGAGGCTCTTGAAGAGGCCGAGGCGGTCACCGAGGGCGGCGAGGAGGGTGGCGGTCCAGCCGGCGGTGTCGTTGAGCACCTGGGTGATGAAGGCGTCGGCCTTGGCTTTGTCGAAGGGTTGGGTCATGAGCGAGGGTCCTCCTAGGGAATACGGGCGGGCGGCGGCAGGCCAGGGCACCTTGCATGATAGCTCGCAGACAGCAGGGGGGCTACCCCGCCCCAGAGTGCTGCACTGCGCTCGCAATGAGGGGGGACTCCGCCCCAAAGGTTGGTCACACCATCCCCCTCCCCCTTCCTGGTAGGAAGGGGGCGAAATTATGGACTCTGGGGACACCCCCAGACCCCTGCCAAAGGGGCTGCGCCCCTCTGGACTCCCGTTGTCAGCGGGGGGTGACGCAGTTGCGAGGAGCGCGGCGACAATGCACTCTGGAGGGACACCCTCCAGACCTCCTGCCAAAGGGGCTGCGCCCCTCTGGACTCCCGCCGTCAGCAAGGGGTGACGCAGTTGCGAGGGGCGCGGCGACATGGTAGCGTGATACCGTTCTTGACGAGGTGAATTATGGATGCAATTGTGCTGGCAGGGCCGACGCGGACGCCGCAGGGGAAGTTCGGGGGCAGGCTGAGCGGGCTGGCGGCGCCAGAGATGGCGGCCGCGGCGATCCGGGAGTCGGTGGCGCGGGCGGGGTTGAGGCCGGAGGACGTGGACTACGTGGTGCTGGGCAACGTGCTGAGTGCTGGGTTAGGGCAAGCGCCCGCCCGGCAGGCCGCGTTGCTGGCAGGGCTTCCGGAATCGGCGTCGGCGATGGTGGTGAACCAGGTGTGCGCCTCAGGGATGATGGCGGTGGCAGTGGCGGCGCAGATGGTGCAGAGCGGAATGGTGCGGGTAGTAGTGGCCGGGGGAATGGAGAGCATGAGCCGCGCGCCGCACCTGCTGATGACGATGCGCAATGGGGTGAAGCTGGGCAACGTGGAGGCAGTGGACTCGCTGCTGTACGACGGGCTGACCTGCGCAATTGAGCACCAGCACATGGGCGACGCGGCGGAGGCGATCGCCCGCCAGCATGGCGTAAGCCGGGCCGAGCAAGATGCGTTCGCGCTGCGCAGCCACGAGCGAGCAGTGGCGGCGCATGCCGAGGGGACTTTCCGGGACGAGATCGTGGCGGTGGCTACACCAGGACGGGGCGAGCGGGTGATGGTGGAGGCCGACGAGGGGCCGCGGGCGGACACGTCGGCCGAGGCGCTGGCGGGGCTGCGGCCGGCATTCGAGGCGGCGGGCAGCGTGACGGCGGGGAACGCGTCGCAGATCAGCGATGGCGCCTCGGCGGTGGTGGTGATGAGCGAGGCTACGGCTAAGGAGCGGGGCGCGACGGCGATGGCGCGCATAGTGGACGCGACCTACGCGGGAATTGCGCCGAGGCAGCTGTTCGAGGCGCCGGTGGAGGCGACCCGCAAGCTGCTGAAGCACGCGGACTGGCGGCTGGACACGGTGGACCTGATTGAGATCAACGAGGCGTACGCGGCGCAGACGCTGGCGAATGGGAAGGCGCTGAATTGGGACTGGGAGCGGGTGAACGTGAAGGGCGGGGCGGTGGCGCTGGGACATCCGATTGGGGCGAGCGGCGCGCGGATTCTGGTGACACTGCTGCACTCGCTGCAACAGCGCAACGCTCAGCGAGGCGCGGCGGTGGTGTGCCACGGCGGGGGCGGCGCCGCGGCGATGGCCGTGGAGCGGGTGTGAGAAGAGGCAGCAGTGCGGTTGCGGTTGGCCTCGAACGCCCGATGGGGTTGGCGGGATCGGATCGGAAGAGGTTTTATTTTTGGGGAGAGATCCGCTCGGCAGGCTTAGGACGGCGGGCGCCGCTGATAGAGACTTGGGCAGGGTCGGCATTACCGGCCCTGCTTAGCTTTTGGGTATCGCCGCGCTCGCGTCGCGCTGATTCCGGGTTGGTTTAGCAGCATGAGCAGCTGGGCACAACGGGCGACGCGCGGCCGGTTCTTCTACGGCTGGCTGGTAGTGGGGGTTGCCGGATACGGCACATTCTGGGGCTCGGGCATAAGCAGCGACACCCTTGCGGTGCTGTTGAAGCCGTTCACCGAGGAGCTGGGAGTGACCCGCACTTCGGCGGTATTGGGGGTGACGCTGGCAGCGATAGTGGGCGGGATTGCATCACCGCTGCTGGGGCCGGTGGTGGACCGGATCGGGGCACGACTGCCGCTCGCGGTGAGCGCGGTGATCGCGGGCGGAACGCTGCTGTTGCTGTCGCACGTGCAGGAGCTCTGGCAGTTCATGCTGCTGTTCGGCATCGTGCTGGGGGCGTGCCGGCCGGGCATCCAACAGATTGCGCCTGCGGTAGCGGTATCGAACTGGTTCGTGCGACGACGAGGGCGGGCAGTAGCGATCATGTCCATCGGGCAGCCGCTGTCGAAGGTGGTGCTGGTACCGATGGTGCAGCTGATTGTGAGCGCGGCACACTGGCGAGCGGCGTGGTCGGTAATGGGAGCGACGATGTGGGCGACGCTGGTGATACCGGCGCTGCTGGTGATTCGACGGCGGCCGGAGGACATGGGGCTGCTGCCGGACGGCGACACCGAGGTGCGCACGGCGGGGGAACCGGCGGCCGGTGGAGCGCAGGGAGACGCCCGAGCGGCAGTCACCGAGATAAACTGGGATACCAAAGCGGCCATGAAGACGTCGGCGTTCTGGCTGATCACCTTTGGCTTCACGTTCATCAGCTTAGCGGTGTCCGGGCTGTTCCTGCACATGTTCGCGTATTTCACTGATCAGGGCGTGCCGGACGGGCAGGCGGCCGGGGCGATCGCGGTCTTTGGCACGTCGATTGTGACGTCACGCCTGGCGATCTGGATTATTGTGCTGGACCGGCTGCCGATCCGCCGGTCGCTGATAGTGTGGGGCGTCGTTATTACAGGCGCAATCGGCACGATGCTGCTGGTGCAGAACACGGTGACCGCGTACTTTGCGGCGATCTCGTTTGGAGTGGGAATGGGCGGGAACGCGCCACTCTCGCGGCTGGTGTGGCCGGAGTATTACGGCCGGCGTTCGGTGGGGGCAATCACCGGCGTGGTGCAGATTTTCCAGGCCCCCACCTCGGCGATGGGGCCCTTGGTAGCGAGCCTGGCGTACGACTTGACCGGGAGCTACCAGATCGCGCTGTGGTTGTTCACCGCGGGATCGGTGCTGGGGCTGCTGATGCTGGTGTTAGCGCAGAAGCCGCGGCATCCGAGCGAGCAGCTGGCGGCGGTAGCGGGATAGGACGGCCGGCTTGGAACACCTGGCGAGCGCACGCGCACGGGTGCACCCACACCCTCACCCTCTCCCGCTCGGTTGAGAGGAGAGGAACTAACTAGCCTATTTCAGAACGCTCGAAAGGCGAGCGGCGATTAGAGTAAAGCGGTCAGCAACTGGGAGGACAAGACGATGGCGCAGGAAGCAGCAACGATCAAGCTGGGAGTGGTGGGACTGTCGGTAGCGTCGGGGCTGGTGCTCCCGGCGGCACGGGCGATGCCTCAGGTGGAGCTGGTAGCGGGAGCGGACCTGAACCCGCAAGCGGTTGCGGGATTCCAGGAGCGGTACGGGGCACGAGGGTACGGGAGCATCGAGGCGCTGTGCAACGATCCCGACGTGAACACGGTGTGGGTGGCAACGCCGAACCAGTTCCACTGCCCACACGTGGTGATTGCGGCGGAGCACGGCAAGCACGTGGTGACGGAGAAGCCTTTTGCGCTGTCGCTGGAAGAGGCGGACCGGATGAACGAGACGGCGGAGCGCAACGGGGTGCACCTGCTCTCCGGGGGGTCTCGGAGCGCAAGCCCGCACGTGCGGCGGATGCGGGAGATCGTGCGGTCGGGGGAGCTGGGGCGAGTGCGGGCGATGAACACCTGGGCGGCGCGGGAGTGGATGCTGGCGCCGCGGCGTCCGGAAGAGCTGGAGGTGGCGCTAGGCGGCGGCGTGGCGTTCCGGCAAGCGCCGCACCAGATCGACAGCATCCGGCTGGTAGGCGGCGGAATGATCCGGAGCGTGCGGGGAATGACGGGGCAGTGGATGGCGCCGCGCGACACTGCGCCCGGTTACTACAGCGCATACATGGAGTTCGAGGACGGGACCCCGGCGATTATCATCTACGAAGGCTACGGGTATTTTGTGGCATCGGAGTTCTTCGAGCCGAACAGCCTGGAGGACAAGATGGCCGAAGCGGCGGCGCGGGCCCGGATCCGGAAGGAGCTCCGGGCCGGGGCACGCGACGAAGTGGCGGCGAAAGATGCGGCGGTGGCGGCAGTGCACCGTGCGCCGGCGGCCGGGGGCAGCGCGCCGGCGCGGTCGCGGTACTCCTCCGACCTGGGGCTGCTGGTAGTGAGCTGCGAGCACGGCGGGATACGGCAGTCGCCGAACGGGGTCTACGTGTACGACGACGAGGGGTTACGCGAAGAGCCGCTGGGGGACGACGCGAGCAGCTACAGCCCGGAACTGATGGAGCTGCACGAGGCGATCACGACGGGGCGGCCGATCCTGCACGGCGGGCGCTGGGGTGAGGCGACGCTGGAGGTGCAGCTGGCGATGATGGAGTCGGCGCGGGAGCGTCGGGAAGTGTTCTTGAGCCGGCAGGTGCCGGTGCCGGACGGATGGTAGACGGAGGCTAATGTGTTCTGGGGGACACCCCCAGACCCCTGCCAAAGAGGCTGCGCCCCTCTGCACTCCCCGCTGTTAACGCGGGGAGTGCAACGAGCGGGCCACCCCACCCCAGATTTCTTCGCTGCACTCGCAATGACGAGGAGAGGTGAGGGAATGATGCCATTGTGGTACTATAGCGATATCACCGCCGACTAAGGAGGTTGATGTGCCCGACCTAGCGCTCCGTGGTATCTCTGACCAGTTGCACCGATATCTCAAGTCAGCCGCGAGTCAGAACCACCGCAGCCTGAACGGTGAGATCCTCGCGAGGCTGGCGGCGTCGGTTCGTGGTGAACCCGTAAACCCCGAGACGCTTCTTGAACGGATATTGCTGCGACACGAAACTCTCGGGCATATCGACCTAAGTGAGGAGACGCTTCGAGAAATGCGGGACGCCGGGCGACCATGATCGTCGTCGATACGAACGTCATGACGCATCTCCTAGTGGGTGGAGAAAGTGGCGCCAACGCCGCCATGCTGTTCGAGCAGGACCCTGAGTGGGCCGCGCCTATCATCCTGATGAGCGAGTTGCGCAACGTCCTACTTGGATTAGTGCGCCGGGGCGCCCTGATTTCGGATCAGGCCAAAGGTATGAGCGATGACGCCGCCGTGATTCTGGGGAATCGTATCGCTACCGTAACCAGCCCCCAGGTGTTCGACATCGCGCTGGAGTGCGGCCTCACTGCATACGACGCGGAGTTCGTCGCTCTGGCACGAACATTGGGTGTTCCACTGGCTACCTTGGACAGTGCGATTCTGCAGGGCGCCACGGACGTGGCGGTATCGTTACAGAGCGCCCGTGGACTAGCCAAAGGGCCGAAAGCACCATGAACGCTAAGATAGTGGAGATCCTCAAGGAGCGCTTGGGGCATGATAGCTCCCAGCCGTTGCAAGGGGAGGTCATACCAGCTTCCGATGCCGGCGAGTCGACCTGCCGGCCATCCCTCAGCCTGTCCTTGTAGGATTAAGTAGCGGCTGGTACAAAGATGCGGAGGCGAACATAGCCCATTGAGGCCGCGGACGGCAGTGGGGCCGCTCCACCCCAGATTGCTGCGCTGCGCTCGCAATGACGGGGGGATGAGGCTCTACCTCGCTGCACGAATCGTGGACCCAAGCGGTTCAGTGCTTCGGATCGTCAGCATGGCTACGTGGTATGATTTTGTGCTGAGACCCAGACGAGGTGAACCGGATGGCCATAGTTGCTGCGCTACGCTGCCAGGGCCACGTGCTGATAGGGGCTGACTCAAGAGAGGAAGACAGGCTCGGGGCCTATCAATCGGTGCGGCTTTCCCGCTTCTGCGATGTACAACTGATGTGGGGCGGGGATGGCGACATGCGGATTCTCAAAGACCTGCGGGCTTGGCTAGAGGCCGCAGGGGGGTTCGACCGCATCGACATCCGCCGCCCGACTCCGGATACGAGCGAGCACGGGTGGTGGCTGGAGAACTTCGCCGATCGCCTGGCGTTGCTGAACGGCAACAATCTGTCCCGCATCCGGCAATCAAGAGTGGCCGACTCGCCGGCGGAGAGCACGGCGATGGCGCTTGTTGCGGGTTATGTCAGGGATATGCCGGTACTGGTGACACTCTCCCGCCACGGGGTGCCGTCCTACGGCACCGAGCGAGGGTGGACGGCGATTGGGGATGCTGCAGAGCGGTTTGCGGGCATTTTGCACCACACCCTCGACGAGACGCCGATGACGCTCTCACTGCTGGACGCAGCGCTGGCGCTGGGGAAGGTGCTGGAGGCTTCGGTGAAAGGGACGGCTCAGGGTGGACCGCCATACCAGCTGTGGGCACTGTCCCCCAGCCGGATCCGTTTGGTGCTGGGTTACCAGGAGGAGGACGAGGGGAGTATGGAAGACCGGATCCGGGAAGCCCTGTCGGAGCAGCCGTAGCGTCGCAGGAGAGTTGCAGCGACGGGGCTACAAGGCCGGGTGTGCCTATCAAGGGGATCAGGAGCCAGGGGACGGCAATCGGGGAGGTTGCCGAGGCTGCTGAAGAGCCGGAGTAGCGCGGGTGTGGCTCGGCGCCCGCGAGCAGCCAATGCGGCGCTTTGAGGCAGTTCCCCTACGCGGGTATAATGCGATGCATCAATCCGTATGTTTGCCCATTGATTGATTGATTGATTGATACGTGAGGTGAACCATGCCACCAGTTGTCGACGCCGACACCCATATTATCGAGCACCCTGGGGTCTTTGAACTGATAGACCCTGCCATGTACGCCCGACGCCCGATTCAGGTGTCGGTACCGGGGGACAGCCAGTACGGGAACACGAATGCGTTCTGGCTGGTTGACGGCGTCGTGACCCCGAAATCGGTGGGTAAGGGCAGCATTTTGTTTGCGGTGCCGGAATCGAGCACGGAGCGCAATCGCACCGACATCCCGCAGGAGGTGCGGAGTGTGACCGATGTCCGGGCCCGTGTTGCAGCGCTGGACAACCGCGACGTGGACGTGGAGGTGATCTTCCCAACCATGTTCCTGGGCTACATCACAGACGACCCTGCGCTAGACGTAGCGCTGGCCAAAGCGTACAACCGCTACCTGGGGCGGGCATGGGCGGAGAGCGGCAACCGCGTCCGGTGGGTGATGATACCGTCGGTGCATTCTATCGCGGATGCGGTGGAGGAGATCAAATGGTCCAAGGACCACGGAGCCGCGGGGGTTTTCTTCCGCGGGGTTGAGGGCAACCGCACGCTGGTCGAGCCCTATTTCTACCCTATTTACCAGGCGGCGATGGAGCTGGACCTACCCATTTGCATCCATACCGGCGCGGGCTCTCCTGCGATCACGAGCGTGTTCGACCGGACGATCAACCACAACCTACCGCAGAACCGGGTGCTGCCGGTGTTCGCATTCCGGGACATCGTGGCGCACAAGCTGCCGGAGCGCTTCCCGGGACTGCGGTTTGCGTTCATCGAGGCGTCGTCGTGCTGGGTGCCCTACGTGCTGCACCACCTACGGCGGTCGCGGGTCATCCCGAACCCGGGGACGCATCGGCTGGGCGCGGAAGATATGTGGGAGTGGGCGCCGAAGCTGTTCCGGGACTATAACCTCTACGTGGCGTGCGAGGTGGATGAGGACTTGCCATACATCCTGAAGTACGTTGGCGAGGACAATATGATCTGCGGCTCGGACTACGGTCATCAGGACCAGTCCCGAGAGGTGAACATGGTGGCACAGCTGCGGTCACGGGAGGACGTGCCGGCGGGAGTGACCGAGAAGATCCTACGAGACAACCCCACGCGCCTCTACGGGATCTAAGCAGTACGGTTGGCGCGGCAGTCTATGGCTCGGGGGCGCTTGCCGCTACCGTTGTCGTGCTAGGGGTATGGCAGCGTCACCGCTGCGCAACGGTCCCGATGGGAAAGCGACGCGATGAGTGAGAAGACAGTGAGCGAGCATGCGATGCAGGGCCCGCTGACCGGGTACAGGGTCCTCGATCTCGCCGGACCGGTTGGGTTCCATGGGGTAAAGCTGCTGGCAGACATGGGGGCGGACGTGGTCAAGATCGAGCCGCCCGGCGGCGATCTTGCGCGGCGGACGCCACCGTTCAAGGACGATAAGGTCCACCCAGAGCGGAGCCTGTACTTCCTGCACTACAACAGCAATAAACGCGGGATAACCCTGGACTTAACGCGCACAGACGGTCGCGCGCTGTTTCTAGAGCTGGCGCGGCGCGCGGACGTCATCGTCGAGACGATGAAGCCGGGGGAGATGGATGCGCTCGGGGTGGGCTATGAGGCGGTGCGCGCAATCAATCCGGGGATGATCTTCGAGTCGGTGACGCCGTTCGGGCAGACGGGTCCTTGGCGAGACTACAAAGGGACAGACATCGTTGGCCTGGCGCTGAGCAACACGCTGGCAATGAGCGGAGAACCGGACGAGGCCCCGGTAGATGCGCCGGGGGAAATCACCTACGGGATGACCGGCACCTACGGGGCGCTGAGTGTTGCGATTGCGCTCTACCACCGAGCAGCGACGGGGGAAGGGCAGTATATCGACGTGTCGATGCATGAGTGCGGGGCGCATGTGGCCGGCTATGCCATCCCGATATTTTCCAACAGCGGGGTCAAGCCCTTCCGGACGTCACGCAAGGGGGGTGTAGTAGACCTTTACGACGTGTTCAACGCCAAGGATGGCTACATTCGGTTCTTCATCGTGCAGCCGCAGCAGTGGCGGCGGTTGGTGGAATGGATTGGCGAGCCGGCGGAGCCGATTTCCGACCCACTGTTTGACGATATGGAATGGCGGCGAGAAAACATGGACCTAGTCCACGAGGTAGTGGCTGACTTTGCCGCCCAGTACACCAAGCGAGAACTGTACGAAGAAGGACAGCGGCGCCGGATCGGAGTGTCGTCGGTGGAGACCCCCGCAGAATACGTAGACTCGCCGCACACCCGTGAACGGGGCGTCTTCGTGCCACTGGCGCACCCGGTAGTGGGGGAGTACCTGGAGTATGGGCCAATCCCCTGGCTGAGCGGCACACCCGGTCAGATCACCCGTCCCGGGCCGCTATTAGGGCAACACAATGAAGAGATCTATTGCGGCGAGCTGGGGCTGAGTCGGCAAGACTTGGCGGCCCTGGCTGCGACCGGAGTCATCTAAGGGGTAGCGGTATGGCTAAACTGCCCTTTGAAGGCCTGCGGCTCATCGAACTGACCACCGGCGCGGCGGGACCCACGGTGGGGAAGGTGCTGGCGGAGTGGGGGATGGAGGTCATCCACGCGGAGACCAGGCACCGCGGTGACGCGCACCGTGGCGAAGACCCCAAGCGCTGGAACAAGCGATCGGACTTTGTGAAGCTGCACCGGGGGAAGAAGTCATTCACGGTCGACATGACTAAAGACGAGGGCCGAGCGCTGGTAAAGGGGCTAATACCACACTGCGACGTGTTAGTGGAGAACTTTGGGCTGGGAGTGTTGGAGCGCTGGGGGCTAGATTACGAGACGCTGAAGGGGCTGCGGAGCGATATTATTCTGGTGCGGGTGAAGGGCTTAGGGAGCACGGGGCCACGGGCCTCGGACCTTACGTTCGGGCCGAACGTGGGGAACATGAACGGCACCACCTACCTGTGGAATTATCCGGACGGGTCGGTCCCGACGGCGGAGGCCCGCTCGCAGCACCCCGATTTCATGGGCGGTACCACGGCAGCGTACGGGGTGGTGCTAGCGCTACTCCACCGGGCCAAGACCGGCAAGGGACAGTGGATCGACAACGCGCAAATTGAAGCAGGGGCGTCGGTCTTGGGGCCGTACTACCTCGATTACACCGCAAACCGGAGGGCGCCCCAGCCCACCGGAACGTTCAGCCTTGGCGCAGCGCCCTATGGGGTCTACCGCTGTGCAGGCAACGATCGGTGGTGCGTGATTGGGGTGCATGGGGACGCGGAGTGGCAGGCATTGTGCGAGGCGATGGGCAGCCCGGGGCTGGCGGAAGAGCGTATGTTTGCCACACACGTGCAGCGCGTGCGCAACAAGCGGCAGCTGGACCAACGGATAGAGACGTGGACGGGCACGCGGGAGCCGCACCAGGCTATGGAAGAATTGCAGCAGGCCGGGGTGATGGCGGCCGCGGTACAGGACGTGGAAGACCAATTCACCCAGGATCGGCAGTACGCGGCGCGGGGCTTCTTGACGCCGATGCGAGAGCCGGAATGCGGAGACGTCGCGTCGGAAGGGATGCCGGTCAGGCATTCGGTGACCCAGGGCAGGATACCGGGGACCGCTCCGCTGATGGGGGAGCACACCTACGAGCTTTGTCGCGAGCTGCTGGGGCTGAGCGACGCCGAGATCCGGGCGCTAGACGAAGCGGGAGTACTGTACTAAGCGGCGCGGGGCATTACCGCGGGTGGCGGGGCCACGAGCGGACGGGCAAACCGGAAGGAGCGGAAAGATGATCAAGAACGTGGCGGTTGACTCTACTGCCGAAGCTTATCTGGAATTGCTGGCAGCCCGCGGGATCGACTATTTCTTTGGCAACGGCGGGACGGACTTCGGGCCAATCATCGAGGCGTACGCCAAGCGGTTGGAGGCCGAGGCGGTGGTACCACAGCCGATCACGGTGCCGCACGAGGCGACGGCAATGGCGATGGCGCACGGCTACACCAACGTGACGGGTAAACCTCAGGTGGTGATGGTGCACACGATCCCGGGCACGGCCAATGCGGTTGGCGGGCTGATCAATGCCAACCGATCGCAGACACCAATGCTGTTCTCGGCAGGGCGCACGCCGCTTACCGAAGGCCAGCAGACCGCTTCCCGCGATGGCGCGATCCACTGGCCGCAGGAGTCGTTCGATCAGGGGAGCATGGTGCGGGAATGGGTGAAGTGGGACTACGAACTACGGGCCGGGGCCGACCTCGAAGGGGTGGTGGATCGGGCGCTGGCGATTGCTCAATCTGAGCCGCAAGGGCCGGTCTATCTGACGCTGCCGCGTGAAGTGCTGGCGGCGAAGGTGGGGGAATTTACGTATTCCGACCGCCCGCGCATGACGGCGGGTGAGATGGTAGCGGCTCCGGCGGCGATAGCGGCGGCGGCGGCGGCGCTGGCCGGTGCGAAGAATCCGATTGCGATTACCCGCTCGGTGGGGAAGGATCCGGGGGCAGTGGCTCCGCTGGTGGCGCTGGCCGAGGCGCTGGGGATGGCGGTGTTCGAGCCGGGGCCGGTCTTTGCGAATTTTCCGCAGGACCATCCCTTGCACGCGGGGGCTGACGGGGGATCGGCGCTGGCCGAGGCTGACGTAGTGTTGCTCCTGGAGGCAGACGTGCCGTGGATGCCCAAGCAGCACGCAGTGCCGCACGAAACGACGGTTATCACGATCGGGAGCGACCCACTGTTCTCCAAGTATCCGGTACGGGGCTTCCCGAGCGATATTTCACTGGCGGGCAAGCCCCGCTTGACGCTACAGGCGCTGGCAGACGCGGTGCAGCAGGAGGGCGTGGACCCGGCCGCCCGTTCCAGCCGCCAGCAGCGCTGGGCTGCGTCACACCAACGGCTTCGAGAGGCGCTACGGGGGCAAGCCTTGAAGGGCAAGGAGCAACGGCCAATCGACAAAGCGTGGTTCTCCCATTGCGTGGAAGAAGTGCGCGACGCGGACACGGTTGTGGTAAATGAACTATGCCTAGACATGACGCAGCTTTGCCTTACCACGCCGGGGAGCTTCTACGGCGTCTCCACGGCGGGTAATTTGGGTTGGGGAGTGGGCGCGGCGCTGGGGACGAAGCTGGCGGCGCCGGACAAGACCGTGATCTGCGGGGTGGGGGACGGCTCGTACATCTTCGGGTCTCCGGAGGCGGGGCATTGGGTTTCACGCGCCTACGACCTGCCGGTATTGTTCCTGGTATTCAACAACTCCGGCTGGAATGCGGTGGCGCGTGCGACCCAGAACGTCTACCCGGAGGGCTACGCGGTGAAGACTCGGCGGGGGCCGTTCACCGACCTGGCGCCAGCGCTGGATTTCGAGCACATTATCGAGTCGGCTGGCGGCTATGGGGAACAGGTAACCGACCCTGCCGACCTGCCGAACGCGCTGCAGCGAGGGTTGCGGGTGGTAAAGGAAGAGAAGCGGCAGGCGTTGCTGAACGTGGTGGGGTTCCGGCCGTAAGCCTTAAATGCGCCGCCGGCAGATAGTGAGGATGGTCGGGGCGACTGGATTCGAACCAGCGACCTCCTGAACCCCATTCAGGTGCGCTACCAGACTGCGCTACGCCCCGGCGTCTTAGGGCAGTATACCGTGCCTGAGGGTCCGCCGGCAACCGGAGTGGTTGGGAGGTGGGGTGAGGCGCTGCCTCTCTGCACTCTTCGTTAGAGGACTACGCCTCAAAAGTTGCTAACACCATCCCCCGGGCCCCCTTCCTGATAGGAAGGGGGAATAAATAATGAACTCTGGGGGACATCCCCAGACCCCTGCCAAAGGGCGGCGCCCTCTGGACTCCCGCTGTCAGTACGAGGGGGAGGCCCTCCGAACCTCCTGCCGAGCGGCGGGCCCTCTGGACTCCTGCTGTCAGCACAAGGGGGGACACCCTCCGAACCTCCTGCCGAGGGGCGGCGCCCTCTAGACTCCTGCTGTCAGCACGAGGGGGACACCCCCAGACCTCCTGCCGAGGGACGGCGCTCTCTGCACTCCTGCTGTTAGCACGAGGGGGGACTCCCTCCGGACCTCCTGCCGTGGGGCGGCGCCCCTCTGGAATTCCGCTGTCAGCACGAGGGGGGACACCCCCAGACCCCTGCCAAAGGGCGGCGCCCTCTGGACTCCTGCTGTCAGCGCGGAGGAGGGAATGACGGGTGCGCTATGTTAAGTTAGTGTTTCCCCGAGCTATAGGGGTTGCGCTAGGGGAGCTATTCGGTTTAAGATTCAGTATCTAAATTGTCTTACCGGCAGCCTTCGGGAGGCCGGTTTGATGTTATTCGGGGCTTATTCGTCTACCCAATTTGGAAACCCTTGTTACGGAGAGCTTGACTGCGCTCATGACTCAACCTTATCAATTCACTAGCCTTCAGCGATTAACTGACCAAGGCCTGTACCGGCGTACCCAAGAGCATGACGCGTGCGGTGTGGGTCTTGTTGCGAGCATCAAAGGAGAGCGGTCTCACAAGATCATTGACCAAGGCATCGAGGTCTTGGTCAATCTCCATCACCGCGGTGCGTCAGGGGCGGACGCCCGGACCGGAGACGGCGCTGGCATCCTCCTACAAATGCCGCACGAGTTTCTCCACGGAGAATGTGCGAACGCAGACATCGACCTGCCGGCTCAGGGTGAGTATGGGGTTGGCGTGACGTTCTTGCCGCAAGAGCGGGAGCAGCAGCGTCGCTGTGAGGCGCTGGTGGAGAGCATCGCAGCGGCCGAAGGGCTGACGCTGCTGGGTTGGCGGGACGTTCCGGTTAACACAGACGCGATTGGGACGCTTGCGGCCCACGTGATGCCGCGCATCAGGCAGTTCTTTGTGCGGCGGCCTCGGGACATCAAGGGTGAACACCTCTTTGAGCTTCGGTTGTACGTGCTGCGGAAGCAGATAGAGCAGGCGGTAGCCGCTTCAGGGATGCCGGAAAAGAACGAGTTTTACATTAGCAGCCTCTCGTCCCGGACAATAGTCTACAAGGGCCTACTCTTAGCCGACCAGATTAAAGACTTCTATCCTGACTTAAGCCACGAGTCGATGATGTCGGCGTTCGCGCTGGTGCATTCGCGGTTCAGTACCAACACGCTTGGGAGCTGGCAGCTGGCGCATCCGTACCGGTTCGTGGTGCATAACGGGGAGATCAACACGCTGCGGGGGAACATCAACTGGATGACGGCCCGCGAGGCGATGTTTGCTTCGCCCGAACTCGGGGAGGACATTCGGAAGATTCTGCCGGTGATCCGACCGGGCCAGAGCGATACGGCGTCGTTGGACAATGCATTAGAGCTGCTGTTAGCTACTGGGCGTTCTTTGCCACACGCAATGATGATGCTGATCCCAGAGGCGTGGGCGGATCACATCACCATGGACCCCAAGAAGAAGGACTTCTACGAGTATCATTCCTGCCTGCTGGAGCCTTGGGACGGTCCGGCCTTGGTGATTGGGACCGACGGCACGCGGGTGTGTGCGATCTTAGACCGCAATGGACTGCGGCCTTGCCGGTTCCTGGTGACCAAGGACGGGCTGTTGGTGATGGGTTCAGAGACCGGGGTGCTGGATATTCCGCCGGAGAACATTCTGTACAAGCGGCGGATTCAGCCCGGCCGGATGTTCCTTTTGGATACGGGAGTTGGCCGCCTTATAGAAGACGCTGAAATAAAGGAGCAGCTGATCAGCCAGCAACCATACACGAAATGGCTGGCTGAGCAACGGCTTTCACTGGAGACGCTGCCGGATCCGGTATCTACGTATACCTTCGAAGAAGAGAGCCTGGTGGTCCGCCAAAAGGCGTTCGGGTATTCGCAAGAAGACCTGGACATCACGATGGTGCCGATGGCAACTACAGGGTCGGAGCCAGTTGGGTCTATGGGCAACGATACGCCGCTGGCGGTGCTCTCCAACATGAATCCCTTGCTGTTCACGTATTTCCGTCAGCTGTTTGCACAGGTGAGCAATCCGCCACTGGACGCGATGCGCGAGGAGTTGGTGACCTCCCTAGAGACGTCGATCGGATCGGAGCAGAACCTTTTCGAAGAGACCGCGGAGCACTGTCATCAACTGAAACTCAAGGAGCCGTTCCTGACCAACCGGGAGCTTGCGCAGATCCGCGATCTGAACAACGGGAGCCTGCGGGCCAAGACGCTCTCCACGCTATTTGACGCAACGAAACCGCATGGCTCGATGGGGGATGCGGTGGACCGTCTGTGCTATGAGGCGTCGGAAGCGGTGGCTGAGGGTAATGGCATCCTGATTCTGTCGGATCGGGGAGTGGATGCGACGCACGCGCCAATACCGAGTCTGCTGGCGGTTGGGGCAGTGCACCATCACCTGATACGAGCGGGGATGCGCACGCGGGTTGGGCTGGTAGTGGAGTCGGGGGAGCCGCGCGAGGTGCACCACTTTGCGATGCTGATCGGTTACGGAGCGGCGGCGATTAATCCGTATCTGGCATTTGAGACGCTTCGAGACCTCTGCCAGCGTGAGACGATGCAGCAGCCGGTAGACTACAGAACCAGTGAGAAGAACTATATTAGAGCGCTGCACAAGGGTGTGCTCAAGGTGATGTCCAAGATGGGAATCTCGACGTTACAGAGCTATCGGGGGGCGCAGATTTTTGAAGCGGTCGGGCTTGAGCCCGAGTTCATTGACCGCTATTTTGCTTGGACGCCGTCACGGATTGGGGGGGTAGGGATCGCGGAGATTGAAACAGAGTCGAGGGCACGGCATTCCTACGCGTACCCGAAACGGCCGGTAGCCGGCAATCTGGACCTAAAGTCTGGTGGGTTGTACCACTGGCGCCGCGAAGGCGAGTACCACATGTACAACCCAGACACGATTGAGTTGCTGCAAGACTCGGCCCGTTCGGGGAACTTCAAGACGTTCAATGAATTCAGTACGCTGATGAATGACCAGAGCCGGCATCTCTGCACAATCCGGGGATTGCTGGAGTTCAGGCCGGGTACTCCCATTGCTCTAGATGAGGTTGAGCCGGCGAGCGAGATTGTGAAGCGGTTTGCGACGGGGGCGTCGTCTCTGGGTTCGATTAGCCGGGAAGCGCATGAGACGATGGCGATTGCGATGAACCGGATCGGGGCGCGCAGCAACACCGGTGAGGGCGGCGAAGACTACCATCGCTACATACTGGACGACAACGGGGATTCCCGTAACAGCGCGATCAAGCAGGTGGCGTCGGGAAGGTTTGGGGTTACCATCAACTACCTGACGAATTCCACCGACCTGCAAATCAAAATGGCGCAAGGCTCGAAGCCTGGCGAGGGCGGTCAGCTACCGGGGCATAAGGTGGACGAGTACATCGGGTGGGTGCGGCACACCACGCCGGGTGTGGAGCTTATCTCGCCACCGCCGCACCATGACATTTACTCGATTGAGGATCTGGCGCAACTGATTCACGACCTGAAGAATGCGAACCCGCAGGCGCGTATCCACGTGAAGCTGGTCTCGGAGTTCGGGGTGGGTACGATTGCGGCAGGGGTGTCGAAGGGTCACGGCGACGTGGTGCTGATCAGCGGAGATAGCGGTGGTACGGGAGCCTCGCCGGAGTCGTCGATCAAGAACGCAGGGTTACCGTGGGAGCTGGGGGTTGCCGAGACGCAGCAGGTGCTGGTTGCGAACGACCTTCGGGGGCGGATTGTGATCCAAACAGACGGGCAAATCAAGACGGGAAGAGACGTTGCCATTGCCTGCTTGTTAGGAGCGGAGGAGATCGGCTTTACGACGAGTCCGTTGGTGGTGATGGGCTGCGTCATGCTGCGGAAGTGCCATCTGAACACCTGCTCGGTGGGGATAGCGACTCAGGACCCTGAGTTGCGGGCACGTTTTGCGGGTCAACCGGAACACGTTATCAATTACTTCTTCTTTGTAGCTGAGGAGCTGCGGCTGATCATGGCGGAGCTCGGGTTTAGGACCGTGGGCGAGATGATAGGCCGCTCTGACATGCTGGATGGCGCAAAAGCGATTGCGCACTGGAAAGCGCACGGGCTAGATTTCTCCGAACTGCTGCACCGGCCGCAGGTCCCGGATGGGGTAGCGACGCACTGCATCTATGGGCAAGACCACGGGCTGGAAAAGGCGCTGGACCTGCACTTAATAGCATTGTGCGAGCCGGCGCTAGAGCGGGGTGATCCGGTGCAGATTGACCTACCTATCCGGAACTCCAACCGGACGGTGGGGACAATGCTGAGCTACGAGATAGCAAAACGGTACGGTGAAGAAGGCCTGGCGGAAAATACGATCCGCATCAATTTCACGGGCTCGGCGGGTCAGAGCTTTGCGGCTTTCCTAGCGCGCGGAGTGACTATTGACCTGTGCGGTGACGCCAACGACTACTTCTGCAAAGGCCTTTCAGGGGGCAGAGTGGTGCTGCGGCCGCTGGACGAGTCGCCCTTTGTTGCCGAAGAGAACATCATCGTGGGCAACGTGGTGCTTTACGGCGCGACGTCGGGGCAGGCGTTCATTCGCGGGATTGCGGGTGAGCGATTTGCGGTGCGGAACAGCGGCGCGGAGGCGGTGGTGGAGGGTGTGGGAGACCACGGTTGCGAATACATGACCGGCGGCAGGGTAGTGGTGCTAGGCGACACGGGGCGCAACTTTGCGGCGGGGATGAGTGGTGGCGAGGCGTACATTTTGGACGAAGCGGGGACGTTTGCGAGCCTCTGCAATCCTGACATGGTTGACCTAGAAGCCGTGGAAGCTGAATTGGACAAAGCTAACCTACGACGTTTGATTGAACAACACCATGAGTACACCGGAAGCGCGAACGCGGCGAGGGTGTTGGCGAACTGGGAGGGCCTGGTTGGTCAGTTCGTCAAAGTAATGCCTCGGGACTACAAGCGGGTGTTATCGCAACGGACGCGAGACCCCGAGGCGACCGTATTTCAAACCGTAGCTCTTTAGAGGCCGCAAACGTGGGTGAGACAAGCGGATTCAAGGCTAAGGCGCGCCAAGCACTGCCGCGCCGGCCGATAATCGAACGGATACAGGACTACAGCGAGTTCTACTTGCAGTGGACCGAGGAGCAGGCGCGCGCGCAAGGGGCCCGCTGTATGGACTGCGGTTTGCCATTCTGCCACCGGGGTTGCCCGCTGGGGAACATGATCCCTGACTGGAACGATTACGTGTACAAGGGGCAGTGGGAGAACGCGCTGGCAGCACTGCATGCCACGAACAATTTTCCGGAGTTCACTGGGCGTATTTGCCCGGCGCCCTGTGAAGCGTCCTGCACCTTATCTATCAATCAAGATCCGGTGACAATCGAGTATATCGAGAAGGCGATCGCGGACAGGGGCTGGGAGGAAGGCTGGATCAAGCCACAACCGCCGCTGATCCGCACCGGCAAGAAGGTGGCGGTGATTGGGTCGGGCCCGGCGGGCATTGCGGCGGCGCAGCAACTGAACCGGGCCGGGCATTGGGTGACGGTATTCGAGCGGGCAAACTACATCGGCGGGTTGCTCCGGCTTGGCATTCCGGACTTCAAGCTAGAGAAGCACGTGGTGGAGCGCCGGGTCCAGCAGATGACGGACGAGGGGATTGTCTTCAAGACCGGGGTGAACGTTGGGCACGATGTATTGGCCGAGGATCTGCGGAAGGAGTTCGACGCGATCCTGATCTCGATAGGCTCCACGGTACCACGAGACTTGGAGGTACCGGGACGGGAGCTGAAGGGCACCTACTTTGCGATGGACTACCTGACGCAGCAAAACCTCATCAACGCGGGAGAGGCAGCGCCGCAGGACCGCATCACTGCTGAGGACAAGCACGTGATCATCTTAGGCGGTGGGGACACCGGCGCCGACTGCCTGGGCACGGCGCACCGGCAGGGAGCAGCGTCGATTCTCCAGTACGAGATTCTGCCGGAACCACCGCTGACACGGCCGGGGAATAATCCATGGCCGCAGTGGCCGCTGATCCTGCGAAGCTCCGCGGCGCACGAAGAGGGCGGAGTGCGAGACTACAACATCGCCACCAAACGGCTGAGCGGCAGCAACGGCCATTTAGAGCAACTCCACGGGATACGGCTGGAGTGGAACCGGGATGAAAACGGCCGGATGCAGATGCAGGAGACAGCCGGGAGCGAGTTTGAGGTCGAGGCGGACCTGATCTTACTGGCCATGGGCTTTCTGTATCCGGAACGCAACGGTCTGGTTGAACAGCTAGGCGTGGAACTGGACGGCCGGGGCAACGTGAAGGCCGACATGAACAGGATGACGAGCGTGCCGGGAGTGTTTGCCGCCGGCGATGCGGCACGCGGGCAGTCGCTGGTGGTATGGGCGCTGGCCGAAGGCAGGGAAGCCGCCAGAGGTATCGACCTGCACCTTATGGGAGAGACGGCGCTGCCGCGATCGCTCTCCAACGTCTAAGCGTCACCAACTAGGTGTGAGAACTAAGCCCCTCCCTACATGGAGGGGCTTTTGCTAGCGCTGGGCTACATGCCGTACAGGAGCAGCTGTGCCACAGTAGGCCAAAGATGGCCTAATCAAGGCTGTTCAGATTAAGATTTCTAGCAAGCTCCATGAAACAACTTCTTGAAGGCGCCCCATGCCTACTTATCTGAAACTGGTCCTTGGCGTAGTATCCCTGTGCTTGCTGGGCTTGCTTGTTGCCTACGTTGGCTTCGGGTGGAAGCTGCCCACGGCCGTGCCCGGTTCTTCGCCGTCACAAGTAGGGACCACAACTGATGAGATGGTTCTGACCATTCTGTATTGGCAGGCCCCATCGCTGCCTGGGCCGTACCTGTCGTCTGGTAATAAAGACCAGGATGCGGGTGCAGTCACGCTGGAACCCTTGGCCAAATTTAACGGGGATGGCGACCTCGTACCCGCGCTGGCTGCCGAAATCCCAACCCTTGAGAACGGTGGGGTATCCCAGGACCTGATGTCAATTACGTGGAAGATCAAGGAAGGCCTGAAGTGGTCTGATGGCAGTGCTATGACGCCGGATGACGTGGTTTTCACCTGGCTCTATTGCACAAATGAAGCTACGGGATGCACAAGCAGGGGCAGATTTAGCGGCATCACCTCGGTGGAAGCACTCGACGATCTCACGGTCAAAATCACCTTCGATTCGCCCACACCATATCCGTACAACGCCTTTGTTGGAGCAACAACGCCCATTATCAGCAGGGCGCAATTTGCCGCCTGTGCCGGGGCGGCTGCCTCAACCTGTGAGGCGCAAAACACAGCCCCGCTCGGCACAGGCGCCTATCGCATCATCGAATTCAAGGCCAATGAAGAGGCAGTTTATGAGCGTAACCCATTTTTCCGGGGGCCGGCCCCCTATTTTGATCGGGTAGTCCTCAAGGGCGGCGGCGATGCGCTTTCGGCAGCTCGAGCCGTCCTAGAACGGGGAGAGGCCGATTACGCGTGGAACCTGCAAGTGGAGCCAGCGGCTCTTGCCGAGATGGAAGCAGCCGGACAAGGCAAGGTGGTCAACGCCTTCTCCAGCCTGGTGGAGCGTATTGTCGTCAACCAGACGAACCCCGACGCTGAGTTGGGCGACAACCGCTCTGAGTATCTGAATGGGAAAAATCGTCACCCATTTCTGACATTCGCGCCGATTCCTCAAGCCATGTCAATGGCTATCGATCGCAGGCTCATATCAGAGCAGCTCTATGGATTCGCTGGGGAGCCTGTTTGCAATCTGATTACAGGCCCGCCGAGCTATGTTTCAACCGCCAACGATGGGTGCCTGTCCCAGGACATTGCTGGGGCTAACCGGCTGCTGGACGATAGCGGCGTCCTAGATTCCGACGGAGACGGCATTCGTGAATACAAGGGGGTTCCTCTGCGGGTTACTTACCAGACCTCGACCAACTCCATCCGTCAAGCTACCCAGGGGCTGATTCGCGACTGGTGGCGTCAGATAGGCATTGAGACCGAGCTGGTACAACACGACGCCAGCGTCTTTTTCGGCGGAGACCCCGTGGTTAACAAGGCCGAGTCGTATCGCCGGTTCTTCGCGGACCTGCAGATGTACGCTGGCAGTTCCGGCATAGACCCGCAGCAGCTTCTATCAGATCATCTCTGCAGCCAAATCCAGACCCGGGACAACAACTGGGCCGGCGGGAACAACGCGCGGTCTTGCAACCCGGCGTATGAGGACCTTTTCGCCCAACTCGCCCAGACCCGAATGGGGCCGGAGCGGGCCACGCTGGTCAAGCAGCTAAACGACATTCAGGTGCAGAACTATTACGAGATTCCGCTGGTGAGCCGGGGCTTCGTTTCTGCGCACCTGAATAGCCTACAAGGCGTCCAAATTAACGGCTGGGATAGCGAGCTGTGGAACATTGCCGAGTGGCGCCGTTAATTGCGGTACGCCGGAAAGCGCCGGACGGGAACCGCTTGCACTTCAAGCCCGGTGGAAAACTACCAGGAGTCATTGGGTGCGCATTCTAGACACGCGCTAAGGCTCACTGACTAGGTGTGAAAACTGAGCCCCTCCCTATGCGGAGGGGCTTTTGCTTGCGCTGGGGCGCATCCCGTAGAGTAGCAGCAATCACACAGTAGCTGAAGCAGAACGAAGCATAGTCCGCTGCAGCGGTTCGCCGGATTTGGCAAGCTGGAGAGGCGATGAGTATGTCTGAGACTCGGACCTTCGACTTTGATCACCGGACAGACGGAGCACCGGGCGCTACCACGGAGCGCGCGGGGTTGGCGGTGCTGGTCATGCTGCTGCCGAGCATAGTGGTGAGGGTGCTGCTCCTACGCTGGGCGCGCGTCGGCTTGGCGGTGCTGGTCATGCTGTTGTGTGCGCCGGCGAGCGCCCAGGCGCAGGTGGGTGATGAAACGCAGTTCATCTTCAACACCTTCTCCTTCCTCATTTGGGGTGGGCTGGTGATGTGGATGGCCGCGGGCTTCACCATGCTGGAGTCCGGATCGGTACGGACCAAGAACGCCGCTATTATCTGTTTGAAGAACATCGGGCTGTATTCGATCGCGGGGATCGCGTTCTACGTCATCGGGTACAACCTGATGTACACCAACGTGCAGGGCGTGATCGGCTCATTCCAGCTGTTCTACGGACCGTCGGCCGCCGAGGTCGCGCTGCTGGCCGGCCAGCCAGAGGCGGAAGCGGCGGTGATCGAGAACGGCTACTCAGTGATGTCGGACTGGTTCTTCCAGATGGTGTTCGTGGCGACAACGGCATCGATTGTCTCGGGTGCGCTGGCCGAGCGGGTGAAGCTGTGGCCGTTCTTCTTCTACACGCTGATGCTGACGGCGTTCATCTACCCCATCGTTGGGGCCTGGACGTGGGGCGGGGGTTGGCTGAACGAGCTAGGATTCCAGGACTTTGCGGGGTCGACGATTGTGCACGGAACGGGGGGTTGGGCAGCGCTCTCGGGGGTGCTGATTGTGGGGCCGAGGCGGGGCAAGTTCCGGAGGGACGGAACGGTGCGGTCAACGCCTCCTTCTAGTATCCCGGTGGTGACGCTGGGCGTTTTCATCTTGTGGTTCGGCTGGCTCGGTTTCAACGGGGGGTCGCAGCTTGCGCTGGGCAGCGTTGCTGACGCGGTGGCGATGAGCAACGTGCTAGTCAACACGAGCTTGGCGGGGGCGGCGGGGGTGTTAGCGGCGCTTGCGGTGTCGCGGCCGATCCTGGGGCGTCTCGATCTGATGGCCGGGTTGAACGGGGCCATCGCGGGACTTGTCTCGATTACAGCCGGTCCTGATATCGTCGAGAACTATTGGGCAATCGTTATCGGAGCAATCGGGGCTATCGTCTGCACTGCCGGTATCAAGCTGCTGGAGAAAGTCCGGGTGGACGACGTAGTAGGCGCAGTGCCCGCCCATTTGTTCGCTGGGATCTGGGGAACGCTCGCGGTGAGCATCGTTGCGGGGGGAAACCTGGGGATCCAAATGCTTGGGGTGGTGACGATCGGGGCCTTTGCATTCGGGTTCTCAAGCTTAATTTGGTGGGGGCTGAAGAAGACGGTGGGCGTGCGGGTGTCGGCGCGGGTTGAACAGCTGGGCCAGGATGTCGCGGAGCTTGGGATCGATGCGTACCCGGAGTTCGTGCTGATGCCGGAGCAGAGTGACGAGGATGACGAAGCGCCGTGATGAAACAGCGGCTTGGAGCGGCTTCGATTAGAACATAGCTATGGCCAACGGACGGGAAGAAGAGATCGCGATGATCTGATCGAAGCCGCTAATATGGAAGACTTCTTGGATGTGGTCCGGCATCATGCACAGCACCAGCTTGCCGTTGCTGGAGTTCAGCTTCTTGGCAGCGATCAGCAGCACCCGCATGCCGGAACTGCTGATGAAGACTAGACGGCTGAAGTCTACGACGAGGCTCTGTTCCCCGTTGCTAACATGATCGATGACGACGGCTTCGAAGTCGGCAGCGTTGGCGCTGTCGAGACGTCCGGCCGGAAGCAGCACCAGAACGCCGTTGTCTCGTTCTTCTGTGACTTCAATGCTCATGAGTAGACCTCTTCCCGGGTCCGACCCGATGCGGTGTAGATTATTCCGATGCCGGTTTGAGATTGTGCTCCAACCTCAACCGGTTCTTGCCATCTACGAACTCCCAGCTAATGCGGTCAGCGAAGGACTTGATCAGATGCAGGCCGAGGCCGCCTATTTCACGGGCCATGAGTGACGACGTGAGGTCCGGTTTGGTGTCGAGCGTGGGATCAAACGGATCTGCATTATCCTCAAACGTCAGGAACAGGACATCCTCATCGATCTCGAGGTGGATCGCTACCTCCGGACTGGATCCTTGCTTGAAGTTGCCGTGGGTCACAGTGTTGGTGATCAACTCTTCCAGCGCGAAGTTGATGGCGAAGACCTTGGGGACGGGCAGTTCGTTTGCGTCGCCAAACTCTTCGACCATGGGGACCAGATCATTGATTGCTGAAAGCTGGGCGGACAGTGTGACGTGAAACTCTTCAGACATGGCGAATATTCACTTTGACAGTTGCACTCCATCTAGATTTGGGGACATTTGGTAAAGACCACCCCGCGTGGGAAAGTCTGGACAATCGTTGCCAGCTCATCGGCGATGCAGCACGAGGCAGGTCATGTCATCGGCGGCTGCCGTGCCGGCGGTGAAGCTTTCGATCTCGGCCCAAACGTGATCCACGATCTGTTCAGGGGAGCGGGCCACCGAGCCGTCCAGGGTCGCCTCGAGCCGCTTCTTGCCAAACAACTCTTCCGCCGGGTTGGTTGCATCGGTCAGACCATCGGTAAAAAGGAACAAGGTTTCCCCGGGTTGAAGGATCGCACGCCCACTAGCATAGTCAAAATCTTCAATTAGGCCCATGGCGAGGCCGCCGGTCATGGGCAGCAGGCGCCTCGAATCGTCGGTATTAACTACAAAGGCTGGGTCGTGTCCCGCACAAACGTAATCGACGGCCCCGGTCTCGAGGTCGACTATGGCCAGGACACAGGTGACGAACAGGCCCATGGGGTTCTGTGCACTCAGCCGGTTGTTGGTATATTGAGCGACGTCAGATATCTGGGTGCTCTCGGCGAAGGCGGCCTTAATAGCAGCCTGGGCTGCGGCCATGTAGAGGGCGGCGGCGACGCCCTTGCCGGAGACGTCGCCGATCGCGAGGAACAGCCGGCCGTCCGAGGACTCCATAGCATCGACGAGATCACCGCCGACTTGCTGGGCGGGGGTCATCCGCGCGCTGAGTGAGAAGGCCCCGATGTCGATGCTGCCTTCCCGCACCAGGGCGGCCTGGACGACCTTTGCCATCTGCAAATCCTGTTCGATGGCTTCCTGGGCGACACGCAGGCGCTGGTTGGTGGTCCACAGCTCTTGGGTCCGTTCAGTCACTAAGGTCTCGAGCTGCTCTTCGCGGTTGAAGACTTGGACGGTCATAGCCGAAAAGACCCGCGCAAGGTCGCCTATCTCGTCCGATCTGCGGACCACACGATCCATGACTTGGTAATCGGGCTGCTCTCCCGTCTCGACGCGCTGTGCGGCGGCGGCGATGATCTCGATGGGGCGGGTGAGAAAGCGGGTGCCCAAGAGCGCGGCGACGGCGGCAAGAGCGAGCAGGACCAACGTAATGAGGACGGCGTTGCGGACTTCGTTGAGGATGGCGCTCGCAATATCGTCGAGGCTGACCGCGATGGCCAGACCGCCGATAAGGATCCCGCCGGCATTGACGATGGGGGAGGCGACCCAGACCCCGCGCCCCTCGGGCGACAAGAGGCTGAGGTTTGCCGCGCTGACCACGCGCCCTTGGTCCATCGCTTCCTGCATGAGCGGTCCAGCACGGTCCTCGAAGATACCCTGGACGTCCACTGGGGCATCTTCGGTCTGCAGCTCCTGGCGAGGGGCGGCAGCGGCCAGCTCACTGTTGAGATTGACGATCCAGAGCGCCTCGAGCTTTCGGGAGCGGACCAGGATGTCGGCCTCCCGCTGATAGACCGAGTAGAGCAGGTTGCCTGAGCTGTTTTCGATTGGGATCCCAACCTGCACCAGGCGCGGCGAGTTCTTGCCAGCGACCGTGACGTACTTGTAGGCGCCCCCGGTGTCGTGCGGCGCGGTGGGATGCTCCACGATCTGCTCTGAGCGGTCCACGAGGCGGGCGAGCTCTTCGAAGCGGGGGAGGTTGCCCGCGGCGGCAGCATTAGGATTGAGGCTGGAATAGATGGGGCGACCACTTGGGCCGGCAATGCGAATCTCGCCGATGACGGTGGTAGCAACGATACGGCTCAGGCGGAGGTTTATGTCTTCTTTGCTCCACTGGGCGGCCTCGGCGACAGTAATGAAGCGATCCAGCATCTTGGCTTGCACGGTCATCTGCTGGCCGAGGATGCCCTCGATGACCGCCGAGACGTCGGGGCGTTGCGAGGCATAAACGTTGGTGAGTATCTCCTGTTCGCCGAAGGCGAGGGCGTCGCCAACCTGGACGATCCTGGGGTGATCGACGCCGCCCACGCCGACGTACTTGTAAACTTGCTGGTCAATCTCCCGCACCTGGGCCGGTTGGGTTATGAAGTCCGAGCCGTCGAGGGGGGCCTCAAGCAGGATATAGAACTTCGACGCCTGGGGTTGGACGGCGGGGTCGGGGTTGAAACGGAAGGGCACTGGAATGCCGGCTTCATCCTTGACGTTGGTGAGATAAGAGAAGCCCTGATCGTCGGTGATCCAGAACTCATCGATCACAGTGTCCTGGGTTATCTCGTCGAGAATCTGGTTGATGCGGGGCGGGGCGTATCCGGCGGCTTCGGCGGCTTCGACAAGATGGGCGGCGATGCGGGCCTGGGCGGTCATGGGGCCATCGAGCGCTGCATCCAAGGTGCGGGTGACGTTGGAGAGGGAGATCTCGCCGACCTCGGCGAAGTTTCCAGCTAGGAGCTCTGCAAGATCGACAGCCGACGCTTCGGCCTGGTCGCGCAAGACAGTGGCTGAGTTGTAGAGCAGCGTTGTGGAGATGGCTAGTACGGTAACGGTCAATAGCGCCGCGAGAGCGATGAATACACGGGCCGCTAATCGCAGTGGCTTCATTAGTTTCCTAGATCCCCTAAGATTCTCTAGGTTTCATATATTAACAGTATTAGCAGATTCGACTCAAAGCTATCCAGCCGGGCCTTTCTAAGGTATAGGTGCGTTGGGCATGCGAGCTGACACGTTTATCAGAGGGTAAGCTCAAGGACGGTGGGGCAGTGATCGGAGCCCATCACGCCGGGGAGAATGTCGGCGCCGGAGACGTGCGGCTTCAACTCTTCACTGACGTAGAAGTAGTCGATGCGCCAGCCTACGTTGCGGTCGCGCGCGCGGCTTTTCATATCCCAGTAAGTGTAATGTCCTGGGTCTTGGTTGAACATCCGGAAGGTGTCGACGTAGCCGTGGCCCTCGAACTTGTCCATCCAGGCACGCTCGACCGGCAGAAAACCCGAGATGCGCTCATTGGCCTTGGGCCGGGCAAGGTCTATCTCATGGTGGGCGGTATTGTAATCACCGCAACAGACGATGCGTTCACCTCTGGCACGTAGGCCTTCGGTGTAGTCAAAAAAGGCGTCATAGAAGTCCAACTTGAACTGCAATCGCTCGGCGCTGGACTGTCCGTTAGGGAAGTAGACGTTGAGCAGGGTGAATTCGGGGTAACGGAGCTGGATGACGCGTCCTTCCGCATCGAAGCGATCGACGCCAAGGCCGAAGCGCACCTCTTCCGGCTGCCGGGCGGCAACCGCTGAGACGCCGCTGTATCCCTTGCGGTCACCCCAATTCCAGAAGCCATGGTGTGTGGGCGGGATGAGCGAGTCAACATCGAGTTGGCCGGCCTGAGCCTTGAGCTCTTGAAAACAAAAGACGTCCGGCGGATCATCGCACAGCCAGTCCAACATGCCCTTTTTGACCACGGCGCGGATGCCGTTTACGTTCCAACTAATGAGCTTCATACCGGTCCTTTGGCTAATGAGCGAACGGGCCAGTTACCAGGTCGTGGCGCCGCGGGCATGAGATGCGCCGCGGTGCACAGAGTGCCGCTACTGTCCGCCCACAAGGCATTTCTGGATACGAATGTGGGGACTGCCATTGGACACGGGCAAGGGGGATTGTCCGCCCTTGCCACAGCCGCCGCCTTGGTTAATATCGAGGTCGTTACCAACAGCGTCCACATTCATGAGTGTGCTGAAAATGTTGCCGGATAGCTTAACGGGGCGGACCATCTCGGCTACTTTGCCGTTGCGGATCATGTAGGCCTCACCGGCGGAGAAGGTGAACATCTCCATACTGGTCTGGCCGCCGTACCAGTTTTTCACGTAGACGCCTTCTTTGACGTCGGCCAACATGTCCTCAAAGGGGGTGTTCCCGGGCTCAATGATGGTGTTGGTCATGCGCACAATGGGGGGAAAGCGGTAGTCCAATGCTCGGGCGTTGCCGGTTGGTTGCTCGCCCATCTTGCCGGCAGTTTCGCGCGAGTGGAGTCTACCGACGAGGACGCCTTCTCGGATGAGATCGGTGCGGCGGGCCGGTGTGCCCTCGTCGTCATATTTGAAGCTGCCGCGGAGTCCGGGAATGGCGGCTCCATCGACGATATTTAGGAGGGGCTGACCAAAGCGGCTGCCCAGCACCATTATTTCCTGCATACGGGGGTTCTCGTAGATGAAGTCCGACTCGGACAAGTGGCCAAAGGCTTCATGGCAGAAGACGCCGGCGAGCACGGGGTCCAACACCACGGTGTACTCTCCGCCTTGGACGTTGGGAGCGGCTAAGGTTTCCACCGCCCGGGCGGCGGTCTCACGCACGAGGTCATGCAGTGACTCGACGAAGGCGAAGTCTCCCTGGCGGCCAATGGAGAATCCGGCCTGCTGGACATCACCGTCACGACGGGCGACCGCCGATAGCTGGAAGGCCGCGTCCACGCGGGCCTGCTCGATATAGGAGCCTTCACTGTTGGCAAAGGTCACATGCTTAAAGAGGTCACTGTAGTTAATGCGGGAGGTCTGGACACCGCTGGTGCTTAGGACAATCTCATTGTACTCAGCAATGAGGCGTTGCTTGTCTTCCAGGCTGACAGTACGGGGGTCCTTTTGAAGAGTGGGGGGGATAACCTCCACCGCCGACGGGACCGCGGCGAGGCGGCTCTCACCCCCGCCGGCAAGCCGGGCCTGGGCGACCGCCTGGGCGACGCGGGTGGGCAACGCTTCCAGGGTGTTGAAAGAGACGAACCCCCAGCCGCCATTGACCAAGGCGCGCACGCTGCCACCCTGGTTGACGGTGCGGCCGATGTCTTCAGTCTGCGGGCCGCGTTGCGCGATTCGAGTGGCGGAGTTCTCTTCGAGACGGATCTCCACGTAATCGGCGGGTTGGCCTTTGAGCGCGGTCTCTAGCTGATCTCGCATATTCGCCTCGGTAAGCAGAGTGCTGACGCTATTGTACGACGAAACGGAGCGGGGGCTCTATTAGGGCGGCGCTGAGCTGGACTGCTTTCGGAGATAGCGCGGAGGTCACGTGGAAGGTGCTGCGACGCTACTGGGCGATGCCCATGCTGTCATGAGCGCCGCGCCCGAAATACATACTCCGCTCCACCACTATCGGCTGGGTGCTGTCGACCCGGACGGAGAACGCGGCGCCGGGGACTACATTGTTGGCGGGGATAGTGAAGCGAGAGCGGCCTTGGAGCACATGCTGCTGCTCGACGTTGCTGCCGCCTGCGGTCATGAAGGTGACGGTAACCAGGGCACTTAACTCATTGGGGTTCTGCAGCAGGATAAAAGTCTGGAATGGCGACCCGGCCGAGCCTTCAGGCAGAAACCAGGTGGTTGCGGTTGCAGAGGCAGCCAGGGAACTTTGGGCACTATTGCCGGCTATTCCCTGGCCCACGTAGGAGGTGCGCTCTACCACTACCGGTTGATCCGACTCTACCCGCGTGGAGAAGGCGGTGGCCGGGGGCAATACATCGTTGGCGATGAAGGTCTGGCGACTATTTGCCACTAAAGAGAGCGTCTGGCGCACATTGCTGCCGTCCTCAAGCATGAAGGTCAATGTAGCCAGAGCCGGGGCTGGATTGGGGTTCATTACCGAGACTGCGACTTTATGTCCGGTAAAGCCCTCGGCGGCATACCAACGTTGCGCAGTTAAGGGCGATCCGCTGGAACCATGCCCGTACTTCCCGTTTTCGATGTAGCTTGCCCGCTCGGCTACAATCGGCTTGTCGGCGTGGACTGCCACGGAAAACAGGCTACGGGGCAGGTACTGGTTGGCGTGGACACTCAAGCGGGAGGTGGGGTTCACCATGATCTCCTGAGTGGCCGCCAGGCCGGCGTAGGTAAAGAACGACAGGCGGGCGGTGACGGTTTCGGGGTTGGGGTTCATGATGAGAACCCAGGTGTCGGTACCGTCTTGGGATGATCCGTCCGGGAGAAACCACTGTCGGCTGGGGGCATTTACGCCGGCGGAGTCATGTCCATCGTAGCCAAAGTACATCGCCCGCTCGACAAAGACGGGTGCGGAGGCCTCGACCTTGGTAGCAAAGGCGCTATTGGGCATCAGCTGGTTGGTGTAGATGCTGAATCTGGAGGCTTCCTTAATGTGATAACGGTACTCGGAGGCGAGGCCGTTTTCGTCCATGAAGGTGACCAGAACGTCGACGGGTTCCGGGTTGGGGTTTTGGATAAGGATCCAGGTATCGAAAGCATTGGTGGTAGCTCCTGCCGCCAGATACCAGGTGCGGTAGGCGAGGCGATCGTCGAACAGGGGCCACACTGCGCTGTCTTCGTGGCCCATGCGCCAGCCGGCTGCACCGGCGAGGCCGTAGCGGAACACAAGGTCTAGTTTGTCGCTGTTACTGCGGGCGTCTTCAAACCAGACCTCGCGTTCGTGGTTCTCGGCGGAGGTATAGGTGAAGTACGCCGATTTTACCGTCTCGTCGTAGGCGAGCTGCGCGCCGTGGCGTGCAGCAATACGCATGGCGTCGTCGAAGCGCAGGGGAGTGACGCCGCCTTGGGTGAGGTTCCAATCATAGCCGTACCAGGCCAAGCCGAGGAGCAGCTTGTGAGGCGCAATCTGGCTGGAGGCGTAGTTCAGGCAGCGCTCGACCCAGGGATACGGGGCGGTAGACTGCGGGGCGCCGGTGCCATAGCCATAGGCCATGACCACAAGGAGATCGTTGGCGTTACCTAGGGCGGTGTAGTCATACGCTCCAGACCATCCGGTGGTACGCTCCCGGTCTTTTGCAGGCACGGCTTGGGTGACCAGCTTTCCGGAATGGCGCAACTGCGCCGCGAGTTCGGTCATGTAGGTTGTCAGATAGGGGCGGTCTTCAGCGCTGAGCCCTTCGTAGTCGATATGCATGCCATGGTAGCCATTGGTTTCAGCCAGACGGACAAGTTCGTTGATTGAGTGGCGGCGGACATTTCGGTCGGCCAGGACTGGGTGAAAGTCCTCATAGGTGGCGCGATTCTTAACCATAGGCACAAGCTTGACACCATGGTCTTGAGCTAGGCGCATGATCTCGAGCTTGTGGGTGTCTCCTGCGTCTCCGCCTAAGGGTAGGATGTTGCCGCGCTCGTCTACTTGGTACCAGTATGGGGAGAGGTAATCGAGATCGCCGATGTGCTGCTGCAGGGAGGCGAACGAGTTGGCCGCATAGGGCACGTAATAAGCCCACCGTGCTTTGCCGTAGCGCGGCTCACTATCCGCGGTTGCAAGCGTAGTTACGGGAACCAGGACAGCGGCCAAGGTGGCAAGCAAAGAAGCGAGCAAGAGCAGCAGGATCGCAGGCAAACCATGGCGATAGACTTCGACTTTACGCACTAATGACCCCTCGAGCGAGTAGACAACACGGCTTTGCCGTAGGCGCGACTGAATTGTCAGCCCCCTGCCGCTGTGCTAGCATGAATATGCTCAGTTATGTAATAAACGCGGCCCAGCTTGCTTAGTTACTTAGGCCCACTAAGGAATGACGGGATATTGACAGACGCGGTGCTTGACCTGCATTGCCACACGGTGCAGGGGAGTGTAGACAGCCAGCTCACGCTAGAACAATTGGTGGAACGGGTCCGTTCCAGTGGGTTGACGGGGTGCTGTATATCTGAGCACAACGTTATGTGGGAGCGCCAAACGGCCGAGCGATTCGAGCAAGAGAGTGCGCTGCCCTTCATACGTGGTATGGAGGTGTCAACCAACTTAGGCCACGTCCTGGTCTACGGACTTGACCGCTACTTAGCAGGTATCAATGACGCCTCGGCGTTGCGGCAAGCGGTAGGAGAGGCAGGCGGGTTCATGATAGCCGCCCACCCATTTCGGGGCCGGTTCCGGCCAGGAGCGCGCTTACTGCACCCAGCGCACAAGACAATCGAGGCCTCCGCTTCGCTGGAACTGTTCGGGCTGGTTGACGACATCGAAGTGCTCAATGGGGGCACGGGCCCGCTTGAGAACTACCTGGCACTGCACGTAGCCAGACATTTGGGTTTCCGCGGGGTTGCGGGCAGCGATGCCCACTCGACCCATGGATTGGGGCGGTACGCTACGGTATTCGAGGGCCCTGTGACGTCAACGGCCGACCTAGTGAGCCAATTGCGGCAGGGGCGTTACGCTGCGGTGGAGCTTCATGAAGGAGCGCAGATCCCGTTTGGCGCTGCGGACGACGCTGCGCTGGACGAACGGCTGAACGTGGCGCTGACCGCGCACCGCTAGGACTATTGCGCACTGACTCCGCCGGGCAGGAAAGACGAGTAGAAATAGCCGACTATGGCCAAGAAACACGTTCCAATCCTGAAACTGGGGTCCTTCACAAAAGAGGGCTACGCCCGTGTGGGAGAGAAAGCGGTGGGTATTGGCGTACTCATCGATCACGGGTTCAACGTTCCTCCTGGATTTGTTATCACCGGCGAGGCGTACCAAGCAGTAGTGAGTGCACTGCTCAAAGAGGACGAGCGCACCAAAACGGGTAGTACGTCAAATACGGGTGACGTCAACCGAGCTGAGCCGTTATTTCGTAACCTCCGAAGGGCGATAGAGCGTGCGAAGCTCCCCGAGAGCATCGGGGTGGCGATAGAGAATGCATACCACGAGCTGAACGAGCCGGTGGTAGCAGTAAGAGCGTCGTCGGTGGCGGCGAACCCGGAGGATGCGGCGTTTGCGGGGCAGTTAGCGAGCTTCCTGGGGATCACCACGCTTGGGGACGTGCTGAAGTCGGTGCAGAGTTGTTGGGGGTCAGCATTCGGGTCACGGGCGGTGTTCTACCGGACGCATGAAGATTTCAGCCACTCTGACGTAGTGGTGGCGGTTATCGTGCAGCGGATGGTCCAGGCTAGCGTCTCCGGCGTGCTGTTGACCGCAGAGCCTATCTTCAACGATTCGTCTCGGATCGTGGTCGAAGTGGTGTGGGGGCTAGGAAGCGTGATGGACGCTGCGGGGGTCACCCCAGACCTGTACGTGCTGGACAAAGAGACGCTGGCCGTGCTGGAGCGGAGGGCCACACCGCAAGACTGGAAACTGGTGTATAATCCCAACGCTGTTGGCGAATTGGGGCCGGAAACCCGGGTGCCAGTGCTTGGCGACGAGCGTGAGGCGCCCAAGTTGACGGAGGACGATCTCAGGACGCTGGGCACACTGGGCAAGCAGATTGAGGCTACGCTAGGTGGCCCGCAAGAGATTGAGTGGGCTAAGGAAGGCGACACGTTCTACATTCTGCAGTCCCACCCGGTGCGGGGCATTAGCTTTGACGATGACCCCCAACATCACCAGCACGAAAGAACGGGTAAAGTGCTGCTCTCCGGGGTATCAGTAAACCCGGGCGTGACGATGGGGCTTGTGCGTGTAGTGCGAGACGCCGCACAAATGGCAGAGGTGGAGGAGGGAGACATCCTGGTGCTGGAGACTCCGGACGCAGGGTACGAGCCCGCTATGATGCGGGCGGCGGCGGTAGTGGCGGATAAACCGGACACTGAGCGCTACGCGGCCTCGATTTGCGGCGGGCTGGGGATTCCCTGCATCGCGGCCACCGGAACGGCGACCCGGGTGCTGAAGAGTCGACAACGGGTGACGGTAGACGGGACCTGGGGCCGTGTCTTGGAAGGGGCAGTGCCGGTGAAAACGGGACGCGGTCACCGTCAACGCGGGGGAGGCCCAATGCCGAGCCATGACCTTTCAATCCCACTATTACCCACAATTAGCTGAGGGGGTACGCAGTAGCCATGAATAAATGGGTATACCTCTTCACGGAGGGTGGCGCATCGATGCGAAACTTGCTTGGGGGCAAAGGCGCGGGCGCCGCGGAGATGACGCAAGCTCAGTTACCAGTTCCGCCAGGTTTCACTATTACCACAGAGACCTGCATTTACTACAACGAGCACGACCAACAATTCCCCGAGGGGCTCTGGGAGCAGGCGCTGGAGGCGCTGGCAGAGGTGGAGCGTCAAGCAGGGAAACGCTTTGGGGACACGGAGAACCCGCTGCTAATCTCGGTACGGTCGGGCGCCCAAGTTTCGATGCCGGGGATGATGGATACGGTGCTCAACCTGGGGCTCAACGACGAGAGCCTTCAAGGACTGATTGCACGCACCGGCAATGAGCGCTTTGCCTATGACGCTTACCGCCGCTTCATTCAGATGTTTAGCCGGATCGTCTTGGGTTTGGACCCGCACCAGTTCGAGGTGCAACTGGAGGAGACGAAACGCAGCAACGGGGCGCAGACCGACGCCGATCTTAGCGTTGAGGCGCTGAAGTCGCTGGTAGCTATCTTCAAAGGGATCGTTCAGCAAGAAACGGGGGAGGCCTTCCCGACCGATTTCCATGATCAGTTGAACCTTGCGATTAAGGCGGTGTTCAACTCGTGGATGAACAAACGGGCGATCGACTATCGGGATTACCACAAGATCCCCCATAGCCTTGGCACTGCGGTCAACATCCAGACCATGGTGTTTGGCAACATGGGCTGGGATTCGGGGACCGGGGTGGCTTTTACGCGCAACCCAATAACCGGGGAAAAGGCGCTCTACGGGGAATACCTGCAGAACGCGCAGGGAGAGGACGTGGTGGCCGGCATCCGGACGCCAAAGCCGATCGCCGCGCTGCAGGAGGATATGCCGGAGATGTACGAGGGCCTGTTGCACCATGCGAACATGCTGGAGCAGCACTACAAGGATATGCAGGACCTAGAGTTCACGATCGAAAAGGGCAAACTCTACATGCTGCAGACGCGCTCCGGCAAGCGTTCCCCGGTGGCCAGTGTGAAACTGGCGGTAGACATGGAGCACGAGCAGCTCATCGACAAGAACGAGGCGCTGCGGCGGGTGGAGCCGATGCAGATTGAGCAACTGCTGCACCGGCAGATAGACCCGTCGGCAGAGGTCCAGATTATCGCTAAGGGACTCAACGCGGCGCCGGGGGCGGCCACGGGGATCGTAGTGTTCGATGCCGACGAGGCCGAGGCGCGCCGTGGAGAAATGGTGATTCTGGTGCGGCCTGAGACGAATCCGGACGACGTGCACGGGATCATTGCGGCACAAGGGGTGCTGACGGCACGGGGCGGCGCTACCAGTCACGCTGCGGTAGTGGCGCGCGGGCTTGGCAAGCCTTGTGTAACGGGTTGTGAGTCACTTGACATCGACCTGGAGCGCGGCACGTTCTCAGTGGATGGGGTAACGGTCAGCGCTGGCGACGTAGTCACGCTGAATGGCAGCACGGGTGACGTGATCCTGGGTGAGGTGGCTCTGGTAGAGGCTGAACTGTCGGATGAACTTAAGGAACTGCTTTCCTGGGCAGACGGGGTTCGGACGCTGCAGGTTTGGGCCAATGCGGATTATCCAAGAGACGCGGCCAAAGCCCGTGAGTACGGGGCTGAAGGCATTGGGCTGTGCCGCACGGAGCACATGTTCTTCGAACCGGAGCGGCTGTCTACGGTGCGGGCGATGATCTTGGCGGCGGCGGAAGCGAAATCGCAGCAAAGCAACCCGACGGGCGAGGGGCAGAGCCAGTACTCTGAGGCCTGGCGCGCGTACCACGAGAACCTGGCGCAGCTGGAGGTATTCCAAGCCAGCGACTTCGTGAGCATTTTCCGGGTGATGGATGACCTTCCAGTAGTGGTGCGCTTGCTGGATCCTCCGCTGCACGAGTTTCTGCCGCGCTACGATGAGCTGCTGGAAGAGGTTGTTGAACTGCGGCACGGCGGCAACAGCCCAGAGCTGGAAGAGAAGGAAGCGCTATTTAAAGCGGTGAGCGGGCTGAGGGAAGCAAACCCGATGCTCGGTCTGCGCGGATGTAGGCTGGGTATCCTGTTCCCTGAGATCTACGAGATGCAGGTGCGCGCCTTGATGGAAGCTGCGCTACAGGTGAACGGGGAAGGCAAGTCGGTAAAACCGGAGATCATGATCCCGCTGGTCAGTCACATTAACGAGCTTCAGTCGCTGCGCGACCGGTTGGAGCAGGTGGCCAAGACTGTGCTGGCAGAAGCGGGCGTTGCTATTCCGTACAAGTTTGGCACGATGATAGAAGTACCGCGCGCGGCACTGACGGCAGCGGACATTGCACATTCTGCGGAGTTCTTCTCGTTTGGCACGAACGATCTGACACAGACGACCTTTGGCATCAGCCGTGACGACGCGGAAGGGAAGTTCCTGCTGCAATACGTTGAAGAGAAGTTGCTGCCTGAGAACCCCTTCCAGGTACTGGATCGGGATGGAGTTGGGCGGCTGATCCGATGGGCCAAGGAAGAGGGGCGCGGTACGCGGCCGGACCTTGAGTTGGGTATTTGCGGGGAGCATGGCGGCGACCCGGATTCAATTACGCTGTGCAACGAGATTGGGCTGGACTACGTGAGTTGCTCACCGTTCCGGGTACCGGTAGCGCGGCTTGCGGCCGCGCAAGCAACGCTGGCGAAACCGATGGTGGCAACAACGGCCTGAGGCGCGGGCCAAACCTCCGATGCACCGGCGGGTAGGGGCAGCATGCCCGCCGCCCTGTGCGCAATGCGGAACCACTTCAGCGGCGGCTTTACTTTGGGATCAACCGTGCTATCATAGTGCCATATGAGCCGAACGTACGTTTCGATTGATCTAGAGACCACCGGCTTAGACCCCCACCATAACGAGATTATCGAGGTGGGTGCGGTCAAATTTCAGGATGGCCGGACGTTGGCGGAGTTCCAGAGCCTGGTCAAGCCGCGGCAGGCGATGCCTGCGGCTATCACCGAGCTCACTGGCATCACCGATGAAGATCTTGCGGATGCGCCCAACTTTGCGGTTATCGCCGGTGACCTGCTGTTGTTCCTGCACGACTGCGTCATTGTGGGGCAAAACGTCTCGTTCGACCTGCAGTTCCTGGCGGAACAGGGCTTGGAGTTGCCGAACCCGGTCTTCGATACGCTGGAGCTGGCGAAAATCCTCGAACCGTACCTGCTCCAGCGCAACCTGACTGCGCTCACTGACCACTTTGGGGTGCAGTACGACACCAAGCACCGTGCGGTTGCAGACGCGATTGCGACGATGGAGGTCTACCAAGCGCTGCTGGAACGGGCGCTGCAGTTGGACCTGCGGGTGCTCAACCATCTCGCCAGCCTGGGCTCCCGGACGTCCTGGGGCTTGACCGGTTTCTTTCAAGAGGTCTTGGATGAGAAGCTGATAAGCAGCGTCCAGGTGGCGACTGAGGTCCCGGTACCACCGCGGCGCATGACCGCCATCCGGCCCGAGCCCGCGGCGCAACGAGTAGAGGCGGGGGAAGCGCATCAACCCCGGCAGCAGGTGCAGCTCGATCTACTGAGCGACCTCATTGGGCCGGGGGGCCTCTTCTCGGCACACTTCCCGGGCTTCGAGCACCGGCCGGAACAAGCGGCAATGCTGCATGCTGCCGCGCGTGCCCTGAACGAACACCAGCACCTGCTGGTGGAGGCCGGTACCGGCACCGGCAAGTCGGTGGCGTACCTCTTACCCGCGCTGTTCTACGCGCTGCTGAATCGAACCAACATCGTAGTATCCACCAACACGATCGCGTTACAGGAACAGATCGTGCAGAAGGATCTGCCGAATCTGCTGTGGATTCTCCAGTCGGGGCGAGACGCCTACCCGGAGATTCCGGACTGCAGCAATGCGCGGTTCGCCCAACTTAAGGGCCGCGGCAACTACCTTTGCCCGCGGCGCTGGCAGACCGCAGCAGGGGGTGGGCTGACCAACTTCAACCCGAGTCTTCTGGCGCGAATCACGGTATGGCTAGACAGCACGGAGACGGGTGACCGGGCGGAACTCAACCTGAACGCTACGGAGCAGGCTGCGTGGAGCCGTATATCCGCGGTTGCGGAAAACTGCCCAGCATTCCAGTGCATGATGGCTAAAGAGCAGGGCTGTTTCTTGCAAAAGGCCCGCAAACGCGCGGCGGAGGCGGACGTGCTGGTTGTAAACCATGCGCTCTTGGTGTCCGACCTCCAGTCGGGCAACAACGTGCTGCCGGATTACGACTACCTGGTGATTGACGAGGCGCATCACCTGGAAGAGGTGGCCACGGACCAGATGGGTTTTCGGATGGGACTGCGGGAATGCCTGGATTTCCTGGAACGTCTTTACTATGAAACGGGGGACCGGCCCCATGGCCTGGTACCAGGGCTCGAGGCCGCATTGATGGGGAGTGGCCCGCTGTTCAACCTGCAGCAGGGACTCTCTCAAGAACTTGCATCGATCCGGAGCGAAGTAGCGCCGACGCGAGCGCGGGTCGACGCGTTGTTTGAGGGGCTTGCGGGGTTTTTGCGTGAGCAAGGAGGCGGGTCTGGCGACTACGGACATCGCGCCCGCTTAACCGGGGGGGCGCGCAGCCAGCCGCTGTGGAGCAAGGTGGAGCAGGGGTGGGAAGATGTACGGGTGCTGCTGCACGATACGCAGCTGCGGTTGGAGCGGATACACGGGCAACTAGAAGCGCTGCCCTCGGATCAAATCGCTGGGTACGACGATTTTCTGGCAGAAGTGGCCGCGCTGCACTTCTCGGCTGAGCAATTAGTGGACCATGGCAACGCGGTCATCGCGCGGGCTGACCCGGCTTGGGTGACCTGGCTGGCAGGGAGCGGCCAGGGTGAGGGGGCGAGTCTATATGCGGCGCCGATTGAAGTGGGGTCGGTGCTGCAACGTGACCTCTTCTCCAAGAAGAGCGGAGTGGTGCTGACGAGCGCGACGTTGCGGACGGGTACTGACTTCAGCTACATCAAGAGTAGGCTCGGTTTGGAGCAGCCGGTGGAGTTGGCGGTGGACTCGTCTTTCCCCTACGAGAAGGCCGCGCTGCTGCTGATTCCCGAAGATGCACCGCCACCCAATGCACCCGGCAGCAACCGGGTGATCGAGCAGGCAATCGCCGACCTGTGCAGCGCCAGTGGCGGACGCTCGCTGGTGTTGTTCACGAGCTACGCGGCGCTGCAATCGGCGCAGCGGGCGCTCAACCAGACGCTGGCGCCGCAAGGTATCAGCGTTCTGGCGCAGGGGAGCAGCGGCAACATTCAGCGGATGCTGGAGCGGCTGCGCAACGAGCCACGCACCGTGATTCTAGGCACCAGCAGCTTTTGGGAAGGCGTGGACGTGGTGGGCGAGGCGCTGAGCCTGCTGATTCTCACGCGCTTGCCGTTCACGGTACCGACCGAGCCGGTGTTTGCCGCGCGGTCGGAGCTGTTCGATGACCCCTTCCGCGAGTACGCGGTACCGCAGGCGGTGCTTCGCTTCCGGCAGGGGTTTGGGCGGCTGATCCGCAGCAAGACTGATCGCGGGGTTGCAGTGGTGCTCGACCCGCGCGTAGCGGGGCGCAATTACGGCAGTGCGTTCTTAGACCCATTGCCTCCGGTGACCACACAGCGTTGTATGTTACGGGAGGCGCCGTCGCTCATAGAACGGTGGCTAAGCCAGCCCGGCAAGTGAGCAACAGCCCGATAGGAGCGTCAATATGATCATGCCCCGCTATGGTATAGCTTTCCGACAACCTGATGCCGCTGCGACCCTTGCGGCCATCCAACAAGCCGAAACGCTGGGCGTGCCCGGAGTGTGGTTGGTCACCGGGGTTGGCAGTGATGCGCTGACGATATTTGCAGCAGCGGCGGCGGTGACCTCGCGCATTCAGATGGGGACGGCAATCGTGCCCACGTTTCCGCGGCACCCGCTGGTGATGGCGCAGCAGGCAGCCGACATCGAGACAATGGCGCCGGGCCGGTTGACGCTGGGGGTTGGGCCGAGCCACGGGCCGATCATGGAGCGGCAGTATGGGATACCGTACGTTCGTCCGCTGGAACACCTGCGAGAGTACGTTACGATTGTGAAGACGCTGCTTGCCAGCGGGAGCGTGGATTTCAAAGGCGAGCGCTATACGGTGAGGAGCAGGCTGGAACCGGCGCCGGCCGTCCCGGTCATTATCTCTGCGCTGCGGGAGGCGTCGTTCGAGCTGGCGGGGGCGGTGGCAGACGGCGCGGTGAGCTGGAATTGCCCGGCGCCCTATCTGCACGAGGTAGCGTTGCCGGCTATGCAACGGGGTGCACAACAGGCAGGGCGGACGACGCCACCACTGGTGGGGCACGCGTTCCTGACGGTAACGGAAGACGCCGATGCGGTGATGGCGGCGGCGGGGGTTGCGCTGCAGCGGTACCCGCAGTTGCCCAACTACGCCCAGATGTTCGCGGCGGCGGGCTACCCGGAGGCGCTAGAGGGAGCGTGGAGCCAACGCATGCTGGACGCGATGGTGCTGCACGGAAACGAAGAGACCGTGCGGCAGCGGGTGGAGGAGTTCATGAGCGTTTCCGGGGCCAACCACCTGATTTTATACTTCCTGGCCACCGGCAAGGAGGAGCAAACGGAGTTTGAGCGGTCGCTCCGCTTGGTCGCCACTCTCTAAGGGCCACGGTCCGAGGCGCCTGGAGGTTGCCGCGGCGCCGGCGGCACGTAGTGCAGTCTCAGGCGGGGTCAGGTACAATCATGGGTACTGGAGAGGTGTCCGAGTGGTTGAAGGTGCCGCTCTCGAAAAGCGGTGTGGCGCAAGTCACCGTGGGTTCGAATCCCACCCTCTCCGCCAGTACCGTCACACTACCAGCGCACTACTCACTCAAGGAGCACACTATGGCCGTTTCTCCCATTCCTTCAGGCTATCGCACGGTGACCCCGTTTCTCGTGACGGACCAGTGCGCTGCGCTCATCGATTTCATGCAGCGGGCTTTTGATGCAACCACCGAGGTAAGAATGGAGATGCCGGGCGGGATGATTGCGCACGCTGAGGTGAAAATAGGCGACTCCATGATCATGACTTCCGACGGCACGCCGGAGTTTCCGGCCCAGCCGGCGATGATTCATCTTTATATAGAGAACACCGATGCGCTCTATCAGAAGGCGGTTGCTGCCGGCGCCCGTTCGGTGAGAGAACCGGCGGACCAATTCTATGGCGACCGCAACGCCACCGTGGTGGACCCGTTCGGGAACACGTGGGCCATCAGCACACACATCGAAGATGTTTCAGATGAGGAGATCGGGCGCCGGGCGGCGGCGCTTCACGGCCAGCATTAGGCGCTCCCGCAGGTGCTTAGAAGAGGGTAGCAATGACGTTGTCCGAGGTGATGCAGGAACTGCAAGAGGCGGGTACTAAACAGAACGTCAAGATCTTTAAGCGCCACGGTATGGGAGAACCGCTGTTTGGCGTGAGTTTTGCCCACCTCAACAAGCTCAAGAAACGGATCAAGCGTGACCATGGGTTGGCCAAGGAATTATGGGCCACCAAGAACGCTGATGCGCGCCATCTTGCGACGATGGTCGCCGATCCCAACCTTGCAACCAACGTGCTGCTGGACGCCTGGGCCGAAGACATGAGCTACTACCTGATTTGCGACCTGTTGTCGGGTTTTGCGGGACAGACTGAGCTACGCCAGCAGAAAGCGGCCGAGTGGACGGCCTCAGAGGACGAGTGGATAGGACGCGCGGGTTGGGACCTAGTGGGGGTGCTTGCGATGCGGGACCCATCCCTCTCTGACGCGTACTACGAGCAGCAACTGGCGACGATAGAAGCGGACATACACCAGAGCAAGAACTTTACCCGCCATGCCATGAACATGGCGCTGATCTCCATTGGGATGCGTAACGCGGCATTGAAGGAGCTTGCGCAGGCGGCGGCTAAACGGATCGGGAAAGTGGTGGTGGACCACGGCGAGACGAGCTGCAAAACGCCGGATGCACACAGCTACATCGAGAAGGCGGTGGCGTATAAGGAAGCCCGGGCGCGCAAAGCTGAGGCCAAGGCATGAACGGGTTCGAGCGCCTGGGCGCCAAGATCGGCCTGTGGTGGCGGCTGATGCAGGACCCACGCGTCCCGCTGCTGGCCAAGCTGGCGGTACCGCTGGCGCTGCTCTACGTGGTGAGCCCGATCGACATCATACCGGACTATATCGTAGGGCTTGGGCAGCTCGACGACCTTGCGATAGTGCTGATTGCGTTCAAAGTGACGGAGTGGATGACGGCGCACTGGGTGCTGGAACAAAACCAGCGAGGGGGTAACCCACCGCGTGCCGAGCATGCCGAGCGTGCCGAGCCTCCCGGGACGGGACAGGCATCAGACATGGTTATCGAGGGCGATTACCAAGTGGTACCAGACGGGCAGCAGGAGCCACTGAAAGATGACGTGCTCCCCGATGGGGACGGGTCAAGACAAGCGAGGCAGCGCTAGCGTATACTGGGCAACGTAGCCGGCTTTGCGGCTTTTTGTGGCCCACCTCTGCGGAGAGGTGCTAGAGTGGACGATCAGGCGCGCCTGGAGAGCGCGTGTCTCGCAAGGGACCGTGGGTTCGAATCCCACCCTCTCCGCCATGCCTAAGACATTGAGCTATATAAAAGGACAGGGGGCGCATTGCTGCGCCCCCTGTCCTTTTATTCCAGCTATTCCAGACTGAGGTTATTGCGGTCCTCTCGATTCATTGTACCGGCCGTGCAGGTCCTGAGTGGCTTGGGTGGTAGCATCGCGGCCTTCCTCAACCGCCTCTTTCAATACTTCCCGGCCCTCTTGGACGGCTTCGTTGAGCACCTCGCGCATGTCGGCGATGGTTGCACGCAGGGCTACGCTTTCCTCTTCCAGCATTTCCAGTCCCCGGGAGCGGAACTCTGTGCTGCGTTCCTGCAGCTCGGCCATCGTTTCCTTCCCGGACTTGGGGGCGAACAACAGGCCGGCGCTGAGCCCCACTAATCCACCGAGAATAAAGCCTTTGAAAAAGCCCATGTCATTTCTCCTTTCGTTTCCGGAACCCTGTTACCCGGCTACTCACCGCCCGAATTCCTGCGACAACGCTCATGGCTCGAATGAGGGGACTGACGGTGGTTTCCGATACAAAGTTTGTAGTCCCTTGAATGCTCTGAATAGTGCGCTTGGTGGCATCCAGCACCGGGAGCAGCTTCTTGTACAGGAAGATGGTCAGTACCACTAACAGCAGTAACTGGAGCACACCAAACAAGGCCAAGATAACAATGGCGATGTCCCGGAGTTCCTGTAGCGTCACTCACTGACCTCCCGACCCTCTAAGTATAGCAGCATACCTGCGAGAGCACTCACGTTTGCTAAGCGGTTAGCGGGACTGAAGCGATGCGGGCGCCACCGAGCACTTCATCACTGCTATAGAAGACCACAGCTTGCCCAGGCGTCAACGCCCGCTGCGGGGTGTCGAAGGTGACGCGATAGCCGTCCTCGTCCAACGATACGCGTGCTGGGCTCTCTCCCGAGCGATGGCGTATCTTCGCGTGCACTTCCCAGGGGAAGCCGCCGGGTAGTTCCCGCACAAAATGCACGTCATCCACCCGCGCCTCGGAGCCGTACAGCGCGTCCTCCGGACCTACAACCACTCGATTGCGGGCGGGGTCCAGACGGGTGACGTAGAGGCGCTGGGGCAAGCCCAATCCGAGGCCGTGGCGCTGCCCGACGGTGTAATGCGTGAGCCCGCGATGGGCGCCCAGCACTTCGCCTTCGAGGTCCACAATGTCACCGGCGGGGGCATGCACGCGCTCGGTCACAAAGCGGCGATAGTCGTTATCGGGAATGAAACAGATCTCTTGACTATCGGGCTTGTCGGCTACCGGGAGGTCGAGCTCTTTTGCCAGCGCCCTGATCTCGGCTTTAGTGTAGCTGCCGACGGGCATGAGGACGCGTTGCAACTCGGCCTGACCCAGCGTGTAGAGAAAATAGGACTGGTCTTTGCCGGCGTCCACTGCGCGGAGCAGGCTGAAGCCATGGTCTCGCTCGACGACGCGAGCGTAATGTCCGGTGGCGAGGTAATCGGCGCCTAATGCGAGCGCCCGGTCCATCAAGGGGGCGAACTTCACGTACTGGTTGCAGGCCAAGCACGGATTAGGGGTGCGGCCGCGCAGGTACTCATCGGTGAAATAATCGACTACGTTGGTTTGGAAAGATTGCTCAAAGTTCAGCAGGTAATAGGGGATTCCGAGTTTGTGGGCTACCCACTGGGCGTCCTCGACGGCTTCTACCCCACAGCAAGAGCGGTTGGTTTCCGGCAGATCGTCGCGTTCCTCGGTCCAGAGGCGCATCGTGATGCCGACGACGTCATAGCCGGCTCGGACCAAGAGCGCGGCCGCTACGGAGGAGTCGACTCCGCCGCTCATAGCTACTACGACCTTCTTTGTGTTGCTCATACTCTCAAGTGTAGCACGCCTAGCGGGCGCGCTTGTCACTCAGTTTGGGCACCAAGGGGAGGCCGACGGTTTGACCATGCCCGCGACATACCCTACTATGAGCAACGGTCTTGTGCGACCTAAAGGTACCTGAGGGAGACGATCGCTCACATGCTGACGACCGAGTTCTTAGAGATAGCCGCAGCCATTTGCCCAGACCGGCCGGCGATGATCTTCGAGGAGAAGCGCACCACTTTTGGTGAGCTTCAGGAACGAGCGCAACGCTTGGCGGTGGCGTTACGGGATGCCGGGGTGGAGGCGGGAGACACGGTGGCCTTCATTCAAGTGAACACGCCGCAATGCGTTGAGACGTACTTTGCGACGGCGTTGCTGGGCGCTATCTTTGTCCCGCTCAACTTTCGGGCCAAAGCCAGCGAACTGGAGTATATGATCCACACGGCCGATGCGAAAGTGGTCCTTGCGGGGAGTCGCTACGCTCCCACTATCGATGATTTCCGAGAGAGGATTCCCTCGGTGCGGGAGTACATTGAGCTTGATGGGGGGGCTGAAGGATGGCGGCACTACGAAGATGTGGTCAACTCAGCTGAGCCGGACTACTTGGTCCCTACCATCGGGGAGGAGGCCACAACCGTCCTGATGTACACAGCGGGCACGACAGGTTTCCCGAAGGGGGTGATGCTGCATCACGGGAGCTTCACTTCCTACGTGCTCAACAACGTATCTCCGGTGGACACTGAAACCGTAGAGCGCAACTTGCTGACGGTGCCGCTGTACCACATTGCGGGAGTGCAGGCGGTGATGGCGGCAGTTTACGGCGGCCGGACAATTGTGATGCAGCGCCAGTTTGACGCGGCGGGCTGGATGGGATTAGTGCAGCATGAGCATGTAAACCGGGCGATGATGGTGCCGACGATGTTGAAGCAGGTGATCGATCACCCGGAGTTCGCCGCGTACGATCTGAGCAGCCTGAAGGTGATCACCTACGGCGCCGCGCCGATGCCAATCGAAGTGATTACACGGGCGCTGGAAGCGTTTCCGAACGCGCAGTTCATCAATGCGTTCGGACAAACGGAAACCGCGGCCACGATCACTGCGCTGTCGCCGGAAGACCACGTGATTCCCGCCGATCTCACGGGCGAGGAGCGAGCGATACGGGTGAAGCGTCTCGCCTCGGTTGGCAAACCGCTGGTGGACGTGGAGATGCGGGTGGTGGATGAGGTCGGCCAGGGGCTTGCGCCGGGGGTGTCGGGTGAGATTATCGCGCGGGGTCCGCGGGTGATGGCTGGGTATTGGAAAGACGAGGAAAAAACCAAGAATACGAAGAAGGATGGTTGGATCTACACCGGCGATCTAGGCTACGTGGACGAGGCAGGCTATTTCTTTTTGGTGGGGCGAGCCTCCGACATAATCATCCGCGGCGGAGAGAATATTGCGCCGGAAGAGGTGGAGCGGGTGCTAAACACCCACCCTGCGGTGGACGAAAGCGCGGTCTTTGGCATCCCGGACGCCACGTGGGGTGAAACGGTGGGGGCGGCAGTGGTGCTGAAATCGGGTGAGCAGGCCTCGGCCGAAGCTTTGATGGAGTGGTGCCACGAGCGGCTGGCCAGCTACAAGAAGCCGGAAACGCTAGACTTCCTTCGCGAGTTGCCGCGCAACCCGCTTGGCAAGGTGCTGCGGGGCGAACTGCGCGAGCGGTTCGGCGCCCGAGTCTCCAATACTACATAGCATGGACATCAAGCACCTTATCCTGGGGAGCTATGACCGGGCGCGGGACTACACGCTGCGGAGCACGCAGGAGCTCGGCCCCGAGGAGTACCTATGGCGGCCGGGACCGGAAGCAAACCCGATTGCGTTCATGCTTCTGCACGTCAGCCGAGGTGAGGACAACACCTTTCAGCGCTATATTATGCCAAGCGGCAGCGAAGTATGGGCCGAGCTGGGATTAGACCAGCGCTACGGGTTACCCGCTGATGGTACGGCGCGCGCGGTGGCCTCGTGGACGACTGATGAAATGCGGTCATTCGTGTACCCAGCGTTCGACGAGATGCTGGAGTACATGGCCGCCGTTCGGGAACGGGCGTTGAAGGCCATTCAAGAGCTTGACCTAGCCCGGCTGGACGACCAGCTCCGCCCGGACCGGCCGGGGAGCGTGGGTGCGTTTCTCTACGGGGCGCCGCAGCACGAGTCGGGGCACCGGGGGGCTATTGAATATCTGCGGGGACTTTATCGAGACCGGTGACCTGCTCCCCGCCCGAATCTGTTGAGCATGAGGTCCGGTAATGACATCTGAGGGTGGGCACTTCCTTCGTTATCTCCAAACGGCTCGGGACGCGTTGTTTCACGAGCTTGAGGCGCTTCCGGAAGACGGTCTGAACTGGCCGTTACAGATGCCGGAGACCAACACTATGTATGCCTCAGTATTCCATGCTGCGCAGTCGGCGGAGTATTGGCTTACGGTTTACGTTGGCCAGGGCGCCAGGGAACGGGACCGTCCATCGGAGTTCAGGGCTGCAGGAGATCTGGGGTCGTTACGGGAATGCTGGCAACGGTGCTTAGACACGGCGGAGGCGGTGGTGTCTAAGTTGGACGCCACAGCGTATGATGAGGAGCGTGAAGTCAACCTTGGCGGCAGGCAGCAACGGGATACCGTGCGCGGTTGTCTGCTCCACATCCTTGAGCACGTAAACATTCACGTTGGCCACGTACAGCTCGCCCATCAACTCTGGGCCATAGACCGGACCACGAGTAGCCGGTAGCGGGGCGAACTGGAGGAGGGGCGTTGGAAGACCGAGTCGCACTGTTCATAGATGGAAGCAACCTCTATCACGCGTTGCGGGACACGCAAGGACGCACTGACCTAAACTTTGCAGAGTTTGCGCTGAAACTTACCGGCAACCGGCGGCTGTTCCGGACGTACTACTACAACGTTCTTCAGGACACTACTCACTATCCGGACGCCTCCAAAGAGCAGCAGGAGTTCCTGAGCATTCTGCGCAGCGTGCCCTATCTAGAAGTGCGTCTTGGCAGTATGAAGCTCTCCCAAAACGGGCCGGTGGAGAAGGGCGTAGACGTGATGCTGGCCACGGATCTGCTGCACTTTGCGTGGAATGATCTGTACGACGTAGCGATTCTGGTGAGCGGCGATGGCGACTTTGGCTATGCGGTGCAGGCGGTGAAAAACAAGGGCAAACACGTTGAGGTGGCCCACTTCGATAGCAACGCCGCGAAAGACCTGTTGGAATTGGCGGATGTGCGGCATCATTTGGACAAGAAGTTCTTGGACGGGCTTTGGTGGGGCCGCTCCAAGACAACCCGGCGGCGGACACGAAAGCCAAGGCAAACACAGAAGCCTGAGTAACGGGCTAGGGGGGATGCTAACCGTCTCGTGCATTCAGATGTTGATTACAGATTCTTGGGGTCGGGAGGACTAATGAACCGCGTTAGGGGATGGTGCCTGCTTATTGCTGTTGCGCTTACGTTAGCGTTAGTTGGATGCAGCGAGGATGATACGAGCAGTCCTACGCCAACGGTAGAGAGCGAGCGCATCGAGCAACCGAGCAGGCCCACAGTTGGTGGAACCCGGCCGAGGACCCCGACTGCGACGGTTGCGCCGACACCGGCTCCGACGAGTACGCCTGCGGTGGAGGCGGGAACGGGATGGATCACGCTGGGGATGTTGCAGCGACTGTGGGAGGCTGAGGGGCTCGAAGTTATCCGCGGCTCTCAGCCGGCAAGGGTTTCGGGGTTCACAGGAGCTGCGTCGGACATCCGTCTGGTGAAGGGGGACGCTGCCACGCAATTGACGCTACTTATCTATCGAGACCCCGAGGCTCTGCAAAGGGAGTGGTTGACGCAAGTTGGGGAGGCGCCAACGCCGAAGGGCGCCCGCAAGCTGGAGGGGGTGATTGGGACCTGGTGGAACCACAACGTGGTGGCGCTGGTTCGGGGCCGGACGGGTACGCTGGGGGGTGCGCCTTTGCGGGGCTATTTGGAAGCAGATCCGCCGGAGTAGCTTGAGCGGGGGAGGAGAAAAGTCGGAGTAGTACCCTTGACATGTAGGGTAGGGGTTGGTAAGATCATTTTTGCCCCTATTGCAGGCGGCGGCACCTTAACAATTGGATAGCGGAAGGAACAAGCGGGCATTACGTTGAACGTAAACGCGAACATAGGCTCGCGTACTTTTGTACGGCGAGTTTGATCCTGGCTCAGGATAAACGCTGGCGGCGTGCCTTACACATGCAAGTCGAACGAGTCACTTCGGTGGCTAGTGGCAAACGGGTGAGTAACGCGTGGGTGACCTGCCCAGAAGTGGGGAATAACTTCCCGAAAGGGAGGCTAATACCGCATGTGGTCGGTGATTCGTTTCACCGCCTAAAGCCGTAAGGCGCTTCTGGAGGGGCCTGCGTCCGATTAGCTTGTTGGTGGGGTAATGGCCTACCAAGGCGATGATCGGTAGCTGGTCTGAGAGGACGATCAGCCACACTGGGACTGAGATACGGCCCAGACTCCTACGGGAGGCAGCAGTGAGGAATTTTGCGCAATGGGCGAAAGCCTGACGCAGCAACGCCGCGTGGGGGACGAAGGCTCTCGGGTCGTAAACCCCTTTTCTTCGGGAAGATGATGACGGTACCGGAGGAATAAGTCACGGCAAACTACGTGCCAGCAGCCGCGGTAATACGTAGGTGGCAAGCGTTGTCCGGATTTACTGGGCGTAAAGCGCGCGTAGGCGGTTTGGTAAGTCTATGGTGAAATCTCTCGGCTTAACCGGGAGGGGTCTGTAGATACTGCCGGGCTTGAGTGCCGCAGAGGAAGATGGAATTCCCGGTGTAGTGGTGAAATGCGTAGATATCGGGAGGAACACCAGTGGCGAAGGCGGTCTTCTGGGCGGTAACTGACGCTGAGGCGCGAAAGCGTGGGGAGCGAACCGGATTAGATACCCGGGTAGTCCACGCCGTAAACGATGGGCACTAGGTGCAGGGGGTATCGACCCCTTCTGTGCCGTAGCTAACGCATTAAGTGCCCCGCCTGGGGAGTACGGCCGCAAGGCTAAAACTCAAAGGAATTGACGGGGGCCCGCACAAGCAGCGGAGCGTGTGGTTTAATTCGACGCAACGCGCAGAACCTTACCAGGACTTGACATGCACGGGAAATCCGTAGAGATACGGCCCTCCTTCGGGACTCGTGCACAGATGCTGCATGGCTGTCGTCAGCTCGTGCCGTGAGGTGTTGGGTTAAGTCCCGCAACGAGCGCAACCCTCGTCGCTAGTTGTACTTTTCTAGCGAGACCGCTGCGCAAAACGCAGAGGAAGGTGGGGATGACGTCAAGTCAGCACGGCTCTTACGTCCTGGGCGACACACACGCTACAATGGGCGGTACAATGGGCTGCTAAGCCGCGAGGTGGAGCTAATCCCATCAAAACCGTCCTCAGTTCAGATCGCAGGCTGAAACTCGCCTGCGTGAAGGCGGAGTTGCTAGTAACCGCAGGTCAGCACACTGCGGTGAATACGTTCCCGGGCCTTGTACACACCGCCCGTCACGTCACGAAAGCCGGCAACACCTGAAGTCGCTGAGCCAACCCGCAAGGGGGGCAGGTGCCGAGGGTGGGGTTGGTGATTGGGACGAAGTCGTAACAAGGTAGCCGTAGCGGAAGCTGCGGCTGGATCACCTCCTTTCTAGGGAGTGCCCGGTTCGGCAGCTTGCCCTTGGGCAAGCGGGGCCAACGAGCCTCCTAGGTCGATGACCGTCCAAGCGGTCTTGGCCCGCTCAGACTTGGGTCTGTTCCTTCCGCTATCCAAGGGTTAAGGGTCACGCGTGTGAGTGGGGCCCAGTACAATGTAATAGACTCCCGGGGCCATTAGCTCAGCTGGTTAGAGCGCAGTCCTGATAAGACTGAGGTCTCTGGTTCGAGTCCAGAATGGCCCACCAGTCCCTTTATGCGGGGGCGGAACGTGCGGGGCCGTAGCTTAGTTGGGAGAGCGCCGCCTTTGCACGGCGGAGGTCAGGGGTTCGAATCCCCTCGGCTCCACCAAGTTTTGCGGCTAGGGGAGGACAGGTTACGCGGCAGATAGCAGCGGCGGTTTAGACAGTAGGGGTGCCTCAGGAACGGCCTGAGTGTGCTCAGGCCGTTTTGCGTGAGAGGGGTTCGGACGGGCGGTGAGGGTGCAGCAGGGGCTGCAGCGTCACGGACTGTTCGGTCCGGTGACCCGCTTAGGCGGGGTAGTTTAACAATTGCATAGGGTAATGTTCTGAGGGTACACATACTTTGGGCTTAATGTAGGTCAAGCTACTTAGGGTCCACGGGGGATGCCTTGGCGTCAAAGGCCGATGAAGGGCGTGGCATGACTGCGAAAAGCCTCGGTGAGCCGTCTAGCAGGCTTAGCCGGGGATTCCCGAATGGGGCAACCCTACCGGCGTCATGGCCGGTAACCCATTGGCTGAACACATAGGCCAGCGGGGGGCAAGCGGGGGAACTGAAACATCTTAGTACCCCGAGGAAAAGACATCAAAAGAGATTCCCTTAGTAGTGGCGAACGAACGGGGAAGAGCCTAAACCTTCCAGTCTTAGTGGGCGGCAGTCCTATGGCTGGAGGGGGTTGTAAGCCGGGATAGAGCACTCTGCCGAGTGTTCAGGAAGTTACAAACCAATCCTTAGCCGAAGGTCCCTGGAACGGGCAACCGTAGCGGGTGAGAGTCCCGTAGGCGAAAAGGTGCGGCTTCCATCTTGAGCTTGAGTACCACGGGACACGTGGAATCCTGTGGGAAGCTGGGGGGACCACCCTCCAAGGCTAAATACCTTTGACGACCGATAGTGAACTAGTACCGTGAGGGAAAGGTGAAAAGCACCCCGGGAGGGGAATGAAATAGACCTGAAACCGTGGACCTACAAGCGGTCAGAGCCTCGCTTCGGCGGGGTGATGGCGTGCCTATTGAAGAATGAGCCGGCGAGTTACTCTTTGTGGCCTCAAGGTTAAGGCACTGTCGTGCCGGAGCCGTAGCGAAAGCGAGTCTGAATAGGGCGACATGGTCGCAGGGAGTAGACCCGAAACTGCGTGATCTACCCATGGCCAGGGTGAAGCGGGGGTAACACCTCGTGGAGGCCCGAACCTTTTAACGTTGCAAAGTTACTGGATGAGTTGTGGGTAGCGGTGAAATGCCAAACGAACGCAGAGATAGCTGGTTCTCCCCGAAATGCATTGAGGTGCAGCCTCTGGTGTTTAACGGTGGAGGTAGGGCTCTGGATGGGCTAGGGGGCACGACGCTTACCAAACCCAACTAATCCGCAAATGCCACCGTTTGAGAGCCAGGGAGTGAGACTGCGGGGGATAAGCTTCGTAGTCGAAAGGGAAACAGCCCAGATCCTCAGCTAAGGCCCCTAAGTGCGGACTAAGTGTAAAACGAGGTAGCGCCGCCCAGACAACCAGGAGGTTGGCTTAGAAGCAGCCACCCTTTAAAGAGTGCGTAATAGCTCACTGGTCGAGGGGTACTGCGCGGACAATGTACCGGGGCTAAGTCCGCCGCCGAAGCTAGGACTTCGCGTCTTCGGACGTGAGGGGTAGGGGAGCGTTCTGTCTGCAGTGAAGCGGAGGTGTAAACCTCCGTGGAGGGGACAGAAGTGCGAATGCCGGCATGAGTAGCGTAAACGCCGATGAGAATTCGGCGCACCGTAAATCTAAGGTTTCCTACGGAAGGTTTATCCGCGTAGGGTTAGTCGGGCCTAAGCCGAGGCCGAAAGGCGTAGGCGATGGACAGCAGGTTAGTATTCCTGCACCACTACGCCGTCGTTATTAGCAAAGTAGTGACCCGGGAAGGTAGGCAGAGCGGGTGATTGGTAGTGCCCGTTCCCAAACGTAGGCGTGAGCTGGGAGGCAAATCCCCCGGCTCGTTAAGCTGAGGTGCGGGGGGAGCCGCGGTGAAAGCCAAGGTGAAGCTGCTGAGCCTATATCGGCAAGAAAAGCTGCGTTGCGAGACGGCGTGGTGCCCGTACCGTAAACCGACACTGGTAGATGGGGATGAGAGTCCCAAGGTGTTCGAGAGAATCCTCGTTAAGGAACTAGGCAATTTAACCCCGTAACTTCGGGATAAGGGGTGCCCTTGGGCGTGTAGCCGCTTGCCGGCGAAGCGCTTGGGGGTCGCAGCAAAGGGGCCCAGGCGACTGTTTAACAAAAACACAGGTCTCTGCTAACGCGAAAGCGGATGTATAGGGGCTGACGCCTGCCCAGTGCCGGAAGGTTAAGGGGAGATGTGCAAGCATTGAACTGAAGCCCCGGTGAACGGCGGCCGTAACTATAACGGTCCTAAGGTAGCGAAATTCCTTGTCGGGTAAGTTCCGACCCGCACGAATGGCGTAACGATCTGGGCAGTGTCTCAACGAGGAACTCGGCGAAATTGAAGTACCCGTGAAGATGCGGGTTTCCCGCGCCAGGACAAAAAGACCCCGTGGAGCTTTACTGTAGCTTGGCGTTGCATTGAGGCTTCGCTTGCGTAGGATAGGTGGGAGGCTGTGATCTCAGGCTTGCGGGCTTGAAGGAGCCAACGTTGAAATACCACTCTGGCGAAGTTTTGGTGCTAACCCGTCACCGTAATCCGGGATGGGAACAGCGCCTGGTGGGCAGTTTGACTGGGGCGGTCGCCTCCCAAAAGGTAACGGAGGCGTTCAAAGGTCCCCTCAGGGTGGATGGAAATCACCCGTGGAGTGCATTGGCAGAAGGGGGCTTGACTGCGAGACCAACAAGTCGAGCAGGGCCGAAAGGCGGACAAAGTGATCCTACGGTCCCGAGTGGAAGGGCCGTGGCTTATCGGATAAAAGCTACCCCGGGGATAACAGGCTTATCTTGCCCAAGAGTTCACATCGACGGCAAGGTTTGGCACCTCGATGTCGGCTCGTCGCATCCTGGGGCTGAAGCAGGTCCCAAGGGTCCGGCTGTTCGCCGGTTAAAGCGGTACGCGAGCTGGGTTCAGAACGTCGTGAGACAGTTCGGTCTCTATCCGGCGTGGGCGCAGGAGATTTGCGGGGAGCTCTCCTTAGTACGAGAGGACCGGGAGGGACTGACCGCTGGTGTGCCAGTTGTCTCGCCAGAGGCAATGCTGGGTAGCCACGTCAGGATGGGATAAGTGCTGAAAGCATCTAAGTACGAAGCCCACCCCAAGATGAGATCTCCCACTGGATAACCAGGTAAGACCGCATGGAGACTACGTGCTTGATAGGCTGCAGGTGTAAGGCCTGTGAGGGCTTGAGCTAAGCAGTACTAATGGTCGAGGGCTTGACCTACATTAAGCCGGGAGTATGTCTCCCTCAGAACACCCTATGCATGAGTACGCCAAGATAGGCGGCGTCGCGGGATGGAGCAGTGGCAGCTCGTCGGGCTCATAACCCGAAGGTCGTTGGTTCGAATCCAACTCCCGCTACCAAGCACTTATCCAACAATCGTTGATGGTTCTTCGGGGCCATCACTTCATACCGAAACGGTTTTCTGGTGGCATCGCGGGGTGGCCCCACCCGTTCCCATCTCGAACACGGAAGTGAAACGCCTCAGCGCCAACGATACTGCCTGGGCAACTGGGTGTGGAAAATAGGCCGCTGCCAGAAGCTGTGAGCCCTCTCTTCTAACGAAGTGAGGGCTCTTCTTTTTCTGGCTACCTTGTGCTACACTGTGTTTGCTCACCGCGCACATTTCTAGTACTATCCTCTAATCCCTTAGCGCCATAGAGACGCTAGTCTGCAGGTGGTGCAAACTCGTTGCTGAGGAGACGCCACATTGGTCCAACAGCCATATGAGGATGCTGATCCAACCCGCCAGGATGAGGTCCTCGAAGAAACCCAGGGTATGGCGGAACTTTGGGAAGGCGAGGCCCAAGGCATCAGGGAGTTGCGCCGCGGTGACATTATCGATGGCGTTGTGATGCGCGTTGACCGAGACAGCATCTTGGTTGACATCAGCGGCAAGACAGAAGGCGTTATCCCCGCGGCAGAAATGCGCTCCCTCTCTCCAGAGGAGCTGCAAGAGATGCAGGTGGGGGACGGCATTCTGGTCTACGTGCTCCAACCGGAAAACCATGAAGGGCAAGTAGTCCTCTCGCTTGACCGGGCTACCGGTGAGCGGGGCTGGAGGAGTCTTCAGCAACGCTTCGATGCTGGCGAGATCTTTGACGCGGAAGTAGTGGGCTACAATAAGGGCGGCCTGCTGGTGAGCGTGGACGGTGTGCGGGGGTTTGTCCCCACATCGCAGGTAGTGGGGCTACGGGGCGAACGCGAAGAGAACGCAGAGGATGCGGAGTCTGATGAGCGCTTTGCGCCCTGGATTGGCAGAACCCTGCGGCTGAAGATCATCGAAATCAACCGCCGGCGTAACCGGCTCATCCTCTCCGAGCGCGCGGCCGCGCAGGAATGGCGGCAGTTGCAAAAAGACCGGCTGCTGGCCGAACTTCGAGAAGGTGAGTTGGCGACCGGCACCGTTACAAGCATCCGGCCTTTTGGCGTATTTGTTGACTTGGGGGGCGCCGACGGCCTCATCCATCTTTCCGAACTCACCTGGAGCCGCAATCAGGGTCCGGAAGAGGTGGTGAAGGTGGGGGAGGAAGTAGAGGTCTTCATCTTACGGATCGATCAAGAGAACAAAAAGATCGCGCTGAGTCTCCGCCGGGCTAAGCCCGAAGCGTGGGATTCGGTGGTAGACAAGTACCAAGTAGGACAGTTGATCCACGGGACGATAACCAAACTGACGAACTTTGGCGCATTTGCGCACATCGATGGTCCGGTTGAAGGCCTCATCCACATTTCAGAGTTGGCGGACCGGCGCATTACGCATCCTAAAGAAGTGGTGAAGGAGGGCGATGTGCTCACCCTGAAGGTCGTGCGCATCGAGCGAGAGCGCCACAGGCTAGGGTTGAGCCTCAAGCAAGCGGTGGATGAGATGGAGGCGCAAGAGCGCAGCGGAGTGCGGCAACAAATGGAGGCCATTAGCAAAGAGGCCTCGGGGCCAACCCTGGGGGACACTATGAGTTCTTCAGCTCTTTCTGCACTCGAGCAAATGCGGCGAGAAGAGACGGACGAGCAGTAAACGTAACGTGACCGTTACCTAACGGCAGCCAAACAGTATATGCTTAGTGGTAGGCATACACCGCAGGAGGAATGCCAATCTACAAACTGCAGCTCTTCGTGGGGGTTGCACCATATGGCCCGAACCGCACCGAGAAACGGCACCGAGATGAACGCGGCGGGATGCGCTTATCTCATAGGGGGAATTACCTATGGCTGACAGATTTGACAAGTTCACTGAGCGGGCGCGCAGAGTACTGAGCTTAGCTCAAGAAGAAGCCCAGCGCTTCAATCACAACTACATTGGCACCGAGCATTTACTGTTGGGGCTGGTACGCGAGGGCGACGGTCTGGCAGCGAAGGTGCTTGCCAATCTAGGTGTGGAGCTGAACAAAGTACGGTCTGCCGTTGAGTTCATTATTGGCCGAGGCGACCGCCCGACAAGTGGCGAGGTCGGTCTGACACCGCGGGCCAAGAAAGTCATTGAACTTGCGGTGGATGAGGCGCGTCGGCTCAACCACCACTACATAGGTACGGAACATCTCCTACTTGGGCTGGTGCGGGAAGGCGAAGGTATTGCCGCGGGAGTTCTTGAGAGTCTGGGAGTCAATCTCGAGAAGGTGCGCGCAGAGACCACGCGTATATTGAGCCAGAGCGGTCCGCAGGCCCACGCGCAAGCGCGGAGCAGCACCCGGACGCCCACGGTTGACCAGCTGGGTATGGATCTGACCGCGCTGGCCAAAGCGGACAAATTGGACCCAGTAATTGGCCGATCCAAAGAGATCGAGCGCGTAGTGCAGATCCTTAACCGTCGCACCAAGAACAATCCGGTGCTTATCGGCGAACCGGGTGTGGGGAAGACGGCCATTGTGGAGGCGCTGGCCCAGCGCATCAACGCAGGCGACGTGCCCGATACGCTCCAAGGCCGGCGGCTGCTGACACTGGATATGGGCGCATTGGTGGCCGGCACCAAGTATCGCGGCGAGTTCGAGGAGCGTCTGAAGAAAGTCATCGAAGAGATAAAGACGTCCGGGAATTGCGTGCTGTTCATCGACGAGCTGCACACACTGGTGGGAGCTGGCGCGGCAGAAGGCGCGGTGGATGCTGCCAATATCCTGAAGCCGTCGCTGGCCCGGGGCGAGCTGCAGTGCATAGGCGCCACGACACTAGACGAGTTCCGGAAGCACATAGAGCGGGATACGGCGTTAGAGCGGCGCTTCCAGCCGGTGAAGGTGGATGAGCCGTCGGTCGAAGACACGGTGAAGATCCTCGAGGGCATCAAGGTCCGCTACGAAGAGCATCACCATCTGACGATCAGTGACGAGGCGCTGGAGGCGGCGGCGAATCTCTCCGCGCGCTACATTTCAGACCGTTTCTTGCCAGACAAGGCAATTGACTTGATTGACGAAGCATCCTCAAGGGTGCGGATCCGCCGCTCTCAGATGCCGCCCTCGGTGAAAGAGGCGATGCGGGGCTTGGAGAGCGTGCGCAGGGAGAAAGAGGCGGCCATTGCGGCCCAGCAGTACGAATATGCTGCTGAGCTGCGCGATCGTGAACTGAAGCTTGTGGAGCGTATTGAAAGCCTGGACGGTGGCTGGGAAGAGGCCGATGCAAGTGCGCCGGTGGTCAATGGGGAAGACATTGCTCAAGTGGTGAGCATGTGGACAGGAATACCGGTGACCCGGCTGGCGAACGAGGAGTCGGCGAAGTTGCTGCACATGGAAGAGGCGCTGCACTCGCGCGTGGTGGGCCAAGAAGAAGCGATTACACTTATCTCGAAGGCAGTGCGGCGGGCACGCGCGGGGCTCAAAGATCCCAAACGGCCTATCGGCGTGTTCATCTTCTTGGGGCCGACAGGCGTGGGCAAGAGCCTGCTGGCGAAAGCGCTGGCGGAGTTCATGTTTGGCAGTGAGGATGCCCTGATTAAACTCGATATGTCCGAGTTTATGGAACGGCACTCTGTAGCCCGATTGGTAGGAGCGCCTCCAGGCTACGTGGGCTACGATGACGGTGGACAGCTTACCGATACCGTGCGCCGGAAGTCGTACTGTGCCATCCTGCTGGACGAAGTTGAGAAGGCTCATCCTGAGGTCTTCAACATGCTGCTGCAGATTTTCGAGGATGGCTATCTGACCGACGCCAAGGGGCGTAAGGTGGACTTCCGCAACACGATCATCATGATGACGAGCAACCTGGGCGCGGAGCTTATCAAGCGAGACACCACGCTCGGCTTTGCCGTGAAGCGGGACGAAATCAAGACCCAGGAAGCGGCGTACGTTCAGATGAAAGACAAGGTTACCAAAGAGTTGCTACGGGCCTTCCGGCCGGAGTTTCTGAACCGGTTAGATTCCACAGTGGTGTTCCACGCGCTGAACAAAGAGCACATCCGCCAGATCGTTGACCTGGAGTTGACTCACATCGTGCACCAGGTCAAAGAGAAGGGGATGAGCCTCGAGGTTACCGATAACGCGAAAGACCACCTTGGCGCGAAAGGCTACGATGAATCCTACGGCGCCCGGCCCCTGCGGCGGCTGATCCAGGACACCGTGGAAGACCAGCTGTCAGAATCGATCCTGAACGGCACCTTCTCTGAGGGCGATACGATTGTAGTGGAAGTGCAGGATGAAGAGATTGTTCTGCAGCGGCAAGTGGAAGTGGCCACTCCGGCGTAGGGAGCCATGACCATGACCGCTACGGTGCAGCAGGGGTTGCAGAGCAGCATCGGAGCGGTTTAAGCATCCCTAGAAGCGGACAATAAAGGGGAGGGGGCCAGTATGGCCCCCTCCCCTTATCGCGTCACATTGCGTAGTCCACGAGCGCTCTAGCTTCTAGCGCTCTCGATAGCGCGCTGATGGGTCTGCCGTTGCCGAGCGCGCGCTACCAGTCTGGGCGTTGGCGGTGGATGTGGATACTTTGCACGATGCCCAACCCTATGAGGGCGGTCATAAGCGAGCTACCCCCAAAGCTCAGGAAGGGGAGAGGGATTCCCGTGACCGGGAGGATTTGGATGTTAACTCCCACGTTAACAAAGACATGGACAAGCAAGATCATGACGATGCTGCTGGCCAATATCCGCCCAAAGCTATCGCGAGACTGCAGGGCAATCTGCAATCCCCGGGACATAATGATCATAAACAGGGCGAAAACAAGGAGGGTTCCTACAAACCCTAGCTCTTCGCCGAGCACGCTGAAGATGAAATCGGTCTGCTGCACGCGCAGGAAATCCAACTGATTCTGGGTGCCGTGCAAGAGGCCTTTACCTAGGAGTCCACCTGAGCCAACGCTAATCTGCGACTGGAGAACGTTGTATCCGGCGCCCAGGGGATCGGCGCCTGGGTTGAGGAATGTGGAGAGGCGTTCTTGCATGTACGGCTTGAGGACGTATTGCACCATGAGCGGCACGGTAAGTACCGCTCCTAGTCCAAGCACCAGGAAATGGCGAAATGGTACACCTCCCGTAAGCGCCGAGCCAAACCAGACGGCAAAAAATACCGTTGCCGTGCCCAAGTCCGGTTGCAAATACACCATGGTTAGGGGGATGCCGACCAGCAGCAGCGAGATCAAAGTGTGGTAGAGCCTTATGGGCCGTCCATCCAGCTGGGCGAAATACCGTGCGAGCGCAATGGCCACCGCTAACTTTGCCAGCTCTGACGGCTGGACCGGGAATATACCAAGCTGAATCCAGCGCTGGACGTTGTTGGCTGAGTAACCCAGCACTAGAACGAAGCCAAGCAGGCCCAACGCGCCGAGATATAAGGTGGGAGCAAACGTCGACAACCAACCGTAGTCCAGGCGAGCCACTACCAGGCCCAACGTGATGCCGGCTAGCGCAAACAGGCCGTGCCGCACCGGCGGCAACTCCCACAGGGAATTTGAGAGATCAAGAGGGTGAGAAGCGCTATATTGCAGGAGGATCCCAAGCCCAATTAGGAACAAAGGCGTGGTTATGATAAGCCAGTCTAACTGTAAGCGCGGTGGGATGATCACGGTTGAGCCTGTTTTTGCTTGAAGTAATAATCGAAGATTTTGGCCCCAATGGGGGAGGCAGTAAGGCCCTGTCCACGGTGATAGAAAATAGCGACGGCAATTTCGGGCTCGTCAAAGGGAGCAAAGCCGACAAACCAGCCGTGTGTGACATGCACCCTATCCTCGTCAGGGATGCCGAACTCAGCGGTCCCGGTTTTACCTGCGACCTCTATGCCTGGCACGGCCGCGGCCCGGACGCTGCCGCTGTTGACTCCTAGCAGCATGCCTTCCCGAATGACGCGGAGATGTTCATCAGAAACGTCCAGATGCCGTTGCACGACCGTGCCAAACACTTCGACAGTGTTGCCGTCACTGTCGACGATTTCCTTGACGACATGGGGCTGCAACACGTCGCCGCCGTTAGCTACTGCTGAGACAACCCGGGCCATTTGGATGGGGGTAGCCAACATAAAACCTTGTCCGATACCGAAGTTGTAGGTGTCGCCGGTGAGCCAATGATCGCCGTGAGTATCGCGCTTCCAGGCAGGATCGGGGACGTTGCCTGCCGCTTCGCCAGGGAGGTCAATGCCGGTAATGTCGCCGAGCCCAAACATTCGGGCGTACTCGGCCAAACGGGTAGCACCGAGGCCGCGGAAGTCCTCGTAGCCGCCCGCCAAATAGTAGAAGTAGACGTCGGACGACATTGAGACGGCTTGGCGGAAGTCGAGGGGGCCAAAACTCCCCCAGTCATAGAAGTGGTAAAGGATACTAGGATCGTATTGGTTAGGGATGGTGATAGAGTGCCTGCTTACGATGACGGTCTCCGGCGTAGCAATACCCTCCTGGAGCGCGGCGCTGCCGGTGACGAGCTTAAACGTGCTGCCCGGGGGGTGGACACCACCCACGGCGTAATTTAATAGCGGTCTGCGTTCGTCATTCAGCAACGCGTCCAAGTCCTCTTGCTTTATACCGCCACTAAAGAGATTGGTATCGAAGGTGGGCAACGAGACCATGCCCAAGATTTCGCCGTTACGGGGGTCCATAGCGACCGCCGCGGCAAACTGAGATTCACCCATATTCTCTCTGAGAAGCTTGGTCATCTCTCGCTGCAAATCAATATCGATGGAGAGCACAAGGTTATCACCGGGCGTGGGTTCTTCGGCATACAGCACGCGGCGCTTACGGCCGGTTACGTCAACTTCTACCTGCTCCCGCCCGGGGATCCCTCTTATGTAGTGCTCGTAGGTGTACTCGACCCCCATCTTGCCGATATTGTCGTTGAGGTCGTAGCCGTTGAACTTAAGGTCGTCGTATTCTTCCGGCGAGATTCGCCCAACATAGCCGAGGATGTGGGGCAAGAGTCCTTCGTCTAAATAGGTGCGGCGGGGTTCTACGAGCACGGACACGCCGGGTATATCCCGGTGGCGTTCCTCTAAAACAAAGGCCGTTTCACGATCGAGCCTGGTCTTCAGCGGTACTGGAATATAGACATGGCCGCTGGCGCGCCGCGCTTCCAGCATAGTATCGATTTCGGCAGGGGACAGGTTCAGTAGGCGGGCAAGTTTTTCAGTAACCTGCTGCTGCTCCACATCGGAGAGGTCGGCCACCACCGCGGCGGCGGTGAAGCTGGGTTCGTTGCTGATGAGCAGCTTATGGTTGCGGTCATACACGACGCCCCGTTTGGCCGGGACGCTGTAGACGCGTAAGCGGTTAGCCTCGGCGAGCTCGTGGTACTGGCTCCCCTCAACAACCTGCAACTTCCATAGCTGCCCGGTAAGGGGGATGAAGGCTATGATAACCAGCACCTGCAGCAGCATAACGCGCATCCGCAACAGGGCGGCCGGATCAATGCGGCGCTTCTTGCGCTTGACCCGCCAACGCTGCATCCGGTTAAAAAAGAGCATTGTTACGTCTACACTAACCTACTGGGCGTCCGTCTGGTCATGCGGTCTGCTAGGTTGAGCACGAGCACGTAGATCACGGGTGAGAGGAGGGCGTTGATGACGAGTGCCGGGAATACAACGCCAATAATCCCCGCCGACCAATCAACAGGCCGAGCGCTTACCGTAAAAAGGAGGGCGACGCTTCCATAGTAGGCCAAGGTTGCCAGCGGTGTGAGTACCAGGATATACGCTGCGGCGGTGTCCATCAACTCCAAATGCCTCAGCGTCGTCAATAAGGCTACGACAGCAAGGGCAGCCAGATGCGTTCCAAAGGGGGCAGCGCTCATAGTGTCAAGCAGGACGCCAGCCACAGCGCCAGCCACAACGGCTTGTGTGGTTCCGAATACAAGCCCCCAGCTCAAGACAAGCAACAGCAGAAAATCCGGCCTGACTGCGATGAAGCCCCAACGCGGGAAGTCAATCGAGACCTGCACAAATAGGAGGAGTACTAAGAGCGCTACAAGGACGATGAGCTTCACACGAGACCTCGATAAGTGGGTTTAGCCAGAAGCCATCTTGTTGTTGCGGTCCTTATCGTACCAGACTTTCAGCCGCCGCGGCAGCAACCGTCATAGCTGGGCCGGGCAACACTCCTAACACGAAGGTGGCCACGGCGGCTATGAGCAAGGCGAGCAGCACAGGGATCGCGGTTGAGGGCAGGGCTTCTCGAGATGCCGACGTCCCTAAGAACATCGCCTTCACCACGCCAAGGTAATAGTAGGCGGAAACCACACTATTGATCACGCCGGCAAGCACCAGCCATGCGAGCCCGTGTTGGACACCGGCGCTGAAGATAAACAACTTGCCGAAAAAGCCGGCAGTGGGGGGAACGCCGGTGAGCGAGAGCAGACACAGTGTCAATGCCAGGGTGAGCAGGGGCGCCCTGCGCCAGAGGCCCACAAAGTCCGGTATCTCTTCACTGTTGAGTTTATCAGTCAGGGCAATGATGGCAATGAACGCGCCGAGGTTGGTGAAGGTGTAGCTCACGAGGAAGAAGAGCACACCGGCAGTGCCGACCTGGGGGAGCACAGCTAGACCCACCATCAAGTAGCCCGCCTGGGCAATGCTGGAGTAGGCCATCATGCGCTTGATATTGCGCTGCTGGATTGCCACGACGTTGCCTAGGGTCATGGAGAGCAGGCTTAGTACGGCAAAGATGGCGATCCAGTCTACGGCAAACGCCGGGTGGTCCAACGCGGTGTGGAACACACGGAGGACGACGGCAAACCCCGCGGCTTTGCTTGCGACCGAGAGGAAGGCAGTCACGGGAGTAGGGGCTCCCTGGTAGACGTCCGGCACCCACATCTGGAAGGGTACGGTGGCGAGCTTGAAGCCAAAGCCGGCAACCAGCATGACTATTGCCAACAACACGGCTGGGTGGTTCGTGGCGGCCGCTTGGGCCAATGCGGGCGCCATTTGGGCGAGTTCGGTAGTGCCAGTGAGTCCAAATAGGATCGCCATGCCGTATAGCAGCACGGCTGAGCTAAGCGCTCCCAAAAGGAGGTATTTGATGCCGGCCTCACTGGAAAACACATCCCGGTGCAGCCCCACTAAGACGTAAAGCGAGATACCGGTAAGCTCCAAGGCAAGGTAGATGCTGAGCAACTCGCCAGTGGAGGCCATCAGCATCATGCCGGCACAGGCAAAGAGCAACAGGGCGTAATACTCGCCACCGAGGTTCGGGAAACGCGCGGTGTATTCGGTTGAAGCGAGCACTACCAGCAGGGTGGCGGTCAGCAGCAAGAAGTTAAAGAGCACCGCAAACCCGTCGATCACGAGCAAGCCGCCAAATCCAAGGCCACCACCATTTTGGAGATAGGCTAGGGTGAAGTTGGCGGCCAACAAGATGGCCAGAATGCTCAACCCGACGAGCAGGCCCTGGCGCGGTTCCCCAATGGCGACCATTAGGAGGATGAGGATGCCAAACAGCACCAGAGTGAGCACGGGCGCAAGAAGTAGCAGTTCGAACATGTGCTTCCCCTAGCCAAACCTGCTAATGATGGGGGCAAGACCGACTTTGATAACGTCGGTAACGACTCTGGGGTAGAGGCCGACCAGCATGATGACGGCCACCAGGGCAACCAGCGGTATCTTTTCGATGACGGTTGCATCGCGCAAGTGTTCCCAGCGGTGCGGAAGCGATCGGAAGAGGGTGCGCTCCAGGGTCCAAAGAATGTACCCTGCCGACAACGCGATCCCCAGCACGCCTACGATGGTGTAAAAGCCGAACTCGGGGAACGTCCCCACGAACACGAGGAACTCCGCTACGAAGCCGCTGGTACCGGGCAGTCCCAAGGATGCGAGACCGGCAACAACAAAGCAGACGGCAATAAAGGGCATGCGCTGCGCCAGACCCTGTAGTTCCGGTATCTGGCGGGTATGGGTCTTGTCGTAGACTAGGCCGACGATGGCGAAAAGCAGTCCGGTAATAGTGCCATGAGTGAACATCTGGAGGGCGGCGCCGGTCATGCTCACCTCGCCCAACGCGGCGATACCCAGGAGTACGTAGCCCATGTGGCTGACTGAGCTGTAGGCAATGAGCCGCTTAAGGTCGGTTTGACGGATGGTAATCAAGGCGCCGTAGATGACGCTGAAGGCGGCCAAGAGCGCCAAGGTTGGGGCCCAGACGTAGGCCTCATCGGGGAAGATGGCAATACAGATACGGAGGATGCCGTAACCGCCCATTTTAAGGAGCACGCCGGCGAGGATAACGCTGACGGCGGTGGGGGCATCGGTGTGGGCATCGGGAAGCCAGGTATGGAACGGGGCCACCGGTAGCTTGATAGCGAACGCGGCGAAAATGAGCCAGAAGATCGCGGCCGTGGGGAGCACGGTGCTGGTGACGTCGGTGCGGGCCAACTGGACCAGATCGAAGGTGCCGGTGTTGGCGTAGAGCGCGAGCATCCCCAGCAGCATGAACGCGGAGCCGAAGATGGTGTAGATGAAGAACTTCATGGCGGAGTACTCACGCCTTCCCAGCGGAGGCGGGCTGCCCCAGATAGAGATGAGCAAGTACATGGGCAACAACTCGACTTCCCAGAATAGGAAGAAGAGCACGAAGTCCAGCGCGGTGAACACGCCGAGCACGCCGCTCTGCAAGACCAACAGCATGGCGAAGTAGAGCTTGGGCCGTTGTTCAACTTGCCAGGATATGGGGATGGCAAGGAAGCCCAAGAAGGCGGTGAGCACTACCATTGGCAAGCTCAAGCCGTCGATACCTACGTAGTAGTTGATGTTCAGTGCGGGTATCCAGGAAAGCTTTTCGGCGTACTGGATGTTGGGGGTAGAGGCATCGAATCCGGCCCAGAGGGCGAGCGCGAACACAAGATCGGCAAGGGTGATGGCAACAGCCACCCGCTTGATGAGACGGTGGTCGGAGGGTAGCAGCGCGATAAGCAACGCGCCGAGAGCCGGCAGGAAAATGACTAAGGAGAGTGGCGGGGTCGGCATCGGTCAGCCTCGGAACAACACGGCCGCGGCAATGGCGACCACGCCCATAAAAATTGAGAGCCCGTAGAGCTGCACCTGGCCGGTCTCAATACGCCGCAGTCCCGCTCCCACGAGACGGGTGACTCTACCCACACCATTGACCACACCGTCCACGCCGTAACGGTCGCCTAGCGACAGCGCCGTGCAGACACCTTCAAGCAGCCCGAGTTGCCCAATGTAGCGCTCGTATAGCTGATCAAGGCCGTACTTGTTGACCAGTACCCGGTAAGGGATACCGCCGAACGCTTTGCCGAAGACATCGGGCGAGAGGCTACGCTCGCCATACATGGTCCAGCCCAGCCAGATACCGGTGAGGGCCACAATGGTGGACACGGTTGCGAGGACGGGGTCGAAGGGTAGGTGAGCATGCTCGCCCATTGCCTCGGCAAAACTGTGGGTGGTGAGGAACTCGCCAAATGCGCCGATGCCGGGTAGATTCAAGAATCCGGACAGGACGGCAGGGACGGCCAGAATGGCCAACGGGGCCACCATGACCCACGGCGACTCGGCAGGTCCGTGGTGGCCGCCAGCCCCGCCGTGGGCGTCGTCGTGCTGCTGTGCCGGCAACGGGCCGGGTCCGAGGTAGGCGTATTCCGTCTGCTGCAGGTCGTGCGCTTCCGCTTCAGCACCGCCCCGGTAATCGTGCCAGAAGGTCATAAGCATCATGCGGGTGACATAAAAGGCGGTGAGGAAGACGGTTGCGAGCGCCAGCAAGAATAGCGGCCAGCTTTTGACAAAGGCCTCGCCCAAGATCTCATCTTTGCTCCAGAAGCCAGAGAAGGGGGGTATGCCGGCCAGACTGAGGGAGGCAAGTAGCAAGGTTCCGAAGGTCCAAGGCATAACCTTCCGTAGGCCGCCCATGTAGCGCATGTCGAAGGTGCCGCCAACGGCATGACTGACGCTGCCGGCGCCGAGGAAGAGCAGTGCTTTGAAGAAAGCGTGGTTCATGAGGTGGAAGAAAGCCGCCGCGTAGCCGCCCACGCCCAAGGCCAGCATCATGTACCCCAGCTGGCTTATCGTGGAGTAGGCCATCACCCGTTTGATGTCGTTCACAACCAAGGCAAGGCCGGCGGCAATGATGGCGGTGAAGGCGCCGATAAAGGCGACCACAGCTAGGGTCTCGGGCGAGTGGTGGAAGAGTGGGAACATGCGGCCGACGAGGTAAACGCCGGCGGCGACCATGGTGGCGGCGTGGATCAGGGCGCTCACGGGGGTGGGGCCCTCCATGGCATCCGGCAGCCAGACGTGGAGCGGGAACTGGGCTGATTTGCCCACTGCGCCGGCGAAGAGGCCCAGTGTGACCCAGGTAACGCCGTTCAAGCCCAGGAATCCGGCCATGGCGAGGTGCTCCACCTGGTCGTGCTGGAACAGCTCAACGATAGTGAAGGTGCCGGTGTTGGCGTAAATGATCAACAGGGCAATGAGGAAGCCCAGGTCGCCGAAGCGGGTGACCACAAAGGCCTTCTTGGCCGCCATCGCCGCGGAGGGCCGGTGGAACCAGAATCCGATGAGCAGATACGAGCACAAACCCACCAGCTCCCAGAAGACGTACAGGAGCAGCAGATTGTCTGCCAGCACCAACCCCAACATGGAGAAGGTGAACAGGCCCATGGTGGCAAAGTAGCGGGAGTAGCCGGGGTCACCAGCGAGATAGCCGGTAGAGTAGACCTGCACCAAGAGGCTGACACCGGTCACGACCACCAGCATCACGGCGGTTAAGGAGTCGATTGCGAGACCGATGTGCAACTCGAAGCCGCCCAGGGCGAGCCAGGTGTAATCGTTGAGGGCCAGTTCGTGGCCCGGAGTGGCCATGACGGTGAAGAGGATGGCCAGGGAGGCCCAAAAGGAGACGCCAATGGCGAGGATGGTGAGCCATCCAGCCAGCAGGTGCTGTCCGGCAGGGCGGGTTACCGCTGCGATCAGCAGAAAGGCCGCCAGCGGTGCGAGGAGAATGAGCCAGGCGAGGGATTCAGCGGACATCTACAGCTTCCGCAAGACCTCCTCGGCTACATGCTTCTTATCCAAGGGCACCATGATCCGCCGGGGCTGGTCTGCGCTGAGGCCTTCCCAGTCCGTGCCCTCAGGTGCGATGAGTGCAGTGACCATCTCAGCGTCAAAGAACTCCTTCCAGAGCTCAGCGACCATGAGGTTTGGCGCTTTCAGCATCTCGGTCCACATGGATTCATTGACCCCTTTTCCGGGTGGAATAGAAAAACGCTACCATTTCAATAAATTGATCTGCTGAACGTCGACCGTGCCACGGTTCCGATAAATCGCAATGAACAAGGCGAGGGCGACCGCGGCCTCGGCTGCTGCGACGGTGATGATAAAGATGGCGAATACCTGGCCGGTGGCATGACCGTCTTCTCCGACATAACGGGACATGGCGATGAAGGCGAGAATCACGGCGTTCAACATGATCTCGATGGCCATCAGAATCCCCACGGCATTCCGCCGCGCCAGCGCCCCGAACAGTCCAATGCAAAACAGCAGGGCTGAGAGCACCATGTAATGGCTGAGGGTAATCTCCATGGGTCAGTCCTTAGCCAGGGCAATGGCGCCCACCATAGCAACCAAGAGCAGGACCGAGGCCACCTCGAAGGGGAAGACGAAGTTGACGAAGAGCTGCTGGGCAATTCGTTCAGGCGGGAAAGCCGGCGGGACGGCGGGTCCGGGAGCCCAAGTGGTGTTCAAGAAGACGAATGCCAGCACCACAAAGAGCACGCCGCTGGTGAGGAATGCGAGAAGCTGCAAGTGGTTGGGCAGGTTGCCCTGGGTCATGGCGTTGCGGGTCAGAAACACGGCAAACAAGGTCAATACCGCAATGGCGCCGGCATACACCAGCACCTGGATACCGGCCAGCAGGTCGGCGTTAAGGGTCAGGTATAGCCCGGCCACACCTACAAAGGACACCACCAGAAACAGCACCACATGGAAGATGTTGCGGAGCGACACCACCAACAGTGCGGCGCCCACCGTGACGAGCGCGAGGCCGTAGAAGCCGATGACGTGAGCGTAATCGGTCACTGGGGCTGCTGCTCCTCTTGCGGGGGCGGCTTCACACCCGCGGTGGGTTGGTAGAACGACGCGATGCCATCCCGCTGGGCGGCCTCATCATGTAACGGGGGCCGGTAATAGGCGCTAATGTGTTCGCGGTTGGCAATGTCGTCCTTGTGCACGACGGCGTTCCAGCGGTCATAGGTTGCCAGCTCGAAGCCGGCGCCCATGAATAGCGCGTCGTAGGGGCACGCTTCTACGCAGAGGCCACAGACCATGCACTTGCCCACGTCGATGTCGAACTTGTCGAACTCGAAGCGGCCGTCCTCACCGCGGTGGGTTACGATGTCGATACAGCCGTGGGGGCAGGCCTTGGCGCAGGCGGCATTGCAGGTGCAGCGGTCTTCAAGGAGGGCGAAGTCATAGCCGCGGAAGCGGGGCTTGAGCGGGACCGTTTCTTCCGGGTACTGGCGGGTGATGGGCTGGTGCATAATCCGCTTGAGTACCACGAGCATACTTTTTGCGATGCCTAATCCGTACATGGGTCAACTCCTCGAAACCGTGGGGGCCTGGGATGCGTAATAGTAGGCTCGACGGGGCGGCGCACCCTTTTCACCGACGACCCTAGCCCAAGCGCCAATGAGGACGACGGCCAACACGACGTTGAGGACGAACACCAGCGGCGTTGGCAGCGCCAAGAACACTTGGAGCGCGGTGAAGAGGATATTGGCCAGGGTGAGCGGCAGCAAGAATTTCCAGGCCAGCCCCATTAACTGGTCAATGCGGAGACGGGGCAGCGTAGCGCGCACCCAGACAAACAGGCAGAACAGCAGATAGACCTTAGCCACAAACCAGACCACCGCGGGTATTACGTCCAAAATCGGGGCGCTGGCCCAGCCGCCCAAGAATACGGTGGCTATTACCGCGGACATAGCGAAGATGTGCGTGTATTCCGTGGCATAGAAGAGACTGAACTTGAAACCGCTGTACTCGGTGTGATAGCCCGCTACCAACTCAGACTCCCCTTCCACAATATCGGTGGGGGTCCGGTTTAGTTCGGCGGATCCGGCGATGAAGAAGATGATAAAGGCTAGGGGCTGTAGGAAGATAAACCAGCCATTTTGTATCTGGTAGTCCACAATCGTGCTGAGGTTGAAGCTACTGGCCAGCAACATGACGCCAACCAACGAGAGGGTTAGGGGGATCTCGTAGCTGATAGACTGGGCTACTGCCCGCATGGCGCCCAAGATCGAGTACTTGTTATTGGACGCCCAGCCCGCCATGAACACCGGCACCACGCCGACAGAGCCGACCGCAAAGAGGTACAGGAGGCCAATGTCCAAGTCTAGCAACGCGGCGCCGGGCGCGAAAGGGATGACTGCGAACGTCATCAGCGCCGGCACAAAGATCACGATGGGCGCGAGTTGGTAGACCCAACGGTCGACGCCGAAGGGAACAATGGATTCCTTAGCGAGGATCTTAAGCACGTCTGCAATGGGCTGGAGCAACCCCTGAGGGCCGACGCGGTTAGGGCCGGAGCGTATTTGGAAGCGCCCGATCAGCTTACGTTCAATCCAAACGGCGGCGAGCGCACTGATGACGGCAAACCCAAGGATGCCGAGGACGCCAAATAGGCCAGTGATGAGCGCGAGCACCCAATCCGGGATCACGCCCTGCAACTGGTCGATTATGAATTGGTTGATCACTAGCGATCCACCTCGCCCATGACGATATCGAAGCTTCCGATGATGGCCACCACGTCGGCCACTTTGCAGCCGACCACCATCTGTTTAACGGCGGTGAGGTTGATAAAGGACGGGGCGCGGACATGGAAGCGCCAGGGGCTGCCACCGCCGTCGCTAACCAGATAGTAGCCAATCTGTCCCCGGGGCGACTCAATCTGATGATAGGCGTCGCCCTTAGGGGGGCGGATGACCAGCGGCACGGGAGACTTCCAAGGGCCGGGGGGGAGGATATCCAGCGCCTGGCGAATGATACTGACGCTCTCTCGCATTTCGTAAAAGCGCACCATGAAGCGGTCATAGGCGTCGCCTCGCTGGCCGGCCGGGACCTCAAATTCAAAGCGGTCATAGCCGCAGTAGGGGTCGGCTTTGCGCAGATCGTAACGGACGCCACTGCCGCGGAGCATGGGACCGGTGATGGAAGCATTGATGGCGAGTTCGGGGGAGAGCACGCCCACGTCAACGGTGCGGGCGCGGATGACTTCATTCTCCGCCAAGAGGTCTTCGTACTCGTCGAGGTGGCTGGGGAAGTCGTCAAGGAAGCGGAGAACGGCGGGGAAGAACTCCGGCGGCAGGTCCTGGGACACGCCGCCGGGGCGGATGTAATTGTAGGTGAGGCGGGCGCCGCAGACCATCTCGAAGATGTCGAGTACCTGCTCTCGCTCCTTGAGGAAGTACATGAGGGGTGTACCCCATGCACCGATGTCCTGAAGCAACGTTCCCTGGGCGAAGCAGTGGCTGGCAATGCGCTGCAGCTCGGCCATGATGACTCGAATGGTGGTTGCCCGTTCCGGTACCTCGATGCCGGCCAGCTTTTCGATGGCAAGGGCACAACCCAGGTTGTTGCTCATGGAGGCTAAATAGTCCATTCGGTCGGTGATGGGGATGGTCTGGAGATAAGTGTGCTCTTCCTGGAGCTTCTCTTTACTGCTGTGCAAATAGCCGAGAACCGGTTCAACATCGAGCACAGTTTCGCCGTCCAACACCAAGCGCAAACGCAGCACCCCATGGGTGCTGGGATGCTGCGGCCCCATGTTGACCAGGTACGGCTGGCTGTTAACGACCAATGAACCCTCTCGCCTAGTCGTGGTCAGACGTTGCGGGGAGTGCGAACGTCCGGTGGTCGAACTGCATGAAATCCTTGCGTAACGGATGGGCAGGATAGCCTTCCCACATCATGATGCGTCTGAGGTTGGGGTGGCCTTCAAAGCGCACTCCCATAAGGTCCCAGGCCTCGCGCTCCTGCAAGTCTGCGCCGCGCCAGAGCGACACTACGGACGGTAACCAGGGGTCTTCCCGGCCATAGGCGCGCGCCTTGAGCACCGCGCTGTGGTTATGGCTGAGCGAAACCAGGCGATACACTCCCTCGAAATAATCGAGGTAGTCTACGGTGGTAAGACTGGTCAAGAAATTAAACGCTAGGGATGGCTCTTGCTTGAGGTAGGCGCAGACGTCGCTGAGGGACTCTCGATGGAGTACTAGGGCTTCTTGCTGCACCTCAACGGTTGCCTCAGGAAAACGGCCGCGGAGGACATCCAGAAGTTCGGTGCCGGTGAAGGGACGGGTCATCAGCTCGTAAACGTGGGTGCGCTGCTGGGACGGCCGCCGTGTTCGCGACCGATCCGCTGCTGTAGCTTGACGAGGCCGGCGAGGAGCGCTTCAGGCCGAGGCGGGCAGCCGGGGATGTAGACATCCACCGGTACTACGAGGTTGACCCCCGGCACAACGCTGTAGGTATCGACAAAGGGGCCGCCGCTGATGGCAGAGACACCCATAGCCACTACCCACTTCGGCTCGGCCATCTGGTCATAGATGCGGCGGACCACCGGGGCCATCTTCCAGGTGACCCAGCCGGCAACAATCATCAGATCGGCCTGGCGCGGTGAGGGCCGGAAGATCTCCATACCGAAACGGGAGATGTCGAAGCGCGAGGTGGTGGTGGTTATCATCTCGATGGCGCAACAGGCGAGCCCAAACATGGCGGGCCACATGGAGGACTTGCGGGCCCACGCAAGCACGTCGTCGAGCGAGCCCATGAGCACGTTCTCCGGCAAGTCTTCCTGGACATAGATTTGCTGGCCCATGTCGGGATAGGGTTCTTGTGAGCGGCGCATGAGGTCCATGATGACGGCGCCCTCGCGCCGGTCTTCCTCTAGCGGGTTGTAGGGCATGGTGAAATCGAAGGGGGTGTTGGTGCGATCGGTCATGTCCACTCCAGTGCACCCTTCTTCCAGGCATAGACGAAGCCAACGAGCAGGATAAGGATGAAGATAGTCATGGTTATCAGGCCGTAAAGCTCTAGCTGCCGGAAATGAATGGCCCAGGGCAACAGGAATACAGCCTCGATATCAAAGACGACAAAGAGCAGGGCAAAGTAGTAGTAGCGGAAATTGAACTGGATCCAAGATGGGCCGACGGTCTCGACGCCGCATTCGTAGGTGTCATTCTTGACGGGATGGGGATGGTCGGGTCGCACCCGCATGATGGCAAGGAGCTTGCCCGTGGCGATCCCGCCCGCGGGAAAACCCAAGGCTACTACGAGCAGGATAAGCAGGGGACCGTAATCGGTAAACATGGCTGGTTATCAGAAGATTGTTCCAAAACGCACAAACGACTATAAGATAGCACAGAGCCAGTTACAATAAAAGCGTTCTGCACTTAAGATTAGGGGCCATGATGTTCAAAGACTTGCACGAATTTACCCGTTTCCTGGAAGCACAAGGCCAGCTCAAGCGGGTCTCGGCGCGGGTCAGCCCGATGCTGGAGATCACGGAGATCACAAACCGGGTTTGCAAAGCGGAGCGCGGCAACGTTGCGCTGCTTTTCGAGAACGTAGAAGGCTCGTCGATGCCGGTGCTGATGAACATGTTCGGCACCGAGCAGCGGATGTGCTGGGCGTTGGGTATCGAGCGGTTGGACGATCTGGGTGACCGGATTGCCAAGCTGATGGCGATGGACATCCCCCACTCACTGGTGGACAAGCTCAAGAAGCTGGTGGAGCTGAGTGAAGTGGCACGCTACAGCCCCAAGATAGTCGGCCACGGGCCTTGCCAGGAGGTGGTGGAGACCACCAACCCTTCGCTGGCGGACATTCCCATTCTGAAGTGCTGGCCGCAGGACGGCGGACGCTATATTACGCTTCCCACGGTGATCACCCGAGACCCGGCAACCGGCAGGCGCAACGTTGGGATGTATCGTCTGCAGGTGTATGACGAGCGCACACTGGGGATGCACTGGCACATCCACAAGGGCGGCGCCGAGCACTTACGCCACGGTGAGGAGCAGTCGGTACCCCGCCTAGAGGTGGCGATTGCGCTGGGGGGAGACCCTACCACTATCTACGCGGGCTCCTGCCCGTTGCCGCCGATTGTAGATGAACTGCTGTTCTCCGGGTGGCTGCGCAAGGAGAAAGTGGAGATGGTGCGGTGCAAGACCGTTGAGTTGGAGGTGCCGGCCCACGCTGAGATCGTGCTGGAAGGCTATGTCGATCCCACGGAGCGGCGGGTAGAAGGCCCCTTCGGGGATCACACGGGGTTCTACTCGTTGGAGGATGACTACCCGGTGTTCCACCTGACGGCAGTGACCCGGCGGCGTGATCCGATCTATCCCTCGATCATTGTGGGACGGCCGCCGATGGAAGACGGCCCGATGGGCAAGGCAACCGAGCGGATGTTTCTGCCGCTGATGCGGATGCTGCACCCGGAGATCGTGGACGTCAACATTCCTCCAGAGGGCTCGTTTCACAACCTAGTCATCGTGTCGATCAAGAAAGCGTACCCCGGCCAGGCGCGGAAAGTAATGTACGGCCTTTGGAGCATGGGGCTGATGATGCTCACCAAGACCATCATAGTGGTGGACGAAGAGGTGGACGTGAGCGATGCGCGCGAGGTGGTGTGGCAGGTGACGAACAACATCGACCCGCGGCGGGACGTGGTGTTCGTGGATGGGCCGTTAGATGCGCTGGACTACGCGGCAGCTACGCCGCACTACGGGTCGAAGATGGGGATTGATGGCACGAGGAAATCGGCGCTGGACGGTCATACCAGGCGCTGGCCGGATGAGGTAGCCATGACTCCGGACGTGCAGGCGCTGGCGGACCAGCGGTGGCAGGAGTACGGCATCAAGCTAGGGTAAGGAGGGCTTGGTGGGGATCTTGCGCAAATTCCCCGTCCTGCTGGAAAACATCCGGATCGAGCAGGCGATATTCACGCTACCCTTTGCCTATCTGGGCATGGTGCTGGCTGCGGGCGGGCTCCCGACCCTCGGTCAGTTTTTCTGGACTACCGTGGCGATGGTGGGAGCCCGCACCTTTGCCATGAACATGAACCGGGTAATCGATCTTGACCTAGACCGGCGGAACCCGCGCGCGGCGTCACGCCCGTTACCCTCCGGGCGGCTGAGCCTGCGAGAGGTGGTGATCGCCGCGGTGGTATCGGCGGCGCTGCTGTTGTTGGCGGCATGGCAACTCAATCCTTTGTGCGTCCTGCTGTTTCCAGTGGCGATGCTGGTATTCACGGGTTATTCTTATGTCAAGCGTTTTAGCTGGCTCACTCATGCGGTATTAGGCCTAGCGTTGGGGGGGTCCCCGATCGGTGGATGGATTGCGGTCACCGGTCAGTTGGCTTGGGAGCCCGTGTTGCTGGGGCTTGCGGTAATGTCTTGGGCGACCGGGTTCGACATTCTGTACGCGACGGGCGACACCGAAGAAGACAAAGCGCTTGGGCTGCACACGCTCTCGGTGCGGTTTGGCATCAAGACCGCGCTCATTGTGTCTGCGTTGGTGCACGTGGGCACGGTGCTGCTGTTTATTTCGGTGGGTGTGGCGCTTGCCTTACGCTGGCCCTACTGGGTGGCGATTGGCGCTGTGACCATTCTGTTGGCCTATGAGCACAGTCTGGTTACTCCCTCCAACCTCTCGCGTTTGAACACGGCGTTTTTCACTATGAACGGGTTGATCTCGGTGCTGGTGTTTTGCTTCAGCTTAGCCAGCCTCTATCTTTAGGCCCTTAGACCAACCCAGCATTGCACGCGCGCTAGTTCGTCTTACCCTATTGACACGTGTTTCAATAATAGTTATCATTTGCCTAATCATTTAATGGGCAGGAATAGTTAAGTGTGGAGGAGGCCGTCAGCGGTCTTCGATCCTCACATCGAGACTTCGATGATACAGCCGCAGCAGCAAGACCACCCCGATCGTCAGGCGCTGATACGAGGCGTCTTGGCGGAAATGAGCGCGTTCTTGAAGCTGTGCCACCGTACTACTCGAGCGCCGAGCGAGCTGGACATTTTCGAGCTCACGATGCCGCAATACCGTGCGGTGTTATCCCTGAGTAATGGCCCCTTGACTATGAGTAAACTTGCCGCCGGGTTGGGTGTCTCGCTGCCCTCATGCACCGGAGTGGTGGACAAGCTGGTGGAGCGCGGGCTGGTAAGCCGGGCAGAAGACCCGGAGGACCGGCGCGTCGTACGCTGTGTGCTCACGAATCATGGGTACGAGATGGCGAGCAGCCTGTTCGATGCTGACTTGGCGGTTATGGAAGAGTTTGTCAGCGTAATGTCCGACGATGAATTGGGGACGATTCTGGCTGCGATGGCCATCATGAGGCGTGCGGCGTCAAACTTAACGCCGCAGGACGCACCCCCCGCACTGTAACTACTCTACCCGGAGTCGCGCGCGATGTGGCTTTCAGATACGTCAATCAAACAACCGGTCCTTATCACGATGGCGATGGTGGCCACAATAATCGTGGGCGCCGTTTCTTACGCGCGCATGGAAGTAAACCTCCTTCCAGAGGTAACTTTCCCGGTAGTCGCGGTTTCCACCGGATTACCGGGCGCCAGTCCTGAAGAGGTAGAGACGCAGGTTACCAAGCCAGTCGAGAACTCGTTCGCCTCCATTTCCAACATCGAAGCGATACGTTCCTCCTCGTCCGAGGGAGTGTCGGTGGTAGTGGTGGAGTTCGACCTCGACCAAGACCTTGACGAGGGCGCTAACTCGATACGTGATGCGTTGGAAGACGCGAAGGCTGAACTGCCCGAGGACGCTACCGACCCTACGGTCTCACTTTTCAATCCGTCGTCGGCGCCGGTTTTGGTCTACTCAGTGGCGAGCACGGGGGACTCGATGACCCCGCGGCAACTGCGGCGGTTCGTGGAGGATAACGTCAAGCCGCGGCTAGAACGCGCGGAGGATGTGGGTCAGGTCCGAGTAAGCGGGGGTGCGGAACGTCAGATCAATATCCTGCTGAATCTGGACGCGCTGCGGGCACGGAGCGTCTCAATACAGGAGCTATCCCAAGCGTTGCGGCAGCAGAACCTGAGCATTCCCGGAGGCAGAGTAACCCAGGGCGGGCGGGACTTAACGATCAAAACCTCGGGCGAGTTCGAGCGGGTGGCGGACATCGAGAACGTAGTGATCGCGCTGCGTAACGGCACGCCGATCTATTTGCGGGACGTGGCCAAGGTTGAGGATACGGCCAAGGAGCGGCGCCTGTTTAGTCGCCTGAACGGCCAAGATTCGATCACGATTACGATTTTGAAGCAATCCGGGGGCAACACCGTGGACGTGGCGAGGGCGGTGGAGCAGGTAGCCACGGAGCTGCAAAATCAGTACGCCGAGCTGCACATTGAGCTGGTGAGGGACGAGTCTAAGTCGATCAAGGAGTCGAACGACGAGGTATCGCTGGCGCTGCTCCTGGGCGCGATCTTTGCTTCGCTGGTAGTGCTGCTCTTTTTCAGAGACATCAGGAACACCCTAGTTACGGTGGCCGGCCTGCCGGTAGTGATCTTGGCGACGTTCTGGGTGATCAGCATTTTGGGCTTTTCGATCAACATAATGACGTTGCTGGCCTTGTCGCTGTCGATTGGGCTACTGGTGGACGATGCGATTGTGGTGCGTGAGAACATCTTTCGGCACATGGAGCGCGGCAAAACGCCGAGAGCGGCGGCGGCTGATGGCACAGCAGAGGTCTCCTTTGCGGTGATTGCGACGACGCTGACAATTCTCGCAGTCTTCATACCCGTGGGCTTCGCAGGCGGGATCATTGGGCAGTTTTTCCGCGAATTTGGGGTCACGGTTGCGGTTGCGGCCGCGATTTCAACGGTGGAAGCGTTTACGCTGGCACCGATGCTGTCGGCCTTTTTTTTCAAGCAGATGAAGCCGGAGGAGTACCGGCAGGAAGCCGATAATGGGTGGTTCACTCGTGGTTACGCCCGGCTGAGCAACGGCTACCAGGACTTCTTGGGGTGGGCACTGGGGCATCGTAAGACGATAGTGGCCGGGGCCTTTCTGGTTTTCCTGGGAAGCATGTCATTGGTCCCGCTGTTGAGTTTCCAGTTCTTTGGTGAAGATGACGAGGGGCGCTTTGGGGCATCGCTGGAGATGCCTCCGGGCACGGCCTTAGAAGAGACGGACTTCATGGCGCGGTACTTAGAACAATACGTACTGGCGCAGCCGGAAGTGGACACGGTGTACACCACGGTGGGGGGCGGCAACGGCTTTTTCGCCACGAGCGGTTCTGAGCAGGCGAGTTTCTTCATTAGGCTGAAAGAAATCGGCGGCACGGGACAGTTCGTTGAACGGATGCGGCACGACATGGGGGATATCCCGGGGATTGCGTTCAGCAACCAGTCGGTGGGAGGGGAGTCGGGGACGGCATCGCTTGCCACCCGGCAAATCCTGCTGAGCGTGCAAGGTGGGGAGAACATTCAGGAACTAGCGGAGATCAGCAACACGCTGATAGAGCGCATAGCTGCGATTCCGGGCACGGCGGATATTGACCATAGCTATAAGCTGGGTAAGCCGGAGATTCAGGTTACGGTTGATGCGCAACGGGCGGCGGATTTGGGCGTGAATGCAGCGACGGCGGCGGCGACGGTGCGGACATTGGTCAACGGCGACGCGGTCTCGAAGCTGCGGGATGGCGACGCTAGCGAGACGGACATCTACGTGCAGCTGCGGGAGACGGATCGCGGGCGTTCAGGGGACATCCTGGCGATAACGGTCCCAACGAGCCGCGGGGCACAGGTACCGCTATCGAGCGTGGTGAGCATAGAGACGGTAGATGGTCCCACGCAGCTTGACCGGCTAGATAGGGAACCATTGATTCAAGTTGGAGCAAACGCGGTTGACGTGACCGAAAGTACGGTAATTGGGGCAGTCCAAGAGATCATTGATGAGATGACACTCACACCGGGAGTGACCATATCGTTTGCCGGTAACGCCCAGGCCAGTCAAGAATCCTTCCAGGAACTGCTGATTGCAGTCATGCTCGCGATTGTCTTCGTCTACATGGTGCTGGCGTCTCAGTTTGGCTCCTTCATTCACCCATTCACCATTATGTTGTCGCTACCGCTGGCTTTTGGCGGGGCTTTCCTAGCTCTGCTGATAGTGGGGAAGCCAATGGACGTGATGGCGATGATTGGTCTGATCATGCTGATGGGGCTAGTGACGAAGAATGCGATTCTGCTGTTGGACTTTATCATCAGGGCTAGACGAGCGGGGATCAGCCGCACCGAAGCAATCTTGAGATCTGGGCCAATACGGCTTCGCCCCATTCTCATGACTACGCTAGCCATGATTGCCGGTATGACACCGGTGGCGCTCGGCGCCTTGGGGGCGGGCTCCGCCTGGAGAGCTCCGATGGCGATAGCAGTGATTGGCGGGCTCATTACATCGACCGTGCTCACGTTGGTGGTGGTGCCAATTGTGTACAGCATCCTGGACGATCTCCAGGGGTTCTTCAAACGGAGTAGGCCGGAGTTAGAGCGTCCCCAGGAGACCACCGAACTGTTGCCCGTAGCGGCGGGTGAGCGTGAATGATCCGCGCATTCAAGCACGAAACGGATAACAGGAGGTATTGGGGGATGGGCGCCGTTTACATGAGAAAACGTAGCGTAGTCAGCGTAGTCAATGAAGCCACCCGAGCTGCGGGTGGTAGCTGGCGCACGGCTCTGAAACTGTTGATCGTGGGCGGCAGCATGGCCCTGCTTGCCACGGGCTGTGCCAGTGATGAGCAAAGCGAGCAGGCAGTAGAGCGTGCGCCGGCGCCGGTTCGCACTGAACTGGTCACCAAAGGCGACATTTCGTCCACCGTCTCATTTTCCGGGGAGGTCCAAGCAGTGGACCGCCTGAATCTTACTGCGTCTGTCAACGGGAGACTTGAAGAGGTGCTGGTGGAGGAGGGGGCTGAGGTGCGGGCAGGCACGGCATTGGCGCGCCTAGAACGCGATATCCTAACGGCGCAAGTCCGTCAGGCAGAGGCGAATCTGGCCAGCGCCCAAGCCCGCTTGCAGACGATTGTACGGGGGGCGCGTCCCGAAGAGATCGCGGCAGTGCGGGCCAACCTAGAAGCACAACGCTCCCGTCTACGCTCGATCACTGCTCAAGAAGCTGAGGGCGGCATTGTTGGGGTGGCGACGGCAAACCTGGCTGCGACGGAAGCCAAGGTTACGGGCGATCGCTCAACAGCACGCGCTGCACTCGTCACGGCGCGGGCGAGCCGGGCGGCAGCGGAAGCACGTTACGAACAGCTGGTGAATCCGCTGCCGAGCGACATCAACGTAGCGGAAGCGGTGGTTGCTGCGGCTGAGGAGGGTCTAGTCAGCGCGCAGCGCCGGCTGGAACAACTGCGGAAGCCCACGAAACTGGACCTAGCGGCCTCGGCGGCTTCGGTAGACTCTACGCGAGCGGCGCTGGCCAGCGCAGAAGCAGCATTGCTCGACCTTAAAGCCAGCCCAACAGTAGCCGATGAAGCTGCGGCCCGGGCGGCTGCCGCTGCCGCTGAAACGTCGTACCGCACTACGCTCGAGGCGCACCGGGTGCTGATCACCCCGCTGAATGACGAGAAAGTAAAAGCGCTAATCCAAGGATATAGGGATCTCTATCTTGCCCGGCTGGAGCTGGAAGAAAGCGAGCAGCGGGGTGAGCCGGAGCCGGTCATCATTGAGCTAGAGAATGAGGTTAATCGTGCCCTACAGCTGCTTGATATCGTTGCCGAAGAGGCGGGGACCTACGAGCTTGGTGTATCGGCAGGTCAGATTCTGACGAGTGAAGCCGCGCTGGATGCTGCGCTTAAAAACAAGCAGAGCGCAGAGGCGCGTCTGGCAGACGTGTTGGATGGGCCATCGGAAGTCCAGCTTACGGCGGCGCAAGCAGCGGTGGATTTGCAACGCGCCAACTTCCGCAGCGCGGCGATCAGACACGACCGCCTCAAACGGCCAACGGCAGCGGATATTGCCTCGGCAGAAGCGGCCATCGCGAATGCTGAATCGCTACTCGTTACTGCGAGAAACCACCTGGCAACCTTGCTCAATCCCACTGCGGTGGCGCTGAACATGGCCCAAGCCACGTTGGAGAAAGCCCGCGCCGATTTCTTAGCGGCTGAGGCTCGTATAGCCCGACTTACGGCGGGGGCATCTGTAGCTGAACTGGAGACGGCGAACTCGGGCATTGCCAAAGCTGAGGCCGACGTTGCGGGGCAGGAGGCGGCGGTGGCGCAAGCGATGCAGCAGCTGGAGCTGACGGTAAACCGCCATACTGCCGCCGACGTGAACGTTGCGACGGCGGCAGTTGCCCAGGCCGAGGCGGCACTTGACCTCAGCCTAATTCAACTGAAGCGAGCCACAATCGTGGCGCCGTTCGATGCCGTGGTGGCGCAGAAGCTTGTGTCCAAGGGAACGTTGGTCAGTCCACAAACGCCGGTCTTTGCGCTGGTTTCCAAAGCGGTCCACGTCTCGTTCAACGTGGAAGAGGGCACTATAGGGCAGCTAAGTATCGGCCAAACGGTGACCTTCCAACTGGCGGCCTTTGGGGAGAGGGCCTTTAATGGTAAGATCTCCAACATTGCGCCCACTGCAGACGCTGCCAGCCGTACCTTCCGGGTGAAGGTGGCGCCTGATGACGGGCAGCAGGGGCTGCGCGCCGGGATGTTTGCCAACGTGATCGTGGCGGTAGAAGCCCGTGACGACGTGCTGTTGGTGCCGGTGGATGCGCTAGTGCAGCGTGGCAATGAACTCTTTGTATTCGTGATAAAGAATGACACGGCCGATGAGCGTAAGGTGGAGCTTGGCCTTCGCACCGAGCGCTTCGCCGAAGTGCGGGCGGGGGTTGAGCTAGGGGAGGCCATCGTTACTCGAGGTAACCGAACGCTCCGCAACGGAGATAAGGTGACGGTGCTACAGTGATGCAGCGGGATGACATAGCACTATGGACATGCAGGAATTTGTTCAGCTAAATACCAAGCAGGCAGTTGCCACGGTTGACGCAGCGGACGTTTTAGTAGTGGCGTTCACTGCCCTGCAAGAACGGCTGCTTGCCGACTTCCGTACTAACGAAGTCGACGCGCCAATGGTCAAGGTGGTGCGGCCGTTGGGATCGGCACAAGAGCGTCTTCGAGAGCTCCGCACCACTAGGCCGCGCTTTTCCACGCCCGAGCACTTCATGTTCCTCGTATGGCCGAAAAGTGTGCATCTGTTCGTAGACACTGGCGTGTGGCAGCACATAGCAGACCGGTGCACCAGTGCGGGCTATGCGCAGACGGAGCAGGAGAGCGAGTTTGCGTTGCAAGTGCTCCGGCAGCTTGAGCGGACGGAACTAGAAGAGGCTATCCGCGGCAAGCGGTATCGCACGCTGTGGGGGCGGCCGCGCTAAGCGAGAGCGCTCAAAGAACGACGAAACGCCGCGGCCGGAGTCTGGCGCGGCGTTTATCACAACCGAGGGAGATGGTGGTACCCCCAGGGGAATTCGAATCCCCGTTTTCACCTTGAAAGGGTGGTGTCCTAGGCCTCTAGACGATGGGGGCCTAAGCCGAGTCTACCATAGCCTACAGACACGGACAAGGTGAAGAGATGCGCACAAACCCGGTTCTCCGAAACATGGTAGAAGACCCTCGCGTCCAGACCATCTTCCACGTTGCGGGCGGTCTTGGCCTCGGTTTGCTGATCTCGCCAATAGTGCCGCGCCGGTGTGCAACGCCCGCGGGGTTGGCGCTGGTGACCATGGCCGTCTTGGGCCACTGGTACGCAGTGTGGAGCGATCCCAACTCGCCAGAACAGGGGTAGCCGGGAGCAAGGCCGTAGCTATAGCGACGGGCGGGTTGCTCTCATCTGGCGTATCCCCTTCGGAGTGGGGTCGTCCTCAAACAATAAGCGGACGCGATGGACCGCTAGCGGAGGCTCTTCGAACCCGAGGGCACGGGCCACCTGCTCCGGCCTGCCGGAAGCGGAGCTGTCGGTCTTGAGCCGCATCGCTAACACCACGGTTCCCTGCCGAGCCTCTGCAACAGACAGCTGGTTGATAAGCGGCCGGAGATCGTAGGTCTTGCGGTCGCCGTCACGCACGTGCTCCCAGGGCAGGGCCGTTTGCGCCAACAACTGGGCGACCCGCTGCTGAGCCTCGTCGAATGAGGCCTGCGCTTCAACGGTGACGGTGTAGTCGGAGAAGCGCAAGGCCGCCTGGAGTGATGGGCTTTGCAGCGAGGCCTCTTCTACGGTCAACACCTGAATGCTGGGCACCATCTGCGGCGAGAGCCGTTTCAAGAAATCCCTTGGCTCGACGAAGTCGTCAAGGTACACATCCAAGACCTCACCCTCGCTGGTGACGCCGACGGGGAGCGGTGAAGCCAGCGAGAAACGCGGGTGCGGGTGAAAGCCCTGGCTCATGGCAATGCGGAAGTCGGCGCGCCGAAAAGCACGCTCCCAGTACCGCATCATGTCGAGGTGCGAGATGTACTTGGTGGCCTCTCCGCGGGAGAAGCCTACGCGTAAACGTTGCATCAGGAGGGAGTTCGGGTAACCCGTACCTTTTCGATTTTAACGCGGTCCATGGTGGAGACAAGCAACCGCAATTCATTATATCTGACTTGCTCACCCGGTCTTGGGATGTGGCCCAAGTGCTCGAGGATAAAGCCTGCGACGGTTTCGTAGTCGCCTTCCGGGAGATCGAGGTGCAAGGCTTCGTTCATCTCGTCAACGCGCATACTGCCATCGACGAGGTAGTTGTACTCATCGATGGTCTCGTATTCGGGCTCCTGCCGCGGCACCTCATCGCCGACGCTGCCGACAATTTCTTCCAAGAGCTGCTTAAGGGTAACCAAGCCGGCGGTGCCACCGTACTCATCGACAATGATGGCCATTGGTTGCCCGAGGCTTCGCATCTCCTCAAAGAGCTCGCCAACCCGCTTGGTTCCGGGCACAAAGTAGGCCTGGCGCTGGAATGGCGCCAGGGCGAGGCTTGCGGTTGCATCCTCTGAGGCCATGGCCGGTAGGATGTCCTTAATGTAAATGATGCCCAGTATGTTATCGGCGTTGTCATCGCAAAGGGGGTAGCGCGCGTGGTAGGACTTGGCAAACGCTTCCAAGAAATCCTTTAGGGTGGCGTCCTTGTCCAACCAGAGGATATCGAGGCGGGGCGTCATCACTTCTCGTGCCAGTTTGTCGGTGAACTCGAAGACACGATGCAGCATCTTGGCTTCTCGTTCCTCGACCTCACCCTCAGTTGCCGCAACGTCAAACAGCAGCCGCAGGTCTACCTCCGTGACCTGCGGCCGGACTTCCGACAATGCCTTGCCTTGCCCGAATATGGTTAGCACAATGTTGGCGCTGCCCGTGAGTAAGGCAACGATGGGACTTGTGGCGCGGGCGAGCCATTCAATTGGGCGGGCCAAGCCAAGGGTGATGCTTTCAGCGTAAACGATACCCAGCCGCTTGGGGATAAGCTCGCCAAAAATGATGAACGCGAAGGAAATGAACAGTGTGACTAGGACTATTGCTATCGGTTCCTGTAGCTGCTGGACCAGGGGCAGGGGAACGCGTGCCAACAGATTCGATAAGACGATGACGAAACTGACGGCGCCCACTGCGGATGCAAGGAAGCCGACCACAGTGATGCCGACTTGAATGGTGGCAAGAAAGCGCCCCATATCACCCAGCATGCGTAACGCTGAGGCTGCGTCGGGATCCTTGTCTTCCAACTGCTGAAGCCGCGGCCTGCGGACGGAGACCAGAGCGATCTCTGCAGCGGCTAGGAATCCGTTGACGGCAACGAGCACCACAACCAGAACGGCTTGCATCAGCAGTTCGCCGCTCATAGGAGATCGGCTCCCTTTGCGCTCAGCTGAAGGGGAAGTTCAGGTTGGTGGGCGGGGTCAGCATCCATTGTCAGCGGGTATCGCGCGCCAGACTCACTAGGGTCTGCGACAAAACCTCCTCAGCGTCCTTGACGAGGCGTTCGGCCGCAGTGTGGGGATCGAGGTCCTTCCGGTTGACCATCTGCACCAGCTGTTCTAACAGACCGGTCTCACGATCGGTCCTGAGCAACTGATCGGTCAAGCGCTGCTGGGCCAGGGCGAGTAATTGAAAGCGGATGCGATCGGCTTTGCGCTCGGCCAAGCGGCCGCTGTCGGCTAAGTAGCGCTGGTGGAGGGTAATGGTGTCGGCTAAGGTTTCGATGCCATCGCTCCGGATCGCGACGGTTTTGACAATGGGGACGGTCCATTCACCCTTGGGTTTAAGAGAAAGGAGCTGGCGCAGAATTGACACGACAATGTCAGCGCCATCACGGTCGGCTTTGTTGACGACGTAGACATCGGCTATCTCCAAGATGCCGGCTTTAAGAGACTGGACTTCATCGCCGGTGCCTGGGATCTCGACCACGAGCACGGTTTCCGCGGCCCTGACTACGTCAACTTCGTCCTGGCCTGCGCCTACCGTCTCGACGATGATGACGTCGCAGCCGTAAGCATCGAGGAGAGTCATGGCATCGATGGTGCCGGCCGCGAGGCCACCCATTGCGCCACGGGTCGCCATGCTCCGGATGAAGACTCCGGTATCGCTGGTGAGCGCCTGCATGCGCACTCGGTCTCCCAGTACCGCGCCTTTGGTAAAGGGGCTGGAGGGATCGATAGCGATGACGCCCACGGAGACGCCGCGCTTACGGTACTCCGCGGTCAGACTGTAGACGAGGGAGGATTTCCCCGCGCCGGGCAAACCGGTGACGCCGATGGTCTGGGCCTTGCCGGCGTGAGGATAAAGCTCTCTGAGGGCGGTGAAGGCCACTGCAGTACGGTTCTCAACGTGGGTGAGGAGACGGGCGACAGAACGCTTATCGCCGGCAAGGACACCTTGCACCAATGCGTCCACTAGTCCTGCTCCAGGGTTGTGGTGCGTACGAAGTCGATAATCTCGCCTGTTGACGTACCGGGACCAAAGACGCCCTTGACGCCCTTCTGTTTCAGGACCTCGGCATCTTCATCGGGAATGATGCCGCCGACGAAGACGGACACGTTGCTAAGGCCTTTTGCCTGGAGCAGCTCCATAATTCGGGGACAGAGCTCCATGTGAGCGCCGGAGAGGATACTGATGCCTACGGCATTGACGTCTTCTTGCAGCGCGGCTTCCGCTATCATCTCCGGACTCTGGCGTATGCCGGTGTAGATGACCTCCATGCCGGCATCCCGGAGCGCCCGAGCCACCACCTTGGCGCCGCGATCGTGGCCGTCGAGGCCAGGTTTGGCTACTAGTACCCGGATTTTCCTACCGTCTATTTCCGCCGCCATGGCTATGCCGTCTCCCTTTAGCTGTACCAGCTCTATTAACGTACCACGAGTGGACTTAGGATGAATGAAACCGATCATGCCGGCAATACCCGGCCGTGCCGCACGGTCAACCAAATCCAGGCCCTGAGATGCCAGGCGGAGTAACTCCTGGTTCACATCATCGGTTTCCAAACATAGATGGTGAAGCCCCTCGCCATTCCTGCTTAGGAAACGAGCGAGCGCGCTATCGTCCCCCAACGGCTCAAGCAGTTCAATGTATGCATTGCCGAGATTGATGAGGCACGCCTTGACGCCTTGGTCCGGGATGACTTCCAGCTTCTCAGGGGGGGCTAAGCCGAAGGTGTCTTGGTAAAACCGCGCCGTATCGGATAAATCTTGTACGGCAATAGCGATGTGGTGGAGGCCTTTTATCATCGGTCCACAGATTTGGGTACGAGCGTGTTAGACTGACAGCCATTATAGCTGATTTTTGGCACAAGACGAGGATAGTTTACCACTAGGACTTGCAGTGTTTAACATGAGCGATCAGGCCGCTCAGGATCAAGGCCCACGAAAGTTGGGAGGAGGCTTTTATGCAGATAGGAATCGGACTTCCAAGCAGCATCCCCGACGTATCGCCATCCCTAGTACTCGACTGGGCGCGCAAAGCGGAGGCGGGTCCGTTCTCGAGCGTTGGTGTGATAGACCGGCTGGTCTACCCGAATTACGAACCCATGGTCACATTGGGGGCGGTCGCGGCGGTCACTGAGCGAGTCCGGCTCTTCACTGTTATCCTCATTGCAACGCTGCGGCCTGCCGGTATGTTTGCCAAAGAAGCCGCAAGTCTTGACCTACTTTCTGAGGGTCGCCTCACGCTGGGCTTAGCGGTGGGCCGGCGTCCCGACGATTTTAAGGGTACGCCGGCGGAGATGCGCGGCCGCGGTAAGCGTTTTGAGGGGCAGCTTGAGGTGATGCGTAAAGCCTGGGCAGGCGAGCCGTTAGCGGAGGACGTTGGTCCAATTGGACCGCTGCCCGCCCAGAAGGGGGGCCCGCCGGTGCTAGTGGGAGGGACGGTAGCCCAAGCGCTGGAGCGGGCGGGCCGGTTAGGCGATGGTTACATAGCGGGCGCGGGGAGGACGGCGGCGGCGATTGCGGAGCACTACGAAACGGTGACGGCGGCGTGGCAGTCAGCGGGTAAGACGGGCCGCCCCATGCTCGCATCTATCAGGTACTACGCGCTCGGGCCCGACGCCTTGGAGCGCGGTGCGCCCTACGTGCAGCACTATTACGGCAACCCTGGTGGCGGCGCCGATGCAGCGGTGCAGGCCATACTTACTACTCCCCAAGCGGTCAAAGACCTCATGGCGGACTATGCCAGCGTAGGCATGGATGATCTCATACTGCTTCCGTCGATTCCGGAGATGGACCAGCTGGACAGGCTGGCGCAGTTAGTGGGCTAGCAGCCGAACAGGAACGCCGGCGCGGCGACCCACTGCTGGTGGGAGACGGGCGCCGGTCTGGCTTCGGCGGCCCGGCGAGTGCAGAGCGGCAGCGCACACGGCTGCAGTGGCTGCTTAAGCTGAAGCACTGGGTAGAAGCGGGGCACGCCGTAGAGCGCGCGGCTAAGGCGAGGGATTAGATCACCACCACTTCCCGCATTTCACCCCAGAGGTTGCGGAGCAGGTCGCAGATCTCGCCGATGGTGCAGTAGGCTTCCACGCACTCCACCAGCACCGGCATGGTGTTCTCGCCGCTGTTGACGGCTCGCTCCAACCGCTTGAGCGCGGCAGCGGCGGCCTGCTGGTCGCGAGCGGCTCTGACCTCCCGGGTGCGCTCCTGCTGCCGCTTGACCCACGACGGGTCGACGCGGAAAAGTTTGTCGATAGGCTTGGGCGCGGTGGTGAAGCGGTTCACGCCGACGATGACCTGGTCTTCCGATTCGATCTGTTGCTGGAAGCGGTAGGCGGCCTCCTGAACCTCACGTTGAACGTAGCCCTGCTGGATTGCGGCCACGGCGCCGCCAAGCTGGTCGATGCGGGCAATGTAGTCGCGCGCCTGGGCTTCCAGAGTGTCGGTGAGGGATTCCAGGTAGTAGGAGCCGCCCATGGGATCGATGACATCGGCGGCGCCGGTCTCGTGGGCAATGAGCTGCTGGGTGCGCAGGGCTATCTCCACGGCCTCCTGGCTGGGTAGAGAGAGCGCCTCGTCCCAGGAGTTGGTGTGGAGGGACTGGGTGCCGCCTAGCACTGCAGCCAGGGCTTGGAAAGCGGTGCGGACGATGTTGTTCTGCGGCTGCTGGGCGGTCAGGCTGACGCCAGCGGTCTGGGTATGGAAGCGCAGCATGATCGAGCGGGGGTGCTTGGCGTGGAAACGGTCCCGCATGATGGTGGCCCAGAGACGGCGGGCAGCGCGAAACTTGGCGACTTCCTCGAAGAAATTGCTCTGGGAGACGAAGAAGAAGGAGAGACGGCCAGCGAAGTCATCGATATCCAAGCCGGCGGCGAGGGCGGCCTCGACGTAGGCGATGGCGTTGGCGAAGGTAAAGCCGATCTCCTGGGCTGCGGTGCACCCGGCCTCGCGCATGTGGTAGCCGCTGATGCTGATGGTGTTCCATGACTGCACCTCACGGCTACAGTAGCTGAACACGTCGGTGATGAGGCGCATGGAGGGCTGGGGCGGGTAGATGTAGGTGCCGCGGGCGATGTACTCCTTGAGCACATCGTTCTGGATGGTGCCATCGAGCTTGTTGAGGTCGGCGCCCTGCTTCTTGGCGAGGGCGAGGTAGAAGGCCAGCAGGATGGGCGCGGTGGCGTTGATGGTCATGGAGGTGGAGACCTTGCTCAGGTCAATGCCGTCGAAGAGGACTTCCATGTCCCGCAGGCTGTCGATGGGGACGCCGACCTGGCCGACCTCGGCCTCGGCCATGGGGTGGTCGGAGTCGTAACCGGTCTGGGTGGGCAGGTCAAAGGCAACGGAGAGGCCGGTCTGGCCTTGCTCAAGCAGGTAGTGGTAGCGCTTGTTGGACTCCTCGGCGGAGGAGAAGCCGGCGTACTGGCGCATGGTCCAGAAGCGGCCGCGATACATGGTGGGCTGAACGCCGCGGGTGTAGGGGTACTCGCCGGGATAGCCCAAGGCGGCCTGGTAGTCGAGCTCCGGGGTGTCCTCAGGGGCGTAGACCGGCTGCAGGACGGTGTCTGAGGTGGTCTTGAACTCGGGCTTACGCGCCTTGGCGCGGTCAATGGCGGGGTTATAGATCTTTTCGAGCCATTCACGCTTGCTGTCGGCCATAGCTACTCCAGTGGATTGATGGTGTGTTGCCGATCTTAGCTAACGCTGGATTGTTCTCAGAAGCCCTTGGTGATCGGTGAAAGGGAGCGCCGCTCTAGTAATGGAGTGCGTTGCGAAGTGGGGCAGCAAGGAGTGCACCTTACCGACTGGTGCGCCGGTCAGCGTGGGCGATAGTCTGGCTTGGCAGGGAGTCGATGATTGCGTCGACGGTTGCGGACAACGAGGCATTTTCGATCACCGGCACCTCAAACCGCTCACACTCCCGGGCCATGTGGTCTTGGAGCGTACGCACTGTTGGGAAACTTTCTACCAATCGCGTCTGGATCCCTGACCCCTCAGGCACGCTGTTGTTGAGCCGATTGAGGTGCGCCGCGTCGTCCGCCAAGTAGAGCATACGGGGGTGGAGCTTGAGTCCGGCTTCGTGGAACGTGGACACCAGCATTGGGGACATCATGGCTCCTTCCATGACGAGGGTAGAGCCATCGTCCGCTGAGCGCTGGAGCACCTGGGTCAGAGTTGGCCACAGGATCTCCGTGTAGAGATCGAAGCCGCGGACGAGGTTGTCGGGCGTGAGCACGTCGCCCGCCAAGCGCCAAACGTCGTAGGTCGAATAGTTCAGCTGAGGATGCCGGGCGCGGAGCACTTCCCGCACCGTGGCGATGTCCACGAGCCGTTTAGCGGGCCACTCCAGTGCGCAATGGCGGGCGACAGTGGATTTTCCGACACCCGCCACGCCAAAAATAATCAGTGCGTCTCCCAAGAGTTGGTCCTTCCGGTAGCGTGTCCTTCATGATAGCGGCATGATAACGGGTATAACAGCGGGGTTCCGCAGCTGCGGGCAGCATGCAATCCGATCAACATTGCCGCTACCCTCCATATTAACAGACAGTTAACGGGTGCGTTACAGCGATGTTGACGCGCGTTCCTCTGCTGGGCTTTGGCCCTTGAATGGGGGGAGTATAATTGCACCGGGCGCCAAAATCTGTTCGAAACAAGAGCACGTGACGAGCGGATCAGCCCCAAGCGTATGCATAAGGAGAAAGACAATGCCTATTCAATCGGTCAACCCGGCAACCGAGGAGCTACTGGCGGAATACCCGGATTTCACTCCTGCTCAGACGGAAGCGGCCATAGCGCACGCCGCCGACACGTTCACAGGGTGGCGACGGACAACATTTGCGGAACGCGCGGTCCTGATGCACCGCGCTGCCGATTACCTACGCCAGAACAAAGAGCGCTTTGGCCGGATTATTACGCTGGAGATGGGTAAGCCGGTCACTCAGGCTGAGGCCGAAGTGGAAAAATGCGCGTTGAACTGCGATTTCTACGCCGACAACGCAGAGCGGTTCCTGAAGGACGAGCCCATTGCCTCCAACGCCCGCGAGAGCTTTGTGGCCTTTGAGCCGCTGGGCGTAGTGCTGGCGGTAATGCCCTGGAACTTCCCGTTCTGGCAGGTGTTCCGTTTTGCCGCTCCGGCACTGATGGCGGGCAATACTTCGGTGTTGAAGCACGCGTCCAATGTCCCCCAGTGCGCACTCGCCATCGAGGAAGTGTTCCGCGAGGCGGGTTTCCCCGCCGGCGCTTTCCGCACGCTACTCATTGGCGCCGCCGCGGTGGAGGCAGTGATCGCCGACGAGCGGATCCGAGCGGTTACGCTGACCGGGAGCGATATCACGGGGAGCGCGGTGGCGCGCGCGGCAGGGCACTGGTTGAAGAAGACCGTCCTGGAGTTGGGCGGCTCCGATCCGTACATCGTGCTGAATGACGCGGACCTCGCGATGGCGGCTCAGGTAGCGGCAATGGCCCGTAACCAAAACAACGGCCAGAGCTGCATTGCCGCGAAACGGTTTATCGTGGAGGAGGGTGTGGCGGAGGAGTTCGAGCAGCGGTTTGCCACCGCGGTAGCCGGCCTCGAAGTGGGCGATCCCCTAGTCCGCTCGGTGCAGGTGGGCCCGATGGCCCGAGGCGATCTGCGGGACGATCTGGACCGCCAGGTGCAGGTGGCAATTCGGGCGGGGGCACGAGTACTAACCGGTGGCGGAGCTCGGTCCGGCCGGGGGTACTTCTACGAGCCTACAGTGGTATCCCAAGTGCAACGCGACATGCCGGTGTGGGGAGAAGAGACCTTTGGCCCGGCCGCGGCGGTCATGCGGGTGCGCGATGCCGCGGAGGCAGTGGCGGTAGCCAACGACTCTCAGTTCGGGTTGGGGGCCAGCCTTTGGACCCAGGACATCGACCGGGGCGTGAGCCTAGCGCGGGACATTGAGGCGGGCTGTGTCTTCTTGAACGGTATGGTGGCATCCGATCCGCGTCTGCCTTTCGGCGGAGTAAAACGCAGCGGGTACGGGCGGGAGCTGAGCGCGTACGGTATCCGGGAGTTCGTTAACATCCAGACCATCTGGGTAGGACCGGCGGTGCAGGCGGCCCCAGTACCGGCCGCTGAATAACGGTTCCAGCGGGTTCGAGACGGGAGGCGCAGTAGGTAGGCCAATGCACACCATCCTGGTGACCGGAGGGGCTGGGTTCATCGGCAGCAACTTTGCCCGGCTCATGCTGGAGCGTCACGGTGAAGCCCGGGTCATCGTCTTCGACAAGCTGACCTACGCCGGCAATCCCGCCAACCTTGCCGATCTGCCGTCGCGGTTTGAGGAGAGGTACGGGTTCATTCAGGGCGACATTGCGGATGAGGTGGCGGTGGCGGCGGCCTTCCGGGAACATGCGGTGGACGCGGTAGTGAACTTTGCCGCCGCTACGCACGTGGACCGCGCGATCCTGAGTGCGGAAGACTTTCTCCGCACCAACGTCTACGGCACCAAGGTACTGCTGGAGGCGGCCCGTGAGTTCGGAGTGGAGCGGTACGTGCAGGTGAGTACCGACGAGGTGTATGGCGAGGTGCTCACGGGCGCGTCCACCGAGGGGGACGCGCTTTCGCCCCGCAACCCTTACGCAGCCAGCAAGGCAGAGGGTGACCGGATGGCGTTGGCGTACTACCACACTCACGGGTTGCCGGTGGTCATCACGCGCGGCTGCAATACCTTTGGCCCCTACCAGTATCCGGAGAAGGTGATCCCGCTCTTCGCTACCAATGCCTTGCAGGAGCTTCCGCTGCCGCTCTACGGAGACGGCCAGCAGGTGCGGGAGTGGATCTACGTGCTGGACCACTGCTCAGGCATCGATACGGCGCTGCAGCGCGGGCAGCCCGGCAACGTCTACAACGTGGGGACTGGCAACGAGCAGCAGAACATCGACGTCACCCGGATGGTGCTAGCGGCGCTTGACAAGCCGGAGCGCCTGATCCAGCCGGTTGCAGATCGGCCGGGACACGACCGGCGCTACCGGATCGACTCGAGCAAACTGCGAGCGCTGGGCTGGGAGCCGGAGCATGAGTTCGAGGCAGCGCTGACGGCGACGGTGCAGTGGTACCGCGTGCATCCGGAATGGTGGCAACCACTGCGTTCCGGGGAGTACCTGGAGTACTACGAGCGGCAGTACGGCGCACGGTTGGGCGCGGGTCAAGGCTGATAGAGTAGCCTCACCGCCACGAAATTCCTGCCTGTTCGCGGGTTAGGCTTAAGCTAGCTTCAATACATACGCCACCTACGCCATAACAACGAGCGGCGGCGCTACAGTTAGGTCGTATTCCGGGCTGCGCACAAAACCCATCCGCTCGTACATAGCGCGGGCAACCTCCATCTGCACGGTGGTGTGCAAGCCGATGGCCACCGCGCGCTCTGCCCGGGCGCGTTCGATGCAGTGCTCAGTGAGGAGATGACCCCAGCGGCGTCCCCTGGCGTCTGGATGGACCCCCAGCAGGCGGATGCCGGCCCACGCGACGGGCCAGTATTGGCCGTTTTCTGAGGGCGGTGGATAGGGTGGATAGTAGGTGACCGTGCCGAGTAAACGTCCGTCCGCTTCCGCTACGAGCAGTGCCGAATCTGCGAGGCGGCTGCGGACATCCACCAAGTCGCGGAGGTACCTCTCCCAGTGTCACTGCGATGGGGCGGGGGCAGCGACCTGGTCGTACTCCTCCGGACGGGCTGCGCGGATGGTCAACGTCGGCTGGCAGCCTGGCCTAGACCACGGCGTCGAGCGAGGTATACCAGAGCACGCCCTGGATGATGATGGCACAGATGACGAAGAGGTAGGCGGCCAAGCGCTCTCTTTGGTGCAGCAGCAGGCTGATCAGGCTGTTTGCCAGGAGGAGGCCCAGCCCGATTGCGGGCAGGAGGAACAACGCGGTCTTAGGGTTGCCGTCGTTCAAGGCGGCTATAGGCAGCGCGATGACGATCTGCTCCGGCAGGGTGGGCATTAGCGCGGCCTGGAATCCGAAGAGCGCGGCATTGGCCGCCAGCGCCAGTGCGAACAGCGCCAGCAATGCGCGGTCCCGCCACGCTGGGAGCGCCAGGAAGCCTGAGGTGCTGCCGGCGTGCTCCAACACTCGGGCGGGGCCAATGCTCAACCGAAGCTTCAGCTCCTGGGTGAACGCGTAGCGATCGGGGAGGGTGAGGGCATAGAGCTGCGTGGCCGTGCGGACGTAGAGCATCTGTCTGGGCGAACGGTTGGTACAGAAGAACAACACCTCGGCCGGTGGGTCGGGGCCGGGGATGACGCCGCGGGCCATGCAGAAGCCGGACCAGATGAGGCCGCGTAGCCGCGCGGGATTCCTGAGGGCGACGGCGGGGAGTAACTCCAGCATGTCTGACAACGGAATGCGTAGCTCATGCCCCAGCCAGCGGATAGCCAGCCGGTCCCGGTTCAAATGATAGTGCAGACTCCAGCAAACGAGCGCCCAGTAGGCAAAGACCAGCGCCAGCACCAGCAGTAAGGCTACCAGCAGGCCAGCCGTGGCCGTGGCGGGGCCGATGGGGCGCGCCAGCAGGTTTACGGTGAGCGTTACGGCAGTGCAGAGCGCAAGGAGCACAACCGCGGCGGCAACGCTAACTCCGCGGCGTCGCGGAGGGCGAATGACCATCAGTTCTAGAAGCGCTTGGGTCGAGGATCGATCAGGCGCTTACTTTTGACTGAGAGTAGGCCGGGGTGCACCAGTGCTTATACTTGGGGGCTTTGCCCTGGATGACGTCGAAGTAGAGCTTCTGGAGCTTGCCGGTGACGGAACCCATCTTGCCATCGCCGACCTTGCGGTGGTCGACCTCAATAACCGGAGTGACGTGGGCCGCGGTGCCGGTCATGAAGCACTCATCCGCCACGTAGAGCTCGGTACGGGCCATGGAGCGCTCGATGGTGTCGATGCCGAGCTCCTCTTTGGCGAGGGTGATGACGGTCTCACGGGTGATGCCGACCAGGATGTTATCCGAGGGCGAGGGGGTTACCAATTGGTTCTTGTAGACGATGAAGATGTTTTCGCCGGAGCCCTCGGAGACTTTGCCGTCGTTGTTGAGCTGAATCGCTTCGTCGTAGCCGTTTTCGATAGCTTCAGTCTTAGCGAGGGCGCTGTTGACATAGATGCCGGTCACCTTGGCGCGCGCGGGGATCATGGTGTCATCCACGCGCCTCCAGGCTACGGTGCCGCAACGGGCACCCTCTTCGACGTCGAGGTAGGGGCCGAAGGGTGTGACGAAGAGCAGAACATCATCATCGATACCGTGGAGCTTTACGCCGACGACGTGGCCGGACTTGTAGCCGAGGGGCCGGACGTAGATGTCCTCCTCGTAGCCGCACATTTCCACGAGCTTGAGGGTGATTTCGCAGTATTGTTCGATGGTGTAGGGCAAGTCGATCTTAAGGATGCGGCAGGAGCGCATGAAACGCTCAAAGTGCTCCTGCATGCGAAAGAGGTACAGTTGCCGCTCCTCGGCGTTCCAGTTACCCCGAATGCCTTCGAATACAGCAGTGCCGTAGTTGAATGCGTGGGTCATCACGCCGATCTTGGCGTCTGCAAGCGGCACGAACTGTTTTTCAAAATAACTGTAAGGGGTTCCCATAACTTCTCTACCTCCTGAAGGTATCTCGGATTATATTTCAGGGACTTCCTGTTGACAAGGTGGCTACTTAGGGCTTGGGGGCGATGGAACTCCCCCAAGCAAGGCGACGCTCTATTGATGGAAGCTCGGAGGGAGAAGGGAACCGCTTCCCGCAGCAATGACAGCCGGTGAGTACGCGGGTACAATCTGGCTCGGCAGAACCTGCCGCAGGGCCGTAAAGTCTAGGTAGCTCACATCTGGCAAAGGCATCGGCATGAACATCATCCCAGGTATCCAGGCCATTCAAATACCGGAGCAGACCCCCATGCGCCCGGTCTGCACCAACATCTACCTCGTGGGTAACCGCGCGTTGACCATGATCGACACTGGTTTGCAGGAAGATCGCTACACTCAGGCCATGTTTACCCATCTGACCAAACTTGGCCGCCGCTATCGGGTGGAGCAGGCCGCGATCACGCACAGCCATCCGGACCACCGCGGCGGGCTGCCGTGGGTGCGCGCCAGCATAGGGCCGCGGCTCTACGCGCCGGCCAAGGCCATCGCCATTGCGGAACCGGCGGTGGGAAAAGGTCTGCTGGCGCCGCTGCAGGAGGGCGACGTGCTGGAGGCCGACGGGGTGCGGCTGGAGGTCATCGACACGCCGGGCCATAGCGAAGACTCCGTGAGCTTCTGGGACCGGGAGGATGGCGTGCTCTTCACGGGAGACACGATCCTGGGGAAGGGCACCACGGTGGTGCATGACCTACCTGCGTACATGGGGAGCTTGGAGAAGCTGCTGGCGCTGCAACCGCCGATCATCTGCCCGGGCCACGGCCCCATCCTCCGGGATGGGGTGGCCGCGGTGCGGGAGTACATTGCGCATCGGCAGCAGCGCGAGGCGCAGATTGTGGAGCAGTTGCGGAAAGGCTCCAAGACGGCGCAGGGACTACTGCGGGCGATTTACCCGGACGTGGACAAGCGGTTGCACCCGCTGGCGCGCCGGAACATCGGCCAACACCTCGCAAAGCTCCAACAGGAGGGGCAGGTACAGGTGGAGGGATCAGGGGCCCGCGCGCGCTATTTTCTGGACGGTCAAGGGCGGAGCTGATAGCGGCTTAGCATGACACCGCTTTCCCACTCACGATCCACGAGGGCGCCACGCGCGGAGAGCCAAGCCTCCACGGGCGGCAGGTCGGGCGCTTCAAAGTAGGCGGCCAGCAGCCACACCCGACCGTTTAGCGGCGGATCGGGCAGGCGGGTGATGTCCGGTGGACGTTCCGGCCCGCCCTCAACGTTGGCGATGCCAATGGCGTCGGTGGCGTAGTACCGGAGCGCGTGAAACGAGCTGTCGTGCAGCACCACCACCAAGTCGCCGGGCTGGTAGCGGGCTTCCAGGCGGGCAACGCCACCTCGCCAATCCTCCCGAAAGCGCTTGCCCTCCACGGCGGTCTCCGTCCAGCGCGCCGCGTTCAGGCCGATGAAGAGCATGAGCAGTACCGCTCCTACCGGCAACCAACGGGTCTGCAACAGCCAGGCGATGCCAGCGCCCCAGGTGACGTAGAAGACGGGCAGGGTAAGGATGAGGTAGCGGGACGAGAATAGGGGCGCCCCCAATGTGACCATGGCATAGGTGACGAGTAGCGGGAGGGCTAGACCGAGGCCGAGGAACCAGCGCGCGGCGCTCGTTTCTGCGGGCAGGGGGTAGCGGCGCACCAGGGCGGCTGCTCCGAGGGCCGTGAGGCCGAGAAAGAACGCCGCCAAGAGCGGGGCGGGAAGCAGATCGTAACGGGTACCGTATTCCCGTGCCAGCGTGGCCGCCATGCCTGGCAGGTCCTGCGGGCCGGTGAACTGCCGGGTTAGGGTTTCCGGGTTGCGGAGTGCGCCGAGGCGTGCCGCGGCCAGGGGCAGGTAGGGAAGGGTCAACGCCGCCGTGGAGAGCAGCCACGGTTTCAGCGCTTCCCGCCGGGTCCTCAAATGGGTCAGGGCAAACAGCGCGTGCCAGGGCAGCAGCAGCGCACCGAACACGTGGGTGTACATGGCCGCGGTGGTCACCACAACGTAAGCCACCCAGGTGCGCATTGCCGGCCGTTGCAAGCCTTGGAGCAACAAGAGGCAGGAAAGCAGCGCCAGTAACAGGAGCAGCGCGTACATTTTGGTCATCTGGGCGAAGTAGATGTGATAGGTCGAGATCGTGAGCAGCGCTGCGGCCACCAGCCCGCTCCGCTCGTCGACGAGACGGCGACCGAGCAGGTAGAGCACGGGGACCGAAGCGACGGCCGGCAGTACCGAGAACAGGCGCAGGGCCAGCTCACTGTGGCCGGCGCCGGTTACCCAGAGCCGGAGCAACAGCAGGTAGAGGGGGCCGTTTTCGCCCGGTTGGAGGAAGCGGTGCAGGAGGCCAGGCCAGTCTTGGAGCGCATAAGCCACTACGTCCGCCTCGTCAATATCCAGGCTCTCGTAGCCCAGGTTGTGCAGGCGGAGGAAGAGGGCAAGCACCGTGAGGCCCGCCACCGCGAGCAGCGTAGCGGGCCGGTTGATAGAGCCCATGAGCGCGCTCACTACGGGAGTTGTCCTAGGGGCTGCATTGCGTCCACCACCCACTGAACGCTGAGCGTCAGCGCGGCGCTGCGGCGGTTGTCATGAGCGCACCTTATTCTTTAGAAGCTAAAAGAAGCCAGAACTGAAGCTGCACCATTATAGCAAGCGGCAGTAAAGATGGCCGGCCTTCAGCATGACAAAACCGGGTCCAGTTGAACCCGGTTGCACCGCGCGGCCGTGGCTGGGGTTAGCCGATCACTCTGGAGACGCCCAACATTGCGCCTAGGATGAGGAGGCTGATGATGGTGATGCGCAGAATGTCTTTGGCAACGTAGGTGAAATCCGTCAACTGCGCATGATAACGCGGCTGGCTAGCCACAGGCTGAGGGCGCTGCCGGGCTTCGGGTGCTCTGGGCAACTCTGCGGCTGGCGCCTGCAAGACTTCAGGAGCCGCGACGGGAGCACGGGCAGGCCGCGGACGTTGGGGTGCAGTTGATCGGGTACGGGGGCGACGAGGCACTGAATCCTCCTTGACGGGTGCTCCAAATTATACAAGAATAGTTCGAAGGGCGCTATGGCCGTCCCGCCGGTGGGGTGGAGTAGGCCTGCGCAAGGAGCGCAATTGCATGTCCGTCCGCAGCAATCCAGTAATCAGACTACTCGCGCGGGTGCTTCCCCTGCCCCGGGATGGGCGTAACCAAGGAGGCCAACTTATGGCAGACCGTCGCAATGCGCTGGCGCATGCTGCACAGGCGACCGACCACGCTGAAACGATCATGAACCAGGGAACCACTTTCAGCGGCATTCTGAAGTGCGATGGGCCGTTACTGATCTACGGCGTCGTAGAAGGGAACATCGAAACCTCGGGGCCGTTGATAGTGGGGAAGGCAGCTAAGATCACGGCCGATATCGTTGCGCATGAAGTGGGGATTGCGGGGACAGTGGTGGGCAAGGTGACGGCGCTGGACCGTGTGGAGATTTACCCGGGCGGCAAGGTGTACGGTGACGTGCTGGCCAACGCGCTGAGCATCGGAGACGGCGGGATCTTCAGCGGACAGAGCACGATACGCAATCTGGACCCCGATCCCTACCTCTTGCAGCAGTCGCAGCGCTCGAATCTTGGCGACGGCGACAGCCCTGCTTCCTAAACTTTCGCAGAGCAATGCGAGCGCCGCAGGCCTTGGCCTGCGGCGCTGCGCGTGACAGGGCGATACTTATGGCGACCGGAAACTGAAGGTTGGTGACCACGCAACGGGAACGCCATCGCCCTGGATGCGGGGGCGGACCCGCCAGTAATAGACCAGCCCAGGCTCTAAGGGAGCATTGTCAGGGATCAAGTAGCTGTTGAGCGGAGTCGTGGCTCCGCCATGCCGGAGCTCCCAATACAGGAAGGCGTTGGGGCCGTACTCGGGGTCTTTGCTCACCTGTATTTCGTAGTAGAAGACATTGTCGTCGCTGTTGGCCCACTGCAAGATGGGCGTGTCAGAATTAGCTTGGCTGCCTTCCGCTGGGGCTACCGGCACGATGGCGGTGCTGAAGCCAGTTCTGGTCTTGAAAGTAAACGGGGCTGACCAGTCGCCCCAGAGGTCGTTGTGCTCATCGATCGCAATGGCGGCAGTGGTGGAACGAACGCGCCAGATATACGTCATGCCGGGCAACATGACGTATGGGCCCCGGCCGAAGCTTGGGGGCTCCACTAGGTAGCTTGTTTCCGCATTGCGGATAAGGTTAATAGCCGGGCCGTCATTAAGCGCGGGCAGCACCTGAATCTGGTATTGCGTTGCCCCCTGCGGCAGATTCCAGGAGAGCGCTGCGCCTAAGCCAGTGAGTTGGGAACCTGAAGCTGGCAGAAGCAACTCCGGCGCACTCCCCACGGGAAGTGGCGTAGCGGTTGGCGATTCGGTTGGGGACGGCGTGACGGTGCCGGTTGGAGACGGGGTAGGGGCCGGCGTGACTGCATTGAGCGCTGCTACGGCGTCTATGAGCCCGGCGCCGGCCCAGTCCGGGCCGGCATCGGGGCGGTCCGAGGGGTCGTCACGCAGGCGGACCGCCGTTTGTTTAAGGATCTGCTGCACCTGCGCGGGGGTCAGATCGGGATTCCTAGAAAGCATGAGCCCAACGAGGCCGGAGACCAACGGTGCTGAGAAAGAGGTTCCTGATCCTCCAATATAGATGGGGGCGCCCACGGCGCCGTGGCCGCCCTGCTGATCGGCCACGGAGATGACGCTGGTGGAGGCGAGACCGTCGCCAGGAGCCACGACGTCCACGGTGCGGTTGTTCGCGCTGCCAGTGCCCCAGTTGCTGAAGGACGCCCGTCCCTTGATGTTGCGTCGAGCCGATGATCCGACGGCGATAACGTTGCTTAATTGGGCGGGATAGAATAGTGGGTTCTGGTTTTCGTTGCCAGCCGCGCCCACAATGGTGACGCCGAAGTCGGTTATCACCCTGGCAATGGCTGCCCGCTCCGCCAGGCTTATCTCGGGGCCGCCGAGGCTGAGGTTGATCACCTTGGCGCCGTTGAGAGCGGCATAGGTGATGCCGCCGGCAGTATCGTCGCTCCTCACCCAGCCCTCGGGATTGGCGACCCGGATTGGCATGATCGTGCACTGCCAGCACATGCCGGCCACGCCCTCGCCGTTGTTGGCCGCGGCGGCCGCGACACCGGTAACGAAGGTGCCGTGCGCTACGCCCTCATCGGCTTGGCCGGTGTTGTCATCGTTCCGGCCATTGCCCATTGACGGGTCGCCAGGGTGCAGACAGGGGTCTGAGTCTCCCACGCGATTTGGCGTTGTTTCCGGATCTCCCTGCCCGGTTTCCACGCCCACGAAATCGTAGCCGTTCACATCGTCCTCGAAGCCGTTGCCATCGTCGTCGATGCCGTTGTCCGGTATTTCAGCGGTATTGACCCAGATGTTCGCAGTTAGGTCGGGATGATCACAAAAGACTCCGCTGTCCAAGATGGCGATGACGGTGCTTGCATTACCTTGCTCCATATCCCACGCGTCGGGGGCCCTAATCACGTCGTAGTACCACTTCTGGGAAATGGGGTAGTGCGGGTCGGTGGGGGTCACAGGATCGCTGAGGCGGCGCCACTTCACGGTCTCCGCCCACTCCACCGCGGGGTGCTGCATGAACTGATCGACGATGTACTGCGGCGCTACGCCTTTGGGCGCTCGCAAAGTCGCCACACCGGTGAGCGCGTTCTGCCGCAGCAGAGAGGAGCCAAAGAGATTGTTCAGTCGCTGGAGGGTGAGCTGGTTCTTGGGGTTTCTGAGCTTGATGGAGATATCATGCACGGGCGGCAGATTGAGTTGGGGGCCGGCAAGGGCTTTGTCATTGTTGGGAAGGGTGAGCGGGGGGAGTTGAGGCAACGGCTCAATGGGCTGCGATGGCATGGCCGCCGCACTTGCCGTGAGGCCGGACGCGAGCCCCCACACGGAAGGAAACGTGGTCACAGTGAGCGAGAGGACAAGGAAAGCAAGGAGCACTGCTTTCACTGCACCACCATAACGACATGACACATCACACCACTTGAACAGCTACTCGGCGTCAGTATAGCATGCGCGCGGAGGACTTCTAAGCTTTCCGAGAAACGGGGCCTTACCGCATGTTTGCCAAGGCCATAGGGTCCGTCAGGGCACATGGCGTCATGGCGTGTGCTGCATGCTAGAATGACGCCAGAGTGGCAGAGGAGTTCTCCCATGCCGGTTCGGGTACTGCCCCACGCTATCAGCGCTAAGATCGCCGCCGGTGAGGTGATAGAGCGGCCTGCGTCGGTTGTGAAGGAACTGCTGGAGAATGCGCTGGACGCGGCGGCAACCCATGTCGTGGTTGAGGTGCAGGCCGGAGGCACCCGGCTCATCAGAGTGCGGGATGACGGGTGCGGACTGCCGGCGGAAGAGGTGGCGCTGGCCTTCCAACGCCATGCAACCAGCAAGATCGCCGAGACTGACGATCTGCTGCGGCTGACCAGCCTGGGTTTTCGGGGTGAAGCGCTGCCCAGCGTAGCTGCCGTGGCCGAAGTGACTTTCCTGACACGACCGGCGCAAGCGGTGGCCGGCTATGCGGTGCACTACGAGGGCGGCCGGTTAGCGAAAGAGGGGGCGCGCGGCGCGGCGCCGGGCACGGTGGTTACGGTGCGGGACCTCTTTGCCGACTTCCCGGCACGCCGAAAATTCCTGCGGTCACCGGCAACCGAGGCGTCACATTGCGCTACGGTAGTGAGCCAGTACGCTCTAGCCCGGCCCGCCGTGGCCTTCACGCTGTTAGTCGACGGTAAGCGCACCCTGGTCACCCCGGGCGATGGCGACCTGCGGACGGCGGTGGCTGCGGTGCTCGGGAGCGCTATAGGCGAGGCGTTGTTGAACGTGGCTGAGCCGGACGGCGCGGCGCAGGCGCTCAGCGTTACCGGGCTGGTGAGTCCACCGGGGATTACACGGGCAAGCCGCGGCGGCATCAGCATCTTCGTCAACGAGCGGTGGGTCCAACATCGGGCGCTGGCCTTTGCGGTAGAAGAGGCGTATCAGAACGCGCTGATGGTGGGACGGCACCCAATCGCAGTGTTGCGCCTGGCAGTTCCTGCGGAAGAGGTGGACGTGAACGTACATCCCCGCAAGATGGAGCTACGTTTTCGGCACGAGGGAGAGGTATTCGCGGCGGTGCAGGCAGCAGTCCGGCGGACGTTGACTTCGGCCAGCCTAGATGCGCACGTACAAGTCGGTGGCGCAACCCCCCGCAGCGGCGCCGTAGCAGCGCGCCCGTGGGTAGGCCCGGAGACGGCGCGCCACGCTGCGCTGTTCCAGCTGCCGGCTGCCGAACAGGCTCCATTGCCGGCCGGCGCATCGGAGGCCATGGGCCGCCGTTTGCCGCTGCTGCGGGTGATGGGCCAGGTGGGGGCCACCTACATCATCGCCGAAGGGCCAGACGGGGTATACCTGATCGACCAGCACGCGGCCCATGAGCGGGTGCTGTTCGAGCGAATTCAGGACCGGCTGGCCCAACAGCCTTGGGAGCAACAGGGGCTATTGGAACCGCGGTTGTTAGAGTTGGCCGCTGACGAAGCGCCGCTGATTGCTCAGGCGCAGGACCTGCTGGAAGCGCACGGATTCAGCATCGAGGAGTTCGGCGGGCGGCAACTACTGCTGCGCTCGCTCCCGGCAGGAGTACGAGAAGATGCGCTGGATCAGTTACTGGCTGAAGTGCTGGCGGGGCTGCGCGCCACAGACCCCCAAGACGCCCTTGCCACCACCATGGCCTGCCACAGCGCAGTTCGAGCCGGCGACCCCTTGAGCGAGGACGCGATGCGGGCGCTGGTGCAGGACATGGAGCGCTGCCGGGCGCCGCAGACCTGTCCCCACGGTCGGCCGACAACGATGCACTTAAGCGCGACGCAGCTCGAGCGAGAATTCGGGCGGCGCGGTTAGCTGCGATGCGTCAAAGGACGCCGGGGACCCAATCCACGGCAAAGCGGCGGTCTCCCACCCGTAGCGGACAGATGCGGGTGCGGGAGTTTATGGCACTGCTGCCCGACCTTGTTCGCCCGCACCTGGCGCCGGACTTACGCGCGTTCAAGCTGCGGGGGCCGCGCCACAGCCTAGTTGGATTCTATTATGAGGACGAACGGGTGCACTACGAGGTGTGGGTGCAGGCACGGGCCGCCCGGCTAGAGATCGGCCTGCACTACGAGGCGGACCCGGAGTGCAACCGGCAGGGGCTGGAAGCGTTATCGGCCCACGCTGCCGCCATCACAGCGGCGCTGGGGCCGACGGTTGAGGGTGAGGAGTGGACCAAGCACTGGACTCGCATCCACGAGAACGTTCAACTAGCGCCGCTGAGCCAGGCGTATGCCGCGGCCGTGGCGGAACGCATCGCGGCGTTCATCAACGTGCTGGAGCCGCTGCGGCAGGCGGGGCTGCGCTGATCGTTAGCTGATGGTTAGGCGAAGCGGGCGATGGCCATAGTGATCACGACGATGACGGCGAGGCCGAGCTGGATGTTCATGGCTCGCCGCTGTTTGTTGCCGAGCGCCATCAGCAGAGCGGGGGCGTCCTCCTGAGCTTGGCCAGCCGCCATTGCCTTAATGGTGTTGGCCACCTGGAAGGCCACGGGTCTGATGACCACTTGTCCGATGATGTAGATAGCCACGGCTAAGACGAATCCCAGGCCGAGCACCTGTCCCCACAGCGACGCCATGCGCGGGAAGCCACCGAGCAGAAAAAAACTGACGACGCCGGCGACGATGGTCAACTCGGCGACTCGTAGCAACATCCGCACACTGCGTGGGCCCAGCTCGACCAGCACAGGCCCGCGCACCGTTGGAGCGGCGGCCATGAGCACGGGCAGGACAACGAAGCGGAGGTAGAACAGACCACCGATCCAGGCAATTGCTCCTGCGATGTGGAGGAATAAGATGAGCATGTTGAGCTCGTTCATAGGGCCCCCGTCTTTAGTGATTGTCAAGCCTGCATGAGTCTACCATAGATCTCACATCTTCGATTCTTCGATTCTTCTACGGCAGGCAGGCGGCCAACCCGATTGCGGTGAGAAGGTCAAGATTTACCGGGGAAAAGGCTGATCGGTCCATTGGAGGGGTGCAACATGGCTGCCCCGGAGAATAACTTCCCAGTGCAGGTGGGGCCCGGTCACGAGGCCGGTTTCACCCACTTTGCCGATTAACAGGCCTTTGGTCACGGGTTGACCGGGAGCCACAGCGATCTCGGAGAGGTGGTAATAGCCGCTGTACAACCCCATGCCGTGGTTGATGATGACCACGTTGCCCCGCACTTCCCAGGTGGCGGCCACTTCGACCACACCGTGGTTGGAGGCCATCACGGGCGCACCGGCCTCTGCGCCAATGTCGTGGCCTTCATGAGGACTGGGCGGGCCGTTGTTGTAAGAGCGGCGGATACCGTAGGGCGAGGTCATGGGGCCTTGTGCCGGAAGGCTGAAGGAGCCTTCCCAGAGCGGCGCACCGGTGACCTGCCGTGCGATGCTCAACAGCTTGTTCCATTCTCTGTTGAGCACATCGGGGTCCAAGAACACACTCTGGTCAGGCGGTATAGTGATGTGCTCGACCGGAAACCCGCCATCCACTACCTGAACGATACCGCTTAGCTGGGTGCGCACTCCATCCTCAGTTTCTACCGCGACCGCAAGCGCCTGCGGCGACAATGCGGCATCGGAGCGGAAGCCAGCCACGCTCCAGGCGTCCTTCGCCCCCGCCGCCAACGCAAACACGAGGGCGCGGCCGCCGAGCGATCCCGTAACCCCTCGGATAGGCTGTCCGGCGCTGACAGTTACCGTGAGCACTCCTCCTTGCGGTACGTGCTGGGGTTGGTACTGCAGCGTGGGCGCTGACGGGGGGGCGGCCGTAGCCGTGGGCGCGGGCGGGACGGCAGTTGCGACGCTGGCGGCCGTAGCCGTGGGCGGGATAGCGGTTGCGACGCTGGCGGCCGTAGCCGTGGGCGCAGGCGGGATAGCGGTTGCGACACTGGCGGCCGTAGCCGTGGGCGCGGGCGGGACGGCGGTTGCGACACTGGCGGCCGCAGCCGTGGGCGCGGGCGGGACGGCAGTTGCTACACTGGCGGCCGTAGCCGTGGGCGCGGGCGGGACGGCAGTTGCGACACTGGCGGCCGTAGCCGTGGGCGCGGGTGGGACGGCGGTTGCAACGCTAGCAGCGGCTGCAGTGGCCGTGAAGTTGATGGGGGTGGGGAGCTGCACAACCTCCGCTTCCGTACCGGTACATGCGGCCATCCAGGCAACCGTAAGCGCGAGGAGGAGGGGGCGGAGTGAGCGGTGAGGAGATAGCATTTGCTCAGTAGTACAGCGCTACGGTAGGCGTGGGCCCACAAATTGAACGGGGCCAACCGTACTTGGTTGGCCCCGTTCAATCGTGGCGATTAACACGCTAAAGGACGCTAATTGACCGGCTGCTCCAGCGCTTCGGTGCCCTTGGTGCGCAACACCAAGTCACGCAGGACTGGGCTGTACTTGGTGGCCTGACCGGTCCTGCGGTTGGTGGTGGCAAGGAAGCGTTCACCGCCTTCCTGACCCTCCCAGGGCAGGTTGATGCACTCGTTCTTGGCCGGGTCGCGGAAGATGTTCAAGGTATCCTCGCCCCGCTCCACTTTGTTCAGCTCTTCCTTGAGCATGCGGCGGTACAGAATAATCCCCTTGTCGGAGAGTCCCAGATGCTCGGTAGGCCGGTCCGCTATGCGGCCCTGGCTGAACCACGCCCACATATCCTGGCCGCTGTTGTTGTCCAGCAGGTTCCAGGGGATCTCGCCGTAGTTCGCCGTGGCCGGCATGGGTACTTCAAAGTACGGGATCGTATCCTGGGGCAGCGCTTCGCCCTCAGGGAAGATGTGCGCCGTGAAGTACATGTGGAGGGTATTCTCGTCGTCGATGGGCACCCGGTATTGGAAGCCGCTGCCGACGCGCAGGATGTTGGGGAACACCACGGGGTGGCCGATGCGCCACTCGACGTTCTCCTCGGTCTGGCCGGCGACGATGCGGCGCTTGAGGATGCCATGCTCGAAGGCGTCGAAGCCGATCTTCTCATGCGAGTAGACGCCGGTGGAGGCCTGATTGTTCACGAACATGCTGCGCTTGAGATCAGTGCGGCCCAGGCGCTCCAGCACATAGTTGCTGAAGTGGATGTGCAGCCACTCCACGTGCACCGGGTCCAGTGAGTTCTCCATGCACTGCAGCCAGTTGCAGGGGATGACGGTAGCGCCGATATCCCACATTACGTTGTCCCACGTAAACAGGTCCCAGCGCGGCAGCAATGGCACCGGCTGCGGGCCAAGGTACGCGAAGATCAGGCCGCGCAGTTCCTGGACCGGATAGGACTTGATCTTGATCTTCTCTTTGAAGTTGCTGTTGGGGTCCTCAGCCTGCTCGTAGGGCTGCTCCAAGCACTGGCCACTCTGGTTAAACAGCCACCCGTGGTAGGGGCAGCGCAAGCCTTCCTCTTCAGGGATGCCGTACAGCATGTTGACCTTGCGGTGGGGGCAGCGGTCCTCAATGAGGCCCAGGTTGCCGGAGCGGTCTTTGTACAGCGTGAGGTCCTCACCCAGCAGCCGGACGGCCTTGGTGGGGTTCTCGTCGAGTTGTACGCTGGCGCCGATGGGCTGCCAGTAGCGACGCATTAAGTCCCCCATCGGGGTGCCGGGGCCAACTCTGGTCAATCGATCATTGTCTGCCTTAGACAGCATCTATATCTCCTCTGGCGCTAACCTAGGAACAGGAACAGTATTCTATACTTTACAGCACTCGCATAACGCGCTGTCAACTGCGTGGGCATGGTGTTTATGCGGGGAACGGCACCTGGTGCTGCATCATGATCTCCCGGCGTTCTGCCGCGGACTGGATGATGCCCATAGTCACCTCCTGGGTGGCCAGTCCCCAGCGTCCGTCATGAACGATGGGCATGCCGTTGACCACGCCCTGGTACATCTCTTCCAGTTCAGAATATCCGCGGGGTTCCGGCCCAATCACGGGCACCTCTTCCTCCGCACCGAGCTCTCCGTAAACGGTCAGGCCTTTCGGGGACTGGCGGATGTCTGCCTTAGCGCAGCTTGCCAGCGTGAGGCCGAAGGGCACTGAGGGCACGTCGGCGTCGGAAAACACCGGTGGCGGCGGCTGGTTCTCACTGCGGGCGGTATAGCGGGCGGTCTCTTTCAGCGCCGCCTCTTGCTCTTTGGTCATCCCTGAGGCCACGAAGGTCTGGGGCGTCTGGCCCGGTGTATTGAGGCCACCGAGGCCGAAGGTCAGGTCTGAGGCATTGAAATGGCCATAGCCGTTGTAGACGATAGTGGCGGGTGTGCCGTCCTCAAACTCCAGGTAGCAAGTGAAGGCGCCGGGCACGGGGCGGCTATCGTCGAGCTGGAGGGTCATAGCACGAACGCTCCGGACCATCCCGCCGCCGATGAGGCGGACGATGTCGATGTGATGGGGGGACTGGCGGAAGACGACGCCGCCGCCGGTCTTGACGTCGAGCTCTTCCGGCATGCGGGGGCGGTAAATCCAGGGGGTGTAGTTCCAGGAGTGGACCATGCCCAGCCGACCATACGCGCCGCTGCGCACCAATTCGGCCATCTTGCGGATGCCGGGGAGCATGCTCTGGGTGTGCCCGGCCAGCAGGCGGACGCCGTTCTTGTTGGCCGCAGCAATCATCTCCTTGCACTGGTCGAGGCTGACCGCCATAGGCTTGGAAACGATTACGTGCTTCTTGTGATCCGCGGCGATGATCACGTGCTGGGCGTGAAAGTGGTTGGGCGTTGCCACCCATACCGCATCGACATCGGGGTTCTTGCACAGGTCTTCAGGGGACAGGTAGGTTTCGGCGCCGTATTCCTCTGCAAACTTGTCTAGGGCGTCTTGGCGAGTGTCGGCCGCAGCCACGATTTTAATGCCGGGGTGCTCCCTAAAGGCTTGGAGCAAACCCCTTGCCCCAGAGCCGATGCCGATGATGCCAAAGCGCAGAACTGGTTGTTCGGCCACGGTTACCTCCTCAAGTGCTGTAAGTGTTGCAGTGTTGTTGCGAGATTTATGAGAAACAGGCGTGATCCTCAAGCGCGCCGTAGCTTAGCATTGGGGGTAGGGGGTGTCAACTTGAGAGCTGAAGGCTCCCGAATGGCCGCGCGTGCGCTGCGGTGCACTGCCCGAGGCTAGCAACTTGACTGATGCCCGCACTGTGGCTATTGTGACACGTATTGATGGCCGCTAATGCTGCTAACCGATAGCGCCGTTGACGAGCAAAGGAGTTGGGAATGCTCTCTGAATTAGACAACGAACTGCTCACCAGAGTGGGTCCCGGCACGCCGATGGGTAACCTGCTGCGCCGCTATTGGCACCCGATTACGGTGGCATCGGAGCTGGACGAGAACCCCACCAAGGCCATCCGGCTAATGGGTGAGGACCTCACGCTGTACAGAGACCGTTCCGGCAACCTGGGCCTCATCGAGGATCGCTGCCCCCACCGCAAGGTCAACATGCTGTACGGCATCCCGGAGGAGGAAGGCCTGCGCTGCCCCTACCACGGCTGGCTGTTTAACCAGAGCGGCCAGTGTCTGGAACAGCCTTACGAGCAAGCCGAAGACCCCAACAGTAACTTCAAAGAGAAGATCACCATCAAAGCCTACCGTGTGGAAGAGCTAGGTGGCGTCATCTTCGCTTACATGGGGCCGGCGCCGGCGCCGTTGCTGCCGCGCTGGGACCTGTTCGTCATGGACAACGTGTACCGGGACGCCGCGGCGTGCGTCATTCCCTGCAATTGGCTGCAGATCATGGAGAACTCGTTAGACCCCATCCACGCGGAGTGGCTGCACGGGTACTTTTCAGACTACGTGCTGGAACGCTTGGGACAAGATACCCGGGTGATGACCTGGATAAAGGACCGGTTTGTGGCCCGCACCTGGCAGCACAAGAAGATTGGGTTCGATATCTTTGAGCACGGCATTATCAAGCGACGAATACTGGAAGGAGAAAGCGAGGAGGACGAAAACTGGAAGGTGGGACACCCCATCCTGTTCCCGCAGATCCTCCGCAGCGGCGGCGGCGTCAGTGACAAAGGCGGCGTGCTCAACTTCCAGTACCGGGTGCCGGTGGACGACGAGCATACCTACCATTTCTGGTATACCGTGTACGTGCCGCCCAAGGGGACGACGGAGCCACCACAAACGACGATCCCCTTCTATGAGGTGACCCTACCGCATCCAGATGAGCACGGGCAGCCGATCTGGCCGCTATTGGACAACGCGCCCGGGCAGGACCTGATGGCCTGGATGACTCAGGGAAAGATAGCGGACCGGCCTACAGAAAAGCTGGGGCTGTCCGACAAGGGGATCATCATGTATCGGCGGCTACTCAAAGCGCAGTTGGAGCGGATGGAACGGGGGGAGGAGCTGATGAACGAGTTCCGCGACCCGGCCAAGAACGAGCTGATCCCGGTGCCTCAGGAGATGCGCGGGGGCATTAACTTCCCATTCCGGGCGCAGGGTAACTCCGGGCTTGAGGTCTGGCGGCTGCGTACACCGGGCACGGTGCAGGAGCTGTATCCCGAGTGGATCAATACGGGCCGCCCGCTGGTGGCGGAAAAGTAACTCTCTTCCAATCCAAGCACATTACACATTATAGGAGGCGACCATGCTATCTAAAGCCGAGAACGACCGACTGACGCGGGTAGGCCCCGGCACCCCGATGGGGGACTTGATGCGGCGCTACTGGCAGCCCATCGCCGCCAGCGTACAACTCGACGAGAACCCCACCAAGGCGGTCCGGCTGCTGGGTGAGGACCTTACGCTGTACAAAGACCGCTCCGGCAACCTGGGCCTCATTGAGGACCGCTGCCCCCACCGCAAGGTCAACATGCTGTACGGCATCCCTGAAGAGGAAGGCTTGCGCTGCCCCTACCACGGGTGGCTGTTTAACCAGAGTGGCCAGTGCTTGGAGCAGCCCTACGAGCAGGCTGAGGACCCCAACAGCAACTTCAAAGACAAGATCACCATCAAGTCCTATCCGGTGCAGGAGCTGGTGGGCCTAATCTTCGCCTACCTGGGGCCGCAGCCGGCGCCATTGCTGCCGCGCTGGGACCTGTTTGTATGGGACGACGTGGTGCGCGACGTGGGGGCCACGGTCATCCCCTGCAACTGGATGCAGTGCATGGAGAACTCGCTGGACCCGGTGCACGTGGAGTGGCTGCACGGTCACTTCAGCAACTACGTGCTGGAGCGTCTGGGCCGCAGCGACCTGAAGCGTACGTTCTACAAAAACGGTGAACAGACCGCTTCGGTGTGGTCGCACGAGAAAATTGGGTTCGACGTATACGATAACGGCATCATCAAGCGGCGCATCGTATCCGGAGAGACCGAGGAAAGCCCGAACTGGCGCATCGGCCATCCGGTGCTGTTCCCCAACATCCTACGGGTGGGACCCGGCTTCCAATACCGGGTGCCGATTGACGATGAGAACACACTGCACATCTGGTACTACGCCTACTTGCCCGATGAGACGGGCAACACCCACCAGGACAAGATCCCGTACTACGAAGTGCCGATGCCCAAGAACGACGACTACGGCAACATTCCCTGGGACCTGCTGGACAACAACAGCGGCCAGGATATGTGGGCGTGGTTCAGCCAGGGGCGTATAGCCGACCGGCCCACCGAGCATCTGGGCCTCTCCGACAAGGGGATCATCCTGTACCGCCGGCTGCTTAGGGAGCAACTGGCAACCATGGAGCGGGGCGAGGCATTGATGAACGAGTTCCGCGACCCGGCCAAGAACGAGTGCATCGACGTGCCGTGGGAGGGCTGGGACTGGTTAGGCGGCCGCACCCCCGAGGGGACGGCAATGCGGATCAACGCGGCAACGAAGTACAGCGCGGTCTTGCGAGAGCGGCTGGTTAAGCAGAAGGGTGATGAGGCGCTCAAAGCGCCGGTTTACTAGCACGAATCCGAGAACGGAAAAACCGGCGCCTGCATAACTGCAGGCGCCGGTTTATTTGCTATAGCGTAGGGCAGGGGCACTACCCCACACTCGATGGCTAGCACAGTGCTTTGCACAGCGCTGGCTAACGGCTAAAGACGCTGCAACGAGCTTACCGGTAGCGTGACTGATTTCGACACAGGCTGGCTACAGCCCGTAGAGGGCGCGGGCGTTGTCGTCCAGGATCTTGCGGACGGCTTCCTCACGGACTTCCCCGGTCTCGCCGCGGCGCTTCAGGATAGTAAGCGCTTCGAGCACACTGGAGGGGTCGGCGTGGCCGTAGTCGGAGCCGATGACGAGGTTGTCCTCCCCCGCATACTGGAGCACGTAGGGCAGATCGTCCTGGGTCTCGCAGGTCACGTAGAAACGGTTAGCACGGAGCAGATCACTTTTCAGTGACTTTCCGTCCATTGCCGCAAATGCGCCTAAGTCACGGATCAAGTAAGGCACCCATGAGGCGCTGGCCTCGATGAAGCCCCAGCGCAGGTTGGGGAACTTGTCCGGGATGTTACCACGCACCAGGGCATGGAAAGCACTGATGACCGGCATCTTGGACCGCCAGTAGACGTTGGTGCGGGAATGGAACACCTGGCGGAGCATTTTGCTGCCCTCGCCGGCGTGGTAACAGACTGGGAAGTTGAGGGCGCTAGCCTCTTCGTAAAGCGGGAAGAAGTAGGGGTCGGTGGGCGGCCGTTCGTCCAGGAGACCGTGCAACATTAACCCGCAGGCGCCGTGCTCCTTCCCGAACCGCAGCTCGGCGATGGCGGCGTCCATGGTGTTGACCGGCGGGGCGACCATCCAGCGGAGGCGACCCTGTCCCTGCGCCCAGATATCCGCCAGCCAGCGGTTATAGGAGGTGCACAGGGCAACCTGAGTGTCCGGGCGGGAGGTGGCGAATAAGCCGAGCAGAGTGGTGGGGTACATAACGTGGATGTCCACGCCCAGCTGGTCCATGTGAGAGAGCCGGAGGGCGGCGTCGCTGAGCTCCTGAGCGCCGAGTGGCGTGCCGGTCTTCTCGGGGTCAAAGGAGCGGCGGGGGTACACCTCTTGGTCGATGATCCATGCCGCCTGCTGGGTGTGGCGCAGGTTCTCCTCTTGCGCCACCATGAGGCGCGGCTTGTGACGGCGGTCCGCTTCAGAGAGGTACTCCCAGGTGCGCTCGTTCTCGATAACGTGAGTGTCGGCGTCAATAACCGGCATCAGCGGCCCCCATTTCTTTCCTGCAACGCTCGGTAGACCTTCTCTGCGGTAAGCGGCAGATCGAAGAGGCGGACGCCCACGGCGTCAGCGATGGCGTTGGCCACAGCGGGTGGCGGCGAGACGTTGGCCATCTCCCCGATGGCCTTGCCGCCGTAGGGCAGGGGCCCGTCGGGCTGATCCAGCAGCCGCGTCTGGACCGAGGCCGGGATGTCGGCGATTGAGGGCAGCTTGTACTCGCCGAGGTGGGGCGTGGTCACCTGGCCGTCCTCGATAGCGAGATCTTCCATCATCGCGATACCGAGGCCCTGCACCAAGCCGCCATCGATCTGGCCCTGGTGGGTGATCGGGTTGATGACGGTTCCGGAGTCGTGTGCGGAGGTGAAGCGGAGCAGCTTGACCTGGCCGGTCTCGGGATCGACCTCTACCTCAGCAACCTGGGCCACGAAGCAGGTTATGTCATCACGGGTCTTGACGTTGACTTCAGAGGTGACGCGAATGGGCTGTCCGTTGTTGCTGCGGGTCACGATGGCGCCCACGCCCACCTGCTGGCGAGGGTCTTCTCTTACCCAGAATGCGCCGGCGGTGAGGGCAACCATGTCTTCCGGGCACTCCAGGAGGCTGGCGGCGCGCTTGGTGAGCTCGGCCTTCAGCAGCGCGGCGGCCTCCAGCGTCGCCGCGCCGGCGGTATTGGTGACGCGGCTGCCGCCAACGCCGGGGTCGTAGGGGGCGGTATCGGTGTTACCGACGACTACCTCTACGGAGCCGGGGGGCAACTGGAACTCCTGGGCGATAATCTGCTTCAGCACGGTATGAGTACCCACCCCCTGATCGAAGGTGGGGCTGAGCATGCTCACCTTGCCGTCGCTGGTGGCAGTGAGGGTGGCGCCGGAGACACCGCCGGGAGTGTGCCGCTCATACATGGCGACGCCGCGGCCGTAGTTGGGCCCGGGCTTGAGCCCGCTCCACTCCGCAGCATCCAGCGCGGCCTCCAAGGTTTCCTTGGCGCGCACGCCGATTAGGTGATGGCCAATGCCGTTGGCGTCGCCCTCCTCAAGGATGTTGCGGCGGCGGAACTCCGCCGGGTCCATGCCCAACTCTTGGGCGATGAGGTCGGTATGGCACTCTACGGCGAAAACGGTCTGAGGGGCGCCGGGGGCACGGTAAAAGCCGCCAGGCACGTGGTTAGTGTAGACCTGGAGGGTCTCAAAGAAGGTGTTGTCCACCTTGTAGGGGCCGGCGCCATGGGAGACACCGGTGATAGCCACGTTGGGCGATGGCTTGTAGGCGCCGTAGGCCCCAGTAGCGTGAAGCGCACGCACGGTGCGGGCCACGACGCGGCCGTCCCGGGTGACACCGGACCGGATGGTCACTACTGAGGGATGGCTGGGGCTGGCGGCGGTCAGTTCCTCGGTAAACGTCTTGACCGCCTTCACCGGCCGCCCGGTTTGCTTGGCGAGGAGATAGGCAATGGTCGCATCGCCGGAGTCGCCCTTGCCACCGAAGTCGCCTCCTACGAATACAGGGTTCAAGCGCACGTGTTCCTGCGCGATGTTGACGGCCTTGGCGATCTCGTTGCGGGTGCGAAACGGCGACTTGGTGGAGCACCAGATGTGCACCTTGCCGTCAGGCTGAATGTCGACCACGCTGCTATGGGGCTCCAGGTAGCCGGCATGGTGGGCAGGCAGGCGAAAGGTGTGCTCGAGGACGAAATCGGCAGCCTGGAATCCGGCCTCCACGTCGCCCTTCTTGAAGGTGACGCGGGTGAGGCCGTTGCGCACGTCGGTGACCAGGTTGGCCTGCTGGCCGCCGTCATAGGCGGTAATATCATCGTGGAGCAGCGGCGCGTCCGGTTCCATTGCCTCTAGGGGGTCGAAGACGGCCGGGAGCGGCTCGTACTCAACTTCGATGAGTTGGAGCGCGGCTTCTGCGGCCTCCTTGGTTTCAGCGGCCACGGCGGCGACTCGGTCGCCGATGTAGCGCACGCGGTCCCAGCAGAGCACCGGCATATCGCGGAATTGCCGGCCAACTAACAGGCCGGGGTGCTCTGGCCCGGTGACCACGCCCACGACGCCGGGGGCCTGGCGGGCCTTGGAGGCATCGATGCTTATGATGCGCGCATGGGGGTAGGGACTGCGCAGGACTTTGGCCCAGAGCATGCCGGGCAGCTGGACGTCTGCGGCGTATTGTGCATGGCCGGAGACTTTGTCCGGCCCTTCGGCCCGGGTGACGGGGGCACCGATGAGGTTTCTGGTTACCATAGTGTTACTCCTATACGCACTCCCATCTTCACGGGACTCGTTTCCATGAGGTTAGCGGGCGGCGGTGACTTCGACTCCAACGAGCACGCCGTCGGGCAGGTCTGCGGGGAGACTGTGCCGGGCCGGCCGGTCCTCAGGTTTCGGGAAGACGCGCGCCCAGACCTTGTCCACGGTTTCCCGGGCGCTGTGGTCGGGATACCACACGTAGACGTGACCGATGTCCTCGGGGCTGAAGCCGCCGGCTTCAACCACGGCGCGCGCGTTGTTGAACGCGAGCTCGGTTTGACGCTCCAAAGAATCAGCCAACTCCCCGGTCTTCGGATCCTGGCCGATGCAGACAGATGAAAAGCAGAGGTTGCCCATGCTAACACCGGCGGGTACCGCATCACCGCTGCCATCGAGCGGCTGAACGCCGGGCACGTTGATGACCGTACGCTTACCGCCACGGAGGCCGATGATGTCGTACTGGATGAGGAATTGCGCCTCGACTGCGGCCCAGTAGGGCAGTTGGGAGTAGATGTAGTGGACGGCAGGCCGATCCTGCGGGTCGGGGAACAGGGCGTCGGTGAACTGAACGGCCGCGGTCTTGCTGTCGGCATCGTGGTACCACACGAACATCTGCGCCAGGTTTTCGGGGGTGAAGCCGGTCATGGAGTAAAGGAGCATGTTGTTCTCGTGGCACAGCTCGGCTTGTCTGTAGCGGGTCTCGCCCATTTTGCGATTGCTGGGGTACATGCCGTAGGTGGGGCCGGTGAATAGGTAGTCCCCCGCCGTGGTGCCAAAGGGGATGAAGGCCTTTGTGGAGGTGCCGCCGGTATGGAAGATGTTGGGGTGCACCTCGTGACTCTGGCGATGCGCGCCCTTCGCACCGATGACCTCGATCCGGTAGTGCTGTCCGGGGTCGAGCTGGCGGGCGAGCGCGTGGCGGGCGGGGCGATTGCCGATGTCGGGGAACCACTGCTCCCACAAGGGGTTGACGGCGCTGATCTTGGTGTGGCGATCACGCGCCCATACGAACCAGTGGCCAATCTCGTTTGAGGAGAATCCGCTGAGTTCCAAGACGGCGGCGATGCGTTCGTAGACCAGTGCGGCCTGCGCTTCATTGGATTCGGGCAACTGGCCGGTCTTGGGATCGAAGCCTGCGATCCCACCTGAGAACAACATGTCGCCAACCACCACGGCATCCGGCACTAGATGGCGCTGGGTACTGTCGCTCAGGCCCAGGTCTGGTAAATAAATAGCGTTGCGTGCCATGGTTCTGGTCCCTCCTAATCGGTGGTCAGTCATATATAAATGCGTGTGTGCGGAAAGTGGGCAGCCAGCCGGGGGCATCGGCCGATACGGCCGCTGCCGTCCGCATGTGAGTCTAGCGGTAGTGGGCGGGTAAGGCAATTGCCGGCGGTGAGTAAACGCACGGGAAGCGGTGGGCAAGCGCTATACTATTGGGCACACTTACGCAGCATTGGAAGCTCCGAAACGAAGAGGGACGTGTTATGGAAATCAAGCTCGCTATTGGGGATATTGCGGCACAGCAAGTGGACGCCATTGTGGTCAACCTGTTTGAGGGGGTGACCACGCCGGGGGGCGCAACGGGCGCGGTAGACCGAGCGCTGGATGGGGCCATCAGCCAACTCATTGCTGACGGCGACGTCAAGGGCAAGGCCGGGGAGTTCACGGTTATCCACACCTTCGGAAAACTGCCGGCCAAGCGGGTTGTGATCGCCGGCCTGGGCAAGGACAGCGGGTTCGACGTGTCTGCGGTGCGGAAGGTCAGCGCGGAAGCGGCGCGTTTCCTGCGCCGCCATGGCTTCAGCCGCAGCGCAACCATTGTCCACGGCGCCGGCATCGGCGGCATTGCGCCGGACGCTGCGGCACAGGCGCTGACCGAGGGCGCACTGCTGGGGCTGTACCGGTTCCAGCGCCACAAATCCAAGGAGGATGGCGATAAGGAATTGGATGAGTTGCGGGTTGTGGAATTCGATAGCGCCAAGGTCCAAGCTTTGGAGCACGGGATCACGCGCGGGAGGATCCTGGCGGAGGCTACCAACCTTTGCCGGGACCTGGCTAACGAAAGCTCAAACTTCATGACGCCCACGCAGCTGGCCGAAGAGGCGGAGCAGGTGGCTCGGCGCTACAGCCTCGAGTTCCGCGCCTATGACCGCGCCGAGATGGAACAGATGGGCATGGGCGCGCTGCTGGCGGTGGCCCAGGGCAGCGTACAGCCGCCCAAGTTCATCACCATGCGCTACAGCTCGCCCCAGGCGCTGCCGGAGAAACCGGCGCTGGCACTTATCGGCAAGGGGGTGACCTTCGACTCCGGCGGCATCTCGATCAAGCCGTCGTCGGGGATGGAGAACATGAAGGGGGACATGGCGGGCGGCGCGGCGATCATTGCGGCGATGCAGGCGATTGCTCAACTGAAGCCGAGGGTGAACGTGGTGGGTATTGTTCCCGCGGCGGAGAATCTTCCCAGCGGCACGGCGTACCGGCCCGGCGACATTGTGCGGGCATCCAACGGTAAGACTATCGAGGTGCTGAACACCGACGCAGAAGGCCGGATGCTGCTGGCCGATGCGCTTTCGTGGGCTCGCAAAGAGGGTCTCTCGCCGCTGGTGGACGTGGCCACCCTCACCGGAGCTTGCTCGATTGCGCTGGGGCCGTTCTACTCCGGAGTGATGGGCAATAGCCAATCGGTCATCGACCAGGTGTTGGAGGCAGCGAAAGCGGCCGGAGAGCTGATATGGCAACTACCGCTGACGGACGAGTACAAGGACCTGGTGAAGAGCGACGTGGCGGACGTTCGGCAGACGGGGACAGGACGGGCCGGAGGGGCCATCACCGCAGCGCAAATGCTGGCGGCGTTTGCCGAGGACACGCGCTGGGCACACCTGGACATTGCGGGCACCTCCCGTTCCGAGCGCGACCGCGGGGCCACGGTAAAGGGCCACACCGGCGTAGCGGTGCGAACGCTGGTGACGCTGGCCGAGCGGGTGGCGCAGGAGTGAACCACCCGCGCTATTGCTGGCGGTGTAGCGGCTGATCCAGGGGATACGCTCCGGCAGAGTCCCAGAGCATCCACCCCTGCGCCTGGGCGGCTTCGCTGGCCCTTACCTGCTCCATGATCTTCTGAGCGTCGTAGGCTAGCCCCTGCTGCTTATAGTCATCGAAGGCCTGGAGCCAGGGGCGGACTTTCACGGGCCGGCCCTTGAGCCGCTCCACCGCGGCCTGCACGCTGGAGTAGACGATGCGGTAAGGCTCCGCCGGCGGGTACTCCACACCGAGGGATCCCGGACCCCAGGTGGACGGGTAGACCATTGGCGATACATAGTCCACGTACTGAGCGATCCCCTCGATGTTCTGACCAATGCCTATATCTTCTACGGTGGCGGTCATGCCGAAAACGTCGGCTGAAGTGCGAACGCCCATCGGCCGTAGTCGTGCCTGAGCCTGCGCCAAAAAGCCTTCAATCGCGCTCAGCTTTGCTGCGGCCGCCGGCGCTTTGGAGTAGGTCAGCGCACCGGTGATGCAGTCAGTAGGGAAGCGCACGTAATCGAACTGGACCTCGTCGAAACCGATTGTTGCGGCGTTTACCGCGAGTTCGATGTTGTACTCCCAGGACGCTTCAATGAATGGGTCCAGCCAGAGCTGATCCGCGCAGTCACGGTAGAGTGCGGCGCCCGCCTTGACCGCGCGGTCCGGCTTGAGCCGAGCGACGGGGGTATCCTTGAACACGTTAAGCCGGGCGATAAGGTAGAAGCCCTGATCCTTCAGGCGCCTTATTATCTCTTTCAGGTTCACGCTTTGGAACGCGACCCCGTCTGCTTCTCGGTTCAAAGGGGTCGCGACAGCTTCATGGACTAACCCACGATCGTTCTTGGCATCCAGGATGATGGCATTGAACCCCAGGCGCTTGGCCTTCTGCACCAATGCGTCGCGCCGCTGGGGGACCTCCAGGGTATTGAATCCGATGTAGATCCCGCGCGCCACAAAGGGCTCCAGCCGGACCTCCACCGTCCCGGCCTGACCCGGGGAGATCACCGTTTTATGATAGCCCCGTGCGCTGATCTGCACGGTGGGGTCTTGGGGGACATCTTGGAGCACAAACCGGCCGGTGGTGTCGGTTTCGGTGCTGACGGTCGGAGCGGATACTTGAGCACCCGGTACGGGATTATCCAACTCATCCAGCACCTGTCCGGAGAGGGTGCTGGGGCGCAATGACAGCTGGGAGACATCGGCAGTTGGCGCTAAGAAGGCTTCGGTGTAGTCGGGCGTGGGGATGACCGCCGATTGACTGGCCTGCTGCTCGTCCACCTCAGCCAATGGGAGGGCGTCGGACTGGTCGGGCCGTGTATGCGGGCGGTCCAAGCTGAGCTGGACTTCCGTCAGAGGTTGGCTGGTGGATGCATCGTGGAAGGCGCCCTTGCTAATGCCGTCCTGAGAACCGGAATAGAATCTAGCGCCGAGCGCAAGCAACACCAGGAGGAGCACGGCGCTGAGGACTATGGGGCGGCGATCCCAGCTGGTCTGGGCTTCGGCTGGAGGCTGGTTGGCGGATTCATCGTGGACGGCGCCCTTGATAATGCCGACCTGTTTATCGGAGTTTAACTTATTCCCGAGCGCAAGCAGCACCAGGAGGAGCCCGATGATGAGGACTATGGGTCGGCGGCTGGGACGTAGAAGGAAACTCATGCGAAGCCTGAAGGAGACACTTTCCGCTCACGAGGAGCATACGGGGTTCGGTTCACGCGTGCTCAGGCACTATTAGGAACCACAGTCTGCCAGCAGCGAGACTACCCGGTCAAGGATGCGATCGGCGACCTCAGACTTGAGCAGCAGCGGTAATTCCTCCACCCCACCATCGCGGTCGACCAGTGTGACGCGGTTAGTGTCCACGTCGAAACCGCTGTCGGTTGCGGTGATGTCGTTGGCAACAATGAGGTGGAGTCCCTTGGCGGAAAGCTTGCTGCGGGCGTTGCTCAACAATGCCTCACTCTCCGCGGCAAATCCCACCTTTATAAAGCTTCCCGTGGTTCCGGCCAAGATGTCGGGGTTCTTCAGCAGCTCCACGGTCATGGACTCTTCGGCGCCCTTCTTGATCTTTTGCGCGGCAACTGCGGCCGGACGGAAGTCGGCGGGGGCAGCGGCCATAATCAGGGCATCGGCCGCGCCGGTGGCCTGCTGCACGGCCTGGAAGAGTTCGAGCGCGGTCCGGATGCGGCGCAGCTCAACGCCAGGGGGATTGGGGAGCGCAGTGGGGCCGGTGATGAGGGTGACGTGCGCGCCCCGATCACGGGCAGCTTCGGCAATGGCGTAGCCCATTTTGCCGGAGGAGCGGTTGGTAATATGCCGTGCGGGGTCCAGGGGCTCCTCGGTGGGCCCGGCGCTGACCACCACATGGCGGCCAGCGAGGTCGCCGGTGCGTCCCAACACCTGGCCCAGAGCACCGATGATCGCCTCGCTGGAAGCCAAGCGGCCCATGCCGGTTAGCCCTGATGCGAGCCGTCCGGCCTCCGGGCCTACGATAACCACGCCCCGCTCTTGCAGCAACCGCAGGTTCTGCTGTGTGGCCGGGTTGTCGAACATGTGGGCATCCATGGCAGGGGCGGCCACCACGGGCGCGGCAGTAGCAAGCACAGTGCCGGTGAGGGGGTCGTCGGCCATACCGTGGGCCAGCTTCGCCAGCACGTCTGCCGTGGCGGGCGCAATGAGCACCGCGTCGGCGGATTCCGCCAGGGCAACATGCTGAATCGCGAGGTCGGACGCGGGGTCAAACCAGTCGGTGAGCACCGGCTGGTGGGTGATGCTGCGGAAGGTCAACGGGGCAACGAAATGTTGCGCGGCGGCCGTCATTACAACGCTCACTTGCGCGCCTGATTGGGTCAGCTTGCTGGCAAGGTCGGCGGCCTTGTACGCGGCGATGCTGCCAGAAACCCCTAGAACGACGTGCTTGCCTTGGAGGCTCATACTGTCCTGCTGGTGGCTCCTCTGATAGACGGCGGATTAGCCCTCACGGTTCATCTCGTAAATCATGCGGAGGCCGTGGAGGGTCAAATCAGGGGCCACGGCGTCAATGACCGCGGTCTCTTTGGCAATCAGGGGGGCGAGACCACCGGTTGCTACCACGGTGGGGACGCCGTCCAACTCTTGCTTAAAGCGCATCACCAGGCCTTCGATGAGTCCCACGTAGCCAAAGAGGATGCCTGACTGCATGCTGTGGACGGTGTTCCGGCCGATAGCCTGCTTGGGGCGGACCAGCTCGATGCGGCGGAGCATGGAAGTATTGGCGACCAGCGCGTCGACGGCCACCAGGATGCCGGGCGCTATGGCACCGCCCAAGTAATCGCCCTCCTTGGTCACCACGTCCAGCACGGTGGCGGTGCCGCAATCCACGACGATGACCGGCCCGCCGTAGGTGCGATAGGCGGCCACGGCATCGGTGATACGATCTGCGCCGACTTCGCGGGGGGATTCATAAAGGACCCGGACTCCGGTCTTGATACCGGCGCCGACCACTATAGGCGTGATGCCGAAATACCGCCGGCAAAGTTCCTCGAAGGTAGTCACGAGGGGCGGCACGCTGCTGCAGATCACGGCGGCCGTCATGTCTTCGAAGCGCACGTCAGCCTGGGGCAGGAGGTTCATGAGCAGCACGGCGTACTCATCCGACATCTTGTGGGGGTCGGAGGCGAAACGCCAGGTCGCGCTCAAGTCCTCTCCGTCGAAGACGCCGAGGGTAACGTTGGTGTTGCCGATGTCGAGTGCGAGCAACATTGCTTTTGCATTATCCGGTGCGGCTCAAGGGCAGCGCAAGCCTGGGGTGGGTGAGAGGACAAACGGCGGGCGGTGGCGCGGTTGCGGAGGTCGGTTTACGGGACGCCGAGGTCGCGGCGGGCGTGGGCAATCGTCTCGTCCATTCCCGCGCTTCGGAAAGGGGTGGCCGCGCCAGGGAGCATGGGGATGATCGTGGTGTGTGTGGCCCAAGCGTCGTCCAGCGCCTGGAATGCCGCTAGCGCGTTGTGGCGGGCGGCGGCGTTGCGCTTGCCGCTATCGCGATAGCGGTAGTAGTTGAACATGCCTTCGAAATAGTGCTGGAAGCTCTCGAACAGAGAACGCTGGTAGAGCAGGCTTACCAGGACAGTTTCTGCGAGTTTGTGATCGGTAATATGCGGCTCGGCAAGGTGGTAGTCCTCGATCATCTCGTCCACCAAGGCCACGGCCTCCCGTTTCTCCTGGAGGGCCTGGCTGATCTCCGCGTCGCTGCTGCAACTGTGGTAGAGCGCCTCCATGCGGGGACCCCCGGATACGACGTCGTCACGAACCCAGAGCAGGTTGGGGATCCATGCCCCGTGCTTTAGTGCGTAGCAGCGCACGTAGAAGGCCTTGAGCGAAGCCTCACTGGAGCGCATGAGCAGGTTGGCGACATACGGGGACGCTGCCGCGCCGAAACGAAGGGCGGCCCAGTCTCGGGCGAGCACAGCCGGGTCGGCATCCGGTTCCCACAATAAGCGACTCAAGGCGTACACGTTAGCGTCCACCCAGATATCCGACTGCAAGGTGGGGCCGTCCCAGCCACCACCTTTTGCCCATATCCACGCCTGGCGGACACCGGCCCGGTAGGCCTGCTGAATGCCACCGTTCTCCCCCAGCTCCGGCAGCCCCTGGGCATAGATAGCGCCCACATAGTTGGGGAATGCGCCCTTCCCTTCATATTCTCGGGCGGCTTGAAATTCGACCATACGCGGCAGGGTGATCTCGGTGAGAGTGGGATTGAGACGGTTGTAGCGCCAGAAGTCAGTTTCGGTGATCTTGATGGAGAATACCGGGGGCGGCTGAGCCGGCACCGCGGCAGCAAGGCGGCGGCTGATTCCGGGTTGAGCGTGCGCGCCGTCGTTGCCCAGGTCCCAGGTGCGCTGGATAAGCTGCTTGCCGTGGCGAACCACTACCTGCTGATACATGAACCGGAGCATGCGGGCCATGCTGTCTTGGCCATCGGCACCGCATTGCGCGGCTTGCGGAGTGTTGCCGGAGATGTGCTCGATGGCGTAGTTTTCGCCGGTCCGCACCATCACGCCGTCTACCTCCGGGAAGGTGGTGAAAAGCTCATCGAGCGCGGCGGCCAGCACGGCCTGGACCTTCGGTAGTTCGATGCAGTAACGCGCGGGAGCGTCGCCGTTGGTCACCGCTTTGCCGTAGAGCGCGGCCACCTGGTTGGGCAGACTGATCACGTCGCCTGGTGCGAACACCTTGAGGTGCAGGCGCTTTGCGCGGTGGATCTGCTGCCCAGCGAGCTCCCGGCGGGCTTCCACCCAGGCCCGCTCCTTGGCAAACCGTGCGGGGTTGTAGATGGCCGGATCGTAGCGGTCAAACAGCACAAGGGTGGGCCACGGTTCGGTGAGCACTGCGTTATAGCCCCATTCCAGGGCTTGGTCGGGGCCGGGGTAGCGCGGGTCTAGGGGATCAGCCACCAAGCGTACTTGCATTGCCGGCGAGCGGTGAATGGGGATGGGGTACTGAAGATAGGGGCGGCGCAATTGCAGATCTTGCGCCAATTGCTCCAGGCCGTAGGCAATGCCCAAGGGGCCGCCGCCCACCACAATGACACGTGGGGGGCTGAGGCCCGGCAACGGATAGATGCTGTACTCCTCGTCCGATCGGGGCAGAATGACTATTCCGGCGCGGTGCGTCAGCTGCGCGACTTGCGGGCTGTGCGGGGCGCCCACCACCACTTGCAGCGGAGGGTCCTGGGGCAATAACGCCGTCCAGGGAAGCGCTGTGGGGGAGCTTGCTACCAGGGCGGCATCCAGGGTGGCGGCAGCCAGCTGCACTGCGGGGTCGGCGGCGTAGGTGGCGGGCAGTGCAAGCCGGGGCAGCGGTTCCCGCTGAAGCGACCAGCCGAGGCTCAGAGCCGCGCCCGCCAGGAGCGCCAGGCTTAGCAGCAAAGGCGCGCTTGGCCCCGCTTTTCTCTTGCCGCTACCAAACAAAGGTTACTCCCTTCCGTAATTCAGCTATACGGACGGTAAGCCCGTCATCCCGCAACAGTCGCTCAGAAGCTGGGGCCGGTAAAAGCTGCGTGATGGGATCATGCGGGGGCTGGCGGGAAAAGATGCCCACGCGTACTTCCGCCCGCTCGGCGGTGTGCAGCGGCAAATAAGGCACGTGTACCCGGATCAGTGCCCCCTGCTCCCACTGGGAGGACGGGTACCAAAGCGTGGCTGCTTGAAAACGTTCCAAATAGACCTGGGAGTTGTCCAGCTCGTCGATAACGGACACTTGAATAAGCACGTCTTCCGCCAGGGGGCGATTCACCCGCCAGTAGAGTGTCATCTCGGCGTAGGGATCGACGCCGTGGAGCACGGCGCCCGGCTCCAGATGGTAACCGGCCAGTGTGAGCGCTTCGCCAAACGCCATGTCCAGGGTGGGGTACTGCACATCTTGGGGAGCGCGGGCAAAGTCGGTGAACTCCTGAGGAATAGCGGTGCTAGTCCCGCCGCGACGCAATAGCAAGTAGCCTTCTTTAGCCGCAGCCACGCCCCACGCCTCGCTGTTGAGTAACTGCTGCACCCGGTACCACTGATTGGCGGTGTCGATAGGATACGGCGACGCCGTCACGTCCAACAGAATGTGGTCAGCCTTTTCGACCTCGGGAAACAGCGAGAGCTGGCGACGGTGGGCCAGGTGAGGGTTGAGCTGGCTGCTGGCGGAGACAGCGGCGTCCGGGGGGATGTCCGCCATGATGCGGCGCACCACTGCATGGCGGTCGTCCCGCTTCGGAAAGTGGTCGGTCAGGGGCAGGAAGACGTCAGTGTAGTAGCTTGCCAAGGAGCTGATGAGGACGCCGGCGGCTATCAGACCCACCACAATCTGGGCGAAAGTGCGGTGGAAATGCGCCAGTATCTTACGGAGGAGGCCGGTCCCTAAAATCGCGCTAGCGGTGGCAAAGGGTACGATGACGGCGCCATAGTGGGCTTTGCCCGCGTACGTCTCAGTGAAGTTGCTTAGCAAACTGATGGCAAGGTCGGGCCCGGTCATGATCAGCGTTGCGGGGCTTAAGAGCGCGAGGTAGAGGGTGGGAGCGAACAGTTGCTGCAGATAGCCGACCCGCTCGGGCTCGGAGATGAGAGCGATAACGGACGCAGGGTCGCTCAGCAGCCGCATGAGAATCTCCATAGGGGTTGCACCGAGTTGGTCGTAACGGCTGAGGTAGGGTGAGACGCCTTCCGGATTGAAGTAGGGGATGATGACCACAAAAGCCAGGAAGGTCCATACTGCGGCAATGCTGCACACCCCGGCGCCGATCCAGAGCCGGCGTTGCGCCAGGGCAATGTACAGCCCCATCAGAAAGACGCTCATTGGAACGTGTTCCTTGGTGGACATGGCCAGTACGGCAGCCACAAAAAAGCCCAAGTACTGCTGCTTATACATGTAGTAGAAGGCAAACAAGAGGAGCGCGGAACTCAGGGAGACGGCGTGGAAGTCCGACAGGTTGGCAATCTCGAGTGCGGGAGCAAGCAGGTAGCTGAAGCTAAAGACCGCGGCGGCAAAGCTGTTTCTCAGCACGTCTCTGGCCAGCCAAAAGGCTGGAAACGCGCCCAAAGAGATCACTATGGACTGGAGCACCAAGAGCGTTATGGGGCTGCTGTAGACGTGGTAGAGCGGTGCGACCAGGAAGAGAATGGGCTCCACGTGCGCGGCCATGCGGTTGGTGCCGCCCTCCCAGTTGGTGAACTCCAACGGCCGGCCGTTGACGGTGTTCCAGACGGCCTGATCCATGTTTCCGAGATCGAAGGCGTGGGTCTGGAAGCTAATGTGCTGGAGGGTGCTGAGGATGGCAAAGGTGACGGCGTACAGGGCAACGATGCAGTAGACCAAAGGGGCCACGAGCGTGTCGTCGGGGGCGGGGATGGCAGCGGGCGCTTCCGGCGGGGCTTCGGTGGCGTCATCCCTGGGGGGCTGCACGTTGCGCCAGCCAGTGCGGCCGATAGGATTACGCACCGGGCCGGTCTCCTGCCACTGCAACCGCGATCACCCAGGGGAAGACGTGGTCGAAGTGCGTAACGTCCAGATGGCGACGGAGCTCGCGGAGAAAGGTTGCGCCGCGCCAGTGGGAACGGTGGTCGGGATCGTCACCCAGTGTGGTGAAGTTCTTCCCACGCAGAAGGTTGCCCAGAGCAAAGTAGGGTTGGTTGGGTACGCTCACGATGATGTGGCCGGAGGAGACCCGTTGCAGCTCCGCGACGGCAGCCCAGGGGTCGCTCAGGTGCTCTAGTACTTCAAGGCAGAGGACGAGGGGAATGCTGTGGTCTCGGAATGGCAGCGCGCCAACGTCGCCCTGCAGCCAGCCGCGGGCCGCCACCAGCCGCCGGGCCATGCCGAGGGGGGCCAGGCGTGACTCCACGCCGATGATCGGCAGATCCGGCCACTGCGCGGCGAGATAGGCGGCTACAAAGCCCTCACCGCAACCGGCGTCGAGGACGACAGGACGGGTCCCGGGCTGGTGTTGGGAGATCGCCGCCGCCACGTGTGCGGCCACGCTGCGATGGAAGCGGCGTAGCAGCCATTGATGCGGGCGGCTGGGGTTGGTGTGCTTCTGATAATTGCTACTGGCTGCAGCGGGCATTTTGGCGGCGGTCATTGCTGCGGGGCGCGGTCCGTCGCACACTCGGCACAGGGGCAGATACCCCTAAGGTGGTCGAAGGGGTAGATGCCGGTGTTGTGGCCGTCCCGCCAGTAGATACGGATGCCGTAGTTTCCGGCCGGCTCCACCTGTGGGCTTGCCAGACCGGCCGCGGTGGGTCTTGGGCGCAGCAAGTCGGCGCTCATGGGGTTGCGGCGTTCCACGGCGCACTCGGCGCAGGGACAGCGGGCCCGCAAATAGTCGGTGCGGTAGAGGCTCACGTGATCGTCTCCCCAGACGATCTCCAACTCAGTGGCGCTGAGCCACTGCGCAGCAGCTGGCCTGGTGGCGGCATTCACCGCGACAGCCGCACTTCCTGGGCGACAGGACGGGCAGGAGCAGATGCAGGCGACACATCTGGGTCGGTGGTGGTTGGAGGCTCGTGCAGCTCATAAACATGAGCGCGCCGCTTATCCTCCACGGCGTTTAAGGTGACCATCTCTCCCAACAACCCCAGGCTGAGAAACTGGATGCCCATGACAGTGAGGAGCACTCCCAGTTGCAACAGCGGACGGGTTCCAATAGTCTCACCCGTGAGCCAGAGCATCGTAAGGTAGAGATTGATAAGCATCCCCAGTCCCAAACTCGCCAGGCCAACCGAGCCAAAGAGATGCAGCGGTTTACGCTGAAAGCGCGTGAGGTAGAGCACGGTCATCAAGTCTAAGACACCAGAGAGAAAGCGCCTTGCCCCGTACTTTGAGCGACCATAGCGGCGCGCGTGGTGGACTACGGCTACTTCAGTGACCCGGAAGCCCTTCCAGTACGCCAGCACCGGCAGGAAGCGGTGCAGCTCTCCGTAGACGTTTAGTTCGGCCACCACCCGACGACGGTAGGCTTTGAAGCCGCTGTTGAGGTCATGGAGTCGGACGCCGGTGGCGAATCCCGTGATCGCGTTGAAGACCCGGGAAGGAATGGTCTTGGACACCGGGTCCCGGCGATCTCGCTTCCACCCGTTGGCCAAGTCGAAGCCCCGACCCAACGCCTGGACGAGAGCGGGGATCTCCCGGGGGTCATCCTGGAGGTCCGCGTCCAAGGTCACGATAACCTCACCCCGGGCCTCTCGGAAACCTGCGGCGAGCGCCTCGGCCTTACCGAAGTTGCGGGCAAAGCGAATCAGGCGGATCCGTGGATCCTGGCGTTGGAGCTCCTGAAGCACGGCGAAGGAGTTGTCAGAACTCCCATCGTCCACGGCGAGGAGTTCATAGCTACCGTCGGCCAGAGACTCACGGATCTGCGCAAATAGTTCCGGTAGGCTCTCGGACTCGTTATAAAGCGGAACAACAACGGATAGCCACGGTGCCGCTGTCTGAAGGTTGGCTGGAGCAGATGCCACGCAACAACTCGAGGTTTACATTGAGGATAGCGGATGCCTTAGCCATCCGCAAGGAACCGAACGCTGCCCGCTCTAACAGCTTATAGGTGCGCCGCAGCTCTGGATGTTATGCTCACGATATATGCAGAAAATGCGGTTATCCGGCGGTTCTCGGAGCCGTCGTCCCTGGCGTTTTTGGATCGCCGTCTTCCTGCTGTGCCTTGTTGCAGCGACGCTGGCGGCGGTGTTCGGCGTTCAGCGGGCATTCTTGGCGCTACAGGCCACCACCAGAGTTGACACACAGGGCTTTCGCGCCACCGAAGATGCGCTAGACGCCGTAGACGCATGTTGCCGGTTCGACATCCTGGAGTGGGAGACCACACAGCTCGCGCGCTGGGGCGCGCTGCGGCTGGCGGGCGATGGCAGTAGCGCCGATGAGGCGGGTGAGGTGGCCGCGGTACGGCGTTTCTTCGAGTTGCGCCGTACGATGCGCGCGGCGGACTTGGCACGGGCGCAGACACAGACGGCGGCGGGCAAGGCACAAGCGCAGCTACGGTTTGAGGAGGCGCGGGAAGAGTGGAAAGCATTGCGGCCCAGAGTGGAGCGCGTACTCACGGCCCAGGTGTCGGAGCAGTTGGCGGCGGCGGGTCTATCCGCGCCGTTGCCGCTTGCCAGCGGCGTGCTGTTGCCACCGGTGGCCTTTGCCATCGTCGCGCCGCCGAGCGTACTGGTGATCTCACCGCGCACGGAGATACGACAGGAGCGCGCCAACGTGCTGGAGCCGGGGCTGACCACCGGCCAGGTCGCCACGCTGGAACACGACGCGGAGGCGTTGGGCTGGTCCGCGATTGTGGAACCGACCGGTGGTTACTCCACGTATCCAACCATCGTGACCAGCAACGCGAATCTGGATTTTGTGCTGCAATCCGTGGCGCATGAGTGGAGTCATACATATCTCTTCTTTAAGCCGTTGGGCTTCAACTATTTCCAGAGTCGCCAGATGCGGACGATAAATGAGACGGTGGCAAACATCATTGGCCGGGAGATCAGCCGGCAACTCGCGCCGCAATTTAGAGAGGCGGCCGCGGCACCGGAGACACCGCCCGCGACGGGCGCCAAGCCGGCATTCAACTTCCGCCAGGAAATGAGAGCGACGCGACTGGAGGCGGAGCGGTTGCTGGCAGAGGGGAGGGTTGAAACGGCGGAGCTGTATATGGAGGAGCGCCGCAAAGACTTTGTGAGGCAGGGCTACTACATTCGCAAGCTCAACCAGGCCTACTTTGCTTTCCACGGCACCTACGCCGACACGCCGGGGTCGGTTGACCCGATTGGCCCGCAGCTAAAGGCGCTGTTCGAGCGGAGCGGTTCGCTCATCGCGTTCGTGCAGGCGGTGGAAGGAATCGGGAGCTACCAAGATTATCAGCAGGTACTGCAGCAATACGGTATTGCAGAGGCGCCTCAACCTAGCAAGTAATTGACGGTACGCTACGCATATTCCTCCAGGTGGGCGTCGCGGCCAACTGTAGGCGGTTGGGTTGACGATAGCTTTGTGATAGAGAGACGTGCGCGGAGGGCAGCGGGGACGGGTGGCACCACCGGTTTTTAACCAGAGCAGGGTCTGAGGATAGCGTATCGTCCTGCTAAGCCGTTATAATGGGGGTACGGAAGGCTGCATGGCAGCCTTCTTGTTTATCCCAAAGGCGAATAGAGATTCAGTAGATGGCCACAACCAAGCGGGACTATTACGAAGTCCTCGGAGTCGATAGAAACGCCAGTGAGGAAGATCTCAAGCGGGCGTTCCGTAAACTTGCGTTCCAATATCACCCCGATCGCAACAAGGACTCGGATGCTGAAGCACGCTTCAAGGAGATTAACGAAGCGTACGAGATTCTTTCCGATACTGAGAAGCGGTCCAGCTACGATCGGTTTGGGCCGGACGGTGTGCAGGGTGGGGGTGGCCGCGGCTTCGAGGGGTTCGAGGGCTTCAACGGGTTTGGCGATATCTTCGACGCCTTTTTCGGTGGTACCGGCAGCCGGGGCCGGCAGGGAGCGCAACCGGGGAGCGATCTGCGTACCCAGATTGACCTCGATTTCGAGGAGGCGGTGTTCGGCGCGGAGAAGCAGATTGAGGTTGACCGATACGAGCGGTGCTCCCGCTGTGCGGGAAAGCGCAGCGAGCCGGGTTCCCAGCCGGTAAAGTGCACGGCATGCAACGGCAGCGGTGAAGTGCGGCGAGTGCAGCAGAGCATCTTCGGCCAGTTTGTCAACGTAGCCACTTGCTCCAGCTGCCGCGGCGAGGGCGTGCGAATTGCGGCCCCTTGCACGCAGTGCCGCGGCGCCGGTAAAGAGCATAAGCCCAAGAAAGTTATGGTCAAGATCCCGCCCGGAGTGGATAGCGGGACGCAACTCCGTCTAAGCGGCGAGGGGGATGCCGGCGGACGGGGCGGGCCGCCGGGGAATCTCTATGTGGCGATAGCCGTCCGCACCCACCAGCATTTTGAGCGGCGGAATGACGACATCCTCCACACGCTGGGCGTAAACTTGGCGCAGGCCTCGCTGGGCACTACAGCTGCCGTGCCCACGGTGGATGGAGACGTGGAGATGCGCATACCGGCTGGAACCCAGTCGGGGCAGGTGTTCCGCCTACGGGGCAAAGGCGTGCCGCATCTTCAGAGTAGCGGGCGAGGCGATCAGTTGGTGACCGTGCGGGTGATCATCCCCAGCGAACTCACCGATGAGCAAAAGCGGTTGCTGGCCGAGCTTGGTAAAACGTTCCATGCGCAAGGAAACCCTAGAGACGACAAGGGTTTCTTGGGCAAGATCATCGATGCGCTTGCCGGCTGAGCCTGCCGCAGGCGCCGCCTGACACATGCAGTGGGTCGAGTTCAGGCTGCAAACGGCGGCCTCCAAAGCCGATGAGTTAGCGGACCAACTGATCCATCTGGCGCACGGTGGGGTTGTGGTGGAGCCCGCAATCGAAACCACACCCGGGAGCGAAGAGTACACGCTGCCCGATCTTCCCAGCACCGTCCGCTGCTACCTCCCGAACGATAGCGACCTGCCGGCGCAACGCGACCTACTGCTGGAGCTGACGGCGCCGTACGGTGTGCTGAGCGAGCTCCAGGTAGACGAGGCCGATTGGGCTAGCGCATGGAAGCACCACTTCAAGCCGTTGCGAGTGGGACGCCACTTAGTGATCAAGCCGTCCTGGGAGCAGTTCAGCCCTAACCCCGGGGATGTTGTGGTTGAGATCGACCCCGGGATGGCCTTTGGGACGGGCGACCATCCTACCACTATGTCCTGCTTGTTGGCGCTGGAACAGACACTCCGTTCCGGCGACCGAGTGGTTGACTTGGGAACCGGATCGGGCGTACTGGCCGTCGCTGCGGCTAAGCTGGGGGCCGCGCGGGTATTGGCCTTAGACACCGACTCGGTTGCCGTAGCAGCGGCACAGGAAAACTGCATCCGAAACGGGGTTGAAGACCGGGTAGCGGTGCACGCCGGCAGCATCGACGCTGCAGCGGTAGCGGCGTGGGGCCAGGCCGATCTATTGCTGGCCAACCTTACCTCGCCCCTGCACCAACAACTGGCCCCGGCGCTGGTGAGCGCGGTAGCCCACGGCGGCGGCATCATTGCCAGCGGTATCGGTGCGCCAGCAATCCGCCGCGTGACCGGCGCGTACCGGAGGGCGGGCGCACCCGCCATCCACATTCGGCGCTATGACGCTTGGCGCACCCTCATCATACGCGTCTCCTGAGTATGCAGCGCTTCTTTGTGCCGGCAGAGGCCATTACCTCTGACAACGTTACTTTTACGATAGCGCAGGCGCGCCAAATGGCGAGCGTCCTCCGCATGCAGGTGGGGGGGACGGTGCTGGCACTGGACAATCAGGGCGCCTGCTACCGGGTAGAGCTCACTGTGGCGACCTCCACGCGAGCCGAGGGCAGGATTACGGGGCACACGGTGGCGGATGAAGAGCCGCGCGTCCACATTACGCTGTGTCAGGGCTTGGTAAAAGCAGACAAATGGGAGCTCGTGCTCCAAAAAGGCACCGAGTTGGGGGTGTCGACGTTCGTACCGATGCAGTGTCAACGGAGCGTAGTGCGGCTGTCGGCCAGCGCTTGGGAGCGGCGGCGGCCGCGCTGGGAGCAGATACTGCAAGAGGCGGCGGAGCAGGCGGGCAGGGGCCGTATACCCGCACTGAGTGCGCTCTCGACCGCACGTGAGGCGTTCAGGGCGCCTGCACCGCTCCGCTTGGCGCTGCATCCGAGTGCGGAGGGACGACCGTTGCGTGCGGCGCTTACCGCCGCAGGCGCTATCGAGGCCGTTCGGCTATTTGTAGGCCCGGAAGGTGGCTTTAGCCCGGAGGAGCTTACGGAGGCCGCCGGCCAGGGGATCGAGATAGTGACGCTGGGGCCGCGCGTTCTTAGGACGGAGACGGCGGGACTGGCTGCTGCCGCAGCGATAAGCTACGGGCTAGGCGAATGGGGCTAGCATCAGCGTGCTGCCTCAGGCCGCATCAAGGGTTGGCCTGAAGGTCGCGGACCCGGTAGGCATGCGCCTCACCCCCGCCCTTGGCCGGTTGCACATAGAGCGTTGCGCCACCGCCAAGCTGGTGGGCTTGAGCGAGCGCTAACAGCTCTTGTGCCGCGGGCAGGTGGTCGTATTCCCCGAGCTTCTGTTCCAACTGCTCACCGAACCAGCGTCGGCGCACCAACACATCATAACGGGGCATGTCAGCTGGGCTGGTTCTCCGCCGCGGCGGGAGCTTCCGCGGGGGCGGATTCGCCGGTTCCCACCTGCACCAGACTGGGGCGGATGACCCGGCCTTGCAACGTGTAGCCGCGTTGGAGTTCAGACAGTACCTTACCGTCTGCGCCGGGCGCTCTCATGACCGCTTCGTGCAGATTGGGATCGAAATCCTGACCCACGGCTTCGATGGGTTGGACGCCTTGGGCATCCATAACGGCCATGAGTTTGCGGTAGATGATGTGGACGCCATCGATCCAGGTCAATCCGCCTAGCTCTTTGGGCACGTTCAACAGCGCGCGCTCCAAGTCGTCCACTATGGGCAGCAGTTGGAGTACCAGCCCAACTCCCGCAAACTTGGCGGCCTCAGACCGCTCTTGTTCGGTGCGGCGCTTGAAATTCGCAAAGTCCGCCGCGGCGCGCTGCCAGCTTGCATAGAAGCTCTCCGCCCGTTGCCGTTCCTCAGCGAGTCTGGCGTTCAGCGCTTCACTGTCTTGGGGATCATCTGGCGTTGGGTTGGTTGGTGTTGGTTCCTCTAGCGGATTAATCGGGTGCTGCTGTTCTTCTTGCTGCATCATCTTCCTCAGGCTGCGCGCTGCCCTGCTGCACCATCATGAGATCGGTCAGCACCTCAGAGAGATAGCGCACGGCGGCAATGGCGCGTTCGTAGTGCATTCTGGTAGGCCCCATGACTCCCAGGGTGCCGGTTGCCTGGCCGGGGATGCCGTAAGGGGCCACAATCAAGCTGTACTCCTGCAGATGTTCCTCAGGATTTTCCTTGCCAATGACCACTCGGCAGTCATCCTCACCCTCCAAGAGTTTCGGCAACAGCGCGCCCACGGTGCGGCGGTCGTCCACCAATTCCATGAGGTTCGCTAGGCGATCGCTGGATGCGAACTCCGGCTGGCCAAGGAGGTTCCGCAGGCCGCCGAGTTGAATGGCCTCCGGATGCTGCTGCTCTTCTTGCTCCATGAGCCGGTGAACCAAGCGCAGCACATTGTCTTCAACCGTTGCCGCGGCTGGTGAGTTGGACGGTATCTGCTGCGCGACCTGGCTTGTGGTCAGCCCGCTGAGCGTGGCATTCAAGCGGTTAGCCAGCGCTGAAAGTTCGTCCTGCTGCAGCGCTTCATCAATGCGCATGATCTGCTGCTTAATACGCGCTTCCTGGAGTACCAGCACGGCCAGCATGACATAGTCTTGGAGCGCCACCAATTCCAGGTGCTTGAAGCGGGCGGCAGGGGCGCGAGGTAACGTGATCAGAGCGACGGCGTGGGCCAGTTGGGCGAGCAAATTGAGGGCTAGCTCATTCCAGCTTTCGGCTTCGGTTTCTCCGGCAGACATTTGCTGGCGGACGCCGCGGCGTACCGGCCCTGGGAGGTCGGACTGCTCCATAAGGGCTTCAACGAAGTACCGATAGCCCCTGTCGGAGGGGATCCGCCCCGCTGAGGTGTGGGGATGCGTGATGAAGCCGTCTTCTTCAAGCACCGCCATTTCGTTGCGGATGGTGGCAGAGCTGACGCCCATGGGATGGATCTTTGCGATGTGCTCCGATCCAACCGGGCTGGCCTTCTCAACGTAATCACGCACGACAATGCGGAGAATAGCTCCCCGCCTAGCGGTCAGTAGGTCAAAGGTTTTCGTTGGGAACACCTCGCCTCCGCAATCCAATTAGCACTCTCATGCAGGGAGTGCTAATTTACTTCAATGTTACACGTCCTCAGTACGGGCGTCAAGTGATTGTCTGTAGCTGAGTAGCTCTAGTATACTACCGCGTATCTTATTGTCCTCTGAGGGTGTTACTAATGATGACGCCCACGGCGCATGACGGTAGTGGCGTGGCTGATGATGACCAGGCACTGGTAGAGCGGGCGAAAGCGGACCCTGAGGCTTTTGGGGACCTCTATCAGCGCTACCTTGGCCAGATCTATAGCTACATCTACCACCGTACGGGGGACACGGGCGAGGCGGAAGACCTGACCGAACGGGTGTTTATGCAGGCGCTGACGCACTTGCAGAGTTATGCCTACCGGGGCTTGCCCTTTTCCGTATGGCTCTACCGTATCGCCCATAATACAGTGGCAAACTGGTACAGGGACCGTCAGCGGCACAAGACGTCCCCCATAGATGAAGCGAGAGCGGTTGCCCGGCAGGACGCGCCGCTGGAACAGGTTGAGGAAGCCATGTTGGTGCGCAAAGCGGTGGCAACGCTCCCGCCGGACCGCCAGCAGTTGCTCCTCCTCAAATTTGTGGAAGAGCGCCCTCATGCCGAGATCGGGCAGATCATGGGGCGAAGCGAGGGGGCGGTGAAAGCCCTGCTACACAGGACGTTGCGGACATTACGAGAGGAGCTACGAGAGGAGCTCAAGGGAGGCCTCGATGGAAGACGAAATAAATAATAACCACCGGAGCCAGGAATGGCCGGATATGCCCGCTGAATTGCGGGGGCTGGGGGCGAGGGTGCGGCTGGCGTACCCCGAAGTAACCCCGGACTCGGCGTTCCGGCAGGCCCTACACCAGCGGCTGGTGGTGGAGGCGCAGCGGTTGCAGGACACTCCGGCCACGGCAGGAATCCGGGCGGCGTTAGTGAAGCGAGCGGCGATCGGTGTGGGTATAGCGGCGCTCTCGGTGGCGGGGGGTGGTATTGCGCTCATCATGTTGCGAAACAGGCTAGGGACCTCGTTGCTTTCCCATGGTATTACCACGCTGCGTACGGTGCAGGGCAATTAAGCGCAAAGGGCAGATCGCAACGACAGGAGACGGTAGATGAGGCAATTCGCGCGGGTTACCGGCTGGGGTAAAGCCCTGCCCAGGCAGCTTGTCGACAACGACGAGCTCTCGAAAACTCTTCCGACTTCGGACGAATGGATTACAACCCGCACCGGCATTCGCGCGCGGCGAATTGCCTCCGATGAGGAGACTCCTTCTACCCTTGGGCTCGAGGCTTCCCGGCAAGCGCTTGACGTTGCCGGGCTCAACCCAACAGACATTGACCTCATTATCACGGCGAACTCCAGCCCGGAACGAATCTTCCCTAGCACTGCAGCCCTGATTCAGCGCGGGCTGGGGATGCGCACAGTAGGCGCTTTCGATCTCAACGCGGCGTGCAGCGGCTTTCTGTACGGTCTCTACACGGCGCAGCAATTCATTAGCGGCGGTGTCTATCAGAAGGTGTTGGTAGTGGGGGCGGACGTTTATTCCCGCCTCCTGAACTGGCAGGACCGCTCAACGTGCGTGCTCTTTGGCGACGGTGCGGGCGCGGCGGTGGTCCAGGCGTCGAGCGAGCCGGGCGGTATTCTCAGTGCGGTGATGGGGAACGATCACTGCGGGACCGACTACGTGTACACGCCCGGCATATCCGCGAGTCCCTTGGACGAGACTGCTGCGGGCGGCAGTTTTCTGGTGATGAACGGGGCCCAAGTGTTTAAGACGGGGGTGCGGGTGATGACCGATTCCACCCGGCAGGCCCTGGACATGGCGGGCATCACGGCAGACGCTATCGATCTGTTCATTCCGCACCAGGCCAATCTCCGTATCATGCGTAGCGTCAGCGAGTCGCTGGGGGTGCCGGAGGAAAAGGTGTTCGTGAACGTGGACCGCTACGGGAACACCGCGGGCGCCTCTATTCCTATCGCACTGTGCGAGGCGGCCGAGAGCGGCCGGTTGCATGAGGGCGACGTGGTGGCGCTGTGCGCCGCCGGCGCAGGCATCTCATGGGCGGCCATGGTCATGGAGTGGCGTCCATAACTGCCTCGCGAACACCGCTATTTTCCCTGAACCTCAGTAGTCCATCGCAGGAGATACCTCCATGCACCTAAGTGCAGTTGCGCGTCCTACCTTTGTTCAAACCGTTCTGCCCGGATCCGGGATACTGCGAGATATTCTCATGGTGCTGGGGTTCAGCTTAATCGTGGCCCTGACCGCGCAAGTTTCCATCCAGCTTCCCTTTACACCGGTGCCGATCACGGGCCAGACGTTCGGCGTGCTGCTTGCCGGGGCTGCGCTGGGGAGCGTACGCGGTTCAGCGAGTCTGCTCAGCTACGTGGGCCTTGGCGCGGTGGGACTCCCGGTGTTTGCGCGCACCGGCGGACCGGCTACTTATGGCTACATTGCCGGCTTCGTGCTGGCGGCCTTTGTGGTGGGCTGGCTGGCAGAACGGGGGTGGGACCGCAGTTTCCCCCGTAGCGTAGGGGCAATGTTTGTGGGCAGTGTAGTGCTCTACATTCCCGGTCTTCTGTGGCTAGCACCATTTGTGGGCGCGGATCAGGTGCTCACCGCCGGTTTACTCCCATTCATTCCGGGCGATACCATTAAATTGCTCTTGGCGGCAGCAGCGCTGCCCACGGCGTGGGCAGTGGTCAATCGGCGAGAGCGCGGTCCAAACGAACGCTAATTATCCCGTAGCTTAAGGACTTCAAACGACCATGGATATCACGTGGTTAGGTCACTCCTGCTTCAGGATTAGGAGCAGAGACGCCATAGTCATAACCGACCCCCCGGCGAAAGAGTGGGGGCTTCCGAATCAGCTGCCGGCGGACATCGTCACCGTTAGCCACCCGCACGCCGGGCACTCGAACGCGGCAGCCGTGTCCGGGGCGCCACTCGTGGTGAGGGGGCCTGGTGAGTACGAGAGCAAGGAAGTGCTCATACTCGGTCTGACCACGTTTCACGATGCGATGCGGGGCGCAGAGCGGGGAAAAAACACCGTATACGTGATGGAGCTAGAGGGGATGTCGGTGTGCCACCTGGGGGATCTGGGAGACGTGCCATCGGCCGACGTGCTGGAGGCGCTGGGTAACGTGGACGTGTTGCTTATTCCCGTGGGCGGCGGGTCGACGATCAATGCCTCGAAGGCGGTGGAGACCATCAGCCTGATCGATCCCAGGGTGGTCATTCCGATGCATTACCAGGACGAGCAACTCCGTGCCGATCTCGAACCGCTGGAGCGATTCTTGCGGGAGCTCGGGGCGCCGGAAATTGCGCCGGTGCAGCGGTTATCGGTGACGCGGTCAACCTTGCCCCAAGACAGGCAGGTGGTGGTGTTGGAGCGGCGCAGAGGGTAAACGGGTAGCGGGTAGGGGAGTTGGGCAAGAGCGGCATGGACGCATAACATGGGCGCATGACTGCATGAGTAATGAAGCGGCCCCCACAATTGTGGGGGCCTGGCCTTTGCCTGGTTAGCGCCTGCTTATCAAGGCAGGAAGCGGTAGGGGTCAACAGCCCGGCCGTAGGCGTGTACCTCGAAGTGCAGGTGGGGGCCTGTGCTTCGTCCCGTGCTCCCGACTTGACCGATATTCTGGCCTCGGTACACAGTTGAGCCGGGTCTCACGTATATCGACGACATGTGGGCGTAGAGGGTGCGATAGCCATCCCCGTGGTCAATGATGAGATAGTAGCCATAACCATACCTCAGGTATCGCACCAAGACCACTCTGCCCCTTTCGGCGGCATAGACCGGTGTTCCGTACGCGGGTGAGATGTCAAGACCGCGGTGGTAGCCGGTGAACCAGCTCATAATCGGGCCGCGGGTAGGCCAGTGTAGAGAGCGGCCGTCATGGGGAGGCACTGGCGCCGCTCCCGAACGCGCGACCGAGCCTGGCGCGGGAATGGCCGCGGGCGTCACACCACCAGGGATCATAATTTCCTTCCCGAGGCTGAGGGAATCGGGATCGACGAAGCTGTTGAGTGGGTGGGTGATAATGTCTTCCACGTCTACTTGGTAGCGCCGGGCGATGTAAGTGAGCGTCTCGCCTGCTCCGACCTTGTGCAGTGCGCCAGACGTGGGCGGAATGCGCAAAGTGTCGCCCGGTACGAGGTGGTCGGGGTTGTAGATGTCATTGGCCCACGCTACCGTCGCCGTAGTGATATCGAACTGGGTGGCTATCCCGGAGAGGGTGTCGCCAGTTTTGACCTTGTAGTCAACGATGCCGCGGTTGGTGGAGGTAAGCCTTGCTGGCGTGGTGGGAGAGGACTCGACATCTGCATCATCGGCATCGGCATCGGAAGTCAGGGTTGGTGGTTTCGCTTGGGGTTGGTTTGGGGGTTGCGCTTGCGCTTGCGTTGGGGATTGCGCTTGCGCTTGCGTTGGGGATTGCGCTTGCGCCTGCGTTGGGGGTTGGGGTTCGGTTGGGGTTGATGCAGTATCGAGGGCATCGACAGATGATTCCGTAACAGGCACTGCCGCCTTGATCATATATTGCCGGTCTTGGTGCAGCGGTGCGGAGGAAACCGACTGAGGCCACTCGGTCGGATTGAAAGGGGACTCCGGAGTGGTGGCGTTGAAGGGCGCGATACCTAAGCTACTTGCGGCAATGGCCAGAAGTGCAATAGTGAGGACGAATCCGTGAGCGGCGAAGCGGCGAAGCAGCACAGGGGGTGTAACAGAAGAAACAGGGGGGCGTTTCTTAGTCAAGAGCTGTTTTCGTGGTGACCTACGGCTTGCAGTGGGTGCGGGTACTGCGCCCGCTTTCCAACTGTATCGCAAAGAGTACCCCCTCGATCAGCGTGGAACCGAGAGCAGCTTTCCCCGCTAGACTTCTCGGTTCAACGTCGCTAGGAACTCAGCGTTGTTCTTGGTCTTTGCCATGCGCTCCAGCACTCGTTCTGCGGGTTCCGTGGGGTTCTGAGAGCTTGAGTTGATCATGGCAACCATACGTCGCAAAAGATATACACGATGCAGTGTAGCCTCGTCAAGTAGCAATTCTTCTCTTCGGGTTCCGCTGCGCTGGATGTCGACCGAGGGATAGATGCGCTTTTCAGCGAGCTTGCGGTCTAGGTGCAGTTCCATGTTGCCCGTGCCCTTGAATTCTTCGTAGATCACGTCATCCATGCGGCTGCCGGTATCAATCAGGCAGGTAGCGATAACGGTCAGGCTGCCGCCTTCTTCAGTATTTCGCGCGGCGCCAAAGAACCGTTTGGGGGGATACAACGCCACGGGGTCAATGCCGCCCGAAAGAGTGCGACCACTAGGGGGCATGGTGAGGTTGTAGGCACGGGCAAGGCGGGTGATGCTGTCCAACAGAATCATCACGTGCTGGCCGCCCTCCACCAAGCGCTTGGCTCGTTCCAGTGCGATTTCTGCCACACGCGCGTGGTCTTCCACGGGCTCGTCAAAGGTGGAGCTTATCACTTCACCCTTCACCGAGCGCTTCATGTCGGTCACTTCTTCCGGCCGCTCGCCAATGAGCACCACCATTAGATGGACGTCGGTGTAGTTCTCCCGCACCCCGTTGGCAATGGACTTCAATAGGTAGGTCTTGCCGGCTTTGGGCGGCGAGACAATCAACCCGCGCTGCCCCCGGCCGATGGGAGCTATAAGATTGACCAGACGGTTGGAGAGGTTTTCCGAAGTGGTCTCAAGGTTGATCATCACCTCGGGGAAGATGGGGGTGAGGCGCTCGAAATACGGACGGCGGCGAGCGACGTCCGGGTCGAGCCCGTTTGCGGTTTCGACCCGGAGCAGGCCGTGATACTTTTCGCTTTCTTTGGGCGGCCGGACCTGGCCGGTGACCATATCGCCCGTCCGCAGACCGAAGCGGCGGACTTGGGACTGGGAGACGTAGATATCGTTGAGCCCGGGGAGGAGCGCCTCGCCTCGGAGGAAGCCGTAACCATCGTCCACCAGATCCAAAATGCCGCCGCTAAACAGGTGGCCTTGGCGTTCTGATTCGGCCTGGATCAGACGCTGTATTAGGTCTTGCTTCTTGAGGGTGCTGGAGCCGGTTATACCAAGCTCCTTTGCAATTTCCAAGAGGTCTTCGCGCGTCTTGATCTCTAGCTCAGCAATGCTTGTGGAAGTGTCAGGATAGGGTTGGGGAGGCGCCGTAGTAATTGGCGGGGCAGGGCGCCGGGAGGGGTGGCCGCCATTGGAACGTTGGGTGCGCATTTTATACTTGCTTAATTCACAGCTTCTGGTGCAGAAGGTGTGATGATAAGGACTGCAGGATTGGGGTGCTGGTCATGGTCTCCTCTTTCTTTCGATGCGCTTTCCATGCGCGTTATACTGCATGGCTTAAGTGTGTAGCTTAAGTGTGTAAAGGAAGCTACAAAGCTAACGTACTAGTGGTGCTGTGGAGATTTTGGTAGCGCTCAAGTGGTGGTATCGACAGTGTGATGCAGGGTAGTTTGGGTTGATGCGTTTATCTCTGGGGGAGTGGGGGGAGCAAGTCATTTGAAAGGGTGGATATAGGCACTCGGTTACAAGTAGCGGGTCGAGTGGCTATGTTGAGGGGCTCTCGATTCAGCATAGGAGAGATGCTGCGCTGAGATCAACCTTTCCATGAGCCATAAACGGGAACCGAGTGCTGATATTTCAATCATACCTCATTACCACATTTTCTACAGCTCTAGGCGCACCTAACAAGGTCTGAAGTGGGGGGAATAGGCATCATGTGGAGATATCCGTAAGGATGAACTGTTCGCCGTCCTGCTTGACGAACTCGGTAGCGGCAATAAAGTCTCTGAACAATGGATGAGGGCGGGTCGGGCGAGATAGGAACTCCGGGTGAGACTGGGTTCCCAGCATCCAGGGATGGTCTTCAATCTCAGCCATCTCCACCAGCGTTTCGTCCGGCGAAAGCCCGCTGAGTAGCATCCCGTGTTGTTCTAGCAGCTCGCGGTATTTGTTATTCACTTCAAAGCGGTGACGGTGCCGCTCCTGGATGAGGTCTGTCCTGTAGGCCCGATGAGCCAGGGTGCCAGGGCGGATGACAGACGGGTAGGTGCCCAAGCGCATGGTGCCGCCGCGCTCCTCAACGCCGCGCTGATCCGGCATGAGGTCAATGACCGGATATGGGGTCGCTTCATCAAATTCGGTAGAGTTTGCCTCATTAGTGCCCAGGATGGCGCGGGCGAATTCAATGACCATGACCTGAAAGCCAAGGCACAACCCCAAGTACGGTATCTTGTGCTCCCTGGCATAGCGAGCGGCGATGATCATCCCTTCAAGTCCGCGATAGCCGAAGCCTCCGGGAACCACAATGCCCTTCACGTTTCTCAGCAGTGATTCGGTGCCCTCCTGCTCCAGGTCCTCCGCGGCGATCCAGCGCAGATCCGGCTCTAGGTCGTGGTGGAGCGCGGCGTGACGCAGGGCTTCGACCACGGAAAGGTAGGCGTCCTTGAGCTGCACGTACTTGCCTACAATGGCGATGGTCACTTGGGCTTTGGGCTCCTGCAACCGGATAACCATGTCGCGCCAGTCTGCCAGCTCAGGGAGCTGGGACGGCAGGCCGAACCGGTCTGCTACCAGTTCTCCCAGGCCTGCCTCTTCCAGAATCAGCGGCACTTCATAGACGGTCTGGACTGTGGGGAGCGGGATAACCGCTCTTCTTTCGACATCACAGTGCAGGGCGATTTTCTCCTTGATCGATTCGGCCAGCGGGTATTCACTGCGGCAGAGGATGACATCGGGCTGAATACCAATGCGGCGCAACTCCTGGACGCTGTGTTGGGTGGGCTTGGTCTTGAGTTCGCCGACTGCCGTAATGTAGGGCAAATAGGTCACATGCATGTAGATAACGTTGTCCCGCCCCACGTCATTGCGCATTTGGCGGATGGCTTCCAGGAAGGGCTGTCCTTCAATGTCCCCGACAGTGCCGCCTACCTCAACAATGACCACCTCTGGGTCACTCTCTCGGGCCATGGTTACAATACGGCTCTTAATCTCATTGGTGACATGCGGCACTACCTGGATGGTGCCGCCTAAGAAGTCGCCTCGGCGTTCCCGGTCAAGGACGGCGCGATAAATCTGGCCGGTGGTAACGCTGGAGGCTTTGCTGAGATTGATGTCAATAAAGCGCTCGTAGTGACCGAGATCGAGGTCGGTCTCGGCGCCGTCCTCGGTCACAAACACTTCGCCGTGCTGATATGGGGACATGGTACCGGGGTCGACATTGAGGTAGGGGTCCAGTTTTTGGAGGGAGACAGTAACGCCTCGGCTCTTGAGAATCCGGCCAATTGAGGCGACCGTGATTCCTTTGCCGACGGAACTAACTACGCCGCCGGTAACGAAGATATACTTCGCCATACTCCCGTCGCATAATACACGTTGACTGGATGCAGATACATGGGGAAACTTTCTTGAGAGGGATAGTCCACTCGACTACCCGCCTATGATAGAAAGACGGTGCATACTTGTCAAGCGGGTATGCGCGCACTACCATTGGTTGCGTTGCCCCCCTATCTATTTCCGAGGAGTCCACTATGGCAGATGCACCAAAGACCATTCTCATTGTGGCAGCGCACCCGGATGATTGCGACGTGGGTTGTGGCGGCAGCGCGGCCAAATGGTCAGCGGAAGGCGCACGGATCATCCTCTGTGTAGCGACGAACGGGGATAAAGGGACCGAAGACGTGACCAAAACGTCGCCGGATCTGGCGGCGATCCGAGACGTGGAGCAGCGGGCCGCCGCCAAAGTAATGGGCATCGCGGAGGTGGTCATCCGCTCCACACCCGACGGCGAGCTGGAGGATAACGCGACGTTCCGCGGCGATCTGGTCCGGCTGATCCGGAAATATCGTCCGGACCGGGTGGTCACCCATAATCCATACATCTGGCAGCACCGAGACCATCGCACGACCGGTCAGGTGGTACTCGATGCGGTTTATCCCTACGCCCGGGACCGGCTGCATTTTTCGGAGCTTGAACAAGAAGGGCTGACGCCGCACAAGGTGCCTGAGGTGTACTTGTTCCTGGGCATGAACAATGACCAGGCGGACATCGAAGAAGATGTCACCGACTTTATGGAAGCCAAGCTGCAGTCGCTCTCCTGCCACCCGAGCCAGTTCGGTCCGGGGGACGAGGCGCGCAAGCGTTGGCTGCCGCGCTGGGAGGGCCGTATGAAAGAGAACGGCGGGCGGCTGATGGAGCGATACGTGCGGGTGGAGTATCCGGTCTAGCCCATGAAAGCCGCGGACAAAACCCGGCTCATCACTTTCTACGAGCACGAGCTGGCCCGCCATGGGCCGCAAGACGCCCGCTCGCTGCACTGGATCAGCGCCGGTACACAGCGCACCCGCTTCGAAGCGCTCTATCAAGTGGGGCCGTGGGCCGGCCGTTCTGTGGCAGACGTGGGCTGCGGGTTGGGCCACCTCTACGGTTTCCTACAAGACCAGGGCCACCGGATGGCCCCGGTCACTGGGGCTGAGCCGGAGCAGGACGCCGAATGCGTGCGCTACCTGGGCTACGACGTTTCCCCTAAGCTGGTAGAAGCGGCGAGCGATAATCACCCCTCCGGCCGCTTTGTAGTGCGGGAAGTGGTTGGTGAGGGTTTCGAGAGCCCAGCGGACTACGTGGTGGCCTCCGGCACCTTCAACGTGCGGTTGTCCGACCACGACCGTTTCTTCCGGGATGCCATCAAAGCGATGTACCGGGCGTGCACCATTGCGACGGCCTTCAACTTCCTGGGCCTGCCGAGCTACGGCCGCTGGCCCGGCGATGACCTCTATTACGAGGTGGAGCCTCAGGGGGTGCTAGCTTATTGCCAGACCCTGTGCCCCCAGTCTGAACTGCGCGGCGGCTATCTTGCCAACGACTACACGGTATTCATGCACAAGCCGCGGGCATAAGCGCGCGCCCGATCCGCCGACCATTACTAGGCGCTCACGCCCGCTATGCCTCGTAGGGTAAGGGCTGGGCCTTCTTGGGGGGGCTACTTGAAGTGGGGCATCACCTGTTCCGCAAACAGGCGCATCGAGCTTTTTACCGTATCGGCGTCCAGTCGGCCGAGGTTGAAGATGCAGTTGAGTTGGGTTAGGCCGATGGTTTCTTCGTAGACCTTAAGTTTTTCCCGGACTCGCTGCGGGGTTCCAGCCAGGGTATGGCTCTCCCAGTACTCTTCCAAAGACGGCTCGCCTTCGTGTGGCACCTCCGTGGCAACCCCGCGCTCCACGCGCTCGTTGCCCAACCGCAGCGCGGTGGCGTGGCGGTAGTGCCAGCGGGAGTGCTCATACCGGCTCTTGGCCTCGGCATCGGTGGTGGCAACGTGGATATGCTGCTGCACGGCAAACTCGTAGGGGCCGGTGGCGCCCATCTGCTCTCGTGCCTGGCTAAAGTATTTCCATGCAGTCTGCGGGATACTGAGGGGGCGGGTGGAAGAGGAGGTGAAGCAATTGAAGCCATGCTTGACTGCGGAGGCAAAGCTCTCTTGTGTGGACGCGGCCAGCCAAAGGGGTGGATGGGGTTGCTGCAGCGAGCGGGGAAAGGTGGTGGTTTCCGGAATGTGATAATGGTCGCCCTCGAAGGTAATACCAATCGAGTTTAAGGCTTTGAGGAGCACCTGAAGCGTTTCCTCGGACAGCTCACGATTGTGGGCGATGTCGAGGCCGAAGCGGTTGAACTCGTAGTGCTGATAGCCGCGCGCGATGCCCACGTCCAGCCGGCCTTCGGTCAACACGTCGGCCATGGCCACGTCTTCGGCGAGGCGTAGGGGGTGCCAAAAGGGTAGCACAAGGACGGCGGTGCCGACGCGGACGCGCGTGGTCACTGCCGCGGCCTTGACGGCCAGAAGCAGCGGATTAGGGCTGTAGCCGTAGTTAGAGAAGTGGTGCTCCGCAATCCATACGGAATCGAAGCCGAGGGCATCTGCGTAAGCCATCTCATCCAGCGCGCGTTTGTACACCACGTGACTGGGCTGGACGTCTGGCGAATGGAGGAGGAAAAAGGCGCCGAACTTCATCTGGGCCTCCTAGTGGGGCGCTGGAGTGTCGTGGCCCATGCTAGCCGCAATGCGCGTGGGTTGCAATGATCGGTTGTTGCGGAGTCGGAAGTTGGTAGACTACTGTTACTTCACGGGGCTCCCGTGAAGAGTAGGACAAACCGACGTTGGGGGTACGGTATGGCGACGCTAGAGGAACGCATTCGGGAACTCAAGACCGCTATTACCGAGCACACAGGGAAAAACGTGGCCGATGCGGGCTTTACGACTGAGGTAGACGACCTGATCAGCGCGTTTTACGACGACATCGGTGAGATCAAGAGCATCGGCTTGCGGAGCCTGTTCGACCTCTTCCTGATCAAGACGCTGTACGTGGAGCGCCGTAGCTCCGACGCATATGTGGTGGACTACCTTTCGGAGCTGATGCACGGTTTCCTCTACACCCGTGACCTGTTCCCGCTGATTCAGGACAACCGGCGCTTTGGGTACCTGCTGTCGAACCTGCTGGAGGAGATGCGCTCGATGGCCAAGTTCCCCAACCTGTTTGAGGCGTACCGAAAAATGGGGGACTACTCGCTGTTTATCACGGGTATCTTCCCGGCAAGCTTGAGGCGGCGGCGCTGGAATCGCTGGCGCAAGAGCTATCAGCCTATGCCTACGGTGGACGTGGGCTATCACGTGACGAACGGCAAGAGCTACTATCGCATGGCCTCGGAGCATGAGTTTGCCGAAGCCACCCAGATGCGGCCGGTGCTCACCAAGTTGTCCAGCTACTTCGATATTTACATGAGTGCGATGAACGAGGCCAGCGCCCGCTACGTTCTGGGCTTCGATATGAACATCATTGCGGATAAGATGCTGGATAGCTTCAACCGCTACCGCCGCACCGGCAACGAGGTGTACCTGGAGAACGCCCGCAAGTACGCGGCAATCCTTAAGGTGGACCGCTCCGGTTTCCCCAGCCTCTGGCAGCTACGCCGTCGCCCCCGCGCAACGCTGCTGTAATACCCTGCGGCCTGGCTCGGCAACGGCGGCGTACACTGGCGCGCTAGCCGCATAGGCGCGCGCAGCGCAGCGATTTTAGGATAGAAACATCTCCGTAACTAGCCATTAACATAATCGCCACCTATAGGACATACAGCGGAAACACGGTACTTATATCCTCCTTAGTGGAAGTCTACCCCTTGTGGAGAAAGAAGGAGGAGGCCATGTTTCTACGGGTGTTACGCAGGCTGAGCGTTCCCATAATTACGTTCTCTCTGCTCACGCTGACCTACGCCGTGGTGTTTGCGGAAGGCCCCGATCCGGTTGGCGAGACCACGATCGCGGCTGATCCGACTGCTGCGGTCAACTTTACGTGGACCCTGGTGGCAGGGTTCTTGGTGTTTTTCATGCAGGCGGGCTTCGCGCTGTTAGGAGCGGGGCTCATTCGGTCCAAGAACACGGTGAACTATCTCACCAAGAGCTTCATGGACTTCGGCATGTGCGGCCTAGCTTACTGGGCATTTGGGTTTGCGCTCATGTTCGGTGGCTCGGGCGCAGGCTCCGGGCTCGAAGAGGGCATGGGTAATTCCATAATTGGTTTCTCAGGATTCTTTCTTACCGGCGCTAGCAATGACGTTAGCACAATGCTGTTGTGGTTCTTCCAGGTGGTGTTTGCGGCCACGGCGGCAACCATTGTGGCAGGCGTTGTTGCCGAGCGGACCAAACTGACTGCATACCTGGGCTATAGCTTCTTGGTATCAGCGCTCGTCTACCCAATCTATGGTCACTGGGTGTGGGGTGGGGGCTGGCTGGCTCAACTGGGCGCAGTGGACTTTGCCGGATCGGGCGTAGTGCACACGGTTGGCGCGCTCGTTGGCCTTTCCGGCGCCGCAATGGTTGGGGCTCGCATCGGCAAGTACGGAGCAGACGGGAAGCCCAAGAAAATCCCCGGGCACAACATGGTGTTCGTGGTTGCCGGCACCTTCATCCTGTTCTTTGGATGGTTTGGGTTCAACGCTGGCAGCACGCTTGCGGCCACTGATCTCCGCATCTCGGTGATCACGGTCAACACGTTCCTGGCGGGCGGTACCGGCGCAGTGGTGGCGCTCTATCTGAGCCTCATCCGGACCGGCAAGGCTAACCTTCCGGAAGCATGCAACGGTTCTCTGGCAGGGCTAGTGGGCATCACGGCCCCCTGCGCATTCGTAGCACCCTGGGCGGCAGTGGCGATTGGCGCAATCGCGCCCCTGGTGATGGTACTCGTCAACGGTTTCGTGGAAGGCACGCTGAAGATTGACGATCCGGTCGGCGCGGTGGGTGTGCATGCGGGTGGCGGCCTCTGGGGTCTGCTTGCCGTTGGCATTTTCGCCGATGGCACTTACGGCGATGTGGCCGGTCTCGTTGTGGGCAACACCAGCCAGATTGTGGCCCAACTGATCAGCATGGTCGCGGTGACGGTCTGGTCGCTGGGCACCGGCTTCATCCTGTTCGGCATCTTGAAGGCGACTATGGGCCTCCGAGTTAGCCGTGAAGAAGAGTTGCAGGGCTTGGACATTTCGGAGCACGGTACGGAAGCGTATCCGACCGAACCCGCGATGTCGAACGCATAACAGCGCTTACTTTCCACTCTTTCTCTCCCACTACGCCCGGCGGATATGGCCGCCGGGCGTATGTGTGTCTGGGAGGTGAGTTTGTAACCTGGCTATAACGTGGAATTAACCTGCAGTTCACATAGCCGAAGCATTGATGTAACACAGTCCGGCTAATCTAACAGTGTAATTACTTTCCACTGCGGAGGGCTTCGAAATGGGCGCTGAGGGTTTGATGGGTGTGGCGGCATTTGCAGGGTTTTTCATGATGTGGGTGGTCCTGCCCAGTAAGATTCGGAGCCGTGCAGGGAAAGAAGAAGAATAGCAAGTCTGTTTCGGAGTAAACGTACAGCCGGTCAGTTGACCGGCTGTTTGCATTATTGATGAACGCGGTGGTGCGGACTAACGCGCGGGATCCTGCAAAGCGACAAGTTCTCTTGGCAAAGCGAAGTGGACCCGCTCTTCCACGGTGTCCAGCGGAACGACTTCAGTAGCGCCGAGGGCGGTACAGTGGTCAACAATCTGCTGCACCAAAAACTCGGGAGTAGACGCTCCAGACGTGATGCCCACGGTTGCCACACCCTCCAGCCATTCCGGTCGGACCGCGTGCAGGTCGTTAACAAGATAGGCGGGCACGCCCGCGAGCAGGGCGACTTCCTGGAGGCGCTGGGAATTGGAGCTGTTGGATCCGCCAACCACCAGGACTAAGTCGCAGTGTTGGGCCAGTTGCTTCACCGCTGCTTGACGGTTTTGGGTTGCGTAGCAGATGTCGTCTTTGGGAGGAAGGGTCAGCTGGGGGAAACGCCGCCGGAGGACGCCTATGATGGCGGTGGTGTCGTCTACGCTGAGAGTGGTCTGGGTGAGCGCGGCCACGGGGGAAGCGCTGGGGACCGCGACCTGCTCGGCTTCGGCGACGTCGCTCACTAGCACGACGTGATCGGGAACTTCACCCATGGTGCCAATTACCTCGTCGTGGCCCTTGTGGCCGACGAGGATGACGAAGAAACCGGATTGCGCGAAACGCACCGCCTCCAGGTGGACCTTGGTTACGAGGGGGCAGGTGGCGTCAATCACCCTGAGATCGCGCGCGTGCGCCTGCTCTCGGACCACCGGGCTGACACCATGGGCACTGTACACGGTGCGGCCGTCATGGGGTACGTCTAAGAGATCGTCTACGAATTGGGCACCCAAATCTTCCAGTTCTTTCACTACGTAGGGGTTATGCACAATTTCATGGTAGACGTAGACAGGGGGGCCGTAGGCGGCGAGTGCGAGGCGTACGATTTCGATAGATCGGTCTACTCCCGCGCAGAAGCCACGGGGAGAGGCAAGGACAATGCGGTTAAGGCTGGCACTCATGGTCTTATGCTAGCACTGGGTGCGACGGTTTGGCTATGGCTTGACTATGGCGAGGAAGGGCACGTGGTGGTGGTTGACAATGCGGCTGCTAAGGGTTACCGTGAGGGAGAAGGCTGTGACAGCCTTTTTTGAATGCCTACTAATGATACTGAGTATCAATAATGTCTGACCACGCCACCGAACACCGTGCTGAAGTGCTGGGCCGCTTGGAAAACGAGGGCCGCCGATTGACGGGCCCCCGGCGGGCGATTGTGGACCTGCTGATGCAGCGGGAGGAGGGTTTCAGCGTGGAGCAGCTGTTGGACACGTTGCCCAAAGTAGGGCGAGCCACGATCTACCGCAACGTGAAGTTGTTGGTGGAAATGGGTGTGGTGTGCAAACTGGCGCTGCAGGACGGCACGCCGCGCTACAGCGTGGCGCACGCAGGCCATCACCACCACGCAATTTGCATGCGCTGCGGGACGGTCACGGACATCTACCGGTGCGGCGTGAATAACCTCTTGGAGAACGTAGAGATAGCCACGGGGAGTCAGGTGTTGGGCCATCGCTTGGAAGTCTACATCCTGTGTCCGGATTGCAGGTTGCTGGAAGCGACGGCGTAACGCTATCCTCACTAATGATACTAAATATCAATAAGGCAGGGGGAGCGATCATGTTGGCGGTGTGGGTTGCAAAGCGAAAATATCAGTTACTGAGTGGGGCGGTAGGCACCGCGCTCCTCATGAGCGCGGGGTGCGCGGCGCCCCGGGTTGAGAGCGGCCAGTTGCAGGTGGCGGCCACGACCTATCCGCTGGCGTTCTTTGCGGAACAGGTTGGTGGCCCGGAGGCAAAAGTGGTCCAGATAATCCCTCCCGGGGTCGAGGCGCACAACTGGGAGCCATCGCCCAGAGATATCGTGGCCATCGAGCAATCCAACGTGTTTGTATTTAACGGCGCGGGTCTGGAGCCGTGGGGTGAGCGGGTGGCGGAGAGCCTGGAGGGCAAGTCCACGATTGTGGTGGAAGCCACCGAAGGGTTGGAGCTGATCGAAGCTTCAGGGGAGGATGATCATGGCGACGATGATAAGGACGAGCAAGGTGGCGATGATCATGGCGACGATGGCGATAATGAGGACGAGCATGGTAACGAGGGACTTGACCCTCACGTTTGGCTCAGCCCGACGCTGGCCAAGCTTCAGGTCCGGCACATAGCGAACGCGATGGTACAGGCGGACCCCAACAACCGCTCCAGGTATGAGCGTAACGCGGGCGAACTAGAAGACCGGCTGGAGCAATTGAGGGAGCAGTTCCACAGCGGCCTGGCGCAATGCCGAACCAACCGCTTCATCACATCCCATGCGGCATTTGGCTATCTGGCAGAAGAGTTCGGCTTGGAGCAGGTGTCGATTGCCGGTCTATCGCCCGACGCGCGCCCGAACCCAGCCCGGATGGCCGCGTTAAGCGAGCTGGTGAAGGAGATGGGTGCAAAGTACATCTTCTATGAGACTCTGGCTAGTCCGGCGCTTTCGGAGACCTTGGCGCAGGAGGTGGGGGCGGAAACGCTGGCGCTCAACCCGCTGGAAGGACTGACCCCCGAGGAAGTGCAGGCGGGCAGTGACTACTTTTCGGTGATGCAGGAAAACTTGGCGAACCTCCGCGAAGCACTAGAGTGCAGTTGAAACTGGGGCTGCCTGCACTCGGTTGGTTAACGCTTACTGGCAGGCAGCGCAGATGGGTATGGTAAGAGAGTGGTCGGTTCCTAGCGAGGTTAGATGAGTCCCATGCCTCAACCTATTATCAGCTTTGAAGACGTTCATTTCAGCTATGAGACCGAGTCGGTGCTCGGCGGCATCACGCTCACCGTGGAGCAGGGTGAGTTCTTTGCGCTGCTGGGGCCGAATGGGAGTGGGAAGACCACTCTGCTGAAGCTGGCGCTGGGGCTGATGCGGCCGGACGGTGGCGAGGTGCGGTTGTTCGATACTGCGATGGCCAAGTTTCGGGCATGGGAGCGGATTGGGTACGTGCCGCAACGAGCGGAGGGGATGGACAACCGGTTTCCGGGTACCGTGGCGGAGATCGTGGCGCAGGGCGAGCACAGCGGTTTCCAACCGCTGGCGTTCATGAAGCGTAGTTTAACGCCGGCGGTGGTGGACGCGCTGCATACGGTGGGGATGTGGCACGCGCGGGGTGAACTGATTGGGAACTTGTCTCGGGGTCAGCAACAGCGGGTGCTGGTGGCGCGGGCGCTGGTGCGTCACCGGGATTTGCTGGTGCTGGACGAGCCCACCTCGGGGATCGACCAGGGGGGACAACAAAACTTCTACAGTCTGCTGCAGGATCTGAACCGTGAGCGGGGGATGACGGTGTTTCTCATCTCCCATGACGTTGGTGTAGTGCTGGAGCAGGCCTCGCACGTCGCTTGCATTAGCCACACGATAGTATTTCACGGGGCTGCGGAACACCTGACGGAGGACCATCTGCTCCAGCTGTACGGGACTCCGGTCTCGCTGTTAGCGCACCGGCACGAGTAGCGCACATGCTGGAACTATTCGAACACAGCTTCATGGTGCGGGCGTTGATCGCCGGGGCGCTGGTGGGAGTCATCTGTCCCGCGCTGGGCACGTTCCTGGTGCTCCGGCGCCTGGCTCTGATTGCCGATACGCTTGCCCACGTGGCGCTGGCAGGAGTTGCGGTGGGACTGGTGACCGGCACCTCGCCCTTCATCTTTGCTATCATCGCCTCGACATTGGCGGCCGGGGCCATAGAATGGTTGCGGTCGACCGGACGAATACTGGGGGACGTGGCGCTAGCGCTATTTTTGTATTCAGCCCTGGCAGTGGCTATCGTGCTGATCAGCCTGGACCACGGGCTCAACGCCAATCTGTTTGGCTTCCTATTTGGCAGCATCCTGACCGTCACAGCTACCGATCTCTGGTTGATTGGCGGGCTTGCGGTGGTAGTGCTGCTGACGGTGCTGGTGTTTTACCCGGAGTTGCTTCAGACCACGTTCGACCAGGAGCTTGCCACAGTGAGCGGGCTGCGGGTGCGTTGGGTGAACCTGCTGCTGGCGGTATTGACCGGGGTGACGGTGGCGCTAGCGATGCGAATTGTGGGTGTGCTTCTGGTAGGCGCGTTGATGGTTATCCCGGTGGTTGCAAGTTTGCAGATCAGCCGCGGTTTCCGGACTACGGTGGTAGTGGCGGTCGTGATGGGACTGGTCTCTGTCATCATCGGCTTGGTAGCGGCGTATTACCTGAGCCTTGCGGCCGGGGGAGCTATTGTGCTGGCGGCGCTCGTGGTGTTGTTTTGGGCGGTGGTGGTACGGGGGGTGCTGCGCTGGCGGGTCCAGCACGCGGCGTGAGCGCTGGTGAACAAGAGAAAGCCCCGCTTGTCTAAGCGGGGCTTTTTGTGGCGGCGTTAGCTAGCTAGTAGAGGTCCGGATTGGCGTATTCAGAATCGCGGTTCTTCTCTTTGGCGGCGTCAAGCAGTGCGCCGTATTGGGCCATGAAGGGGGCCCGATCCATTTTAAAGTAATCCGCGTTCAACGGAATCCACTCTTTTTGGTCATCCGGAGTATCGTCCTCAACGTAGATGGCGTTGACCGGGCACTCCGGCAAGCAGGCGCCACAGTCAATGCATTCGTCCGGGTTGATGTACATCATCACGTCGTCGTCTCCGCCGATGATGCAGTCAACCGGGCAGACGGCCACGCAGGAAATGTCTTTCACACCTGGGCAGGTGTCGCCAATGATATACGCCATAGTGCTCCCTGCACTCCTCTCTGTGTTGGAAATGTTCCTAGTGATAGTCTGTGGGTAGGTATTGCCTTATGCACAGCAGAGCTAGTATACCACAGGCGTAAAGCTAAACAACATCCCTTTGTTGCGGCGGGGGATGTGCTTGTTAGCGATGCACCGGTTTAGTGACCGTCGAGCGCTTTGTCGAGGTTATAGGCGGTACTAATAAGCGCGAGATGCGTGAAGGCCTGGGGAAAATTGCCCAGGGTTTCGCCAGTGGCGCCAATCTCCTCTCCGTAGAGGCCGAGGTGATTGGCGTAGCCCAGCATGCGCTCGAACAAGAAGCGGGCCTCTTGTAACCGGCCACTGCGGGTAAGCGCTTCCACCAACCAGAAGGTGCACATGGAGAAGGTGCCTTCGACGCCCGGTAATCCGTCGTCGGTCTCCTCACTCAGGTTGTAGCGATGCACCAGGCTATCCTTGGTCAGCTCTTTGATGATGGCATCCACGGTGGAGCTCATACGGGGGTCGGTAGGCGACATGAAGAACACAAGCGGCATCAGGAGGTTGGAGGCATCCAAGCTTTCGGAGCCGTAGTACTGGACGAAAGCCTGTCGATCGGGGTTCCAGCCCTTCATCATGATATCCATGTAGATGGCGTCACGGGTATCGGTCCAGCGCTGCCGGTCAGCGGGGAAGGAGCGGCGGTCCGCCAAGCGAATGCCACGGTCCAGCGCGACCCAGCACATGAGCTTGGAGTACACAAAATGCTTGCGTTGACTGCGCACTTCCCACACGCCTTCATCGGGCTCCTGCCAGTTATCGCATACCCAGTTGAGCAAGCGGCGTAAGTCGTTCCAAAAGTCATAGGAGATAGGCGTACCGTACTTGTTATACAGGTAGACTGAGTCCATCAACGCGCCGTAAATATCGAGTTGCAGTTGGCTAGCGGCCCCGTTACCAATGCGCACCGGGCGGGACTCTTTGTAGCCATCCAAATGGGTGAGTTCGGTTTCTGTTAGCTCGTGGCGTCCGTCCAGGCCGTAGACGACCTGGAGCGCACCTTCGGGTGTCATTTCTCGGGTACGGGCCTCCAGCCACTGCATGAACTGGGCGGCTTCATCGGTCATGCCCACGCGCATCAGACCGTACAATGTGAACGCAGCGTCCCGGATCCAGGTGTAGCGGTAGTCCCAGTTGCGCACACCGGCGATCGTTTCCGGGAGGCCGCAGGTGGGGGCCGCTACCATGGCGCCGGTAGGGACGTAGGTGAGGAGCTTTAGGGTGAGCAACGAGCGCTCTACCATCTCACGCCAGCGGCCGCGGTACCTAGAGCGGCTGAGCCAGCGCTGCCAATAGCTTACGGTGTGGTGAAACAGCTCATCAAACTCGTGCTCCGTGGGTACGGGTACCGAGGCCTCGCTTGGCTGCAACTCTCTCAGCAAGAAACAGACGGACTCGCCCTCATTCAGGGTGAACTCCTTGACCACTCCCTCCCGGATAACGTTGTACTCGGCGTCTGGGAGGGTAAGCCCTATGCGTCGGCCCTGCTGCGATTGGAACACCACGCCCCCCGGCGCAGCGTTTACAACGTGGGTGTCTCGGGCGTAGTTAAAAGCGGGGAAACACTCCATGCGCATCTGAATCGAGCCAAGGACGCCCTTGACCTCACGGACAATGGTGGGGACATGCCGCGGCAACTCCTCGCGGTCAGCAGTGACCGGCATGAAGTCCAGGACCTGGGCCACGCCATCGGGATTTGAGAATCGGGTGATGAGGACGTTGCTTTCCGGGATGTACAGTTGTTTCTCCACGCCCGGCGTAGTTGCGGCGATCTTGAAGTAGCCGCCCTTCTTGTCGTCTAGGATGGCGGCAAAGATGCTGGGCGAGTCGAATGCCGGGAGGCAACACCAGTCGATGGAGCCGTTGTTACCCACCAGCGCGGCGGTATGGAGGTCACCGATAATCCCGTAGCTCTCAATTGGCTGATACGACATGGCACTCCGAGAATAGGGTGGGCGTGTTAAAGCGACACACCCCTGTAGCTGTCTTGGTTCTAGCGACTGCCTAGGACCAGCGGTACACGCTGCGGCCGACTTACTTAGGGCGCTCCATGACCATTGCCACGCCCATGCCACCGCCGATGCACATAGTGGCGAGGCCGTAGCGAGCGTCACGTCGCTCCATTTCGTAGAGCAAGGTCATGGCAATTCGAGCGCCGCTTGCGCCCACCGGATGGCCAATGGCAATGGCCCCGCCGTTGACGTTGACCCGATCCCAGTCCCATTGCAGCTCTTTACCCACGGCCAAGGCCTGAGCGGCAAAGGCTTCATTGAGTTCAATGAGGTCGATATCCTTGAGTTCGAGGCCGGCACGCTGCAGCGCCTTGCGGGTGGCTGGAATGGGGCCGATGCCCATCACCCGGGGCGGGACGCCGGCGGCGGCAAAGCCGCGGATGATGCCCATGGGTTTGAGGCCCATGCGCTCTGCTCGGCGACGGGACATAACCACCACGGCCGATGCGCCGTCATTGATGCCGGAGCTGTTGCCGGCGGTAACGGCGCCACCTTCGCCCATAAAGGCGGGCGGAAGTTTGCCAAGGCGATCTGCGGTGCTCTCCGCGCGGATGTGCTCGTCTTTGTCGAACAGTACCGGATCGCCGCGGCGCTGGGGAACCGGCACCGGCACCACTTCTTCGGCGAACTTGCCCTCTTCCCACGCCTTCAGCGCTTTCCGCTGACTGGCGGCTGAAAAGGCGTCCATTTCCTCACGTGCGATATTGAAATCAGCCGCCACATTTTCCGCGGTAATCCCCATATGGCAGTTCGCCAGGGAGCAGATGAGGCCGTCCCGGAACATGTGATCCTGCACTTCACCGTTGCCCATCCGATAGCCAAAGCGGGCTCGAGGCAGCAGGTATGGGGCGTTGCTCATGCTCTCCATGCCGCCAGCCACCACAATCTCGGCATCGCCGGCCCGAATGGCCTGGTCTGCGAGGGAGATGGTCTTGAGGCTGGAGCCGCAGGCCTTGTTAACGGTCATGGAAGGCACGGCCTCGGGGATACCTGCGCCCAGTGAGGCTTGCCGAGCGCCACTCAAGCCGACCCCAGCCTGGAGCACGTTGCCCATCAGCACCTCATCCACTTCCTCGCCGTTGATGCCCGCGCGCTTCAGTGATTCTTCGATAACCTGTGCCCCTAGCTTGGTGGCGGGGACGTCGACAAGACTTCCGCCGAAGGTGCCGAAGGGGGTGCGTACGCCGCTTACGATAACGGACTCTTCCATAATGATTAACGATCTCCTTTGTGGTAGAGGATGCCGATATGGGAAATTCCAGGCGATAAGTCTGCTTCTATTCTAGCTTGTATTCCATATGTACTGTACAGAAAAGCGTTCGGCCATAACGCGGCCGTAGCTATCCGATGGCGTACTCCTTGAGCAAAGCCCGGGCGATGATAAGCCGTTGGATCTCGTTGGTGCCCTCCGCCACGATCATGAACGGGGCATCCCGATAGTAGCGTTCCACCCGCAGGTCTTTGGTGTAGCCGTAGCCGCCATGCACCCGCATGGCGTCCATTGCCACAGTGTGTGCGGTTTCGGTGGCGAACAGTTTTGCCATACCGGCTTCCTTGTCGGCACGCTCGCCGCGGTCCTTCTTCCGGGCCGCTTGGTCGGTGAGTAGCCGGGCCGCCTCAATACTGGTGGCCATGTCGGCAAGCTTGAGCTGTATGGCCTGATGTTGGGCGATGGGTACCCCAAAGGCGTGGCGGTCCTGGGCATAGCGGATGGCGTCTTCAAAGGCGGCACGGGCAACGCCTACTGCTCGGGCGGCGGTGTTAATCCGGCCGACCTCCATGCCGGAGAGTACCTGCGGCATGCCGCGGCCTTCCTGCCCGCCGAGCAGGTGGGTGACGGGGACTTGAGCGTCGTCAAAGTTGAGGCTGACGGTGTCCACGCCCTTGTAGCCCAGCTTCTCGATGTCACGGCCGACAGAGAAGCCGGGGGTGTCGCTTTCCAGGATGAGGTTGCTGATGCCGCGGTGGGCAGGCTGGGCGTTCTTGTCGGTCTTGGTCACCACCAGGTAGAGGTTGCCGTTGCGCCCGTTGGTCACGAACATCTTGCCGCCGTTGACCCGGTAGTGATCGCCGTCCCGCACGGCGGCGGTCTGGATGGCCTGCACGTCGCTGCCGGCGTTGGCCTCGGTTATGCAGACGCAGGCGCGGAGCTCGCCGGTGGCGAGGCGCGGCAGCCACCGTTGCTTCTGTTCTGGTGTTCCGGACTCGTTGATGGCATGCGCGGTGACGAAGTGGCTGTTGATAATACCAGCCAAGCTCATCCAGCCGCGGGAGAGCTCTTCCACAACGGCGGCGTAGGTGGCGTAGCTTAACCCCAGTCCGCCGTACTCCGTGGGGATGAGGATGCCGAACAGGCCGAGCCCCTTCATCTGCTCCACGATAGCCACCGGGTAGTCGTTCTCGTGCTCCATCTTGGTGGCCACGGGCATGATCTCGCGGTCTACGAAGCGGCGGATATTCTGGACGATCTGCCGGTCTTCGGCTGAGAGCATATCCAGCATGTTAGTGGCCTCCGGAGGCGGTTTTAAGTTGAGCGGCCCAGTCCAGCATCTTCTGGGCTCGCAGGTAAATGGGGCGGTCTATCATCTCTCCATCCAGGGAGACCGCGCCCAGGCCGGCGGTGACGCTCTCGTCGTATACCGCCACTACCCTCTGGGCCCAGACGATCTCTTCCGGAGCAGGGCCGAACACGTCGTTGGTTGCCGGAACCTGGGTGGGATGGATGCAGAACTTGGCGCGATAGCCGATGCTTTTGCCGAGCGTGGCCTGCGCTCTAAACTGCGCCATGTCGGTGAAGTTGGGCTCCACCTGGTCAATGGGCAGGACGCCTGCCGCCCGACATGCCACGGCCACCATGGTGCGCGCCCAGAAAGTCTCCTTGGCGTCGGCCGTGCGATGGATGCCCATGTCCGCGGTGTAGTCTTCGCCACCAAAGGCGGCTCCTACAATCCGCGGCGACGAGCGCAGAACGTCCAGCGCGCCCAGGACTGCCTGGGCTGACTCGATCCACAGCACCATCTTGGTGTGCCCCTGAGGAAGCCCGCGGGTCGCTTCCAGGAGACTGAGGTAGTGGTCTACCTGCTGAACGATAGCCGGGGTATGGGCTTTGGGCAGACTGATACCGTCGATATGAGCGGAGATGACCGCGTCGATATCGGCTTCCAAGAGTCCGGTGTCCAGGCCGTTGACCCGGATGTAGAGCTGGTTGCCGTTGCGAGGCATGGTGGGAGCAATGGTCCGTGCGACTTCCCGCGCGTTGGCCTTCTCATTGGGCGCAACCGCGTCCTCGAGGTCGATACAGATGGCGTCTGCGCCAACCGTGGGCGCCTTCTCAATAAACCGGGGCCGTGACGCAGGGACAAAAAGCAGGCTGCGGAACAACTCCATTGCGTAGTGTTTCCTTCCAAGTCGCCAAGTAGCCCAAGTCTCCAACGCTTTGAGCGTCGAGTCCTTGAGCGTCTCGATACAGGAGCGGCAGGAGCGCAAGTGGTAGAGCGCTGGAATAGTATCTCCCATTGGTTGAGGGACGTAAAGGTAGGATTAGGTTGCATGCTCACGGGTTGCTGATCCTTGGGGGAGTGCAGAGGATGGGTGCGTGTTGTATTATTAAGTGAAGTCCACGGTTTTGTTTATACCTCACAGGAGGCGCTGCGGCGTCGCGGCATTACTTGGGGCTACTAATTGTCGAGGGATAGCTGGGTATGGAAGTCAGTCAAATCGAGACATTTTTACAGGTTGCTGAACATGGCAGCTTCAGCCGGGCTGCTGAGACGCTCGGTCTTACGCAGCCGACGCTGAGTACGCGGATTCGGTTACTGGAACTGGACGTGGGCCAGCAGCTCTTCGAACGGCTGGGCCGCGGGGTGCGGCTCACCGAGGCGGGCCGGGCATTCTACCCTTACGCGGAACGCAGCCTTTCGGTGCTGCGGGAAGGGCGGGAGGCTATCGTTGCCTCACAACGGCCGGACCGGGGGCGGTTGCGCATTGGCACGGCCCGTGTCATCGGCGCCTACGTGTTGCCCAACATCCTCAGTGACCTGCGATCCGACTACCCGGGGATAGACGTCACTATCACGACGGGACGCTCCCATGAGGTGCTCCAGGTGATCTTGGACGAGGACGTGCACCTTGGCCTCTCCCGGACTCTGGTGCATCCGGAGATAGAATCGGTTTTTCTTTATAACGAGGAAGTTGTCTTCGTTACGCACCCTGAGCATCCGCTTGCGTCCCGGGATCGCGCCACCATTTCTGAGATTGCTCAGGAACCGCTGATCCTCTATGACAAGGAGTCCACGTATTACATCATGATCACTCGGGTGTGCCGTGATGCGGGGATTGTGCCGCGCGTGATCATGAACCTGGACAGCGTGGAGGCGACCAAGAAGATGATCGAGCGCGGTTTAGGCGTGTCATTCCTGCCCGCGAGCGCCGTGCAAACTGAACTGCAACTGGGAACGCTGGCTCAGGTGCCGCTGGCTGAGGAGCACCGGGTGACCCTGCCCACGAGTGTCATGGTGCGCAAGTCGAACATGAGCCATCCCCTGGTGGAGACCTTCCTTAACACGGTGGGGCGGTACGTTAGGCACAACAGCATGTTGGAGGCCGCCTATCGGCGCTAGCCGCACGCAATGGCGTAGCGCTATAATGGCGGCGCATTACAGCGCCGCCATTGCATTGCCTGGAGGTGGTCATGCCACAGCAGTTTACCGTTCCTTACAGCCGTACTAAGCTCACTTTCACGCTGCCCGAAGCTATGGACGGGACGTTGATCCAGTCGAAACAGATGCCGTCCTTGAGCGGGCCCGAACTCGATCGCGCGATCCGGGCTGCGTTGGCGGAGCCAGTTGCGTCGGCACGGCTGCGGGACATGGCACAACCTACCGATACGGTGTGCATTGTGGTGACGGACGTGACCCGCGTGTGCCCGGACAATGCGCTGTTGCCGCCGCTGCTCGATGAACTGGCCGCAGCGGGAGTTCCCGATGGGCAGATCACGATTGTGGTTGCGCTAGGGATGCACCGTCCCTCCACTCCGGAAGAACGGGTGAGCATGCTGGGTGATGACGTGGTGGGCCGCTACCAAGTTGTGGACCATGAGCCCCAGAATCCGGACAAGCTGGTGGATCTGGGGAAAGTGGCCTGGGATGTTCCTGCCGTGACCAGCAAGCTTGCGCTGGAGGCCGACCTGCTGGTGGCCACAGGCATTGTGGAGCCGCATCAGTACGCCGGGTTCAGCGGTGGACGGAAGACGGTGGCGATTGGCGTGGCCGGTGAACCGACCATCGAATATACCCATCTACCGTGGGCACTCGACCATCCTAAAACCCGGTTAGGCAATCTGGACGGCAACCCGTTTCATGAAGCGATCACCGAGATCGCGCTGAAAGTGGGCTTGAAGTTCATCTGCAACGTGGTGGTAGATGACGACGGGAACGTGGTGGCCGTCAAGGCCGGTCACGTGTTGGAAGCCTTCAACGCGCTGGTGGACATCGCACGGGAGCTGTACTTGGTTCCTATCGACCGGGACTATGACGTGGTGGTTGCGGGGGTAGGTTACCCCAAGGACACCAACCTCTACCAGGCCTCGCGTTCGGCGAGCTACCTGGTGTTTGCTCCGGAGCCGGTGGTGCGCAAAGGCGGGATCATCATTGTGCCGGCGCGCTGCGAGGAAGGGGCGGGCCAGGGGGTGGGGGAACAGCGGTTTTTCGAGAGGATGAAGCGGGCCGCGAACATGCAAGAGATCTTGGAAGAGGCGCGCCGCGATGGCTATAAGCCGGGGGAGCAGCGGGCCTTTGTGATGGCAAAGGTGCTGGAGCACTGTGACGTTATCGTGGTGGGAGCGGACAGCCCGGAAGAGATCGCGCAGGCGCACATGATACCGGCGGCGACCATGGACGAGGCGTTAGCGATCTGCCAGGACCGGTTGGGGCAGGCGCTCAGCGTTGCCGTAGTGCCACACGCGTTACTGACCTTGCCGGTCATCCAGTACGCATTAAGCACCGCCTAGTGCATGAGTGTCGTATGGCAGCGTTTTATACGTTCATCAGCATATAGTAAGGCAATTCTCATCATAAATTATCCGGGGGCGGCGCCGGTTAGGAACAACCAATTTGCCATTTAACAATCAAATGGTTGACAGCAGTGCTATCTGTGCTACGATGTCCCAACGTCTTAGTGGGCTATGCGCCCTAGCAAGGAGAAAGCTATGCTACACGATTTCAGGAAAAGCAGTTCTATAACCAGGCGAGGCTTCATCCGCGTGGGTGGACTGACGGCCGGTGCGGGTGTACTCGCCGCCTGTGCGCCTGCTGCGGCGCCCGCTCCAGCGCCAGCACAACCCGCCGCGCCAGCACAGCCCGCAGCGACGGCTCAGCCCGCAGCGCCAGCACAACCCGCAGCGCCAGCACAACCCGCAGCGCCAGCACAACCCGCAGCGCCAGCTAAGCCGGCCTGGGAGGCACAATGGGATCAGCTGGTTCTGGACGCGAAAAAGGAGGGGGAGCTCTCCGCACTCTCTTTGGTGGGAGCAGGCTATAGCCGAGTGCTGCAGGAGTTTGGCGACAAGTTCGGCCTCGAGACTGGGAACCAGTCTTTCAACTCCTCCAGTATCTGGGGCAGAAAAGTGGCTGAGGAGCGTGCCGCGGGTATCTACTCCTTTGACGTGGCCATGATTGGGCCCGGCTCCGCGCTCCGCAAGTACAAGTCTAAGAATTACTGGCAGCCGTACCGGGAGCTGCTCATCCGGCCGGATGTGCTTGGAGACGAGAACTGGAGCAGTGGGTTTGAAGAAGGTTGGGTTGATGACACCAAAGAACTGTGTTACAGCACAGACCTCACTGTCACGCACGTTATAGGCGTCGACACCAACGTCGTCAAAGAGGGCGAGATCAAGGGTGCGCTCGACTTGCTGAACCCCAAGTGGCGGGGCAGGATCATCTTCGCCGATCCGCGCTCAGGGGATATCCGTCTCGCCATGACCGCGATCCGTCTCAACCACGGTGATGAAATAGCCCGCAGGATCCTCACCGAGACCGAACCCATCTTCAACCGTGAGGCGCGGGCCATTGTAGAAAACGTGGTCCGCGGGAAATACGCCATCGGCCTCGGCATGCGGTTCACCAGCGTGAAAGAGTTTGTCGATCTGGGAGTGGCAGATAACCTCAAGTTACTGGATTTGCGTGACGTAGACTTCGTGGGGCGTCTCTCGTTGTTCATGTTCAGTAAGGCTCCTCACCCGAAGGCGGCCCAACTGTTCGTCAACTGGCTGCTCAGCAAAGAGGGCCAGGAGTCCTACTCTAAGAACACTGCTGGGAACAGCCCGCGGGCCGATGTTCCGCCGGCGAATCCCGGGGCCTATCCGAAGTCCCTGAGTGAGTACAAGGTGACGAACATCGAGTCCAACTTCCCGGATCTGGTCAGGACCGACGAGTTGGTGGCCAAGTGGCTTAACCTGAAGGCTGGCTAAGCCAACCGTAGCCTAGCAAAGCTGCCGCCGCCCCTCCTAGTAGGAGGGGCGGCGCCGCGTTTGGCAGGGTAAAGCGGGTGGAACTCAAGGCGCAGTGGTAAACCGCCACGTCTTGGTTACGGGCTCGCCGTCCACCGTGGCGGTTACGGTAGCGGTGTAGGTAGTCTCCGGCGTGAGCGGCTGATGCGGGATGATCGCAGCGGCGTTCATCCAAGACTTGATGGGGCTGGAGATGGCCAACGGCTGGTTGTTGGGCCCCACGAGCTGGAACGATGTCCACTCCACGGTCTGCGGAAGGGCGAAGGCAACGGTGAGCGGATAGCCGAGCGGTCGGGGAATGCCGGGAGCCGGGTTCGGCGCTTCACCGCCGTCCCACGACAGTGGCACCGCGGTCGCACCGTCCGCGGGATAGACCGATGGCAACGGTATTGTGACCGCCTCCAGGGTCATCCCGACATCAACGATGTTGAAGCCGCTCTCACTGGATTCCGCAAACCCCATATCTAAGGCGCTGGGATGGATCAGTGGTAAGCGGTGGTTCACGGTGCTCATTGCCCATTCGATGGCGAATTCCAGGCCGCCGAAGCCGGCGTTCTCGGTAACTGCAGTACCGGAGTATCCTGCGGCCCGCGCGCGGTCATCGAATGATGCGCCGGTAAATCCGGGTGCCCCGGGTTGCTGTTGGTGCAAGCCCATACCGGCCAGCGCGGGGTCGCCCTCATTGAGGTCGTAGTACGCCACGTGGCCCTCGGCTGCGGTCAAGAGCGCCTGGTTAAGCTGAGCCGGCGCAACTCCCGCCGCGAGACGGTAGGTGTTGATCTGGCTCAGTATTGCGTTCTCCGACGCCGTGGGGGTGGCGGCTTCCGGCGTCGGAGTGGCCGTTGCCGGTGTCGGGGTGACGGCTTCCGGCGTTGGGGTGATGGCTTCCGGCGTCGGGGAACGGCTTCTATCGTCGTCGGGGTGATGGCGTCCGCGGGCAGCAGGCCGGCCTCTTTGGCGATATCGCCGCCCAGCGCGACGGTGACCTGCCCAGCTTTGGCCCAAGGTACGTCGATTTTCCACTGTTGGATCACCACTCGCTGGGCTCGGATCGTGTAGTTGTTTCCCATGTCCGTGACCCGCGAGGTAGGCAGGCCGTTCATAGCGATGGGATCACCCACGACGCTGTAATACTGACGCTTGATAGCAGGATTTTCGTCTAGCAATGCCAAGCGGGCCTGTACTATTTCACCCCATGGTTTGCCGGCATCAAACTCAGGGGGAAGCGGCTTGGGGGTTTGCCTGACCGCCAGCAACCAGTCATCTTTATTTGCTTCCGTGAGCAGGTCAAACACGTTCACATAGTTGACCTGTCCGGTGGCTGGCTGCCATTGAAAGATGACCCGCTGCATGGCCTGGACCACAAAGCCATCCCATTCGAAGCGTTGGGATACGGGGTATCCTACGCCCTGTACGCCGCCCAAGCGCTGGAATTCGCTCCAGAAGGGGACGCCGTCACGGTCGACCACCGCATATCCCCCGGTTTGGGTGAAGAAGCGCCCGCCCGGTACGCTCCAGTCTTGGGGGTCGGCGCTTGCGGGTGCCGGCGCAAAGGTAGCGGCTAACACCACTGCGACTGCAATCCCATGCACCAGGAGTCGTCTAATCATCAGCGGTCCCCCATCAGCTAGTCCAGCTAGTCACTGCCAGAAACGCCTTCTTCTTCACTCAGAGTCGCTCAGTCGTTTAATATGGTACTAGGAAATCCGTCACATGTCGCGTTGCTTCAGGGCGGGAAGGCTTCCATCTGGCAGGGATGGCCATCGGGGTCTGAGGTAGCTGCTTGTCGGCGTTTCATCCTTGATTCTGTTCGCGTAGCTATGCTACACTTGACGAACGCAGAGCATACGTGCTCTGTAATTTTTGTGTTACCGGGCACCCTAACGGGGCCGGCAACAAGCCCGAGCCCACGTAGCTCAGTCGGTAGAGCGCATTCTTGGTAAGAATGAGGTCACCAGTTCGATTCTGGTCGTGGGCTCCAGTGATTCAAGGAGTCATCGCGAGCAATGGCACGGAAGAAATTTGAGCGGACCAAACCCCACATCAACGTGGGCACCATTGGACACATCGACCATGGCAAAACCACGCTCACTGCGGCCATCACCAAGGTGCTGGTGCTGGCGCTGGGCGGCGAGGCCAAGTTCCGGCCCTTTGATTCCATCGACAACGCCCCCGAGGAGCGCGCACGCGGCATCACCATCGCCATTGCCCACGTGGAGTACGAGACCGAGAAACGCCACTACGCCCACGTGGACTGCCCGGGACACGCCGACTACATCAAGAACATGATCACCGGCGCAGCCCAGATGGACGGCGCCATCCTGGTGGTGGCCGCCGACGACGGCCCCATGCCGCAGACCCGGGAGCACATCCTGCTGGCCCGCCAGGTGGAAGTGCCCTCCATGGTGGTCTTCCTCAACAAAGTGGACCTCAACCCTGACCCCGAGCTGCTGGACCTGGTCGAACTCGAGCTGCGGGAGCTGCTGAGCAAGTACAACTTCCCCGGAGATGACATCCCCATTGTCCGCGGCAGCGCCCGCGCGGCACTGGAGTCGACCGCCACTGACCCGGCGGCTCCGGAGTACGCGCCCATCCAAGAGCTGATGGCGGCGGTGGACGACTACATCCCCACGCCGGCACGGGCCAAGGACCTCCCCTTCCTCATGCCCATCGAGGACGTGTTCGGCATCAAGGGCCGGGGCACCGTGGTGACGGGCCGGGTGGAGCGGGGCATGGTGAAGGTGGGCGAGGAGATCGAGATCGTGGGCTTCGGCGATACCCGCAAGACCGTGGTCACCGGGGTCGAGATGTTCCACAAGCTGCTGGACCAGGGCGAAGCCGGCGACAACGTGGGCTGTCTGCTGCGGAGCATCGACCGCGAAGGCGTGACCCGAGGCCAGGTGCTGGCCAAGCCGGCGAGCATTAAGCCCCACACCAAGTTTCACTCCGAGGTCTATGTACTGGCCAAGGAGGAGGGCGGACGCCACACCCCGTTCTTCAACGGCTACCGGCCGCAGTTCTATATCCGGACCACCGACGTGACCGGCTCCATCAACCTGCCCCAGGGCGTGGAGATGGTGATGCCGGGAGACAACATCCAGATGACCATCGAGCTGATCACCCCCGTCGCCATTGAGGAAGGCCTGCGCTTCGCCATCCGCGAGGGCGGCCGCACCGTGGGCGCCGGGGTAATCACTCAGGTCCTCGAGTAAAGAGAGGGGGTGTAGAGTATGGCCAAGAAGGGTGAAGTGAGAACCGTCATCCATCTGGCGTGCGGTGAGTGCCGTGAGCGCAATTACACCACGCAGAAGAACCGACGTAACGATGCAGATCGCATAGAGCTGTCGAAATATTGCCCGCGGTGCCGGCAACATAGAGCGCATCGGGAAGTTAGATAGGCTGTGAGCTCACAGCGCACTATTCGTCGTGAACAAGAGCGGCGTGAAATCCGTCCCAGCGGCCGCATTGCATTGCCGCGGGGTGGTAGGGGCAGCTTCAATTTTATCCGGGACACCTATGCTGAGCTAAAGAAGGTTGTTTGGCCTACCAAGGAACAGACCCTGCATTTGAGCACCATTGTTATTATTGGGGCTTCTGCAATGGGCGTGGTGCTAGGCGCTATCGACTGGGTATTCACCCAGGTTGTGCGGCAGTTTTTGGTACCAGGTCTGTAATGACACAAGGGGCTATGGCAGAAGAGCAACAGGTTGAAGTACTAGAGGTTGAAGAAGTCGCGGAGCCGGAAACGCCTGATGACGGTCGCCACTGGTATGTAGTGCACACGTATTCTGGCTACGAGAACCGCGTCAAGACTCACCTAGAGCAACGGATCAAGACTATGGACATGGAAGACAAGATCTTCCATGTCTTGGTGCCTACCGAGGACGAAATAGAGGTCAAGGGAGGGCAGCGGCGCACGGTTGCCCGCAAGGTTTTCCCTGGCTACATCCTGGTCCAGATGATCCTGGACGAGAACAGTTGGTATGTCGTTCGGAACACGCAGGGCGTGACGGGGTTTGTCGGCAGCGGGGCAGAGCCTACCCCGCTAGAGGAGAGCGAGGTAGCGCAGATCCGCCGGCAGATGGATGCCGAAGCACCACGGGTTAAGGTAGGCTTCAATAAGGGGCAAAGCGTCCGTGTCATCGATGGCCCCTTCACCGATTTCGTGGGCGTGGTAGATACCATCAACCGAGACAAGGGCAAAGTACGCGTCCTCATTTCGTTCTTTGGACGGGAAACACCGGTGGAACTGGACTTTTTACAAGTGGAGCGGCTGTAACCGAAGGCGCTAAAGGCTGAACATTAGAGAGGATTTCTGAATCGTGGCACGTAAAGTACGCGCAATCGTCAAGCTGCAGATCCCGGCGGGCAAAGCAACGCCGGCCCCGCCCATTGGCCCTGCGCTCGGCCAGCACGGGATCAACATCATGCAGTTCGTGAAGGAATATAACGAACGGACTGCGGCATTGGCGGGCACAATTGTCCCAGTGGAGCTGACGGTTTTCGAAGACCGCAGCTTCACATTCATCACCAAGACCTCGCCCGCGACCGACCTGCTGAAACGGGCGCTTGGGTTGGAGAAGGGCAGCAACAATCCCAAAGTGGCGAAGGTGGCCACGATCAGCCATGAGCAATTGGTGCAGATCGCCGAAACCAAGATGAAAGACCTCAACGCATACGACGTTGATACCGCCATTAAGATCATAGAAGGCACCGCCCGCAGTATGGGCATTGTGGTAACAGAGCGAGGATAGATAGCCATGCCAAATCACGGTAAACGTTACAACGAGGCGGTGAAGCTTCTAGAAGCAGATAAGCTTTATCCACCCGACGAAGGGGTTTCGCTGGCAAAATCGGCTTCTACCGTAAAGTTCGATGAGACAGTAGAGTTGCACATGCGGATGGGGCTAGACCCCCGCCACGCCGACCAGCAAGTGCGGGGGGTGGTGCTGCTGCCTCACGGTCTTGGTAAACCAGTCCGGGTGCTTGTCTTTGCTCAGGGCGAAGGGGTCCGCATGGCGGAAGAGGCAGGCGCGGACTTTGTGGGCGAGGATGAGCTTGTCAAGAAGGTGGAAGACGGGTGGACCGACTTCGACGTTGCGATTGCGACCCCGGAGATGATGGGTCGCATTGGCCGATTAGGCCGAGTGTTGGGCCGAAAAGGCCTCATGCCCAACCCGCGCTCGGGCACCGTCGTCCAAATGGCCGACATTGGAAAGGCAGTGCTGGACGCACGGAAAGGCCGGGTGGAGTTTCGGCTGGACCGCACCGCCATCATCCATGCGCCCATCGGTAAAGTGAGCTTTGAGGAACAGCAGTTGCTGGACAACATGGCCACGCTAGTAGACGCAGTGGTCAAGGCAAAGCCTTCAGGGGCAAAGGGGCAGTATCTCCGGAGTCTCACGGTAACCACCACCATGGGGCCAGGCATCCCCATCGACTTGAGCCCGGCGCTGAGCATGGCGGCAGGCGCAAACTAGGGATCGTGGAGGTGCTATACTAGCACTATCTGAGCTACACACTCACAATCGAATAGCCGTAGACCGCAGGCGCCCACGGGGCATTAATGGTTTGACCACCTGCCTAGGCTAAGTGTAAGCGTCCTGAGGCGCTTATTCTGTGCTCTTGCGGTCTGCGCAAGAGCTTTTGTTTTGTAGGCATAAAATAGGGGAAAGGAGGTACTGTCTGTAGATGCCAACGCAGAAGAAAGTGGAAACCACTGAATATTTGCAAGAACTGATGCAGCGGGGCACCGTGGCCATTGTGACCGACTATCGGGGCTTGAAGATGGCTGAGCTTACGGCGCTGCGGCGCAAGCTGCGTGAGGCCAACGTTGAGTTTCACATTGTGAAGAACACGTTGGGACGCCTTGCTGCCGAACGCAGCGGACGTAAAGCGTACCTGGAGCTGTTATCCGGGCCCACGGCGATGGCCATTGGCTTCGGTGATGAAGTTGAGGCGGCCAGAACGCTTACCGAGTACATACGCACCAGCCGGTTGAATTTGCCGCTCCGGGGTGGCGTTCTTGAAGAGCGGGTGCTCCAAGCCGCCGACGTGCAGGCGCTGGCAAGCCTGCCCACCAGAGAGGTGCTGCTTGCGCAACTCATGGGGGGCATGCAGGCGCCCATCACCGGCTTTGTGACCGGGCTTAATCAGATTATCACCGGCTTTGCGCGTGTGCTGGATGCACGAGCGAAGCAATTGGCAGAGTCTTAGTCAGTCGAAAATGGAAAGGTAGGAGCACAACATGGCGACCCTAACAAAAGACGAGATGATCGCCGCCATCAAAGAGATGAGCGTGCTGGACTTGGCGGAACTGGTGAAGGCGCTGGAAGAGGAGTTCGGCGTGAGCGCCGCGGCGCCTATGGCCGTAGCGGCTGCTCCGGCGGCGGGCGCAGTGGCCGCTGAGCCAGTTGAGGAGCAGACCGAGTTTAACGTGGTGCTGACCGCTATTGGCGCCAACAAGATCAACGTCATCAAAGTGGTCCGCGAACTAACCTCGCTTGGCCTCAAAGAGGCTAAGGACCTGGTGGAGGCCGCACCCACTAACGTGAAAGAGTCCGTGGGCAAGGACGAGGCGGATCAGGTAAAGAAGAAGCTGGAAGAAGTGGGCGCCGGGGTCGAGGTCAAGTAGTATTGCAACCCCGCACGTAAAAGGTGGCCCCTGGTACTAGGGGCCACCTTTTATGTAACTGCTTCCGACTGCCCTCACATTGACGACAGCCGCGAGAGTCAGCGCAGCAAGCGCTCTGACGTTGTTGTAGGCTCCTCTTGGAACATCTTACGTGCCCGGCTCAACACAGTGACGCCGTCCATCTGCCCACGGGTATCGAAATCCGGCTGAGCGTCTAGGGCCTTGTGGCTGATAAGAGGGCAACGATACTGCGAGTAGTGCGCCCCGTATCGTCCTAGGATTCTTGGGCGGGCTCTTCTGCGGCGGCGGCGGGGCGTCTCCGCGTGCGCCTGACCGGTGGGGCGGCGGGCTCCGCCACGGCGGCGGCAGCGGCGGCGGCACGAGCCGGAGCCGCAACCGGGCGAGCGACGGGGCGCGACGGTGCGGCCAGGGCGCGGCGCTTCTCGTCCCGCTTCTTCGCTTTGATTCTGTGCTTGTGGGCAGCTACTTGCTTCCGCTTGTTCACGCGTTCCTCCAGTAATGACCAGCCGCACGCTGCGCACTAGCCTGATGATTGCAAAATATATGGTAAGACTAAGGAGACTGTAGGCAGAACTCTGAGGTTAAGTCAATAGGGGTGTAAACGAGATGAGGCGGCGGTGGGCTCCATGATTTGGTCAGGTGTCATGGGGTAAACTTACCTGCCGACATGATCATCATTCCGCTGATTCTGCCTTTCCCAGCAGAATATCACTTCCTGTCTCGTTCTTTCAGGAATGCGCATGTGGAAGTATTCTTGGGGTAAGCCAAGCTCAAGGCAGTCGTACTTGTAGGCGTCGAGGGCGTCGTTCATTGGAAAGGGTCTCTCCATGCTAACGCTGGTCATAACAAAGTACCGCGTTCCACCCGCAGTGAAGTCCAGATTGCCCGATTCGTCCAGAAAGACATCTATGGTGCCACTCACCTGGGCATCCTCCCCAGGCTCGCGTCCGCTGCTATCTCGCCCACCCGCTGCCTCGCTTCTGGAGGCATGAAGCGCGGCCATTTGTTCCATCCAATCAGCTTCTTCCCCAGCACTTCTCCATAGAACAGTCGGACCGATCCCCGAGTCTCTTCACCGATGATCTGAGCTCCGTGCCGATACTTCAATTCCTCAACCACTCTGCGGCTGATGGCAAGCACTAGTTCGATGTTCGGATTCTCTGTCAAGAGCCTCCCGAAAAACGCCTTGTCCTCTTCAAGCAACTTCTCTGGAACGCCATAGGGCAATTCACTCCACGATGACGGATCCGTCGCCCACTGGACGAGATCCAGCGAGACTGCCGAAGGGTTATTGGGACCGCATAGACCGCCGTAAGAAGCACCGCACGCGTTGAGAATTTTCTCCAACGGCCCGAAGTAGGGCCTATAGTAGTTGCTCTCGAAGTACTGCCTCTTGTCCTGCCAGGCTTTTTGGAGGCCGGCTTCGTCCAAATCGAATTCGCCTTCCGGTGAATACTCCTTACGCGACCTAGCGCCCTTGGGATTCAAGCCAACGGTGGCGATTCTAGCTTTTTCGAGATAGCCCTCTGCGACCTGAGGAATCAAGCCATCAGGGACGCAGCAGTCCTGCGGTATCGGGCGCAGTATCCGCTCTCGTATGTAATCAGGAATCATTGCTTCTTCTCCTGGCAGGCTGCTGTTATCTCGCCTGCACGAAACAGGATATGCCACTTGGGTTGAGGGTGGAATGGTAGAGAACGATCCTCATTGGGCGGGCTTGTGATGCGGCCCATCGGAGGAGGGGTTTTAGCGGCCCATCGGGCAAATGGACGTATGCGCGCGTGGGAAAAGATAAGGGGCGTATGTCAGCGGGTTAGATCCGTCCGACGGCTTTATCTATGCGGTCCATGAGGGCGGGGGCCATGGGAGCGGCGGCTTCTGCCGCGATACATTCGCGGAGCTCTCCCCTGTTTTTGACCCCGAGGACGACGGTCGATACGCCTTCGATGGATAGCGCGTATTGGTGGGCGAGATAGGCGGCGGACATGCCAATCTCGGCAGCGATGGCGCGGAAGGGGGCGGCTCGGGCGTAGTCGGCAAGCTCTGAGTGGCCGTCGGGCAGGGGGCGGTCGATGGCGTCGGTGAGGGCGCCGGCTTGGACGGCGCGGATGCCCAGGACGGCCACGTTGTTGGCGTTTGCGGCAGCCATGATGTCGCGCGGGCGGGCGGGGGCTTCGCCCCGCAGCAGGCCTCCGGAAGAGTCGAGGAGGTTGGCGATACACTGGACGTAGTCGGGGCGCGGGCCGTTGGTCAGCAGCTCGATGAGGGCATCGGCCAGGCCGATGCCGGTCAGTCCCCAGTAGCGGACGCGGCCCTCGGCGACGAGCCGTTCGAACGCGGGAGCGACGGCTTCGGCGACGGACGCTGCGGTGGTCACGCGCTCCCCGCCCTCGCCCCCGAGAGTGACCGAGTTGTGCAGGAACATGATGTCGACGTGGTCGGTCTTCATGCGTTCGAGGCTGCCGGTCAGACTTTCGGAGAGGAGGTCGTAGACTTGGGCAGGCGGGGTATCGCCGACGCGGCACTTGGTGGTGACGCGCACGCCGGCGGGCAGGTTGCCTTCGAAGGCGGCTCCGATGACGGCCTCAGCCTCGCCCCCGCCGTAGGAAGGCGCGAGGTCGAGCAGGTCGATGCCGGAATCGACGGCCTCGCGGACAGTGGCGACGCACTCCTCGCGGGTGGTCTGCCCCCATATCCGGCCGAGTCCGCCGCCGCCGAGGGTGAGGGCGCTTGCTACACCCAGCTTGCCGAATGGTCGTTGGTGCATGAGCGTTCTCCTCAATCTGTGGTAAGTGGCGGAGGGGCAGGATTCTGACCTGCGTAGCCCGTCAGGGCGACAAATTTACAGTCTGATGGAATTAGCCATTCACCCACCCGCTGCCTTACTCCTGCTCAACTAGCTTCTCGTTCTCAAGCCGGAACTGACGGATCACGGCAATCGTCGGGGGGTTCGCGAACGCCTCGTTCGGCGCCCGGTCGAGCATGGCAACGGTGATGACCCCGTCGTGGATGGAGACGCCCTCGACCCGGACGCGATCCCCGAGGAAAGCGAAGCCCGCGTCGTGCAGCGCGCCTTCATCGTTGACCAGTGCGTGGAGGAAGAAGAACGTGCCGCTGCCGCCAGGGTTCTCGACCGTGATCGCCGCCGCGTCGACACCGTCGCGCCCGTCGATGTCGCCGGTTGACCATTTGCCGAGCCGGATTACCATTTCGGCGGATGAGCCGGGGGCGACTGGCTGGCGGAATTCGCCGTCTTCGAGCGTGGCCGTGCCCACCTCCGTGCTCTCAGTGAGGTAGGTGGCCCGTTCGAGACTGGCGCTCGTTGGAGCGTCTGGACTGTCGCCATTGCACGACACCATCAGCATGGCACCGAGCGACAGGGCTCCGAGGAAGAGAAAGCGAGCCGCGCTTCGAGGTCTCCGAGATTGGTTTAGCATCATAGATCATCCTCGCGTGTATACTGCCGTGAACACCTAAAGCGCGGCCTCGCCCCTCAAATCCGCATAGCACATTGCCCGGCGGTGACGAGTCGAGCAGCCGCTGCTCTTTCGGGTAGCGCGACTCCTGAGGAGGGGGTCGCCTTAGACACGTCAGGGTCGCGGGCTCCGTGTTCGGGCCGCAGCCGTAGAGTCAGTTCGCAGTACAGTAGTCAAGGCCGGAAAGTGGTGGTGGGGGCAGGATTCGAACCTGCGTAGCCCGTCAGGGCGACAGATTTACAGTCTGTTGGTATTAGCCACTCACCCACCCCACCACGGTGATGGGTCTTGACAGCCGCCGCGGCGACGCTTGACCCAGTGTAGATCGCAAAGCCCGAGAGGGGAGTCGAACCCCTAGCCTACCGATTACAAGTCGGTTGCGCTGCCATTGCGCCACTCGGGCATGTCTGCCCTTGGCCATTGTGGACGTTACCTGGCAGGTAGGGTCCCCCCATCGGGCTTGTCTCATCAGGCGGTGACTTCCCCATTGTAGAGACGCAGAGAATAGGCGTCAAGCTACCGTTGGTCCCCACTTCCTGCTGCCGCTTGTTACCGCCAGGTTGTGCCTTGCGGCGAATCTTCCAGCGTCACGCCGCGCTCGGTGAGCCCGTTGCGTATGCCATCCGCTAGGGCAAACTCCTTGCGGTTGCGGAGCTCGGAGCGGACCTGGATCAGCAGTTCTATGAAGGGCGCCGCGTCGCTGAGGGTGTTGGCGCTCTCCGGTAGCGTCAGGCCGAGTACTCCGCTCAAAGTGCTGAGTTCCGCCTGGGCCGCGGCCACGCTTTGCCCGCGTTCACGCGCCCGGTTGATCTCGCGTGCAAGGTCAAAGAGTACGGCCACCGCCTGGGCGCTATTGAAGTCGTCATCCATGGCTTGAGTGAAACGCGTGCGATACTCGGCGGCATCCAATGCGCTGGCGCCGTTGGTGTCCGGCGCGGGCCGCAGGGCTTCTCGCAGGCGGCTTACCCCCTTGTCTGCGGCCTCCAGGGTTTCGGTACTGAAGGTAAGCGGGCTGCGGTAGTGAGACCCGAGTACGAACAGCCGGAGCGCGTCGGCGGAGTGCTCCGCAAGCACTTCCTGGATGGTGACCAGGTTGCCCAGCGATTTGCTCATCTTCTCCTCGCCCAGGCGTAACAGACCGTTGTGCAGCCAGTAGCGAGCAAAGGGGACGATGCCGGTAGCGCTTTCAGATTGGGCGATTTCATTCTCGTGATGGGGGAAGATGAGGTCTTGGCCGCCGCCGTGGATGTCGAGTGAGGGGCCGAGGTATTTCATGGCCATGGCGGAGCATTCAATGTGCCACCCCGGCCGACCCGGCCCCCATGGGCTGTCCCACTGCGGTTCGCCGGGCTTGGCGCTTTTCCAGAGCACAAAGTCCATGGGGTGCTCTTTGGCCTCCTCCACGTCAACCCGGGCGCCCGCCATCATGCCCTCCAAGGAGCGATGGCTCAGCTTCCCGTAGTCCTCATCACCCGGGACCCGGAAGTACGCATTCCCGTCGGAGGCATAAGCGTAGCCTGCTTGTTCGAGGTTACTGATGAGGTCGATGATCGCGGGGAGCTCTTCGGTGACCCTGGGGTAGAGGTGCGCGCGCTGGATGTTGAGGGCGTCCATGTCCTCGAAATAACGGCTGATGAACTGTTCGGCTAACTGCTGGACTGGTACCGCTTGTTGCTGCGCTCGAGCGATGAGCTTGTCATCGATATCGGTGAAATTCTGGACATGTTTGACCGCATATCCGCTGAATTCCAAGTAGCGCCGGATTACGTCAAAGAGGAGGTAACTCATCGCGTGGCCAATGTGGGCTTCGTCATAAGGGGTCACACCGCACACGTACAACTGCACCGGATCATGCTGCGGAAGGAATTCCTCCTTGGTGCCGGTGAGCGTGTTCCAGATCCTCATACCCCCTCCTTAGTAGGCATGCCCGAGGCCATATTGCCGGCCTTATCCCGGGACTGGCGCAGTTGTGGTTCCCGTTGCGCTTCGAGTTGTGCTTCTACGATGGTGAGGCGAGCTTCCAGTTCTGCCAACCGTTTCTCCAGGCTTTGCATGAAATCCCATTCGGGGTCGGGCAGCCGCTCTAGCGTATCGTCGTCCGGGTTGCGGATGGCCACCACGCGGCCCGGCACGCCCACTACGGTGGCGTTGCCGGGCACCGAGGTTACTACCACGGAACCGGCCCCTATTTTGACGTTGTCTCCCACGGTGATAGCACCTATCAGCTTTGCACCGGCGCCCACCACCACGTTGTTGCCCAGTGTGGGGTGGCGCTTTGTCTTGCGGGTGCTGGTGCCTCCCAAGGTCACGCCTTGGTAGAGGAATACGTTATTGCCGATGATGGAGGTTTCGCCGACAACAACACCGCTGCCATGGTCAATGAAGAAGTCAGACCCAATCTGTGCGCCGGGATGGATCTCTATCCCGGTTACGATTCTTCCGAGGTGCGAGATAACACGGGGCAGCACGGGAATGCTGAGGTTCCACAACGCGTGGGAGACGCGGTGGATCTCCCGGGCGTGCAGCCCGGGATAGGTGAGCACGACTTCAACAACGTTGGCCGCGGCCGGGTCTTTCTCAATGATGACCGCAATATCGCGCCGGAGTTCATTAATTAGACGTAACATGCCCGTCCGTGTAGGTACCTACTATCCTCATAGCACTAGTAACACTAATTGCACTCTTCTTCACGATACTACGTCCATCCCAAATCTTCTAGGGTATCGTGCTGCGCCGAGGTATCAGCGTTCATCTAGTAATAGTACTACGTGCGCGGCAATAGCCTGCCGTTGACCCACTGCGTCTAGGCCCTCATTGGTCTTGGCTTTTATATTTACCCGGTCTTCTGAAAGACCGAGGGTGCTGGCCAAAGTGGCGCGCATGTGGAGCATGTAGGGGGCTAGCATTGGGCGTTCTAAAAGGACGGTGGCGTCGATGTTGTGCGGCGAAAACCCGGCAGCGTGTACCAACGTGAGGGTCTGGGTAAGTAAAACGCTGCCGGGCGCGTCCTTCCACTGGGGATCACTGGGCGGAAAATGCGTGCCGATGTCCCCTAACCCCGCTGCTCCTAAGAGTGCATCTACTACCGCGTGGGCCAGCACGTCGCCGTCGCTGTGGCCAAGCGGGCCTTGGGGGTAGTCGATGCGGACCCCGCCCAGAATAAGGGGCCGTCCACCGACAAGCCGGTGGATATCGTAACCGATGCCAATCCGCACGTCCGCTCCTTATGCGGAGACCGTGGTTGCCGGCGGCGATAAATAGCTGGCAACGGCGTCCAGATCTTGGGGCACGGTGAGTTTGATATTGTGTGCGCTGCCGGGGAACACCCGCACGCGATGCCCGAGCGCCTCCAGCATCGCGCAGTCGTCGGTCATGTCCTGGGTTACCTGCTGGTGGGCATCCCACAAGAGTTGCCGCCTGAAGACCTGGGGAGTCTGGATGGCCCAGAGGCCGGCCCGGTCAAGGGTTTCTGTGACAATGCCATGCTCGTCGGTGCGTTTCAGAGTGTCGGTTATGGGCAAACCCGGTGCGGCAGCGCCGGTTTCCTGCGCGGCTTCCAGCGCTTGCAGGAGCAATGTGTCATCGATGCAGGGACGGGCGCCGTCGTGCACCACCACCCAGTCAGATTTGCCCAAACGCCACAGGGCCTCACGCACCGAATCTTGGCGGCGGGCGCCACCGCGGCACACTTGGCTGACTTTGCGCCAGCCTTCTGCGGACTTGAGGGCGCGCCCGTCGATGATGCGGTGGCGTTCCACGGCGACCACGATATCGTCCACCAGGGGTGAATGTTCGAAGGTCTGGAGGGTCCAGGCGAGGATGGGCCGTCCTGCTACCGGGGAGAAGATCTTATCCAGGCCGCCCATGCGTTGGCTTTGGCCTGCCGCGACAACGATGACGGCGACTCGTTCATTATTGTGAGGTCCGGGGAAGCTCATACGGCAGGCGGCTGTTCTGAGCGTTGCTGGGCAAAGATCATGCGCCCTGCCACTGTTTGCAGGACGCGGGTGATAACCACCGGCACCTGCTGCCCTAAGTAGCGCTTGCCCGCTTCCACCACTACCATGGTTCCATCATCCAAGAAGGCGACACCCTGTCCAGCCTCTTTACCCTCCTGAATAACCCGTACCTGGATCTCCTCTCCAGGCAATACCACGGACTTGACGGCGTTTGCCAACTCGTTGATGTTGAGGGCGCGGACACCCTGCAGTTCCGCCACGCGGTTGAGGTTGAAATCATTGGTGATGATAGGCGCCCGTAAGGCGCGCGCGAGTTTAATCAGTTTGGCGTCCACTTCTATGGCGTCTTCAAAATCCATATCGGAGATTTGAATTGGGATATAGGCTTCTTATCGAGATGCCAATGTAGCTCATGAATAGCGCGGCGGCAAGGGGGAGCCAATCGCCGAGCTCGCCGGGTAGCATGGACAAGGGTAAGGCGAGCAAAGCCGCTACGACAAGTCCGATGAGCAGACCCACAGCGCCGGGAAAAAGGACGTTTGCCGGCAGCTGCTTTATCTGATTCCGTATCCATTTGTAGGGCTGAATGGTGCAATACGGGTCGAGCAGTAGGCCGAGCGCGCCGCCTGCGAGAATCATCGAGATAATCCAAACATTGGCGGGGTAAGCCGGCTGCGGGCCGCTGATGGAGTAACCAATCTCGTATCCCACAATGGCCAGGACCACCATGCCTACCATTCGGGTAAAAAACACGACGGACACTGTATGACTCCGTAGGCCATCGTTAGGCCATTTAGCAAAGAAAAAGGAGCATACCCAAGTACGCTCCACATGCAGGGGTCCTGTGCGCACTCCGGCGCCCCTAGCGTACTGCGCTATACTGCACGTTTGAAGGTCATTTAACTGCGCCCATAGTACTTTCTAGACAATAAACTGTCAACCGAGTGCGGTTAAACCGCGGAGCCGGGCATCTTAACGGGCGCCGTGAAGAAAAATGTGCCTGCGCCGAAAAGCCAGTTTCCCGATTCACCACGCTGCGTTGTACTACGCGAGGCACTGCGCGCCGCGCGTGGCAAAAAGTAGCGCTTGGCGAGACAACCTGCACCCAAGGCCGACAGCTCCTGCTCGATCATCCTGTTCAACACCTGTATCCGCGATTGCTCTCTGGGGGTCAACGTCAGTCCTTTCATCGACTGACATAATCACTGACCAACCACAAACGTGCAGCACGATTGTGGACGCAGCGGGACGGCGCGACTATAGTATTGTGGGTAGAAATTCCTTATGAAGTAGGATGTAGCGCGATGACTGACTCAAAAATTATCTACACGTACACAGATGAAGCTCCCTATCTTGCAACGCACTCTTTCCTTCCCATCGTCTCGGCTTATGCCGCTAAGGTGGGAGTGTCCATAGAAACGCGGGACATCTCGCTGGCCGGACGGATTATCGCCAACTTCCCCGAGTACCTCAAGCCTGAGCAGCGTATTGGCGACGCGCTGACTGAGCTTGGCGCTCTGACGCTCCAGCCAGAGGCAAACATCATCAAGCTGCCAAACATCAGCGCCTCTGCCCCACAGTTGAAGGAGGCTATCGAAGAGCTCCAATCCCAAGGGTACGCGCTACCTGACTACCCCGACTCCCCTAAGACGGACGAGGAGAGGGCCATTCGAGCCCGCTACAGCAAAGTGCTCGGCAGCGCCGTGAACCCCGTGCTCCGGGAAGGCAACTCCGACCGTCGCGCGCCGGCCTCGGTCAAGCAATACGCCAGGATACACCCGCACCCCATGGGTAAGTGGTCCCCGGAGTCCAAGACCAACGTGGCGCACATGACCGCCGGCGACTTCCGCACGTCAGAGAAATCCACAGTAATGAAGTCGGACGGCTCGCTGCGGATCGAACTGGTGGGCGATGACGGCACGACGACCGTATTGCGCGAATCCGTGAAGGTGCTGGCGGATGAGATAGTGGACTCCAGCGCAATGAGCGCTGCGGCGCTGCGCCAGTTCCTTACCGAGCAGATTGCCCGCGCGCAGTCTGAGAACGTGCTATTCTCGCTGCACCTCAAGGCCACGATGATGCGGGTGTCCGACCCCATCATCTTCGGTCACGCCGTGCGCGCCTTCTTCCCTCAACTCTTCGCCGAATACGGGGAGGCGCTCGCAGCAGTCGGCGGCGATCCTGATGACGGCCTCGCCGCACTGCTCCAGGCGGCGCAGAAGCTGCCTGCCGACGAGCGCGCGAAGGTCGAAGCCGCTGTCAACGAGGGCCTTGCCAACGGCCCAGCGATTGCAATGGTTGACTCAGACAAGGGGATCACCAACCTCCATGTCCCCAGCGACGTGATCATAGACGCTTCCATACCGGCCATGATCCGCGCTTCCGGCCGCATGTGGGGACCCGACGGCAAAGAAGCCGATACGCTTGTCGTCATTCCGGAAAGCAGCTACGCCGATATTTACCAGATTGCCCTGGACGACTGCCGTGCCAACGGCCCGTATGACCCAACCACTATGGGGTCTGTTCCGAACGTTGGGCTGATGGCGCAGGCGGCCGAGGAGTACGGCAGCCACGACAAGACTTTCGAGATCGCTACCCCTGGCACAGTCCGCGTTGTAGACATGGACGGCAACACCGTTTTCGAGCACACCGTTGGCGTCGGCGACATCTGGCGCATGTGCCAGACCAAGGATGTGGCGATCCGCGACTGGGTCAAGCTGGCCGTCTCCCGGGCGCGTCTCTCCGGTGCGCCGGCCGTGTTCTGGCTTAATGAAACCCGTCCTCACGACGCGAACCTCATTGCCAAAGTGCGTGAGTACCTTAAGGATCACGACACCTCCGACCTCCAGTTTGAAATCATGGCGCCCACCGATGCCATTAAGTATTCGCTAGAGCGTATCCGTAAGGGCCAAGACACCATCTCGGTTACCGGTAACGTGCTGCGTGACTACCTCACAGACCTCTTCCCAATCATGGAGCTTGGCACGAGCGCCAAGATGCTCTCAATCGTCCCGCTCATTGCCGGAGGCGCCATGTTCGAGACAGGGGCCGGCGGATCGGCTCCCAAGCACGTGGAGCAACTTGTCGAAGAGAACCACCTGCGTTGGGATAGCCTAGGGGAATTCCTCGCGCTGGCCGCGAGTTTAGAGCACCTGGCCCAGACCACCGGCAACGAGCGAGCCCAGATTCTCGCCGAGACGCTGGACCTGGCAACGGCAAAGTTCCTGAACGAGAACAAGTCGCCGAGCCGCAGGGGCGGTGAAATCGACAACCGCGGGAGCCACTTCTACCTAGCTTTATACTGGGCCGATGAGCTCGCTTCGCAGACGAAGGACTCCGAGCTCGCCGCCGCCTTCTCTCAGTTGGTTGAAGCGCTGAGGGCCAATGAATCAGTCATCGCCGATGAGCTGTTGGCCGTTCAGGGCGCGCCGGTGGACCTGGGTGCGTACTACCACCCCGATCCTGCCAAAGTTAACGCCCTAATGCGCCCGTCAAAGACGTTCAACGAGGTCTTGTCGGCCCTCGGGGGTTAGTCAGCGGCGCCCGGGTTGGCACGGTCCAAGAGCTCGGCCCACACCTATGTAGACTGTACAAAACAGAAGGAGCAACTATGGCAAAGAAGAAAGTAACGGTGATCGGCGCCGGCAACGTCGGCGCCACCACCGCCCATCTCCTAGCCCTCAAGGGCTATTGCGACGTGGTGCTCCAGGACATCGTGGAGGGCCTGCCCCAGGGTAAGGCCCTCGACATCCTGGAAGCCGGCCCCGTGGACGGCTACGACGCGCAGGTAATCGGCACCAATGGCTGGGAGGAGACCGCCGGGTCTGACATCATCGTCATCACCTCCGGCATCGCCCGCAAGCCGGGCATGAGCCGGGACGATCTCCTGAGCACCAACAAGAGCATCGTGGGCAGCGTCACCGAGCGCGCCGCCGAGGTCTCGCCCAACGCGATCATCGTGGTAGTCACCAACCCCATGGACGCCATGGCCCACGTGGCGCTGGCGACCAGCAGGTTCCCCAAGCACCGCGTAGTGGGCCAGGGCGGCGTGCTGGACACCGCCCGCTTCCGCACCTTCATTGCGCAGGAGCTCAAGGTCTCGGTCAAGGAGGTGAACGCCTACGTGCTGGGCGGCCACGGCGACACCATGGTGCCGCTGGTGCGCTTCACCACAGTGGCCGGCATTCCGCTCACCGACCTGCTACCCATGGAGCGGGTGGAGGCCATTGTGCAGCGCACCCGGGACGGTGGCGCGGAGATCGTCAACTACCTCAAGACCGGTAGCGCGTTCTACGCCCCCGCGGCCTCGGTGACCGCCATGGTGGACGCCATCCTGCTAGACCGGGGACGCATCCTCCCCTGCGCTGCGCTGCTAGAGGGAGAGTACGGCGTGAACGGTGTCTACGTGGGGGTGCCGGTCAAGTTGGGCGCCAATGGCATCGAAGAGGTGGTGCAGATCGAACTCACCGCGGAGGAGCAGGCCGCGCTCAACAAGTCCGCCGCCGCCGTCCAGGAGTTGGTGGACGTGATGGGGTTGTAGCCCCACCAAATGCATGCTGACACTGCAACCAAAAGGACCATAGCCCATGCGTGACATCACTACCGCCCAGATCACCGAAACCGTCCGAGACCTCTTCCAGCAGGCCAACTACGATCTGCCGGAGGACGTGCTGAATGCGCTCAAGCGGGCGCGACGGGACGAGCAGGCGCCCCTAGCTCAAAAAGTGCTTGACCAGATCCTGGAGAACGCCGAGATAGCGGGTACCCAGAAGATGGCCCTGTGCCAGGACTGCGGCACCTCTTGCGTGTTCCTAGACCTTGGCCAGGACGTCCACGTTACCGGCGGCGGGCTGTACGATGCCATCAACGAGGGCATTCGTCAGGGCTACACCGGCGGCTTCTTGCGCGGCTCCATCGTCCAGCAGCCCTTCTCACTGCGGATGAACACCAAGGACAACACCCCCGGTGTCATCCACACCGAGATCGTCCCAGGGGACAAGCTACACCTGACCGTGATGCCGAAGGGCGGCGGCTGCGAGAACATGAGCCAGATCCGGATTATGCTCCCGGGCGCCGGCGCGAAGGGCGTCATCGACTTTGTCACAAAAGTGGTGGAGGAGTCGGCCGGCAACCCCTGCCCACCCCTCATCGTGGGTGTGGGCATCGGCGGCACCGCCGAGCACGCCATGTACCTTGCCAAGAAGTCGCTGCTGCGCGAGGTGGACGACCTCAGCGACGACGCTGAGACCGCGGGGCTGGAGCGAGAGCTGCTGGACGCGGTGAACGCCACCGGTATCGGCCCTCAAGCGGTAGGGGGCACCACCACGGCGCTCTCGGTGCACGTGGAGACCTACCCCACCCACATCACCGCGCTGCCGGTGGCCGTCAATCTCCAGTGCCACAGCGCCCGCACCAAGCGCGCAGTGTTGTGAGCGTGGTTAGCTAGTAGCTGCGAGGGGTTACTCCCGGTAGCGGTGATGCGCCACGGCCCCAGCGACCACGAGCGACGAGCGGGCACTGGTAAGCAACGTCTTTAGCACGTGCAGTTGGGCCGAGGCGGCCGCGACAACGGACCAGACGGCCTTGGGTGGTTCGTGATCGTAGGAGCGTGATTCAGCCCGCTTAACCCGACACAGGAGGCGCCCGGTGTGGGATTTCCATAAGAAGTACGCCATCGTGGGTGTGGGCACCACCAAGGCGATCGGGTCGCTGCCCGGTTACAGCAGCATGAGCATCTGGACCGAGGCGGCCAAGGCGGCCATCGAGGATGCGGGCATCACGGCCCAGGACATTGATGGCGTCATCACCAAGAGTGAGCGAGTCTACACGCACCATCAGCGGCTGGCCCAGCTGCTGGGGATCAACACCAGCTTCGGCGAGACCGTCGCTTCTGGCGGCGCCACGGTGGGCAAGATGGTGGCGCTGGCCTGCATGGCTATAGACGCCGGGTTGTGCAGCATGGTGCTGATTGGCAACGGGGAGCTAGAGCGCCAACCTGCCCGCGGCAGCCGCATGGGCGGCATGGGCGCCCTCGGCTCAGAGTTTGGTCACATCGGCGCTACCGGCGAGCACGCGCTCGGCATCCGGCGCTACATGTACGAGTACGGCATCACGCCGGAGCAACTGGGCGCCATCTCGGTGCAGTTCCGGGACTACGCCAGCCGCAACCCCATTGCCCAGCAGCGGCAGCCTATTGCCCTGGAGGACTACATGAACTCCCGCTGGGTTGTGGAACCCTTCCGCCTGCTGGACATCTGCCAGGTGAGCGACGGCTGCGGCTGTATCATCATTACCACTGCGGAGCGGGCCAGGGATCTGGCCAAGGACCCGGTGTATATCATGGGGTTTGCCCAGGCCAACAACAGCCGCGGCTGGTGGGCTGACCACAATATGATCGAGCTAGGCGGGAAGCACAGCGCCACCGCGGCGTTGCAGCGGGCAGGCGTCTCCCACGATGACATCAACGTAATGGGCATCTACGACTGCTACACCTATATCGTCATGATCACCATGGAGGACTACGGCTTCTGCGGCAAGGGTGAGGGCGGCGAGTTCGTGGCCAGCGGCGCGCTTGGCCCCCAAGGTAAGCTCCCCACCAACACCGCGGGCGGGCAGCTCTCGGAAGGCCACACTGAAGGCTCGACCATCCTTGTCGAGTTGGCCCGCCAGCTCCGCCGCGAGCTACCGCCGGACCGTCAGATCCCCGGGGTTGAGATCGGCCTCATGAGCGGCCACGGCGGCAACACGGTCAACCACTCCACCGTGATCCTTGGGAGATAACCAAACATGACCACCTCCGCGTACAACAAACCGCTGCCCGAAGTGACCCCGGAGGCCGAGGCGTTTTGGGAGTACTGCAAGCAGCACGAGTTCCGGCTCCAGCGCTGCGCCGACTGCGAGACCGTGCGTTATCCCTTCGCCCTGATCTGCCCCTCCTGTATTTCGGACCGCTTTGAGTGGAAGCAACTCAGCGGCCAGGGCACAGTCTATAGCTTCGTGGTCTACCACCAGGTGTACCACCCCGGCTTCAAGGAAGACGTCCCCTACGCGGTGGGGCTGATCGAACTGGCGGAGGGGCCGCGCTTTCTAAGCAACATCGTGGGCTGCCCGCTCAACCAGATCACTGTGGGCATGCCGGTAGAGGTCAGCTTCGAAGACATTACCGAGGAGTTCTCCCTGCCTAAGTTTCGCCCAGCGAAGGCGTAGACCGAGCACGGCGCACACCGGCGAACCACTGCCGACGGCGCTCAAGAATAATAGCCAAAGGGATCCATCATGGAAATCCACACGCCCATCACCGATGACGTCATCCGCGGCCTCAACGTAGGCGACCAAGTGGAGATCACCGGCGTGCTCTACACCGCCCGGGACGCCGCTCACCGCCGCATGGTGGAAACGCTGGCCAAAGGCGAGTCCATCCCCATCGAGCTCGAGGGCAACATCCTCTACTACGTGGGGCCCACCCCGCCGCGGGAGGGCCAGGTCATTGGCTCTGCGGGACCTACCACCAGCATGCGGATGGACGCCTTCTGCCAGGCACTGCTGCCCCACGGGCTGCGGGCCACCATTGGCAAGGGCGGGCGCGGCCCTGAGCTGCGGGAGGCCATGCAACAGCACGGCGCGGTCTACTTTCTGGCCGTGGGCGGCTCCGGCGCGTTCCTCTCCAAGCACATCAAGAAGGCCGAGGTGGTGGCCTACGAGGACCTCAGCACCGAGGCAATCCGCCGCCTGGAGGTCGAAAAGTTCCCCGCCATCGTCTGCAACGACGTGCAGGGCCGCGATCTCCTGGAGGAGGGCAAGCGGCAGTGGGCCCGCCCGGTCGGCGCCGCCAGTATGCCACCCACCAATCCCAGCAACGGCGGCTCATAGCCGCACCGGCCGCTGAGCAGGGGCGCCGCGGCGGGCGGGAGCGCGTGCCTCTGTATGTCCGCCCGACAAGCTGCGCTAGCCCGGGAGTTGACGGAAGTTGACATAGCGGCAACCCCTCCGTATCATCCCGCGTAACGTGATAAGACAGGTATCCCAACACTCGATAACTAGTGTAGTGCGCCAAGGAGAGACGGTGATGATGGATAACGCCGCCGGTGGAGCCAAAGTCCTGGCACAGCAGGGGTTTATGCCTCAGGCGCCGCAGAGTAAGGCAGTCCCACATGCGTGGAGGTGGAGCGACCTGCGTGCAGAAGCGCTGCACATGGGGGAGACGGTCCACAACACTGAGCGCAGGGTAGTGCGCTTGGGCAATCCGGGGACGGCGCCCCGAGTAGCCACCACCAACACCCTCTTTGCCGGGGTGCAGATTGTTATGCCGGGAGAGCTGGCCCGTGCCCACCGGCATACTCAGGCCGCCCTGCGTTTCGTGATCGAGAGCAAGGGTGGCTATACCGTGGTGGACGGTGACCGCGTCCCCATGCTGCCTGGGGACCTGATTCTTACTCCCAACATGACCTGGCACGACCATGCCAATACTACCGATGCGCCAATGATCTGGCTCGATGGGCTGGATGCTCCGATGATCGGCCTGCTGGAAGCCGAGTTCTACGAAGAATACCCGGATGCGGTGCAGCCGGTGAGCAAGGCGAGCGATGTTGGCCTCAAGAAGTATGGCGGCCGCGGTCTCTTGCCGCGCTGGGAGCGCCACAACCGGGCGCACTCGCCGCTCATGCACTACCCGTGGGATGAGGCGAGGGCCACGTTGCTCAAGCTGGCCGACGATGCCGACGCCAGTCCCACCGACGGCGTGCTGCTGGAGTACACCAACCCACTGACCGGCGGCTCGGTGATGCCGACCCTGGCGTGCCACGTGCAAATGCTGCGGCCGGGTGAACGAACGCAAGCACACCGGCATACCTCCAGTGTCATCTATCACGTGGTAGAGGGTAGCGGGTACTCGATAGTGGGCGGGCAGCGGCTGGACTGGGGGGAGAAAGACGTGGTCTGCGTGCCCATCTGGGCCGCGCATGAGCACGTGAACGATTCCAATGAACCGGCTATGCTCTTCAGCTTCACCGATGCGCCGGTCTTCAAGGCGCTGGACTTGTACCGCGAACAGGATGCACCCAACGAGGCGTAACTATGCTTAAACGATCCGACATCACTTCGTCAGAGGCCGAGCTCACCAGCTACTACTCCGAATTGGAGTCGTACAGCCTGTCACCGCTATGGACGGCCACAGATGTGGGCAACCGGGAACCCAAAAGCAAGGCCGTACCCTTTATGTGGCACTGGAGCGATATCCGACCGCGGGCGCTGCGCGCCACGGAGTTGGTGGGCACGGCGCAGGCAGAACGCAGAGTGCTGCGGCTGCTCAATCCGGGCTTGGGGGGACGGACGGCCACCACCAACACGCTGTTTGGGGGGATTCAGATAGTGATGCCCGGTGAGGTGGCGCGCGCCCACCGCCACACACCCTCGGCGCTGCGTTTCATCATCGAGAGCGAGGGCGGCTACACCAACGTGAACGGTGAGCCGATACCGATGCTCCCAGGAGACCTGGTGCTCACGCCCAACTGGACGTGGCACGACCATGCCAACGACACCACCAAGCCGATGATCTGGCTGGACGGCCTAGACGTGCCGCTGGTGAACCTCTTGGAGAGCGCGTTCTTCCAGGACTATGAGTCGGAGACCCAGGCGCTCTCGGAAGACTCGGGAGCATCCTTGTTGAAGTACGGCGCCGGCGCGCTCCGCCCGGCCTGGGAGTCGCCGCCGGAGTGGCCCTCACCGCTGCTCCACTATCCGTGGAGCCAGGCGCGGGAGGCCTTGACCAAACTGACCGGGGTGACGGCGGGTAGCCCCTTCGACGGAGTGGTGCTGGAGTACGTGAACCCCGCAACCAACGGGCCGGTCATGCCCACCATCGCCTGCACCATTCACATGCTCCGTCCCGGGGAGCGCACCAAGATGCACCGGCACACCTCCAGCGCGATCTACCACGCAGTAGAGGGTTCGGGGTACGCTGAAATCGAGGGCCAGCGGCTGGACTGGGCGGACAAGGACGTCTTCTGCGTGCCGGGATGGACATGGCACCGCCATGCGAACCCCTCGGACCGGCCGGCCTTCCTGTTCAGCTACAGCGACGTTCCGGTACTACGGTCCATCGGACTTTATCGCGAGGAAGAGGAAGCGGAGTCGTAGTTCTGTTGCTACTATGCGCTATTGCGGCCCGTTCCTTAAGGAACGGGCCGCTTTGTTGGTACGGGACCATCCCCCTGGCCCCCTTCCTTCCAGGAAGGGGGAAGAAAATAAAGAGCTCTGAGGGACACCCTCAGACTCCTGCCAATGGGGCTGCGCCCCTCTGGACTCCTGCTGCCCCCGTCATTGCGAGGAGCCAGGATACCATAAGGGGTGCTGCCAGTGCGGTGTTTTGACGCTCAACGTACCCCGTTGTAAAATGAGCTCGAGCCAACCGATAGGAATAGGCATGACTTCGCAAGTCCAGACACTGATTACGTCGATCACCGAGCGTATCCGCGCCAGCGCCAGCGTAGACACCATCTATGGCGAGCCGCTGGTGGTGGAAGGTCGGACGGTGATCCCGGTGGGCAAGGTGGCTTTCGGTTTCGGCGCCGGCGGCGGTCAGGGACCCGGCCAGGAACAGCCTGAGGGCGCTGAAGCTGAGGCTGAGTCTAAGGCACCGGGTGGCGGGGGAGCGGGCGGGGGCGTGTCGGTCAATCCGGTGGGGTTCCTGGTAATCAACCCCAAGGGCGAGCGGTTCGTCCCGGTGTCGCCCAGCAAGAAGGAGCTTGCGGCTGCCACGCTGGTAGGCTTCGGCCTCGGTTTCACGGTAGCCAAGCGCATCTTCAGTAGAAAGTAGTCGCCTCAATTGAGATCGCGTGAGATCGCGTGATATTGCGCGAAATTGAGCCGTAGATATTCGGACCCTGGGGTTGAGGGGACGTCCTTAACCTCTTTTTTATTACCCGCACTCTAGCGAATTTCGCGAGGCAATGCGATGGCCTTGAGCACACCATCTCGTCGAGAAATGGACAAAACCTATAATCCCCAGGACGTGGAGAAGCGTCTCTACGACTATTGGGAGGCGTTGGGCTACTTTCAGCCCAACACGGCGGCCGGGGGCGATCCCTTCTGCATCATCATGCCGCCGCCCAACGTGACCGGGGAGCTACACCTGGGCCACGCGCTGGTAGCAACGCTTTCGGACATCCTGGTGCGGTGGCACCGCATGCGGGGCGAGCCCACGCTGTGGCTGCCCGGAGAAGACCACGCGAGCATTGCGGCGCAGTGGGTGATGGAGCAGGAGCTGGCCAAGGAGGGTAAGACCCGGCAACAGTTGGGCCGTGAGGGTTTTCTGGAGCGGATGTGGGACTGGATGGACAAGTACCGCCACATCATCATGGATCAGCACAAGATGCTGGGGGCCTCCTGTGACTGGAGCCGGGAGCGGTTCACCATGGACCCCGGCCCCACCCGAGCCGTGGTCAGCACCTTTGTGGACTACTTCAATCGCGCGCTTATCTACCGGGGCTACCGCATCATCAACTGGTGTCCCCGCTGCGGTACCGCGCTGTCCGACCTGGAAGTCGACCACGAGGAGGGCCAGGGTGCGCTCTACTACGTGCGCTACCCCTTGGAGCCGGCGCCGGGCCAGCCCGATTTCATCCCCGTGGCTACCACGCGGCCGGAGACCATTCTAGGTGATACCGCTATTGCGGTGAACGCAGAGGACGCCCGTTACCAGAGCTACATCGGCCGGATGGCAATCGTGCCCGGCGTGGGTCGCCGCATTCCGGTGATTGCAGACGGTGCGGTGGAGGCGGGTTTCGGCACCGGAGCGCTCAAGATCACGCCGGCCCATGACCCGGTGGACTTCGAGGTGGGGCAACGCCATGGGCTGCCGCTAGTGGTCGCAATGCATCTGGACGCAGTGATGAACCAGGAGGCGGGGCCGTACGCCGGCCTCACTCGTGAACAATGCCGCCAGGCAATTCTTCGGGACATGGAAGCCGCCGGCCAGGTGGAGCGCATCGACACTTCCTACGTCCACGGCGTAGGCCACTGCTACCGCTGCAAGACGATTGTGGAGCCGATTGTCAGCGAGCAGTGGTTTCTCAACGTCCAGGAGATGGCGGGCAAAGCCATCGAAGCCGTGGAGAGCGGCCGTATCACCATCGTGCCGGAGCGCTTCAACAAGGTGTACTACAACTGGATGGAGAACATTCGGGACTGGTGCATCAGCCGCCAGCTCTGGTGGGGGCACCGCATTCCCGCCTGGTACTGTGGCGACTGCGACGGCGAGGCGGTCCAGCTGTATTTCGACGAACCGCTGGCAGGTAACCCCAGCGGCAGCTACGCCGCGCTGCGCAAAGCCGGTCTCAGCCAAATAGCCATTGTGAACCAGCCGGGGCGCATGGCAATCGGCATGAGTGCGCAGCCCATGGTGAGCACTGATCCGCCGACAGCCTGCCCCCGCTGCGCCGGCCATGACCTGGTCCAGGACCCAGACGTGCTGGACACCTGGTTCAGCTCCGGACTGTGGCCTCACTCCACTTTGGGGTGGCCGGAGCAGACGACAGACCTGCGCACCTTCTACCCCACGAGCGTGATGGTGACCGGCTATGACATCCTGTTCTTCTGGGTGGCGCGCATGGTCATGATGGGGGTAGAGAACACGGACGAGGTACCCTTCCGCACGGTGTACCTCCACGGCCTGATTCGTGATGAGCAAGGGGAGAAGATGAGCAAGTCCAAGGGCAACGTCATCAGCCCGGCGGACACTATTGCGAGCTACGGCACCGACGCGCTGCGCTTCACGCTGGCCACCGGCAGCACACCTGGGAACGACATGAAGCTCAGCAACCAGCGCCTGGAAGCCAGCCGCAACTTTGCCAACAAGCTTTGGAACGCCGCGCGTTTTGTGCTGAGCAATCTACCGGACGGCGAGCAGCTCCCGATGACGGACGCACTCCGGGCAGACCGTCCCACAGAAGACCGTTGGATCATGAGCCGTTTGCACCGGGTTATCGAAGCTGAGGGCGAGCTGTTGAGCAACTTCCAGCTGGGCGAGGCCGGCCGTCAGCTCCACGACTTCCTGTGGAACGAGTATTGCGACTGGTACATCGAGACGGCCAAGATACGGCTGCGCAATGGCGACGCGTCACCATTGCCGGTGCTGGTGCACGTGCTAGAGCAGAGCCTGCGCTTGCTGCACCCCTACATGCCCTACGTGACGGAGGAGATCTGGGGCAGCCTGCAGACCGCCATTCGCTGGGAAGAGGCGGCGCCGGGCGCGCTGATAGTGGCCCCATACCCAGAGGCGGACACCGCCCGTTTCGATGCCACGGCAGAGGCGGAGATGGAGATTACGATCGAGGTGGTGCGGGCAATCCGCAACGCCCGAGCGGAGCGGAGCGTGCCGCCGGCGCGCCTGATCCAGGCACAGATCGTTGCTGCCACGGCACGTGCAGCGGCGCTGCAGCGCCAGCAGAACGCCATCAAAGTGCTGGCACGCCTCGAATCCATGGAGCTGCTGCCGGACAATGCGCCTCGGCCGGATAAAGCGGTGCCGCTGGTGCTGGGAAGCTGCGAAGTCTACCTGCCGTTGCTGGGCATGATCGATACGGGCGCCGAACACGAGCGGCTGATGAAGGAGCTTACTCAGGAGCAGGCGGAGCTGGACCGGGCTGAAGCCAAGCTCTCGAATGCGTCCTTTGTGCAAAAAGCGCCGGCGGACGTGGTGGCCAAGGAGCGGGAGAGGCTGGACGGCGCCCGCGAACGTGCCGAGCGGCTGCAAGCCCGTCTGGCCGAGTTGACGGTCTGACGTTACCCCGCTAGCGCACGGGCTAAGCTACGTTAGCCCAGCCGCTCCATTATTAGACTAAAATACAAAAATCTGTCATGCTTTGCGCCGGTATGGTGTCATCACAGCCAAAAGCGGAAGAGGATAGCCCCACCATGGCTAGTTAGTGGCGCACAAGGAGACGTGATTATGATAGAGCGTATGCGGCGGGCCGCCATGCTGGACATCAACCTCTACGAAGAAGTGGAACATGACCCCAGCCTGAATGAGCAGGCGAGGCTGGTCGTGATTCTTGTGGCGGCTGCGGGCGCGGTGGGCGCGCTGCTGGCCGGTTTCTTCACTGGAGATTTTATAACCGCAGTGGCTGGCGCTATCATCTCAGCCGTTGTGTATTTCATCGGTTGGTACATCTGGTCCTACGCGGTGTTAGTGGTAGGCACCAAGCTGTTCGGCGGGACGGCGGACTTTGGAGAGGTGAGCCGGTGCATCGCTTATGCTTACACGCCCAACATGCTGCGGATCTTCGGCTTCGTCCCGGTCGTGGGCGGTCTGCTGATGCTTGTAGGCAGTATCTGGTCGCTGGTCGCCGGCATTGTCGCTATCCGCCAGGCCATGGACTTCAGCACAGGCAAGGCTATGATCACCGCGGTCATCAGTTGGGTTATTCTTTCGGTGGTCCTTGCCTTGGTTACGCTTCTGCTCTTAGCGCCCTTGGGGCTTGCTACAATGGCAACCGGCTAAACCGTATATAATCGGCATAAACTCAGCCCGTGGGCGGCTTGCCTGCGGGCTGAGTTTATGCGGACTTCTCACCGAGGATCAACATGCCCCTGTCTCGTTCAAAAGTGCTTCTAATCGGCGGCGCGGTCGCAGTGTTTATCGTGGTGTTGCTCATTGCGATCAGCCAGGCGGGTGGCACTGGCGGCGTCGGCGCCGGGGGGGCCACCAAGGTGTCGGGCAATGCGCTGGGGTCGGACACCGCGCCGGTGGAACTGCAGGAGTTCAGCGACTTCCAATGCCCGGTCTGCGGCCGTTTCGCCAACGAGATCGCACCGCGCCTCATTGAGGAGTACGTCAACACCGGGAAGGTCCGTTTTGTGTACCGGCACTTTGCCTTCATTGGCCCGGAATCGATAAGGGCGGCCCAAGCCACGGAGTGTGCGGGTTTGCAAGGGCAGTTCTGGCCCTTTCACGATAAGCTCTTCGCCAGTCAGGCCGGAGAAAATCGGGGCGGATTCGGTGACGGCCGCCTAAAGCAGTTTGCAGGCGAGTTGGGGTTGGACCAAGCGCGCTTTGACCGCTGCCTAGATACCGACGAGACGCTGCAAAAGGTGCGTGCAGACTTGCAGGAGGGCGAGGGGCACGGCATCAACTCCACGCCGTCATTCATCATCAACGGTAGGCTACTCCGAGGACTGCGCCCTTACGAAGACTATCAGCAGGTCCTCGACGCGATGTTAAACGAATAGCCCTCGGGCTTGCTGCTCAGCTCCCTATGCGTCTCACACCATTGCCCGCCGCGGCGTTCATTGTGAGTCTCTTGGGGATTCTGGTGACCGCTTATCTCTCGTACACCCACGCCACTGGTGGAGTAGTGGCGTGCATCGGGGGCGGTGGGTGCGAGGCGGTGCAGTCCAGCCGCTATGGCGCAATGCTAGGCGTCCCGCTCTCGTATCTGGGGCTGGGCTACTACCTGACCTGTGCGGCATTGAGCTTGGCGAGCGCGCTCAATCGGGCGGTCCGGTTGCCGTGGGGGGCGCCGATCTTGTTTGTACTCACGTTAAGCGGCCTGTTGTTCTCCGGGTACCTTACCGTCCTGCAAGCGGTGGTGCTGCACTCCTTCTGCGCCTGGTGCCTTACTTCGGCCATCATCGCGGCCGTGCTTTTCGTGGCAAGCCTGGCCGCGCTGTGGCGCGCCACTACACCGCCTTCCGACCGCGTGCGTGCCTGAGTTCGTGCTGCCGGGCCTCTGGGCCGTGGCTGGCCTGCTAGCGGCGCCTTTCCTCAACCGGCTGATAGTGGCGCTGCCGGGCGCGCGGGAGACCGCGGTCTCTCCGGCTGTGGCACGGCTACAGGCTGGGTTGCTGTGGATGATCACGCCGCCGCTGTTCGCTGCGGTTGCGTGGGCGTTTGGCGTGTCGCTGCGAACGCCGCTGGCCACGCTCTACGTTCTCCTCTTCCTGGTCATCGCCGCCATCGACCTCAAGCACCGAGTGGTGCTGAACCGCGTGGTCTATCCCGCCATACTGCTGTCGCCGCTAGCAGCGTTGCTATGGGGGCTTCCGCTGGAGCGTATTGTGTCTGGAGGCGCCATCGAGTTCGGATTTTTTCTCATCAGCGCGTTGGCTACCCGCGGCCGGGGCATTGGGGCTGGAGACGTGAAGCTGGCTGTTTGCCTTGGCTTCTTGGCCGGATTCCCACACGTGGTCCTGGCGCTAGTGCTCACTATCGGCATGGCGGGGATAGCCGCACTGCTTATGAGCATCCGCAACCGTGGGGTGCGCGGTCATATAGCTTACGCGCCCTTCATGGTGGCGGGAACCCTGCTGGCCATTCTCCTTAGGTGAGTCGCTCATAGTTCGACAATCACAGCCCGATGGGCAGGGTCGCGGCGGCGGGTTGCCGCACTTGCTCCTTCCCCGAATGAGTGATTGCTTACCACCCACCCGCCTAGGTCTGTTGTTTCCAGGGGGTGTCGCCCTGGAACCCCCGGCAAAGGGGCGGCACCCCTCTGCACTCCCGCCGTTTGCCATTCGACGGGCGGACCGGCCGGGGGCCACGCCGTCCGGTGCAACGGTCACGCGGCCGGACGGGTTGGTACCACGCCTCCACTCTCGGTATAATTAGGCGCACTAACCCAAACTTTCCCCTAAACCCAAGGAGGCGACGTCAGTGGAATACCGACAACTCGGTGGCTCCGGCCTGCAGATCTCTGCAGTTGGCCTGGGCTGCAACACCTTTGGCCGCGCGGTGGATGAGGCAGGCACCGCGGCCATCCTCTACAAAGCCATCGACCTGGGCATCAACTTCATCGATACCGCCAATAACTACGGCCTCGGCACATCCGAGCGGATGATTGGCTCGGCTCTGGCTGGCGGCCGCCGGCATGAGCTGCTGATTGCCACCAAAGGCGGGGGGCCCATGGGTGAGGGCCCCAATATGAAAGCAGCGTCGCGCCACCACCTGATGACCATGCTGGAGGACAGCCTTGGGCGCCTCCAGACCGATTACGTTGACCTCTATCAGGTGCATATGCCGGACGCCAACACGCCCACTGAGGAGACGATGCGGGCGCTGGATGACATGGTACGGCAGGGCAAGGTTCGCTATCTCGGCAGCTCCAACTACCCCGCCTGGCAGATCTGCGAGTCCAACTGGACCGCACGCACCCACCATCTGATCCCCTTCGTGTCGGAGCAGCCCCAGTATAATTTGCTGGACCGCCGCATAGAAGCAGACCTGGTTCCCTTCTGCATGCGGTATGGAGTGGGTATCCTGCCTTACTTCCCTCTGGCCGGCGGCTTTCTTACCGGTAAGTACCACCGTGGCGAACCCATACCGGAGGGCACCCGCGGCGCCATGAACCCCGCCATGATCACCCGCTGGAGCTCCGACAGCAACTACGACATTCTGGAGCAGCTCCAAGCCTTTGCGGCGCAGCGTGGACACAGCACGGGCGAGTTAGCCGTCGCCTGGTTGCTGGCCAAGCCTATGGTCAGTTGCGTCATCGCAGGGACCACGAGGCCGGCTCAGGTGGAGGCGAACGTGCAGGCTGGGACCTGGCGGTTGACTCCGGACGAGGTGGCCGCAGTAGATGGGATCACCAAGCTATGATCCGCGTCGCGGTCCTTGATGATTGGCACAATGCGTTCGACGCCGACCCGGCCATCGTGAAGCTGCGGGAGCGGGCCGAGGTTGAGGTCTACACCGAGCCGCTGCTGCCGCCACAGCGCAAGCCGGCACTGGAGAGCGTCGAGATCGTCATCGCGCTGCGGGAGCGCACTCGCTTCGACGCGGCGTTCTTCGCCGACGCTCCCTCCCTGAAGCTCTTGGTGCAGACCGGCCGGCCGGGCCCGCACTTAGACCTGGACGCGGCCACCAAGGCCGGCGTGGTGGTTTCGAACGCCCCGGGCGGCTCACCAGCATCCACGGTGGAGTTGACCTTCGGGCTGATGTTCGCGCTGCTGCGTCACATCCCCCGCGGCGACAGTGCGGTGCGAGCGGGGCAGTGGGTGGTGCTGCCCGTAGGCCAATCGGTGGAGGGCAAAACCCTGGGGCTTATCGGCATGGGACGCATCGGCAGCAAGGTGGCGGCCATCGCCAGCGGGGCCTTCGGGATGAACGTATTGGTCTGGAGCCTAAACATGACGCCAGACCGAGCGTCTCAGGTGGGAGCGCAGGCGGCTAGTTTCGAGGAGGTAATGAGCCAGTCGGACGTGGTGTCGGTCCATCTTACCTTCAATGACAGCACCAGGAACCTGGTGGATGCGTCCAAGCTCAACCTGATGAAACCGTCGGCCTTTATTATCAACACCTCCCGCGCCCGGGTCACGGATGAAGCGGAGCTGGTGCGGATGCTCCAGGCGCGGCGCATTGCCGGAGCGGCGCTGGACGTGTTCGAGCAGGAGCCGCTGCCTGCTGGGCACCCACTCACCGCGCTCGACAACGTAGTAATGACGCCCCATGTGGGCTGGCCGGCGGACAGCGCCTACAAGGCCTTTGCCACGTCCTGCTCCCGCAATATCTCCGAGTACCTGGATTCAGGGACAGCTCCTAACATAGCAAACCCGCAGTAGCGGATAAGAAGACGCCCGGCGCGCTGATGCCGTGCATAACCAGATAAAGTAAGGAGGGTTCTATGGAAGTACCGCTGCTTGTAAACGGTTTCCTCGCCCGGGCGGTGAAGTTGTATGGTACCAAAGAGGCGGTAGTGGACGGCAATAACCGCTACACCTATGCCGAATTCGGCGCCCGCGCTTACCAACTAGGGCACGCGCTGCAGGCGCTGGGCGTGGGCAAGGGTGACCGGGTGGCCATCCTCAGCCCGAACAGCCACCACTTCCTAGAGGCCTTCTACGGGACCGCCTCCATTGGCGCGATCATTGTGCCTATCAATTACCGGCTCATCGCCTCGGACTTCGAGTACATCATCAACCACTCCGGGAGCAAGGTCTTTTTGGTGGACAGCGACCTCACCGAGACCATCGACGGCCTGCGCGATAAGCTTCCCACGGTAGAGCACTACGTAGTGGCGCGCTTCGGGGATGCAGGCACCCCCCAAGACTGGACGGACTGGGAAGACCTGATTGCGGGTCAACCCACCGCGCCGGCGGCGGACCCGGGTTTGAGTGAGCGGGACCTGCTCAGCATCAACTACACCTCGGGCACCACGGCCCGGCCCAAGGGGGTGATGATCACCCACCGCAACGCCTATATCAACGCGTACAACTTCATTGCGCACCTGCGGATCAACCACCACGACGTTGAGCTGTGGACGCTCCCCATGTTTCATGCCAACGGCTGGGGCGGTCCCTTCGCCCTCACGGCCATGGGGGCCAAGCACGTGGCATTGCGCCGGGTGGTGGGCGAGGACATCTATCGGCTCATCGAGCAGGAGCAGGTGACGTTCGCCTGCATGGCGCCGGCGGTGCTGGCGGTTATTCTCGACTACCCAGACAAGGCCAAGCACACCATCACCACCACGCCGCGCTTTACGATAGCGGGTGCGCCGCCGCCGCAGCGCTTTGTGGAACGATTGGAGCGGGAGCTCGGCTGGGAGTTCATGCAGATCTACGGCCTTACCGAGACCTCACCTATTCTCACCGTCGCCGAAATCAAACCCCACTTAGGTGTCACCGGCGGGGATGTCTACAAGCTCAAGGCACGGGCCGGCCACGACGCAGTGGACGTGGACGTACGGGTCTTCGGGGTTGATGCCGTAGAAGTGCCCTGGGACGACACCAGCATAGGTGAAGTGGCCGCACGCTCCAACGTGGTCTTCGAGGGCTACTGGGAGCAGCCAGAAGAAACCGCCAGAGCAATCCGCGACGGCTGGTTCTACACCGGCGACCTGGCAACGGTGAATGCCAACGGCTACATCAACATTGTGGACCGGGCCAAGGACGTCATCATCTCCGGCGGCGAGAACATCTCGTCCCTCGAAGTGGAAGACGTTATTTACAAGCACCCAGCGGTGCTGGAGACGGCCGTCATTGGCGTGCCCTCCGAGCAGTGGGGCGAGACGGTGCTGGCTCTGGTGGTCCTCCGGGACGGCCTGTCCGCCCAGGAAGGGGACATCATGAGCTTCTGCCGTGACAACATGGCGCACTTCAAAGCGCCGCGGATGGTGCGGTTTGTGGACGGACTGCCGCGCACGGCCACCGGCAAGCTGAAGAAGTTCGAGTTGCGGGAAGAGTTCTGGGCCGGCACTGACCGTCGGGTAAACTAGGATGCGTAAACCCTGCAAACGTAGCGTAGCAGGTTAAACCCGCTGGTTTACCCGGCTGCGGTTGCGGCTTACCGGGCCCTTCGCTTAGGCTCAGGGTGACCACGTAAGATCATGGTGCGTCATGCTGGCATGCGCCTGCCCGCGTCGGCGGGAAGCATCTGGTGATTCGCGAAACACTAAGTCTGTTCACAAAGCAACACTGCTAGGTGGCAGAACAAGGAGCATGTATTGGAATACCGTCAGCTGGGCGGCTCCGGCCTCCAAGTGTCTATTGTGGGCCTGGGGTGTAACACCTTTGGCCGCTACACGGATGAGGCTGGCACCGCGTCCATTCTCTACAAAGCCATCGACCTGGGCATCAACTTCATCGATACCGCCAATTCTTACGGTCTCGGCACATCCGAGCAGCAGATTGGCTCGGCGCTTGCGGGCGGGCGGCGCAAGGAGTTGCTCATCGGTACCAAGGGCGGTGTGTCGATGGGTGCGGGGCCGAACCTCTCCGGCGCATCCCGCCACCACCTGATGACGATGTTAGAGGACAGCCTGCGCCGCCTGCAGACCGATTACGTTGACCTGTACCAAGTCCACCGCTACGATGCAACGACGCCTCCGGAGGAAACGATGCGGGCGCTGGACGATATGGTGAGCCAGGGTAAAGTGCGCTACATTGGGTGCTCCAATTACACGGCGTGGCAGGTGTGCGAGGCGCAATTTACCGCTCGCTCCAACCACCTTATGCCCTTCGTGACGGTGCAGCCCCAGTACAACCTGTTCGACCGCAGCCCAGAGCGGGAACTGCTGCCCTATTGCGAGCAGAATGGCTTGGGGGTGCTGCCCTACTACCCCTTGGCGGGCGGCTTTCTGACCGGCAAGTACCGCCGCGGCGAGCCGATCCCGGAGGGCACCCGCGGCGCCATGAACTCGGCCAGCATCACCCGCTGGAGCTCCGACAGCAACTATGACGTTCTGGAGCAGCTCCAAGCCTTTGCGGCGCAGCGAGGGCACAGCACGGGCGAGTTAGCCATCGCCTGGTTGCTGGCCAAGCCTGTGATCAGTTGTGTCATTGCGGGGACCACGAAGCCGGCTCAGGTGGAGGCAAACGTGCAGGCCGCGGGTTGGACGCTCACGACAGCGGAGGCCGCGGAACTGGACGAACTGACACGGGATAACTAGAAACGTGGCGTCAACACAAAACTGCCGCGACCTGAGTCGCGGCGGTTTTGGTTCATGGCGGGAATCAAGCCAAGCGGCAGTGGGTTATATGTCCCACTCCACCACGTATAAGCCAGCCTGGGCCCGGTCGATGGCGTAGATCATGGCGTTCTCATCGATGTGGAGGTCGTTCATCTGGATGGCAGGGATACCATCCGGCGTCTCCGGGATAAGATAGCCGATCTCCTCGGGGCGGTAGGGGTTGCGGATGTCGTAGGCACGGATGCCGACGCTGAAGAAGCAGCCCACTATAATCTCCTCCGAGGCCCAGGAACCTGCGACGGGCGGGTTGTCGTAGATGTTGTGGGCGCCGAAACGGCCCTTACCACAGTAGGGCTCCTTGTCCGGCAGCGGCGCGGCGCTAATCATCAGGGGCTTAGGCTCGTAGCTGATGTCGGCAAAGCGGAGCATTTTCGGGTGATCGTAGCAGTCCTCCGTGAGGGATTCCTCGGTGATAGCGAGGAGCTGCGGCCCAAAGAGCGGCATGGCCGTGTGGGTGTGGCCCGGCGCCGGGGGATGGTAGTCGAACTGGCTGATCATCTGGGGCTTGGACTTGTCGCTGATGTCTAGAATGACTGCGCCGGAGTCCAAGTAGCTGACGTAGCAACGGTCGGGCCGCTGTGGGTAGACGTAGACGTCATGGACACGGCTGCCCACGTCCATGGTGTTGACGCCGTTGACGGTATAGCGGGTAGGGCGCTCGTCCCGCGGTGGGATTTTGATGCCCATGTGCGCGGCAATAGCGTCTGCGTGGCCTGGGGGCGGCGGTTCCTTATCACTCTTGCTGGTGCCGGGCAGCCACCAACGGCCCACTTCCTGCGGCTTGGTGGGGTCCCCCACGTCCAGAATGAGCACCATCCAGGCTTCCCGGTTGCTAATGGGGTCGAAGTCCGGCGTGCCGGAAGAGAGGTAGGCGTACTTACCGTCCACGAACCATACGTAGTGCGCGCCGGGGGAGTTCGGGCCGGAGGTGTCGTAGAAGCTGAGGGACTTGGGCTTGTCCGGCTGCGAGATGTCGAAGAGCTCCAGGCCGGCGGGTTTCCCCCCGATCTTGTTGACCTGCCGGCACACGGCCATGGTGTCGCCCACAATCATCAGGCTGTTGGAGCGCATGTCGCTGTGGGGCAGCGTAGTCTGGACGATGGTTTTAGGGTTCTTGGGGTCGGTGACATCCACGCCGGTGAAGTCGCCCGGGCCGAAGCATTGGGCCATGAACAACGTGCGGCGTCCGTTCTTCCCCACGTGCATGGCAATGCCTTCACCACAGCCGCCGAAGCCGGCCAGGTCATTGTGGGCAATGAGCCGCATGTTTTTCGATTCGATGACGTTCGTGGACACTAGATTCCTCCCAGTGAATATATTATGCGCGACGAATGCCTGTTTGTTGCCTTATGCGCAGAACAGCTCCGGGCCGTGGGCCCTCAGCACCCATGGCTCACCCCAGAGCGCATTAAAGTTGCCGCGCCCTCCCGGGGTATTGATGATGAAGGGGTGGATCACCCCGAAGGCGCCTTCCGGAATGGGCGTCTCGTCCCAATCCGCGAAGTCGAAGCCCTCGCCAATGGTGAGGCCTAGACCGTGGCCGTAGCGCACGTTGGAGAAATCAAAGCCCCGCTTGCGCACCTCTTCGATGCCTGCGGCAAAGAGCTCCTTGCCGGTGGAGCCGGGGCGAAGCATGCCAAGCATCCGGTCATGGGCGGCGCGGACGGCGGTGATGATGCGCTGGCGGTCTTCGCTTACGTTGCCCAGCGGTTCGGTGCGGCAGAGTTGGGAGTAGTAGCCATGATAGCGGCCATTCAGTTCGATGGAGACCAACTCACCTGACTCGAAGCGCATATCGCCACGATGGCCAACGCCCCAGATCCAGGGGTCGCCTGCGCCCATGATGACGTTCAGCTCCTCGCCGCCCTGGACTTTCACAATATGTTCGGCCTCTGCCAACGCCAGGGAGTGGGGCACGCCCTCCCGGACTACCGAGAAGAAGGTGTCCATCCCGGTTTTGGAAAGTTCGCAGGCCTTCTTGAAGTTCGCCAGCTCCGCCTCGCTCTTGTCTCGACGCACGGCTTCCACCAGCCCACGGGCATTGACGAACTCGGTGCCGTCCAGCTTGGCCTTCAGGCCTTCCATCACGGGGTAGCGCATAGTGGCTAGGTTATCTATCCCCAGCCGGCCACGGGTATAGCCGCCGGCCTCCAGGGCCGCCACCAGGGCTGCGGACCAGTCCGGCACCGCGTCGCCGGGCGGGGTCTTCACGTTATTGATGGGGCAGTAGAGATCGGTCAGGCTCAGTTGCGTCCCGCCCATGCCCTGGCTGATAATGAGGGTGGGATCACCCTGGGGGCCAACCACCATATAGGCGGGCGTGGGGGGCGCAGTGTGCGAGTAGCCGGCGAGATAGCGGACGCTAGCGAATCCGATGAAGCTGCCTTCGTCATAGACGATGAGGGCATCTAGGCCTCGTTCTCGCATGAGGGCACGGACCCGATCAGTGCGCTGGGCCATCTCCGCCTGCGAAAAATCCGATATTTGGAGTTCAGTCGCCATTCGATCCTCCTATTCAGGAGTGGTGAATCCGAGACAGCTTAGCACGGGAGGGGAAAGTTGGCAAACTAGTGGCTACTCGCGTTAGGCTAAGGCTGGAAGAGGGGTTTATCCGGTATGAGGGCTAAGACATAGTTCCAACACCCGCCCTCTGGAAATCTCGGCTTGGAGACGCCCCAGATGCCGGCAGAATGGCAGTCGCCCTCAGCCGGTCCCTGCTGTGCGTCAGCATAAAGCAACGCTGGACGAATTCCGGACAGCATGGGCTCTAAGGAAAGGAAAGTTATGACTACCTCCAACACCTCAGGCGCTGCCTCCATGCGCTTCTCGTCCGACGAAGTCCTCTCTGGAATGTTGGGGAGCACCCTGGCGGACAGTTTCACCGATGATGTCACACAGCTAGCGGTCATGTTCAATGACCTATCGCAACGGTTCACCCTCTTTGCCCCATTTGTGGGAGGTACAGACGGCAACGCCGTAGGTGCGGCTTTGGAGAAGCTGGTCCGTGCAGAAACACTACAGCATCCGCAGGGTCAATATGTGCTAACGGCGTCGGGTCGGAACCGTTGCGTGAGCAGCAAACGAACGCTGTTCAATTCTAAGGACGTGCAGCAGCTTGAAGAAGCCGCCCGGGTCTTTGATGGCTTATAGTAGCTCGGCTAGGTGACATTGGCACGATACCGAAGGGAGACCGCAATCGTCTCGACCAGCAGATCCTACGGGTTGTCTGCTGACGACTCACTCCTCTTAGGGCTATCTGAGTAACGACAAGACAAGCAACCCCCGCAACCGGAAACCGATTGCGGGGGTTGCTTGCGGTACCTGAAAGTACCTGAGTTGTCACTAGGCCAGCTTACATGGGCTTACATGGGAAAGCAGGTGTGGCGGGCTTGCTCAATAGACTCCTGTTGCTATACCGCTGCCCGCAGAAGCGGCAGCATCTGGTTAGCCGCTGTTGACGTTGGTGGCTTTAGGAGTACCCCGCCGCTCATCGGTCCCGATGTCGAAAGTTACGGTTTGACCTTCACGGAGTGCATCGTAACCGGTACCCCGAACGTCCACCCGGTGGAAGAACAGGTCTTTCCCAGTGGCTGCCTCACCCTCCGGAAGAATGAAACCGAACCCTCGGTCGCTAACCAGCTTCTTGATAGTGCCTTGTGCCACGTGTGTGCTCCTCTGAGGCTATGCCTCCATACTACAGAAGACATGATGTTTCATGCTTCAGATATTGCACACTAGCACTTGAACACTCAAAGGTCAACACGATGCCGCTACAGGGGCAGGAGCCTGATGCCGTGATGGAGTTCCCTCACTGCCCGCGCATTGGTGCTCCCGCACAGCGGGCTTCAGCATAGCTTGAGCTCCTACCCTACCCATCTCGTCTTCCGGGCGGCTACTGATGGGGTGTTGGGTTGCAGGGGTGCTGCGCCAGGTTTACTCCATCGGCGCCCACTGGCGGGTTTCGGAGGAGCGGTCAATGGCCTCCAGCAGGCGGTGAACGGCCGCGGCATCGCCGAAGGTGGGGGACACGTCGTTGCCTTGGTGGATGCCTTGGGCAAAGCGGCGGAAGAGCTGGGCCATGTTAAAGGCCGGTCCATCGATGGGGAGGCCGGAGACCCAGGTGTACTCGTCGGGCACGGTGAGCTCGGCCTCTTTCTCACCCGCCTTGGCGCCGGAGAGCCGAATGGCGGACAGTTCCAGCATACCCGCAGAGGTGGCGGCCAGTTTGCCGCCGGCGCCATAGACCTCCAGCCGGAAGCCGCTGCCGCTAGGCGCGGTGTTGCTCATCTGCACTGCGCCCACTGTGCCGTTCTTGAGCCGGGCCAGGTAGCCCACGTTGTCCGGACTGGTCACCGTTACCCGCTCTTGGGTGTCCGGGAAGACCCACTCTTTGTTCTGGGTGGCTACGAGACCGCTGACCGCTTCGACGTCGCCCAGCAGCCAGCACAGTGCGTCGGTAGCGTGGCCGCAGGCGATGGACAGCGCGCCAAAGCCGGAGCTCTTGTCGGCAGTGAAGCGGTAATAGGAGTTGCGGGGCGTGAGCGCGCTACCCAGCATCATGGTCATAGTGAAGCTGAGGGGCTGGCCCAGGTAACCCTGTTCGATCAGGTCTTTCATGTAGAGGAAAGGCGGCGAGAAGCGCGTTTGGAGTCCTACCATAGCCCGGCGGTCCTTGGCCTTGGCCAGTTCGGTCAGTTCCGCGGCCTCGGCGCTGGTGACGGTGAGGGGCCATTCGCAAAAGACGTGCTTGCCGGCCTCCAGCGCAGCCTTGGCGATGTCGTAGTGCAGCAGGATGCGGGTTGACACGCTGACGACGTCGATCTCCGGCCAGCGCACAAAGTCCTGGTAGTCACTGGAGGACTTGGCGAGGCCGAAGGCTTGGGCCGCGGCCGCGGCGGTCTCCGGGCGGCCGGTGCAGACGCCCGCCAGCTCGAACTCGTCCAGCGCACGGTAGGCCGGAATGTGCGCCCGGGGCGCCCAGCCACGGTCCGGGGTGGCTCCCACAATGCCGATACGTAGTTGGTCTGCCATGGTGTACTCCGTGCGTGATGATTTATTGCTGCCCCCAAACCGCTTGGGGGTTGAAGGTGCCGCCTTCCGGCTGAATGCGCTTGAGTTCTATTGCTGGGTGTGCCGCTACAGCAGCTCTCGGAGCGCAGCGCGCAGCGCGTCGGCGAGGTCCGGGCGCTTGAGGGCCAGGGCCACGGAGGTCCGCAGGTAGCCCAGGGGGTTGCCGGTGTCGAAGCGCTCACCCTGGAAGGCGTAAGCGTACACCGGCTCGTGCTCGAGCAGGCGCTGGATCGCGTCGGTAATCTGAAGCTCGCCACCCGCGCCGCGCGGCGTTCGCTCGATGGCGGCGAAGATGCCGGGGGTGAGGATGTAGCGGCCCACGATGCCTAAATCCGAGGGGGCGTCTTCCTGCTTGGGCTTCTCCACCAGCCCCTTGATCCGGTACAGCCGTTCCTCCACCTGCTCCGCATCCACCACGCCGTAGCGACTGACCTGGCTCATGGGGACGTGCTCCACGGCCAGCACCGAGGCGTTGTGGCGCCGGTGCACATCTATCAATTGCTTGGTCACCGGGACCGGCCCGGCGATGATGTCATCGGGGAAGGTGAGGACGAAGGGGCGTCCACCGATGGCGCGGCGGGCGGTCATGACTGCGTGGGCAATACCCAGTTGCTCCAGCTGCCGGACGTAGGTGATGTGGCAGGCCGCAATGAGCTCGTGGACGCTGGCGAGGGGATCATCGCCGCCCCGGTTCGCCAGCAGCTGCTCTAACTCCGGCAGGCTGTCAAAATACGCTTCGATGGCCTCTTTGCCGCGCGCGGTCACAACCACCGCGTGGTCGACGCCAGACGCTACCAGCTCCTCCATGGTGTAGTGAATAATGGGCCGGTCCACCATGGGGAGCATCTCTTTCGGAACACTCTTGGTGGCGGGCAACAGACGCGTGCCCCAGCCAGCGGCAAGAACTACCCCTACCAGTTCTTCCACTATCCGCACCTCATCTCATGGTTCTCATGATTCATAAACACAGTCAGATTACGCCACACTCAGCCAACGCGGTCAACTGTTCCCGGTCGAGGGCGAGTTCGTCGCAATAGACCGCTACGTTGTGCTCACCGACGTGGGGGGCGCGTTGCCGCAGGCTCCAGGGGGTCTTGCTGAACAGGTAGGGGTGCCCGGGGTAGGTCACGGTGCGGTCAATGTCGTCGTGGTGGAGGTTGGTGAAGAAGCCGCGATCCTCGGTGAAGTGGGGATCGCTCAGCGCCTCATCGGGCGAGCGGACGATGCCGATGGCCATGCCGCGCTGCTGCCCGCCGCGGTAGACCTCTTCAGCGGGCATGCTCTTGAAGAATTCGATGAGCTGGTTGCTGATGTAGGCGGCGTCCGGGTCGTCTGCGCGGAGCACGCGCATCCAGAAGACCTCTCTGTAGCGCTCGTTGCGCAGGTCGCCAATCATGTCCTTGCTCTCCATCCACTCCAGCACATTGCGCCAGGCCGCCGGGCCGCGGGGGATGCCACCCACCAGGTTGACGTAGACCCCGTCGGCGCATTCGAACTGCCAGGGCCGAGTGGGCCGCATGGCGGAATGCCGCCCGGTCTGGCGGATGTTGATCTTGCCGTGGTAGACGTAGTTGGGGAAGGAGGCCTCGGTGGTCACGGAGCACGCCTCATGGATGGAGGCGTCGATGTACTGCCCCTGGCCCGTGGCGTCGCGCCAGTAGAGCGCGGTCAGCAGGCCAAAGAACGCGAAGTGGCTGCCGGTCTGGTAGGCGTGGTAACCATCCGGGTGCATGGGCGGCAGGCCGGGGGGGACATCGTAGCCGCAGGTTGCCAGGGGGCCGCCCATAGCCAAGCTCACTAGGTCTGAGGTGAGGAAGTCTCGGTAGGGGCCGTTCTGTCCGAAAGGGGTGAGGGAGCACATGATGAGCCGGGGGTTGCGCCGGCTCAGTTCCGGGTAGCCGAGGCCGCGGTCGGGGAGATAGCCCGGGGGCAAAGACTCCAGCACGATGTCGGCGCTGGGGAGTAGTCGGAGGAACAGGTCGCGGCCGTCGGCGGTGTCCAGATTGAGGGTCACGGCGCGCTTGTTGGTGTTGTAGTGCCAGAAGTAGAGGCTGCGGTCGGGGTGCGGGACATCGTCCACAAAAGGGCCGACCCGCCGGGCCGCGTCGCCCCCTGGCGGCTCAATCTTGATGACGTCCGCGCCCATGTCGGCCAAGAGCTTGCCGCAGTAGTGCGCCTTCTCGTCGGCAAGCTCCAGCACCCGCAGGCCGGCCAGAGGGCCAAGGGCTTGGCGGTCGGGCATAGCGTTTCCGTTTCCCTGATTCATACGCTAAGTAAACACCGCGTTAGCGGCCAGCTCTGCGATCTCTTCATCGCTCAAACCCAACAGCTCCCGGAGAACGTAGTCATTGTGCTCGCCCATGAGCGGCGCGGCATGGCGTAGCGCGCCCGGCGTTTGGGAGAGCTTGGGCACTGGCGCCTCAAAGAGCCGGGGGCCCAGCTCAGCATGGGGCAGATCGGCATACGCGGCGCGCGTCCGCAGCTGCTCGTCGGCTTCCACCCGGTCTCGGGTGTTCTGGACCACGCCCGCCGGCACCCCAGCGGCCTGCAATTGATGCATGAGCGCGCGGGCTTCCTGCTGCCCCGTCCACTCGCCGAGGAGACGGTCCAGGTCATCCTGATGCCCGAAGCGCTGGGCGATAGAAGAGAACCGCTGCTCTTGCGTCCAAGCTGGATTCCCCATCGCGCGGCAGAGGGCGGCCCATTGGGTATCATTGAACACCGCGATGGCAATCCAACGGTCTTCTCCCTGGCAGGGATAGACGCCGTGAGGCGCGGCCGCGGAATGGCTAGTGTGGTTGCCGGGCGGGTTGCCGGGGCGCCGGTAGGGCCGCCCGTTCACGGTATAGTCCAGGGTGGCCGGGCCAGTGAGTACCATCCCGGTCTCCACCTGCGAAATGTCGATGTACTGTCCCTCGCCGGTCTGGTTGCGGTGGTGCAGCGCCATCAGAATGGCGGAGGCCGCGTAGTAGCCGGCGGTGTGGTCCATGTAAGAGAACCCCCAGCCCGCCGGCGGCAGCTGCGGCATACCCGACATCATGGTGAGGCCGGAGATGGCCTGGGCGGTGGGCCCCCAGGTGCCGTAGCCGCGATCCCGCCCGTTGTGGCCGAAGCCGGAGAGACTGCAATAGATAATGTCCGGACGAATGCGGGTCATCTCCTGGTAGCCCAGGCCCCACGACTCCATGACATGGGCCCGGAAGTTCTCCAGCACCACGTCCGAGAGGGCGATAAGGCGTTGCGCCAGTTCCTTGCCCAGAGGATGCACCGCATTAATGGTGACACCCAGCTTGTTGCGGTTGAGGTTGTTGAACAGCCCGGCAGCTTCAACGCTGCCGGGCGCCGCGCCGGGCGCAGGCTCACCGGTGCGCATGGCGTCCACCCGGGCTTCGTACTCCACCCGGATCACTTCGGCGCCGAAGTCGGCCAGCAGCTTACTGCACGTAGGGCCGGCGACAATCCAGGAGAAGTCTAATACCCGTAGTCCTGCCAACGGGCCACGTGGGGCCATCATCAAGCTCCTGTGGGGGGTTCGGTGTCCCATACTACCCAGAGGACGTGGGTGGATGCAAGGTAGGAGGGTAGAATAAGGGTGAGCGCAAGCATGGCGCGTTTTCAGGTTTTCAAAGAAACTCTCAGGAGTGGGGCATGTTTAGTTACTCGCTGGGGCAAGACGCCTATCTACGTCTGCTGACGGCACAGGATGCCGAGGAGTGTTTTGCCGTGGTAGATGCGAACCGCGCGCATTTGCGTGAGTGGCTGCCCTGGGTGGACCGGAGCAATAGTCCTACAGATACTTATTGGTTCATTGAAGGGGCGCTACAACAGTTTGCGGCGAACAACGGCTTCCAGGCGGGGATAGTTGTGGAGCAACGTCTGGTAGGGGCGATTGGGTTCCACGGGATCGACTGGGCGAGCCGGCGAACCAGCATTGGCTACTGGCTGGCCGAGACGCACCAAGGCCGCGGTTTGGTAACCACCGCCTGCCGCGCCCTGGTCGATCATGCCTTCAGCGCGTGGAAGCTGAACCGGGTGGAAGTGCGCGCCGCCGTGGACAACGCACGCAGCCGCGCCGTTCCCGAGCGGCTAGGCTTCACGCTTGAAGGCACCATTCGTCAGACAGAATGGGTGAACGACCGGTACGTGGACCACGCGGTGTACGGCATGCTGGCGGCGGACTGGGGAAGGACGGCTACCCTTACCTAATAGTTCTCGGCATAGTTCTCGACGCCACTATTGCGCTCTGCTATGCTTGCACCGCTGCGGATAGTACTGCTGTTATTTATGTTAATTAGAGGAGGGCTGCAATGAAACTCGACGGGAAAGTGGCCATTGTAGTGGGCGGCGGCCGCAACGTGGGGGAAGGAGTTTCCCATCTGTTCGTCAAAGAGGGGGCCAAAGTCTGCATCTTCGATATGGACCAGGACCGTGCGGAGAGCGTGACCAACGCGCTCAAGGCTGAGGGTGGGGACGCCACCTACGTCCTAGGCGACGTAACCAACCCTGACGATGCCCAGAAAGTGGTGCAGGCTGCGGTGGATAAATGGGGGCGCCTGGACGCGCTGGTGAACTGCGCCGCTATCTCCGACCGTGCCAGCCTCTTTGACCTGCCCGATGCCGAATGGCGCAAAGTGCTGGATGTTACGCTCTCTGGCAGCTACTACTGCCTGCGGTACGCAGGGATACAGATGGCCAAGCAGGGCAACGGCGGCGCGATCGTGAACTTTGCCTCCGGCTCCGCCTTTATGGGCAGCACGAGCCGAATTGCCTACGACGCCGCGAAGGGCGGCATTGTCTCCATGACGATGAGCGCCGCGGTGCAACTGGCGCCGCACGGGGTTCGGGTGAACGCGATTGCGCCCGGGATGGTGGGATCGCAGGTGGGGGGCGCCCAGAAGCCGGAAGACCGGAACTTCAAGAATCTGCTGGGCCGCATGACCATGCCCGCGGACATGGCCAAGGTGGTCCTTTTCCTGGTCTCCGATGACTCCGCGCACATCATCGGTCAGACCATCTCCGTGGACGCGGGCGGCAGCGTCATGCCCAAGTAACCCGCGCCCTACGCTTCATGGCGTGAATTGTGGCGTTGGGTACATGGCAGCCCGGGAGGGATTCGAACCCCCGGCCGTCTCCTTAGAAGGGAGCTGCTCTATCCCCTGAGCTACCGGGCCATGCCATAAGCTAGGTAAGGAGGCCTATAAGCCGGATTCTGTGGCCGCCATAAGCGGCTGGTAGCCATCTCTCTAGGCCTACCGTTGCCGGCAGGCTCAAGCGACCAACCCGGGGACCGGCCGGGCGCCGTATGTCCCCCTATTCGGTCTTGCTCCAGATGGGGTTTGCCCTGCCGCCGATGTCACCATCAGCGCGGTGCGCTCTTACCGCACCATTTCACCCTTACTCCTTGCAAGCAAAGAGAGGTGTATTTTCTGTGGCACTTTCCGTAGGGTTACCCCTCCTGGGCGTTACCCAGCATCCCTGCCCAGTGGAGTCCGGACTTTCCTCCCCGCCTTGCGGCGCGGCGGCTACCCAGCCTCCTTACCTATCTTGAGTCTACCGCGCCCGCGCGCAGGCGTCAAAAGACGCACGTAGCGCACTCGCTCCACGGACGGCGGCGGCAATCTTCCTGCGCGCCGTGGGTTCACCGCAGAGTGGCGCCATGCCGCGAGCGTGAGCGGGAAGTGTAATGAGGGCGGTTGGGACGCCACACGCGGGGCAAACCCCGAATAGCGGCCCCATCGGGGTCGCCGCGTAGAAAGCAGCTACTCCTTAGAGGTCAAGCGTCTGGGGAGCAAACACCTCTTCCAACGCCAGGACCCGGGGGGTCAGTCCTTGCTCATTGGAGAACCGGGTGATGGCTTCCAGTAGCGTGCGGTTAGTTTTGACACCGTAGGGGAAGGGGTCACGGGAGAGCACCTTGCGCTGGTCCTGAGGCAGCAAGCCCAGATCGAAGTAAACGGCGGCCTCTTCCGCGGCCTGCCGTCCCACCAGGTCTTTGGCTTTGTTGAACGCGGTAAAAAGGTTGAGCACTGCCCACGGGTACTGCTCGTAGACCTTGCGTTGCACCACCACGCAGTGGTTCATGGGGAAGAACCCGGTGTTGGCGTAGTAACGTGCGCCCTCCACCACTGCGTCGGCAAAGAGTGGGGCCACCGCAGTGTTGCCGCTGAGGTCCACCTTGCTACGGTCCACCAGGTTGGCGTCTGCAATATAGAGTAGCGACGCGTCCACCTCGCCCGCCAGCAACATCGAGGCGATGCTCTTATCGGCAGGGATACGGTTGAACTTCACGTCTGCGGGCGGCTGAAAGCCGGTGGCGCCGCCGTGGCTGCGCTCTTCCGACCGCTCCATGTACCATTCCATGTCCTGTGCGGTCACGCCGAACTCATGCTGGAGCGCGGCGCGGGTCCAAAGAGCCGCGGTCTGTTGGTACTCTGGAACGGCCACTTTCTTGCCTTTCAAGTCCGCCGGTTGCTCGATGCCTGCCCCGCGCCGAACGAGGATACCGGTGTGAAAGAAACGGCGTGAGGTGAAGACCGGTAGCGCCACCCAACGGTCGTCGCCATGGGCGATGGCCATTAGGAGCGAGGAAATGGACATCTCGGAGACGTCGAATTCAGCGAAGTGGAGCTGCCGCCAGAACATTTCGGAGGGGTGGGCCGTGCTGACAGAAAGGTCGATCGCGTCCGGTTGCACCACGCCCTGGGTTATCGGGCGGGTGCGGGGGTTGTCGGACAATATCATGCTTAAGCCAAGGTTGGGCACGGGACACCTCCGGAGTAATTGGATTGACGGCGCGCGGATCTGGGGAGAAGTGTAGCTAGCGGTTGAGCTGGACGTCTACCCGGTCGTCGTAGGCCACGATACGCCCAACCAGGTCGCCGAGATAGAGACGACGGTCTGCTGGGGAGAGCTGTTGCCAACGATCTTCCAGCTCTTGGAGAGTGGAGCGCTGCTGTTTGAGCCAGGCTTCGTGGCGGGCTTGGCCGTCCAAGGGGCTGTTCACCACCGCCAGCCGCTGCTCCAAGCGTTGGAGTTCTCGGATGATGGGCAGCGCCGTGGTGCGGAGACGCTCCATGGTGAGTACGCCCTTGGCGGTGTTGTCCAAATACCGTTGGAAACGGCCATCAAGGGACTTCACCTTGCTCTTAATGGTCTGGAGCGCTTCCGGCGTGGGCAGTGGCGCGGGGGTGAGTTCAGTAGGGTCTGCCGGATGTAGGGTCTGACGGACTCTCTTGAGCACAATCGACTCGAGCTCTTCGGCACGCCAGGTGTGATAGTTGCAGATACTCTGGTTCACCCGGGAACCGCAGCAGTAGTAGCGATACTCAGTTTGAGTGCGGCCGCCGTCCCGTTTGCGCGACCAGCTCTGGGTGCGGCTGACGCCGATCATGTGCCCATTGCACGCGCCGCAATACGCCAGCCCGGAGAGGGAGAAGGAGGATTCCCTGCCAACCGGGCGCCCTCCGCTCACGTTTTCCCGCTTTTTCTGCGCCTCTCGGAACACACCTGGGGGGATGATTGCCGGGTGGCTGCCGGGTACCCGCATGCCAAAACGAGAGTAGGTTCCGGTGTAGGTGCGGTTCCGCAGAATGTCTCGAACCGTCACCACACTCCACCGGCTACCGCGGCGGGTGGGTGTGTTGGCATCGTTGAGGTGGCGGGCAATGAGACGGAGACCCAGGTTCTGCTCGACGTACATCTGGTATAGATGCCGCACCACACGAGCTTCTTGTTCGACGATTTCCAGTTTGCCGTTGGCGCCAATACCGTAACCGTAGGGCGTCTTGCCCAGGCCGAAGCCCCGAAGCGCCTTGGTACGGAGCGTATCCATGGCGCGGCCACTTAGGCGCTCACTGTCCCGTTGCCGCCGCCAGGCGGCGACGATCTTATCCAGGAAGGTGACGCCGGTGTCTCCCTCCAGGTTCATTACTTGAGCGCCCAGATCTTCGAGTTCCAGGATTCGCCGGGCCGAAGCCTTCGTGTCTCGGAGCACCTCATTGGTGAGGGAAAGCGCCACTACCATGAATCCCCGGCCCGGTTGGCGCAAGAACGCCATGAGCTGGCGGTGGCCCCGGCCGGCGTTGACGCCGGAATCTTGATCGGAGAAGGTGGCCACGGACTGGAAGCCCTGTTCGGCACAAAGCCGGGCGAAAGCGGATTGTTGCTCCTCCAGGGTGAGCACCGCTTCATTCAGCTTGGCCTTACTTGCCTGACTAAAGTAGCCGATTGCTTCCATTGTCTCTTCGCTGTCTCTACGCCGTCTCCACGCTCGTTATCAGTTGGTGTAAAGTAATCGACCGCAGCTGGGGCATTGTACCAACGTCTGGTCAGTACGCACTCGTTGCTGAATGATGTTCGGTAAATTAATACGGCATCCCTGGCAGGTTGCCCGTTCAATGCGGGTGACGGCACGGCCCTGCTTGCTGGCAAGGAGTGTGCCGTAGATGCTCAGATCCCGGGCTGGGACACTGGCGGCTACGGTTTTCCGCTCAGAGTCGAGCACGCTCACCTCACGCTCAAGCGTCGACTGCGCGGCTTGCAACGTGTGCTCCAAGGCGTCTCGCTCTGCTTGGGTTGCGTCCAATTGGGCTTGTGCCTCGTCGAGCTTGGCCTTCTGCTCTTCCACGCGGCTGAGGGCTTCCAGCGCGGTCTCTTCCAGTTGTTTCTTGCGCCCGTTCAGTGACTTGACCTCTTGATCCAGGCTCGCCAACTCCTTCGGGTTCTTGACGCTACCCCCGTAAAGCTTGGCCTCCTCGGTGCTCACTTGCTGTGCGATCTGCGCTACTTCCCAGTCTGCGGATTTTTGCTCCTGCTCCAGGGTGTGCGCTAGTTGCCGTAGCTCCGCAACCTTCGTGCGCAGGGTATCCAGCTCTTCGGTGCCCTCAAGCTGTTGCCGGATGATGTCCAGCTGCTCGTGTCGCGAGGTCAGTTCGGAATCCAACCCCTGGAGCTTGATTAATGCGCGAATACTGGTCATCTATTCCCTAGTTCTCCTGCCATGAATAGCGCTCTTCTTTCCAAGGGTCACCGTGGTTGTGGTACCCGTAGTTCTCCCAGAAGCCTCGCTCATCGTGATCGAGAAACTCCAAACCCCTGACCCACTTGGCGCTTTTCCAGAAGTAGAGGCTGGGCACAACTAAACGTAAGGGTTTGCCGTGGTCGGGCGTCAGCTCCTCGCCATTGTGCTTGTACGCCAGCAGCACGTCGTCTCGCTGCAGCGCTTCCAGCGGCAGGTTGGCGGTGTAGCCCTGTTCCGCATGCACTACCACAAATTTCGCTTGGGGAAGCGGGTTGGTGGCCTGTAGGATGGTCCAGATACTCACCCCTTCCCAGGTATTGTCCAATTTGCTCCAACCGGTAACGCAATGGATGTCGGACGTGATAGTGGCTTGGGGCAGGCCAAAGAACTCGTCGTAGGACCAGCGCTGCGGATGAGCCACCAAACCGCTGACACTGAAGTCCCAAGTGGCCGGCTTAAAGCCAGGAACACTGCCATAATGCAGCACCGGCCACTTATCGGTGTACTCTTGACCGCGAGGAATGCGTCCGGCGTATGCCGCCCGCTTGTCCTCACGCTCCTTTTTGCGTGTCAGCCAGTCCATAACCATGGCCGTTCCTTTCAGCATTGACGTACACCGTTGACGCCTCAAAGAAGGTAAGAGGTCTTCCAACGGTTAAGGTGGTTAGGGGTTGGCCCTACTATAGCGCACGCGTAAGACGCGCGACAATCGCGTTTGCGCCCCGTCTTCCGAAGGGGTAACCGATTTGCTATACTGACTTCTGCGCTCCCCGATAGCTCAATGGTAGAGCGGGCGGCTGTTAACCGCTAGGTTGTAGGTTCGAGTCCTGCTCGGGGAGCCAGTCTTGTGTCCGGCGAACCACACCCCCATTATTGACCGTCGCAGGCGTGATTTCCTGCCCGACGGCGCCGTTGATCTCTAAAACCAGTTCTCTCACATGTACCTCCGCGCGGTGTAATACAAGGCGCACCAATTCGCGCTGCTCGTACGGTTTGAGGCAGGCGTAGACCTGATGGACCTGGGAGAGCGCCTCCCGCACCACCTCAGCGGTCACCGCCTTATCTTGGACTCTGGCTAGTTGCTGATCCAACTCTGCTACACCTCGTTCGATAGCCTCCCGCCGCTCCGCTAACTCGGTGAGTTTCTCCGTCACGAAGCGCTTGCCGTGGTCGGCGGTGACCGCAGACCACTCCGTGAGCAGACTCCCGGCCTGGGCGTTGACCTCGGCCAGATTCCGCTGCAGTGCCTTCTGCTGGCGCAGGAGGGCCGGTTTCTGTTTCAGCAGGCGGGTGTTGGTTTCCTCGACCAGGCGTTCCAATAATCCCTCGGTCTGCGCCAGCGCTCCGATGTGGTCGAGCACCGCACCCTCGATCTCGTCTGCCACGACCCGCAGGCCGCAGCCCTGCTTGGGGCAGGTGTAGTAGTAGTAGCGCTTAGCAAGCCGTCCCGTCCCGCTCCGGCCCTCCATGGCAGTGCCGCAGAGCCCGCAGTGGAGCAGCCCGACCAGGACGTGGACGTGCTTGTGGCCCTCGGCACTGTTATGTCGCCGCTGCCCATTTGCTGCCATGAGCCGTTGCACCTCGTCGAAGGTCTCCTGTGGGACGATGGCGGGCCACACGGCGGGCACGACTTCCACACCACGCTTATTGCGCTTCCCGATCTCCTTTATGGCGACGAAGGCCCGGTTCTTGAGCAGGCCCTGGACTGCCGTCAGGCTGAAGGGATTGCCGGGATGCACCTGCCCCCGGCGGGAGGCATAGCTCTTGGTCCGATGGCCCCGTTCGTTCAAAGCGGCAGCGGTCTCCTTGAGCGAGCCCGTCTGCAGATAGAGCCGGAACGCGGCATTGACCACCACCGCTTCCTCTTGGTTGATCAGGAGTGTGCTCTTATTCTTGGGGTCGGGGTCGTAACCCAGGATGCGGCGCACGAGAGACCCGCTCCCCCGGCCAGGCGCCGGAACCGCCGTGAACCAGGGGCGGCGCAGGCCGAGACCGCCGAGGGAGGGGCGGACCAGCAGCAACCGGAGATGCTGAGGCTGTTCTAAGGGCAGGGCCTTGCAAGGCAAGGTCCGGTTGTGAGTGACTGGGCAGGCGGCCGCACGTACGGAAGCGGCCGCCTGTGTCGGCGCTTTTGCGTTTGTGGGGGGAGCGGGCTCCTCGACGACGAGGTCCCAGCCCGCAACGGCATCTCCCTTCGAGAGGGCGCTGTACAATGAACGGGCGTGAGAGGCGGAGCCCGTCGGCGCGGGACGCTAGACCACAGAGAAGAGGAGGGACCGCCGCCTGGCAGCGACGGCCTCCCACGCCGGACTATTTATACGGCCTTCTTGTATTCAGAGGCGCATGAGTCCTACTCGTAGATTGCACGGCTGAGTATCGCCTGTGTGTCGATGGGGTGGAAGGCCCTCCGAATCGTATCAAGTATTGCTTCTATCCCTACCCAATCGTAGTGAATAATCTGGTCAGGGCGGGTTTCGCAGCAGGCGAGCTTTTCCGCGAATCTGTCGAGAACGTTCTGTTTATCCAGTATCTCTCCCTGGTACGCACGGACTCTCCGATCATAGCCCGTCCACTGCACGGGTGAGAGCACACCGTCCTCGTCTCGGAGAGCATCTTCTCCAAGATAAAGCTCGAAGCTCCCAGCTAGTCCATTGACGTCCATGCGAGCTCCGCCCGACGGACCGAGTGTCGGATAGTCCTTAGCCAGAGGAAGATTTGGATAATGCCGTACCGCGATGTTACTGGGAAGGCTGTCCGTATTCAGACTGTTGAGAGCCGCCTTAGCCGCAGTGTCGTTATCGAATAGGGCAAGGATGCGATGTCGAACGTCAGCTGCGGCGAACGCTCGAACAAGGTTGGCAAGCTCTCCAGCCCCACCTCCGACCTTCCTTCCGGTGAAGTCGAAGAAGTGGAAGTACTCCGCAAGATGGGGGTACAGGAGCCTGAGGGAACGTTCCAGGAATTTTCGGTCAGTATCCCCTTCAGTGAGAACGATCACCCTTTGGGAGAGCAGGAAATCTTCATTCATGAGGTTCTCGGCTGCGGCGACAAGATCATCTCCCTTATCCGCCCAACCGCCGGCGACCAAGTCACTCAAATCATACGTTAGGTTCTCTTGGGGAGACGCCGTCTCCAGGACGATCCTAACGACGTGTCGATTATCTCCCCCGGGAAACCCGTAGAATCCCCAAGAGCCCTCAAGCATGTACCGGAGAAGTGGCAACTGGGTATCGTCTCCGGGCAATCCATCAAGCATTTCTATTGTCAGCCGTTCCTCCTTGATGCGAACAAACGCTTCCAGCCAACTCCTGACCGTAAGAGACCGCAGTATCTGGAGCCGTTCTTCGAAGTGATGGGTGGCTGAAAACGCCCCGTCGCTGATGTATCCCTCATAATGTTGGATATCACCTTCGAGTTCCCTTTGGAAATTCGCTTCTGCGACTTCGTATGTGAAGCCTTTGAGATCTAGTCGATCCCGAGCGGCAGCTGCCATACATCGATACTCCACGCTGGTGAATGGGTTGCTTTCGTCGTACTCATCAATGAAGTCCTCTTCCACGTACTTTGCCAGTTGCTGACGGTTCCGCCGGTCAAGTCGCTCCGTGCGCTTGTCTGAGGGACGAAATATCCATATCAGGCTGGGATCGATGCCGTTTCTCGTTGCTCCTAGCACCAATGAGCCGAGGGACAGTACTGCGTAGCTACCCATAGAGGACACCTCGATTCGCACAGATTGGGGAGAGGCAGCCTTACAGATGTATTGTAGTTGGAGGCACCCCGAATTGTCCTACTCTCCATCGTAGGGCGGTCAAGGATCCAGTACAGCCCGAGGGCCGGTGGCGAGTTGGGCATCACTCGAGGTGCCGGTGGGGGCGAAGTCATCGACCACCAGCAGGACATCCTTGGCCTGAAAGGCCAGTCCTTCCAGGGCATTGCCCGTGCTGAGCCACGACGCCGGAAGGTGGCGGCTATCCATTGCAGGACCGAAGTGCTGCTGGGCCAGGACGGCGAGCTCGGTCTTGCCCGCCCCCGTGGGTCCGGCCAGATGGAGGGTGAAGTCGATGCTCCCGAGCACCGCCCGGTAGATGGCCACAAAGCACGGGACCGTCATCTGGTCCGGGGCAAGGTCGAGGAGGGCAAGGCTGGCGCGGATGACCTCGTGCAGTGGGTCGCCGGCGAGCGGAGTAGGTAATACATAGCGTGCGAGGTCGGTGGGCAGATCGACTACTAGCTCCACAACCGTCCCAATCGACCCAATCGCCCCACCGGCATGGAGGAAGACCCAGCCAGCGTCGACCTTGCGCCAACCGGTGTGGGTGTGGACGCGGCGCTCCGGGATAGCGCCGCTCAGGAGTTGGACCGCGGTGCGGGCGTGGTCTTTGAGGCCGAAGCCGGGGTAGATGATGGCCCCGGCGCCCAGCTGCTCGACGGGCCACCTCATGTCCGCGAACTGGCTCGCCGGAACGGAAACGAGGTGGGAGCGTCCGTGCAGGGTTGCCTCAATGTCGAAGCGGCGGCGTACTTCTGCGCCGTCGTCCTCGGCCACATTACCGGTAATGCGGGCGGTAAAGTTGGTCAACGGTACGTCGACCGCACCGTTTTGGGTGGGTTTGTGCCACCACAGCCCGGACTCCGTCGCACCATACGGTTGGTCGTGTTCAGTTGCGTCTTTAGGGAGGGAGCGTAGAGTGGGCGTGGCCAGGGCCAGCAGCTCATCCATCGTATGGCCGGCAACCAGGTAGTCATCGACGCCGGTCTTCTTGCCGGAGGGGTCGACCGGGAGATAGATGAGCCAGACACGGGCGCCGCGCGATTCGAGGAATGGCTTGAACCGGGCGAGGGCCGCGTGCACCTGGGGTTTGAGCATGACGTCGGAGTCAAAGATGACATAGACCTGTCGGCCGTTGAGGGCGACCGCTTCCCAGTCCGGCAACGACGTCTTCCCGCCGAGCGCGTTGGTTCCCCGCCAGGTCCACACCCCAAGGAGGGCCACAGCGCAGCAGCCGTGGGAGACGAGGCAGTCACCTTTTTTGATACCTTCGGTCACGAACAGGGGAGTATCCGGGTCGGCCAGGGCGGCCCGGGCAAGGGGATGTACGTCCAGCACCATGCGGCTGCCCCGCGGCGTCTCGTACTTGATGGGCTTGCCGCCCTTGATGCGGGAGGTGTCTGGCCGCGCCTGGTAGAGCACCATCTCACCGGAGGTGTCGTAGACCGGGATGAGCAGAGCCGGAACCCTTGCCTGGGCATCAGAGAATCCCCGACGCTTCATCTCGGCTGCCTTTTCTATGGTGCGGTAGCCCCGGGCACAAAGCACGGCTTCCGAGATGCCTGATCCCTCGCTAAGACTCTTGTGGTGGTCGTTGGAAAGACCCTGACAGGTGAGTTCTTGCACTGTCTGCTCCGTATTCCCTGGCGCCGACCATCGCGCCCAAATTAAGCTACTACGGCGCTGATACACGAAGGGTAAGCGAAGCTTGGGGGAGGAACTGGTGGAGGAATGTGGGGAGGAACTGGGAATTGGAAAAAGTTTAGCGGTTGATGCGCACGGTGCCCTTTCCCTGTCCATAGATGATCAGGCGGCCCCAGGCACGTGAACCCGCACCCTTAAAAACATCTCGGAGCCGCTAGCTGTTGCTCTCTATCTGCTCAAGGACATAGGCAGCGCCCATTTCCGGAGTCCCTCGTTCAAAGGCTTCATTCAAGACACGCACGGCTGCAGCTTGCATAGGGCTCAACGGAATCGTCTCTCCGTGGAGCACAACGGACCGATAGTCCGGACTCGCTAAGAAATCGCTCTCGGGCGCTTTTTCAAGCTGTGTGCTCTCGTACGGCGGGGTCCCTGGTAGCAAATGCAGAAGCGACGTACTCGGTAGCTCTCCTGCAGCCAATTCAGCTGTATGCAGCACTACCTGCTCCTGCATGATGCGATCCACGGCAACGGCGTGCCGCTTTAACATGTTGACCAGAACTCGGGCAGTTGCTCCAGGGTCGGGGTCGTCTTCTAGCATGCAATCGTAGAGCTCCTGGAACTCGTGGAAGAAGCTGTTTTCATCAAGTGTGCGTATCCTCGTGGCGAATCGCACGTAGGAAACGGCCATGGTACGCGCATCCCCTTCGGGCAGGTTATCTGTAAAGATGTTTACGAGGTAGTCGTTTGGCAGGTCATACTCCTGTAGTCCTGCTACCTCTACGGCGAATCGACGGTCCACGCACTGTGAGCATACGCCGCAATGCGGCTGCAGCGCCGGACGCCCACGGGTATGTCCACACGATACTGTCATATTGAGGAGTTCTGGGACGCCGGCTTGCTTCAGGAGATCCAAGCAATCGCTGCGGGTCTTGTCCCAAAGCGGGTTGTGGACCGTTAAGTCTGGCTTCTCAAAGACGAGGCGTACCAATTTCTGAAAGAGCCACAAGAATTTAGCATGGGTGGAACGGCTGGCTAGGGTGCCCACGAGTTGGTCGTTGATGGGCAGATTGATGCTCACCGGTCCGTTGTCGGCCAGGACTACCTCCTCTAATCCCCTGGTATCGGCGACAGCAACGGCGAGGCTCGCATACAGAAAGGAGCGGCTTCGCTGGGTGTTCTCCTCAGCGTCGCTGCCTTGACGGTGAACCCACGCCCCCACATGCGGGAAGTCCCAAAGCGGCAGGCGTTCCCTTAAAGCCCTGTCAAGCTTGACCTGGCGAGTATCGGTCGGTGGGGTTGATCGGTGACTGACAAGCAAAGGCCTTCTGCCCTGCGTCGCGAGGTCTACGGTTGCACAAAGGCTGTCTGCTCCACCTGAGAACGCCGCGACGAGGTCGGGTTGGCGATCCAGGGAGGGCTTACCGCCGTCCGGCAAGAATAGTTGATCGGTGGGGTATCCATGACTGAACCTAAATGTCCAATGGTCCCCTGAGACAAAGCCTAGTGTCTCTTCCAACGCAGTCCGGATACCCGCTGCTTGCCACAGGTCTACTTCGATGACGGGGATACAGAGGGTGAGATCGCGGCGCCACCGCTTCCCGTGGGCATCGGTCGGTGTCCAGCGCGATATGGCCTGGTCGGCCGCATAGACATAAGCCGCGATCCGGACCAGGTCCCAGGCCCGAGGCAATAAGGACTGCTGCAGGGCGTGAGAGAGGTTCTGAACCTTTAGAGTTAGGTTCGCCCTTCGGCTATAGTGGTCAATGCTCAGCTGCTTGTCCGAGTGCTGTTGTTGCCATTGCTGCGGAACCGCCGCGCCATCGCAGACCATAAGGGCTGAGGTCACCCCCGGGCCTCTTGCTTCAGTTCGGCCCGTAGTTTCCGCAGCGCGTACGCCACGAACCGCCCCGTTTCCTCCTCACTCACCGCGCCGCTGCTCTCCCAGTGGTGACGGGCGTACCATTGTGCTGCGAACTCTTGGAGAATGCGCGCTGACTGGACCGCGTGACGCCCGACAGCCTCTTTGACCTCTTGGTTCTCTGCGACTGAGCGCAAGTTGGGGCCGCCGAGACGGTTTGAGAGTTCTCGATCGATGTAATGCGTTAGCGTGCGGGAGAGAAAATCTCCGAAGAAGCGCTGGGAAGTACGACCGAATTGCTGTTCGGTTGAAAGCGAGAGGAGGCCGTGCTGGAGGTCATTGAGCGATGACCCAAAGAAGCTCGGTCCCTGAAGACCGATGCTCTCGGAGAGCGTGCGCCTGAGCGCGAGGGAAGCTAAGTCCGCGAATGGCCCGGATGCCGTTTGGGCGGTGGAGTCCTGTCGGAGACGGTCAGCAACGGCCGAAATGAATGTAAGGGTAGAGGTCTCAGGCTCGGAGGGCAGTCCAAGCGAGGAAAGGGCTTGCGCGAAGTCGGGCGTTCTGGCGGCCTGAGTGACTCGCACGAGGAGCCAGAACGAGTAGGCTATGGAGGGGTCGTGGGCAAGCTCCCGTAATCTCCCCTCAGAGGCGAGGAGCGTCTTTTCGGCGATCTCTAGCGTATTGTCTGGCGCCGTTTCCAATAGCTGGATTACTGCGTTCCAGCGTTGCGTTTTGGGAAGCCGGCCCAGTCGGAGGTGTCCCATGCTTTCGTAACCCCCTGTTGTGTGCTCGGCTCGATTCTAAGCTGCTAGGGTGCCTGGGGCAAATCAGATGGGTGTAAGCACGGCGCCATCAGAGTAGCCTGGAGAGTAGGGCAGCAGGGTATATTTCCAAACTGCTTCCAATGGGCCGTTGGCCTCATGGTTCCGTGTCGAGTGCTGTTGAACTTGCCGTCGTCTATTCTCAAGTCTGAGACTTAGAGTCGCAGTTAAGCCTGCAACACAGTTGCCTTAGATGGAAGGCGAACTCCAGTTTTGACTGCGACACGCCTGGCGCGGGATCGTTGGTGGTCCACACCCGGTCTATCCCATCCTCGCCTCGTGGCCTACGCCGATATTGCATCATCAGTTTGTCATTGCTATAGTCAAAGCTCGGATTTGTCCGCCATAGACTGATTAACGCTTTCAAGATAGCGATCGCAAAAGCGGCCAGAGAGCGAGGTTCGATGGCGACGCCTTCTTCGCCGCTCTGGACGCAGAGAGGCAGGCCCGCCAATGTACCTGGAAGCAGGTGACGGAGGGGTGCGGCATCAGCGCCTCCACCTTGAGCCGTATGTCCCAAGGCAAGCATCCCGACGTGGACAGCCTTGCAGCGTTGTCGGCCTGGTAAGAGCTGGCCATAGACCGATTCGTCAGGTGCGCCGCCGCCAAGGAAGAGCCGGAACCCCTGGCGGTGATCTCGTCCTGTCTCCACTCGGACCCGCGCCTCTATGAAGAAGCCGCCGCTGCCCTGGACCAGATGGTCAAGGCAGCCTATAGGAGCATGAGAAACCCGGAGGCGACAGCATGAGCCGAAGCCACAGGGTGGCAGCGGGGGGAAGCCGGTGAGCGCTCTGAACATCAGCAGCTTCATATGGGGCATCGCGGACGACGTGCTGCGCGATGTCTACGTCCGGGGCAAGTACAGGGACGTCATCCTGCCCATGACGGTCATCCGCCGCCTTGACGCAGTTCTGGAACCAACAAAGGATGCGGTGCTCCACATGAAGGAGCAGATGGACGCCGCCGGTATCACCAATCAGGAGGCCGCCCTGCGCCAAGCCTCTGGCGAGGCCTTCTACAACACCTCCTCCTTCCGGCTCCGTGACCTGACCTCTATCGGCCAGCAGCAGAGGCTCCGGGCCAACTTCGAGGCGTACCTCGACGGATTCTCGCCCAACATCCAGGAGGTCCTGGAGAAGTTCGAGTTCCGCAACCAGATTCCCAGGCTGGTCGAGACGCACGCGCTGGGGTTCCTGCTGGAGAAGTTCCTCGACAAGTCAATCAACCTCAGCCCCCGGCCCGTTCTGAACGGAGACGGCTCCGTGCGTCTCGATGGCCTGGACAACCACAGCATGGGTACCGTCTTCGAAGAGCTCATCCGGCGCTTCAGCGAGGAGAACAACGAGGAGGCCGGTGAACACTTCACCCCGCGCGATGTGGTGCAACTCATGGCCCGCCTCGTCTTCCTGCCTGTCGCCGAGAAGGTGAGGTCCGCCACCTACCTGGTCTACGACGGCGCGTGCGGCACCGGCGGGATGCTGACCGTTGCCGAGGAGACGCTGACGCAGCTGGCCGGCAAGCAGGGCAAGGAGGTCTCCATCCATCTATACGGCCAGGAAGTGAACCCGGAGACCTACGCCATCAGTAAGGCCGACCTCATCCTCAAGGGGGAGGGCGGCGAGGCCGACAACATTCAGTTCCGCTCCACCCTCTCCGGCGATGCCTTCCCCGGCCACGAGTTCGACTTCATGCTCTCCAATCCGCCCTACGGCAAGAGTTGGAAGACCGACCTGGAGCGCATGGGCGGCAAGTCCGACATCATGGACTCGCGCTTCGTCCTGGAGCACGGTGGCGATGCGGACTACTCCCTCATCACCCGCTCCAGCGACGGCCAGATGATGTTCCTGGCCAACATGCTGAGCAAGATGAAGCACGGCACCCCGACGGGCAGCCGCATCGCCGAGGTGCACAACGGAAGCTCACTCTTCACCGGCGACGCCGGGCAGGGTGAGAGCAACATCCGCCGTTGGATCATCGAGAACGACTGGCTGGAAGCTATCGTCGCCCTGCCGCTCAACATGTTCTACAACACCGGCATCGCCACCTACATCTGGGTGCTCAGCAATCGCAAGCCTGAGCATCGGCGAGGCAGAGTGCAGCTCATAGATGCCACGCAGTGGTTCCAGCCGCTGCGCAAGAACCTGGGTAGCAAGAATTGCCAGCTATCAGAGGAGGACATCCGGCGCATCTGCGACACCTTCCTCGCCTTCGAGGAGACGGAGCAGTCGAAGCTATTCCCCAACCAGGCCTTCGGCTACTGGAAGGTTACTGTGGAGCGCCCGTTGCGGCTCACCGTCGATCTATTGCCGGACCATCGCCAGCGCTTCCGAGCCGCCTGTCGTGACGCAAAGGAAGAGCCACTTGCCGACGTCATCGACCGGGTGGCGACAGCGCTGGGCGCCGGACCTCACCCCGACTTCAACCGATTCATGGAAGTCGTTGCGGCAGACGCCTCCGCGCATGGCGTCAAGTTGACGGCCAAGCGGAAGAACCTATTGCAAACGGTGTTGGCTTCCCGCGAAGAGGCCGCCGCGCCCGTCATCAAGAAGACTCACAAACCGGGCGCGGTGGAACCGGACCCAATCCGCGGACTGATCGAAGCTGCCGGGGACGGTCGGAGCAGCGTAGTGGAGTACGAGCCGGATACCGACCTGCGCGACACCGAGCAGGTGCCGCTTCTCCACGAAGGCGGCATTGAGGCTTTCATCCGCCGCGAGGTACTGCCCTACGCCCCGGACGCCTGGTACGACGCGGCCAGCGTGAAGATTGGCTACGAGGTCAGCTTCACCCGCCACTTCTACAAGCCGCAGCCGTTGCGCCCGCTGGAGGAGATACGGGCTGATATTATGGCGCTGGAGGAGGAGACCGAGGGACTGTTGGCAGAAGTGCTGATCACAGGGGGGCCGACGGATGTCAGCTAGCTTCCTGCGCAGAGAGCGACCCATTCTGATAGGAGGAGCCAATGTCTGAGACCGAGATCATCTTCGAAGTGAGCGAGGACGAGGTGGAAGGTGGATACGCAGCCAGCGCACTGGGGTACGGCATCCACACCGAGGGCGATTCCTTGGATGAGCTTCGCCGGAACGTCAAAGAGGCTGTTGACTGCTACTTCGACGACACTATGCCGCGTCCCAAGCTGATTCGGCTGCACTTCGTGCGCGAAGAGGTTCTGGTAGCGTGAGATTGCCGCGCGATGTGAACGGCGCAGCTTTACAGGCATCGCTCCGACGGTTGGGCTACGAAGCCGTGCGGCAGCGCGGTTCTCACGTGCGAGTCACGACACAGCTCAATGGCGAACACCACGAGGTAATCCCTCTGCACAATCCGGTCAAGGCGAAGACGCTATTGAGCATCTTGAAGAGCGTCGCGCGGCATCACGGAATGAGTGTCGATGAACTGCAAGGCGTGCTTGAGCTATGAGCACAAGTCATCCCACAGGCCGAGTCAAACCCTACCCCGCCTACAAGCCACAGCCGTTGCGCGCCCTGGAGGAGATACGGGCTGACATTCTGGCACTGGAGGATGAGACCGAGGGGCTGCTGGTGGAGGTTATTGGGAGCGGGCGAGTATGAGTGTCATCTCGTCCTTCCAAGAAGGCAGCGTAGAGTCCCTTGCCAAGCTGCTGGCAGAGTGCGGCTCTGGGTCAGACATTAGTCGAGTGCTGGCTGATCGTGGCATTCAAGACGGCTCTGATGAGTCCACGAAATGGAGGAGACTGTATTGGATATTTCTGGACGTTCAGCGGCGGGATCGGTGTGCTAACCGAATACTCGACTTCATTCAATCATTCCTTACACCTGCTCGTTTCGTAGGCAGGAACGATGAATTCGAGGCACATCGCTCGGAATTGAATATAGTATTTGCACTAGCTGGACTTGAGTACGGGGCAGATGGCAAGTTCCGAAACCGCCCAGCGGCAGCAACTCTCACTGAAGCAGAGCGACGAGCTAATGCGATCAAGAGCAAGTTTCAGGGACGACCTATCCACCCCGAAGTATTGAAGTACTGTCAAGCCGAGCTGATGCAGCACAACTACTTTCACGCTGTCTTTGAGGCGTCGAAGGGTCTTGCCCAACGGATTCGTGACAAATCGGGAATTGAAGGGGATGGCACTAGACTGGTGGATAAGGTCTTCTTAGTTGAGCAACCAATTCTGGCACTTAACACGCTAAAGACCGAAACAGAACGAACCGAGCACAAAGGTTTCGCCTCTTTGCTGAAAGGTTGCTTTGCAGGTGTGAGGAACCCTCTCGCGCACGAGCCAAAGATAATGTGGGACGGTGAGGATGATGCGGCGGACTATTTGACACTGATCTCGCTCCTCCATCGGAAGTTGGACGATTGCGTACCAACTGGATCGAGGGATAGCCAATGACTGCTCACCCCCACCCCTACCCCGCCTATAAGCCCTCCAGCGTCCCCCGGCTCGGCGACGTGCCGGAGCATTGGGACGTGCGACCGCTGCGCAACGTCTTAACGGGCACCGCCGAGCGGAATCGACCTCACTTGCCACTTCTCTCCGTAGTGCGTGAACGCGGAGTAATTCTGCGCGACATTACCAACATGGAGGAGAATCACAACTTCGTACCGGACGACCTCAGTAACTACAAGGTGGTTTATAGCGGGCAATTTGCCATGAACAAGATGAAGGCGTGGCAGGGATCTTACGGTATTTCACAACACGACGGGATTGTTAGCCCTGCTTACTTCGTCTTCGACCTCAACGGGGTAAGTGGAGACTACTTCCATGCAGCAATCCGCTCTAGGGCTTACGTTCCTTTCTTTGCACAAGCATCCGATGGCGTTCGCATTGGGCAATGGGACTTATCCCAGGCACGGATGCGGGAGATTCCATTTGCGCTCCCACCCCTCCCCGAGCAGCGCGCCATCGTCCGCTACCTGGACTACGTGGACCGGCGCATCCGGCGGTACGTCAGCACCAAGCGGAAACTCATTGCGCTGCTGGAGGAGGAGAAGCAGGCCGTCGTCAACCAGGCTGTCACGCGGGGCCTCGACCCCAACGTGCGCCTCAAGCCCTCCGGCGTCGAGTGGCTGGGAGATGTCCCGGAGCATTGGGAAGTGCGACGGATAAAGAGCTTGTCCCTGGTGAAACGAGGTGCCTCTCCGAGACCCATTACTGACCCAGCATACTTTGATGATGATGGCGAATACTCATGGGTTCGTATTCTCGATGTAACAGCGAGTAGTCGTTATCTTGAGAGAACCACACAGAGGCTTTCGAGGCGCGGTCAATCGTTGAGTGTTGCGCTGCAACCGGGAGCATTGTTTCTTAGCATTGCAGGCTCCGTTGGGAAGCCAATTATCACAAAGATCAAATGCTGTATTCACGACGGTTTTGTCTATTTCCCCCAGTTTCGTGGCAACGCCGAGTTTCTATACCGTGTGTTCTCGTGCGGGGCACCGTTCTCTGGGTTGGGAAAGCTCGGAACACAACTTAATCTGAACACTGATACTGTCGGCAGCATCTGTCTGGGCTGGCCACCCCTCGCCGAACAAGTCGCCATCGTCGAGCACCTGGACAAGGCCACTGCCGACATCGACGCCGCCATCGAACGCACACGGCGGCAGGTTGAGCTGGTGCAGGAGTACCGCACCCGGCTCATCGCCGACGTGGTGACCGGCAAGCTGGACGTGCGGGCGGCGGCGGCGCAGCTGCCCGACGAGGCCGATGAGGAGGAGCCGATGGACGACGGCCCACTGGCGGACGGTGTGGATGAGGACCTCTACGACACCAAGGAGTCGGAAGCGTTGTCCCACGCTGAAGCATAGACATGCTGGTGCCAACCGAACCGAAGATATACCACATTGCCCACGTGGATCGTCTGCCATCTATAATCGCAGACGGCAGCCTCTGGTGCGATGCTGAGATGTCTGGGCGCACCGGGACCGGCACAACCATTGGCATGAACAATATCAAGCAAGCCAGGCTCACCAAGACTTTACAACGTCTTCCGGGTCTGCACGTAGGTGACTGCGTGCCTTTCTACTTCTGTCCACGGTCCGTTATGCTCTACGTCATCCACATGGCGAACTCTCCCGAGTTGGCCTACCGCGACGGCCAGGGCCCGATACTTCATTTGGAGGCCGACTTGCGTCAGACCGTGGACTGGGCCAAGAAGAATAACCGCCGTTGGGCCTTTACTTCGTGCAATGCGAGAGCCAGCTATGGCACGAACTGGTCGGACCTGCGTCGTCTGGACAAGTTAGATTGGGATGCAATACAGTCGAATACATGGTCAGGTCCTGGAGTTGACGGATCTGTAAAGGAGGGAAAGCAGGCTGAATTCCTGATTGAGCGCTCATTCCCTTGGGATATGGTCTCGCGCATAGGCGTCCACTCCGCTGGAATTCGTAGTAAAGTGTTGGGCGAATTACAGGTGGCAAGACATCAACCACCTGTAGAGATCAAGCCGGATTGGTATTACTGACCAATTGAGGGGGACGGCATGATTGAATATAAGACTGGCGACTTGTTCAATGAGGATGTCGAAGCAGTAGTCAACAGTGTGAATTGCGTTGGTGTCATGGGGCGTGGGATTGCGCTCCAGTTCAAGAAGGCATTCCCGGAGAACTTTAAGGCGTATGCAAATGCCTGCAAGCGCAATGAGATGCAGCCGGGCCGTATGTTTGTTTTTGAGACCGGCAAGTTGGCCAACCCGCACTACATTATCAATTTCCCAACCAAGCGCCACTGGCGTGGCAAGAGTAGACTGCAGGACATCGAATCAGGACTTGAGGCGCTTGCCTCTGAGGTCAAGGAGCGGAACATCCGGTCAATTGCCATCCCCCCGTTGGGGAGCGACCTGGGAGGACTGAACTGGACTGATGTGCGCTCCCGCATTTTCGAGGCCCTGCAAGGTCTTGAGGGTGTGGCGGTGATCGTGTTCGAGGCGGGCAGCGCACCGGCTGATGGCAGGCCCAATCCTTCTACCAGTGTGCCGAAGATGACGAATGGCAGAGCAGCACTTGTCAGCTTGATGCATCGCTACCTCAACGGCCTGCTAGATCCGTTTGTGACCCTCTTGGAAGTGCACAAGCTGATGTACTTTTTGCAGGAGTCCGGTGAGCCACTTAGACTGAAATTTCAGAAGGCCTACTATGGACCATATGCAGCAAACCTGCGGCATGTACTGAAGGAAATCAATGGACACCTGATCTCGGGCTACGCAGATGACGGCGATTCACCTGGCGAACAGTTGGAGCTAGTCCCAGGCGCGGTGAAGGATGCCACCGCATTCCTTGACGGTCTACCGAAGACGAAACAGCGTTTGGAGAGGGTGTCCGATCTCGTCGCGGGATTCGAATCCGCTTTCGGGCTGGAGTTGCTTGCAACGGTTCATTGGGTTGCTGCCGAGCGACCCAATGCGACTGAAGGCGACATTATCGCTCACACATACGCGTGGGACCGCAGAAAGCGGCAGTTCTCGGCGCGTCAGATAAAGCTGGCGCTTCAGGTCCTTAAAGACAAGGGATGGCTCTAGAAAGCCTAATGAGATAGTAGCGAGCGGTTGATGACCACAGACACCAGCGAGAAGGGGCTTGAACGCCTCATCTGCGCCGCGCTGACGGGCGCGCCCTGCGACCCGCCACAGGGCGGCGCGATTGCTGAGCGTCCAGCCGCCTACGGTGCGGGCTGGATATGCGGAGACTCAAAGGAATACGACCGGGAATACTGTGTAGACCTCGCCCAACTCTCTGCCTTCCTTGAAGAGACCCAGCCGACCGCCGCGGAATCGCTGGACCTCGGCCAGGACAGTCCAACGCGGCGCAGGTTCCTGGCCCGGCTGCAAGGGGAAATCACCAAGCGCGGAACCATCGACGTGCTGCGCAAGGGCGTCAAGCACGGCCCGCACCAGATCGACCTGATGTACGGCACGCCGTCGCCGGGCAACGAGAAGGCTCAGGTCCAGTACGCGCAGAACCGCTTCAGCGTGACGAGGCAACTCCGGTATAGCAACGACAATGCACAGCTTGCCCTTGACCTCGGTCTATTCATCAACGGCCTGCCCGTTGCCACCTTCGAGCTGAAGAACAGCCTGACCAAGCAGACGGTGGACGACGCCGTCGAGCAGTACAAGCGGGACCGCAACCCCCGGGAGAAGCTCTTCGAGCTTGGGCGGTGCCTGGCCCACTTCGCCGTCGACGACCACGAGGTGAAGTTCTGCACCCAGCTCAAGGGGAAGGAATCGTGGTTCCTGCCCTTCAACAAGGGGTGGAAGGATGGCAAGGGCAATCCGGACAACCCCAACGGTCTCAAGACCGACTACCTCTGGAAGCAGGTTCTCACCCGCGCTGGGCTCACCGACATCATCGAGAACTACGCCCAGGTCGTGGAGTCGAAGGACGACAAGACCGGACGCAAGAAACGGGAGCAGCTATGGCCCCGCTACCACCAGTTGGACGTGGTGCGCAAGCTGTTGGCCGACGCATCCACCAAGGGAGTCGGCCCCAAGTATCTGATCCAGCACTCGGCGGGCAGCGGCAAGTCCAACTCCATCGCCTGGCTGGCGCACCAGCTCATCGGGCTAGAGCAGGACGGCAAGTCGCTCTTCGATTCGGCCATCGTCGTCACGGACCGCAAGATACTGGACAAGCAGATACGGGACACCATCAAGCAGTTCGCCCAGGTCGGCTCGGTCGTGGGCCACGCCGAAAGCTCCGGCCGTCTCAGCACCCTGCTCCAGGATGGCAAGCGGATCATCATTACCACCGTCCAGAAGTTCCCGTTCATCCTTGACGCCATAGGCAACGAGCACCGGGGGCGCACCTTCGCCATCATCATCGACGAGGCCCATTCGAGCCAGGGCGGACGGATGTCTGCATCTATATCCAATGCGCTGGGAGAGCCTAGATTATCTTCCAAGGTGCTAGGAGAGGCTGGATTATATTTAGATGGTGAGGATGGTGAGGATGGTGAAGTAGAGACTACCGAGGACAAGATCAACCGGCTGATGGAGGCCAAGAAGCTGCTGCCCAACGCCAGCTACTTCGCCTTCACCGCCACTCCCAAGAGCAAGACCCTGGAGATCTTCGGCGACCCGTTGCCGGAGGGCGGGAACACCAAACACCTCCCATTCCACGTCTACACCATGAAGCAGGCCATTCAGGAAGGCTTCATCATCGACGTGCTGAAGCACTACACGCCGGTGGACAGCTACTACCGTCTCGTCAAGACGGTGGAAGGAGACCCGGAGTTCGACACCAAGCGAGCCGGGAAAAAGCTTCGGCGTTACGTGGAAGACAACGACCACGCCATCCGCCTCAAGGCGGAGATCATGGTGGACCACTTCCACGAGCAGGTGGCCGGCCAGCAGAAGATCGGCGGGCAGGCGCGAGCCATGGTGGTCACGAGCAGCATCCAGCGGGCCATCAGCTACTACTACGCCATCCGGGACTACCTGGCGGAGCGCAAGAGTCCCTACCGCGCCATCGTCGCCTTCTCCGGAGAACACGAGTACGACAGCGCGAAGCTCACTGAGGCGTCCCTCAACGGCTTCTCGTCGAACCTGATCGCCGACAGGATTCAGGAAGACCCGTACCGCTTCCTGGTTTGTGCAGACAAGTTCCAGACCGGCTACGACGAGCCATTGCTGCACACAATGTACGTGGACAAGATTTTGTCTGGCGTCAAAGCGGTGCAAACGCTGTCGCGCCTCAACCGGGCACACCCCAAGAAGCACGATGCTTTCGTGCTGGACTTCAACAACGACGCCGACACGATCCAGGACGCCTTCGCCGACTACTATCGGACCACTGTCCTGGCGGAAGAGACCGACCCAAACAGGCTGCACGACCTCAAAGCGGCGCTAGATGGCCATCAGGTCTACGCCCCGGCGCAGGTGGACGAGCTGGTGGAGCTGTTCCTGTCCAAGGCAGCCCGCGAGCGCCTCGACCCCATCCTAGACGCCTGCGTCTCGCTGTACCGGGAGCTGCTGGACGAGGACGGCCAGGTGGACTTCAAGGGCAAGGCCAAGGCGTTCCTCCGGACTTACGGGTTCTTGGCCGCAATCCTGCCATACGCCAACGCCGAGTGGGAGAAGCTTTCCATCTTCTTGACCTTCCTCGTTCCCAAGCTGCCAGCGCCCATCGAGGACGACCTGTCGAAGGGGATTCTGGAAGCCATCGACATGGACAGCTACCGGGTGGAGAAGCAGGCGGTGCGGGACATCCAGCTTCCCGACGAGGACGCCGAGATCGAGCCCGTATCCACCAGCGGCGGAGGTCAGAAGCCGGAACCGGAGATGGAGCGGCTCTCCAACATCATCAGGGAGTTCAACGATCACTTCGGCAACATCGACTGGAAGGATCAGGACAAGATTGAGAAGGTGATTGCCGAAGAGCTGCCCGCGAAGGTTGCCGGGGACAGGGCCTACCAGAACGCGATGGCCAACTCCGACCAGCAGAACGCCCGCATCGAGCACGACAAGGCCCTGGGACGGGCGATGACGGAGCTACTGGCGGACCACACCGAGCTGTTCAAGCAGTTCAGCGACAACGATTCGTTCCGCCGGTGGCTCTCCGAAATGGTCTTCGCCGCTACATACAACAGAGCAGCCTAGCTCACCGAGGTTTCAGGCTCGGCCATACTCCTCGGTCAGGAACTCGGACGACGAGAGCAGCGACGGTCGCGTCCTGGTGGCCTCGTCGTCGCAACCCTTGCCCACGACCGTCCCAGCGCCCGCCGCGGTCCCCTCGATCCCATTGCGATGCTGACTTGCTCCCATAGTTTGTACCACTTTTTATGTTAGTCCGACCAGCACCGGAACGGGTTCTGCGGGCACTATGGCTTCCGGCGCCGGAGCCTAGGACTGGCCGTCGGAACGCAAGGAACGTTACGCCAATTCCCTGGACGACCCCCAGCACCTCATCGCCGTAACTGCCAGCGCCAACCGTTCCAAGGGTGCCCAAGGTCCCGACAGATGGAAGCCGGAAGATCGCACCTACTGGTGCCGATATGCCATTGACTGGGTCACCATCAAGAACACCTGGAACCTCACCGTCACGGCGTCAGAGCACGCCGCTCTTGGCGAAATGCTCAACACCTGTGCCACTCCTCCTGTCCTGATGACTTCTGGAGGGCAGCGCACCGACGTCACGCCCGGTCCCCACCAGCACTCCCGTATTTCCCCAGGCGGCGGTGCCTGCCACAGTCTACAACTCATGCGAAGCAGCCCAGGCCGCTAGAGAACCCCGCATCCAAGGTAGTAAGGGAAGTGGCCGGGGATTTCCCAAGTGGATGGTGCCCAGCGCCAGAGATGGGGATGGCGATAGTGTAGTGTGTGAAAGGTAGGTTCAGGGCCCCTCCCTTACTCAGCTCTCCTGCTATCCTGCGTCCTATCCCGGCGCCTGGAACACGTAGGTGGGGCTCCACGGCAGCGGGTCGCCATCGCCCTGAATCCGCGGCCGCACCCGCCAGTAGTAGATCTCGCCCGCTTCTAGCGGGAAGGCTTCGGGTACCACGTAGCTGTTGGCTGGGGTGCTGGCTCCGCCATGGACGTACTCACTGTAGAGGAAGGCGTTCGGCCCAAACTCATAGTCCTTGCTTACCTGCACCTCGTAGTAGAACACGGCAGCGTTGGAGTTTGCCCAGGTCAACGTCGGGGTGAGCGTGCTCACTTCCCCAAAGAACGGCGGCGCCACCCGGGTGATGGTGCTGCTGCTGGCCAGCGGGGTCTTGAAGCTGCTCGCCGCCCAGGCGCTCCAGTCGGCCTCCGTGGGGTTCGTCAGCACCGTGCTCGTCCGCACCCGCCAGAGGTAGGTCAGGTCGGGCAATAGCACGTAGTTGGGGTCCGCGCTGCCGAAGTTGGGGCCCAGGACCTGGTACTGCGCGGCCCGCACCAGCGCGCCGTCGCCGATAACCAGGTTGATGCCGGGGCCGTCCTCATTGAAGGGGATTACCTGCACCTGGAACCAGGTCGTGCGCGGCGGCTGGGTCCACTGCAGCAACGGTCCCATGGACGAGGCATCGCCCGGAGGCGGCTGCGTTAGAACCGGGCCAGGGTCGGTGATGGCCAACAGGACGAAGGTGGAGAGGTGGTCGATAGTAACCACCAGCCTGCCGTGCAGCACCTGCGTGGGCAGCACCACAACGCCGTTGGGAGTCACCACGCCCACGGCGAGGTGGTTCAGGTCACCGCCTGCAGCCTCCAGCTGCTCCGGCGTGGGGTTGATTTCGATGGTCAGCGGCGTGCCCAGGGTGAGGGGAGTTTCTGGAGTGATGTCGATGGTGAGCGGCAGCAGGGTAGTGCCGCTGGGCGCAGTCACATCGTCTGGTGCTTCGTTGCTCACCGAGACGCTCACGTGCACCGGCAAGGCCACCGCGGTGGGCGGGAAGTTCACGTAGACGCCGCCCGGCAGGTCTCCGCCGCCATTGAGGCCCAGGGTGGTGCCCTCGGGAACCACCGTGGCGGTCACGCTGGGCTCCGCGGCAATCACGCCGGAGAACTGCGGTCCGGTGGGCGTTGGTGTCGGCGTTGGGCTTGGTGTCGCCGTTGGGGTCGGAGTCGGCGTTGGGGTTGGAGTAGCGCGGCGGCGGCCTCCTCCTCCTCCTCCCCCTCCCCTGCTCCCCGATGAGGTTGTGGCGGTGGCGGTGGCAGTGGCAGTGGCGGTAGCGGTAGCGATAGTGGTGGTGGTGGTGACGTTGATCGTCACCGTGGTCGTGGTGTCGATCGCCGTGTCAGGGTTGCCCTCGTCGTCCTTGCTGTCGCGGACCGACACGGTGACGGAGTAACTGGCCTTGGTCTCTCGGTCCAGAGGGAGCTTGGTCTGCAACTGGCCGGAGGACGCGACGATGTCGAAGGAGGCTGCGTCGGCCCCGCTTAGGGAGTAGGTCAGCGCGTCGCGGTCGGGGTCAGTGGCTGCGACCGGCACGCCGATGTTCCTGCCCGCGGGCGTGTTCTCCGGGATCGTGCGAGTGGCCGTCGCCGATGGGAACACCGGGGCTTCGTTGACTTCGGTGACAAGAGTCGACTCCGGCGACGGCTCCTCATCGGGGATGATCAAGGGTGGGGCGGACAGCCTTGCGTCGCTGGTCAGCGACTCGGCGTTGCCCGCGTCGTCGTCGAAGGTGACCCGCACCTTGATGGCCTTGCCCTCGTCGGCGTCGGTCACGGTGTAGGTGGAGCTTGTCGCTCCCTCGATGTCCGCGTCGGTGCTTGTCGCCGGATCCTGGTGGATCCACCGGTAGGCGAAGACCACGTCCGTCAGGCCGTCCTCGTCCTCGATCCTGTCCGTGGTCGCCGTCAGCGTCTCGCCGACCCGCACCGTCCCGGTGATGCCGGGCCAGCCCGTCGCCGGGCTGTTCGCGGCCTGATTCTGTGAGCTTGTTTGCGCACTGGCATAGACGGCCATCCTCATGCGCCGGCATCCCTGGGGCGCCTCCTCCCACGACCCCAGACCGAGGAAAAGCTTTTCGCCCAGCGACCAGCCAACCTCTCCGGTGGTCTCACCCTCAGGGGTCGAAAGCCGATCGCATATCGAGGCGCTGAAACGGATGTTGTCGGACCCCCATGGTCTGTGGAGCACCAACCAATAGGTTGTATCGGCGGCAAGCACATAACCGGTCGCCGTGAGGTCCTCGTGTGTGGACATGAGCGAGTCGATGGTGGGGTTCGTTAAGGCATGCAGACTCCGTCCGGGTTCTCCCGAGTTGTCAGCGCGTATGGTGACAGCGGGGGCTGATCCGAGTCCGCGCAGATACAGCCGGACTTTTTCAAGCGTAACGGCAGTGCTGCCGGTATGGAATGAATGTGCGTAGGCCTGGCCCATGCCCACTATAATATTAATGCGTTGGCGGCGCTCCGGCGCTTCTTCCAGATTGCTAACCATGACGGTCGCAGTTGACTGCGCCGTCGCCGGGGCGATATTGGACGCCACGAGCATGAGCGCCATGGCGACGGCCGATAACCAGACCAGGGATACCCGAACCAGCGTTACGTTGCTTGCTGTATTCATCGGGTGAGTCCTTTCCTGTAGACTTGAGACCCCTCTGCAGCCGTGGAGGCGGTTCGACAGAGCCCGGTTGCCGGATCCGCGGCGGCCGCCTCTCCATTCAGCCCTACATAATTACAGGCCCATACAGAGGTGCACAAGATTAATATTCAGCAACTTTCAGGGGTATTTTTGACGCAACGTTTTAGCAAGAGAATGAAGCGCAACTGTGTGCATTAGGTAAGTCAAATTCACCTCCGACAGCGTGCGTTTCTATATTCAGGGGAGACCTTCAATTGAATCGAAGGTCTCCCCTCGCGCAACCGCGTATGCGATGTCGTTGTGCTCGCGGGGCTCGGCCTATTCGCCCGGCTCCTTTTCCTGGGTTTCCGAACAAGTTAGCCGTCTCCGCTGTGGTCACGGTGCGCCGGGCGGCGTGGCCTGACCGTACTCATCGTCGCCCCAGCAGGCGACGGAGCCGTCGCTCCTCACCCCGCAGGTGTGGGAGGTCCCGGCGCTGACGGAGTCGAACGAGCCCGCGGGCGGCGTGGCCTCGCCAAAAAAATCGTCGCCCCAGCAGGCGACGGAGCCGCCGCTCTTCACCCCGCAGGTCTGGAAGTACCCGGCGCTGACGGAGTCGAAGGCATCCGCGGACGGCGTGGCCTGGCCGAAATCATCGCCGCCCCAGCAGGCGACGGAGCCGTCGCTCCTCACCCCGCAGGTGTGGTCTTCTCCGGCGCTGACGGAGACGAAGGAACCCTCGGGCGGCGTGGCCTCGCCGTCATCATCCTCGCCCCAGCAGGCGACGGAGCCGTCGCTCCTCACCCCGCAGGTGTGGCCTCCCCCGGCGCTGACGGAGACGAAGGAACCCTCAGGCGACGTGGCCTGATCTCCTCCCAAGGCATAGTCATAGCAGGCGACGGAGCCGTCGCTCCTCACCCCGCAGGTCTCGGAGAACCCTGCGCTGACGGAGACGAAGGGACCCGCGGGCAGCGTGTTGTCCCGGAGATCGTAACCGTCGCCCCAGCAGGCGACGGAGCCGTCGCTCCTCATCCCGCAGGTCTGGATCCCCCCGGCGCTGACGGAGACGAAGGGACCCGCGGGCGGCGTGGCCTCGCCGTCGTAACCGTCGCCCCAGCAGGCGACGGAGCCGTCGCTCCTCACCCCGCAGGTCTGGGAGTACCCGGCGCTGACGGAGACGAAAAGTCCGGCAGCGTCCTCCTGTCCTTCGGCTCGGACGCCGTTCGCGGTGTCGTCCCCGTCCCCGGCGCCGACGGAGTCGTCGTTCCGGGGTTCCGTTTCCTGGGATTGAGGCTCGTCGCGGGGCGCGTCCGAGCCGGAGGACTCGCCGCTGCACGCGGCCAGGGCGGCGGCAATGAACAGGAACCCTATCAGGATGCCGACCCAGCGCAGAGTCGGATTGTCAACACTCATAGCGTTCCTCCTTAGATGAGACATGCCTCGCTCTGCGTACCAGGCCCTGCGGTCGCAGGCCGCTTCACTCGGTGAACAGGTGGCCGAGGCCAAAGTCGTCGTCCAGGTCCAGAAGCGCTTTCATGTGATGTTGGTTGGGCCGCACCCCGGCCTTCCACCAGCGCCATACGGTGTGGCGGTAGGTCCCCAGGCGGCGGGAAATCTCCGACCACGACAAGCCCGGCTCCTCTTTGAACCGCTTCAGCCGCTGCGGGAAGTCATCGGGGACGACGTAGGTGCTTCTTCTGTACTGTGTGCGCTGTCTCGGCATGGCAAAAGCGCTCCCAGAGCACAGCCGTAGGCCCGCTACTGACCCGGCCCGCTGACGGTGAACTCCAACGGGCTGGACAACATCCTCCCGTCAGCAGTGCAGAGGGCCCCCGGCGCATCGCAGTCTGTGGTGGCGGGCAGAGTGATCGTCACCTCCCCGTTGGAGTCCGGTTGGACGACGATCTCCCAGCCGATGTTGCTGCCCTTGACCAACCGCCGCGCGCCGGTTACCTTGCCTCCCTCCACCGTGAACACATGGTCGTCCCGCAGCGTCTTGTAGCTGAGCGAAAACTCCTCGCTGAAGGCGATCCTGAATCTGAATTCGCCGCTGCCGTTGTGGGACGTCGGGACGCGCTCGAAGCTTGCCGTCAGCGGAGGCCCCTTGACGGTGAATTCCAGCGGGCTGGACAGCATCGTGTCGTCCTCGGTGCAGATGGCCCCCTGCGCCTCGCAGTCCGTGGTGACGGGCAGAGTGATCTTGACGTTCGCGTTGGAGTCCGGGCTGACGCTGATCTGCCAGCGGGTGTTGGGGGTGGCGCTGTCCCCGTCCAGCCGCCGGGCCCCGACCACCTCGCCGCTCGTCACCGTGAACGCATGGTCCCGCAGCGTCACGTCGCTGAAGCCTTCCTTGGGCTCCTCGCTGAAGCGCAGCTCGAATTTGAACGTATCCTGCCCGTTGTGCGACTCAGGCGCGTCATGGATGGCGGCAGTCAGCGGCGTCTCCGCGGCCTCCTGTGCTTCACGCGTCTCCTTAGGCTCGGGCGGCGTATCGGCGGCCTCCTGCGCCCCTTGCGCTTCACGCGCCTCACGCGTCGCCGTCGACTTCGGCGGCGGCTCCGAGTCGGGGATGGTCAAGGGCGGGGCGGACAGCTTCGCATAGCTGGTCAGCGACTCGGCGTTGCCCGCATCGTCGGTGAAGGTGACCCGCACCTGGATGGGTTTGCCCTCGTCGTCGCCGGTCACGGTGTAGTTGGAGCTTGCCGCTCGCTCGATGTCGGCGCCGGAGCGGACCCATTGGTAGGAGAAGACCGCGCCGGTCAGACCGTCCTCGTCCTCGATGCCGTCTGTGGTCGCGGTCAGCGTCTCGCCGGCCTGCACCGTCCCGGTGATGCCCGGCCCGCCCGTCGCCGGGCTGTTCGCCCTCTGGCCCATCGAGGTGGTCACCTCCTCCACCTCAATGGTGTAGGTGCCCGTGCCCGTGCCGGACGTGGCAGCCGAGATCCAGGTGTCGTGGGTTCGAGTTACGCTCAACACCAGTTCGCTGTCCTTCTCCGATTCGCTCTTGTCATCGTTGCTCAACACTGCTTCATCAAATCCGTAATCAGCGATTGTAAACGATCCTCCGATACCAATCGCCAGAAACGGGTCGGCCAGGGTGCCGCCCCCGGACTCGGCGCCGCGCATGCTTACCCGGTAGCTCTTGCCCTCTTCCAGCCGGACCTTGAACCAGTCCACGTCGTTGTCCACCTCCAGGTTCCCGGTGACACTGCCGCCCACCGCCACGGTTCCTGTGGTCTCCTCGGCGCCCAGATAGTCATCTTCCGAATCGGTGATGTCGGTCAGCACAAAGGTGTAGACGTCCCCCGGCTTAAAATGGTATTCACCAAGTTCGAACGCAACGAGCAGTCTGGCCGGAAGGTTGCGCCCCTCGACTTCATAAAAGCGTGGCGCTTTGAACTCCATGCTGACATCGCCGTTTCTTTTGTCGTCCAGCAACCAAAAATTGTAGAGCATTACCCCCGGTCCCTCATTTTCGTCGCCTAAGTCGAAATAAGGTATGTATCCCCGAAACACGATAAAGCTCACGTTCGCCGGTCTGTCGTCGGTCGTCTCCGGGACCCGGAGCTCCAGCCGGTAGTCACGGTCCGGAACAACGCCGAGGCGGAACAGGTCCGAGGCGCCCGCATTCCCGCCCTGGTTGGTATCGTATAGTCCCGTGGGTTCGGGGACGCTAGGATGATGGGCCGGAACGGTGGCCGGAAGCCCGGGCGCCAGGTTGCCGATGAGGAAATCAACGTCTCTCCTATCCGCGACTCTATCGTCGACCCATCCAGCAAATTCTTCCCCTGTACGAGACGGGCCGGGGGTCGACGTGCTGGTGTCGGTGATATCGGCGACCGAGAGGGTGTAGGCGCCGGTGGAACCTTCGAAGCCGGCCACCGCCACGAAGTAGTCCCCCGCACACGGCTCGGTGAAGTCCGTGATCGCGTTCCGGCCGTAGCCGCTGTCGTTGTTCCAGGTCAAAGACTGGCCGACGATGTGACTGTAGGGGATGTAGTTGCCCTGGCGGTCGTAGATGCCGACGATGAGCGGGTCCGGCAGGGTGCCGTCACCGGTGTCGGCGCCCTTCAGCTCCAGCCAGTAGACCCGTTCGCCGATCCTGCCGTTGAAGCGCACGCGGAACCAGTCGCGGTCCGTGGCGCTCTCGATGTTGCCGGTCACGCTGCTGCCGATGGGCGCCCGGCCGCTGGCGCTCGTGCCCGCAGGCAGGTCGCCGCCGGACGGCTCGGAGAGCGGGGTCAGGGCGTCTCGCAGGGTGTCGAGGCTCTCTCCGGTGCAATAGTTGACCACCAGCGACACCACGAGGATGGCGTCTGCGCCGGTGAAGGGGTAGCGGTCATGATAGGTCCCCTTCAGACGGCCATCATCATCGACGTCATCCTTATCTACGAATTGGGACCCCTTGCCGGTGACGGCGATGTAGTAGTCGCCCTTGGTCGTCGGGGTGAAGTACATGCTGGTGCTGCACGCCTTGGACGATGAGGTCATGGGAATCGCCGTGCCGTCGGAATCGTAGATGCCCTCGATCACGGCGGTCTGTGGGCACTTGCCCACGTCGAAGATGATGTGGTAGCGCACGTATGCGAGCAAGCTGACCCGGACCCAGTCCACGTCGTCGGTGGCTGTGTCGTCTGGGTCGCTGCTCGTGCGCATCAGATAGACCCTGGTTAGCTCCCCCAGCTCGGCGACGGCCGTCGTGGACGTGTCCGCGGGGTGATCGTCGGACCGCGCCGACAGCGTGTACACCCGATCGGGCGCGTGGCCGCCCTTCGGGGCCGCTATGGACACGTAATAGGCGCCGGCCTGATCCGTTCGGAAGGGCAGGCTGTTGAGCCGATTGGGAGCACTATAGTAGGACCCATTGCGTGTGATTTGGCTCGACCGCAGCTCTGTACCCTGGTCGTCGTGGATCTTCAGCAGGTACAGCGTCGGCTGTGGGTCTGTTGGGTCTGCGTCGAACTGGTAGTCGACGCCGGCTTCGAGCTCGACGGCGTACCAGTCGGCGTCCCGGGCGCTAGCGTGCTGACCCTTCACGCCGGCGCCGTCGACGACGAGGCGCCCGGTGGTGGTGGTGTCGCCGGGCAGGTCGCCGCAGGTGGGCTCGCCCAACTCAGCCGACATGCTGGTCACGGGCTCGCCGAGAACGGCCATCTTGAGGCGAGAGGAATTTACTGACCAAGCGCCGTTCTTCACAGCCCGCCCAAGGCTGACGAGTCCAAGCGACCAGTCCTTGGCCGCGCAGTCGTCCTCGCCGCCCGCAGAAGCGGTGAGGGCAAGCGCTAGTAGGTGGTCATCTGTGGCCGTTTCCGCAGCGTCGACGACCAGCCAGTAGGTCGTCGACGGGGAGAGGGTGACGCTGGCCGGAGCATGGAACGTGACGACGCCACGCCGAGGGTTGGTCAGCATACCCATTTCGTGCAGCGAGGCCCCCGGGCTTCCATCTTCGTCTACGTGGATCGCGGCCCTGAGTCCGCCGACAAATTCCACTGGCTCACTGTGAACCTCGACCTGTACTCCGTGAAGGGCATAGCCCGCGTCATGTTCGCCGGTCGTGAATGACAACGCGACCGTGTGGTCAAGAGCGACCGTCCGGGAGATAATATAGATGAATGCCCTCGACGCCTTGCCCAGGTTGCTGACCAGCGCCGGGCCGGGCGCGGGGGGGTCGGGGTTCGGGGCGGGCGGCAGCGGGTTCGGCCAGCCGTACACGTTGAGCGGGATCAGCCTGGCGTCCCCGTCGCCGAAGTTCCAGCTGTCTCCGCCGAAGGCCAGCGGACGGACGAAGCGGCTGCCGTAGGGTAGGCCGAGGGTCCAGCCGGCGGCGCCCGGGTCCTCGCCGCGGCTGGCGTTGGGCGTCTGGTAGTAGCCGGCGGCGGCGTTTTGGAAGTAGGCCACGTAGGTCCGCTCCGGCTCGACATGGAGGCGTTGGCTGCCGGTCCTCGCAGCGAACCGGTCGGGCGAACCGCCGATGCCCGCGGTCGCCTGGTAGCTGGCCAGGGGCGACTGGGGGTCGCGCGCCCCCTCACGGGAGCTGAACGCCTCGGCGGCGTAGAGGTTCGCCACGGGGTCCAACGTCCCGCTCTCGACGTCGATGTCCACCCCGAGGCCGGTGATCGTGTAGCCCATCGGGTGGGGGCCGGTGGTGAACCCGCGCCCGCCGGCCCATTCGTGATCGTAGTGTTTATTCGTGCTGCACAGCCGCCACGATGTCTCGGTATCGGGACCCTCCACGAACTGCGGTTCGCAGTCAAGCCTGATGTTCGGGTTGGTCGCTCCGCCGTCATACGTTCTGCCCTTCGGCAGGTTGAGCCAGCCCTTGGTCACGCGCTCGGTGCCGAAGCGCAGGAAGGGGCCGTCGGCGGCGGTGTCGCGCAGCCCGTGGGCGCCGACCAGCACGCGCTCCAGCTGCGCGTAGCCGTGGAACGTCATCAGGATGGGACCGTTCTCCGTTGATTCCGTCCAGGTGAACCCGTCCACGGTCAGGTAGTCGATCTCGTACCCCTCGTCGCCGATCGCCCAGCTCTCGAAACCAGCGTCCTGATTGGCCTTGTTCGGATTATCGCCTCCCGCCAGCTCAAGGGAATAGTGGCTCCTCCCGGTGAGCTCATCGAAGACCGCCCAGTACGTATCACCCGCCTCCAGTGTCGCGTTGTCCGGGAAGGTCGCCGTGAGACGCAAATCGAACGTACTGACCGGGATCTCTGCGTACGCGACGTACAGGGCGCTGACAGCGGGACTCCCGCCGTTGTCCTCGTGGATTGCGACACGGATCAGACCGCTGCTTTCGCCTCTCGTCGTTGAGGGCCTAAGCACTTCAAATCCGATGGTGCTGAGCGCGTACCAGCCGTTGCCGCCGGGGGTGAAAGAGGTGGCGAGGCCGTTGTATGAGGCCGGGTACACGATATTGTCGGACCTCTCTTCCTCAGAGAATCCGAAGCGTACATCCGCATTGGAACCGATGCTTTCGTTGCCGCCCAGCTTTTCGAGGGCGTTCTGCTGCTGCGCCACCGGCGGGTCGGACGAGGTGTCCGTGGTTGGCTCTTGCGCCTGGGCCAGGGACACGAGGCCAAGCAAGAGGGCCATGATTGCCAGCAGGGGCAGCAGTCTAGTCAAGATGCAGCAGTCTAGTCAATTGGTTTGTTCTCCTCTAAAGTTACTGCTGTCCCAGCCGCCGCTTACCCGCAGTCCGGATGACCTTTCCCGCAGGTGGCGGCGTTGCACTGGGCTCGTCGGTTGCAGCAAGCGTTCTCAACCTTTATGCGCACTTATGCGCACTGCGACACGTAAGACTATGGCCCCCACAAGAGGCTGCACAAGGTTCGTTTGCAACGTTCCCAGTGGGCTTTTGGACGCAACGTTTTCGCAAACTAACGAGAGCGTTACTGCGTGTATTCGGTGAGTTGAATGCGCCCTCTTTTTGAGGCGCTTAGGTGTGGTGTTGAACACGAGGACCAGGAGGGCCACAGCCACCAACTTCAGTCGGCTCATCTCCTTGCAAGTCAATCCTTCCATCCTGAGCGCCAGGTGCACGAATTAGCCCCCCGATGCGTCGTGGCGCCAGCCGGAGCCGAAGGTCATCCCGTCCTGGCTGACCAGCCAGACGCGCACGTCCTCTGTGGTCACCCAGTTGCCTTCTGCGGTGGCCTCGAACATATCCGTGCCGAGCAGGTCCTTGAGGTCCGTTCCAACCAGTGTCTTGTCGTAGTGGTCTATGACCGTGCCGCTCTCATCGGCTATGAACGCGAACCACTCGCCTTCAACGTTTGCGGCGTTGTTGTAGTACCCAATGGTCGCCGCCAGTCCCGCAAAATCGCTCTCAGGGCTGGCGAAGTAGGCGATGGTCCCCTCCAGCCCTGCCTGGCGAAACACGCGAGCGGCTGTGGAGACCATGGCCTTGGTGAAGTCGTCGGCGTTGACATACCAGCCCGATGCGAACAGCAGCCCGTCGTGCTTCACCACCCAGGCGTTCTTCAGCTCCAGCTCACCGGTGTAGCCGGCCCCCAGCTCCCCGATCTCCGGGTTCCGGTACACGTAGGACACCCACTTGCCGTCCTCTGTGGCCGACAGCATGTCCGGCCCGAAGTTGTAACCGTTGGCGTCGGTGCCCACCCATCCCTTCAGGTCCAACCCCAAGCGCTGGGTGTCGGGATGACCGATGACCAGACCGTTCTCGTCGATGATGAAGACGTACCACTGGCCGTCGACGCTCTTCCCCCGGTTGTAGTAGGCGAGGGTCGCGTCTAGGCCCTGGGTTTCGTAGCGGCTGATGGCGTTTTGGACGAAGAACTTGGTGTAGTCGGCGGGAGCCGAGCGGGGCGGAATGGAGGCAACCACACCTCGCGCAATCTGCTCGACCTCGATAGCCGTAATGCCCGGTGCGGCAGGCGTCGCAGCGGGAGCGTCGGCAAGCTCCGCGCGCACTATCTCCTCTACCTCGGCCCGGGACAGACTCGGCTCCCCGTCTCCACAGGCGACCAAGAGCGGCAGGGCCAAGATGGCCAGGGGCACTGCTGCGAAGGCATTCAGCTTCCGGTTGGTCATGGACGCCTCACTTGTTCCGCCGTCGGTGTGATATGGGCGGCGACTTCCCATATCAGGACCGTCACTGACCACCTGCTGAAGCCCTGGCCGCGCCCGTGTGCTGGACGCTGCGTCGGCGCCCGAGGAATCGCTGGTGATCGTGCCGCCGTTGAGCGTCAGACTGTTGGCCGTCACCTCCATCGAAGGGTGTGTGCCGTCGGCATCGGTCAGCGTGTAGCTGAATACGAGCTCCTTCGCGCCGCTGCCGCTGGCATAGGACGCGCTGCGGGCCTCCGTACCGCCGAGTTGGAGTCCGATTGACGGCGCGCCGTCGGTCGTGTCGACGTTCACATCCTCGCTGAAGGTGAGCGTCACCTGCACGGCCTCGCCCGGCGTCCACTGGCCGTCCGAGCCAGCATCGCTCAGCGCCGGGGCACCCTCGATGATGGCGCCGCGACCTGCGAAGCCGTCCGGGTGCCCGTTGACCCTGATCCGGATATTCGTCTCATTCTGTGGAGTGTTCCTCGATAAAATCAGTGCGCTCAGCTTGCTGTCAATCACTGCAATGCCCACCTACCGGATTGAGTGCTTTACAGGGAGACACAACAAAGGGGGCGCCTACAGCCCGCCAATTACGACGGCGTTGCTGGATGCGGCCTCTAAGGTTCTGCGGTCCCGGGTGGGGTTGCTACTTGAGATGATGAGGTTCCCGGACGCGCTACGGGGACCGCTGGCTCCGTCGTAGTAGATGATGGAGACCTTCAGAAATTTGCCTTGGTCCGCTGCCTCGGGAACATAACACCCCTGGGATGAACATCTGCTGTTGTTGCCGCCAATCAACGTGAAAGGGCCAGTTGCGGTATCGGCTTTGTGCCACCGTACCCAGATGATCCGCAGCTCACCATCCGGGTCCGTCAAGACGGCATTGAGCACACTGCCCACCGCCGGCGTCGGTGGAATCAGGGTGATGGTTCCCGCCTCGTCGATGTTCTTGACGCGAATCGTGACGGAGACTGAATCGTCGGTCAGGGCCGGGCTTTCCGCGTTGCCGGAGGCGTCCTCGCCATCGGTCACGTTGACCGTGATGGAGTAAGAACGCTTTACCTCGTAGTTGGGAGACGCGCCGGACTTCACGGTTATCTCGCCGGTGCTCGCGTTCATGGCAAAGACCTGGTTGAATCCAGCGGCGTCCGCTCCGGAGACCGAGTAGGTGACGGAGTCGTTGTCCGGGTCCGTGGCCGTCGTCTGGCCTACGACGGCGTCGGCGTCGGCGTTCTCGTTCACCTCCATGGTCAAGGGAGCCGCAGTGTCGATGCAGGGGAAGACCGGTTGTGTTATGGACGGCGTATCTTCACTGCCATAGACGGCAATCCTCATCCTGTACCCGTTGGGCCTTTTGGCGGAGACGAAAGCAGGGCGCCACTCGGCGATGCCTCGGTAGAACACCTTGTCACCCATGGACCACCCTGCCGCGGAGAATTCATGCCTTGACTCCGTGACGCCGAATACCAAGGAGTCCTGTACGGATAAGACCAACCAGTAGCGGGCTTTGGCTTCGAGCGTAACGCCGCTGCTCGTGAAGTCCTCATTGGTTGAAATGGCATTGTCAAAGGTCGTGGGGTTGGAGAGAGTGTCAACCGTCTGACCCGGCTCACCCGACCGGTCAGCGCGTATGGTCACCGATGGCGCCGGATTGGGACCGCTGGTGCTTCTCGTGGCCAAGCGCACCTTGGTGAGAGCAACAGCGAAAGGGCCGGTGCAGAATGACTGCGCGTATTGCTGGCCCCCGCTCAGTGAGATTTGGCTGGTTTCCGCCGCTTCCAGGTTGCTTACTCTGACCGTTGCGGTCGACTGCGCTCCCGCGGCGGTGACACCTGCCACCGCGAGCACGACCGCCATGACGATGGTCGGCACCCAGAGCCTATGCAGCCGAAGCCAGGCGCCCTGTTTGCCATCTTCATCCGTCATCTCAGCACTCCTCTCGTGCTCCTCGGTTTGCTATCCCTCTGCTCTCACCAGTCCGTCGATCGACAGGAGCCATGCGCCGAGCCCTCAACCCAATCGTTGTTCCGACCACCCGATCCGCTGTCCCTTCTGAGCTCAATAACGCCCAATGCTTATGGGCCTATGCCCCCTTGGAAGTTTCGGACCGTTCCAAAGGCTGCACAAGGTTCGTTTGCCACATTTCCCAGTAGGCTTTTGGACGCAACGTTTCCGGGGGGAGGGGGGCGCTGCTGCATGTATTCGGTGAGTTGAATGCGCCCTCTTTTGTGGGGTGTTTATTGGTCTATATGTGTGTGCTGTTGATTAGGGCGTATGGCATATGCGTATACGTACTAATGCCTACACCTGGTTAGGTACATTTCAGTCTCGACAACGGCGCACCGGGGCCCTACGTTTAGTGGGCGGCATGCAACGGCCTCACGCTACCAATGAGGGGGGTCCATCTATACCAATGCCAGAGGACGGTTTAGGCGGAGCGCGTCCCATCCCCGCAGCATCGCAACGCGGGTTGTGGTGGCTGGCGAGAGGACCGGCCATGCTCGGCGCCGAACTACGCAGGCGGGTTCTCCGGGCCGTCCGGGTCGACCCGGACGTGATGCTGTACGCGGCGAGGGTCTCGGTCTGGGCGCGCTGGCTCGGCTGGCTCGTCGGCGTGTTCCAATTGGCCTACCGACCGGAGCTCTGGTACCCCACTGACAAGGGCTACCTGTTTCTGAGCGTGCCGCTGCTGGCGTTCAACGGGTTCGTCCACTACCGGCTCCGGAGGGACCGGGCGGTGACGTGGCGCTGGCTCCTCTTCCTCAGCGGCATGGATATCGCGCTGATCACCGCCGCCGTCATCATCGGCGGCGACTTCCACCTCTTCAGCTACGTGACCTACTATCCCGCCCTGGCGCTGTTCGCGGTCGTCTTCGCGTCCCTGTGGCTCAGCCTCGCCTGGGCGACGATGGCCGGGGCCATCTATGCCGTTGTCAGCCTGACGGTGGGCCCGGGTCTCGATTTTGATGCCGGTCAGGAGAAGGCCCTGCTCGCCAGGGTGGTGGCCATGTATGCGGTCGTCGCATCCGTGAGCCTCATCGCCCGGTTCGAACGGGTCAGGCGGCAGGAGTCCGCGGAACGGGAACGGGAGCTGCTTCGGGAGCGCATCGAGCTCTCCCAGGCCATCCACGACACGGCCGCGCAGACCGCGTACATGATCGGCCTGGGGATACGCAAGGCCATGAGGCTGGCCGGCGGCTCGAACGAGGAGCTGGCCGCCACGCTGGCCGCCACCGCATCGCTGTCGAAGGCGGCCATCTGGGAGTTGCGGCGTCCCATCGACGAGGGCCATCTCTTCGAGGGGAGGGAGTTGGGCCGGGTGCTCTGGTCGCACACCGAGACATTCGAGAGGGTCTCGTCGACCCCCGCGGAGATGCTGCAGTCCGGGACCGAGCCCCCGCTAGCCGTCGAGACCCGGGCCCGCCTCTTCTCCATCGCCCACAACGCGCTCACCAACGCATTCCTGCACGCCCGGGCCAGCAGGGTCGAGGTCCGGCTGGACTTCGGGCCCGACGGCATCCGGCTGTCTGTCTCGGACGACGGGATTGGCCTGCCCGAGGACTACGCCGAGCGCGGCCGGGGATTCAGGGGCATGCGGGCGGACGCCGAGCGGCTGGGCGGCAGGCTCACCGTGGAGACGGGCGGCCTCAATGGGGGCACGACCGTGACCTGCGAGACGCCCTACAGATAGTTGATGAGAGGAGACCGAGATGTCGTCGACGGAACGGATCAAGGTGATGCTGGCGGACGACCATCCCATCATGCGGGACGGCCTGCGGGACGCCCTGGAGGGTGAGGGGGACTTCGAGGTGGTCGGAGTGGCGGCAGACGGGGTTGAGGCGGTGAGCATGGCGCAGAGCGTTGCGCCCGAGGTGATCGTCATGGACGTGATGATGCCGCACAAGGACGGCGTGGACGCCTGCCGGGAGATCATGGAACTGCTGCCGGACACGCGAGTGCTGATGCTGACGGCCTCGACCACCGAGGATGCGGTCGTGGAGGCGATCGCCGCCGGCGCGACGGGCTACCTGCAGAAGGACTCGGGGCCTGAGGAGCTGGCGAAGGCGATTCGGGAGGTGGCCCAGGGCCGTCTGCACATACCGGACAAGTCCATAAGGCGGGTCTTCGCGATGATCCGCGGCCAGCAGGGGCTCACCGCCAGTCGGGCTCTGAAAGTGCTGACCGACCGGGAGCGGGAGATCCTGCAGATGTTTGCCAGCGGCAAGTCCTACGCCCAGATCGCCGAGGCCAATGGCAACAAGATCGTGACCGTCAGGAACTCGATCTATCGCATTCAGGACAAGCTGGGAGTCGATACGAAACAGGAGATGGTGGTCTGGGCCGTGAAGAACGGCCTGCTGCACGACGTGGAGCGGGATGGTTGAGGCAGCCGTACTGCGCTCGGTTGAGGACAGTCCGGCGCGGCCAAGCCAGTCCCAAGGGAGAGCAATTCCCCTCCGGGCTGTCGGTGGACGCCGGGTGAGTGTTGACCTACGGTCAGCTGCTGCTCCGCGTCGGCTATCGGATGCCGGAGACGAGCATCAAGGGAAGGGAAACTTCTTATCAGGTGAAGGTCATGCCTGTCCCTGAATCGATACTCTCAAGTTGGAGTCACCATCGATCTGCGAAGGCCTCGAAGCACGCGCATGTGCCTATCCGCAAAGCGCTCGTCGCCCACAATAGGCCGTCGGAGGTCGGCTACGAGGTCTTCCTCCAGGGCTCCTATAAGAACGGCACCAATCTTAGCCGGGACAGCGACGTCGATCTGGTCGTCCGGTTGGCCCACAAGCTCAGTCCTAGCGTAGCCGCCCTCAGCGGAGAACAGCTGCAAAAGAACGCTTCGCACGAGGCTGCCTACAGAGATTGGCAGTCGTTTCGGCGCCACGCGCTGAGGGTGATGAGGGACCGGTTTGGGGATGCGGTGACCAGTGGGCGCAAGACCATAAAGCTGGCGAAGGGCGAGATACAGGCCGACGCAGACCTCGTGATCACGCTGAGCTACAAGGAGGGCATAGGGTTCTATCTCCCCGACGAGAGGCGTTGGGTCGTCAGCTATCCGCAGCAGCACTATGAGCGAGGATTGAACAAGGAAGAGGCCACCAGCAGGCGGTTCAAGAGGACCGTCCGCATGTTCAAGGCGGCGCGTAGCCTACTGGTCGACAGGGGAGCGCTCACCAAGGACGACGCCCCCTCCTACTTCATCGAGCGTCTATTTTACAACGCGCCCGACGATCTGTTCAAACGGAAGTTGGCGCCGACCTATACCGGCATCCTGGATTGGATGAAGACAGCGAAGCTCAAGGACTTCAAGTGTCAGAACGGACTGGTGCCTTTGTTTGGGGGACAACGGGAACAGTGGACCGCCGCCAAGGCGTGGGCGTTCGTCAAGGCGATGCAGGCGTTGTGGGACACGTGGCGTTAAGGGTGGATGCTCGATGCGCACCGCCGTCAGCAGCCTCTGCCGCAACCCGGGCGACCGCGCCTACATCCTCACCGAGCCCTGCGTCGGCTACTGGATGGCGAAGGGGGCGGAACAGGAACAGAAGACTGCGCGGTCGGACTGATCGCCGTGGGCGGAGCCTCCGCGTAGACGCCCTTCCAGTGTTGTCGTAATCGTGGGGTGGCGGGCCCAAGGGCCTCACAGAGCCCCCAACCACATCTCGAAGACGGTTCTGTCTACCGTCAAAATAGGCCCACCTGAGAAGGCTCGAACTGCCACTAGGGCCGGTGTACACACCCAAATATCGGAGCACTCCCCATCAGAGTGTTCCCATAATCTGCCTATAGGCCCACTGCCCACGGGTACCGGAGCTTTTGCTATCTATTGGAAAGCAGGGAACACCATACGGCCGATGCACCGGCCGTCCTGCGCCCGCACCAGGTCCACGATCCGCTCTTCCGCAAGTTCATCTTCCTTATATATAAGGCAACTATTCATAAGGCAACAGTCCTACAAAGGACGCTCAGCCTACCTTGGCGCGACTGTCTGGGAGCAGGTCACCCGCTCACACCCATTGCTTCATGAGCGTTGCTGCCCGGTCATCGTCCTCCCACAAGTGCAGCGTCTCGGCCTTGGCCCGGTCCACCAGGTAGGCCGAGTGGTTGGCGATCAGCGCGGCGAGGGCGTCATTGTCTCCCAGTTCAACCGCCGCGTCTGTCGCCGTGAGCTGCTGCAACGGCCTCGCCACATGCTCATTGAATAGACTCGCCAACGAGCGCAGGGACTGGAGCGTCCGGTCCAGTGCCTCGGTGTCCTCCGGGAACAGCAGCGGCTCGCCGCCCAGGTAGCGACGGGCCGCGGCGGCAATGGCGCCCTCTATCCAGCGCGCTTCATACCAGAAGGCCTCGAAGGCGGCCCGCCACCGAGCCGGTGCCTGGGCGTAGGAGTGCCCGCCAAGGGTACCGGCCTGCTTGAAGGCTCCCTGCTGCTACTCGTCGTCATGGAGACTCAGGCCGTTGAGTTGGGCCAGCAGTGTGCTGCGCTCAGTCAACTCCTGAGTGACCACTGTGGCGTCCAAGGCCACGTACCGGCTCGCCTCGCCCCACGTCGTGATGCCCTCCAGCGAAACCCCGGCCACGGCGGCCTCGCTTTGCGCAGCTCCCACGCCAACTGCCTGCTGCAGATGGCCGACCTCATCGCCCACGCCTTCCTTAAGCAGGAGGAGGAGCCGTCACCCAAGTTCGAATGCCAGGGTATCGTTCGGTCCTTCGGGATCCTCGACCGCACCCTCAACCGCAGGGCGTCCAGGCGAGACCCCCAGGACGTCGTCAGGAGCTGAGGAGCGTGGACAGGAGCTGACTTGTCTCACAGTCCGTACCGTTCGGCCACGCCAAGGTCGTCTGCGGAAATCTGCCCTTCAACTATTTTGAAAACATCCCGGCGTCGTAAAATGGATTGATCGGAATCCAAAGCTCAACGCTCTCTCAGCCAGGAGGGCCGCGATATCCTTAGTTAGAATGAGATGACCCGCGATCAGGAACAAACTCTAAGCGTAAATGGCAAAGGATACTCAAGCTCAAGAGGACAAATGAGACTATTTCGGCTAGGCATCGTCGCTAGGGCGTGACGCGAAGCAATAGGGACGTTGCATAGTCCAATCTCGCTGTGCGGAGTTATATATGAACATCTGGGGAGAAAGATTCGCCGGGGTGGGCCTATTCAGAAGGCATTGTAGGGACCTGAACGTTGCCGTCACCAAAAATGAACTGGAACATTACGAGAAAATCGGAGCCTTGCTGCCCGTCGCCAGAGTAGTGTATCCAGATGAATATGTTATCCAGAGAGACCCAAGCCAGCGGAATGGCGACATGGACTGGGACGGTGCCAACCAATGGCCGGCTCTCCGCCGACTGTCAGAAAGGTTAGGACTATCTCCATTTGGCTACGAGAGCTTAACCGACGAGGAACTAGTTCACTGCTTTGATCGTGAAATGGAAGCAGGAGACAATCCCCATGTGATGCGGCCTGCCTCCGCAGATTTCCGACCCTGGTCCGACTACCGCGTTACAGTCCATGATAGTCAAGGCAATTCTATCAATCGACCCACTGTGAAGCACTACTACAGCTATTGGCAGGTCCACCAGCTATCTTGGATTCAGCAATACCCGGACCTGTGGAAGAACCTCCAACTGATAGAACGCATACCGAAAGACGAAAAAGTGATGTTCCGGCCAAGTGCGCTGAGCAAAGAGAGGCTTGTCGAATTCGATGGTAAGCGGCGTAGTTTTGATGCCCTTTCGTTCTGGATAACGGTGTATGACCGAGAGCGCAATCGTACCTTCGCCAGCGTGGCCGAGGTGGATGGCCTCAGGAGACTTGACGATGTTCAAGCCGCAGCCCACAGAACGAGGCTTGCTGCCCTTGCAAGGAAGGTCAAGGAACGCTTCCAATTTACCACCGAGGACCTGTACGGCTTTCTGCGCAAGCTCATTGAACTCATAGAAGACTATGAGCGCAAGGAACGCTACAAGCTGGCTGAAGCGTTGAAGAGGGACATCTTTGCCTGGGAGCGTCTTCTCATGCTGGCCACGGGCAAGACACTGGACGAGGTGGCGGAAGAACTTGGGAAGACCAGCATCTATGATAAGCAAACATTCCGTCGCCTGGACATTGCGACTAAAGAGCGCGACTACGCCTGTGACCTTCTCAAAAGTGCTTCCGAGGACTGTGGCAGTGCTTTACAACAACTCGGAGACCCTCTGTGGTCGTTTACAGAGGCAGATGCCAATGACCTACTGAATTACTGCGAACAGAAGGGACCAGGGGTCCTGGTGACCGCGTTGAGCGGAATGGTGGCCATAGGCGACGAAGAGTATCGTCGTAACTTCAGGCGGGAGCAAATGTACACCAACCTGAAGAACGTTCTCACCTCATACGAAATCTTCCTGAAGACCATCGCACATGGGACCGGTCTCATTGTCGGCAATGAAACCCTGACCCCGCTCGTTGACAAGGTCATGGCCGAGGAGCCTTGGCACAAGCTATTCGCGGCTAGAAAGCAGGGGTGGCTCAGCGCGAAAAACCCCCAATGCTTCCTAAGTAAGTTGGACAAATTGCTGACCGATCATGAGTTGAAGGGCTCACCGAAAGGGTTTTGGGCGCAACAATTCCTGATAACTTGTCTCGCTAGGAATATGATGGTTCATTCATATCCAAGCGAAGACAGTTACTACGGCAACCCATTCCGTCAGATGTTGAATGCCTTAATCAGTGTCACGTTCTACACGTGGCAACTTGCGAATGCGAAGTCATGGATTTAGCTGCGCCTCCGTGGGAAGCCGGGCGATCTCAGCGGCGCACACTGTGTTCAGTGAAGGGGTCAAGTACAGGCACAGCAAGAAGTCAGGAAGGCCGGCGGTTTATCCAACCCGGTCTTATTTGTGTTTAGCGGAATGCTTCGGCCGACTGAGGCGGATTTCTGTCAGCCCATCCCTACGCTGGCTTCGGTCGTCTCCCCGGCCTCCGAAACCGCTACTGTCTCCTCCGTTGCAGTCTCCCCCTCGGTAGGGCGGTCGACCGGCTCCAGGTCCTTGAGTCCTATGCTGAACGCTTGCCGTCCACTCCGACGGTGCCGACTGTAAACTGCAACCACGTGCCTACCTTCCCGCTGATCTCCGCCCGCAACCCACCCTCGGCGATGCGGACCTTTCCTCCCTCCGACAGCCCCCTGGCAGTGGCCCGCCGGTCCGGTCCAGGCTCCCTGCCGAACTCCATCCACACTTCGAGCCCATCGACCGTCCCTTCCAGCGTCTCTACGGCCCGTTCAATCGCACAGACACGCCGAACCGTGCCCGGCTCCAGCACTTGACGACCTCTCGGTCGCTCACCGCCACGTCCATGAGCGCTGCGGTCTCACCGTCGAACAGCCGCGCCACGTCCTCCGCGTTGGTGGCATCGCCGCACAGCAGACGATGGTCGCCCAGCAGCCAGAGGTCGCCGGGTTGGGTCACGGATGCGGCCTCGGCGGTCGCCAGGGCATCCTCCAGGTTGAAGTCCTCGATCTTGTCCCGCTTATCCCGCGCCTCCAGGGATTTCAGCAGCTTCTGCAGCTCGTCCTCGCCGAAACCCGACAGGGACAGATCCACTTCCGGCACGACGCTGAGGTCTTTGAGCAGCCGCGCCAGCAGCTCCTGGTCCCAGGTGCCGGCGATCTTGTTGAGCGCCAGGTTGAGGAGGCGGGCCTGCTCTTGCGAAAGGTCGACGAGGACTAAGGGCACCGCGTCGTAGCCCAAGCGCCGTGCCGCCACCAAGCGCTGGTGGCCGCCGATGACGGTCAGGTCGGTGCGCCGCACGATGATGGGGTCGACCAAGCCGAACTGCTGGATACTGCGGGTGAGCGCCTCCAGCTCCTCGTCACTGATGCGGCGGGGGTTGAAGGGGTCGGGCTTCAGGTCGCCGACGGGGAGGTACTCCACCGTGAGCAGGGCGGGTGTGGTCATAATCGGACTCCTTTGTAGTGGTGATAGCCGTTCCTGGTGCTTCCTTTCTCCGGCTGATGGGCAATAGAAAAGCGGGAGGCATTTCGGGGTATGCCTCCCGCTCGACGGAGTGTTGATGACAGGTGGAATATCCGCCTTTGATTACCGGCCTGTTATTGAACCCGACTGCATCGTCACTTTGGGCTCCACAGATGTCCGCACGTGCGACATCGCAACACTAGGTGCTCTTGCTCCGGCCGCAGCCGCGCCAGCTCCTTGGACGCATCGCTACCGCAGCGCGGGCAATGCTTCATAGGCGTTGTTGTGGCTGGCTGATTTTGTAACCACATCATCGCAATCATCGCACCTCACTGTGCCACAGGACCCAGGACCTGGGTCACCCTGGTTCGTGAGACGCCCTGCATGCGAGCAAGCGTAGCGCGAGTTGGCGCAAAGCCGAGGTCGAGCAACGTCTGCCATTGTGCCGCCAGATCCCCTGGGTTGCTGCCGCGGCGGCGATACCAGGCAAACAGGCTGCGTAAGTGGATGCGGAATGCCTGTCTGAGCACGCTCTGGGACACCGCGCCGGGGAGCCAGACATAGACATCCTGGACGCAGTAGCCTCCTCCACCTTGCCCAAACGTCAGGCACTCAGGGACCTTGGTGTTCCCAAGAGCACCCACTACCGATGGCTCAACAGGCACAGGCTTGATGACCGGCCGGGAGGCGGGCCTACACCCTGGAACCGGCTGAGCCCCGAGGAGGAGCAGGCTGTCCTTACGGCGGCCAGGCAGTCAGTCGAGCAGAGCTGTCGCCAGCTGACTGCATGGCTCACCGACAGCAAGGGCTTCTCCGTCTCCGTGTCCACCGTCTATCGCATCCTTCGAAGAGAGGGTCTGGTCAAGTCGCCCGAGATGCAGCTCAAGGCCGGCAAGAAGTACCACCGCAAGACCAGCAGGCCTCACCAGATGTGGGCCACTGACGCCTCTTACTTCAGGGTGATCGGCTGGGGCTTCTATTACCTGGTCACGGTGATGGACGACTACTCCCGCTTCATCCTGGCCCACAAGCTCCAACAGGACATGACCTCCGACTCCTTCATCGAGGTGGTCCGGGATGTGGACAGGACCGGCATGACCGAGGTCTCTGTGGCAGACAGGACAAGCCTGCTCAGCGACAACGGCTCCGGCTACGTCTCCAGGGCCTTCAGGGACTACCTGCAGATGGTGGGCATCAGGCACATACTGGCAACCCCCTTTCACCCTCAGACCAACGGCAAGCTGGAACGCTATCACCAGATCATCAAGGGGGACGTCAACCAGGTCCCCTACGAGGCTCCGTCGGACCTGCAGGAGGCTATCGCCGCCTTCGTAAGCTACTACAACCACCGGCGGTACCGCATGGGCCTGGGCAATGTCACACCCGCCAACGTGCTAAACGGCAGAAGGGAGCAGCTCCTACAGCGCAGAAAGGAGGTGCAGACTCAGCCTTCGAACGCAGAAGGCGCTACAACAGCACCCTCAGGGAGCTGTCTCGCCACTCTTCATAACCACTATCTTCTCGGGTCCCATTCTGTCCCACTTTCGCTGATTGACAACACTCTGTTGTCTGGAAGCTCCCCGGTTGGCGGAGTAACCGCCCAAACCCGCGGGTTGAAGACTTGCACGTAGGTGTTTGATGGGGTATGGTGCCTATGGTCGGGCCCCGCCCCAATAGTCGGGCCCTATGATCACCTGTTACGCGGCGGGAGATGCAGGCGCCAGTACAATCTGCGGCGGTTCCCGGTTGATTGAGTGTGGGCATCTCATCTTGTCATAGCGGGAAAGGTCCTTTAATTATGGCTACTGTTTCCCCCTGGGTCTCACTGCCGTCATCCCGACGAAAGCCCCCGGGGGGGCTGCTCCGTACAGGAGCTAAGCGCCCTGTCACGGGGGGGCAACGTCATGACTGAGCTGTTGGCCCGCGTCAGCGCACGAAGACCCTTTGTAATCATCGCTATCTGGGCTGTGCTGGCGTTTATTGCCGGCGGGCTCGCCGTAGACGCCGAAGTAGCCCGCGGCCCGAAGCCGCTTACAGACATACTCGACAGGGCCACGACTACCGAGTTTCGACTGGGCAGCAACGCCGAGTCCGAGCGCGCCGACCGTCTGCTGGAAGACCGGTTCCGGGGACCCAAACCGATCGGCGAAATAGTCATCCTTCAGTCCGACTCCCTCACCGTGGACGCCCCCGAGTTCCAAGCGAAAGTAGAAGCGGTCTATGAAGCTGTCCTCGCTCTGGGGGACGGCATCGTACAGCCGACCCCTCAGCAAAACTACTACCTGACCAACGACCCGAGCCTCGTCTCCGCCGACCGCAGTACCATCATAATACCCCTGATCATGACCGGCTCCTTAGCAGATGCCGTGGAAAACGTCCCCGACGTCCTCCACGTAGTCGAGGAAGCAGATGGCAAGGACGGCTTCCGTGTGCTCATGGTAGGGGATGCCAGCACCGCCCACGATAACAACGAGTTGGCGGAAGCTGACTTGAGGCAGGGAGAACGCATCGGCATTCCCATCGCCCTCATAATCCTCCTGGTGCTCTTCGGCACTATCACAGCCGCCCTGATGCCAATACTACTGTCCATTGTGTGCATCATGGTTGCATTCGGCATTACGGCGCTCATCGGCCAAGTCTTCGAGTTGGTCTTCTTCGTCACACTCATGATCACCATGATCGGTCTGGCTGTGGGGATAGACTATTCCCTCGTCATAATATCCCGCTACCGGGACGAACTGGCCCGCGGCTTGGACAAGAACGCGGCTATAGAGCGCGCCGGGGCAACGGCGGGCCGAACGGTGCTTTTCAGCGGCCTCACCGTTGTCATCGCCCTCTGCGGCCTCCTCATCGTTCCGTTCTCCTTCTTCCAGTCCCTCGCCCTTGGCGCGATACTGGTCGTATTGGTTGCCTTGGCGGCCACCCTCACCCTTCTGCCGGCCAACCTTGCGCTCCTCGGCCCGAGAATCAACCAGCTAGCCATTCCCTTCATCGGCAGGGCAAGAGTCAGATCCTCTGAGTCCTCCGGACGGGGGTTCTGGGAGCTTATCACCCGCGTCGTCACCCGCCTCCCTGTGCTCAGCATCATCGTCGTCGGCGCTCCCATGGTCGCCGCCACCGTCTTCTATTTCCAGATCAACACCGGCATAAGCGGCGTCGACGCCTTCCCCGAAGGCGCCCAGACCAGGGAGGCCTTCTTCGTCATGGAAGAGAAGTTCTCCTTCGGGCTGGTCAACCCCGCCGAGATCGTCATCGACGGGGATATCGACAACTCCGGCGTTCAGGCGGCGATAGGAAAGCTCCAAGCATCCCTCACCGGCCATCCGGGCCTGCAGGTCTCTCCCGTCCCGGCCGTAAACGCCTCGAGAGACCTGGCCTTGCTGCTGGTTTTCATTCCCGGGGAGCCCCGCAGCCAGGAGGCGGTCGAGGTCGTGTCCACGATCCAAGACCGTTACATCCCCGCCGCTTTCGACGGGGTCGACGCAGAAGTCCTGGTCGGTGGTGTGACCTCTGAGGCTTCGGATGTTTTCTCTATAATCGCTGAATACACACCCATCGTTTTTGCTTTCGTGCTCGGTTTCAGCTTCATCATCTTGATGCTGGTCTTCAGGTCGATAGTCATCCCGATCAAAGCCGTCTTCATGAACCTTCTTTCAGTGGGCACCGCTTACGGATTGATGGTCCTGGTATTCCAGAAGGAAGTGGCCACGGACCTGCTGGGGTTTCAGCACACGGAGGTCATCGACGTGTGGGTTCCCCTCTTCCTCTTCTCCATCCTCTTCGGGCTGTCCATGGACTACCACGTCTTCCTCCTGAGCCGCATCCGCGAGCGGTACGATCAGACCAGGAACAATGCCGAGGCAGTAGCCTACGGCCTGCGGTCCACGGGGGGACTGATCACCGGCGCCGCCCTCATCATGGTCGCGGTCTTCGGCGGTTTCGCATCGGGGGAGACCACCGTCAACCAGCAGGTCGGGTTCGGGCTTGCCGTCGCAGTGTTCCTGGATGCTACACTGGTAAGGTCGGTACTGGTTCCGGCCAGTATGGAGGTGCTGGGCAGCCGCAACTGGTACCTGCCTTCATGGCTGAATTGGATTCCTGATTTGCGAGTAGAAGCTGAGGAATCGTGAAGTGAGGGAGTTTCAAATGGTAGACCTCATGGTAGACCTCAACGCTGAAACCTAGATTAAAACACCAATGGTCATACCTGCCGACTACAGGGCGGGCCACGAAAAGGCCCAACAGTTCGCACCCGATATCGCGGACAATTACGTCGCCCACACCCTCATTGGAGACCCGCTGGGCGAAGCGATGATGGAAGACCTCGCGGAGTTTACTCCCCAAGAGTCAGGGCGGCTCATGGAAGCGGCCATGAATAGGGAAGGTGAGGAGGCTCTGCGGGACGCGCCGGCCTCACTGGGAAAATTCTTCAGCGACGCGGAAACTCCACCGGAATGGCTCGACTATGCAGCATTCGCTCCGGGCGTCCGCATGTTTTACAGGAACTCGCAGGTGATCCTGGCGGCATTCGTCGCAGGCGTCCTGATCGAAGGCTTTACAACGAACATAGCAAAGTCCTTCTTCATCACCGGGAGAGTGCGGGACCAGGGCGTCAGGCGGTTGGGTCAGAATAACCGTCACATGATGGAGATATTCCTTCCCGGCGGTCTTTACAGAGATGGGGACGGCTGGAAACTTTCCGTCCGCATTAGGATAATTCACGCACGGATAAGACGCCTCTTGAACAATTCGGAAGACTGGGATACCGCAGCTTGGGGTGTGCCGATTAGCGCTGCCCATTTGGGTTATGCCATTTCCGCTTTTTCAGCAAGGCTGCTGAAACACATGAAAACCTTGGGCGCCGAATACAACGCCGAAGAGTACGCCAGCTTCATGGCCGTTTGGCGTTACTCCGGTTACTTGATGGGCATTCCTGAAACCATTCTTTTCCGCGATGCCGATGAAGCACTGAGACTGTATGAGATCGGCCTCATGTGCGAGCCTGGTTACCAAACCGAGTCGATCGTGATGGCGCATTCCTTGGTCAACTCAGCGCCTTTGATTGCCGGGAGGACCGAGCCGGCCGACCGCCGGAGCTTAGCTCAGTACGTGTACTGCATTTCCCGTGCGCTTATCGGAAAGGATGTTGCCGATGCACTGATGTATCCGCCGCTCTCCCCTTTTGGAGTTGTCGGATGGTTTAAGATACAACAGCGTTATGGTCACATCCTGGATAAGCTGCTCCCGGGCCGTCGCCAAAACAGCAACTTCACCAGATTCACGTCCTTGCTCGATACCTCCTTGTTCGACGAGGAGGGAATCCGCTACACGTTGCCCGACCACGTATACGCGGAAGAGTCCACCAAGTGGTGATGCACGCAGGGTAAGCCGCCTGCTACGCCCTTGCCGCCATTCCCCGGCCCCGCCCCGGGTGAACGGCGCAATATAAGGGGGACCCCTTGGCCTCTGCCACCGGGACTGCCGAGCGCGACGTGGGCGTGCCAACAGCCCCAATCAGCCCAAAAATCCCCTCTTCTTTTATCAGGCTGGGTGGTGTTGTCGATGGCGGCTTCCGGTTCGTAGGCGTCGTCACGCGACGTCAGCTCCACCATCCTGCCATGGACGCGCCGGCGTCGTTCACCTCTTTGAAGGCTGCCAGGATGCCTTTCCTCAGGTTGATTCCAGGCTCCTGGGCGGGGCCGCTAAAGGCGGCCGACTGGCCGAAGAGAATGCGTTGGTCGGAGACGCCGGTTTCCACAGAAGGGAGATTGCCGCCCTTGGGCGTAGGCGTCCTCTCGTCGGCGCCGTTTATCCTTGCGCCGGTCTGACCGTCATCCGTGGCTCCGAGGAAAAACCAGGCTCCCAGGCTGAAGGTCACCGTAAGGGCTACTACTCCCCCGATGCCCAGCACAAAGAGTACGTCCGTTGGTAACCGGGGGATTCTCCTCACTCAACCCTGCGCTTAACCAGAATCAAATGGTTTCTACCCCCTTCCCGTTTATACCGCACCTCATCCATCATCGTACGCATCAGATGAATACCGAGCCCCCCCACCGCTCTGTCTTTCAGGGGCCCCATCACATCGGGCACCGGCGCGTCATTCAACGGGTCGAAGGGCTTGCCATCGTCCGTGATCTCAATGGTCACGGCCGAGGCCTCAGAGGTCAAACCGATTTCAACCTCATGGAAGCCGCCACGGTGTCCGTGGTCTACCACGTTAAGCCACAGCTCCTCGAGGACCAGATTCACCTGGAAGGTGAGGTCGGCAGGCCACTCGTCATCCCTCCCGACGTCCTCTATAGCGGTGGAGAGGCGCCCCATTTCTTCCAGCTTGGTTTCGATGGTTAGGTGCAGCTTCGCACTCAAGAGGAAGCCTCATCGCAATAAAGGACTAGGCAGGTGATATCGTCGGACTGGGGCGTCTCGCCCGCAAAGGCGTTTACGGCTTCAAAAACCGCCGCGGTGGTCTCCTCGGGGTCCCGGGGAGGATTGGTCTGAAAGAACTCGCTCAGCGGGTCCAGGCCAAACTGTTCCTCCTCACCATTCATAGCCTCAGTCACTCCGTCTGTGTAGAAAATAACTGTGTCTCCAGAGGACAGCGTCACCGTGTTCTGCTTGTAAGAGAGGTCGGACGCAATCCCCAGGGCTATCCCCAGGGCTATCCCGTCCGTTAAGGGAAGCAGCGCGGAGGTCCCGTCGGCATGGACTACAAGGGGGCTGTTGTGGCCCTCGTTGGCGTAGGTTAGCTCTCTGCTGGAAGGATCGTATACCGCATACAGAACCGTGACGAACATGCCGCCCTCGTTGTCCTCCAGCAGCAAATCATTAACTTCGCGCAGCACCTCACCTGGAAGAGCAAGGCCAATAGCGGCGTCCTTCAATAGAGTGCGGAGAGTACGGCTGGACATCATGAAGAGGGCCGCCGGCACACCCTTGTCCGATACATCCGCCACGGCCAGGCCGAGCCGCCCGTCGCTCAGCTGCACCACGTCAATGAAATCGCCTCCCACGTTGCGCGCCGGTTGCATCTTGCCGTATACCGTATAGCTGGGTTCCTCGGGAAACTGGGTCGGAAGTATGGACTGCTGCATTCCCCTGGCCACTTCCAGCTCGTTCTGCAGCGCCACCAGCTTGTCACGAGATTGGAGAGCCTCCCGCCATTCGGCCATGTTGCGCAGCGTCCGGTCGATGGTCACTTGCAAGTCTTCAAAATCTAAGAGTTTGGTGACGAAGTCGAATGCGCCGCGGTTCATGGCCGTGCGTATGTTTTTCATATCGCCATAGGCCGAAATTATCACCGACCGGATGTTGGGGTCTACCTTGGGTATCTGCTCCAGCAGGGTGAGACCGTCCATCTGAGGCATGTTGATGTCCGAGAGCACCATGTCGATATCGTCGTCCTGGTGCAGCTTCTCCAAAGCCTCCACGCCGTTTGGGGCGAAGACGAACTTATAGCGGCCCGCTCGGATATCCCGGCGCATACGCTGCAGCATCAGGGGCTCCAGGTCTGGCTCGTCGTCGACCACCTGGATCTTGTACGCTTCTTGCATCGATGTCATTCCGCGTGCTTGTAGCTTGCGTTTGCCAACTTTCTTCTTAGTCCTTTGCTCACTGAAGGTTGTCCTTGCCGTGGGCGCCTGTGAAAGGTCCGGAGTCGATCATTTGTTGAATGCAGCCAGGGCCTCGACCTCGGAAGCGTGAATGGGAATGATCTTGTCGAAACCACTGATCTCGAAGACCTCCCGTATCGATTCCGAAAGCGAACAGATCGCAAATTTCTTGTTCCGACCTTCCAACGCTTTGGCCGTCAACAGAATCACCCGCAGGCCTGCACTGCTGATGTATGATAGCCGCTTCATGTCTAGGACCACGGCGCACTCATTAGCGTCTATGGCGGCATCTAAAGCAGTCTGGAATTCACGAGCATTGGCGCCATCGACCCGTCCATCCGTCATTGCGATTAAAGTATCCCCTTGTCGCTTCGTCTCAACTTCCATTGCGTATATCTCCTTAACGATACGGTTCTTGTCCTGCTTGCCGCACTGCTCTCGATTCCCTTTCCCTACATGCACACTCGCCGTGGGCAGCCATGTCGAGGCCTACCAACTCATCCTCAACGCCAGTCCTCAAGCCACCTCATCCTAGACGTGATCCTCACGATAATGAAGGTGAAAATGGCCGCCGCCGCATCGCAGTTGCAACTGCTTCTAGGGCCTCAATCCCTATCTCGGGGCCCATCGAACCGCTCTAGACCGTAGGGCGCGTGCTACCAAGCACAGCCGCCGCCAGAACGGCTACCATCAGTCACCAATTGTAACGCCAATCCGGTGAAGATTAAAGTGTCGAGGGAGCCGTCGATCTTCCACCTTTTCTTTACCGCTTCCACAGCTAAGAAATGTACCACGCCGGCCATTGCGCCCAGGATCAAGCCTGACACGGAGCCCAGGGCCTTTTTTTCATTATTGAACGAAAAAAACATGGTCGATAATGCTAGTGCTCAGTCAGCTTCGTGATGATGTCATTCCGAACCGGAGTCCTTCCGCGGAAGGATGGAGGTGAAGAATCTCCCTCCCTACGTGGGGGAAACCCTGATCCTTCCGCGGAAGGATCAGAGTGACATGACCACTTCTGGGTTGACTAAGTACTGCCGGACATCTCAACACGCAGCTACCCCTGACCGGGCAGGATCGGTCAGCCGGATCGGAGCGTCCGGTCCAGCGCCTCGGTGTCCTCCGGGAACAGCAGCGGCTCGCCGCCAAGGTAACGACGGGCCGTGGCGGCAATCGCGCCCTCTATCCAGCGAGCTTCGCACCAGAAGGTCTCAAAGGTTGCCCGCCACCTAGCCGCGGCCTGGGCGCGGCGTACCGTTCAGGAGATAACGTATCTGGACAAGCCTCCCCGCCCGCTAACGAGCAGTTCACCATACTTTACTAAGGTAAGGAGGGGGCCATCTGGCCCCCTCCTTACCCAACGCTCGTCTACCCTGCGCCCTAGCCCGGCGCCTGGAACACGTAGGTGCGGCTCCACGGCAGCGGGTCGCCGTCGCCCTGAATCCGCGGCCGCACCCGCCAGTAGTAGATCGCGCCCGCTTCTAGGGGGAAGGCCTCCGGTACCACGTAGCTGTTGGGCGGGGTGCTGGCTCCGCCGTGCACGTACTCACTGTAGAGGAAGGCGTTCGGCCCGAACTCGAAGTCCCTGCTTAGCTGCACCTCGTAATAGAACACGGCAGCGTTGGAGTTCGCCCAGGTCAACGTCGGCGTGAGCGTGCGCACCTCCCCGAAGAACGGCGGCGCCACCCGGGTGATGCTGCTGCTGCTGGCCGGCGGGGTCTTGAAGCTGCTCACCGCCCAGGCGCTCCAGTCGTCCTCTGTCGGGTTCGTGGTCACCGTGCTCGTGCGCACCCGCCAGAGGTAGGTCATGTCGGGCAGCATCACGTAGTTGGGGTCGGCGCTGCCGAAGTTGGGGCCAAGGACCTGGTACTGCGCGGCCTGCACCAGCGCGCCGTCGCCGATAACCAGGTTGATGCCGGGGCCGTCCTCATTGAAGGGGATTACCTGCACCTGGAACCAGGTCGTGCGCGGCGGCTGGGTCCACTGCAGCAACGGTCCCATGGACGAGGCATCGCCCGGAGGCGGCTGCGTTAGAACCGGGCCAGGGTCGGTGATGGCAAGCAGGACGAAGGTGGAGAGGTGGTCGATAGTAACCACCAGCCTGCCATGCAGCACCTGTGCGGGCAGCACCACAATGCCGTTGGGAGTCACCACACCCACGGCGAGGTTGTTCAGGTCACCGCCTGCTGCCTCCAGCTGTTCCGGCGTGGGGTTTATCTCGATGGTCAGGGGCTCGCCCAAGGTGAGCGGGGTTTCCGGGGTGATGTCGATGGTCAAGGGCAGCAGGGTAGTGCCGCTGGGCGCAGTCACATCGTCTGGTGCTTCGTTGCTCACTGAGACGCTCACGTGCACCGGCAAGGCCACCGCGGTGGGCGGGAAGTTCACGTAGACGCCGCCCGGCAGGTCACCGCCGCCGTTAAGGCCCAGGGTGGTGCCCTCAGGAACCACCGTGGCGGTCACGCTGGGGTCAGCGGCAATCACGCCGGAGAACTGCGGTCCGGTGGGCGTTGGGATCGGTGTGGGCGTTGGGCTTGGGGTAGGCGTTGGGGTTGGGGTCGGAGTAGCGCGGCTGCGGCTGCGGCCCCCACCACCGCCGGTCCGCCGTGGAGAAGGCGTTGGGGTTACCCTAGCGGTTGCGGTCGCCTCGTTGGACCATTCGGCGTCACCGTCGGCATTGACGGCGCGCAACTGGTAGGTGTAGGTCGTTCCAGTCGACACCTGGCTGCCCCGGTATGTTGAAGCCGCGACGCTAGGATCGGGAGAGACGAGGGCGTAGCTCTCGCTTTCCTCTTTGCGTTCCAGCTCGTATCGGGTGATAGGGCTGCCATTGTCTGAGGGCCTGGACCACGACAGCTCGATGAAATCGACGCCGCTCCGGATGGACGACAGATTACTCACCTGCTCGGGCGGGGCAAAGAGTTCGGTGAACGCGGTGGCCGTGTTGTTCCCCGGACTGCGGTCCAGCTCGCCGCCAGTGGCTATGGAGGTAATGGCGATGTCCGCGGATGCCGCTGGCCCGACCTGCACCACGATCTCGCCTGCCTCGCTTGCGCCGGCATCCAGGGTGTCAAACGTACAGGTGACCACGCCGCCGGTCGCTCCTCCCGAGTGGGCGCACTTGTCAGCGGGAGTAACTGACACGAAGCTCATGCCCCGGTCGAGCGTGCTCCTCACAACCGTGTTTGTCGATGCAGCCGGGCCGGAGTTACTGACTGTGTAGTTGTAGGTCAACTCCTCGCCCCGGGAGACACGGAAGGGCGAGCCGAATACTGATGTACTCAAGTCCACGGTAGCTGATATGTCGTCGGTGATGGTCACCGTCGCCGTGTCCCTTCCCCCTTGCAGATACGGCAGACTGGGGTCGGCGTAGTTCAGGGTCACCGTGAAGGTCTCGTTGGGTTCCAGGAGGGTGTCGTGCGTGACGCGTACCGTGAAGGTCTTCACCGCGCGGTAACGCCGCTGGCCGCCGACGGTCGCCAGGCTGAAATCACTCCGGTTAAAGGTCGCCGTGTCGGACAACTGCTGGTAGTCGGCGGGCTGGGTTGCGCTGCCATTTGCAGTGGCTACGGTTACGTCGAAAGAGAAGCCGCTCTCCGGCATCTTGTCCTTGGTGGTGACGGCGACTGCGCTCAGGGAGACGGGGCGAGTGCTCCCCGGGCTCGCGGCTTCTTCGACCGTCGCCGCCGTCTGCTCCCAACTCAGGACCACGGGCACGTGGTCGTTGTCAGTAATGGTCACGGTCGCAGTGGCGGGACCTCCCTGTAGATGGGGGAGGCTTGGGTCGGAGTAGTTCAGGATTACCGTGAAGTCCTCGTCCGGCTCGTCGGCGGTGTCATTGATGATGGAGACGCTGATGTCCCGAGTTGCCTGGAAGCGGAACTGGCCCCCCACGTCTGTGCGGGTGAAGTCGCCCTGGCGGAAGCGGAAGCTGCTATTCAGCCTCCGATAGTCTGAGCCTTGGGTGGCAGTGTCGTCGGCCGTCGTCGCGGACAGGGCGACGGTGAAACCGCTCTCCGGCATTTTGTCCGACGTGGTGGTAGCCCTGGCCTGCAGGGTGACCGTTGTCGCATCCTCGTCGACGCTCACGAACGACTGGTCCCAGCTGATGGTAACGGGTACGAAGTCGTTGTCGGTGATCTTAACGGTCATCACGGCTGGTCCGCCCTGCAGGTGAAGCGGGCCGGAATTCGCGTACTCAATGGTTGCCGTGAAGTCCTCCTCGTCTTCGTCGGATGTGTCATCCACAATGGGCACAGGCACCTGCTTTGCGGCGCGATAGCGTCGTTCGCCGTTGACGGTTACCCGGCTGAAGTCGTTCCGGCTGAACGTGACGGTATCGTCCACCTGCGTATAGTCGTCGGGCTGGGCCGCGCTGCCGTTTGACGTATGGATGGAGGCGTCGAAGGCGAACCCGTCTTCAGGCCGCTTGTCCACCGTGGTGATGGCGTAAGCGCGCAGGGTGGCGGTCCCGGTGTTCTCACCGACCGTTAGGTCCGGCTGTTCCCAGCTGATCGTCACCGGAACGTGTTCGTTGTCCTGGATTGTAACGACCGCCGTAGAGGGGCCTCCCTGGAGATGTGTGAGGCCGGGAGTCAGGTAGGCCAGCCTTACCCTGAATGATTCATTCGATTCATCTGCTGTGTCGTCTATGATGGCTACGGTGAAATCCCTGGTGGCGCGGTAGCGCTGCTGGCCGTTCACGTTGGTCTGGCTGAAGTCGCTCGCGACAAAGGTTGCGGAGGAGGGCGGAGCCGTGTAGTCGTCGCCTTGGGTCGTGCCGCTATCGGTGGTGGTCAGCGTCACATCGAAGGTGAAGTCAGCCTCCGGCGGCGAGTCCAGTGTGGTTGTGAAGACTGCCGTCAAAACGACGCTCCCTGCGTCCTCCGCCACCGTAAAGGAAGTCTCCTCCCACTGCAGAGTTATGGGGATGTCATCCGGCAGCGGCGTGCCGGTCTCTGTGCCAGACCATGCTCCATCACCTGCGGAGTTGACGGCCCGCACCTGTACGTCGTACAGCGTGGCATTGGTGAGGCCGGTGACGATGTATCGCAGGTCGCCGCTTCTCCAGGCGTTGTCCCGCACCGTCCAGTTGGCGTCATCTGTCTCGTCTTCGTTGGTCTCGATGTAGCGCACGTCGTAGGCGGTGATGACCCCGCCACCCGTGTCGGCGGGGGCCGTCCAGACGACAGCCAGGGTCCTATCGCCGCGTATGACGTCGGTAATGGCTGGCGCGGCCGGCTTGACCGTGGTGGGCTCGTCACCTGCCGCTATGGACCAGGGGCCGGGTCCGGCATCGTTATGGGCCCGCAGTTGGAACTCGTACTTAACTCCGCCTGTCAGTCCGGTGATGGTGTAGCTCCGGTTGCTCGGCGTCCCCACGCCCGTCTCCACAGACCAGTTGTCATCGCTCTTGTCCGTAGCATCTTCGCGAATGTAGCGCAGGTCGTAGGAAGTGATGGCCGTCTCCCCCGCGTCGGTCGGCGCTTTCCAGTCAATTTCGAGTGTGCCTCCTCCCGGGGTGACATTGTCGATATCAGGATCGCCGGGAACGAAGCCATGACCGTAGATGGTGAGACCCCACGACCTGAGAGCTCCCGTATCTCTTCTACTAAGGTCTTTAATCCGCAGCGTCCACTCGCCGGCCGCGTCCTCGCCCAGATGGCGGGCCGAACCAAAGCGGAACTCAGTGGTCAACGACCCGAATCTAAAGGCGGAAGTGGACAGCGTTGAAACGGCCCCTGAGGGCGAGACCAGCTCGACGGTCAGGTCCCGGAAGTTAGAGTGGTTGAAGTGGGCGTTGACCTCCACAAACTCTATGAACTTCACATAAGGGTCTACGGTCAGGCTGGTGGTTACGGTGGTAGGCGTACCGGATGACGGGAAGTCGGGGATTGGCAGGTTGATGACGCTGGACTCAGAGGTGATTTCCCTCAAGTCGCGGACGTTGGTCCAGCCCGGAGCCAGGTCCGTGGCTGCCTTGGCGTCCACCATGCCGAAGCCGTACTCGTGGTTGAAGTTGTAGCGGTCCGTGCTCGACCCGTATTTGAAAGCTCCTTCCACCCAGCCGGTGTTATCGGGGTCGTTCTTGCGGGCGGAGGCCGCCAGGATGAGCTTGACGTCCCGCCACGTCAACGCGCTGTTGGCCTCTCTCACAAGGGCAACGACGCCGGAGACTATGGGAGTGGCGGCGCTGGTGCCGCCAAAACTGCCCCTATACCGGTGTCCGTTATCGGTGGTGGCTATTCCGGGTTGGCCCACCCTCCCGCTGTTGGACGGCCCGCACACCCACAGGTTTGAGCCTAGTTCCGAGTAGCTGCTTCTTATGTCGTCGTGCCCGACAGCGCATACGGCCGTGACGGCGTAGTAGTTGGCATACTCGTCCAGGTTGGAGTAGTCCCGATCACCACCGTTACCGGCAGCGAAGGCGTAGAAGACCCCTTTGCCTCCATACCCGGTCGTTACGCCAGCTTTGACCGCCGTCTCCCACAGTTCAGTAGCAGGCTCAGGTTGACCGGAATTCCCAGGCCCCCAGCTGTTGTTGGAAATTGCCGTCGATGTCGCATTCAGGTCCATCGCATTCGCTATATTCTTATCAGTGAAGGTGGTGGAGTTTAAGATGAGGTTGTAGCCGTAGATCTTGGCCCCGGGGGCTACGCCTCGCATGCCGAGGCTGTTGTCTTTCGCCGCGATGAGGCCGGCCACCGCGGTGCCGTGGTCTTCGAATGGGTGGTAGATGTCGGTCAGATCGGGGTCGTAGTTGTGATTGAGGGTGGTGAGGACGTTGTCAGTCAGGTCCTCGTGCCGGTAGTGCATTCCATCGTCCACCACTGCCACGTTGATGCCGGAGCCTGTGTAGGTGGGCCACACCTCCTCGACGCGTATGTCATGCCCACCACTGTTGCGGAACTGGTCGTCGTTGTTCAGGTGCCACTGGCAGCCGTAGAGAGGGTCGTCGATGCCCGTGCTCCTAGAGATGCTGGAACAGCGGTTTACGAAATAGGTGTAGGAGCCCGCCACGATTGCCCTGACAGTGTAACGCCCCGTGTCTGTGGCGTCCTTGCCCGTCACTTTCAAGTAGTATGTGCCCGCGTCCAGTCTGCCCTCGAAGATAAACAATTCGTCAAAGTGAATCGAATCTACCGGTGCCCGGAGATCGTTTTCATCGGTTAGGCCACCGCTGATATTAGTGACCTCGCTCACTCCCCCGATAATCACGTAAGTTGTCTCTTCGAGGGTCAGGCTGAAGTAGTCCTCGTCTCCGGCTGGGTCTATGATTCCGCCCGCCGTACCGCCGAGGGTCAGCGGCTGAGCGTCGGCGATGGCGCTGCCCGGCTCGGTGATGGCCGCGGCGTAGACCGAATACGGCCCATCGGATCTCCCATCGAAGGAACTGACCTTGACGTAGTACACCCCGGCGGCAAGGTCTTCCCGGATTAGGAAGTTCCTCCTGTTGCCCGGGAGATAGCCGTCGTCGTTGGAGACTATCACCGTGCCGTTGCTCCTTAGCAGTTCACCAACGGTGTCAGGGAACCCGGAGGAGCGAATGGCAACTTCCGTTGCCGCGGAGAGCTCCAGTTTGAAATAGTCCTCGTCGTCATCCGGGTCTATGGTGGCGCTCGCAGAGCTGTTGAGATTAAGAGTGGCCGCGTTGCTCCTGGACGTAGTGTCCGTGAACTCCCTGATTCGAAGGACATATGGTTCGTCAGTAGATCCGTAGCCGGTTACCTTGATGTAGTACGTCCCGGTTTGTAGTCTTTGCCACAGAAAGAAGTTGTCCGGGTTGGGCAGCACACCGCCTCTATCGCTGATGTCGATGGACATGCCGTTGCTGTCCAGCAGCTCACCCGCGGTATCCAGGCCGCCTAAAGTATATATCCAGTAATCGGCTGTACTTGACACGCTAAAGCTGAAGTAGTCTTCATCGTCAGCGGGGTCAATGGTTCCCCACACCCGCGCGCCCGCGGTCACGCTTGTGGCTGCGGCGCGAGTGTCGCCGTGGTCCGCGGGGGTTGCGCTGGTTGTGGCCGACCAGGCGCCGTCGGCATCGTTTTCGTCCACCGCGCGCACCTGCACGTCGTACTCCGTGCCGTTGGTCAGGCCGGTGACGGCGTAGGCCAGGCTGCCGCCGCCCTCTTCCCAGGCGTCCTCCGCCACCGTCCAGTTGGAGTCCATCGTCTCATCCGCGCTGGTCTCGATGTAGCGCACGTCGTAAGCCGAAACGCCGGTGGTGATGCCGGTGGGAGCGCTCCAGGAAACCAGCACGGCCCGGTCATCGGCGCGTACGGAATCTATAGTGGGAGCAGTGAGCGCCGGCGTCCCGACCTCAGTATCGGTCCAGGTACCATCTCCGTGGGAGTTTACCGCCCGTACCTGAACGTCGTACTGTGTGCCGTTGGTCAGGCCGGTGATGAAGTAGCCCAGCGCGCCAAATGTCCAGGCATTGTCTACCACCGTCCAGTTGGCGTCATCTGTCTCATCCTCGCTGGTCTTGATATGACGCACGTCGTAGGCGGTGATGCCGGTTTCGCCGACGGGAGGGGTCCAGGCCACAGCAAGCGTGGTATCGCCGGAACTTACGAAGTTGATGGTAGGCGCGGCGGGAGGAGTCTGCGCGCTGGCGTAACCCAGGGCCAGCACTAGGCAGAGCAGGGCACATCCCGCCGCGAACAGCAGTCTGGCCGGACTGAGCATCCTGGTCATGGGATAGATGACGCTGAAGAGCCGTTAGCGTTCACGGGAACCGTGGGTCACAACCACCCGTGGTATGCACAGGCAACAATCACTTTGTGGTGGCATCTCTTCCCCAGTTGGGGCTGGAGATTTCCACACCGTCCTGCACTGCCAGGGCGTTGGCGAGGTCCAGCGAGGGGAACCCTGGTTCTGTTTCAATGAAGAAGCCGTTAGCGACGTAGCCCAACTCCGACACGCGGTCCATCTTGATCCCGTTGTCGGAGAAAAAGGCATTGGTTTCCCCCTGGTTCCATTCAGAGCTGAGCACCAGCAGAACGCCGCCGGGGAGGGTCATCAGCGCGCCGGACTCCGAGCGAAAGACGGGCAGGGTAGCACTCTTCGATTGCGCATCCGCACTCCTGACAACATTAGTTCCATCCTGGTTGGCTGAAACGACGTCACGAGGCAGTCCGCGGGAGTCTTTCTCGACTACCAGGTCTGTCTGAAGCTTCACCGTCATGGTCCTGTCGCCATCCTGCCAGGTGTAGGGGTCACCCTGGACAGGGCCAGTGGTGCCGGGACCATCCTTCTTGGGAGAGTCCGGATCAGCAACCGTTATAGGGTCCTGTTTCTTGAAAGATCCGAATGAGTCGACGGGGGCGAATTCAATCCCGTCGCTAGCAGACGACGCGGGAGTAGGTGTTGACACGGAGTCCTCCACGAGAGGAGTAGCGACGGTGGCGGCGGGTCTCTGGGGAGGCGCTGCGGTGGCAGTGGGTTTCAGGAGAGGCGCTGCGATGGCGGTGGGCTTCAGGAGTGGCGCTGTGGTCTCCGTGGGCGCCGCGGCGGGCTGCTCCGCCGGTGCAGCCGATCCGCATCCGCCCAGGACCATCATCATGCTTGATGCAAGGGCAACTATGGTCAGCAGGACAACGAGCTTTCTCATTTCACTCCACCTGTATGGCCCTTATATATACCTAAATTATACATAGTCCATGATACAGCGCGGCTCACCAGCACCCCGTAGGTCTGCGTCGTCGTCATCCCGCTGTCGGTATGGGTCACCACCACGTTGATGCGCTTGTCGTCAACCGAGGGGTGGCCCACTTGCTGGCCGTCGGCGACCGTGTCGGCGTCCGTAAGCGTCGTCCTGTCCGTGTTCTGATAGGCCACGGTGCCGTCGCGGTGCGGCGTCCCCTCGAAGGTGATCTGGGTCACGGTGTTGGCCACAGCGACCGTGTAGTCCGTCACTGCGTCGCGAATGGTGGGGCTGGCGCTGGGGCTGGCGGCCCTGTCCGCCTGGGCATAGAGCGCTTCTACAGCCTGACTGCTGACGTGAGTCTGGGAGCGAACTATGCGGAGACCGAGGCCATCCTGATAGAAGCCGGCGTCACCGTGTTCCAGAACCTCTTCATGATCTCGGGGTTCCTGTCCCTGCCTGCAATTGTGCCGGCACTGTTGATGAGGACGGAATATGTTCAGGAACCGGATGTTATTGCCTGAGGTTGACTTGCCGGAGAGGGCAATGACGCCACTTCGTGCACGTGCACTCAATAAGAGTGAACGTGTTGGCGAAGCGCTGTCGCCTCACGCCTCCCTTGCGTAGCCTGGCACGCCCCGGTAGAGGCCCCATCCAACCATCACCAGGTAGAGGAGGTTCACGAAAATGAGGGCCTGGGTGACTTTGACCGCCGGGTCGAGCAGTTCGTAGGCGTGCTCGGCACCGACTACGCTTGCCAAACCGAAGACTGCTAAGACGGCCACAATGAGCGGCGCTATCTTGTGAAAGTTCATGGATGGGAACCTGGCTGCCATGCCCAGCCCAAAGAAAATGTAGCTAAACTGCCCTGCGGTGCTGGCCATGGCGTACAGGCCGCCCTTGACAGTCTGGATCGTTAGCGCCATCGCCGGCAGCGCTGGCGCCTGATCCTCTCCAACGCCCATGCTCACACCGTGCACGCTAACGTGGACGGTGGCGTGGTCCAAGCCCTTGCCCGCCAGCAGAAAACTATCGCAACCACTATGACGGACAGGTCCAGCCTCACTAGGGTGCCGGCGGCACCGCTACCTCCGGTGCTCTGCCAGAGGACGACGATCCCATAGATCTGCAACACCATCGCCAGGGAGATCAGCAGCGACGAGGCGAAGGTCAAGTTGGCGTTGTCCACCATGGACTCCAGCAATGCAAACAGGTCGGTCTGTTGCTCCACGGTGTCCACGAGACCCGTTCCAGGTGCAATCAAGGAAGCGACCATCATCAGTATAGCTCCGCATCGCTCCGCATCGCTCCGCATCGATCCGCTCATCAGTGCGAATCCGCCGATCTTGTTCTACGTCATGGCGCCCATTGTCTTTTCCTCCCACATGGTTTGCGGGCCGTTAAAAAACGCCCAAAGCCTACAGGAGCCAAGGTGGTTAACGACAGGTGACACACTCATGTGCGAATAGCCTCTGTCAGCTTCTTTCCGCATCTGATCAGTCGAACAAGTTCGCTGACGCCCCTAAACGATACCCTGTTGCTTCTGAGCCTTAATTTGGCCCTCTCGGCTTTATGTCTATCACTACCGGAAGCGGCGACAGGCCGGAACTTGGCCGGTGTGTTTTGCGGGACAATCTGCTCCGCGAGTTGGGTGCCTGCCTGGAGCTGACCAACCACTTCGCTGGCGCTCAACCCACCACTCTTCAGTTCCACGGGACAAACCCAACCTGCATTGGAGGAGTCTTCTGCGATGAATAGATAATCGCAACGCACTTGATTTAGTTCCAATGGCGACCCTATTTTGTCGAAATCTACAATCAGTCGGGGCTTAGGAGCACCGTTCAACGACACGCTACACCCCTCCTTCTTGATATATTTTGCTAAGCAGCTCTGGTTAACCTTGGTGCGGACTTGCTCCACCAGCCCCGCCATCAGTCGTTCTCAATCCGGCTAGAAATCTCAGCCCAGTCATTGTGCAGGGCCACCGCCACGTCGTTGAAGCCGGTCGGATAAAGGCCGGAGTCGTCTATGTCGATATCGGTTACGGTCGAACCTCCGCCCCTTGTTTTGGGAGTGAAGAGCCATGCTCCCACCTGGTCGGAGCTTAGCGCAACGTCGCCACCGGCAATCCCTTGCCGTTCTGCATCCGGGACCTGAGACAACCGGACCAAATTGGCGAGCTCTTCCAGCAACCACTCGCTATGCGTGGTAACGATAACCCTGATGCCGGCGCGTACGGCAGCCGCGAGTTCGCGCGTAAACGCAACCTGCATGGCCGGGTGCAGATGCGACTCCGGCTCTTCGATGATCAGCACGTCGCCTGGTTGCACTAAGTGACGCAGGTACAGGGCCACCGGCGCCAACTCGGAAACCATAGAAGATGCCCGCGTCAACGGCAAGTTCGCGTCCCAGTCTTTCGGGCGATAGGTAAAACTAGGGTAGCCCGTCTGCGTAGTCTCCATCCGCACCGCTCCTCCGAGGACATTCTCTTCCAGACGCATTGCCAACTCCTCGATGTAGTCGAAGCGATAACTCATTGAGGGCATTCCGCTCATTTCTATCAGCTCACTCAGAAAGTCAGCCAACACTCCCGATAAGATTGGCGTATTGCCAAAAGGACGGATGCCGGCTGAGCTGGCATTCTGGACTAGGGCGCTTACGACCACTTGATGGCTATGCATCACCCCGGTGCGGTCGGCAGGCAAGTAATAGGCTTTTCGGTAAAGAGGCTGGATCAACGAGCTGAACGCGCTAAGGGCCATCGAATCAAGTACGTATCTTAAGTAGTTATCGGTGCTACGATCCTCAAACAGATTAAATGGGGTTAGTGCATTTGTGCTATATGGAAGTGGTTCGGCATCACCAATGTCTCCTGAAAATTGGCTGCCAGTCTTCTGCAATCGAAGCCCATAATTGACTATTCCTGTGCTATCCGTCCTGGAAATGGATAATTTGACGCTTGCTGCGATACGTGATTTAGAACGGCGTATCAATTCATGCGAGCGGTCAACTCCGAAGCATCGGCGGATTTGCGCCTCTAGATTGTTTTCAAGGCCCGGGGGATGTTCCACAACGGCGCGTAAGTATGAAGCCACCGGCTCAGGTAGCGGATCAACGGGCCATTTGATAATCGACTCCTCTTCTGGGGTGAACTGGTTCGCAAGCCAGTTGCGAAACTGTTCCATCTCAGCAGGGCCGAAGTCATTAGAACCAGTCCGCCAATGGGATAAACTCTTGGGGTAATGATTAGGAAATCGCCGCGGCGAATAAGCATAAGGTGATAAATCCATACTTTCGAAACATTGATGCAAGGCATAGATGAGAATCGAGAGGTAGGATTTCCCTGTATTGCTCGGTCCGATGAACACTGTCAGAGGCCGAAGTGCCACACTGGCCTTGGAGATAGGCCCGAAGTTCTCCACGTTCAGCCGGTATTCTCCGCTGAAGGGTTGACTCCCTGTTTTATCGGTCACAGATACCTCCATAATGGCCTTGTCAGATACCTAACTTGTATGTCGCCTCACCACAGCACCAGTCTTCGACTATAGAGCTATGGTACCGATTGGAGCCGTTGTAGTACACCATACCTGCTGCATTGGCCCGGTCATGAAGTCAGTACAACCAAGTAAGGGTTCTCTATTATGTGTCATTAGGTCTCATGACGGGGCCGCGGCAGCGAGACCAGGCAACCAGGCTGCGTAAGTGGATGCGGAACGCCTGTCTGAACACGCTCTGGGACACCGCTTCGGGGAGCCAACTCGCTTAGCATTAAGCATCCCTCTTTCGCTAGTTAACCCCGCTCCCAAACCGCCGGTACCTATGCTCATCCTGCCTGCGTTTTCCGCGCATGTCATTGCAGGATTAACCCAGCATATAATAGGAATAGATGACTCAAAGATACGGTACACGTCTTCGGGAAAGCCCTATAGAAGTCACCGGTCGGGAAGGGGGATATCATGGGGTTCCTATCTGGGAAACGAATTGTCTGCTTAGGATTGCTCGCGATTCTGGCGCCGGCGGCCATAGCTTGTGATGCTTATCAAGATGCCACGGGAACGGCCCCTTTCAAGATAGGGGTGATGGAATCGCTCACGGGCCCTGGTGAGACCTACGGTAACGTGTCATCTCAGGCCAAGCAGATGGCCTTGGACGAGATCAACGACGCGGGCGGTATCAATGGGCGCCCCCTAGAGCTCATCATCGAAGACTCAAAATGCAACGCTCAGGACGCGATTACCGCCTACAACAAGCTAACCAAGGTAGATGGAATAAAAATCATCCTCGGAACCTCGTGCAGTGGTGCGATGCTTGGCGCCGCGCCCCATGCGGAGAAGGAGGGCGTAATCCTCTTCTCCGGGCTGGCAACGAACCCGGACATCGCTAACGCCGGGGATTACATCTTCCGGACTGCGATGAATGACACCCAGCTGGGCATCGACACTGGCAACGTGCTCTGGGCTGACGGGATCCGTAAGTTGGCGACCATTACCGAGTCGACCGACTACGCCGAGGGCGTGAGGCGAACCTCCGTTGCGCAGTTCGAGAAGCGGGGCGGCCAGGTGGTGGGCGAGGAGCGGTACCCGTCCGACACTACCGACTTCAGGACCCAGTTGACGAAGCTGATCAACGCGAACCCGGACGCTATACACATCGCCGCACAGGCCGAGTTCGCGGGCGGCACCATCGTTAAGCAGGTCCGAGAATTGGGCTACAAAGGGGCGCTTTACTCTGAAATAGTGCCTATTGGGGCAACTGCGCTCGAGATCGCCGGCGATGCCGCCATTGGCCTGAAGGCCATCACAGCAGACATCGATCCTTCCAACAATAAAGGTGTTGAAGTTCTTGCTAACTTCAAGGCTCGCTACGGCTACATTACGCTGGGGTGGTACTTGGCGTCGGGCTACGATGACGTCTACATAACCGCCGAGTGCCTCAAGAAGACTAACGACGACCAAGATGCAGACGGACTCAGAGACTGTCTGTACGATATTACCTGGAGCGGGGCTATCGGAGACAACTACAGCTTCGATGAGAACGGAGAGGTGGTCGGTCTCGCCAACGTGGTCGTGGAGGTTCTACCAACTGCCGAGAGAACCGATGACAACTATGGTTACAAGGTCTTAGGCGCCGCCCCCACCGAATAAAAGCCCTACGATGTAGCGGTGTGGCTCGTGGGATTGGGCACGGTACCTAGGCCAACCCCACGACAGCATCAACTGCAATAGCGCGCAATAGCGGACCTGCTGCAGCATTCGAACTGGACGCTGTCGGAGTCAAGTCATTGCCGCATACGTCGATGGGTCCCGCTCGACTGAAGTTCGCCTCGGGGATCCAATTGCTTCGATACCAGAATCAGCAGGGCAGGATATTAGCGGCCGTAGTGACTACGGCCGTTGTAGGTTACATCGTCTGGAAGATTATCCAGTCCCCCGACCAAGCCCTGCAGTTCACCTTCAACGGCCTTTCCGTGGGCGCAGTGTACGCCCTGCTCGCGATGGGATTCACCCTCGTGTACAGCACGACCTGGTTCTTCGATCTGTATTACGGGGCAGCCGCGGCCATGGGCGCCTACGGCGTCTTCTACCTGAGGTCTCAAGAGGTCGTGGGGGGGTACTACGAGGTTAACAATCCTGTTGTTAATGTCGCATTTGCTGCGGTGACGGCGGGCGTAATTGCATGGGTCCTCTACGTCTGGCTCTACACACGACTCCGAACCCGCTTTAACCTCACTATCCTGCGCGTCATTGGCGGTCTGCTGGCCGTAGGCGCCGGGGTCTACACGGGACTCGTCCTCGCCCGTCCGGACGAACTCAACGTCATGCTCAGTCCTGCGATCGGGCTAGCGGTGGCGCTGGTTGTGGTGTGGGCGCTCTATCGCGGCTATCGGCGCATATCCGCGCGCGCCAGCCTCGCGCCGTTCTTCGCCCTTGCCCCGATTGCGGCGGTGGCGGTTGGCGGGTACTGCGCCCTCTTCCTGGCTAACACTCCCGACTCTCGCCTCTATCTGAGCTGGTTGGTGTCATGCCTGTTGGCGGGGGCGGTTGGCCTCGCCCTGTATCGCGGCCTGTACATGTACATGCGAGAACGGGCCAGATCTCCCCTGGTCATGCTCGTCGCCTCCCTCGGTATCTTGCTGGCTATCACGGCCTCTATCACCATGGTCTTTCAGAGCGCTCCGCGTCCCCTTCCGGAGGCCTTTGGCAGCGATCCTTGGACGATTGGTGGAGCCAGTATCAAGGGGTTCAATATCTTCACCATCGGCGTGGCCCTGATCGGTTTTATGGCCCTGCTGCTACTGCTCAAGAAGACGTCCTTTGGAAAGGCGGTACGGGCGATCGGCGACGACGAAGAGGTGTCGAAAGTGGTGGGAATAAACACCACCGTGATCATAGCCATAGTATTCTTCATAGGCGGAATCTACGCCGCCATGGCCGGGCTGTTGAGCGGCCACGACACCGCGATCCAGCCCAAGATGGGCCTGCTGCTCCTGCTGAAGGGCTGGATAGCCTCCGTGGTCGGCGGCATAGGGAACCTCTACGGCGCCATCGTTGGTGGATTTGCCTTAGGTGTAATCGAGCAGTTCGGCATCTGGGACCTGGCTGGGGAATGGAAGGACGTGATCGCCTTCGTCGTTCTGATCTTCTTCCTATCGTTATGGCCCAAGGGCCTCTTACCGAGGAGGTAGACCTGCGGTGGTAGCTACACAGGCCATCAGAGACCTGGCTCGACGAGCGCGCGATCCCCTGGGGTTCTTCCAGTCCACCAAGGGCAACGTGGAGCTATGGGCGAATCTGTTCGTGATCACTTGGGCTGTGGTGTTCATGCTCTGGCAGGGCACTGGATTCGCTATCACCGTGGGCACCGTCTTCGCTATCTGGGCAATCTTGGCAGTCGGTCTAAACTTGGTGGTGGGGTATACCGGGCTGCTGTCGGTGGGACACATTGGCTTCTTCGGTATCGGCGCGTACGCGATGGCGATTCTGACCTCAGATGCCCCATATGAACAGCTGCGTACAGAAGCGATTCCCACCTTCGGATGGTCCTTCTTCGCCGCGCTGCCGGTCAGCGTGGTCTTGGCCGGCCTGGTAGCCATCGTGATCGGCGTCATACTCAACCGGTTCAGAGACGATATCTTCGTCCTCGTCTCCTTTGGCTTCGCCATCATCAGCTTCAACGTCTTCTTGAATTGGCGAGGCCTTACCAGGGGCGCTTTCGGGATTCACGAGATAGCCAGGCCTGAGATAGGCGGGTGGGTGCTCGATGGTGAATTGGAGTTCCTGGTCCTCGCCCTCGTATTCCTCACGCTCGTTGTACTGTTCTCCTGGTTCATAGTGACCTCCTCATTCGGACGGGTGCTTACCGCCATCCGAGAGGATGAGCAGGCCATCGCAGTCTTTGGCTACCAGGTAACCCATTACAAGATGGCGATATGGGTCATCTCGGCCATGATGGCGGGTCTCGCCGGCGGCCTGTTCGCCAGTTGGGCCAGCTTCATCGACCCCAACTCCTTCATCCTCCTGGAATCGATGCTCTTGGTTTCCATAGTGATCCTCGGGGGTCTGGGCACAATCTGGGGTTCGCTCCTTGGCGCTATGGCCTTCGTACTGCTTGAAGAGGGCATGCGCTTTCTGCCGTTCATTCCTGCTGAGTTTGTTGGACAGGTCCGACAGGTCGTCCTGGGTGTGCTGCTGGTGCTGCTCATGCTATTCAGGCCTCAGGGCCTGGTTGGGAGATACAAGCTGTGAGTGCTGCCTCTGCCAAACCCGGTGAGTCCTTCGCCCTGGAGACGGTTGAGATCTCAAAACACTTCGGCGCCGTTAGAGCGGTGGATGAACTCACCATCTCCATTCCCAGAACGGGCATGACCAGCATAGTCGGGCCCAACGGATCGGGGAAATCGACCCTCGTGAACCTGCTGAGCGGGACGCTGCCACTGGACGGGGGCCTGGTGATCATCGACGGGGTAAATCTGAAGGTGGTCAAGGCTCACGAGATGCTCGGCCACGGCCTCACCCGGACCTTTCAGGAGGTGCGGCTCTTCGATCAGATCAGCGTGTGGGACAACATTATGGTGATCTTGACCGAGCGCCGCCTCTTTCCAGCATTAATGGAACGGACGAAACCCAGCCATAAAGAGCAGGCGCAGAGGGTCCTAGAAAATGTTGGGCTGTGGGAGAAACGGCACTCCCTGGCTGCGGAGCTGTCCTACGGACAGCGGAAGCTGCTGGAGATCGGTCGGGCCATTGCGTTGGACGTCAACACGTACCTGTTCGATGAGCCTTTTGCAGGTCTCTTTCCTCAGATGCTGGAGAAGGTTAAGGACCTAATGAAACAAGTGCGGGACCAGGGCCACACCATCATATTCGTCTCTCACAGCATGGACATAGTCCGGGAGCTGTCCGATCACGTAATCGTACTGGACAGCGGCAGGCTTCTCACTGAGGGAGAAGTGGAGGACGTCTTGAGTCGCCCAGAGGTGATAGAGGCCTATCTGGGCACCTAATCTCACGCTAACTCCGAGTACGCTCAGCGACCGCTGCAGGAGTGCATGAATGGATACGCCAGAAAGATCGGACGAAGAACAGCACGGCAAATCGAGCGCTCGCATTGCTGACGGGGGCGGACCGTCCGCCAACGGCACGCCGCTGCTCGAGTTGGTCAACCTATCCGTGCACTACGGGGCTGTAGTAGCCCTGGATGGCGTATCCCTGGGCGTCCGCAGGGGCGAGGTTGTGGCAGTGATGGGCCCCAACGGGGCGGGGAAGTCCACCGTGCTCAAAGCCATCATGGGGCTTGCGCCAGTGGTCGCCGGGGAGGTCTACTGGCGCAGCAGTCTACTGGCAGCGGCCACCCACGAGATAGTGAAGGAGGGCATTGCCTTCGTGCCTCAGGGCAGACGGGTGTTTACCCACCTCACTATCGAAGAGAACCTGGAGATGGGTTGTCTGTATCTACACGACAGGGTGGAAAAAGTGCGCCGGATGGACTCGGTCATGGAGCTCTTCCCGATCCTGCATCAGAAGCGTCGTGACTTGGCCAGCCAGATGTCCGGGGGGCAGCAACAGATGTTGGCCCTGGGCCGAGGACTCATGGCCGGTCCGGAAGTGCTACTGTTGGATGAGCCGACACTGGGGCTCGCGCCCATAGTGGTCAAAGAGGTGTTTCAGAAGGTCTCCGAGATCAGCGAGCGGCTCAATACCACCATCTTGGTGGTAGAACACAACATCAAGGGCGTTCTGAACATCGTAGACCGGGTCTACCTTCTCGATAAGGGATGCGTGGTACACGAGGGCGCCCCGCAAACGGTCCGAGAGACCAACATCCTCGCCGATGTCTTCCTGGGCAAGGTCAGTCCGGTGCACGAGGCGAGGGAGGGGTAGCGCCTGCGCACGGTTCACCCTCGCCAGCAGGATGGACGGATGCGGTCACCCGCTGCCGGACGCGGAACAAACAAGGGACAACGCGCATGGTGGCGGATCCTGTCTTCCGCTTATGTAACGACCACCTACGTTACGGTGTGGCCGCATGCTGACTCACAGAATTGCTATTCCGCAGCCTGTTAGGTAGTTCCGTGGGTACGCCTTCAGCGTCGGCGGCTCAGTAGCCCGGACAGTTCCGCCATAGCCGGGTGATTGGCAGATGCCGCAGACGGCATCTTCTCGTATTGTTCCAGCAATTCCGACTCCGAAAACTGCTGTGGCCAGTCCAGGTTGGCGACGACAAGATCGCCCTTCAGTGCGATAGCAGATAGTTCGAGCAGTTCAGATATATCCCGCCCGACTGCGCGCCCAGGGAACTTGAGGTCACTGTAATGTGACCATACCTGATCTATCCAGTCAGACAGGTCAACGGGCCCGCCGTCCAGCAGCGCATTGAGGATATGCAGTTGCCGTTCCGCCAACGCACGACGGCGGGGATTGCGCAGCCGCCCGAATAGTGAGTGTGCGAACTCACGGTACAGCATCCGCTTGCTATGAGTAACGATCTCTGTGGCGAGCGCGTTGCACCGCTCCGCGACCGCTGGCAAGGCAAACCTCAGGAACGGCGTGAGGTTATGTCCGCTCTCGCGGGATTCGTACAATGCCGCCAGGTACTCATCCTTGTGCTCGTAGTAGTAATTTGACAGGCTGACCATGACCATGTCGTTGACGCCCGCAGCTCGCAGCATGAACGCTTCCAGCGCGCGGGCGGTGCGCCCGTTGCCATCGTCGAAAGGGTGCATCGCGCCGATGTGGTAGTGGGCGGCCATTGCTTGGATGATGCGGTCGTGCCCCCGGAACTCTCCGGCCATGGCCTGGCAGAGCGTTCCGAATGCGTCGTCAAGCGGGGGGCCGCCTTCAGCGCCACGGCAGCGTGGCATCCCAAAGGTGACGTTGGGTCCGGCGTGCCGCAGCGCGCCTGGTTCGCAATGGTCATCATCGCAGCCGGTGACGATTCGCCGGTGGATGTCTAGGATCAGATCGGCGGCCACCGGCTGGTCGGCTGGCAACGAGCGCAGCCAGCGGTACGTGGAATCGGCGGCTCGCAGCTGCCGTTGCGAGTGGGTCAGTCCGGTAGGGGAGGCGGCCTCGCCAGGGGCAAGCGCCTCGTCCTGTTCTCTTTGGGTGAACTCGGCGCCCTCGATGCGCGAGGTGCCAATCGCTTCCAAGCGCAGTTGCTCCTCGTGGGCCTGCTCGATCCATTTTGGTAGATACGGCATCTGCTTTAGAACGCCGGCGGCGGTCTTGGCCTCGACCAGCAGCCCGGCTATGGCCACCACATCGTAGCGCAACCACTGCTGGGGGATGGTGTAGCCGCTGACGTGAGTGGTGGTCATTTCAAGTTCATTTCACGATTATTTCCAATATTCACTCATAAAATAATACATTTTTCCCTGATTCATTTCAACTTCATTTCAGGGTCATGTCGCGTCACGACAGGGGATTAGACACAATCCCTGCCACGGCTCCTGCTTGGTCTCGGAGAAGACGCCGTGGCCACCGTAGCCAGGCTGCGACGGCTGCTGGCCAGCGACCCGTCGATTCATGGGTCGAAGAAGCCAGCGTTGCCGGTTTGAGCGATCGCGCTGACGCCGCTTATGGCGCGTCCGCCTGACACGAAGGCTGATCATTTCCGGTTCATTTCACGGTTGTTTCCAACATTCAATCGTAAAATGAGGCCACATGCCCTACTTCATTTCAACTTCATTTCAGGGTCATGTCGCGTAACGTTAAGGGTTAACCCGGATGCTATTCGATGAGCCTCAGCTGCACACCCGCGCGCTCTTCCTGCAACCGCATGATGGAGTCGGAGTCCAGGGCACCCCAACCACGTGCCGTCGCCTCTTCTAGCGCTTGCCGCGCCAGCTGGCCTGCGGCCATGGGGACACCGACCTCTTCGGCCAACTCCAGCGCCAGGCGGGTGTCCTTAGACGAGAGATTTACCGCAAAGCCAGGGGTAAAATTGCCCTGGAACAGGTAACGCGAGAACTTTCGAGTGAGGCGGGCGCTCGATCCTGTGCTTACCCCGATCACTCGGGCCAACACTCCGAGATCGACCCCGGCTTTCACTCCCATGGTGAGCGTCTCGCTGAGCCCGATGCCGCTAATGACCGAGGAGAGATTGTTAGCCAGTTTCACCACGCTGCCGCTGCCAATGGGCCCGCAATAGAACAGGTTGGTCCCTATCCCCTGTAACGTCGGCTCCACCTGCTGATAGACCGCCTCCTCACCGCCGAGCATAACGCTGAGGGTACCCGCAATGGCGCCATCTTCACCCCCACTAACCGGGCCGTCCATCATGGGAAAACCCTTCATGGCGAACTCGCCATGAATCTTACGCACCATCGACGGTGCGTTGGTGGAGAGGTCGACGTAAATCGCGCCGGCCTGGATCGACTCCAAGATGCCACCGGGACCCAAGGCAACCCGCTCCACGTCGGGCGGGCCCGGCAGCGAGGTGAAGATGACCGCGTTACCCTGACAGGCATCGGCGATGGTGGGCGCGAAGGTTGCGCCATGCTCAGCAGCCAGCCGCTGCGCGGCTTCGGGGCGGGCATCGTGCACCGTGACGCGGTGGCCGGCTCGGATGAGATTGGTGGCCATGGGGCCGCCCATGGTGCCCACGCCGATGAATCCGATATTCATAGTGTGCTCCTTGTGTTGCGAACGCCGATAACCGAACGTCCTCATATTCGACAGGTCATAAGTGTGACATAATTTTACTTGAACTCAACGCCAATCACCACCGCCCGCTGAGCCAGCCACGGAGGAGCCTGACGGGTGGGCGGACACTGCACGCTGACCACCCATGCCGAGAAGCTGCCAGCCCGGTTCGAGCGCATCGTGGGCCGGAACCCCTACCCTCGCACCATTAGAGGCGGATGCGCTCGGCACGCTCTTTGCACAGGAGAGAGACATGATGAATGATGCCAAGCAACCCGAAGAAATGGACGTCCCGCAGCGTCGCGGCGTCCCCGATGGAGAACTGGTTGAATCACCCTATCTGCTGGGCAACCTGTATAACTTGGTGGTGTGGGAACCGAAAACCGCGGAGCACGAGTACTTCCGGACCCAGGCGCCGCACGTGGGTGAGGCGTCCCCTGACTTCAGCCTACCGTCGCTGGATGGTGGAGAAGTGCAGCTATCCTCTTTGCGGGGCAAGCCAGTCATGGTCGAGTTCGGCAGCATTACGTGACCGCCCTGCATCGCGGAGGTTCCGCGAATGGAGCAATTAGCAAAGGACTTCGGCGACCAGGCCCACTTTCTTTTCATGTACGTCCGGGAAGCGCATCCTGGCGAACACTACCCACCCCATCAATACTTTGAACAGAAAGTCCTGCATGCCAAGGCGATTCGGGAGTTCGGCGTGCGACGAGACATTCTGATCGATTCGCTGTACGGGGGTGTGCATCGGTGGTACGGGGGCGTGTCGAACATGTCGTGGATCATCGACCACACCGGCCTCGTTGCCTACAGGGCCTCGTGGACCGTAGCGTCGGACATCCGCGCCGCGCTTATCGAAATCCTGCAAACCCGGGACTTGCGTCGCGGCGGCAAGCAGGTGGCCTCGTTTTATCGAGAACTGATGGGACTTCGGCCTGCGGTAGGTGAAGGGCCGAACGAGCAGCGTTTCATGGGAGGAGCAGTGGCACAGACGCAGTTCGAGGCAGCGGCGGCCCGTCGCCGGCAGCTGCAACGGCCGGGTGAGACCGGTGAGCAAAGGCCGAATGAGGCCGGGCATCACTCCCTCTAACGCTATGTCTACTTTGTTCGGCAAAGAGTTCCGTGGCGACGTTGAGCGGATTGCCGATGTCCCCTTGCTGGAAGTATCCGGTAAGGCCACTACGCTACGCGCGTTGCGCGGACGCCCGCTGCTGTTGGTCTTCCTGCGGTGGCTTGGCTGAGTGCCGTGCCGGACGCATCTGGTGCAGGTGCAACAACAAGCGGCCGAATTTGACCGCGTGGGCGCCCAAGTGGCGGTGGTGGCGTATGAGGACGCCAATCGCGTCCAAACCCTCGCGCAGCGGGAGCGGCTACAGTTGCAGTTCCTCATCGATGCGGACCTGTTGCTGTATCAAGCGTTCCAACTAAGGCGCGGTAGCCGGCGTGACCTCTTCAACGTTGCCACGGTCATGAGCTACCTGAAAGGCCTGATTCACCTGCGCTTGCCCCACATTCCTCACGGCGACACCACCCAACTCGGGGGCGACGTTGTGTTGGATGCCCAGGGACGCGTGGCGTTGGTGCATCGCAGCACGACACCGGCTGACCGGCCAGCGGTTGCGGACATTCTGCGGGTGCTGCGGGCGCTCAGGGATGCCGCTTAGCCGCTCGACTGCTTAACTCTACTGAAAATATGGTAGATGATACGCTCAAGGCCTTCGGGGTACATTCAGATTGGCACCTCAGCCTCCTTTCCCCTTAGCCGCAACTCGGTGGGTTACTTGTAATCTGCAGGAGTAAGGAGGTCGGCCGGTTTGAGCAGCAACGTGCCTGCCGCTTTATTCAGCGCGGCCAACGCGGCGTCGCGCTTTTCGGCAGTCAGCGCGCTGGGGCTGCTGGTGTAATAGCGGACAATGGTCTTGTCTGCCTCAGGATCAGCCTTTGCTACCTGCGGTTGGATAGAGAGGTAGAACGCGTACCCCTCCGCGAGTTGTATTAGCGCGCCATCGCTGTCACTGGCCTGAGCTTTCTCCAGACCCTTGTTTAGATACCGGGCTGAGGCCAGGTAAAACAGCGCGTTCAATCGGGAGAAAGCGGCGTTTTTGGCCTGTTCGAAACCGGCCGCGTCGTTGTTTAGGGCGGCTCTGCGCCCCCGCTCGAAGGCTTCTCGCAAAGGTGCGTCCACAGTGCCTTCGCGCCCGAAGTTGCCTTCGCGGGACAGCGCAGTAGCGGAGATCGAATACGGATACTTGCCGTCGTTCTCCGCTCCCACGTAGATCGCCCATCCTTCGTCCAAACTGTGCGGTGCGCCCGTGTCCGCTGCGACATTTCCAGCTTTCAACTTGGTCTCTGCCTGAAGCCAGTAGCGCACTACCCAGTAGCGGATAATTCGCTGGTTCCCCTTCTGGATGGCTTGCCGGCGCTCCACGTCGCTGTAGTTGGCGATGGGGCCGGTCCCGCCGGTTCCAGTAATAGCAGCGGACACCCAGTCATCCAGGAAGGTGGGGCTGCCGTAGAACGCCGCATCCTCCGGGAACTCCTTGGCTCGATCAGCGCCCGCCGCAAACCCCTTCAACGGTTTGGCGCTGTCACCAATCTTGGCGTGCTTGGCCTGTTCGTAGATGGTCTTTATTTCCTCAACCGGCATCGGCTTGCCTTCGTTCACCTGGTTGGTCAAGCCGGCGATCTCTGCCAGATCCAAGGAGACCAGCTGATAGATATCCACGTTACTGCCTGGGGTGTAAACGCCGTCCCCCTTAGTGGCTTGGGCGGCAGGCGCCGTAGCTGGGGTGGGCTGAGGTAACGCGGGTTGTACGCCGGACACGGACGCGGAGACCCCCGACCCGGCGATAGTCTCCACGGTCCCTGGGCGTTGCTCTGGAGGCGCGGAGCACGCGGCGGCCAGCAGGGCACAAGCAATCACGATGGCAAGCCGCGGACTTATGCTCGCAACAGTCGTAGACATAAAGCAATTCCTCACTTTATTAATTAGGTAAGCCTAATAATAAAAAAGAGTAGACTCTATGTCAAGACCGTAGCAATAATTTTCTTGCGGATTAGGGTCGCGCCGCGGACATCACGTCGCAGCCGGTTCGCCTGCAACGGAAGGGCGCAGTCTGCGGGTGTTGGTGAAGCACAAAGAGAGGCCCCCGCATGGCGTTAGCCAAATGCGGGGGCCTCTCTCCAGCGAGCTAGGTGAGGAATACGCTGCACCTTGCTTTGCATTATGATTCTCTGAACGTTACCTAAGAAGAATCACTTCTGGCCCGCCGCTCGATTAACGTCGCCGCCCTGGTGGCGTCGTGCCACGGGCGCAGCATCTCTGCTTTAGCCCAGTCCACTAGCTGGGCCATGCGACGGTTAATCCGTTAACCCGCTAATCTGCGGCGGGCAACCCGAACACGTCAGCGATCAGCCGGTAGGAACGCACCCGGTCTTCGAGCCGGTAGCAGTGGGTTGCGATGCCCACGTCCTTGGTGCCATAGCGATCCGCGGCTTCTTCGAGGAGCTGCTTAACGGTCTCCGGGCCGCCTTCGATGAAGTGCTTGGTATGGCTGGCTATCACCGGCCCGATCTCAGGGTCGTTCACCAACTCGATGGCCTCTTCGGGCGGCTCCATCGCCCGCCGCCGGTCGCCGCTGCGGGTGCGGGCCACGTGCAGCCGCCGGCTGGAGCCGATGTAGCGTGCTGCTTCGTCGGTGTCGGCGCAGGTCACCTGTAGCGTCACGTTGAAGCTGGGTTCGCTCAGGTAGGCCGATGGGCGGAACTTGCTGCGGTAGAGCTCACCAATGGACGGTCCTTCGTCACCCGCGTAGCCGAAGAAGTCGGCAAACGCGAAGGGCAACCCCATGACCGCTGCGAGTTGCGCGCTGTAATCGCTCGATCCCAGGAGCCAGATGCTGGGCAGGCCATCGGGCAGTGGGCCGGACCCCGCCCGGATGCCGGCGTAGGGATGATCCTCAGGTAGGGTGTCATTGATGAAGCCCAGCAGGTCGGCCACCTGGTTGGGGAACTGGTGAACGTCGGTCATCGGTTTGGGGTGCACTAGGGCGGCAGCGGTGCGCTGATCGGTGCCGGGCGCTCTCCCCAATCCCAGGTCGATCCGGCCGGGGTAGAATGCGCTGAGCAGGCGGAAGGTCTCGGCCACTTTCAACGCCGAGTAGTGCATCAGCATCACGCCGGCGCTCCCCACGCGGATGCGCGCGGTCTTGGCGGCAATCTGGCCGATGAGGATTTCCGGCGCGGTGCCCGCCAGCCCTACCGAGTTGTGGTGCTCGGTGACCCAGTAGCGCTCATAGCCAAAGGACTCGGCGTCCTGGGCCATGGCCACCGTCTCATGGAGCGCCTCTGCGGCGGTCCCGCCGTGCCGGAGGGGCGACTGGTCCACCACGCTGAGAATGAATTCGCTCACCATCTACCGTCCTTGGGAAGTCCACCGTCATTCTAGCAAATGCACGCCCCGTTTGTGGGCCACGTGCCGCCGGACGCCTACGTACTCATACGTACTCAATGGTTCTCTCAATAGGGTGAATGGGGTGCATGTATGGTGAATGATTGGAGAGTTGACCGAAAGCGGCCAGCTTTCTACACTTAGCTCACTTAGCGCCTACCGCAATTGAGAGCCAGGTGATCCGAATGTATTTCCTCACCGAAGAAGAGCAACTCCTACAAAACGCAGTGCGAGACTTCGCACAGCACGAGATCGCGCCCATCGCGCCGCAGATCGATGAGCAGGACGAGTACCCCGCGGCGCTCATCCGCAAGATGGCGGCGCTGGGCTGGATGGGCATCTTGACCGACCGGGAGTACGGCGGCAGCGGTGGCGGCGCCATGAGTATGGCCATCACCATCGAGGAGGTCGCACGGGCCAGCGCCGCGGTGACGGTCATCATGTCCGCACATTCCGCGTTGACCACCTGGCCCATCAACCGGTTCGGCACCGAGGACCAAAAGCGCCGCTACCTGCCCGCCCTAGCGAGCGGTGAGGCTATCGGCGCGTACGCCCTCACCGAACCCAATGCTGGCAGCGATGCTGCGGCCATGGAGTCCCGCGCCGTGCGGGACGGCGACGACTATGTCCTGAACGGCCGCAAGATCTTCATTAGCAACGGCAACCTGGCAGACACTGTCATCGTCTTTGCCTCGACCAATCGGGAGGCCCGCGCCCGCGGCGTTTCTGCCTTCCTGGTGGAGAAGGGTACCCCAGGGTTCACGTCCGGCAAATCCCTGGAAAAACTGGGGATGCACGGATCGCCCACCGCGGAGCTGGTGCTGGAGGACGTGCGGGTGCCCGCGAACAATCGCCTGGGCGACGAGGGCCAGGGCTTCAGAATCGCGATGCAGGTGCTGGAGATCGGGCGCATCCTGGTGGGGGCGCAGGCGACCGGGATTGCCCAGGCAGCGCTGGACGCGGCGGCGGCGTATGCGGCCCAGCGGCAGCAGTTCGGCAAACCCATCGCCGAGTTCCAGGGCGTATCGTGGATGCTGGCCGACATGCAGGTGCGCACCCACGGCGCCCGCCTGATGACCTACCACGCCGCGCGCCTAATGGACGCAGGTCAGCCCTCCACGATGGCCGCGTCCAGCGCCAAGCTGTTCGGCTCCGAGGCTGCCATGTTCGTGACCAACAAGGCGATCCAAGTCCATGGCGGCTACGGCTACATCAGAGATTTCCCCGTGGAGCGCTATATGCGTGACGCCAAGATCACTGAAATCTACGATGGCACGTCCGAGATTCAGCGCCTCGTCATTGCCCGCGAGCTGCTCCGAACCGTTGCCTCAACCGTCTGAGCAAGCCGGAGTCTGCCGGGAGCTAGGCTGGTGCGGACACACGGCGCCCGCACATCATGCTACGTGCGGCTAGGTGCGTCTGGCATGTTGTTAACGGCGCATGTTACAGTAGGCGATAGATTCCTGGGGAGATACTACCGCCCGCTAGCTCGAGCATATCCACCATAGAGGTAAGGCATGATCAGCACCGGCGAGTTACGCAAAGGCGTAACCATTGAGTTGGACGGCAAGCTCTATTCCATCTTGGACTACGAGCACATCAAGATGGGGCGCGGCTCCGCCCAAGTGCGGATGAAGCTGCGAGACGTGCGCGCCGGCCACACCATCGAGCGCACCTTCCAGGCGGGCGAGCGCTTTCCCCGTGCCCGGCTGGAGCGCCGCACCGTCCAGTTCCTCTATGAAGAGGACGATCTGTACTACTTCATGGATCAGGAAACCTACGAGCAGACACCGGTGTCCAAAGACCTCTTGGCCGACGCGCTGAGCTATCTCAAGGAACAGATGACCCTGGATCTGCTGACCTATGAGGGCGAGGCTATCGGCATCGAGCTGCCGCTATCCTTGGAGCTTGAGATCACCGAGACCGGGCCCAGCTTCAAGGGTGACACGGCACAGGGCGGCACCAAGCCCGCCACGCTGGAGACCGGCCTGGTGGTACAGGTCCCCCTCTTTCTCAACGTGGGCGCCCGGGTAAAGGTGGACACGCGCACCGGGCAGTACGTGGAGCGTGCGTAATCTGCCATGACAATGCCGACGTCTGAAGAGCAACCTACGATCAACATCTGGGGCCGCCGTGTTGCCCTGGGGCCGTTGCGACGCGAGTATCTCCCGCTCTATCACAAGTGGCTGAACGACTTTGAGGTGCTCCGCACGCTGAACGAGGGCATTCGTCCTCGTAGCATCGAGGCGCTGCAGCAGTGGTATGACGCTGCCAGCACCAACCCCAACGACGTCTTCTTTACCATCTACGAGCGTGCTACGCTCCGCCCCATCGGGGTGACCGACCTCATCCGGATCAGCCAGGTTGACCAGCGATGCGAGTTTGCCATCCACATCGGGGACAAACAGTTCTGGAGTCAGGGTTACGGCACGGAAGCGGTGAAGCTGGTGCTGGACTACGGCTTCAACGCCCTCAACCTGGACACGATCCTGCTGCGGGTCTTTAGCTACAACCAGCGCGCGATCCATGCCTACGAGAATGCCGGGTTCAAGCACGCCGGCCGCTGGCGGCACGGCCATCGCGCCGGCGGCGAGCCATTCGACGTCATCTTCATGGATTGCCTGGCAACCGAGTTCCAGAGTTCCGGTTTGCACCAGCTCCTGTTGGACCCCAACAGCACCTGGGATAGCGTACTGACACCACCGGAAAAGTAGGCTCCATGGAGATCGTGCTGTTTCTGGCCGGACTCCTTGTGGGCGGCGTCATCGCCTGGGCAGTGGCCTATGGCTGGCGGCAGGAGCAGTTGGCCGAGAATGCGCGGGCCATAAGCGACCTGGGTAAGCAGCTTTATGAGCGCCTTACCACAGTGGCCGGCTATCTCAATGCCGTTGGTACACATCTGGGCCGCACCGTGGGGGCGTACAACCACGCGGTCGGTTCCTGGGAGAGCCGCGTGCTGCCCTCAACCCGCCGCTTCCAAGAGTTGAGCGTGGCACCGGAAGAGGAGTTCCCCACGCCTCAGACGCTGGCCACGGCGCCGCGTGCCCTGTCTCCCTCTAAGATGAACGAGACGGATAGGACGGTTGAGGCAAAGGATGGGGCCCCATGAACGTCTACACCGTGGGCCAGCTTGCCAATTACTTGAAGGAGTTCGTCGAGTCAGACCCATTCCTGGGAGACCTCTGGCTTAACGGCGAGCTGTCCAATGTCAGCCGCTCCTCGGCCGGGCACCTCTACTTCACCCTGAAGGACGCCACCGGCCAGGTCCGGAGCGTGATGTTCCGTAGCGCCGTGAAGCCCGGCGTGGCAGCGGAGGACGGCGCGGCGGTGTTGGCACACGGGCGCATCTCGTTCTATGAGGCGCGCGGCGACCTCCAGTTCATCGCGGATGCGCTGCTGCCGCAGGGCGCCGGGGCGCTGCACATGGAGTTCCAGCGGCTCATGGCGAAGCTGGAGGCGGAGGGCCTTTTTGCGCCCAGCCGTAAGCGCGCACTGCCGGAGTTCCCCAAACGCATCGCGCTGGTCACCAGCCCCACCGGTGCGGTGCTCCAGGACATCATCAGCATCATTGGCCGGAGGTACCCCCTGGCAGAGCTGGTGCTGGCCCCGGTGCCGGTACAGGGTGAGACCGCCGCCGCCGCCATCGAAACCGCGTTCAAACGCCTGAACCAACGCGACGATATCGACCTTGTGATCCTGGCCCGGGGCGGCGGCTCGCTGGAAGAGCTGTGGCCATTTAATGAAGAGCGCACCGCCCGCGCCGTGTACGGCAGCCGCGCGCCGGTCGTCAGCGCGGTGGGGCATGAAACCGACTACACCATTGTGGACTACGTGGCGGACCTGCGCGCCCCCACGCCCTCGGCCGCGGCAGAGCTGGTGACGCCCAACCGCCTGGAACTCCAGGCACGCCTCCTGGCGACCGAGAGCTGGCTAAAGGGCACGATGGTCACCCTTATTGATGCGTCCCGAGACGAGGTGCAGTTGGCGATGCGCCGGCTGCTGCAGACCCGCATCGACATCGACCGGGAGCGGCAGCGGGTAGACGACCTGACCCGCACTGCGCAGCTCCTCAGCCGCTCCGTCATGGTGGCAAGCCGCGCCCAGATCAACCAACAGCTCGCGGTGCTCGCCTCGCTCGACCCACTGCGCACCCTGGAGCGGGGCTACGCCGTGGTGCACAACCGTCAGACCGGCGGAGTGGTTGCCACACGGGCGCAGGTGCGGTCGGGTGACAGCTTAAACGTGCAGGTTTCCGACGGCAGCTTTAATGCGGTGGCAGAGGGCGTGGTAAGCGGGCGCCCCCGTAAACCGCGCGCGGTTCCCCAGGAGCAGTTGACGCTTCCCATCCGCCACCCTACACCCTGAGACTGGACCTCTCGCATCATGTACCAAGCAGCCTTTGTCTACCATGACGTCCTGGCCGACCACGTGCTGCGGGACGATCACCCGCTCCGCCCGCATCGCCTGAGGCTTACGCACGATCTCCTGCAGGGCTACGGCGCGTTCGAAACGGACGGGGCATTGTTAGTGGAGCACCGTCCTGCCACCAAGGAGGAGCTCACGGCAGTGCACAGCCCGGAGTACGTCAATGCGGTCGAGCGAATCGGTAAGGGCGACCCCACGGTGAACCCCGCAGCCTTCAATTTCAGCTACGACGGCGACAACCCGTCCTATCCGGGCATCTATGAAGCCGCGGTCAACTCCACCGGCGCCTCGCTAGTGGCGGCGGAGCTGGTGCTCGAAGGGAAGGCCCGCACGGCTTTCAACGCCTCCGGCGGTCTGCACCACGCTGCGCGCCACCACGCCTCCGGCTTCTGCGTGTTCAATGATCCCGCAGTAGTGATTGCCTACCTGCTGCAGCATGTCCGCCGGGTGGCCTACGTGGACATCGACGCCCACCACGGCGACGGCGTCCAGAATGCGTTCTACGGCAGCAATGAGGTGCTCACCATCTCCACCCACGAGTCCGGGCGCTACCTTTTTCCCGGCACCGGCGCGGTGGACGAGATTGGTGAGGGCAGCAGCAGGGGGTACGCCATCAATCTCCCCTTGCTGCCCTACACCGGCGATGCGGTCTATCAGTGGGCGTTCAATGAGATTGTCCCGCCATTGCTGACGGCTTTCCGTCCGGAGGTGGTGGTGCTGCAATTGGGCGTGGACGCTCACGCCAACGACCCGCTGGCCCATCTCCAGTTGACCACGAAGACCTACGAGCAAGTGCTGCCGCAACTCCTGGCCGGCGCGCCGAGGGTGGTGGCGTTGGGCGGTGGCGGGTACGATATGAGCGCAGTGATGCGGGTGTGGGCGTTGGAGTACGGCGTGATGCTGGGAGTTGCCTGGCCCAACGCGCTCCCTCCAGCCTGCGCAGAACAGCACGGCATCGCCCATTTGCGAGACGCCACTGCGCCGGAACTACCGCCCGGTGCTCTGGAGCGATCCTTGGAGTTCGCCGAACAGCAGGTGGAGGCACTCAAGCGCACGGTCTTCCCCATCCATGGTTTATGAGGGTCTGCGACGGAGAGTACTGGGTGGCGGCGCGCGGGCTATAATGGACTACCATGCCAAGACGTGAACCCAGCTTTGAAGAAGCTTACAAGCAACTCGAGGAGATCGTCCGGCGCCTCGAGGCCGGGGGACTGCCCCTCAACGAGAGCATCGCGCTCTATGAAGAGGGTATGCGCCTGGCCAAAATATGTGGCCGCCAGCTAGACGCCGCCGAGTTACGCATCGCTCAAATCACCGCGGATGCTGACGCAACCGGCGAGCCGGAAGAGCCGCAGCTTTAACCTGCCTAGCCTAAGGAACCCCCGTGATCCACGTTGACCTCCATTGCCATACCCAGTACTCGGTTGACTCGCTGATGCCCACGGAGGTGCTGATTGACCGCTGCGTGCAACGCGGTATCAGCTGCCTGGCGGTAACCGAGCACAACAATATCGATGGCGCGCTGGCCGCTCAGAAGATTGCGCCGTTCAAGATCATCGTCGGTGAAGAGGTCCGCACCAGCGAGGGTGAGATCATCGGCCTGTTTTTGAACCAGGGCATTCCCCGCGGGCTTTCTCCGGAGGAGACTATCGCTCGCATCCGGGCCCAGGGCGGCCTGGTGGCGGTGCCTCATCCCTGCGACCGGTTTCGCAACGGTAGGCTCACCGAAGCGGCGCTCCGGCGCATTGCGGGCGAGGTAGACATCATGGAGGCGTTCAACGCCCGCACCACGCTGCTCCGTGATTCGGACCGGGCGGAGGCCATCGGCCGGCGGTACGGCCACATCCTGGGGATTGGCAGCGATTCCCACACCTCCTTCGAGGTAGGCGGTGCGTACATCGAGATGGAGGACTTCGATCTTCGGGACCATGCCGAGTTTCTTGAGAAGCTCCGGCATGGCCGGCTAGTGGGGCAACGTGCCAACCCCTTGGTGCACCTGCCCACCCGAGCTGCCAAGCTGCTCAGGGCGCTCAAACGCTAAATCCGTCGCCTTGTTCATACCTATCCGCCTGCTCTGGTTTCTGGTAGTTATGGCCGTGCTGCTGCCGGTGGGTGTGTTCCTGCTCGTTCGTAGTTCAACGCCAGAACCCATCCTAATCCAGCTGCCGGCCCCCGCCGCCACCCCTGCTGAGGTGCGGGTCTACGTGAGCGGCGCGGTGCAGACCCCCGGCGTTTACCAGCTGGCCCAGGGCGCTCGGGTGGAGAACGCCCTACGGGCAGCGGGCGGCGCAATGGCGGAGGCAGACCTGGAACAGCTCAACCAGGCTGCCTACCTGGAGGACGCCGATCACGTCTACGTGCCCCGCAGGGGGCAGGCCGCCGTCGCCGCCGCTCGCGGTACGGTGGGCAAACCCCTGACCGATATCAACCAGGCGTCTCAGCAGGAGCTTGAAGCCCTGCCTGGCATTGGTGAGGTGCGCGCCACCCGCATCATCGAGTCCCGTGAGCGCGACGGACGCTTCCACGCGCCCCTGGACCTGCTGGAGCGACGTATTGTCCCCACTTCGGTGTACGAGCAGCTCAAGGATATAGTGACCGCCCGGTGACCGCGCCCATCGTTTGGTGGTGCTTGGGGATCCTGGCAGGCGTCGGTGCGGCCTCCTTCATACCTGGGGTGTCGCCACTCCTGTTGCTACTGCTTGGCGCCGGCCTGGCGGTCCTGCTGCTCCGCTGGCGGCCTAAGGGCAGGGGGCTGCTGGCAGGCGCAGCCGTGGTCTGCATCTTGCTCGGCGGCGCCCGCTACGAGCACCATCGCGCGGTGTTGGCCGCGGACCCTTTGGCCGAGCTGCGGGACAGCGGTCTGGTTACGTTCCGCGGTGTGGTGGAACAACCGCCCCAGCCGCGCGACGTGTCGGCCCGCTGGCGACTGCAGGTCAACGACGTGTGGTCGGACGCCGCTCAGCGGTGGGAACCGGCCGACGGCCTTGCTTTGGTGTACGCCCGCCGCTTCCCGGAGGTCCGCTACGGCGATGCGGTGCTGGTGAAGGGCAGGCTCGAACCGCCACCCCAGCTCGACAACTTCGACTACCAAGCGTACTTAGCGCGACAAGGGGTGCGCACCCTGGTTCGCTACCCCACGGTGCAGGTGCTGGAGCATGACCGTGGCAATCCCGTGGTGGCCGCCATTGCGGGGCTGCGGCATCGTCTCGCCGCCGGCCTCGATGCCGCGCTGCCGGAGCCCCACAGCGCGCTGGCGAAGGGGATGCTGCTGGGTGAGCGTAGCGCCATCCCGCAGTCAATCACCGACGATTTCCGGCGCACCGGCACCACCCACATCCTAGCCATCTCCGGCCACAACCTAAGCGTGGTGGCGGCGCTCCTCATCCTGCTGGCGGGCCGGGTGGTAGGCCGGTTGCACCCTGCCTACACCCTTGGGTTACTGGTGATCTTCTTGGGCTACACCGCTCTGGTTGGCTTCGAGCCGCCGGTGGTGCGAGCCGCGATCATGGCCACGATGGTGGTCATTGCGTACGTCTTAGGTCGACAGCGATCCTCCGGCATCGCGTTGCTGGCTTCGGCCGCTGCGATGACGCTGTTCGACCCCTACCTGCTGTGGGACCTGGGGTTTCAGTTCAGCTTCCTGGCAATGACGGGGATTGTCTACGGCGTGCCGGTGTTGCTAAAAGCGAGCGAGGCCATAGTTCCATCCGGCGCGGCCGGTGTGGTTCAGGGCCTGCCTGGGCCGTTGCAAGGCATCCTGGGTTTCCTGTCGGAGGCCGCACTGGCCACGCTGGCCGCCACCCTGGCCACCCTGCCGGTGCAAGTGGGGAATTTTCAGACCGCTCCCTTCACCGCACTACCCGCCACTGCGCTGATGCTCCCGGCCTTCGTGATTCTGCTGCCAGCGGCGTTACTTACCGCGTTGTTGGGCCTGCTGTCGCCACTGCTCGCCTTTGCACCTGCTTTCGTCACTTGGGTTACCGGGAGCTACATGTTGGGTGTGGTGCATGCGTGGGCCCAGGCCCCCGGCGCGTCGGTGCAGATCGCGTCGCCGCCAGCCTGGCTGGGGTGGCTGTACTTAGGGGTACTCGGTGGCGTGGCCTGGGCCGGCGGCCGCTGGCGCCTCGACGCAGGCGGCGCTCCGTGGCACGCTCAGGCTACTCCCGTACTGCCATGGCCGTTGGGCCGAAGGGAATGGGCAGTAGCGGGCGTTGCTGGGCTGTTGTTGGTTGCCAACCTAGGAGTATGGGGAGCTTGGCTACGCGGCTCCGACGATACCGTTCGGCTCCGCTTCTTGGATATCGGTCAGGGCGACGCCATGCTACTTGAGACGCCGGGCGGTCAGCGGATGGTCATCGATGGCGGGCCGAGCCCCAGTGCGCTGCTGAACCAGCTTGGTGGCCGGTTGCCGCTATGGGACCGCCGGATCGACGTGGTGGTGCTGACCCACCCCCAGCTAGACCATATCACCGGGCTACTGGGTGTACTGGAGCGATATTCCGTGGGCGCAGTGGTGGAGACCGGTGTCAGGTCGGACAGGCCGGAATACGCCGCCTGGGAACGGCTCATCCGGGAACGCAACATCCCGCGGTATACCCTCGGCACGGGGAGTAGGATTACGTTTGGTGACAGGAGTGACGCCAAGATAGAGGTCCTCTACCCGGCAGAGGATGATCTGCAGAAACTGGCAAGTAACGCGAACAACACGTCCCTCGTGCTGCAACTGCATGCCCACGGGTTCCGTGCGCTGCTAACCGGAGACATTGAGAAGCCCGCGGAGACCCGTCTCTTGCCCATGGGCGACGCAATCGATACCGACGTGCTGAAGCTGGCGCACCATGGCAGCAAGACCTCCACTACCGGGCTATTTCTGGAGGCGGCTACTCCCTCGGTAGCGGTGGTGTCGGCGGGCGCGGACAACAGCTTCGGTCACCCGGCTCCTGAGGTAGTGGACCGGCTGGATGACGTTCCGCTGTTGCGGACAGACCTCGACGGCACGATCGAGCTGCGTATCACGCCCGATGGCGCGTTCGTGCAAGGCGAGCGGTTTAGGAGCCGCGCGGCGCTGTTTACACCCCGCTAAGGGTGAAGTTGCCCCCCAGCTGCTCAATGAGCCGCTGCACGGTGGCTTTCCTGGGCACGCCGGCTAGGTTGACGCCCTTGCTGGCGCTTTTGAACTCGATGCAGACCGGTCGCGCGTCGCCGGTCACGTGGATATGGCGGTTCTCGTCCAACTCCTCCAGGCGAGACGCCGCATCCTCGTCCAGGTAGACCTCCAGCGTGTCGCTGGCCTCCTGGTACTGCGCGTGGGGTGTGAAGTCGAACATCATAATAAGCGTCCTCCGCGTTCTGATCTCACCGCAGTATTCTACGCAAGGGCGGCGTTACTGTATACGCCTGAGCGGATGCAGTAATAGCCGCATCGTTAAGCCATGATACAACAGGGCGGAAGCAGCGCTCTGTATTCCCGATGGAATTGAGCGGCTGCTATACTCGAACACTAGACTACTTAGTGAGCGTGACGTTATGCCGAGACTCGATGGGCGTGCTCCGGATGAAATGCGCCCGGTCCAGCTACAGACCGGTTATCTTGCCCACGCAGAAGGCTCTGTGCTCATCGATCTGGGTGGCACCCAGGTGCTCTGTGCAGTGAGCGTTGAAGAGCGGGTACCCCCCTTTCTGAGAGGACGGGGGCGGGGGTGGGTCACCGCGGAGTACGCCATGCTGCCGCGCTCCACCAACACCCGAACACCTCGGGAATCCACCCAGGGGCGCGTGGGCGGGCGCACGCATGAGATCCAGCGCCTAATCGGGCGTTCCCTCCGCGCGGTCACCGACATGGCAGCGCTAGGAGAGCGCACCTTTCAGGTGGACTGCGACGTGCTGCGCGCGGACGGGGGCACCCGCACCGCCGCCATCACCGGCAGCTACGTAGCACTCTATCAAGCGATGCACGGCTTGGTTGCCCGCGGCGTGCTAAGCGCGGTGCCGCTATTTCAGGCGGTTGCAGCCACCAGCGTTGGGCAGCTGGCGGGAGAGCGTCTCATAGACCTGTGTTATGAAGAGGACTCCCAAGCCGATGCGGATTTCAACGTGGTGATGACGGCCGACGGCTCGTTCATTGAAGTCCAGGGAACGGCGGAGCGCCAGCCCTTTACCCGTGCCGATGTCGATGCGGTGCTAGACCTGGCAGCCAAGGGCATTAGCGAGTTGTTGACGCTCCAGCAGAACGCCCTTGCCGCGTTAGCCTAGCTAGGGCGCAACCGCGGGCGTGGGTGGCGGCTGGGTTGCAGCGGGCTCCGGCGCCTGCGTGGCCGCTGCGGGCGGCGTCTCCCCAGCGGTCGGGCTGCCGGCGGCCGGGGGAGACGCGATGGGTGTGGTAGCCGCTTCCGCGTCCGGCGTTCCCGGCGTTACTGTGCCAGTTGCGCGCGGGGTCCCGGGTGTGACTGATCCGGTTGGTGAAACGCTGGGGAGCACAATCGGGCCCTGTTGGCTGGGACCGTCCGGGGTCACCGTAACCGGCGGAGGCGTAGGGAAAGGTCTCTGGGTGGGGGTTGGTTGCAACGTAGCGGTTGCTGTCGGGTTGACGACCGCGCCGCCAGGTGTGGCGGCGGCGGAGGCGGCGGGCGACGGAAACGTTATCGGCGCCGGTGGTACCACGGCCGGTGTCTCACTCCCGGAAACCGCCAGCACGAGGCCGGCGATCCAACCCGCACTCGCGATGAGCAGCAGCACGGCGAGCGCCAGGTAGAGGGCGCGCCGTGTCCAGGAGAGACCCTGTATCCAAAGTTGCAGTCGCTTCACAAATCCTGCCCCATCCAGTATGCCCACGCCAAGCGCAAGATTACGCTCGCCTTAAGCATGCCGCTACGGTGTTCGTATGCGCAGCCGGTGCAGCAAGGCGGTGATGTCCGGGTTGTTAAGTAGAACGCTGCCAACTGCGTAGGTGCTGCCCCCAATAGTGACCGCTATGATAACCGCGGTGAGCCAACTTGTGACACCCTGGCTCGGCGGCGCTATCGTGAGCGCTAGCCAGACCGTTCCCCCCATGAGGGCGCTCGCGGCTATGGTCTTGCTTGCGGCGCGGGCCATGGGCGGCCAGGGCAGTCCACCGGTTCTGCGATTCAGCGCAAACAGCAATCCCCCAGTCTCTACTAGTGCCGCCAGCGTCATAGCCAGCGCGAGTCCACCCACGCCCAGCGGCCCAATGAGCGCCAGGCAAAATAGCACGTGGCTAATCATACCAAGTACCGCGTAAAAGAGGGGGGTTTTGGTGTCGTGCAGCGCATAGGAACCACGAGCAATGACTTCCAGCGCCGCGTGGGGCAGGAGCCCAAGACTGAAAAACAACAGCACTCCGGCGGTGAGTTCCGTGGATGCGGCATCAAAAAGGCCGCGCTGGAATAGCAATGCCACCAGTGGTTCCCGGATCAGCAGCAGACCCACTGTGCCGGGAACGCCCAGGAATACTGCGAACCGCAAGCTGGTGGTGAGCAATTCTCGGTAGCGCTGCCAGCTGCCGGTTGCAGCGGCCTCTGCGAGCGCAGGGAAGGACGCGATGGCAGGCGCCATGCCGAACACGCCAATGGGAAGCATTGCGATAGTCCAGGCGTAATTGAGCGCCGTGACGCTGCCCGCGGCCAGGGTGGAAGCGAGGATAGTGCTCACCAGCCAGTTGACCTGGGTTGTTCCCAGGCCAAGTGCCCGTGGACCCATGAGCCGCAGCACCTCGCTCACCCCCGGCGTGCGGATGCCCGCGGTCGGGCTGTAGGTCATGCCCAGCCGGGCCAGCGCGGGGAGCTGTACGAAAAGGTGAAGCGCCGCCCCGGCAGTAACGGCCCACGCCGGACCGGCGATTCCCAGCGGTGCAGCGAGGAAAAGCGCCCCGCCAATGATGCTCAGGTTGTACAGCCAGGGCGCCAGGGCGGGCAGCAGGAAGTGGTAGCGGGCATTGAGGATGCCGGTGACCACCCCGGACGCGCAGAAGAACACCGAGGAGCCGAGCATGATCCGGGTCAGGTCAACGGTCAGCGCCTGCTGCTCAGGGGTGAAGCCCGGCACGCTCAGCGGGACCAGTTGGGGCGCCGCGGCGAATGCCACTGCTGACACAATAGCGCCTATGGCGGTGAACCAGGTCAACGCTGCGCTGGCTAAACGCCAGGCCGCGCGCGGTGAAACCTGGGCGTATGTGCGCGCCAGCGTTGGCAGGAGCGCGCTGCCGAGGGCCGCGCCAACGATGAGCTGGAAGATGATGTCGGGGAGACGAAATGCGGCGAGGTAGGCGTCCAACTCCGGCCCGGCGCCAAACTCGCCTGCCAGGGCCGTGTTGCGGAGGACGCCGAGGGCCCGGCTGCCGGTGAACCCTAGGACGAGGATGAGTGACGCCTGCCCAATGCTGAAGGGGGCATTGGGATGCCCCTCAGAGGCGGCAGGAGTCACGGTGGCGTGGGAGAGCTCGGGTTAATTACCGCTTTCGACGGTGTTGATTTTGTAATGAATGATCCCGGCCGGCGCCGCTACCTGCAGGTCATCACCAGAGGCGCGGTCCAAGACCGCTTTGCCCAGGGGGGACACCACGGAGACCTTCCCTTGGCCCACGTTAGCTTCATGGGGGTGCACGAGCGTGATCCGGAACTCAGAAGAGGCCTCTACGTCCCAAAGAACCACACTGCTGCCCAACTGGGCGCGGGCGGAATCGGCCCGATCCGGAGACATAATTTCAGCCCGTTTCAGCATAGCTTCCAGCTCGCGAATCCGGGCTTCAAGGTGGGCCTGTTGGTCTCTGGCGGCGTCCAGTGGGGCGTTTTCTCGGAAGTCCTTGTCCGCCATTGCCAGCCGCAACGCCTCGGCAATTTTGGGGCGTTCCGCCTTGGCCCCATCCAACTCGACTACAAGTTGCTGGTAGCCGTCATCGGTGAGATAGGCTTTCTCCGTCTGCGCTACCTTTATCACCTTGCCGGAAGCGCCGCGGATCGCGCTCTTCTTCGGCCGGAGGTTTACCCCTAAGTTTGTGGCGGTGTATCCCTCTTTCTTGGCATAAACCAGGAAGTCCTTTACCGGCTGCAGCTTCCTCACAATATCGGAGGTAGTGGTGCCAAGCCGCTCCGTATACGTTGCCACATCATGGGACGATACTAGATCTAAGGACCGTGTGCTCCCTAGCCAACGGACAAACCGGTTTACCTCTTGCTGAGCCTGCAACCGGTCTTCCCCCGTTACTTTGAGCTGTAGCAGAAAACGCGTCGCGGCATCTGCTACAATCACCACTTTCAGGGCCTCTTGGGCCATGCTCACCTCCCAGGCGGTAGGCGCTACTACGCTATTCTGATTCAATTCTAGGCGTGCCTACTTAATACTGTCAATTGGGGCAGCTTCCCTTTTAGTGTCTCCTAGGGCTATTCTATAGGTAGTACAGGAGAACCAATGCTGCTCTTTAACCTGGACTTGTTAGCCCAAAACCCCGGCCTCTTCGTACGGCTAGTGGCGATCATGTCCGCGGCCCTGGTGATTACCATCACCATCCACGAGGCCAGCCATGCGCTTATAGCCACTTGGCAGGGTGATCGCACCGCGAGGATGCTGGGGCGGCTATCCCTAAACCCGCTACGTCACTTGGACAAGACCGGAACGGTGTTCTTGTTCCTGGTGGGTTTCGGATGGGGCAAGCCGGTTCCGGTGAACCCTTCCAGGCTGCGTAGCGGCCCCAAGGTGGGCATGGCCGCGGTGGCGCTAGCGGGTCCAGCCTCCAATTTGCTGACCGCGGCCGTGGTGGCGCTGCCGGTACGGTTGGGTATTCTCGCCTGGCACGCCCCGTTCAGCTATGAGCCTTTGGCCAGGGTGGATGCGGGCTGGATACTCTCCGATCTCGTTGGCTTTGTGGTGTTCTACAGTCTTATCCTTGCAGCCTTTAATCTGATCCCGGTTGCGCCGCTGGACGGCTTCAAAGTAGCAGTGGGGGCATTGCCCATGCGGCAGGCCATCTCCTTTGCCCGCTTGGAGCCTTACGGCCCCGGTCTCTTGATGGGGATCCTGATGCTCAGCTACCTGCCGATCATCAACTTCGGATTGTGGGACGTGCTGGGCCCGGTGATCCAGTTCTTTTCCGGCGTGTTTGTAGGCAGACCGCTCTTATGACCGCAGCCGCGCGTGCCCGCTACCGCGCCCGGCAGTTCAGCAAAGCATGGACGGGCGGCCTGTCACCAGCGCAACGGCAAGAAGTGGCCGGGGTGCTCACGCCCGCGCTGTGCGGCCTCTTTAACGGGATGTCGGGCTACGCCCAGCGGCATGCGTATGACGTTTTTCACTCCCTCCGATCCTCCGGCTGGGCGGAGCAGGACCTCTTGGTTGCCGCGCTCCTCCATGACGTGGGGAAGGGAAAGGTCTCGCTGCTGTCCCGTGTACTCTGGGTGCTGATGGGACTCTTGGGCCAGCGGCGGCGGGCGTCCCTCGCGACGTCTAGCCCGTTAGGCGTAGGACTGGGTTTAAGACAACACTTGTATCATGCGCGCATCGGCGCAGCGTTGGTGCGCAACGCGGGCGGCACGGCAACGGCGGCGCGTTTGGTGGCCAGGCACTACAATGTAGACGCCACCGACCCGCTGCTCGCGGCGTTGCAGCGGGCGGACAACCAAAACTAAAGGGAGCGGTGCTACGTGGACCGTATAGTGATCATCGGCATGGGTCTCATTGGGGGCTCCGTTGGCCTGGCGCTCAAGGCCGCGCAACTCAATAACATGGAGATTGTGGGCGTCGACCACTCATGGGAGGCGGTCAATCTTGCGAAAAAGCGGGGCGCCATTGACCGCTTCGAACAGTCCCCCGCCGATGCGGTCACGGACGCCCAGATAGTGATTGTGGCCACACCGCTCCTGGCCATGCCGGAGGTGTTCAAGGAGCTTGCCCCCGCGCTGCCGCAGGGGGCAATTGTGACCGACACGGGCAGCACCAAAGCGCAAGTGATGGCCTGGGCGAGCGAGCACCTGCCGGAGACAGTGAGCTTTGTGGGCGGACATCCCATGGCCGGTAAGGAGGCCCCGGGCATTGAAGGGGCCACCGCCGATCTCTTCAAGGACGCCACCTATTGCGTAATCCCGTCGCTCACTGCGGCCAACCCCGCGGTTGAAGTGGTGGTTGGCTTGGCCGGCATCCTGGGAGCGAAGCACCTTTTCATTGAAGCCGTGGAGCATGACGTGCTGGTAGGCGGCATCAGTCACTTGCCTCTGGTGCTCTCCGCTGCCTTGGTGAGCGCCACCAGCGCCAGCCCGTCTTGGAGCGAGATGGGCAAGCTGGCATCCTCGGGCTTCAGGGATGTTTCCCGGCTGGCGTCCGGGAATCCCGATCTAGCCGAGGGGGTCAGTCAGACCAACCAGGCGAGCCTGCTGAAGTGGTTGGATAGCTACATGGACGTTCTGACGCGCTACCGGAAGCTGTTGGCTGAGGATAATGAAGGGTTCCTGGCCGAAATTGCCGCAGCACGGGACGCCCGCAATCAGTGGGTATTGCAGAAGACCGAGGGGGACCAGGAGGGAGATCGCATTGAGCTTCCCTCCCCCGCAGAGCATATGACCGAGATGTTGGTTGGCGGCAGAATTGCCGAGTTCATGCGGCGACAAGATGAGCGTCTGAACGATGCGGACAAGCGGGGGCCGCGCCGCTAGCGCAAGAGAGGGATAGTAATGCCCCAGCGACGCATCATCGGAGGACCGGGGAAAGGGTCGCAAGAAGGGCCGGAAGACCAACTCACCCGATTGCCCAAGAGCACGCCCATGCTCTTCATCATCTCCGGACCCTCGGGTGTGGGCAAAGACGCCCTGGTTGACCAAATGAAGCAGCGCGAGCCGGGCAGATACTACGCCATCACTACTACCACACGGCAACCCCGGCTCGGGGAGGCGGACGGCGTCCACTATCGGTTTCGAACCAGGGCGCAGTTCCAAGACATGATTGCCAACGATGAACTGCTGGAATGGGCGGAGGTGTATGAAAACTACTATGGCGTACCCCGCTCCGAAATAGAAAACGGTATCGCTCTGAATCTGGACGTGGTGCTCAAGGTAGACGTACAAGGTGCGGCCACCATCAGCGCGCGTATCCCTCAGGCTATCCGGGTCTTTCTGGTGCCGTTCTCAAACAACGAGCTGCTGCAGCGCCACAACCATCGCCAGACAGGAGCGGGGCACGATTTAAGCATTCGGCTGGATACCGCACAACGCGAGATGGCGGAAATGGCGCAATTTGACTACGTGGTCGTGAATAAGCAGGGAGAACTCCTACGGGCGGTGCAGCAAATCGAGGCCATAATGTGGGCTGAAAAGAGCCGGGTAGTCCCGCGGCTGCTGAGCGAGTCGGTTTAAGCATGCGCTTCTTGTTGGGGAGCCGGCGTCCGCTCGATCTCCTGAGCAGATGTCTCATGTTGGCCGGGGCGCTCCTCCTGAGTGCTGGCGGCCTCTATACCGGCTATGTGGTCTATCAGCAGCAGCAGGTGCGGGCTGCGCCCCTCGCTGAGGCGCTCTATACGCCCGCGGAACTGGAGCAGCGGCTGGCGGCGCCCCCTGCGCCGGCGGCGGATCAACCAAGGCCCAGCGCTCCTGCCCCCGCGTCCAGCCTGCAGGTCAGCGATCCGCCCAACGTCTATGCGCCCGCGACCCCCATTAGCGTGCCGCCACCGTATGTCGCGCCGGCAGCGGATCAACCTGGGTCCAGCGCTCCTGCCGCCGCGTCCAGCCTGCAGGTCAGCGATCCGCCCAACGTCTACGCGCCCGCAGCCCCCATTAGCGTGCCGCCGCCGTATGTCGTGCCGGCGGCGATAAGCATTGCGATTCCAAGTATCGACGTGCATGCGAAGGTGGTGGAGTTGGGCACTACGTATGACGAAAAGGGAGAACTGGTCTGGGAAACGCCCGATCACGCCGTGGGACACCACATCGGGACGGCTCATGCTGGTGAAGCGGGCAATGCGGTCTATTCCGGCCACATGAGCAGCCCGGTGAAAGGGGAGGGCAACATCTTCAATAAGCTCCCCGACGTCAAGTTGGGCGATACCGTCTTTCTTGAAACTGCAGACGATATTATTGAGTATCGAATAATAGTCCGCAAAGTAGTAGAACCCACCGCGGTGAGCGTGATGGCGCCCACTGCCGCTCCGGTCATCACGCTCATCACCTGCTACCCGGACCTGGTATACAGCCACCGGTTGGTGCTCACCGGGGAGTTGGCTGCGCAACAGCCCAAAGAATAAGCCCCGCGTACGGAGAGGGGCGTCGTAATCGGGTGTAAAATCAAGAGGACGTGCTGTAGATCACGCCACTGCTTCCGCTGAGGCTAGGAGTGCCCGCTATGTTCAAAGCGATCAAGATCACATTGTTCACGCTGCTGGTGGCTGCGGTGCTCACCTCGTCTTTCGGCGCGGGCTACGTTGTGGCCACGACGGGTGGCGCGGGTGCGCCGCTCAGCGCACTCCAAACTCCCAGCAGAGTCCAAAGCGCCGTGCCGCTAGAAGCGCCCAAGCAGTTTCGGCTGTTGGATGAAGTATGGAAAATCCTTGTCCAGGACTTCGTTGAGCCCGACGCGTTAGATCCGAATACCTTGGGCCGCGGCGCAATTCATGGCTTGCTCGCTGCGCTGGGAGACAGCCACACCACCTACATCGACGCCGACGACTACAATGCGGAGCGGTCGGACATTCGGGGTTCCTACGAGGGCATTGGCGCCCACGTCATGATGGTGGAGGGTGTGCTCACCATCGTGGCCCCCCTCCCCGGCTCCCCGGCCGAGCAGGCAGGCCTGCGATCCGGTGATCGAGTGCTGGAAGTGGACGGCGTGAGCACCCAGGGCATGAGCCTTACCGCCGCGGTCACCAAGGTCAAAGGCCCGCGCGGCACCGACGTGACCCTCGTTATTCTCCGACAGGGCGAGAGCGTCACGCGCACCATCAAAATAACCCGCGACGAGATCAAAACGACCACCGTGATCTGGCAGATGCTGCCGGACGGATTTGCCCATCTTCGCATATCCCAGTTTTCCCAGCGTACCGGGCAGGAGGTGCAGGATGCGCTTAAGGAGATCAATGAGCAGGGCGCCAAGGGGATTATCCTTGACGTGCGCAACAACCCGGGCGGTTTGCTGAGCACTACGGTTGAGGTGGTGGGCCAGTTCTTGGAGGGGGGCGTTGCAGGCTACCAGGTGGACCGTAGCGGTAACAAGCGCGAGCTCCCGGTTCGCAGTAGTGGCGAGGTCACCGAGCTGCCCACGGTGGTGCTGGTGAACCAGGGCTCCGCCAGCGGGAGCGAGCTCCTGGCCGGCGCGCTGCAAGACCGGGAGCGTGCCGTCGTCATCGGAACGCAGACCTTTGGCAAAGGTAGCGTGAACCACTTGCGTGAGCTCAGCGACGGCTCGGCGCTCTACGTCACCATTGGGCGGTGGCTAACCCCCAGCGGCCGGGTGATTGAGGGCAACGGGCTCGTTCCAGACGTCGAACTGGCGTTGACCGAGGCCGACATCCAGGCGCGGCACGATGCGCAGCTGGAACGGGCAGTTCAGGAACTAAAGAGCCAGACGCCATAATTCCGTCCGGCTCGCCCATAGGAGGGCGACGTGCCTACCAAAGTCATTGCCCTCAATCGCAAGGCGTTTCACGACTATCACGTGCTCGATAGCCTGGAGACGGGCATTGCCCTGACCGGCACCGAGATCAAGTCGATCCGGGCTGGGACAGTTAATCTACGGGAAGCCTACGCCAGGGTCGAAGAGGGCCAGGTGTGGCTCCACAACGCGCACATAGCCCGCTATGACCCGGGCAGCCGCTACAACCATGAACCGCTCCGCGCGCGCCGCTTACTGCTGCACCGAAAGCAGATTGCCGAAATGGAGCGCCAAGTGCAGTCCAAGGGCCTCACATTGGTGCCGCTGAGACTCTACCTCAAAGACGACCTTGCCAAGCTCGAACTGGGCGTGGTGCGCGGCAAAAAGCAGTACGATAAGCGCCAGGCCGAGTCGGAGAAAGAGGCGCAGCGGGAGATAGGCCGCGCCATCCGCCGTGAAGAGCTAGCTGGGCGGCGATAGGTACAAGCGCATGATCACCGGCTTCAACCACTCCGGCTTCGTGGTGCGAGATATGGAGCGCATGGTCCGCTTCTACCGAGACACCCTGGGCCTGACCGTGCTCCAAGAGACGGATAGCATCGCTCCGCCGGAGGGCGACCATACCGGCATCCCTGGTGCACAGCGCTTCCTGGTGTTTGTGGGCAGGGAAGACGCAACGCACTCGCTAGAGTTGGTGTACTACCGCAACCCGCCCAGTCCCGAGGGGCATCTGGCGCGGAATCAGCTTGGCTCGGCGCACGTGGCCTTTAACGTGCGGGACCTGGATAGCTACTACCAGCGGCTACGAGCGGCCGGGGTCGAGTTCGTCACGCCACCTATCCACCGCGGCACGCCCGATAGCGGCGAGCTAGTCATCTGCTACGCTCAGGACCCGGAGGGCAACTGGCTGGAGTTCCTGGAGCGCCGCTAGGGTGTCATTCAGATGCAACGGTCTGTGTGTGCTATGCTAGAACCAGATGGGGACGCAGGGATTCGACAGGGAGCGTCGCTATCGTCATTGCAAGCCGAGGTGCCGGTAACCGTGCTCGTTAAACAACCGGCAAACAAGTAGCTGGCGAACGCAGTTACGCACTCGCTGCCTAACTAGGCAGCGACGTCGCTCCTCACCTCCCCCCGATGGGTGTGGAAGCGGCGCCGCAATGTCGGGGTGCTGCCATGGCATGCCGATAGCATGGCCTAAGATAATCGGCTTGGCAGCGCGGAGGGAGGTCGGTGGCCTGAAGCGCATGCAACACCTCAAAGCCGACTAAGCTTGTAGCAGATACGAAGCGTGGCTCTTTGGACGGGGGGTTCAACTCCCCCCCGTCTCCACCATCACCAATTGTTCCTCTAGGCCGCGACGATGGGTTGCTTTAACCGGGCCAGCATCAACAGCGGCGGAATCATGATGGCTACACCGATAACGGCAATGGCCGTCAACCCCAATCCCTCCAGTACCGGCCCGGCTGAGAGGGCAAGGACCACGTTGGCAGCACCACTGAAGGTGTCGTTCCCACCGATGGCGCGTCCACGCTCGCTGGGCAGAGATACGTCCGCCAACAGTGCAGTGGCGGCTACGTTCACAAAGGACCAGCCGAGGCCCACCAAAAAGAACCCGCAGGTGATAGTCCAATAGTCTGGCGTGGCCACCAGTAACGGAGTGCCCAGGCCGGCAATAAGCAACCCCAGCAGCAGGGAAGGCCGTCGCCCAACTCGGTCAGCCAGCAGCCCAATGGGAATCGAGAAGCCAAACATGCCGATGGAGTGGATGGAGGTGGATAGGGCGATGGCCGGCAGCGGATGCCCATGACCGTTAAGCACGAGTGCAGCAACTACCATAATCATGGACATGTTGCCCTGAACGGCAAAACTGGAAATGTAGGCCGTTAGCTTGGGGTAACTGCGTAGTAACGAGAAGAAGCTGCCGCCCGATGCGGTGGGCGCAGCGGACGAGCGCGGTGGCGAGACGTAGCCAGGATAGTAATCGGCAAGGTTCGCGGCGATCTCCTTGGGGTCGGGGCGTACCAGCCACACGAGTCCCAACGCCGGCGCTATAACTATTGGCGCCAGCAACCATGCGACCGCCAGTGGGTCCACGTTAGCATTGTCACCCAGCCACTGCGCCGCAGTGACCACGAGGGTAACACCTATGGAACCGCCCACCGACCCAGTGACCACGTACCCCAGCCCCTCAGCCCGGCGCTGCGGTGGGTACATGTCGGTGGCGGCTACCCGCAACTGCATGCCCCCACCCACGGCTAGGCCAAAGACGAACACGCCGAAGATGAAGAGGGGGAACGAGCTAGCCAACATGGACAAGCCAGAGAGCACTGCGCCGACGATGCCGATGCAAAGGCTAACCGATAGCGCGAATCTACGGCCACGCGCGTCCGCTAATATACCTATCGGATAGGCAACGACAAAGCGGCTCACGCCGAGCATGGCAATGGCCAGGCCGGACAGTCTCGTGGAGCCGAGTAGCTGGAACACCATGAGTGCGCCGAGGCTGGGCAATAGGCCCATGCCCGCACCGGTGGTGCTCTGGGCCCCGGCAATGAGCAACGTGTTGCGCTTGATGAGCGGCGGTATGGTTAGCCCAGCACCCGCCTTCGCGGCTTCTGCCGTACCACCCGAGGCAACAGTTCTATTGGCTGCCACTAGCTCACTCCAACGCGCTTAGAACACGCTGGGGCGGGCGGCTGAGACTGCTTGAGTGCGCGGGGCGCTGCTGTTACTGCAAGAACGGCGAACGTGCGGGCGCGGGCGCATTGCAATAAACCTTCTGTAGAGGTCAGAGCGCCAAGCGTCACCGTCGTCATAGCGTGCGCACAGAGGCAACCGGCTCCTATCGGGCGGTGAGCAGGCTCCGGGCAGTGAATGCTAAGGATACTAACGGTACCCCGAGCATCCACCCCGGACTGCTGGTGTTCTTGGCGCTGCGACTGCTGGTAGTGCGTTGCCCAGCAATGAGCCAAGCACGCTTATTTATGACGGCCCAAAATGTAATCCTTGGCGCCCTCTTCGAAAGACTCTTCCTTCTTCAAGTCCAAGTCCACCGGATAAACATTGTAAAGGGACCCGTGGTGCGCGGCGTAGGGTTCGATTCCCTCACCGAGTTCCCTGACCGCGCGGAGCATCACCCGCCGCATCTGAATTATCACCGCGTCACTTGTCCCGAGGTGTTCCTTCGTCCGGTCGAAGATGGGGCCGACAGGAGGCGGCTCATTAACGGCGCGGTCCTGTTGCGTCTGTGATTTGATGCCCGTCACTGACCCCAGCCGCTGGGCCTCTCTGTCTATCATGTAGTCGTTATCCTTGTTTTCTACGGGGCGGAAGGTTCCCGGAATGAGGTTCGGGAAGAAGGTGCCCCCATGCCGGTACTCGTGTAACTCTGCTTCAGTTAGCGGACCGTACGGGTTCCATCTGATCCGGAACTGCCAACTGTGGGTGTCATCGATGGGTACACGAAGATTCGAGAGCACTGTGCCTGGCACCGGCGATCCCATGAACGTGGAATGAGGCATCAGCCAGTGATTGATATGCCAGCTATAGGTGTCTTTGTCGAAATCCCGTCGCCAGCCCAAGAGGAGCCCATAATCGGTCTGCTTGATAATCCCCGAAGGGGCAAAGTCCTTCACGTAGAACGGCGTGGCGGGCTGTCCAGGCATGTTCCCTCCGGCACCGGCAATGCGAAGGCGGTCCAGGAATGGCTGTCCAGGAGGGCTCACCCGGCCATGGGCAAAAGCCACGTGGCTGTTGTCAATATCCCCCTCCATTGCCTGAAGGTAGTTGCATTCCACCTCAAACTTCAGGACATGACGCTGGTCTTCCGGCAGCAAGGCCCACGAAAGATCGGGCACTTCCGGTTCCAAGTGCGGGGGGCCCATGTAGGTCCACACTACACCTCCCAGCTCCACGCAGGGATAAGCGGTTAGGTGCACCTTGTGCTTGAAGTTACTCTCCGCCGGCTCGTTGGGCATATCAACGCACGCGCCGGTGGTGTCATACTTCCAGCCGTGGTAGACACAGCGGAGACCGTGCTCCTCATTGCGTCCGAAGAACAACGAGGCGCCGCGGTGGGGGCAGTTGGCCGCAACGATGGCGATCTTGCCTGACGTGTCACGGAACGCGACGAGGTCCTCGCTCAGTAGCCGGACCCGCGCAGGCGGGGAATCTGGCTCAGGCACTTCCCAGGACATCACTGCCGGGAGCCAAAAGCGGCGCCACAGCTCTCCCATTGGGGTCCCCGGACCAGTCTGGGTGATTAGCTCATTCTCTGACTTCGTTAGCATAGCGACTCAACCTCCATGGAATGATCGACGTTAACGACCCACCTCAACCCATTCCTTGCTACCTTCTACAAACGGCACGTCTTTAGGGAGGAGTATCGCGGTCGGACGGGAGGAATACACCTCTGCGTTCTGCGCCGCGTATGGCAACTCTCCTTGCTGCAAGGCCCGCACTAGCTGGAGCAAACGCCGCCGAACCGCGATGATGACGGTGTCGCTCGTGCCCAAGTGCTCCTTGGTTCGATTATAGATAGGGCCCATCGTTTCGGTTACGGCCCGGTCTTGTTGCGTGACGGACTTGATGCCAGTCACCGTGCTGGTGCGTTGAAGCTCACGGTCGATCTGGTAGTCGTTCTCCATGTTTTCTTTCGGATGATAAGTGCCTGGAATCATTTCCGGATACATGGAGCCGCCCTCGATGTATTCTGCGCGTTCGTCCTCGTTCAGCGGCCGGTGCGGATTCCAGCGCACCCTGTAAAACGCGCTGTGGTGGTCATCGATAGGAACGCGGGTATTGGACAGCTGGGTATACTCGGGCGGGCTCGCAATGAGTACGTAGCTTGGCATCATCCAGTGGTTAATCTGCCAGTAGTAGGTGTCCTCTTCCGCTTCTCGCCGCCAGCCCATCATGATGCCATAATCGCTTTGCACCACGGTGGCACGGGGCGCGGTATCCTTTGCGAAGTAAACCGCCAACGGGTTGGTTACTCCCCTGGTGGTTCCGCCTCCCGCCGCGAGGCGATCGCGGAAGGGCTCGCCCTCTGCGTCGCCGAACCCGGCGTGGAGGAAGGAGGCATGGCTGTTGTCGATGTCGCCCTCCAGCGCTTGGAGCCAGTTGCAATCCACGATGATCTTGCCGATGTAGCGCTGATCATCTGGGACCACAGCCCACTCAAGCGCTGGCAGTTCCGGAGTAGACTCCTTGGGGCCCATGTAGGTCCATACCATGCCGCCGCGCTCTACGCAGGGATAGGCGGTTAGGTGCACCTTATGCTTGAAGTTACTATCCGCGGGCTCGTTCGGCATGTCGATACAATCGCCCTCGGTGTTGTACTTCCAGCCGTGATAAACGCACCGGAGCCCCTCCTCCTCGTTGCGTCCAAAGAAGAGGGACGCGCCGCGATGCGGGCAGTTCGCCGCGACCAGGCCGATTTTCCCGGTGCTGTCTCTGAAGGCGACGAGGTCCTCTCCCAGCAGGCGTACTCGCACGGGCGAGCAATCGGGTGTAGGGACCTCCTCCGGCAAGAAGGCGGGGATCCAGAAGCTGCGCCACAGGTCTCCCATGGGGGTTCCCGGATCCGTACGAGAAACCAGCTCGTTTTCAGCCTTGCTTAGCATCTTTCGATCCTCCTAAATCCACCGTTGAGCACGGAACGAGCTCGCCAGCACCACTATCGACCATCGAGGGTCATCTTGTGCGTAGTCTTGGGTCTAAAGCGTCTCGAATTGAGTCTCCCAGGAAGTTAAAGGCGAGTACCGTGATACTTAGCGCCACGGCGGGTGCTGCAAGGAGCCAGGGGGAATTCAGCATGTAGCGCCGGCCCTGGAGGCTCATCATTCCACCCCAGGTGGCCAGGGGCGGCGGGGCCGCGAGACCCAAGAAGCTGAGGGCCGCCTCCGTGACAATGGCCGCGCCGATGCTCGTTGAAAACACGATGAGCGTGGTCGCCATCACATTCGGTAGGATATGCAGGGCTAAGACCCGTTTCTCCTTGGCGCCGCTTGCCTGAGCCGCTTCAATATACGCCTCGCTTGCCACCGAAAGGACGCTACTTCTAATGACACGGTTGGCCCGGGGGATTTGAGTGACGCCAATAGCAAAGGCGGTGATGGAGAGGCTTGTGCCTAGAACCGCTACGAGCATCATGGCCAGAATAAGCGTGGGGATTGCCTGCAATGAGTCCATGAAACGTTGCAGCCACATGTCCATCCAGCCGCCTCGGTACCCACTTATCATGCCAAGGATAAGGCCACCGATAGTGCCAATAAAGACCGCGGCTACGCCAACGCTCAGAGAAATTCTGGCGCCATAGACCACCCGGCTCCAGACATCTCTCCCAAGCGCATCGGTGCCAAAGAGATAGAATGTGCCATCACTGCCGATGCTCTGAGGCGGCAGCAGCGCATCGGCCAGAATCTGGAAGGTGGGGTCTCGTGGAGCTACAAGTTCCGCAAAAACGCCAATGAAAAGTATGACTAGCAATATCAGAGACGACACCGCGCCAGCGGGCTGTATTTTGACAAGCCTCCAGAGCTTCCGCATCCGGCCCAACGATGGACGTAAGCCAACGCTGACGGCGTCAATTGGTACATTTGTGGCTTGTTGCTGTTGTGCCATGGGGTTCTACCTCAATTAATCATGGCGCTATTGGACGGATGCCGCTTGCGGATCAGGTTGATTACGAAGAACCGTAACGGATTCTCGGATTCAGCCAGGCGTAACTTATATCGACCGCGAGGTTAACCAGCAAGAAAATCATCACCAAATAGAGCACGTTCGCTTGGAGTTGGGGAAAATCTCCTATGAAGATGGAGTTCAGGGTAAGACGGCCTAAACCCGGGAGCCCAAACACTTGCTCGATAATCACGGTGCCGCCAAGGGTGAAACTGACCTGAGTGCCTATGATAGTGACCACCGGAATGAGCGCATTCTTGAGGGCGTGTCGATAGATCACTGACCGCTCCCGTAGCCCTTTCGCACGCGCGGTCCGCACGTAGTCGTTGCGGAGCACCTCCAACATGGTCGATCGCAACATCCGGACGTTGATGGCAGTAAGCGCCGTTCCCAAGGAAACAATTGGCAAAAACATTTGTTGAACATGGTTGCCCAGGTTTTCCCAGGGCGCGGAGTAGCTGATGGGTGGCGCCCAGCTGAACAGCATGACCGGCCCCAAAAGAAGGATAGTGGCAACGACGAAGTTGGGGATTGAGAGGCCGATAACAGAAACAAAGCGACTCACGTAGTCGAACCCGGTATTTTGCCGGACCGCTGAGATCACGCCCAGGGGGATTGCCAATATCGTAGCCAACACAGTGCTAAGGAGGGCGATTTCCAGGGTTACCGGCATCGCTTCCTTAATGTGGTCCGACACCGGTTGGCCACTACTCCAAGCCGTGCCCAAGTCACCACGGAGGGCCCCCCACATCCAGATCCCATACTGCAGCAATATCGGTTTGTCGAGTCCGAACTCCTCTCGAAGTTTTTGCTGCACCACCGGGTCTGAGGCGCCGGGGGCTTCTTCCATAATCTCTTGGAGGTAGTCGAAGGGAGCAAACAGGCGAAGTGTGAAGAAAATAACCATAGACGCCCCTAGCAGTACAGGGATTAACGCTATGAGACGTCTGAGTATATACTCCGTCATTTCTTCACTCCATCAGACAATTCGGGGGTCTACCAAGAGCATGGCCGGACGACAGATCAACGAAGCTTCGAGGGAAACAGACTCGCCATCCGGTCCTGCAGTCATGCGATGGATTGCTCCGTATGCCTTGGGGGGTGACTATTTGCCACCCCCCAAGGCGAGGGATCAACTCCCCGCTGCTATACGGAATTTATTTACAGGTGCTGTCGTCCAGCCACGCCTCAACCACCATGGGCGTGTTGTACGAGGGATTGGTGCGCCTGAAGTTATGCAACCTACAGGAGACCATGTGGTGGTAGAAGTTGGAGACCGTGGGGCGATACGGCATTAGATCCAATAGCCGAGTCTTCAACTGCTCAATTATGGCCTTGCGCTTGGGGACGTCCAACTCCTGGCTGTGGGCGTCGATGAGTCCGTCGACTGTAGCATCGCTGAGTTTGATGCGGTTGGTACTCGCGTCGGTCTTTAGGAAGTCAGCCAACCAGTAGTTAGCGTACAGGAAGCCACCGGTAGCGCCCCAGGCAATGTCAAAGTCCTGCTTTTGCAGGATGGGGGTGAACGACAAACCCTCCACTTCAATATTGGCATCCACGCCGATTGCCTTGAGGTTCTGCTGGATTACTTCGGCCTCCTGGCGATAGCTACCGGCAGTTCTCAACAAGGGTTTCAACTCTCCGGGACCGAAACCTGCCTCTTTAAGTAGCGCCTTCGCCCCTTCGATATCCGGCGCGAGCTTCTCTTTCACCTGTGCTTCAGGAAAAGCGTAGTCAGTAAGGAATGGCGGGACGAAGCCAGCCCAAACGCCGGCATCCGGCCCCCCTAAGCTGCCGAGGATATCGTCTGGATTGACCGCCATACCGAGGGCCCTGCGCACCTTGGGGTTGTCAAAGGGGGCCTTGTTTATGTTGAACCAAAGGGCTTGAAAGCTGAACACAAGCTGCGGATAGCGCCCGACTTTGGGCAGTTCTTTCTCTACAGTAATTGCGTCCTTATATGTAAAGCCATTGAACCGGCTGTGGTCCAATTGACCGGTTCGGAATGCGGCTTCTTCCGCTGCCCTATCAGGGAAATTAATGGTTCTCACTTCAGAAAGGTAGGGCAGGGGCTGTCCGTCCTTACCGTTTACCCAGTAGTCGGGGTTAGACACCGTAATGATTTCCTGGCCCAGCTTGTAGCTCTTTAGTATGTAGGCGCCGGTACCAACCGCACGGGTCTTGAAGTCGCCCGCTTCATCTTTTACTTCTTTGGGCAAGATCATATTTGTCCGGTGGCCCAGGCTCGCCAGAAAGTCAGCGTCCGGCTGCGGCAAGGTCAGCACGACGGTTTGTGCGTCGGGCTCAGAGTGATCCACGTCAGCCCACAGCGCACGAAGCAGACCCCCGCCCTTCTGGTGATCAATGGTGAAAGCAACATCGGCTGAGGTGAAGGCGCGTCCATTCAAGGGGGACACGTTCTGCCACGTCACGTCATTACGCAACTTGAGCGTCCAGGTCCTGCCATCAGCGGAGACCGTCCAGGACTCAGCCAGCTTGGGGACCACCGCGGTATCCGAGTAATAGCACCCGCGATACTCGAAGAGTCCGTTGTAGAGCTGAGAGGCTTGTATGCCACCGGAGCGTCCGGGGGCAGATGGGTCCATGTGAGCGAACTCGTTGCCGGCCTTCACCAGACTGCCGCCCCGAATCGGGTCACCGGATTCACGCCACTGCTCACTGCCGAGCGTGCATTCCGGGCTGGTTGTGTTTTCAGCCTGATGGTGCACCTGAGGCTGCACAGGGGCAGCCGGAGCCGCAGCTGGAGCTGCAGGGGCGGTGGTGGGCGGCGCTGGTTGAGCACAGCCTGCCATGAGCAAAGCGGAGGCCCCCAAAGGCAACAACCATGATTTTATGTGCATTATTACGTACTCCTATCTTTCTTAACGTAGGCGGTACCTACCCGCCCCATAAGGTGCAGAGTTATTGGCGCCTAGGAAAGGCTGTAGAGATCCTTAATGTTATCTCGGAGTATGTGCTCTTTGGCCGATAGACTGATGTCGGTTCGCTCCAAGAAGGTACTCAATGCGTGGGTAACCGCTTCGGCTGACTCATGGGGGTAATCCGATGCGTAAAGGAAGCGGTCTTCTCCCACCACGGAAATGGCGCAAGCGAGGCATTCGTTTTCTTCCAGCTCAGCGTGGAAGTAGATCGGACAGTCCCGCACCTGCTGGGTGGCAAGGCCGTCCGTCTTGCGGTCGATCCTATCGATAAGGTACGGAATCCATCCAGCGCCGGCCTCCAAGAACGCTACCTTCAATTTAGGGAACCGAACGAAAACCCGCTCACAAATCATATTGGTAAACTGGCTGATTTGCGCATAGGTGTGCGAAAGAACGAAACCCTGGTTCGGGTCTTCCGTCCAGTCTAGGCCGATGCCGCTTCGGCCCGCGCCATGCACCGCCAGCATCGTGTTCAACGACTGCGCCTCTTTGTATAGTGGGTCAAAGGCCGCTTCTCCGTAGTACCGCCTTAACCCAGGCGTCGGGAGAAGACCACCCACCATGCCCAACTCGGTGACCGCCCGATGCAACTCTTTAGCCGCAGCTTCAGGGTCCTGCACCGGGATGACCGCAACAGCCTTAACACGATCGGTGTGCTTAAGGTAGCGGTCATACACAAAATCGTTATAGGCCATGGCCAGATCGTTTGCCCACTCCGGGTCCTTGGCAAATCCGTAACCCAATCCAACGGTCGGATAGATCACGGTGGACGCAATGCCAGACCAGTCTAAGAACTGATGCCAGCCCTCTACGTCCCAACCGAACTTCCCTCCGCCTGACCGTCGCCAGCCATCCAGCGTCGGGAACAGATAATAGTTCTGAAGGCTCCCGGGCGAGTACTTATCGCTAAAATAAGGATAGAGGTCGGAATCCCGTTCCCGGATATGACCGTCCCCATCGATAATCCCCGTGACCACTGCCTGGGTTGCCAATGCCATGCTGTCCTCCTTTACTGATTCAACCGCTCTAGTACATCGCTCTAGTACATGTGGTGGCCGCCATCTACTCCAATCGCGGCACCGGTAATGAAGTCGCTATCACTCGAGGACAGGAAGATGACCGTACCCACCAAGTCCTCCGGTTTCTGGATCCGCTTCAACGCCTTGTTGGCCCGGCCGCGCTCGAAGAAGTCCTCACCATACGCGGCGATGGTGCCCTCACTTGCGGTGCTTCCGGGCATCAGGGTATTGACGCAAATGTTGTACTGCCCATAAGACGCAGCGAGAGAGCGGGTAAGGCCGAGAATCCCCGCTTTGGACGCGACGTAGTGGGCGCGCTTAGGGTTACCGGTCAAGATAGACGTAGACGAGATGTTGACTATCTTGCCGGAGCCTTGCTCCCTCATTTGGGGGAGCACGGCTTTGCAACACAGAAACGGGCCACGGAGATTGACCGCCATCACTTTATCCCACTCTTCAGTGGAGATGTCTTCATAGTCCCTGAGCGGCAAGGTGGCGAAGAAGGCGGCGTTGTTTACGAGGATGTCTATGCTCCCGAACTGCTGCATGGCCGCCTCAGCCATAGCCGTGGTGCTCGCTTCGTCCGCTACATCCGTATAGACCGCAATAGCCTCGCCGCCTGCGGAGACAATTTCGTGTTGCGTGGCTGCTGCACCTTCGTCGTTGATGTCGGCGATGACCACTTTCCCGCCCTCGCGCGCGATCCCTAGAGAATAGGCCCGGCCTATGCCGAAGCCGCCCCCAGTGACAATAGCAACCTTATCTTTCAACCGCATCGGATGTCTCTTCCTTAAAAAAACTGTCAGCTACCGCCCAGCAAAGCTAATTGGGTTAGTGTAGTTACTGGCCTTCACCATGTCAAGCGCGATTTCAAGCCTAGCGCTTTGTCCCGTAATCGCCTTGGCATGGGTACTATAGCTTTACCGGGACTACATTGCAAAGCGCAAAGCAAAACAAGGGCAAAGCAACGCTTTTAACGTACTCCTACCGGCTCTTTTTGGATGTGCATGGCCCTACGGAGTGTCCTCAAGTGGCGGCAGGGGTGACTTGTACCCTCCGTGCACTTCGACGATGGTGCCCGAGACGTAGCTTGCTTCGTCGGAGGCCAAGAACGTGGCGGTTGGGGCCAGCTCATCGGAGGCGCCGAAGCGGCTTAAGGCAATGGTCTGGACCCGAAATGTGTTACCCGAGGCGCTGCGCGTTGGGGTGACCCGAGGGGTCTCAATGAAGCCGGGCAGTATGCCATTCACTCGTATCTCCGGCCCCCATTCAGCCGCCATGCTGCAGGTGAGATTGTTCACCGCTACCTTGGCAGCGCTGTAGACGGCAAAGCCGAGCCGCGTACCATGTTGGATTTGGGCAGAGACAGAAGATATATTGATGATGCAACGCTTCCCCTGTTGCATCATGATCGGGTGCACTGCTCTGCCGCACAGCCAGACGCTCTTGAGGTTCACGTCGACACAGTTGTCGAAATCGGCTTCCGAAATCTCCGCGAGCGGGCCCCGGTGGTAGGTGGTGCCGTGGCTACCTCCAGCGTTGTTTACCAAGATATCGACGCGCCCAAAGGTGTCCATGGTCTGACGTATCGTCTCCACCACGTCGGCGTTTGAGGACACGTCGCCCTGGACACCCAATGCTTGCCGCCCGAGCGCGCGCACTTCATCGCACACCGCATCTATCTTTGAGACCGTGCGCGCCACGATCACGATGTTTGCGCCCGACCGGGCCATGTCCAGTGCGATGCTGCGCCCAATTCCTTGATTGCCACCGGTGACGATGGCCACGCGGTCGACTAGATCATAAGTCGCCACAGGATGTCACCTCCTTTTAGTTAGCTAGTTAGCTAAGAAAAATTCCCCCCACCATGCTCTTCCATCTCGTCCATCTCGTCTTACTCCTCCCGCGGCCGTCCCGCTGCTTGTCATGTCTGTCTTATCCTTATTCTTATCCATACATATGGTTAGACCCTGAAGCCCCGCGTGTGCGGGGGAGCGCAGCACGCCAATCTGTCGGCAAAGCATCGGTACGGCAGCGACACCGCGGGGGCGGGGGAGTGCACGGGGCGGAGCTGAGCGCCCAGGAGCGCCCTACTAACACACCATGCCAAGTCTTTCTTCTATATCGTGACGCAGCCAATAATTCGCATACTCATCTGATGAGTTCATGTAAGCAATCTCCGCTTTGACGGCAACACACTCACTCATGCCCTGAGACAAATGCGTTATCTCGTGTATGAGGACGATCTTCAGATACTTGGAGTCTCGATGATTCTTTATTTGGATTTTCTGCGGCCCTACGACCGCACAACCTGCAGTCCATGATTCACCACATGGAGCCGGGTCTTCGTTGATCGTTATGTGGCCACCTTTCCGGATAAGCTCGGCCGACGCAGCGTGCCTGTTCAAATCGCGGATCGCAGCACGTATTTTCGTTTTGAAGACGGCCGATCCGTTGACAGTGTAGCTATGACCTCTAGCAGCGCTAGGAGTCGGACTTTCATTTAACCGAGCCAAAGCTGAGCCGGGGGTGTAAGGCTTCAGGAAGGTATCACTGGCATCATCCCGCCACACTGCGCCGGGGGTTGATACTATGACTACTTCATACGCATCAGAGCGCTGCTCGCCGCCCCCATAGATTAGGTCATGTAGAGCCTGCGGGGTGATGGTGGTGGGTGTGGGAACTGGTGCACCATAGATTAGGTCATGTAGAGCCTCACGCTCTGCCTCCGATATTACCCTGCTAGGTGTGGGAACTGGTGTAGGAGTTGCAGGTTTAGACCTGGTTGCGGCCTCCGCCGCGTGGCGTGCAGCGGCAGCGTTCTCGTTGCGTACATGATCCTCTGCTGATAGTGGTGGTTGCGACGGAAGGTTGATCACCCCATTCACCACAAAAAAAGCTACTGTTGCGATAGCGATCATAAACTTATTGAAATTACTCACTGTCTTCCGCGTCTTCCCCCCGCCCGCCTGCATGAGTCCGGGTAGTGCAGCCCCCGCCGCCGAGTGCGGGTTACATGTGCTACAGGGGTGAACCTGCCGTCCGGTGCTTCTGGCCTTGCTCATGGCGGCTTCCACCGTCTCAAAACCCTCGTGGTATTCACCCGTAGGCGGCTCGGTAGAACTCACACCCCCGTGCTTCCTGATGTGGTGACAGTTCGCTCTATGAACGGTAGCGCGGTTGTTGGGTCTGTTTTCATACACGGTATAGAGCATGGCTTACCCCTTGCGGTAGTATCGGGCCACGGCCCCGCGCTCGAGGGCCTGGCGCTCGGTGTAGCGGGCCACCATCGTGCTAGTCTTCCACCCGCCCGCCTGCATGAGTTCCGGCAATTGAGCCCCCGCCGCCGACAAGTCTTGCGCCATGCCCACGCGGGCGCTATGGCCGCTGAAGCCATCACCCAGGCCCGCCGCCCGTGCCATGGCCTTTAGCCTGGCCCCGAGCGCCTCGGGGCGTAACCCGAAGACGGGCGCGCCGCCGTCCACTTCGGCGGGCTGTATGCGGTGAAGGGCGGCCATTGTCGGCGCGCCGAAGTAAGCCCATTGCCGGTCAAGCGTCTTCAGCCGGTAGACCATAGCGCGCCCCGCCCCGTCTGGTGCTGGCTCAATATCTCCCCACGTGAGGGCCGACGCTTCAGACACCCGCAACAGCCCGTCACGCATTACCGAAGCAATCGCAATGTCCAAATCACCACGGGCCGCCGCCGCCCCCGCCGTTTCAAGCGCCCCGGCCCTGGCTTTGCGGGGCCTGTGCGCAGTGGCGCGAATTGCGGCCAGGGCTTCAGCCGTCAAGGGCGCGGCCTGGCGTTGCGCCGCCCCGTGGGAGCGGGTAAGCGCCTTGAGTAGTGGGGCTACTTCGTGGGTGTCTGGCCTGGCATGGCCGGCCAAGTCATGCGCCTTGTTGACGGCGGCACGGTGTAGGCGCGCCGTCGCAAGGGTCCCGCCGCCGCTCACAATCGCCTCAAGGTAGGCGGCCAGCGAGCCAGCGGGGGCGGGTAGTGCGGGCAAACCGTGGGCCGCCGCCCAACGCTCAAAGCGCGCCCACGCCGACCGGTACGCCTTGCGGGTATTGGCCGGTACGCCGTCGGCAAGCGCGAGCTGTACCCGCGCCGCGAGTTCGGCGGGTAGCGCGCCCTGGAGTTCGGTGGTGGTGGTGGTGTCCATTGCAGCCCCCTTAGCACGTATAATGGCAATTATACGTGGTTTATCGGGGCTGTCAATAGGTGTTATGGCCTTGACACACTAGGATGTATCTGGTAGGCTTTCCACAGTGGGCGGGCTTGACCGGCCCCGTAATGAAAGGGGGGAGCATGACCCTGGAAGTACGACCGCTTGAGCGGAAACGAGAGGCCAAGCTAGGGCTGAACCTGACGCATGCTCAGCTGGAAGCATGGCGCATGGCCGCCGCCATTAGCGGCCAGCTAATAAGCGATTTTGTGCGGCGCAGCTGCGACGACGCCGCCCAAAAGGTAATCGACGACGCGGAGCGCCGCGCCGCCCGCGCCGCCGCCGTCGCCCGCAAGGCGGGGGGCGCGGCGGACGCCGGCCAAAGGATAATCGACGACGCGGAGCACCGCGCCGCCGGCGTCGCCCTCAAGGCGGGGGGTGTGGCGGACGCCGGCCAAAAGATAAGGGCCGACGCGGAGCGCCGCGCCGCCGGCGTCGCCGCCTTGGGCCGCAAGGCGGGGGGGGCGGCGTGAGTGCGTGCGCACACGCCTTCAGCCATGCGCCCACGGGGTGAAGACACCCACGGGCGGGTTGTTCGCGGACACACGGGAAGACGCGGCGCGCCATGGAAGAAGACGGGGAGTAATGCGCCGCATCGCTCCCCGCCATCGCGCGCCGGTCCCGCCGCGTTACATCGCGAAATTCGCGTTCCACGCCTCCTGAATCCTGGCCAGATCGGCTTGGTCCAGCGGCCCCGCATCTGCGGCAGGGGCCAATTCCTCAAGATGTGCCAATGCTGAGAACCCCCCCAGTACCGTGGTGACGCCGGGGTGAGTGAGAATGAACTGGAATGCGGCCTGGGCAAGCGAGCGTTTGCCGGGGATCGAGAGAAAGCTCAGGGCCTTGGCCGCCTGGGCCGCGGCATCGCCGCCCGGGCGTGGCGCTTGCGCGGCCATAGAGAGCGGATGCGGCGCGCCGCCCGAAACAGCAACATCGGTTAAGGCGCCGCTTGCCAGTGGACTGTAGATCGCTACGCCCACTCCCTTGGCTTGCGCCGCATCGATAACCTGACCCCAATCGAGAACCGGCATGGCTGCGGGGCGGGGTGTGCCCGCCGTAGGGTTGAGGAGGTGGTAAGAAACGTTGATCATGCTGAACTTGCCGGTGTCCAATAGCTGTTGGACGGGGGCGGCGTCATTGCCTCTACAGATGAAGCCGATGGCCCTGGCTTTGCCTGCTTGGAGCAGTTGCTCCAAGCCCTCCAGTGCTCCTCCAGGCCTTAGATAATCTTCGATCCAGACCTGGGTATAAACACGGCCTTGTATGTCCGGTGGTTCTGCTGCAGGTCCGTTGTGGATCTGGAGAAAGTCCAAGTGATCCACACCCAATCGTGACAGGCTCTCTTCAGTCGAACGCACCACGTGCCCGGCGATGTCTGAAAGGTTTTCCCGGCGTATCTCTACCTTGGAGGTTATGAGCGGGCGGGCGCCCAAGTCCTTTAGCACACGGCCCAGGTTGGTCTCGCCCACACCGTCCCCGTAATCTGGGGCGTTGTCGAAATAGGTGATACCCAGCTCCAAAGCCCTTGCAATAACGGTTCGTTGCTCCTCGAAAGAACCCCGGACCATGAGCCCTGCGTTTCCGCCACAGCCAAAGCCAATTGCTGAAACCGACACGCCTGAATTACCCGCAACTCGGTAGCGCATAACACACCTCGATTTTCCTGCGGCACAGCATGCTGAACGTCTGGGCTGCGCCTCAAACTTGACGGGCAGTAGCGTAGCACAACAGCGATCGCGTTGACCAACAGACTTTACGCGTTCAGTACCTATGAGACTGTGGCGCCGAGACCACGCATGGATGGCACTGCTCAAGCGGCGCGGGGTACCCACGAGGGGCACCCCTACTACTACTACGCGCGGGGAGTCTAGAGGGGCACAGCCGCTTTGGCAGGGGTCTGGGGGTGTCCCCCAGAGATCCTCTATTTCTGCTACTACATGCGGGGGGAGTCCAGAGGGGACAGCCTCTTTGGCAGGGGTCTGGGGGTGTCCCCCAGAGATCCTCTATTTCTACTACTACTGCGGGGGGAGTCCAGAGGGGCACAGCCGCTTTGGCAGGGGTCTGGGGGTGTCCCCCAGAGATCCTCTATTTCTGCTACTACGTGCGGGGGAGTCCAGAGGGGCACAGCCTCTTTGGCAGGGGTCTGGGGGTGTCCCCCAGAGATCCTTTATTTCTACTACTACGTGCGGGGGAGTCCAGAGGGGCACAGCCTCTTTGGCAGGGGTCTGGGGGTGTCCCCCAGAGATCCTTTATTTCTACTACTACATGCGGGGGGAGTCCAGAGGGGCACAGCCTCTTTGGCAGGGGTCTGGGGGTGTCCCCCAGAGATCCTCTATTTCTGCTACTACGTGCGGGGGAGTCCAGAGGGGCACAGCCTCTTTGGCAGGGGTCTGGGGGTGTCCCCCAGAGATCCTTTATTTCTGCCCCCTTCCTTCCAGGAAGGGGGCAGGGGAATGATCCGATCCACCATTGAAACCACGAAACCACACGCTCCGAAGCCGAAGTACCGCACGCCACCCCACCCCAGATTGCCACGTCGCAGCCTCTTCGCAATGACGGGGGGGTGGTGACACGGCGGGGATTTGACATCCGTCATAGCATGTCCTACGCTAGCTTCCACAAAAGCTGTTAATGCTGTTAATGGCTTTATTCGGTTACAAGACTTGGCTGAAAAGCGCCTGCAAATGTGCTCTGAGCCATGGCAAATAAGGAGGACACCTGATGGTCTCTGTTCGTCAAACCAACGATCGGCCCCTGCGCTCGCTTTTTGATTTCGAAAATGGCCTGGTGGGCCGAGAAATCTACACTAACGCAGCGATCTACCAGCAGGAGATGGAGCAAATTTTCCGGCGTTGCTGGTTATTCATCGGCCACGAGTGCCAGGTACCGAACCCCGGCGATTTTGTGGTCACGCGCATGGGGGAGGAAGAAATCCTCTTAGTCCGGGGACGCAAGGACAAGAAGATCAGGGCCTTCCTCAATTCCTGCCGCCACAAAGGCATGAAAGTTTGCCGCTACGACGCGGGCAATACGCTGATTTTTACTTGTCCCTTCCATGGGTGGAGCTACGACTCCGATGGCTCGCTTGTGGGGGTAGCCTACGAATCCGAGGCCTACCTCCGGGAGCTGGACAAGAGCCAGTGGGGGCTTCGAGAGGTTGCCCAACTGGAGAACTACTACGGGTCGATTTGGGCGACCTGGGACCCCAATGCGCCGTCGTTCGAGGACTACGTGGGATCGTACGCTCCCAGCATCCGCCATTGTTTCCAGGGCAGCGATGGCGAGGACAACGGGATGGAGGTCTTCGATCCCGTTGTCAAGTGGCGTCTCCCCACTAACTGGAAAGTTGCCGGGTTCAGCTTTGCCACCGACCGGACTCATGGGGCAATGACCCACCGCTCCGTCAATGTGGCAGCCATTGGCCCTCAGGGCAATCGGGAAGGCGGCGAGCGCTCCCCGATTGCCGCTCCATTCCCCGCCGACGAGGTAACGGTGGGCGACCACAACCTGGGACATGGCGGCTCTTACGCCTTTTACCAGCAGCCCGGAGTGCGTGACTACACGGACACCTGGGTTGAGCCGGGCGTTGACGAGTATTACCGTGAGACCCGAAAGCGCAAGGCCAAGAAGTACAAAGACCAGATCCTAACAGGCAACGGGTGGGGTGGCGGCCATTTCGCCATCTTCCCTAACGTGGTCATCGACCATTGGCGCATTTTGCCGTGGCAGCCCAACGGGGTAGGCGTCACCGAGTCATGGCGGCTATACCAGGTTGATAAAAATGCGCCCCAGCACGTGAAGGACGCCCAACGGCATTACGTGATGCGTTACTGCGGGCCGACCGGTATGACTGAATCGGACGACATGGAGAACTGGAACTACGTCTTCCCTGCCAGCCTGGGCCCCGAGGCCCAGCAACTGCCGTACAACTTCGCAATGGGGATCGGGCACGCGTTCACCGATGACCGGCTGCCAGGGTTTACCTTGAACGCCAAGTCATCCGAGGAGCCGGCGCGGGCCCGCTTTAGCCGATGGCTGGCCTTTATGGAAGCGAAGAGCTGGGACGATCTCTATCCGATAAAGAAAGACGGAGAAAACAAGCTGTTCCGTTGAGCATCCCGTGGCGGAGGCGACTCCGCCGGTAGTCAGGCCTTTGTTCTGACTCCCACGATCTCGGTAACGGTAAGGCGGTGTGTACAGTAGCTGTACACACCGCCTTACGCGTTACCACTACCGTTACGATTCGTACGATTCGTATTGCTCGCCCTGCGCTTGACGATGAGATCGGCGATCCAGCCTAGGACGCCCACAAGGACACCGGAGAGCGCCAGCACCAACGGCACAGCGTCAAGCGGCGCGCGGTCAACCAGCGTGTCCCAGCCGAACTTACACAGCCCTCCGGCCAATAGCAGGACCGCAACGGGACCAAGGAACTTCATGGGGTTAAAATACATCACCGTACGCACCACCAGCCGCAGATAGGTCAGCGTGTCCTGGACCGGGTGGAACGACGACCTGCCGCCACGCCGCGGGTAGTAGTCCACCGGCACGAACTCGACCCGGTAGCCCGCGGTGAGAAAAGCGAGCGTGATGGTGCTCTCCCAGGAGTGTCCGGTTGGCAGCAGCGCTGCGAACTGCCCCGCCAGCGATTTGCGGTAACCGCGCAGCCCGGAGTTGAGATCGGGAATACGGCGCCCCGTCAGATAACCGGCCAGGCTGCGGATAAACGCCTTGGCGGGCGCCCGTAGCCACGGCCATGTGCCTGCCTCCCTGGTGCGGGCGCCAATGACCATGTCGTTCTCTACCAGCCTGGCTAGCAACAGCGGGATCTCGTGGTTGGGGTAGGTGCCATCGCCGTCCGTGGTCACAATGATCTCGCCTTCCGCCAGCCGCATGCCGGTGCTGCGCGCCGATCCCACACCCATGTTCACCGGATGCCGCACCAGCCGGGCCCGAGGATACTGGGCAACAATGGCCGCCGTGCGGTCGGTGGAGCCGTCATCCACCACCAGCACCTCATAGTCGTAACCGTTCTCATCCATCGCGGCAAACACGGCCTCGACATCGTGGGCAATGGCCGCTTCTTCGTTGTATGCGGGGATCACCACGCTCACCAGCCCCAGCGCGCGGGGGGGGCCTGTAGCGGCACGCCACTGCCCCGGCCCGGCTCGTTGGTTCATGATCCCGCGGCAGTCTTGACCAGCGCGTTATAGACACGCTCCATGTGCGCCACATGCTCCTCCCAGGTGCGCACTGGGCGGATGCCACTCCGCAGTCTCTCCAGCAGGTGCTCCTCGTGGGTCAGCCGCTCCAGGACGCCCGCCAGCGCCGCGGCGTCGCCCCTGGGAAACAGCAGGCCGGTCACGCCATCCTCCACCTTTTCTGCGAGCGCCCCTAGCCGGGACGCCACCACCGGCACGCCCGCGGCATACGCTTCGTTCAGCACCAGCGGAGCATTCTCATACCAAATCGAAGGCGCCACCACCACGTCCGAGCGGGCCAGAATCCCCGGGACATCCTCCTGCGCCACCAGCCCGTTGAAATGTATCAGCAACCCCTGTGCGCTCGCCTGGAGCCGTTGGGCGTAGCCTGGGTAGGCGCTCAAATCGCCGCAAACCTCCACCTCCAGCGTACCTGGCGGCAGCAACCGGCACGCCTCAATGAGCACGTGCACTCCCTTACTGGGGGCAATAGCTCCCAGGTAGGTGACCTGCAATGGGCCGCCACGGGGCGTCGAGACGGCTGGCGCTCCCGTGTGCCCCCTGTGTACGCCGAAGTCGACCATCTCCACGCGCGCTGACGGCAGGCCCGCCCGTACCGCAATCTCTGCTAAGAAGCGCGACGGCGCCAGCAGGCGGTCGATCCCCGCCAGCGCGCGGCGCACCCGCCGTTGCCGCAACGCAAACACGGGGGCCAGCGCCGGCGTTGCCGCGGTCCAGGCGATGCCAGGCATCCGGGCGGTGGCGCAGCGGGCGCAGTTCAGCCCAGCCACCGGCCCATCACACAGCTCACCGCGGTGGTCCAGGAGCTGCGTGGTAGGGCAGATGAACCAGTAGTCATGGAGCGTGTAGCAAGTGGGGATGCCGCGCGCCCGCGCCAGCTCCACAAGCCGCAAGGACAGCCCCAGCAGGTGATGGAAATGCACGACGTCGGGCCGAAGCCGCTCTAAGAGTTCCGCAAACGCGTCCTCCGCAGCACGGTTTCGGAAGGTGGCCATAAACGTGGCCACACGGCCGCGCGGGCTGCGTACGCCACCCGCCACGATGGTCAACTCCATTCCCTCCCACGTGCGCTGTTCGGCATGGTTGCCGCCGGTGAAGAGTGCCACCTGATGGCCGGCGTCCCGCAGACTTCGGCTGAGTTGGGCCACGTGGACTTCCACCCCGCCCACGTACTCCGGCAGGAACTGGTGGGTGACCTGGAGCACTCTCATTCTTGCACCGCCGGCGCTTCCGGCGCCGCTGCCTGGTACAAGGCCAGCAGTTGCGGATACACCCGCTCCCAGTCGTAGTGCTCCTTGAGTTTGCGCCAGCCCGTTTGCCCTAGCCGTGCCGCCTCCTCGGGGCTGTCGAGCAGGCGGTCGATGGCCGCCGCCAGTGCGTCCACGTCTCCGAAGGGGATCAACAAGCCGTTCTCGCCATGGTCGACCACGGCGGGGATGCCGCCTGCCCGCGCGCCAATGACCGGCTTGCCCTGCGCCCACGCTTCCAGGAACACCAGCCCGAAGGAGTCCACCCGAGAGGGCATCGCCAGCAGGGTGCAGCGGCGCAACGCCTCCTGCTTCTCGGCATCGGTGACTACGCCCCACACGTCCACTCGCTCCCGTTCCGCAGCGGGCAACCCATCCAAAAAACGCTGGAATTGGTCGGTCAGCGTACCAATGAAGGCCAACCGCACCGCCACGCCACGCGTCCAGAGCCGCCGCACCGCCTCGGTAAGGTGTACCGCGCCCTTTTCGTAGGTCACTGCGCCCACAAACAGGACCAGCGGCGGTTCCTCAGGGGGATAGCACGGCGGATCGTCGGTGCCCGCAAGGGAAATGCCCGCCGGCACGGCATGCGCCCGCTGGGGCTCTACGCCGCGCTGTAGTAGGAAGCGCCGCTCAATCTCGGACAGCGCAATCACTGTCGACGCCCGCAGCAGCAGCGCGAGTTGCTGCGGCATCGCATAGCTGCGTTCCACTACCGGGTCATCCGTCTCACCGGTGTGCAAGAAAGGGGTCACAAAGAAGGGCGCATCCATCCGGGCGGCGCACTCCGCCGCCGGCCACAGCAGCGACTCAAAGGGGATAGCAAAGCCGTGCACTACGTCCACCGGTTCCGACCACCAGCGCAGCGCATCAGACAGCTCCGGCACCCAGGGAGTGCGGTAGGCCATGAAGCGCAACACTGCCTCTCCCACAAATGGAAGCTGAGCCAATCCCACCGTGAGGCGTCGCGCCAGATAGTACCCGTAGGGTGAGGGCCACAAGTGGTGCACCGGAAACCGCACCACCTCAACTCCGTTCACCTGCTCCACGCCCACCGCCAAGCGCTGTTTCCGGCTGTTCCAGATCGCCTCAACTTCTCCCGCATCGGTGGTGTAAACGGTCACGCGATGCCCGCCCTGCACCAGTCGCTCTGCCAGCTGCTGGACATACACCTGCGCGCCGCCTTGGAATGGCGGGTAGCCGATGTTAACGAAGAGGAACCGCAGGCCCATGCCTCTAGCCTACTCGAAACCGATTATCGACACCATTATCCCCCGCGGCCGCTGATCCGCCGCTGTCCCAAACTCCGGCTTGGTCCAGGTTGGCGACTCTATGGTCACTACGCGATCGCCTTTCAGGCAGGCCGTAGGCACCTCAATAGAAAGCTCCGCGAAAAACGCGGTAGCAGTCAGCCGAGCAGCCTCCGCCCCTGCGCACTTCAAAACAAGCTCGCTCGGCGGCGCAGGCTCCGGTTTCCCGGTACCGATCCGAAGATAGATGCGCGCCGGCGTCACGCCGGGCGGTATCTGGAACTCGGCGCGGCCGCTGGCCCACCGGAACGACTCGCCGTTCGGCGCACGCTCCACCGACGAGAAGCCGGAGCGTAGCAACCGGTAGCCGGGCCCATCTTCGGAGCCAAGCTTGATCCGCAGCGGCAGCGCCACGTCCGCCACGCGGTCAACCACTCGATACAGCGTGGGTTCTGCCACGTAAAGATAGCTGCCGGAGGGACGGCGGTCCGATACCCGCTCGAATTCCGGCAGCTCAAAGCGCCACCGTTGCACTTGGCGCAACCCATACCCATCCAGCGCCGCCGCAACGCCGCTGGGATATGTGGAGAGGTAATAGACCGGACGGCCCGCTTGGGTGGCGGTTCGCACCAGGGCCTGCAACCCCTGGCGCTGTGATGCGTCCCACACCACATAAGCCGCACGCTCCTCGATAAACCGCAATGGCGTGGAGAACCGGATGCCCGTCGCGTCGTTATCCATCAGCACCACCGCGTTAGGCTCCAGCGCGGCCGATACAGTGGCTACGGCTGCCGGTGCTCCCGCGTACTCTTGAGCGCGCGCCACCGGGATCAGATCGGGGGACCGGGCCGCCACCAGCACGCCGAGCGCCAGTGCCAGCGCCAGCGGCGCCCCCCGGCCCAACCGTGCGCAGAGCGCCATCAGGGCGGCGGCTTCCATCAGGGCAAGCGCCGGGAGCACAGTGGGCACCAAACGACGAGTGGTCCACATGAATAGCGGTAGGTGTTCCTGGCTACGGTAGTAGCGAGCAAACACCGCCAAGTAGAGCGCCGTCCCCGCGCACACCGCCAGCAGTACAATCCATCCCTCCCATGACCCCCCTCGGGAGCGCAACTGCCACAACGCCCAGAGGAAGGCCACTAACACCGGCACGTCCAAGGGCGAAAGATAAAGCCCGTCCCACAACGTACGGACCAGGAGCGGCCAGTCCACGTCCAGCAACGGTAGCGCCAGCAGCGAGAGGCCTCCCGCCAGAACGATGCCCGCCCACAGAAGCGGGCGCTTGCTCTCGCCGAATCGGCGCAGGTATCCGGAAAGCGCCGGCGCCAGCGCGAGGCCACTTGCCGCCAAGCACGCAATGACCGCGAGCTGCCACACCAGCGGCAGTTGGTCGGCAACGTAGGCGCGGGCCACCGTTGCGTAATGCAACAAGGCCAGTCCATAGAGCGCGCCCAAGGGTAGTAGAAAAGCACGGCGGTGCGCCGGAGGGTCGGAGAAGAACCACGCTGCAAGTACTGCCGCGGCCACCACGCTCAGCACAAATGCGTCGGTCTTGATGAGCGGCAGCAACCCCAGGGCAACGCCCGCCGTGACCGCGGCTAGGCTGCTGTTGCTGGTGCGCCAGCACGCGGCGGCCCAGAGCCCCCCACAAAACAGCAATTGCACCAGCGGTTCGGACAGGGTGAGCCGGGCGTGCCATACCTGCACGCCGTGCGCAGTGAGCAACACCGCCGCCGCGAGCGCCGCCCCATTGCCGAAGAGCCGCCGGGCCAGCAGGCAGCAGTACATGGTGGCGAGGGCGGTCACCAAGAGCGGGACCCAGCGCGCGCCGGTCTCGCCAGCAACCAGCGCCCCCACAGCAACCCAAACGGTCATCAGAAAGGGGAATTGCGTAGTCCAGGTGGCGTCCTGGCTGTCCCAATAATACCCGGGGTACAGCTGCGGGCGCTCCCACGCGTTCTGCGCCACCACGGCCCGCTGCCCAGCCTCGCCTGCCTGGGCCAGTAGGCTGTCCGGGCCGCTGAACCCACCGGTCCGCGCAAGGTGTGCCGCGGTATTGAGATAAACCCCCTGGTCCAGCCCACCAAGTACAAAGTCTCCGGGAGGATAGAACAGCATCAACGCGCCGAACGGCACTATCAGGATGAACAGGCCGGCCAGCCCGTACCGGCGCCGCGCCTTGAGCTTCCACCCCAAGGTTGCCAGCACCGCTACGCCAACCACTGCTACCCAGGCGGCATGGAAGATGCCCGCCCAGGCGGTGATGCACAGTAGCGCTGAACCCAACCCAAGGGCCAGCAACACCGCGAGCGCCGCATCCTCCAGCGCATCATCAGGCGCTGGCGAAGCGGTCAGAGGCAAGGAGCTTGTCATGGTCTCTCTATGGGGAGACGGTGCGTAACGTCATTGCGAGCGAAGCGAAGCAATCTCAACCGGTTGCTCGGGTTCATGTTGTTCATGTGCGGATGGTTCTAGGTGTGTTCCGCTCACCCGACTACCCGTCTGCCCTCCCAGGCCAGGTCGTCAATTTCATGCACAAGGCATCAGAATGGCGTCCACAGCGGCTCGGTCAGTGCGTCCAGCACCCTATCCCAGGAGATGTCCCGGACCCGCTGGTATCCCGCCTCGCCCATGCCGGGTGCTGCGGCGCGCCGTTCCCAGAGCGCCGTCAACGCCGCGCCAAGCGACGCTGGCGTGGGTCCTGCCACCAAGCCGTTCACACCGTCCTCTAGGAACTCGAGGACGCCGCCCGAATCGCTGGTAGTGACCACTGGCTTACGGGACAGAAAGGCCTCGACGGTCACGTACCCATAGTCCTCATCAAAGGGGGGGTACACCACCCCAAGGCAGCGCGCGTAAAGGTCGATGAGCTCATCGTCGCTCACCCGCCCGGCAAAGGTCACCCGATCGCGGATTCCCAGCCTATCGGCCAAGCGCTCCAACTCGGCCCGTTGCAGGCCGTCGCCCGCCAGCACGCAACGCAACTCCTGGGGCGCCTGGGCTACGGCTTGCAGGATCAGGCTAAAGCGTTTGATCGGCTCGAAACGGCCCACCGCCAGCACGAAGTCCTCATAGGCATCACAGCGGAGCCGGCCCGCCAGTTTGGGCGGCGGGTAGAGCGGCTGGGCGCGCAGGCCGTTAAACCGCTGGAGTCGTTCGGCGGTGTTACCGGAGATGCTGTAGAGGGCCTTGGCTCCGCCCAAGCTCCAGGCGTCGAGCCGTCGCACCAGCCACGCGAACAGCCGTCCACTCGGACGGGTGTGCATATCACTCCAGGGCGTGCCATACAACTCGTAGGCCTGCCGGTGCTGGTGAGTGAGCCACACCAGCTTGCGCGGATGGCTGACCGCATAAGAAGGCCACTTGGTGCCGATGACCAGATCCACCTTCTCGCCATGGATCTGCCGGAGATTCAGCGACCGCCACGCCAAATAGCTGGTCAGGAGTTGCGTCCGCGGTACGTCCGTAAACGGAAGATTGACCACGTCCACCTGGTGACCGCGCCCCCGGAGCTGCTCTGCCAGGGTATCCACCAGGATCTCGGCCCCACCACGGACGTATAGCGTTTGCACACCGCACACCACTATCCGGCTCACCGCCCGGCATCCTCCATCCGTTGTCGCAGGGCATCCAGCGCTTCCGTCACGCCCATGGGCCGCACCCCGGTGACTTTCGCTATCTTGTCCATCTTGTCCACCCGCAGGCCGGAATGGACAGGACGACGCGCCGGTTGCTGGAGATCGGCGCTGAGGACCGGCCGGATCAGCGATGTGTCCAGCTCAAAACGCTTGGCAATACGGCGTGCAAAGTCGTAGCGGCTTAACCACTCTCCGCCCGCGGTGTGGAATACACCCTGCACGTTTTGCTCTACCAACGCCAGCAACATCGACACTGCGCTGTCGGTTAGGGTTGGCGCGTTTGTCTGGTCCGTTACGATGTTCACCTCCCTGCCGGCCAGCAGGGTCTCTATGAGCCAAGTGGCGAAATTAACCCGCGCCCCCATATACCAGCCGAACAGCACGCTGGTGCGGGCGATGCAGTAGTCCTTGCACAATTCGCGCACCGCTTCTTCGGCCTCTAACTTGGTACGACCGTAGACCGAGATCGGTCCGACCGCGTCTTCCTCATCGTATGGCCCGCGCTCGCCCGAGAACACGTAGTCCGAGGAGACCGCTATGAGTTTGGCACCGACGTCCCGGGCCGCACGGGCCACGTGCTTGGTTCCCTCCACATTGACCGCGTAGGCCAGCTCCGGGTCTAGTTCACACGCGTCTACGTTGGTCATTGCAGCCGTGTGCAACACTGCGGTGGGCTGCACTCTCTCCATCACTGCCTGCACAGCGCCGGCATCTCGGATGTCCGCCTGGTGAAACTGCAGCGGCTGGAATACGCTACTGGCAGGAGATGCGCTCGTCCCCACCACTTCATAATCAAGGGCAGCGTGCTTCACCAGTGCGGTGCCCAGCAGACCATTGCTGCCGGTGATGAGGAGTCTCGCCATCCCGCGCTCCTACTATTCCTAGCTATCCGCTATCCGTGCGGCGCGGCCAGATAGGAATCCAGCACGTCTTGGGTGCGCCCATAGGAGATCACCTGTCCGTGCTGGAGCAACAGCGCGTGCGGACAGAATCGTTCGACCAGAGACAGGTCATGGGAGACGATGACCACGGTCAGCCCGCGGTGCTTGAATGACTCGATGGCTTGGAGACACTTCTCCTGGAAACGTTGGTCGCCCACGGCCAACACTTCGTCCATTAGGAAGATATCGGCGTCCACGTTGATGGCGGTGGCGAACCCGAGGCGCATGTACATGCCGGAGGAATAGTGCTTCACGGGCGTGTCGATGAACTGCTCCAACTCGGCAAAGCCCACGATGGCCTCCAGCCGCTGGTCCATCTGCTTCGACCCCAGACCCATGATTGAACCCAGCAGGTACACATTCTCTCGCCCCGTGAGGTCCGGATGAAACCCGGCTCCCAATTCGATGAGCGCGGCCACCCGTCCGTCAACGCGCACCTGCCCGGCGGTGGGCTGCACGATGTGGCTCACCAGCTTCAGCACCGTGCTCTTGCCGGAGCCGTTGAGGCCAACGATGCCGAAGCTCTCGCCATACCCCACCTCGAAGCTCACGTCCCGCAAAGCCCAGAATTCCTCCCGCTCCCCGTTGCGGCGTCGGACAGTGTTGACCAGCAGCTCCTGGAAGGATTGCGGGCGTTGGTGATGGAGGATGTAGCGTTTAGAGACGCTCTGAAACTGGATGGCCGGCACTATAACGCCTCGCTGAAAGAGGGGCTGAGCCGCCTAAACAGCAGGTAGCCCACCAGGAACACGGCCACCGACGTTGCCGCAGTGCGAGAGAAGAAGTCCAGATTGGTCATGCCGCCATAGTACAGGATGTCCCGGTATGCGGCGATGAAAGAAGCCGGGGGGTTCAGGATATACATCCAGCGGCTGTAGACGGGAAACACGTCCTCGATGCGATAGAAGATTGGGGTCAGGAAGAACCACGCGAGCATCAGGGTTTCTATTATGGTGGCGGTGTCCCGGTAATACACGTTGAGCGCTGAGAGAATGAACGCGACGCCGATGGTGAAGATGACCTGAACCACGATCACCAGCGGCAACAGGAGCAGTGTGGCCGAGATCGGGATCTGGTACACGGCGATCATCACGAACAAGACAATCAGCGACAACAGAAAGTTCACCGTATTGGACAGCACCGTGGAAATGGGCAGGACTTCCCGGGGAAAGTAGACCTTCTGCACCAGGCTGCCATTGGCCACAATAGAGTTGATGGCCCCGAGCAGCGCCGTGGTGTGCAGGTTCCACGCCAGGATGCCGATGAGGATGAACACGGGAAAGTGCTGGATGGTGTTACTGGTGAGCAGCACGGTAAACACGACGGTGAACACCACCATCATGAGCAGCGGGTTCAGCAAGCACCACAGAAACCCCAGCGCGGAGTTGCGGTAGCGGAGCTTCAGGTCGCGCACCACCAGGTTGCGCACCAGCTCCCGGTAGCTGTAGAGCTCCTTGAACGAGGCGATGAGCTGCATCATACCGTCCGCCACGCCGCTAACGGGACAGCTCGCTATAAATGTCCAACAGGCGGCGGCCGGTAGCGTCCCAGGAGAACTGCGCCTCTGCCCGGCGCTGGAGCCGCCAACCGCGGTCCGTCCGCGCGGGTGGGTCGGTCAGCAGCGTGCGCAGCGCTCTGGCCAGGTCCGTAGCGCTGCCGGTCTCCGCATACACCCCGGCGTCGCCTAACAGCTCGTGTGCCACTGGGGTGTCGAACGTGACCGTTGGCAGTCCCACCGCCATGTAGTTCAGCAGCTTGCCGTTACCCTCGGTTTCGGACATCTTGGGAGACACCGCGATGTCCCCCAGCGCGAGATAGTGCGGGGCCTCCTCATAGGGGATGCGGCCGGTAAAGGTCATGTGCTCGGAGAGCCCCATCTGTGCGGCTTGGGCCCGATAGTCCGCCTCTCCGGGGAACCCCATCACCAGAAAGTGCGCCTGCACACCCTGGGCCAGCAATTGTGCGGCGGCCTCCAACAGCAGGCCCGTCCCCTGATATTCCGCCAGCAGTCCTAAATACACCACCAACGGACGGTCGACCGGGAGGCGCCAACGCACCCGCAGTTCATGAAGCGCTGCCTGCGGCGCCGCTGCCCGTGGCGCAAAGACCTCCGTGTCGACGCTATCGGGCAGCGTGATGATCCGTTCGGCAGGATAGCCGAACTCCTGAGCCAGCATGTCTGCGGCGTTGGAAGAACTGGTGATAATCCGGTCCGCGGCTTTGTTGATGATGCCCTCCAAGGTGCGGAGCGGCCGAAACAGACGGCTGGTGCGGCGCAGGAACTTGTGGTCCAGCATTTCGCTGGTCAAGCTGCCTTGAAAATCAAAGAGCAAAGGGACGCGGAGGATCCGGCTTATGGGGGACCCTATCAGCGCTCCCTCGTGCAAGTGGGCGTGCACCACGGTTGGCCGGACCTGAAGCGCCACCTGAAGCGTGCGGGCCGCCAACAACCCGTCGTAATAGAGCTTGTGGATGCTCGATCCCACCTGCACCGTGCGTCGCCATGGCGTGTTGACTGCACGGCGGATGTCCATGCCGGGCAGGTCCCGGCCTGTGGGGTAGGTGCAGATGGTAACCTGATGCCCCAAACGTTGGAGCGCCCGGATCTCCTCGTATATCCGGACGTGGCAGCCATAGTCCGCGAAAAACGAGGTCGGAGCTATTTTGAGCACCCGGTGGATCCGAGGGGGAGCCGCGGTCCCTTGGACGGTGGGCGCGGTAGCGGCGGGCGCGTTATCCTTGGTTGAGACTGACATAACAAAAGCAAGCCTGCTGTATCATTAGCTATGGGAATACAGCAGGCCGAGGGTGCGCAGACCCCAGAGCTATGGACTTAAACTGCTATAAACTCAGTTGGCAGTCGGCCTAAGATCAACGCATTCTGGCGACGTGAGCACTACCGGTGCTGATTGGCTCGTTGATATAAACATCACCGTTGCGGATCTTCAAGTTAAAGCCGCAATCGGGATTTGTGCAGACCCACGCTTTATAGTGAATCGCTGCGCCTTGACTACCGAAATCCGAAAGGGGAATTAGATCGCCAGTCTTGCATTTTTGACACTGAGGGAACGCCACAGGGTCCACAGACCACCTCCCAACCAAGATCACGCCTGGAAGTATACTCCTAGCGTGTACTTGTAAGCAATTGAAGCGATGCGCGTGAACGTTGCACGGATAGTAGCGGGCCCGCCGTGGGCGGCTTCCCTTAAAACCAACACCGACACCGGTATAGGGGACGACACTAGCGCAGTTAGACCCACATTTCCCATATCAACCCTGCCGGGCGTGCCGTAATCAGCAACATAGGCGACCGCTGTAGCCGAATAGCGGAGCATAGCAGCTATCCTGAGTGCTAGGCCGTCTGGTACGGCACTCCCGGCGATTGATCTTTCAGTTGTCCGAGGTGTCGGTTCCTCGACAATTGTTCGAGGGAGTGTTGGATCGTATCGGCCGATTATCGCCGGCGCCAAGCTAAGAGAGAGTACAACCACGATTTTGCCAAGACGGAGAGCGCTCTAGGGAGTCGGCTTGTCTTCAATGCGCTTTCACCCCATTGGCGGGGGACCTGAAGCCGACAAAGACGGACAAGAAGCATGGTTCACGGCAGGAATCGCATCCTTTATTGGATAGACCGGAGATTTACTTGCCTTGTAGGACCTGACTATCTATTATGATACCATCTCGTTTGGATTGCCCTTTGAGCTTGAAGGCTCCCAATAGGGGGAATCTCGGATAAAGAGTCTCTACTGTTTTGCGTGGAGTATCTCGTTGTTTCCGAAAGCAGCATCGGGCTTACCATAATATTCGGCTATTGTCAGGAGGTCGCTATGCAAGTGCAAGAACGGCTCATCGTTCCTGGCCTGGGCGTCATCATCCTACTATCCATCTTCATGCTTGGTGCCCCATTGATATACCTGTTACTCCTGGGGCTCCTGGGGCTGGCGGCGGTCGGCACCTATTACGTGCCCCACGCCGTGCAGGTAGAGACGCGGATAGGGATAGCCGCCCTCGGCCTGCTAATCCTTATCTTCTACTTCAGTTCCCTGGGCTTCTGGCTGGCTCTGCTTGCGTTCGGAACTATCGGCGCGCTGCAGATCCGCTACCGCGATGCGTTGCAGAATCCTCCCCAAACCATCGCATGGTTGAACATGGTGCTGGCGCGGCGGGGCGCGGCGGGCGCCGGCGGTGGAGGAGAAGGCGCTGCCCCAGCCATCGTATTGCCGGCGATACTGCAAGGGAAGGTGAGCATCGCTGGTATCGCGGCTGCGGTCCTGGGCATCATCGTGCTGCTGACTCCGGCCATGCCATGGTATTCCTTCGGTTTCGGAGGGGAATCGACAAGTTACTCAGTCTGGGCGCTAGCGTTGGGCATCGCGGTGGAAGAGGGGACTATCCTCCCCTTCGTATTCATTGGGGTCTTGGCGGCGCTGGCGCTCGTGAGCGTGGCGTCCGTGCTCCTACCTCGGGTGGTGCCCATCATCGTAGGTATCGCCGGGTTGGTGGTGACCATCCTCGCGATGGTGTACATCGCCCTGGCAATCGGCTCGACCGGAGCCCTTGAGGCTGGCGTGGCGCTAAGCTACGGGATAGGCGCCTATCTGACGGCGCTCGCCTTCATCATCATCGCTGTGCTGCACTTTATCCCCGCTACGTACAAGCCGATAGGCAAGGACAACACCGGCGACTAAGGTCGGGACCGCGAGGGCGACCGACCGGCGACTACACCCGCCTTCCCGGATTCGAGCTAGTAGCGGTCCGGATTGGCGTATTCAGTTAGATCATGCAGCACCATGCTTTTGCCTCTCGCTCCATTGTCGCGTGCATCCTGGGCAATCTCCTGTTACGAGCGGGCTCAGCCGCGGCCACGGGCACGATCGCACTCTACCTGGCCCATATCGATACCAACCTCTACCCCGTGCCGGCCACTTTTCTCGGGCTCCTGGCCGCGGCCTTCTATCTCTCAGAGCTGGTGTTCGCGCCGGTCTTCGGCAGCCTTAGCGACCGCTACGGTCGGAAGCAGTTCATGCTCATCGGCACCTTGCTGGGCGCCGGCGCGATACTGCTGCTTCCCATTGCGCCGGCGCTGTTCCTCTTCGCCCTCGTCCGCCTGCTAGAGGGCCTCTCCTCCGCCAGCTCGGTCCCGGCGGTCCTCGGCTTCCTGGCCGACGAAACCGGCGCTTCTCCCACCACCCGCGGTCGGACGATGGCGGCCTTTGAAGTGGCCACCATCGTGGGCTTCGCCCTGGGGTTCACCATTGGCGGTATCGTTTGGGATAAGCTCAACATTGGCGCATTCTTCGTGGTGTTTGCGGTCTACATCAGTGCGTTGTTGAGCTTCCTGTTCGTCATCCCTCGCCCGGTCGGTCCCCGGACGACTTCTGCGGGATGGCGAGCCTACCACGCGTTACTGTCCCACGCCCCTACCGTACGGTTTATGCCATCTTGGGTCGCGGTGAACGCAGTGCTGGGGCTGTGGTTCACCCACATGGGGTTCCAGCTCGCGCGCGCGAACGACCCGCAGCAGCTCTTAGTGGGCGGGTTCAGCGGCACCAGCGTGGGCATCATCACTGGTGGGCTCGCGCTGGTACTGCTCATCGGTACCGCGAGCTGGGCCTTCGCCTTCGGCAAAATCACTACAAGTCGCATCATGAACACCGCGCTCATCGCCCTCATCGGATGCAGCTTCGTGCTCTACGCACTGAACCACACAGAACCGAATGATGGCGCGCGGATCGCCGCCGTCGTGGTGGCCGTGGCCGGACTGCTGCTGGTGGTCAGCGGGTTTACGCCGGCTGCACTCGCGCACTTGGCCGCGCTGTCGGAGCACTTCCCGGAGCAACGGGGCAGTATGATGGGCCTCTATTCCGTGCTCTTGGCCCTGGGCCAGCTGCTCGGCGGTTTGACTGGCGGGTTGTTCGCCCAACTCTGGGGCATTGACGGGATGATCCTCCTGACCTTGTTGCTGGCAGTGATGGCCGCTATCAGCCTCGTGGGCCTTACTCCTGCGGAACCCCGCGCCGCTAGCGCTGGCCGGTCGTCCAACCTCGGCGCCGCGTAGATCGTGCCGCCGTGGCAGCTACGGCCGTACTCCAGTCTCGCAACCGGTCTCGCCACATCGTAGCTGCAGCATTGCTTGCGTCATTTTTTTCGTATCGCTACAATGCTCTCACTATCAACATATAGTAACGATAAGTAACAATGCGTTGGGGTGCGGCCATGCAAAGTTATCAGACCGAGCAGATCCGGAACGTCGTCCTCTTGTCCCACGGTGGTGCAGGAAAGACATCGCTCGCTGAGGCAATGCTGTTCAACGCCGGGGTCATCAACCGCCTGGGCAAGGTGGAGGATGGCACGACCGTCTCTGACTGGGACCCGGATGAGCAAAAGCGCAAGATAAGCACCAACACCTCGCTCCTCCCCTACGAATGGGGAAACTGCAAGATAAACATCTTGGACGCTCCGGGGTACGTCGATTTTGTGGGAGAAATGAAGGCGGCGGCCAGCGTGGCGGACACCGCGGTGGTCCTGGTTTGCGCCGCCTCCGGGGTTGAAGTGGGCACCGAGCTCGTGTGGCGCTATGCGGACGAGGCCTCGCTCCCCCGCATCATCTTCATGAACAAGATGGACCGTGAAAACGCCGACTTCGCCCGAAGCCTGGAGCAAGTACAGGCCACCTTCGGCGCTAAGTGCGTGGCCGTCCAGATGCCCATCGGCGCGGTGAGCAGCTTCGCCGGTGTGGTAGACCTCATCTCCGGCAAGGCGTACATGGGCGCGGAAGGCACCGAAGCCGCCGCTCCCGCCGACATGGCGGACGCCATCGCGACTTACCGAGAGCGCTTAATCGAAGCTATCGCCGAAACCGACGACGACCTCACCCTCAAATACCTGGAAGGGGAGGAGATCTCCAACGACGCATTGATCACCGGCCTGCGGCAGGGCCTGGCTCAGGGCAGCATTGTCCCCGTATTCGCGGGATCCGCGCTCCAGAACTGCAGCATCCGCACCTTCATGGACGTCATTGCGGCGGAAGCGCCCTCACCCTCTGACCGCGCCCTTGTCACGGCCACCAACACCCAGGCGGAGCAGGAGGAGCAGCTCAAGGCCGACGCCGGCAGCCCCTTGGCCGCCTTTGTCTTCAAGTCAATCGCCGACCCCTACGTTGGCAAGCTCACTTACTTCCGGGTCTACAGCGGCACCGCCCAGAGCGATTCTCAGGTCTGGAATGGCGGCAAAGGCAAACAGGAGCGCATAGGCCAAATACTGCTGGTACGCGGCAAGAATCAGGAGCCGGTGCAGCAGGTGATCGCCGGCGACATAGGCGCGGTGGCTAAGCTGGCGGACACCGCCACTTGCGACACCCTGTCACAGCGGGAACACACGCTGACTCTACCCGCCATCAACTTCCCCAACCCCGTCTTCCGCGCAGCCGTGTACCCCAAGTCCAAAGCCGACCTGGATAAACTGGGGGCTGGCCTGGCCCGCCTGGTAGAAGAAGACCTGACCCTGCACGTCTCCAAAGACCCAGACACCGCGGAGACCATCCTGTCCGGTCTCGGGGAATCACACATCGATATCGCCATCGAAAAGATGAAGCGGAAGTTCGGCGTGGAGCTTGCCACCGGCATCCCGCGGGTGTCCTACAAAGAGACCATCACCACGCCCACGAAGTCTGAGTTCAAGCACAAAAAACAGACCGGCGGCCACGGCCAATACGGCCACGTGGTGGTGCAACTGGAACCGCTGCCGCGCGGCAGTGGCCTGGAGTTCACCGACAAGGTGGTTGGCGGTGTGGTGCCCAAGAACTACATTCCGGCAGTAGCGAAGGGCGTCCAGAGCGCCCGCTCCGAGGGGGTGTTGGCGCACTTCCCGGTAGTGGATGTCCGGGTGACGCTGATTGACGGTAGCTATCACCCGGTGGATTCCTCGGACATGTCCTTCCAGATTGCCGGAGCTCAGGCCTTTAGACAGGGTGTGCAAAGCGGCCAGCCCGCGCTGCTGGAGCCGGTGATGAATCTCACCGTGACCGTTCCCGACAGCGGGACCGGTGACACCATCAGCGATCTCAACACCAAGCGGGCCAAGGTGCTCGGCATGACCCCGGACAACGGGATGACCACTGTTGACGCCCAGGTACCGCTGGCGGAGGTCCAGCGCTACTCTACCGACCTCCGCTCCATCACCCAGGGGCGCGGCACCTTCACCATCGAGTTCAGCCACTACGAAGAGGTGCCCGCGCACATGACGGCTAAGGTGGTGGAACAGGCCAAGAAGGAGCGGGAGGCCGCAGAAAAGGGAGCCTAGGCCAAAACCCGGACTCCCTTAGTTCCAGACGCCCCTAATGGGGCGCATGCGGTATGCGCGCTAGGCCGCCTGGCGGACGGATTCAATCCGCTCGACGATGGCTTTCCCACCGCAGTAACCGCAGCGCAGGCCGTTGCTGTTCTGCTGGATTCCCTTGCCGCCGTCAGGCACTATGAAGCGTGCCTCTTTATACGAGGTACCACGTTCGCCTTCCAGCTCGCCTAGGAACCGCCCGCAGTTCAAACAGGACACGTCGGCGCGGGTCACAGTTTTCATTGCCATGCTCATCACCTCCTCCTCTTGTAGTGTCATTCCCTTAAAGCGCTACTTCTACGCTGTGCACCACAGAGCGTTGAGTTATAGGCGCCTTTCGTTTGTGTCGTCTATAACTTAGTAACAACTCTTCGTTATGTAATATACTGACTTCCTCCGGTTTTGTTTCAGCTTTTGGGAAAATTTTCTCAAAGTTCCTTCCTCTAAGCATAGAAACACCGTTTGGGCCCAAGAGATGCGCCCTAACGCGAAAAACCGCCCATCCGGGCGGTGGACTCGGCGCAATTTGGCCGCGCAGACCCTTCAACTCATGCGTCATGCGCCGCATGCCCGGCAGGCGCAGCAATATCCCCAGCCCGCTGCAATCGGGGGCGGTCCCATGCACCCACTCCTCATCTCAGCGCCTCAGCGCCTCAGCGCCTAACCACCCTGCCCCTACCCCCGCCAGGTCAATGAAAGCTCCTGCTCCTCCATACTAAACTCCGGACGGGAGCGCCTCAGCACCTGCTGATGCGTGCGCTCCACCACAGCCGATACCAGCAACGGCAGCGCAATACTCGCCTCGCAGTACACGTGCACCGTCTGCGCCGCCTCCAGGTCAAACTTGCCCCAAGACTTCGACTCCTCAAAGGTGGCCCCCGACAGTCCGCCCCAGTGCGGCTGGTCGGTGGTGACCTGAATGGCGTACAGGTGGGTCTTGTACCACAACCCTTCGCCCGCCATGTACCCCAACGTGGCCGACTGCTGCGCGTAGTTGCGCGGCGTGCCGCCTCCTATTATCACCAGGCCGGTCCGCCCTCCCTGCGTCTCAGTTTGGTCCACCAGGGCGCTGGTCTCCAGCACGTCCTTCACGATGTCGATTTGGAGATCACTTTTGCGTTCATAGCGCGCCCACGCCACCGCGGTGCCCAGAATGCTGTCGCCAAAGGCAGGACAGAAGACCGGTACCCCTGCCTTGGCTGCGGCGGTCAGCACGCCATCCTCCTCCACGTTATCCGCGGCGTGCTTGCCCAGCAGATAGATAAACTCCCGGGTGGTGTACGTGAGCTGTGGAAGCCCCTCTGCAAAGCCCTTGATGTAGCGTTCGGTCCGGTCCTGGGCCTGGTCATCCGCCAACACGTCATACATCCGCACCACCCGCTGCTCGCGCAGCGCGTCGTCCAGGACCTCCGGGCTCCCTTGGTAGTGGCGGTTGCCCAAGGACTCATTGAGATCGTGGAACAGCTGCGCGCCGGTGGAGACCAGGCAATCGATGTAGCGGTGCTCGATGAGATACGCCAGCACTTTGCGCATCCCCGCCGGGATGAGCGCGCCGGACAGTGAAAAGATGATGGTGGTGGGGTTCGCCAGCATGTTGCACCAGATATCCGCCGCCGTGCCTAGATTGCGGGCCTGGAACGCGGTTTGGCCCATCTTGCGCACGAGTTCGGCCGCGGTATCGCCGGGGCGAACCTGAAAGGGCTGCACCGGGCGTTGCAGCAGCGGTTGGTCTTGATGCAAGTGGTGCGGCATAGTTGCTCCTTCTCAGACGTTCGGCGGTCTGGTAACCCTGCCGAGAGTCTATCTGCCAACCATGTTATACTACTGTCAGTGGTAGTTATTCGGCGGCCCGCTAAGGTCCAGTTCAGATATCCCCCGTTCTTCTGTTCTCCCCCTGCTTGCGCTGACCGACTGGTGCCAACTTATTGGACAGGAGTCAGCCCTTTTTGTTTACTTCAGTGACCCGCGGGTCGAGCGCTGAGGCGCGCCCGAACACACCTGCGGAACCCATCGCCCGGGGAACTATCCCCACTGCCTTTACCGAGTTCGCGCTGCCGTCGCGGCTTCAAGCCGCCATTGCCAGTGGCGGATTCGTTACCACTACGCCCATCCAGGCGGAGGCCCTACCTGCCCTGCTGGACGGACAGGACATCGTTGGTCAGGCCCGCACCGGCTCTGGCAAAACCCTTGCCTACGTCATCCCTATGCTCGTGCGCTGCGACCCCAAGTTACGCGCGCCGCAGGCGTTGACGCTAGTGCCCACCCGCGAGTTGGCCATCCAGGTGAGTCAGGTGCTCACCCCGCTGGCCGAAGCCATGGGCCTCAAGGTCTGCCTGCTCTATGGCGGACGGTCCTATCAACCTGAGCAGAAAGCGCTCTCACGCGGTTCCCAGATTATCGTCGGCACGCCCGGCCGTACCCTGGACCATCTGCGCCAGCGCACCCTCTCCTTAGAGCAAGTGCGCTACCTAGTCCTGGACGAGGCAGACGAGATGCTGGACCGCGGCTTCGGCCCCGATGTCGAACGCATCGTTTCGCACGCCCCGGCCAACCGCCAGATGGCGCTGCTCTCCGCAACCGTGCCGGAGTGGGTGATCCGCACGGCGCGCAAGTTCATGCACAACGCCCTCACTCTCCAGGTGGACGCCGGGCAGGCGACCCCTCCGGAGATCGCCCACACCGTGTACCAGGTCACCTCGGATAACCGCTTTACTGCGCTACAGTCCCTGTTGGACGCCCAGGCAGATGGGTCGGTGATTGTGTTTGGGCGGACCAAACACGGCGTGAAGAAGCTGGCGCACCAGCTTGAGGTGCAAGGGCACTCGGTTGCGGCGCTGCAGGGCAATCTGAGCCAGAACGCCCGGGAACGCGTGATGCAGGACTTCCGGTCCGGCGCAGTGCGCATCTTAATCGCCACCAACGTTGCGGCCCGGGGCCTGGACATTGCCGACGTGGAGCAGATCATCAACTACGAGCTGCCGGAATCCTCCGACTGGTTCACCCACCGCGCCGGCCGCACCGGCCGCATGGGACGCGCCGGCGAGGCCGTCACCTTCATCCTGCCGGAGGATGCGGTTAAGTGGCGCCAGATGCAGCGCGGCCTCGGTGAAACCTACAAGGCGGTGCGCTGGTCGGCGCCAGAAGACCGGGCCGACGCGCCCGCGCTTGCCGCGCCCAGGGCAACGGCCAGAGCCAACACGAGCGGCCCGCGTTATGAGCCGGCTCAGGAAACGCAGCCGCATGACCCCGCGCTCTTCGCGCGCATGCCACGCGCCTTTACTCCGCAGCAGCAGAATCGCATTGCTCGCGGGAAGATCAAGAACCTCGTGCCGGACCGCGGCTTCGGTTTCATTGTCGATGAGCAAGCTGGTCCCAACCAAGCCGACCTCTTCTTCCACCGCTCAGACGTGCAGGGCACTACGTACGACCAATTGCGGGTTGGTCAACGAGTGGCCTATGAGCTTGGGAAAGACGCCCGACGCGGTACCAGAATAGCCGTGAACGTACGGACCAAGTAGGCTCCCGCGCTCGCTGCCGTAGGCACGGGATAATCCCGTGCCTACGGCAGCAGTCCGTCAACTCCCGGCATTAGACAGGACATCTCAACGCAGACACCTAATGGGCGACGGGATTCCGATTTGATCGCTTAATGAACGGAGGAGGGACGATGCCCAGACCGAAACAGCGCAGGCGTAGACCGCCGCCCAGGCCGCAGCAGAACTGGCAATCCCGCACCAGCGCAGCCGTAGAGGCCACGGCGCAAGGCTTGGCCGAATCCCTCACGCCACCACAACTCCAGGACCTCATACAGCAGCGCAGCCAAGAGCACGATGAGGCGGATCGGCTGTCCCAAGATGAGCCGAGTCCGTACGCCCTAGCCCGCTACCGGGCATCCATTGATGCCCTTGCTGCGGCTAAACGGGCGCTGTCCCTCGCCTCAGAACTATAGCCTAACGAGGCGAGGCTCAGGGGGTCAGGTACAGGTACTGCAGCGAGAACGGCGTGATGGTTGTTGCCGCCGAACTATGCAACGGCGGCAACAACGGCAACCGCAGCAGTCCGAAGAGCGCGCTGTTGGCGCCGCCGCCAAAGAGGCCCTCGGAACGGTAATGCACTACTCCCGGCTCGCCCGTGATGCCGCCTAGCACTGCGGCGGCGGTAATCGCCTCCGGCAGATCGCCAAACTCGTCCACCAATCCGTGCTCTTTTGCCTGCCGTCCAGTGTAAATGCGGCCGTCCGCCAGCTCTCGCACCCGGGCGGGGGTCATGTTCCGGCCGGTGCTGACCACGGACACAAAGCGGCGATACGTCTCGTCAACCACGCCCTGAAGGATCGCTCGGTCTTCTGCGGTGATGGGTGTGAGGCCGGACGTGTCGCCCTTGTGATCCCCGCTGGCAAGCACGTACATCTCCACTCCCAGCTTTTCCAGCAGCCCCTGCACGTTGGGCACCACCGTGATGACACCGATGCTTCCGGTAAGGGAGGTCTGGTTCGCCACGATCTTGGTGGCTCCCGCGCTCACGTAGTAGCCGCCCGATGCCGCCAGGCTTCCAAAGGACGCCACCACCGGCTTCTTCGCTTTGAGCTTGAGCATCTGGTTGTAGATTTCGTCAGAGGCTGTTACACCGCCGCCGGGGCTATCCACCCGCAGCACTACCGCCTTTACCGAGGGGTCATCCATGGCCCGGCGCAGCCAGCGGGTCACTTGGTCACTATGGGCGCCTTCGGAGAAGAAACCGGAGCCGGAACCACCCAGGATGGGGCCCTCAATGTACACCACCGCCACGGCGTCCCGGCCAAATCCGCCGCCTAACGAGCCGCTGCCGGCCCCAATGATCACCCCCGTCACGCAGGACATGCCCACGATGAGGCAGACCACTACGAGCAACCCCAAGTACTTCAAAAAACGCGTCATCGCCAATAGACCTGTGTTGTTCTCCGAGCTTGCCGAGAAGACGCCTGGCTCACCTACTGCCCCTCAGCATCGCTCCGGATAGCTCCGGAAAGATCATCCAAGCCGAGTTGCGCCGCAAACTCCGCCAGCGAGGTCACCGTACAGTCGGGCTCGTGGGTGAAGTTGTCGGGTACGCCGTGCCGGGCAAGGAGTACCGCGCCCATGCCCGCCAGGTGGGGGCCGAGCACGTCCAGCACCTGCTGGTCGCCGATGTGGACCGCGCGGTCGGGGGTGGCGTTGAGCGCGAGCAAGGTCCGTTCGAATAGCGCGGCGGCGGGCTTGCACATCCCGTGCTCGTCCGAGAAGGTCAATACGTCAAAGTAGCCCGTCAAGCCGAAGGAGTCGAGCAATGGCCGCAGCGTCCTACCAGGGGTCCGGCCGGTGTTGGAGACCAGGCCAATGGATACTCCGGCGTCGTTGAGGCGCTGGAGCACCTCCACTGCGCCGGGCATCGGCGCCGGCAGGTGATCGAAGACAGGCGAGGTGTACGCCTCCTCCAGCGATCGCATTGCCTCGCCAGCACCGCGGGCGTCCTCAGCCACCTGGAGCGCGTCCAGCAGGAACCCCACCTGCTGGGTGATGGTGACATCCCCGCTCTTGCTGCGGATAGCCAGGCAGCGGGCGTCCACCTCTGCCACCGCCTGGGTCACTCTGACCACCGGCACGTCCATCCCCCATCCTTCCAACGCCAATGCCTGAGATACCCGGGTGCAGCGCAACGCGTCGCGGATTCGGATCGTCTCCACGTTATCGGTGATCAGTGTCTCCCAGAGGTCGAAGGTAACCGCGGCCACGGGACGGCCGTGAAAACGCAGGTCAGCCATTGGTGTCTCGAAAGAGGGCCGGGATGGTGCGGAGCATGATTTTGAAATCCAACCACAGGTTCCAGTTCTCAACGTACCACAGGTCGTAAGCGGTACGCTCCTCAATGCTGGTTTCACCCCGGAGCCCGTTCACCTGGGCCCAGCCGGTCAGCCCCGCCTTCTCCCGGTGCCGGGCCCAGTAGTTGGGAATGCGTTGGCTGAACTGTTCCACAAAATGCGGTCGCTCCGGGCGGGGACCCACCACGCTCATATCGCCGAGGAGGACGTTGATGAACTGGGGCAACTCGTCCAAAGAGTAGCGCCGCAAGAACCGCCCGAGCAGCGTGGCCCGTGGATCGCGGCGGGCGGCCCATATCGGACCGGTCACTTCCTCAGCATCGGGTCGCATCGAGCGGAACTTGATCACCCAGAACGGCCTGCCATTCAACCCCACCCGTTCCTGCACGTAGAACACTGGGCTTTTTGGTGACGTGAGTTTGATTATCAGCGCAATGAACAATAGGAACGGCGAGAGCAGCACCAGCACTACTGCGCTCACTACGACGTCCACCATACGTTTTACCGTGAACCGCCAGCCCCGCAGCGCCGCGTCCCGCACGCTCACCAGTGGCAGGCCGTTGAGGTCACTGATGATCACCTGAGAAGATATGAGGTGGAAAACGTCTGGGAACACCTTAATGCTCACCTGACGGGTATCCAGCATCTGTACCACGTCCAGGACCTGGGCGCGGGTGAACTCCGGCTCGGCCAGGATCACCTCCGTGATCTGATGGCGGTGCACTACCTCGGCAACCTCGCTCAAACGCCCCAAGCGGGGCGTTTCGCCCACTATCGGCCCGTGCGCCTCCTCGTCGGCTACGTATCCGGCTACCTGATAGCCCCAATCAGGCGCGTTGCGGATTTTGTCGAGCACGGCCTGAGCAATCTCACCAGCGCCCACCACCAGCAAGCGCTGGGTGCCCCATCCCAACCGCCGCAAGCGCCCGTGCAACCAGAACTGCGTCAAGTGGGCGCCCCAGATCAGGAACACTGCGCACCCCCAGGAGAGCGCCACCACCGCCCGCGAATAGCCGAAATCCCGCTGAGTGAACGCCACAATGCCCACGGACAGCAGCGCGCCCACAGCGACCGTGGCCGCCACGGTCTGCAACTCGTCGATGCGAGAGGCGTTACGCCGGATCACATACATTCCCTGGGTGGTAAAGACCGCCACGAACACCACCGCTTCCAGCAGCGTGTACTGTATGTAGTTACTGAACGGGTGGTACTCCTCCGGCAACGGGAGCAGCTCGGTCTCGAAACGCAGGTAGTAGGCGAAGGCGACCGACAGGACGACGGCCGCGAGATCGACGACGGCCATCGCTAGCGAAAGGAGGATAGAAAGACGCTGACCGGCCACGGCTATTCGATAGAAACGCGAGAAACGATGGAAACGCGGCGCAACCGTAGCGGGCCGGCCATCGGTTACCGCATACCTGACGCGCCCAATGCCGGCCGGCGGCGCTTGGGCCTCAGACGTGACACGTCATGCTGCAGGTACGCCCACCAGCAATGCAGCCGCACCGCCAGCTCAATAGCCCACCCCACCGCCCGCGGCGTGGTGGCCGCGTAGTGCTTACGATAAAACAGCAGCATTGATTCGTGGAACGCCCGGATGGTCTGCCGGCGGCGCTGCCGGCTGCTGGCGCCCTTCACATGGAACACCCGGAGTTCCGGGTAGTACACCACCGTCCAGCCAAATTTCTTAATGCGCAGCGCCCAGTCCATATCCTCCCCGTACATAAAGAAGCGCTCGTCCAGCAGCCCGGCCTGCTCCACCGCTTCCCGCCGCACCAGCATGAACGCGCCCGCCACCATGTCCACCTCGGTGGTCAGGTCGGGATCGAGGTAGGTCAGGTTGTAGCGCCCGAAGCGGCGGCTCTTGGGGAAGAGCTTGCTCAGCCCCACCAGCCGGTAGAACGACACCTCCGGCGTCGAGAAGCTGCGGCGGCAGGCCAGATCCATGCTGCCGTCCTCCCGCACCAGTTTGGGTCCCAAGATACCCACCTCAGGATGCGCCTCCATGTACGCAACAGCCTCCGCCAGATCGTCGGGGGCTACCACCGTGTCGGGGTTGAGCAGCAGCACGTAGTCGCAACCGGGGTCGGCCGGGGCCGGCTCGTCCGAAAAGCCCAGCCGCCGCAACGCCAAGTTATTGGCGCACGAGTAGCCGCCGTTCACCGGGCTGGCAATGAGCTGTGCCTGCGGAAAGCGCTCCGACACCATCGCCGCGCTGCCATCCTCCGAGGCATTGTCCACCACCCACAGGTCCAGGCCAACGCCGCGGCTGGCGTAGACCGATTCCAGGCACGCCGCGAGCAGCTCCCGCACGTTATAGCTGACGATGACCACCGCGACATTTTTCATCGGCTTTAGTATACTACCCACCATCGTGACAGCCGAAAAGGAGCCAGTATGGCGTCACCTCCCACCCCGTCCCCCACCACTCCCTGCGACATCTGCGGCGGCCCCACTCACGAACGCCACTGCAAGATCATCTGCCTCAACTGCGGCTACACTAGGGACTGCTCCGATCCATAGGTTGCGGGGAACGGGGGTGGGGTGTAAGCGGTGTCGGGGTTTTCGCCAATTGGGCGCCTCCAGCGAGAGGGTGGTGCCCAGATTAACATGCGCAAAGGCGAGTAGTGCCTCAGTTTGAGTAATCGGTAAGGCCGTAGTTCGTAAGGGGGACTAATGGCTCAGACGGACAAGATAGGACGCGCGGGGGAGCACTACGTTGCGGCCGAGCTTAACAAGCGCGGAGCCTACGCCTCGCCCTTTTCCGGCAATGTTCCCGGCATCGACATAGTGGCGACCGACGGCGGGCAAGCGCACCCGGCTTTCCTCCAAGTCAAGACCAAGCGGTTTGCAAAGCAAGGCTGGCAGGTTTCCCTTCGTCACGCGTGGAAGATACCCGAGGGCATGCCGGAGTGCCTCTGCCTTGATACGTGCGAAGCTGCTCGCTGCGCCGAGGCTTCAGTCAAGGTTCGACCCCATCCGCATCACCGTGATGCCACAAGTCTGTTGACCTTGCAGGAAGTGCATGGTAAGCCAAATCACTACTGGGTATTCGTCTCGCTGGAGGAGTTGAAATACTGGATAGTCCCCGACGACACAGTACGAGGCGAGATGATTCGCCAGCCTCACATCAAGTACCTGGAAGAACGGGGGGGCCATAGGCCAGGGGATAAGCACGGCTCGGTGTACGGGCGTATCTCCGCGCCATCCCTCATCTCGTGGCTTGGCCGTTGGAGCGTGTTGGGACTGGGACTGGAAGACTCCATTGCGTGACGCCTTATACAGCGGCACAGAGGATTCCACTTAAAACTGCGGCACTACCCCAAGGCGGGCTGTGTGGCACTCCACCCCACAGTCTGGCTATACTAGATCACTATCCCGCAAGGTGACCCCATGCCAGACCGCATCGTCTACCTCGACCACGCCGCCACCACGCCGGTCCGTCCGGAAGTGCTGGAAGCGATGCTGCCCTACTTCTCCGGGAAATTCGGCAACTCCTCCAGCATCTACAGCCTCGCTCAGGAGGCCCGCAAGGCCGTGGACGAGTCCCGCCTCTCGGTGGCCCGCATCCTGAATTGCCGCCCCAACGAGGTCATCTTCACCAGCGGCGGCAGCGAGTCGGACAACACCGCCGTCAAGGGCGTCGCCCTCGCCTCCCAGCAGTGGGGCAACCACATTGTGACCACCGCTATCGAACACCACGGCGTGCTCCACACCTGCCAATTCCTGGAGAAGTTCGGCTTCGAGATCACCTACCTCCCGGTGGACGCCGACGGCCTGGTGCACCCTGAAGCGTTGGGGGCCGCATTGACCTCCCGCACGGTGTTGGTGAGCATCATGTACGCCAACAACGAGATCGGCACCGTGCAGCCCATTGCAGAGCTGGCCCGAGCGGTCAAAGCTCAGGCCGCGGCGCTGGGCAAGCGCATTCCCTTCCACACCGACGCAGTGCAGGCTCCTGGAGCGCTCAGTCTCGACGTCGATCACCTCGGCGTGGACCTGCTCAGTCTCTCTTCGCACAAGTTCTACGGCCCAAAGGGCGCGGGCGTGCTGTACGTCCGGCGGGGTACCCCCTTACTCCCCCAGCAGCAAGGTGGCTCCCAGGAGCGCTACCGTCGCGCCGGCACCGAGAACAACCCGGGCATCGTGGGCACCGCCAAAGCCCTGGAGTTGGCCGTAGCCGAGCAGGAGACCGAGCGCCGCCGGCTGACCGCTCTGCGTGACCGCACCATCAACGCTATCATGCAGCGCATCCCGCGAGTGCGGCTCAACGGCCACCCGACCGAGCGATTACCCAACAACATCAACTTTTCTTTCGAGTCGGTGGAGGGCGAGCCGATCCTCTTGGGCCTGGACATGGCCGGTATCTGCGCCTCCTCCGGCAGCGCCTGCACCTCGGCCTCGCTGGAACCCTCCCACGTGCTCGTTGCGCTGGGCCTCTCGGCGGATATCGCGCACGCCAGCCTGCGCCTCACCCTGGGTCGGGACACCACCGATGCCGATATTGACTACCTGATGGACACCCTGCCGGGCATTGTGGAGCGGCTCCGGGCACTCTCTCCCCTGGCCCGGGCAACCTAAGGGCGCGCTATGGAACCCACCAGCGGCTACAGCAACGTTGTCCTCGAACATATGCAGCGGCCCCGCAACGCCGGTGTCATCGAGAACCCCGACGGCGCCGGCATCGAGCGCAACCCGGTCTGCGGCGACATCCTCACCCTTACGCTGCGCGTTGCGGACGGCCGTATCGCCGACGTAAAACAGGAGGTGAAGGGCTGCACCGGGTCGGTAGCCGCCAGCAGCGCCCTCACCGAGCTGGTGGCCGGGGCTACGTTGGAGCAGGCCGCCGGCGTCACCCGGCAGGCGATCCTGGATGCGCTGGGCGGGCTGCCCACCAGCAAGCTCCACAGCGCCGCCCTTGCCGAATCCGCGCTCAAAAAAGCCCTCGCCTTCTACCGCGCCCGCCAGTCCGGCGACAACCGGTAGGCGCTGTCCCCATACCGCTTCACGCTGGGAGAGGGCCAGGGTGAGGGTAGGGCGAATCGTCGCACAATAATTGCACAACAGCACAACAAAGGAGGGAACTGATGACACAGAACCAACCCGCAACCGACAGTCCTAGTAACTGGGTTGCCGAGCACACTCAGCGCTATGCAGAGACCAACGGCGAGGACGGCCATCTCTGGCGCGGCGCGCCTACCCTACTCCTCACCGTCAAGGGCCGCCGCACCGGCCAGTGGCGCCGCACCGCCCTCATCTACGGCCAGGATGGTGACCGCTATCTTCTGGTGGCCTCCCGTGGCGGCGCAGACGAGCATCCGCAATGGTACTTGAACCTGGACGCCGACTCGGAGGTGCAGGTTCAGGTGCTGGGGGACAAGTTCGAGGCCCGGGCCAGGACCGCCTCGCCGGACGAGAAGCGACAACTCTGGCCGATCATGGCCGCCGTTTGGCCCGCCTACGACGAGTACCAGGCCAAGACCAGCCGCGACATTCCGCTCATCATCCTAGAGCGCGCCTAAGCGTCCAAGGCCCGGGCCGGGTGCATTATGTAGAATGGGCTTGCCTGGGGGTTGGGAAGTTGGGCGCACCGGCAGGCGCTTCCCCTTAACTTCCTCTTGACATGGATGCACCGCTTGTCGCATCTTTTCCACACGATTACCTATATCTGACAATTACGGAGGAGCTATGTGGAACGATTTCCAGACTGACAGCTATGAAGGCATGGTTGCTGAAACCATCTCCTTTCAAGGCCACAATGGCGACTGGATCAACGCCTACTTTGCCCGGCCCCTTGGGCCTGGCCCCTTCCCCGGCATCGTGATGGTGCATCACATGCCCGGCTGGGATGAATTCTACCGAGAGTTCACCCGCCGCTTCGCAAACCACGGTTACGCCGTCATTTGCCCCAACCTCTACTTCCGCTTCGGCCACGGCACGCCGGACGACGTCACCGCCCGGGTGCGCGGCGCCGGCGGTGTGCCCGACGAGACCGTCATTGGCGACAGTGCCGCGGCGTCCGAGTATCTAAAATCGCTCCCCTACAGCAACGGCAAGGTTGGGGTTATAGGCACCTGCTCCGGCGGACGGCACGCCGTCCTCTGCGCCAGCAGCACCCCGAGCGCCTATGACGCCGTGGCCGACCTCTGGGGCGGCGGCGTAGTGCAACCGGAGACCACACCCCAGCGGCCGGTAGCCCCCATCGATCTGACCAGCAGCCTGGGCTGCCCTATCATTGGCATTTTCGGCAATGACGACCAGAATCCTACTGCGGAGCAGGTGGACCAGCACGAAGCTGAGCTCAAGAAGCTGGGCAAAAGCTATGAGTTCCACCGCTACGATGGCGCAGGGCACGGCTTCTTCTACTACGACCGCCAGATGTACCGTCAGGAGCAGTGCATGGACGCGTGGGGCAAACTGCTCCCCTTCTTCGCAACAACCCTCGCCTAAGGTCCGAAGCCCTGATATGTAATAGGGGTAGGGCAGCGTAACGCTGCCCTACCCCTATTTCTTCACTGGGGAGTCCAGAGGGGCGCCGCCCCGTTGGCAGGGGTCTGGGGGGTATCCCCCAGAACTACAATCTACTTTCTACCTACTCTCTACACCACGCTGCTTACCCCGCCGTCCACATTCACCGAGGCGCCGGACACAAAAGACGCCCTGGCAGATGCCAGAAACACAATCACGTCTCCCACCTCCTCCGCCTCGCCAATCCTGCCGAGCGGGTGGTTCTTCCCCATCTCGGCGTACGCGTCCTCCAGCGTCCGCCCGGGGAACCGGCGCAACGCATTACGGCTGGTCTGGCCGCTCTTAGCTAGGCTGATGCACACCGTGTTCACCAGAATGTTGTCTTTGGCGAGGTCCTTGGACAGCGCTTTGGTCAGCGCAATACCCGCCGCCCTGGTCACCGTGGTCGGCACCGAAGATGCGCCCGGGTGCTTGCCGCCCACCGTGGTTATGTTGATGATGCGGCCGCCGCCGCGGGCGCGGATGCTGGGGATAGCCGTGCGGCTGGCCCGGATCGCGCTGAACAGCTTCAGGTCGAAGTCCTCCTGCCACGTCTCGTCGGTGACGCTCTCGAATGCCATCGCCGATGAGGTGCCCACGTTGTTCACCAGGATATCCAGCCCGCCAAAGGTGTCGATGGTGCGTTGAATGAAAGCCTCCACCTGACCGGGCACCAGTACGTCCGTGGACAGCGCCAGCACTTCGCCGCCGGCGGCGCGCACTTCCTGAGCCGCCGCCTCCAGCACATCCGGGCGGCGGGCGCAGATGGCTACCTTCGCCCCTTCTTGGGCGAAGCGTATTGCTGCCGCTTTGCCAACACCCTCACTGCCGCCGGTAATGGCGGCTACCTTGCCCTGCAACCCTAGATCCATTGCTCTTCTCCTTACACTACGCTCGAAAGTCCACCGTCGACATTTACCGCGGCGCCCGTCACAAAAGACGCCCTAGCCGATGCCAGAAACGCAATTACGTTGGCGATCTCCTCCGCCTCAGCAACCCGGCCAATGGGGATCACCTTGCCCCATTCCAAATACGCCTGCTCTTCCGTGAGATCCGGGTAGCGGCGGGTGACGTTGCGGGACATCTGTCCGCTCTTGGCAAAGCTAATGCACACCGTGTTCACCAAAATCTTGTCAGCCGCCAGGTCTTTGGAGAGGGCTTTGGTCAGGGCTATCCCCGCGGCGCGGCTGATAGAGCTGGGCACGGTGCCCGGCTCCGGGTGCTTGCCCCAGATCTGGGTGACGTTGATGATGCGACCGCCGCCCCGGGCGCGCATGCTGGGGATGGCGGCGCGGCTGGTGCGGATGGCAGCGAACACCTTGAGGTTGAAGTCCTCCTGCCACCGACCCTCCGGCACTGCTTCGAAATGAAATCCCGCCCCCTGGCCGGCATTGTTCACCAGGATATCCAGCCCGCCCCATTGCTGGACCACCCGGCCAATGAAGCCCTCGATCTGGGCTGGGTCCGCCACGTCGCACGCCACCGCCAGCACCTCACCGCCGGAGGCAGCGCCGATTTCGGCCGACGCTTGGTCCAGCAACTCCTGGCGGCGGGCGCAGATCGCCACCTTAGCGCCCTCCTGAGCCAGCAGCAGCGCCGTCGCCTTGCCGATGCCCTCGGTGCCACCGGTCACCACCGCCACTTTGCCCTGCAGACCCAAATCCATACCCGTTCTCCTGGGGAATAGGTGCATCCCGCACTCTAGCACGGGCATGATAACGGGACAAGGGCGTGTACTCGTTCAGTACTTATGAGACAGTGGTGACGAGACTAAGCTTGGGTGGCACTGCTCAAGGTACTCGGCCGGAGTGTGTCCGTCCTGGGATTGGTGGGGTCTGACGGTGTTGCAGACCTGTCCCCCGTTACTGCCGCTCCCCGGCGTTGCCCCCGCCCCAGATTGCTTCGCTGCGACTCGCAATGGCAGAGAGAGCCGGCAATGACGGACGGGAGGGGGGAGGGAGAGGCAGCCCTGTTGCTGGGAGCGCCCTATCCCTTTCGCAGCGCCTGGGTGATCTCCGCGGCCGTCTCGTATCGGCCAAATGAGGGCATGATGTACACCCCCTGCACCCGGTTTTGCACCTGCGTCACGAACTCCAGCGCGATCGCCATGCCCTCTTCCCGGCCTCGCTCGCCGGCCTTGTGCATCCGGTCCCGTAGCTCCGTGGGCACCTCTATGCCGCCCACCTCGTTGTGCAGAAATTCGGCGTGCCGCGCGCTCTGAATCGGCATGATGCCCAGCAGCACCGGCACAGAGAAGGGGCCAAAGTCGTCCAGAAAGGCGTCGAGGTCTTCAACCGTATAGAGCGGCTGCGTCATGATCACGTCTGCGCCCGCCTCCAGCTTCTGCCGCAGCCGTAGCTTCTCCCGCTCCAGGTCCGGCGCCTTTGGCGTGACGGCACTCGCCACAAAGAAATTGGTGGGTCGGGCAATGGAGTTTCCGCTGAAATCCCGCCCATCATTCAAGCCCTTCAGTATACTGACCAAGCCGACGGAGTCCACGTCCCACACCGCTGTGGCCGCGGGGTAGTCACCCAGCCGCAGTGGGTCGCCGGTCAGCGCTATAACGTTGCGGATGCCCAGCGCGTGCGCCCCGATCAGCTCAGATTGGATGGCCATCAGGTTCCGGTCCCGCGTGGTGAAGTGGATGATGGGCTCCAGTCCCACCTGCTGCTTAATGAGCACGCCCATAGCGAGCGCGCTCATCCGCACTCGCGCCATTGGGCTGTCGCCGATGTTGATACAGTCCACGCCCTGCTCTTTGAGCATGGCCGCTCCGGCCAGCACCTTCGCCGGGTTGCTGCCACGAGGCGGGTCCAACTCCACACTGATGACGAACTCGCCCGCCTTGAGCTTCTGCGCTAGGAGCGTGGGGGCTTCAGTGGCCGGCGGGGCCTCGTCCTCAGGCGGCGTCACCACCGAGATCGCGGGCGGCGGCGTTATCGTGGACGTGGACGGGCTGAACACGGCCAGCGTTTCCCGCATCGCCGCAACGTGCGCCGGCGTAGTGCCACAGCACCCGCCGATAATCCGCACGCCGGCCTCCCAGAACTGGCGGGCGTAATCGCTGAAATATTGTGGGCTGCTCAAATAGAGAAACCGACCACCCACAATGCTGGGCAACCCTGCATTGGGTTGCGCAGCCACGGGACGGCCCGTGCCGTGCGCCATGGCGGACACTACGTCGAACACCCCGTGCGGCCCAATGGTGCAGTTGGTGCCGATGACGTCTAGCGGAAGCGCCTCCAACGCCCGGGTCACGGTGGCTACGTCCATGCCGGACAGCGTCTCGAGATCTTCCGTGAAGGTGATCTCCCCTAGCATCGGCAGATCGCAGATGCTGCGCGCCGCGTTGACGGCAATGGCCAGCTCCGTCACTTCTGCAAAGGTCTCGAACACGAGCAGGTCTACCCCGCCTTCCAGCAGCGCCTCGATCTGTTCCCGATACGCCTCGGTCATCTCATCCGGTGTCACGGATACGCCCGGCCGGAAGGTCAACCCACTCGGCCCTATCGAACCCGCCACAAACACCGGCTCGCCCGCTACTTCACGCGCGTCCCGCGCCGCCTTGGCGCCCGCGTAGTTGATGTCCCGCACCCACTGCTCTAGGCCGTGCGTCCGGAGCTTGAAGCGGTTGCCGGAGAAGGTGTTGGTTTCAATGATCTCTGCGCCCGCGGCAATGTAGCGCCGATGGATGCTCTGCACCAGCGCTGGCTGCGAGCGGTTCAGCTCTTCAAAGCAGCGCCGGTAGTCGATGCCCTCGGCGTAGAGCATCGAGCCCATCCCGCCGTCCGCCAGCATAGGGCCTTGTTGTCGTTGTTCTAGCCGTTCCAGAAAAGGATGTGTCATGGGGAGCTCAGTACGTAGTAAACATAGAAACGAACAAAGAGGCGGCCGATGCTACCCGGCTGTTACGATACCATTATAGTATATCGCTACGATGGGGAGTCTTGCGGGACGGCATCGCCAGCCGTCATTGCGAGGAGTGAAGCGACGAAGCAATCTGGGGCGGGGCGCACCATCCCCCTGGCCCCCTTCCTGGAAGGAAGGGGGAAGAGAAAAGAAGGAAGAAAGTTTATGGAGGGACACCCTCCATGCCTCCCGCCAAAGGGGCTGCGCCCCTCTGGACTCCCCGCTTGCGGGGGCTGCGACTCAATAGTGGCGGGCACCATCCCCCTGGCCCCCCTTATTTCCAGGAAGGGGGGCCAGTGAAGGAGAGTAGTATATGGAGGCACATCCTCCAGACCTCCTGCCAAAGGGGCGGTGCCCCTCTGGCCTCCCCGCTTGCGGGGGCTGGAGGACACCCTACTCATACGCCTTAAACTGCTTGCTGAGCTTGATCCCCTGGTTATAGTACGACGACCCGAGATCCGGCCCGTAGAGCACATCCGGCGGCTCTAACAGCCGCCCGTAGGTGAGTTTCCCCACTAACTGGCCGTCTCGCATCAGAAACGGCACTTCGTGGGAACGCACCTCCAGAATGGCGCATGTCCCGGCGTTGGTGGGCGCCGTCAGCCCGAAGCCGGGATCGAAGAACCCTGCGTAGTGCACCCGGAACTCCCCAATCGATGGCTCGTAGCCCACCATCTCCGCGGCGTAGCTCGGCGGCACCTTCATCCGCTCTCGTGAACTCAAAATATAGAAGTCACCGGGGTTCAGAATGAGCTGTCCGCCTCGAGGACTCACCAACGGCTCCCAGAAGTCCCGTGGGTCATAGTAGTCCACCCGCGCCAGGTCCACAGGCGGCGCGTTGATAACCGCCTTGTAGCCCACCACTTCGGCCTCGCTGCCCTTGAGGTCCACGTGAATCCACAACCCTTGATCGCGGATCAGCGCGCTGCTGGGGGCGCCCTCCTCGGTATACACCAGCTCCTCACGTCCCAGCTCTCTGCGGCCGGTCTCCGGCGGCGTGCCCAGCACCAGGCGAAGCTGAGCCAAGCGGTCGCCCTTGCGCACCACCACGTGGAAGCTGCGCGGCGCAACCTCCAGATAGAGCTTGCCGTTGTAACCGGGCGGCACTTCCTCAAAGTAGTTGCCCTGATCGGTAATGACCCGGGCAAAGAGGTCCAGCCGGCCCACCGTGCTCTTGGGGTTGGTCTTGCCAGAGACACCGTCGGGGAGACGCAGCTCCTCCAGCAGCGGGATGACGTAAATGCAGCCGGTCTGCAGCATCGCAGGTTGTTGCAGATCGATCTGCTGCACCAGTAGCTCCTTGGCGCGCTCCAGTACCCCCGCGTTTTCCCCTGCGAGAAAACTCGCGCGCACCTGGTACGCCACGTCGCCCAACCGGAGGTCCAGACTAGCAGGCTGGAACTGCACCGCGTCCAGCCCCTCCACGCCACGGATTACCCCCGACTCTGCCAGCCCCCGTAGCCGTTGGCGCGGGAGAATCCCACTGGGGAAGCGCGACGGCTGATCGAGCCCCGACAGCAGCAGTTGGCCCGAAGGCATCGGCGCCGCGGTTGCATCACTAAGGGTCATAACTCCAAGCCTCGCATACGGCCAAGCACAGTATCACCACGTACCCTCAACAGCTCTCAATAGACTAGCCACTGAAGCTCCGGGCCCCGCTCAAGATGCGCTCCCCTACTCCACCCGCTCCAGCGGCGCGAAGCTCAGCATCAGCCGTTTCACCCCCACGGCGCCCTTGAAGGCCACCGTCACCACCTCGTCGCCGCGGCTGTGCTCACAGCTCACCACGATGCCCTCCCCGAACTGCCCGTGGCGTACGTGCTCCCCCGGCCCGAAGCTGACCGGAGCGTCCGGTTCCGGCGGCGGCGCCGGACTGCCCGCCGTCGCGGGAGGCTGCCCCACGTACTCCACCCGCTGGCGTAGTACCTGCCCGTCCGGGTGGCTCTGATCGCCACGAGACGGCGACGCCGCGCGGCGCACCGGTGGCGGCGGCGGTGGCCAGCCGTCCGAGCTTAACGAGGCGACACTGGGCCCACTCGCCGTGGTGGAGGCCTTCGCCAGCTCCACCAGATGCTGCGGGATGTCTCGCAGAAAGCGCGAGGGCTGGTGTGGCATCCGAGAACCCATGAGGTTGCGACGGAAGGCTCGCAGCAAATACAGCCGCTCTTTGGCCCGGGTGAACCCCACGTAGGCCAGGCGGCGCTCCTCCTCCATCTGCGCTGGGTCGTCAAAGGAGCGGCTGTGGGGGACACCCCCTCCTCCATGCCCACGATGAACACCACCGGAAACTCCAGCCCCTTTGCCTGATGCAGGGTGATGAGGGTAACGCTGCCACCGCTATCGGCCTGCTCCGGCTGCTGGTCTAGGGTGTCCACGTCGGCTACCAGCGCGATGTTCTCCAGAAACGCCTCCATGCTCGCCAGCGGCTTGAGGTCGGTGAACTGCTCCGCCACTGCCCGCAACTCCTGGATGTTCTCCCAGCGCTCCTCGCCGTCCTCCAACGTATGCATCAAGTAGCCCCTGTAGCCCACCCGGTCCAGCAGCAGGTCAAAGATCTCCAGCAGCGGCTCGGTCTCTACCGCGACCACCAGCATGTTCAGCAGGTCGAGGAAGCCTTTGAGCGCGGTCATCGTCCTCGCGGCGAAGCGAGGCCGCTCCAGCGTATGGGCGCCCTCGTCCTCCCCGGGGGTTAGGAGAAGCTGCAGCGCGGTGTACAGCGGCAGCCCCGCGCGGCCCGCCCAGCGGGTCAGCTCCGCCACGGTGCGCGCGCCGATGCCCCGGCCCGGCACGTTGATCACCCGTTGTAGGCTCACGCTGTCATAGGGATTGTGGATAAGCCGGAGGTAGGCCAGCACGTCCTTCACCTCGCGGCGGGCATAGAAGCGGGTGGCGCCCACCAGCCGGTAGGGGATGTTGGCGCGTACCATTGCCTCTTCCAGCGCGCGGGACTGGGCGTTGGTACGGTACATCACCGCGCAGTCGCCCCAACGATGCTCACTATTCCCGGTGAGCCGCTTCAGCTCCTGGGACACGTAGTAGGCCTCCTCCTCCTCGTCGTAGCCCTCGCGGAAGACAATGAGATGGCCGTCATCCTTGCGGGTCCAGAGGCGCACGTCCTTGCGGTGGCTGTTCGCGGCGATGAGTCGGCCGGCCGCTTCCAGGATGGTGCGGGTCGAGCGATAGTTCTCCTCCAGGTAGACCACCGTGGCGGCCTTGTAGTCCTGCTCAAAGTTCAGGATGTTGCGAATGTCCGCGGACCGCCAGGAGTAGATAGACTGGTCGGGGTCACCCACCACGCAGATGTTGCGGTGCGTGCCGGCCAGCAGGCGCGCCCAAAGATACTGGGCCACGTTGGTGTCCTGGAACTCGTCTATCAGCAGATGCAGATAGCGTTCCTGGTACTTCTCCCGTACCTGGGCGTTGTCCCGGAACAGGTGAGCGGTGCGCATGATAAGGTCGTCGAAATCCAGAGCCTTGGCTTCGGCGAGCGCGGCCTGGTAGTGCTGATAGACCCGCCGCACCACCTCCTCGAAGTAGCTGTGGGTGCTGTACTCCTCCGGGTCAATAAGTTGGCTCTTGGCTTGGCTGATGGCGTTCTGGATGGAGCGGGGCGGGGTCTTCTTAATGTCCACTTCCAGGTCTAGCAGGGTGCGCTTGATCAGGTTCACCTGGTCGTCGTCGTCATAGATGACGAAGCGGCGGTCGAAGCCGGCCTGCTCCGCCTCGACTCGCAGGATACGCACGCACACCGCGTGGAAGGTGCCCATGGTCACGTCCTCGGCGATGCCGCCCACCAGGTTCAGCAGTCGCCCCTTCATCTCCCGCGCGGCCTTGTTGGTGAAGGTGACCGCCATGATGCGCCACGGCGCCACGCCCAGCTCCCGGATGAGGTAGGCGATGCGGTGGGTGATGACCCGGGTCTTGCCGCTGCCCGGCCCCGCCAGGATCAGCAGCGGTCCGCCGGGGTGCGAGACCGCCTCCCGCTGGGGGTCGTTCAAGGCTTCCAGAATGTCGAGGAAAGAGGTGTTCACAGGCTCCAATGGCTACTGAGGGCGAGAGTGAGGCGCGAGGCCATTCTAGCGCATTGGAACAGGTGTTTGGAAGTGTCTCCAGCAATAACGTCTAGCGGCTACAGCATAACCGTTCGCACAAGCTGCCTTATGCCCCCGCAGCGGGCGGCGATTTAGTACACTGCATATGCATTTCGCATTATCTTCTGGGAGTGGGCTATGGCGGCACAGATCATCGACGGCAACAAGACGGCGGAAACCATCCGGGCGGAGGTGCGGGCGGAAGTGGACGCGCTGAAGGCGGCGCACGGGCTGACCCCCGGCCTGGCAGTGGTGCTGGTAGGGGACAACCCAGCCTCGATGTCCTACGTGCGGGGAAAGGAGCGGGACGGCGTGGAGGTCGGCTTCTTCGCCGAGACCATCCGGCGCACCGCGGACATCTCGCAGGACGAGCTCATGGGCTTAGTTCGAGAGCTGAACGCCGATGACCGCTATCACGGCATTTTGGTGCAGCTGCCGCTGCCGCCGCAGATCGATGCGGAGCAGGTGCTGGAGTTGCTGGACCCGGCCAAGGACGTGGACGGGCTGCACTCGGCGAACATGGGCCGGCTGCTCAAGGGCGCGGGCTTTCTGGTGCCTTGCACGCCGCTGGGCGTGCAGCAACTACTGCTGCGCTACGGCTACGCGCCGGAGGGCAAGCACGTGGTGGTCTGTGGCCGCAGCAACCTGGTGGGCAAGCCGCTGGGGGCGTTGCTGCTGCAAAAGCAGACCGGGGCCAATGCCACGGTGACGCTCTGCCACACCGGCACCGAAGACCTGGGCCGAATCACCCGGCAGGCCGACATCCTAGTGGCCGCCACGGGCGTGGCGCGCGGGATCGGGGCGGAGATGGTGGCGGAGGGGGCTGTGGTAATCGACGTGGGAATCAATCGCATCGCCGACGCCAGCACCAAGAGCGGCTCTCGCCTGGTGGGCGACGTGGACTACGGTCCGGTGTCGGAGAAGGTGGCAGCCATCACGCCGGTACCGGGCGGGGTTGGCCCCATGACGCGGGCGATGCTGCTGGTGAACACCTTGCGGGCGGCGAAACGCGCGTTAGGGGTGGAGTAGGGGGGCCCTTCAGCGGTCCGCTCCTTTGACAGGCGCTGGGCAGCGCCCCAGCAGCGCCCCAGTGAGTTGCTAGCCATTAGTGGGTTAGTGCGGGCAGTGGTTGCTGCCCACCCACCCACTCAGTTCTGTTGTTTTCCAGGGGGACACCCCCTGGAACCCATGGCAAAGAGGCTCCGCCTCTCAGCACGCTCCGTTAGACCGCAGGCGTGAGTGCATAGGGGGACCCCTACCGGCTACAAGCCCCCCCAACGGCGCCGACAGGCTATCATTGTGAGGAGCCCGCGACGTGGCAATCTGGGGTGGCCGGTCGGTCGCGGGGACACCCCAGACCGCTTGCCAGAGCGGTTGCACCTCTCTGGACTCCCCCGTTTGGAGCGCGCGTGGTTGAGGGGAAGGGGGGCGGGGGCTGCAGTGGGGCAGCCCCTCCCCGGATTATGCCCGCTCAGCCTACTCCGGCAACGGCAGCCCGTAGAATGCGGCGGTGTTGTCCACCAGCAGCTTGCGCTTCGCATCGTCGGCCAGGTCTTCCCGGCCCATGAAGTGGTTCCCGGCGTCCAGAATGCGGTGGGCGTGCGGAATGTCGCTGGCGTAGAGCCAGCAATCGAGGCCCCAGCGCTCCACCATGTAGGGCAGCGCCTCGTCCTCCACCTCAAAGCCAACGTAGATGCGGCCGGACTTGATGTACTCTTCCGGCGTCATCTTGGGTACGTTCTTTCCAACGTTGATGCCCACCTTATGGCGCTCCACGATCTGGTCGATTTCTTCCATGGTGCGCCAGGCCATGAAGTCCAGCCAGGTGCAACTGGTCTCGAGGAAGCCGACCTTCAAGTTCGGGTAGCGGTCCAGCAGGCCGGAGAGGATGATGCGTTTGAAGCCATTGAGCACCGAGAAATGAAACACGTCGGCGCCGTAGGTCTCGGAGGCCACCATGGGGTGCACCGCGGCCACCATGCCGGTCTCGGCAATGGCCTCCCAGATCGGTTCGAAGGCGGGGTCGTCGATGTACTTGTCGCCCACCACGCCGGAGAGCATGACGCCCAGAGAGCCCATGTCCTTGGTGCGGCGGATCTCCTGCGCGGCCCACTTCGGGTCGAAGAAATCGACGACACTCACCCACTTCAGGCGGTCGGGCGCCTGGTTGCTGACGTCGCCGATCCAGTTGTTGTAGGAGCGCGTGATGGCCTGGCTGAGGGCCGGATCGGGTGAGACGGGCCACTTGAGCAGCATGGTTGGGTAGTTCACCGCCATGGTGGTGTGCTCGTTGTCCATCAGCTCCAAGCGGGGCTTAGCGGCGCGCAGCTCGGCGGTCTCCATGGTGCCGCGCCACTCGGCCAGACGGTCCTGCTCCAGGGAGGGTTTGTTGTTCATGCTGACGGGGGAGCCGCCGAACTTAAAGGGCTCCGCGCGGCCGGCGATCTGCCACATCAGCATGCCGTCACCCTTGGGGTCAATGACCACCGGGCGCTTATCTTTGGCTGCGGTGTCGAAGTAGGGATCGGCAAAGGTGCCCTCCCATTCTTCTACGTGTCCATCGGCGTCCCAAGACCAGATCATGGCGTACCTCCTCAGTGCATTAGCTAGGGCTGGTGTGCTGTCGTCTCGCGCATTATACAGCGATGACCTTAGACGTGCCGGCGACGGTGGGGTTGGAACGAACCGCTACGGCTTGAAGGCGGCGAGGCCGGCGCGGGCGCAGCGGATGTTCTGCTCCGGGGAACCGCCGGCCACGCCGATGGCTCCCACCATGAAGCCGACGGTCAGCACGGTGAGGCCGCCCGGCACGGCTACCAGGCGGTCGGCGGGGACGTCGGCAGTGGCGTCCAGCCGCTGGAGGCGGGGGCCGACCTCATGCGTAGGGAGCTGAAAGTAGGCCGATGTGAACGCTTTGTTCACCGCAGCCTCCTCACTGTCCGGCGGCGCGCTGTCCATGTGCCCGGCAAGGATGAGCTCGCCCGCTTTGTCCACCACGGCGACACCAACGGCGGCATGCACCTCGGCCGCCTCACGGTAGACCGCCTGGAGCATCTGCTCAGCCTGCTCCAGTGGTAGCGGGACCAGCGTCTCCTTGGTTTGCTGGAAGAAGAGGGTGTTGGCGTCGATGTAGCTGGTCCACTCGGCCGGCACCTCTTTGTCGATGAAGATAGCGTCCACCGGGCACACGAAGGCGCACTGCTCGCACTCGATGCAGATCTCGGGGTCGATGTAGTACTGGCGAGCCTCCGGCGTGGTCTTGATGCACTCCACCGGGCAGACCTCCACGCAGGTGGCGTCCTTCAAATCTTCGCAGGGCTGAGTGATGACGTAGGTCATGCAGGCTCCTATCCGTTGCCGGAAGCGGGATTATCGGGCACGAGCGGGATGTCGGTGAGCACTACGTCACCAAGCACCACGCGCTGGCGGCCGGAGGGCGCAACCAGGCGTCCCGCGCCGTCAAGCCGTCCCATGCCGGCGGCCGCGGCCAGCGCGGCCACGCTGCCCGCGCCGAGCACGGCGTGGTACCCCAACTCCCGCAGATAGCCCCGCAGGTTGAAGTGCACCTCCGCCAGCCGCTGGACCGGGTACTGACCGCCGTAGCCAAGCGCGATCGCGGGGTCATGGTCGGAGCGGCGCGCGCAGATGATGGCGAACGGCAGCCGCGCCGCGAGTTGCTCCGGTGGCGGCTCCTCGTCACCCTCATCCTGCAGATAGTGGCCGGGGCGCACGCGCACCAGTGCGGGATCGGTGGCAGCGATAGCCACCAGCTGCGCGCCAAAGAAGCGCGCAAGCGTCTTCAGATGCCCCGACATCGCGCCGGAATCATGGATATCGGTCTGCACCGGATGCAGCACGGCACCTTTGGTGTCCCGCAACACACCACTGAGGATGTTGGCGGGATCCGACAACGGACGGTTAATAAAGGCGTCCCAGTACGGGTCGGGCGCTTGCTTGCGGAAAAGGCGGTCGAACATGGTGCAGGGCGGCCCTGGTCACTTGCGGGACGCCGCTTTGCCAATCGGCTTGCGACGGTCGAAGCGGACGGTGTTCTCCCGCAGCGGGGTATAGACTCCCTGCTTACCCGGCGGTGGGTTTTCCTTGTGGCAGGAGCAGCCTTCGATGTTGCAGCTCTCCGTGCCCTGTTCCTTTCCGGAGTCGTAGCCCAGCCAGCGGACTCGCTTCCTGGGGATCCACCCCCAGAACTTATCGTCGAGCCACTTGAGGGGATGCACTACTAGCGGGCGGAGCCGTATCGGCGTGGTCCGCAGCAGGTTCACCGCCGCGCTGCGCCACCAGGTGTTGCGCTTGGTGTAGGGGCAGGAGGCTACGCAGGTGAGGCACATCTGCCACAGGTCGGTCCAGAACGCGCGCAGGGCGTAGCAGGTCTTCCAGTTGATCTTGTACTTCTCAATACCGTTGTGGGCCACCTTGCCTTCGTGCGTGATGCTATTGGTGGGGCAACTGATGGCGCACTTGTTGCAGATGGCGCAGAAATCCGAGACGCCGAGGTCGATGGGCTTGTCGGGCACGAGCGGCAGATCGGTGAGGATGACGTTGGGATGCATGCGGGCGCCGAACTTTTCGGTAATGACCAGGCCATTGCGTCCCAGCTCACCCAGACCGGCCAGCAGCGCGAGCGGCATCGGGTTGGCCGCGCCGTGACGGCTGTTATAGCCCAACTCGTGGAGATATCCCTCCAGGTTGGCGGTGATAGTGTGGCCTCGCTGAGCGCCGGCGAAATACGCCGCGTCGCCGATACGATGACGGTGGGCGCGGCCCATCTCGTCATCCCAGGCCACAATGAACACGATGGCGTAGGGATAGCGCTCCGCCAGCGCGTCCGGGGTGTCGGCTTCATGGCCGGCCACCAACACCTCGCTGGTGTCGCGCTGGGCGCCGTCTTGATAGAGGTAGGCGGGATCGGTGCGGGCAATGCCCACCGCGTCGGCGCCCATGTAGGCCAACGCCTGCTTGATGTGGCGGGACATGACCGCGGGGTCGTCCACCGGCGTGCGCTCAGGGCGCACTTGGCCCAGTTTTGCCTGCCCCACAATGGTGCTCAGCAGCGCTTCCTTGTCGGCGGCGTGGGTGAGGAAACCCATGCGGCTGATGGGGTCTTTGGAGATGGTGTTGTAATACCAGTTGAAGAGCGGTTTACCCAGCTCGCCGCGGCGGTTCTGTGCGTGCGGATCGTCCGCCGGATCGAGCGGACGGATCGGGCCGACCACTTTTACCGAGCGGCCCAGGTACCCGGGCGGGCGAATGTAGCCTTCCTCGCTCTTGCCGTAGGTCTCATGCTCGCTGGTATCGATGGCCACAGCGCCCTCCGTGCCGGTCAGCGGTTGCGGAACAGCCGCTGTTTGTGCAACCCCACGATTAGGTGCCCATTCTAACGGGCCTGAGCAATGCAGCGCAAATTGTCACAGCAAGCAGCGCTGGGTCCCCCCCAGACCTTATCTTTACTCCCCCCTTCCTGACAGGAAGGGGGCCGGGGGGATGGTGCGCACAACCTAGCGAGGCCTCCCGCGATCCAACAAACTTGCGATTTTCGGGGAGGCGGTCCCACGCGGGAGTCCAGAGGGGCGGCGCCCCTTTGGCAGGGGTCTGGGGGTGTCCCCCAGACCTTAGCTTTACTCCCTCCTTTTTTTCAGGAGGGGGGCCAGGGGAACGTGGTACTTTCTACAATGATGTGCTTGCAAAAGATTCTATAACCGTACTATAATTAGACATTATCGAGATTCACGACTCGCTTTTATATGAGATACCTGATCATAGATTAGATGAGGTATGTCCACTTATCGTAAGAGAGATAAGTTCTAATCAGGCCAAATAGCACAACGGATCAATCCCGTTATCTTAGTAGAACGTAAGGAGTGCTGTGCGTAAAGGATCTAACGATTTTATAATCTATGCAGGTGTTGCAGTCATACTTTTAATGGTGTTATCTAATGTTTGCCGTCCTAGTTATCAGGACTTGTTAGATACTAAACCAACAACTGATAATGGATATGTAAACAATTTGGCTCCTATGCCAACAAGAACACCAAGACCAACAGCCATTAATTATGATGACAGAGGACATGGTGGTTACTACATTACTGATGATGGAAGGCTTTTATTTCACTATAACCCTAAGTACGATAAGTACGCTAAGACTAAGGCTACTCCTACCCCGACTCCCGTCCCTATCTCGATAGAAAAACTTACTGCTGATATTACTGTGGGTCACGAGGTTAATGGATCAGACACTTTTAAGTCGAGGATAAGTGATGCTATCTACGATTTGAGTAAGCACGGTGCCACACTTGAACTTATCAGGCGAGCTGGACACTTTACTATTAATGAAGACCCATCGCCATGTGATGAAACGTGGACTGCAGGTTGTGCTTTATTGGGGTCTCGGAAAATTGAAATAAAGAATCATCAAGACTCTAAGTATATGAATATAGTCTTGATACATGAGATAGCACATCTAGCTCTAGGCCCAAGTGAATGTGATGCTGTTAATGCAGAGATTGCTTACTTGAGATCAGATATTCAATATGAGAACTATCATCTAAGAGGGGCAATAGAAGAAAGACTTGGAAGGGTCTGTTAGCGGGGCGCCGGGCCCGACACGGGAGTCCAGAGGGGCGCAGCCCCTTTGGCAGGGGTCTGGGGGTGTCCCCCAGACCTTATCTTTACTCCCCCCTTCCTGACAGGAAGGGGGCCGGGGGGATGGTGCGCACAACCTAGCGAGGCCTCCCGCGATCCAACAAACTTGCGATTTTCGGGGAGGCGTGTATGATCTAGCCACCTAGCTAGAAGCGCTTTCGATAGCGTCACGGATTAGTGAAGGGAGCAGGCTATGTCATACGATCTGGTCATTAAGAACGCCCGCATCATCGATGGTTCCGGCCTTCCGGCCTTCCGGGGCGACGTTGCCGTCAGTGGCGGCAAGATCGCGGAGGTGGGCAAGGTCAACGGGTCGGCGCAGCGCACCATCGATGCGGACGGCCTGGCGGTGGCGCCGGGGTTCATCGATAACCACACCCACTACGACGCTCAGGTGACCTGGGACCCGCTCTGCACCTCCTCGTGTTATCACGGGGTCACCAGCGTGATTATGGGCCATTGCGGGCTGGCGCTGGCTCCCGCCCGGAGCAGCGACCAGGACACCCTGGCCCAAATGCTTTCCCGCATTGAGGCTATCCCCATCGACGCGCTGCGGGCCGGCATCCGCTGGAATTGGGAGAGTATCCCCCAGTACATCGATGCCGTGGGCAAAAAGCTGGGCGTGAATGCGGCGGTGATGATCGGCCACTCTGCAGTGCGGCAGTGGGCGATGGGCGAGGCGGCCGGGGAGCGGGACGCAACCCCCGATGAAATCCAGGCAATGCAAGGGCTGATTCTAGAGGGCATGCAGGCGGGCGCCATTGGGTTCAGCACCAACAAGAACCCCAACCATCTCGACTTCCGCGGCCGCCCGGTGCCCAGCGTAATTGCGAGCGAAGAGGAGATCTTCGCCCTGTCGGACGTCCTAGGAGAGTTTGGGGCCGGGGTTATCCAGACCAGCCAGCCGCGGGCCATTCCCCAGAACGCCAAGATGTCGCAGGAGCTCTCCCTACGCACCGGTCGGCCGGTGATCTGGCTGAGCGTCCAGCAACGTTGGAGCGACCCGGACGGCTGGAAGCGCCATTTGCAGATTGCCGAAGATGGTTTCGAGCAGGGGGCGCGGGCTTATCCGCTCTCCAGCCCGCGGCGTAACAACACCCGCTTCAACATGAAGAACTGCCAGGTGTTTGACGGGCTACCGGCCTGGCTTCCCCTCATGCTGGCCGAGCCGGCTGAGAAGATGGCGGCGTTCCAGGACAGCGCGGTGCGGGCCAAGCTACGGGCCGAGGCGGTGACCGATACCTTCGAGACCACCTTCTCCCGGCGTTGGGACATGCTGTACGTGACCAAGCCCGTACTGCCGAAAAACCAGGGGCTCACCGGCAAGTCGATCGCACAGATCGCCGCCGAGCGCAACGCAGACGTGCTCGACACCTTCCTCGACCTGGCGGTGGAGGAGGAGCTGGAGACCGGTTTCGAGATCAACCTCATCAACGGCGACGACGATGCGGTGGGCACGTTCCTGCGCAGCCCGTACACCCTCGTGGGCCTCTCTGACGCCGGCGCGCACGTCATCTTCGACGCGGGCTACGGCTACTGCACCCGGCTGCTAGGCTACTGGGTACGGGAAAAGGGCATCATGACCATAGAGGAGGCGGTCCGGAAGCTGACGTTCATGACCGCGCAAGTTTACGGTCTCCACGACCGCGGGCTGGTGCAGCCGGGGTTGGCTGCCGACCTAGTGGTCTTTGACCCGGCGACCGTGGGCGACCGTGCACCGGAGACGGTGCACGACCTGCCCGGCGGCGGCGGCCGCTTGGAGCAAAAAGCGGACGGCATTATCTGCACGGTGGTCAACGGTCAGGTGCTCATCGAGAACGGGAAGCACACCGGCGCGCTGCCGGGCACCGTACTCCGCAACGCGGCCTATGCCGGGGCGTAGTAAGTCATTAGTTATTAGCTGTTAGTCAGCTAGAGGGGGGAGGGCTTACTGCCCTCCCCCCTTTGTGCTCCTCTTTGGGGAGCTGCCTCAATCAATGCGCGCACCATCCCCCTGGCCCCCTTCCTTTCAGGAAGGGGGAAAGTAAAGAAGAGTAGTGTATGGAGGCACATCCTCCATACCGCCTGCCAGTGGGGTTGCACCCCTCTGGACTCCCCGCTTTCAAGTACTGGGGGACACCCCCAGAACCCTGCCAGTGGGGGTGCGTTTCAATTATGGGGCGGACCATCCCCCTAACCCCCTTCCTGGAAGGAAGGGGGAAGTAAAGATGAGTAGTGTATGGAGGCACATCCTCCATGCCGCCTGCCAGTGGGGTTCACCCCTCTGGACTCCCCCTAGAGAGAAGAAGAAGGTTTATGGAGGCACATCCTCCATACTGCCTGCCAGTGGGGTTGCACCCCTCTGGACTCCCCCTAGAGAGAAGAAGAAGGTTTATGGAGGCACATCCTCCATGCCTCCTGCCAAAGGGGCTGCGCCCCTCTGGACTCCCGCGTGGGGCGACCTGGATTTACGTTAGCGGGTGCGGTTGTAGCCGTAGTCCTCGCGTTCGCCACGGCCCTCCCGCAGCTCCGGGAAGAGCGGCGGGCGCTTGGCGTTGGCCTGCGAGTGGGCGTCCAGCGCGGCTTGGTCCTCCCAGAGCTCCAGCATTACCAGATTGTCGGGGTTGGCTGTGCTCTGGAAGATCTCGTACTGCTCGCAGCCGGCGTCCTCCACGGCTACCTCGGCGCAACGCACCACGAGGGCGCTGGCAAGCTCGGCGCCCTTACCGGGGGCAGCGTTGATTTTGACGACGAGTCGGACAGACATAGGTGCTCCTTACAGGTGAGTTGCTAGTGGTTAAAGAAAAGTAGGTTATGGAGGCACATCCTCCATACCTCCTGCCAGAGGGGGTGTCCCCTCTGGACTCCCCGCTTGGGGTACAAGTTAGCCGTGGGTGTTACGAAACTCGATTATCCGGTCACGAACCGCGTCCGGCGCTTGGTTTGGCGGCATTACAGGCCAGAACTCCTGGGCTGGCAGCAACTCCCGCAAGTAATGGGCGCCCGAGGTCGCGTGGGAAGGGTCGTCGCCGGGCATGATGAGGGCCGGGGCCTTGATCCCCATAACCTCCTCCGGCTCGGCGCCCGGCGGCGTATCGCGATCGAACAGCGTGCGGCCACTGGCGGCCACCATCCCGAGGTAGCGGTCGACGTCCTGCTGCTGAAACGTCGCCGCGAACTCCGGGTCGTGGGCAATGCACGAGGCCCAGGGACCGGCCTCAGGATCGTTCCAGAAGGACCTGCCATCGTGGGCTTGCGCGGCCACACCTGCCAACCCCTGTGCTTGGGCAAAGCGCACGTGCCGCATAAAGCGATCCTGCCCGCTCACTTTCCAGCGGTAGCCGCCCACCGGGTAGTGCAGGATGAGCGCGCGGGTGGCCTCCGGATAGCGGACCGCGAAGGCCAGGGCCACAGAGCAGCCCATGCAGCCGCCAAACACGTACGCCTCACGCACCCCCAAGTGGTCCAGCAGACCCTTGGCCTGCTCGGCGAAGAGTGGCCAGGAGAGCTTTTCCACCCGCCCACCCGACGCGCCCGACTCTCGGCGGTCGTAGGCGATGATAGTGTAGTGGTTGGCCAGGGATTGCAACGGCAGCACGCTCTTCCAGACGCCCGTGGTTTCCCACTTCTCCATAGCCGCATCGAAACCGCCGGGGGCCAGCATCAGCAGGGCCGGGCCAGAGCCGTGTGTGACGTAGTTTACATTCAGGCCGTCAATAGTCGCGGTTGGCATGATCTCCTCCGTGGTCCACAGTGCCCGCACTGTACCATATCGGGAGAGGAGCGACATGGCAAAGACCCCACGTCGACGCATCAAATGGATAGGATGGGACGGATACGCATGGGTACGACCGATACGATGGATACGATGGATACGACCTCCCAACTGCTCGCCATCCACCGCAGGCTATCCGAGCACTACGGGCCGCTCCACTGGTGGCCGGCCGAGTCCCGCTTCGAGGTGATCGTGGGTGCGGTGCTCACTCAGAACACCGCGTGGGGCAACGTGGAGAAGGCCATCGCCAACCTCAAAGCGGCGGGGGTGATGGAAGCGGGTGCATTGCGGGCGCTCGCACCGGAGGAGCTGGCCACGCTGATCCGTTCCGCCGGGACCTTCACGGTGAAAGCGAAGCGACTGCGCGCCTTGCTAGATTGGCTAGGGGACGACTGGCCCGCCCGGTTAGCGGGCGACACGGAGGCTGTGCGCCAGGCGCTGTTGAGCGTGTCCGGCGTGGGGGAGGAGACCGCCGATGCGATCCTGCTCTATGCGGCCGGGCATGCCACCTTTGTGGTGGACGCTTACACCCGCCGCATCCTGGAGCGGGTGGGGGTGATGCCGGAGGTCCGGACGTATCAGGGCTACCGGGAGCTGTTCATGGGCCACCTGCCGGCGGACGCGGCGCTGTTCAACGAGTACCACGCGCAGTTGGTGCAACTGGGGAAGGACTACTGTCGGAAAGCGCCGCGGTGCGCGGGCTGTCCGCTACGAGATGGGTGTGCGCTGGGGAGCGCGCAGGCGGTGCAATAAGCGGCTGTAAGCCTCAGCTAAGCTTTTGCAGCGCAAGATTGAGCCGCGCCAGTGCGCGCTCGCGGCCCAGCACGGCCATGGTCTCAAAGAGCGGGGGCGAGACGGTCCGGCCGCTGATGGCCACGCGCAGCACGCCGAAGAAGGGGCCGGTCTTCAGCTCCAACTCCTCGGCCAGCGGGCGGCAGAGCGCCTCCAACGCCCCGTGGGACCAGTCGCTTTGCGTCTGCAGGCTGGCCAGCGCGGCCGCCAGCGCCCGTTGGGCGGTAGCCGCATCGAGTTGCTTGCCGGAGAGGGTTGCGACGTCGTAGTCCAGGTCACCGTCAGCCAGGAAGAAGAAGTCCACCAACCCGGCGGCCTCGCCCAGGGTCTTCAACCGCTCCTGCACCAGCGGCACAATGCGGTGGAGGTACCGCTCGTCGATGGGTCGGGTGATGCGAACGGGGAGGCCGCCCTCGGCTTCCGGACGCTCCAGGTAGAGGATGAGGCGGTCGGTCAGCTCCAGCGGGTCCAGCTCTCGGATGTAGTAGCCGTTCATCCAGTCCAGCTTGTCTCGGTTGAAGACCGCTGCAGCCTTCCCGATGCGCTCCAAGCTGAAGCTGCGCATGAGGTCTCGTGCCGACATAATCTCGGTCTTATCATCCAGGGACCAGCCCAGGAGGGCCAGAAAATTCACCATGACCTCCGGCAGATAGCCCTCCCGCTGGTACTCGGTGATACTGGTGGCGCCGTGGCGCTTGGAGAGCTTGGCCCGGTCCGGCCCCAGGATGAGGGGCAGATGCACAAAGCGCGGCATAGTCTGCTCCCACCCGAAGGCGCGGTACAGCAGCACGTGACGGGGAGTGCTGGGCAGCCATTCGTCGCCCCGGATGACGTGCGTGATCTCCATCAGGTGGTCGTCCACCACGTTGGAGAGGTGGTAGGTGGGGAAACCATCCGATTTCAGCAGCACAAAGTCATCCAAGGTGCCGTTGGCCACGGTCACCTCGCCGCGCACCTCATCGGTAAAGGTGGTGTCGCCAGCTTCAGGGATAGCAAACCGTACCACGGGCGTGGCATCAGGATGTTGGGCGCGCATGGCTTCCCGCTGCTCGGGCACGCGGCAGTGACGGTCGTACATGGGAGGGCGTTTCTGCGCCTGCATGGCCTTGCGCACCTCATCCAACCGCTCGGAAGGGCAGCAGCACTCGTAGGCCCAGCCTGATGCGATAAGCTGCTGGGCATGCTGGGTGTATATCCCCAGGTGGGTGCGCTCCGACTGCACGTACGGCTCATGCGGGCCGCCATACTCCGGGCCTTCATCCCATTCCAAACCCAACCAGCGCAGTCCTTCAAAGATGGCCTCTAGCGCGCCGGGCGCCAGACGGTTCTGGTCGGTGTCCTCAATGCGGAGAATAAAGACGCCTTCGGTGTGGCGGGCGTAGAGCCAGTTGAACAGTGCGGAGCGGATGTTGCCCACGTGGGGCTCGCCGGTGGGACTGGGCGCGAAACGCACCCGTACGGGAGTGTCCATAAATTGCCTCGGAACTAGGTGGAGGTGGTGTCAGCGGCCACGTTGCGATTCTAACACAAGGGCGCCGTTTCACTCGCCGCGGGCGTGCTGCAGCGCCGCCTGCAACTCTGGGGGCAACTCGGAGCGATACTCCACGGCGGCGCCGTCGCTGGGACGGCGGAAGCCCAGCACGTGGGCATGCAGAAACTGCCGCGGGCACCAGTCCAGCGCATGGCCGTAGACCGCATCGCCGACGACGGGGTGGCCGATGGCGGCGAAGTGCACTCGGATCTGGTGGGTGCGGCCGGACTCCAGCGCGGCCAAGACGTAGGTGTGCCGTTTCAGGTACTCCGATACCCGATAGCCGGTGCGGGCCGCCCGGCCGCCACGCTCGGTGACCATCATCCGCTGGCGTCGCAGCGGGTCGCGCCCAATGGGCGCATCGACGGCGCCGCGCTCCGGCTCCAGCCGGCCTTCCAGCAGCGTCAGGTACTCCTTGGTGGTGGTGCGCTCCTGGAACTGGCGCGCCAGTCGGTCCTGAGCCCGAGGGTGCTTTGCCACCACCATCAAGCCCGAGGTGTCCTTGTCCAGCCGATGCACAATGCCCGGCCGCAGCGAACCCGCCTCGGTCCGTAGCTCTGGGCAGAGCGCCAGCACCGCGTTCACCAGCGTTCCGTCGGGGTGGCCGGGCGCGGGATGCACCGCTAAGCCGGCAGGTTTGTCCACTACCAGGTAATCAGGCTCATCGGCCACTACCTGTAGGGGGATCGACTGTGGCTCTAGGGGCACGGTTTCCGGCGGCAGCAGGGTAGCCGCCACCTCATCGCCGCGCTCCAACTTATGACTGGCTTTAGCCAACGTGCCGTTCACCTGCACCGCACCGGCATCGATGAGGCGCTGGAGGTGACTCCGAGAGTAATCGCAGCGAGCGGCCAGAAAACGGTCGAGGCGCTCGCCCGCGGCAGCTACCGTGAAGCGCAGTAGTGGTTCTGTCACCGCAGTGGCTGGCTTGAGGGACCGGAGTCCGCCGCCCCATCGGGCGGCCGCCGGCTAAACCGATCGCCAAAGAATATGAAGAAGGCCAGCACAGACACCCCCACCACAATGGCGGAGTCCGCCACGTTAAATACCGGCCATACCCGAAAGTCCAGGAAGTCGGTGACATGGCCCAGACGAAGTCGATCCAAAAGGTTGCCGACTGCGCCGCCAAGCTGCAGCCCGAGGCTGGCCGTGAGCAACGGGCTCTCCGTCGGGGGGAACAGGTAGTAGGCCACGATGGCAGTGACTCCCACCGCGGTGGTGATGAGCAAGAAGGCCGACTGGTCGGCGAATATGCCGAACGCGGCGCCGGTGTTGGTGACGTGGGTGATGCGAAACCAGCCATCCTCTGGGATAGACTGTCCGGGCAAGAGATTGGCTCGGATCAGGCTTTTGGTGAGCTGGTCGCCAATGAAGATCAGCACGGCAATCGCAAAAAAGAGGGCGCCGCGGCGGAGGCGTAGGGCCTTGTGGGTGGACTTAGTGGAAAGCAGCGACACGTTGGGTCGTATCTCGTTCGAGGTCTTCTGTTTCCAGTGTAGCACAGGCACAACTAAACCGAGTTGTTAGTGGGGTCTAGCGGGAGGTGCTTGCTGCCCACTCACCCGCGCTCCCGCCGCGCGGCGCGTCATTGCGAGGAGTGGGGCGACAAAGCAATCAGGTGGCGGACCATCCCCCTAACCCCCTTCCTGGAAGGAAGGGGAAGAATAAAGAAAAGGGGGGTTCTGAGGGACACCCTCAGACTCCTGCCAAAGGGGCTGTGCCCCTCTGGACTCCCCCTTGGGTGTGCGGCACATCTACTGCCGCCTGCCAGTGGGGGTGCACCCCTCTGGACTCCTCGCTTGCGGGGGCTGCGCTTTACGGTTCCAGGTTCTCTCGCTGATAAACGCCCTGGTATCCCACAGCCACCGGTTGGGAGAGGCTGAAGAACACCAATTGCAACACTCGAGCATCCCGCGCCACCCGAAAACCGTGCGGATTCAGGATGCTCATCAAGCATTGCGAGCGGCCCTCATACCCGGCATCCCACACCGCGCTGTGAATTGCTACGCCGCAGCGGAGCAGCGAGGAGCGGGGCCAAGCCAACGCAGTCAGGTCACGGGGGAGATGCACCACCTCATTGAGGGTGATGAGGTAGGGCCCCGCAGCGAGGTGCAGGTATCCCTCATAATCGAACTCTTGCTCCACGGCGCCGGAAAGCACCCTATCGCTGTTATCGATACCGACTTGCCCAATGGTCGATAGCCACGCCACGGAGCGCAGCGTCAAATCGACGCCGTTGGGCTGCAACTGGGTCGCAGGATTGGGCATGCCCTCCAGCAGCGGCGGCGTGGCATCCAGCAACTGCTGGAGCGTGGCGCGGTCCAATGCGCCCGGCAGTGACAGTGGCGCGCTCACAGAGAGTCCGCAAAGAAATCGGCCACGGCGTCGGCCATCGCGGACTCCGCGCCCAGCCAGAAATGGTCGATGCCCTCCACCACTTGGAGCGTCCTTGGCTCGGGCAGGTGGTCCACGTAGGCGCGGAGGGCGTCGGTATTGGAAACGTCGTCGCGGCCACCGGAGATGAAGAACTTGGGCTTCTGGTAGTCATCGAGCGCAGTGGTCGTGTCCAGCCGGCTGGTGGGCAGCGCGATCATCGCCACCGCCTGCACCCGCGGGTCGGCGCCGGCGGTCTGCAAGCTGACCCGCGAACCGAAGGAGTAGCCGGCCAGGCCAATGCGGGCGGGGGCCACCCCTGCCTGTTGCTCCAGGCAAGCAAGCGCGGCTCCGGCATCCCGCAGTTCGTCTACGCCTTGGCCGTGGGCGCCCTGGCTGCCGCCCACGCCGCGGAAGTTGAACCGCAGCGTCGCCAGGCCGCGGGCCTGGAGCTTGCCACAGATGGCCTCCACCACGTTGTTGCCCATGGCGCCGCCGTAGAGCGGATGGGGGTGACAGACCACCACGCCGGGCGCGGGGCCGTCCGTTTCAGGCACGAAGAGCTGGCCTTCCAGGGTAATGACGCCCTCCGGCTCCTGGACCGAGAAGCTGACCGGGGTCTCCGGCATGACTAGAGCGACTCCCGCACTTCCCGGGCAGCGCTCACCAGCCGCTCCATCTTGGCGCGGGCCTGTTCCCGGGTGATGGTCATCAGTCCGCAATCCGGGGCAATGAGCAGTTGCTCCGGCCGGACGTGCTGCAGCGCGGCGCGGATGCGGCCCACCACCTCTTCCTGCGACTCCAAGGGGCGGGCATCGCTGGGGTCCACACAGCCGTACATCACCAAACGGTCGCCGCAACCCTGCAGAATGGCGGGATCGTAGCCGCTGCGGGCGAACTCCATAGAGAAGCCGCCGATGTTGGTGTCCATGAGCGTTTCCAGCAGCTCCGGATAGGTGTACTCGTGCTGCTGCGTTCCGCCGCGGGGGTAGCCGTAGCACAGGTGGACGACCGTGGGCACGGTCACGCCTTCCAGGCAGCGGTTGAGCGCCCTGGCCCCAAACTCCGCGGTCTTCTCGTGATAGCGGGTCATGGCGGGCTCATCGATCTGTATCATGTCGCAGCCTGCGGCTTGCAGTTCGAGGATCTCGGCGTTGATGGCCGCGGCCACGTCCATCGCCAGCGCGGCCTCGTCGTGATAGTACTCGTCGTAGGTAGTGTCCACCACGGTCAACGGTCCGGGCACGGCAACTTTCGCCGGCAGGACGGTGTGGGACTTTACGAAGCGCAGGTCCTCCACCGTGGCGCTGGCGCGCCGCCGCACCGGCCCCACCACCCGAGGAACTTCCCGGGAGCGGGTGAGATTGCGCCGGATGTGCTTCTCCCGCCGGTGCACAAAGTCGAACCCATCCATGGATTCCAGAACGTGGTTGATGAAATTGGCGCGGCGCTGCTCACCGTCGGTTACCAGCTCGATGCCCAGGGCTTCCTGCTCATCGAGCGCCAACCGGGTGGCGTCATCCAGGGCTTCCTGGCGGGCCGCTCCTTCGAGCCGGAAGCTCATATCGGCGCGATTAGTGTCGCCCAGCCAGACCGGGCGAGGCAGGCTCCCTACGGTAGTGGCGGCAACGGGTGGCAGTTGCACGTGCGTACTCCTGGGTTAGCGCAATGGCGAGAAGGCCGCCGGGGTCATATGGCGCACCAACTGGGAGACAGGGTGTATATCCGTGTGCGGCGGCCAGATGTTCTCGCCGCGGATCTTGGCCCGCATGGTGTCACGGTGCGCCCAGTCCTTGTAGGGGAAGAGCTGGTAAAGCCGGTTCATGTTCCCCAACTCGCTGGTCCAGACTCCACCCACGGGATAGACTGCATTGCGCGCGTCATACTTGGCGGCGAACTGCTCCGCCACCTTTGCGATCTCGCCGTAGGGGTAGGTGTACATCCGCAGCTCGTACACACTCCCGAACTCCTGGGGGCCTTCCCAGTGCTGCATGCCCGCGATTGGCACGACGATGTCGTTCTCCTGGGTGAGGATCAAGTCGTTGCCCTTTGGCGGCCATGCGCCGCTGGGGTCTTGGTTCACGGCGGCGCGGGTGTCAGCCCGATGCTGGAGACTCTCGTAGGGCCAGATGTGCACGAGCTGGTTCAAGGGGCCGATCTCCGTGTGCCAGAAGCCGTAGAGCGGCGAGTAGTTGGCCCGCGTGGGGTAGGCCGCGCCAAAGAGGGCCTCGTAATCCCGTACCGCGCCAGATTTGAGGATGTAGGTCCGGATTTCATAGATCATGGCCGCTCCTTTGATGTACTCATTGCCATAGGTCGAGGACCGTTGACGGTCAGGGGACTGCACGTACCATTCACTAGCTGCGTCCAAATGCGCCGCAAGCTCAGCCCGGCGGCCGCAAACGGTCGCACTGGGCCTGCGAAGGGTCTGGCGAGACCGTACGCTAATTTCCACAGCATCTTAGACGCGCGCGATGGCCGCACGCAAGTGTGGGTGCTAGAATCGCATAGGCCCCATATCGCATAGAATCTTCGCCATCTCTCTAGGAGCGCCCATGCCCTTCATCGACCTGCGCAGCGACACCGTGACTCAGCCATCGCCCGAGATGCGAGAGGCCATGTACCGCGCCGAGCTCGGCGACGACGGCTACGGTGAGGACCCCACTGTCAACCGCCTAGAAGAGCTGGCCGCGGAGCGCATGGGGAAAGAGGCGGCGGTGTTCGTGTCCAGCGGCACCATGGGCAACCTGGTGGCCATTCTCACCCACTGCGGCCGCGGCGACGAGGTAGTGCTGGGGGACGAGTCGCATATCTTTTGGTACGAGAACGGCGGCCCCGCCACTCTGGGCGGCATCCACGTGCGGACGGTAGCTAACGCGCCCGACGGCGCTCTGCCATTACCGGCGTTGGAGCAGGCTATCCGGCCGGACAACAACAAGTTCCCCCGCACCAAGCTCATCTGCCTGGAGAACACCCACAACCGCTGCGGCGGCAAGGTGCTGCTGCCGGAGCACGTGACCGCGGTGGCGGAATTAGCCCAGCGCCAGGGCGTGCCGATCCACATGGACGGCGCCCGCATCTTCAACGCAGCCGTGGCGCTGCACCAGCGTCCGGCCACGCTGGTGCGGGAGGCGGCGAGTGTTCAGTTCTGCTTCTCCAAGGGACTGGCGGCGCCGGTGGGTTCGGCGGTGTGCGGCAGTACGGCCTTTATCCAGGAAGCGCGCCGCTGGCGTCAGGCCGTGGGCGGCGGCATGCGCCAGGCGGGGGTCATCGCAGCGGCGGGCATCGTAGGGCTGGAAACCATGATGGAGCGGCTGGAGGAGGATCACGAGAACGCCCGCTATCTGGTGGACGGGCTGGCGGAGATCCCCGGCCTGCTGGTGCAGCCCGCCGAAGTACAAACCAACATCGTGCTGTGCCGGCCCCAGGCCATGACCTCAGAGCACTTCATCCGGGCGATGGCGGCGAGCGGCGTCAAGGTGTCGAACTACTTCGGCGGCGTGGTGCGCATGGTGACCCACTACGGCATCAGCCGCGCCGATGTCGATCAGGCGGTGCAGACCGCCCGCAGCGTGCTCACCGGCGTGGAGTGAGCGCTAGCCGATGGACAGCCCATGGCTGTCCTCCACCGCGGTGAGCTGACCCGCACCATCCAGCAAGAACCGGAACAACGGCACCGACCGCAGCGCGCGGTCACCATTCCAGAGCACCAGGTACGCCTGGTAGGCGCCCGCGGCGCGTTCCCCTTGCCACCCTGCCAAGGGTTGCTCAGCGCCGTTCCCCCCCAGGTAAAGCGCTCCGGCTTTCGTGTCCAGCCGTAGACGGTAGGAACGTGGCCCTCCCGCCGCACCGGGAGGCAGGCTCCAATAGCCGTAGTGGCGCCCGCCATCGGCGCTGTAGACGTCCAGCACCAGCTGCTGGCCTGGGCCCAGGTAATCCAACGCGATGTCGAGGCCGTCGGCCTGCCGTTGGCTCTCCCAACGGGTCAGCGCGGACTCGGTGGCGCGCTGCGGACCGCCGCTTTGACGTGCCGTTCGCACCAGAACCGACTTCGCGTAGACCGGAGCATCGCGCTGGTTGGTAACGGTCAGGTGCGACGGCTGATCTTCGATGGAAAACGGGTAGCTTATCAGTCCGGGTTGCACGGTCAGCACAGCCGTTTGCTCCCCTAACACCACGGTAACCTCGGACGCGGTGAACGCCGCCAGGGTCAGGACCACTTCCCGGTACCTCGCACCCAGCGCGCTAGCGGGTAACGGTAGGTCAACCGGCTCGGAGCGCGCTAGCAGCGGGTAGCGCGTCTCGGGCGGGCTGGTCTCCGCCAGCACGCCCAACAACGGCGGCGACCAACCCGCGAAGTCCGGGTAGCCGTCGGCCCGCCACTGGGCAATGCGCAGACCGCTGGCGGCGCCCTGGCCGGCGGAACGCTGGACGATTGGGGGCGCAACACTGCGGCCGAAGTCGGTGAAGGCGACTGCGCCGTCCTGCCGGCGGTAGAGCCGCAGCCCCTGCCCTTCCCACAGCAGCGCAGACACCGGATACAGCTCGGGTTGCGACATGTCCGACGCGGGGAACACCGCATACGCCGCGCCTTCCGGCGGAGCCGGGCGGTAGAAAGTGGAAAAGCCGGTCCGGAGATACCCGTAGAGATCGTTGCGACGGAGGAAATAAGCCAGCGCGCCGGCCCGCGGCCCCTGGAGATCGCGGCCCCCGGCAAGGTACACAGTGGCTCCGGGCGGAAGCTGCGCGGCCAGCCGCTCAAGGTCCCGGAACGCCATCTCGCTCACCTCGCTGGTGCGGATGGTGGTCTGGAACGCGTTGAGGGCGGTAAGCCCCAAGTACAGGATGCCGGCGGCAACCAGGATGCCCCGCGCCCAGCGGGCAAACCCTTTTGCGGGCAAGAACCCCCACACCGCCTGAGCGCCGGCCGCGGCCAGGCCCACTAAGAGAAAGCCGCCGGAGGCCATTGCTTTGAGGAACCCGTAGGGGTATGGCGAGCCATAGCGCAGCGCCAGCAGCAGCGCAATGGGCGCGAGCCCCAGGGCCAAAGGCAACCACTGCCGAGTGCGGTACCAGGAAACTGCTCCCAGCAGCAGCAGCCCAAGAATGACAATCTGCACCCCACCGCCCAAGACAAGCTCGGCGGGATGACCCGGCGGCAGCAGGTTCAGTAACCCACCGCTGGGCTGGGTGTACAGTCCAAATCCCCAGCCCAACAACGGAAAGTCGGTGACGTCCGGGCCTACCGTTAGCCCGGCAACTCCACGCTCGTCGAAGAGATGGCGCACACGCACGATACCCCGCAGGTAGGCCCAAGGCGCAAGTATCAGACTGACCGCGCCCACGCCTGCGGCTACGCGCAATGGCGTGAGGTTTCTGGCCGTGTATCCCGTCGCAACCACGCCGAAGCCGAACGCCAGGGCGTACAACGGCAGTACCGTGGCATAGGCTGCCAGCAGCGCGGCCAGGGCCAACCCAGCCATGGCAGTGTGCGGACGGGACGGTTCGCGCAGCGCCACAACGCCCGTCAGCAGCGCGAGCGCAAGTAGCGGCAGCGCCACCGCCTGCTGCCCGAAGCTCCAATACGCCACGTAGAGAAAGCCGGCGTTCACGCTTACCAGCGCGGTGACGGCTATGGCAATCCCGCGGGGTTGGGCGAAGGCCGCGCGGAACACGAGGAAGGCCGCGGCCACGAACAACGCGTAGCACACTGCGATGAGCGCGGCGAAGTGGTGGTGGGCGGCCTGGCCGGCAAGCACCCCCACCGCGGCGTGGATCGACTGGAACGCCAGCCCCGACCAGCGCACGTCGAAGAAGTTGACCCGCCACAGCAGCGGATTGGGGTAGTCGGAGAAGGGGACACCCGCCGGGTTGGCTATGCCAAAGCCTAGGGGGTGGAGCTTCAAATACTCGGCCAGGGGCAGGTAGATTTCAACATCCCAGTTACGGCCAATGGAGAGGAGTGCGGGGTTGCTGAGGGCCGGTCCCAGGCACAGCACCAGCGCCACCGCCATCAAGCCGGCCACCGCCAGTTGCTCAGCGCGCGATTGCGCCCCGCGCGCGGCCGGCCGGCGGATGAGGCAGTAGCCGCCGAGGGCGAACAGAACGGCCAACGCAACCGGCGCCGCCCACCGCATCGGCAGCAGCAGGTTCAGCCAGCCAAATGCAATAGACAGCACCGCCAGTCCCACCACCGGAACCGCCAGCCAGAACCATGGCCTGACGCTGGCGGGCAGCAGGAGACAGGCCGGGCCGTACCCAGCCACCACGGTCAGTAGTAGCGCCACTACTACGCCTAGAAGTTGTTCAGGCATAGAAAGATAGTACGGGGTTTTTGACGAACGCGAAAAGGGCGGGGCAACGGATTCGTCGCCACCGCCCTCAGCCCGTGTGCAGGGTCAGCCTATTCGCGACGGTCCTTAATGGGGTTGCGCAGCACGCCGATGCCCTCGATCTCGCACTCCACCACGTCACCATGCTTCATGTACCAGGAGCCAGGGCCATTATAGCCCAGCGCCACGCCCGCGGGTGTGCCAGTGGACACGATGTCGCCCGCCTGGAAGCCCGCGCGGGAGTAGGAGTTGAGCTGCGCCGGAATCTTGTGGATCTGGTCCACGGTGTTGGCATCCTGACGCACCTCGCCGTTCACCCTGGTAGTGAGCTGCAGGTTGTGGGGATCCGGGATCTCGTCCTTGGTGACGATCCAGGGGCCGAGCGGCGCTGACGTGGGGAAGTTCTTCCCGACGGTGATGTTCCCCTCCTTGGCCTCTGCGAGTTGGATGGTGCGGGCCGACACGTCGTTCATGATGGTGTAGCCAAACACGTAGTCGTAGCAGCGCTCCGCCGAAATGTCCAGGCAGTCCACACCCATGACTACGGCCAGCTCATTCTCGTAGTCTAACTTTTCGTCCCAGGGCGGGCGGAACACGGTCTGGTTGTGTCCGGTGAGGCAGTTTACCAGTTTGATGAAGCCGCCCGGCCTGGTGGGAGCGGCCGCATTACCGGCCTCCGCCACGTGGGCGGCATAGTTGCGGCCAATGGCCATGATCTTCCCGGGGGTAATGGGCGGCAAGAAGGTGACCTGGTTCTGGCGGTACACCCCCGCCACTTGCTGCCCGCCTCTGATCCGGGTTTCGGCGTCCTGGATAGCATTGCGGGTAGCGTCCTGCGCCGGTGCGCCGCCGCGGACGCAGGCCATCATGCTCCTGGGGAGCGCAGCGCCGGCGCTGACAGTGGTCAGGTCCAGCACCGAGCCGTTGGACAGCAACGCGCCGAAGTGCCCGGAACGGGCCCGGGGCGGCCGAATGGTCAACAGTTTCATGGTTCTCCCCTTCCTATGCGCTTCTTTTGCGTTTCTTCTGTGCGTTCCTATGCTTGGCGGGGTTACTGTACCCTCTACGATCACGCAGTGCAAGTGCAGCGCCTTCCTCGGCGCAGATAGACGATGCGCAGTTTGACGCGTTGGATAGATACGGATAGCCTGTGAAGGCTTTACAGTGCTGAGGGATTGTGCGCCAGCAAACACCGCTCGCGGAAGATCAGAAGACATCCTCTCCTCCCAGGGGGTTACGCGAACCCAGCTTCGTGCTGGTGTGCGCCGGGCAGCTCTTCGCCTACGTCAGCAACATGTTGATCGTTCCCGTCCTGCCGCTCTACCTGGTGAGCCTGGGGCGGGGTGAGAGCTTTGTGGGCGTGCTGATGGGGGTGTACAACGTCAGCTCTTTCATTAGCCGGCCAATTATGGGCAAGCTCTCGGACATAGGCCGCCTCAAAGAGGTACTCAGCGGTAGCGGCGTGGTCATCTGTATCTGCACGTTCCTGTACATCGTCCCCAACACTGTGGTGCTTTTCCTCGGTCGCATCGGCCACGGCTTCGGCTGGGGCGCGCTGAACGTGGGTGGCAGTGTCTGGGTTGCGCTCGAGGCGCCTCAGGAGCGGAGGGCTGAGGCGTTGGGGTACTATACCTTGGCCCAAAAGATCGGGGTGACGCTTTCTCCGCCATTGGGGTTGTTCCTTTACCAGCGGTTCAATTTTCCCCCCATTGCAATAATTGCAGCCGTCATTGGGCTCATGGTGACCGTGGTGAGCCTCCCCATGCGCTATAGTGCGCAGCCAGTGAGGCGCGAACCACTCGAAGGGCGATGGTACGCCCGACTGGTTGAGCGTAGCGCCTTTCTGAGTACGGGCATCATGACACTGGCGCAGATCAATCAACCCGCCACATCTTGGCTCGTGCCCCTCTACTTCGTCTCACAGGACATTCCTCACGTAGAACTGTACTTCCTGTTGTACGGAGTCGGCGGCGTTGCCGCGCGCGCAGTAGTGAGCAGTTGGACGGACCGCATTGGCCGGCGGCGCTCAATCATGCTGGGGCTGGCCTTGCAGTTGGCCGGAGTGGTCACGCTGGGTCTGTCCAACGAGCTGCTGGGCATGCTGGGCGGGGCGCTATTCTACACCGTGGGCAACGCGGTCAGTGAGCCCTCACTCTACGCTATCGCCATCGACAATGCGCCGGCCGACCGGCGAGGGGCCGCCATGGCTACCTACACCATGGCCTTCCAACTAGGCGGGGGAATCGGCGCAGTCAGCATGGGCTACACCGTGGAGCGGCTGGGCTACAAGGCGATGTACGTCCTGGCGACACTTGCGGCCTTCGCTGCGCTGGCGCTGTCTTCCCGATCGGGCTCAAGGCGGGCACAGGCGCCGGTTGTGGGCGCGTGAACGCATCGCGCTTTCCTCATAGCCACATATAGCCACATAGCGTGGGAAGAGACCGTGATTCATCGCAACCCAACATGGCAATAATGATGGGAAGCGGCCAGGCCAGACCTGCGCTGGTGAACAGCCTGTGCAACCTGCGCACCGGGCACGTGCTTGCTGAGCATCTCGTTACGGCAGGGAGCTTCTGGCACCGAGGTATCGGGTTACTGGGGCGGCATGCGCTGGAGGAGGGGGAAGGCCTCTATATCGCCCCCTGCAGCAGCGTGCATAGTTTTTTTATGCGGTTTTCATTCGACGCGGTCTTTGTGGACCGCGACTGGAAAGTAATCCATCTCATACCGGCCATGCCCGCCTTCCGCCTCACTCGAAGCGTACGCGGGGCGCATGGCGTGGTGGAGTTGCCCAGCGGCGTCATCGCCAAAACGGGCACCGCGCTGCATGACGTGCTGGCAATGCAGCCTTATGGCAAGGCGCATGTGGGGTAGTAGGCCGCGCGCAGCTCAACTGCTCCGCACCTGTAAAAACGCGCTCCTCGATCTGTTCTTTCCCCGCCGCTGTGCCGGCTGCGGCGCCCACGGCAAGTATCTATGCGAGCGTTGCTCCGGCTTGCTCCGGCCGCTCCAACCGCCGCTGTGCCGGCTGTGCGGCGCCGCCCTTGACCGGGGCGCCGCGTGCAGGGCCTGCATCCCTGCACCGGTTTCCCTCAGTGGACTGCGATCGCTCTACGCGTACCACCATCCCTTACGAGACCTGCTCATCCAGCTCAAGTACCAGGGGGTCCAGGAGATCGCCCCGTTGTTGGGGCAACGGCTGGGCGACTACGCCCAGGCGAACGCGCTAACCGGCGATATCGTGACCTCGGTGCCGCTGGCCCGGGAGCGGGCGCGCGAGCGGGGCTACAACCAAGCGGACTTACTGGCCACCGAGTTTGGAGAGGTGGCGCGGGTAAGGCTGGGACCGCTAGCATTACGCCGGATTCGCAACACGACGCCTCAGGTGAAACTCGGCTCCCGCGCGGAGCGGCTACAGAACGTGGTGGGGGCATTTGAGGCAGACCCCACCGTGGTACAAAGCAAACGCGTCTTGCTCATCGACGACGTCGCCACCACCGGGGCCACCATCAACGCCTGCGCCAATGCGCTGCTGGCTGCCGGCGCCCGCTCGGTATGGGGACTCACCGTGGCTCGAGAGGTCTAGCGTAACTGTTTCATACGCGGCGGGCAGGCGATCTCGCCTTGTTTTGCTCTCTACGGTTAAAAAAGACTATACTAATAACCACAGCATTGGATATAGAGGCAACATCAAATGCAAGTTCCAGCCAAACTACAAGCACTCTGCGACGAAATGCGTGAAAGCTTCAGCGCCGGGCAGTTCTACGTGGTGGACATTGATCAGGGGCAGCAGGGCCAAGAAAACGGCCCGGCGGGCACGCTGGTGTTCGGCATGCGAGACAGCAAGGTGCCGGCCCTAGCCGCCCGCGTCCGTGCCGCCAACGCCCTAGGCGACCTGATTCAGGAGCCGGTGGAGGCCGAGGTGCTGACCACCCCGGAGGAGGAGTTGGAGTACCTGTTCGACCGCTACCTGCGGCCTTACATTGCCACCCATGACGGCATCGTAAACATCGAGACCATCGACGAGCCGGGCAAACAGCTCTGGATAAGTATGGAGGGCGGCTGTTCCGGCTGCCCATCCTCCATCGCTACTCTCAAGCACGGCATCGAACGGACACTGAAGCAGCACCTTCCCTGGATTGAGCGGGTGGATACGGTCACGGAAGCGGCCGAACCGGATTTCAACATTGCCCTGGACTTTTCAGCAAGCAACTCAAGCAGCTAAGGAGAATGGAGAGACGAGATGGCTACAAACACTAAACCAGCGGCCTACAAGGATGAGGAAAAGTGGCGGGAGGGCGAGGCTGCCGTGCAGGCGCTCCAGGAGCTGCTGACCAAGCAGAAGGATGAGCGGATGCAGGGCGTGAAGGTCTGGTTGAACCGCATCAACGAGGACCGCGGCATGGCCTACGTGGGGATTGCGCTGAGTGAGGAGTTAGGGTGCAGCCCGTTCTGCGGCTGCGCTGCCAAGCAGATCGGCGACCAATTCGAGCCGTTCCTCATCGAGCGCGTGCCCTGGATTAACCGCATCATCGTGGAGCCGCAAGCCCCGACCGACAACGACCCGGGCCACCTCCTGCTAAAGCTCATGTAACCCCACACACTTTGCTGCCCACGCTGCCCTTGTACGTAGCAGGGGCAGCGGCGCGCAAGGCTATACAAGCAGCGCGCGGGTACTTACACTTACGTATCGCAACGGTGTAAAGGGGTGCAAAGAAGCCAGCGCAACACCGTTCAACCGCCCGAGAATCGCCCGAGAAAGGGACCTATGCGACGTAGCATCTACATAGCGCCCGTCATCGCCATCATGCTTGCTCTTGGCGTGGCCGCGGCGGGTATTGGCATCTTCGGGGACCGGGCACAAGCCGGGGTAGACCCCGCGCCGGCAGAACAGGGCGCCACCGCGGCGCTGTGGTCCGGAAGCATCGTCCTCCGCAACGATGGGGCTGAACCGGCCACAGTGGTCATCAACTTCTACAGCACTACCGGCGACCTGGTTAAGTCCCATGCATTGGATGCCCCGCTCCCGAGCAAAGGAAGCGTCACCGTGGACACCGAATCCATTGGCGACTTGCCGAACGGCTTTGTCGGCTCGGCGGTGGTGAGCGCCAGCCAGCCGGTAAGCGCTACCTTCGTGGGCTTCGACGTTACGGACAACCAGATTAACCCCACGCTCTCCAACGGGTTCAGCACCGGCGCGGCCACCGTGTACGTTCCCGCCATCTCCCACAACTACGCAGACCAAACCAGCACGCTAGCAGTACAGAACGTGGACAGTGTGCCTGCCGTGGTGACCATCCGCTACTTCGAGCGGTTCACCGGCACGCAGACCACGATGGTCACCGACACCATTGCGCCGAACGCCTCCCATTTCTACGATTCCAGCAACCTGCCGGGGGATGTACAACTTCCGCCGCCGTGGACCGGGGCCGCCTTGGTGCACGCCACCGGCGGCAGAGTTGCGGCAACAGTGCACCAGCCCTACCTAAGCTCAAACAAAGCGGTGGCCTTTGAGGGTACTGCTGCCGTTGGATCGGCGATTTACCTACCCTCTGCGCTTTATCAATACTCCACGCAGCTGCAGACCACCCACATAGCTGTGCAGAACACCCAGGAAGACCCGATAACCCTCACCATCACCTTCTACACCACTACCGGCCAGAGTGCCGGCTCGGTTACCGGCACTATCGAGGGATTGCAGAAGCAGAGCTGGAACCCCGGTTCTGCCGGCATCGCCCCCGGCTTTAGCGGCACCGCCGTAGTACGGGCAACGGGACCGGTGGCGGCCGTGGTTAACATCGGCGCACTAAACGACCTCTCGCTAGCCTATACCGGCCAGACTCTGGGCACTTTGCGGCAGTCGCTGCCCTACATCCACTGGTCGCCGTCCAGCAACCCCAAGGGGCTGCGGACCTACATAGCAGCAATGAACACCGACCAGATTGCGCCATCCGACATTATCATTCGGTACTACGGCCCGGATGGAACGCTCTTACAAGCGCCCGCCTTCGCCAACGTCCCGCCGAACGCGAAAGTGAACCATAATCCCGGGATGTTCATTGGTGACGCTGACTTCGTTGCCTCGGTGGAGATTGAATCGACGCGCACCGTTATCGGCATCGTGAACGCTATCACCGGGGACGACACCCAGGCGGAGAGCTACACCAGCGTGGCAATCCCGTAAGCCGCACGCGAGGCAAAGGCATCGGAGGGGATGGCTGGCCATCCCCTCTTCTCGTTACCGACCACTCCCTGGCTTGACGCCCTCCGGTGATCCCGCGCCGCGCCACCACGCACCCCCGTCATTGCGAGGAGCCCGCGACGTGGCAATCTGGGGTGAGGTGGCGTGCGGTACTTCGGCTTGGGATCGTGTGGTCTCAATGGCGGCATGGACCATCCCCCTGTACGACCGGGCACATGGGTAACAGTTAGACCGGGGACATAGGTAACACTTTTGTAGGGGTCTTGTCGACCCGACCGCTCACGTCGTCCAGCATCCCGATGATGAGCGGCCCGAACCGTATCGACCAGGTCCGCTCGTCCTGCTGGACAAGGCCCACCGGCTCGCCTATGAGCGACTCGCTCAAGTACACCAAGCCTCCCTTCCACTTGATCTGTCCGTTGTTGCGGACCCTGCGCACGGTGGCTTCCGCGCCATACTCCGGCGAACTGACCCGCGAAGGGTGGGGCCGCAGCGACGGCATGTACAGACTGGCTGGAGGCATTTGCCCGAGTGTCTCGTGCGGCCGCTCGTCGTTGTAGCAGTGCCTGAAGCGGTCGAAGGCACGACGCTGACGCCTGGGGTTGGCCTGCGGCGGCGTGGCCGTCTCGGCCTTGAGCGTCCGGTGCAACCGCTCAAGGCGACCGTTCTGCTCCGGGTGTCCAGGCTCGATGCGCTCAGGGATGATTCCCAGCTTGATCCACCACACCGACAGCGGCGAGAGGCCGCCCAATCCCACGCTGGCGAACGGCGCGCCGTTGTCCGTGCGGATGGCCCTAGGCAGGCCATACTCCCGGAATGCACGGTCCAGAACGCGCCTGGCCTCAGGCCCATTGGGCCGCTCAAGTCCGTCACACACCAGCAGATATCTCGATGCCGCGTCCTGGACCGTCAGCGGGTCGATCCGCGTCCCGTCTGCGGTGCGGAACCACCCCTTGAAATCGATCGACCACACGTCGTTTGGCCTCTTGGCGCCGGAGAAGGGCTCGCCCCACGGCGTGCTGCGCCGCCTACGCCGCTGACGCTTCACCAGTCCGGCACAGTCCAGTAGGACGCCCGCCGTACTGGGCGACGGTCACGCCTCCGCAGGCGCTATGAGCCGCAGCCGGCCGATTACCTTCTTGGGCCCCCACAACGGGTACGCTCGCTTCATCGCGATGATCCGATCGACCAGCGCCGGAGGCGTCGCGGTGGGACGGTGATGCGGCGCGCTGCTGCGGTCCAGCAGACCCGCCTCACCCTCAGCATCGTGGCGGCCGATCATCTTGTAGGCGGTCTTGCGGCTGACGCCGAACTGACGGCTCAGCTCGGCCACGCCCTCCTCTCCCAATGTGTGACGCTCGATCAGGCGCAATCGTTCAGATTCAGCACTCGTATGTCTCCAGGGCAACACATTTGCCTCCTCGTGGTATGGTTCCCACAATCCCACAATGTGTCACCCATGTGCCCGGTTTAGGTGTAACCTATCTCCCCGGTCTGTACCCCCCTGGCCCCCTTCCTTTCAGGAAGGGGGAAGAAAAGAAGATCAGTTTATGGAGGCACATCCTCCATACCTCCTGCCAGAGGGGTTGCGCCCCTCTGGACTCCCCAACGCAGTGCCACCCAAGCTTGGTCTCGGCGTCACTGTCTCATGTGTACTAAACGAGTGCTGACGCTAGCCGCCGCTGAGGGGATTGAGTACACTAGACAGGTGCGCCGAGGGGTGCGCCTGAACACTTGGGCACGTGGTTCATTCGGACGGAGCACGTGCCACGGAGGCCAAGCCGATGTTCCCAACCCTGAACACGTTCCTAGGCATTCCTGGACAGGTATTCCTGGTCGCCGCGGTTATTATCTCGGTGGCCGTTTTTGTGCGGGCCATCACCCTCAAGGTGGTGGTCCCGGTACGTCATGGCACCTACATCTACCGTTTCGACCGCTGGCCGCAGCGGGTGAAGCTGTTCTTCATCTACGTCATCGGCCAACGCAAAGTGTTCGACAACTCCTACTCCGGCACGCTGCACGCGCTGATCTTCTGGGGCTTCATCATCTGGCAGCCCTTTACCAGCAACCTGGTGCTGGAAGGTTTAAGCGAGCAGTTCACCCTGAAAGCGCTGCTGGGGCCGGTCTGGAGCGCCTATGTGTTCGTAGCGGAGATCGCCACCGTGGGCGTGCTGGTTGGCGTGGTGATGGCGGTTTATCGCCGCATGGTCATGAAACCGGCCTTTCTGCACACTGCCGCAGACGCTTATCTCATTCTGGTAATGATCGCCGCGCTGATGCTCACCTATTTCCTCTCCGAGGCGTTCCGCTTCTCGGTGGAGGGCGTCACCGACGCCTGGTACGCTCCGGTCTCGCTCATGCTAAGCGGTCTGGCAAGCGGCATACCGGTAGACCTCGCCACCAACATCTTCGGGGGGCTGTGGCTGTTCCACGTGGGCATCTTCCTCGCTTTCCTCATGTACATTCCGTACTCCAAGCACCTCCACCTGGTGGCGGCGCCCGTCAACATCTTCTTTCAGAACCTGGACGCCCGCGGCACCCTCCAGCCCATCAAAGACATTGAGCAGCAGGAGCGCTTCGGGGCAGGGCGCCTGGAGGACCTTAGCTGGAAGCAGGTGCTGGACCTGGATACCTGCACCGAATGCGGCCGCTGCACGGAGAACTGCCCCGCCTACGCCACCGACAAGCCGCTCTCACCGCGCGACCTCATTCTCGACCTGAAGGCCTATGCTCACCACGAGCCAATTATCCACCAGCGGGAAGCCCTACACGGACGCGAGGAGTTCGCGCCGCTGGGGCCGGACCTGCCCATGGTGGGCGGCGTGGTGCACCCCGAGACGCTGTGGTCTTGCGTAACCTGCGGTGCCTGTATGGAGGCCTGCCCCGTGTTCATCGAGCACGTGCCCACCATCGTGGACATGCGCCGCTACTTGGTGATGGAGCAGAGCGACATCCCGGAGGCGGCGGAGAACGCGCTGGTGAGCCTGGAACGCCGGGGCCACCCCTGGCGCGGCACTCAGCACAACCGCACGGATTGGATGGTGGGCCAAGACCTCAAAGAGTTCGCGGACGGCGACGAGACCGAGTACCTCTACTGGGTGGGCTGCTCCGGCGTGCTGGAAGACCGCAACCGGCGGATCACCATGTCACTCATCAAGATCCTCAAGGCCGCCAACGTGAACTTCGGCGTACTGGGACCGGCGGAGTCCTGCAATGGCGATCCCGCCCGCCGCCTGGGCAATGAGTACCTCTTCCAAATCCTTGCGCAGCAAAACATCGATCTGTTCAAAGCGCGCAAGGTGCGGAAAATCATCACTCAATGCCCCCACTGCTTTAACACCTTCCGGAATGAGTATCCCCAGTTCGGCGGTGAGTACGAGGTGATCCACCACACGGAGCTGATCTCGGAGCTTATCAAGAGCGGCAAGCTCAACTTGACCAAGCCCATCGAGGAGACCATAACCTACCACGACTCCTGCTACCTGGGCCGCCACAATGGGATCTACGATGCGCCGCGGGAGATTGCCAACGCGCTGCCGGGCGCCACGGTGGTGGAGATGAGCCGCAACAAGGAGCGCAGCTTCTGTTGCGGCGCGGGCGGCGGCCACATGTGGATGGAGGAGAAGACCGAAAAGCGCATCAATTGGACCCGCACGGATATGGCCATAGAGTCCGGCGCCTCAGTAGTGGGGACCGCATGCCCGTTCTGCGTCATCATGCTCGAGGACGGCATCCGCGGACGCAACGCGGAGGAGACGGTGCGGGCGCGCGACCTCGTGGAGCTAGTGGCGGAGGCTCTCGACTAGGACGAGACCTCGAGACGCTAGGTACGCTGGTCTATGGGCACGTAGGTGAGGTCCATGGGGCCGGTGTACCAGGTTAGCGGCCGCAACAGGTCATTGTCGGCATACTGATCCAGGCACTGGAGCACCCAACCGGGAATGCGGCCCATGGCGAAGATGGGCACAAACAGGTCTTCCGGGATGCCCAGCAAGTAGTAGATGGCGCCGGCGTAGAAATCCACATTCACAAAGATGCCGCGGTCCTGGTAGCGCTGCATCCGCTGCTCAATGAGCTGGAGCATCTGGAACCACTTGGGCTCACCCTTCTTGATGCCGAGATCGCGCGCCCGCTCGCGGAGGTGCCGCGCCCGCGGGTCTTCGGCCCGATACACCCGGTGGCCAAAGCCCATGACCCGTTCCTTGCGGTTCAGGCGGTCTTCAAGGTAGCTCTCGACGCGATCTTCCGTGCCAATATCCAGGCACATTTCCATCACCGCCTCGGCCGCGCCGCCGTGAGAAGGGCCTTTCAGAGTGCCGATACCGCTGACGATGGCGCAATGCAGGTCGGCCCAGGTGGAGGCGGTAACCCGGGAAGCGAAGGCCGACGCATTGGAGCCATGCTCTGCGTGGAGTACGAAGTCCACGTCGATGAGCCGTGCCTCGTCTGGGTCCGGTTCCACACCGTTGAGCATATAGAGGAAGTTAGCCGCATGGCCCAAGGTCTGGCTGGGCGCCACCGGCTCCTGGCCACTACGGATGCGGTGATGCGCGGCCACAATGGTGACGGCCTGAGAGGTGAGGCCGATGCCCTTGCGGAGCACTGCATCCATGTAGGGCTTCAGATCGGTCTGTTCCGGCTTCAGTTCGGTCTCGGCATCGAAGGCGGCCAACGCGGACATGGCGGTGCGGAGCACGTCCATTGGGTGCGCGCCTTGCACCAGCCGGATGACCTCGATGATCTCATTGGGCAGGGCCCGGGCCGCCTTTAGCTGAGCGTCGAAACCGGCCAGTTCTGCCACGTTCGGCAGCTTGCCCTTCAGCAGCAGGTGAGCGGTTTCCTCGAAAGTCGCGTTCTCAGAAATGTCATGGATGTCATAGCCACGGTACAGCAGTTTCCCAATGTCACCGTCAATGAAGCTTGCTTCAGAGGTAGCGAAATAGACGCCTTTGAGCCCTTGAATAATCTGCGGGCGGTCTTCCAACTGTTGCATGTCCTGCCTCCAATATCGCCGAGCATGCCCCGCAGTGCTGGGGGCGTCTTAGTTAAGCATGCCTGCTCAAGCCTTGCAAAACATGCTTAGAATACACCTTCAGGAATGCGTTGCAAAGCCCTACATATGTTAAGTTAAAAGGCTATGCTACGTGCAGATTCCATTAGAAAATTAGATAACTCGGCTACACCCCCAACGGGATATCCCGTTCGGCGCAGAATTGCCGGCAGCCGATGGTGCACTGCTCCGCTTCCTCCAACGGCTGCTCCGAGTGCCACACGGCGTGGTCGTACTCCGCCACGTTGATCCGGATGTGCTCAATGCACTCGGTGATCTTGCCGGACTTGGGGTCGCCTTCATCAAGCTGCTGCAGCTGCGTGAAGAGGTGATACTGCGCCCACAACGAGAAGTGCTCCAAGCGCACTTTTGCTACAAAGCGATCCGACTCCAACTGCGCCTGTTGGGCTTGCACAAACAGCCCCTGGAGACTCTGTACCCCCAGGGTGAGGTTGCTTACCTCCCGCTCCAGCCGTTCCACGCGTTCCAGCAGTGTGTTCTGGGCGCTGAGCGTGTTATCCGGCTCTGCCATGTCCACGCCTATGCCGGCTGCAGGATGGCATGGCCCGCAAAGTCCGGGTACACCGCCATCAGCTTGTCCCGCACTACCGTGCGGAGCATATGCAGCTCCTCGGCGGTCGGAGGTGGGGTGGCGTCCACATGCGGGGGTAGCTGCGGGGCAAAATCCATGTTGTCCAACACCCCCTGCGTCGAATGGCCGGGATGCACCGAGCGCAGTGCCCACGCCGGGGCCGCCGCGTCCCAATCGAAGCGGGCCATGGTGGTGACTAGCATGGTAGGTCCCCCCGCCCGGTACACGTTGGGCGGGGTCACGCCCGCGCCGGTGATGAAGTCCACCTGCTCCACCAGCGTGCGTTTGCTGTGCTCGGTGCGGAACACAATGGCCCGCTTTGCCATGTAATAGAGCATGCTGGTGCCGTAACCGCCGGGCATCCGCAGCCGGGGGGCGTCGTGGCTGCCAAGGACGTGGAGGTTGAAGTTGGCGTGGCTATCGATCTGAACGCCGCTGACAAAGAACAAGTCCAACTCGCCCCGCTGAGCCATAAAGTGGAACTCGGTGCTGCCGCTGAAGCCCTTCCTGAAGAAAGGATCGTACTCCTCGCTGCCCAGCACAATGATCTGGGCGCGCGGCGCATGGGTCTGCTCCGCCAGGATGAGCGCGGCGGCCGGCACCGGCGACACCATGCCGCAGGCGCTGGTTTCGCCATCCCGCACTTCGCGGGAGAGCACAATGCTGACGTACTCCTCCGGGGTGTAGTCCATCAATGAAATCGCTGAAATCGCTGAAATCGCTAGAATCGCTTCGACGCAGCGACCATCAACGGCTCGAGGCAGCCGTTGCCAGGTTCACCCGCGTCTGGTAGTGGTCCTCCTCAGTCCCGCCCAGCACGTACTGCTCTAGGTAGGCCTGAAAGGAGGCATCACTCTTGGAGGCGTTGATATAGGTGCGGAGGTGCGCCTCGTCGGCGGGGTAGAGGCCGGGGAATTCCACCGGGTGCGATCCCCGGGGGGTTAGGGCTACCGCATCCACGTAGAAAGCCGGAATGAAAATCCAACCCGGTTTGGTGGTGGTGGTCAATGGTTCTTCCGAGATCTGCTCCACCGTGACAATGGTGCTTTTGGCGGCCTGGGCAGCTAGAAAATCGTTGCGGCCGCCGTCCACCGTTATCACGTTACCCTGGCGGTCCGCCATGAGACCGTGGGTAATGAATACGTCCGGCCGCAGCGCGGGGGCCACCACAATCTGCTCGCCGGGATGGTAGGGGTCATCGATCGCCTTGAAATCGTCCCGGATCGCCATCACGTCGGTGCCGTAGAGACCACGCACCGCCAGGAAGGGCGAGCCCACTGCCGCGGCCTGGGCCATGCTGAGCGCGATGCCGCAGGTATTCTCGATAACCTTCAGCCTCCCGTCTTGGCACAGCCGCTTGAAATTGGGGGCGGGGCCGTAATCGGCCAGCGACATGTGGCAGATCTCCGCCTGGTCCACCGCGCCCGCGCCCATGAGAAAGTCCCAGGCGAGGCCGTTGCCCGGCAGACCCATCACCTTGAAACCACGCTTCCCGGCCCGCACCAGTTCTCGGGTCAGGGCCATGGGCAGCGCGTCCATTTCCCCCGACGCGAGCAGGAAGTCGCCGCTGTTGATGGCGGCTGTGGCCTCTTGAAGCGATACCAGCTTCTCTCGTTGCGCCATAGGTGCCTCCAGGGTGTGCGGTGCCGACGCTTTTCACGCTAGCACCCGCTGCCGCTAGTGTCAACGAAGCGGCGGCTTGCGCGCCAGAACGGAGAACAAGAGCGGGATGCTGCCCTGATGCGCGAAAAGGCGAACGTCGTGCTTGCCGTGCTGACGGGTGATCGGCAGGAACTGATAGGTGCTGAAGGGGAACTCGTGGAGGAACTCGATCTGCAGGCCTGCCTCGATAAGCGCGGTAACCACGTCCGCTAAGGTAAAGGGGAAAAGATAAGTCTGGCGGTGCTCGAACTTCGCAGTAGGATCGGCGTAGTCCGCGTCCTCGCCTTCAAACACGACCGGCGCTCCGGTAGAGAAGTAGGGGTAACGCACCCGTAGGTCGTCAGGCAGGTCATCGAACACCGCCGCGAAGGGATGGAACTCCGCCAGGTAGAAGACGCCGCCCGGCTGCACGTAGCGTGCGGCAACCTGCGCCCAGCGCCGCAGGTCCGGTAGCCAGGGCAGCGCGCCATAGGACGTGAACACGATGTCGAACTGCTCCTGGAGGCGATCCGGCAGGTCGTAGACGTTGGATTCTAGGAAGCGCGCCGCTATACCCAGCTCCATAGCGAGCGCACGAGCTTGGGCAATCGCCGGCGGGGAGAAGTCCACCCCGGTCACCAACGCGCCGCGGCCTGCCCAGGAGATGGTGTCCATCCCGAAGTGGCATTGCAGGTGCAGCAACGTTTTGCCGGCAACGTCCCCCAACTCCTCGGTTTCCACGGGCGTGAGACTATCGGGCTGCTGCTTGAAGCCGACGACGTCGTAAAAAGCAGAGGCCACGTGCACCGGCGTTACTTCGTCCCAGTGCCGACGGTTCGTTTCCATGTAGTGGCCGGCGCGGTTGGGGTTGGGGCTGCTCAGCATCACGCTCCATAAAAGTTCTGTAGTAGTTTCATGAAACCCAGGAGGCGCCGGCCTCCCCATAATAGCGCAGCCGTCACGGGAAATGGCGGGTAGCGGCCACTGCAGCGCCTTGCTCCCGTCCGTAGCAACGGCTATCATCAGCGCGGAACATTGCTGCGGTGTCAGGAGTCCGTAATGAAAGCCGAGATCCTCGCCATTGGGACCGAGATGCTCTTCGGTCAGATTGTAGACACTAACTCGGCGTGGATCGCCTCCCGAATGCCCGCCCTAGGCATCGACCTCTACTACATCTCCACTATGGGCGACAACACGGGCCGCATGGTGCAGAGCTTTCAGCGCGCCTGGGAGCGGTCCGACCTCATTATCACGACCGGCGGTCTGGGCCCAACCGAGGACGACCTGACGCGGGAGGCAATTGCCAAGACCCTCGGCGAGGAGATGTACCCAGATCCGGACTTAGAACGGGCGCTGCGGGAACGCTTTGCCCGGCGCCCCAACCCGGGGCCAATGCCGGAACGCAACCTCAAGCAGGCCATGCTCATTCCCTCCGCCATGGCGCTCAAAAACCCGCGGGGTACCGCGCCCGGCTGGTGGGCGGAGAAGGATGGCCGCATCATTGTGTCTATGCCGGGGGTACCGCCCGAGATGCACTTGATGTGGGCAGAGCAGGTGGAGCCGCGCTTGGCGGAACGCTCGGACGGGACGGTCATCCTCTCCCGCAACGTGAAGACCAACGGCATCGGCGAAGGCCTGGTCGACGAGATGATCAGCCCACTCTTAAGCTCCACCAACCCCTCCATCGGCGTGTACGCCAAACGGGACGGCGTGCACCTCCGGATCTCCGCCAAAGCGCCCAACCGTGCCGAGGCGCAACGGCTGATCGACGAGATGGAGCCAAAGGCGCGGGACATCTTGGGCAACGCCATCTGGGGCGTGGACGACGAGACCCCCGCAGAGTCGGTGGCCCTACTGCTGAAAGAACAGGGCTTGACGCTCGCGGTCATGGAGTCCTGCACCGGCGGACTGCTGTCCAGCATGATCACCGACGTCCCCGGCAGCTCCGGCTACTTCAAGGGCGGTATCGTCTCTTACCACACCGACGTGAAAATGGGCTACGGGGTGGACCCCGCCATCGTTAAGGAGCACGGCATCATCTCCGCCGAGACCGCGATCGCCATGGCCCAGGCCGTGCGGGAGCAGCTAGGCGCGGACATCGGCATCGGCGTGACGGGTGTGGCCGGCGGCGAACCGGTGGAGGGTCGACAGCCGGGCACGGTATTTACCGCCCTCGCCTCCGCGGACACCCAGCGCTCGCTGCACAACATCGTCTACCTCAACAACCGGCCCGACATCAAAGAGCGCGCGGCGGCCAATGCGCTCCTCTACTTGCGCCGGCTGTTGGTGGGGCTAGAGTAACAGGGCTCCAATGACTGAAGAGACCTCGCATCTCAAAGCCGCGGTCGACGCGCTGCAGACCGGCCAGATTAAACAGGCCCGACGCCTGGCCCATAAAGCCCGGGAAGCCGGGGAGCCGGGTACCGCGGATTTCTTTGAGGCGCTGCGGGTGGTGCGGGAGAACCTGAACGCGGTGCGAAAGCAGCCCAACAGCGCTGACGCCCATCGCGCGCTGGGATTCGCTTACTTCTTCGCCGACGCGGGTGACGCTGCACTGCAGGAAGCCGACGCCGCGCTGCGCCTCAATCCCCGAGCCGGCGAGGCGTACGTGCTGCGCGGCATGGAGTTCTCCTATCGCGGCGAGCGCGCCGTGGCGGAGGAGGCCCATGCCCAGGCCAGCCGGCTCTTAGCGCCGGACAACATACTGTTGACCGCGTTGGGGGAGATCCTCAATCCAACCGAACCGCCAACCGAACCGGCTGAGCCAGCCGAGCCGCCCGCGGACGCAGGCGAGGAGCGTGACGCGTAGCTCCCCGCACAAGCTCCAGGAATTGCGGGCACGGCAAAGCGCAGCAACCGCCGGTCACGGAACGCACCCGTACGGCGCCTGTACACTCATCGCAACGCTCAGCCATCCCTGTATGGCACCGTATGGCACGGTGCGCCGGGCATGTCTGAGTTTCCAAGCCTGCGCCGTAGCACTATAATGGGCATGAGCACGCACTCATTGCAGTGAGGCGTGACTCCGGCGCAAAGGACCGCTCTTGACCGCAAATCTAGCAACCATTCAGCCCATCCACGTTGGTTTCACCAACTGCTTCCCCATCGACACCGGCGACGGCATTGCGCTGGTGGACACCGGCCTCGACACTGACGAGAACTGGGAACGTCTCGACCGCGGAGTGAAGGAACTGGGCTACACCTGGCAGGACGTTCGCTGGGTGCTCCTTACCCACGCGCACACCGACCACGCTGGCTTGGTGCCCAGGGTACGGGACGTTGCGGACGTTGAAGTGCTCATTCATGAAGACGAAGCCTTCTTGCTGCGGGAAGCTACCGGACATCGCCAAGTCAACCAGGAGAACTACCGCCATCTGGGTGAAGAGCACGGTCTGCCCGAGCCGATGCTGGCGTTGCTCCCTAAGCTGCTGACCCTGCACGTTACCCGGCGCACCGCCCAGGACTTTCCCCTCTTTGAAAAAGCGCCGAACTATACCCTGCGTAACGAAGTATTTCACCAGCTAGGGGACGAGTTCAACCCGCTGGTCGGCCCAGACACCGGACATACGTTGCCCCCTCGCAGTGTACGCGCCGCAGTTCGTACGTTGCAGCAGCGCCCGATAGAGCCGGACCGCACTTTCGCCGATGACGAGCAGATCACGCTGGGCAACCTGCGCGTGCAGGCCATTGGAACGCCAGGGCACACCCCCGGCCACGCCTGCTTCTACGATGGAGAGGCAGGGGTGATTTTCACCGGCGACCATATTCTGAAGCGGATCACCCCAAACCCACTGCTGTACTTCCTGAACGACGAGTACGAGCAGCGCACCAAGAGTCTCCCCAACTACATCCGGTCGCTAATGCGGGTGCGGAATCTCCCGGCCCGGCGTGTGCTGGGCGCCCATGAAGGCGAGATGAACAATCTGGAGTACGCGGCAGACCGCATTCTGCTCCATCACGAGCGGCGCGCCCGCACCGTCATGGGCGCCGTTCGGCATGGCCGCACCACCTCGTTCGAAGTGATGCCGGTCTTGTTCCCCACACTGCGGCTGTCCGGACTGTTCCTCGGGCTCGATGAAACAATTGGCCACATGGACCTGCTGGAAGAACAGGGACAAGTGCGCCAGGAAATGCAGGAGGGACAACGCCGCTACCTCCCGATGGAGGAGTGAGCGTTCCCTCCCGCCATAGCGCCCGCTTCGGTCGTTCGTAGCGCCGTGACCCGCACCCCTTCGCATTGCCATAGTTGCCCAAGCTGCGATGGCCGCCCTAATTAAAGCCCCCCAACGGATCTTCTACGGCTGGTGGATCGTCCTGGCGTTCGCCACGCTGAGCATGATCAGTGGCGGCACCTTTTACTACGGCTTCAGCGCCATCTTCAACCCCATTCTGCACGAGTTTGGCTGGAGCGTCACTGTCACCGCGCTCGCGTTCTCCTTACGCTCCGAGACCGCCGCTATCGGCGCACCCATCGCCGGCTTCCTCGCCGACCGGATCGGCGCCCGGCCGGTGATGATCTTGGGGGTGGCCATGGTAATCCTTGGGCTGGTATGGCTTGGCAACATCGACGACCTCTGGGGATTTTACGCCTCGTTTTCGCTCATCTCCCTGGGCAACAGCTTCTCCAACACCTGGCTGGGCATGATTGTGCTCGCCCGCTGGTTCAGCCGACGGCGCACCATGGCAATGTCCGTGCTCACCATGGGCGCGGGTTTCAGCGGCCTTAGCGTACCGGTGGTAGCCTGGGTGGTAGCCACCCAGGGCTGGCGTCCTGCGGTGCTCTTCACCGCGGTGGCAGTGCTAGTGGTCAGCGTACCCATTGCACTGATCATTCGGGAGCGGCCCGAGCCCTACGGGCTCACCCCGGACGGGCTGCCGCTGGATAGCACACGCGCAAACAGCGCGGCAGACGCGCGGCCCACAGCTACGGCCACGGACCAGAGCCCTAGCTACACCGTGCGGGATGCCACCAAAAACCGCGGTTTCTGGCACATGGTGGTGGCGCTCTCTCTGTCCACCTGCGGCTCCACGGCAGTTGTGGTGATGCTCATTCCTGCGTTGACTCAGGTTGGGCTTGGTTTTGAAACTGCGGCCCTGGTGGCGGCCGGGGTGCCGCTGTTCTCCCTCATCGGGCGGTTGGGGGGCGGCCTGGGCGGAGACCGCGTGGACAAACGCCGCCTGTTGGCGCTGCTGTTCCTGCTTCAAGCGCTCGGCACGCTGGTGCTCGCCTTTGCCACCACGTCATGGCTGGCGCTGTTGTTCCTGCTCTTCTACGCACCGGGATTCGGCGGCACGCTGCCGTTGCGGCCGGCACTCCAAGCGGAGCAGTTCGGCATCGAATCCATGGGGTCTATCCAGGGGCTGATGCTGGTGATTATCACCGCCGGCGGGTTCTTCGGCCCGCTTTTCGTCGGCGCGCTGGTCGACCTCACGGGGCAATACATGCTGGGCTTCCTGGGACTCGCCGTCGCCGTTGCGCTGGCCGTCCCGCTCATGCTCACCATGCCTACTCGCCGCTCGCCCTGAGCTTGCGCGCGGCTCGCCCAGCCGCTACCGCGCGCAGCCCCCGCAAGCGGGGAGTCCAGAGGGGTACAACCCCTTTGGCAGGGGTCTGGGGGACACCCCCAGACCTTCTTCTTACTCCCTCCTTCCTCTCAGGAAGGGGGTGAGGGTGAGGGTCCGCCCCATAATTGAAGCGCAGCCCCCGCAAGCGGGGAGTCCAGAGGGGTACAACCCCTTTGGCAGGGGTCTGGGGTGTCCCCCAGATCTTCTTCTTACTCCCCCTTCCGCTCAGGAAGAGGGTGAGGGTGAGGGTCCGCCCCATAATTGAAGCGCAGCCCCCGCAAGCGGGGAGTCCAGAGGGGCGTAGCCCCACTGCCAGGGGTCTGGGGGTGTCCCCCAGGACTTCTTCTTACTCCCCCCTTCTTTCCAGGAAGGGGGTCAGGGGGATGGTACGCCCCATAATTGAAGCGCAGCCCCCGCAAGCGGGGAGTCCAGAGGGGTGCAACCCCTTTGGCAGGGGTCTGGGGGTGTCCCCCAGATCTTCTTCTTATTACTTCCCCCTTCCGCTCAGGAAGAGGGTGAGGGTGATGGTCCGCCCCATAATTGAAGCGCAGCCCCCGCAAGCGGGGAGTCCAGAGGGGTACAACCCCTTTGGCAGGGGTCTGGGGGTGTCCCCCAGGACTTCTTATTATTCCCCCCTTCCTTCCAGGAAGGGGGTCAGGGGGATGGTCCGCGCTTGATTTGACACGCACCCATAGTGTGCTGCTATACTAACCACGCACTAACCGAATAGCGCACCGCGGGGGAGCCGGACAGCGGCTGAGAGCCTCGCCTACGGGCGGGGGACCCCAGGTACCTGAACTCGATAATGCGAGCGGAGGGAGCGGTATCACCAAGCCAAGAGCAGCCGTGTATCCCACCACCGCTCTTGGCTTTTTGTTTGGGGAAACCAGACAGATTTGGTCTACTCCACTCAGCCAAAGCGAGTGGCCGCATAGGGGGAAATGAGAGACGAGGTGTTTAACCGAAACTGGAGCAACCATTAGTCCATAATGCTACGTAGCGGGCACGGCTCGCGCGCGGTGCTGAGCGAGGCGGATGGCCGGCCGAACGGCCTGTCGAGGACGCCACCCAACGCCTTATCGCCAAGCACAAACCTGCCGGATTTTCGTCGTACCGGTCGTACCAGAAGGAGGGTGACATGACCCAGACCATCAACCCAGACGCCATTGACCTGCGAGACAAGGGCTTCCCCGCCAGCCGCAAAGTCTACGTGGCCGGCTCTCGCCCGGACCTGCAGGTGCCTTTCCGAGAGGTGGCGCTCAGCCCCACCACCGACCGCGCTGGGCAGCAGGAGGAGAACCCCCCCGTACGGCTCTACGACACCTCCGGCCCCTACACAGACCCCACCGCCAACACCGACGTGCGCCAGGGCATGCCAGCCCTCCGGCGCCCCTGGGTGCTGGAGCGCGGCGACGTGGAGGAGTTCGACGGACGTGCCATTACTCCCAAGGACAACGGCTACTTCAACCGAGATGGGCGGGACAACATGGAGGTCTACCCCGGCCTTCACCGCCGCCCGTTGCGGGCCAAGAACGGCCAGGCCGTGTCACAGCTCCACTACGCCCGCCAGGGCATCGTCACTCCGGAAATGGAGTTCATCGCGCTGCGGGAGGGCCTGTCGCCCGAGCTGGTGCGAGACGAGGTGGCCTGCGGCCGCGCTATCATCCCCTCCAACATCAACCACCCGGAGAGCGAGCCGATGATCATCGGCCGCAACTTCCTGGTAAAAATCAACGCCAACATCGGTAACTCCGCCGTGGCCTCCTCCATTGAGGAGGAGGTGGAGAAGATGGTCTGGGCCACGCGCTGGGGCAGTGACACGGTCATGGACCTCTCCACCGGCAAGAACATCCACACCACCCGAGAGTGGATCATCCGCAACTCGCCCGTGCCCATCGGCACCGTGCCTATCTACCAGGCTCTGGAGAAGGTCAACGGCAAGGTGGAGGACCTCAACTGGGAGGTCTACCGCGACACCATCATCGAGCAGTGCGAGCAAGGGGTGGACTACATCACCGTCCATGCCGGCGTGCTGCTGAGCTACGTGCCCCTCACCGCCAACCGGGTCACCGGCATCGTCTCCCGGGGCGGCTCCATCATGGCGGGCTGGTGCCTGTCCCACCACCAAGAGAACTTCCTCTACAGCCACTTCCGCGATCTCTGCGAGATCATGCGCTCCTACGACGTGGCCTTCTCCCTGGGTGACGGCCTTCGCCCCGGCTGCATTGCCGACGCGAACGACGAGGCCCAGCTTTCCGAGCTGGCGACGTTGGGCGAACTCACCAAGATCGCCTGGGAGTACGACGTGCAGGTGATGATCGAAGGCCCCGGCCACGTCCCGATGCACAAGATCAAGGAGAACATGGACCTCCAGCTCGAGCTGTGCCACGAGGCCCCCTTCTACACGCTGGGGCCGCTGACCACCGACGTGGCCCCCGGCTACGACCACATCACCTCGGCCATCGGCGCCGCCATGATCGGCTGGTACGGCACCGCCATGCTCTGCTACGTCACCCCCAAGGAGCACCTGGGGCTGCCGGACCGGCAGGACGTGAAGGACGGCGTTATCGCCTACAAGATAGCCGCCCATGCCGCCGACCTCGCCAAGGGGCACCCCCGAGCGCAGGACTGGGATGACGCGCTGTCCAAGGCCCGCTTCGAGTTCCGCTGGAAGGATCAGTTCAACTTGGCCATAGACCCCCTGACCGCCTACTCCTTCCACGACGAGACGCTACCCAACGAGCCCGCCAAGGCGGCGCACTTCTGCAGTATGTGCGGCCCGCACTTCTGCTCCATGCGCATCACCCAGGACGTGCGGGACTACGCCAAGGAGAAGGGCTTGGCCGAGGAGGCCGCGCTCCAGGCCGGCATGGCGGAGAAGAGCAAGGAGTTCCTAGAGAAGGGCGGCAAGGTCTACCAGAAGCAGTAAAGGCGGATCCAAAGCCTTCTATGTCCATCCCATTCTTCAAGATCGCCCTCGGTCTGCTCACCGGCGCGTCAGTAGCCTACGTGCTGGCCCGCCGGCCGACGTGGGGTACTCCACCCGTGGCACCCTGGGCGTCACCCGCGTCCTCCGTGCCACAGGCCACGGCGGCGCCGCTGACCGACGCGCCCGCGCCGCCCGTGCCTTCTGCGCCACAAGCAGCCGCAGCGGCGCCTGCCGCCCCCGCGGCATGGGTGAACATAAGCGTGCCCTCCAGGGTCCCCACCGTGCACCGGGAGGACGGTTGCCGCTTTGTCCAGCACAAGCGGGAAAGCCCGGCCAAAGGCGTGGGCCGCCTCAAGGGCCAGGGCGGCTGGTTGCCCTTCCCCAGCCGGGACGCGGCCCAAACCGCCTACCCGAACGCCACGGTATGCACCGTCCGCGGCTGCTGGGATGAGGCCGCGAGTTAGGATGTGGCGGAACGGTGGCGCCACCTTCGTTCCCTCTGGGGAAAGCCTGGGAGCAAGCCGCGGCGCGTTTTCAGGCGACACACTTTACGCTTGAGCATGGCTATTTTGCTCGTTGGCAACCGCGGCATCAGCCTCCTCACCAGCGTGACTAGCCCCGAGCCCGCCTCGGCCACAAGCTAATGGAGCACCGAATCATGGAAGACCAAGCACTTATCATCGCTGGCAAACGTTTCGAGTCACGCCTCATCGTGGGCACCGGCAAGTACCGCTCGGCTGAGGAGCAGAACACCGCCATCCAGGATTCCGGCGCTGAGATGATCACAGTGGCCATCCGTCGCCTGGAGAACGCCGAGGTCAAGAGCATGGTGGAAACCATCGACTGGCGGCGCTTCACCATCCTGCCCAACACCGCAGGCGCCAAGACCTCCGAAGAAGCGGTGCACATCGCCAAGCTGGCACGCGCCCTCACCGAGTCCATGCAGGACCACTACGGCCAGGAGATCAGTGGGGCGGATTGGATCAAGCTGGAGGTACAGCCGGACCCGACGTCCCTCCTGCCTGATCCCATCGGGACCCTGGAGGCGGCGGAGCAACTCATCAAGCTAGGCTTCACCGTGCTGCCCTACATCCACGCCGACCCCATCCTCGCGCGGCGGCTGGAGGACATCGGCTGCGCCACGGTCATGCCGTTAGGGTCGCCCATTGGCTCCGGGCAGGGCATCCAAACGCTGGAGGAGATCCAGCTCATTGTTGCCCGCGCCGGCGTGCCCGTGGTGGTCGACGCCGGCCTCGGCGTCCCTTCGGACGCTTCGCTCGCGATGGAGGTCGGATCCGACGCCTGCCTGGTGAACACCGCCATCGCCCAGGCGGCGGATCCCGCCCTCATGGCAGAAGCCTTCCGGTTGGGGGTTGAGGCTGGCCGCAAAGCTTATGTTGCGGGGCGCATCCCTCGCAAGGCCGCCGCGGCCAGCAGCCCGGAGGCCGGGGTGCCCCAACCCGTAGGGCGGTAGCTTCCGCGCTCGGGGCGGCCGCAGCGTGCTCAAGCAAGCGCCTGCCATGCGCCTGGCCTTGCATGCAATCGCCGCAATCGCCCGCTTCTCCGCGGATTCCTGAGCTGCTGCTAGCATGATTCACCGCGGCCACTAATGCCGAAACCCACGCTGCCCCGTCCCGCCCTGATGCTGGTGACCGACCGCCATGTCGTGCCGGCGGGCGCGCTGGCGTCTGCCGTGCGCGCCGCGGTGGATGGCGGCGTGAACGTGGTACAGCTGCGGGAGAAAGACCTGCCAGCCACCGAGCTTCTGGCCTTGGGCCGCGCCCTCCAGGACGCTATTGCCGGGCGGGCACGGTTTATCGTGAGCCACCGGGTTGACGTGGCCGCCGCGCTCGATGCCGACGGTGTCCAGCTGCCCGAAGACGGCTTGCCGGTAGAGGCGGCGCGCGGTATTCTGGGGCCGGACAAGCTCATCGGGCGGTCGGTCCATACCGAGGAGGGCGCCACGGCCGCAGTGGTCAGCGGCGCGGACTATCTAGTGCTCGGCAGCGTCTTCTCCACCGACTCGCATCCCGACGGCGCACCGCTTGGCCTGGACATCGTGCGGCACCTACTGCTGGGTATCCCTTCCTTGGACGCGCATCCAATGGGGACCCGTGAGCTAAGAGAGGACGTGCGGAGTGTCGCACCCGTGCCCGTGCTAGGCATCGGTGGCGTGACTGCCGACAACGCCGCTCAGGTGATGGCGGCCGGCGCGGCGGGCGTCGCCGTAATCTCGGCAATACTGAAACCGAACGACCCACGGGCCGCGGCGCAGCGGCTGCGAGCAGCACTAGGATCGATAATAGAGGGATTGTGACGGAAGACGAACGCTACCAGCGCGCTTTGCACCGGGTTCGTGAACTCAGGGGGTTCTACGTCCACCTCATTACCTACGTCTTGACTAACGCCGGACTATTCCTGATCGACGTGTTCACCGGCGACGAGTGGTGGTTCTATTTGTCGCTATTGGGATGGGGCATCGTGGTAGTGGCGCACGGGATCCGCGTGTCCGGGCTGGTCGATCTGTTCGGTAAGGACTGGGAAGAGCGGAAAGTCCGGGAGCTGATGGAGAAGGATAAAGGGTAGTCCGGTGCTGAGCTATGCTTGCGTTCAAAGTTAACGGCGAAGAAAAAACCATCCTGCAGCCGATGACGGTGCAGGCCTATCTTGAGGCCAACAGCCTGCTGCTGCCGTTCATGGCGGTGGCCCACAACGGTGAGGTGCTCCACAAGCACGAGTACCCCCAGGCGCTGCTACAGGATGGCGACGTGCTGGAGATCGTGCGCATGGTGGGCGGCGGTTAGGGACTTTTGCAAGGAGAGGCGGCGTTTTAGCCATGCCACAACTAGCCGACGTTATCGTTGTTGGTGGAGGGGTTATCGGTTGCTCCGTGGCCTATCACCTGGCCCGCGCGGGCATGAACTGCGTGGTACTGGAGCGCACCGCCATCGGCGCCGGAGCCTCCAGCGTGGCTGCGGGGATGTTCTCCCTGCTCCAGGAACACCTCATGGCCGGCCCCCAGTTCGAGTTGGGCCTTGCCAGTCTCAAAGCCTTCCCGGACACCCTGAAAGCGGTGCATGAGGCCTCCGGGATCGACCCGGAGTACATGCAAGGCGGCACCCTGCGCCTGGCTTTCACCGAGGAGGAGGAGCGGCGGATCCGGGCGCTGGGTGAGCGCGCACAGCCGTCCATTGAGAGCAGCTGGCTGTCCGCTGAAGAGGTGGTCAACACCGAGCCACTGATCTCCCCCGAGGTTCTCGGCGCGCTGTACACTCCCATGGAGCGGCAAGTACGCAGCGCGCGGATCACGCAGGCCTACGCCCAGGCGGCGGCGCACTATCGCACCAAGTTCCAGATCGGCGTGCAGGTCACCGGACTCACCTACCAGGGTCAGCGGGTCACCGGCGTCCAGCTCAGCGACGGCTCGGTCCTCAGCGCCGACCACGTAGTGGTGGCCGCTGGGCCGTGGAGCGGCCTGCTAACCGAGGAGATGGGCATCCGCATTCCGGTGCGTCCGGTCCGGGGCCAAATCATCAGCCTGCATGCAGTGCCGCGGCCGCTCCGTACCAGCGTGTACCACAGCCAGGGGTATCTCACGCCCAAAGTGGACGGCACGGTGTTAGTGGGCGCCACCTATGAGGAGGCCGGGTTCGATACGCGTTCCACTGCCTCTGCGGTTGGCCGCTTGTTGTCATCGGTGGAGTATGCAGTGCCGGAGCTGGCCGCGGCCCACGTGGCGCAGATTAACGTAGGCCTCCGGCCCGGCACGCCGGATGAGGCGCCCATCCTCGGCCCGGTGCCAGGCTGGGATGGCCTCACCCTTGCCACGGGGCACTTCCGCAGCGGCATTTTGCTCAGCCCTATCACGGGGATACTCATCGCCGAATCGGTCATCCAGGGCAGCACAAGCATCCCGTTGGAGCCCTTCTCGGTTGCTCGATTCGGCTGACGCGGCGGCGGCTCCGGAACCACTGCCCCGGATACAGCCGGTTGGCATCGCGCTCTCGTGGCTGGTAGCCGCGCTGCCCGGGCTGTTGATCCTCCAGGTGCTCCCACGCGCGATCGATCCAGGGCAGGCCGCCCTGGCGGCTCCGGTGCTGGCATTCAACGGCGCACTGCTCCCCCTTGGCGGCGCGGCCTTGGGCGGACTGATCGCGGCCATGAGCCGCGGCTCGTGGCGCTGGGTTGCGGGCGCCGGTGTGGCCTCACAACTCCCCGCGCTGCCCGGCTTTGTGCGCACCGTGGCGGGGGCGTTGGACGCCGGCTATATCGGAGACACCGGGGTTTACGTTGCGCTCTACTCCAGCCTGGCGGTTACCGCTTGCTGGCTGGCGTACTTTAGTGCAGCAGGCTGGCGCAAATGGACAGCGGCATCCGGGGAGATTGGGGAGCGCAGCGCCTTGGGTTGGCCGGTCAGCATCGGGCTGATCGCACTGGCCGTGCTTTACCTTGCCTTGGCGGTGATATTGCTCACCAATCCGCAGGCGCCATTGCCCTACGGCCTCTGGCTGGCTTTGGGGGCCAGCGTTGCGAGCTTCGGCGTGGCACAATGCGGTGCAAGCTGGGTACGCCAACCTGCCGGAGTGGTGGTGGTGGCTGGAGTAGGGGTGCTGGCGCTGACCGCGGTGCTGACCGTGGGGTCGTTTCTGGAATCCTAGGAGCGTTCGCCGGGGGCTGAATCCGGGCGCCTGGGTATTATTTCTCGAAGTACAGCGCAACGCCGCGACGCGGCCCTGCGGGACGGGGGCCGGTGTCACCACCGTAGGGGATGCCCACCAGCTGGCAGGCTACGGTAGCGGCCTCGCCCTCCTGCCAGAAGCCCTGCCGCTCATCTCCGTACCGGACTTCGTACACCGTGTCCCAGGGGCGGGCCGAGTGCTCCGTGGTGTAGCGGTCATCGGCTAGGCCCTGCGGCACAATCCATATTTCCGCCGTGCCGTTTGGGCCTTCCACGACGCCGTAAAGGTACTCTTCTTCCATTGCCAACTGACGATCCAACCTTTTGCTGTTGCAGGATAGCGCCCCTATTGTAGCCGCATATGTTTGATGCAAGCAAACGCCTATACTCGTTCAGTAGATATGAGACAAAGGTCGGTACTTTCCTCGGTGTGGGCCAGAGCAGCCTCAACCGACGGCGCTGATGACAGCTGACCGCCGGTTGAGGCTGCTCCTGGTTTACAAGAGTTCCTTCTTGAAAATGAGACGCTCTAAACCCCACCTGCGGCTGCCCATTACGCCGATGATGCCGGCAATGGCGAACCAGAGGATGGTTACCTCGCCGCCGTGGGCGGCGAATCCACCTTCCATCGGGAATATGTGGGGCCAAATCTCGTTGCCGGCGTGTACTCTAAAGTAGGCAACGACCGTCATTACCACCAGGGCGCCGGCGCCCAGCCGGGTTAAAATGCCGAACCCGATGAGAACCGCAGCGACCAACTCTACCCATCCGGCAATGTCCACCAACATCCCCAGCGGATGCTCCGCCGGAAATCCCCAGAGAAGCAGCGCTTTTTGAGATCCGTGCAGTAGCACCATGAACACGAAGATGAGACGGAACAGAAGATAGAACTCGTCTGTATACTTTGCGAGAAATCGCCCAAAGATCGCGGTCTCCGAAGAGCCCTGATCCATGCTTGCCGCCATAGTAACCTCTCCTCCTTTAAGTTGCGGCGCCCATTTCGCTGGCGCCAGGTCTAATTGTCCTGCCTTGGTGTACCAGCATAGCCGTTTCGGAATAAAGGACCACCGCTTTGGCAGCAGTTTTCCTCAATCCTTTGGGGTTTCCACCGGCGGCGCGCCAAGCAAAGGTCCGGCTCCTCCCAAAGCCGGCTGTTCCAATTTTGGCAACGCAAATAAAGGCTACTCTACCCGATTATCGACCGTCAATTTGAATCGGAGGCTGAATATCACCCGAATTCGCCTTGCCCCGACTATCCCTTTCTCGCAGCGCGCCGGAGTGCCGCTCATGGAAGTCCTTTGGCAAGCTCAGGACAGGCCCACTGCGACCTCACCAAGTCTGAACAGTCGCCCCAAGACCCCGCCCTGCCGCGTAGCGACTACTAGCAGGTTTTCCCCTCTCCTGTTCCTGTGGTAGAGTAAAAACTGACCACTGAGGGCCCACCCGAACCCACGGTCGCGCCAAAGGAGCACATATGCCACTACATCTCATCTGCTGCGTAAAGCAGGTGCCGGACCCCGAGACCCCGTCCGCAAGTTTTCGCGTTGACCCCGTTGCCAAGCGGGTCTTTCCCGCGCCGGGCATTGCCCCAGTCATCAGCCCCTTCGACGAGCAGGCGATCGAGGTTGCCCTCAAGATCAAAGACGACCGCCCAGACACCAAGGTCACCATTATCTGTATGGGGGTAGCCAGCGCCCGGGACGTGGTGAAGCATGGCCTGGCCATGGGCGCCGACGAAGGCGTGTTGCTGGAAGACGGCGCGTTCGACAACAGCGATGCGTTTCAGACCGCGTACGTGCTGGCTCAAGCGGTCAAGCAGCTCGGCGCTTACGACGCGATCTTCTGCGGACGGCAGGCTGCGGACTTTGACCAGGGCCAGGTAGCCATCGGCTTGGCCGAGTTGCTGGAGATCCCCGCGCTCATCAACGGCCAGGGCGCCGTGTTTGTTGACGACAACAAGGTGCGCTTCGAGCGAGTGCTGCCGGACGGCATCGGCGTCTTCGAAGCGGCCACACCCGTCCTCACCAGCTACAGTCAGGAGGTGGGCCAACCGCGCTACCCTACCCTGCGCAACATCATGGCCGCCGCCCGCAAGGAGATCACGATCTTGAAGGCGAGCGACCTCGCCCTGGATGACAACGAGTTCACCCCCAAGACCAAGCTGGTCGATCTCTACGTCCCGGTCTATGAAGGCCAGTGCGAGATCATCGAGGGTGAGAACGGCGCGGAGATGGGTGAGAAGCTCGCCCTCAAGCTCCGTGAGGCCCGGATTATCTAACTCAGTCCGCAAAGGGCGGCGTCCTCCAGCGGCGCAGCCCCTTTCGCAGAGGCAAAGGAACTGACTATGCCAGAAGGAATACTACTCGAAGGCGAGATGCCCGCAAACGGCGGACGGGCCGGCATGACCCTGGAGCTGCTGGGCATCGGCCGGCGGCTTGCGGATGAGATCGGTGAATCCCTCTCCGTGCTGCTGCTCGGCGACAACACCACGGAGACCGAAGCCCGCGAGCTCATTGCCCACGGCGCCGACAAGGTGTACATCGCTAACCATGAGGAGCTCGCGGCCTATCACCCGGACACTTTTACCGCGGCCACGGCACAGGCTATCAAGCAGCTCCAACCCAATATCTTCCTTATGGGCCGTTCCGAGATCGGGCAGGACGTGGCCCCTATGGTGGGCTTCCGGCTCCGCACCGGCGTGGCTATGGACTGCCTGGACCTCCAGATCGACCCGGAGACCAAGAAGCTGGTGATGATCCGGCCTGTCTATGGCGGCAACGCCCGGGCGCACTTCATGTGCACCGACGTCTCGCCACAGATCGCCACCGTGCGCCCCAAGACCCAGGACCCGGCCCCGCGCCAGGAGGGCCGTGAGGGCAGCGTGGAGAGCATCGAGGTGGCGCTTGACGCCTCCGTCAAGCGCAGCGCCTGGGTGGACTACGAGCGCTGGGAGAGTACCGGCGGCGTCTCGCTGCCCAGCGCCGAGATCGTGATCAGCGGCGGGCGCGGTGTCGCCAGCGCAGAGGCCTACGTGGAGGTCATCGAAAGCACCGCAGATCTGCTCGGCGGTGCGGCGGGCGCATCCAAGGCCTGCTGCGACGCCGGTTATGCGCCGCCGGGCAACCAGGTGGGCCTCACCGGCCAGCGGGTCAGCCCCAAGCTCTACCTCGCGGTCGCCATCTCCGGCGCCAGCCAGCACATCGCCGGCATGGGCACGTCCAAGACCATCGTCGCCATTAACAAGGACCCGGACGCCAACATGTTCAAGGTCGCCCGCTACGGCGTCGTAGCCGACTACAAGCAGGTCATGCCGGCGTTCATTCGCAAGTGCCGGGAACTGGTAGGCAAGGGCGAGTAACCCTAACTAGGGCGCGGGCAACCGCCCCGCCTGTAATAGTGGCCCGCCCTTTCACGGCTCCGGGGCGGTTCCTTACACGTCGAACGGGTTGTAGCGCTCGTACTGAGGCTGCTGAGGCTATCGAAGAACCCGAGCCTGTCGAAGGGCTCGTTCTCCGTTGCGCTTCAGGCATTTGAGGCATTTGAGGCACTTGAAGGGAGGGAAACCCGATGGCAGGCCTGATTGTCGATGCGGACACCCACCTAGATGAGCACGAGGGCACCTGGGACTACTTGCGGCCGGAAGAGAACGTTTTCCGGCCGCGCCCCCTGGAGTTTGCGGGCGCCGGGGGCTTCGTAGCCGGTGACGCCCGCCCCCACCGGCTGTGGCAGATCGATGGGCAATTCCGCCTCCGCCGCTTCCGTGACGATGTCCGCACCGGCACCACTAAGGCCACCCGTGAGCTGCTGGACGTGGAGCAGCGGTTGCGCCACATGGACGCGTTGGGGGTGGACGTGCAGGTGCTCTATCCCACCCTCTTCCTCTTCGCCTTGACCCACCGCCCGGAAGTGGAGCTGGCTTTGTGCCGCGCCTACAACCGCTGGTTGGCGGAAGCCACCGCCGCCGCCAAAGGCCGGCTGCGATGGGTGGCCATCCTGCCCTGGCTGAGTATGGACAAAGCGGTGGAGGAGCTAGGGTTTGCCGTGAGCCACGGCGCCTGCGGGGTCTTCAAGAAGGCCATCGAGACCGGAAACCGGCCCGCCAGCGATCCCTACTTCTTCCCCGTCTACCATGAAGCGGAGCGGCTGAACGTCCCCATCTGCATCCACGTGGGCAATGGCGACCCCGCCGTCTCCGACGCTAACGTCTCGCTGAGCGTCAGCGCCGGCATCAGCAACCAGCTGACTATCTCAGCCTTCACCCAGCTCGTGGTGAGCGGCACTCCGGACCAGTTCACTACGCTGCGCTTCGGCTGGATCGAGGCGGCTGCCTCCTGGGTGCCCTACCTCATTCACGACCTCGAGGCCAAGCGCAAGCGGCTCAACGCCCTTGAATTCAACCTAAAGTCAGACCTGCTGAGGACCTACCGGTTCTACGTCACCTGCGACACTACCGACGACCTGCCCTACATCCTTCAGTACGGCGCCGAGGACAGCCTCATCATTGGCTCCGATTACTGCCACGCCGACCAGTCTGCGGAGATCGATGCCCTCAACATTCTCCGCAGCAAGGGCGAACGCGGCGAGATCCCGCCGGCCATGGCTCAGAAGATCGTCAGCGACAACGCCGTCCGCTTCTACGGCCTGTAGTGGGAGGCGGCTCTTCTCGGCTCTGAAGGCGGTTGCTTGAAGCTCGCGTGCGGTGCAGTGCTCGTCCTGAGCCGATCGAGATACTATGCTTGGTGGCAGCGGTCTACAAGCCTACCGGAACAGGTCCTGCTCGGCCGCGCGCAACAGCATCTGGCCGTTGCCCTCTCCCCGGGGATAGCTGGCCCCGCGCAGGATCACCACCGGCACCCGCGCCAGCTTCTCCGTAACCAGCCCGGCCGCCGCCGCCAGGTGGTCTGCCACTGCCACCTCGGTGGTGCGCATCATCATGCCGAAGGTGTCCGGCACCCCGCGGTAGCTCTGCACCGGCTGCATCCCCGCCACGCCGATAGCCACCTCGGTGATCCCCTCCCGCCACGGCCGCCCGAAGGAATCGGTGATCAGGACCGCGGTGTCCACCCCCGCTGCTTCCCGGAAAGCCGCCCGCAGCTGGGCCGCCGAGGCATCTGGGTCTTCCGGCAGCAGCGAGACGACTTCCTGGCCAGGAACGTTGGAGTTGTCCACTCCGGCGTTGGCGCATATGAACCCCTGATGCGTCTCCACAATGAGCACCATCTTGTCCATTCGCACGATACGCTTGCTCTCCCGCAGCACTACCTCAACCAGCCGGGGGTCCTTCTCCGCCTGATCGGCGAAGTTCCGGGCTAGGGCCGAGGGTGTCACCGTGCTCAGGTCCACCAACCTGCCCTCCGCCTTTGAGACCACCTTCTGGGTCACTGCCACCACGTCGTCCGCCATCAGGCCCACCGCTTCCCGTGCCGCCGCGGCCAAGATGAGCGCGGCCAGGTCGTCGCCGGGCTGTACTTCCGGCAGCGTGGTCAGGCCAATGATCCGTAGGTCGTGAGAGGGCGTGGTCATAGGGAGCATAGAAGCGGGTGTGGGGCCGGCCCTTGCCGAAATCCTTACAGCCCGGTGAGCTGCACGCCGCTGTTCACCTTGTAGCGACGGTTGATGCCAATGAGCAGCGAGGTCAGCGCCTCCAACTGCCAGGCGATGTCCAGCCCGCCCGCGTCCACCGGCCGTAGGTCCGCCAGCTCCGAAACCAGGCCCATGGTGATCCGCTTGGCCTCGGCGTCATCGCCCGAGACCAGCACGTCGCCCTCGAGGTGGTGCTCCACGTCCTTCAGATGGCGGGCGCTCAGATGATGGAACGCGGCGGTGACGCTGGCCTGGGAGAGTTGCTGTTGTGCTTCGACCGCCGCCGACCCGCCGGAAGGGATGACCGCTCTGGGCCGGCCGGCCTCGAAGGTCAGGGGCGCAACCGCGCTGATGAGGACACGGTTGCCGATGGCCTCGGTCAGGGCTTCCAGGATGGCCTGTTGCCCGTCGTAGGGCACCACCAGGAACGCGATGTCCGCCGCCAGCACGGCCTCCCGATTCTCGTGACCGGACGCAGCGTCCCGGCCCAGCCGCTCGCAGATCGACGCGGCGGTGGCCTGCGCCCGTTCGGCGCTACGGGAACCGATGGTGACACGGTGGCCGGCGTGGGCAAAGCGGAGGGCTAGGCCCTCGCCCTCCGGTCCGGTACCGCCGATGAAGCTGAGTGCGGGTTTGTTGCTGCTGGTCATGGAGCGTCCTGAGGCGGGCTAAAGTGGCTTAATGGTACGCTGCAGGAGCGGCGGCTGTAAACGTACCCCCAAGCGGGAGGCCAGAGGGCGCCAGGGGTTCCAGCGGTGTCCCTCAGTCCTGGCAAGCGGGAGTCCAGAGGGCGCCGCCTTAAGCAGGGGTCTGGGAGTGTCCCCTAGTACATATCAGTACTTCTCCTCCCACTCTGGCATTCCCCCTACCTCGTCACTGCGAGCGCCGCGAAGCAATCCGGGGGCTGGCAAGCGGGAGTCCAGAGGGCGCCGCCCTTTGGCAGGGGTCTGGGGGTGTCCCCCAGAGTTCTCTATTTCCCCTTCCTTAAAGGAAGGGGGCCAGGGGGATGGTCCAACCCATTATTGAGGCAAAGCCCCGGATCGCGGAGGCCAGAGGGCGTCGCCCTTTTAGCACACGCCCCGCTTGCCAATAAGTTGCGGAATGAGTAGGATAGCGCGAGCATTCGGTAAGTTCGATACAGGAAAGGGACACATCATGACAACCGAAACCTCAACCCCCGCTTCAGAAACAGCCCAAAAGAAAATGAAAGTGGCTGTTGCCGGCTTGGGCGCCGGAGCAGTCGCCGTAGTGCGCGCCATGGCCGCCGCGCCCTTCATCCAACTGGTCGCCGCCGCCGATCTCCGGCCCAACGCGCTCAAGACGTTCCAGGACCGCTACGGCGGCAGGGCCTACGACAGCATCGAGGCGCTCTGCAAGGATCCGGAGGTCGAGGTGGTCTGGATATCCACCCCGAATCAGTTCCACGCCGAGCACACCGTCATCGCCGCCAATCACGGCAAGCACGTGGTAGTAGAGAAGCCCATGGCCCTGAATCTGGAACAGGCGCAGACGATGGTCGATGCGGCGGACAAGAACAACATCAAGCTGCTCTGCGGCCACACTGCCAGCCTCATTGCCGGCATCCGCGCCATGCGCAAGGTTATTACCTCAGGTGAGCTGGGTAAAATCCAGGCCATCCACGTGATGTCTTACTCCGACTGGATGTGGCGCCCCCGCATGGCCCCGGAAGTAGACATCAACTTCGGTGGCGGCGTTCCTTATCGCCAGGGCCCCCACCAGATCGACACTATCCGCCTCCTCGGCGGCGGCATGGTACGCAGCGTGCGCGGCACCTCCGGCTGGTGGAACAACATCCGCAACTCCCCCGGCTACTACTCCGCATACCTGGAGTTTGAAGACGGAACGCCCGCTACCGTGGTGCACAACGGCTACGGCTACTTCCACACCAACGAGTTTGTTCCCTGGGCTGGAGCGCCCCGTCACCTCGACGAGACCTACGCCCGCCGCCGCGCGCTGAAGTCGGGCGCCCTCGCCGATGAGGACGCCGACAAGGACGCTATGCGATTCGGCGGCACCAAGGAGGAGGAGTTCTACGGCCAGCCAGGCTCCGAGAACGACATGCACCGCACCGGCTTCCAGCCCGACCTCGGCATCGTCCTCGCAAGCTGCGAGAACGGTGACATTCGCCAGTCCCCCGAAGGCCTCTGGATCTACGACGACAACGGCAAGCGCGAAGTATCCATCGAGGGCATCCGGGACGAGCGCATGGCCGAGCTGGACGAGATGTACGAGGCGATCCAGCAGAACCGCCCGGTCCACCATGACGGCCATTGGGGTATGGGTACCCTGGAAGTCATCCTGGCCATGATGGACTCTGGGAAGCAGCGCAAGGAGATCATGCTCTCCCACCAGTGCGCGGCTTACGAATAAGCTACGGACACAGCGTTACTAAGCGTAGAGGCGGGGCAACTCGCCTCTACGCTTATTCTGCCCACCGTAGCTGACTGGCCCAAGGGCGCGGGAACAGGCTGGGTTGGGCGCGTAAAATTGGGGGAGGGGTCATTCCATTCAAGTTAAAGAGGTCTTGAAAATGGCAACCTATACCGGCAAAACCACCACCGTCCACGGCATCAACATCCACTACCTGGATGAGGGCAGCGGCCCGCCGCTCCTCCTCCTCCATGGTGGTGGCCCTGCCGCCAGCGGCGGGGCCCACTACGTAAAAAACATTGGCCCGCTGTCCCAGCGCTTCCGGGTCATCGCGCCCGATTTCCCCAACTTCGGCGCTTCCGAGCGCGTAGCCGTCTCCGAGTCCAACACCGTTATCAACGCCCGCACTGCCGATGGCCTGCTGGACGCCCTCGGCATCGCCTCCGCCAACGTCATGGGCTATTCCATGGGCGGCTCCGCCAGCATGAAGCTCGCCGCCGAGTATCCGGCGCGGGTCCAGCGCGTGGTGCTCCTGGGCGGCGGCAGCAGCTTGCCCAGCCCGCTCGGGGTGCTCCCGCCCGAAGGCGCACGCGCCATGCAAGAGTTCGGCCGTAACCCCACCCGCGAGAACTTCGAGCGGTCCCAACGGCTCTTTGTCTACGACCCCGCCTGCATCGATTCCGCGCTCATGGACGCGCTGTGGGCCGCCGAACAGCAGGCCGACCCGGTGCCCCCACCCGCCGCACCACCGCCCCGCGACGATCTCTTTCCCGACCTCGCCAAGATCAAGGCCGAGACGCTCATTGTCCGCGGCCGGGATGACCGCCTAGCGCCGCTTGATCAGGGACTCGTGGCGCTCGCCGGGATAGCCAACGCTCGCCTCCACGTGTTTTCCCGTTGCGGCCACTGGATCCAGTACGAGAAGGCTGAGGAGCTACACCGCCTGCTGGAAAGCTTCCTCTAGTAACATAGCGACGCTTGCTCTGACAACGATGACAACGACAATGGCAGCACCGAGCTTGCCGCGCGGCCCATCGGAGAGGAGTAGCGTCGGAGAAGCCCCGGCTGCCGCCAGCACCGAGAGCTCAGCTAGGGATGGTCGAACGCCTGCGGGATGACGACGTAAGTCTGGCCCCAGACCGCCGCTAGAGCAGCGGACGGAGGCGCACGGTGTGCTCTCGGTTCGGGCCAACCCCCACCAGGTCAAACGGGCAGCCTATCAGCTCTTCCAGCCGTTGGATGTAGGCCCTGGCTTCCGTTGGCAGGTCATCGGGCTTGCGGGCTCCGGCCGTCGGGGTCTGCCACCCCGGCAGCTCCTCGTACACCGGCTGGCATTGCTTCAGCAGCGCCATATTGCTCGGGAACTGCTCCACGACCTTATCGTTAACGCGGTAGCCGGTGCAGATCTTCACCGACGGGAACTTGTCCAGCACGTCCAGGCGTACTACCGCCGCGCCGGTGAAGTCGTTGATCTCCACTGAGTAGCGCGCCGACACCGCATCGAACCATCCGCAGCGCCGGGGGCGTCCCGTGGTGGTGCCGAACTCGTTGCCGCGGGTGCGGATCAGATCCCCTGTCTCGTCCAGCAATTCAGTGGGGAATGCCCCCTCACCCACGCGCGTGGTGTAGGCCTTGAAGACTCCCATCGCTTTGGTAATCATCGTCGGCGGGATGCCCGAGCCCAGGGCCGCGCCGCCCGCGCTGGTGGCAGAGCTGGTCACGTAGGGATACGTGCCGTACTCCACGTCCAGCAGCGTCCCTTGCGCGCCTTCTAACAACACTACTTTGTTGTCCTTCAACGCGCGCCGCACCATGATGCCGGTGTTGGCAACAAAGGGCGCCATCCGCTTGCCGTAGCCTATGTACTCGTTGTAAATCTGGTCGAAATCCAGCGGATCGACGTTGTAGACTCCTCGGAGCAGCTTGTTCTTCGCGTCCAGCACGAAACGCAATCGCTCGGCGAACGTGTCGGGGTCTTCCAAATCGCCCACCTGCAAGCCCAGGCGGGCAGCCTTGTCGGTGTACAGCGGCCCAATCCCCAGCCGCGTGGTGCCGATGGCGTTGCTGCCGCGCGCCTCTTCATCCAATCCGTCCAGCAGCTTGTGGTAGGGCAGGATCAGATGCGCCCGCTCGCTCACAAAGAGCCGGCCGCCCACGTCCACCCCGGCGCCCTCCACTATATCCAGCTCGCTCAGGAACGCCGCGGGGTTGACCGCTACACCGTTGCCAATGACACAGATGGCGTTGGGCTGGAAGATACCGCAGGGGATCAAATGCATGGCAAAATGGCCCAACGGGTTGACTACCGTATGGCCGGCGTTGTTGCCGCCGCAGTAGCGGACAACAAAGTCCGCCTGCTCCGCCAGCATATCGATGACCTTGCCCTTCCCTTCGTCACCCCAATGACCGCCCACAACCACAATGGCCGGCATGGCCCCACCTCCGATATTCCCTAGAAAATAGTAAACGGCCCTGAGGCCGTGCTTCATTATAACAAACCCCGCGCCACTAGGGGCACTTTTCCTTCCCCCTCATAGTAACAGTATCTACACCCTTCCCAATCTCCTTATTGCCACAGCCATATCTTGTCGCCATCCGTGCGCCGAAGCCCTATAATCAACCTGTCACCAGACTCCGGCGCCTAGGAGAGACAACATGGCCGATACCGCCACATACGCCAACCCCCAGCTCCTTGTTGACACCCAATGGCTGGCCGACCATCTGAACGCGCCATCAATCCGCATCATCGACTGCGACACCCGTGACGCCTATCGGCGCGCCCACGTCCCCGGCGCCGTCTGCCCCAAAGAGCACTACATGAAAGGTCCCAACTCGCCCCTCATCATGGGGCCAGAGCAGTTTGCCCAGGAGATGGGCGAGATGGGTGTGGGTGACGATACCCTTGTGGTTTGCTACGACGGCTTCGGCGGCCTCTACGCCGCCCGCATGTGGTGGTGCCTGCGCTACTACGGACACGACCAGTGCGTGGTGGTGAGCGGCGGCTGGAACAAATGGCTCAGCGAAGCCCGCCCCACAACCTACACAGTGCCCAAGCCACCCGCGGCCACCTTTACCGCCAAGCCCGCGCGGGAGGACATCGTCTGTTCCCTCGATGGGCTGAAGCAACGTATCGGAGAACCCCAGACCGTTATCTGGGATGTGCGCTCCAAGGGCGAATGGGATGGCTCCAACGGCCGCGGCAACCCGCGCGTGGGTCATGTGCCGGGCGCCGTCCACCTGGAGTGGCTGAACGTGGTCACTAATGACGACTTCCAGACCATCAAGCCTGCCGCCGAAATCCGCGCCCTACTCGATCAGTTGGGAATTCATCCCGAACAAGAGGTAGTCACCTACTGACAGGGTGGCATCCGTGCGGCGCACGGAAACTTTGTGCTGACCCTCATGGGTCACCAGCGCGCCAGCAACTACGATGGCTCCATGGGCGAGTGGACAAAACGGGACGATACCCCCCTCACTCTAGAGTAAGCACCAGGCTGGAGGCGATAACACCAGAGCTCGTGCAACCAGCGTCTGCGGCCGGTTTTGCCGCGCCCGCGCCTACCGGCCCAACCCGGCACTACAGGTGCTACGGTGCTCCGCGGTAACCACGCCCTTGTCTTCGCCTGACGTCATCCCCCTTATCCAGCGCGGGCTGCTTGACTGGTACGCCCGGCAAGGCCGCGATCTCCCCTGGCGCCATACCAACGACCCCTACGCCATTCTGGTCTCCGAGATTATGCTCCAGCAGACCCAGGTGGAGCGCGTCCTCCCCAAGTACCACGAGTTCCTCGGCGCGTTCCCGTCCGCCGCGACGCTGGCGGCAGCGCCCCGGAGCGAGGTCATCCGGCGCTGGTCGCCTCTTGGCTACAACCTGCGGGCAGTCCGCCTCCACCAGATCGCGCAGCAAGTGGAGGAACGCTTCGGCGGCGCCTTCCCCGACACCGTGGAGAAGTTGTTGGAGCTCAAAGGCATCGGCCCATATACCGCCGGCGCCATCGCCTGCTTCGCCTTCCGGCAGCGCGTCGCCTTCCTCGACACCAACATCCGCCGCGTCCTCGCCCGCTGTCTTATCGGCGACACCTATCCCAAGGCCGGATCGGACAAGCCCATCCTGGCGCTGGCCGCAGCCGCCCTTCCTGCCGACGCCTATGCTTGGCACCAGGGCCTCATGGACCTCGGCGCGACTGTCTGCCACTGGGCGCATCCTGACTGCACGGCCTGCCCGCTCGCTGAATGGTGCCGCGCGAGACCACTGCTGGAACCTGGCGCCACCGACGCCGCCGGTCTGCAGATCGCCGAGCCTCGCCCGGTATACCGTACTCAGCCGCGCTTCACCGGCTCCCGCCGCTACTACCGCGGCCGGGTGGTCGAAGCGCTTCGGGCGTTGCCGGCGGGCGCAGCGCTGCCCCTCGGCAACCTTGGCCCCACCCTCAAGCCCGACTACACCGACGCCGACCTGCCCTGGCTCATCGACCTCGTCACCACCCTCGCCACCGACGGCCTCATTCAGCTAGACCGCACCGACCAGCAGCCTGCCGCGTGGCGGATAGGCCTTGGCTAGGGAGAGCTAAAGCCTAACAACTGAAGGAGGCTGAGCCAGCCATGCCCTCCGCCTGCCACCACGCCTGCACCTGCTCTCGCAAGCGGCCCCACGTGGTGTCCTGCCCCGCCAGCTCTTCCGGAGTGAGGTCCACGTACCGCTTTACCAGCGCCGGGAAGCGCCACAGGCTGTACACCCAGAACCCCGGCACCGCGTTGGCCGGGTCGTACTCCTCCGTCAGATATCCCTCGGTGCCCGCTGCTTCCCACATCTGCACCACTCCACCGCCATCGGCCAACGCCACCGCCTCGTGCCACTGTACTCGCCGTTCCTCGCCCGCATGCCCGTCCATCAGCGTCAGTAGGTGCCGCGCTCGTTCCTCATCCGAGGCCGCAGGTCCCGCCGCCCGCCCGGTCCGCAGCGCATCCCACGTCTCGCCCAGCGCCGGGATCACTACTCCCCCGTCCGACGCAATGGCCAGCCCGCCGAACACCTGCGCCGCCGCCACTGCCTTCAGCGCCGCGTTCTCCACAAAGCTTGTCCCATGCTCTTCCACCGCCAGCAGTGTGGGGTAGTCCCGCTGCAGCAGCGGCTTGAGCGGCAGCTCCGCTATGAGCCACCGCAGCCGCTCCGTCTTTGCGGGGTTGGTGGTAGCCAGTAAGATGCGGGGGTTGCTCACCACAATTGATTGCTCCCAACAGCGGCCGGTCGGCCAATTTTCAACTCAGGTGTAAGCATTCACTGGCAGCGGACGCTACAATAGCCTATAGTAAACGAGCCAACCACCGTGCGTCGCTCATCTAACGGGGATGCCGCCATGAACAACCGCGACTACCAGATTATCGAACTCACCAACGACGAGGCTTGGGCCATCGACTTCTGCGTCCGCCAGGCCGATCACGGCAAGCCGTGGGGGGAGTGGGGCGAGAACCTGCTACGCAAGGTCTTCCACGCCATTTCAGAAACCGAGGGTAAACCCAATACCTCGGCCGTGCTGCTGCTCAGCAGCCAGGAGCTCTGGGCCGTGGAGAACCAGGTTCGGCACACCTACCAGGCCGGTAACGTCCCCGTGGGCCACAACCTGCTGCTAAAGGTCCAGGCTGCCATCTTGGCCCTCACCCGCGACCCGGCACAGGATGAGCCCGCGGTCGACACCGGCGCTGACGCTTCTACGCACTCCAACCAGGAGGAAGAGCACTCCTCTTGAGCCTTCCGGGATATCAGGGAGCCCACGGACACTGGGGATACCAGAAGAGCGCCGCAATTGCGGCGCTCTTTTCATTTCCATTCTCCTCCCGGGAGAGCTCGTTGAACTGCGGCCCGCTACACCGCCAACGGGCTGTATATCGCCGATTGCGCCTGCCGTAGTGCCCCGCCCATCCGCGGCTGAAGCTGATCCAGCAGCTCGAAGTCGCCCTCGGCCACAAACAGCACCGCGAGACCATGGCGGCCCATCCGGCCCGTGCGCCCGATCCGGTGGATGTACTCCTCGACATTCTGCGGCGCGTCGTAGCTCACGATATGGGTGATATCCGGAATGTCCAGCCCTCGTGCGGCCACGTTGGTCGCAATCAACGCCTGGATGTCGCCACTCCGGAAGCCGGTCATCACCCGGGTGCGATCCGCCTGCGTCATCCCGCCGTGGATGCCCTGCACTTTGTAGCCCCTGCGGTTTAGGTTGCGCGTCACGCGGTCTACTCCGACCTGCATCCGAGAGAAGATCAGTGCACGCGGAAGCTCGCCCCACTCTTCCAGTAAGGTGCACAGCGCGTCCAGCTTGTCCCGCTCCGCAACTTCGTAGTACACCTGGTCGATTTCCGGCACCGTGGCTAGCTCCGGCGCAATCTGCACCTTCTCCGGGTCCCGCAGGTAGCGTTGGATCATGCGCACGATGAACGGCGGCATGGTTGCCGAGAATAATGTGGTCTGCCGGGACCTTGGGGTAAGCTTCAAGATGCGCTCCATATCCGGCGCAAAGCCGATATCTAGCATCTCGTCGGCCTCGTCCAGCACCACCACTTTCACGCTGTCCAACCGGAGTGTCCCACGGCCGAGGTGGTCTAGCACTCGGCCCGGTGTGCCCACGATAATCTGCGGCACTGGCGAAAGCTGGGCGAACTGCTTCACGATGGGCTGGCCGCCGTAGAGGGTCACCACCCTGTGGCCGGTATACATTGCCAGCTTCCTCAGTTCGCCCGAAACCTGGAGCGCCAACTCTCGGGTGGGGACCAGCACCAAACCCTGCACGCTGTTCATCCGGGCGTCCAACCGTTCCATCAGCGGGATGCCGAAGGCCGCGGTCTTACCCGTACCGGTCTGCGCCTGGCCCACCACGTCTTTCCCAGTCAGCATCAGCGGTACAATCTCGGTTTGAATCGGTGTTGGCAGCGCGTAGCCCATATCCTGCACCGCACGCGCCACCGCAATGCTCAGCCGCAAGGACCCAAAGTAGGGGTCCAGCTCGAAGGGCCGCTGCACGGCTTCCGCTTGGTCGACCTCGTCGTCTGCGCCAGGGACAGCTGCGCCTTCCCGCTGGCTTGCAGGCTTACGACGACGCCGGCGGCGCTTTTTCTGCTGTTCTTCAGTCACGCCACCGGCGTGATCGCTGCGCACGTCGCCATGGACCGGGGCAGCGGGCTGGTGGGTATCTGCCGAAGCGGGTGCAGCAGGGGCTGACGATGGTGGGGCGGGAGGGGCCGGGGAGACCGTGGTCTGGGGAGATAGGAACTGTCGCACTAATTGAAGCGGGCTTAGTGCTGCCTTTAAGGTGCCAAGCATGTGTTATCCCTGTCTATGTGATGTAGCGCGTCCGATAGACGCAAAAAAGGCGCACAGCATCCCCGTGCGCCAAGTACTATGCGTATATTTGTGAGTCTATTCACTGCCTCAACAATAGCCGTCACGGCCACGTTTTGTCAAGTATCCATAAAGTAGCCGGTCAAATACCCGGTGGATAACTCCATGTGTCCCGTCACACCGCGATGGTCTGCCCACCGTCGACTACCAGCGCATGGCCGGTCACGAAAGACGATTCCTCCGATGCCAGAAACAGCGCAGTATAAGCCACCTCCTCCGGGTAGGCCGCCCGGTGCAGCCCCTTCACTGCGCCTCCGCGTTCTAGGAGTTTCTCCGGGGTTACCACACCGGTATCCCGTGGCTGCGGCGGGTAGCCCCGGTAGCTCTTGGTGAGCGTGGGTCCGGGGCAGATGCAGTTCACCCGGATCTGCGGCCCGTAGTCGATAGCAAGCTGCTTGGTCATCATAATGACGGCCGCTTTGGTGGAGCAGTAGGCCGTATAATCCGACGACGCCTGCACTCCCAATGACGACGCCGTGTTCACAATTATGCCACTCCCAGCGCTCATGAAGTGCGGCAGTACTGCCCGCACCCCGTTATAGGTACCGTGGAGGTTCAGATCCACCACGAACCGCCACTCTTCATCGCTCAGTTCATGGAACGGCTTGCGCACGCCGCCGCCAGCGTTATTGAACAGGATATCCAGCCCGCCAAAGGTCTCCTGCGCCGTGCGCACCGCCCGTGCCCAGTCCACCGGCGCCGTAACGTCGCCTTTCAGAAAGGCGGCTTCATTCCCGTCTTCCCGGATCAGTTCGTCCACCCGCGGTTCGCCCCATTCGTTGATATCCATTGCTACTATCCTTGCCCCCTCCCGTGCGAAGAGGCGCGCCGCCGCTCGCCCAATCCCGCTGTCCGCCGCGGTGACCAGCGCCACTTTGCCCACCAGCCGTCCCCGGCCGGGCCCCATCACCGGATGCTCTTCGCCGGCTCGTGTCACCATATTGGAGCCTCCTGGGAACAGTTTGTTTGCGAAGCTAAAGCTCGTAAAGCATGGTACCCCAATACCGGTTGCACCACTATCTCCGCGCTGATCGGCCAACCCCTTCTGTTGGGTCAATCCTTTCTGTTAGGCTTTCTGTTAGGATTGCAGTGACACACTCCCAACGGTGCCGGGACTCATGATAGAAATCAACCTCGACCCCAACCTGTTCACCATTGGTCCGCTGCTCATCACGTGGCACGGCTTTTTCACCGCCGTGGGGCTGGCGATGGGCCTTGCCATCATCCAGTGGCTGGTCCGGATCAGCGGTGTGACCGCCGATGACGTTTATGGCGTTGCACTGCCCGCCGTCTTCGGCGGCATCGTGGGCGCCCGCCTCCTCTTCGCCGCCGAGAACTGGTGGCTTTTCGTTGACCGCCCGCTTAGCGTCCTCGCCATCAACGAGGGTGGCATCTCGATCTACGGCGCGGTCATCGGCGGTAGCCTGGTGGGTTGGCTCTACGGCATCTTTGCCAAGCTCCCCATCGCGTATTTGGCGGACCGCGCCGCTATCGGCCTGCTGCTTGGCCAGGGGATCGGCCGCATTGGCGACATCATCAATGGCGAGCACCACGGGCAACCTGCGCCCGATCTACCGTTTAGCGTGGCCTACACCCATCCCGGCACCCTGGGTGAACCGGGCGCCCCGGTCCATCTGGCGGTGGGCTATGAGATGATCTATGACCTTGCCGTGACGGGTCTGCTCATTTGGCTCCTCGGCCGGCAACCGCGCCATGGCCTTGTCTACGTGCTCTACATCTTCCTCTACGGCTTCGGCAGACTGTGGGTGGGCTTCTTCCGTAAGGACCTACTCGTAGTGGACGGACTGGGCATGGCGCAGTTCCTTGGCGTACTCTCCATGATGGTTGCCGTGCCCTGGTTAATCTGGCTCTTGCGATCCGTTACCGCGGAGCGCGGCCGGCGCGGCGACGGCAACGCCTAGCTAAACCGTTCGCACTGTCCACCACGGCACCCATAGACCATCCCAGCGCACAGAGAAGTTCTGAATGACACAAACGCAGCAGGCGGTGCGGTGCAGCACGTCACGGTCTTCTTCCCCGGTCCGGCTCAGGGCCGCCCTCTCCTGCCGGAGTAAATATCTCAGCATTGGTATATTGTGGATTGAGCCATTTGATCTCTACTCATACGCCGGGGTACTTGTTTTGTGAGCCTGGGCGTATGTCCCGACTAGTGCGAAAGAAAAATGCTATGGCATGGTCCGCTGATGGTGGGGGTGATGGAATAAATTGGTTCTCGTCGGGTGTGTAGAGTCGCTGGAATGCCTCACGAAGTTTCTCTTTACCACCTTCATCAATCTCTTCTATGTGAAAATCCTTTTGTACTGCTTCTCGCATAGCAGTACGAAAATCAGGGTAGGTTTGCAGCCATTGAATAATCAGTTTAGAGGATTGTTCACTAGGGGTTCCGGGCGAATACGCACAAGCCCGTAGTAGCTCCATTCTTAGTATTTCGTCTACTCTTTGTGATACAGAGCGTTGCTGGTCAAATGCTACAAGCGACCAAAGGGCTTCAAGTATCTCCCTATGTAAGAGGAGAGAAATGTGACGGATGGATTCAACGGCGTTAGTGGAAAGTGTCTGGTCTTCAAGCCAATATCTCATTTGGGTAAACATCTGATTAGAGCCTACCTTGTTGAGATATGTATCTAGCGTCGCAAGATGCGGTGATGCTTGTATATCGTACTCATAGAAAGTGACCGCATCGTTGTAGGACTCCGCAAGATTTTGTGCCCATGTTCCTTCGTTGATTTGACGTGTGAGCTGATATAGAACACTCAAATCATGTCCTTGTGAGCCCCATTTAGGGTATGTTAATCCTTCTTTCTTAAGGCGGTCCTTGAAGCCCTTTTCCATTGAATGATGAGCAATAAGTGCCCGATTGGCTATCTGCATAGCCCTGTATTGTGGGATCAATTCATAACCTGTCAGTGAGGCGGAGTCCAAGATGCTGATTACATCCTTAATAGAAGAATATCGATACTGATCGTATTCGTCGTTCATTTCGTGCCCTTCTGATTCTTGCCGATGGAGTTAGGTAGCCACCCTAGCCGGATAGTACCCCCCAGCGTCAACCAAGGCGTGGAAGATAACGAGTGGAAGAGAGAGTGGGGATTATTGCGGGCAGATCTCCGAGTGTAAAATATAGGGAACTATATACTTGACTCCCTGAGTAGCTTAGAAGATGTCGAGATTCCCTGCTACGTCCTCGAGGATGAGACCAGAGTATTGAGTCGGGGCAGCTTTGCACGTACCCTAGGCCGTACTGGAGGGCCAAGGGGAGCATTAGCACCTCTTCAAAGCCTATCTAATCGTGAGGGGCTCTAGCATGGCCACGCCCAACTTCACCAACCGGACGCTCTACCACGGGGATAACCTGGCGTTCCTGCGTGGCATGAACTCCGAGTCTGTCCACCTCATTGCTACTGACCCGCCCTTCAACAAGGGCAAGGACTTCCACGCCACGCCGGACAGTCTGGCGGCGGGCGCGAGGTTTCAGGATAGCTGGTCGTAGGCGGGCGACGTGGAGGACTAATCTTTCACGACCTCGCACCGACTCCATGAGCCACCCGTGGGGGCGCGACGGCCAGTCTAAATTGCACCTCAGCCACCCGAAGAGGCTCGAACTTCCCGTAAGGATCGCAGTGCCAAGGATCACAGAGCCCCAACCGCATCTCGAAGATGGTACTGATGGCTTGGCAAAACAGGAACAATGCAGTAGCGAGATGAAACCCACTTGGCTGTCCTGGCTTCGGAAACTGAAGGCGCGCTGGTTGTCTCGAGCAAGCGGACGCCCGATGTCCAGCATGACGATACTATCCCCGGGAGGCGGTATACCTGCCAGGCAGACGCAGTTGGCGCCGGACGGTTTGGAGTTCTCTGAAGCTGTCTCCCAGGCGCAGTGGATTGAGGAAAGCCTCTCGGGATGGGGGAAGGTACGTTCGTTGATGCCCGAGGGACTTCAAGCTTACGCTCGCGTGTTTCACCCGGCCCATCTTGACCGGGCGAGGGAGCAACCCGTGCGGTGGGCTGCGGTGGCTTCATGGACCGGGCGGACCGTACATCCCCAGATGCAGTTCGAACGTATCGCCAACCTTAGTGAGGACCCTGCACACATGTACAAAGATCCGCCTTGGGGTTCTCTTCCGCAGTACGGTTCGATCCCAGAGAAGGAGTGCCGGACCTTGATGAATGTGCTTAGGGAGTTCACTTCGACTCGCGACCAGTGCTTCTTTTGCCTCTGGGAAGGCTATGGGAACATTGACACTCGCCTCTACAGGGCAAGCGCCCGGGTGAAAGCTCCGGGAAGAGATTACCTGCTCTTTCGCGGTCCGCTTGATGCCGTCATGCCGTTTCTAAATCGGGTGGATGGCTTCTGGGGACACTCGCCGAACATCTGGTGGCCCGAAGACCACGCCTGGTGTGTAGCAACGGACATCGACCTATTCGACACCTACGTTGGCGGGAGCAAGGAGTGCATCAAGGCGATTCTGAGCAACCCGGACCTGGAGGCGCTTCCTACAACCCTTGATGCACGAATAGACCTTGAAGGGGACAGCATCAATGTAACCGCTGTAACCGATGTAACCGATGCGCTCTGAGGCGGTAGATCGCGGCGCATCCGCCGCCACCTCCTGGATGATCGAGGGCTAGACAGCAGCGTCATCCGCACCCAGGGCTATTGGAAGATCGGCGCAGTCAACCATTCCGCCCGGGATGTGGGTCAGGACGCATAACCGCCCACAGCTAGTCTTGGAGCAGCAGTCGGCCGTAGCCCGGCACGGCGTCCCGCACTCCTACTGCCCGCAGTCCGCCCCAGGCTATCGCCTGCATGCTGCTGACCACCGGTGCGCCGATGTCCTGTTCCAGCTTCTCGATGATCCCCACCGAGGGCATCAGCGCGCCGGTGATCCACACCCCGTCGGCATCGCTAGCCGCCCGGTAGAGCTCGCGGGCCGCCCGGTACACCACGGACAGTGGCGCAAAGGAGATCTCTTCGTACAGCTCTGCCGACGGGCGGATGGACTTGGCGGCAACCACTTCGATCCCTGCGTTCCTAACGTAGTCCGCCAGGAGCCGGTGTGTCGCATCGTCAAAGGGCGTAAGCATCGCCACCCGCTGCATTCCTAGCGTCTGCATCGCGCTGATGCACACCCCCAGGTCGTTGAGCAGCGGCAGGGGTGTGATGCGCGCCACTTGTGCCCGCACGACGTCTTCGTAGCCCCAGCCCTTGTTGGCGACGAACGGCACTCCCGCTAGCACTAGCGCGTCCACCTTCCGTATCAGTAGGCGCGCCACCGCGTCATCGATATTCGCCAGCACCTGGTCAAACCCGGCCGGGTCGAGCGGCCCGGTGTGTCCCAGCGCGGTGATCACCACCGTCACTCCCGGCGGCGCTATCAAATAGAACTCGTAGGGGTTATTCTCTGCCACGGCCCCCGGCTGGATCAGCCCAATTCGCCCGCGCCAGCCGTAGGTTGCCCTTGGGGCGCTTCTAGTAACGGCATGAAGTCACTCCCTTCGGTCTCGGATTGTGCCGCGCCGCACGCCGATCTTCTCGATCTCCCGCCACCGCAGCGCCCGCGCTCATTGCGTTCTCCGGTGCGTTCTGCGGTTGCCCGGTGGAGTTGGCGCCGCTACTGTACTGCGACCCCGGAGTGCGTGCAACCGCACCCTAGTTGACTGACGCTGCGTCGCAGCCTATAGTCGCGCCCAAGAACATACTGGAGGCGAGCCATGGCCTGGAACGGCATCTCTATTACCGATTGTGACGGCCATCTTGTAGAGTCCATCCCCGAGATGGTGGACTACCTGGACCCGCTCATCAGGCCGGTGGTCACCCGGCAATCGCGCCAGCGTCAGGGCCTTTTCCCCTCGCTGGATGGCTACCATTACCCCGGCAACGAGGAGACCGCGTTCGGGGAGAGTATAGGACGCGTCCGAGCCAGCGACCACCGTACCGGCTCCGGCGAGGACATCCTCGCCTTTCTAGAGAAGAGCGACATCCAGGACACCGTTATCTTCCCCAGCGAGGGCCTTGCGGTGGGAAACATTGGCCTGCCGGAATATGCCGTCCGGGTCTGCCGCGGCTACAACGATTACGTGGCCGACCGTTTTGCCCGCATCAGCCCGCGTATCCGTCCCATGGCCCTCATTCCCATGCAGGACGTGCCCGCCGCCGTCGAAGAGCTGCGACGGGCAGTACGAGAGCTCGGCCTCGTTGGCGCCATGCTGCCCTCCACCGGCATGCCGGTGCACCTCGCCCATGAGCTCTACTGGCCCATCTACAAGGAGGCCGCCGACCTTGGCTGCGCCCTGGGCGTCCACGGCGGCGCCAACGTCAACATCGGGATGCTGAGCACCTTCCGCAGCCGCCTAGGCGCCCGCCTGCTCTGGCACCCCATGCCGCTCATGGAGGCCCTGGTAGCTTTCATCTATCACGGCGTGCTGGACGAATATCCAGACCTCCACGTGGCTTTCATGGAGGGCGGCTGCTCCTGGACCGTTCCGGTCTTCGACCGCATGGTGCGGGACAGCCACTTCTACAGCGGGGCCCAGCGGCGGCTGGAGGACTACCTGAGCGGCGGCCAAATCCTGGTGGGGTGCGAGGGCAACGAGGACAGCCTGCCCTACCTGGCTAAGCAGGTGGGCATTGAGGCCTACGCTTGGGCTTCTGACTACCCGCACGAGGTGGACCTGCCCGGCGCCCGGCAGATGATCGAGGAGACCCTAGCCACGGATACCCTCACGCGCGACGAGCAGGCCGCAGTACTAGGAGGCAACGCCCGCCGCTTCTTCAGGCTGTAGCGGGCGGTTCCGGCGGCTCGCCCGATCCACCGCAGCGGGGCAACAGCGGGAGACTCGCAGAGCGAGAGGGAATGGCCGCGACGACAAGCTTACGCCCAGCAACGAATAACTAACAACTACCCGGAGGTGTTCCCATGCTGCTAGAAGGCAAGACCGCCCTGGTTTCGGGGGTGGGTCCCAATATCGGCGCGGTTATCGCCGCTACCCTGGCCGACAACGGCGCCCATGTCGCGTGCCTGGACGCATCGCTGGATCACGCGCAGGCGGCGGCCAAGCGCATCACGGACGCCGACGGCCACGCCATCGCCCTAGCCGCCGACATCACCGATTCGGCTCAGGTGGAGCGGGTGGTACAGACCGCGGTGGACGCCTTCGGCAGGATCGACATCCTGGTCAACGACGCCGCCATCTCCGACCACAATGTCTTCCTGGATGCCGATGTAGACACCTTCCGCCGGGTCTTGGACGTTATCCTCACCGGCACCTTTATTGTGAGCCAGCAGGCCGCCCGCCGTATGGTGGCCCAAGGGCATGGTGGCGCCATTGTGAACATAGTTTCCACCTCAGGGCACCGCGGCGAGCCGGGCCGAGTGGCCTACGGCACGGCCAAAGCCGGCCTGCTGAACCTCACCCGCACCATGGCGCTTCAACTCGCCCAGTACGACATCCGCGTCAACTCGGTCACGCCCACCCAGACCGGCACTCCCGTGGGGCAACCCGCAGGCCGCTCTCGCGACGAGGGTCCGCCACCCCAGGGCATCCCGCTGGGCCGCTGGGGCCAGCCCAACGACCATGCCCAGGCGGCGCTCTTCCTGGTCTCACCCAATGCCAGCTTCATCACCGGCATCGACGTTCCCGTGGACGGTGGCACGCTGGCCGGCCGAATGCATGGGTAGCGGCAGCGGGGTTGCACCCCTCTGCACTCCCTGCTTGGGGGCTTCGCGTCTCGCTTCGTCTCAGTAGGGGCGCGCACCTTCCCCCTAGCCCCCTTCCTTGCAGGAAGGGGGAACAATTAAAGAAAAGAAGGTGGGTTCTGAGGGACACCCTCAAACTCCTGCCAAAGGGGCGGTGCCCCTCTGGACTCCCCCTAGAGAAAAGAAGATGGTTTATGGAGACACATCCTCCAAACCACCTGCCAGTGGGGTTGCACCCCTCTGGACTCCCTGCTTGCGGGGGCGGCGCGGCGTAGCTGGGCTACGCCCCTCTGCACTCCCGGCCCTGCTCTGGCTCTTCCCAACTGATAACTAACTACTCACCGTTGGGATAGATAACCGCCTTCACCACCTTGAAGCTGGCCATGGCCTCCATGGCTTCGTTCACCTGGTCCAGCTTATAGGTGGCGGAGATCATCTCCTCGAAGGGATAACGGTCCTTGCGGCTGGCCAGGAAATCTATAGCCTGGAGCCAGTGGCGCGGTTCGCCGGAAAGGATGGAATGGAACGTCATCTCCTGGGGAAGGCCGGTTACGGGGATCGTGCCGTTACCGCCCGCCCCGATGTTCACGAACCGGCCGCCGCTGCGCAGCATGGTCAGACCCTCCGGCGCCGCCGCGCCCGTGGCAGCCTGGATGACAACGTCCGAACCCCGGCCATTGGTGTGGTCAAGCACCCAGGCCCGCCGGTCTTTGGGGTCGGTCACCTCTTCCAAGTTGAGCACCGCATCGGCACCCATGCGTTTGGTCACCTCCAGCCGAGCGGCCGGAGCGCCGATAACCAGCACTTGCTTAGCCCCGTGGTCGCGCGCAACCGCGGTGGCGAAGTTCCCCAGCGGCCCGCTGCCCTGGATGACCACCGTCTCGTGGCTCTTAACGGCTCCCAAGCGGTCGAAGCCATGCATGATAGTGCGGTAGGCGCAGGCCGAAGCGGCCGCCGACGCTGAGGTCACCTCATCCGGCACCTTGATGAAGTGGCAGGGCGGCGGGACGTACATGTACTGCGAGACACTGCCCAACAGGTAGGGGAACTGATCGCTGCGGTTGTGGCCCCAAGATGCCCGGCCGGGACATACGCAGGGCTGCTGGGCCACGGTGCAGTAGTAGCACTGCCCGCAGGCCACGTAGCTCCACACCACGCGGTCGCCCACCTTCAGGGGGCTGCCGATGATGTCCTTGCGTTCCCCGTTGATGGCCTCGACAATGCCGCAGGGTTCGTGACCAGTGACGATGGGGAGGCTGTCGCTACCGCCGAGCGGGCCGTGCCAGCGGTGGACGTCGGTCCCGCATATTGTGGACGCTTCGACGCGGACGAGAACGGCGCCGGGCTCGAGGTCTGGTATCGGCAGCGACTGAATCTCCAGGGGTTGGTTGTGAGCGGTGATGACGGCGGCGCGGCTTTCGGGCATGGCGGGTCCCCCTTCTGTGGTGTACGGTACTTCAGTTAGCTAGCAGAATTGGAGGGTACGATACACCATCCGTGGGCGGGGGTCAAAAGAGAAGAGGGGCCACAATGGGGGCGCGCACCATCCCCCTACCCCCTTCCTGAGAGGAAGGGGGGAATAAGAAGAAGTGCTGGGGGACACCCCCAGACCCCCGGCAGCGGGGCTGCGCCCTCTGCACTCCCCGCTTGCACGCGCTGGGGGATGGCCGCGTACTGTCGTGGGACACGCTTCCAGGCCGTTATTGCGAGGAGTGGAGCGACGAAGCTCTCTGGGGGACACCCCCAGACCCCCGGCAGCGGGACTGCGCCCCCCTGCACTCCCCGCTTGCACGCGCTGGGGGATAGCCGCGTACCGTCGTGGGACACGCTTCCAGGCCGTCATTGCGAGGAGTGGAGCGACGAAGCAATCTGGGGAGTGGGAGGCTATAACCAGGGCCGCAGGCGAGCCGTCATCCGTCGATGCCATCAATGCCCAGAGTGCTCACCCAGAAGCTGTTGCCAGCGCTCCCAGAAGTCCGGGAAGGTCTTGCTTACGCAACCCGGGTCCTTGATGCGGAGACCGGGCACATTGAGGCCGGTGACGGCGAAGCTCATCGCCATGCGGTGGTCGTCGTACGTCTCGATAGTTGCAGGACGCAGGGGGCCGGGGTGCACAGTGAGGCCATCGGGCCGCTCGTCTACCCGGAGGCTCAGCCGGCGTAGCTCGGCCGCCATCGCCGCCACGCGATCGGTCTCTTTGTCCCGCACATGGGCGATATTGCGAATGGCGACCGGCCCATCGGCAAAGGGGGCGATGGCGGCCAGGGTCTGCGCGGTGTCGGAGATGTCACACATATCGGCGTCCACGCCCCGGAGTTGCGGCGGACCGTGAACCTCGGTGTAGGCGGCGGTCTGGGTTACGGTGCAGCCCATGCGCTCCAGCACTTGCACAAAACCGAGGTCGCCTTGCGCCGAACCGTTGCCCAGGTGCTCCACCCGCACTCGCCCGCCCGTGACCGCAGCCGCGGCGAAGAAGTAGGATGCCCCGGAGGCATCCGGCTCAATGTCGTAGCTGCGGGCGCGATATTGCTGGCCCCCCGGCACGTGGAAGCGGCGATACGCCTCGTTGGTCATGGTGGCCCCGAAGGCGCTCATGGTGCTGGCGGTCATGTCGACGTAGGGTTTGGAGACCAGGTCGCCCTCTACCTCCAGGGTCACTCCCTCCTGGCTCAGTGGGGCGGCCATAAGGATGGAGCTGAAGTACTGGCTGCTGATGTCTCCGCGCATCCGAGCCACGCCTCCCGGCAACCCGTGGGCGTCTACCAGCACCGGCGGGCAGCCGTTACCCCGGGCAGCGCGGGCATCCACGCCAAGCTGAGACAAGCCGTCCAACAGGGGCTGGATGGGCCGCCGGCGCATGCGCTCCACGCCGTCGATGACATAGCGGCCGTTCCCCAGAGCAACATAACTGGTGAGGAAGCGGGCGGCGGTGCCCGCGTTGCCGATGGACAGCGTCGCCTCCGGTACCGGAAACCGGCCGCCGCCGCCATGCACGCGAAAGGTCTCGGCGGCCCGGTCTTCATCCACGGCGATGCCCAGGCTGCGGAGGGCCGCGGCCATGTAGTCGGTGTCGTCGCTAAAAAGGGCATGGCGCAGCAGCGCCTCACCCCCCGCCATGGCCGCGATGATAAGCGCCCGGTTCGTGTAGCTCTTGGAGCCGGGGAGGGTGACCGTGGCGTCGATGGGCCGGCGCGCGGTCGCGGTGACCTGAACGACTTCGCTCATAGCGCTGCCTGTGGTGTCATCGCATCCAGTATAGCGGAGTAATCCGTTTCTCCGCGCCGTCGCCAAACACCCGTATCGCAAAAGGGGAAGTCCGGAGCGAGTCGCTCCAGAGCAAAAGTTACCCCCTCCCTTTCAAGAAGGGGAGGGGGATAGTGTGAGCCACGTTAGAGGCAAGGCTCTAGAGGGTGAGAGTGGTCCGGGTCAATCAGAAGGTCTCGGCATCTTCACCGAACCACTTCTTGATGAGGGCGTTGAGCGAGCCGTCGGCTTTCATCGCACTGATGGCTTGGTTGAACTTGTCCTTCAACTCACCGTCGCTCTCGCGTACTCCTATACCGACACCGGAGTCGAGCTTTGGCTCAGGACCGACAAAGATGAGCTTGCCTCCGCTTTCCGCCACGAAATCATTGAGGAAGGCTTTGTCGGCCAGCGCCGCATCCGCCTCGCCGCTCAAGACGGCGGCAATAGGCGCTTCGGCCAAAGCGAACTCCAGCAGCGTCGCCCGGCCGGACAGGTAGTCGGCGTGGATAGTGCTCTCCTGCACGGCCACTTTGCCGCTGAGCGCAGCATCGCCGGCGCCGGCCAGAGCGATATACGCCGACGCGGCGGGCGGAAAGTACGGTTGCGAAAAATCAATCTGTGCGTCCCGTTCCTCCGTGATACTCATTCCGGCCAGAATGGTGTCATAGTTGCCCGCAATGAGATTCGGGATCATGCTGTCCCATTCATTAGTCACCCAGGTACACTCGAGATTGGCGCGCTGGCACAGCTCATCCCCTAGCTCACGTTCGAACCCGACGATTTCACCGCTATCGTTGATGAAGTTGTATGGCGGATAGGCCCCCTCGGTTCCCATACGAACAGTCTCAGTCCCACCGTTGCACGCCAGCGCGGTGGTGACGAGGATGGCCAACAGAGCAATCGCGCTAAGCGTTCCAGCCCTTTTCATTCTTGCTCCCGCTCCTCTCGCTTACTTACTCTAGCGTGCCAATGCCCGCGGTGTGTGTCAAGCCGGCGGGGGCGCTGCTCCGCCCCACCCACCCCCCGTCATTGCGAGGAGCCTGCAACGTGGCAATCCGGGGTGAGGTGGCCGGCTGTACTTCGGCTTCGGAGAGTGTGGTTTCAATGGTGGCTCGGACCATCCCCCTAGCCCCCTTCCTTCCAGGAAGGGGGAAGAAATAAAAGATCTCTGGGGGACACCCCCAGACCCCTGCCAAAGAGGCTGTGCCCCTCTGGACTCCCCCCGCACGTAGTAGTAGTAGTAGGGGTGCCCCTCGTGGGTACCCCTACCTCTTGAGCAGTGCCATCCATGCGTGGTCTCGGCGCCACAGTCTCATTTGTAATGAACGAGTACAATCTGGTGACAACCCGCCGAGGCTATGCTATAAAGGGAGAGATGTCCTCCGTCCTCCAATTCCTCTTAGCGCTGGCTATTATCTTGGTTGCGGCCAAGATGGGGGGGTACCTTACTGCCCGTCTGGGGCAGCCCGCCGTACTTGGAGAGCTGTTGGCGGGGGTGCTCCTTGGCCCCACCGCGCTCGATCTGCTCCACTGGTTCCCATCCCACTTATTGGAAGAGATCTTCCACCATCTTGCCGAGCTGGGCGTGGTGGTGCTCATGTTCCTGGCCGGCCTCGAGACCAAACTGGACGACCTTAAGAGTACGAAGAACACCGCCATCCTGTCAGGGACGCTTGGAGTGGTGGTGCCGCTGGGGTTTGCGCTTGCCGTCGGGCCACTTTTCGGTTTCGATCTCCAGCACTCGTTTTTCCTCGGGCTGGTGCTGGCGGCCACCAGTGTCAGCATCTCCGCCCGCACGCTCATGGAGCTTAACGCCCTGCGCGGCCGAGAGGGCGTATCCATTCTAGGCGCGGCGGTGGTGGATGACGTACTGGTCATCCTTTTCCTGTCCATTTTCGTGGCGGTAGCGGTGGGGAGTGGTGGCAGCGCCGAACCTAACGGCGAGCTCATGTCAGTAGTAATCATACTGGCCCGGATGGTCGCCTTCTTTGCCATTGCGATTGCTGCCGGGTTCTTACTGGTGCCGCGCCTGGCCCGGATTGCGGCCAACCTCCCGGTGAGCGAAAATCTGGCAACCTTTGGCCTAGTGATGATGCTCGTCTATGCCTGGTCCGCCGAAGTGCTCGGCGGTGTGGCCATGATCACCGGCGCGTTCCTTGTGGGACTGGCGCTTGGCCGCACCGAGTTCCGGCACAAGATCGAGGAGCGAACGCATACGCTGGCCTACGCCTTCCTGGTGCCGGTGTTCTTCATCAACATCGGCTTGGCGGCAAATCTCCGTGCTTTCAGTGCGGAGGACGTGGTGTTACTGGTAGTGCTGTCGGTGGGCGCCGTGCTGTCTAAAGTGCTTGGCGGCGGCGGCGGCGCACGGGCGTCCGGCCTCAACTGGCTCCAAAGCCTGCGGGTTGGCGTGGGGATGGTGTCGCGCGGCGAGGTCGGGCTGATCGTGGCGTCGGTCGGAGTGAACGCGGGGCTTATCAATCAGAATGTGTTTTCAATCTTTGTAGTCGTCGTCGTAGTCACTACGGTGTTGACGCCCTTGCTATTGAAGTGGGTATTCTCCGAGCGTAAAGAAGAGGTGGAGGGGGCCCATGCCTGAGCTGGTAGTAGTGATCACGCATGAGGCGGGCCTGGCGGAGGATATCGTCGCGGCTTGGACTGAGCGGGGGGTCCAGCGGTGGGCCAGCTTCGACGCCAGAACGCCGGTAGTGGCTAAAGAACCACTCTCTCAAGACGACATCCCGCTCATCCCATCACTTCGAAAGCTGCTGGCGCCGGGCGTAGCGGACGGGCGCATCCTCTTCTGCATAGTGTTCGATGAACTGGAAAAGATCGCGGCAACGGTCGCCGTGACCGACATGGCTGGTGAGTCCACCCTGATGGGCAGGGGCATACTGTTCACGGTGCCGGTCGGTTCCGTGCCGGGCTTGCCCCTGTGACCGCCGCGCGTGCGTAGTATGCCTCATGTAGTCGCGCTGTACCGCTATCCCGTAAAGGGGCTTGCACCGGAGTCCTGTACCGCATTGTCGCTGCTAGCGAGCGGCAGGGTGGCCGGCGACCGCGTGCTGGGCGTGCGGTTTGCCGACACCCCCGAGCCGGATGACGCGTGGAGCAGCAAGCGGGGGATGCTGGTGCTGATGAACACGCCGGGGCTGGCCCGGTTGCACATTAGCTACCGCCACGAATCGCAGCGGCTTGCTCTGGGGTTTCCAGACGGCGCAGTGGTGGAAGCAGGACTGGACGACGAGGGCCGCCGGCAGCTCGCAGACGCGCTGGCTGCCTACGCCGAGGGTCTGGACGAAAACCCGCTACGGGACCATCCTGAACACCTGCCACTCCGCATTGTGGGCGACGGCATAATGCCGCGCTACCACGACAACGAGGCGGGCGAGGTATCGATGCATGGGCGTAGCAGCCTGGCCGCCCTGAGCGCGGCAATGGACGCGCCCGACCTGAGCGAAGTCCGCTTCCGCTCCAATATCGCTCTGGACGGCCTCGAGCCGTGGGAGGAAGCATCCTGGGTGGGCAAGCGTATCAGTATCGGCAGCATGACGTTTCAGGTGACCCGCTCCAAGGTGCGCTGTATGGCAACTCATGCCAACCCCGTGCTGGGGGTCCGGGACCTGCCCGTCATGAGCGCATTGGTGCGTTCCTTCGCGCAGGAGCAGCCGACCTTCGCCGTGTCGCTGCAGCCATCGGCCGCGGGCGACATCCAAGTGGGTGATGAGGTGTCGCTGCTGGAGTGAGACAGCGCTACAGCGACCGACGCGCGTAACGATACAATCTGTCGGCACACCACAGCGCCATCCGCAAGCATACCGCAGCCGCACTATTGCCTACGTTGCTACCCCCCGGCTCAAGCGCGCGGTGATTTGTTCTCGGTCGGGCAAGGCGCCGGCGCCCTCTCGCTCTACCGCCAGGCTGGCGGCGGCGTTGGCAAAGGCGGCGGCGCCGCGCGGGTCTCTCCCCTCCCAATAGGCCATGAGGAAAGCGACGGCAAAGACGTCGCCGGCGCCGGTGGTGTCGACGGCATTGGCGGCATAACCGGGCACCGTATCCCAGCGCCCGTGATGATGGAGCAACGCTCCCCCTGACCCCTGGGTAATGACACACACCAGCGTTTGAGTCAGCAGCCGCACTATGCCCTGTCTGCTCATCACATCTTCTTGGGAGGCAATGACGATCTGAGCGGCGTTCAGAGCAGCGCGTGCCCCCAGCCAAGGTCCGGGCAAAACCAATCCCGCACGGTCGCGCCGGCGGAGCCAGCCCTGAGGAGACAACGCTACCAGGCTGCGGCGGAAGAGGCCGGGGATCTCCCTTGAGACCTCTTGCGCTACTGGCGCAACCAGCACTGCGGGCGTGTCTCGCCACAGCGGGGGTATGTCTTCGATCCGCATTACCGGGCCGCTGCCGGACCAATGGCTTATCCGACCGCTTTCGCTATCCCGATGACGGAATACGGTAGTAGCGGGTGCATCAGTAAGGTGTACCGCCACGCCATCAAGCACGGCAAGTACGTCAAGCAGGGCGTGGGGCGCGGTCACCACTGCCACGTGGTACCCCAACCGGGTAGCAGTAAGGGCGGAATAGTAGGCGGCCCCGCCCGGCCGCGGGCCTTCAGGAGTATCGTCTACAACCACTTGGCCAATGACCAAAAGGTCGGCCATGTCGGCCATGTCGGCCATGATTGAAGCGTCCGTCGGAATTAGTGCTGCTTTTTGACCATGATGGAAACTTTGCGGCTGTCGCCCTCGCCCACGCTCTGAGTGGTGATGTCGTCGTAATCCTGGAGCGCCATGTGGATGATCCGCCGCTCAGCGGCGCTCATCGGCTCGAGGGTCACGCTACGGCGGGTGTTGCGCACGCGTTCCGCCATACCCTCGGCTAGTCCCCGCAGCGACTGGTACCGCCGTGACCGATAGCCCTCAACGTCCACCATCATATTGACCTGATTGTGGAGCTTTCGGCTGGCAATGAGGTTCACGATGTACTGGAGAGATGACAGCGTTTGCCCGCGTCGGCCAATGAGCATGCCCAAATCATCCCCCCGAACGTCAAAGGCGACTACCGGCGTTGCCGTAGCTGGGACCGGGCCGGGGGGCTGGGTGTCCACCACTTCTGCATCTACGCCTAGTTCTTGCAACAGCTTCTCCAGGACTTCACGGCCGAGCCGAGCCGCGGGCGCCAGTTCTCCCGTTACGGTGATAGCTTCAACTGGCGCTGGCGCCGGTGCTTGATGGGAGCGCTCGGTGCGCTCCGCAGGCCCACGTCCACGCTGCCCCCGCGAGCCACGCTGGGCCTGCGGAGCGCGCTGTGGTGGGGTTCGGGTGGGAAGCGGCTTAGCTTCCTCCTGCTGCTGCTCTTCTTCTTCGTCGTCGTCCTCGTCGTCCTCGTCGTCCTCATCGTCGGTAGACTGTGGCGCGTAAGAGATGGTCGGCGGCCTGGGAGGAAAATGCTCAGTGGACATGCGGGAACGGCCCACATCCAGTTTGGTCACCCGAATCTTGGCGTCTTCTGCGCCGATGCCCAGAATGCCGGCGCGGCCTTCACTCAGGATGACAATCTCGACCTCGGATAGCTTGGCGTCGAGATCTCGAAGCGCAATTTCAACGGCCTCGTCTACTGACCCTGCGTTTACTTCTAGGCTTTCCATTAGCTGGCCTCTTCTCAGGTTGGTCTTCCGTATTGGAGCTTTCTTCCGTTGACGTCCCGTCCTCAAGAGCGGGAGCGATAGGAGCGGTGACTTGGGCTACCTGGCCGCGAGTAAACCAGGTGAGGGATCCCCAGCCCGTCACAAAATATTGAACAACAACACTGATGACGTTTGAAACTAACCAGTACAGTGCCAGACCGCTGGCAAAGAACACCGTCATATACCCAAACATCATGGGCATCATCCACTGCATGGTCTGGTTCATCTGCTTTTGACGCGGGTCCTCCGACGGGATAGTGGACATCTTCTGCTGGATCCACATGGACCCGGCCACTAACAGCGGCAACGGCCCAAGGTCTATCGGCAGTCCGAACAGTTGCCGAAACAGGGAGTCCGGCACCGCGAGGTCCAGCCACAGAAAGTGGTTCTCCAGCGGCACCAGCTCATGCACCACCGTCAGGTTGGGGTAGAGGTGACTGGACAAGCGCATCAGGCTTTCCGGTGTGGCGGCTAGCGCCAGCAGAATGGACTGGTAGAGGCCAATCCACACGGGGAACTGCACTAGGGTGGGCACGGCACACCCCAGCGGGTTGACGCCGTGCTCCTTATAGAGGCGCATCTGTTCCTGGCTTATCTTCTGCTTGTCGCTCCCGTACCGCTTCTGCAGCTTGGCCATTTCGGGCTGCAGGCGTGACATTGCCTTGGCTGCATGAAGCTGGCGGAGCGTGAGGGGCAGAATCACCATCCGGACGAGCACAGTGAACACAATAACGGTCAGGCCAAAGTTGTTGAACAGGAAGGAATAGAGCAGAATCAGCCCATTCAGCATGGGCTGGAAGAACACCGTGTTCCACGTATCAGTGACAATAGGTGGCAAAGTTTACGTTCCTCTTGTCAGACGCCTGTTAGCCGTCGGTCCGGTGCACCCATTTGGGCGTCCCGTTGCCCGCATCCAGTGCGATGATCCGGTTGTTCTGAGGCGCTACATAGATCGTGGCGCCATCCGTTGCCATCGATGCGAAGATAGCCGCTGACGGGTCGGTCTTGTACGCCCAGCGGCGTTCCCCACTGATCGGATTCAAGCCGTAGACGCCGCCGTCCTGAGACGCCACCACCAAGACCGCACCCACCTTGATGGGGCTCGCGCTGATCGGCCCCGCCGTCTCGTAGGGTTCCAGCCATTTCGGCTGGCCGCTAAGCACATCCAGGGCATGCACATTTCCGTCCAGAGTGGAAAGGTAGATGGTATCCCCATCAAGGAACGGCGTGCTCCAGGGCCAGCTTTCGGCAGAGAACCGCCACAACTCTTGACCAGACCGCGCGTTAACCGCGTACAGGTTCCCATCCGCGGAGCCAAAGTACAGCGCCCCTTTATGGTACAACGGGGCAGAGGCAATGGCTCCCGCGGTGGCGAAGCTCCACAACTGTTGACCGCTGGCGCTGTTCAGCCCGTAGAGCGTGTGATCTAAGGAGCCCACAAAGGCCCCACCGGCGCCGTCCAGGGTCACGCTCCCCCACACTTTGTTGTCGGCCTCGAAGGGGATCGGCCATTTCGGGTCGCCGGAAGCGACGTCCAGCGCCAGCACATAGTTGCTTGAGCTGCTTAAGTAGAGGACGCCGTCGGCAACGGTGGGGCTACCCACAAGATTGCCCAATTCCCCCACAAGTGGCTCAAGCCTGCCTGCATAGTCAATGTTGAGCGGCCTGCCGCTGGCGGCGTCGACTGCGTGGACCTGTCCCGGCCCCGTTCCGGTCTCGGAGTAGGTGGTGATGTACAGCGTGCCGTTGACCAGCGTGGGACTACCGTAGACCGCACCCAGGCGCGGGTCCTCACCGGAGGGGAACGCCCATTCGCCGGCTGCCGGGAAGGGTTCGCCGCGGCCGCGCGCATCCGGATTTAGCGCCACCAACTGATGCTCCTGTGTGACAGCGTAAATCCGGTTGTTTGCCACAACTGGGGTTGTCCACCCCTGGGCCAAGCCCTGGCACCCCATGATGAAGAGCGCGGTCAGAGCAAGCAACAGCAGCGGGGCTTTGTTCCACATCAAGTCTTAGAGGGCTCCATTAGTTGACATCGATAACGTAAGTCAGACATCACCCCACCGGGGTGGCTTACTGCGGGACGGGATCGTGGCCGCCCGCGGCAAAGGGTTGGCACCGTGCGATACGCTTCACCGTCAGCCATCCCCCCTTCAGGACACCGTGCCGATCGATGGCCTCATACCCATATTCCGAGCAGGAGGGAGCATAGCGACACGTGGGTGGCGTCGACCGTGAGATCGTTCTCTGGTAGAGCCGGATGGCTTTGAGCGTTAGCGACCGCATGACTTACTGAGCCTGCTCTTCAAGTATATGAGCACGGGCCAAAAGACCCACAACCGCGGCTCTTACATCTGCATACGCCGCTTGCGAGCCGGCGGGACGGCCAATGACCACCACGTCGAAGCCTTGGCGCACCGCCACTTGCCGCACAACCTCCCGCAACCGCCGTTTGAGCCGATTGCGGGCGACCGCCTTCCCAACTTGCTTGGCTACGGAGAAGCCGAACCGGGTATTGGGGCGGCCATTGGGCGAAACGCGCACCCGAACATAGGGGTGTGCCAAAGAGCGCCCGTGTACGTAGGCTGCGGAAAAATCTGCCTGTTTACGTAGCCGCTTATCCCGGGAAAACCCAAAGGGATGGCGCTCAAGAGAAGGTTGATCACCCGGCTCTAGGGCCGGGTCATGGACAACTGCTAGACTACAGTCAGGCGCTTGCGGCCCCGCGCTCGGCGAGACCGGATCACGTCTCGCCCGCCCCGCGTGCTCATGCGTGCTAGAAAACCGTGCTCCCGCTTCCGGGGAATTCGCTTGGGCTGGTATGTTCGTTTCGGCACCCTGCCTCTCCAACCAGTTCGAGTTCTAGTGTCACGTGCGGATTATACGGGTGCCAGCCGCAACGTGTCAATTTTGCGCAGCCGGCTCAGTGACGTCCGGCACCCCATCCACGAAGGGCGAGAGCAACGCGTACATCGCAAAGCTCAGGGGAGTCGGCACGCCCAGCTCGCGGCCTAACCGGACCACCGTGCCGTAGATCGCCTCCAACTCCAGCCGTTTCCCCTCCGTAATGTCGAAATACATGGAGGGATGGGCCGACCAGGGAAGGGAGGTCCCCCCCACGGCCCGGTCCTCTGCGCCGGGCGGGAGATCGATCCCCTTTGCGCGCGCCAGGGCCTTTACTTCGGCGATGATGCCGAGTATGAGCTCACGGGTTTCAGGGCAGGCGCGCAGCGGGCCCAGGGGAAGCCGGGTAATGGCACAGACCGCCGTCTGCCCGCAGAAGGAGGTGAACTTGTCCCACATAATGCTGCGAATGTCGGTGCTGGGCTCCGCCGCAACACCGGCCTGCGGGAGCGTCTGGGCGATGGCCTGCACCCTGGGAGTAATCTCGCCATTGAGTTCCCCATAGTCGATGCGGATACGGGGATTCTTCTGGACCACAACCCCCGGGGCTTCCAAGGTCCCGCCGGCACGACCTGCCCCGCCCAGGACGCAGTCTGCGCCCAGGGCCGCGGCGATACGGTCCGGTGCGTCGATGCCGTTCTGCACGGGGAGCGCGACCGTGTTGGGTCCAACCAGCGGGCCTGCCAAGCGGGCGGCTTCATCCAGATCGTAGGTCTTTACGCAAAACCAAATCACATCCACGGCACCCACTTGGCGGGGGTCGTCGGTGGCCCTGACCGCCATCTGAAACGATTCGCCATTCATCAGCCGGACGGCTAAACCCTTGGCTTGCAGCGCCTCGAGGTTGGCGCCCCGGGCGATAAAAGTCACGTCTTCACCACCCCGGGCGAGGACGCCGCCGTAGATTCCTCCTAGACCTCCAGCGCCGATGAGCGCGTGCTTCATGTGAGCGCGGGTCGTTTCGTGTGCCACTCGGTGGCCTGCTCGTAAGCGAAGGCCGCGCGCAGCAGGGTTGCTTCCTCCCAGGGGCGGGACGCCAGCTGTAAGCCGACCGGCAGGCCCTCCGCGGTGAAGCCGCAGGGCACAGATATGGCGGGGAACCCAGTGAGGTTGAAGGGGCGGGTGAGGCGGGTGAGGGTGTTGACGACCCCTTCGGTGCGTCCCTGAATGGTGACGAACTCGTCGTCGATGCGAGGCGCGCCCACCGGCTCTGTGGGGGACAGCAATACGTCAACGTCTTGCATGAGCTCCAGACACTGCTGCACCACCAAGGCCCGGGCGCGCTGGGCATTGAGGTAGATGTCTGCGGTTACTGCGAGGCCGGGGAGCAAGCGGGCCCGCAGCTTGGTGGAGAGTTGCTCCCAGTTGTTGCGCAGCTTCGGCAGATGGTAGGTGGCGGCTTCGCTCTGGATGATGGGTGAGTTGATGAGAGCAATCTGGGAGGCCAGGGGGAAGGTCACGTCTCGTATCTGTGCGCCCTGGCCTTCCAGTACCCGCACCGCCTCTTCCACGGCCAGCTGCACGTCAGGGTCGAGACTGCGGAAGAAGTAGTCCCGCAGCACCCCAACCCGCAGACCGCTGACGCCATCACGGAGGCCGGCGGTGAAGTCGGGCACCGGGAGGTTGGCGGAGGCCGGGTCTTTGGGGTCGTGCCCCGCCAGCCCATTGAGCATGAGCCCGGCGTCTTCGACCGTGCGGGTCATGGGGCCGAGGTGGTCCAGGGTCCAGCTCAGCCCGACCACGCCGTAGCGACTCACCCGTCCATAGGTGGCTTTGATGCCGACGATACCGCAAAGCGCGGCGGGGATGCGGATAGAGCCGCCGGTGTCGCTGCCGATGGCCCCGGCGGTCAGCCCCGCGGCCAGCGCAACGCCGGAGCCGCTGCTGGAGCCGCCCGGCAGTCGATCCTGGCCCCAGGGATTGCGGGGCGTGCCGTAGTGCGGATTTACGCCCGTGGGGCCATATGCGAACTCATGAACTGAGGTCTTGCCGAGGATAATGGCGCCGGCCGCCTGAAGTTTCTCGATAATAGTAGCGTCGAAGTCCGGCACGAAGTCGGCCATCACCAGGGACCCGGCGGTGGTACGCCCGCCCTTGGTGTACACCAGGTCTTTCACGCCAATGGGGATGCCGTGAAGTGGGCCGCGATAATGGCCGCTGCGGATATCTTGCTCCGCCTGGCGGGCTGCGTTGAGGGCTTCCTCACGGAAGACGGTCTGATACGCGTTGTAGCTGGCGTCGTACTGGTCGATGCGGTCGAGGTACGCTTGGACCACGTCCACCGGGGAAAGGGCGTCGTTCCAGATCCGGTTTGCGGTTTCAGCTATCGATAAGTAATGGATATCGTCGGTACTCATACCACCTCTGGGGCTGCGGACGAGCTAGGAGGGTCGGTAAGCTGAAACGTCACAGCCGGCTCGTCGGCCACGCCCAGCAACTCTTCCACCTGCCGTGCGCCGGCATAAAGGCTCTGCACCACCAACAAGGCCTCCTCTACCTCCTGGTCGGAAGGCGTTACGCCGAGGCGGCTAAAGAGGTTCCGGAGCTCTTCAAGGGACATCGGAGCAGTATCAGCCATATATTCCCTCCCAGGGTCTGCAAGCGCTAGAGGAGCCGTAGAGTGCAGGGATTGTAGGCAGGTGGAGGTAACGTTGTCAACGTTACCTTGACACGCCCAGACACATTATCTAGAGTACAGCCGTTCGACTCCGTTCACACCTGTGCACATAGGAGGCTTGTCATGGCCCTCACCCTTAAGACCGCTTTGGCTACTGCAGGACATACCGCGCCGCTGAAAGACGGCAGCGTAGTCCCTGAAGGCATTGTCCTAGAGCACGAAGAAGTAACGCCTATCATCGCCGCGTTCCGCCGCATGGTGCGGGCCACCGAGTTCGACATCTGCGAGATGTCGCCCACCACCTATTTGGCGGCAAAGGCCTTCAACAAGCCGTTCACGGCCATTCCGGTCTTCCTGAGCAGAATGTTCCATAACCATGCGATTGTCTTCCGCGAGGACTCCGGCATCAAAGCCGGCCAGGACCTAGACGGGAAGAAGGTGGGCGTACGCGCCTACACCGTTGCCACCGGCGTCTGGGTGCGGGGGATACTCCAGTCCGAGTACTTTGTCCATCTGGACGAAGTAACCTGGGTAACGGACGACGAAGAGCACGTGACGGAGTTTGTGGCTCCCTCCAACGTGGTCAAAGCGCCCCAGGGCCGGAGCCTGGTGGAAATGCTGCTGGCGGGTGAGCTGGATGCGTCCTTTACCGGCGCCGCAGGCGTGGGCCGCGCCGGGGCGCCGGGCGCGGGGTGGGACGCTGCGGTCAACGTGGAAGACCAGCCCGGCATCAAGCGGCTTATGCCGGACATTGGCGTGATGGAAGTCGAGCGCTTCAAGCGCGCCAGTGTCTACCCCATCCACGGTCTGGTGGTGGTCAAGGACGAGCTGCTGGCAAAGGAGCCGTGGGTTGGACCGGCGCTGTTCAACGCCTTCAAAGCGGCGAAGCAGCAGTACCTCGATAAGCTCAAGGCTAACGGGCCATCAACACCCCAGGACGAGGCGGTGGTGGCGCGCCAGAAAATCGTGGGCGCCGACCACATCCCGTACGGGGTAAAGGCCAACCGGCGCTCTCTGGAAACCATGATCCAGTGCGCATACGACCAGCAACTCACCCCTCGTAAGTACGCGGTCGAAGAGATCTTTGCGCCGAATACCCTAGACCTCGAATAACCGGCGCGTTGGAGCGCCACGATAACACTGCTGCGGGAGGCCTCATGCCGAAGACCGGCGGAGAACTAGTCGTAGAGACGCTGAAGGCGGCGGGCGTGGATACCGTCTTCGGGATCGTGAGCGTCCACAACATCCCCATCTATGACGCGATGCACCGGCTGGGCGGCATCCGCCCCATCATGGTGCGCCACGAACAGGCGGCGGTGCTGATGGCGGACGGGTATAGCCGTGCCACCGGCAAGCTGGGCGTGGCCATCACCAGCACCGGCCCCGGCGCCGCCAACGCAATGGGCGGCATGGCCGAGGCCTACTGGGCCAACTCCCCGGTGTTGCATATTGCGGGAAACATTGACGCCGCCCTGATAGGGCAGCACAAGGGCGGCCTGCACGAGGCCAAAGACCAGTTGGCCATGCTGGCAACGCAGGCAAAGTGGGTCGGCCGCGCCAACGCTACCGCCGATATCCCATCGGTGCTTACTGAGGCTATCATGCACGCGTTGAGCGGGCGGCAGCGCCCCGTGGCGGTGGAGGTCCCCATCGATCAGCAGTACTTCACCGCGGACGTTCCCATTCCCGCAATGTCGCTCCCCGCGCCGCCGGTGCACGATGCCGCGGCGGGGGGACAGGCCGCCGAACTGCTGGCAGGCGCACACCGGCCGCTGTTCTGGCTGGGCGGCGGCGCGCACCGCTCGGGGGCAGGGGTAGAAGCGCTCGGTCTGGCCCGCAGCCTTGGGGCCGGTATCTTGACTACCATCACCGGACGCGGCGTGGTGCCCGAGGACGAGCCGCTGTGCATCGGCCATTTGACGCCCGAGCCACTGGTTCAGCAACTGCTGGCGGATTGCGACGTGCTGCTCGCGGTGGGCACCCGTTTCCAGGCGTACAACACCATGAACTGGAAAATGCAGCTGCCGCCGACCATCCTCCACGTGAACATCGAGGCCGATGAGTTTGACAAGAACTACCCAGCGACCGTCGCATTGCATGGCGACGCCAAGGCGGTGCTGACCGATCTCACCGCCCTGCTGGACGGCCGCAGCGGCACCGAACCAGGCTGGGCCGAGCGGGTGCAGCAGACGAAACGGGACGCCATTGTCCAGCAACGGGACAACATCGGGGTGCACACGGAGATTCTGGACGCGGTGCAGCGGGCCTTGGGACGTGACGCCATTGTGGTCAAAGACGCCACCATCCCGGCCTACACCTGGGGCAACCGGCTGCTGCCGGTGTATGAACCCCGCACGGCCATGGTCTCCACTTCGGTTGCTATTGGCCCGTCACTGGCTATCGCGCTGGGCGCGGCCGTGGGCCAGCCGGACCGCCAGGTAGTGCTGATCGCCGGCGACGGCGGGTTCCTCTTGAACATCGCGGAGCTGTCCACCGCCGCGCAGTACGGTCTCAAGCTGGCGGCGCTGGTGTTCAATGATCAGGGTTACGGCGTGCTCCGCAACCACCAGCTCAACACCTTCGAGGGCCGGCACATCGCAGTGGACATGGCGCCCATCGATTTTGCGGGCGTTGCCACGGCCATGGGGGCGTCGGGCCGTAAGGTGACCACCAAGGACGACTTCGCCGGCGCGCTGGATTGGGCGCTGGCACAAGCGGGCCCGGCGGTACTGGACATCAGCATGGACGGCATCGGCCCCATGCCGGTGCGGTACGGAGGCGTTTCGCGGCCGCCGGATCAACGCTAGCCAGCGTGCCCTTCACCCTCCGCTCCATCCACGCCCGGGAGGCCTTCGACGCCCGAGGCTGGCCCACACTCACGGCCAAGGGCACGCTGGACAACGGGGTAGCGGTTCGGGCCGTCCCGCCCGGCAGCCAGTGGGAGCACCACTACGGCGCGCTCCAGCTAAGAGACCGCGACTACACCAGGCTGCGCGGCCGCGGGGTGCTCCAGGCCGTGCGGGCGGTGAATGAGACCATTGCGCCGCAGGTGCTGGGCCGCAGCTTCAACCATCAAGCCGAGCTGGACGCCTTATTGGCAACCCTGGACCCGACGCCCGACCGATCCGAGCTGGGGGCCAACGCCCTCTTGACGGTCTCCATCCTGGGCGCCGAGGCGGGCGCGGCCATTGCCGGCGAGCCGCTATGGCGTTACCTGAACCCCGGCGCCACCGTCATGCCCCGGCCTATCTTTGACCTGCTCAGCGGCGGGATGGCAGCCACGCCGGGGTTGGACTTCCGCAGCTACCAGGTGATCCCCCTCACTGCCACCAGCTACCGGCAGGCGTTGGAGCAGGGGCTGGCCATTAAGCAGGCGCTACAGGACGTGATGACCCTCAAGAAGTTGCAGCCGCTGCAGGCGGAGGACGGCGGGTACGCCGTGGCCCTGCCGGGCAACCGCGCCGCACTGGACACGCTGCTCCAGGCCATCGAGCGGGCGCGCCTGCAACCGGGCCAGGATGTGGCCCTCGCCCTGGACCTGCACGCCACCGCGCTCTGTGACCTGGAGGACGAACGCTACTTCCTCCGCTCCGAAGGGCGCGCCCTGGACATCGACCTCTTTGTGGAAACACTGGAAGGCCTGGCAGCCGATTACCCCATCGCAGCACAGTTCGATCCTATCGATCGGGATGACTGGCAGACCTGGGAGCGACTCCAGCGGTCCATCGGGCGGCAGGTGCGCCTCATTGGCGGCGACTTCTTTGCCAGTAACCTCGGCCGGCTCCAGCAGGCGGTGGCAATGAACGCTTGCGGCGGCATTGCGGTGGACCTGAGCCAAGTCGCTACGGTGACCGACGCCCTGGATACGTTAAGCGCCGCCCGGAAGCTCAGCGTGGCCGCCGCCATGACCGCCGCGCCGGGCGAGACCGAGGACACCACCATGGCGGATGTGGCCGTTGCCGGCGGCGCCGATAGTATCCGCGTGGGGCCGCTGGCCCACAGCGAGCGGATGCTCAAGTACGGACGGCTCCAGCGCCGGGAGAGCGAGATGGGCGCAGCGGCCACGTTGGCCGTGTGGCAGTAGCTGTCGGTAGCAATAGTGGCGGGGCTAACTGCCTAGGCATCGCACCGCACGAAGCGTGCCACGGCTGCACCGCGCGTCTCGCGGTAGTGTCCCAGTTTGAATTAAGCTGTTGTTCTATAGTTGTAGAAGCGGTTCAGTTGACAATGGTCTCATAATAGGCAAACATACGTGCTAAGTAATGACAGAGGAATTGGTTGACTGATGCCATCCTCAATCGAGTGGACCGATGACACCTGGAACCCGGTTACTGGCTGTACCCGTGTGTCTCCGGGCTGCGACCACTGCTATATGTTCGCTCTCTACCCACGCCTGCGGGGCATGCACGTGCCAGGCTACGAATCCAGTCCCGATGAAGTTCGCTTGCTCCCTGAGCGTTTGCAGACGCCTCTGTCATGGAAGAAGCCCCGGCGCGTCTTCGTTAACAGCATGGCCGACGTGTTCCATCCGAAGGTGCCATTCGACTTCGTTCTTGAAATGTTCTTGGTGATGGCGGAGGCTGCGGAAGAGCGCGGGCATGTGTTTCAAATCCTGACCAAGCGGCCGGGGAGAGCAGTTGCCTGGTGGGAGAAGTACCAGCAGCGCTTCCCTGGCGGCTGGCCGCCGAGAATATGGATTGGCACATCGGTGGAAAGCCAGAAGTATGCTCCACGGCTCACGGTGTTGGAGCGTCTCCCAGCTCTGGTACGTTTCGTATCCGTAGAGCCGCTGCTAGAACGTATTGACCTCACCCCGTGGCTGGAGAGTCGTGCGGTGAACTGGGTAATCGTCGGCGGGGAGAGTGGACCGGGTGCCCGGCCCATGGAAATGGATTGGGTGCGCGACCTGCGAGATCAGTCCGCCAGCGCCGGCGTTGCTTTCTTCCTGAAGCAACTGGGCGGCGTCCGAAACAAACGTGGCGGGGATGCAGCGGTCATGGACGACGGGCGGCTTTGGCGGGAAATGCCTGCCCTGGAGTAACAGGGCGGAACCTCTGTAACAAAAGGAGCCTAATCCCTGGTGAATAGCTGGAACCGCGGACAGGAACTCACAACGGCATCGGATGGCTTGCCAGCCTTGAGCGTGGCCGAACATGCCACAGACAAAGAGTACACACTCCGGAACATAACAGGCATTTTCACCCAAGCGATGAAGAACAAGTGGCCAGGAAAACTCTACTATGTGGACCCATTCTGCGGGCCAGGAAAATGCCTTATCAGAAACTCGGGAAAGGAAACGGACGGGTCTCCAATAATTGCCGCAGGTGTACCATTCAGCTATTACTACTTCGCAGACGGAGACGAGCGTTGCGTAGACGCTGTAAAAAAGCGAGTAGAACGAATGAATGTATCCGAGAAACCAGTCTGTTACTACACTGGTGAAGCTAACGAGACGATAGATGAAATCTTGAGGGAACTGCCACCTGAGAGGGAATCCCTCGGACTCGCTTTCTTAGATCCATGGGCTTGGGATTTCTCATTTGAAAACCTCAAGAAACTGGCCAGTGGCCGCCGATTAGACATCTTAATTAATTTCAATATAGGAGATATGAAAAGATGGTGGCGGGAACCATCCCCGAAAATGGACTCGTTTCTAAACCTATCCACCGACCACCGTGAGGTCTTCAAAACAAAAACCAGAGACGTTCCGGACTCTCGTACTCTATTGGACCATTATGAGGAGCAATTACGAAAGATCGGCTACAAGTACACCGCCGATGACAGACCTGTTACTAACTCAAACAACACTCCGCTGTACCATATGATTTTCGGAAGCAAGCACCAACTTGGCAAAAAGCTCAAGGATGAAGTGTCACGTAAGACAGCAAGCGGACAAATCAAGCTGCTCGAGTAACAGGTCAGGTCATTGGTATGGGCACCCTATTACTACGAAAATAGCTGATCACTCCCGTACTTCCTCGCATTGGCAGATTCAAACTAAGTCATTGCCCGTCTGCCGGCGGGTTTGACAGCCTGACGCTTCTTCGGTAGAGTCTGCCACAAGCACAGGCTTTCCATAACAGCGCACAAACAGCGCACAATTACAGGACACTAAGGAGCGCACCATGACCACATCCGTCGAAAACCTGGTACTCAAGACCGCGCTGGGCAAATACGGCCACACTCAGGCGTTGCACGATGGCGTTGTTGCAGCCAAAGGCATTAAGTTTGACTGGCAAGACGTGGGGCCGGACATCATCAAAGGCTTCCCCCACATGTGCCGCCGTCTCGCCTTCGACGTCTCCGAGCTGGCTATCACCACCTACCTCACTGCGCGGGCGTACGGTAAGCCGTTCACCATGCTCCCGGTGGTGGTGGCCCGTAACTTCCACCATGCGGTGCTCTCGGTCAATGAGAAGTCGGGCATTAAGCAGCCCAAAGACCTGGAGGGCAAGCGCGTGGGCGTCCGCTCCTATACGGTTACCTCCGGCGTGTGGAACCGGGGCATTCTTGCCAGCGAGTACGGCGTGGACATCTCAAAGATCACCTGGGTGACCTTCGAGGAGCCCCACGTGGAGGAGTACGTCTCACCATCCAACGTGGTCCGGGCGCCCGAGGGCAAGACCATCGGCGAGATGTTGAAGGCCGGGGAGGTCGACGCGGGGATCGGCGCCGGCGCCAACGACCATCCTGACGTACACCCCCTGTTCGACGACCCCTTCGCAGCAGAGGCCGAGTGGTGTAAGCGCACCGGCATCTACCCGGTCAACCACACGGTGGTAGTGCTGGACGAGTACCTGGAACGCCATCCTTGGATTGCCGAGGAGCTGTTCACGGCGCTGAAGACCAGCAAGGACCAATACGTGGCGCGCCTCCGCGCCAATGGCCCGACAACTGCGGAGGACAAGATCCGGGCGCGCCACATGGAGATCGTGGGTGGCGACCCCCTGCCTTACGGCGTAGAGGCCAACCGCAAGGGGTTGGAGACCCTGATCCAGTTCGCGTACGACCAGAAGATACTACCCCGTATGCTCACGGTGGACGAAGTGATCCCCGCGTCAATGCACGGCTTTGCCTAGGCTCTGAGCCATAAAGTTAAAGAAACGGCCCGCAGTGCGGGCCGTTTCTTTCTACCCCCAGCACACTGTGAGGACACAACCCCAGTAGCGTCGAGAAAGGAATAGAACCATGCCGGAACCGCTACCCCGTGGCGCCCAGTTCATCCGCAGCAAGATGCTGTGGGAGATAGCCTTAGGAATTGCCGGAGACACTTCGATCCCCTACTACGGCAATCGGGACGTGCAGATCGTTATTGGGAACGGCTCGGGCGAGCAGTTCAAGCCCTGGTTCCGGATGTCGCCGGGATCGCCCGCGCTGGCCCACGCGGTGGTCCGGGGTGATCTAGAGGCCTCCTTTGTAAACCCATCCGGGCTGCTGACGCAGGCGTATCGGGGCGTTGGGATGTTCAAGGAGGCGCTGCCAGTGCGGGTCATTGCCTCTTTTCCCTCCTGGGACCGCTTCGTTATCGGCGTGAACCCCAAGCTGGGCATTCAGTCTCTGGCGGAGGTTAAGGAGAAGCGTATGCCGCTCCGGCTCTCGATCCGCGAGGACGCCACCCACTCCACCCGGGTGCTGTTGGAGCAGTTGCTGCCCATGTACGGCTTCACGCTGGCAGAGGCTGAAGCCTGGGGCTGCACGTTCCAGCTCAATGGCCCGCCAGGCGACCCACGGCGGCTGGCGGCCATTGCCGATGGTAGCGCGGACATCGTCTTTGACGAAGGGATCGCCGGCTGGCTGGACACCGCACTCCAGCACGGCATGAAGCCGTTGCAACTGGAGGAGGACATCCTCCGGCAGATGGAAGTGCTGGGCTGGAGAAGAGCCGTGCTCCCAAAGAGCCGCTTCCCCCGGCTTGAGGCGGAGAGTATCGCCATCGACTACAGCGGCTGGCCGCTCTACACCAGCGCCTCGCTACCGGACGAGATGGCCTACAAGGCCTGCGCCGCCATCGCCGCGCGGGTGGACGAGATCGCCTGGGACGAATCGTCGTTCAAGGGCCTGGACCAGCTCGGCCGAGACACCGAGGAGACACCGCTGGACGTGCCGCTGCACCCGGGCGCGGCCACGTGGTATCGGGAGCAGGGGTACCAGTTATAAGCCGGCGGGACTCCCTGAGCAGCGCCCTTATAGCATATCGGGGCGCCGCTCAGGACAAGCCTAGCCAGTGCACGGCAGGCGCACCAGCCGTCTCCCCGTCAAGTCAAGCACGCAGAAACATCTACGGCCCCGTTTCTTGCAAGGATCTGCAAGAAGCGGGGCCGTGGCGCGGGCCGCCGTGCTAGCGGAAGCTGCCCTTGTGCACTGTTGCTGCTAGCGGGTGATGCCGGCGCCGGTGGCGGGCAGCCCGGACGGGCCGGTGGATTTCACACCGCCGTCCACCGGCAGGATGGCGCCGGTAATCCACTCGGAGGCGTCGGCGCAGAGGAAGACCACGGCAGCGCCCACGTCCTCATTCTTACCGATACGTCCGGCGGCAATGCCCTTCGTCCGTTCGGCGATGGCCGCGGGCGTGCGTCCCGGCGTCGGCTTGGGATTGTCGATGAAGCCGGGGATAACGCAGTTGACCCGGATGGTGGGTCCCCATTCGGCGGCCATGCATTGGGTGAGGCGGATGACGCCGGCTTTGGAGGCGCCATAAGCGGAGAAGCCCGGCCGTGCCGCCTCCTGGGTTCCCGCCACGGAAGCGAGGTTGATGACCGTCCCCTTGCCCTGCTCGATAAAGTGGGGCGCCGCAGCCTTGCTGGCCATCCAGACGCTCTTCAGGTTGAGGTTGATGCACTCGTCCCAGTCGTGTTCGCTCAATTCCAGCAGCGGCGCGCGCTTGAAGGTGCGGCCGATGTTGCCGCCGGCGTTGTTCACCAAGATGTCGATGCGGCCGTACTCGGCGTGGGCGCGCCGCATCAGCTCCTCTATGTCAGCGGCCTTGGTAACGTCCGCGGGTACGGTCAGCACCCGTACGCCCAGCGCCCGCACCTCGGCGGCCGCGGCCTCGAGCACGTCGGGCGTGCGGGCCGACATCACGAGGTCGGCCCCGGCCTGGGCCAGCGCGGCGGCGATGCCGGTGCCGATGCCCTGGCTGGCGCCGGTGACGATGGCAACTTTTCCGGAGAGGTCGTAGGTTATCACAGCATTGCTCCTTGAAACTCTCTACTGACGGTCACCCCATGTTATTCCCTGAACCCCAGCGTCCCTACCCTACACGGCGGAGTGGGCGGAGACGATGCCGCCGTCGGCGTCAACGCAAGCGCCATTAACGTAGCTGGCGGCGTCGGAGGCGAGGAAGACGACCCCGGCGGCCATCTCCTCCATAGTGCCGGGCCGGCCCAGCGCCACAGTCTCCATGCGCTTGGCGATGCGCTCCGGCGTGCGGCTGGGCGTGACCCGCCCACTGTCGATGAAGCCGGGGGCCAGGACGTTGGTCCGGATGGTCGGCCCCCATTCGAGCGCCATGTAGCGGCTCATCTGGTTGATGGCGGCCTTGGCCGCGCCATACATGGAAAAACCCACCCGCGGGGGCTCGGTGTCACGGCCCGCCATGGAGGAGATATTGATGATGGTCCCTTTGCCCTGTGCCTGCATGATGGGCACCACCGCTTGGGCGCAGAAGAACATGCTCTTGAAGTTCATGTCGAAGGTATCGTAGTAGCCCTCCGGTCCCACGTTCAGCAACGGGCGGCGCCCGGTCTCCGGAGTGCCACCGGCGTTGTTCACCAGGATATCAATGCGGCCGAACTCGGCCTTGGCCCGCTCCACCATCGCGGTCACCTGCACCGGGTCGGTCAGGTCGACGGGGATGCCCAAGGCGGTGCGGCCGAGCGCGCGCACCTCCTGACAGACCGCCTCCACCTTATCGGCAGTGCGGGACGCGATGACGATGTGTGCGCCGTGCTCCGCCAGGGCCAAGGAGATGGCCTGGCCGATGCCCTGGCTGCCCCCAGTCACGATGGCGATGCGGTCCGTGAGTTCGAAGTTCGGCATAAGGGTTGCTCCTATCCTGTCCAAGTCCAATACAAGCCCGATTAGGGCTACTGGCGCGCGCTAGTCCTTCTTGATTTCCAGCGGCGGTAAGGACGACTTCTGGCCGCCATGCACTTCGATAAGCGTGCCAGAGATGTAGCCGGCGGCGTCGGAGGCGAGGAAGGTGGCAAGGGGCGCCAGCTCCTCGGGGGAGCCGAAGCGTCCCATGGCGACACTGGCAACGCGTTGGACGTTGCCCTCCGGACTGCGGGTCGCCGCCGTGCGTGGGGTATCGATAAACCCCGGCATGATGGCGTTGACGCGGATGAACGGTCCCCACTCGGCGGCCATGCTGAAAGTAAGGTTGTTCACCGCCACCTTGGAGGCGCTATACGCGCCGAAGCCGACTCTGGTGCCGTGGGCCGGGATGGCGGAGACCGAGGAGATGTTGAGGATGCAGCCCTTTTGCTGCTGCATCATGATGGGATACACCGTCTTGGCACAGAGCCAGGTGCTCTTGGTGTTCGCAGCAAAGGCGCCGTCGAAGTCTTCCTCAGCTAGATCCGCCAGCGGGCCGCGCCGGAAGGTGGAACCGCTGCTGCCGCCGGCATTGTTCACCAGGATGTCCACTCGCTCGAATTCGTCCATGGTGCGCTGCACCAGGTGAGCGACGGCGGCCGCGGAGGTGACGTCGGTTGGGATACCCAGCGCACTTCGGCCCAGCGCCCGCACCTCGTCGCACACCTCCTCGATGCTGGAGACGGTGCGGGCGGCGATGACGATATCGGCGCCGGCCTGCGCCATGTCCAACGCAATACCGCGGCCAATGCCCTGGTTGCCGCCGGTGATAATTGCAACCCGTCCGGCAAGATCATATGTAGGCATACGTGTTCAGATCCCCTTACAAGAAAAGTATGTGGCGGAACGCACTGAGGGCGCAGACCTCTGCGCCCCCATGCTCCCGCAGTGCGGGTGGCTTACCAACCTGGGACGGGATGGGTCTTCAGGTACTCAATCCACTCGGCAATGCCGCTGTCAATGCTGTACTCGGGGGCGTAGCCCACGTCCGCTTTGATGCGGGTGAGGTCCATGCTGATGTCCCCCCGCGCATTAGGGCTGTGGCCGGGATTAAGCCGGAGCTGCGCATCGGGGTAGACCTTCTTCACCGCGTTCATGATGTCGATGTTGCGCACGGCCACACCACCGCCGATATTGTAGGCCCGGTGGTTCAGCGAGGGCGCAACGGTCAGCAGCGCCACGCCCCGCGCCAGGTCCGTGATATAGGTGGCGTCATTGGCGTCCTCCGCGTAAGGCTCGCCACCGGGCACGCCGCTGAAATCCACGGGGGTGTTGTGGAGCGCGGCCTTGATCATGCGGGTGTTCAGACGGTTCTCCCGCTCATAGAGGGGGCCGTAGATGTTGCCGATGCGCAGGAAGCATACGTTGAGGCCGGTGCGGTCGGCATAGTGGGCCGCCAGGGTTTCCTGGGCTTTCTTGAAAGCCTCGGTCTCGTTGCGGGATTCCAAGGGCAGGGGCATGTCCTCACGGTAGGGGCCCTGGGCCAGGCTGCTGTAGGCGGCCACGGAGCTGGCGTGAGCCACGCGCTTTACCCCGGCGATGCGGCCGGCCTCTAGAACGTTCACCAGGCCCACGGTCTTGACCCGAAGGTCCTCGCCGGGGGACAACGCATCACGGCGGGGAACAAAGAGGTCGCAGATATACTCCACGTTGTAGCGCCGGGATACGTCAATGACATCGAAGGGGCTGGTGAGGTCTACCGCTTCGATGTGCACCCGTTTGCCCAACTCATCGGCCAGGAACTCGGGGAGACGGGACGATCGGTAGCGGGTGAGCACCACGTCATGGCCCATGTCCAGGAACGCCCGGGCCGTGTGCAGCCCAATAAAACCGAGGCCGCCGGTGACAAGAATCATATGTTTCTCCTATTGAGCGCTTATTAGTGCCTCTGAGGCGATGCCAGTGTGGCAACCGCCTTACATATCTGCTGAGACGAGCTCGGAGTAGTACTGCCAGATGCCGGTAGTCTTCGGCAGGCCGATGAGATCGGTCCGTGCAACGAAGTGCGGCTGGGTGAATGAGCGGTGGTGCACCATCTGCTCCACGTTCTCGTCCGGGATCCGGCGGTGGTGCTCTCCCTCAGCCAGGTAGGCGTAGTAGTTCATCTCCGCCTGGTGTTCCAGTTGGATCATCGCCATACAGGAATCCTGCAGGTCTACACCGGTGGTGGCGGCACCGTGGCCCTTGAGCAGGATCATCTTTTCGCTGCCCAGCAGCCGGGTTACCTCCTGGCCTTCCTCTTCCGTCACCACCACCTTGGAGCGGGGATAGACCGGTAGGGGATTGCGGACCAGGGCCGCGCCCTCTTGGACCATGGGCACCAGGGCCTGTTGCAAGGTGCTCATGATAACGGTGAACTTGGGGTGCACGTGCACCACAGAATTCACATCGGGCCGAGCGCGAAGAATGCAGGAGTGCATTTTCACTTCGCCGGGCTGCATAGACTCGGGCGGGCCGTCAACCCAGTTGCCCTCCATGTCACAGACCACCATGTCCTCGGGCCGCATGCGGCTCATCACGTCAATGTAGTAACCGCGTCCCTTGACCACAAACAGCTCCGGGTGTGACGGCAGCCGGATGCTGGCGTGACCGAGGGAGGCGCGTACCCCGGTGGCCAAGCCGATCTCCGAAAGAATGCGGTTCGCAATGGCGCACTCAACCCTGGCTTGCTCCAGCTCACTATCGCTCCATCTCAAAGTCATGGTTCCTCCTGTTTTCTACGGCAGGTAAAGGGCGCTTACCTCACATGCCGTGCGAGACGAGTTGTGCGTAATACGGCCAGATGCCTTCCGGTGCGGGCTTGCCCAAGAGATCGGTGCGCGCCGTGAAATGGGACTGCCCGTAGGTCTGGCCCTGTACTATTTCTTCCACGTTCATGTCGGGAATGCGGCGGTGGCGCTCCCCTTCCGCCAAGTAGGCGTAGTAGTTCATCTCCGCCTGGTGCTCCAGGTAGATCATGGCCATGCAGGCTTCCAGCAGGGTAGCTCCGGTGCTGGCGGCACCGTGGCCTTGGAGCAGGACGATCTTCTCCTGCCCCAAGATCTGGGCCACTTCCCGGCCCTCCTCTTCCGTCACCACCACCTTGGAGCGGGGGTACACCGGCAGCGGGTCGCGGACAAGTGCCGCGCCTTCGATCACCATGGGCGCCAGGGCTTGTTGCAAGGTGCTCATGATGACGGTGAACTTAGGGTGCACGTGCACTACAGACTGCACGTCCGGGCGGGCCTTCATGATGCAGGAGTGCATCTTCACCTCGCCGGGCTGCATGGACTCTGGTGGGCCGTCCACCCAGTTCCCGTCCAAGTCGCAGACCACCATGTCGTCGGGCCGCATGCGGTCTATCACGTCAATGTAGTAGCCGCGCCCCTTCACCACGAACAGGTCAGGGTTGGAGGGCAGGCGCATGCTAGCGTGGCCCAGCGAGGCGCGCACGCCCGTGGCCAGGCCCAACTCACCGAGGATGCGGTTGGCGGTTGCCACTTCCACCCTCGTTGTAGCCAGCTCTGCGTCGTTCACATGCACCGCTTCTCTGTCCCTTATCCTAGGCAGCCCGCTAAAGGTCTTTGGTGACTTCCCGAGTGAGCCAGCCCCAGATGCCGCCACCCTTAGGCATACCGACCTTCTCGGTACGGGCAATGAAATGCGGCTGGGTGAATGCGGAGCTGTTCATAACGCCATTGGCATTTTCATCGGGCATGTAGGGATGGTCTTCACCTCCGGCAGCGTAGGACCAGAAGTTGGCCTCGGCCTGGTGCTCCAGCCATGCCATACGCATGACGGACTCTTCCACAGAAACGCCGGTGCTGGCGGCGCCATGGCCCAAGAGGAGGACGACGGGCGCATCGGCCAACGTGCGGGCCACTTCCTGGCCCTCCTCCTCGGTGGTCACCACCTTGGTGCGGGGATAGACCGGCAACGGGTTGCGCACCACGCCCACGCCTTCCTGGACAATGGGGTATAGCCGCTGGTGGAGGGTACTCATAACTACCGCAAATTTGGGGTGCACGTGGACCACAGACTGCACGTCCGGGCGGGCCTTCATGATGCAGGAGTGCATCTTGACCTCGCCGGGCTGCATGGACTCCGGCGGGCCGTCCAGCCAGTTGGCTTCCAGATCGCACAGCACCATGTCCTCGGGCCGCATGCGGGACAGCACGTCGATGCGATAGCCGCGGCCCTTCACCACGAACTTGGTGGGGTCGGAAGGCAGGCGCATGCTCACGTGGCCCAGAGATGCCCGGACGCCATTGGCAAGGCCAAGGTACGAAAGAATGCGGTTCGCAACGGCAACTTTGTACTTTACTTCATCGTATTCCGCGCTCAATGGAACCTCCTTATATATTCACGGAGTGCTTCTCCCCGTTCGTAAGCAAGGGGATTGTACTACAGAAAAGAAAAAAATACTCGCCGGGGGGCGAGCCGCGCGGGGCTACTCCGGCGTACCGGTAATCAAGCCGAGCAGTTGCGGTAGCACCCGGCCGGCGGCGCCCCGCAGCGCCACGTCGCAGGAGGAGGTGAGGGCGCTGTCCTCCGGGTTCACCTCGATGAGGCAGGCGCCGTAGTGCTTGGCGATGAGGGGAAGTTCCGCCGCCGGACGCACCAGCGCGGAGGTGCCCACCACCAGCATGCAGTCCGCCCTGGCGGCCTCTTCCCGGCAGCGGACCAGCGCATCGTCCGGGATTGGTTCACCGAACATGACGGTGTCCAGCTTCAGGATGCCGGTGCAGGCCGGACAGCGGGGCGGCAGCTCCACCACCTCCAACTCCTGGCGGGGGAAGCGGGCGCCACACTCCAGGCAGCGCAGCTTGTAGCGGTTGCCGTGGATTTCGGTCAGCGCTTGGCTGCCGGCGCGATGGTGCAGGCCGTCCACGTTCTGGGTGATGAGGTGTTGCAGCACGCCGTGGGTTTCCAACGCTGCCAGCGCGTGGTGCGCGGGGTTGGGCTCAGCCGCATCGTAAGCCTTGAACTCGGGACGGCGGTTGGAGCGCTCGTCTTCCAGGCGCGCCTCCCACCAAGCCTTGGGGTCGGCCAGGAAGCGCTGGTAGTCCTGGGCGCTAGGCTCGCCGTACTTGGTCCACAGGCCGCCAGGACCCCGGAAGGGCGCAATGCCGCTTTCCACGGAGATACCCGCGCCGGTGAGGGCTACCAGATAGCGGGCGGACTTAAGCGCAGCAACGGCCTTGGCCAGGGCTTGATAGGGGAGGTCTTGCACGCGGTGATCTCGCTATGCCAGACCGCGGTCTTGGGCGAACTGGAAGTCGATGGTCCGGTACGAGGTAATGCTGGGGACTGCACCCAGCGCGCCGTCAGTACGGGAGTTCATGAGGACGGGAGAAAGCGTACCGGCGTACTTTCCGTCGACAAAGGCGAAAGCCTGGTATGACCAAGGGCGGCACCTGCCGTTGTAGTTGGAAATGAGGATAACGCGGCAGATGTCTGGAAACGGGAAAGTGCGGGCATAGCTACACGCTCTTTGGCAGGTCTAGGTGCTCTTCCAGCTCAGAGAGGAAGGCAATGGTGGGAGCGTCATGCTTGCCGGAGCGGCGGCGGTCCACCAGGAAGGCCTCGAAGCCCAGCGCGGCGGGGCCTTCCACGTCCGGGCCGTAGCTGTCGCCCACGAACAGCGTCTTTGCCGGATCGGCGGCCACCGAGTCTACCGCTGCCTCAAAAATCCTGCGGTGCGGCTTGCGATAACCCACCCGAGCGGAGGTTGTGACACTGTCCATGTGGGCGCCGATGCCAAGGCCGTCCGCCAAATCCGGCAGGCCCCAGTTGAAGTTGGACACTATCGAGACTCCGTAGCCTGCTGCGCGGAGCCGGGCCAACGTCTCCTCCACCTCGGGGTAGACGGTGTAGGAGTTGTGATTGTCCTGAATGTTAAGCACCTCGGCGATGATCTCGTCTTGGTGTTTGGCCACGCCCAGGATGTCCAGGATGTGGCGTTCCAGGCCAATGCGGAAGTCGTGGTAGGCCGCCTCGCTGGCGCTGGCGTGAGGGTGCGCCAGCCCCTCCGGGCCATCCACCTCAGCCCACGCCGCGTTCAGGGCGTCCCACACGGGACGACGCTCCAAGAACATGCCGCGACGGGCACAGGCGCGCATGTAATGCCAGGCGCGGGGGGGGTCGTTAAATGCCAGGGTGCCCGCAAAGTCGAAGAACACCCATTTGATGTGCCCGTTCTTGCCCATGTGCTCTGCTGCTAGCCAGTATCTTCATCTCTAGCTTAGCAGATCGGAAGTGATGGTTCTAGCGTTGCGAGGGGCTGGGCGCTATGGCGTCCGTCCGTTGACAGACCTCACCGTCGCCTCAATAATGAAGGATGCCTTTGGCGCTAAATCCAGCCGCAGTTTAGCAGCAATCCTAGACAGAAAAGCTGAAGGACCCGCCACCGGCTCTGGTGGCCGTAACTAAGGAGCGCACCCATGCCCGACTACCCTGTCAACAACGAGAAGGTGTACTACAACTATGGCGGGAAGATCCCGCCGCTGGCATTGGACGAAAAGCCGGTGGAGACCACCAAGGCGCACAGCGGTGGCCGCAAAGTCATCACGGACACCACGCTACGAGACGGCGCGCAGGACTCCCGGCTCGCCATCTTTCCCAACGAGGCCAAGGTCAAGTACTTCGACCTGCTCCACAAGCTGGACAACGGTACCGGCGTCATCGACTGTGTGGAGACCTTTATCTACCAGAAGCGTGACCTGTGGGTGCTGGAGGAGATCCTGTCCCGGGGCTACGAGTACCCCCGGGTCACTACCTGGACGCGCGCAGTACCCAAAGACATCAAAGACTTGGTCACCTTCTCCAACGGCCGGCTCAAAGAGACCGGCATGCTGGCCTCCTCCTCTGACCACCACATCTTCGACAAGCTCCGCTTCCACAGCAAAGAGGAAGCCATAGAGAAGTACCTCCAGCCCATCATGACCGCCTACGATAACGGTATCTTGCCCCGAGTGCATCTGGAAGACACCACCCGCGCCGACATCTACGGCTGGGTCCTCCCCTTTATGCAGCGGGTACTGAAGGAGACCAACGGAACAGCCAAGTTCCGCATCTGCGATACCATTGGCATGGGATCGCCTGACCCATTCGCCGCGCTGCCCATGGGCGTACCCCGGCTAACCCGCCTGCTTAAAGACGAGACCGGCGCGGAGCTGGAATACCACGGCCATAACGACTTCGGCCTGGCTACCGCCAACAGTATCTCCTTCTGGGAGTACGGCGGCACCAAGGTGAACTGCGTCTTCGGCGGGCTGGGTGAGCGCTCCGGCAACACCTCGCTGGAGCAGGTACTGACCAACTACGTCCGCATCTACGGAGACCCTGGCTTCAACCTCCACGCGCTGGCGGAGATTGCCGACCTTATCGACAATGAAGTGCGGGTGTTGCCGCAGAATGCGCCTATTGTGGGCGATGTGTTCTCCTCGCAGGCAGGCCTGCACCAGACCGGTCTGCACCGTCAGCAGGAGGCCGAGGGCGGCTATATCTACTTAGCCTATGACCCGCTGGAGGTAGGCCGGGGCGAGCAGGAGCTGCAGCGGGTGGGCCACCTCTCCGGCATGGACGGCATCATTTCCCTGCTGAACAAAGAGCACCAGAAGCGCACCGGCCAGTCCGGCGTGTATGCCGCCACCAACCGCAGCATCAAGTACGTGTATGACAAGGTGCACGACGCGTACGATGGCCGCTTTGACGAAGGCAACGGCACGTACGTAGACTGGCGGCGCACCTTCTTTAGCGCCGAGGAGCTTTACGATCTTGCCCAGGAGTACGAGCGCGACCACGGCCGGGCGTAGCGTTGGCGTAATCGCCATTCCGACTGCACTCGCCGCTCACCAAACGTCAGCATGACCACGCAACGTCCCCCTATAGACCGGAGAGGAGCACACCATGGAGCTTGATCGGGACACGCTATTGCGCCTCTATCGAGGCATGACGCTCATCCGCACTTTCGAGGACCGGTTCACCCAGGAGAATCAGGCCGGCAAGCCCATCGGTGGCGGCCACTCCTCCGCCGGCCAGGAGGCGGTGGCCATTGGCGTGTGCGCGAATCTGAGAGACGACGATTACGTGGCCAGCACGCACCGCGGCCACGGGCACTGCATCGCCAAGGGTGTGGACGTGCGGGGGATGATGGCCGAGCTGTATGGCAAGACCACGGGCACCTGTCACGGCAAGGGCGGCTCCATGCACATCGCGGACTTCTCCAAGGGTATGCTAGGGGCCAACGGCGTGGTGGGTGGCAACATGCCTCTGGCCACCGGCGCTGCGCTTTCAGCCCGGATACGCGGCACCGACCAGGTGTCCGTGTGCTTCTTTGGCGACGGCGCATCCAACCAGGGCACTTTCCATGAGTCGGCCAACCTGGCCTCTATCTGGAAGCTGCCGGTGATCTTCGTGTGCGAGAACAATCGGTACGCGGAGAGCACGCCGGTGGAGTACTCCACCTCGGTTGAGAACATCGCCGACCGCGCGGCGGGTTATTCGATGCCGGGCGTGGTGATGGACGGCCAGGACGTTTTTGCCGCATATGAGGTGGGGCGTGAAGCGATAATCCGGGCGCGTGCGGGCGAAGGCCCCACTTTTATCGAGGCCAAGACCTACCGCTACGGCGGCCACTTCCTTGCAGACGACCCACACCGCTACCGCACCGTCGAGGAAGAGGAGTACTACAAGGCGCGGGACTGCATCAAGCGCTTCCGAGAGCAGGTGCTGGCCGCGGAGTGGCTGCGGGCGGGCGACCTGGAAGAGATCGACGCTGCATGCTTGGCGCTGCTGGACGAGGCGGTGGCCTTTGCCGAGGCCAGCCCCCTGCCGGAACTCAGCGAGCTGATGCAGGATGTGTACGTGAGCTATCCATAGCTGCCGGAGCTGCCGAGCTACCGGAGCTGCCGAGCTACCGGAGCTGCCGTGACGGAAGCGCCCTCACGGCGCGGTTGACACTAGACCCCCGCAAATCTACCATTACCCACGTACCCACGAATAGCCGCGAACCGTAGTTGCCCGCGGATCAGGAAGAGGGTGTCTCGTGCCCGTGCCGTACCGCGCTGACCACATTGGTAGTTTCCTGCGTCCGCCGCAGATTAAGCAGGCCCGCAACGCCTTCAAACAGGGCGAGATCACTTCGGCCCAGCTGACGGAGATCGAAGACACGGCGATTCTAGCGGCGCTTCAGCACCAGAAAGACGCGGGCATCGAGGTATTCACCGACGGCGAATTCCGCCGCACCGGTTTTCAGAACGACATGATCGAGGCGGTGGAGGGCTACGTGGATGCGCCGCGACCCGCGGTGGTGCGGATGTGGCAAGGCCCCGGCGGCGAGCCGGAAGAGCAGGGCACGCGACAGATTGTTGCGAAAAAGCTGAAACCGCGCCGCCTCCTCACGGAGAACCAACTGCCCTTCCTCCAACAGCACGCCCCAGGGCCGCTGAAGATGACGGTGCCGAGCCCTAACCAGTTCCCCACCATCAGTTACCAGCCCGGTGTGACTGACCAGTTTTACCCCACCCGGTCCGACCTACTGCACGCGCTTACCGACGTCATCAAGGCGGAAGTCCAGTATCTGGTGGCTGCGGGCGTGCCTTACATTCAGTTGGATGCGCCCCGCTATAGCTACTATGTTGACCCGCAGTGGCGGGAGCACCTCCGCAGTCTGGGCATGGACCCGGACACCGCCATTGATGAGGCCATTGCTGCCGACAACGCCGTGCTGGAGGGGGCGAGCCGTGCCGGGGTAACGTTGGCGCTCCACGTCTGCCGCGGCAACAACCAGAGCAAGTGGTACGCCCAGGGGGGCTATGACCCCATTGCGGAGAAGCTGTTTGGTACGCTGAACGTAGACCGCTTCCTCCTGGAGTATGATACCGAGCGCGCCGGCACCTTTGAGCCACTGCGATTCATACCCAAGGGCAAGACGGCGGTGTTGGGACTCATTAGCAGTAAGGACGCCACGCCGGAATCGTCGGACCTGCTGCGCCGCCGCATTGACGAGGCAACTAGCTATATGCCGCTGGATGACCTGGCGCTCAGCCCGCAGTGCGGCTTTGCGTCCACCTTCTCCGGCAACCTCATGTCCGAGGCGGAACAGTGGCGCAAACTGGAGCTGGTGGTGGAAACTGTGGGCAAGGTTTGGAGCTAGGCACGCGCCGTTAAGCAGCGCTGCAAAAGGACGTTATGGCCACGCACGCGCAACAACATCTGCCCATCCCCCTGCTAGTCAAGCGCAACACCCTGCTGATCACGGCCATCCAGGCGGCGGCCGGCGCAGGGTTGCAGCTCATCCCCACGCTGGGCGCGCTGATGGTGGTGCGGCTGCTGGGATCGGCTACCTGGATTGGGGTTGCTAGCAGCGTGCTGGGCATCAGCCGGGCGGTGGTGGCTTACCCCGTGGGTAGCGTGACGGATCGCTACGGCCGCAAGCCCGGGTTGGTCCTCGGCCTGTGTTTCAGCGTGATCGGCGCACTGATGCTGGGCACATCGATGGTGGCGTCGTCCTTCCCGCTGTTCTTGATAGGGATTCTGGTCTTTGGCCTGGGTGTTGGAGCGGTACACCAGCTCCGGGTGGCCGCAGCGGACATGTACCCACCGGCGCGGCGTGCGGAGGGCCTGGGCTATCTGCTCACCGGCTCACTGGTGGGCGCGATCGGGGGCACCGTAATGGTGAGCCTCGCCCAACTCATCGGAGACACCTTTGCACTGGACGCGCTGTCGGTGGCGTGGTTCCTAGTGCCCCTGCTGTTGTTGCCGGCGTTCCTGTTGGTGTATTTCGTGCGGCCGGATCCCATCGTGATTGCGGCGCGATTGCAGGATTACTACCCGGGCTATCAGCCGCCGCCGCAGAGAGCTGAAGCCGGGCCACCTCCAGCTACGGGCATTAGGACATTCATCCGGCACTACCCCAAGCGCACAGCCTTCATGTCCAGCCTAGCTGCCCAAGGCAGCATGGTGATGATCATGACGATGACGGCGCTAGTACTGCATTACCACGGACAACCGTTGCCGGCGATATCCCTTGCGGTGTCGATCCACGTGGTCGGCATGTTTGCTCTCTCCTTGCCGCTGGGCAAAGCCGCCGACCGCTGGGGCCGTAAGCCCGTGATGTTGGTCGGGCTGGTCATCGGCGGGTTCGGGTCTTTGTTGATAGTGGCCACGCCGGTATATTGGGTCATCGCTATGGGAGGGTTTTTAGTGGGCGCGGGGTGGTCCTGCGTGAATGTATCCGCCACCGCGCTGCTGGCGGATACAACGACGCCAGGGGAACGGGGCCGCGCCATCGGCGCCAGCGACACGTTTAGCGGCGTGGCCAACATACTGATGCCGCTGGCCGTGGGGCCGCTCACCGACCTGTGGGGCATCACGTCAGTAGGAGTATTTGGGGCGCTGGTGATGGTGCCGCCGATCGTGATGCTGCTGCGACTCTATGAAGGCCGCCCCGGCCAGTTTGAGCCCGAGCTCGCAAGAGAGCTGGAGCTAGCGGGCGTGGCGTAGCCATGCTGTGGTCGGATTACTGGGGTCGGATTAGAGGAACGCCCGCTCCAGCGAAGTCACGAACTGGACACCAGTTACCACTTTTGAACTCAGCCGCTCATCGTTAGTGATAAACAAGTCGATACCTGCTGTGGCGGCGCATGCGAGCTGAATGGCATCTGGGGGACGGATAGCGCGGTCGGTGCGAATCAGGGCGTAGTGGCGAGCAGCCTCTCCATCAAAATCGATCAGCTCGGCGCCACTTCTCAACAACGTCTCGTAGCTTTCCAACAGGCGCCGGTCACCCGCCTCCGCAGGTTTTACCAAAACCTCTCCAAGCGTCAATGTCGAAGTGTAGAGCAGGTCTCCTCGTACCAACATTCGTTCCCTCAGCCCTATAACTTTAGCCGATAGTCCCTCATAGTCCTCCAACAAGTAAATGAAGAGGTGGGTGTCCCAGAATATTCTGCTCACTGCCACCCGCTCCGCAGGCGCTCCACATAGCGGTCTGGATGTTCATCAGCCCAGAGGTCTTTGCCGAGTCCCCGCAGCGCCAGGATGGCGTCTGGTTGCTCGGTTGGATCGTAGTCAGCTCCACTGCTGCCGAGGTAGGTTTCACGGTACCAGTCCAGCAGCTCTCGGTATGCCGTGGGCAACTCGGCTGGTTCCGGAAGACTTGGGCCATGCTCACGTCCGCGATCATAGAGGTCGCCCGGTCGGTAGAGGCGCCGGGAGCCTTTGCCGGTGGCGAACAGCAAACGGAGTCGGGCCGGTTTCGGTGGCCGGTTAGCCACGCAGTGGGAGTACAGATGCGGTAACATGCCCGGACGGAGACGTCCCGCTAGTCCCTCCCGTTCCACGCGGTCTCGAATCTCGGAGATGGTGAACTCGGTCCGTTCAGAGTATTGCCGGTGCAGCAGGGCAGTGGCAATCCAGACCTCGTTTGCTATCGTGATCATAGCTGCCTCTCTTCACCGCTATGGGGTAAATGGGCGCCAATCCCAATGATTATTAAGTAATCATAGAATACAACGTAATCTGTTGAAAAACCATCGGTAGCTAGAAAATCACCACACTGCTATCATCACAGGCAGTGTAGGCAGGAGCAAATGTGATGCTAGCTAAAGTACTCACCGGCGCCGTAGTCGGGTTGGACGGCGCGCTGGTGGAGGTTGAAGTAGACATTGGCCCCGGGATGCCGGGGTTCGCTATTGTGGGCTTGCCGGACACCGCGGTCCAGGAGGCGAAGGAGCGGGTGCGTTCGGCAGTGCGGAACTCCGGCGACTCCTTTCCGGGACGCAAGATCACGGTGAACCTCGCGCCCGCCCACATCAAGAAGGAAGGCCCCGCCTACGACCTACCGATAGCGGTGGGCATCCTGATGAGTTCTGAGCAGGTGCCGTTGGACCCCGAACCCGCGTTGTACCTGGGCGAGCTCTCACTGGACGGTACGGTGCGCCACGCGGCGGGCATTCTGCCCATGGTTGCACTGGCGCAAGCCCAAGGTATCAGCAAGGTCTTTGTGCCCCATATGGACGCGGCGGAAGCGGCGCTGCTGGAAGGCTTGGAGGTCTACCCGGTGCGGACCCTGGCGGAACTGGTGTCGCACCTCCGGGGAGACACCCTCCTCACACCACGTAGCGTGGACCCGCAACTCTTCTCCTTCGAGGATGACCCGGTGGTCGGGATGGACTTCCGCTATGTGAAGGGCCAGGAACATGTGAAGCGCGCCCTGGAGGTTGCGGCGGCCGGCGGTCACAACCTCATCATGAGCGGCCCTCCCGGGAGCGGTAAAACCCTGCTGGCCCGCTGCCTTCCGTCCATCCTACCGCGGCTGACCGCGGAAGAGGCCCTGGACATCACCCGTATCTACAGCGTCAGCGGCATGCTGCCCGCCGATACGCCACTGTTGCGGCAACGGCCCTTTCGCGCGCCGCACTACACTATCTCCCAGGCCGGCTTGGTTGGCGGCGGCCGGATGCCGCGGCCCGGCGAGATAACGCTAAGCCACCTGGGGGTGCTCTTTCTGGATGAGCTGCCGGAGTTCGGGCAGGCCGACCTCGAGGTGCTGCGGCAGCCGTTGGAAGACCGGGTGGTCACCATCAGCCGGGCCAACGGCAGTCTGAGCTTTCCGGCCAGTTTCATGCTGGTTGCTGCCATGAATCCGTGCCCGTGCGGGTATTATGGCGACCCGGTGAAGGAATGCACCTGCTCACCGTCTGCGGTCAGCCGCTACCAGAAGCGCATCAGCGGCCCCTTGCTGGATCGCATCGACCTCTTTGTCGAGGTGCCGCGGGTGGAGTACGAGAAGCTGACCGATTCTGCCGCCACCACGCCCTCTGCGGTGATCCGCAAAGGAGTGGAGGCGGCGCGCATGCGCCAGCGGCAACGTTTCGTGGGCACCCGGCTGGCAGCCAACGCGGACATGACGCCCGTGGAGCTCCGAGAGCACTGTCCTGTGGAGGCCGATGCCCAAGCGCTGCTCCGGATGGCAATGAAACAATTTCAGCTTTCCGCGCGGGCTTTCCACCGCATCCTTAAAGTATCGCTTACAATAGCCGACCTGTCGGGCGCGCCCAGCATCGCTGCCCAGCACGTGGCTGAGGCAATCCAGTACCGGCCGCGGGGCTTGAGCTAGCCGTATTGATGGGTAGGGCGTTACGGCAGTTCTGCGCCATCCGGCGTTTGCGGTACGCTTTACTGAGCTACTACGAGTTGTCCTGACGCGGCCATCCGCAACCATCCGCAACCATGGAGGAGTACTTATGACTGAAGAGCAACAACCCCCGGTAGAGCCCCGCAAACGGACCTTCGAAGATATCACCGGCGAATGGGAAAAGCTCGAGCCCGGCCTGAAGGCGCAGGCCATGCGCGCCGTTTACGAAGATCAGCAGCGGTTGGTGGCGGACCTCCAGCACATGCACATGGAGAAGGGCAAAGAGATCGCCACTGCCGTGGCCAAGGCTAAGGCGGCGGCGGATATGGACCAGGAAGCGCTGAAGTCGCAGATCATCAGCGAGGCATGCCTGCCGCTAGAGGAAGAGCTCAAGACGCTGGAGCAACAGATCCGGGAAGGAAGACTGCTGCTGGAGCAGTACACCAAGCAGGCTAAGGGCATCATCTAACCTGAGCGCGGGTGTCTGGCAGATAACGTGGCCGCCCCTTGCTCTATGATCTGCTGAACAATAGTATTGGAGCAGTATTGAAGCGGGCATTTTGGACCAGTCGGGCGCAGGTTTCCGCAGTTGTTGTGCCACACTTGGAGCTAACTTATGGACTTTGCTGACCTACCTGTACTGTTCCTCTCGCATTTCTTCCGTATCGTCCTCATCCTGCTCCTGGGCTTGGCGGCGTGGAAGCTGATCGATCGCGTCGCGCCGCGCATTATCCGTGCATTGCTTTGGAGCCATAAAGGCATCGAAACTCCGGAAGAACGCGCCAAACGAGAAGAAACGCTTGTGCACGTGGTGCAGTGGAGCGCCAACACCTTACTCCTCTTTGTGGTAGGGCTCACGGTGCTGGGAGAGCTTGGTGTGGACGTGACCCCGGCGCTCGCGAGCGTGGGCGTGGTGGGAGTGGCGCTAGGCTTCGGCGCCCAGAGCTTGGTGCAGGACACCATCAGCGGGATCTTTATCTTACTGGAAAACCAGTACCGGAAAGGTGACGTGGCACGGGTTGCAGGCGTGGCCGGCTTGGTGGAGGAGGTGAACCTGCGCCGCACGGTGCTGCGGGATTTGGACGGCATTGTGCACAGCGTGCCCAATGGTCAAATCGGGGTGGCCAGCAACTATACCCGCGATTGGTCTCGAGTCAACCTAAACGTTTCTGTGGCCTACAGCACCGACGTTGACAAGGCTCAGGCCGTCATTAACCGGGTGGGTCAGGAAATGGCGGAGGACCCGGTATTTGGCGAAATGATTACGGAGCCGCCCCAGTTCCTGCGGGTTGATGCAATGGAAGATTCCGGAATTGCCCTGAAGGTGTTAGGTGTCACCAAGCCAATAATGCAGTGGGAGGTGATGGGCGAGCTGCGGCGCAGGCTACTGGTGGCCTTTGCTGCCGAGGGCATCGAGATCCCGCTCCCGCACCGTGTGGTGATCAGCCGTGCGGAGGATGGCGGCCCACAGGCCCAGCCGGCCACACCAGGGCGGGAGCCTGCGCTACCCCCAGATATGAGCGAGCGTTTGCCCGGATCGGAAAAACAGTAACTAGCTGCACACAGAGAAAGGAAGGCTGTTATGCCACGTATCCCCGCTTTGCACAACCGGGAGGATGTCCCCCCGGAGCACTTACCCACCTACGACGCGATTGTTGCCAGCCGCGGCCGGGTGGTCGGCCCGTTCCCGTTGGTGCTCCACAGCCCTGAGGTAGCGTCACGAACCATGGAGCTAGGGCACTACCTGCGTTTCATGAAGGAACTCCCCGAGCCGGTGCTGGAGCTGGCTATTATCACCACCGCGCGCGCGATGGATTGCCTCTTTGAGTGGGCGGCGCACGTTATTCTGGCCCGCAAGGCCGGCGTGCGTGAAGAAGCAATTGCCGCAGTGCGGAACCGGACGGCGCCCGCGGGGCTGACGCCGGAGGAGGAGCAGGTGGTGGGCTACGTCCAGGCGTTGTTGAGCCGGCACCGGACCGACCAGGCGCCCTTCGACGTGCTGCTGAAGCGTTTTGGCACCAAGGGCCTGGTAGAGCTGACCGCGCTGGTGGGCTATTACAGCATGATAGCCACCACCATGAACGCCTTTGAGATGGACGTTCCGCCCGACGCAGACCTGCTGCCGGTCTAACGCAGCAGCCCGCCGCGCCCACGGTGGGTCGCACCGGGTGGGCGCGGTGCGTCGCTTATCGTGCGGCGGTGGTGCAGGCTGGCCTCGCGGCTACTGCCCGCGTGCGCGCAGCATCTCCTGTTTGAGCGCGTCCGTGGGTGGATAGTAGCGGCCGGGCCAGCAGTGCTCCGCCAGGATCTTTTCCTTGGCATAATCCTCGGCGCGCTCGTGAATCTCAACGTAGTCAATGACTTCCGTGGCCATGTAGGCGGGTACTACTACCACGCCGTCGTCGTCTCCTACAATCACGTCGCCGGGGCGCACCAGCACTCCCGCACATTGGATGGCTACGTTTTCTTCGCAGGCAACGCGGGTTTCGCGCGCCGTGGGCGTGCGGCGAGTGGCAAAAAAGGCCATACCATACTTGGCCACCTCGTCTAGGTCCCGCACCGCGCCGTCGCTCACAAAGCCGTCCGCGCCCTGCATCTTGAGTTGGAGGATTTTCACGTCACCGCCGGCGGTTGCGTACGGGGTGCGCGTGGTGTCCACCACCAAGCAGTCTCCCGGCCCGCAGAGAGCCATCGCGCGATATTCCGGAGAGTCCTCGCCAATGATCACTTCCTGCAGGAGATCGGGGCGGGCCGGCAGGCACCGTAGGGTGCGTGCCCTGGCCGCCAAGCGCCGGCCGGGGGTCATGTTCCGCACCTCTTCCATGAAGCAGAGGGGCGCTCCCCGGTTACGGACTGCGCTGTAAACGGTGGCAGTGGACACTCTTTTGTAGCGGTCAAGGATGGATTGGGGGATATCGATACCGGCCATGCCTACCTCCAAAGTGTCAGTGTTACGAAGCGTCATCGGCACAATGGGTTACAACGGGACACGACGGAACACAACGGAACACGATAGAAACGAGCATACCCTACGGTCTGGGAAAGAGGCCTGTCAACGGCGGGGCATGACGGCCGCCGTCTCTCCGCGGCGCAGCGGGCGTGCTCGCGTGCTAGAATGGTGCAACTCTTGGCTGGGACGGGATGATGAGTATTGACGCGAAGCTCCAGGAACTAAAGATCACGCTGCCGGAGCCTCCCCGTCCGGTGGCCACCTACGACCCGGCCGTGCGCACGGGCAATCTCCTGTTTATCAGCGGGCAGCTTCCCTTTGTTGATGGCCGCCTGCAAAAGGTGGGCAAGCTGGGGGCACAGTTCTCGTTGGAGGAGGGCCAGGAGGCGGCGCGGCGCGCCACGCTCAACGCGTTGGCCATCGCGCAACAAAGTGTTGGGTCGCTGGACAATATCCGCCGGGTAGTGCGCCTCGGCGTGCACGTGGCGTCCACTTCCGGTTTCATCGAGCAGCCCCGCGTGGCGAATGGGGCGTCGGAGCTGCTTATCAGTATCTTTGGTGATATTGGCCGCCACGCCCGCTTGGCACTGGGGGCCGCGGAGCTGCCGCTGGGCGCGCCGGTAGAGATTGAACTGATCCTAGAGGTGCAATAGCCGCGCGCACGACTGCCCACGAGCCACGGTGGGCCGCGGGGCTAGGAGTGGGCGCCGGTGGGAGCTGAATAGGCGGCCCTTGGTTTTAGCAACGCAAAGAGGGCCATGGTGGCAACGCCACACCCGACGAAGATCTGCATGGCAAGCTGGTAGCTGCCGAACTGGTCGTACATGTAGCCGGCGAAGAGCGGCCCTATGATGGTCCCCACCATGACGATAGTGCTCATGGCCCCGGCAATAGACCCGTAAGCCCGCCGCCCGAAGTAGTGGCCCCGTAGCACATTCTGGAGCGCGGACAGCCCTCCGTAGGCGGGCGAGTACAGCACCATGAACAGCACAAACTGCCAGGTGCTGGTGGCGTAGCTCACGACCAGCAGACCGCCGTTGAGCATGAGCATCCCCACTAAGAAGACCCGCCGCACGTCAATGTAGTCAGCCAGCCAGGACATCCCAAACCGTCCGAACACGCTGATGCCGGCCAGCGCGCTGAGCATCGCTGCAGCCTCAAGCGGGCTCATCCCTCTGTCCTGAAGCAGGGCGGCTAGGTGCACCTGCACCGCGTTCGTCACCAAGACCCGCAGCGCGAAGGTGGCCGCCAACACCCAGAAGGCTGGCGTCCGCAGTGCCTCTCTCACCGTAAGCTCCGGTTCCAGGGAGCGCGGAGGAGGAGGAGGTTCAGTTGCCGCCGGGGCGGCGGACGGTGGCGGCACGGGGTCGCCGTCCGGCAGAAGCCCCATATCCTCGGGGCGGTGACGCACTACTAAGGCTGCCGGAATCCCGATGATCGCCAGCGCCAGCCCTTCCAGTAGCACGGCTTCCCGCCAACCGTAGAGCTGGATAACCGCGCCCAAGACGGGTATCCAGAGGGCCGCGCCCATGGCGTGCCCGGAGGAAAAGACACCCAGGCTGAAGCCCCGCCGCCGAACGAACCAGTTGGCGACCGCCGTAGCTGGAGCCATGTTGCCGGCAAAGGAGTTGCCCAACGCCACCAACAGGACGTAGACGATGTAAAACACCAGTAGGGTATCCAGCCCGGTGAAGGTGTGGATACTATCGATTTGAGCGAGCAGCAGGAAGCCCAGTCCCGCGAGTGGGAATCCGAAGAGCATCATAGCCCGCGGGCCGAGCCGGTCGACCAGAATGCCTTCCAGCGGTCCGATCAGTCCGCTTTCCAGGCGGGCGAGGGCGATAGCGCCGGAGACTGCGGCGCGGGTCCAGCCGAACTCTGTGGTAAGCGGGATGAGAAAGAGCGCGAAGCCGTACGAGGTGGTTGCGCCGCCTAGGCCGCTAGCCACAAACGCGGCGGCCAGCACTCTCCACCCATAGAAGCTGTTCCAGAATCTGTTCCGGATTGCCCGCACACCCACCTCGCGGTCTTAGCTGCTCCCTCAAAGACCATGCGAGAGTATAGCAGAGCAATGCGACGGCCGTCCGCTTCCGTTTCTCCTCGTAGTTACCGTATTACCGATAGGCGCCGTTTCCAATGAGCCAACGCAGCTTCGGGTAGAGCGTAGCGGCTTAGCGGTGCCCCGCCAGCGTCGCGCGCTTACCAGCGGTGCGCGCGGGATGCAAGGTCGCCCGGTGCGCTTCCAGCAGGTTATCGGGCCTGCCCTGCAACTCCGCCACGGTGCACACCCGCCCGGTGGCGAAAGCCTCGCGGTACCAATCACGGAAACGGGCGTCGCGGGCCACCTGGTGGTCTAGGATGATCCTGGCGCCGGTGGCGTGGGCGAGTGCGGTAACCTGGGCCGTCGCTTGGTAGAGCTGCGCCCGGCTGATCACCGCCGGTTCGTTGTCGTCCAAAGTCTCTCCTGCCTGATGGACCGGCGCGCCACTGATAAAGAGCATGTCTGGGCGCTGTTGGATCAGGGCCTGCAGCGCTGCGGGAGCGAGAGGCCATTCCGGTTCGGAGGCGTAGAGGAAAGTCCGGCCTTGGTGGCGAATGGTGAGGGTTAGCGCCGCGCCCGGGGGGGTCAGGCTGGTGACCTCGGCCTCCCCGATGACCGCGTGCAGTCCCTCGAGCAGCGCCACTCGGTGACCGCTCTCCGCCAGAGTGCGGAAGAGTTGCCGTGAGTCCAGATGCTCCTCGACGGTGGCCGGTGTCTTGCAGTAGATTGGCGCGTTGGTCACCACGTCGGCGAGGAGGTTGCAGTGATCGCGCGCGTAGCTCGTCACAAATATAGCATCGGCGCGCCCCGCTGCCGCCACGATCTGTGCGGCCGCGGCGGCCTGAGCCTGGCGCTCCACCGGGCTGGGCGGCAGGTGGAAGCGGCGCTCCGCTACGGTGACCCCCGGATCGATGAGGATCCGGGTCTGGCCGGCGGTGACCAGCGTAGCCATGGAGCGGACACCCAAGGAATCGGCTGCGATGGGTAGGACGTTCATGATGACACCTCCGGATTGATCAATGCTTAGCGCAACGGGCTTAGCGCAACGGGCCGCCATTGGCCGGCCCGATGCTGATGAGCGCACTGAAGATAATGACCAGCGCAATCTGCAGGGCAAGGAAGCCGATGGCGGTGGCCACCTCTTGCCGAGAAACGTGCAGCCCAGCCTTGGCCTTTACGCTGCCACGGGTGGCCACGTGGTGGATGGACGGATGACTCACGTAGTGCGGTTGAGTAGCCATGTGATACTCCTTTATCCCTCAGGCTCAGCGCGCCAAGACCGGCGTCCGCTCACGGGGTTCAGGGGTGGCGGGTGGAGTGGTGCGAGACTTGGCCATGGCGGCTAAGGCTGCGGTCTGCTGGTCTGCCTCATAGCGGGCACGCGGGCTGCGGGCCGTCAGCGTCTCAACATCCCGGCTGGCCTGGTTGCGCCGCTGCGCTTCCAGCGGACGTTCCGTCACGCCCAGATACTCTGCGGCGGTTTGGACCCGGCCGGTGGCAAATACCTCGCTGTATAGCCGCCGGAAGTTCGGGTCTCGTACCAGGTAGTGGTCCAAGATGACCTGGCATCCGGTGTATTTCATGATGGTCAGCAGATTGGCGCGGGCGGTTCGGATGTCCGGTGCAGTAAGCGTGTCGGCGTCCCGCTCCGCCTGATAGAAGAGTTTGTAGGTGGGTGCGCCACTGAGATAGAGCACATCCGGCCGCTGGCGGATGACCCACTCGACGGCGGCGGCGGACAGAGGCCCCTGCACGTCCGAGGCGTGGACAAAGCAGCCGCTCCTCGCCTGCACCGCCACGGCCATCACGCTGCCGGCTTTGGCGCCCGCCTTGCCGTGGGGCAACGGCCGGGAGAAGGTGAGGGTCACGTCCCTGAGGTTGACGCTGGAGTCGTCGGCCATGGAGAAGGCGCGCCCGGTGCGCTCTAGGCGGGGGAACAGCGCCTGCGTGGCCCGTACCTCACTGGGGGTTACCGGAGTCTTCATGTAGATGGCGGTTGAGGAGAGCACGTAGTGCAGTAAGTTGACGTGTTCCTCATGGAAGTGGGTGACTACAGCAGCATCGGCCTGGCAGAGGGCGCCGATGACGCGAGAGGTGGCCGCTTCCAGCGCCTGCCGTTCCTCCTGCATGGGGGGAAGGCCGTAGCGGGTCTCGGCCACGGTCACGCCGGGGTCGATGAGCACACGGACGCCCTCCAGTTCCACCCACGTGGCCATCGAGCGCGTGCCCAGTGAATCAGCTGCGAGCGGCACAATCTTCATGGCGACCCTCTCAGAATAAGTGTTCTAATTCATTCACAGAATAGAACGCATATTCTGATGTGTCAAGGGTTTTTAGAAAAAAAGTTCTACAAGTTTCAAATAAAGAAGGCCGGCGCAAATGCGCCGGCTTCAGGTCGCTCCATCTTGCGGCTATGGGGCTATGATGGGAATGCCGCTTCGAACTCCAGCAGTTTCTGCGGGAGCTCCCAATAGAGCATCACCGCGTCCATTGCGGCAAGCGGCTGTACCCAGTCCCGGGCGCCGCTATAGCAGTCCTCGGCATACACCCGGTGCTGCACAAAGTAGTCGCCCGCATCACTTCGAAAGAGAAAGTCCACCTGGTCCGGCCGCCCTTGCTCGGAGCTCACGCTATCGGCAATGAGTACGGACTTGTCCGTGTTGTAGCGCTTCCCGCCGATGATGGCCGTCATTCGCATTGGTCGCATGGTGTTGCCTCCTTAGCGAGCCTTGCTCGATAGCTGCCATCAATCTAGCAACACCCCTGCCATTACGTCAAATTGCGCGCGCTGGGGGTAACGGTCTGGTACACGATTGGCCGGGGCATTTCCACAGGCGTCACCAGGCGTCACCGCAGTGCCGGCAGCCCCACGCGCTACCACTTTTGCAGAGTTATTGCTATAGTGATGGGCAACAGCGTCACCCAATGCCAAAAGAGGTGGACCAATGCTTACCAAAGAAGTGAACGAGAAGCTGACCAAAGTGGGCCCGGGCACGCCGATGGGTAATATGATGCGCCGCTACTGGCACCCGGTGGCTGCCAGCGTGGAACTGGAGGAGAACCCCGTCAAGAAGGTGCGGCTACTGGGCGAAGACCTAGTGCTGTACCAAGACCGCTCCGGGAACCTGGGCCTGCTCGACGAGCCATGCCCGCACCGGCGGGTGTCCCTGGAGTACGGCATCCCGGAGGAGGAGGGGCTGCGTTGCCCCTACCACGGGTGGCGGTTCAACCAGGAGGGGCAGTGCCTCGAGCAGCCCGCGGAGCCGTGGAACAGCACCTTCAAGGACCGGGTGACCACCAAGGCGTACAAGGTGCAGGCGTTTGCCGGGCTGGTGTTCGCTTACCTGGGACCGGACCCGGCGCCGTTGCTGCCGCGCTATGACCTGTACGCGTGGGACAACGTTATCCGCCAGATCGGGGTGTGCGTGCTGCCCTGTAACTACATGCAGTGCATGGAGAACTCCCTGGACCCGGTGCACGTGGAGTGGCTCCATGGCTACTACATGGACTACGTGTGGGAGCGCCGCGGCGTCCCCACTGAAAAAGGATACACCAGCCGGCAGCACCGGAAAATCGGCTTCGACCGCTTCGAGCACGGGATCATCAAGCGGCGGGTGGCCGAGGGCGGCACGGAAGAGAGCGACCACTGGAAAGTGGGACACCCGATTGTGTTCCCAAACATCCTGCGGGTGGGCAGCACCTTCCAGATCCGCGTGCCAACCGATGACGAGCACACCACGCATTACAACTACGTGGTCTACCGCCCCGGCATCCCGGTGCCGCCGCAGCAGAGCATCCCGCTCTACGAGATCCCGCTGCGGGACGAGCAGGACAAGTGGCGCACTGAGATGGTGCTGGTGCAGGACTTCTTTGCCTGGGCCAGCCAAGGCTCAATTGCCCGGCGCGAGCTGGAGCGGCTGGGGCAGTCCGACATTGGGGTCATCATGTATCGGGAGCTCCTGAAGGAACAGATGGAGCGTGTGGAGCAGGGTGAAGACCCCATGGGCGTGTTCCGCGACCCTGAGAAGGCGGCCTACATTGGGCTACCACAGGAGGGGCTGGACCACGATGAGGTGCGGCATAGCCCGAAGGAGTACATGTTCAGCGGCAGCCACGGGCGGCTGGACGATCACATAAACCAGAGCGACGCGCGTTACAGCCCGCTGGTCTCGGAGCTGCTGGAGCTCTCGGTAGAGGCACAGCGGCGCTTTGAGGCCGGTGAGGGGGTGCTGCCGCCGCGCATCACACCGATCTACCCGGTTGCACCACGGCCCAATCACATTGAAGTGCAGATCCAGCAGTAGGCGCGGTACACCCAAGCGGCCACTGCACCCACCGTTGAGATAGTCAACAAGGACGTAAAGATGGACATACTGTTAGGCGGATTTGTGCTACTCTCACTCTTCCTGCTGGAAGAGAAGCGGATGGGGCAGCTGTCCTCATGGATACAGGAGTTTATGGACTATCTGGAACGGCAGCAGCAACAGCAGCAGTCGTAACCTGGAAACGGACAACTAAACCCGTAGGGGCGGTTCATGAACCGCCCCTACGGGTTTTTTAGCGGCGATGGCTCAGCAACGCGGCTCCGGAGCGGTGGGCGAGCGCGATTGCACACTATTCCGGGACATCGATACGGAGCATACGGTCCAGGAGCGCCAGGTCTTTGTGCACGGTGACCACCGCGTGCGGGAAGGCAGCCTGCGCCAGGGCGCGTACCTGAACGGCCTGATCCCAGGCCATCTCCAAGAGCACCAGCCCGCCAGGCCGCACGGAGGCCGGAGCCTGCTGCAAAAAGTGGCGGATGACCGCAAGGCCGTCCGGGCCGCCGTCGAGCGCGGCAAGGGGCTCGTAGGCCAACTCCACCTGCCCGGCGCCGCACCATTGGGGCAACTGGTCTTCCCGCACGTAGGGCAGGTTCGCTACCAGCACGTCCGCCGGCTCGGGCAATGGCGCCAGCAGGTCGCCCTGGAGAAAGGTGATGCGGCGCGACACGTTATGGAGTTCAGCATTGCGCCGGGCCACGGCCAGCGCGTCTGCAGCGGTGTCGAGGGCATAGATCCGCACCCCCGGCTGGTTCACCGCCACGCTCACGGCAATGGCGCCACTGCCGGCGCCAACGTCGGCCATCGTGGCCCCCGGCTGCGCCAGCAGCCACTCCAGCACGGTCTCCACCAGCAGCTCGGTCTCGGGCCGAGGGATGAGCACGCGGCGGTCGACCACGAAGTCCAGGCCAAAGAACGCGCGGTGGCCGGTGATGTAGGCCAGAGGTTCGCCCTTGACCCGCCGGGCCAGGGAGCTGTGCAATCCGGCCAGTACGTCCTGGTCTAGGGATTCGTGGAAGCGGGCGTAGAGGCGGGCGCGGTCGAGGTGCGTATGGTGGCAGAGCAGGACATCGGCCTCAAGGCGAACTTCAGCGTTACCGGCGGTTTCCAGCGCCCGTTGGGCAATGCGGAGGGCGTCCGCAACGGTGGTCACGTTAGACCAATTGGGCTTCTAGATTCCTGGCTTCCTCGCTGGTGGCGACAGCATCAATGAGGGGGCCCAGCGCGCCGTCCAGGATCTCCGGAAGGTTGTGGAATGAGGTGTCGATGCGGTGGTCAGTCACGCGGTTTTGGGGAAAGTTATAGGTGCGGCTCTTCTCGGACCGGTCTCCGGTACCTACCTGGGAGCGCCGGGTCTGGGACTGTTCTTGGTCCTGCCGCTCCTGCTCTGAGGCTTTGAGCCTTGCCCGCAGCACAGACAGGGCTTTGGTGCGATTCTTGAGCTGAGACCGCTCGTCCTGGCAGACCACTACCAGCCCGGTAGGGATGTGGGTAAGCCGCACGGCGGTAGCAACTTTGTTTACGTTCTGCCCGCCCGCGCCACCGGCATGAAAGATGTCGATACGCACCTCGTCAGGGTTAACCGAAACCTCCAGCTCGTCGGCCACGGGAAGCACGGCCACGGTGGCGGTGGAGGTGTGGATACGGCCGCTGGCCTCGGTGAGCGGGACCCGCTGCACACGATGGACGCCGCTCTCGTACTTGAGGCGGCTGTAGGCGCCGCGGCCGCGAGCCTCGAAGATGATCTCCTTGAAGCCACCGATGCCGCTCTCGTTACTGCTGATGACCTCAAGCTGCCAGCGCCGCACCTCAGCGTAGCGCGTGTACATGCGGTAGAGGTCGGCGGCAAAGAGACCGGCCTCGTTACCACCCGCCCCGGCTCGGATCTCCACAATAACGTCCTTCTCGTCATTGGGGTCTCGAGGCAGCAGGAGCCGCTTCAGGGTCTCCTCCTGGGTTTCTTGACGGAGCTCAAGGTGCTCTAACTCCTCACGGGCCATCTCACGGAGATCGGTGTCGCCGCTGTCTTCCGCTAAGGAGCGGGCGTCCGTCGTCTCCTTGAGGGTGGCCTTGTAGGCACGAAACCCGGCAACCAACCCCTCGAGGCCGGACTGCTCCTTGGCCAACTCCTGGAGGCGCGCTAGATCGGTAGCCACGTCCGGTTGGGCCATGAGGGTGCTGAGCTCCTCATAGCGCGCGGCGAGGTTTTCTAGCTTATTGTGGACTTTAGACTTGAGGGCCATAACCGGTAATGAGTGCGAGGTTACCCGCGGTTACCAACGAAAAATAAAAGTGGTGCCGAAGGCCGGGATCGAACCGGCACGGGGGTTGCCCCCCAACAGTTTTTGAGACTGTCGCGTCTGCCTGTTCCGCCACTTCGGCCCTGAAGGCGCACAGAACATATCTTACCACAGATTGCCACGGCGGCCACTCGCGGCCTCGCGCTGACACGCCCGCTAGCCCGGTTACCAGAGCATCTCAAAAGACGTGCCCGGGGCGCTCCGCTTTGGAGCGCCCCGGGTGTGCTTCGGGAGGTTACTGCACGCTAGAAGTAGCCGTGGTGGCTGTTCTCGATAACGACGTCCACCAGGCCCGGACCGCTCTTGCTGAACATCTCCCGCAGCGCCGGGCCGAGGTCCTTGGGATCGGTCACACGGACGGCGGGGATGCCCCAGACTTGCGCCTGCTTGGCGTAATCCAGCGGCGGGTCGTTGAGGTCCAGACCAATGTACTCGCTCTTGCGGGCGGACTCGCCGAGGTAGTGCACCATGCCCAGCTTAAGGATGCGGTACTGGGCATTGTTGAACACCACGTATTTGACGGGGATGTTGTAGTGCGCTGCCGTCCAGAGGCCCTGGATGCTGTACATGCCGTCACCGTCACGCAGCAGCCCCACGACCTGACGATCCGGCTCGGCAAGCTGGACACCGAGGGCGCCCGGAAGGGGGAAGCCCAGCGCGGCGCCGCCGTCGTAGAAGGAGCCCGGTTTGTCTAGGTCAATGAGCGACTGCATGGCAGCCCGGCCGGAGGTACCGCCGATACCGACGAAGATGGGATCGGCGGGAAGCACTTCTTTGAGCTCCCCGGCAAGCCGCCAGGTCGAGATGGGGTTGCTGTTCCAGTCGGCCTGAGTGCGCTGTTGCGCCCGATCCCGGTCAGCCTGCTTGCGGGTACGGACCTGCGCGGTGCGGGCCGCGGCGGCGCTCTTCTGGGCAGCAGACTGCTTCTTCTCCACCGCCGGGAGCAGCTCGGCTGCGGTGCTCTGCGGATCGGCCCTGATGCCCACCGCAATGGGGTAGTTCTTACCGATCTCCCAGGAATCGAAATCGACATGAATGAAGGGTGCATCGGCAGGATACGGTGAGCCGCCTTCGTACCAGATCGTGCCGAAGAGCACGCCGGTGCCCATCGCAAGGACGGCATCGCAGTCACGGAGCGACTCGCGGGCCCCACCCATGGAGGTAAAGCCGCCCATGTAGCTGGGATGACTGGTGGGGAAGTTCCACTCTCGGCTGGATCCGGCATAGATGGGAGCGCCGATAAGCTCGGCCAGCGCGCCAATCTCCTGCTGACCGCCCGCGTAAGACAGCTGGTCGCCCACCAGGATGATGGGACGTTCCGCCTTGGCGAGCAACGTAGCCGCCTTGTCGAGGGCTTCCAGGTCCGGGCGGCTGCGCCACGAGACGTGGGTAGTGGGGATCACCGGTTCGTTCACCTCGAAGTCCAGCATGTCCTGGGGCAGGGAAACGAAGACCGGCCCGCGTGGCGGCTCGGCGGCCACTTTGAAGGCACGCCGCAACGCCATCGGCATGTCGTCGCCGCGATTGATTTCGATAGCCAGCTTCACCCAAGGGCGGGCCACGCGAACCAAATCTCCCGCGAGCAGCGGCTCGGTCGCCAGGAAGCGCGTGTCCTGCTGGCCGGCGGTGAGCACCAGAGGTGAGCCGCCCTTCCAAGCGTTGTAGACCATGCCCATGGCGTTCGCGAGGCCAGGGGCGATGTGCACATTAGCGAACGCGGGTTTGCCCAGCGCTCGGCCGAAACCGTCGGCCATTGCCACGGCCACCGTCTCGTGGAGGCCGAGGATGTACTTGAGCTGCGGGTAGTCTTGCAGGCCGTCCATGAAGGCGACCTCGGTTGAGCCGGGATTGCCGAACACGTACTCAAGCCCTTCCGCAAGGACCTGATCCAAAAGCGCATGCTTTGCCGATATTGCCATACTAAGCTCCTCCCATGGGGACGATTTCACAAGTTTGTCAGATCAGGCGGAATGACGCCGCCCGATCCGCATAACGGTTAACATCATAGCCGATTGGGGGGCTTGGCGCAGCTAATCCTCCGGCCAACCCTCGCCGCCGATAAGGGGGACGAAGCGGCAGGGGCCGCGGGACCGGCGCCTTATGCCATCGCCCTGCTTGATGACCACCAACAGGTCCTGGAGTTCGCGGTTACCCACTGGGATGATCATGCGTCCGCCATCCTTGAGCTGGTCGAGGAGCGCCTGGGGCACGCGCGGCGCTGCGGCGGTCACGATGACGGCGTCGTAGGGGGCGTCATCGGGCCAGCCCATAACGTTGCCGGCCACGTGGACGCTGACGTTGGCGGCTCCGACGACTTCGAGGTGGCGCGCCGCGGTCTCGGCGAGGTCGGCGAAACGTTCCACCGTGACGACCCGCTTGGCGAGCAGTCCGAGGATGGCAGCCTGATAGCCGCTGCCGGCGCCAACCTCGAGCACGGTCTCTTCGCCGGTGAGGGCCAGCACCTCGGTCATCATGGCGACGATGAGTGGTTGGGAGATGGTTTGCCCCGCTCCGATTGGTAGCGGCGTGTCGTCGTAGGCGTGATCGTAGTGGCTGGCCGGCACAAACTGCTCCCGAGGGAGCTTGGTGAGGGCGTCGAGGACGCGGGGGTCGTGCACCTCACGGGCGATCGCCTTCAACAGCTGGGCTTTGGCGCTATCCAGATCCGACAAGGGTCAGTCCCTTCGGGAAGATTAGGATGCAGGATGATGGGGGTGTCCACCATCCCCCTGGCCCCCTTCCTTCCAGGAAGGGGGGAAAGTAAAGAGAAGTAGTTTATGGAGGCACATCCTCCATGCCGCCTGCCAAAGGGGTTGCACCCCTCTGGACTCCCTGCTTGCAAGTGCTGCGCTTCAATTTTGGGGCTCGGACCATCCCCCTAGCCCCCTTCCTGGAAGGAAGGGGGAATATAAAGAGAAGTAGGTTATGGAGGCACATCCTCCATACCACCTGCCAAAGGGGTTGCACCCCTCTGGACTCCCTGCTTGCATGTGCTGGGGACACCTCCGTGCCGCCTGCCAAGGGGGTTGCACCCCTCTGGACTCCCCGCTTGTGGGGGCTGCGCTTCAATTATGGGGCTCGGACCAGCCCCCTGGCCCCCTTCCTTCCAGGAAGGGGGAAATAATTAGAAGTCCTGGGGGACACCCCCAGACCCCTGCCAAAGGGGGTATGCCCCTCTGGACTCCCCGCTTGCACGTGCTGGGGCACATCCTCCATGCCGCCTGCCAGAGGGGTTGCACCTCTCTGGACTCCCTGCTTGCATGTGCTGGGGCACACCTCCATGCCGCCTGCCAGGGGGGTTATGCCCGTCTGGACTCCCTGCGTGCATGTGCGGGGGGACACCTCCATGCCGCCTGCCAGAGGGGTTGTTCCCCTCTGGACTCCCCGCTTGCACGTGCGGGGGGACATCTCCATGCCGCCTGCCAGTGGGGTTGCGCCCCTCTGGACTCCCCGCTTGCACGTGCGGAGAGCACCACCGCCCCAGATTGCTTCGCTGCGGCTCGCAATGACGGGCGAGGAGGGATTGCGCCCCGCTGGACTCCCTCTGCTTGCATGTGCGGGAGGTGGGCTAGCCGAGGCCCTCGTAGGAGCGCTGGGGGAACATGAGCGACTTCACGGTAACCGGTACCACCTCGGTGATGCCCATCGGCCGTCCGATGTCGAGATAATCCAGGTCGCCAACGTCGATGCCGTCTACGGCAATGATCTCCCGGCGCACGTCCAGCTCTTCCTTGAGGATACCTCCCAGGGACTTCGCCACGTCTTGGTCAAGGATGAGGAACAGCGGATAGTCGGACTCTTCAGCGTTGGCGAGCACGGCCACCACAGATTCGGCGAGCTTGCGGAGGGTCCAGTAGTCCTGCTGACCCTGAACCGCCAGAGCTAGGGCCAGCCCCGGCGTGAAGCGTTGCAAGTCGAACTTGCCGAGGGCCTGCTGCACCGCGGTCTCCATCGGCAGGCCGTCACCCATGAAGGGGCGCACCACCTTGAGGCCGAACACCGGGAGCGCATCGAAGTTAGAGATATAGCTGGTGCTGCCACTGGCCTGGACGGTGTACTCCCCGGCGCCGATAACGGTGGCGCGGATGCCCTCGGTGGGCTCCTGGAGCAGGCCGGGGCGGCCCTCGCCCTCCACCAGCGCACGGATCGCGCGGCCCAGGAGCGGACCGGAGTCGCCATAGGCAATGGTGTCGTGACTGTAGATGTACTCGGAGACACCGCCGGAGAACACGACGTGGTCCACGTCGTTCATGCCGCTGATGCCAGTGAGCGGATCGGTGAGGAGCAGGCCGCGCGACAGCGGCGTGAGCCGGGCCTCGCCGTGCATCACTTCAAAAAGCACCTGGGCCATGAGGTTAGCAAAGGGCTCGCGGTACTCCGGCAGGAAGGGCGTATCCACCCCCACGGGCAGGCCGAGGTGGCGCATGAGGACTTTGGCCGGCTCCTCTACCCGGGTGGTGATGCCCTGCTCGTCGAAGGCGATGAGGCGGGCGCCGATCTCCACCGCCACGGTCTGGAGCACCTCGCCGTCCTTGATGAGGGAGAGCTTGGAGGTGCCGCCGCCCGCGTCCACGTTCAGGACGGTGGTGTGCTCCTGCTTGGAGAGGTCCACGGCGCCGCAGCCGTAAGCCGCCAGCAATGCCTCGTGGTTGGGGCCGGCGGACGCGCAGATGAACTTGCCGGAGTCCTTAGCGAAGAACTCCAGCAGGGGACGGGCGTTCTCTTTCTTCAGCGCTTCGCCGGTAATGACCACGGCGCCGGTGTCCACCTCCGCCGCGGTGAGGCCGGCGTCTCGGTAACTGGCGTGGATGAAGTCCACCACCTGGTCGGTATCGATGTCGGTGCCGTGGAGGTAAGGCGTGAGCATGATGGGAGAACGGTAGAGCACTTCACGATCAGTCACTCTGAACTGGGACGAAAAGGCCGCGCCCTCCCGCCGCAGGGTGAGCTTGGAGAACACCATGTGGGAGGTGGAGGAACCGATGTCGATGCCCACACTGGTGAGGGTGAACATCTCGATGCCCTCCACGTCCACGCCTTCGCCAATGGGCATGGTGTCGTGAAAGTGCTCTTCGTCGTCGTCTTGGTCGTGATCGTCAAGCCACATAGCGTCTCACTCGTGATTTATTGCACTTATAGGGTAATGGCTTGCCTTGAATGCCACAAGCCAACTCACTCCCAGCCCCTTGTCTATCTAGGAGCCAGCGCAGGGGGAATACCACAGTTCCTGTACATGGGCACGCGTGGGGAGTTGGGACTGCCCCACGCGTGCATCGGCTGCGGGAGGAGGACTAGATATCCTTCATCAGGCTAAAGCTATAGTCGGGGTCTGTGTAGGCCTCTGCCGGCATAGCGGACGTAAGGCCACGCTTGGCCAGCTCGGCTTCGAAGCGTTCCCGCACCATGGGGTCTTCGTCCGGGTACTCGAACTGGTCGCTGGCACGGTTTTCGATCACTTCGCCGCTGTCGGACAGGCCGCGGGGCGGGTGAATCGCCAGGTAGCGGTCCGGATGATCACTCACGTTGAAGTGCTGGTGGAACCAGCGCATCGGCGGCACGAAGCAACTGCCCTCATGCCAAGGAATCACCACTTTCTCGCCGCCCTCCGGCCACATGATGGAGTAGCCCTCGCCCTTGGGAATAACGATAACGAAGCCGGGGCCATGACGGTGGCCCTTCTTGTACATGCGGGGCGGGAACACCGACATGTGGGCGGTCAGGGGCGAGCCGGGGAACTCCACCAAGATGGCCCGGCCGCCGGCGCCGCGTTTGGGCAAGGCATCCATCTTGTCCCAAGCGGCCATGTCCGGGAAGAAGTTGCCCACCCAGTAGGTGCCCACCTGCGCCGTTTCATGGGTGGGGAATACTTTGGCCTGCGAATAGAAATTGCCGTTGCCGGTGAGCAGCTCCGGGGTTTTGGCCGGGGCGTCGAATAAGTAGTCCTTGCTGGTCATAACCGACATCACGAGCGGCAGATAGTTGCAGATCAACGCGCGGACGGTCTGATTGCCGGTGGTGTTGCTGAGCTGGTACGAATGGTTGGCCGGCAGCATGAAGAGGCTGCGGGCATCCCACTCGAAAGTCTTGGCGGAGCCGGACTCGGAGGCCTTGATCGAGGTGATGCCGCGGCCCTGGAGGATGTAGCACACCTCATCCATGGGGAGGCGGAAGGGAGCGATGGTCTCGCCGGGCGGGATTTCGATGACGTAGGCCCCGGTGACGCCCTGCTGGCCCACTAGCTCGATGAACGCGCCATCGCAGCCACGGTCTTCCCAGCGGCCCAGCTTGAGGGTGCGGAGGTCCTCCAGGTAGTAGTCCCGGTAGATCGGCATGCCCAGGGACTCGATCCAGTCTTCATAAGGCCGATAGCGTCGTTTGACGGTGAGGGTGGTGTTGCTGGGTTGTTCCACGGTGGCCATGGGGGTTGTCTCCGTTCTGGCTAATCTGGCTATGCACGGTAGTCTAGGGCAAGCTAGTCGACAATTGACCGGCTGGCTATAGCGTTGCTACAGCCCTCCGTCTTATGTCTATGCCGAACACAGAAAGTGTAGTCACGGGCGCGTTGAATGTCAACCCGACGTACTCGTTCAGTACATAGGAGACAGTGGTTTCGCACCATCCCCCTAACCCCCTTCCTGATAGGAAGGGGGGAGATTAATAAAGCTCTGGAGGGACACCCTCCAGACCTCCTGCCAGAGGGGGCGATCCCCTCTGGACTACCCTTGTGGGCTAGCGGGCACCCCACTATTGAGGCGAAGCCCCCGCAAGCAGGGAGGCCAGAGGGGTGCAACCCCACTGGCAGGAGGCATGGAGGATGTGCCCCAGCACTTGAAAGCGGGGAGTCCAGAGGGGTGCAATCCCTTTGGCAGGGGTCTGGGGGTGTCCCCCAGCACTTCTTACTATTCCCCCTTCCTTCCAGGAAGGGGGTTAGGGGGATGGTGCGCACGGACGGCCAGTGGGTACCCACAAGGGGCACCCCTACGGGTGTTGGGTGTGCCGCGTGCCCCCAATGGGGAGTCCAGAGGGGTGCAACCCCACTGGCAGGGGTCTGGGGGTGTCCCCCAGCACTTCTTACTATTCCCCCTTCCTGAGAGGAAGGGGGCTAGGGGGATGGTGCGCACGGACGGCCAATGGGTACCCACAAGGGGCACCCCTACGGGTGATGGTGTGCCACGTGCACCCAATGGGGAGTCCAGAGGGGTGCAACCCCTTTGGCAGGGGTCTGGGGGTGTCCCCCAGCACTTCTCTCTATCCCCCCTTCCTTCCAGGAAGGGGGCCAGGGGGATGGTCCGAGCCTCAATCGAAGCGCAGACCCCTGCCAGCGGGGAGTCCAGAGGGGTGCAACCCCTTTGGCAGGGGTCTGGGGGTGTCCCCCAGCACTTCTTACTATTCCCCCTTCCTGGAAGGAAGGGGGCTAGGGGGATGGTCCCGCGGGTTGATGCAGCGGCAGGCATGGACTAGACTAATGGCGATAAGAGACGATGATGACCACGAATGTGCCCCCACTGTGAAACCTGAACAATGACTGACAACGAGTATCCCCTCGATCTGCCCGAGATCATCCACTTGATCCGCAGCGCGGACGTCATGCTCATTCGCTTCACCACCTTCGACAAGCGCCTCCTCTTCGACGCCCGCTCCGATCAGGAAGAAGGCCCCATGGTGCGCGTGGTGCCGCGCGCGGGCTCTGCCGCAGAACGGTTCAAGCACCTCAAAGGCCTGCGCCCGCGCTTTCCGCTCCCCAAGAACATCGTCTCCTTTACCTGGCCCAAGCACGTCAACAGCCTGGAGCGCCTGGGGATCTGGCAGGTGATTGTGGACCGCATCCACAGCACGGGGTATTACGACTCCGGCGAGGAATGCCGGCTTGCGCTCACTGAATTGCGCGCTGAGGAGCGTGACCAGATACACAACGCCATCACGGGCGAGGGTTTCGAGACGCTCTGGGAGCGCAAGCGCAGCAAAGAGTAGGGGCAGGCACCATCCCCCTGGCCCCCTTCCTGGAAGGAAGGGGGAAATAAAGGGGCGTAGTTTATGGAGGGACACCCTCCAGACCTCCTGCCAGAGGGGGCGATCCCCTCTGGACTCCCCTTGTGGGCTAGCGGACACCCCCAAACCCCCGCCAGCGGGGTTGCACCCCGCTGGACTCCCCGCTTGCGGGAGCTGCGCTTCAATTATGGGGCGGACCATCCCCCTAGCCCCCTTCCTGGAAGGAAGGGGGAAATAAAGGGGAGTAGTTTATGGAGGCACATCCTCCATACCGCCTGCCAAAGGGGTTGCACCCCTCTGGACTCCCCGCTTTCAGGACGGGGGACACCCTCCAAACCGCCTGCCAGAGGGGGCGATCCCCTCTGGACTCCCCGCTTTCAGGACGGGGGACACCCTCCAAACCGCCTGCCAGAGGGGGCGATCCCCTCTGGACTCCCCTTGTGGGCTAGCGGACACCCCCAAACCCCCGCCAGCGGAGTTGCACCCCTCTGGACTCCCCACTGGTACGCGCTGGTGGGCGAGCTAGACTATCAGGCTGGCATTTCTGGGCCGGGCTTTCCCGCCATGCACCGACGGCTCGGCGCACCACTTGGCGGCGAGGCGGCGGACTCCTGCGTAGGTGTCCTCGTCGAAACCCAGCAGATCACAGACCACGCGGCGGTCCAGCAGGGCGCGGTTGGGGTCGGCGTCGGCGAGGTAGGCGGGCTGCAGCTCTTTGTCCCGGAACTCGTTGAAGATCGTCTCCGCCATGCGCAGCTGCTCCTCGCTGAGGGCGCGGAAGTCCAGGACGGAGAGAGAAGGCGCTGCTGTTATCGTAGTCGTTCCTCGTCCGGCGACTTGGCGATTGGAGTGCCACCAGAAACACAACAGCCCCAATGTGCAATTTGCCCAAGCTGTAAAAGCGTAGTCAAACCGCTTGTCACTAAAGATGACATTGGGCCAAGCCCGACCACCTAAGCTAGCTTGCTCTGTCAAGGCGGCTGTCAACGGCTGCGAGTTGAAGCGGAAGTCGAGGTTCAGATGTGCTCGGCTGGCTGTGGCCCAAATGGTGGCGGCTTTGGCTTCCATACCTTGTCGGACGTGCAGCTGGGAATCAGGGACACAGATCATCCGGGTCTCGTCTTTGGCATTGTGGTTCCAAATGGCAGGATACGTGGCCGTAGCGCTTGGGGCCGCCTTGTCAAATGGCCCACGAGGTAACGGGCCTATGATGTCTCGATGGACGAAGCCGAGTTTAGCCGTCTTGTTCAACGGAGCCACTTTCACGTCCAACGCCGAGTGGCTGCCGGGAAGCCATAGCTTTGATTGGGCCAACGCGAAAGCTGTCTGAGCCAGCGATAAGTCGGACAGACGGACCGCACCCCATGATGCCCCGTCCGTCTGGACCGGGACGGTCATGCTTTCGCCGGCCAGCTTGTCACCGATCATTAAGGCGGTGCCGCCATAAGGCCCATCCTCAACCCGTCTCGCCCGTTCGGGATTGGAGACGCTCATTGCCAGCGAACCGGCATGGGCAAACCCTTGGGCACGGCGGCCCAGCGATATGAAGTGCCCGCGTCTTGTCCCTGTCGTTGCCTCGGATTGCTTGAGCTTACGGGCTATGACCAGGCACTCGGCCATGCCCGTATCGGCCGAGAACGACAAGTGGTCGTTGTCCGAAGCCGCGACGCTCAACACGGTAAGGTCGGTATAGTTCTTGGTTAGCGTCTCTCTGAACCCTTGCCAGGATAGGCCCGCAGCTGCCGACAGGGGCAAGACCAGGGCCAGGACTCCACCGGACTTGAGCTTCTTGTGGGCCAACGCAGCGAATGCTGAAGCGATTCCAGCATTGCCGTGGTAGCAAGAGTCCCTCCCTAACTGGTTGATCCGGTCTCCCATCTCCGTTTGGTCAGCAGGCGTGGCGCCAAACGCGGCGAAGGCAGGGTTGGTGATGTCGGCATGCGCGCCCTCGTGGTTCGTGGCCCGGGTGAACGGCGGGTTCATTATCACCAGGTCATAGCTCTGGTCGGGGATGTCGATGTTGATTTGAGCCGCTGTCTCCTCGCCTACACTGCCGGTGCGCAGGGTTGGGTCGTTGGTGTTGAACTGCAACACCAACTGCGACGATTGCAACAACTCCAGCGATCCGATTGCCACGGTCCCGTCTTTCTGCCTTCCATAGGGCATGGTGTAGAGGCGGGAGCCGCCAAAGCCGACCGCGGGCTGGGCGCCCGAGAGGGTGGAGCCGGTGATGTGGATGGCCGAGGGCATGACGTCGCAGCCGTAGAGTACCTCCTCCATCATCACCCGATGCAGCGCCGCTGGGTTGCCCCCGGTGCGCTCATGCCGGGCGGCGATCTGCTCGTACACCGCCGACAGCAGGGCGCCGGTGCCGCAGGCGAAATCGCCGACGCGGAGCCGGCCGATGGCGTCGGCGTCGTTCCAGTCCACGCCGTCCATTTTGGCAACCGCCAGCCGGGCCAGCAGCGCCGCCGACGCGGGCAGGGTGTAGAAGGTGGCCAAGTACTTGCGGTCGGCAATCAGCCGCTGGAAGATGCGTCCGGTCAGGTCGTGGGCGTTGCCGACGCCGGTTGCGTCGATTTGTTGCGCCGTTTCGCGCAGTCCCGCCAGCATGCTGGCCGCGGTATCGCCCGGTAGCTGCTCCAGAATGTCCTTGGCGATGGCAAAAATCGGCCAGTAGTTAATCTTCAGAATTTCGGCCCAGGCGGACAGCGTCTCATCCTGGGGGTTGGCGACGCCGGGGCCGCACACCAGGCGCAGCGGTTTCAGCGCGTCGTGCATCCCCGCGATGCGTTGGTGAAAGACCATGGCGTTGGCGATGATGGCGCAGGCCATGCGGCGGGTCTGGGGCACGTTGGTCATGCCCAGCAAGCGGGCGATGGCGGGAGTGATGTTGGGCCGCAGCTTCGCCATGTCTTCCAGCGCGTTTGCCGCCTGCCCAATCCCCTGTTCCAGCGCGGTAGCGGCCGCATCCACTGCCTTCTGCGGCACGGATACCAGGCGGATGAGGTCGGCTAGGTCGGTCACGGAGCCATCCAGCCAGCCGGATTCAGGAAAACGGCTCTTATCCTCATACAGGACGCAGTAAGAAAGCCGGGCCTCGGCAACCGCCTGCGCCAGGTCGTAAACGCTTTCCATCGTATGGGGATAGCGCAGGGCGATCGCGGCCTCAATAGTGCGCGGCTCGTCGGTAACGCCGAGGCCTAGCCGTGCCAGCGCGTCTTTTTCCGCTTCGGGCGCCGGTTCGTACTCGGCTTCGACCACCACCGGCGAGCGTCCGGGGGCGGTAATCAGGATGTCGGGGTGGCGCCCCGAATGTCCTATGAGGGTTTGCGTGCTTTCGGAGCGTACCTCGCAGCCGTGCAGCATCTCGCGCAGCAGGTCGCCCAGGGCATTATTGGCGCTTGGTTCGGTCTGGTGGGGCATGTTGGTGAGCACTTTCCCTAGAACTGTAGCACAAGCGGAGCAAAGCGTAGTGGGGTTATGGAGGGACACCATCCCCCTAGCCCCCTTCCTGGAAGGAAGGGGGAAGATTAGTAAAGCCTTGGAGGGACACCCTCCAAACCTCCTGCCAGAGGGGGCGATCCCCTCTGGACTCCCCGCTTGCACGCGCGGGAGGCTGCGCTTCAATTATGGGGGCACACCATCCCCCTAGCCCCCTTCCTTCCAGGAAGGGGGGAAATAAAGAGGAGTAGGTTATGGAGGCACATCCTCCATACCGCCTGCCAAAGGGGTTGCACCCCTCTGGACTCCCCGCTTTCAGGACGGGGGACACCCTCCAAACCTCCTGCCAGCGGGGGCGATCCCCTCTGGACTCCCCGCTTTCAGGACGGGGACACCCCCCAAACCCCTGCCAGTGGGGTTGCACCCCTCTGGACTCCCCGCTTGCGGGGGCTTCGCTCCTGCCGCTCATTGTGAGTCGCGGCCCCTAGTGCTAGCATGACGGTATGCTCAGCTTGGACACACTCCGCGCGGCGCAGGCCCGTTTGGACGGGCAGGTGCGACACACCCCGCTCCTCTTCTCCGATAGCTTCTCCCATCGCATTGGCGCTCCGGTCTACCTGAAGGCGGAGAACCTGCAGCGCACCGGTTCTTTCAAGCCGCGCGGCGCGATCAATAAGCTGGCGCAGCTCACTCCTCAGGAGGCCGCCGGGGGCGTCATCGCCGCCAGTGCCGGCAACCACGCGCAGGGGGTGGCGCTGGCGGCGGCCATGCGCGGCATCTCCGCCACGGTGGTCATGCCGGTAGCCGCCTCGCTTGCCAAATATGAAGCCACGCTAGGCTATGGCGCCACCGTCATCCGCCACGGCACGTCCTATGACGAGGCGTCGGTGCATGCGCAGCAGCTCGCCCGCAAGGAAGGGCGGACATTCATCCACGCCTTCGACGACGAAGCGGTCATTGCGGGGCAGGGCACCATTGGCCTAGAGCTGCTGAGCGACCTCCCCGACGTGGAGCTTGTGGTGGTCCCTTTGGGCGGCGGCGGCCTCCTCGCCGGCATTGCGTTGGCGGTGAAAGCACTGCGGCCCGCCGCCCGCGTGGTGGGGGTGCAGGCCGCCACCGCGCCGGCCGCATACCGCTCGTATCACGGTACCCGCCGGGTCACCGTCGCGCCGGGCGCCTCTGTGGCCGATGGCATTGCCGTGGGTCGGCCCGGCAAGCTTACCCTCGGTGTGCTCCGCAAGTGTGTGGACGACGTAGTGGTGGCCGACGAGGAGGCCATCAGCCATACCGTGGTGCTGCTCTTGGAGCGCAGCAAACTGTTGGTGGAAGGCGCGGGCGCAGTGGGTTTGGCCGCACTGCTCGCCGGGGAGATCCGTCCCCCAGCCGGGCCGGTCGCGGTCATCCTCAGTGGCGGCAACCTCGATGTTGCGCTCTTGGGACGGCTGGTGGAGCATGGCTTGGCGGGCGCCGGTCGGTATCTACTCTACCGCGCCACGCTGCCCGATAAGCCCGGACAGCTGGCAGCGTTGCTCGCCCACATCGGGAGATTGAACGCGAACATTATCGAAGTGGCGCACTACCGTGCCGGTCTGCACATCCCAGTGGGTTCCGTGAACATCCAGCTGCTGATTGAGGTGCAAAATCCGGAGCACGGTCTGGCGGTGCGGGATACCCTGACCCAATTGGGCTATCATGAGCTCCTGCTACCCTAACCCCCGTGCCGCCGGGGCGCGGTTGCCGCGGGTGAACTGCGCACGACCACTTCTAGGGATAGTCTGAACAAGACGCTGATGCCTCAGCAGTAGCGGAAGGGAGAGACTGGGAATATGCGAATAGAAGCCTCCAACGGCAACCCACTGACCAGCCTGGACGACTGGGAGCCTCTCCACAAGCCCAAGCACTGGAAACCTGGACGCAGCGCCCACTCCATCGCCGATTTTGTCGTGAACCAGAGAGGCGCGGACAAACTTCAACAGCGTGTCTCCTCTGTTCTCGGCAAACCCGTGGATTTCCACAAGCTCACTCCCGAGTGTGAAATCAGGTTCGACCGGTACGGTAGAGGCCGCGTCCATGACCTCGGGATTTGGGGAGAAACTGCTTCCAGCAAGAGCCTCTTCGTAGGAGTTGAAGCGAAGGTGGATGAGACGTTCAACGAGTATGTCGGTGATGCGTGGCGAAAGGCTAACCAAGAAAGAGACCGGGGTATCAGTACCCGCAAGCCTGAGCGCATACAGGAACTTTGTGCGAGGTTCAAAGGCGGCCCAGGAATCTCGGTGGACTCCGATATCAGCTACCAATTGCTCTACGGCACGGCGGGAACCGTCGACGCCGGAGCGGACGTATCGGTGTTTTACGTGGCGGTCTTTCAGACCGACGCCTACGATGCTTCCGTCGGGGCTGCAAATCATCAAGACTACCTACGCTTTATCGAGCGCGCAGGCGGAGAATCCATCCCTGCGGGTGAGGCAGGAGCATCCCGCCACATGCTGACGCTCCACGACAAGACGCCCCGCGAGAGAAGGCTCGTCTCCATCTATGAACACTTCGACATGCGTTGATAGGTAGCCCGGTGCACGGACGCCTCATCCCCACAAAAGGCTTGTTCAGAGTATTCCTAGTACTGCCACTCCTGGGCTGAGCCAAAATAATCGCCGTATGGACATCATCTTCGACAGAGGCCTCCATCTCCCCACCCTCGGCCTGTGGCTCGATTCGCTGCGGTCACGGGTGGGCTGCTTCGTCTCCCACGGCCACGCCGACCACATCGCCGCCCACAAGCGCTTCGTTGCCACCGGCCCCACGGCCGCGTTCCTGCGGCGCAAGCATCCTAAGAGCGAGGGGCAGGAGCTCCGCTACGGCCAGCCAATCGAGGGTCCGGACTATCGGCTCACCCTGTACCCCGCCGGGCACTGTTTGGGCGCCGCCCAGATGCTGATCGAGCTGGAGAATGGCCGGCGGATTGTGTACACCGGCGACATCAAACTCCGCCCCAACCCTACGGCGGAGACCGCGGCCGTCATCCCCTGCGACACCCTCATCATTGAGTCTACCTTTGGCCAGCCGTCGTACCGCTTCCCACCGGAGGAAGAAGCCATGGCAGGCTTGTGCCAGTTCATCGATGACGCCTATGACGACAATGCGACGCCCGTGGTGCTGGCCTACGCCTTGGGCAAGGGGCAAGAGGCGTTGCATCACCTCCTGGCTCGCGGTTATCGGGTGCGCTATCTACCCGCAATCGCCGAGGTGGTTGAGCAATACCAGGATTGGGGCGTGTCATTTCTCGGCGACCACGGTCCGCTGTCCGAGGACGGTGCACAGGGGTGCGTGGTGCTGGCCCCACCCAGCGGCCGCCGCCACCCGCTGTACAAACGGCTGCACCGTCCCCGAACCGCGTTCCTCTCCGGCTGGGCGCAAGACTCGGAGACCGCGCGCCGTATGTACGCCGACCGCTGTTTTCCCCTCAGCGACCATGCCGACTATGACGAATTGCGCCGCTATGTCCGGGAGTCGGCGGCGGGTACGGTCTACACCGTGAACGGCTTCCCCCACTTGGCCGCGCAACTGCAAGGCGAGGGCTTGGCCGCCCGCCACCTCGAGGGCGCGCCGGGGCCGGTCCAGCTCTCTCTGCCCTTTGGCGAACTGCGTGCGATGTAAGCCGGGAGGCGGACCATCCCCCTAGCCCCCTTCCTTCCAGGAAGGGGAAATAAAGAGGAGGAGGTTTGGAGGCACATCCTCCATACCGCCTGCCAGAGGGGGTTGCGCCCCTCTGGACTCCCCGCTTGCATGCGCGGGGAGTAAGAATACGGTCTGGTAGATGGGGCCGTGCGCCGGAGAGCGCACTGTCCTCCTGGCCCCTTCCTTCCAGGAAGGGGGAAATAAAGAGAAGGAGGTTATGGAGGCACATCCTCCATGCCTCCTGCCAGTGGGGTTATACCCCTCTGGACTCCCCGCTTGCACGCGCGGGGGGTTCCGCCGGACTCCCGCGATTCCGGGCTTCGCCTCGATGGTGGCGCGCACCATCCCCCTGGCCCCCTTCCTGGAAGGAAGGGGGAAAATAATGAGGAGGTGGTTATGGAGACACATCCTCCATGCCGCCTGCCAGTGGGGTTATACCCCTCTGGACTCCCCGATTGCGGGGGCTGCGCTTCTATTATGGGGCGCACCATCCCCCTGGCCCCCTTCCTTCCAGGAAGGGGGAAATATAATAGCGAAAACTGGGGGACACCCCCAGACCCCTGCCAGAGGGCGGCGCCCTCTGGACTCCCGCTTTCAGGACGAGGGACACCTCCATACCTCTTGCCAGTGGGGTTGCACCGCTCTGGACTCCCCGCTTGCAGGATGGGGGGATGCCGGGGGCAGTAACTCGTGCTATGTAACTGGTACTATAGGGAGGAACGGGGTGCGCGCAACTGACGGCGGGCCGCGCTACCTACGCTAGAAAGCAACAGGCAGCCGTTGGGGACGTTTGGCGCACCCGAGTCCCGCGAGTCCTTGATAAACAAACGATAAACAAAACCCTACCTGGAAAAGGTCACTGCTACAGTATGTTCCTAAGAAATAACGAGATGGTGCGTAGCCTGATTGGGGTCTACGTGCCCTCTGTAGTCATGAGCCTCGGCCTGAGCCTCGTGGTCCCCATTGTGCCGGTGCTCGCGGCGGAGTTTGACATCACCCCGGGGTTGGCGGCCCAAATCGTCACGGCTACCGGCCTAGGGCGATTCCTGATCATGTTCCCGTCCGGCCTGACCGTGGACCGGTTTGGGACCAAGCCCGCCATGTTGGTGGGCTCGTCGGTGCTGGCTGTGGCGTGTCTCGCCTCGGCGGCCGCACCCACCTTCTGGTTCCTCCTGCTGGCCCAAGCCATCGCCAGCGCGGGGGCCACGCTGTGGCAGACCGGCCGGGAGATCTCCGCCATCGAGCTGGTGCAGCCGGATCAGCGGGGCAGGCTGATGAGCGGGTTATTTGGGTTTGGGTTTGTCGGCATTGCCATTGGGCCCATGGTGGGCGCGGTGGCCATTAGCCTCTTTAATTTCCGCGTGGCGTTCCTGATCTACGTGGTGGTGGCGCTGGTGGTGTTGGCTATTTCCCTGACCATCCCCAGCGTGAAGCCTAGAACCAGCGGGGGTAGGGGTCTCAAGGCGTTGTTCGACTTTGGCGGGATCAAGGAGATTGACCCGTTCTATCGAGCGAGCTTTGTGGTGATCATTATGTCCTCCTTCGTGGACTTTGCGTATCGGATGATGGCCAACAGCCTGCTCCCACTCTACATAGTCCTCCAACGGGGGTTCTCTTCCACGCAATTGGGCTCGCTCTACGTGCTCATGGGCGCCATTAACGTGGCGCTCATCCTGCCCACCGGCTTAATTTCGGATAAGATAGGGCGCAAAGCGGCCGCGGTGCCCAGCGCGGCGTTGCTCGCCCTTGCCTATTTCACCTTCCCCCTAGCCACCTCGATGGTGTTGCTGAGCCTGGTCTGCGTGATAAGCGCTACGGGCCAGGGGCTAAGCAACGGGTCGAAGGCGACGTATTCCTACGACGTGATCCCAGAGTCGGCGCGGGGCCGACTCCAGGCGCTGCGCCGGACCGTGGGCGAGGTGGGCGGGATCAGTGGGCCCCTCGTAAGCGGTTTCATTGCCGACCGCTCGGCACCCAGCACGGCGTTCTGGGTGTTCGCGCCGTTTCAGGTAGTGTCCACGCTGCTGCTGCTGTTCTTGTGCAAGGAGACGGTGGGCCGCTGGCGCGACCGCAAGCCGGGGGAGATGGTCCGGCAGGAGGCGTAGCGCGAGATAGGGGTGCCGGAATAGTAGTGGACACCCTGCCCCAATTTGCATCCCACCGAGGGGCGTGGACTCAGAACGAGGGGCGGGCAGGCCCGAAGTGACGATACGGCGTCAACGCTGGCAGCGGGGGCAAAAGTGGGTGCCGCGCCCGCGGAAGGTGATCTTCTGGATGAGCGTGCCACAGTTGGGGCAGGGTCTGCCTTCCTGGCGGAAGACCTTGGTATGCTCCTGGTGGGTGCCCTTGTCGCCGTCCGGGTTGAGGTAGTCCCCAAAGGAGGTGCCGCGCAGCCGCACCCCCGTCTCCAGGGCAGTGCGGATGGCGGCGTGGAGCAGCGTCAGCTCCCGGGGCGACAGCTCGTCGGCCGGGCGCTCCGGGCGAATGCCGGCCAGGAACAGCGACTCGTCGGCGTAAATGTTGCCGACGCCGGCGATGACGCTCTGGTCTAGCAGCAGCGGCTTGATCGGGGCGGAGCGTCCGGCGAGTTGGCGGGCCATCACCTCCACGGTGAAGTCCTGCTCCAGCGGCTCCGGGCCGAGTTTGCCCACCACGTCTTCAGCACGCTCCACCAGCCAAACGCCACCTAGCGTGCGAGGATTGACCAGCCAGACCTGAGAGCCGTTGTCCAGCTGGAAGCGGATACGAGTGTACGGTACCGGGACTTCGGTGTCCGCGGCCCAGCGCAGGGAGCCGCCCATCATGAGGTGGGCAACGAGGACGCCACGGTCCAGCGTGCCGATGATGTACTTGCCGCGGCGCTCCAGTGCCCGCACGGTGCGGCCGGCGAGGCCCTGCTTGAAGGCATCGGGCGCGGGCGCGCGCACCATGCGGGCAACGTCCACGTCTACAGCAAGAATAGTGCGGCCTACCAGGTGGGGCCGTAGGTCTCGGACGGTGGTCTCTACTTCAGGGAGTTCCGGCATGCTCTTATCCTACTAGCCTTGCGCAGTATTGCCCACTACAAGATTCCTCTCCCCTTGGGGGGGCGCTGCCACAAGGCTGCGGCTTACAGCTCCTTGCGCTCGAAGCTAAGGACGGCGAGGGCCAGAACGAGGGCTATCCACAAGCCCGACCAGAGGATGAACCCAGCGGCAGGCGGCGAAGACTCCCAAAAGGGATTGGCCGCGAGGTAGCGACCGGCCTCGGGGATCTCGGTCAAGACCGTGGGTTGGAGGTGGTAGAGCGCACCCCGCCAAAGACCGTCGGCGGGCAGCAGGATCCGGCTGGCCAAGCCCACGTTGCGGACGGCATCGTTCTCCAGCAGTACGCCCACGCCGTGGGCTATGCCACCCATCCAGGCCACGCCGAAGAGCACCAGCGCGAAGATGCCGCCGGCCATTGAGGGAAGCAGCGTGCTGAACAACAGGCCCAGCGTGAGCATCACCAGCCCTTCGCTCACCAAGAAGGCGATGGCGATGAGTGGGTACGGTGGCGTATAGCCGGTGATGGCCCCCACCGCCGCAAACTCCAGCCCGGCAGTGGCGATGGTGTAGCCGCTCACGATAATGCCCCAGCCCAGCCACTTCCCAAGGATGACGTCGCTGCGGCGCAGGGGCCGGGGCAGCATAGCTTGGGAGATTCCCGATTCCACTTCGGCAGCCACGGCAGGCACAGCCACAAACACCGCACCCAGGGCGAAGACAAAACTGTACATAAAGGTGATGAGGATGACCAGAGTCCCCGCCAGCAGCTTCACCTCGGTAGGCGAACAGGGGCTGCCGCCGCAGGGGATGTCGGTAAGCCGGCCGAAGATCCAGGTGCTTGTGGCCACGAGCACAAGGGTGAGGAACATTGCAGCCAAGAGCAGACGGCGGCGGGAGGCCTCGCGCAGCGTCAGCGACATGATGACGAACACCGGCGCGCTCACGATGCGTCCTCTTGCAGAAGCTGGAGGAAGCGGTCCTCTAGGGTCTGCTGCCGCGACTCCACGGCGTAGATGCGCCCGCCGAGGCGCACCATCTCCGCCACCAGATCGGGGGCGCGGGCAGGATCGAGGCCGCTGAAGGTGTACCAGCCTGCTTCGACGTGCAGCGGTCCAAAGCCACCCAGGGCCATCTCCGCCGCGTCCGTGAGGCCGGTCACCCGCACCCGCACGGTGCCGCCGACGGTGATCGCCGCGAGCGGGCCGGTGGCGATCACCTTGCCCTGGTTCACCACGGCCACGCGGTCACAGACTTGCTCTACTTCGCTAAGGAGATGGGAGTTGAGGAAGACGGTGCTGCCACGCTGTCGTAGGGCGCGGATCACCTCGCGCACGTCATAGCGGCCCACGGGGTCGAGGGCTGAAGTAGGCTCGTCCAGGAAGATGAGCTCCGGTTGGCCCAGCAGCGCCACCCCCAAGCCCAGCCGTTGCTGCATACCCTTGGAGAAGGTGGCCACCCGGTCATCCGCGCGGCGCACCAGCCCCACGGTGTCCAGCGCGGCGTCTACCTCGCGGGCCCGGCGCTCCTGGGCTATGCCCACCAGTGCGCAGTGCAGGCCGAGCACCTCCCGTGCGGTCAGCCATTCCTGGTAGCGGAAGAGCTCGGGGAGATAGCCCACCGCGCGGCGGGTCGTGCGGTCGCCCAAAGGCGCGCCCAGCACGGCGCCGTGGCCTGAAGTGGGGCGCACCAGGCCCAGGAGCAGCTTGACGGCAGTGGTCTTGCCGGCGCCGTTGGGACCGAGGAAGCCGAAGACTTCGCCCCGCGGCGCCGACATGACGAGACCGTCCAGCGCGACGATCTTGCCGTAGCGTTTGGACAGGTCGTGGGTCTCAATGGCAAGGGAACCGTCGGCGGCGCGGGCTTGGTCTAGATGGGCGCTCATGCCGCTACCGTAACCGCCGCGATGCGCAGCTCTTGAGATTTGCCTATCACAAAAATAGCTCTTTGTGCTCCTGGAAAGTCGGCGGTCGGAGGCATGTTACTCCACCCTCATTGTAGCCTGGTATCCCATGTAGCCTGCCAGAGGGGTGCTCCCCTCTGGACTCCCTGCTTCACGCACCGTAGTGCGGGACCGCACCATCCCCCTGGCCCCCTTCCTTCCAGGAAGGGGGGATAGTAAAGAAGAGTAGTGTATGGCGGCACATCCTCCATACCACCTGCCAGAGGGGTGCTCCCCGCTGGACTCCCCGCTTCCAGGAAGAGGGAAAGTAAAGAAACGTAGCTTATGGAGGCACATCCTCCATACCGCCTGCCAGTGGGGGTGCTCCCCGCTGGACTCCCCGCTTCCAGGAAGAGGGAAAGTGAAGAAACGTAGTTTATGGAGGCACATCCTCCATTCCGCCTGCCAGTGGGGGTGCTCCCCTCTGGACTCCTCGCTTGCTTACTGCAGCGAGTTGGCAACCGCCAGCACCTCGGCCTCGGTGAGGGGGCCGCCCACGGCGAAGATGAAGCCGTCCTTGAGCCAAATGACGCCGGCGCCGAAGCCGCTCTTCTCGGTGAAGAGGGTGCCGGGGACGCTCTGTACCGTGATCGAGCGGGCGTCCATCTCGCCCAAGGGGACGGGTATCGGCCAACTGGTGGTGGGGTCGCCAATGGCACGGATCGCATCCGCCAACTCGTCCGAGATGCCGGGGATGCTGAGGATGTACTGCTGCAGATCGGCCGGGAACGCGCCGGTTGAGGTTGCCGCGGGCGGGTAGGCTTGGGCCACCATCAGTTGCGGCACCCCGTCAGCAATGCGCTCCGGCGTCGTATCGGACTCGTTTAGCCGGTTAGTGTCATGCTCCGGAGCGCTGGCTCCGCCGTAGAGCGTCATCACGCCGGCGCCGATGGTCATCTCCACCGTGCTGCCATCGATAGCAGGGGGCAGTGGCGGCAACGCTTCGCCGGCTTCCTCAGCAGCCTCAGCGGCCTTTTCCGCACTGAAGGTAAAGGAGATCGAGGCGCCGGACGTCACCCAGAAGGAGGGCGAGGCGGTCACGCTGGCGGGAAGCGCGGCGGGAGTCAGCAGGGCGATGCCCGTAGCCGCTTCGGCCTCGGCGGCGGTGTCCACCTGTTGGTCATCGTCAACCTTGGTGGGGATTATCTCGCCGTACTGGCTGAGCGTCCCCAACGCTTCCATATCGGACATGGTCACCGGAACCACCACGAACTGCCTGGGCTGGAACACCTCCAGCAGCCGCTGGGCATAGGAGCCCACGGGGGTGAGCGCAATCAGGAGCGCGAGCGCCACGAACGCGCCGCTGCCGGCCAGGGCACGTACGGCCGCGGGGCGCTGGAGCCACGCCGGCACCCACCGTTCCTGCCAGCGGGGCGGGCGTTGCGACGCCTCGATCCGCTCAAACACCCGGTCAAGCAGGCCACGGGAGGGTACCGCACCGGTCTGGCTCGCGTGTTGCGCCGCGGCAGTAACGGCCTGCCATTCGGCCAACTCAGCGCGGCAGGACGGGCAGCCCGCAAGGTGCGCGGCAACCTCCCCCGCGTCGTCCGGCGTCAGGGAGCCGGCGCAGTAGGCCGGTAACCGTTCATGTACGTGCTCAGTCATGGCGTTTCCTCACATTGATTCAACGATTCAACGTTCCAGCACCGCCCGCAGCGCCCGCTTGGCATTGCTGAGGCGGCTTTTCACGGTGCCCACCGGCGCCCCGGTGATCTCGGCGGTCTCGCTGTAGGCAAGGCCGTGAACGAAGGTCAACACCAACACTTCCCGGTGCAGCGGCGCGAGGCGCGCGATGCCGCGGGCGATCTCCTCGATCTCCACGCGGGCTAGCGCGCGGTCCTCCGGCAGCGGCTCGGGGTCGGCCACCTCGTCCAGTGCATCGGGGCCGGCTAGCTCCACGCCGTGCCGCCGCAGTGCGTTGTGCGCCTGGCGCCGGGCGACACCGAAGACCCAGGTGCGGGCCGAGGAGCGTCCTTCGAAGCCTCCGGCGCTGTTCCAGATGGCGAAGAGGGTCTCTTGAAGAATCTCCTCAGCCTGACGGGGGTCCGGAGTGAGCTGACAGAGGTAACGAAACAGCGGGCGCTGCACCTGGCCGTAGAGATCGGCTAGGGCATCTTGGTCGCCCGCACCGATGCGGGTCAGCAAGGCGTCCCAGACCTCGTGGTCGGGTTGTGGTTGTGGTTGGTGCATTGGGATGTGCTCTCTCACCCGGCTGCTTTGCATCTCAAGCATACCCCCTCGGTAAGTAAGTAGCGGGGCAGTAGCAAAAGGTTCACGGTGGGGAGAGCAGTGCTGCGAAGCAATCTGGGGGGCCGCGCGCCGCTGGACTCCCTGCTTGCGGGGGCTGCGCTTAATTATGGGGCGGACCATCCCCCTAACCCCCTTCCTTCCAGGAAGGGGGAACAATAGAGAAAAGAGAGGTTCTGAGGGACACCCTCAGACTCCTGCCAAAGGGGTTGCACCCCTCTGGACTCCCCGCTCGATGGGGAGCGGACTATTCCCCTGGCTCCCTTCCTGGAAGGAAGGGGGGAAGTAAAGAAACGTAGGTTATGGAGGCACATCCTCCATACCGCCTGCCAGTGAGGGTGCGCCTCTCTGGACTCCCCGCCTGCACGCGCGGGTGCGGGACCGCACCATCCCCCTGGCCCCCTTCCTTCCAGGAAGGGGGGAATAATAAGAAGTCCTGGGGGACACCCCCAGACCCCTGCCAGAGGGGTGCACCCCTCTGGACTCCCCGCTTGCGCGCCGTAGTGCGGGACCGCACCACCGCCACCCCGTCATTGCGAGGAGCTCGCGACGTAGCAATCTGGGGTGGGGTGGCCACGCGCGCCGCTGGACTCTCCGCCTGCACGCGCGGGTGCGGGCCGTCTAGCGGCTGAGGCTGGGGGTTTTCAGGACGAAGCCCTCACGCTCCTGAGGAAAGTCGCCGTTGAGGTGGAAGGTGCGGCCCTGCTGCACCGCAGGGAAGCCATAGCGGTCCCTCAAACCGTCCACGGCGCGGTTGATGCGGTAGGCCTTCAGGTAGGCGGGGTCGAAGAGGCGGAGCTGGCGGCTAGTGTCCACCAGGTTCTGGGCGCCCACTCCGATGAGCCGAACGGCCTCGGTGCGTTCGGCCAAAGCCTCTTCGAGCAGCTCCACCGTGACGCGGTAGAGCGTCTGCTGATCGTCGGCGGGGTCCGATAGGGTGCGGTTGCGGCTGATGGTGTGGAAGTCGGCGTAGCGCAGCTTGAGCACAGGGCAGCGGGCCTGCCGCTCCATGTTGCGCAACTCGGCCGCCACCCGCTCCGAAAGGTAGTAGAGCAGCCCATAGAGCCGTTTGCGGTCCAGGGTGTCCTCCGCCAGGGTGGTGGAGCGGCTGACCGACTTGGCCGGCGGCTCGGCCTCGGCGGACTGCACCACTGCGCCATCCCGGCCATTCGACAGGTTGTGCAGCAGGTGGCCGGTGACGCCGAAGAGGCTGAGGAGGAAGGCGGGAGAGAGGGCGGCGAGCTCCCCGATGGTGTAGACGCGGTGCCGATGCAGCTTGGCTTCCACCTTCTCTCCCACCATGGGCAGCTCCCGCACCGGCAGCGGGGCCAGGAAGGCCGCCTCATGGCCGGGGGCCACCACGACCAGCCCATTCGGCTTGTTCTGCTCCGAGGCCACTTTGGCGACGACCTTGTTGGTGGCGATGCCCACCGAGGCGGTGATGCCGATCTCGTCGTAGATGCGTTGCTTGATGCGGCGGGCAGTGGTGGCAGTGGGGCCGTAGTGGGGCTCGAAGCCGGTGAGGTCAAGCCAGGCCTCGTCCATGCTGAAGGGCTCCACGTCCGGGGTGAAGTCGTTTAGGATGTTGAAGAACTGGTCGGAGGCGGCCTTGTAGTGGTAGTAGCGGCCGGGGAGGAAGACTGCCTCGGGGCAGATGCGGTAGGCCTGGGACAGGGGCATCGCGGTCTTGACGCCCCTGGCGCGGGCCTCGTAGGAGGAGGCGGCGACGACGCCTCGGGTGCCGGGCTGACCGCCGACGATGACCGGTAGCCCTTGCAGGCGCGGGTCCAACATCTGCTCCACCGAAGCAAAGAAGGCGTCTAGATCGACGTGGAGGAGTTGTTTGGTTGGCATGGCGGCGCGGCTATCAGAATATACGTTCTGATTATTCGCGCCGCCGCGGGGCGCGCGTCAAGCGCGCGTGGCAGAGGAAAAAGTACGGGCCGTCATTGCGAGGAGTGGAGCGACGAAGCAATCTGGGGTGGGGCCGCGTCCTGCTGCACTCCCGCGATTCGGGGCTTCGCCTCAATAGTGGCGTGCACCATCCCCCTGGCCCCCTTCCTGGAAGGAAGGGGGGAATAATAAGAAGTCCTGGGGGACACCCCCAGGCCCCTGCCAAAGGGGTTACACCCCCTCTGGACTCCCCTCCTGCGGGGGATTCGCTTCAATTGAGGCTCGAACCATCCCCCTGGCCCCCTTCCTTCCAGGAAGGGGGAAATAATAAGAAGGTCTGGGGGACACCCCCAGGCCCCTGCCAAAGGGGTTACACCCCTCTGGACTCCCCTCCTGCGGGGGCTGCGCCTCAATAGTGGCGTGCACCATCCCCCTGGCCCCCTTCCTGAAAGGAAGGGGGGATAATAAGAAGTCCTGGGGGACACCCCCAGACCCCTGCCAAAGGGGTTGCACCCCTCTGGACTCCCCGCTTGCGGGGGCTGCGCTTCAATTGAGGCTCGAACCATCCCCCTGGCCCCCTTCCTTCCAGGAAGGGGGAATAATAAGAAGTCCTGGGGGACACCCCCAGACCCCTGCCAAAGGGGTTGCGCCCCTCTGGACTCCCCGCTTGCGGGGGCTGCGCTTCAATTGAGGCTCGGACCATTCCACTGGCCCCCTTCCTGGAAGGAAGGGGGAAGTAAAGAAAAGTAGTTTATGGAGGCACATCCTCCATACCGCCTGCCAGTGGGGTTGCACCCCTCTGGACTCCCCGCTCCCGGGGGCTGCGCTTCAGAGGAGACGCTAGAAGGGTGCTACTCCCGGAAGGCGGCGCGCTCCACCTGGGACATGGGAAGACCGGAGCCGCCGTGGCGGGTGAGGACGATCTCCGCGATGATGCTGACTGCGATCTCCTCAGGGGTCTCCGCGCTGATGTCCAGGCCGATGGGCGTGCGAACGCGGGCGAGCGCTTCCGCCGATACTCCGGACTCCCGCAGCAGCTTAAGGACCGCGCCGGCCCGTCGCTTGCTGCCGATCATGCCGATGTAGGCTGCCGGTGCGTCGATGACGGCCCGGACGGAGGTCTCGTCCTGCTTGTGCCCGCGGGTCACCACCACAATGTAGGTGCTCTGGTTGATGGGGAAGCGCTCAAGCGCCGCGATGAAATCGTCGCAGATGATCTGGTCCGCCTCCGGAAACCGCTCAGCGTTGGCGAACTCCTCCCGGTCGTCGATGACGGCCACCTGGAAACCCACGAACTTGGCCAGCCGGGCCACGCTGTTGCCGACATGGCCCGCGCCCACTACCAGCAGCGTGGGCGGCCGCACCACCTCCACGTACACTTCCAGCTCGGCCAGGCGTTCGGCACGACGAGTGCGGCCACCGGAGGGCTTGGGGTAGATGAAGGACTGGGACTCGCCGCGGGTCAAGGACTGGCGGGCGTCATCCAGCACGACCGCGTCGTAAGCGGCGGTAAAGCTGCCCATAACCCGGCCGTCGGCCCAGGCCACCAGCTTAGCGCCGGGCGGCGGCGCGCCCTCGGCCTGGCTTTTGACCACGGTGAGCATAGCCACCGCCTCGTTGCGATTGACCGCTTCCACAAAGGCCTGGAGGAGGTCGATGCTGCTGGGTGATGCGTCGGCCATGTCCCCTACTCCGCACGTGCTGATTAGCAGTACTAGGATAGCAGCAACGCTCGCAGCGGTCATGGTGCGATAAGGTTTGGGGGACACCCCCAAACCCCCGCCAAAGGGCGGCGCCCTCTGAACTCCTGCGATTCGGAGCTTTGCCTCAAGGGGTGCTCCACCATCCCCCTGGCCCCCTTCCTGAGAGGAAGGGGGGAAAGTATAGAAAAGTGGTTTATGGAGGCACATCCTCCATACCTCCTGCCAAAGGGCGGCGCCCTCTGGACCCCCGTTTTCGCGGGCCACGCCCATCGGTTGTCCACCGATGTCCACCGACCGCTGGAAGTTGGAGAACAACTTGGTTGATAAAGGGCTTCCCATCCCTTGGGGCGCGCCCTCTACAATCTTTCAGATTAGTATGCACGGTATGCAAATACAAAACCTTTGTTCTATAATCATTATCGTCTGATAGATGCCAAAAGCACTCATACCCAGGAGGAGCAACCCCGTGCGTGTCATATTTCTTGAAGATGTCCCCCAGATAGCCAAAGCTGGCGAAGTCAAGGAAGTGGCGGACGGCTACGGCCGCAACTTCCTGCTGCCGCGCAAGCTCGCAGTCCCGGCCACCCCGGGCGCGCTGAAGCAGGTGGAGCAGCGGGAGAAGCAGACGGCCACCCGTGCGGCCCGCATCGCGGCGGAGGCGGGCACCCTGGCCGCGCAGTTCAACGGCATGACCGTTGTCATCACCCCCAAAGTAGGCGCGCAGGGCCGGCTGTACGGGTCGGTGACCAACGCCCATATTGCCACCGAGCTGCAGAAGCGCACCGGCCAGCGCATCGACCACCGGCGCGTGCTGCTGCCGGACCCCATCCGCCAGCTGGGCAGCTACCAAGTGGAGGTGCGCCTCAGCAGCGACATCTCGGCCACGATCACCGTCAACGTCCAGGAGGCCGGCGCGTCTTGATCCGCCACCGCGGATCGGCGCACGCCAGACCATGACCAGCGTCTACCAGGCTGAGCGGCTCCCCCCACACGACGTGGCCGCAGAGGAGGCCGTCCTGGGGTCGCTGCTGCTGGACGAGGAGGCCGTGTTCAAGGTGGCGGCCCTCCTCACCGCCGACGACTACTATCGGGACCGCAACCGCTGGGTCTACGAGGCGTGTCTGAACCTCTACGACCGGCGGGAGAATATAAACCACGTCACCCTAGCCCACGAGCTCAACGCCAACGATCGGCTGGAGGCCGTGGGCGGCCACGCTTACCTTAGCTACCTGGTTGCCGCGGTTCCCACCTCGGTCTTTGTCGACCACTACGCGCAGATCGTGCGCCGCACCGCGATGCTGCGGCGGCTTATCAACGCCGCCGGACAAATTGCGGCGCTGGGCTACGAGGGTGGGCCGGATTCGGATGCCGTGCTGTCCGAAGCCGAACGGATCATCCTCAGCCTGGGCGGTGGCCGCTCGGTGCAGGACTTCATGCTCATCCGAGACGTCATCGACGAGTACTTGGAGGACGCCAAGGACGAGGGACGGGATGCCCGCCTCCCGCGCATCCTCACGGAGTTCACCCGGCTGGACCGGGTGCTCGGGGGCCTCCACCGCTCCGACCTGGTGATCCTGGCGGCCCGGCCGGGGCTGGGTAAGACCAGTCTGGCGCTGAGCGTCGCCTTCAACGCCGCCATCAAGCAGGGCGCGCACATCGCCATCTTCAGCCTAGAGATGACCAACGAGCAGTTGCTGGAGCGGATGCTCTCCGGCGAGGCCCGGGTGGATATGCAGCGGCTGCGCCTGGGCCACCTGGACCCCAAATACCTAACCGATGATGAACAGTCCCGCATCATTGACGCCACCAGCGTCCTTTCCGATACGCAGATCTACCTAGACGATGCGCCGATGCTCACGGCCTACGAGATCCGCAGCAAGGCCCGCCGCCTGCACTACGAAGTGGGGCTGGACCTGATCGTAGTGGACTATATCCAGCTTATCCGGGGCACCGGCTTCGAGAACGGGCGCCAGCAGCAGGAGAACCGAGTGCAGCAGATGGGCGAGATATCCCGGACGCTGAAGGGCGTGGCGCGGGAGCTGAACGTGCCGGTGCTGGCGCTCTCCCAGCTCAGCCGGGCGGTGGAGTCCCGCCAACCCCACATTCCCCAGCTTGCGGACCTGCGGGAGAGCGGCGCCATTGAGCAGGACGCAGACGTGGTGATGTTCATCTACCGAGAGGACGCGTATTACAGCAAAGAGGAGTGGGACATCAAATACCCCACCAAGAAGTACCCAGAGGGCATTGCGGAGATCATGATCGCCAAGCACCGCAATGGCCCCACTGGCGAGGTCGACCTGTATTTCGAGAAGAAGACCGCCCGCTTCCACTCCCTAGCCGCGCCCGGCATTGTGCCGGAGGACGAGGAGCCATGACCCGCTTTCCGGGCTTTCCGGGCCGTCTGGACTACGTGGCCATCCCCAAAGTCTTCTTCAGCGACGTGCTGCCCCACATCTCGGACAGCGCGGAGCTGGCGGTGACGCTGCACCTGTTCCGGCTGTTGGGAGCCAAGCGAGGCTACCCCCGGGCTGTGGCCTATCACGAGGTGGCGGAGGATCGGGCGCTGGCGAGCGGCTTCACAGAGCAGGGGCGGGACTTCCGCGCAGAAGCGGAGCGGGGCATCGCGGCGGCGGTGGCGCGCGGCACCTTCCTGCTGGCCGAAGCGCCGGCGGGCGGGCGCTGGCTGCTGCTCCATAACGAACAAGGCCGCCGCGCGGTAGCGGCCATCCAGCGCGGGCGGCTGGCGCCTCCGGCATCCGGGCAGGCGCAATCGGAAATTGCTCCCGTACCTGTACCGCAACAGGATGTGTTTACGTTATATGAAGAGAACATCGGGCTGCTGACGCCCATCATTGCGGAGCGGCTCCAGGAGGCCGAGCGGGAGTACCCCGCTGCGTGGTTGCAAGAGGCCTTCGGGATTGCCGCCGAGCGCAACCAGCGCCACTGGCGCTACGTGGAGGCCATCCTCCAACGCTGGAAGATTGAGGGGAAGGACGATGGAACGCCTGGGGGACATTCTAAGGCGACGAGGAAGCTGGACTACAGCGACTGGCTCCCCGGCCGACGGGCGCGCTCTTAACCTAGCGCCCGACGGCGCGGCCGAGCCGGCCTGCCCCCGTTGCAACGGGGTTGGTTTCCTGTACCCTGAATTGCCGCTGGACGCCCCGGACTTTGGGCGGGCCGTACCCTGTTCCTGCACCGAGACGGAGCTGGAGACCCACAAAGCAGAGCGGCTGGAACGCTACAGCAACCTCGGCCCGCTGGTGCGCATGACCTTCGAGATGCTCGCTCCGCTGGGCCGCAGCGGCCTAGCGGAGAACCAGCAGCAGTTCACCCGGGCCATGGAGGCCGCCAAAGCCTACGCCGCAGCGCCCTCCGGCTGGTTCGTGCTCGCCGGAAGCTCCGGCGCGGGGAAGACCCACATTGCTGCCGCCATCGCGAACGCTTGCATCGCCCGCGGTGAGCCGACCTTCTTCTCGGTGGTGCCGGACCTCCTAGACCACCTGCGCGCGGCCTTTGGCCCCCAAAATGCCGATTCCTACGACGATCTGTTTGAGCAGGTGCGCAATACGCCGGTGCTGGTGCTGGACGACCTGGGTATCCAGACCAGCACCCCGTGGGCGCAGGAGAAGTTGTTCCAGTTGCTCAACCATCGCTACAACGCCCAGCTTCCCACCGTGATCACCATGGCCGTGCCGCTGGAAGAGGTGGGCTACCTACGCCAACGGCTGACCGACCCCGCAACGTGCCAGGTGTGGGCGCTGGAACAGCATGACGACGCGTTGCTGCAGTACCAGGGCGCGCTGAGCATAGGGTTGCTGAACCAGATGACCTTCCGGAACTTCGACGGGAGCGGTATGAACGCGAGCGCTGGGCAGCAAATGACCCTCAAAGCGGCCTACGAGGCTGCGTTGGGGTTTGCGCAACAACCGCAGGACTGGTTGGTGTTCACCGGCCCGGTGGGCAGCGGCAAGACGCACCTGGCGGCGGCGATTGCCAACTACCAGCTGCAGCAGGGACATCCGGTCGCTTTTATGGTAACCCCGGACCTACTGGACCACCTACGGTCGGCCTTTGCGCCGGACAGCGCGCTTACCTATGACGTCCTGTTTGAGCGGGTACGCAACGCGCCGCTGCTGATTCTGGATGACCTCGGCGCTCACACCACCAGCCCCTGGGCACAGGAGAAGCTGTTTCAATTGATCAACCACCGCTACAACGGACGGCTGCCCACCGTCATCACCACTAGTCTCAACCGTGGCGGATTGGCGCATATCTCCGAGGCGCTGGCGTCCCGGGTAGGCGACCCCCGCATCAGCAACCTCATTCCCATCGATGCGCCAGACTACCGGATGGGCGAGCCGGAGCCACGCCCACAGCCGAGCCCCGGCCGAGCGAGCGGCCCGGGGCGGCCCGGCCGGCCGCGGCGGGCGTAGACTGCTTACCGCTCAATGCTGATCGAATTTTTCCGAGGGCCCGCCGGCAACCGCAGACTGTTGTCGCTGGTGGCAGTGCTGGTGGTCTTTGGCGTGCTGTTCGCGGCGAGGGGTGCGCTCCCGCCCTTCTTCATCGGGCTGATCCTGGCTTATCTGCTGCTGCCGGCGGCTCGCCGGATCGAAAGATGGATGCCCTTTCGCACGGCCCATCCCAGTTTCGCTCGTGTGCTCGCTGTTAGCATTGTCTATCTGATTGTCATCCTGATTGTGGTGCTGATCGCCACCTTGGTGTTCCCGGTGGTGTTCCGGCAGGTGAACCGCTTCATTGAGGCGCTGCCGAACATGGCGTCGCAAGCCCGTGAGGTACTACAGCTGTGGACTGCTGAATTGCTGCGGAGTATTCCTGAAGAGATCCGAAGCGAGGTGGAAGCGGTGGAGCGGCGCCTGGCGCAGGACCTCATTGCCGCGGCGCAGGATGCGGTGGTGCAGTCGGCGCTGGTCATCACCCAAACGTTCAGCGTGCTCATTGGCATTTTCGCCATACCGGTCTGGTTGTTCTACGTGCTGAAGGATCGGCGCCGCGGCATCCAGAGCTTCTACGCGCTGTTTCCGGACGGCATCCGTTTGGACGTCCAGGCGATCATCGGCATTGTCGACTCGGTGCTATCTTCTTACATCCGAGCGCAACTCTTCCTGGCGTTCGTGGTGGGGATAGCGACCTGGATCGGCCTGGAGCTGTTGGGGGTACCTTTTGCCATCGTGCTGGGGATCACTGCCGGCATTACCGAGTTTATCCCGATCATTGGGCCGCTTATAGCGGGGAGCGTGGTCATAGTGGTGACCCTGGCCAGCGCGCCGGACAAGGTGGTCTGGGTGATCCTGCTGACCGTTTTCATCCAGCAGGTGGAGAACAACCTGCTGGTGCCGCGGGTCCAAGGTAAAGCGGTCGACATCCACCCGGCGATAATCATTTTGCTGTTGGTGATAGCAAGCGAGATTGCGGGGTTTGTCGGCCTGCTGGTGGTGGTGCCGCTGGCCGCGGTCTCCCGGCACGTCTTCTTATACCTCCACCGGCGACTCAGCAACGGGGATGAGGTGGCTCCGGTCTAGCTACGGGGCGGCTCCCCACTGCGGGTGTTGAGCAACCGCCCACTAGGTATCTTGCTAGACCGGGCGTTAAACCAGGATCTTGGTGCCTCTGGGCGGCGTGTGGTTCTCCCTTGGAAAAAGCTCCTGGCGGGATTCGTAGCTGATGGTCTGGATAGCCTCCTCACACAATGCGCGGCAGCCGAGCATGACCATCTTCTCCGTACCGGAGTTCTCCAACTGGTAAAAGGAGCCGCTGGTGACGAGCGCCACCATGCCGGGCCGCAGCACGTCTTTACTGCCGTCTGGGAAGTGCATTGAGCATTCGCCGCTGATGCAATAGAAGACTTGGTCCGCATTATGGCAATGCATCTCGTCACGCTGTCCGGGTTGCTTGTAGATGTGGAACCAGGCGTTGAAATGCGGCCCGTTGATCAGGTTTGTGCGTTGCGCATCCGGCTGCTCCGCCATGTCAAGCATGTTCACAACTTTGATAGGCATAGTTTCCTCCCGCTGACTACGAGACCCGCAATAAGACGCTGTACCTGCATACTACAGCAGCTAATCACGCAAAGTCATGCCGGTGCAGAGACAAGGAGCTCATTGCGATACTGGAACGCTCGCCCACTACCCCCGTGCGGATGCAGGCACCCTAGAGCTCGTAGCTGGCGCCGGTTTCGGCCATCGCCAGCTCGCCGCGGTAGGCCTGCTTGGCCTGTTCCAGCGTGAGACGCCGGTCTCGATTGGGCCAGATGTGGGTGAGCAGGGTGCGCTTGGCCTGGGCGTACGCCGCCAGTTGGCCGGCTTCTCTGGCGGTCATGTGGCCCCGTCTTTCGCCCGCCTCCTCGGCCAAGCTGAGGTAGGTGGCTTCGGCCACCAGGAGGTCCGCACCTCGGGCAAGGTCCGCCACCGCGCGGCTGGGAGCGGTGTCCGCCGTATAGACAAAGCGCTTATCGGTTCGTACTGCGATGGCCCAGCTGGGGATGTAGTGCGTTCCGGGCGTGAAGTCTAGGCGCATGTTGCCTATGCTGAGGGTTTTATCCGGATCGTATTCTTGAACGGGGAACACCGCGCTAAAGAAGTCCGCCCGCGGGCCGTCTCCCAGCGGCCGCACCACGTCCAGCATGGTCTGGTGCCCGCGAGGCGGCAGATAGAGCACAGGGGGCTGTCGATCGGTCAGCGCGTAACGGAACGCATAACGCAGGGGTATGAGATCGAGCCAGTGGTCTGCATGGACGTGGGAGATGATAACCGCGGTGAGATCATCCGGGTTCAGCAACTCTTGCAGCCGAGACAGGATACCGGTGCCGCAGTCGATGAGCACTTTGGTGTCGTCCGCCTCAACCAGCCAACCGGAGCAGGCATCGTTGGGCCCGGGGTACGCGGCGCTGGTGCCTAGTGCGGTGGCTCGCATTTGTGTCCTTGATCACATACTGGGTACGTAGACGGTTCTCGCTTACGTAGCTGCTTACACGGCGCAAGCAGCCATAGTCACGCTTCAGCAATTGTGTTTCCACGAGCTTATTGCCGGTATACTAGGAGCAACCATGCCTGGAGGTAACAATGGCTGCCATCAAAGTATACGGCGCTCCGTGGTGTCCGGATTGCCAACGTGCGAAGAAATTCTTAGGCGAGCAAAAGGTTACGTACGACTGGATCGATATTGAGAGCGATGAAGAAGGCCGTCGCATCGTCCAGGAAAAGAACAACGGCAAGCAGATCATCCCCACCATCTTCTTCGAGGACGGTTCCATCCTGGTGGAGCCCACTAACGCGGAGCTGGCCCAGAAGCTGGGGATAAGGACCGAACCCACCTGCGATTTCTACGACCTGGTTGTGATGGGCGCGGGGCCGGCGGGCTTAACCGCGGCGCTCTATGCGGCACGGGAGGGCCTCGAGACGCTGGTGGTGGAGCGGAGCAGCGTAGGCGGCCAGGCAGGCATTACAGAACAGCTGGACAACTTCCCCGGCTTTCCGGACGGCATCAGCGGCGCGGAGTTTGCCGACCGGTTGCACCGGCAGGTGCTCCGCTTTGGCGGGGAAGTGCTGGCAGCGCAGAACATCAGCCGGCTGGTTGTGGATGGCGACTACCGCGGTGTTGAAACCGAGAGCGGCGCCGAGGTGCGGGCCAAGGCGGCGTTGCTAACCACCGGCTCCACGTACCGGCGGCTGCACGTGCCGGGCGAGGAGGACTTCATCGGGGCGGGCATCCACTTTTGCGCCACCTGTGACGGTCCCTTCTACAAGGGCCAAGAGGTGCTGGTTATTGGCGGCGGCAACAGCGGGGTCCAAGAGGCCATTTTCCTCACCAAATTTGCGCCTAAAGTGACCCTGATCACCAACGGGGCAGAGCTTACCGCCAGCGCGGTGCTGCAACAAAAAGCTTCAGAACTGCCGCAGATCCAGGTGCTTACCGACACGGTGGTGGAGGAGTTTACCGGCAATGGACGACTTTCCGCAGTAACCGTGCGCGGCCGCCAGTCTGACCAACTGACGACGTTGAATCCTCAGGGCGTGTTCGTGTTCATCGGTTTGCAACCCAACGCGGAGCTGGCGAAGGGCGTGGTCGCACTGGATGAGCGAGGATTCATAATCACCGGCATGGGGTTGGAGACGAGTGTGCCGGGGCTGTTTGCGGCGGGAGACGTGCGTGCCGGGAGCACGAAGCAGGCCGCCAGCGCGGTGGGCGAGGGCGCCAGCGCAGCGCTGGCGATTCGGGAGTACTTGAAGGACCGCTAAGGGAGTCCGAAGACCACTAGAGGCGGGCGAATGCCCGCCTCTGTGCATTGTCGGACAGTGAAGCCGCCCGTTTAGGCCTTGCTTTCCTCCGGCTGCTCCTTCTTTGAGGCCATCGGCTGCTGATTTTCAGCGACCATCTCTTCATCGGACTGGGCCTTCTTGAACTCCTTCACGCCCTTACCCATGGCGCCGAATACCTCCGGGAGTTTGCCCGCGCCAAAGATCACGAAGATGATGACCATGAGGACGATCAGTTCAGGGCCACCGATGTTCATTGGCATAGCGCCACCTCCATTCCACCCAGTACCTTAACGTCAGTACTGGCCTGCTCATTGTATCGCGAGTCGGCTAGAAAGTCACTTAACAACCATCGCACGCAAAGCGCTGCCAAAAAGTCTTAGGCTGAGCCAGTCAACACGGATTGCCCAACGGTCGGGCTATTGAGATAGCTTCTACTGATGTGTCGGCACCAAGGTAGCGATGAACAGCTCGAGGTCTATGATAGCCTGGGACACCGCCTGCCCGATGAGGTCGAGTTTGCGGACCTGCTCGATTCGGGAAGACGCCAGGTTCAACTCGTGCTGCGACAACAGCCCTTTGAAGATGCCACACGCGTCGGCCAGGCAGATGATGACCACGTCGCGCGGCCCGGGTATCTCGTCGCTAAACAACACTCCCATGATGCGCAGCTTCACTTCACGCTCAGCCTGGCCGTCAATTGCCGGGTAACGCCGGGAACGGAATACCCACAGGAAGCGGTCGTCCCGGGATTCCAGGATGCCTTGGGAGACTAGCCTGGCAAGCGCATCTTCGCGGAGAGTGTCAGCACGGCCCGCGGTGCGTTCCACCCAGAAACGGGCGTCCCGTTCCTCCAACGCCGCAATATCCGCCAGCGTCGGGTCGAGCAGGCTATCGCCGAAGGGCTCGGCGTCGAGCAGCACCAGCTTTTCCAGGTCGGTGTCGATGCGGTTTTCCAGCGCCAGGTCCATCAACACAGCGCCGGCGAGGGCATAGTCCACCGACCGTTTGGGCACGGGCGAGAACCTTCCGTCTCCGTCGTTGAGCAGGAGCAGGACGACTTCCTCTGCGAATCTCAACATGCTACTTCTCTCCTGTGGGCTACGTCACCTCAGCTCCGTGATCCATCCTAATGAATGCGGCTGCTAAGGGCAGTTCTCATTATACCTTACTAGACGACGCCTTACACCCCCTACTCACGCCACGGTTGGGGCAATGGCATTTTGATGACACGAGACTCCATCTTCCCCGCGGAAGCGCTAATCCGGGCCACTATCGGCTCACGCGTAGTCAACGCCCCCTGGCTAAACCGTCCGTGAATTCCTGCCTCCGCAGGAAATGCGCATGCCCTGCGGTTTTTCCCATAGCGTGGGCTTGTAAGGTATTTATACAGTAGCCTATACTGAAAACCGTGCTCGCCCCGCTCCATCGCTGGGCAGATTTTGCGTACCCGGGGAAAAAGAACGTATCGATAACGTTCTCCAGTAGGAGAGTTTGATGGCAATGGAAACCGTTAGAGAAGGTGAGGCCTTGATTGCCAAGGCAGAAGGCCGCATCAGCAGCGTTAACGCCGTGAAATTTCAGGAAGAATTGGATGCCGCATTCGTCGATGCAGACCGGTTGGCCATCCTAGACCTGGAGCAGCTGTCCTACATCAGCAGCGCCGGGCTCCGGGTGATTCTGGTGACGGCCAAGGGACTACAGGCTCGGAACGTAAAATTCGCGCTTTGTTCTCTCTCCGAATCCGTCCTGGAGATATTCCAGGTTAGCGGCTTCGACAAAATAATCTCGGTGAGAGACACTCAGGCCGCGGCAATCGCGGCCATCAGCAGCTAGGGCCCGCTCCCACCAGTCCCGCTGCACGCTCCGTTAGACGGCAGGCATTACTATCTGAGGGCGCTCTCCGCTTGGGGGGCTATGCCTCGACAGTAGCTCGGACCATCCCCCTGACCCCCTTCCTTTCAGGAAGGGGGGAGTAAAGAAGCGTAGTTTATGGAGGCACATCCTCCAGACCTCTTGCCAGAGGAGGTGCGCCCCTCTGGACTCCCCCTTTTGCACGCGTATACGCGTATAGACGAGGCCTTCCAGGTTTTTCCTGGGAGGCCTCGGTTTGTGCATGACTAGGGCTGCGCACCGGCCGTCATTGCGAGGAGTACAGCGACGACGCAATCGGGGGGTTGAGCCGCACACCGCCCCAGGTGCCCCTCCCCACCCCAGATTGCTTCGCTGCGGCTCGCAATGACGGGGGGGCAAAGAAGCGTAGTTTATGGAGGCACATCCTCCATACCGCTTGCCAGAAGGGTACAACCCCTCTGGACTCCCCTTTTGCAGCCTCTGGACTGGCGCCGGGGCTCCGCCTCTCTACGCGCTCCGGTAGACCGCTGGCAAGCGCCGGTTACACCTGGTCGTAGCGGAAACACTCCACCAGATGGTCGTTGACCATGCCCGCGGCCTGCATGTAGGCATAGCAGATCACCGTGCCCACAAACTTGAAGCCGCGCCGGGTAAGGTCTTTGCTCATGGCGTCGGATTCCTCGGCGCGGGCGGGCAATTCAGAGAGGGGAGTGCGGGCGTGGCGGATGGTCCTACCGTTCACAAAGCGCCAGATGTACGCGTCGAAGCTACCGAACTCGCTCCGCACTTCTAGCAGACGCTGGGCGTTGGAGACCGCGGCGCGCACCTTGAGGCGGTTGCGGATGATTCCCGGGTCGGCCAGGAGGCGTTGCACCTCGGTCTCGCCGTAGCGGGCGACCGTTTCGTAGTCGAACCCATCGAAGGCGCGGCGGAAGCCTTCGCGCCGGAGCAAAATGGTCTGCCAGCTCAGGCCGGCCTGCATCGCGTCTAGCAGCATGAACTCGTAGTGCTTGCGGTCGTCATGCACCGGCACGCCCCACTCTTCATCGTGGTAGCGGAGCATCGCGGGGTTGTCGTTCGGCCAGGCGCAGCGGATCAGGTCAGGCACGGCTGCCTCCACAAGGGTACAGGCTTACCGCCGTACTATACCGCGTCCGCTCCGGCTGACACGATCTCGACTGTGCCACCCATCTTGACCAAAACAGAACATATATTCTAAATTACTGCCTGTCGGCGGCCTGCGGGTGAGCCCCACGGCAAGTTAGTCGGATCGTCACTTGTGCTCGTGGAGGGGCCACCCGCGCGCCGGCGGTTGTTCTTGGCCGGACTGGAGAGATGGGCAATCCGATGACCGACACCCTACACCACGCGCTGGCGGCGCTCTACTTCTTAGCGGCGAGCAGCGGCGGGTTCAACACGCTGTACTTCTTCGGGTATCCCGCGGTCAACCGCGGCCAGCGGTGGGGCGCCGCAGTCCTCACCATCGTTTGCCTGGGCACGTGCGTGCAGGGCTGCCGCGGCGTCATCGCCATGCTCAACCCGTCCACCATAGACGGGGAGGCCTCGTTGCCCGCAGCCCTAGCGGCTCAGACAGTAGTGGCGATGGGCAGTCTAGCGGTGTCGGCGCTGACGTTGCGACGGCGGGCGTAATGCGCTCGCGGCCGCGATGCGTCCCCCCAGTCTCCCCGCCGTGGTCAAACCGAGAACACTCCGGCTGAGGATAGCAGAGTACGGACCGGTTGAAGAGAGCCCAGCGATCAAGGCGTGCCAAGAAGGCGAGAAGGCAAGAAGGAAGGAAGAAGCAATGCGAAGGTCTTTAGCGAAACCTATTGCCGCAGGACAGTGGGAGTTGGTGGCGCTGTGCCTGCTGTTGGGTATGGCACAGACCCTGGAGCGGGTGCCGCCCGCGGCGCTGCCCGCGCTGCTGGAGCTGGCCGGAGGCGACCATGCCACTAGCTAGTGCCGAGAAGCCCCGGCAACGGCGGACGCCCAAGAACTTCTATGCCACCGCGCTGGGGGAGGCCGAGCGCACTGCCCTAGAAACGGCACGGGAGATAGAAGGCCTCGATCAAGAGATCGCCGTGTTGCGGGTGAAGCTCCAGAGTGGGCTGGCCGAACGCCCGGAGGACTACGACCTCCTAGTCAAAGGCATCGGCCTGCTGCTGCGGGCGGTCTCAGCCAAGTACCGCATGGGCGGCAAGGCGGAGGAGGACCTCTACGACAGCGTGGTGGGTGTGCTGAAAGGCGTGGGTCAGGTGCTGCTGCCGGTGGAGATGCCCGATGAGAGATGACCTGGTGATGCGGTTGCGGAGGCTATTGGGCCCAACACCGCCAGCGCCACGGCCGCTGGGAGCCGCGCCCGTCACCGCGTTCGAGGCGGTGGTAGAGACTCGCTTAGGGAGACTGGAGGCCGATCTGGCAGAGCTAAAGGGCCGGGTCAACGGTCTGCTGTTCCTAGTGGCTGGCGCGGTGCTGGTGCAGCTTGCGCTGCGGATGGTCGGGTAGAGGGGAGCTAATAGTGGTTAGTGATGAGATGGCCCCGCTGACAACGCGGGGCCCTGCGGTTCTGACGGGCGGCGCGCTGCCGCGGCTACGCCCCTACCAGGTGGAGATTGGCCGGGCGGTGTTGGCGAGCGTGCTGGGCCGGCGCGGCCTGACCTTCACCGTGGAGATCGCGCGGCAGGGTGGGAAGAACGAGCTTTCGGCGCAATTAGAAACGCTACTGCTCACGCTGGGTCTACTGGAGGGCGGGTCCGCGGTCAAGGCCGCGCCTACCTTCGCCCCCCAAGCGCTCATCAGCCTGGAGCGCCTCAAGGCCCGCCTGACCGACGCCGGTTTTGCCGGACAGTGGCGGCAGGAGCACGGGAACACCATCCGCCTGGGCCGCGCCCGCCAGTCGTTCCTCAGCGCCGAGCCCAGCGCCAACGTGGTGGGGGCCACCGCCAACGTGCTGCTGGAGGTGGATGAGGCGCAGGACGTGGACAGCGATACCTATCAGAAGAACTTCCGCCCCATGGGGGCCAGCGCCAACGTCACCACGGTGCTCTACGGCACTCCCTGGGACGCAGGCACGCTGCTCGAAGCGCAGAAGCAGGCCAACCTAGCGGCGGAGCGACGGGACGGCGGGCAACGGCACTTCCGCTTCGACTGGCGGGCAGTGGCGCAGCACAACCCGGCCTATGGCCGCTACGTACTGGCCGAGCGGGACCGCCTGGGCGAAACGCACCCCCTGTTCCGCACCCAGTACGCGCTCGAGCTGGTACAGAGCGGGGCGGGCTTCTTCAGCCGCCAGCAATTGTCCTGGCTCCAGGGGGATCACTCCCGCCGCCACCGGCGCGCGGACGGGGCGGTCTACATCGCGGGCGTAGACGTGGCCGGCGAGGCAGCGGGCTTCGGCGAGGCCGCCCCGGGCGGCGACGCGCGGGCACGGAAGCGGGAGCCGGGCCGCGATTCCACCGTGGCCACCATCGCGCGGCTGGACTTTGGTGCGGTGACGCCGCTGCAACCGCTGCCGCGGGTGGAGGTGGTGGAGCACGTGTGGTGGACCGGGCGCAGCCACGCCACGCTGGTGGGCGAGCTGGCGGGACTGCTGGGCGAGACCTGGGGCTGCCGAAAGGTGGCAGTGGACGCCACCGGCCTGGGCGCCGGAGTAGCCAGCATGCTCACTCGGCAGCTGGGAGGCAGCATCACACACCCCTTCGTTTTCACGGCGGCCAGCAAGTCCACGCTGGGCTTCCAGCTGCTGGCGGCGGTGAACGCGCATCGGCTGGCGCTCTACGCCGCGGACGGATCGGAGGAGCACCAGGAGTGCTTGCAGCAGTTGGAGCGGGCGCAGGCGCGCTATCGCCCCAACCAGCAGATGAACTTCTTTGTACAGGAGCGAGACGGCCATGACGACTTCCTGATGAGCCTGGCGCTGGCGGTGGCCGCCGCCAACTTCTACCAACCCCGAAGTGCCAAGGGGCGGGTCTCCGTGGCTTAGGGACCGCCCGCAGTTGAGTTGGCTTAGTGCGTTGAGAGGATCGATATGACGTTGCTGCTGGAGAAACAGACGCGGCTGCCGCTGGTGGACCGCCTGAATGATAACGACCACTACCCGGACACCGGCTGCGAGGTGTCGCCCTCGTGCCTGCGGTGTCCACTGGAGCGCTGCATCTTCGACGAGCCGGAGGGCGGGCGGCACGCCGCGCTGCAATCCCGGGATGAGGAGATCTACGGCCGGTATCTTCAGGACGGGCCGGATATCAAAGCGCTGGCACTGCGCTTTGGGGTGAGCCGTCGGACCGTGCACCGCGCGGTGGCGCGGTGGCGGGCGGCGAAGTGAGGGGGTGAGGGTACGGGAACACTTTTTCGAGCACTTTTTCAAGGAGGACTGCATGGATGAGAAGACGCCTCTGCCGCAGCAACTGGACCGGATGGACGGCGAACGGCTGCGGCGCTACCGGGAGCACTTGGATTTCTACAACGGCCTGCAGTGGCCGGGGGCCGCCCGGCGGAGGGAGCGACGGCTGACCTTCAACTACGCCAAGGTGGTGGTGGAGAAGACGGTCTCGTACCTGATGTCGGACGTGGCGCTGACCGCCGAGCCGTGGGTGGCCGCGCCAGGCGCAGAGACCCACGCGCGCCGCGCCGAGGTCGCACTGTCCCGTATCTACGAGGACAACAACCTGGCGCAGCTCGACTTCGACACGGAGATCGACGCCGCGATCCTGGGAGACGGCTGCTACAAGGTGACCTGGGACGCGGGCGCAGGCCGGGTGCGCATCACCGCGCCGGACGTGCAGGGGCTGTACGCCTGGTGGGCGGGGGATGACATGACCCGGCTCTGGCGGGTGGCAAGCCGCTACACCCTGAGCGCGGAGGAGGCTGAGGCGATGTACGGCGTGTCCACGTTGCCGGGGGTATCACCCGGCCGGCGGGGCGCACCTGCGGCCAAGCAGTACACCGTCACCGAGGTGTGGACGGGGACAAGCTTCCAGCTCTGGATCGATAACACGCTGGTGGAATCAAAGCCCAACCCCTACGGCTTCATCCCCTTCGTCATCTACCCCAACCTCCGAGAGCCCAAGCAGTTCTGGGGGGTGTCCGACCTTCCGGCCCTGGTGGAGCCATCCCGGGAACTGAACCGGGCGCTCTCACAGCTCTCGGCCATCTTGGAGCTGTCCGGGAACCCGATTGCGGTGCTGGAAAACGTGGAGGACAGCGCCGACATTGCGGTGCAGCCCGGCGCGGTGTGGGAGCTGCCGGAGCGGGCGCGGGCATACCTTCTAGACCTGCTCCAGGGCGGCGGGGTGCAGCTCCACGTGAGCTACATCGACCTACTGTACCGGGCATTGCATGACCTAGGGGAGACGCCGCGCACCAGCTTCGGTGACAACCGGCAGGCGCTCTCGGGAGTGGCGCTGGAGATGGAGCTGCACCCCCTGCTGCAAAAGGTGAAGCGCAAACGGCTCATCCGCAGCGCGGCCTACCGGCAACGGGCGGTGCTGGCGTTGCGCATCCTGGAACAGCAGACCAACGAGCACTATCCGCCGGTGCGGCTGGGCGTGCAGTGGGGGCAGGTGCTGCCCCAAGACCACAGCCGCCTCGTGGCCGACGAGACCGCACTGGTGACGGCGGGCATCCACTCCCGCCGGCGCGCCGCGGACCTGCTGGGCGTGCCGGACCCGGACGCCGAGTGGGCGCGCTGGCGGGAGGAGCAACAGAATCAAGGGGAACCAGACTGACCGCGGCGCATGCGGCAGTGAACGTAAGTGAGCCAAGAAATAAGGAGCATTGAGGAGCATTATGGAAACCTTTGCGGAATTCAGCAAACAGACGCTTTATTTAGCTGCGCTGGCCTGGGGAGTGGTCCAGGGGACCAAGTATGGCTGGCCGGGCGTCAATGCGCCCTTCTGCGCGTTCCTCGTGGCCTGCGGTCTGGGCGTTGCCGCCTACGTCAGCGGTTACGTTAGCGGCCACGCCATCGAGGTGGTGGGGCAGGTGCTGCTCGCCACTCTGGGCGCCAGCGGGCTGCACAACTACCTGTATCGTGCGGGCGTGCGAGAAGGGGAGCAGGGGTAGGCGGAGAGCGCAGGTTTAACCGGCGGCGGCGCGCCCAATGAGGCGCGCCGCCGCCGTTCCAGCTCCGCCTCAAGCCCCCGCGCCTCGAACCATCGGGTGAGATAGAGCGGACTCGATTCGAAACACCACCGCCCGAGGAACGCCGCACTGCCGTACGCTGTCGTATCGTCATATCCGTCGTATCATTGAAGCCACTACTACAGCTGACGATAGGAGCCCAGTATGGCCGAGCACAGCGCCCCGGAGCGCATCGAACCCCAACGGCTGGGGGACTACTTGGAAGTCATGACCAAAGCCGTGTTCCAGAGCGGGATGTCGTGGAAGGTGGTGGAGAGCAAGTGGCCGGGTACCCGGGCGGCCTTCCGGGACTTCGACGCGGAGGCGGTGGCGGGCCTCAGCCCGGACCAGCTAGATGCGCTGCTACAGGACACCCGCATCATCCGCAACCGGCGCAAGGTGGAGGCGGTGGCCCTCAACGCCCAAAAGCTCATTGAGCTGGACCGCCAGCACGCCGGCTTCAAGAACTACTTGCGCTCCCAGCCCAGCTTCGACGCGCTGATCGCGTCGCTGCGGAAGGAGTTCCGGTTCCTGGGCGATATGGGGTGCTTCTATTTCCTGTACGTGGTGGGCGAGGAGACCCCGGACTACGAGGCATGGTGCGCGGCGCGGCACTGAGCACAGGGGTCAGGCGTTAGGTGTTAGGCGCGCGGAGAGTATAGCGCGTGATCGGGGCAGCCGCCGGATCAACCGGGTGGCCTGGGAAACCCCTCACAGTTCGAGGGCGTAGTCCACCAACGTGCCGCGGCTGAAGTTTGCACTCTCCAGGAAGCGCTGGATGCGGGTGTCATCCTCCCGCATGAAGGCATGGATGCTCTTGATGCCCTGCTCCCGGCACTGCGTCACGAAGGCGTCCACTAACCGCCGGCCGACGCCCTGGCCCTGATAGTCCAGGTCCACGCCCATAATGTCGATCCAGGCACCGGAGGCCATGCCGTACTCCCAGCCGCGGAGGTCACCAATGATAAAGCCCACCACCACGCCGTTGGCCTCGGCCACGTGGCTCACCGGCGGGTAGTAGCGCTCCAGGTAGCGGAACACCCGTTGCTGCCAGCTTGAGGCGCGCTCCTCCCCCACGATCTTCTGATCAATGGCGATGACATACTTCTCGTCCGAGGGTTCCATGCGGCGGATGGTGATGGTGTCAGCCATGGGTCGGTCTCCTTGGCTTGGGTTGCAGTAGATTGCGGCAGTAGATCGCTGAAAGTAACGGCAGCGGCTTCGACAGACTCAGGCCGCGCCATCCGCTTGTCGTCTTCTCCACAAGCCTGCCACGGCCGGTAAACCCAGGGCAAGCGGCAGGCAGGCACGCAGCACGGGCCTCACTCCGCCGCGGTGAAGAAGGCGTGGAGGGTGGCTGCTACCATGTCCGGCCGGTGGAGCTGCACGTCGTGCGGCGAGTCTGGCACCCATTGCACCGCGGCGTGGGGAACCAGTTCCAGCGTCCGCTGCAGGCCGGCGCGCTTCATCGCCATGCGCTCCGCCGCGTCCGGGTGGTTGGTCTCGGCGGGCAGTAGGATCATAGGGCACGCCACGGCCGCCAGGCGCGGCTCAGGCGGGCTGGTGAACATATTCTGCAGGATGTGCTTCTGGTTTTCCCGGTCCAGCTTCTCCCGCACGCTGCCGTCCGGGTTATTGTAGATACTGGAAAGGGCAATGGTCTCCAGCGCGGGGGTCCAGACGCCCGGGAAGTTGCGGCGCACCTCGGTCATGTAGCTCTCCTGGGAGGCGTAGATCTCCAAGGGAGCCAGCATCTGCTCCAGTTGCTCCGGGCTCATGTGTTCGCGGCGGTTGGGGCGAACGAAGCCGCCGTCCAACAGCGCCAGCCGGGCAACCCGCTCCGGCGCGTGTCCCGCCAGCGAGACCGCCAAGTTCGATCCCCAGGAATGACCCACCACGTGGGCCTGGCGCACGCCCAAGCCGTCCAGCAGCTCGACGAGGTCGCGGTTGATGGTGGGGAAGTCGTAGCCGTGGCCGGGTTTATCGGTGTCGCCATGGCCGCGCAAGTCCGGCGCCAGCACCCGGAACGTCTCGGCCAGGGCCGGGGCCACCAGCGACCAGGTCTCGGCGCAACTGGTGAGGCCGTGGAGCAGCAGCGCCACCGGCGCGTCTGCGGGCGGCCCGCCCCCCGGCAGCCTCGGGGCTGCAGGCCACTCCAGGCAGCGGAACCGGAGGCCGTTGGCCTTAACCCAGTGGGTTAACGGTGTCTGGACCACGGGGGTCTGCATCAGATCTGCTTGCTCAGGGTGAGCAGGGGCTTGGTGGGAGCGGAGGCGATTGTAGGGTCCTCTTTCCAAAGGGCGGGCTGTACGTCGATAAACAGCTCCACCTCATTGCCGTCCGGGTCCAGGATGTAGAGGCTGTGGGTAATGGTGTGGTCGGACATGCCCACGATAGACACTTCCTCACGCTCCAACGTATCTAAGGCGTCCTGGAGCTCCTGGTCGGTCTCGCCAATCTTCAGACCCATGTGGTACATGCCCACGCGCCGGCCCTGAGGGATAGGGGTGGCGTCCTCGCCCACCGCCAGCAGCAGCAGCTCGTGGTGGGCGCGGCCGGAGGAGAACATGGCGCCGCGGCTGCCCATCCGAGTGATCTCCCGGAAGCCCAGGATGTCTCGATAGAAGTGAACGGAGCGCTCCAGGTCCCGCACCCACAGCACCACGTGTCCAAGCTCTTTGATCTCCATGTATTGTCTCCATACTGAGCGACTGAACGATTGAACGGCTGCACGCGGGTTCCCCCGCATGGCTTTTGACTACGCTAATACTAGCATTGGCAGTGGTCACTACTATGGGTATTATATCGAAATGCCGCCGCTGTACATAACCAACGCGCCCGCGCTATCCACTACTCCCGCCCGCCGGCTGGCGCTTGCCATCGTGGAGGAGGCCATCGGCGCGTGTCTGCCGGCGCGCTTGCTGCGGGATCACCTGCAGGCGGACGACGGCGCGCTGTGGGTGGGCGGCCGGCGCTACCCGCTTGCCGCGGGCCGTCTCTGGGTGCTGGGCGCCGGCAAGGCCGCGGCGGGGATGGCTGCGGCGGTGGAGGACATCGTAGGGGCTGAGCAAGTGCACGGTGGTCTGGTGATCACCGTGCCGGGCGCGCCCGGCGAGATGCCTCGCAAGGTCGTGGTGCGCCACGGCGAGCACCCGGTGCCCGGCGACGGCAGCGTGAGCGCCACGCGGGCGCTGCTGGACGAGGCCCAGCGCGTACGGCCCGGCGACCTGGCGCTCTGCCTCATTTCGGGCGGCGCCTCCGCGCTGCTGGCGGCGCCCGCCGAGGCCGTGACCCTGGCCGAGAAGCAGGAGGTGACCCGCCTCCTGCTCCGCAGCGGCGCCAGCATCGACGAGATGAACGCGGTGCGGAAGCACCTCTCCGCGGTGAAGGGCGGGCAACTGGCCCGCCGCCTCGCGCCTGCGGCAGTGACGACGCTGGCGCTGTCCGATGTGGTGAGCGGCAGGCTCGATGTCATCGGTTCCGGCCCCACCGTGCCAGACTCCTCCACCTACGGCGCGGCGTTGGCCGCACTCGACGGCTACGGCCTGCGCACGGCCGCCCCAGCGGCGGTACGGCTGCGCTTGGAGCGGGGCGCGGCGGAATTGCTACCGGAAACCCCGAAACCCGGCGATCCCTGCTTTGCCGGCAGCATCGCCCAGGTTATCGGCAGTCCGGCCAGCGCGGCCACGGCGGCCACCGCGGCGGCACAGCGGGCCGGACTCCGGGCGGAGCTGCTCACCGCCACCCTCTCCGGCGAGGCCCAGGCTGCGGCGCGCCGGTTGGGCCAAGCCCTGCGCGCCCGGCCCGATGACCCCGATTACCCCGATTACAATGAGGGCCCGCTCGTCCTGGTTGCCGCGGGCGAGGTTACCGTAACGGTACGCGGCGACGGCAATGGCGGGCGGTGCCAGGAGCTAGCCGCGGCGCTCATTCCTGAGCTTGCGGGAACACCCTGGACCGTGGTCTGCGTCGCCACCGACGGCCGGGACTACTTGGAGGGCGTGGGCGGCGCGCTGGTGGATGGAGCCACGGCCGGCCTGGCGGACGGCGCCGGCTTATCGGTGGCAGCGCACCTGGCCCGCAGCGACAGCAACGCGCTGCACCGGCGTCTGGGCTCGCTCCTGGAGATGGCGCCCACCGGCACCAACCTGTGCGATCTCCTAGTGATGGTCCGGGGTTGATTTGGCCGTACCGCTTCCCTTCCCGCCCGCCGCACGGTAGGATCACCCCGTACCGCCTTTAACTTGCTGCACCTAACACACAAGAGGTTTGTCATGGAAAACCGCTGGTCCGATGAAGCCGCCAAGAGCCTCGATGAAGTGGGCGTGCTGGTCTACCGCTCCAACCTCCTGGGTGCAGACCAGACTGTGGTCAACCGTGGTGGCGGCAACACCTCGGTGAAGCGCCGCGTGGTAGACTTTCGCGGCCGCGAGGTGGACACGCTTACCGTCAAGGGTACCGGCGCCGACCTGCGCACCATCACGGCCAAGGGCTTCGCCGACGTGGTCATCGATGACATGATGCCGCTGCGCAGTCGCGACCGGATGTCGGACGAGGAGATGACCGAATACCTTAGTCACTGCCTGATTGACCCGGCGGCGCCCCGGCCCTCCATCGAGACCCTGCTCCACGGCTTCCTGCGCGCCAAGCACATCGACCACGTCCACGCCGACGTGGCAGGCGCCATCGCCACCGCCGCGGACGGGCAGGAGATTACCCGCCGGCTCTTCGGCGAAGAGGTCTCGTGGATCCCCTACATCCGGCCCGGTTTCGTGATGGCCCGCATGACGGTGGACGCCGTGGAAGCCAACCCCGCAGCCCGCTTCGTGCTCCTCCAAAAGCACGGCCTCATCACCTGGGCCGACGACGCCAAGGAGTGCTACCTCCGCAACGTGGAGTTCATCCAGCGCGGGCGGGAGTACCTTGCGGAACAGGCCACCGGCAAACGGGTCTTCGGCGGGATGAAAGTACAACCGCTGGAGCCGGCGGCCCGGGCCGGCCTGGCGGGGGAGGTGATGCCCGCGCTGCGGGGCAGCCTGAGCCGCAACAAACGGGTGGTGCTACATTTCGACGATGCGCCGGACATCATGGAGTTCGTGAGTTCACAGGAGGGCAAAGCCCTGGCCGAGGCCGGCCTGGCCTGCCCCGACCACGTGCTGTACACCAAGGTGAAGCCCTTCGTGGTGGACGTCGCCGCCGAGGCCGGCGCCGCGGCGGTGACCGCGGCCATAGATAACGGGCTGGCGCGCTACGTGGAAGACTATGCTCGCTTCTTTGAGGCCAACAAAGAAACGTGGGACACCGCCGCTGAGCCGCTGCCCAAGATCACTCTGGTGCCCGGCCTCGGCATGATCACCGCCGGGAAGGACAAACGCGCCGCCACCATTACCGCCGAGTTCTACCATCGCGCCATTGCAATTATGCGCGGAGCCACAAGCATCGACCGCTTCGTCTCCCTCACCGAGAAGGAGGCCTACGACATCGAATACTGGCCGCTGGAGCTCTACAAGCTCACCCTCTTGCCGCCGGAGAAGGAGCTGTCCCGCCGGGTGGCCTTCATCACCGGCGCCGCGGGCGCGCTGGGCCGCGGCATTGCCGAGCGGTTAGTGCACGAAGGCGCGCAGGTGGCGCTGGCGGACATCAACGCCGAGGGCGCCCGCGCCCTGGCGGACGACCTCACCCAACGCTACGGCGTGGGGGTGGCTGCGAGCATCCAGATGGACGTGACCAGCGAGACCAGCGTCCAAGAGGCCCTGGCCGAGGCCGTCCGCAGCTTCGGCGGGGTGGACATCCTGGTATGCAACGCCGGCGTGGCTTACTCCCACTCCCTAGAGGAGACCTCTCTGGAGGAGTGGAACAAGACGATGGACGTGCTCAGCACCGGCTATTTCCTCACGGCGCGCGCGGGCGTCAAGCTGATGCGCCAACAGCGCACGCCGGACGGCGCGTGCCTGGGCGGCAGCATCATCTTCGTGGCGTCCAAGGCGGGGCTGGCCGCCGCCAAGAACGCCGCGGCCTACGCCACCGCAAAGGCGGCGGTGTTGCACCTGGCCCGCTGCGTGGCGGAGGAGGTGGCGGAGGAGGGCATCCGGGTGAACAGCCTGGCCCCCGACGCCATCATCAGCGGTTCCGGACTATGGGCCGGCCAATGGGGCCAAGCTCGGGCCCAAGCCCACGGGGTTCCCGCCGACCAGCTTGCAGACTTCTACCGCGGCCGCAACATGCTAAAGACTGCGGTTACCGCGCAGGACGTGGCCGAGGCCGCGCTGTTCTTTGCCTCCGACCGCTCCAAGACCACTACCGGGGGCGTGCTCAGCGTCGACGGCGGCCTCCACGACGGCTACGTGCGGTAGGGGATGCCATTGAGGGAATAAGAAAAGATGCTGGGACCCCCAGACCCCCGGCAGCGGGGCTATGCCCCTCTGCACTCCCCGCTGGGCCGCCCCACCCCCGCCTTGCTTCAGGCACGGCAGCGGGTTATCATAGGCCAGCAGCATCCCTAGCCGCAGCATGACGCGTCGGACCGCCCTGAACCACGCCTGGGCCAAGGAGGAAGACGATCCATGGAATACCAAACCCTTACCCGATCCGGCGAGTACGCTCCCCAAGTCACCCCCAACCTTACCGACTACGAGGCCGCCCGCAGCAGCTTCTCCTGGGACGAGATGCGCGCCCAATTGGACGGTCTGCCCGGTGGCGGTCTGAACCTGGCTTACGAGGCCATCGACCGGCACGTCAAGCACGGCAAGGGCGACAAGGCTGCCCTGATCTGGGAGGGCAAGAACGGCGAGGAGGAGCGCTACACCTTCGCGGATATGGCGCGGGAGAGCAATAAGTTCGCAAACGTCCTCGCCAACCTCGGCGTTAGCCGGGGCGACCGCGCTTTCATCTTCGCCGAGCGGGTGCCGGAGCTCTACTTCGCATTCTTTGGCGTGCTCAAGCTTGGGGCCGTGGTCGGGCCTCTCTTCTCCGCGTTCGGCCCAGACCCGGTGAAGGACCGCATGGAGGACTCCGGCGCCAAGGTGCTGCTGACCACGCCGGACCTGCGGGAGCGGGTGAAGGACATCCTCCCCCAGTTGCCGGAGTTGCAACACGTCATCATCATGAACAAGAACGGCCGCTTCCAAGACGCCCTGAAGCCCGGCGACCTCAGCTACGAGGAGTTGATGGCCGCGGCCTCTTCCGATTTTCAGGTTGCGCCCACGGCGGAGACCGACTACTCCATCATGCACTACACCTCCGGCACCACCGGCAAACCCAAGGGCGCGGTGCACTGCCATCGCGCCGTCATTGGCCATTACGCCACCGGCAAGTGGGCGCTGGACCTCCAGGACTCCGACCTCTACTGGTGCACCGCAGACCCCGGCTGGGTGACGGGCACCTCTTACGGCATGTCAGCCCCCTGGACCAACGGGGTCACCCAACTCATCTACGAAGGGGGCTTCAGCGCCAGCCGCTGGTACGGCCTCATCGACAAGTACAAGGTAACCGTGTGGTACTCGGCGCCCACCGCCATCCGCATGCTGATGAAGGCCGGCGAGGCCGCGGTGCAACGGCACGACCTCGGCACCCTGCGCCACATCTGCTCCGTGGGCGAGCCGCTCAACCCCGAGGCGGTGGTCTGGGGCACCAAGGTGTTCAACCAGCCCATTCATGACAACTGGTGGCAAACCGAGACCGGCCACATCATGGTGGCGAACTACCCGGTACAGGACGTAAAGCCCGGCTCCATGGGCCGTCCCATCCCCGGCGTTGAGGTGGCGGTCATCGATCCCGAAACCGGGCTGGTCAAGCCCCCCAACACCGACGGCGACCTGGCTGTTCGGCCCGGCTGGCCCGGCATGTTCCAGATGTACTGGCGCAACGAGACCATGTACAACTCCAAGTTCAAGAACGGCTGGTACATCACCGGCGACAGCGCCCGCATGGACGAGGACGGCTACATCTGGTTCGTGGGCCGCACGGATGACGTGATCAACACCGCGGGGCACCTGGTGGGGCCCTTCGAGGTGGAGAGCGCGCTCATCGAGCACCCGGCGGTGGCTGAGGCGGGGGTCATCGGCAAACCGGACCCCATCGCAATGGAGGTGGTCAAGGCCTTCGTGTCGCTCAAGGACGGCTTCGAGGCCAGCGACCAGTTGCGGGCGGAGCTAATGCGCTTCTCCCGCCAGAAGCTCTCCGCCGCGGTGGCGCCCCGGGAGATCGACTTCCTGGACTCGCTGCCCAAGACCCGCAGCGGCAAGATCATGCGGCGCCTGCTCAAAGCGCGGGAGCTGGGCCTGCCGGAAGGCGACACTAGCACGCTCGAAGAGGACTAAGATCCAACCCCCGCTGATCTGGATTCACGGCACTCTGGCCCTATCCTTCTCCCCCCTTCAGGGGAGGGGGCAGCACTGGAGCACACTATGACCACACCGCACGTACGTACCGACTTCTCTCTGGCCCAGGCGGACACGCCCGTAGCCAGCCTGGACGCCGCAGAGCTGATCATCTCGGCCGACTCTCACGTGATGGAAAGCCCCACGCTGTGGGTCGATCGGCTGCCGGCCAAGTACCGAGACCGGGCGCCGCGCTTCCCGGAGAAGACCGAGTTCCACAACCAGGACATCCGCGGCGGCACCGACCCCAACGCCCGGCTCAATGAGATGGCGGTGGACGGCGTGAGCGCGGAGGTGCTCTACCCTACCCTGTCCATGACCCTCTACAAAGACGTGCGCGACCCGGAGTTGCAGGAGGCGTGTTTCCGCGTCTATAACGACTGGCTGGCCGAATACTGTTCGGTGGCGCCGGACCGCCTGGTGGGCGTCCCCATCATCTCGATGTACAACATCGACCACGCCATCGCCGAGCTGCAACGCTGTCGGGAGATGAAGCTGAAAGGCGCGATGGTGTGGCAATCGCCGCCCAAGGAGCTGGCCTTCACCACGGACCACTACGAGCGCTTCTGGGCCGCGGCGCAAGAGATGGGCATGCCGGTCAGCCTGCACATCGTCACCGGCTTCGGCTTCGACATCACCGTGCTCAAAGGGCTGGACCGCTACCGCGGTGCCGTGAACCAGAAGCTCCTGGACGTCATGGACGCCTTCTTTGCGCTCATCTTCTCCGGCGTGATGGAGCGCTACCCCCGCCTGAAGTTTGTGGACGTGGAGAACGAGATCGGCTGGGCGCCCTGGGTCATCGACCAGTGGGACAAGTACTTCCGCCGTTGGGGGCCGTCTGTGCCCATCCCCATCGACAAGCCACCCAGTGAGTACGTGGCCCGGCAGGTGTTCCTCACCTTCTTCTTTGACCAAGTGGGCGGCCGGAACTTCAGTTGGTGGGGCGTTGACAACTGTATGTGGTCTAACGACTTCCCCCACCCCAACACCACTTGGCCCTACTCCCGGCAGGTCATTGCACGAGACCTGGGGCACCTCTCACCGGAAAGCGTGGCCAAGCTGGTGCGCGGGAACGTCGCGCAACTGTACGGCATGGACATCGGGGCATTGGGCAGTTGAACGCCATCCGCTCATGGGGGTTCCTGGTCAGGGCCCCCTACGGCGAACCGGCAAGCCGCGCCATGAGCGGCCGTAACGCGTTTGAGTTTAGTTTAGTGATGAACGGAGCAGCCAGTGGCCGAACGTAAAAAAGTAGTCCTCGCCAATCCTATGTCGCATCCGGACGGTCACGCCATGTTGTCGGAGCATTTTGACCTGGTTGAACTGCGCAACGCCTCGGAGGATGAGCTGACGGAGGCCATGAAGGACGCCCATGCCGCCATCTGCAATCCCGGCGGCTTTGTGCCAGGCAAGGCCATCCAAGCGGCCACCAAACTGGAGCTGGTCACGGTCTCCGGCGCAGGCTACGACCGGGTTGACTTGGAGTCCGCCACCGAGCGCGGCATTCCGGTGGTGAACAACACCGGCGTCGGCTCCATTCCGGTAGCGGAACACGCCATCGGCATGATGATAGGCCTAGCCAAGGATTTCCGCCGCAGTGACCGTATGGTGCGCGATCAAGCCTGGGGCGCCCGGGCTCACTACTTCACCGACGCGATGGGCATCGAGCTGGACGGGCTCACCGTGGGCATCGTTGGTCTTGGCAACATCGGTTCGCTGACCGCCAAGAAGTGCATCGCCGCCTTCAATATGACGGTGCTGGCCTACGACCCGTACCTCACCGCTGAGTACATGGCAACGTTGGGCGTGACCAAAGTGGAGCAGCTGCAGGACATGCTGCCGCAGTGCGATTTTCTCACCGTCCACGCGCCGCACACCCAAGAGACCAATCACATGATCGGCCGGGAGGAGCTGCGGCTCATGAAGCCCACGGCCTACCTGATCAACTGCGCCCGCGGCCCGCTGGTGGACACCGCGGCGCTGGTAGAGGCGCTGCAGGGCGGCGTCATCGCCGGGGCCGGCATCGACGTCTACGAGCCGGAGCCCATGCCCGCCGACCATCCCTTCTTCTCGTTGGACAACGCCCTGCTCTCGCCCCATATCGCGGGGATCAGCACCGCCACGGTACGCAAGCTGGCCATCGGCGCCGCGGAGCAGACCATCCAGGTGCTGCAGGGCGAGCGCCCCCCGCGGCTGGTCAACCCGGAAGTGTGGGACCAGTTTATGGAGCGCCGCCGCGCATGACCGGACCAAGCAACGGTGGCAGACGCATTGCAAGGAGCGGCGGGTAATGCCCTCGGCTCTTGAAGGCCTTCGCATCCTGGACCTCACCCACGGATTGCCGGGGCCGTACTGCACCAAGCTCTTCGCGGACAACGGCGCCGAGGTCATCAAGATCGAACGCCCCGGCACCGGAGACATCGCCCGCCGGCTGGGCCCCTTTCCCGGCGATGAGCCGCACCCCGAAAAGAGCGGGCAATTCCTGGCGCTGAACACCGGCAAGCAGAGCGTTACCCTGGACCTGAAGACCGGCACCGGCCGCAAAATCGTGGAGCGCCTGGTCCAAGACGTGGATATGGTGGTCGCCAGCTTCCGGCCCGGCGTTCTGGAGCAGCTGGGGCTGGGTTACGCGCGTTTACGGGAGATTAACCCCCGCGCGCTGCTGCTCACTATCTCTAACTTTGGGCAGTCCGGCCCCTACCGTGACTACAAAATCGACGACATGCTGCTCTACGCTATGGGCAACAACCTCTTCGTCACGGGGCAGCCCGACCGCGAGCCCAACAAGATCGGTTTGTACGCCCCGGTCTTTCTGGCCGCGGGGGTGGCCGCGGCAATGGGCATGGGCGCGTACTCGGGCGCCCGCCGTGACGGCGAAGGCCAGTGGGTCGACATCCCGCTCATGGAGGTCATGGCCAGCACCCTTGACCGCGCCGTCAACAACATCCTGTCCGTGGGCTACACCGGCGATCTCACCTTCCGGCGCTCTAGGGAATTCCGGATGTCCATCATGCCCAGCGGGGTCTATCCCTGTGCGGATGGCTATGTACACCTGGTGGCGCAGCCCTACTGGTGGCATCGGTTCTGCCGCACCTTTGACCGGCTGGACCTCATTGAGGACAAGCACTTTACCGACAACATGTTCGACATGGAGATGATGGTGCCGGAACTGGACGCGATCATGTACCCCTGGCTGCTCAGCCATACTAAGCAGGAGATCATGGAGAAGGGCCAGGCCCAGGGCTTACCGGTGAGCGCGGTCAACACGATGGCAGACGTTTTCAGGGACCCCCAGTTCCGTTTCCGGAACTTCTTCACGCAACTAGACCCTCCCCACACCGGGCCGCTGGAGTTCCCCGGCCCGCCCTTCCGGCTCACCGACTCTCCCGGCGAAATCCGGCGCGCGCCCACCCTGGGCCAGCACAACGTGCCGGTCCTGTGCGACCACCTGGGTTACTCAAAGCCGGACTTGGTCATTCTGCGCGAACGGGGGATCATCTGATGACGCTACCGCTGGAAGGCATCCGGGTGCTTTCCCAGGGGCTGGTGTGGGCCGGCCCGTTCCTCACCTTGATCCTGGCGGACCTGGGCGCAGAGGTCATCGAAGTGGAGAGCATCCATCACCTCAACCCCACCCGCACCAACTATCGCAACATGCCACCGGCGTTCGTGCGGGGGCCACGGGGCGCACTCTACGCCGACCGCAACCCGGAGGGCAATTTCTGGGACCGCTACGCCGTATTCAACTACGGCAAGCGCAACTGCAAGAGCGTCACCCTTAACCTGCTCGATCCCAAGGGCCGGGACCTCTTCCTGCGTTTGGTAGAACAGAGCGACGTGTACTTGGAGAACAACGCCGCCCACGTGGTGGAGAAGCTGCGGATAGATTACCCCGACCTATCAGCCGTTAACCCGCGGCTGGTCATGCTGCGCTTCAACGGCTTTGGGCTGTCCGGACCGTACAAGTACTTCAAAGGCTTCGGCGCAAACGTGGAGGCCGTGGCGGGCCACACCGCAATCCGGGGGTACCGCGACGCTGATCCTTCCATGACCTCCCCCATTTACCATGCCGACCCCACCGCGGCGGCTCAGGGCGCGTTCGCCATCATGTCCGCGCTCAATCACCGCGTGCACAGCGGGCAAGGCCAGCTCATCGACATGTCCCAGGCCGAGAGTGTGCTGAACCACTTGATTCACGCATTCATGGACTACTCCATGAACCAACGAGTGCAACCGCACTGGGGCAACCGCAGTCCCTCCATGGCGCCCCACGGCGTCTTCCCCTGCCGCGGCGAGGACCGCTGGATCGCCATCGCAGTGAAGACCGACGAGGCGTTCTACCAGCTTTGCCGCGTGATGGGCCGCGCCGAGTTGGCGGAAGACGACCGCTTCAACGACGTGGTGAGCCGCTTCCATCACCAGGACGAGCTAGAGGCGATCATTGGCGCCTGGACGCAGGGCGAAGACGACAAACTCCTCATGGTCCGGCTGCAGGAGGCCGGTGTCCCCGCCGCTGCGGTAATGCATCCCCAGGACATCCACGCTGACCCGCATCTACAGGAGCGGGAGTTCTTGACGACGATCACGCATCCCGCCGCCGGCACCCACCCTTACCCCCGCCCCATGGCCCGGTTTTCCCGCACGCCGCTGGAGGTCCGCATGCCCGCCCCCACGCTGGGCCAGCACAACGCGGCGGTGCTCAAGGGCCTGCTGGGCGTGAGCGACGCCGATTACCAGGACCTCTTGGACTCCCAGATTATCGGCGACACCTACGTGGAGAACCCCATCTAACGCCGCGCCACCCAGCCTCCACGGCCTCGGCACGGGAGATCTCCCCAGCTGACTACGGCACTCGGTTCGCGGCGTGCGCTATCGTGCGCTATAGTGAGGTCACGCATTACGCCGCCCAACAGGCGATGCGCCGGCCACTGTTCTCTCGTCCCAGAGGTGCCTGAGCTTCCTTGCCTCAGCGACCAGTCCTACACGACCTATTTGCGCTCCTGAGCTTGGCAGGGATCGCCCTATTGTTCACCGCGCCAACCGCATTCGGCGGCGGCGTTCTTACGGACTACGACCTCTACACCTATTTCTATCCGTACTGGGATTACCGCGCCGCGGCGCTTCTGGACGGCCGGCTCCCGCTCTGGAACCCCGACCTCTTCACCGGCGTCCCCTTCTTAGCAAACGCTCAGACCGGCGTGCTGTACCTGCCCAACCTCCTGTTCCTGGGCCAGAGCGCTTCACAAGCCGTGAACTGGTCCTACGTGCTGCATATCTGGCTGGCCTGCGCGGGGATGTACCTCTTCCTGCGCCGCGGCGCAGGCACGGGGCTACTGGGTGCGTGGTCGGGCGGCCTGGCCTTTGGACTAGGGGGGTTCTTTGCCGCGCAGGCCGGCCACATCAACCAGATCCAGGCAGCGGCATGGCTACCCTGGCTTGCGCTCGCCTTCTACAAGGCCCACGAAGGCCGCAGCGTCCGCTGGCTAGTGGCCGGCGGCGTGGCACTGGGACTACAGATCACCGCCGGTCACCCTCAAGAGACCTTCATCAGCCTGGTCGCACTGGCCGCGCTCGCAGGCTATCTGGCGCTGCTCAGCTACCGCGCGGGCCGCGGTGGCCCGCCGGGCGCCACTTGGCGCCGCGTGCAGCGCCTGCCGCGGCCTGCCGTAGCGGTGGCGTACAGCGGGCTGCTGCTCGCCGGCGTGCTTGCGCTGGGGTTAGGCCTTGCCGCGGCGCAGTTGCTCCCCGCACTGGAGCTTGCCGCGCTCTCCATCCGCGCGGGCGGTCTCCCGTACACGGAAGCGGTCTCCTTCTCCCTGCCGCCCTGGGAGCTCCTGCGCGCCTTTCTGCCCACGTACCATGACCCGCCCTTCAGTGAGTACGTTGCCTATACCGGGGCGGCGGCGCTCATGACCGCGGCCATTGCCGCCCCCTGGTGGGGCAAGCGCTACAGCTACAACCTCACTGCTTACTTCGCCGGATTGACGGTGGCCGGCGTGGCCTTCGCCCTGGGCCGCTATCTGCCGATCTACGAGCTGTTCTACGATCACCTGCCGGGGTTTGCGCTCTTCCGCGTGCCCGCACGCTGGCTGTTCCTCGCGGCCTTCGGTCTGGCCGGACTCGCGGGCCTGGGGATCGACGCCCTCGCAGCAGGCGAGCGGCTACGGGTAGAGCGGGCGCAGCTCAGCAACCGCCTCTTCACGCTGGGGGCCGGACTGCTGCTGATGGGGGCCGTCGCACTCGTCTTCCCGCTGGTTGCACGCTTCACCCCGCTGGAGCTGCCGCCGCCAGACGTCATGCTCTGGTGGGCCGGGGCGGGCGGCGGCGCCCTGCTGATCATCGTGCTGGGGCGTTTCTTTATGCCCGGCAAAGCCGCGGCCGTGCTGCTGCTGCTCATCTTTGGCGCTGAGCTTTACTTCGCCCGGCTTCCCTATCCAATCTCCCATCCCGTGCCGGGCGCGGTGGACGAAGCGGCCCCGCCAACCGTGGACCGGCTGCGGGAGGACCCCGGACTGTACCGTGTGCTAAGCATTGCCGGTTTGAGTTACGAACCCCAAGCTTGGCAAGCGCAGAAAGCCGAGCTTAGCAAGGTGTTGCCGCCCCGAGAAGTGGCGGCCATTGGGACTGTGTCTAAATTCAACGCCACCCTCACGCCCAACCTCGGTCTGCGCTTTGGCATTCCGCTCTTGGACGGCTACGATGGCGGTCTCCTGCCCACCCACCGTCATGCCCAGCTAAAACAGCTGCTCCTGGACAGCGGCGGCATTGACCCGATCAGACCGCCCGCGCCGGTGGGCGCAGCCGCCCTGATCCGCGACCACATTGCGGGCATCCCCAGTGCAGACCTGCTGGGGCTGCTCAACGTGAAGTACCTGATAGACGACCGCATAAACGACCCCACCGTGGACGGCGTGTTCTACGACCTCGGCCTGCCGGTCCGGCTCAGCGGTCAAGCGTCCTATCGCCTAGAGGGCGCCGACTGGGGGCCTGCCACCGCGCTCGGTCTTGCCACCTACATAGACGAGGGCGGCAGCATCGCCGAGGGCGCGCCCATCGCCACCGTGACGGTCATCGACACTAACGGTAGGCGCACGTCCTGGGAGCTCCACGCTGGGGTGGACACGTTCGACGCGGACGCGGTAGGGCGGACCGGGGCCGCGCCGCGGGCGGTCCGCGCTATCGCCACCGGGCGTGATGGGCAGGGAGGACGGGTTTTCCTCACCACCCTCCCCTTCGACGCCCAGGCCACGCCCCGGAGCCTCACCATTGCGTCTCATGCCGGGCCGGCAACGCTGGTGATTGCCGGAGCGTCCTTCATCAACCGGGAGACCGGGAAGCACACCAGTCTGACCCTGGACCCGCGCTGGCAACGCATCTACCTAGGCGACCTCAAGATCTACCGCAACCGCGTGGCCCAAGCGCGGGCCTTCTTCACTACTGAGGCCACTGTAGTGCGCAGCGAAGACGCCCAGTTCCGCGCCCTCCCCCACCTGCGCTCCGGCCAAGCGGTCTTGGATGCCCTCACCATGCCGGAACCCTTGCCTCTAGGGCCGGCGCCCGCGGCGTCTGCGCACACGGTTGTCACGACGCGCTACGAGCCGGAATTGCTGCAGGTGGTGACAGATCAACCCCACGCGGGCTTCCTGGTGCTGAATGACAGCTACTTCCCCGGCTGGCGCGCCTGGGTGGACGGGCAGGAGACCCCGATCATCCGGGCCAACTACCTGTTCCGCGCGGTTGCGTTGCCGCCGGGACAGCATAGCGTAGAGTTCCGCTACGAACCGCAATCGTTCCTCACCGGACTGCGGGTCACGCTGGGGACGGCGGCGCTGACCGTGATGCTCCTGCTGGGCTCATTCCTGCGCCGCCGCAGGGACGGCGCCTAGCGCTCACAACGCCAGAGTCATCTGACCGCCGGGCAACGCCTGGGCCAGCCACGCGCCGCCGGGTTGATCCGGCAGCTCGTAGCGGCGGCGTAACCCTGCGATGACGGCCAGCAGCTCTTCGGTGTAGTGGCTGGGGTCGAACGGCCCACGATAATGGCGCGCATACTGTGGCGGCATGTGGGGGTGCAGCTCCCGCAGCGCCGGCATATACCAATCCTTACTCCCCACGCGTAGCTGCGGCACGTTAGCGCCCAGGAAACGCGCGCCATTGTCGCTTGCGGCGCGCACCAGCGCTTCCAAGTTGCCAGGGGCGTCGGTATAGTCCGGCAGGAGCGGCCCCAATACGATCCCGGCTGGCACACCCGCCGCCACCAGGCGTCCGAGCGCCTGAATCCGCCGCTCCGGTTGCGCCGCCTCTGGCTCCACGTGCCGCCAGACCTCGAGGTCAAGCGTGGCCAGGCTGAACACCACCTGTACCAGCCCGCGTTGGGCCAGCGCCTGGAGCAATGGCAGGTCTCGAATAATGAGGCTGGACTTGGTGAAGATGACCGCGGGTTGTCCACGCGCCAGCAGCACGCCCAACAGCCCCTGGGTCAGCTTGTAGGTCACCTCCGCCGGGGTGTAGGGGTCGCACAGCGTACCGATCGCCAGCGGCTCGCCGGCCCAGCGCGGCCGATGGATCTCTTCTTGCAGCACCGCCGCGGCGTTGCGCTTCACCCCCAGCCGCTGCTCAAAGCGGTCGCCACCGGCATGACCGCGGTAGAGGTGATCGCCCCGCACGTAGCAGTACGCACAGGGGTGCTGGCCACCCCGGTAGGGATTGGCCGCCCAGCGGAAGGTCCATCCCGGCGTCTGCAGCCGGTGGAGCAGCCGCTTAGCACGGAGCTCTTCGTAGAATACAGGCTGCACAGTGCCGCAATGATACAGAACTTTTGTTCTCATTGCAAGCGCTACCCCGTCATTGCGAGGAGCCTGCGACGTGGCAATCTGGGGTGGGGTGGCCGGCCGGTCGCGGGAAATGCCCCCTGCCTCCGGGTGCCCCGCCACTGCCCCAGATTGCTTCGCTGCGGCTCGCAATGACAGGAAGCTGGGTGCGAACCATCCCCCTTGCCCCCTTCCTAGAAGGAAGGGGCAACTAAAGAAAAGTAGCGCATGGAGGCACATCCTCCATACCTCCTGCCAGAGGGGGCACCCCTCTGGACTCCCCGCTCCCCCCTCCCCCCGGGAGGGCCGCCGGTTGCTAGTTCACCGGACCCTCCGCTACACTCAGGTGACGCTAGGGCCTCGCGGCCCCGCGCCCCCCGAGACTCTTCGGCACGTTCCGCGCATCCCACAGCCTAGACAGCACGCGCCCAATGTCCTATAACAGCGGCAGAGGCACGCTATGACCGAACCTACCGCAGCGCCACCCTCCGAGTACCGGATCCGTATCCGCGAGCTACCTGCTGAGCAACGCCCGCGGGAACGGCTGCGGGACTACGGCTCCGGCGCGCTCAGCAACGCCGAGCTGCTGGCCATCATCCTACGGGTGGGCATCGTGGCCGAGAACGCCGTACACATGGCGGAACGGCTGCTGGTGCGCTTCGGCGGGCTGGCCGGCATGTACCGCGCCACCTTCGGCGAGCTGCGCAACGAGCGCGGCTTGGGGGAAGCCAAGGCCGCACAACTGCTGGCTGCGCTGGAGCTGGGCAGGCGACTCACCGCCGTGCAGCCCGATGACCGGGTAACCATCACCACCGCAGAGCACGTGGTGCGGCTGTTGCAAGCGGAGATGGGACTCCTGGAGCAAGAGCACCTCCGCGTGGTGCTGCTGAACGTACGCCAGCAGGTGCTTGGCATACCGGAGATCTACAAGGGCACCGTCAGCGGCGCGAACGTCCGGGCAGCCGAGGTGCTCCGCCCCGCGGTGCGGGAGAACTGCACTTCGATCATTGTGGTGCACAATCATCCCTCCGGCGATCCTACCCCCAGCCCGCAGGACGTGGCGCTCACCGCCCGGTTGGTCCAGCTGGGCGAGGAGCTAGACATCAACGTGCTGGATCACATCATCCTAGGCCGCAATCGCTTCGTGAGCCTCAAAGAGTTGCATCTAGGATTCCCCGCAAAGCCGGGGGGAAGCTAACCACAAATGCCCACTTTTTCGCACACGCTCACCATTGCCGCCGCGCCGGTTGCGGTTTTCGCGCTACTGACCGACTTTTCGCGTCACCCGGAGTGGGTGAGTGAACTGGAGGAGATCGCCCAGACATCGGAAGGCCCGGTCGGCGCCGGCACAACCTTCACCCAGCGGGCGCAGGTGAAGGGACACTCGGTCACGGTGGTCAGCACGGTCAAGGAACACACCCCACCCCACACACTTGCCTACACCAACATTGCCGGCCCGGTCACCAGCCTGTGGCGCTACCTCATTACTCCACTGGATAACGGCACACAGCTCAGCATTAGCGTGGACCTTAATACCGGCCCATTGCCCGCGCTCTTCGCACCCATGGTGGTCAATGCCATACAGGCCGGCGCCGTCAAAAACTTGCAGTCGTTTAAGCGCCTGCTGGAGGAGCAGCCGTGATCACCGTACTCATTGTGTACGACCACCGGGCCCGCGCGATGGGCGCGCTGGCCGCCGCCGCCGCCGAGGGTGTGTGCTCCCTGCCGGACACCGAGGCGTGGGTGCGTAATCTCGACCAAGCCACCCTAGCGGAGATGGCTACGGCCGACGCCTACATCTTGGGATCGCCCAACTGGAGCGGTATCTCCGCCAAGGTCAAGGAGTGGCTGGACCAGGGCGAAGACTTCTGGGAATACCAGATGCTGGTGGGCCGCCCCTTTGGCACCTTCACCGCCGCCCGCTCCCGTGCCTCCGGCAACGAGATCACCTTGCTCCAGATGTGGCACCCGCTCATTGCCAACGGGATGATCCCGGTGGGGTTGCCTTGGAGCAACGTCATGCGCGGTAGCTCTAACTCCTACTACGGGCCGGTGGCCGTCGGCCCCGCCACCGTGGATGACGTGGAAGCTGCCCGTATCCTGGGCCGCCGCGTGGCAGAGGTGGCACGCCGGCTGGATCTACGCGGCCGTGGAGTAATGTAGCGGCGGCACGTTGCTGTACGAACACCCGCTGCTACAATATGCACTGAGCACTGTCCCTAGAACATCCTCCGAGGTTGGAACGCATGCCCGAACCCACTGCCAATGCCGATGCCGATGCCGATGCCGATGCAATTGAGCGGCGCGTTCGCGTCCGCGCCCCCGTCGAGCACGTCTTCGCCCACTTCACCGATCCCGATCTCATGAAGCAGTGGCAGGGCGTCTTGGTGGAACTGGACCCCCAGCCCGGTGGCAAGTATTGGGTGAACGTCACCGGCCGGGACATTCTCAGCGGCGAGTTCCGGGAGATCCTGCCCAACCAGCGCATTGTCCTAGCCTGGGGTTGGGAGACTCCAGGGCACCCCATCAGGCCTGGCTCCACCACGGCCGAGATCACCTTCAGCCACGAGAGCGGCGTGACCACCGTGTTGGTGCGCCACACCGGGGTGCCCAAGGCAGACCACCTAAACACCGCGTCGGGCTGGCAACACTACCTAACCCGTCTGGGCATGGTGGCTTCGGGGCGTGACCCCGGCCCGGACCCCTGGGTTAGCGCGCCGTAGCCGTCCGCAGACGCTCGGGTAGCCTGGGCCGAACCGCCGCCAGCAAAAACAGCGCCGACAGCACGTGCAGTCCCACCAGTGTCACCAAGAACGCGACGTAGGTCCCCGTCAGGTCATACACCACCGAGCCAATCAGCGGTCCAATCCCCAGGCCAATGTAGCCTATGGGCAGCAGGGTCCCGCTGACCGCGCCAAAGGACGCGCGTCCGTAGTACTGCGCGATGAGCAGCTGGAGTACTGCCCCCTGCCCGCGGGCGGTTGCGCCGTAAAACACCGTGAGCAACAGGGCCGCCAGATCACCCCGCAGCAGAATAATCAGCACCATACTCGCCCCACCCAGCAAGGTGGCCGCAATACCCAGCAAGCGCTCGGAGAACCGCTCAGCTAAGTAACCCCACATGGTGTTCGAAAACCCGCTGGCAAAGGCGAACAGGCTCGCTGCGAAGGCCCGCGCTCCCGGCGAAACACCGATGTCGGTGAAGTACGCGACCAGGTGAAACGTCACCGAGCCGGTGACCAGCAGCGTGACGAACTGCGCGCCCACCAGCCACCAAAACGTGCGCGTGGCCATTGCCTCCTTGGCCGTGAAGTTGATCTCGGTGCTCTGGGTGCCCGCCGCCCGGGGCGGCCCGCTTTCGGTAGCCGGCGCAGCCGCCGGTTGGGCGCCGTCGGGCAGGAGGCCTATGTCCTCCGGCCGTTTGCGCAAAAACACCGCGGCGGGTATCAACACCATCACCGCGGTTGCCGCGCCCAACAGCATGTAGACTATGCGCCAGCCCCAGCGCAGGATCACGAATTGCGCCAGGGGAATCAGAAAGGTGCTGGAGAGCTGGAAGGAGCTTGACATGATCCCGAGAGCGCGGCCCCGCTTCCGGATGAACCAATTGGTGATGGTGGTGGAGGAAACCACTCCGCTCAACGCCGCCTGCGCCACGCCGCGCGCGATGACATAACTGACGTACCACTGCCACAGGGTTCGCATATTAGCAACGGCCACAAACCCTGCGGCCACCACCACCGCTCCGACCGACATGATCGCTCTGGGTCCGTGCTGGTCGGTCAGCCGTCCCAGGATGGGGCTCAGCGCAGCCGTGGCAAAAACCCCGATGGTGAGGGCGCCCGCCATCTGGGTACGGGTCCATCCCATCTCGTCGGTCAAGGGATTCACCATAATTGACGTAAAGAGCTGCGACGTGGTCCCGGATAGCCCTGCGGACACCACGGTAACGGCCAGAATAAGCCACCCGTAGTAAAAAGGCGTGGGGATGGGCGCCTTGGGCCTAGCTAATGGTGTTGCGGGGCCGTCGGTCTCGTGATCTGCTCTCGTCATAGTGGTTACGCGTAGCGGGGGGCTGCCGCCCCACCCTTTCCGCTGCGCTTAACCTGTCTGCCGCCGGTTATCACGCCTACACCACACCGTTTTCCTTGAGCGCCGCCAACTCCGCGTCAGACAGCCCCAATAAGCCACAGAACACCTCGTGGTTGTCCTGGCCCAACTGCGCCGGCCCGCCGTGGCGAATCCGGCCCGGCGTCCGGGAGAGCTTGGGCACTATGCCAGGCATCGCCAGCTCGCCATAGATGGGGTCGGCCACCTTGATAATGGCTTCACGCAGCCAGTAATGCTGGTCATTGAAGATATCTTCGATACTGTAGACGGGGCCGGCCGGCACCTCTTCTTTGTCTAGGATTTCCAGCAACTCATCCCGGTTGTATTGCCGCCCGATATCGTCCACCAGCGCCTCCAGCTCCGGCCGGCGGCCGAGGCGAGCCTTAGCGGTGGCATACCGCTCGTCCGTGCCGAGCTCCGGGCGGCCCATGGCCCGACAGAAGCGTTGCCACATGCGGTCGGTGGTACAAGCCAAGGCAAACCACTTGCCGTCTTTGCACACAAATTGGCCGTGGGGCGCGGCATACGCGGCGCCGGAGCGCCCGGCGCGGTCTCGCACCGTCCCGTTGGCGGAGTAGTCCACCGCCAAGGTGTCGAGGACGCGGAAGACCCCCTCGTACAGCGCGACGTCCACCACCTGGCCCGCGCCGGTGCGGTCACGGTGTCGCAACGCCACCATGGCGCCGAAGGCCGCAAACAGGGGCGCAATGTAGTCGGCCAGCGTGGGCGTGCCAGGCGTCAAGGGCGCGCCTCCGGGTTCCCCGGCCAGGTAGGTCAGCCCGCCATAGCCCTGGCCCACCCGGGCAAATCCCGGTTTGGGCGCGTTGGGGCCGGTCTGCCCATAGCCGGAAGCCCGCACCATCACCAAGTCCGGCTTCACTTTGGTCAGATCATCGTAGCCCAACCCCCAGCCCTCCAGCGTGCCCGGGCGGAAGTTCTCCACCACCACGTCACAGCGGGCCACGAGCTGCCGCACCAGGTCTTGACCCTGCGGTAGCCGGAGGTTCAAGGTAACGGCGCGCTTGTTGCGGGCCTCCTGCGCCCAGAACGGCGAGTGGCCACGCTCGTTGGCTTCCCAAGTACGCAGCGGATCGCCCACGCCGGGCTGCTCCACCTTGATCACGTCCGCGCCGAACTCCGCCATAAGCGTAGCGGTAGCGGGCCCGGCGATGAACGTGCCGAGGTCCAGCACCCGGATACCATCCAAGGCCTGGGGTTGGGTGCTTGCTGCATCTGCCATTGTCATCCTGCTCCGCCCTCCGCCCGCGCCGGCATTGGAACCGAGCCGTCTGCGGGATATTTACGCCTCACAAAAGATACTCACCACCGGCCTGGGCGTCAACGGCTGGACACCTGGGCGGCGGGAGATGGAAAAGCGTAGACACGCTCGACGCCTAGCCGTTGACCGCCGTGCCCGCCAATGCTATAGTGAGGCCCTAACCATCGAACGAATTATCAGGAGTGCTCAGTGGCCAACACCAAGACCGCGCTGAAGCAGTGGCGGGTAAGCTTACGCAAACGGGCGCGTAATCGCCCCGCGCGCCGTTTCATGCGGACGCTGTTAGGGCGAGCCCGATCTGTCATCCGCGCCAAGCAGGCCGAGGACGCCACCACCGCCGTAGCCCGTGCGGTGCAGGCGCTGGACCGTGCCGCGGAAAAGGGCATGCTGCACAAAAACAACGCCGCCCGGCGCAAGTCTCGGCTTGTGCGACAGTTGAACGCGTTGCAGGCTGCCTCCGCCTAGTCGCACCGTCGTTTTTTGCGCGTTTATAATAGCCCAGCCGTAGCGGGGCTATTAGTTTTTCTCGCCTAAAAAGCTCGCGCCACAGCTACGCCTGTGGTATAATTTAACCAATGGTCACTACTCCGCCGCCGGGTGTCCTGCCGGGTGTCATTGATACCCTTACCGAAGGTTTCGCGATCGTTAACAAGCGGCCCTGGCTGCTCCTGCTCCCGATTTTGTTCGACCTCCTGCTGCTCTTTGGTCCCGGCATATCCTTTGGCCCGGTGCTAGACAAAAGCATTGCGCAGCTTGACCTAGCGCAGGACAGTAGCGCAGCTGTGGTGCTTACAGAAACCACCACAGTCCCCGACCCCACGGAAGTCGCTGATGCCACCGCAGCCGCCCAAGCCGCCGATGAGAACCGTGCCGTGTTGGAAAGTTTTATGGATGGCAACCTGTTAGGCGTGTTGGTATGGCAACTCCCCAGTGTGGTAGCTATCTCCTCCGGGTCGCCCCTGCCGGTGCTGGGGGGACCCGTGCTCTTTGAGGTGACCAACAACTTCGGGCTTGGCAGCGTGGCGGTAGTGCTGGCCGTGGCCGGTCTCTTTGTCACCAGCTTGTATCTTGCCGGCATCGCACAGGCGGTGCGGCAAGAACCGCTCAACCGGGACCGCCTTGTCGAGCAGGCGATTCAGGGGTGGAAGAGCTTGTTGGCGCTCTTGGGGCTTGGCCTCCTCCTCTCTATCCCGGTTGGCTTGGGGCTGCTCATTGTTTCAGTGATCGCCGGGGTCTTGGGTAACTTCGTTGTGGTAATAACGAGCACCCTGTTCTTGGCCCTGGTTATGGTTGTAGCCTTCTATCTCTACTTTGTGGACGACGCAATCTTTATAGCCCCCGCCGGCGCCATCTGGGCGGTGCGCTACAGCGTGGGCGTGATCAGCCGCCACTTCCGCTCGGTCTTGGGGCTGTTTTTACTGGTGCAGATCATCCTGCTTGGCGCACCCATCGTGCTCCGCTTTATTGGTGGGCACCCGATAGGGATGCTGGCCAGCATCGGCATTCATGCCTATATCGCCACTGGTCTGGCAACCGGCGCCATGATCTTCTTTCAACGACGTCTAGATTTATGGCAACGCACGGCGGTACCCGAGGCTGCCCCCGCAGATTGACGCCTTAGCGTTGCCCACCGCGCGAATATCTCCGTAGCGTAGGAGCCTAATGGCAACACAACCACAGTTCGACCAGTCGTCCGACTATACCGCCCAGGACATCCAGGTCCTGGAGGGACTAGAAGCTGTCCGGCGCCGGCCGGGCATGTACATCGGCAGCACTGACCATCGCGGGCTGCACCATCTGGTGTACGAGGTGGTGGACAACAGCGTGGACGAGGCCATGGCCGGCTACTGCAGCCACGTCTTGGTCACCATTAACCACGACGGCTCCGTTACCGTGGAGGACGACGGCCGCGGCATTCCCGTGGACAAACACGTCACCACCGGCCTCTCGGCCTTGGAGACGGTCATGACCGTCTTGCACGCCGGCGGGAAGTTCGGCGGCCGCGGCTACAAGGTATCGGGCGGTCTCCACGGCGTGGGCGCTTCGGTGGTCAATGCCCTCTCCCAGCACATGCGGGTGGACGTGCGCCGAGATGGCAAGGTCTACCGGCAAGACTATGAGCGCGGCATTCCCGCCGGCGAGCTCAGTGTGGTGGGCACGGCCACCACCACCGGCACCACCTCCACCTTCTTGGCCGACAAGGACATCTTCAACGACGCCGACTTCGAGTTCGAGACGCTGGCCCAGCGCTTCCGGGAGATGGCGTACCTGAACCGCGGGTTGTGGATATCGATGCTCGACCAGCGCACTGAGCATGAAGTCACCTATTACTTCGAGGGCGGCATTGCCAGCTTTGCCCGCCACTTGAACCGCAGCCGCACCGTGGTGCACCAGAAGCCGATCTTCCTCGAGAAGCAGGTGGCCGGCACCCAGGTAGAGGTGGCGATCCAGTACAACGACGGCTACACCGAGTCCACCTACAGCTTCGCCAATTGCATCAACACCGTTGACGGCGGCACCCACCTCACGGGCTTCCGCGCCGCGCTCACTCGCGTCATCAACGACTTCCTCCGCAAGCAGAAGATGCTCAAGGACGATGAGAGCAATCTCACCGGCGACGACGTCCGGGAAGGGTTGACTGCGCTCATCAGCGTCAAGCTCTCCGAACCCCAGTTCGAGGGGCAGACCAAGGGCAAGCTGGGCAACGCCGAGGTCAAGAACCACGTGGAGTCGGTGGTCTATGACGGCCTCTCCCAGTACCTGGAAGAGCATCCCGCTGACGGGCGCCGCATTGGCGACAAGTGTATTCTCGCCTCCCGGGCTCGGGAGGCCGCCCGCCGCGCCCGTGATCTGGTCATCCGCAAGGGCGTGCTAGAGGGATCGGCTCTCCCCGGCAAGCTGGCCGATTGCTCCGAAAAAGACCCGGAGCTGTGTGAGATCTACCTGGTGGAGGGCGAGTCCGCCGGTGGCTCCGCCAAGCAGGGCCGCGACCGCCGCTTCCAGGCAATTTTGCCGCTAAAGGGCAAGATCCTCAACGTGGAAAAGGCCCGCGCCGACAAGATGCTCAACCACGAGGAGATCCGCGCCATCATTACCGCCCTGGGCACCGGCATCCACCCCACCGTGGACGTTACCAAGCTGCGCTACAGCAAAGTCATCGTCATGACCGACGCCGACGTGGACGGCTCCCACATCCGGACGCTGTTGCTCACCTTCTTCTTCCGTCAGATGCCGGAACTGATCCAGGAGGGACACCTCTACATCGCCCAGCCGCCGCTGTACCGCATCCAGAGCGGGCGCGAGCACACCTGGGTCTACTCCGAGCAGGAGAAGGACGCCCAGCTCACCCGGCTCAAGGACAAGAAGAACGTTGACCTCCAGCGCTACAAGGGTCTGGGTGAGATGAACCCGGAGCAACTCTGGGACACCACTATGAACCCGGCCAGCCGAACCCTGCTCCAGGTGGACATTGAGGACCCGGCGCTCGCGGACACCGTCTTCACCGACCTCATGGGCGACAACGTGGCGCCGCGCAAGCTCTTCATTCAGGCCCATGCCACCCAGGTAAAGAACCTGGACGTATAAGCCCCTCATGATCCACGGGGTTAAGACTAAGCGGCTCGTCCAGCACCCGGACGACCGCGGTTACCTGGCCGAGTTGCTGCGGGCCGACGAACCGATCTTCAGCGGCTTCGGGCAGGCCAACGTCACCCTCACCTATCCCGGGGTGGTCAAGGCCTGGCACTACCACCGCCAGCAGGACGACCTCTGGGCCTGCGTTCGCGGCATGCTCCGGGTGGGGCTGTACGACATGCGAGAGGACTCGCCCACCCACAAGCAGGTGCAGGAGCTCTACATCGGTGAGCAGAACCCCATGCTAGTGAAAATACCGGTGGGCGTGGCCCATGGCTACACCGTGGTGGGCAGCGAGCCCGCCATCCTTATCTACGTTGTCACCACCCCCTACGACCCCAACGCGCCCGACGAGTTCCGTATCCCCTGGGACTCCCCCGACATCCCCTTCGACTGGTCGGTGCGTAACCGCTAGCGCGTGGCTCAGCGGGGGGCTTAGGACCCCTGCAACCAGTCCTCAACGGCCGCCCGGTCCGACGCGGAGAGCCGTCCCGTCTCTCCCGCTACGTCCAGCAGTGTGGAGATGCCGCTGAGAGTAAGCAGGCGGACGTCGGCTTCCCGGAACGCCGCCTGAGCCACCGGTAACTCGTAGGTAAAAATCGCGACGCAGTCGCGCGCCGTGGCGCCACCGGCGCGCACGCCCTCCGCGGTGGTCAGGGCGCTGGCGCCGGTGCTTACCAGGTCCTCCACCACCACCGCCCGCTGCGAACTGCCGAGCACTCCTTCGATCTGCTTGCGCTTGCCGTACTCTTTGGCGCCCGCGCGCACGTAGACCATCGGCATGCCGAGCGTCTCGGCAATCCAAGCCGCCCAGGGGATGCCGGAGGTCGCTACGCCGGCCAGCACCTCCACCTGCGCCAGACCGATCTCGTGCTCGATCATCTCCGCAAAGTAGCCGATGATGCGGCGGCGCTCCAGCGGGTAGGACATGAGCATGCGGTTATCGCAATAGATCGGGCTGCGCGTGCCCGATCCATAGGTAAAGGGTTCGGCCACGTTAATGCTCACCGCGCCCACGGAGAGCAGGATATCGGCTACTTCCCGCCGGCGAAGGTTTTGCTCATCCACCACAGATAGTCCTCCACAACGTGTTGCCGCAGATCATGGCACAACGGCTCCAGGGGTGTCTAGAAGGGCCATCGCTCACAGCAACCCCCGCAGCGCGGCGGCCGGGTCCCGGAGCGCGTCCTTCTTCTGCGAGAGGTCGGTACGCTGGCGGATCATCCGCTGCAACGGGAGGAACTCCCGCGCCGAGACGTTCACCGCGAGGTACGCCCGCAGGAGGTGCTCCTTGAGGTAGAGCACCGCAAAGGAGTTGTCGGCCCGGTTGCCCCGCACCAGCAGCTCATCGAAGTCCTTCTCCTCACCCCCAAACTCCAGCCGCAGGTCAAAGATGTCCGACCATACGTAGGACAACAGGTCGTAGGTTTGCTGCTCGCCCGCCATGTTCTGCGCGGCAATGAGCCCGGTGTATTCGGCGTGGCCCCAGTGCTCCACCCGCCGCCGCTTCTCAAAGATGGGGTCGTAGTAGTTGATGAGGTCGCCCGCGGCGTACACCCCCGGATGGGAGGTCTCCATGTGTTGATTGACCACCACCCCGTTGTCGATCTGCAAACCGGCCGCCGCCGCCAGCGCGATGTTCAGCTCGATGCCCACGCCGATGCACACCGCATCACAGGGCAGCGCCTCGCCCGTAGCGAGCGTTACCGCCTGGACCCGGCCATTGCCTTCGATGGCGGCGGGCTGGACGCTGGTGCGGAAGGTGATCCCCCGCGCCTCGCAGTAGCCCTGGAAGTAGCCGGCCAGCTCCTCATCCACGAAGCGGCTCCAGATGTAGGGCATGACCTCCAGCACCGTCACCTGGGCGCCCATCTGCGTCAGCGACGCCGCCACCTCGATGCCGATGAACCCCGCGCCGATGACCACCACCCGCTTGCCCGCGGCACCACCGCTCTGCCCCAGCGCCTCCGCGTCTTGCCGGTCGCGGAAGTAGCGCACGCCCGGCAGATCCGCGCCGGGGATGTCCAGGCGGCGCGGCCGGGCGCCCGTGGCGAGCAACACCTGGGTGAACCCGATCTCCGCCCCATCGTCCAGCAACACCCGTTGCCCAGGCAGATCCAGGTCGACGGCCGGGCGTCCCAGCACCACATCGATACCTTTCTCCTGATAAAAGGAGGGCGGATAGAGCAGCAGCTTCTCGGCCTGCCACTCACCGCGCAGGAACTCCTTGGAGAGCGGCGGGCGGTCATAGGGCAAGACCGACTCCGCACAGATCAGCGTGATGGCGCCTTCCGGATCGGAGCGCCGGAGCTGGTCGGCGGCCTTTGCCCCGGCCAACCCGCCCCCTACAATCACATACTTCGCGGGCATAGTTCCTCCAAGACGTGCAGATCAGTGGTCATAAGACATCATAGCAAAGCGGCCGCACGCTCCACACCTTAGCTAGCCCACAGTGTTACTATGAACACGAAAACCATTCCCCATTTCGGAGCAGGCCATCAAAAAGCCCTTCTACGGCTGGTACATCGTGGCCGCCGCTTGGCTCAGCCTGTTCGTCAGCGCGGGCAGCAGCGGCTTCATCTACAGCATCTTCATTCCGGACATGATGGCCGACCTCGACTGGCCCCGCAGCGTTTTGGTAGCCGCCGCCAGCCTCAGCACCGTCGCCGGCTCCTTCGCGGGGCCGGTCATCGGCCGCTTCATCGACCTCCGTGGCGCGCAGTTGGTGATGGCGGTATCGCTGCTCGCCGTTAGCGGCTCCACCCTGCTGCTGTGGGGCATCCAGGAGCCATGGCAGCTCTTCCTGCTCTACGGCATTATCGGCGGCGCCGCCCGCATGACGCTCCAGCAGGTAGCTCCGGGCGCCATGGTGGCCCAGTGGTTCCTGCGGCGCCGGCCGCTGGCCTTCAGCCTCACGGCGCTGGGTCCGCCCTTTTCCAGCCTAGTGCTGCCCCCGATCATCGCGGTGCTCATTGTGTCGCTGGGCTGGCGCCCTACCTGGGCGGTCTTGGCCATTGTGGGGCTGGCGATTGGTTTGCCGCCCATCCTGCTTTTAGTCCGGCGGCGGCCCGAAGACATGGGCCTCTACCCCGACGGTGACGCTGCTCCCGCGGCCCCCGGCGGCCCGGTAGCCTCGCTTATCGCCAAGGGCCGCCGGGTTGGCGAGGAGTGGAGCTTTAGCGAGGCGGTGCACAACCCCGGCTTCTGGATCCTCGCAATCTCTATGGCGCTGATCTCGGTGGCCCCCAACGCCGCGACCATCTTCATGTTCCCCTACTTCAGCGACCAAGGACTGTCCCCTACCGCCGCCGCGGCCACCCTCAGCGTGATGAGCCTGTTCCAGGTGATCTCCCGCATCGCCTTCTGGGCCCCGGTCATCGCGCGGCTAGGCAGCGTGCGCTACGCGCTGCTACTGTGGGGCGGGCTGCTCTTCATCACCACGGTCCTCACTCCCTTCTCCAAGACCGAGGCCACAGCCTACGCAATCTCCGCCTTCTTCGGCCTGGCCATGGGCGGCAACATGGTGCTGCAACTTCAGGTATGGCCGGAGTACTTCGGCCGTCTCTCGGTGGGCGCCATCAGTGGCACCGCGTTCATGGTCAACGGCATCATCACCGCGGTGGCGCCCCTGGCGGCCGCGGCGCTCTTGGACGCGACCGGCGACTACTTTGTGCTCTACGGCGTCATCGCGGCCTGTGTGCTGGCGGGCCTCGGCCTCCAGCTGCTGGTGGGGCAACCCGCAAGGCGGGCGCAGCCTGGGGCGGTAGCGGCTAGATGAGGCGGGGGCGCAGCGTCCCCCCGCGTGTGCAAGCGGGGAGTCCAGAGGGGCGCCGCCCCTTTGGCAGGAGTCTGAGGGTGATAGGAGGACAGGGGGAGTCCAGAGGGGCACCGCCCCTTTGGCAGGAGGTATGGAGGATGTGCCTCCATCACTACTTTTCTTTACTTCCACCCTTCCGCTCAGGTGCGGTGAAGGGAGGCAGGGGGAGTCCAGAGGGGCACCGTCCCTTTGGCAGGAGTCTGAGGGTGTCCCTCAGATCACCCCGCTTTGGCATCGTTGACGCCGCGCTATATAATCGCATGACATCCATAGCATTGGCAGGAGCACCAGCAGGGCAGCAGCGTAGCTGGCGTTAGCTCGGCATTCGCGTTAGTAGGAACCAGGAGGCAGCTCATGTTTACGGCACTTTCGCACGGCGGACAAACCTTGTTCAAGGGACAGGCGGCTCCAACCGAACTGGCGATCGGCAGCCAAGACGGCGTGGTGATTCTAGGCGGCGATGGCGCGTCCTGGCGGGAGACCGGCCGCAGCCTCACCGGACGGCACGTCAGCGCCCTGGCGCTGGAGCCAGTCTCCGGCACCCTCTTCGCGGGCACGCACGGCGACGGTCTCCACGCCAGCACCGACGGCGGCCGGACTTGGGAGCGCAGGGACACCGGCATCGGCTACCAGGACGTGTATTCATTGGCCACCACCCAGGTAGACGGCCAGACGCGGGTCTACTGCGGGACCGAGCCGGCCCACCTGTACGTCAGCGCCGACCTCGGCAGGAGCTGGCAGGAGCTGCCGGCCCTCCGTAACGTGGGCAGCGTGGACCAGTGGCGCTTTCCGGCGCCGCCGCACGTTGCCCACGTGAAGCACATCAACTTCGACCCCGGCACGCCCAAGACCATCTACGCCAGCATCGAGGTGGGCGCGCTGCTCCGCAGCGACGACGAGGGCGCAACGTGGCGGGAGTTCGACGGCTTCTACAAGGACGTCCATCGCGCCATGATCCCCAGCGACACGCCCGACTCCATCTTCATCACCGGCGGCGACGGCATCTACCACAGCCCCGACGCCGGCGCATCCTGGGAGCACCTCACCGACCGCTCCTACCGCATCTCCTACCCGGACGGGTTGGTCATCCACCCGGAGCAGCCCGCGCTCATGTTCGTGTCCGGCGCGGTCTCCTCGCCTCGGGAGTGGAGCCAACGCGGCACTGCCGACCCCCGCATCGCCCGCAGCCGGGACCGCGGTCTCAGCTGGGAAGTGCTCGAACAGGGGTTGCCGGAGCAGATCGAGGGCAACATCGAGGCGCTGTGCATGGCCACCTACCCGGGCGGCTTCAGCCTGTTCGGTGGCACCATCGACGGCCAGGTGTTCATGAGCGCGGACGGCGGCGACACCTGGAGCACCATCGCCAAGGAGCTTCCGGGCGTGTTCAAGGGCCACCACGACGACGCGCTCTACAAGAGTGTGCCGGTAACGCCACGGGCAAGTTAGCAGACTATCCAGAGACACCTAAGAGCGGCGCTAAAGCGCCGCTCTTTGCTTGTGTGGCTTATTTGGTTGTTAGGCCTACGCGCCTTTGAGGGCCACACCGCCGCCCCGGATTGCTTCGCTGCGCTCGCAATGACGGGTGGGGGCAATGACGGGGCGCCCTGGCCCCGTTCCCTATCCCGCCACCTGGTGCTGCAGCGGCACCTCCCGCTGTTCCTGCGCCGACGTGTACATTGCCAGGCACACCTCCAGCGTGGCTTTGCCCCACCGGATGTCGTGGCCGGAGAGCGGGCGGTCTTGGGACCACGCCGCGTACATCTCATCCACTTCCGCGTCCAACTCCGAGCTCCGCACCGGGAACGTAACGTCCCGCGGGCCGTTGTCGTCGTACACCACGAGGCCGGTGGCGGACTGCCTGATATCGCCCCGCTCACAGCTCACCAGGGTCAGGCCGTAGAACTCGTGCGCCTTCTCCGCCTGTCGCTGCGACCACGCGCCCTCGCGGGTGCCGCCGAACCGCACCGAGTCCTTGTACGCCGCCTCCGCCTCCGGGCCGCTGAACTCCCGCGATTCCTTCAGGATGCGGGCGTGGATGGTGGGGTCTTGGACCCGGCCGCGGGCGTTGATGCCGCCGGTCAGCTCGGTAGTATCGAAATGCGAGTAGCCGTTGTAGACCGCGGTGCCCACGGCGCCGTTCTCGAAGCTCATGAACAGGCTGTAGCTCCCCTCCACCGGCCGCGCCGGTTCCGCCCGGCTGGTCACCGCCTTGACACTGCGGGCCAACCCGCCGCCGATAGTCCGCAGAATGTCCACCTGGTGCGGCCCCTGGCGGAAGACCACGCCGCCGCCCTTGGTGGCGTCCAGCTCCTCCGGCATGCGGGGCAGGTAGATCCAGTCGGTGAACCACCAGGTGTTGATCATCAGTAGACGACCCAACTCGCCGCTCTTGACCAGTTCGGCCATCTTCATCACCACCGGAGTGAAGGCCGGCGTCGTGCCCGACAGCATCCGCACGCCGGCGCTATCCCCGGCGGCGATCATGCGATCGCAATCCGCCAGCGTGATGGCCATGGGCTTGGTCACGATGACCTGCTTGCCGTGCTCCGCCGCGATCACGGCGTGATCGGCGTGCAGGAAGTTGGGGGTGATGACATACACCGCATCCACGTTGGGGCTTTTGCACATATCCTCCACCGACGCGAAGGCCTCGCCCCCAAACTGCGACACGAACTTGTCGCGCCCGTCTTGCCGGATGTCTGCGCCCGCGGTCACCTCCACGTTGGGATGGCGCCCCAACACCCCCAACACGTCGTTGGCCACGGTGCCCAGGCCGGCCACGCCAAATCGGATCTTTCGCTCACTGGTTGTCATCTCATCACCTCGGTCATGCCCACTTGCGTAGAGCTCGGTTGCGGCGCGGGTAGCGGATAACAGGGAAGGGATGGAGCCACCGGGGAGACTCGAACTCCCGACCAGCTGTTTACGAAACAGCTGCTCTACCACTGAGCTACGGTGGCCCGCCGGTAGGCCTTGCTAGGGGCTATTGTAGCATGCGCACCATCCCCCTAGCCCCCTTCCTGAGAGGTAGGAGGAATAGAGAGCGGCCTGAGGGACACCCTCAGACTCCTGCCAAAGGGGACACCCCTCTGGACTCCCCCGCTGCCCGCAATGACGGAGGTAGGAGGAATAGAGAGCGGCCTGAGGCACACCCTCAGACTCCTGCCAGAGGGAACACCCCTCTGGACGCCCCCGCTGCCCGCAATGACGGAGGAAGGGGAAATAGAGAGCGGTCCTGAGGGACACCCTCAGACTCCTGCCAGAGGGGACACCCCTCTGGACTCCCCCGCTGCCCGCAATGACGGCGGAAGGGGGAATAGAGAGCGGGCCTGAGGGACACCCTCAGACTCCTGCCTGAGGGGACACCCCTCTGGACTCCCCCGCTGCCCGCAATGACGGAGGAAGGGGGAATAGAGAGCGGCCTGAGGGACACCCTCAGACTCCTGCCCGAGGGGCACCCCTCTGGACTCCCCGCTTGGCCTCACCCGCACGCGTAGGGGTGCCCCTCGTGGGCACCCCCCGTCATTGCCCCCGCTGCTCGCGATGAGGGGTGGGAGGTAGCAGGTGTCCAGAGGGCGCAGCCATTTGGCAGGAGGTATGGAGGATGTGCCTCCATAAACCCCCCTTCTTTTTTCCCCCTTCCTTCTAGGAAGGGGGCCAGGGGGATGGTCCGAGCCCCCAGATTGCCACGTCGCACGCTCCTCGCAATGACGGCGGATGGGTGGGCGGCTGCGGCCCACACACAGCAAGGGACGGGCTGACCGCCCGTCCCTGTGCATCGCGCTAGCGTTGCGGCTAGCCGGACAGCTTCTTCTGAAGGTTGTTGGCGAAGTCCTTGAGGGTAGAGTCGGCCTTCTTGCGGATGACGGGCTGGCCGAACTCGCCAACGCGGCCAAGGAAGTTGGCGACGGTGGTGATGAGCACCTCGGTCTCGTTGGGTCCCTTCTCATCGAGCTTCATGGTGACAGTGGCGTCCACGCCGCCGCCCACGCGGCGCTCCGCGGCGTCCGCCTTCATCGCGGCTTCCCAGGTGGTCTTGTCCTGCTTCTCTACAGCGATGTTGCCCTCTAGCGTGAGCCGGATCGGCCCCACGGCAACGCCCATAGTGCCCTTGTACTTGTTACCTTCCACCTGTTCCACTTTGGTCACGCCGGGGATGCAGGTAGCCACCGCCGGGATGTCCATCATCAGGTCCCAGACGGCCTCCCGCGGGGCGCTGATGGTACAGCGCTGCTCGAAGTTCATGCCACCTGGCCCCCGGCCTTGGTGATGGCCTGCTCCAAGGCCCGGCGGGCCCACACCACCGCCATGTCCCGCTTGTACTCAGCGGAGCCGCGGAAATCGGTCAGCGGGTCCACGGCATCGGCCACGGTGGCCGCGGCATCCCGCAGCGCCGCCGCAGTAGCGGGCTTGCCGCTGAGCGCGGCTTCCGCCGCAGTAGCCCGGACATGGGTGCTGCCGACCGAGCCGAGCGCGATGCGGGCATCCTGAATGGTGCCCTTGTCCGGGCTCAGGGTCACTATGGCCGCAGCGGAGACGGTGGCGTAATCGTCGGCGGTCCGGGGCAGAAACTTCACGTACGCCGCGCCCGCGCCCGCGGGCTGATTGGGCACAATGACCGCAGTGACCACCTCTCCGGGCTGCACCGCGGTCTCGTAGTAGTCCACGAAAAATTCGTCAATGGGGACCTCCCGGCTGCCGCCACGGGAGGTGAGCACCACACGCGCGCCCAGCGCCATGTAGGTGCTGGGCGGGTCGAGGTTCGGGTCGCCGTGGGCCAGGCCGCCGCCCACGGTGGCTACGTTGCGTATGCGCACGGTAGCTACGCGGCGATAGGTCTCCAGCAGCAGCGGCACCCGCTCTTTGGCCAGGGCGCTGGCCTCGAGCCCGCGGTGGGTGGTCAGCCCGCCGATACGCACCGCGCCGTTCTCCGCGGTAACGCCCGCCAGGTCAGTGAGACCGCCCAGGCTAATGAGGGCGCTAGGCTGCACCAGCCGCTGCTTCATCAGGTTGATGAGGCCGGTGCCACCTGCGATGAGTTTGGCGTCATCGCCATACTTGTCCAGCGCGTCAAAGGCCTCGTTGAGAGAGGCCGGAGCCACAAACGCTAAGTCTGCCATGACTGCCTCCCCCCTACGGATTCACGGCCGCAGCGGCCTGGATGGATTCGATAATCTTGTAGTAGCCGGTACAACGGCAGATATTGCCCATCATCCACTCTTTGATCTGGTCCTCGGTGGGATGGGGGATCTCGTCCAGGAGGGCCTTGGAGGCCACCACCTGGCCGGGAGTGCAGATGCCGCACTGAAAGCCACCGTAGTCGATGAAGGCCTGCTGAATCGGCAGCAACTCCTCGTTCTGGGCCAACCCCTCCACAGTGGTGATTGCTTTGCCCGCCGCCAGCACGCCCGGCATGAGGCACGAGCTGACGGTATCGCCATCGATGAGCACCGTGCACGCGCCGCAGACGCCTACGGAGCAGGCCTCCTTGGTGCCGGTGAGTCCCAGGTCATACCGGAGGATGTCCACAAGCATCCGGTCCGGGGCCACGTCCACGTTATACGGCTGGCCGTTGATATTTAGGGTGATTGGGTATTGCACCGCGGCCTCTCTTCACTAATGGTTTGCGCTGGTCTGCGCTTGCGCAACGAGTTTGGTATAGGTAAAGGAACGGCTTAGGGCCGGCCACACGCCATCCACCGGCAGGCAGAGCGGGCAGGGTAGCTAGCACGCACACTGCGGCCTCTGGAGGCGAGGAAGCGCCTGAACCATGTTCCTCCTAGCGCGGCATCATGGTATACTCGCGCCGAGTTTTGCGCAAGGGGTTCACTATGACCACCACTCCCTTCCTCACCGTCGGCCAGCCGGTCGGTCAAATTGAAGGCATCGCCAAAGTTACGGGCACCGCCCGCTACACCGCTGACGTGCAGGTACCCGGCATGATCTGGGGCAGGCTCCTCCGCAGTCCCTACCCCCATGCGCGCATCGTCAGCATCGATACTTCGAAGGCCAAAGCCCTCCCCGGGGTGCGCGCGGTCATCACCGCGGCAGACATCCCGCCCACGCTCTACGGACGCCGGATGCGGGACATGCCGGTGCTGGCCCAGGACAAGGTGCGGTTCATCGGCGAGAAAGTGGCCGCAGTGGCCGCCGACACCGCCGCAATTGCTGAAGCCGCGATCGACCTCATCGACGTGCAGTACGAGGAGCTACCGGGCCTCTTCGATCCCCTAGAGGCCATGAAGCCGGACGCGGTCCGCATTCACCCCAGGGTCTCGGAGTACCTCAACTTTCAAGAACCGGTCTCCGACCTCCCCAACGTGTACAACGTCTTCGTGCGGGAGAAGGGCGACATCGAGCAGGGCTTCAAGGAGTCAGACCGCATATTTGAGCACACCTTGCGCACCCAGGCCCACCACCACGGCTATATGGAGCCGCACGCCTGCATGGCGCACACCGGGGATGACGGCCGTTACCACTTTTTCATGACCGTCAAGACACCCCATACCGCCCGCAACCAGCTCTCCTGGCTGCTGGGCCTGCCCACTGACCAGATTGTGGTGCACGTCATCCACATCGGCGGCGACTTTGGCGGCAAGGGATCGCTGATGGACGCGCCGATAGCCCACTACCTCTCGCAGGCCAGCGGCAAACCGGTGCAGATTGTCATGCGCTACACCGAGGAGCTGACGGCGGGTAACCCCCGCAGCCAGGGGATCTTCATTTTCCGCACCGGCGTCAAGAACGACGGTACGCTGGTGGCCCATGACGTGAAAACTATCTGGAACTCCGGCGGCTATCAAGCCTTCTATCCGGCGGGCTGGGTGCCCGGCGGTGTGGAGACCGGCGGCAACTATCGCATTCCCCACGTCCGGCTGGAGAACATCGGCGTGTACACCAACAGCGTCCCGCGTGGCCACGTACGCGCTCCCGGATCGCCCCAGGCCACCTTTGCCATTGAGTGCCACATGGACATGATGGCTAAGGAGATGGGCATCGACCCGATGGAGTTCCGTCTCAAGAACGTCATCTTGGAGGGTGAGGCCATGCCCACCGGCGAGGTGCTGCACGACGTCTTCCTCAAAGAAACCCTGGAAGCTGCCAAGGCCGCCGCGGACTGGGGCAGTCCCAAGCCCAAAAACGTGGGCCGCGGCATCGGCCTGTACAACCGCCACGTCGGTAGCGGCAAGTCCACCCAAATCATCAACATCGATCAGACCGGCAGCGTGATGCTGCTCACCGCCGCACCCGATACCGGCACCGGCGCCCATACCCTCCTGAGCCAGATCGTGGCCGAGGAGCTGCAGATCCCCCAGGATCAGGTGGGCGTCCGCATTGTGGACACCGACGGTATCACGCACGACGACGGCGTGGGCGGCAGCCGCGTCACCAACACCCACGGCAACACCGCGATGTTAGTGGCTCAGCAGACCAAGGCGGCGCTGGCCGACACCGCGGCCGGGCTCTTAGGCGTCTCACCAGATCAGGTAACCGCAAGCCCCGGCAGCTTCAGCGGCAACGGCAAATCGCTCAGCTTCGACGAGGTAGCCCGCCGGGCCGCGGCCGCCGCGGGCGGCGCCCTGCGAGTGGAGGTGGAGCACGACCCCGGGTCCACCTCCGGCGTGGCCTGTTTCACCGCCCAGGTAGCAGAAGTGGAGGTGGACCCGGAGACGGGCCAGGTGAAGTTCACCAAGCTGGTCTCCGCCCATGACGTAGGCACTATCATTAACCCCCTGTACCACCAGGGCCAGATCGACGGCGGCGTCGCCTGGGGCATTGGCTTCGCTATCACTGAGGACCTAGGCATAGACGAGGGCCGGGTGCAGAACGCGCACCTGGGCGATTACAAGCTGCCCGTCCAGCCGGACATGCCTGAGCTGCAGACCGTGCTGGTGCAGCATGACACCGGCCCCGCGCCCTACAAGGCCAAGGGCATCGGCGAGTCCAGCAACGTGCCATTGGCCGCGGCCATTGCCAATGCGGTCTACGATGCCACCGGCGTTCGTATCACCGAGCTACCCATTACGCCGGAGAAGGTCTACCGGGCGCTCAAGGAAAAGCAGGGCCAATAGCCACAGCTGACAGCGCGGGGGCGCGGCCGCGGGCCGCGCCCCCGCTTTCTATCCAGGCCACCCGGCTCACGAACCGTGTCCGAATTGTCCGATTGGTAGCAGGGGGCATTCACGCTGATAGACCGACCAATAAACCAGATCACCTGCACACTTCTATAGGTATGGTGTAAACTGATAGTGTCCTCGGACTACAAGGCCACATCGGGAGGCATCAGACGCGGGGAAAGAACGCTTATTTATATCGCCCATTCTCGGAGCGGGTGGCGTCCGCTCTTTCGCAAGGAGTAGCGCATTGACGAATCCATTGGGCACTCTAATAACCCCACAATACGACCGGTTCCACCGGACCCACGAGCGCGTCATGTGGGAACTCAGCAGCATCGATTTTAGCAAGATACAGCCCGACCTGCTGTCCGACACCGACCTCGAGGCGGTCCGCGGCGTCATGCTCGTGGAGTCGCACAACCCCCACTACACCGACTTCCTACTCCATCAGTTCAGCGACGACCATGAAATGGCCGCCTTCGTCATCACCTGGGGCTACGAGGAGCTAAAGCACTATCTGGTGCTACGGACCTACTTGGAAGCGACCGGACGGGTGAATCAGGAGGATTTGAACGAAGAGCTCCGGCGCACAAGGAGCGGCCCGCTCGAGGAGATCGACGGCGACTTCAGCCACCTCCAGTTCTATGCGTACGGCATGCTCCAAGAGCAGATTACGGGCAGCTTCTACAAGCGGTTCGCCGAGGCTACCACCGAGCCCGTGCTGAAGGACATCCTGCTCCTCATTGGCAAAGACGAGTACCGGCACTGCCAGTGGTACCTAGAAAAAGGCAAAGCTGAGTTGCTGGATGACCCCCGCCGAGTGGGCGAGGTGGTGGATATTCTCAGCCGCTTCAGCATGCCCGGACCCACCTTCATCGAAGACTATGCTAAGTACACCCGGGCCTTCCTCAAGACGGTGCGCCTAGACCTCAGCGCCATGAAGGAGTCCCTGAGCAAGATCGAGCAGCTTACCGGTAAGCTGGACTCCCTCAAGGCGGCAACGCGGGTGACCTACATGCGTCGCATCAGTGAGAGTTTGGGGGCGCCCGGCAAGGAGGGGGCCCTCGAACTGGCGTAGCCGGCCGCGCTCGATCGCCACGCGAACCCCCGCCCGCTGCCTCTATCCGGCAGCGGGCTTTGCTTTGCCCCCACCCCAAAACGCGGCCGCGCGCATCACTCAGTTGCGGGCAGCAGGGGCGCGGCAGGCTCTTCTCTGATCTATCCCGCCTGCGCCAAAAGCTCCCGCGCCACCGTGGGATCGTGAAAGGGCACGCGGCGCTGGTCCAGCGGGATCGTCTGCTCGTGGCCGCGCCCGGCCAAGAGCACCACGTCGCCCGGGCGAGCGCGCGCGAACGCTGCGGCAAAGGCTTCCCGCCGGTCCAGCACGCACTGGAAGTGGTCTCCCTCCCGTAGCCCCTGCGCCAAAGCGGCGGCTCGCATCGTGTCCAGGATGGCCGCCGGGTCCTCGTCGTACGGATCGTCCATTGTGAGCAGTAGGTGGTGGCAGCGCGGGCTGGCCGCCACCACCAAATCGCGCCGGTGATTGGGATCCCGGCGGCCGGCATGGCCGAACACAGCAATGACCCGGCCATCAGGATGAAGCTCCTGCGCGGTGTCCAGCGCCGCCGCCAGGCCCTGAGGCGTGTGGGCAAAGTCCACGTAGACGGTGAAGGCCTGCCCGGCGTCGATCCGCTCCATCCGGCCCGGGACCTCCGCCAGGGCCGCGGCCGCCGCGGTCACCTGCGCCGGGCCGACTCCCAGGGGCAGCGTCACCGCCGCCGCGGCCAACCAATTACGAACGTTGAATTGCCCCAGCAATCGCGTATGCACCAGGGCCCGCCCCTCCGGAGCAACCAAGCTGAAAGCTGAACCCTGCGGGGTGCAGCGCACGTCCTCGGCGGTTACCTGCGCCCCCGAAGCGAAGCCATAGGTCCGCGCCGGGGGATAGCATTGCAAGAAATAGCCGGCCTCCGGATCGTCCAGGTTCACCGCGCCCACGGGCGGCCACGGCCGCGGGCTGCGCTTGCTCAGTTGCTCGAACAGTCTGCCCTTGGCGGCGCGGTATGCCTCCAACGAGACGTGATAGTCCAGGTGCTCCGGCGCGAGGTTGGTGAAGACCGCCCCATCGAACTCACAACCCTCAACCCGGCCTGTGGCCAGCGCGTGGGAACTGACCTCCACCACCGCGGCCTGGCAGCCGGTAGCCACCATCTCTGCCAGCATGCGCTGCAACTCCGGCGCCTGGGGTGTGGTAAAGCCCTCAGTGTTGCGCCGCGCCCGCTGCCCATTGTGCACCTCGATGGTCGTGCAATGGCCCACCGCACGGCCCGCCGCCCGCAGTATCGCCGCGATGAGCAGCGTGGTGGTGGTCTTGCCGTCGGTGCCGGTCACGCCGATCACCTGCAGCCGGCGCGAGGGGTGTCCGTACTGCGCGCTAGCCATTGGCCCCACGACCCGGGCCGCGTCCTCCACCTGCACCACCACCGCCGTCCCAGTATCGGCGGGAGGGTGCTCACAGACCACCGCGGCGGCACCGCGCGCCAAGGCGTCGGGAATGTAGGAATGGCCGTCGTGCTCCTGGCCGGGCAGCGCCACAAACACGTCGCCGGGTCCCACCTTGCGGCTATCGGTCACCACTGAGCGCACCGGCACGGCCAGGTCTTGCTGCACCAGGCGGTAGCGCAGCCCTTGGAGCAGTTCACCGAAGATCATAGCGTAGCCAGTATACGCGAAAGGCCACGGTAGACGTGTTACTATGAACCTACTTACGCCGCGCTATAAAGCACTCATGACCCTCGATTCACCAACCGCATCCAGTACGCTCATCGCCCGGTTCCAGGCCGCGCTGGCCGGTCGGCCCAAGCTGACCGCCTCGCCGGCCGGGCTCCGGCCCGCCGCAGTACTACTGTTGCTCTACTTGCGGGACGGCGAGGAGCACATCCTGCTCACCAAGCGCACCTCCCGAGTAGATGATCACAAGGGCGAGATAGCCTTCCCGGGCGGTTCCTTCCACCCCGGTGAGGACAACTCGCTGCGGGAAACCGCGCTGCGGGAGAGCGCCGAGGAGGTGGGGCTGATCACCGCCCACGCCGAGCTGCTGGGGGAACTGGACGACCAGACTACGTCCACCGGCTACCACATCTCGCCATTCGTAGCGGCGCTGCAGCGGCCGCAGCGCTTTGTTCCGCAGCTCTCGGAGGTGGCGGCCGTGCTGGAGACGCCGCTGCGGGCACTGTTAGACCCCGTGGCCTTCGGCGATGCGCCCCGCTCGTATGGCGGCAAACCCGTTCGGGGCTTCTACTACCTCTACGGCGAGCATGTCATCTGGGGCGCCACCGCCCGCATGCTCCAGCAGCTCTTCAGTCTGCTCACGCCGTCAGCCATGTAACGGCTGTCTGAGCCTGTTCGTTTTTTTCAGTGAGCGCTCATTGCCACGAGCGTCTGCGAGGTTCGCGCGGCTTCATGGCACCTAAACCACGCCCAACTCAACAATCTCGCTCCTCCCTACGTGTCGCGCTAGCTGCCGTGCTTGTCTGCGCTGCGGTGGTCCTGCTAATCGGTCGCCTGGGCGGCGGCGCGGTAGCCGCGGTCAGCACCACGCCGCTCTCGGCGCTCCCCACTCAGCACCGGCTGGCGATAGCCACCTTCCACACCACCCACTCCGGCCTGTGGATCGCGTCGGCGGACGCGCCCCAGCAGCCGGTCCGCATTCTCACGGTGGCGCACAAGCTGGGCTACGGCCTGCGCGGGGCCGTCTCACCCGACGGGCAGTTCATCGCCTACCTGCGCTTGCCCGCTTCGGCCACAGACCCCATGACCCAGGGCGAACTCTGGCGCGTCCGCAGCAACGGCTCGGAGCCCCAACGCCTCTTCCTAGGCGTCGACATGTACCGTGCGCCGGTCTGGTCGCCCGACAGCAAGACCCTGGCAGTGCGGCAGGGAAACCGGGAGGGTGACGGGATTACCTACGCCCTCACCGCCGTGGAAGTGGCTACCGCCACCGAGCGACCGCTCATCAGCGGCCAGCGCGTCGACGGCCTGTACCCCATCGGTTGGGGCGCTGACAGTGCCTTCTATGCTGCAACCATCACGCCGCGGGGCACCGACATACTACGGGCTGACTCCCGCCGCGCCGCGTCGGCATTCGCGGGTCCGGGCGCAGCCACGCCCGTACTCCACGCGTCGGACGGCATCGCCCGGGACTTCCAACTCGCCGCCGCGACCCTACAGCTTGCGTACGCCGAGTACCTGCCCGGCGCGGCGCAACCCTACCGCCTTCGCACCGCCGATCTGGCTCGCGGCAGCAGCACGGTCATGCTCACCAGCCAGTGGCCGCTGCTACACCCCCAGTGGCGGGCCAACGGGGCACTGCACTTTGGCACTAGCCCCCAAGACGCCCGCTTCCAGGGCGGCCTGGGCGCTTTATCCCCGCAGTCAGTAACCGGTACCGCCATCAGTGTCCCGTCCGGCCACCTTTTCGTGCCGAACGCGTCTTCCAGTGACGGGCGTTTCGTGGCCGGGCAGCTCTTCACCGGCGTCTCCCGCGTATCTGGTGAAACGGTGACCCCACCGCGCCTTGTGGTGGCCGACCTTGCGGCTGATGCGAGTGATGCGACAGAGGCACTGCAGCCGCTAACCACCACCGGACCCGCCGAGTTTCTGGGGTGGTTGCCATGACCCGCCGTTGGGCGCGCAGCTTGGCTGCGCTGGGCGTGGTGCTCACACTGACGCTGGTATGGCCGCCGCTCTATGTTTTCGCCTGCGCGCTCACCGGCGTGCAGGCCTACCAGCCCACGCTGGCGGAGACAGCGCTGACCATGGAGCGCGCGGCGCTCTCACAGTTAGGCGACCCCTATCCCAGCCTCCCGCCACTGGAGAAGGGCTATCCGGACTCCACGACGGTGCAGGCGCCGACACCCTGCGTGCTGCTTAAGTCCATCGGCTACATCGAGGCGTCGTGGCGGCAGACCCACCGTCCCACCGAGGGGGGGCAGACCGGGCCGGCCCTGGTGTCCTCTAGCTGCGGTTACGGCATCATGCAGATCACCTCCGGCATGCGCAACCCCGGCGAGCTACCCGCTGATACCCAGCACAGCATTGCTAGCGACTACCGGTACAACATTGCCTGGGGCGCCAAGATCCTCGCGCATAAATGGAACGCCATGGACCACTTCAACGCGGTGGTGGGGGACCGCGATCCCAGCATCGCGGGCAACTGGTACTACAGCGTGTGGGCCTACAACCAATTCAACTACCGCAACAACCCCCACAACCCCGACTTCCCCTGGCCCAGAGCGCCCTATTACCACTCCCAGAACCGGCTAAACTACCCCTACCAGGAGCTGGTGTGGGGCCTAGCTTCCCGGCCGCCGGATAGCAACGGCAAGCCGCTGTGGGAGGCGGTTGCCCTGACCCTGCCGAACCGAGCAGATGTGGGCCAGACGCCCGGCCCACTGCCGCCGCCCGCTGAGCAAGTCAGCGGGGCGTGCTTATCGTTCTGGGCCGACCACGCCGCCATCTCCTGGAACACCGGCAACGGCCCGCTGACGCCGCAGACCATCACCCTTGCCAGCGCCGCCGGGCCAAGCAACACCGCGTGGTCGGCCGCGACAGCCAACGCACCCTGGATACACCTGCAGCCCAACGCGGGGGACAGCCTGCCGGTTGAGGTAACCATCAGCGCCGACACGCGGGAGTTGGCACCGGGCACGCACCGGGCCGCGCTGGTGTTCACCAGCGACGGTATCAGCCCCCTCACCCTGCCCATCGAGGTCATCGTGGACGGTCAGGCCAACCGCTATCAGCGCTATTTCCCTTACATACCCCGCCGCGCCATCCTGCCCCAGGGCGGACTGACACCTCTTGGGCGCAATAGCAACAACACGGCGGAGCGGGGACAGGGCCCCCGCGCGCCATAGCGCAGCCCCCGCAAGCGGGGAGTCCAGAGGGGTGCAACCCCACTGGCAGGCGGTATGGAGGATGTGCCTCCATATCCTCCACTTCTGTACTTCCCCCTTTCCTTCCAGGATGGGGGGAAGGGGATGGTCCAAGCCATCTTTGAGGCAACTCTCCCCGAAGCAGGCGTCCAGAGGGCGCAGCCCTTTGGCAGGGGTCTGGGGGTGTCCCCCAGAGTGCTCATTTGCTCCCCCCTTCCTTGCACAGCCCCACCCCAGATTGCCGCGTCGCTTCACTCCTCGCAATGACCGCGCCGGAGACCGCAGGCGTCCAGAGGGCGCAGCTCCCGCAAGCGGGGAGTCCAGAGGGGTGCAATCCCACTGGCAGGCGGTATGGAGGATGTGCCTCCATATCCTCCACTTCTGTACTCCCCCCCTTCCTTTCAGGAAGGGGGCAGGGGGATGGTCCAAGCCATCTTTGAGGCAACTCTCCCCGAAGCAGGCGTCCAGAGGGCGCAGCCCTTTGGCAGGGGTCTGGGGGTGTCCCCCAGAGTGCTCATTTGCTCCCCCCTTCCTTGCACAGCCCCACCCCAGATTGCCGCGTCGCTTCACTCCTCGCAATGACCGCGCCGGAGACCGCAGGCGTCCAGAGGGCGCAGCTCCCGCAAGCGGGGAGTCCAGAGGGGTGCAACCCCACTGGCAGGCGGTATGGAGGATGTGCCTCCATGACCTACACTTCTGTACTTCCCCCCTTCCTTTCAGGAAGGGGGTAGGGGGATGGTCCAAGCCATCTTTGAGGCAACTCTCCCCGAAGCAGGCGTCCAGAGGGCGCAGCCCCCGCAAGCGGGGAGTCCAGAGGGGTGCAACCCCACTGGCAGGCGGTATGGAGGATGTGCCTCCATGACCTACACTTCTGTACTTCCCCCCTTCCTGGAAGGAAGGGGGCCAGGGGGATGGTGCGTCCCCCCGCATCACTACGGATTGCAGAGCAATTTATGGTATGCTAGTGACCTACAGGATGGGGTTCGACCCGGTACTGCTGTCTATAGGTAGTGCAGAAGCGGAAGGAGCATCATGGCGAGCAGCGAGATCTGTCCCGTTGCGGAAGCAGCGAAGATCCTGGGCGACAAGTGGACCATCATCCTGCTGCGTGATCTTGCCGACGGCCCCCGCCGCTTCAAAGACCTGGAGCGCAGCGCCGAAGGCATCAGCCCCAGCATGCTGGTGACCCGCCTCAAAGCGCTGGAAGTGGGACGCCTCGTCTCCCGCACCAGCTTCAACGAAGTACCGCCGCGGGTGGAGTACGAATTGACCACCAAGGGCCAGGATACCCTCCCCGTTATCGAAGCGCTCCGGTCGTACGGCCGCCGCTGGCTGCTCCCGGAGGCCGCGGGCGCACGGTAAGGGCGCCGAACGCCCTGGCTACTCCTGCGGCTTGGGCCGATAACTTGAGACCAGCGCGTAGATGCGGTGCATCTCGTAATCCAGCGTGTTGCGCCAGTAGTAGGGGCGCACCACGGCACCGCCAAAGGCATCGATGATCTCCTGGTAGTCATCCACGCAGAAGTCCGGCGGCACATCCACCCCCAGCCCCTTCAACCGCGCGTGGTGGTCCTCCAGCGGCTTCTGATAGCAATTCGCCACAAACGGCGTCAGCCCGTGGCGCTGCACCACCGGCCAGCGAATGCCGACCCCCGACCACACGTAGATCACGTGGCCGTCCAGCCGCAACTGCTGGAATACCTCCCGCACCCACGGGCGCAGGTCGCCGTAGTCGGAGATGAGGGTGTAGTCCACGTCGAAGAAGACGTTCATGGGGCAACTACACCGTCAGTTGTCGGTAGAGCGCCGGCAGGCGGCTGGGCAGCGACTCGATGTCCTCCACCACCTCGTATCCGATGCCCTCGCAGATGGTCTTCAGATAATCGTGGCCCTCCCGGTCCACCGTGAGGGCGAAGGGGATGATGTGCTTTTGCTTCGCCTCCAGCAGGGCTTTGCGGGTGTCCTGGAGGGCGTACTCCTTCTCGGTGCGGTCGCGGCCGTAGTTGTGGTCCTGGGGCCGCCCGTCGCTTAGGAGCAACAGCACCTTGAGGCGCGCGTCCCACGCGTCCAGCTTCGCCAGCGCGTGGCGGATGGCGGCTCCCATGCGGGTGCCCCGCACCGGCTCCACCTTATCCAGCCTGGCCTTCACCGACTCGCCGAACTGCTCCTCGAGGTCTTTGACCACAAAGACTTCCACGTTGTCCCGCCCATAGCCGGAGAAGCCGTACACCCCGTAGGTATCTCCCAGCGTCTCTAGCGCCTGGATGAGCAGCGCGGCGCTCTCCTTCTCCACGTCAATGATGCGGCGGCGCTGTTTCTTGGTGTCTTCCTTGTGCTTCATGCGCTCCCGAAGGTGGATCATGTAGGAGCGGGGATCCTCATCCGGGTCCCAGGGCTCCTCCGGTTCCCGCTGCTTCACGATATCCTCGTCGGTGGAGGCGCTGACGTCCAGCAGGAAGGCCATGGCCACGCTGCGCTGCTCCTTGTTGCGCCGCCAGTACAGCTTCTCCGATGACGCCACGCCGACGCGGCGGTCCACCGCCGACTGGATCACCTCGTCCAGGTCGTACTCCTCGCCTTCCGGGAGGTGCTTGATCTTTCGGAACATCTCCGGCCGCAGCAACTGGAACTGGCGCTGGATGGCGTTCGCCAGCTTGTAATGCCGGCGCAGGGTCTCGTCAAAGAAGGCGGGCTCACCCTTGTCCAGGAATTGCTCCTTGACCAGGCACCAGTTGTGGCGATAGATGTTGGCTCGGAAGTCCCACTCGTCGTAGGAGAACTCCTTGGGCGCGCTGGGCCGCAGCTCCTCGCCGGTCAACTCGCCCTTCTCCGTGTGCGGGGCGTTGCCCGACCCCTGACTCGCCTCCTGGCCGGCCTCCCGCAGCAGGTTGGTGGCGAAGAGGCCGCTAGTGACGTCGGTATCCTCCACCAGGAGCTCGGAGACCTCGGTCTCGCCCAACTTGTCCAGCACGTCTTTCAGCTCCTGGGGCGACATACCGGCGAAGTCACTGTCGGTCTGGTCGCCCTTGAGGTCTTTGAGGCGCATGAGGGTTTGCACCAACTGGGGCTTAAAGTCGCCGCGGTATGCCACCTCCTGGAGGGGCTGGTAATCCCCGTCCTCCTCTTCCTCACCGTGGGGGCCGTACTTGCTGCCCACGCTCTGGCCGCCGCTGGAACGCAGCGACCAGCTGTTCTCGAAGTCCGGCTCCGGGCCACCTTCGCCGGCCACGTCAATGCCCGCCCAGTCCATGCGGGCCGCGGCGGCGGACATCAGATTCGGCACCGACTGGAGGATGGCGTACACCCGCAGAGTGGCCTCGGCGGTGTCCTCCACCGGGCAATCGCGCTCCTGGAGCCGGATGACGTAGCCCAGCGCGGCGGCGAAGGCTTCGTGGCACTCCGCCGGCAGTTCCAGGGGGCGCTCCGGGTCCAGCGTGCGCTCCAGCAGCGCCTCTAAGAAGGCGGTGCGCAAGGGCAACCCGCCCAGGGGCGGCCGGCTCCAGGCGGCGTGCTCCTGCATGCGGTGGAGGGTGGCACGGATGCCGGGATACTCCCGGTGCAGCCGCCCATCGACCCGGGCGTCCTCCAGCACAGTGAAGATGTCCATCCCCATACGGCGCTCCTGGAAGAGGTCGAAGAAGCGCTCGATGGCCGTGAGGCTGCGGGCCCCCGCCTTCGACGGTTCCTGCTGACCGCGCAGGCGGGGGAACAGCACGCCGGAGCGCTCGAAGTCGAAATCGAAGCTGCCAAACTCCAGGTGCGCGGCCTGATGGGTGGCACAGACCTTGAGGCACGCGAAGTTCTCCCCCTGGGAGGGAAAGCTCTGCATGAGGGCCGGCAGGTAAACTGTGGTGCCCTCGGTGGTGGGCTGGCGCTCCGCGGTCCAGCCAATGCCGCGGCGGGTTAGCTCTTCGGTGGGCATGACCTGGGCGTCTATGCCCGTGAGCGCCTTGCAGTAAAGCCGCAGCACCTCGGCCACCGGGGCGAGCTCGACGCCGCGGGCAAGGCGGCGCAGAGCCTGGTGGGCGCGGGACGACTCGATGGTGAAATAGGCGTGCCCGGCGGCCTCGGGCCCGGCAAGAGCGTCCATCCCCTCCTCCACCCAGCGCTCCAGCTCATCCACGGTCAGGCGTTCCAGGAGCGTGCCCGCATTCCCCAGCAGCGCCAGCGCCGAGCCGGCGGAGGCGGGTTGCACCCGCGCGGCCAGCTGCAGCAAGCGGGCTTGCTCATGAGTGTTGAGCGTGAGCAGCATTTGCGTGCCAACCCGTAGGTCCTCTATAAACCAGGCTGCGTTTCGCACTCCCTCAGCGATAGCTTCCGACAACGCCAGCATGTCGGCCCGCTGAGCCGCAGCCACACGGGCCATGAGCACCCCCGACTCCATCAGCCACTCTCGGGCATAGCGGGGGCTCTCCTTAGCGAGGACGGTGGCGATGCGCAGGACGCCATGGCGATGCGGTGGAGCGTGCTGCCCCAGCGCGTCCTGGGCCAAGCCGATGCACTGCGTGGCGAGGGGGTAAGAATGGCGGGCTAGCGCGGCCAGCAAGTCGGTCAGGGCCGCGAGATCCGACACGGAGGCGGTGTGCAGCAACTCCGGCGAGGCCTCGAAGAGCTTGCTCGCCAGGGCGCCGGACTGCCAGCCTCCGTCGTAGAGGCGCATGCAGGTGTGCCGCCACTGCTCCAACTCGCCCTCGGCCAACCGGGGCAGGGCGCCGGGGCCGGCCCGGAAGTAGGCGACGGCCAGGTCCGGCGATACGCCGGCCAGCTCCCCGCCAAGGGCGGCCCAGGCGGTCAGGCGGTAGTAGGGGAAGCGCTCCAAGAGGGCGGCGGAGGTCCGGAAGTACTCGGCTGCCACGGGCCAGGTGCGGAAGCTCGCCTCCAGGAGACGGATCCCGGACTGTACCCAGTCCCGGTACTCGTCCTCAGTGAGGCGGGAGTGTACCTCGGGCGCGGCGGCGCGGTAAGCGTCCTGTACGGGCGCCGCGCCGACCAGCAGCCCGGCGCCCCACTCAATTGTTTCATCGGGGGTCATAGCCGTAAGTCTAGCCGCGAAGGCCCCCCTTCGACAAGCTCAGGGAGAGCATCTTCCAGCAAGGCGCAGTCCCCAGAGCGGGAGTCCAGAGGGCGCAGCACCTCTGGCAGGGATCTGGGGGTGTCCCCCAGCGCTAGTGAGCGGGAGTCCAGAGGGCGCAGGCCTTTGGCAGGGGTCTGGGGGTGTCCCCCAGAGTTCTCATTTACTCCCCCTTCCATCCAGCAAGGGGGCAGGGGATGCTCCTCCCCATAATTGAAGCGCAGCCCCCGCAAGCGGGGAGTCCAGAGGGGTGCAACCCCACTGGCAGGCGGTATGGAGGATATGCCTCCATAACCTACACTTCTGTTCTTCCCCCTTCCTTCCAGCAAGGGGGAAGGGGGGATGCTCCTCCCCATAATTGCTGCGCAGCCCCCGCAAGCGGGGAGTCCAGAGGGGTGCAACCCCACTGGCAGGCGGTGTGGAGGATGTGCCTCCATAACCTACACTTCTGTACTGCCCCCTTCCTTCCAGGAAGGGGGCAGGGGGATGGTCCCAGCCACCCTAGCTAATAAACGCGGTACACTAGCGCTGATCACTCCCTCCCGAACGAAGGACCGCCCAACCCTTGAGCAGCGCCACGGAGCAGCCCGCAGCCGCATCACCCCGACACCATTCGGTGCTGGGCCGCACTTTCAGCGCACTGGAGCACCGCGGCTACCGCTACCTGTGGCTGAGCTCCACGGGCGCCGCCCTGACCATGCAGATGCAGCTGATCGCGCGCGGCTACCTCGCCTACGAGATCAGCGGGACCGCGGTGGCTTTGGGCGTGGTCACGCTGGCTTGGGGCGCGCCAATGCTGCTGCTCTCGCCGATAGCGGGGGTGGTGGTGGACCGGGTGCCCAAACGGAACCTGGTGCTGGTCTCTCAAGCGGCCTTGGGCGTGGCCACGCTGGTTACCGCGCTGCTGGTTAGCACCGGCCTCATTGAGATCTGGCATCTGGTGGCAGCCGGGCTGGTGCAGGGCTCGGTGTTCGCCTTCAACCTCCCGGCGCGGCAGGCGCTGGTACCGGAGGTGGTGGGCCCGGAGTTGATGGCGAACGCGATCGCGCTGAACTCCGCAGGCAACAACATGACGCGCATTCTGGGGCCCAGTGCGGCCGGGGTATTCATCGCCGTGCCCTTCGTGGGTATCGCCGGCGTATTCTACCTCATCGTAGGCGTGTACGCCCTGGTCATCGCCACCCTCTTCCAGGTACCGGCCACCGCCGCGCCCGCGGCTGCCGTCCAGCGGGGCGACTTCTTCAAGGAGGCTACCTCCGGCCTGCGGTACATCTGGGGCAACCCACCGCTGCGGACGCCGATGCTCCTGGCGTTGGTCCCGGTGCTGCTGGCGATGCCCTATCACAGCCTCATGCCGGTGTTCTCCAAAGACGCGTTCGGGGTCGGTTCCGAGGGGCTGGGGTTCCTGATGGGCGCCGGCGGCGCAGGGGCGCTCATCGGCTCGCTGCTGGTGGCCTTCTTCAGCGAGCACCCCAACAAGAACCGGCTTCAGATCATCACGGGCGTGCTGTTCGGCGGCTCACTGATGGCACTGGCCATAGCACCGGTCTTCCCGCTGGGACTGGCGGCAATGCTGGCCGTGGGCGGGGCCAGCAGCACCTACCTGGCGCTAAACAACACCATTATCCTCACTAACTGCGACCCCAAGATGCACGGGCGGGTCATGAGCATCTACTTCACCACCTTTGGGCTAATGCCCATCAGCACGCTGCCGATGAGCGCCGCCGCGGACGCGCTGGGCATCCGGTGGACGCTGGGCGCGGCCGGCGTGCTGACGGCCGCCTTCGTCGCGGTGACCTCCCTGGCGTTGCGAGATGCTCGCAACGCACGGCCCCCGGAGTAGGGGCGCAGTTACCCTCGGCAGCGCTCCAGGGGTGTCCCCCAGCGCTTGTAAACGGGCGTCCAGAGGGCGCAGCCCCCGCAAGCGGGGAGTCCAGAAGGGTGCAACCCCACTGGCAGGCGGTATGGAGGATGTGCCTCCATAACCTACTCCTCCTTACTTGCCCCCTTCCTTCCAGGAAGGGGGCAAGGGGGATGGTCCCAGCCATCTTTGAGGCAACACTCCCCGGAGCGGGCGTCCAGAGGGCGCCGCCCTTTGGCGGGGGTCTGGGGGTGTCCCCCAGAGACCATATTTACTGCCCCCTTCCTTCCTGGAAGGGGGCCAGGGGGATGGTAGAGCAGCCTCTACGGCAAGGCTTCCAGCCGGACGCGCTCGCTCGCGACTCGCGTTTCGAGGGCGGATCGAGTACACTACTCTCCGGGATTACCCGGAGAACTTCAGGCCCTGCGAGGAGGCCGCGCATGTCCCCCGGAGCAAACGAAGGCCCACCCCCCATTGTCCGCGAGCCGGACGCCTATCTCATCTCCCGCCCGTCGGTGGTGCAAGACGAGCTGGACCGCTTCCTACAAAACGAGGGGTTCACCTGGGACTACTCCGACCGGCTGCCGAACCCCTCCGAGCTGGTGGTGGAAACGGCCGGCCGGCTGTGCTATATCTCCTTCGGCACCGGGCGCAGCAACCTGGCGACCTACGTCGCCAACATCCTGGCGTCCCGCCACGGCTCGGTGCTGGAGCACGCAGTGTGGGGGTTCATCCTCACCGGCATCTCGCGCTCGCTCAGCCATGAGCTAGTGCGGCACCGGGCCGGGATGGCCTACTCGCAGCTCTCCCAGCGCTACGTGGACGAGAGCCGAGCCAAGTTCGTGATGCCGCCGGCCATCCAGGGCCATCCGGAGGAGGAGGAGCGCTGGACGCGGGAAGTGGAGGCCGACCTGGAGAACTACCGGGCGCGGGTGGCGCGGATGATGGACTGGCCGGAGTTCCAGGAGATCAAGAGCCGCACCGAGCGCCGCAAGATGGTGCGAGAGGCCGCCCGCTCTAATCTGCCCAACGCCACCGAGACGATGATCTTCGCCTCCGGGAACGCGCGGGCCTGGCGCAACATCATCGAGCTGCGGGTGTCAGGCCACGCTGAGGCGGAGATCCGTCGCCTCCAGTACAAGGTGGCTCAGGTGCTGCTGCGCGAGGCGCCCCACATCTTTGGCGACTACGAGTTTGTCCAGCTCCCGGACGGCACCTTTGAGGCGCGCACGGAAAACATTAAGGTGTGACCCCACCGCCCCAGATTGCCGCGTCGCTTCACTCCTCGCAATGACCGAGCAGTGGCAGCAGGAGTCCAGAGGGCGCAGCCCTTTAGCAGGGGTCTGGGGTGCCCCCCAGAGTTCTAATTTACCCGCCTTCCTTACAGGAAGGGGGCTAGGGGGATGGTCCGAGCCCCTATCGAAGCGCAGCCCCCGCAAGCAGGGAGTCCAGAGGGGTGCAACCCCACTGGCAGGAGGCATGGAGGATGTGCCTCCATAACCTACTTCTCTTTACTTTCCCCCTTCCTTCCAGGAAGGGGGCTAGGGGGATGGTCCGAGCCACCAGATTGCCGCGTCGCTCCACTCCTCGCAATGACGCGGCGTGGCAGCAGGAGTCCAGAGGGCGCAGCCCTTTGGCAGGGGTCTGGGGGTGTCCCCCAGAGTTCTAATTTACCCCCTTCCTTACAGGAAGGGGGCAGGAGGATGGTCCAAGCCATCTTTGAGGCAACACTCCCCGAAGCAGGCGTCCAGAGGGCGCAGCCTCTCTGGCAGAGGTCTGGGGGTGTCCCCCAGCGCTAGTGAGCAGGTGTCCAGAGGGCGCAGCCCTTTGGCAGGGGTCTGGGGGTGTCCCCCAGAGTTCTATTTTACCCCCCTTCCTTACAGGAAGGGGGCCAGGGGGATGGTCCCAACTAAAGACAAAACTAAGCCTGCTATACTCTAGGCATGCGCACACTTGCTCCGATCCCCGGCTCCGGCCCCTTCCCATCATGACCGATCCGAACGCCTCGGCCTCCGATTCCTACCGCGCGGCTGGTGTAGATACCGCACAGGCCGAGAACGCCCTGACCGGCATGCTGAGTTGGCTCAACCGCACCTTCACGTTCCCCGGCGAGGTGGGCCGGCCGGTGCTGGAGAACGGCTTCTACGCCAACGTCCACGACCTGGGCAACGACCTCGGCATCGCGGTTTCCACTGACGGCGTGGGCACTAAGCTGCTGGTGGCAGAGCTGCTGGGGCGCTACGACACCGTGGGCATCGACTGCGTCGCGATGAACGTTAACGACATCCTGTGCGTCGGGGCGCGCCCCTTCGCCCTCGTGGACTACCTGGCAGTACAGCGGGCGGATCCGGCGGTATTAGAACAATTGGGCAAAGGGCTGCACGAGGGCGCGCGCCAGGCGGGGGTAGCCATTGCCGGCGGTGAGTTGGCACAGCTCCCCGACATGCTGCGGGGCGTCCATGGCGACAACGGCGACAGCGGTTTCGACATTGCGGGCACCGCGCTAGGGATTGTGCCGATCTCCCGGATCATCGACGGGCGCACGGTGCAGGACGGCGACGTGATAGTGGGCTTCCGGAGCGCCGGCCTCCACAGCAACGGCTACACCCTGGCGCGCAAGACGCTGCTCACCAACGCCGCGCTCGCGCTCGACGCCCATCTGCCGGAGTTAGGGTGCACCCTGGCCGAAGAGCTACTGCGGCCCACCCACATCTACGTCCCCCCCGTGCTGGAGGCGCTCTCCCGCACCGATGGGATCACCGGCCTCGCTCACATCACTGGCGATAGCTTCCTCAACTTGCTGCGGCTGCGCACCGACTGCGGGTTCGAGCTGACAGACTTGCCGCTCGCACCTCCGGTCTTCGGCCTGATTCAACGGCTGGGCAATGTGGCCCGCACCGAGATGTACGAAGTGTTCAACATGGGCGTGGGGTTCTGTGTGGTCTGCCGTCCGGCCGCCGCGGACGCGGTGCTGGCTGCGGCACAGCAGCACGGCTTCGCGGCGCAGGTCATCGGACAGGCGCGCGCCAGGCTTTCGGGGCAGGTTGTGCTACAGAAGGAAGGGTTGCACGCCGACAAGCAGGGCTTTCGAGAGGCCTGACTGGGGCGGACCGCCCCTCGCCCCCGCTCGTGAGGCGTCCAGCGGGCGCAGCCCTTGCGTTGGGGTCTGGGGGTGTCCCCCAGAGTTCTCATATGCTCCCCATAATTGAAGCGCAGCTCCTGCAAGCGGGGAGTCCAGAGGGCGCAGCTCTTTGGCAGGGGTCTGGGGGTGTCCCCCAGAGTTCTCATATGCTCCCCATAATTGAAGCGCAGCCCCCGCAAGCGGGGAGTCCAGAGGGCGCAGCCCTTTGGCAGGGGTCTGGGGGTGTCCCCCAGAGTTCTCATTTCCTCCCCCCTTCCTTTCAGGAAGGGGGCTAGGGGGATGGCCATTAGCAGGGAATCTACTCCACCCCGGCCGGATAGAGGAGCGTTGTCTTCTCGACTACCTGTCCGCGGCGACGGAACTCCCGGGGCACCCGGGCCGAGATGCCACACAGCACCTCGTAGCTGATAGTGTCGGCGTGGGCCGCCACTTCCTCCACGCTGATCCGCTCCTCGCCCTGCCGTCCGATGATCACCGCCTCGTCATGCACGCTCACCCCCGGGATGTCGGTCACGTCCACCACGTGCTGATCCATGCAAATGCGGCCCACGATGGGGGCACGCTGGCCGCGCACCAGCACCGCGCCCTTGTTCGAGGCCAGGCGGGGCAGCCCATCGGCGTAACCGCAGGGGATGAGGGCCACGCGGCTCTCGCGCGGGGCGGTCCAGGTGCGGCCGTAGCTCACGGTCTCGCCTACCGCCAGGGTATGCACCCGATCCACATAGCTTTTCAAGGCCAGCACGGGCTGGAGGTCCAGCTCCCGCCCCACGTGCTGAGAGGGGTAGCAGCCGTAGAGCGCAATGCCGGGGCGCACCATGTCCAGCGCCATCTCCGGGAGGTCGGCCACCGAGGCGCTGTTGGCTACGTGTCGCAGCAGGGGCCCCGGCAGCTGGTCCACCACCTCCATAAAGGTGCGGAACTGCTGAAGCGTAAAGCTCTTGTCGGCCTCGTCCGCCGTTGCGTAGTGAGTGTAGACGCCCGTGATGTTGAGGCCGGGGAGCGTCTGCAAGAAACGGACGAAGCCGGGTGCTTCCTCCGGCGACAGCCCGAAGCGGCCCATGCCGGTGTCGATCTTCAAATGTACGTCCAACTCAACGCCAGTCTGGGCGCAAGCCTTGGCCAAGGCCTGGGCCGTCTCCTCGGTGGTCACACTGGGGGTGAGTTCGTGGCGCACGGCCCGGGCGGCTTCCCAGGGCGCCAGGTAGCCCAGCAGCACCACCGGGGCATCGATGCCCGCTCGGCGCAATTGCACCCCCTCGTCCACGCAGGCCACGCCCAGATGCGTAGCGCCGGCTGCTAGCGCGCCGCGGGCCACGCCCACCGCGCCGTGGCCGTAGGCGTTGGCCTTGACCACCGCCATGACCCGTGCCTGCCCCACGCGCCGCTGGATCTGGCGAATGTTATGGTCCAGCGCTTCTAGATCTATCTCAGCCCACAGCGGACGCCCTTGATGCACGGCCTTCCTCCTCATCGTCTTCATGGCTGGATGCCCCACCCGACTGTTGCGGCAGCACCGCCTCCATTCGGTCATGCGATTTCTTGCGCGGCGGCAGATCTTTGATGCCCTGCACAAAAGCCTGCACCTGCTCCGAGTTCACCAGCACCCCTCGCACCCCCGCGTCCCGGAGCACCGCCAGTACACTCGGATCAGCGTCCTTTGGCAGCGCCGCCAACGCGGGCTTTTGCGTGAGGCCCAGCAGCCGGTGCACATCCAGCAATCTTTCGATAGTAAACGCGCCGGATGCCAAAGATATTACAGTTGCGGCAATGGGTAATCGTTCTATCGCCCGGAGACTGATGTCCGCCATGGCTGCGTCCACGGCCAGCAGTTGGTCCGCCTGGTCCGCTTGGAACGCGTCGGCCTGCAAGGTGGTGCTCTGGAGCAGCACCATGTGACCACCTGCCTCCTCCAACTGCTCGATCTCGGCCTTGCCGCCGGTTTCCAGGATGACGCCCCACATCCCCTCTTTCACGCCGTCCTTCAGCGGCTTGAGGTCCGCGCCCGCTGGGGCTAGCACTCCCTCGGCCCCGGCAGCCAGCGCGGCCTTAACCGTGGCGGCGGTTTGCGCGCGGGCCAGCAGCAGCAACGCCGGCCGCGGTGGTGTCTGCACGGCGGCGGCAAAGCCCATGGGCCGGGCCTGGTCGCGCGCTCCATCTTTCAATCGATCAGAGAATTTGCTCACTTGTCGCTCCGAGAATCGGCAATACTGGGGCAATTATACCGCGCGGGCCGCGAACAGGAGGGTCCGCATCCCCCGCGTCCGTATCCCGTATCAAGGAAGGGACAGCAGCAGGGGGAGGAGGAGGGCCAGCGCCATCGCTACCGAGAACATAATGATGATCCAGCGGGGAACACCGCCGCGCGAGGCGGCCTGACCGTAGCCCGCGTTATCGGAGAATCGGTGGTCCGGCCCGTCCGGATCGGTGGACGGGCCCTCGTCATCAGACAGGGGCTGGTTAGTGCTCCGCATCAGTTCTTCACCTCTCACCTCAGTCGCGGCAGACGCCAGTGTCTTGGGAGGGACCCGCTTAACATTACGTTAACTACAATACTAGGGCTATTCTAACGTCCTGACAAAAAGTGCATAACCCCCCCGTTTTTGCTGCCAAACGCGCTTGCTCGCGGCGATCCCAGTTGTTACCCTTCTTGCATACGACAGCCCCAACTATTCTCGGTCTCGTAAATCTCTATGAAAGAAGACTCTCTCCGGAGGGCCCGGGAATTCCGTTATCTTGTTGCCCTCGCAATTATTGGAGGTCGCCCTGACGCAGAATAGCGCGGAGGAGTTGTGGAGCATCGTCCTGGGTGAGCTGCAGGTCCAGGTGTCACGCGCCAACTACGACACCTGGCTACGCGACACCAAGGGGCTGACGCTCACTAACGATACCTTCGTAGTAGGCGCGCCCACCACCTTCGCCACCGAATGGCTGAGCAAGCGCCTAACGCCGCTGGTCCGCAAGACCCTCACGCGCGTCCGGGAACAAGATACCGACATCCGCTTCACTGTCCTGGATACGGCAGGGCCCGCGGCCGCCATGGCCCCCACCTCCACAACGGCCGCGTCTGCGGCGGCCCGACACGTTAGCGGCAATGGTTCCGTCTCTCTTAACGCGCGTTACTCCTTCAACAACTTCGTCGTGGGCGGCCCCAACCGCTTCGCGCACGCCGCGGCCGTCGCTGTGTCCGATAGCCCGGGCGAAGCGTATAATCCGCTCTTCCTCTACGGCGGCGTCGGCTTGGGCAAGACCCACTTGCTCCATGCCGTTGGCCAGCGCGACCGCGACCGCGGACTGCATGTGCTCTACATCACCTCGGAGCAATTTACCAACCAGTTCATCAACTCCCTGCGGGAACGTACCACCGAGGAGTTCCGGGCAAAGTATCGCGGCGTGGACGTCCTCCTCATTGACGACATCCAATTCATAGCCGACAAGGAACAGACCCAGGAAAGCTTCTTCCATACCTTCAACGACCTCCACACCGCCAACCGTCAGATCGTCATCAGCAGCGACCGGTCACCGCGCTCGATGCCGCTGTTGGAAGACCGGCTACGCTCTCGCTTCGAGTGGGGCCTGATCGCCGATGTCCAGCCGCCTGATCTCGAAATGCGGATCGCTATCCTGCAAGCCAGATGCGAGGAAACGGCCACCCCCATAGGGGAGGACGTCCTTGACCTCATCGCCCACCGCTTCGTCAACAACATTAGAGAGCTTGAAGGCGCCTTCAACCGTGTGGTCGCGTTCTGCCAAATCACCGACTCTACTCCGACCCTCCCACTCGCTGAACAAGCCCTGGCCGACCTCCTGCATAAGTCCGGCTTGATGGCGTCCTCTCCCGAGGCCATCATCGGGATCGTCGCTGCCTACTTCCAGCTCACGCCTGAAGAAATCCTGGGCCCACGCCGCTCCAAAGATATCGCCCATGCGCGCCAGGTTGCCATGTACCTTCTCCGTACCGAGACCACGCTGTCCTTTAGTGACATCGGCCGGGAACTCGGCAACCGAGACCATTCCACCATTCTGCATGGCTTCAGTAAAATCTCCTCTGAGCTGGAGCAGAATACGCGTCTACGCCGCATTATCGGAGAGCTCTCCACCGCCCTTCGCTCTGGCAGGTTTAAAAACTAGGGAAACCCGGTAGACAACCCGCCAAAACCCCTTTTCGGCAACCGCATCTGAGCGTGCCTAACCCCTCGTTTCCCTTCGTTCTGTGGATAACCCAAAGCTATTCGTTGATAACCCCCTCATTCCGTGGATAACTTACCCAGATCGTCCCACTGCCTATCCACGCGTAACAGCCGCCAGATTCGACCTCGCTATACCCATATCCCCAACATAAACCGCCATTACTAAGTACAATTAAGAGGTCTTCACACGATTTTAGAGAAATAGGCCTTCACAATGATCGATCATGTGATTATTAGAGCGCAGGCCGGCGATGGTGGTAACGGTCTCATAGGGTTTCGGCGCGAGCGCTTTGTGCCGAAGGGTGGCCCTGACGGTGGCGATGGCGGCAGGGGAGGCGACGTTACATTGGTTGCCGATACAGCGGTCTATAGCCTGTCTCATATTCGAAACAACCAGCTCTTTAAGGCAAAGCCTGGAGGAGGGGGTGGCGGTAATCTAAAGCATGGGGCTAACGGAGCGGGAATCGAGATACCTATACCGGAAGGAACGCTGATCTTCCGCGATGGACAAGAAGAGCCATTGGCAGAGTTGCTGGCGGCCGGGGAGCGTTTTGTTGCCGCGCATGGTGGTCACGGCGGCCGGGGCAATAAGCACTTTGCAACCTCGGTGCATAAAACTCCGCGGTTTGCTGAACGCGGGGGCGAAGGTGATGTGGAAACGCTCTACCTGGAGCTGCGGCTGTTGGCCGACATTGGCCTTATGGGGTTGCCCAACGCTGGTAAGTCAACGTTACTGAGCGAGGCGACCGCCGCGCGGGCCAAAGTGGCGGAGTACGCGTTTACCACACTGGAGCCGCAGTTGGGGATGGTTGAGATCGGATATGAGCGCTTCGTGTTGGTGGATATCCCCGGCCTGATTGAAGGGGCATCGGATGGCGCCGGTCTGGGCGATGAGTTTCTGCGCCATCTCCAGCGGACCAAGGCGGTAATCCATCTGCTGGACGGTAGTTCGGATGACGTGGCGGCCGATTTCCAGACCGTGGATGCTGAGGTACGCAGCTTCGACCCCGTTATGGCGGCGCGGCCGCGGCTGCTGGTGGTGAACAAGATCGACTTGGACGAAGTGCGGATGAAGATGGGGGACCTGCGGCTGCGCTTGAAGCAGCAGGGCTATCCGCTGTACTTTGTGTCGGCCGCGACTGGGGAAGGCGTGGCGGAGGTGTTGCGAGACGCCCTAGCCCTGGTCAAGCAGTACACGCCCACCGCGTCGGAGCCGGGCTACCGCGTATTCCGGCCAGCCGAGCGAGTAGAGGACCAGATTGTGCGCTTAGAGGCAGACCGCTTTGTGCTGCAAGGCCGCCACGTGCCACGCCTGGTGGTGCCACGGGACGTCTCGGCGAATGAGCACGCGCTCATCGTGCGGGAGCGGCTGCGGCGCACCGGCTGGCGGGCGACCATCGAACGCGCGGGAGTAAAGCCGGGCAACCGCATCCTCGCGGGCGAGGTGGAAGTTGAGTGGTGAACGGATCGGGCTGCTGGGCGGCACCTTCGATCCCATTCACCTGGGCCACCTCATTGTGGCGGAGGAGGCGCGCACCCGCCTCTCGCTCGACCGGCTGCTGCTCGTACCCAGCCGCCAGCCCTGGCGTAAGGCCGGCCGGGAGATCGCGCCTGAAGCCGACCGCCTGGCGATGGTGCGCCTTGCGGTTGAGGGCAACCCCGGCTTTGAGGTGTCGCTGGTGGACCTGGAGCGGGAGGGTCCCAGCTACAGTGTGGACACGGTCTGCGATGTCCGCGCCACCCTCTCGCCCGAGGCAGAGCTGTATTTTATTCTGGGCTACGATGCGCTCATGGACCTCCCCCACTGGCACGCGCCCGCCGAATTGGCGCGGATCACCCGCCTGGTGACGGTGATCCGCCCCGGCTATGCGCTGGACTGGTCGCCGCTGGAGCAGGCGATACCAGAGGCGCGCGAGGCGGTGACCCTGCTGGAAACTCCGGAGATCGGGATTAGCTCCACCGAGGTGCGCCAACGGGTGGCCGCCGGCCGCTCCATCCGCTACTGGGTGCCGGACCTGGTGGCGGAGTACATCCAGCAGCAGGGGCTGTACCGGGGACAGTAAGGTGCCGTTCTTGGAGCTAGCCCCTCCCGCAACAAGTCACTAATCGGGGGCAGATCCGGCGAGCAGATGGTGGCGGGCACGGAGAAGGCGCTCCGAAGACCCTCCCTAACGTGCCCGCACCGGCAGCCGCAACGTCCCTGTGGTCAGCGCCACTCCAGCCAGGATTAGCGCGAGCCCCGCGAGCATCGAGAGGGGCAGCGGCTCCTTGAGCAGCAGTGCGCTGTAGACTAGGGCCGTGAGCGGCAGCAGGTACGTGACCGAGAGCGTGCGGGTGGCACCCACCTTCCCTAGGAGGTGGTAGTAGATGATGTACGCAAAGGCCGTCCCCACCAAGCCCAGCGCCAGTACCGCTCCCACGGCCAGGGGTGAGGGTATCGCCGAGGGCCATGCCAGCAGCGCCGCGAAGGGGGCCACGAGGAGCAGTCCGCCGATGTTCTGGGCCAGGGCGGGCACCAAGGGCGGTTGTCCGGCAAAGGCGAGGCGGGCGCTGAGCGCGCCCACGGCGTAGGAGGCCGATGCGCCCAGCAGCGCCAGGTAGCCCCCCAGCTCCAGCAGACCGCCACCCTCGCCGATGAGCTGCGCGCTCTCGCTGCCGCCCACCAGAACGGCCACCCCCACTACGCCCAACGCCAGCCCGGCGGCGCGTCCCCCAGTGAGCTCCTCCTCCTTCCCCCACAACCCCAGCTTGTAGCTGAAGACCGCGGAGAAGAGCGGCGAGGTGGCGTTGAGGATGGCCGCGGCGCCAGACGTAATGTGCAGCTCGCCCCAGTTGATCAGAGAGTAGGGGAGCACCGCCCCAAAGAATGCCAGGAGGAGGCAGGAGGCCCACACCGGACGGCCCGAGGTCACCCCGGTCAGCGGCGGGAAGCGCAGCCCCGTGGCCATGGCGAATACCACCAGGCCCGCGGTCCCCAAGCCCACCCGCAGCGCCACCAACATCAGCGGGCCCACCTCCACCACTGCTATCTTGATGAACATGAAGGACGCGCCCCAGATGGCTGATAGCGCGAAGAGCAGCAGGAGATTCGAGAGGCCCATGTTCCTCCGATTGTACACCGTACACCGCTACACGAGGGGCGTGGTGCTGAAGGGGGAGTCCAGAGGGGGTTTCCCCCTTTGGCAGGGGTCTGGGGGTGTCCCCCAGAGATCTCTAATTCTTTCCGCCTTCCTTCCAGGAAGGCGGAAAGTAAAGAAAAGTAGTTTATGGAGGCACATCCTCCATACCGCCTGCCAGAGGGGTGCACCCCTCTGGACTCCCCCTGCGGCACAGCGTATCATCCGAGACGAAGAGACGAAATCCACAGGGAATAACCATGCTCACTGAACCGATCCTGAACGAACTACGCGCCATTGTAGGCCGGGAGAACGTGCACACCGGCCCGGCGGAGCGCATTGCGTACTCCTACGACGCCACCTTCCCGCAGCACCCGCCCGACGTGGCGGTGACACCCGCCAGCACCGCGGAGGTGTCGGCGGTGATGAAAGTGGCGCACCGTGCCGGCATCCCCGTCATCAGCCGTGGCGCCGGCACCAGTCTGGCGGGTGGCGTCATTCCTCTTACCGGCGGCATCATCCTGGCGCTCACCCGCATGAACCGCATCATCGAGATCGACCACGTGAACACCTGCGCGGTGGTGGAGGCCGGCGTGGTCAACGGCGAGCTCCAGGCCCGGGTGGAGAGCGAGGGCCTCTTCTATCCGCCCGACCCGTCGAGCCTGGCCCAGAGCACCCTGGGCGGTAATGTCTCCTGCTGCGCCGGCGGGCCCCGTTGCCTGAAGTACGGCGTGACCAAAGACTACGTCCAGGGCCTCACCATCGTGCTGGCGGACGGCCGGGTCATCGAGTGGGGCGGCAAGCTCATGAAAAACGTCACCGGGTACAACCTGGCCGGGCTCTTCATCGGCTCCGAGGGCACCCTGGGCACCGTGACCCAGATGGTGCTGCGGCTGCTGCCCCTGCCCAAGCACCGCAGTACCGCCGCGGCCTTCTTCCCCAAGCTGACCGACGCCACCAGCGCGGTGGTGGGGATCGTGGGGCAGGGCATCTTGCCCGCCACCCTGGAGATCATGGACAACCTCACCATCAACGTGGTGGAGGAGTATGTCCACATGGGGCTGCTTACCGATGTGGAGGCGCTGCTGATCCTGGAGCAGGACGGGAACGACAGCGCCGCAGTGGCCCGTGAGGTGGAGGTGATGGCCGAGGTCTGCCGCAGCCACGGGGCCTCGGAAGTGCGGCTGGCCCAGAACGAAGCCGAGCGCAACGAGCTGTGGCGGGCTCGCCGGGTCATCTCCGGCGCGCTGGGCCGCTACCGGCCCAATAAGTTGGGCGAGGACATTGTGGTGCCCCGTAGCCAGATCCCGGCCATGGTGGCGCGGGTCAAGGACATCGGCGTCAAGTACGGGCTGGCGATCCCGGTCTTCGGTCACGCGGGAGACGGCAACCTGCACCCCAACATCTTGTTCGACAACCGCAACCCCGGCGAACTGGAGCGGGTGCAGATGGCCGCGGCGGAGATCTTCCGTGCGGCGTTGGAGTTCGGCGGGACGCTCACCGGCGAGCACGGCATCGGCACGCTGAAGCGGGAGTTCATGGAGGAGGCCGTGGGTGCCGACGCCCTGGGCATCATGCGGGAGATCAAGGGCATCCTGGACCCCAAGGGCATCCTCAACCCGGAGAAGATGTTCCCCACTTCCAGCACCGACTCGCTGGAAAACTTTCTGACCGCGCTCCCAACCCTGGAGGGTCTAACCCCGGGGTAAGGTGGGGGCGCTCCCCCTACGCTCCCCGCTGCCACCCGCGGCACGGACGCCCTATGCTATAATCGCCTTGAGCAACTGAACATCCGTTCCTAAACCAGCGTCCCTCCTCCTTCCCTAAGGGGAGGGAGCTAGAGGGAGGGGGCCACTCCCAACATGCGTGTCCTCGGCATTGACCCCGGACTGAACATCACCGGCTACGGCGTGGTGATCGGCGCGGGCCGTAGCCTAACGGTGGTGGAGGCGGGTGTCATCCGCCCTGGCGGCGCCGACCGTCCGCTGGAGGCCCGCCTGGCCAACCTCTTCGACGGGTTGGCCAGCGTGCTGGCGCAGCTCCAGCCGGAGGCCGTGGCGCTGGAGGAGGTGTTCAGCCACCGGCGCTTCCCCGCTTCGGCCGTCTGGATGGCCCACGCCCGCGGCGTCGTCTGTCTGGCCGCGGCTCAGGCTGGGGTGCCCGTGATCAGCTATGCGCCGGCCTCGGTCAAGCTGGCGCTGGTGGGCAATGGCCGCGCCTCCAAGGAGCAAGTGCAGCACATGGTCGCCAGCCGCTTTGGCCTCGACCGCCCGCCCACCCCCGCCGATGTCGCCGACGCCCTGGCGCTGGCGGTCACCCACCTGGAGGCTATGGGCGGCCTCGCGGCGCGCGAGCTAGTGGCTTCGGAGTGAACTGAACTAAGGATCGAGAAAGGGGCATCTTATGCAGTACGGCTACCGGCTCCCCTCCCGCGGCGCGCTGACGCAGCCGAACAACCTGACAGTGTTGGCCCGCCACGCCGAGGCCCTCGGCTTCAGCTTCGTGGCCGCGCCCGACCACCTGGTAACGCCGCCCACCTCGGCATCGCGCTACCCGTACGGCACCAACGCCCAGTTCTCCACCAACTCCGGCGAGTTCCTGGAGGTGCTGACGCTCCTTGCCTTCCTCGCGGGGCAGACGGAGCGGGTGCGGCTGCTCAGCTCGGTGCTGGTGATGCCCTACCGGCAGCCGGTGCTGGCGGCCAAAGTACTGGCCACCCTGGATTACCTCTCCGGCGGACGGGTGGTGCTGGGCGCCGGTGTGGGCTGGCTGCAGGAGGAATTCGCGGCGCTGAACACGCCGCCCTACGCCGAGCGGGGCGCCGTCACCGACGAGTATCTCGACGTGATGAAGGCACTGTGGGCCGGCCAGCGGGACTTCATCGGCAAGTACGTGCGCTACTCCGACATGCAGTTCGACCCCAAGCCGGTGCAGCAGCCGCATCCCCCCATCTGGATCGGCGGCGAGACCGGCCCTGCCCTGCGGCGCGTAGTCCGCATCGGCGACGGCTGGTACCCCAGCGGCGGCAACGCCGCGGCGCCGCTGGACCGCCCGGACCTCTTTGCCGCCGCGGTCGCCCGGCTGCACGGCATGCTGGAAGAGGCCGGCCGTGACCCTGCCGAGGTCGACATCGGCATGGCGCCCTCCCGCTTCAGCCCCGACCACGCCGCGGAGCACCCCCAGGGCGGCCGTATCGCCTTCACTGGCGCCGCCGAGGAGATAGCGGACGATATTCGCCGCTACGAGGAGGCCGGCCTGGGCTACCTCATGCCCCGCTTCACCGGCGACAGCTTGGTGGAGATGTCCGACGGGATGTCCCACTTCATGAGCGACATCGCCGCCCTGGCCCGGTAAGCGCAGGATGATTGCACACCTCAGCGGCGTCCTGAAACGCCTCAGCCCCGATAACCTGAAGGTGATGGTGGCCACCGACAACGGCGTGGGCTACGAGGTGCTGCTGCCCTTCTTCGTAAAGCGGGCGCTGGAGGAGGAGGCCAAGGCGGGCCAGCGAGTGGAGCTGGAGGTGTACTACTACGCCACGGATCGCCATCCCACTCCCATCCTCATTGGCTTCCAGCGCGAGCATGAGAAGAGCTTCTTCGAGCGGCTCTTGGCCGTGGAGGACGTTGGCCCCAGCAAGGCAGCCAACGCCCTGGTGTTCTCGGTGTCCACCATCGCCGCGGCTATCGAGGAGGGGGACGCCGCGCTGCTGCGGAAGCTCCCCGGAATCGGCGAGCGCACCGCGAACAAGATCGTGGCGACGCTGCGGGGGAAGATGGCGCCCTGGGCGCTGCTCCAGGACGAGGGCTACGACTCGGTGCCGAAAGCGCCGCGGGAGGACCGCAGCGAGCTGGTGGACGCGGTGACCGAGGCCCTAGTGGGCCTGGGCTACCGTCGCCCTGACGCCAAGGCCAGGGTGGAGGCCGTGATGGAGCAAGCCCCGGGCCTAAAGGAGGAGCAGGAGATCATCCGGGAGGTCTTTCGCGCCGAGCGGGCGCGCTAGGCAGAGCAGGAAGACAAAGAAGAGCGAGAGGACCAATGCCAACCCGCCCGCCGCTCCCCGACCTGCCCCCGCTGCCCGATATCCTGCTCCCCAATCTCACGCTGGTGTTCGCGGGGTTCAATCCCAGCGTGGCTGCGGCCAAAGTGGGCCATTACTATGCCGGCCCGCAGAACCACTTTTACCGTCTGCTCTTTGCCCACGGCCTCACGCCGCGGCTGCTCACCTTCCACGAGGACACCACCCTGCCGCAGTACGGCATTGGCCTGACCGACCTGTGCAAGACGCCCTCGGCGCAGGTCAGTCACCTGCCACCGGGTATGCTCCGGGCCGGCCAGGCCGCGCTGCAAGCGAAGCTGGAGCGCTTCCAACCCAAGCTGGTCTGCTTCAACGGCCTGGGTGTCTACCAGGGCTATGTAGGGCGCAAGCCGGAGGGCTTCGGGCTGCAGCCGGATGTCATCGGCCCCAGCGGGGTGTTCGTAACGCCCTCCACCAGCGCGGCCAACAACGGCCAGATGGCGGCGCGAGAGACCGCCTTCGCGGCGCTGGCGGCTCTCTACGCCTCGCTCAGAACGCTGTGAAGCGGGAGTCCAGAGGGCGCCGCCCTTTGGCAGGGGTTTGGGGGTGTCCCTCAAATCTTCTTTTATTTCCCCCTTCTTGCAAAGCGCGGCTTGCGAAAGCGGGAGTCTAGAGGGCGCTGCCCTTTGGCAGGGGTTTGGGGGTGTCCCCCAAATCTTCCTTTATTTCCCCCTTCTTGCAAAGCGCGGCTTGCGAAAGCGGGAGTCCAGAGGGCGCTGCCCTTTGGCAGGGGTTTGGGGGTGTCCCCCAAAGCTTCCTTTTGTCTAATGTGTACTGAACCAGTACACCCACTACAGAACCGGTTCTAGATGCGGTACCATAGCCCAAAGCACCGGAGTGAAGTCTAAACCGCCCTCTCCCAGCGCGAGAGGGATGAGCTGAGGGTAGTTTGCCCAAGTCACCCCAACCAACCCTCTTTGACCACGGCTGGGAGGAACGCGGCGCCCAGCACGCGCCCCTCGCCGCGCGCCTGCGTCCCCACCGGTTGGATGAGCTGGTCGGCCAGGAGCACTTGGTGGGCCCCGGCACGGTGCTGCGCCGCAGCATCGAAAGCGACCACCTCCCCTCGATGGTGCTCTGGGGGCCACCCGGTTGCGGCAAGACCACGCTGGCTCGGATCATCGCGACCGAGAGCCAGGCCCACTTTGTGGCCATCAGCGCCGTCGCCGCAGGGGTTGCCGATCTGCGCAAGGCGGTCCAGGAGGCCAGTGACCGCCTGAAGCAGACCGGTCAGCGCACCATCCTCTTCATCGATGAGATCCACCGCTTCAACAAGTCGCAGCAAGACGCCGTGCTCCCCTACGTCGAGGATGGCACCATCATCCTCATCGGCGCCACTACCGAGAACCCCTCCTTCGAGGTCATCGGCCCGCTGCTCTCCCGGTCCCGGGTCTACGCTCTGCACCCGCTTGCTGAGGAGCAGCTGGCCGCGTTGCTCGACCGCGCGCTCACGGATCAGGAGCGCGGCCTTGGCAGCCTGCAGGTCTCGCTGGAACCTGAGGCGCGGGACTACCTGGTGAACATGGCCGGCGGCGATGCTCGCAGCATGCTCACCACCCTGGAGCTCGCCGCCAGCGCCACGCCGCCCGCGGCCGACGCCGACGGGGCCCGCACCATTACCCTGGCAACCCTCGAAGACGCCCTCCAACGCCGCGCCTACCAGTACGACAAGTCCGGCGACGCCCATTACGACACCATCTCCGCGTTCATCAAGTCCATCCGCGGTTCCGACCCCGATGCCGGACTCTACTGGCTGGCGCGGATGGTGGAGGCGGGCGAACACCCGATGTTCATTGTGCGGCGCCTGGTCATCCTGGCCGCCGAGGACGTGGGCCTGGCCGACCCCCAGGCGTTGGTGGTGGCCACCGCCTGCCAGCAAGCCGTCCACTTCATCGGCATGCCGGAGGGCATGCTCCCCCTGGCCGAGTGCGTGGTCTACCTGGCCACTGCGCCCAAGAGCAACTCGGCCTACCTGGCTTACCAAAAAGCGGCGGAAGACGTGCGCCGCCACGGCCAGCTACCGGTACCCCTCCATCTCCGTAACGCACCCACCGGCCTCATGCGGGACATGGGCTACGGCAAGGGCTATAAGTACGCGCACGACTACGAACAGCATGCCGTGGAGCAGGAGTACCGTCCGCCGCAGCTCCAGGGCAACGCCTACTACCAGCCCACCGCCCAAGGCTACGAGGCCCGCATCCAGGAATGGCTGGCCCACCTCCGCCGGATTGCGGGGGTATGATACTGCCGCTACCAAACCGCGCGCCACCAGCCCTAATAAGCACGTCCACCTCCTGAATGCGGGAGTCCAGGGGGTGCAACCCCACTGGCAGGCGGTATGGAGGATGTGCCTCCATAAACCTTCTTCTTTTCTTTATCTTCCCCCTTCCTTCCAGGAAGGGGGCTAGGGGGATGGTCCGAGCCACATTACTTTCGTCATTGACCGGCCTCCTTCGCAGGTAGTAGAAAACCCCGCCGAAGTTCCGAATGGGCCTTGACACAGCATAGATATGCTGCTAGCGTGTGCGCGGCTTAACTTGGTGCAGTAACCCTGATCAGCTCCTTATCTACTCCCTATTGGGTAAGCAGCGCACCGGATACAAGATGTAGTGGCTCAGTTAGAAGAGTAGTAGCAAGCTGGTGGGGCAGCAACCACAGCCGCCCGCTGGATATCGCCGACCAGAATGATGCCTCTACAGCGCCGTTCCTGGGTTGGCTTCAATCTTCGAAGCCTTCTTCTTGTTGTCTTCTGCGTGGCCCTCGCCGCCTTCGCCTTCAACCTCGTTGTTCAGCCGGTTGATAGGGCGGTGGGTCAAACTGAGGAGTGTCCACCGCCCGACAATGATGATCCTTCTTTGCCAGATGTGTGTCTGGAGAGTGTCGTACCAGACCAGGTGCAAGAAGGTATGAGATTGCATGTAATAGTACGGATTGATGAACCCCTCCCGCCGAATACACCGGAAAGTGATAGGCTCAAAGGTGGTATTTTCGTATTTGATACATACAATGATTTGGCCGAGGGCTTATATGTCGACGAATTAATAGCTTTCGTATTTCGCGCCAACCAGCCTACGCGCAGCATGAGCCACATTGTGCCAGGTGATTGTGTTACAACGTCTGGCCGGACGATACGGATCAATATCAATTGGGTCTTTGACGGTTATGACGTAGCCCCTCCACTGGCAAAGACGGTCACGGTAATAAATAATGGCGCTGCGGATGCCAAGGCCATTGAGGACGATGCGTGTCCCCCAGGGGTAACGCCAGAACCCCCAGTTCGCAATACTCGTGCGATCGGTGAACCTAAAATCAGCGACATGTCACCTGTGGTTGGCCAAGAACTAACTGCCGAGCTTGGTACCGTCATCGACCCGGACGGCTTAACCAAAGCGATGTACACCTACCTGTGGCAACGGATGATGGACGACACCGAGACGCGAGTTGGCGACGGTACATCCTATACGGTAAAGGATACCGATGAAGGAGGACGACTAAAGGTTCGAGCGACCTTCAAAGACGACAAGAACAACGATGAGAGCCTGGAAAGCGCTCTGACGCAACCCGTTGCCAGGCTTAATAGTCCTGCAACCGGTGCGCTTACCATCAGCGACACAACACCTCAGGTTGGCCAAACACTAACTATCGGGCTGGGTACCATCAGCGACGAGGACGGCTTAACCAATGCGGCGTACAGCTACCAATGGCTGCGGGTGACGAACGGCATCGAGACGCAAGTTGGCGCCGGTACATCCTATACTGTAGTTGATTCCGATGCAGGAGGACGACTAAAAGTTCGAGCGACCTTCAAAGACGACAAGAACAACGATGAGAGCCTGGAAAGCGCCATGACGCAACCCGTTGCCACCGGGTCACTGCCCGATAATCCTGCGACGGGTGCGCCTACCATCAGCGACACAACACCTCAGGTTGGCCAAACACTAACTGTCGGGCTGGGTACCATCAGCGACGCGGACGGCTTAACCAATGCGACGTACAGCTACCAGTGGCTGCGGGTGACCAACGGCAGCGAGACGCAAGTTGGCACCGGTACATCCTATACTGTAGTTGATTCCGATGCAGGAGGACGACTAAAGGTTCGAGCGATCTTCCAAGACGACGAGAACAACGATGAGAGCCTGGAAAGCGCTCTGACGCAACCCGTTGCCACCGGGTCACTGCCCGATAATCCTGCGACGGGTGCGCCTACCATCAGCGACACAACACCTCAGGTTGGCCAAACACTAACTGTCGGGCTGGGTACCATCAGCGACGCGGACGGCTTAACCAATGCGACGTACAGCTACCAGTGGCTGCGGGTGGCCAACGGCAGCGAGACGCAAGTTGGCACCGGTACATCCTATACTGTAGTTGATTCCGATGCAGGAGGACGACTAAAGGTTCGAGCGATCTTCCAAGACGACGAGAACAACGATGAGAGCCTGGAAAGCGCTCTGACGCAACCTGTTTTCAGGCCCGCGCGAAGTCGACCTTCGCGTCCCTCGCGTCCTTCCCGACCTTCGCGTCCTAACCCGGTAGTCTCCACGCCGACGTTTACGGCCACCGCGACCGCCACACCGACGTTTACGGCCACCGTGACCGCCACGCCGACGGTGACGGCGACCCCGACCGTGACGGCCACGCCGACGGTGACAGCCACCCCGACCGTGACGGCCACGCCGACGGTGACAGCCACGCCGACGGTGACGGCGACCCCCACCGTGACCGCCACGCCGACGGTGACGGCGACCCCCACCGTGACTGCCATACCGCAGGCGAGATCCGTGCCGACGGCTACGCCGGAGCCGAAGGCGGAGCCGAGAAGGGAGCCAACAGAACCGCCGTCTCTAGAGGAGCCGGCATCAGCTCCCGAGTCTTCGGCCTCGCTCCGGGACGGGGAGCAATTGACTCCCGTTCCGCCGGTGGCTCCGCCTCCGACGCCCACTCCCACGGTGACGGCGACACTGACGCCCACCGCCACGCTGACAGCTACCCTAACGCTGGAATTGCCAGCCGCGCTGTTGCCGACCCCGCCGGCAACCCTTGCTCCCCCTGAACTGGAGGAGCCCGGTCTGCCGGTTATCGGCGACGCCATCCCGCGCCTGCGCGATGCGCTGGGAAGGGTGGCCGACGCCACCCTTCAGGGGATGACCCTGGTAATCCTACTGATTAGCGTCCCGGTCCTGGCGATTGGCGTCTTTTTCTTCCTGATACTGGGGCGGCGGCGGCGCAGGAACCGAGAGGCAGGGCGCTAGACGACGTTAGCGCTGTCCTCCAGGGAGATGCTTAGCACGTCCTCGTGCTGAAAGCGGGAGTCCAGAGGGCGCCGCCCTTTGGCAGGCGTCTGGGGGTGCCCCCCAACCCTTCTTCGTACGTCCTTGGCCCTCAAAGCGGGAGTGCAGCGGGTGCGGCCCTCTGGCAGGGGTCTGGGGGAGTCCTCAACCATTCTTCGTACTTCCACGGTCCACAAAGCGGGAGTCCAGCGGGCGCTGCCCTTTGGCAGGGGGTGGTCCGCCCCATAATTAAGCGCAGCCCCCGCAAGCGGGGAGTCCAGAGGGGTGCAACCCCACTGGCAGGCGGTATGGAGGATGTGCCTCCATACCCTACACTTCTGTACTTCCCCCCTTCCTTCTAGGAAGGGGGCCAGGGGGATGGTCCGAGCCACCATTGAGGCAACACCCGCCAAAGCGGGAGTCCAGCGGGCGCTGCCCTTTGGCAGGGGGGTGGTCCGCCCCATACTTAAGCGCAGCCCCCGCAAGCGGGGAGTCCAGAGGGGGCGCACCCCCTCTGGCAGGTGGTATGGAGGATGTGCCTCCATAAACTACTTTCTTATCTTCCCCCTTCCTTCTAGGAAGGGGGCTAGGGGGATGGTCCGAGCCACCATTGAGGCAACACTCCCCGAAGCAGAAGTACAGCGCGCCGCCACCGCCCCAGACTGCTTCGCTGCACTCGCAATGACGAGATTAGGTGGGAATGGCAATGCTTAGCACTTCCCCGTGCTGCCGGAGGAGTCCAGAGGGGTCTGGTGCTGCAGGGGGAGTCTAGAGGGGGCGCGCCCCCCTGGCAGGTGGTATGGAGGATGTGCCTCCATAAACTACTTTCTTATCTTCCCCCTTCCTTCTAGGAAGGGGGCTAGGGGGATGGTCAGAGCCACATCTGAGGCAACGCTCCCCAAAGCGGGAGTACTGCGCGCCACCGCCGCCCCAGATTGCTTCGCTGCACTCGCAATGACGGTATTAGGAACAGCAAGAAAGCCATCTCACTACCGAGATGGCTTTCTCAAATGCCTGGTCGAAAGAGGCTAGCGAGCCGTGCTCTCCGCCTTGAACTCGGCCGTGCGATGGGTGCCGTCGCAGAACGGCTTGTTGCTGGACTGCCCGCAGCGGCACAACACCGCAAAGTCAGCTTGTTCGAGAGAGTACTCGTTGCCATCATTGTCCACGAGCTTGAACGGACCCTCAACCCGATAGTTGCCGTCGGGTCGTACCGTGATCGTAACTTCGTCAGCCATTCACTATCTCCTCTAGCATGGTCCGCGCACGCGGCCACTACGATAATACGAGTAAAGTACGGCGCAGCGCAATGCCATACTACACGTGTCAGCCCGTCGATCGGCTCAGCTAAGCGACGGCTGCGCCCGCCTTTTACCGCGATTTAGTGCGTGTTGCCGTAGCCGCCGTTGTCCCCCTGGCCGTAGTTCAGCAGCCCCAGCACAATCGACAGGGCGATGATCACCGAACCCACCGCGAACAACAGCGGCATTTCTATAAAGAAGGCGGTGGCAAACAGGATACCGCCAATGGTAACTCCGCTTACTCCAAGCTCTGCGCTCATACTCGAACCTCGATTGTCAGTCATGTTGTGCATACCGAAAGGCCACTGCGACCGTCGATAGCACTGGCGTCTATTCTACCAGGTCTTCCATCTCCAGCGAGGTGGTCATTTTGATGGCCGCCCGCAACGAGCGGTAGACCGGGCAGAAATCGGCGTGGAAGCCGTACACTCGCTCCGCCGTGGCTTGCTGGTCGGACCGCAGCCGCAGGTGGTAGGTCACGTGGATCCGGACCAGCACCAGCACGTTGCCCTCTTTCTCCACCTCACCCACCGCATCTGAGGAGAGGTAACCTTCACCGGCTGGAATCTTGCGCGCCTCCAGCGCGCCCCCGAAGGTGCCAGTGAGTCAGCCAGAGGTGGCCGCCACTATGTAGTCCAGCGTGGTGGCGTGGGGCTCGCTGGAGCCGGGGGCCACCCCGTAGTGCTCGGCAATCTCATCATGGACGCCAAAGTACACCGGCTCCGGCTCCACCGGCAGATGCGCCCGCCGCAGTGCCCCAGTGAGCCGTTCGACCCTCGACCGTGAGCGGTAGTACACAAAATCGTCTGCCATGTATCCTCCCGGACCGGTCTACCCGGCCCCGTCTACCTGCTTTCCACTTTAGCCGCAGCCGCCCCGGGGCGCAAGCAGCTGCGGCCACTAAGGCTCAGGAGCTACCGCCAAGTGGCGTAACCCATCCCCCATGCTAGATTGGAGCCGCCAGCCCTGGCGGGCCTACGCAGTAGCTACGGCGGCATAGGCCGCGGGGCTATCCCCAGGTGGCGTAGCCCATCCCTACGCCGGTGCCAGCCACGGTGCGGTAGCACGGCACGTAGTCGATGAGGCGCATCTCCATTTGCTCGCACGCGCCGGCCACCACTACCCAGTTCTTCGACTCCGAAGTGCCGTCCATCTCGAACCGTTCCTCAGGGATGCCGATGAGGGTTGCCGCGTCGTGCTCCTGGAAGGCCTTGATCATCAGACGGTCCAGATCTTCTTCCACTACCTGGTGGGTTAGCCCGCCCGAAGCGCCAATGGCCACGCGCAGATCGGTGTCCCAGTCCTCGATTGCCCGGCGCAAGGCGCGTCCCAGGTCATAGCACCGCTTCACCGTGGGCCGATTGGGCGCGTAGCAGGTGTTGAGCAGCAGCGGCACCATCGGCGGACGGTGCTTGGACATCACGTTCTTCCACACGAAGTTCCAGGCATGCCCAATCCCCTGCTCTCCGTGCTCCTTGGACAAGCGGCGGATATGCCCAACGTCGAACTCCTGCGCCACCAAGGATTCCACCAGGTACCGTCCCAGCTCCGGGTGGCCCTTGTACGTAGTGGTCTCCTCAGGGTGATAGCTCAGCGCGGCAAGGCCCGCCACTGCGGACTGTCCGACGAACTTGCTGTCCCGTGCCGCCACAATCGGGATCTCATCGCCCCAATAGATGGAGACGGGCGGATAGTTATCCTCCCAGAGCACCTCATGCTGATCGTCGCCCACCAGCACTACCACGTCCGGGCGCGCCTCGGCCAGCGCATCCGCCAGCTCCGCCACGCCCTTTAGGTTCGCTTCGTGCTTCTCCTTGAGCCGCTCCGCCGTCAACTCCGGCATGATCCACGACTCCCGCTCGGCCTTCAGTTGGGCGAAGGGGATGCGTTCGTCCACCGAGTCTTTGGCCGCCAGCTCCGTCCACATATCTGGGGGCGCCATGATGGTGGGACTATGCGACGTGCCAAATCCTAACACCAACTTTGCCATGCTATGTACTCCTCTGCCAGCTAGTCGATTCCCCGTGTGCTACAAGAGCGGGGTCCTCTGGGATCGCCGCCGCCTACGCCAGCGGACGCGCCCGCATCCCGGGGCCGCCCTTGCCCTCGCGCACGTCTTCTGCCGAGGCCGCGTCGATCTCTTTGGGCCAGCGCCGCATGCGGTCGTCCCGCACGTGAACGCCGAACCGCCCGATGCGCTCCACCTCGATCTCGGCGTGCTCGCCGTCCTGCAGCGGCCCGATCCCCTGGTGGTTGGTGCCCAGGAAGAACAGGTCGCCCGGCTTCAACGTCATCATAGAGGTCGCCCACTCCAGGAACTCCGGTAGCGGGTGGGCAATGTCGCTCATGTTGTAGTCCTGGCGCGGCTGACCGTCCACCCAGCAGCGCACCTGGAGCGCATGGGGGTCCGGCACCTCGTCCTTGGTGACGATCCACGGCCCGATGGGCGCAAAAGTGTCGAACGACTTCCCGAAGCTGCGGGGGTTGTCCGGGAACCGCCCCGACACGTCGAAGCCCGCGGTGTAGCCGAAGAGACAGTCCAGCGCGCGGTCGCTGCTCAGCTTGCTGACCTGCTGTCCGATGACCGCCACCAGCTCCGCCTCGTGGTGGAAGATGCTGGCGTCATGGGGCGGCAGCATCACGGTGCCGCCGGGGTCCAGCACTGCGTCGGGGCTCTTGAGGAACCCCCACATCGGGGCATGGCGGCCCACCCCTTCCTGGAAGTTGCCGCCCATGCACAGGATCTTCCCCGGCCGCGGCAGAGGCGCTCGCAGCTGTACGCTCGTCAGCGGCACTCCCGCGTCTTGCTCCAGCGCCCGCTCCAGATCGCCCCGCAGCATCTCGAAGTTGGTGATGACCCCTTCCATGGTGCTTTGGGGACTGCTCCCCGCTACCCGCTGCACCACCGACGTCACGTCTACCACCGCCGCGCCCTTCACCAGGCCTACCTTGTAGTCGTCGAACAACGCTATCTTCATATAGTCAACCCTTCTGTTATCGGGACGCTTACAAATTCACCCGGTCCATATCGGTGGTCCGTGCGCCGGCCGCTGCGTCCGTTGGGAACAGCGCGTCCAGCCGCGCCAAGTCTTCTGGCGTCAGTTGCAACTCCAGCGCGTCCAGATTCTCCTCCAGGTGCTGGAGGCTCTTATTGCTGGGGATAGGGATAACGTCAGCGCCCTGCGCCAGCAGCCAGGCCAGGCAGACCTGTGCCGCGGTGGCCCCCTTCTCCTGTGCCAACGCCTCCAGCGCGGGCAGCAGCGCGAGGTTGTGTTGGAGGTTGGCGCCGCCGTAGCGCGGGTGGTTGCGCCGTTGGTCACCGTCGGGCAGGTTGGTGTCGGCGCGCACCGCGCCGGCTAGGAAGCCGCGGCCCAGCGGCGTGTGCGCCATGAACCCCATGCCGAACTCCCGGCACGCCTGGAGGTTGCCCTGCTCCGCGTCCCGTGTCCATAGAGCGTACTCCATTTGTAGCGAGACGATGGGGTGTACCCGTTGCGCCCGGCGGATCGACTCCGGCCCGGCCTCGGAGAGCGCCACGTAGCGCACCTTACCCTCCTGCGCCAGTTCCGCCATGGCCCCCACCGATTCCTCCACCGGCACCTGCGGGTCTATGCGCGACATGCAGAAGATGTCCAGCGTGTCCACTTCTAGACGCGCCAGCGACTCCTCGCACACCCGCCGGAGGTAGTCCGGCCCCCCGCCCGGCCGGTTGCCGGTGGCGTCCGGCGCGCGGGCAGTGCCGGACTTGCTGTGGATCACCACGTGCTGGCGACGGCCCTGGAGCGCCCGGGCGATGAGCCGGTGGTTATGGCCCGCCCCGTAGTTGGCCGAGGTGTCCAGGAAGTTCACTCCCAGCTCGATGGCGCGGTGAATGGTGGCGATGGACTCCCTATCATCCGCCGGCCCATACGTGCCCGACATGCTCATGCACCCCAGTCCGATGGCCGAGACCTCGAACTCCGTGCTGCCGAACTTCCGGTACTGCATGCCTGCGCCTCGCTGCCGTCCCACAACGGCCCTAGCTAAAGACTAAGGGCGAACCACTATTCAGTAATAACTAACCCCGGAAGGCATCCCAGCGCGCTGCCGCGTGCCCAACCACGGTCTCGATGTCCTCTGGCAGGATGTAGCGCTCTCCCGCCAGCTCCTCCGCGGCGGCCCGTACCCGCGCCAGGTAGTCGTCCTTGCCCTTGTACCGCTCGTCGATGGCCGAGCGCGGGTCGCCCGCCTTCTGGCGGTCCGCCGCGGTCTTCGGCAGCGCGAAGGTCGAGCCTAGCAGCGGTCCCCCTACCACCTGGTGGTTCTCCCCACCCGAGTCGGCGTGCCGCACGTTCCAGCCGGTGTAGGTCGCCAGCGGCACTCGCAGGTCGGGTAGACGCACCCCCGCCACCTCGTTGCCGTCGGCGTCCACGCTGGACACCAGGATGCCGTATTGACCGCCCTCTTTCGGTGGGTAGGCTGGATGCTGCTCGTCGGGACCGAAGTCCTGGGCCGTCTTCACCGGCGGCGCTTTGGGGAACGACGCCCCCATCAGGTTGAAGATCCCCTGCACCGACTCCCGCGCCACTGCGGTGCCGTTGCTCAGGCGGGGATGCTGGCTGGGAGGCGGCGCCACGCCCTCGCGCACCCAGCGGTCGAGGTTGAGCATCAGCGCCCGCATAATGGGGGTGTAGTCCACGGTGTTGAGTTGATGCTTCAACCGTAGCCCGTCGAACATCACCTTCTCCGCCCCGTAGCCCTCGATATTCCCGGGCTGATGGTGGGCTCCCGCCAGGTAGTACACCCGCACGTTCTCCGGCGGCTCCACGTCCTTGCTGCCGGCCGGGTCGGTGTGGTTCTGCGACGCCCCGCTCCACCAGTACTCGATGCCGCTGTTGGTCACCATGATCTTGGGCTGAGTCTCCTTGGACTGGCGGTCGAGCAGGCTGCCTTTCGCCCCGGTGTGGGGATCGGTTTCTACATTGTAAGAGAAGGGGAAGGTGTTCCCCGGCGCCCGCGAGACGTTGGAGGAGGGCTGCCCGCCCCGCATGTTGAACTCGCCGCGGCGGGAGCTGCCGGTGTGGACGCTCAGGCCGTCGAATACGATGCGGCCCTCCTCATCCTCGTTCATGCCCCAAAAGAGCAGCTCCCGTAGGTAGCGCCCGCTCATGGATGCCCCGAAGCCGTAGGCATTGCCGACGTCGCCCGCGAGCGGGTTGCCCTCTGCCGCGCTGCCGTAGCGCAGCCAGCTCACGCAGTCCCGCGTGCCCAGGTAGGACAGGCCAACCAGCGGCGCGCCCAGGGCGTTGTAGTACAGCTCGTAGTGCATCCCCGGTTGAAAGCCGCCCTCCAGCGCAGCGTAGCACGCGTCGGGCGTTGGCATGCCGTCCACCACGCGCGCAAAGCGCCACTTGGACCGCTCGATGACCGTGGCCGGGCCGTCCGGGTGCTCCCGCACCGTCAGGATAGCCGACGCGTCCTCGATGTCCTTGGTTGGCCAGGGCTTGTGTACGCGGTCCGAGAGCATGATGTGAGGGATCACCGCCACCGGCGTGCTGGTCACGAAGGTGGGAGTGACCAGCGGCGCGCCCAAGGCGTCGATGGCGTCCGGCACCTGCATCGCCATGCTGCCGGACACCGGCGGCACGTCGATCTGCCAGCCCAGGTAGGCCTGGCTGAAGCCGTGCTTCATCAGAAAGCCGTCGCCCAGGTCCAGGTCGGGGCCGATGTGGCTGCCGGCGCCGCTACTCCAGTTGAAGTGGCCGGGGGCTAGCTTGCGGCCCCGGTTGATCACTTCGTAAAGCAGCTTACCCCCTGGCGCAGGGGTGGTCGGTTTGATCAGATAGAAGTCCGCCGCAAAGTGCACTTGGCCGTCAGCCCCCCGTCGGGCGGCGTCCATGTCGGCAATGCGCATGCTCTGGGGGTGCCCCGGGTCCACGGCAAAGTGGAGCAGCCCCTGGATGTGCTCGTAGGATCCATATTCCCCAAATGACTGCCCGTTGGCCAGCGGCCCCCGGGAGGTGATCTCCAGCGCCTTAACGGCCATTTTCGCCTCCAGTGTTCTGCTCTCTGTTCATAGTAGTTCCTCACCCCCTGGGAGAGGGAAAGGGAGGGAGCCCTGCGCTCGCCCACCATGGGCAGCGCTGATAGTTGACGGCGGAGTGCGGACAGGTGACTGCTACACCCACCACTGCGACGGATTATAGGGGAGGGAGTGAAGGGGTGGCAAATGCCTGCAGGCGTCCCGCGTCCCGCAGCCCCTTTCGTCATTGCGCGTGCAGCGCAGCAATCGGGGGTGGTGGCGGCGCGCGGTTCTCCCGCTGCGGGGGAGTGTTGTCTCAGATGTGGCTCGGACCATCCCCCTGACCCCCTTCCTATTAGGAAGGGGGAAAATGATAATGATCTCTGGGGGACACCCCCAGACCCCTGCCAAAGGGCTGCGCCCTCTGGACTCTCGCTTTGAGGACCGCGGACGTACGAAGAAGGGTGGGGGGACACCCCCAGACCCCTGCCAAAGGGCTGCGCCCTCTGGACTCCCGCTTTGAGGACCGAGGACGTACGAAGAAGGGTTGGGGGACACCCTCAGACCCCTGCCAAAGGGGGCGCCCTCTGGACTCCCCCTTCAGCGCGGGGACGTGCGATAAAGGCAGGACCCCCCAGACCCCTGCCAAAGCGGCTGTGCCCCTCTGGACTCCCGCTTTGAGGACCGGGGGAGTACGAATATGGGCTGGGGGACACCCCCAGACCCCTGCCAAAGGGCGGCGCCCTCTGGACGCCGGCTTTGAGGACTGCGGAAGTACGAAGAAGGGTTGGGGGACACCCCAGACCCCTGCCAAAGGGCCGCGCCCCTCTGGACTCCCGCGTTCTGCACCGGGACGTGCTGATTAAAGGCGGGACACCCCCAGACCCCTGCCAAAGGGGCTGCGCCCCTCTGGACTCCCGCTATGAGGACTGCGGACGTACGAAGAAGGGTTGGGGGACACTCCCAGACCCCTGCCAAAGGGCGGCGCCCTCTGGACTCCCGCGTTCTGCACGGGGACGTGCTGATAAAGGCAGGACACCCCCAGACCCCTGCCAAGGGCGCCGCCATCTGGACGCCCGCGTTCTGCACGGGGACGTGCTGAGAGGCAGGGCACTCCTAGACCCCTGCCCAAGAGGCTGTGCCCCTCTGGACTCCTCCTTCTGCACAGGGACTTGCTGATTGGCAGGGCACTCCCAGACCCCTGCCGAAGGGCGGCGCCCTCTGGACTCCCGCGTTCTGCACCGGACGTGCTAAGCATTGCCATTCCCGTACTTTCCCTTACCCACGCCCCGCGGTATAATGCACCGCGGCGCGTTCCGCGCGCGCACTATTTCGCCAACGTATCGCAGACACACCATCCGCACCGCCTTACGGTCGGGCTAGGTTCTCCCTCCCTGGCTGGGAGAGGGACAAAGAGCGGGTGATCCGCCCACAGGAGACGCAAATGGACCTATCGCTGAACACCGAACAGGAGATGTTCAAGGCAACCGCCAAGGACTTCATCTCCAACGAGTGCCCTATAGCCTTTGTCCGGGACATGGACGAGCAGGGCGACGGCTTTCCCCGGGAGCTGTGGCAAAAGCTGTGCGGCCTGGGCTGGGCCGGCATGGGCATCCCGGAGGAGTACGGCGGCAGCGGCCGCTCCAACACCGACCTCGGCGTGCTCTTTGAGGAGTTGGGCCGCGGCCTGCTCCCTAGCCCGCTCTTCTCGTCCGCGGTGCTTTCCGCCCTCATCATCATGGAGGGTGGCTCCGAGGAGCAGAAGCGGGCGCTCTTGCCCGCCATCGCCAGCGGGCAGCGCATCCTCACCCTGGCCTTCACCGAGCCGGACTACGGCTGGGGCTCGGATGACGTCCGTATGGCAGCCGGCCCTTCCGCCAACGGCTACGTGCTGCGCGGTACCAAGCTCTTCGTCCATGACGCCCACATCGCCGACACCATCATCGTGGCCGCCCGCTCCCGTCTCGCCACCGACATGACCCGCGGCATCAGCCTCTTCCTGGTGGACGCGAAGGCAGCCGGCCTGAGCAGTCGCGTGGTCAGTGGCTGGACCGGCGAGCGCCAGATCGAGCTCTCCTTCGACGACGTTAAAGTCGGCCCGGAGGCCCTCATTGGCCCGGCCGAAGAGGGTTGGCCCATCCTCCGGCGCGCCTTCCAGCCGGCCACCGCCGTGCTGTGCGCCTTCATGGTGGGCGGCCTCCAGCAGGTCTACGAGATGACCCTGGATTACTGCCGCACCCGCCAGCAGTTCGGCAGCCTCATCGGCTCGTTCCAGCGGGTGCAGGACCACGTGGTGGAGCTGGTGAACCATTTGGACGCCGCCCGCTGGACCACCTACGAAGCGCTGTGGAAGCTGGACATGGGTGATGCCAACGCGGCCGAGGCCGTGGCCATGGCGAAAACCGTCACCAGCGAGGCCTTCGACGAGGGTACCTTCCGCTCCCACGAGGTCCACGCCGGCATCGGCATCTCTAAGGAGTACGGCCTCTACCTCTACACCACCAAGGCCCGAACGCTCTATGAGTACTTGGGCAACCCGGAGCACCACCGCCACACGGTGGCGCAGCTGCTCAAGTTGTAAGTCGGACCAACCGGGGTAGTGCTCATTCCGAAGAGACTCCTCGTGCTGAAAGCGGGAGTGCAGAGGGCGCCGCCCACTGCCAGGGGTCTGAGGGTGTCCCCCAGAGTTCACTAATCTCTCCCCCCTTCCTAGTAGGAAGGGGGCCAGGGGGATGGTCCCTAAACCCTAGACTGACCCGGTAACCACAATCGGGCCGTAGATAGGGCTTGTTCAGCGTATCCTTAGACTGGCACTCAAAGGAGGCACCGCGATACCGAACTACTCCATCGGCATCGGCAGCGTCGAGCTGGTATCCCTCAGCGATGGGATGGCGGTTTGGTCTCCTTTCGACCCCTTCCCGGATACTGACATTAAACAGTGGCGGGAATTTCCCGAGTTGCTGGACCGTGATGAGCAAATTCACGTCCGATTCGGAGCCACGGCAGTCCGCTCCGGCGGTAAGCTAATCATGATTGACACCGGCTTACAGGACGTGGACGGCACCCTGCTGAAGGATATGGAACAAAAGGGCGTGGACCGGAACGCGGTGGACCTAGTGGTGTTCACCCATTTGCACGCGGACCATGTGAGCTGGAACTTCACTGACGGAAAACCAAACTTTCCCAACGCCCGCTACCTGGTTTCCCGCAAAGACTGGGACCACTGGACGCAGGCATCAGTTATTGACGAGAAGCCGCACATTGTCGATCAGATCTTGCCCCTGAACGAACTGCAACTTATGGACCTGATAGATGGCGACTACCGGATAACCGACGAGGTAACCACGGTAGCCACGCCCGGTCACACACCGGGACATATTTCCATCGTGATCGCATCCCAGGGCGAGCGGGCTTTTATTCTGGGGGACATGGCGCACTCACCGGCCCAGGCACACTATACCGACTGGAGCCCATCGTTTGACACTGACCCGGAACTGGCCCGTAGTACCCGCCATTCGGTGATAGATATGCTGGAGGCCGAGGGCATCCTGGTATCGGCCGGCCACTTCCCGGATCCCGGCTTGGGCCGGTTCGTGCGGGTGGAGGGCCGGCGCCAGTGGCGGAATCTGGGGGACACCCCCAGCCCGTAGTACTCCGTGCCCGCCCTCAGGCCTGTTTAGCGCAAGCGTGGTGTCCCCCTACCACGTATTCGAACTCCCCCGCCATCCTCAAAGCGAGAGTGCAGAGGGACGCAGTCCCACTGCCAGGGGTCTCGGGGTGTCCCCCGGCCCCCAAGGGGCGTCCAGAGGGGATCGTCCCCTCTGGCAGGAGGTCTGGAGGGTGTCCCTCCAGTCCTCCAATAATCTTCCCCCTTCCTGGAAGGAAGGGGGTCAGGGGGATGGTTCGAGCCACCATTGAGGCAGCACTCCTAAAGCAGGAGAGCAATGGTGCGGCGGTGCAGCGGGAGTCCAGAGGGCGCAGCCTCTTTGGCAGGGGTCTGGTGGTGTCCCCCAGCCCCCAAGGGGCGTCCAGAGGGGATCGTCCCCTCTGGCAGGAGGTCTGGAGGGTGTCCCTCCAGACCTCCAATAATCTTCCCCCTTCCTGGAAGGAAGGGGGCCAGGGGGATGGTTCGAGCCACCATTGAGGCAGCGCCCCTAAAGCAGGAGAGCAATGGTGCGGCGGTGCAGCGGGAGTGCAGAGGGCGCCGCCCACTGCCGGGGGTCTGGTGGTGTCCCCCAGCCCCCAAGGGGCGTCCAGAAGGGATCGCCCCCTCTGGCAGGAGGTCTGGAGGGTGTCCCTCCAGAGCATTACTATTCTTTCCCCCCTTCCTGGAAGGAAGGGGGCCAGGGGGATGGTCCCTAAACCCTACATATGCGGCCCCACGGTGCTTTCCGGCGGGATCCGAGCACCCTCCTGGAGCATCCGCACGTAGTACCCCCAGGTACGACCCTCGCCCACGCGGACACTCGTCCCTGCAGTCTGGAAGTTGGCCGCCGAGTCCTGGAAGTTGATGAAGTAGTCGATGTCCGCCTGAGAGATGTCCGGGGCCTGCTTGCCCGCGAGCGACACCTGCCAGCACATGCGGGCGATGTTCTCCAGGATGATCGCCCGCACCGTGGCCTCCTCCACGCTACGGCCGGCCACCACGTTGCCATGGGCTTTCAGCACGCAGATGTCCTTGCTGCCCATGGTCTGCATCATGGCGGCGCCCAGATCGTGATCGGAAATGAGCACCGAGCGGTCGTAGAGGGGGACGCCGTCCAGCACCAGCCGCATGCCGCCGGGGTTCTGCGCGCCCACAATGGGCCGGATCGGCGTGTCGGTGATGCTGCACAGCACCTGCGCCGGCGGGTGCGCGTGGATCACGCAGTTGATGTCGGGCCGGGCGTTCATCACCGCAATGCCAATGTGGCGCTCCGGCGGCATAATGTAGTCACCCATATCCTGGCCGGGGCCGCCGTCCAGCTTCGCCAGCCGTACTGCGCCCGCGTGCACGTAGGCCGGGGAGATGTCCTCCTGGTTGCGGCAGCGGGTCAGGAACATGTCCGTCCCCGGCACGCGCGTGAACACGTGGCCGGTGAAGTCGGCCATGGAGCCGGTCATCACCAGGATCTTGAGGGCTAGGATGGTCTTTTGCTGCAGCTCTTCGAGTGATTCAGCCATGGGGTCTCCTTAGAGTTCTCTATCTTCTGGCCCCTTCCTTCCGGCAAGGGGCCAAGGGGCTGGTCCGCGCTCCCCCTAAAGCGCAGTTCCCACACGGGGAGTACAGTGGGGCACAGCCCCACTGCTGGGGGTCTGGGGGTGTCTGCCAGCACGTATTTGTACTCCCCCGCCATCCTCAAAGCGGGAGTGCAGAGGTACGCAGTCCCACTGCCGGGGGTCTGGGGGTGTCCCCCAGCACGTATTCGTACTCCCCCGCGATCCTCAAAGCGGGAGTGCAGAGGGACGCAGTCCCACTGCCAGGAGGTCTGGAGGGTGTCCCCCCCGCACGTATTCGTACTCCCCCGCCATCCTCAAAGCGGGAGTGCAGAGGGACGCAGTCCCACTGCCAGGGGTCTCGGGGTGTTCCCCAGCACGTATTCGTACTCCCCCGCGATTCTCAAAGCGGGAGTGCAGAGGGACGCAGTCCCACTGCCAGGAGGTCTGGAGGGTGTCCCTCCAGACCTCCAATAATCTTCCCCCTTCCTATTAGGAAGGGGGCTAGGGGGATGGTGCGCCCCACCATTAAGGCGCCACTCCCCGAAGCAGGAGTCCAGAGGGCCCAGCCCTTTGGCAGGGGTATGGGGGTGTCCCCCAGCACTTCTTCCTATCCCACCTTCCCGCTTACGCCCGCATGAGCGGGAAGACCTTGCGCGGGTTGTCCTGGAATATGAACTGCTTGTCGGCGTCGGTCAGCGTGGGGATGCTGTCGATGACCGGCACCATGTCATCCGAGGGCCTGCCGGTGTCCGGGTTGATGCTGCCGGTCCCAGACCCCGGCGTCTCGGTGCCGAAGCACATGCTGTGCAGCCCGCGCTGCTTGATGGCGAGCTGCAGAAAGTCCACGTCGTAAGCGCAGGTGTCGAAGAAGAGGTTCTTGCCCACCATCGACTTGGGCGGGTCCGTCAGCAGCCGGGACGGCGCGCCGCCGCAGTGCACCACCAGGATGCGGAGGTCCGGGAACCGGTCGAAGACGGTGCTGTTCTCCAACAGGATGGTGGCCAGCGTCTGCTCCGCCATGAAGTTCCACTGGTTGTTCATGGTGCGCATGTCCCGCACCGCAGAGCCGTGCACCACCAGCGTGACGTTGAGGGCCTGGGCCCGCTCGTACAGCGGGAACCAGTACTCGTTGTCCATGCCGGGGGTCTGCCGCGCGCCGCTGGGGTCCGGGTTGACGAGGGCCGAGGTGAAACCGTACTCGTTGATGCAGCGGTCTAGTTCGGCGATACAGTTGCTGGTGTCCAGCGTGCTGTGCTGCGGGAGCTGCGCCACGCCGCCGAGACGGTCGGAGTGGAGCGAGCACGCGGTGTGGATGGTGCGGTTGGTGACCTCCGTCCACCGCGCCACGATGTGGGGGCGCTCCCAGTGCATCATGGCGAAGGGTCGCGGCGAGATGAGCTGGTAGTCGATATTGCGCTCGTCCAGCAGCTTCAGATGGTATTGCTGCAGCTCCTCCAGTGCGTCTTCCGTTACCGGCGACGCCGAGACCGGTCCACCGATCTGCAGGTTGTAGGCATGGGAGTAGAAGATGGGTGGCGTGGAGAGATGTCCGTGGATGTCCAGAACCTTGACGCCCTTGTACATGCGGCCTCCTGAGCAATAGTGATCTGCCGAAGCGCGGCGCTAGGAGCGTAGCAGCCCACTCTGCCCGCGTCAATTTGGGCGCAAGCTGCCGGTCGTAGCTCGGACGGTGAGGGCACTTGCCACTATAGCCGGCGCTGCCCAGCGCTCATAGCGATGGGCAGCGGAGCATCGGTCAACCGAGGACCTCGTGCTCTTCCACCACGGTGCGGACCAGCGCGTCCATGAAGCGGGGGATGTCCGCCTCGATGGCGGCGCCCACCATCCACCTTGCCCTCTTTCTGAAGAAGGGAAATGATATACTTGCTTAACCGCGGGCTGGAACTTGGGAATGCCACCGGAGATTGATTAGGATGGGAGAGCTAGTCATAGTGGAGGTGTAGTGACATGGTGACTGACCGGACACGAAACGAGGTATGGCAAGAATACTATGACATAGCGCGGTTGTGCAGGTATTATGAAGCCTTGCATAGTCGGTACCTGCAACATCATTTGGTACTCCGTGTAGTACTACTCGTCTCGATGATGAGTGGGATAGTATCAATGCTGAAATTACTTCCTGACAGTGTGCAACTTGTGGCTACTGTAGTGGTTGCCGTTTTGATTGTTGGGGAGTTCGCAGGCAACCATGCCAAGAAGGCTGCAGTAGCGCATGTAATTTTTCTACAGTGTAGCGATTTGGAGGCTAAATGGCGTGACCTGTGGTTGTCAGTTGATGACGAAGATGCGAACGACGCTACAATACGGCGTGAGAATGCGAACTTGAGCCGCAGGTCTTTAGAAGTGACGGGTTCTGCGGGTAATGCGGATATTGGAGTGAACAATAAACTCAACGAAGAGAGTACGAAGAATGCGAGTACGACAATGGCTCAGCGGTACTCTAGCTGAAGTAGTAAGGGGGGGGGTGGAACTCCACAAAGGCCACCCAATATCCCGCCGCCGCCGATACCTCCCCGACCGCAGCCCCCGCCACCACCACCTAAACGAGACAGCTTGAAAGGCGTTTCAAGTATGAAACTCCATCGGGACCTTGGCACTATTCAGGGGTCCGCTTAGCACCTTGCGAACCGGGTACGGGAATTGTGGGATGCTGCTGCCGACAAGTTTGCCGGGCCGATAGAGGTTGATGAAGCCTACATCGGTGGGTAGGAGAGGAACAAGCACGAAAGCAAGCGGCTAAAGGTCAGCGCGGACTGGGTTGGGCACGTCCGGTGTTATAGCTGGGGGTCAGATCATGCCGCGAGCCCACGGTGACCTGCCAGTCCGCAAAGCGCCAGCAGTCGGACAACTCGGGGTACCGTTACAATGCGCCGCTTTGGTAGAAAGACACAGCGCCTCCCCTAGGGGAGGCGCTGTGTGCAGTGTCGTTCAGGTTGGCGGATTAGCTATCGCGTGAGCCGGATCCGCTCATGAGCTCTTCCCGCAGCCGGGTGGCGTTGAGGGTGATGTCCGAATGTGCGTTGAGCACCAGCTCCTCGGACTGCTTCACCATCTCGTCCTCGATGCTCTCCTCCAGATGCTCATGCGTGAGCTTGGCCCGCTCCAGGTCACGGTTGTACTCCGTGAACAGCTTGCGCATGGCGATCACCACCGCGTCGGTGGATGACAGGTACTCTGGCAGGTCGTACCGGCAGTACTTCTCTGCGTCGCGGTCCTGGTTGCGGAAGTTGAAGTTGAGGCTCCAGTCCACAAACGGCCAGGTCAGCGTATTGATCAGCTTCCACTTGAAGGAAGGCGCCGTCTCATGCCGCCACACGTTGAGGTAGATCATGCGGGTGATGTCCTTCTCCACCGGCACCGGCCAGCGAGTGCTGCGGAATTCTGACTGCGCGCCGCCGGTTCGGGACATGCCCGGGAGCCGGGTGCCGTTCCACTCGTTCTCATCCATCCGGGATAGGTTGAAGGGCCAGGTGTTATTGCCTTTGACGTTGCCATTGCCAGTGCCATTGCCAGTGGTAGCACTAGCAGTAGCAGTCTTGGTCTTCTTGTTGCGGTTCAGCAACCAGTTGAAGAACGGGCTCCAGCGTTGCCGCCAGCGGGTCAACGGCCAGTAGCCGTCCACCCCGGGATAGTACATCTGGTACGGAATGTTTCCGTCCTCGTCATAGTAGTAGCGCTCGGTATGGGTCTTGCCGCTGCTGGGCTGGTAGTGCACCACTTTGCCGTTGATGATCTTGGGACGATAGCCCAGCGGCGTGCGCGGGCGTCCTCCCAGCGGGCTGCCGTTGAACAGGACGCGGATGGAGTCCCGGTGCACCCAGAAGCCGTTATGGGCGTCGAATGTGTTCTCCAGGCAAAGCACCCAATTGCAGTTGAACATGCAGAAGGAATAGCGCACGAAGTTGTGCTCTTCAAACATCTCGGGCGGAATGTCCTCCCGCGGTTCCACCGGCTCGCCCTCGCCCATCCAGGCGAACACCATCCCCTTCAAGGTCACGGTGGGATAGCTTTGGGCTTTCATTTCGCCAACCATCCGGGAGTCAGGCCCCTCGGAGAGGAAGGCGACGCAGTTGCCGTCACCGTCAAAGGTACCGCCGTGGTAGGGGCAGGAAAGGAAGCCCTTGTAGAAGCAGTCTCCCATGGAGAGGTAGGCTCCCCGGTGAGGGCAGTGGTCCGCCAGCGCCTTCACCTGGCCGTCCTGGCCGCGGAAGAAGACCACGTCTTGCTCCTGGATGCGGAGCACGCTGGGTTTCTTCCAGCTCACGTCCGCGTCGGGCAGCGCCGGGTACCAGTACTCCTTGTAGCCGAGCGGTGGGATGCGGCTGCGCCGGTCTCGTTCATTGTCCGGAACTTTGAATGAAGAGGGCTCTTCAATCCCCTGGGAACCGCGGGCCATGTGCTTGTAGCCCCCGGGATAGCCCGCCAATAGTGCTTTAGCCACTCGAAGTAAACTCACCGGTTCACCTCCCAAAACTGGGTTTGATATGATCTGGTATAGTACGCGCGAGCGCCATTTGTCAAACGTGAGTACTATCGTACGGGTTAAACACCGCAATTAACATCAATAGGGAGGCAGCTATGACGCAGTCCGACATTGTGCTAGAACCCAAGGCCATGGGCGCCCGTCGCTTTGAAGGTAAGAATGTCGTCGTCGCCGGCGCCGCGCAGGGTATCGGCAGCGCCACGGTACGACGGTTGGCCCAAGAGGGCGCCAACGTGGTCATCGGTGACTGGGTGGAGGCCACGGCCCAGCGGCTAAGCGACCAACTCACCGAGGCCGGCGTCAAGTCGACCATTCACGTGGGTGACTACTCCCAGTGGGAGAGCGCCGAGGGTCTCATGGCCCACGCCAAGAACACCTTTGGCCGGATCGACTCGCTGGTGATCATCGTGGGCGGCACCATCTGGTTCCAGTCCTTCCAGTACTACACCCCGGAGCAGATCCAAGCCGAGGTGAACAAGTCGCTCTGGCCCACCATCTGGTGCACCCGCGCCGTGCTGCCCTACATGATCGAGCAGCAGGGCGGCTCCATCGTCACCCTCGCCACCCACGCCGTCGCGGGCAAGTACCGGGTACCCTACGCGGCGTCCAAGGGCGGCGTCATGGGCCTCACCACCTCCGTCTCCAAAGAGGCCGCACAGTACGGCATCCGTATCAACTGCGTAGCCCCCGCCGCGGTCGGCGCGGAGGACCGGGTGACCCCCCGCAATCACAACGTAAGCCTGCAGGGCACCGAGCTTCCTCAAGAGGAGAAGGACGGCATGGCCCGCTACCGCCAGACCGAGCGGGTCATGGAGCAGCCCCTGGGGCGCTCCAGCACCTCCGAGGAGCAGGCCGCAGCCATCGTATTCCTCGCCTCGGATGACGCCTCCTACATCACCGGGCAGATCCTCCCCGTGGGCGGCGGGCAGACCTACCCGTTCTAGCAAGCGAACCTAACGGCCCGAGGAGATTCTCCTCGGGCCGTCGCGCGCCCCTTTGGGCGCTGGGCGCTGGTTTGACCAGGGCTCTATGACACGAGACAATGAGCGCGATCACCGGTGGGACGTAACCACAGCAAACGAGCGAACGCGCGCCCGCGCTCTGCTGTGCGCTCTGCTTTATTGAGGTGCTATGGCCCGTGAGCCTCTGATCTTCGGCGAGCCGCCGGAGTCGCCCGATCCAAACGATGCCCCGGCGCCCGCGAGCGAGCGGGAGCTGCTCTGGAGCCTGCGCCCCCGCTCGCTCGACGAGTACATCGGGCAGCAGCAGGTGGTCGATAACCTGCGCGTCGCCATCACCGCCGCCCGCCGCCGCGGCGAGCCCCTGGACCACGTGCTGTTCCACGGCCCGCCCGGCCTGGGCAAGACCACCCTCGCCCACATCATCGCCCATGAAATGGGCACCCAGATCATCCACACCTCCGGCCCGGCGCTGGAAAAGCCCGGCGATATCGTGGGCCTGCTTTCCAACCTGGAGCGGGGCGAGGTTATCTTCATCGACGAGATCCACCGCTTGTCTCATACCGTGGAGGAGTACCTGTACTCCGCGATGGAGGACTTCAGCGTGGATATTGTCACCGGGCAGGGACCCAAGGCCCGCTCGCTGCGCTACCGCCTGGAGCACTTCACCCTCATTGGGGCGACGACCCGCGCCGGCCTCATCTCCGCGCCGCTACGGGACCGCTTCGGCATCATCTGCCACATGGACTTCTACAGCAACGATGAGCTGGGCCTGGTGGTGCGCCGCTCTGCCGGCCTGTTAGAGACCCCCATTGAAGCCGACGCCGCGGTGGAGGTGGCGCGCCGCGCCCGCGGCACTCCGCGCGTCGCCAACCGTCTACTCCGCCGGGTGCGTGACTATGCCGAGGTGCAGGCCGCTGCGGTGGACTCCGGAGAAGCGACCGGCCATATTACTGAAGCGGTGGCCGATATCGCGCTGGCTCGGGAGGGCGTGGACCAACGCGGCCTGGACCGCCTGGACCGGCTCTACCTCACCACTATCCTAGACCATTACGGTGGCGGCCCGGTGGGACTGGAGGCGCTGGCCGCGACGCTTAACGAAGAGTCCGGCCTGCTAGTGGACGTGGTGGAGCCCTTCCTGCTGAAGATCGGCTACGTAAACCGCACTCCCGGCGGCCGCAAAGCTACCGAGCAGGCCCGCCTCCACCTCGGCTACGGCCCCTCCGGCGAGCAGCAGCGATTGCTCTAACTGGATGCCCCGTCGCTAACGCTGCCGGGGGACGCTTTGTCCGCTCAGCCCCCCTTGTGCAGCAGCCGCTTCTCCTTTAAGTACTCCACCAGCCGGATCAGCAACCGCTTCTGCTGGGCCGGCAGCCCCGCCGAGTTATCCAGCACGGCGTCCACTAAGTCGGCCCAGCTCAGCCACCGGATGCGGCCCTCCAGCCGGGCCAGATCCGCCGCCGAACGGTGCGGCAGCCGCGCGGCCCGGAAGGTGGGGTTATCCCGATAGCCGGGCAGCAGTTGCTCGTAGTGTGGGGCCTGAATGTACGGCCCCTGGTGGATGTAGTCATCGCTCGCGAGCAAGTAATACGGTTGCTGGCCTTGCCCCGCTAAGTCCAGCGCGGCGTCTAGGCACCGGCCAATCTGGTCACGCTGGGAGTCCCAGACGGTGTCCACCGCCACGTCCCCGGCGTGCTTGCCCTCCACCAGCAGCAGCGCGTCGGGCGTCCGCACCAGCAAGTCGGCCTCTAGACCGCCCTCCAGCACCCCGTCACCGCGTTCCACCGCGCCCGCAACCACCTGCTCCCGCCAGTACTCCGGAGATCGGCGCACCCGCTCCCGCCGTGCTGCCGCGGCAGGGGTGGCCGGCGTCAGCTCATCGAGGTGGTCCAAGAGCCACAGCAGCCGCGCCCGCGCCGGCGGCACGTTCACCCAGAACTCCATCTCCAGGGGATCGCACCGCACCGCGTCCGGTTGCGCCCCCAGCAGCGGTGGCAGCCAGGCCGTGGCGGGAAGCTGCGCCAGGGTACGGAAGACACTCCAGGTCACCCCGTCCTCGCTCTTGGGGCCGGCCAGCTCCACCAGCTTCTTGCGGGCGATTCCCTCCTGGTTGACGAAGAGCGGCCCCTGCAGGCTGGGATGATCCCAGTCCAGCAGCAAGCGGCTGCGGAGGCGGGGCAAGAGCTCAGCGTACGTAGCCATGACACCTAGCTAGGCGCTGCACCCGCCGTTTAGAGCGCGAGCGTTGCGACTGTGACGCCGGTGCCACCCTGCTCTTGGGGCGGGCTCTCGAGCGCGCGCACCAAGGGATGGCCGCTGAGCGCCTCCCGCACCGCGCGCCGCATGGCGCCGGTACCGTGGCCGTGGATGATGCGCACCCAGGGCATCCCCGCGCGGAAGGCGTTGTCGATATAGTCCTGCAGCTGCTCTAGCGCCTCCTCCACCCGCAGCCCCCGCAGGTGCAGCTCGGTGGCTACCGAGACCTCCGGACCCGGAGTGTAGCTCCAGGCCGCGGTGGCCCGCTCGGCGGGAGCGAGGGCGGCCCGCCCCACGGGGCTCAGCTCCTCTACCTTCACCCGGGCGCGGAAGGAGCCCATCTGCACTTCCACCTCACCCTCCGGCGACGGCTCCGACATCACCTCCACTACCTGTCCCAGCCGCTGGTGCTGCGCCTTCATGCCGGGCCGCCAGCGCATTGGCCGTGACGCCCGCCGGGAGCGACGGCGCGGCTTGGGCTGCCACTCCGGTTGTGCTATCTGCGCTTCGGTCTGCTGCGCGGTCTGTGCGGCCGCCAACAGTGACTCCCGCTGCTGCTCGCGGCGCGCCCGGTCGATCTCCTGCTCCGCCTGCCGGATCTCGGCCCGCAGCGCATCGACCTCCCCGGCCAACTCCTGGCGCGCCGCCTCCCGGTGCTCTTCTCGCTCCCGCTCCAGCGCGCGCAGCTGCTCCTCCACCCGTTGACGGGCGACGGTGGCGCGGTTCCGCTCCTTCTGGGTGTCAGCCCGCTCCGCTTCGGCCGCGGCTCGTTCCCGTTGCAACGAGGCGATGAGATGGTCCACCCGAAGCTCTTGGGGATGCAGCAGCCCCCGTGCCCGCCCCACCAGCGCCTCGGGTAGCCCGAGCCGCTGGGCGATCGCGATGGCATTGCTGCGGCCCGGAACGCCGATCTCCAGCCGGTAGGTGGGGGAGAGGGTCTTCTCGTCGAACTCAACCGAGGCGTTGCGGACGCCCGGAGTCGTGTGGGCAAAGGCCTTGAGGTCGCTGTGGTGGGTGGTGGCGACGGTGGTGACGCCGCGCTCCGGTAGGAAGCTCAGCAGCGCCCGGGCCAGCGCGGATCCCTCGGTAGGGTCGGTGCCCGCGCCCAGCTCGTCTAGCAGCACCAGGCAGTCATCCGTGGCCTGGCCGATGATGTCGATGATATTGCGCATGTGGGAGCTGAAGGTGGACAGCGACTGCTCGATGCTCTGCTCGTCGCCAATGTCGGCGAAGACCTCGCGATAGACTGGCACGGTGGTGCCCGCATCGGCGGGAGTCTGGAGACCGGCCAGCGCCATCAGTGTGAGGAGGCCCACCGTCTTCAACGCCACCGTCTTGCCGCCGGTGTTGGGCCCGGTGATGACCAAAGTAGTGCAGTCGTCGCCCAGGGTGAGCGATATCGGCACCACGTGGCCGGTGAGCAGGGGGTGGCGCGCCTGCACCAGGTTGAGCGCGCGTTGGCCCTCGTGAACGCGCTGCAACTGCGGGCGCACCGCCGCTAGCGCGGCCGCGTAATGAGCCTTTGCTAGGTTGCAGTCCAGGGCGGCCAATACCGCCACGGTGCGGTCGATCTCGGCACGGTAGTCTCCCACTAGGTCGGAGAGCCGCCGCAGCACCCGCTCGATCTCTCGCTCCTCCTCGATCTGGAGCTCACGCCAGCGGTTGCCAAGGTCCACCATGTCTAGCGGCTCCATGAACATCGTTGCGCCGCTGGTGGAAACGTCGTGGACCAGGCCCTTGAACTCGCCACGGAAGTCTGCCTTCACCGGCACCACGTAGCGCCCGTTGCGCAGGGTGATGAGCGGCTCCTGCAGCATCGTGCGGCCACGCGCGGAGGACAGGAGGTCTTGCAGGCGGCCGGTGAGGGTGTCGTGCGTGCGCCGGACGTCGCGGCGGAGGCGGGCCAGCGTGGGGCTGGCGTCGTCCACCACCTCGCCCCGGGGGCCGATGCACTCCTCGACGCCGCGCTCCACGTCACGGCAGTCGGGGATGGTCTCCAGCGCCTCCCATAACGTAGGGAGCTGCTCGGCAGCCAGTTCCACCACGCGGCGGGCGCGGCGGCCGCCCGCCAGGGTGTCCCGGATCTCCTGAAGCTGAGCCGGGATTAGTAACCCGCCCAAGGCGGCCTGCACCGCCAGGGGGCGCACGTCATGGACGCCGCCGAGGGCGAAGTTGGGCCGGAGCTCCAGGAGGGCGCGGGCCTCGGCGGTTTCCTGCTGGCCGCGTACCGCCGTTTCGTAGTCGGCCGCCGGCGCGAGGGACGCGACAAGCTCCCGCCCCGCGGAGAACGACGTGTGGCCGGCTACCCGCTCTCGGACTTTCGTAAACTCCAGGAGCTCAAGCGCTTTGGTGTTCAGGAGTGCTCCTACCCGATGTGCGGGCTGTGTGAAGTGCGCACCGCCCGGGCAATGCCGCACTACGGCATGGGATCTCGTGCTCGCCATAGGTCCGGCCGCAGCAGAGTGATCCGCGAACGGTCTAGCTTAATGATACCCTCTTTTCCCAGCGCCTCGTCGCCCCAAGCCTCGCGCGGGGAGTCCAGAGGGGCGCAACCCCTCTGGCAGGAGTCTGAGGGTGTCCCTCAGAACTTCTATCTATTGCCCCCTTCCTACGAGGAAGGGGGCAAGGGGGATGGTGTGCGCACCCATTGAGGCGCGCCCTCGAAAGCAGGAGTCCAGAGGGCGCCGCCCTTTGGCAGGGGTCTGGGGGTGTCCCCCAGCCCACAAGGGGCGTCCAGAGGGGATCGCCCCCTCTGGCAGGAGGTCTGGAGGATGTGCCTCCCATAACCCATCTTCTTTTCTCTAGGGGGCGTCCAGAGGGGGATCGCCCCCTTTGGCGGGAGTCTGAGGGTGTCCCTCAGAACCTCTCTTTTCTTTATTCTTCCCCCTTCCTGGAAGGAAGGGGGCCAGGGGGATGGTGTGCGCACCCATTGAGGCGCGCTCTCGAAAGCAGGAGTCCAGAGGGCGTCCCTCAGAACCTCTCTTTTCTATATTATTCCCCCTTCCTGGAAGGAAGGGGGCCAGGGGGATGGTGCGCACGGACGGCCGGAGGGTACCCACAAGGGGCACCCCTACAGTGGTGGATGTCCCTCGCACCCAAGGGGGCGTCTAGTGGGCGCCGCCCTCTGGCAGGGCATCCGCTAAGGCCTGCAGCAACAGCTCATCCTCGCCGGGCAGAACGGTCCGCGGGTCGATGAGCAGGCAGTCCCGCTCGATCCGCGCCACCACGCCGGGCTTGCCGGTGCGCAGCTGCGCCGCAAGCGCGTCCACCGACTGTCGGCTGCCCAGTGCGCTCTCGGAGAAGGCGAGGAGTCGGGTGGGCAAGCCCTCGCCGGGGAGGCTGCCACCGCCGATCATGGAGCGGCCGTCCTCCACGGTTGCCAGCCCGGGGAACCGTGCGGCCCAAGCGCCGGCGCGCCGGTCGAGCTCGGGGAGCGGCGTGGCGATCATCTGCCAGATCGGGACTTTCTGGGTGGCTTCATTTTTCAAATAATGCCCCAGCGTGGTGGCGAGTCCCGCCAAGCTGGCCTTGTCCGCCCGTACGGCGCGGGCCAAGGGATGTCGCTTCAGCCGGTCCACCAGGGCCTGCTTGCCCACCACAATGCCCGCTTGGGGGCCGCCCAGCAGCTTGTCGCCGGAGAAGAACACCGCGTCTACGCCGGCGGCCACGCTATCTTGGACCAGTGGCTCATGGAGCATACCGTAGGCGGCGGTGTCCAGCAGGCAGCCGCTGCCGAGGTCGTCCAGCACCGCCAGATCGCGGCGGTGGGCCAGCTCCACCAGTTCGCTCAGTTCCACGCTGTGGGTGAAACCCACCACGCGGAAGTTGCTGGTGTGCACCCGCAGCAGCGCCGCGCTCTCATGGGAAAGGGCGTTGTCATAGTCTTCAATGTAGGTGCGGTTGGTGGTGCCCACCTCCACCAGCCGGGCGCCGCTTTGGCGCAGCACGTCCGGGATGCGGAAGCCGCCGCCGATCTCCACGGCCTCGCCGCGCGACACCACCACCTCCTTGCCCTGGGCCACCGCCATCAGCCCCAGCAGCACTGCCGCCGCGTTGTTGCCCACCACCATGGCGGCTTCCGCGCCGGTGAGCTCCGTCAGCAACAGCTCCACGGATCGGTAACGGGAGCCGCGTTCCCCGTGCTCCAGATCGAACTCCAGGTTGGAGTAGCCAGTGGCGGCCTGGCGCATGGCTTCGGCGGCCTCGGCGCTCAGGGGGGCGCGTCCCAGGTTGGTCTGGATCACCACCCCGGTGGCATTGATCACCGGCCGCAGCCCGCCGTGCCAGCGGCGCTCCGCCAGTGCCAGCACCGCAGCCACCAGGGCATCGGCGTTAGGTGCAGGAGTCCCGCCGGCAATCGCCGTCCGCGCGTCGTCCAGCACGGCGCGCGCCAGTCCGGCCACCCGTTCGTGACTGAAGGCCGCGGCCAGCTCGGCGAGCCGGGGGTCGGCCAGTAGCCGGTCCACCGATGTCAGCATGCGGTAGGGGGAGGAGGTCATCGGCGCTCCTTAAGCAGCTGGAGCCGGCGGCAGCGGTTGCGCGTCCCCGACACCCCTGCCGCGGCGGGCGTAGGGTGCGTGACGCCGATTTTAGTTGTCATAACGCTAGTGTACCATGCCTGGCGTGCCCGACTCGCTACGTTACCAAGGCCAGCCGTGCCAGCACGGTCTGCAGGCCGGCCAGATTGCGCTCGAACTCCGGATCGCTGGGGCTGCTAAGCTCGATCAGGCAGCCATCCAGTCCCTGGCTACGGGACCAGCCGTTGAGGTGCCCGGTTGCCCGGTAGCTCAGCGGGCTGCGGCGGCCCCCGCCCCGGGTGGGTCGATAGTAGCCGCTGGCCTCGGCGTACCCGGTTGATAGCTCTCCGGCGAGGCCCTCCCCGCCACCGTACATGAAGCCGCCGGTGCTGTGGTAGTTGATGATGTAGATCGGCCGAGTTTCCAGCAGCCACCACGCCAGGGCTTGGGTCTCCGGTTCAGACAGCGGCTCCGGCCCGCCCAAACCCACGCGGTGTTGCCCGTTGGAGTCGTAGGCGTCACTGGACCAGTTGGAACCGTCCCAGTTGCGGTTGGGGTCCACCCCGCTGGCGTACTGGCGGGTTCCCAGGAGCAGCCCGTCGGGGTTGCCCTCCGGCATCGCGCTGACCCGCACGTTGGGCGGTATCGCTTCGGGGTGCACTGCCAGGTGCTCCATGAGCAGCCGGGTCAGTCGCGTGGTGTTGTACTCCGGCCCGCCGTGGTGGCCCCCTAGAATGAACAGCTCCACCGGACCCTCGCCGTAGTGGAACACCAGCAGCGGCTGGCCTAGTTGCGAGCGGCCTATGACAGTGACGTAGCTGTAAGCCCGCACCGGCAGGCCGGAGAAGCCGAGCGCGGCGGCCGCCGCCAGGGTTGCCAGGGCGCCCTGGAGAAATGACCGGCGGGGCAAGCGGTTCATAGCGCTATTTTACGAGCATTACGGCCTGTAAGGAAACTCTGTACCTCTGCTACAATTGCTAGGCGGGCGCATTACTGGTGCATCGGCGCTTCACGGGTAAGCGCATTGATAAGACGCTAAGACGCTAAGACGCATCGCGGATATGCGCGGGAGGGCGACCCATGACAGCACTCATCGACTGGCACTCTCATCACGCCCCGTCAGCGGTGATCGACCGCGTGGTGGCCTACGGCAGGCCGCAACCCCGGCTGGACGAAGATGACTCGGCCGACTTCGAGCTCCGCCGCCGCCAACTGGACGAGGCGGGCATCGATCTGCAACTGGTGGCGCTTCCCGCTACCATCGACACCGAATCGCTGCCCCCCGAGCAGGCTCTGGCGCTGGTGCAGGCCGCGAACGATGCGCTTGCCGAGCGGGTGAGCGTCGATCCCCAGCGCTTCCTGGGCGTCATCTCGGTGACTATGAAGGACATCCCCGGCTCAGTGGCGGAAGTACAGCGCATGGCCGGGCGCGGCTTTCGGGCGGTGATGCTGTTTCCCCGCTGCGACGGCGAAATGCTGGTGGACACGCCGGAGGCAGCGCCACTCTTCGCCACCATTGCGGCGCTGGATCTGCCCGTGTTCCTGCACGGCGGCGGCGGCATGCCCAACGACCTGCGGCTGGACTACTTGGAGGACGACGGTGCGGGCCTGACCTCCAGCATCATCAATGAGGCGGGTATCTGCGAGTGGGCGGTGCGGGCCATTGCCTGCGGGCTGTTTGACCGCCACCCCAACCTGCGAGTAGTGATCCGCAGCGGTGGCGGGCTGGCCCCCATGCTCATCAACCGGCTGAACCACCGCCACCTCCGGGCCGACGGCAGCGCCAAGGACTACCGGGCGGTGCTGCTCCAGCACTTCGCCGTGGACTCCCGCACTGACCCCCGCACCCTCAGCTACATCATCGACCACATGGGGGAGCAGTCGCTAGTGTTCGGCTCGGACTTCGGCGGCGGCTCAGGGGGAATGAAGCACGCGCTTATCAGCATCAACCGGCAGCCGGACCCGGAGCGAGTCAAGGCGCTGACAGAGCGTAACACCCGCCGGCTGCTGAAGATTTGAGCATGCTCCGAGCTTAAACGAGGGGTGGCGCATCACGGCGTGCGGCCCTGCCTATCCCGTCATTGCGAGTGCAGCGAAGCAATCTGGGGTGGGGTGGCCCATCATGGCGTGCAGCCCCACAAGGGGCGTCCAGAGGGGATCGCCCCCACTGGCAGGCGGTCTGGAGGGCGCCGCCCTATGGCAGGGGTCTGGGGGGTGTCCGCCAGAGCTTGCCACACTGGGAGGTTCTGCTTCTCGTGATGCCGCGCCGAGCAGCACCGTTGTCAAGGAAAGCGAGTAGCCGAACGCAAGGCTGTTACTCCACACGACTCGATTCTTGACTCAGCGTCTCTTTTTCCCGCATTATACCTGAGAGAGTACCTAGAAGGTAGTACGACTGATCAGGCTTGATATTAGCTAGTACAATGGCAAGGCACGAGCCAACTCCATGACCTCTAAGGAGAGCCCGGAGCCGGAGAAGAAAGCCGCGCCAGTGCGTAGGGGTACTGCAACCAATCACCGTGGGCTCAAAAGCCTCAACGGTTAACAGGAATATTGCCTATGGCCACGCAGACAGCACCGACAGTTAGTGAGCTCTTACGTGATCTGGCTACTCTGCGGCAAAGACCGGTCCTCTGTTTGTATCACGACCAATCTACTGAAGAAGGATTGGACGACCGATGCTTGCAACAGGTGTTACGTATATCCTCTCAACTTGAGCAAAGCGATAAACTGTCTATCATGATTGACTCCCCCGGTGGCGATATAGAAAACGCCTACCGCATTGTCAAATTGCTTAGACAGTTTGCGAAAGACGTGGAGGTGCTTGTTCCCAACTGGGCAAAGAGCGCAGCGACCTTCGTTTGCTTGAGTGCCGACAGCATACACATGGGACCAAATGGGGAACTAGGACCTCTTGACCCGCAAATCTTAGACCCTACTGGTAGGTCCCAGCGAGTCTCAGCCCTTGAGACATTCAAGGGAATGGAGCATCTGAGAAATTACTCTCTTGAGACATTGGATGCCATTGTCATGCTGCTGGTTCGTCAGTCCGGCATGGATATTCCTTATGCTCTCGAACATGCAGGCTCGTTATTCTCGTCAGTCGTAACTCCTCTATACCAACAAATAGACCCCCATGAGCTGGGGAAGTTTGGTCGCTACCTCGCTGTGAGCGAACAGTATGCTATCAGGGTGATGCAACGGTGGAGTTACAAGGACAGGGACGTATACGCTCTAAAGAAGATCGTGTCGAACCTTGTATGGGATTACCCTACACATGGTTTTGTCATTGACTTGCACGAAGCGAAAGATTTAGGACTGAATGCGATAGCACTTGATAAAGAATCCAATGCTTTATGTCGGACGATTCTGGACATGGTTCCGGGATGGTTCGAACTCACCCAGCCTGAATCGAACCCCTGTCCATCAACGCGTGATTCAGAGACAACACAGGAGGAGGATAGTAAATATGCCAGAGATCAAGAGAGCAACCAGGGGGCGATTGACACAATATCTCCTCAATCAAAGCAAGAGTTCCCGAGAGTTGGTTGAGGAGATCAACCAGCAGCTAAGGGAACAACGTTTGCGCGGTGCTTACTCCGAGCATCAAATGCCCCAAGCAATAAGACCCCTGAACCGGTAGACGGTATGAACAGCCCCAGGTCATCGACCTGGGGCTGTTCTCTACTCATTACTATCGGCTGACGATTACCCGGATTCTGCTCAGACATAGGCTAACTCCTTTAGCTGGGCTATAAGGTATTCCTGCGGTTTGTCGCCCTTGATTTTGTTGCAATGTCCGCAAAGAAGCTGAAGGTTACCTAAGTGCTCCGTTCCGCCTTTTGACTTCGGCACTATATGGTCAACCTCGTAAAGCTTGAACGGGAAGTCCCCCCGGCAGCCGTTGCATAGCCCCTCCTGCTGCCCAAAGAGGATGTGCTTGTTTTCTCGGTAGGGCTTGGGCTTTTCAATGTCCGTACGCCTCGGTATGTCCGTCCTAGCGGTTACATAGCCATGATGGAACAGGCTGCCGATTGCCTGCTGAAGCCGACTATTTACCAGCTCAGCGGCCTTTGGGGAGAGGTCTATGCCTATCCACCGCCTACCCAGCTTCTCCGCTGCGACACAGGCAGTGGCACACCCGCAGAATGGGTCCAGCACCACGTCTCCCTCATTGCTGCTGGCGCGGATGATGCGCTCTAGCAGGGCTAGGGGTTTCTGAGTCGGATAGCCTAGGCGTTCCTTGGCGCCGGCCGACAAGGGCGGAATATCCAACACCATGTCCGTTACTGGCGCGCCCGATGCCGGAGTCAGATAACGCTTGAAGCGGGGCATGGTGCCGCGCGGCGGCCAATACAGCAGTCCTTGCGCGTCCAGCACATCAAGCCTCTCTCGGGCTGGCATCACGGCGTAGCCGTCCGGGAAGCCGAACCATTCCGGCAACGCGCGATCCGGCGGCAACTCCCAATGGCGTCCGCGCTCGGACGGGTCGATATCGCTCCACGGTTGGCCGGTGTCGCCGTCTCTCAGGCCAGGGCCGGTCAGATTGTCGATCATGAACCGCCCTCGTCCATCAGAATGACGGTAGAAGCGCTCGACGTATTCGGGATCGAGGTGCTGCGGGAAGCGGTTCCAAATCGGTTGCCGCCCCCCGCTGTAGTAGAGGATGCAATCGTGAACCGGCCCCCACCGCTTCGCCCGGTTGTGGCTCGACTGGCGCTTCCATACAATCTCATTCCGGAAGTTCCCATGTCCGAACACAGCGTCCATCAACAGCTTCAGGTAGTGGCTGGCCGTAGGGTCGCAGTGGAGGTAGATGCTGCCCGTCGGCTTCAACACCCGATGCATCTCCATCAGCCGCACGGCCATCATGGTGAGGTAGGACTGCATCCCCTTGCCGTGCGTCAGCTTGGCGGTATGAAGCAGATTGGCTACGGCAGGTTGCTCGTCCGCAATCAGGCCCATCCATGCAACGTCTAGGTCCGAGAGCGTCCAGGTGTCCTTGAAGGCGGCACCCGCCGCCTTGGAGCCGATGGGAGCTGAGTAATTCTGGTTGGAGTTGAAGGGCGGGTCTAGGTAGATGAGGTCAACGCACGCACTGTTCATCCCTCGGAGGATGTGCAGGTTGTCACCCGTCCAAATCGTCTTGTCTACGAAGTTTGGCGCGGCCATAGTACGTACCTCGTGCGCTGTCTGCGGGGGTTATACAAAATGCAGGGGACGCATGTCAAACGCCTGGTGACTGCGCTATCGACTAAACGCGCAACTAACGGATGTGTGCGCCCATCACGGCGTGCGGCCCCCACAAGCGGGAGTCCAGAGGGCGCCGCCCTCTGGCAGGAGTCTGGGGGTGTCCCCCAGCTTCAAATCTTTAGAGGAAACGTCTCCTCCACCGAGTAGGCTCTCGGCGTGATGTGCTGCTCATAGCCGAAGCGTACCAACGCCTCCAGCGACGCACGGTTGGCGGCCATGCCGTAGGGCAGCGGGTCGTTGTCTGGCAGACCCAGTTCCGATGCGGGTGTCGTGTCGGGCTGGGTGGCGAGCCACTCCGCCTTGGCTGCGGCGAAGGCCGCGTACAGCGAGGCCCCCAGCCAGGGGTGCGCCGCAAGCAGCGTGTCCCTTACCACGATGACGTGGTTGATCTGGTAGACGCCGGTGCGGCGGTAGTAGCCCGCGGCGGCCTCCCGGGCATTGGGGATGAGCGGCGCCACGCCAGGGCCGGCGCCGGGAGCGACGCCGCCGGCCACTTGGCCGCTGACCAAGAGCTCGCGCATGTCCTCGCCCAGGCGGACGATGGAGTTGGGCGGCGCGTCCTGCCGGAACTCCGGCACGTGCTCCTCCTCCACCGATACCCAGGTGATCTTTCCGATGTCTACCCCGTACTCGTGCGTAAGGATGCCGCGCACCCAGAGCCCCACGGTGCGGGCGTAGGCCCGTTCCACTACCGACCGTCCCTCCAGGTCTTTCGCTTGCGCGATGCCCGACCCCTCGGCGGCCATGAGCGCGGCGTGGGGTTGCGGGAAGAAGCGTAGCGGGAACACCGGCAGCGCGGTGAACCCCTTCTGGTACACCAACGCCGAGAGGTAGGCGGTGATGGACATCTCCGATACGTCGAAGGCGAGCTCACGGCACATGATGGGGAAGGCCTCGCCAATGTTGGCGAACTCCACGTGATCGAACGTCGCGCCCTCGGGCTGCACCCGGCCGTCCTTGAGCGCGCGGTGGTGGGGGTAGGAGCCGATGGCGGTTTTCAGGGTGAGGGTTGAGGTGGTAGTGGTCATGGGGACCTGCCTTTCAGCATGTGATGAGACTGCGGGTGGGGAATGGTATACCGTTACTCCACTACTCCACCGTCATTGCGAGCGCAGCGAAGCAATCCGGGGTGGGGTGGCCCATCATGGCGTGCGGCCCCACAAGCGGGAGTCCAGAGGGCGCCGCCCTCTGGCAGGGGTCTGGGGGTGTCCCCCAGAATGCATCATATTCTCCCCCCTTCCTGAAAGGAAGGGGGCTAGGGGGATGGTGTGTGCGCCCATCATGGCGTGCGGCCCCCCAAGCAGGAGTCCAGAGGGCGCCGCCCTATGGCAGGGGTCTGGGGGTGTCCCCCAGGCACATCATATTCTCCCCCCTTCCTGAAAGGAAGGGGGCTAGGGGGATGGTGTGTGCGCTATTCGGAACAGCTATTTTACCGCAGCGTCGGCGCTCTCTTGCAAGGGAGCGGTCCAGGCGTCGTAGCCGTAGAGCCAGTCCGGGTTGCCTTCGGTGGTCCGCATCCAGGTGTTGGCGCTGGAGATGGCCTGGATGCGGGAAGTGCGAGGCTTGCGATGCGCCTCGTAGGTGCGGAAGGCGTGCTCGATGTCCTCGCTGTCCACGGCGTCCAGGCAGCGAGCCAGCACCGCCGCATCCTCGATGGAGGTAGCCGCACCCTGGGCCATGTAGGGCGTCATGGGGTGACAGGCGTCACCCAACAGCACCACGCGTCCATCGCTCCAGCGGGGCAGCGGCTCGCGCTCCAGGATGGCCCACTTGTGGCAGTCCGGACAGGCGTCCAGCACCGCCCGCACCTCCGGATGGAAGTCGCGGTATGCCTCCCGCAATTGGTGCACGTCGCCTTTGGCCGACCACGACTCTGGGGTCAGCCACTCCAGTGGCTCGGCCACGCTGGTAACCAGATAGACCTCGTCTCGCTGAGCCGTGGTGTAGTAGATGACGATGTGGCGGTCCTCGCCCCACCACTTGGTTCGGGAGTGGCCGAGGTCCAGCCCGCCGAGCCGCGCGGCCGGGTAGACCGCGCGGTAGGCCACCCGGCCCTTGTTCAGCGGTTGCTCCGGCCCCAGCAGGATGTCCCGCACGGTGGAGTGGACGCCGTCCGCTCCTATCACCGCGTCGGCGTGGGCTCGGGAGCCATCGGCAAAGGCCAACTCCACCCCGTCGGCGCGCGGCTCCAGCCCGATCAGTTTCTTGTCGAGATGAATCAGCTCAGGCGGTACCGTCGCTACCAGCGCCTCGTGAAGGGTGCCCCGGTGCATGCAAAGATAGGGAGCGCCATAGCGCTCCTCCGGCATAGGCAGCTCATTGGTGACCTCGCCGGTGTCGCCCGCGCGGTTCAGGTGGGAGTTGGGCGCGAAGGTGGTCTGCCGCAGTTGCTGCCCCACTCCGATGCCGTCGAGCACTTTCATGGAGTTGGGCATCATCTGAATGCCCGCGCCGATGCGGGTGAACTGGCGCGCCTGCTCGTAGACCTGGACCTGCACCCCGATCTGGCGCAGCGTGGCGGCGACGGTCAGACCGCCCATTCCGGCGCCCACGATGGCTATTGAGCGCGGTGGTGTTGACATGATTAGCGGTGCTCTAAGTGCTTCAACTTCACTGTTCTCCCCCTCCCGCCCGTCATTGCGAGCGCAGCAAGGCAATCTGGGGTTGGGGTGTCCCCCAGCGCTTCTTCTTATTCTCCCCCTCCCGCCCGTCATTGCGAGGGCAGCAAGGCAATCTGGGGTGGGGCTGTCCCCCAGGCCCCCCTACACGGCTACCGGCCGGCGGTTGTTGCGTGCCACGCGGCCGGGCAGGGCGCCGGTGTGCTCACCGTTGTCCATCAGCACCTGGCCGTTGACCACGGTCCAACGGATCCCCGTGGCCAGCTGCTTACGGCGCGTCGCGCCCCCCGGCAGATCGGGGGACTCCTCCGCCTCGGTGGGGGCAATGGTGTCCGGATCGAAGACCATGAGGTCGGCGGCCATGCCGGGCTGCACCAGGCCGCGGTCATACAGCCCGAAGATGCTGGCCGGCACTGAGGTGAGCTTGCGGATCGCCTCTTCCAGCGGCAGGATGCCCTTTTCCCGCACCCAGTAGCCCAACAGGTAGGTGCTGTAGCTATAGTCGGTGCGGAACACCACGTGCGCGCCACCGTCGGACTGGCCGATGACGGTGTAGGGGCTGGTGAGCATGGCCTTCATGGCGACCTCGTCACTGTTGACCTCTCGTCGCTCGAAAACCGTCTCCAGCTCCTCCTCCAGCACTAGGTCCAGGAACGCGTCCAGCACGTCCTTCCCCTGCTCCTGGGCAATCTGCGCCACGCTCTGGCCGATGAGCCCGGCGTGCTTGGCCAGAGCCGGCTGGTGTACAAACTGGAGGTCCCAGCGCCGGGTGAAATCGCCGGCCAGGTTGGGATCGGGCGGGGTGTCCACGGCTTCCTTATGCAGCTTGGCCCGGATCTCCGGGTTGCGGAAGGCCGCTTTACGCTCCTCCAGTGGCAGCATCATTACGCTCTTCCAACTCGACATCGCGTCGAAGTGTTGGGCGGTCTTCATGGTGTAGCGGAGGTCGCCCGGCCGCGGCATCACGAAGGCGTAGGCCCGGTGGCCCGCCCGCATTAGCCGCTCCGCCTCGTCCAGGCGCTCCTGCCACGCGGTGGGGAAGATCGCCTGCTGGACGATATTGCTGTACAGCACGGGGCGGGCGATGCGCTGGGCCAGGAGTTGCCCCATCTTGCGGTCACCGCCGTACTGCACCACGCCGGTGCCCAGCTCGTCCACAATGTCGGCCAGGGTCAGCACCTCTTCGTCCGACGCAACGTTGGTGGGAGTCAGCTTGCCCCGCAGGTCGAAGTGACGCAGGTTGCGCTCAAAGGAGACGCCTACCGCACCCGCCTCGATGCCACCACGGATCAGGACCTTCATGGCCGCAACTTCAGCTTCGGTGGCGTGGCGCTCCTGGGAGTCCTCGCCCATCACGTAGCGGCGCACCGCAGAGTGCCCCACCAGGCTCGCCACGTTCATCCCCAGGCGGCGGTCCAGCGCGTCCAGGTACTCCGGGATCGTCTCCCAAGACCACACTACGCCCGCATGGAGGGCTTCCAGGGGAATGGCCTCCACCCGGGAGAGGATCTGTATCAGCACCTCCTGGTCCTCCTTGTGGGCCGGAGCCAGCGCCAGGGAGCAGTTGCCGATGATCACGGTGGTGACGCCATGGTGACAGGAGTAGGTGCAGAGCGGGTCCCAGATGGCTTGGGCATCGTAGTGGCAGTGGTTGTCGATGACGCCGGGCGCCACCGTGAGGCCGTCGGCATTTAGGGTCTCCCGCGCGGGACCGTCGATCCGTCCCAGCGCGGCGATGCGTCCGTCCTGAACCGCCACGTCGGCGTTGAAGCCCGGCATGCCGGAGCCGTCGATGACTCTGCCGCCTTTGATGAGCAGGTCGTACATGGTGTGGCCCTCCTTAGGTGATAGGCGCAACGGTAATAGTGGTAATAGTAATGCTGACTACGTAGGCAGCTGTTTCCATAGGCTGTTCCACATCCGCCACTATGCCAACGGCTCCGGCTGCTGTCAAACGCAGCGTGGCTTAACGGTGGGCGCTTAGGGTGCCGGCGCGCTCTTGGCCCCGGTGGGCATAGATTTTGGTGGGGTATATGCGCGAATACGGTTAAATAGGAGCATTTTCTAGCTTTACCCGCGCGCGCGGCTGCGTTACAATAAGGAAGCACCAGTTTGTGAAAGTTGCCACGAAGGAGGCCCCCGTGCAGTTGCGTATCCCCGGACCCACCCCTGTTCCACCCGAGGTGCTTCAGGCCGGCGCCCAGCAGATGATCAACCACCGGGGTACCGAGTTTGCCGAGCTCATCGCCCGCATTACTTCCCGCCTGCAGGAGCTCTTCGTCACCAAAAACGACCTCTATATCCTTACTTCGTCCGGCACCGGGGCCTTGGAAGCCAGCATCGTCAACACGTTGTCTCCGGGAGACCAGGTGCTGGGCGTGACCGTCGGCGAGTTCGGCGAGCGCTACGTGGGCATGGCTAAGGCCTTTGGCGCCGACCTCGTGCGCCTCGAGTACGAGCACGGCGTGCCTGCCGATCCGGACGACATCCGCAAGGCCCTCCAGGCCAACCCGGGGGTGAAGGCGGTTCTCATCACCCACAATGAGACCTCCACCGGCGTCACCAACGACATCGCTACTATCGGCGGCATCGTCAGGGAGTTCGACAAGCTGTTCCTGGTGGACTCGGTCAGCGGCATCGGTTCGCTGCCCTACCCGGTGGATGAGTGGGGCGGCGACGTGGTGTCAACCTGCTCTCAGAAGGGCTGGATGGCCCCGCCCGGCATTGCCATGATCAGCATCAGCGCCAAGGGGTGGGAGTACAACAAGGTTGCCAAGATGCCCCGGGCGTACTGGGATCTGGCGGCGTCCAAGAGCTATCTCGCTAGGGGGCAAACCCCTTGGACCCCCGCAGTGTCCGTGCTCTATTCCATGGACAAAGGCCTGGAGCTAATGATGCAAGAGGGGCTGGCCGGCGGCCACGCCCGCCACGCCCGCATTGCCGGGACCATCCGCCAGGGCGTGAAGGACATGGGCCTCCAGCTCCTGGTGCAAGATGAGAAGTACGCGTCCAACACGGTGACCGCCATCCGCGTCCCCGACGGCGTGGACGCCGGCGCCCTGCTGCGCACTATCCGCGCCGACAGTGACATCGAGCTGGCCACCGGCCAGGGGCCACTGGCGGGCAAGATCTTCCGCATTGGCCATCTGGGCTGGATTACCGACGATGATGCCCGCATCATCCTGGACGGTGTGCGCGCCGGCCTGGCCAAGGTAGGCTATAAAGCGGGGGTGGCAGCTTAAAGATGAGCCACCGCGTCCTCATTACCGATCCCATTGCTGCCGATGGCGTTGAAATTCTGCAACGCCATCTCGACGTAGACCAGCGCATTGGCCTCAAGGGCCAAGAGTTGCTTGACGCCGTGGGGGAGTACGATGCCCTCGTGGTCCGCAGTGAGACCAAGGTCACCGCGGAGGTTATCCGCGCCGGCCGGCGGCTGCAAATCGTGGGGCGCGCCGGCGTAGGCGTCGACAATATCGACGTCGACGCCGCAACCGAGCGGGGCATCGTGGTAGTCAACGCGCCCACCGGCAACACCATCTCCGCCGCGGAGTTGGCCTTCGGTCTCATGCTGAGCTTGGCCCGCAACATTCCCCAGGCCCACAGCTCCTTGCAGCAGGGTCAGTGGCGCCGCAGCGAGTTTGAGGGCGTGGAGTTGCGCAACAAGACCTTAGGTATCGTGGGCCTGGGGCGGGTCGGTTCCGAGCTGGCTCACCGGGCCCAGGCCTTCGCGATGCGCGTGGTCGCCTTTGACCCGTTTATCTCAGAGGAGTATGCGGCAAAGCTGGGCGTCGAGGTTGCGCCCCTGGATGAGCTGCTGAAGCAGTGCGATTTTATCAGCGTCCACACCCCCCTCACCGACGGCACCCGCAGCCTTATCGGCCCCGAGGAGCTTGCCCTCTGCAAGCCCACGGTGCGGTTCATCAACGCGGCCCGCGGCGGCATCATTGACGAGCAAGCCCTGCTGGATGCCGTGGAAGCCGGACAGATCGCGGGCGGCGCGGTGGACGTGTTCACTCAGGAGCCCATCAACCCGGACAATCCCCTGCTCAAGAGCAACAAGATTGTGGTAACGCCCCACTTGGGCGCCTCCACGGAAGAGGCCCAGACCAACGTTGCGGTGGACGTGGCGCACGTGGTGGTGGAGGTGCTCGCCGGCCTGCCCGCCCGCTACGCCGTGAACATTCCGCTCATCGCGCCGGAGTCTATGTCGGCGGTGCTGCCCTACCTGCCGGTGGCTGCCCTGTGCGGCAATGTGGTGACGCAGCTCTCTGAGGGGCAGCGCAACGAGGTGCTCATCAGCTACGAAGGCGATATCGCCGACTTTGCCGTTACCGCGCTCAAAGCGGCGGTGCTGGGCGGCCTGCTTCAGAGCATCAGCGAGGAGAAGGTCACCTTAGTGAATGCCAACCACGTGGCGCAGAGCCGCGGCCTCCGAGTTGTAGAGCAAAAGGGGCCGGCGCGGGAGAACTATCCTAACCTAATCACCGTTGAGGCGCACACCACCGCGGGCGTAACCACCGTCTCCGGGACCCTGCTGCGCGGCATGCCCCACATTGTCCAGGTTAACGGCTACTGGCTAGATGTTGAAGTACAGAACATCGCGTACCTGCTCGTGCTGGAGAACGATGACCAGCCCGGCCGCATCGGCGCGGTGGGCACGCGCTTGGGCAATGCCGACATCAACATCGCGTTCATGCAGGTGGGCCGGGACCACCCGCGCGGCATGGCGGTTATGGTGCTCGGGGTCGATGAACCGGTCGACGAAGATGCCCAGCAATCCATCCTGGATATCCCCGGCGTGGAGTCTGTGAAGCAAGTACGGCTTTAGACCGCGTGGCGGCCCCTGACCGGTCGCTACGACAAGATGATCAGCACTCCGGCCGGATGCCACTCCCCGCTCACACCATCCCCCTAGCCCCCTTCCTCAAAGGAAGGGGGGAATAATGATAGGTTCTGAGGGACACCCTCAGACTCCTGCCAGTGGGGCTGCACCCCTCTGGACTCCCTGCTGGGCGCACGCGGCACATCCTCCATTACCGCCTGCCAGAGGGGATGCACCCCTCTGGACTCCCCCTTGGGCGCACGCGGCACACCCAGCACCGTAGGGGTAGGGGTGCCCCTCGTGGGTACTCACCGGCCGTCCGTGCGCACCATCCCCCTAGCCCCCTTCCTCGAGGGAAGGGGGAAATAATGATAGGTTCTGAGGGACACCCTCAGACTCCTGCCAGAGGGGATGCACCCCTCTGGACTCCCCATTGGGCGCACGCGGCAGACCCAGCACCGTAGGGGTGCCCCTCGTGGGTACCCACCGGCCGTCCGTGCGCACCATCCCCCTAGCCCCCTTCCTCAAAGGAAGGGGGAAATAATGATGGGATCTGAGGGACACCCTCAGACTCCTGCCAGAGGGATGCGTCCCCTCTGGACTCCCTGCTGGGCGCACGCGGCACACCGTCCATTACCGCCTGCCAGCGGGGCTGCACCCCTCTGGACTCCCCATTGGGCGCACGCGGCACACCCAGCACCGTAGGGGTGCCCCTCGTGGGTACTCACCGGCCGTCCGTGCGCACCATCCCCCTAGCCCCCTTCCTCAAAGGAAGGGGGAAATAGAGAAAAGTAGGGTATGGAGGCACATCCTCCATACCGCCTGCCAGCGGGGCTGCACCCCTCTGGACTCCCCCTTGGGCGCGTGGCACATCCTCCATACCGCCTGCCAGAGGGATGCATTCCCTCTGGACTCCCTGCTGGCAGACGCTAGGCGCTGCCCTTCAAGCGCGGACCCCAGCGGAGGGCGATGCGTTCGAGCCGTTCGCGGTAGCCGTCCACCGCCGGGGCGCCGGCACGTTGGACCGACGCGAGCACCAATGCCGCTGCACCCTCTAGGTCGGCGCGGTGGATGTACTCAGGCGCGAGGGTCATGTCGTCCGTCACGTTGTGGTAGTTCCCCAGCGGCAGTGCGATCCCAGTAGTCGCGTAGCCGTAGAGGCCGAAGGCGGTCGCCTCGCAGGTGCCGCCGCTCATGAGCCGGCGCTGTGCCGCGAAATCAGGATGCGTCTGGCGCAAGTGTTCCAACCCGGCGTGGAGCACCGCCTCGGCTTGGGCGCTGAACGTCCGCCGGGCGTCGCCGACTCGGATCACCGGCCCCGCGCCCTGCTCCGCGCCGGGGAGGGCCCGGCTGGACTCCAGGGAGATCACTATGGTGTCCTCCGCTAGGCGGCGCTCCTGAGCCACGAGCGTCGCGCCCACCAGACCCACCTCTTCCGCCCTGGTAAACACGCCGTAGACATTGGCAGTGGCGCCCGCTTCGGTAAGGGCGTGAAGGGTGGCCAAGATGATCGCGCAGCCCGCCAGGTCGTCCGCCGCGCGGAGCCGGAGCAGATCGCCAGCCACTTCGAAGTCGGCCATCTCCCATACTCCCCAGTCCCCAGCCGCCAGGTTGCCGTCGGTTGCAATGCTGAAAAAGGTACCCTCCCGCTTGTCGGGCTGTGGCCCCTCAGCGATCGTGGCGGCTTGGGGGCTGCCGTTGACGAACAGCCGCAGCGGCGTGCCGGGCCGCAGCGCTTGGGAGGAAACGCCGCCCCGCAGCTCGGCGGTGCCCGCGCCATCCCGTCCGTCCACCACTTCGAAAGCCGGGTGGTCCATGTGGGCCACCAGCGCCAGGGCCGGTCCGGTCTGCCCCTGCCGGTAGTGCGCGATGACGTTCCCGTAGCCGTCGGTGTGGAAGGGCACGCCGGATTGCCCGAGGCGCTGCTGGATGACCGCAGACACCCGCGCCTCATGGAAGGGCGCCGCCGGATGCTGCGCTAACTCGGAGAGCAGGGCCTCTACATGCGCCGACAACGCGTTAACCTACGTCCAGCATCAGCAAGTACAGGTGATGGAACAACTTGACCACTTCTACCAGCATCGACCGGGCGTCCAGTGAACGGCTGGGGTGCATGTGCTGGAAAAGAGCGAACTCCGTGAAGTGGATCTGTGGGTAACTCATCGCTCGGAGTGCGGCGTCAAGGCGCCGAGATTCCACAAAGGGGACGTAGCTGTCGTTGCGGTCGTGCATGATGTAGACCTTGGTGCGCAGCCCGTCCAGCCGGTTGTTGGGCGAGAGCAGTTCCAGCTCCTCCTGGATATCCGAGGGCAGGCTGGAATACAGTCGCTCGGCTGGGCCGGGGTTGCGGTTGGCCAGCACGAGGTAGATCGCCTGCGCCCGGGGGGAGAGCCGCTCCGCCGCGTCCGTGTCCAGCAGTGGGCCGGAGAAGAGCGCCTGCTCCACTTGCTGACGCTCACCGGCACCAGCGATGTGCCGGGTAAGCTGTTGCGCAGCCCAGGAGTAGGCCTCCGGGTTTGGCTCCCACGGTTCATTTATGTCGCCGAACCGCTGCTGGCGCGTGGTCGCCGCGGCCAGAAAGTCGCGCGCCGAGTAGTAGCCGCCGAAGAAGTTGACGAAAAGCACCTGGTTACTGATCCGGGGGTCGGCCGCGGCGATAAGGGACAACGACGATCCCACACAGAAGCCCGCCAGCCCGATTTTCAGCGGGTCCACGTACTTGCTGCGGCGCAAGAACTGGAACGCGCCCACCAGCCCTTCGACTTCCTCATAGGACGCCACGCCTTGGTCCAGTAGCGTCGCCCGGTGGATAAGCACCACTACCCCCGCGCGCGCCAGCCCTCGGGCCACGCTTAGGAGGGTCTCGTCTTGCAGCGCCGGGTTGATGCCTAGGAACAGGACCACCGCCCCGTGCGGACCGGCGTCGGCGGGCCGGAACAGCGTACCGCTCGCCTGGCCGCCTAGGTAGGGGTAGCTCACCTCTTCCACCGTGGGCGCGTCGGAGAACTGCGCGAGCGGGCGGACCGGGGAACCGGGGACCACTTCGGGCAGCAACGCCACGGTCCGGATCGCCACCTGGCCCGGGTGTGTCACTGCCAGCAGCACCAGCAGCGTGAGCACGGCGATGATCAGGCCGAGGAATAGGTTGCGCAACAATGTCATAGTGGTTGGTCAGTGCCTGGAACGCGTGACCGTCAGCCGCTATGGCCGGTCACTAGCCTCTGCTGCGGGGATGACTAGGGGGACGCCTATGGCGTGTAATCGTTGACATTCCCTGTGGCCTCTCCTACCATGAACACGCTATGAACACACGTGCGGGAGTAGCTCAGTGGTAGAGCGCTTGCTTCCCAAGCAAGATGTCGCGGGTTCGAATCCCGTCTCCCGCTCCAGCTCAACGCACCTATCATAGCATCTAGCAAGACGAGCAGCTAAGGTATCTCCCCGACGTGACCGTACAAGCGCCCGCTACTTCTGCTGTCCGCGCCTTGGCGACGCTGGCCGACCCTGGCGGCCCGGTGGCCGAGGCCTTTCGGAACCTGCGGGCCACCTTGGTCCAGGGACGCCAGTCCCCGCCACTACACGCGCTGTTGCTCTGCGGCGCCGACGGCCGCGCCGACGCTGCCATTGCCGCCGCCAACCTTGCCGTGGTGCTGGCGCAGTTGGGCAAGCGGGTGGCGTTGGTGGACGCCGACCTCCGTTCGCCGCAGCTCCACCGGCTGTGGCAGCTGGAGCGCAACACTGGCGGGCTTAGCGCCGCGCTCCAGGCCGAGGCCCCGGCGCCGACGCTGCACGACGTGGGGGTTGCCGGCTTAGCGGTGCTTACCGCCGGTCCGGCGGGGTCCGGCACCGCCGACCTGCTGGCCGGCCCCAGAATGGCCGCGCTACTCGCCACCCTCCGGACCGGGTACGACTACGTTGTGGTTGTCACCGCGCCGCTGCTGACCGCGGCGGATGCCATCTCGGTCGCACCCCACGTGGACGGTGTGGCCCTGGTTATCCAGGCGGGCGCATCCAAGCACCCGGCGGTGCGGCAGGCCGTCCTCCGGCTGGAAGGAGTCCACGCCCACCTGCTGGGCGCAATCATGACCCAGGTCCGACCCGATCGAGGATTCCTTCTCATCCCCTGATCTGCAGATGTCACCCCCGCGGTCCGGTGCGTGCTGCCCCGTGTGCGTGGTGACGTCGCGCGTCAGCGCGCCCCAGACCGCCGCTCGTCTTGAGGAACAGCCGGGCCGCACTCCCTCGTTCCGGGCAGGCGGCGCGCTGGTCTCGCTGGCGTCCCCGTGCTGAACCTAGCCCGACCGGATACCCTCCGCGCCTTCGTTCGCGTGGGCGTGGTCGGACTGCTGGCGGTGCTGGCCATCCTGTTTTACTGGCGGCTGACCCTGCAGGATGGGGCCTTGTTCTGGGGGCCGCCACTGCTGCAGTACTTCCCCTGGCGGGCCTTTGCCGTGGAGGAGTATCTCAGCGGGCGCCTGCCACTGTGGAACCCCTACGCGGGTTTCGGCGCGCCCCTGGCCGCCAACCCCCAGAGCGGGGTGTTTTACCCGCTCAACCTGTGGTACCTCTTCCTCCCCTTTGCGCGGGCGATGTCGGTCACGGTCGTGGTCCACGTCTTCCTCACCGGCGCGTTCATGTACGGTTTCCTGCGCCTGTCCGGACTGAGCCGGAGCGGGTCGTTTCTCGGCGGGGTCGTGCTCATGTTCAGTGGCTATGTCACCGCGCGGGCGGGCTTCCTCGGCATGACGACGACCGTGGCCTGGCTGCCGGCGTTGCTGTTCGCGCTGGCGGGGCACCGGCAGGCGGTCACCGATGCTTCCCCGTACCGGCGGCTGCTGTGGCTGGCGGCCATTGCCGGCGCTACCGGCATGCTGTTGCTGGCGGGGCATCTCCAGCTGGCCTACTACAGCCTCATTGCCGCCGGGCTGTACTTTCTTGGGCGGCTCATCCCCACGCTGCGGGTCGATTGGCTGGCGGGGCTGAAGGTGATGTTGCGGGTCGGCCTGGCGACTGCGGTTGGGGTCGGCTTGGCCGCAATACAGCTCCTGCCCGCACTGGAGCTGATGCAGGAGTCCGTCCTTATCCGCTACGCGTCGCTTGAGGAAGCCACGCCGTCGACGCTCGGGCCGGGCCAACTCTTGAGCGCGCTGGCGCCCGATTTCTATGGCGACCCAGCCGCTGGCGATTGGTGGGGCCCCAGCGCGTACGGGGAGGGCGTGATCTACGCCGGCCTGCTGCCACTGTTGCTGGCGGCGCTGGCCGTCGGGTTTCGATTCAAGCAAGCCCGCTTCTATGTGGCGCTCGGCATCGTGGCGCTGCTCCTGGCGCTGGGCCGCGACAGCTTCCTCTTCCCCTGGCTGTTGGAGCACTTGCCGGGGGCAACGCTGTTCCTGACGCCGGTACGCTTTGGCTTGTGGTACACCCTGGCGCTGGCCGCCCTGGCCGCCCTCGGTTGCGACGCGCTCAGCGACGCTGCACACCCAACCCGGGGCCGCGGGCTGGGTATAGCTGCCGTGGTGCTTGGCGCGGGGATAGCCCTTACCGCGATAGTGATCACCGCGCTTCCCTTTGGACTCGGCGCGCTGCCCGTCGTGCCTGCGTTGGCCGGGGCGGGCAGATGGTTGCTGGCAGCGGGCGTGCTGCTGACCCTCCGCAGGTGGATGCCGGGGTTTCTCTGGCAGGGCGCGGCCATCGGCCTCGTCTTGGCGAATCTCTTCCTGTTTGGCAACAGCTTGAATCCCACCACAGACTCGTCACTCTACCGCGCGCCAGAACCGGAGCCGGTAGCCCAGCTACGGGAGGCGGCTGGCTTAGGCCGGGTCTTCACCCCGGAGCAGAGCTATCAGCGCAGCGTCGATGCGCTTTTCCGCCTCAAAGGTACCGGTGTTACCGACTGGCAGGAGCTGTACCAACTGCGGGAGGCCGCCGTCCCCAACCTAAGCACCCGCTCCGGTCTCCACGAGGTCTACAACAACGATCCTCTCCGCCTGAGCCGCGCCCGGCAGGTGGAGCAGGCGGTGGTAGCCGCAGACTTCCCGCCGCCCGCGCTGGATGCGCTGGGAGTGCGTTATGTGATCGCCGCGTCGGCGCCGCCGGGAATGCGGCCGTGGGGCGATCTGGGGGCGGCCACGCTCTACGAGCGCCGCCTTTCGTTGCCGCGGGCCTTCGTGGTGTCCCAAAACCAGGTGGTTGCCGGAACGGCCGGCGCGCTGGACCTGATGCTGAGTCCCAGCTTCGACCCGCGTCGCAGCGCGGCGGTGGAAGCGCCCACCCGCGCCGCGCTGTTTACTGGCGGGCCCATCGGCACGGCCCGCATTACTCACTACTCGACACAGCGGGTGACCGTGGAGGTCGCGTCCTCCGGGGGCCTGCTGGTCCTAGCCGATGCCTACTACCCGGGCTGGCGGGCGCTGGTCGATGGCAGCGACGCAACCATCTACCCCGCCAACGCCGCCTTCCGTGGCGTACCGGTTGCCCCGGGGAACCACACCGTGGAGTTTATCTACGACCCCGCCACCGTCAAGACTGGCGCTGCCGTCTCCGCGCTCTCCCTCATCCTTCTGCTGGGGGTGACGCTATGGAGCTTCCGTTACCAACGCCCCCGTGCCAGGCTGCTATCATAAGCTGCGCGCGTACGTAAGGTGGGCGCCCTCCAGCGCTTGCAAGCGGGGAGTCCAGAGGGGTGCAACCCCTTTGGCAGGAGGAATGGAGGATGTGCCACGCGCCGAAGGGGGAGTCCAGAGGGGTGCATCCCCTTTGGCAGGAGGAATGGAGGATGTGCCTCCATAACTTTCTTCTTTTCTTATTGTTCCCCCTTCCTGACAGGAAGGGGGCTAGGGGGATGGTGCGCCCGGACGGCCGGGGGGTACCCACAAGGGGCACCCCTACGGTGGTGGGTGTGCCCAGGGGGAGTCCAGAGGGGATCGCCCCCTCTGGCAGGAGGTTTGGAGGGTGTCCCTCCACAGCTTTACTAATCTTCCCCCTTCCTGACAGGAAGGGGGCTAGGGGGATGGTGCAAACAAGCATGAGTCGCCACCCTTCGACAAGCTCGTAGTGAGCGAACTGGACGAGGCAAAGCTCCCACGAAGGGGAATCCAGCGGGGCGTCGCCCCGCTGGTGCTGGCCGGACTGTTGCTATGGCTCGGCGTAGTGCTGGCCGCGTACTACGCCGGCCACAAACCGCTCTCGCCGACGCTGGCCGACGCCGGGCCTATCTGGGGGATGTTGAACCGCCCCTGGTCGCCCGCCGCGCTGTTGGACAGCCTCATGAGCCTGGGTGCCGCTGCCTGGCTCATCGCCATCAGCTTCGGTCTCGGCTGTCTGTTGCTGCGGGCCTTCCTGGGCGGGCTACCAGCGCGCTTGCTGGAGCAGCTGGGATTCGGGACCGCGCTGGGTTTAGTAGCGCTGGCCCTGGCCGTTTTCGGACTGGGGGTGACCGGCGGACTGCGGCCGCTCCAGGGGTTCTTTGCCCTGGGACTGCTCTCCGGCGTTGCGCTCATCGGCCTGCGGGGAGTCGCCTGGCGGCAGGCCGTGGCCCTCCGCTCCCTGCGCCATCATGCCGCTGGGGGGCTGGACACCCGCCTGATCCAGCTGCTGCTCTTCATCAGCGCGCTGCTGTTACTCTCCCGCGCGCTCACTCCCCCGACCGCGTGGGACAGCCTCGTCTACCACCTCACCGGCCCGCAGCACTACCTGGCGGCACAGCGCATTGTGGGCGGCCTGGATATCCCTCACGTCTATTTTCCCGCGCTGGTGCAGCAGCTCTTCACTGCCGCACTGCTGATTCAGGGCGACGTTGCCGCCCGCCTGATGCACCTGCTACTGGCGGGTCTGGGCGCGCTCTCGGTCTACGCCTTCCTCGCCCGCCGGGAGGGCCCGCGTGCCGCCTGGGTGGGCGTGGCGCTACTGGCCTCGGCCGGAAGCCTACTCACGCTGGCCACCCAAGCCTACGTGGAGTGGGGGTTGCTCACCTTTGCCTTTCTGGCCTTCTGGGCGTTGCAAGAGGCGCTGGACCGTTACAACCCGCGCTGGCTCTTGGTGTCGGGCTGTTTGGCCGGGGCCGCCCTGGGGGTGAAGTATACCGGCCTGTTCTTGGTGGCGGCCCTGGCCGGCCTCCTGATCTGGCGGGCGGCGCGCCGCTTTACGGGCGGCTATCGACGGCCCTTTCCCACCTGGAACCACGTGGCGCTGTGGTGTGGCGTGAGTGCCGCCGTCGCCGCGCCCTGGTATCTCCGCAGCCTGGCGCTCACCGGCAACCCGGTGTACCCCTTCTTCGTTGAAGGCTGGCTCGAGGGCTGGCGCTGGGATGCCTGGAAGGCCGAATGGTTCATCCGCCCCGGCACCGGTCTCCTCACCGAGCCGGGACGGCTGCTGGCGGCGCCCTGGGAGCTGACCGTTCTGGGGATCGAGGGCGGCGCCGGGTATGACGTGATCTTTGGGCCGCTGTTCCTGGCCCTGCTGCCGCTGCTGCTAGTAGTACGCCCCCGCAGTGCCTGGGCCGGCGGCGCACTACTGGTGATGCTGGCCGGCTACCTGGGGTGGCTGTACGGCGCGGCCCAGAGCCAGCTGTTGCAGCAGGGACGGCTGCTACTGCCGGTGCTGCCCTTTCTGGCGGTGCTACTGTCCGTTAGCCTCAACCAAGCGTGGCGTCTGGCCCTGCCCGCCCTAAGCATCCAACGCCTGCTCCGGGTGGCCGTGGCGCTGGTGCTGCTATTGGGGACGGTGCGGCTGGCCTCGGACTGGGCGGCCGACCCACCGCTGCCCTACATCTTCGGCGCGGAAGGGCGGCCTGGTTACTTGGAGCGCCACCTGGGCGACCACTACCGCGCCATGCAGTTCGTGAATCGTCTGGGACCCGAGGCCAAGACCCTCGCGCTGTGGGAGCCTCGCACCTATTATTGCCAGGGGCAGTGTCAAGCCGACGCCCTGCTCTACAACTGGCGCTACCTGCTCCACCTGCACTCCACGCCGGAGGCGATCTACCAGGCGCTCCGGGCGGAGGGTTACACGCACCTGCTGCTCTACGGCGGCGGTCTGCGCTTCTTCTCCGAACCACCTAACGTAGCGGTGAACAGCAAGCACGTCCTGGCGCTGGCCCGGCTGGAGGCAGGCCACCTAGAGCTACTTTACGGCCCGCGGCTGGCTCAAGTGCTCCAGACCCCGCTCGATGCCATCGCCGGTGGCGGCTACGCGGTGTACCGCCTGACGCCGGAGCGCCCGTGACCACCGTCCGCTTCACCGGCCTCGCCCTAGCCGCTATCATCGGACTGGGCCTGCTACTGCGGTTGCCCAGTCCCTACCTCTACCTTGAATACGACGAGGTCATCAGCATCCTGTTCGCTCGTCAGAGCCTCGGGGCAATGGTGCAGGCCACCGCTGCCGACACCATGCCGCCGCTGTATTACGGTCTGCTGCATGGCTGGCTCCAGCTTCTCGCGCCGATGGTCACTGCGGAGCGGGAGTTGCTGCTAGCCCGCTCGCTCTCCCTGCTGTGCAGCGTCCTCGCCATCCCGGTGTTCTATCTGCTGGCCCGCCGGGTTGCGGATACCGTCGACGCGCTGGCGGCCACTGCGCTGCTGGCACTCTCGCCGTTTCACGCATTCTACGGCCATTTCACCCGCATGTACGCCCTGCTTGAGCTGGTCGGCCTGCTGGCAGCGCTCTGTTTCGTCCGCTGGCTGCAGGCAAACCGGCGGCGCGACCTCCTGCTCTTCACCGTGGCCGCGGCCGTTTCGTTCTACGTCCACTCGCTCGCTTTCCTCTTGGTGCTCTCGCTCGACATCCTGTTCCTACTGGGCCGCGCCCACTGGCCCGGTACCTTCCGGCCGCGGTTATGGGAGCTGGCGGCGGCCCATGTTGCGCTGCTGGTGGCCTTTGCGCCGTGGCTCTTCTACCTCCCCGGCCAGATCGAGAAGGTGGCGCGCGCCTTCTGGATTCCTCCTCCAGGGATGGTAGAGTTAGTACGCACCACAATCGTGTTCAACTTCCACCTGCCGCTGATGGAACAGCTCGTCCCCCTCGGCGGCTTCTTGGGGCTTATGCTCATGGTCATCACTGCAATAGAAACCGGGCGGCGCTGGGTGTCCCATCGGCCGGCCCGCGCCGCTCTGCTCATCGCCGGAGCCCTGGCGGTGCTCCCGGTGGCGAGCTTGTTTCTCGTCTCCCAGCTGCTGCCCATCTACGTGGAACGGGCGTTGCTGGTCTCCGGCGCGGCGTACCTGCTGCTCCTGGCGATGGCGTTGCGCCGCCTGCCGTTGCGTCCGCTGGCCTGGGCCTTCTCCGGCGTGGTGGTTCTAGGGATGGTGGTGGCCCACAGCTACCAGTACCGCTACCACGAGTTCCCCCGCTCGCCCTACTACCAAGCGTCCGCCTATCTAGCCGGAGCCGTCCAGCCGGGTGACGCCGTTCTGCACGACGTTAAGCTGAGCTATTTCCCAATGTGGTACGTTGACCCGAATCTGGCCCAGGGCTACCTGCCGGACCCGCTCGGCTCGCCCAACGACACGCTGGCGCCCGCCACCATCGGGGTGTTGGGCCTGCCGCCGACCACCCTGGAGGCGGCCGCCAGGCACCGGCGGGTGTGGCTGGTGCTGTACCAGCGGACGTTGGATGAGGCGGCAAAAGCGGGGACGGTCCCGGCAAGTAAGGCCTGGCTCGAGCAACACTACCAGGGCGGTCTGGAACAGCGCATTGGCGATCTGCGGCTCTATCTCTACCGGACGGGGGTATGATGACTGACGCCAACGACCCCGAGATCGCCAACACCCTGCCTGAGGCGCGCCGCGCCGAGGCCCTCGCGGCGCTCGACCGGCTGATGCCGCTGCTGTGCTTTGTGGTGGCGGTGGTGGCGCGGCTCATCCTCACCGAAGCCGTCATCTACCCCGGACCCGATGACCCGGCGTTCTACCTCAAGGTGGCTGATAACCTGGCCGCGGGCCGCGGCTTGACCATCGACGCGATCTGGGCCTACTTGGTGCCCTTTGCCGCCATCACTCACCCCAGCAACGAATATTGGATGCCGCTGCCCTCTTTGGTGCTGGCCCCGTTCTTCGCCGTCTTCGGGAGCAGCTTCCAGCTGGCCCAGGTCATCGGCGCGTTCGTGGGGGCGCTGCTGGTTCCCCTCACCTGGTTGGCGGCGCGGGCGGCCTATAGGCCACAGGGCTCCTGGCGTGGTTTGGCCTTCTTTGCCGCGCTGCTGGTGGCGGTGAACCCGCTCCTGGTATACCAGTCGGTCACCGTGGACAGCTCCGTCTACTTCTCGCTGCTGGGCGCGGCCGCACTGCTGGTGGCGGCCCTGCCGGCCACGACGGAGCAAAGCGGGCAACGCGCTGCACTCTGCGCGCTGGCCGCGGGATTGCTGGCGGGGCTGGCCTACCTTGCCCGCAGTGACGGGCTGTACCTGGTGCTGCTGCTCCTGCTGTGGGTGTGGTGGACCGCGCCCCGAGACCGACGCCTGCCGCACGCCGTAGCTATGGCGGTGGGCGCGGGTGTAGTAATCGCGCCGTGGCTTCTCAGAAACGAGCTCACTTTCGGCGCGCCGTTCCCAACCCCAGCGCAGATCCTGGCGCTGGTGCCCGACTACCCGACCCTGTTCCACTACGGCCCGTCCGCCTTCTGGGACGGCTTAGCCGCTCCTGGCCTCGGTGAGCAGATCGCCCTGCGCTGGCAGGGACTGAGCCACAACCTGTACGTGCTGTTGGTGCAGTCGCTCTTCCCCATCGCCATCTTTGGCCTGCTGGGGTTCCGCTATCTACGGTCGGCGCCGGTTGCCATGCTGGGCGGGCTGTTCGGGTTGATGCTGTTGCTGGTCTCGGCCCTGGCGTTTCCGGTGCTCACCATGCACGGGGTGTTCTACCACGCGGTCGGCGCATTCATTCCCTTTCTCACCGTGCTCTCTGCCTATGGGCTGTTCCGGGTCGGCCAGTTCCTGGGCGACCGCATGTTCAAGGAGCCGCTCTTCATGGGCGTCGCCTTGTGCATGGGCGGCCTGGTGCTCGTCAGCGTCCAGCTAGCGCTCGCGGCCACCACCGCTGCGGAGCTGCACCGGAACCTCCGCCAGGACATGGACTTTGCCCAGGGCTGGTTGACGGAAGCAGGTGCGGTCGCAGTGATGAGCAACCAGCCCTACAGCCTGCACTACGAGACCGGTTTGCCTACCATCGCGCTGCCCGCAGGCGACCCACCGGCGGTGGCCCAGCTGGCCGCGCAGCGCTACGGCGTGGGGTACGTGGTGGGCTTTGGGCGCTTCGGCCAGTATCCGGACGCCCTGGCGGAGGCGCCGGAGCGCTTCACCGAGGCCGCCCGGGCCGGCAACGTCTGGATCTACCGCATCCAGCGCATCCAATAAAGTGAATGTCGCAATGGAATTGAATATGAGGGGAAGGCGCATCCCCGTGCTCTTTGCCCTCCTGCTGGCGCTGGACGCGGCGCTCTACCTCGCGGCCGCGTTGCTCCGCGCGGAAACGCTGGGTTTCCCCCTAGACGATTCCTGGATCCACCAGACGCTGGCCCGTAACCTTGCGGCCCACGGCCAGCTCGCGATAAATCCCGGCGAGCCGGTTGCCGCGTCCACGTCGCCGCTATGGAGCCTGGCGCTGGCCGTGGGTTACCTGCTGCGGCTGCCGAACTTCTTGTGGGCGTACCTACTGGGGCTGGCCTCCCTGGCGTTGACTGCGTGGCAGACGCTCGCCCTGGGGCGCGTCCTCTTCCCGCAGCAGCCCGCGGTTGCCCTGGCTGCGGGGCTGATAGTGCTGCTCGAGTGGCACTTGGTCTGGGGCGCGTTGTCCGGCATGGAGACCCTCCTCTTTACCGGTCTCTCCTTAGCCGTGCTGCGGGAAGCCGTGCTGCATCGCCTCAGCCGGCCCGGACGCATCGGCGTCCTCGTTGGGCTGCTCACGCTCACCCGGCCGGAGGGCCTGCTGCTGGGTGCGCTGGTTGGCGGCTGGGGTTTCCTCAAGGACCGCTCGCTCCCCCAGACGGCGTACTACGGCCTCTGGTGCGGGGTGTTCTTCCTCCCCTGGATCGGCGTCAACCTCGCGCTCAACGGCCAGCCCTTTCCCTCCACCTTCTACGGGAAGAGCGCGGCCTACGGTATAGGCCTAGACCCTGGGGGCTACTTCTCCTATTTGACCGCCGCGGCCGTGGAGTTGGCGCGCGGCCCGGTGTTGCTGGCGTACCCCGGTCTCATCTACGGCCTCGCCCGCTGGCCCCGGCGGCCCGGAGCGCGCTGGCAGTTGCCAACGCTATGGGCCGTCGCATTGCTGGCAGTCTACATGCTCTGGCTGCCCGCGCTTTACCATCACGGGCGCTACCTTGTTCCACTCATCCCCCTAGCGTTGCTGCTAGGGTTGGAAGGAGGGCGGCGGCTCTGCGCGGCGCTCCCCTACCGCTTGCTGGCGCGCACCGCGCTTACGCTGCTGGCGGTGGTGACTCTAGCGGGCTGGCTGCGGGGCGCGGCCGTCTACGGTGACAACGTGCGGCTCATCTCCGGGCAGCAGGTGGCGCTGGCGTTATGGCTGCGGGACAACGCGCCGCCCGGCGCGGTGGTTGCCACCCACGATATCGGCGCGCTGGGGTATTTCAGCGGCCGCCGCGTGGTGGACATGGCCGGACTTGCTACTCCGGAGCTGACCACCGCGGCCGATGATGTGCCCCGCATCATCGCGCTGTTACGCCGGGAGCGCGTGGACTACGTGCTGATCCAGCCCGCTTGGCGCCCGCCGTTGTACCAAGGGATACTGCAGGCGTTTAACCCGGTGCGCGTGCGGTCCGATGGCGTGGGCGCGACCGAGCAAAAGACGTTCTTCATCATGCGCCTGAATACAATTCAATAAGTGTGGGCAAAGGTGTGCGGATCAGCCCTTGACATGCGATTATGGACTACTACAATACGTGTGGGAGTGTAGCCTTGGGCTGGCAAGCAGCAGTTTTGTATCAGGTGCTTTCATCGTTTACGTTAGCCTGCAGCCCGGATCCACCCTACGAAAGACGAAAGGAGGTATCTGACGTGCAGACATGGCTACAGCGTGAGGAAGGACAAGGCCTCGTCGAGTACGGGCTCATCATCTTCCTCGTCGCAATTGTTATTATCGCGATTCTGGTCCTGCTGGGTCCGCAGATTGGATCCATCTTCAGCGGCATTACCGAGGCCAGCTAACACCAAGAGGCACATACACAATGAGGGGCCTAAGGGCCCCTTTTTGTGTAGCGTTCTCCCCTGTGAGCACTGATCATCCCCCTGCCGTGCTTACCTCGCGGTCCACGCTCAAACTCGCCCTCCTGCTGTGGGTTGTCGCTGCCCTTATCCTCCTCCCCGTAGCGGCGGCCTTCACCGGCCCCGGTTTCATCGACGCCTACTACTACTACCACGTCGCCGCCAACCTCGCCGCCGGCAGGGGGTTTGTAGAAGATGTCATCTGGATCTACCTCACCGCGCCGCCGGGCATCCCGCACCCCAGCAACCTCTACTGGATGCCGCTGACCTCCATCCTGGCCGCCGGATCCTTTGCCGTTTTCGGCGAGAGCTTCCGCGCCGCTCAGCTACCTTTCGTGCTCCTAAGCGCCACCGCGCCGGCCGCCACCTTTGCCATTGCTCGACAGTTGGGGTTGACGCGCTTCAAGGCAGTGGCCGCCGCGCTGCTGCTGCTCTTCAGCGGTTTCTACTTGGTGTACTGGGTGGCTATCGATAGCTTCGCCCCCTTTACCCTGGCTTCCCTGGCCGTGTGCGCCGCGACCGGCAGCGCGCTGATTGCCACGCGCGCGCGCCGAGCGCTTTTCCTCGGCGCGCTGGTCGGGGCTGCGGTCGCGGTTGCCCACCTAGCCCGCGCCGACGGCCCGCTGCTGTTGGTTGCCGCGGCGCTAGTGCTGCTGGCCGCGCCCGCCGACGTGCCGCGACCGCGCCGCTGGCAGACCCTCGCCGCCGCGGTCGTGGTTTATCTCGTGGTCATGACGCCCTGGTTGCTACGGAACGTTGCGGTGGCGGGCGTGCCGCTGCCGGACGGCGGCCTCCAGACGCTGTTCCTGCGTGAGTACAACGAGATCTTCTCCTACGGCCTACAGCTTGACCTCCAGTGGTACCTAGGCCAGGGGTTAGGCGGCATTCTCGAGGGCAAGGCCCACGCCGCACTCCGCAATCTGGCGGTGCTCTTCGGTCTTGCCTACTGGCTTGCCCCCTTCGCCGCCGTCGGCTGGTGGCGCTTCCGCCGCGTCGCCTGGTTCTACACGCCGCTGATCTACGGCGTCCTGCTCTACCTGGTGATGACCTTGCTATTCACCTTCCCCAGCGGCAGAGGCTCCATGCTCCACTCCGGCGTGGCGCTGCTGCCGTGGCTCTGCATTGCCGCAGCCGAGGGCATTGAGGTGGTGGTGTACTGGATCGGCGATAGGCTGAGCCATTGGGACCCGCCGGTGGCCGCCCGTAACATCACCCTCATCTTCCTGGCGGGCTCGTTGGCGGTCTCCGGTTACCTGGTGTACCACCAGTCCAGCATCTGGGGGGCCCAGGTGGACGTCTACGCCGAACTTGCGCCCGCGCTCTTTGCCGACCAGCCCCGCGCCGTTCCGCTGTTGCTGAACCCCACCGGTTGGTGGTACCTCACCCGGCGTCCGGCGCTCCAGACTCCCAGCAACGGCCCCGCTGCCGCACTGGCCGCGGCGCAACGGTATGGCGCCACCCACCTCATTACGGAGCCGGCCCGCCCCCGGAATTGGGAGGACTTTGGCCGCGCGGATCCCGACCCCCGTTTCCAACTGCTGACCACCAGCGGCCAGTACCAGGTGTACCGCATCCTCCCGTGATGGGGCTATCGCTCCCCGCGCCACTGTCATTGCGAGCGCAACGAAGCAATCTGGGGTGGTGGTGCGGTCAGCAACGGTGCGCAGCCCCACCCACCCGTCATTGCGAGCGCTATGGCCGCTTCCCGCGGCTGCGCGTTGTTGCTCAACCCGCAAAACCGTTACACTGATTCGGCAGTCCGCTGCGGACCGCCATCCTTTAGCCCTACCCTATAACCTGCCGTAGCTAACACCACCAACCGACCTCACCACATCATGCAGTCTCATCCAGCGCTCCTTTTGGACTTTGGCGGCACCCTCGCCAGCGTCTACCCCAACCACCCGTGGCTCTACCTGCGCGCCTGCCAGGAGTTCGGGGTCGAGGCGGACGCCGCCCGGGTGCGCGGCGCCCAGCAGGGCGGCTGGGACGCCTACCGCACGCCCGATGGCCCCGCCCATCCCCACATCAGCGTCAGCGCCGAACGCTTTGCCCACCACAAGGTAGACGTGATTGTTGAGCGGCTCAAGGGCGCCGGTATCCAGGGCCCGCGGGAGGCCATTGCCGCGCGCATCCTGGCCCTGGACACCGATCCGTCAATGTATCGCCTCTACGATGACACGATAGGGGCGCTGGAGGCGCTGCGAGAGCAGGGTTTCGTCATGGCGGTCATTTCCAACCATGAGTGGGAACTGCCCGATCTGATCCAGGAACTGGGGATTGCCCATTACTTCAAGACCATTGTGACCTCTGCCCGAGCCGGGTACCGCAAACCGCACCCCGCGATCTATCGGCAGACCCTCGCCGCGCTGGGGGTCCCGCCCGCTCAGGCTGTGATGGTGGGCGATGAATACGAGGCCGATGTCGCCGGAGCAGGCCGCTTGGGAATACGCGCCATCTACGTCGACCGCGCCGGTGCGCCGCCGCCCGACGTCCGCGTGCCCATCATCCACACCCTCACCGAGCTGCCGGACGTGCTGCAACGCGTTGCTCAATCGCCGTAAGTAGTTGCATTACCTATTGCAACTAGTTGCAATAGGTAATGCAATGTGCTAAGCTCCGGTTGCAGACAACGCGTCAAACGCACTGGTTGGTTGCTTGCTTAAGGGAAGGGGGCGCCGATGCACCACGCACAAGGGTTGGCTACGGTGGGCAGGCAGTTGCGGGAGAAGGGCTACCGCCTCACTCCGCAGCGGCTCATGATCCTGGAAGTGGTGATGGCCGGCAAAGGCCACATTACCGCTGAGGACGTGCACGAAGACGTGGTGCAGCAGTACTCCGATCTCAGTATCTCCACGGTCTACCGCACCCTGGAGACGCTGCGGGATTTGGGCCTCGTCACCCAGACCGACATGGGCGCTGGCAAGGTCGAGTACCACTTTGCCGAGCGGGCCCACCACCATCACCTGGTGTGCCGCAAGTGCGGATCGATTCTGGAGCTGGATAGCGACCTCCTGGACCCCATGGCTGAGACGCTCTTTCGTGCCTACGGCTTCCGGGCTGAGATGACTCACCTCGCTATATTCGGTTCCTGCGCCACCTGTAGTAGCCCGCAGTAAGCCGCCGCATTGCGCCAGCCCTACACGAAACAAAAGACCAATTAAGAAAGACATGTCATGGAAGAGTTACTAACCGGCGGGTCCTTGGCACTGCTCCTAGGGTTTCTCCTGGGATTGAAACATGCCACGGACGCAGATCACGTGGTGGCCGTTTCCACAATCGTCAGCGAGTACAAGAACCCCTGGCGCAGCCTCTGGATTGGAGTTTCCTGGGGCCTTGGGCACACCACACCCTTGCTTATATTGGGCGTGGTCATCCTGTTGCTCAGACAAACCGTTCTCGACCGCTACCAGGCTGTAGCTCCTGTGCTGGAATTTGGCGTGGGCGTGATGTTGGTGCTCCTTGGTGTCCAGGTGTTGTGGAATCTCAGGCGAAGCCACCTGCACCTCCATACCCACGAGCATGACGGTGGGGAGCACATTCACGCGCACGCCCACGCGCTTGAGGCCGAGGAGCTCTCGCGCCGGCAGAGGCACCACTGGCTCGCGCCGGCGGGCGCGGGGCGGCCGTTCTTTCGTCTGAAGTCTTACGTGATCGGTGTAGTGCACGGGTTGGCCGGAAGCGCCGCGGCGATGTTGCTGTTGCTGCCCCAAATCGATGGGATCGCGCTAGGGGTTGGGTACTTGCTCTTGTTTGGCGTAGGCACCGTGATCTCAATGGGGGGCATTACCATTCTGCTCAGCGTGCCCTTCGCGTTAACGGGGCGATTTGACCGGTTGAACCGTCTTGTTGCCGGGGTGGCAGGAGTGGCAAGCCTGGTCTTTGGCGCCTTCTTGATATTGGAGATAGCGTTCGACGCCGGTTTCCTCTCCTTCTAGCGACCTAGCGACCCCCGCTAGCGCGCCGCCCATGTCCCTACGCCAGGTGGTCGGCCACCTCGCCCAGTGAGGCGATCCGCACGCAGTCCAATCGCTCGGACTGTAGCCCGTAGCGGTCCAATAGCACCGCGGCCGTACCCGCGCGGCGCGCCCCCATAACGTCGTTCTGGTACTGATCGCCCACGTAGAGCACCGCCCCCGGCACAACCCCGGCGCGCGCCGCCGCGATCTGGAATATTTGCGCGTCTGGTTTGCTAAATCCCACTTCGCCAGAGCTTACCACCAGTCCCGCAGCCACCGAGACTCCCAGCTGTTCCAGGGTCTGCGGCAGCTCCCGGCCCATGTTGGACACCACCCCAGTGGTCATACCGCGCGCCGCTAACCCGTGGATGCAGGGCAGCGCGTCCTCATAGAGCGCCAGTTCACTGCTGCCGCTGCGGGCCAGCACCTCACGGAACACCTCGAACGCGTCCTCCGGACTCAGGTCAATCCCTGCGCCCTCCAGCACCCGCTGGTCGAAGGCTTTGTACAGGGCGTCGCGTTCGGCAGGCGTGCGGTTGTGTAGTGGCTTGCGGGCCAGCTGCAGGTTCCACCACTCCGCCACCGCCGCGAAGCCACGGCGCGCTGCTGTTTGCGACAGCGAAAGGCCGTGTGCCGCGGCCGCAGCCACCAGCAAGTCCTCTTGCTCTGGCACGAACCGCGCCAGGGTGCCCATGAAGTCGAAAAAGACGGCTTGAATCTTCATTGAGTAACAGTCCTGCCAGGGGGCGCTTCCTTAGCGGTTTCTTCCCGTTCCTTCCCGTTATTCACCGTTCCTCAAAGGAAGGCGCCCGATTTTTGCGGCAGCGCCATAACGGCAGTCTAGCACGGAGGGGGTTATACTGGAGATGGTGTTGTGTACTACTGAGCGACCACAAGCTGCTGCTGCGGGGCCCGCTAACCGAACACACGGATCTTGAGGCCGATGACCGTACCCCTCCCGTCCTTCTCTCTCCCCTTGGCCTATAAACTCCGCATCGCCTGCGTAGTCGCCGTGGTCGGAGCCTGCCTGCTGTTCGTGCCCCTAGTCGAGCCGCCTCGGAGCTGGCTGCTGTTCGCGCTGACGCTCCTGGCTATCGCGGGCGGAGCGCACTTCCTGGTCCGTGGCCACCCTGGCTACCGCTTCCATCCCCGGCCGCTGGTTACTGTCCCGTACTGGATCGGACCGTTGGTCATGGCGGTCGTTGGAGGCCTCTTCACCCTGAACGTTCTGGGTGGCTGGCACGTCTACTTGGGAATGGCGGGTACCGGCGTGGCCGTCGCTGTTCTGGTGTACGTGCAAACGCTCTTTGCAGACCCCACCCGTCCCGCCCCGTCCTTGGCCCACCTCATTGCCAGCCTCGGCGCGTATTTCACCGCGCTTCTGCTCTTCCTTGCACTGCAGACCAGCGCGCTCGACCCCGGCCTGGCCACGCTGGCCGCCGGCGTTACCAGCGCCCTGCTGGCGCTGGAGCTGTTCCGCGATGGCGAGATGCTGGACCGCCAGGTCGTGCTCTATGCGGCCATTGTCGGCGTACTTATCGTAGAGATCGGCGCGGTGGTGCAGTTGCTGGCCCTCAGTGAGATCGTTAGCGGGTTGTCCCTTATGCTCGCCTTCTACTTCCTGGTGGGCATCGTCCACGGCTACCTGCGTAACAACCTCAGCCCAATTGTAGTGCTGGAGTTTGTGGCCATTGCCGCCGTGGGGTTTGTCGTGCTCTTCTGGATTGAGACCGCAGGTGGCAGATGGGCCGGGTTGTAAGCCTAGCCGAAGCCCAAACGATTCGGGAGGGCCTCCGTAACGAGGGCCGCCGCCTCGTCTTCACCAACGGCTATTTCGATCTACTCCATGCCGGCCACGTCCGCTACCTGACCCAGGCCCGGGCCCAGGGTGACGCCCTGCTGGTGGCAGTCAACGCCGACGCCGTGGCGCGCCGCCAGAAGGACCCGCGGCGGCCCATTCAGCCCGAAGCCGCGCGCGCCGAGGTGGTGGCCGCCCTGGCGTGCGTGGACTACGCGCTCCTCTTCGAAGCCGACACCGCCGAAGCCCTGGTGGCTGAGCTTCAACCCGAGGTCTACGTGAAGGGCGGTAACTACACGCCCGACGGCGACCACGCGCCGCCCGAAGTGCCGGTGGTGCGCGGCTACGGCGGCAGCGTGGTCATCCTGCCCTTCCAGGACGGCCACTCCACCACCGGCATCATCGCTACCATTCTGTCCCGCTACTGCCCGCCCGACTCCCGGTGAGCCGCCCTCTCGCTCGCTCCGCGCTGATTATCGGCCTCGGCAATGTCGGCAGCCGCGTCCTGGGCCTGCTGCGGGAGCTGGTCATCGCCGCGCTGTTTGGCGCCACCGCGCCCACCGATGCCTTCCGGGTGGCCTTCCGGGTACCCCTAGCCCTCTACGATCTGTTCATCGGCGGCATGATCTCCGCTGCGTTGGTACCGGTCTTCTCCGGCCTTACCGGAGACCGGGTCCAGCTCACCCGGCTCATCAGCGCCCTGCTCACCCTGATTGTGCTGGTCTTGCTGCTGGTGGTGGCCCTGCTGCTTCTGGCGGCGCCCTGGCTCATGCCCATGCTGGCCGCGGGCTATCCCCCAGAAGTGCAGCAACTGAGCGTGGACCTCGTGCGGGTGCTTATGCCGTCGCTCATCTTCATGGGGCTGTCCGGAGTGCTCACCGCGTTGCTCTACGCTCAGGAACGCTTCCAGCTCCCGGCCGTGGCGATCATGGCGTACAACGCAGGCATGGTGGTGGCCGCGCTGCTCCTCCACCAGGTGTTCGGCATCGCCAGTTTAGCTATAGGAGTGCTGGCCGGCGCTGCGTTCCAGGTGGTGCTGCAAAGCCCCGGCCTGCGCGGCCTTCCCCTCCGGCCCAGCATCGATTTCAGCGACCCGGCCGTGCGGCAGGTCTTCCGCCTCTACTTCCCCGTCGCGCTGGGGCTGGTGGTATCAGCCGCTGGTATCGCGATCGACACCAACCTCGCGTCCCGCACCGGCGCGGGAAACCTGGCCGCTATGGGGTTCGCCACTACGCTGGTGCAGTTTCCCCTCGGGCTGGTCGCTACGGGCGTCAGCGCCGCGGTGCTGCCCTCCCTGTCCCGCTCCTTCCAGGCGGCGACCCCGGGCCACGACGCCGGGGTGATCGCCGACCCGGCGGGCTACCGTGCCGCGCTCGGTTTGGGATTGCGCCTAGTGGTGGTGACCATCCTTCCCGCCGCGGTGGGACTGACGCTGCTACGGGAGGGAGTTATCCGGCTGCTCTTTCAGCGGGGTGCCTTCGATGCACTGGCGGTGCAAAGCACTAGCAGCGCATTCCTCGCCTACGCCCCCGGCCTTCCCGCCGCCGCCGTTGACCAGGTGCTCGTCTATGGCTTTTACGCCCGTAAGCAGACCCTCCAGCCCGTGCTGGTGGGTGTGGTGGCGGTGGGAGTGTATCTCGCTGTGGGCCTTGCGCTGCTGCAACCCTTGGGAATGCCCGGTCTCGCGCTGGCTAACTCAGCGCAATGGACGGTCCACATGCTGATCATGGCCCTGCTGACCCAACGCAGCCTGACCGGGCTGTCCGGCATCGGCCTGTGGCCCACCATAGCCCGCACCGTTGCCGCCACCGCCGCGCTGGCCGGGGCGCTGACCGGTGCCGCTGCTCTGCTGCCGTCGGCCGCGGGGAGCGACGCCCTGACCGCGAGCGCGGTAGTGGTAGCGCTGGTCATTATCGGGGCGGCGGTCTACCTGGCCGCCCTGGCGTTGGTGGGACGGGAGGAGCTGCGGCTGCTGGCCAGCGCGTTTCGCCGCACTCCGCCGGCGCCTTGAGTCGCTCTTGAGCCGCTAAGGAAGGTTATACAAGGTTATACGAGGAAGGCTGTACTATGGTGCACGCCGTTTTGGGCATCGACCTCACCGCGGGCCCCCAGCGGCCCTCGGCCTGCGCCGCGCTGGACGATACGGGCGCGGTGGCCGGCCTAGTTGACCTCCGCACCGATGAGGAGCTGCTGGCGCTGGCCGGCCCGGCCCGCGTCGTCGCCATCGATGCCCCCTTGGGTCTTCCCGCCGGCTGGTGTTGCCTCGAGCCGGTGTGCGCCTGCGGGGGCTGTGAGAGCCCCACCGAGGACCGCCGCCGTGCCGCCGAGCTCGCGCTGCGGGATGCCGGCATCCCGTGCTACTGGACCACTCGCCGCTCCATCATTCGCCGTATGGTCTACCGCGGCATCGCGCTCCGCAACGCGCTGGAGGCGCAGGGCAAGGCAGTACTAGAGGTCTACCCCTACGGCGCCAAGCTGCGGCTGTGGGGCCGTCCTTTGCCCAAGAAGACCGCGCCCGCCGGCCTCGCCTTCCTCAAAGAGCGGCTGGCCGCTCTCTGGCCTAGCTTAGTCATCGACGGCGCGTTCACCCACGACCACGCCGACGCGCTGCTGGCCGCCTACACTGGCTGGCTCCATCTCCACGGCAGCACCGACGTCCTGGGGACCGCTGCGGAGGGTCAGATCGTGCTGCCTAAGACGAACCTGAGCGCGGCCTAACCTTCTAACCACCTGCCCAGGTTGTTGTAACATAGCGGCCAGGTAACCAGTTCAACCCTAGCGGTACAAGGAGCGCACTGTGAGCGACGACGACGTCCTGAAACAAGAGAGTTCCTATCTTATGATCGAGCCGTACCGGGAGTTCCTCAAAGCCGAGGGCGTCCCCCTCATCGAGGCCTACAGCGTGGAGTGCCCCACCGTGCCCCTGGAACCGTGGCCCCGCCTGGGCGGACGCGGCGCGTACGTGCACCTCACTGGCCGCGGCGACCACTCCAGCGTCTACATCGCTGAGATCGACCCCGGTGGCGAGCTGAAGCCGGAGCGCCACATGCACGACGAGCAGATCCACGTGGTCAAGGGCCACGGCGCTACCACGGTGGAGCTGCCCAGCGGCGCTCAGCACACCTTCGAGTGGGGCCCTGGCAGCGTCTTCTCCATCCCCATGAACGCGCCGCACCAGCACTTCAACGGCTCCGGCACCGAACCAGCCCGCTTTGCCGCCGTCACCGACCTGCCCCTCTGGCTGAACCTGGCGCATGACCCCGATTTCATCTACGACAACCCCTGGGTCTTTAACAGCCGCTTTGGCGAGGAGCGCTACTTCCAGGGCGAGGGCGTCTACCGGCCCGCCATGGCCGGCTACCATCAGTGGGAGACCAACTTTGTGCCCGACCTCGTGCACTTCCAGTTGCCCGAGTGGAAGGAGCGCGGCGCCGGCGGCAACAGCATCCGCTTCACTCTGGGCGACAGCAACATGCACTGCCACATGTCGGAGTTTCCCTCTGGCACCTACAAGAAGGGGCACTGCCATAACGCCGGCGCCCACATCTTCCTCGTCTCCGGTCACGGCTACTCGCTGCTCTGGCTGGAGGGGCAGAACCCTGTGGACACCATCCGGGTCGATTGGAAGGCGGGGACGCTCTTCGCCCCGCCAGATGGCCCCACTTTCCACCAGCACTTCAACACGTCCGACGAGGCGGCCCGCTACCTAGTGCTGGGGGCCCTGAGCGGCGTCCGCTATGCCATCGGCGATAGCGATCGCATGAAGCGGGACATGGGCAAGCAAGCCAAGTCGGTGGAAGAGGGCGGCCGTCAGATCGAGTACGAGAACGAAGACCCCCGCATCCTAGAGCTCTTCGAGCAGGAGACCGCCAAGCATAGCGTCCAGAGCCGCATGCGGGAGTTCATCGGCGAGCGCGCCGCCCGGAAGACCGCAGCGGGCTAGGCGCCCACCCCCCTAAGTGGGGAGTCCAGAGGGGCGCACCCCGCTGGCAGGAGGTCTGGAGGACGTGCCATGCGCCGAATGGGGAGTCCAGAGGGGCGATCCCCTCTGGCAGGAGGTCTGGAGGATGTGCCTCTATAAACCTTCTTCTTTTCTCTAGGGGAGTCCAGAGGGGCGCACCCCTCTGGCAGGAGGTCTGGAGGGTGTCCCTCCATAAACTACCCTTTTTCTTGTTCCCCCTTCCTGAAAGGAAGGGGGTTAGGGGGATGGTGCGCCCGGACGGCAGGTGGGTACCCACAAGGGGCACCCCTACGGTGGTAGGTGTGCCCAGCGGGGAGTCCAGAGGGGATCGCCACTCCTGGCAGGAGGTCTGGAGGGTGTCCCTCCATAAACACCCCTTCTTATTATTCCCCCTTCCTTTCAGGAAGGGGGTTAGGGGGATGGTGCGCGCCCAGGCTTCCCCTAACCCGCAATCCGGTATACCTGCGCCGCGGTGTCGTGGAACAGCGCAGCGCGCTCCGAAGCGGAGTAGCCCGCCGATACTCGCTTGAACGCGTTGTAGAGCACGTTGTAGGAATACGAGACCTTGTCCACCGGGAAGTTGCTCTCGAACAGCGCCCGTTGCGGCCCGAACTGATCGATGCAGTAGGTGAGCAGCGGCGCCATCTGCGACGCCAGCTCCTCGGAGCCTACCGGCAGGGCGCGCGTGTGCCAGTCGAACCCGGTGCGCGGCATGCCAATCCCGCCCAGCTTGATGTAGACGTTGGGGCAAGTGGCCACCGCGGCTACGCCGCTACGCCAGATCGGCCGCACCTCGTCGTCCCGGTTGGCGTAGGGACCGGTGCCCAGCAGCCCGCCGATGTGGTTCACGATGATGGTCAGCTCTGGTACCGCCCGCGCGAAATCCGCCAGCTCCGGCAGTTGGTGAAAGAACAGCCAGCCCTCCAGCGTGAGGCCCATCCCGGCCAGCACGCGCGCCCCGGCCCGAAACTCCGCGCTGGACAACTGCCCCGGGAACTTGTGGGCCGCGGTGTTCTCCACCTCCGGGTGCTCGTCCCAGGTCACGCTGTGGCGGATGCCGCGGAAGCGGTTGGGGCTGGCCGCCCGCAGCGCTTCCAGCACTGGCTCCACCCGATCGCCGAGGTTGAGGTTGGCGTGCCCCACAATGGCGGTTGCGGCCCGGCCCGGGCCGTAAAGCCCGCTGGCGCTGGCGGCGGCAATCCCCTGCACAAACTCCACCTCACCCACCGGGCGCAGCTCCTCCGGCCCCTCCGTGCGGTACATCGAGCGGGCCTCGATGAAGACCGTGGAGCGCACGTTGTGCCCGCTGCCGATGTCCGCGGTCAGCTCGTGGAGCAGATAGCGCTGGTAGGGTATCCGGTCCATCCGAAAGTCCCAGCAGTGGTGATGGGCGTCGCAGATGGGCAGGTCCGGCTCCAGCGTCGGTTCCGGGTTCAGGGCCAGCCAGTCGTTGCTGCCGTAAGGCATGGTGCACCTCCGTTGCGTTGCGTGACCCTATAATAGCAAGCCCAGCGGAATAAGCCAGCATGATAAGCCAGGGGTCTGGGGGTGTCCGCTAGCCCACAAGGGGCGCCCAGAGGGGATCGCCCCTCTGGCAGGAGGTCTGGGAGTGTCCGCTAGCCCAAGGGGAGCCCAGAGGGGATCGCCCCCTCTGTCAGGAGGTCTGGAGGGTGTCCCTCCAGCACTTTTTCTTGTTCCCCCTTCCTGAAAGGAAGGGGGCTAGGGGGATGGTGCGTGCCTCATTAGAGACGAAGCGGCGCGCAACACTCCCTAGCCCGTCATTGCGAGCCGCAGCGAAGCAATCTGGGGTGGAGGGGGGCACCCCAGAGCGGCGTCCCACGCGCGCGCACGGTGGCCCTATCACCCAGATTGCCACGTCGCTTCACTCCTCACAATGACGAGGCGGGGCAGCAGGAGTGCAGAGGGGCGCAGCCTCGCTGCCAGGGGTCTGGGGGTGTCCCCCAGCACTTTTTCTTGTTCCCCCTTCCTGAAAGGAAGGGGGCTAGGGGGATGGTGCGTGCCTCGTTTGAGACGAAGCGGCGCGCAGCACTCCCTAGCCCGTCATTGCGAGCCGCAGCGAAGCAATCTGGGGTGGAGGGGGGCACCCCAGAGCGGCGTCCCCCCGCGCGCGCGGTGGCCCTATCACCCAGATTGCCATGTTGCTTCACTCCTCACAATGACGAGGCGGGGCTCGCCCAGAGCTTGCGTGCCCCTCTCGCGCCCATTAAAGCGTAGCCCCTCTAAGTGGGGAGTGCAGAGGGGCGCAGCCCCGCTGCCAGGGGTCTGGGGGTGTCCCCCAGCACTTCTTCTTGTTCCCCCTTCCTGAAAGGAAGGGGGCTAGGGGGATGGTGCGTGCCTCATTAGAGACGAAGCGGCGCGCAGTCACCCCCCACCCCAGATTGCTTCGTCGCCTTACTCCTCGCAATGACGAAGTGGGGAGCGGGAGCCCAGAGGGGCGCAACCCCTTTGGCAGAAGGTCTGGAGGGACACCCTCCAGACCTTCAAATTACCTTTACGCCTGCGCTGGATACGTTAAAATAGATGCATCTACCCTAGTAACAACTGCGAGCCTGTGCTTACTACCTTCACCAAAGTAGCCACTATCCACGACCTCGAAGACGGCCGCGGTCTGCGCGTCTACGTGGAGGGCGTCGAGATCTGCCTGGCGAGGCTGGAGGGCACCTACTACGCCCTCCTCAACAGTTGCCCCCACATGGGCAGTCCCATGCACTTCGGCTATGTGGAGAAGGGATACATTGAGTGCCCCTGGCATTGCTACCGCTACGACCTCGCCACCGGGACCCGCATCATCTGGCCCAACGCCGAGGCCATCCCCGTGTTCGCGGTGCGCCTCGATGGTGAGGACATCTACGTTGGCCCGCGGGACGAGCCTAACCCCTAACGCGCGCCCCGCCCCGTAGCCATGCCACCGCGCCCGCGCCGTCGCGTTATCCGCCGCATGGCTCAGCCCCTCGGCTTAGCCGGCGTTATCGTGCTGCTACTCCTCGTGGCCGGCGCCCGGGTGTGCCAGCCTGCGACTGGAGAGCTCCACCCCGGCCGCGCCTTTGTCACCCGCGTGGTGGACGGCGACACCGTGGTGGTGCAGACTGCGGCCGGCCAGGCCCGCGTGCGCTACCTCGGCATCGACACCCCGGAGTCGGTGGACCCCCGCCGGCCGGTGGAGCGTTTTGGCAAGGAGGCCGCTGATCGCAACCGGGCGCTGGTGGAGGGCAAGACCGTCTTCCTAGAACAGGACCTCAGCGAGACCGACCGCTTCGGGCGGCTGCTGCGCTACGTGTATCTGGAGGACGGCCGCATGGTCAATGCGCTGCTGATAGAGGAAGGCTATGCCCACGCCGCCAGCTATCCGCCGGATGTGAAGTATCAGGAGCGCTTCGCTCGCCTAGAGCGGGAGGCCCGCGCCGCCAAGCGGGGCCTTTGGGGGGATGATTAGCGCTCGGCTAGCCCCTAATGCGTTTAGTGGGATGAATCTGGTGGGGTCGCGTGGGGCGACCGTCAACTGCCCGTGTGTCTCTTATCTGCCTTCCCCTTAGATCGTGCCCTCGGCCCGCAGGCGGGCGACCGCCTCCGCGTCGTAGCCTAGCTCGTCGAGGATCGCCGCGCTGTGCTCCCCCACGCTGGGCACCGGCGCCGGCGCGTACTCCACGCCCGCCATCTCCAGCGGCGGCGGCAACGTCCATACCGGCCCGTTGGGCGTGCCCAGCTCCTGGAAGCGGCCCCGCGCTTCGTGCTGAGGGTGATGCGCCAGCTCGCCGATGCCCCGCAGCTGGGCATAGGCGATGTCTGCGGCGTTCAACCGGCGGCCGGCCTCCTCTGCGGTCAGCGGCTCAAACGCCGTCTCGATTGCCGCTTTCAGCGCCTCGCGGTGCTCCACCCGCTGCGGATTGCCGCTGAAGCGCGGGTCGTTCGCGATCTCCGGGCGTTGCAGGACCTCCCCGCAGAAGCGCGCCCACTCCCGCTCGTTCTGCACTGCCAGGTACACCGACCGCCCGTCGCCCGTGGTGTAGGGGCCATAGGGTGCGATGATCGCGTGATAGGCGCCGCTGCGGACGGGCGCCTTGCCGCCGTAGTCGGCGTAGAGCGCGAAGGCGCTCGCCCACTCCCCCAGCGCGTCCAGCAGCGAGGTTTCCAGCGCCGCGCCCTCGCCCGTCCGCTCCCGCGTGTACAGCGCGGTCAGGATGCCCGAGTACGCATACATCCCCGCGGCGATGTCCGCCACAGAGATGCCCACCTTGGCGGGCTCCTCCTCGGTACCCGTGAGGGCAATGACGCCGGTCTCAGCCTGGATCAGCAGGTCGTAGGCCTTCTGGTCGCGGTAGGGACCACTGCTGCCGTAGCCGGAGATGGTGCAGGTGATGAGGCGCGGGTCGCGCGCCCGCAGCTCGGCGCTGCCCAGTCCCAGCCGCTCAGCCGCGCCGGGCGCCAGGTTCTGAATGAACACGTCGCTCTTGGCCAGCAGCTTAGCCAGGATAGCGGCGGCCTCCGGCTGCTTGACGTCCAGGCTGAGCGACTCCTTGGAGCGGTTCAGCCAGACGAAGTAGCTCGACTGGCCGTGCACCGTGCGGTCGTAGCCGCGAGCGAAGTCGCCCACGCCCGGCCGCTCGATCTTGATGACGCGCGCCCCTAGGTCGGCCAGGTGGCGAGATGCGAGTGGCGCCGCCACGGCCTGCTCCAGGGAAAGGACGGTGATACCGGTTAGCGGAAGCATAGGATTACCTGCTAGTTATTAGTGCTTAGTTGCGGGTACTCCCCAGCACTACTACTTTACTCCCCCCATCATAGCCTCCCACTCGTCATTGCGAATGCAGCGAACAACCTGAGGTGGCAAGGCGCCTCTCTATGTTGCGCGTAGCCCCTCTAAGTGGGGAGTGCAGAGGGGCGCAGCCCCGCTGCCAGGGGTCTGGGGGTGTTCCCCAGCCCACAAGGGGCGCCCAGAGGGGATCGCCCCCTCTGGCAGGAGGTCTGGAGGGTGTCCCTCCAGAGCTTTAACAATCTGCCCCCTTCCTGAAAGGAAGGGGGCTAGGGGGATGGTGCGTGCCTCGTTTGAGACGAAGCGGTGCGCCGTCCCCCCAAGCGTGAAGTTCAGAAGGGCGTAGCCCCGTTACGGCGCATAGCCACCCCCCTCCAGATTGCTTCGTCGCTGCACTCCTCGCAATGACGGTTCGCCGCTCGCCCAGGGCTTGCGTGCACCTCTCGCACCCATTAAAGCGTAGCCCTCTAAGTGGGGAGTGCAGAGGGGCGCAGCCCCGCTGCCAGGGGTCTGGGAGTGTCCGCCAGCCCACAAGGGGCGTCCAGAGGGGATCGCCCCCTCTGGCAGGAGGTCTGGAGGGTGTCCCTCCAGAGCTTTAACAATCTGCCCCCTTCCTGAAAGGAAGGGGGTCAGGGGGATGGTGCGTGCCTCGTTTGAGACGAAGCGGGGGAGCGGCCGCCGTCGCATGACAAGACCTGCCCCTAATAGCTCCGGGGCATCCCCAACACGTTCTGCCCCACGTACGCCAGGATGAGGTTAGTGGATACCGGCGCCACCTGGTACAGCCGCGTCTCCCGGAACTTGCGCTCGATGTCGAACTCCTTGGCGAAGCCGAAGCCGCCGTGGGTCTGCAACGCCACGTTGGCCGCTTCCCACGACGCATCGGCCCCCAGCAGCTTCGCCATGTTGGCCTCCGGGCCGCACGGCTTGCCCTCGTCGTACAGCTCCGCGGCGCGGAACCGCATGAGGTCGGCGGCCTGCAGGTTCACGTAGGCTTTGGCGATGGGAAACTGCACCCCCTGGTTCTGCCCGATGGGTCGCCCGAACACCTGCCGCTCGTTGGCATAGGCCGTGGCCCGCTCGATGAACCAGGCGCCGTCGCCCATGCACTCCGCGGCAATTAGGATGCGCTCCACGTTCATGCCGTCCAGGATGTAGCGGAAGCCCTGGCCCTCCTCGCCAATGAGGTTGGTGACCGGCACCTCCATATCGTCGAAGTAGAGCTGGTTGGTGAAGTGGTTCATCATCGTCTTGATCGGCTGGATGGTCAGCCCGTGGTCTACGACCTCTCGCAGGTCCACTAGCAGCACCGACAGCCCCTCGGTGCGCCGCTGTACCTGCTCCAGCGGCGTCGTGCGCACTAGCAGCAGCATCATGTCCGAGTAGTGGGTGCGGGAGTTCCAGATCTTCTGCCCGTTGACCACGTACACGTCGCCGTTGCGCACCGCGGTGGTGGTGATGCTGAGTGTGTCTGATCCCGCGTCCGGTTCCGTAACCCCGAACGATTGCAGCCGCAGTTCCCCCTTGGCGATACTGGGGAGATAGCGCTGCTTTTGCTCCTCCGACCCGTGGCGCAGCACCGTGCCCATGGTGTACATCTGTGCGTGGCAGGGGCCGGCGTTGCCGCCTGAATGGTTTACCTCTTCCAGGATGATGGAGGCCTCGGTGACCCCCACGCCACCGCCGCCGTACTCCTCCGGGATGAGTGCAGCAAGGTGGCCGGCCTTGGTCATGGCCGCCACAAACTCCTCCGGGTAAGCGCTCCGCTCATCCAGCTCGCGCCAGTAGCTCACCGGATAACGCTCGCATAGTTGGCGTACGCCCAGGCGCAGTTGCTCGTAGGCGGTGGGATCGCTCATGGGGACACCCCTCGGTCACATGATATGCGCCACATGATAGGGCATGCCGACGCCTTGCGACAATTCCCGTCATTGCGAGTGCAGCGAAGCAATCGGGGGCGGGGAAGCGGGAGTCCAGAGGGCGCCGCCCTTTGGCAGGGTCTGGGAGTGTCCGCCAGCCCACAAGGGGCGTCCAGAGGGGATCGCCCCCTCTGGCAGGAGGTCTGGAGGGTGTCCCTCCAGAGTTTTACTACTCTGCCCCCTTCCTACCAGGAAGGGGGCTAGGGGGATGGTGCGAAGAGGCCGCCACCCCGCGTCGTCATTGCGAGGAGCCTGCGACGTGGCAATCTGGGGTGGGGTTTGGCCCTTTGGCAGTGGTCTGGGGGTGTCCGCCAGCGCATAAGGGGCGTCCAGAGGGGATCGCCCCCTCTGGCAGGAGCTCTGGAGGGTGTCCCTCCAGAGCTTTACTAATCTGCCCCCTTCCTACCAGGAAGGGGGCAAGGGGGATGGTGCGAAGAGGCCGCCACCCCGCGTCGTCATTGCGAGGAGCCTGCGACGTGGCAATCTGGGGTGGGGTCCCGCCCTTTGGCAGTGGTCTGGGAGTGTCCGCCAGCGCACAAGGGGCGTCCAGAGGGGATCGCCCCCTCTGGCAGGAGGTCTGGAGGGTGTCCCTCCAGAGTTTTACTAATCTTCCCCCTTCCTACCAGGAAGGGGGCAAAGGGGAAGGTTCCTTACTACCTACGGGATCAGCAGCAGCTTGCCGATGCTCTCCCGGCCTTGGAGCGCCCGGTGCGCCTCGGCTGCCTGCGATAGCGGGTACTCGGTGATGCGCACCTCCAGCACGCCGCTGTGGGCCCAGTCCAGGACCTCCTTGGCCCTCAGCAACCACTGCTCCCGGGTGCCGGTGAAGTGGCCCATACCGGTGCGGGTCACGTAGTGCCCGCCGCGGTGCAACAGGTTGATGTCTAGCGGGTCGGTGTCGCCGCTGGCGTAGCCGAAGACAGCGATAGTGCCCAGCTCGGCCAGACAGTTCAGCCCCTTGAGGAAGGTGTCCTTCCCCACCGAGTCAAAGATGCCGTTGACGCCTATCCCGTTGGTGACGCTTTTGACCTCCACCTCGAAGTCCTGGGTGGTGTAGTTCACCACCACGTCGGCCCCGGCCTCCTTGGCCGCGGCGACTTTCGCGTCGGACCCCACGGTGGCGATGACCTTGGCCCCGCGCCGCTTGGCCATCTGGGTGATCAGCATGCCCACGCCGCCGGCGCCCGCGTGTACCAGAATCCAATCGTTCCGGCGCACCTTGTACGCGCCCAGGGCCATGCAGTGGGCGGTCATCCCCTGCACCAGCGATGCCGCGGCGAGTGTGGCGGCCATGCCGGAGGGCAGCTTCACCGTGCGGCCGGCCGGTGCGGCCACCAGCTCGGCGTAGCACTGGCTGGCGTTGGCCACGGCTACCGCGTCGCCCTCGCTGAACTCGGTGACGCCGCTACCCACGGCCACCACGGTGCCCGCGGCCTCGCCGCCGGGGATCAGCGGCAGCGAGGCCGGCGCCGCGCCCTGGCGCGCCCGCGTTTCCGCAAAGTTGAGGCCGATGGCCGCGGTGCGGACGAGCACCTGCCCTGGCCCCGCCGTCGGGTCGGGGCAGTCCTCGTACTGGAGCACTTCCGGGCCGCCGGGCTGATGGATTCGGACTGCTTTCATGGCTGGGTTCTCCTGTGGTGTGTCAAGGCGTTGCTTAGCTCCTCGCAATGACGCGGCGGGGAAGCGGGAGTCCAGAGGGCACCGCCCTTTGGCAGGGGTCTGGGGGTGTCCCCCAGCCCATAAGGGGCGTCCGCCACCCCCGCTACGTCTCCTTAAACCGGCGCTGAGTGTCCCCCAGCCCACAAGGGGCGTCCGCCACCCCCGCTACGTCTCCTTAAACCGGCGCTGGGTGTTCCCCAGCCCATAAGGGGCGTCCGCCACCCCCGCTACGTCTCCTCAAACCGGCGCTGGGTGTTCCCCAGCCCATAAGGGGCGTCCGCCACCCCCGCTACGTCTCCTCAAACCGGCGCTGGGTGTCCCCCAGCCCATAAGGGGTGTCCAGAGGGGATCGCCCCCTCTGGCAGGAGGTTTGGAGGGTGTCCCTCCAGAGCTTTCTTAATCTTCCCCCTTCCTCCCAGGAAGGGGGTCAGGGGGATGGTCCGCCCCATAATTGAAGCGCAGCCCCCGCAAGCGGGGAGTCCAGAGGGGTGCAACCCCACTGGCAGGCGGTATGGAGGATGTGCCTCCATCAACTACTCCTCTTTACTTCCCCCTTCCTGCCAGGAAGGGGGGCAGGGGGATGGTTCCTTACTATCTACGGGATCAGCAGCAGCTTCCCGATGACCTCGCGGCCTTCCAGCGCCCGGTGCGCCTCTGTCGCCTGCGACAGCGGGTAGCTGTTGAAGACGTTAACCTTCAGCTCCCCGGACTGCACCCAGGAGAAGAGGTCGTTGGCCCGCGCGAGCAGCGTCTCCCTGGTGGCGGTGTAGTGGCCCATGCCCGGTCGAGTGAGGAAGAAGGAGCCGCGCGCCAGTATCATTGGGCTGATGGGGTCCACCGGTCCGCTCGACTGTCCATAGAGCGCCAGCAGCCCGGTGGGCGCCAGGCAGGCGAGGCTCTTCTGGAAGGTCGTCTTGCCCACCGCATCGTACACCACCTGGACGCCCTGGCCGTCGGTACCCTTCTTGACCTCTTCCTCGAAGTCCTCGGTGGTGTAGTTGATCACCACGTCCGCGCCCGCCTGCTTGGCGTGCTCCGCCTTCTCCGCCGTGGACACGGTGGTGAACACCTGCGCCCCCAGCCGTTTGGCGATCTGGATCAGCAGCAGACCGACCCCGCCCGCGCCGGCGTGCACCACGGTCTTGTCGCCCGGCTTCAGGTGATACACCCCGTCGGCCAACGCGTGGGCCGTGAGTCCCTGCAGGATGACCGCGCAGGCCATCTCGTCGGTGACGCCGCTGGGGATGGGGACCAGCCGGCCGGCGTTGGTGAGCACCTGCTCGGCGTAGGCCGCGGGAGTGCCGGTGAAACACACCCGGTCGCCCACCTGCACGCCGGTAACGCCCTCACCAATCGCGGTCACCACGCCGGCGCCCTCGCCGCCCGGGGTCATCGGTAGCGGGTTGGGGTAGAGCCCGGTGCGGTTGTAGATGTCCATGAAGTTGACACCGCTGACGTTCAGCTTCACTAGGGCTTGCCCGGCGCCGGGCGTGGGGTCGTCCACGTCCTCGTAGCGCAGGACCTCAGGGCCGCCGGTCTCGTGGAATCGTACTGCTTTCATTAAGTGTTGCTCCTTGGTGGTGGCATAAGAATAGCGCCCGCACAGGGCGAAACATCGCCACTGTAGTGCGCGCGCCGATGAGTGTCAAACAGGTACGGGGGAGTCCAGAGGGCGCAGCCATCTGGCAGGAGGTCTGGTGCCAGCCCTCAGAAAGGCAAAGTCCTCAAGAGGGGGCGTCCAGAGGAGTAAAACCCCAAGAAGCGGAAGCGTAGATCTCAAACCCGTCATTGCGAGCCGGAGGAGTGGGGAGTCCAGAGGGGTATAACCCATCTGGCAGGAGGTATGGAGGATGTGCCTCCATAAACTACGCTTCTTTACTAGCCCTCTTCCTTCAGGAAGAGGGCTAGGGGGATGGTCCCAACGGGTCGCAACCCCTGCGCCGCCAGCTGCGCGTCAGCTATCCGCCCTGACCGCCTCCACCACCGCCGCGGTGAAAGCTTCCGTGCTCGCCTCACCACCCAGGTCCCGGGTGCGCACCCCCGCCGCCAGTGTCTGCGCCACCGCCCGCTCCATGCGCTCCCCCGCGGCGTGTGCCGCAGCGTCCTCATAGCGGTTCGCCAGCCAGCGCATCAGCAGGGCGGTCGAGAGGATCATCGCCGTGGGGTTGGCCGCGTTCTTGCCCGCAATGTCCGGAGCCGAGCCGTGGGCCGCCTGAGCCATCGCGTGGGTCTCGCCGGCGTTGAGCCCGGCGGCCAACCCCAGGCTGCCGCTCAGCTCGCCGGTCAGGTCGGAGAGGATGTCGCCGAACATGTTGGTGGTGAGCACCACGTCAAAGCGGCCCGCCTGTCGCACCAGTTGTGCCGTCATCGCGTCAATGTGGAAGTCGTCCACCTCCACCTCGGGGTACTGTTTTGCCACCTCCCGGCAGACCTCTAAGAAGAGGCCGTAGCTGAGCCGGAACACGTTGTACTTGTGCACAAGGGTCACGTGCTTGCGACGGGTCATTGCCATTCGGAATGCGGTGTGGGCGATCCGTTCTATCCCCTGGCGAGTGAACAAACCCACCGCCAACGCCATGTCCGGCGTCGGCATGAACTCGCCGCTGCCCTTGAACATCGCACGGTCGCTGTAGAACCCCTCGGTGTTCTCCCGCACCACCACCAGGTCGATGTCGGGGGTCATCGCCGGCACGTTCGGGAACGCCCGGGCCGGTCGGATGTTGGCGTAGAGCGTGAAGTCGTGGCGCAGCACTGCGCTGGGGCTGCGCCGCATCCGATGGCGCTCCGGGTACGACTCCGAGTCATGGGGGCCCACGATCCAGCCGTGGCTCGCTTGCAGCGCCGCGTAAGTCGAAGCGGGCAACGCGTCGTCGTAGACCGGGAGGGCTTCGAGACCCGCCGGGAGCGTCGTAAGCTCCAGCGCCGGACCCTCCGCTGTAGCTGCCCGAAGCACTTCCACCGCAGATCGCACGATCTCCGGCCCGATGCCGTCACACTCCAGTACGCTTATCTGGTAAGTGCTCATAGATCTCCTGCTCACAACTGCTGGTCAATTGCGCCGGAGTGCGCCGCCGCCTCCGCCCACGGTTTACCGTCCCCTCATTATCCTACGACTTACCGCGCCTGAACAAGCGGGCGCCCCACGGGGCGGGTAAGCAGGAGTCAAGAGGGCGCAGCCCTTTGGCAGGGGTTTCAGGGGGTGTCCCCCTGCCCCTACCCGTTCGGTTTCACCACCGGGATCATCGCCGCCATCTGCTCGTGCGCCTCGAAGCCCTCGTTCACCTGCTCCAGCGAGTAGGCGTGGGTGATGAGCTTCTCCACCGGCGCTTTGACCACTTGGTGCATCGCCTTCAGCGAGCGGATGATGCTGCTGGATGCGCCGCCACCGGCCACCCCCTCCACTCGCAGCGCTTTCATCACGATGATGCTGGGGTCCAGCGGCTGCGGCCCCCCCACGCCGATCTGCCCGATGACCAAGTACTTGCCGCCGCTGCGCACCATGTCCAGACCTTCCTGCACCGCGGTGCGGCCGCCGGAGCACTCGATGACCATGTCGGCGCCTTGGCCCCCGGTCAGCTCCTGCACCCGCGCCACGCGCGCCTCGGGCGTGGGATAGTCCGCCAGGTCGATGGTCAGCCCGGCCCCCATCTCCACTCCCAGCTCCAGCCGGTTGGCGGGCGCGCCCACCAGGATGATGCGTCCTGCCCCCGCGATGCTGGCCTGGATGATGGCGCCCATGCCGATGGGGCCGCTCCCCTGTACCACCACCGTGTCCGCCAGCGTCACCCCGCCGATCTTCTCGATCCCCCGCAACAGGGTGTGATTGCCGATGTTGCTAATGAGCGCGCGCTCGGTCGACAGGTCCTCCGGCACCTTCAGCAGCCAGGGGTCGGGGTCCAGGTAGACGTACTGGGAGAAGCCGCCCTTGAGGTACGGCGGCTCGAACTTGGGGCGCAGGCCGTAGGGCGGGTTGACCTTACAGTTCTCCCCCAGCACGCAGCCGGGGCAACGGCCGCAGTTGCTGCGCTTGAACAGCACCCGGTCGCCCTCCTTCAGGGGCTGGCCCAGCACGTCTTTGGTGACGTTCTTGCCCAAGGCCGCCAACACCCCCACATTCTCGTGACCCATGATCGCCGGCGCCGGCGTGGTGGGCAGGTGCCAGTAATGTACGTCCGAGCCGCAGACCGCGGCCATCTGCATCCGCACCAGCGCGGTGTCCGCCGTCACTGGCGCAACCTCGAACTCCCGCACTTCGAGCGGCTTTTCCATCCCGACAAAGACCGCTGCCTTCGACTTCTCCATGGCTTTGCTCCTCTAAGCACTCCTCTAGCGCGCGGATCATGCGCCGCGCAACACGCGCTGCCTCAGCGTATGTCGAAAAGTCGTCCGAAGCCGGTGACCGGGGCGTCCACCTTGGCCGCCCGCAGGCCGCTCCACGCCAATGCCTGGAGATTGGTCACCACCGGTGCCCCGATCCGCCGCTCCAGCTCGTCGATGATGGTCACACAGGGCATGAACGCGCCGGTGATCCACAAGCCCTGCGCGCCGGGCGTCGCCTTGAACAGCGCTTCGCCTGCCTCCAGCGCCACCCGCGGCGCCTGGCGCTCCACCTCGGCCGCAGGCGTCGGCACCGCGCCCATGCCCAGCACCTCGATGCCGGCGTTGGCCACGTATTCCTTCAGCCCGGTCGAGTAGGTGTCCCAGGGGTTCAGCACCGCAATGCGGGACATCCCCAACGCCTGCATCGCGTCGACGCAGGCCGTGGCGCCCACCACTAGCGGAGCCTCGGTGACGCGGGCCACCCGTTCTACCAGCTGCTGCTCAAAGCCCCAGCCCTGGGTCAGCACCGGCGGCAGGCCCACCTGGATGATCACGTCCACCTTCTGCTTGCCGAGGGCGGCCGCGGCGTTGTCCAGCCGCGACAAGCCGCCCTCATAGGCTTCCTTCAGCGCAGCCACTGAGGTGCGGTCGTCCGGTATCCGAACGTCGAAGGAGGTGACCACTAGGCTCACGCCTTCGGGGGCCATTAGATAGAACTCGTAGGGGATGTTCTCGGGCGCGGGCGCCGGCTGCAATAGGCCGAAGCGAGCCCGCCATCCGTGAGACCGATCGGGGGAGGTGCTGCTAATCATTGGGGTACTCACTCTGTGAAATTCTTGGGCCGGCGCCAATGGCCGCGGCCCGCGTACTCGCCATTGTACGCCTCGGAGCAATGAGCACGAAGCCCCGGCCCGCGCCCGCGCCGAGGCAATAGACGGGACCAGCTTTGGGCATATAGTAGACGGTAGGCTCCGCACGTCATACCCTCGTGTCTAGCAGAGGGCCACGTCGGTGTGTTGGTCGCGGCCGTAGCGTATTGGAGGGGACATTATGCGAGTTGTCATGCTAGTGCTGGCCCTGCTCCAGCTGGTTGTGGTCGTTTTTGTCGCGGCTGTGGGTGGGTTCGCCGACGGCGGTACCTGGTGGGAACGAGCGACGCTAATGGCAGTGCAGCCGCTCGCCGCGATTGGCCTGCTCGTCCTGGTCTTCACATCCCGCCCAGCCGCCTTTTTTACCCGTCTGATAGTGGGCCTGTTGGCAATAAACATCGCCGCCGACATCATCGTGGCGGCGGCCATCGTTCTGGATATTTCCCAGGGCGACTGGTGGTTATCGCTCGTCTTCTCGGTCATTCCGGTAATCGGGCTGCTTTACGCCTTTTCGCTGAGCAGCCAGAGAAGGTAAGCGTCGCTGGCCCTCAAGCCGTCGACTATCGACCGAGCTCAGTCAGCCGCCAGACCGCCTGAGCACCAGCGTCGCGGCCAAGTCGTTGACCTTGTCAGCAACATCAAGGTCGGATGCGCCGAAGCCCGAGCTACAGACGTAGGTGCCACGCTCGAATCTAGCGACATCTTACGATAGTCTATCTATGCTTAAGTGTACGAACTCACTGTCATAGGCATTGACAATGCATTGGTATTGCATTACCGTTGCTTCTTAGAGTAAAAGTGACACGATATGATTGGCGAAACAATCCGAACCCTCCGCACACGACAGGCTTTGTCTCAGCAGGATTTGGCGCGCGAGGCCGGAATCAACGTGACCACGGTGTCCCGACTGGAATCGGGCGTCACATCCGAAGCACGCCCGATTACGATTCGTCGCTTGGCTCGGGCCCTGGATGTATCACCTGAAGTCCTAACCTCGTCCCAGCTCCGACTTCTCTATGAAAAACTGGCTGATGGAGGCTCAGAGTAGCATGAGCGAATCTCAGACGATGCGTTCGACCGCCAGAGTAAGTGCTTCGAGGAAACGGCTTAATGATCTTACCTCGACCGAATGGGTTAGGGAAACTGTGTCTGTATGGACGCAGAAAGGCCTCGGCAAGAATCACCCTCATGCTGCAATAGAGCATCTCCATCCAGCACCATTCTCTTTCCAGGACATCGGGCGTGTGATTGCCTTCTTCACAAAGCAGGGAGAGACGGTCCTCGATCCCTTCCTTGGGATTGGCTCTACGCTGAAAGCTAGTGCGGTCAATAACCGCAATGGTGTGGGGATTGAGCTCAACCCCAAGTACGCGGCACTAGCCGAAGAGCGCCTTCGAACGGAGGTCCCTACTGCGAAGCTCAAAGCGACTACGCAAAAAGTATTGGTTGGGGACGCACGAGAAATAATCCCAACGCTTAGCGGGCTTGATGCTTCGTTGGTGGTTACTAGTCCCCCGTATTGGAACATCCTCCACAAGATCGATCACAAAGCTACCCAAGAGCGACTCAACCAAAACCTCGACCACTACTACGGCGATGCCATTGAGGATTTAGGCAATATTCCTGAGTATGAGCAGTTCGTAGTGGAACTGGCAGATTGTCTTGCCTTATGTAGCGCTGCAATGACTAAGCGAGGGCACCTCTGCGCTGTTGTCAGCGATTTCCGCCATAAGTCTCGGTACTACATGCTCCACGCTGACCTAGCCACCCACCTCCAACAGCGAGGATTCACTACCAAGGGCATCATTGTCCTTCATCAACCACAGAAACGAGTGTTTCCCTATGGCTATCCAACCGCCTTTGTCCCCAACATTCATCACCAGTACATCGTCGTCTTTCAGCGAGATGATTGCGACTGACACTATCTACACGGGGGATGTCCTTGATTTCCTACGGACACTCCCAGATCGCTGCGCTGACCTGGTATTGGCAGATCCGCCTTACAGTATCAAAAAAGACTTTGGATCAGCGACGGTCAATCGTAGCCTTGAGCAGTGGCTCGAATGGTCATGCCAGTGGCTGGCTGAGGCAGTACGCATCGTTGCTCCAATGGGCAATGTCATGGTGTACAGCCTCCACAGTTCCGCAGCGTTCCTCCATGTAGAACTTCACCGGCTCGGTCTTGCTTATAGGCGTCAGATAATATGGCACTACGAGAATGGCTTTAATACGTTTCGCGCTGCACCGCCGTCCGAATACGAGGTTATTCTATGGTTCGCTCCCAGTGAGGCCTCTACTTTCCACTCTCTTCGCAAACCCTACAAGAGCCAAGCGCGGATCCGCCACAAAATCACCAAGAATGGGAAGGTCTGGCAACCTCACCCGGATGGTCGCCTAGAAGGGGACGTCTGGAATTTGCCAACACTTGCCGGACGGAGGTTCGCAAAAGAGAAGGTGCTTCACCCCACTCAAAAGCCCTTGGAACTTGCGGTACGACTCGTTGACCATTTCTCTAATCCAGGGGAGTTAGTCGTGGTTCCGTTCGTGGGGTCAGGTACTGAATGCTTGGCGGCGCGCGCGTTGGGAAGACGATTCGTTGGCGCTGAACTGAATCCAGAGTATGTCAAAATTGCAGAACAAAGGCTAAATGAAGGCAACCCCGAGCAACCCCGATAGCATCTGCCTTGACTCTGGGGAAGTTGCGAACCCTACTCGCGATGCCCAGACTGTATAGATTCCTATCGAATACATCCATTGGACATGAGCGTCTGACGGCTTTGACTCGAATACGCTAAGTTTTAGCATCGTGCGCCCGGCTTGGACGGCCCCAATCACATTGGACGGAAGTGAAAACCTCTCGTAGTAGAGGAGTTGGCCAGTCGCGTAGCGTACTTGGCGCACATCGTCGGCCGGTGTTCCATCGAGCGTTTTCATTTCTAAGAGTGCGACTGCCTTGTCGTTGATTATGAGGCAATCGAATTCGCCCTCCCAGAGCTCCGCAGACCCCGGGATAGCCTTTGCGAAGGATTGTACAAGTAGGTTGTGGCGGTACGAGCGGTTAGCCCGTTTGGCGATTGCATCAGCAAGCGATATCAGCCCATCAGAGCCAGCGTCGACAAGGCCGAAGCCCTCATCGGAGTCATCCGGGGATTTAGTTTGCGCGATGGTGTCTGCGCTGACCTTCCTGACGACGAAGGGGCTTGGGCCCTTGGCACTTGCCTTTCCATAGGATTGCACACCTATGTCGCCTCTTAACAGGTATAGGCCTTCTCCGCTCCATGCGATGTCACCTACTTGCTCTGCAATCGAGGGCAGTATCTTCTTCGCGTTATCCCAGTTCGACTTGGTGACCCCGATCTCGGCACAGATAGTATCCTCGTTATTTGAATCCCTCAAGAGAACTATCCGATTGAACTCTTCATCAGAGTCGTTAAGAGCATCGAAAACTACCGCGCACAAAGCTCTTGGTGTTCCAGGCCTGGCGGCTAGGAGTCGCAGCAAGAGTTGGTAGGGGTGGGAGATACAGCCAGCATTGTCAACTGCTTCGATGCCTCTAGCAATTGATCGCCAGTGATCCTTGACTTCGACCTCGTCACCCTTCTCCCATGCCTTCAGTAGGGTCTCTCCGGATTCTACGATACCGTCAGGCTCTTTCCCGGGTAAGACTAACATGGCCCGTCGGAAGAACTCCTTCAATCCGCGGGCAGTAGTCCGGTGGCTTTGTGTTGAGAGTGCTTTCACGCGCATACGGACCAGGTACGCTTCGACGGTCTCGCTCTTATCGCGAGGGCTGATGACACCCTCTCGCAGTAGGGCCTCTCCGTAAGAATCATCATCAACTGACTGCCCGACTTCAAGCCGCCTAGCTAGTATCCCGTACGCGATGGTCAGCTTGGTGATATCAGCAATCTGGTTAGGAAAACCCTTCACAGCCCTTCCTCGGCTTTGGCGTTCACGTAATGCGTTATATAAGGGTGCTGAAGGCAGATTGCTCCAGACCAGGAGCATAATCTTGAGTCGTTACGATTTCATTGCTGGGCGCTTGGGTGGGCCAACACTATCAAACTCGAATAGCTTACAAGCTCTCCGAAGTCCGCTATCAGAATGTGTTGTGCACACATAGTATGCGCCTTAAGTAACAATACGCATCTGGTATTGATTAGGCAACTCTTTCAATTATCGCATCAGGGGCGTCTCTAATCGGTTATTCCAATAATCGGGCTGCTTTACGCCTTTTCGCTGAGCGGCCGGAAAGGGTAAGCGTCAAGCCATCGCCGTTGCCCTGAAGAAGAGTAGCCGGGACTCGGATGAGCCATTCGCACACCGCTGGCGTATGGCAACAGACAGCGCCATGCTTTGGGCGCTTTGGGCGCGGAGTAGCGCTGTACGCGCCGCAAGGCATACACTTCGTATCGACTTGGTTAACCCTCCCAAACTGGCCATCAGGTCCGAACTATCATATGGATGCAATCGGCGTAGACACCCTGACTCAACAACTCCTCGATTTGGGCGTGAAACGAGGCGCTGTTCTGCTGGTCCATACCGCCTTCTCGAAGATCAGACCTGTCGACGGTGGACCGGAGGGCCTGATTGAAGGGTTGCGCGGCGCGCTTGGCCCCGGCGGCACGCTCGTGATGCCAAGCATGACTAGCGACGACGATCACCCGTTCGATCCGAAGAACACCCCATGCCCCGCTATGGGTGTTGTGGCGGATACTTTCTGGAGACAACCGGGAGTCCTCCGGAGCGACAGCCCCCACGCGTTTGCTGCGGTCGGCCCGGCCGCGGCCCGAATCGCCGCTCCCCATCCGCTTGACCCACCGCATGGCCTCAGCAGCCCCGTGGGCGGTGTTTACGAGCTCGATGGGCAGGTGCTCCTCCTGGGCATCGGTCACGACGCCAATACGACCATTCATCTGGCAGAGAATCTAGCTGCAGTACGGTATCGCCGCGATAAGTACGTGACGGTTCTCGACAACGGCAGGGCGGCGCGTTTCGAGTACCGGGAGATCGATCATTGTTGCGAGAAATTCGCCCTAGTCGATGCCTGGCTCGACTCCAGACGCCTGCAACAGCGCGGCATAATCGGACATGGCGAAGCCCGCCTTGTGCAATCCCGCGACATTGTGACCGTGGTGTGGGAGCATCTGAGCGCAAACGAGACCGCCTTTCTCCATCCGCCGGGCGTTGACGCGGAATGTGACGATGCTCGGGAAAGCCTAACCCGCGACCGGCCACGACACTTACGAGCGGCGCAGACCAGGCGGCGAATCGATATCCCGCTATCGAGGCCGTCCGGGGATCCGTAGCGGTCGGGCTCGACCCAGCAGCGGCGGTGAGGCCTGCCAGCTGCGAAGAATCTGGTGGACAGCAACTGTGAGACGCTATCGAACGATATGGGAGGAACAGGACATGGAACTCGGCGCCTTTTCGATTAGTCTGGCCGTACTGGACCTTGAGGCTTCAAGGGTCTTCTACGAGAAGTTTGGGTTTGAGGTTGTCGGAGGTGATCCTTCAGAGAACTGGCAGATCCTTAGGAACGGCAATACCACCATTGGTATCTTCCAGGGGATGTTCGAGCAGAACATACTAACCTTCAATCCAGGTTGGGATGGGGAAGCCCAACCGCTCGATACCTTTACCGACGTGCGGGAGCTGCAGCGGCGGCTAAAGGCGGAGGGTGTACCCCTGGTTAGTGAAGCGGACGAGAACAGCACCGGGCCGGCCAACTTAATTGCTGTGGACCCGGACGGCAATCCAATCTTGCTGGATCAACATGTCTGATCACAGGGGCCGTAGTCCGTCCGTCGACCCATTCTAAGTACGGGCTATAGCCCCACAATGCTGAACGGCCCTTGCCGCTGCCTAAAGTGACTCCACGTGCCCGGAACCGCTCCGCCGAGGTAGTCGACGGTGGGGTTGCTCTGAACTTGGCCCTGGCCCAAAACTCCGAGTCCATCACCGGTTACGAGAGACTGCGCGGCCCGCGTACCCGCCATCGTACGCCTCGACGCAGCCAGCGCCATGCTTTTGGCGGTTTTGGCATAGGGTAGCGCCGTACGCGCCGCAAGGCATACACTTAGTGCGGTCCGGCGGGTCGCCCAGGTGTTGGCCGCTGTGCCCAGCTACCGCGAGCGGCGGCTGGAGCCGCTGGGGTCCGATGCCGACTCCCGGCGCCAAAGAGACGCCATCACCGGCAGCCAGGGACGTGCGGTAGCGGCCGGGGAAGCTTATGAAGCTTCCCGCCAGCAACTTTTTGGTGGAAACAGTATGCGTTTATTCATGTTTGTGCTGGTCCTGCTCCAGCTAGCAGTGACCGCTTATAGCGCGGGAATGAGTGGGCTTGCGGACAGCGACGCCTCGTGGGAGCGAGTGACGCTCATGGTCGTGCAGCCTGTCGCGGCCCTCGGCCTCCATCTCCTGGCGGCCCTTGGCCTCTTGCTCCTGGCGGCCCTGTCCCAGCCATCTGTCTTATTGGTCCGTCTGGTAATGGCCCTGTTGTCTATCAATATCGTCGCCGATGCCGGCCTCGCGTTGAGCATTGCGCTAAACTATTCCCAGGGCGACTGGCGGCTTCCCCTCTTCTTTGCGGCCATTCCACTAATCGGGCTGATGTACGCCGTTTCGTTGACCGCCCGGAAGTTTCGCTGATCGCCCGGAAAGATCATCGCCGCCCACCCGTCACTGCCTCCCCAGATTGCCTCGTCGCTTCGCTCCTCGCAATGACGACGCGAGCGCGGCGGCTCCTTATAATGACGCCGCGTCCGCGAGCTGCAGTTGGCTAGACCAACATGACCCGGCCTCCACTGGTCTTGCCAGTTGGGCGGACCCTCTACTACCCTGGCATACGAAAGATGTGCCGAATCCTAGCTTGCGGGATGTGAACAATCTTCATGAGGCCTGGAGGTAACATGCAGTTCGTCTATAGAATCTTGGCAGCGGGCATGATCGTTGTGGCAACTGCGGTGGGGTTGCACTTTGTGTTCCAGTCGTTCTACGAGGACGTGGTGGACACCATCCAAATCTGGGGGATCCTCGACTGGTTTATGGCAGTGGCGCTCTTGGCCGCTTTAGCCGTGAACTACATCCTCAAGCGCGAACTGGACGCACGCGGGGCAGGCAGCGGCCCCATCACTGCCGAGTACTTGGCGGTCAGCGTTGGGTTGTACGCCTCCATTATTGTGGGGCTTTTGTTCTTCTGGAACTGGTTCGACTACCTGACCATTGGCGCTGGGGAACAGTCCACACTTAACAACTACATCTGGACGTTGGTCGACCCGTTGGTAGCCGTGATCACCGGCACCACCGCTTGTCGCCTCTGGCGCGAGGCGTCTCGCCAATGAGGCAATGAGGTGCATGGTGAAGCCAGGGTGTCCAGCAACCGTCGGACTTGCTGGCCCATCGTGGGTGACGACTCGGCCGGGGTAGGATAGTGTGTAGTAAGATTACGTCTAAATCAGCACCGTGAGTGTCGGCAGCCCAGAGTCGGTAAGATGGGAGTTGGCCCAAGCGAGCTGTTCGCCAAAGGGATCATCCCCTACCTGATAGACATTCGTGGTAGGTATGAGGCTAGGTCATGGCCCAGACGTTTAGCGAAGCGGAGAGTGATTAACTATGGACCCACGTTCTACCCCATCTGCAGTACCCCCCCAGATGAGCCGGGTTCCTGTGTTGGATACGGAAATCGCCTACGTCGACCGCGGCATGGGCGACCCTATCGTGTTTCTCCACGGCAACCCCACGTCCTCCTATCTCTGGCGCCATGTCATACCGCATCTGGAGGGCTTAGGGCGCTGCCTGGCGCCGGACTTGGTGGGAATGGGAGAGTCCGGCAAGGCCAAGGACGGCTCCTACAGGTTTGCGGACCACTCACGCTACCTGGACCAGTGGTTCGAGTCGTTGGGCCTCAACCAGAACGTTACGTTGGTGATGCACGACTGGGGTTCGGCGTTAGGGTTTCATTGGGCCCACCGGAACCTGGCCAAGGTGAAGGGACTGGTCTATATGGAAGCCATCGTCCAACCGGTCACCTGGGAGGATTGGCCCGAGACGGCACGGCGAATCTTCCAGGGCATGCGGTCCCCGGACGGTGAGGGGATGATCCTGGAAAGAAACCTGTTCGTGGAACGGATTTTGCCCGCCAGTGTCATTCGTGAGCTAAGCCAAGAGGAGTTAGACGTTTACCGCCGTCCTTACTTGGAACCGGGGGAATCTAGGAGGCCCACCCTTACCTGGCCCAGAGAGATCCCAATCGATGGCCAACCTGGAGACATTGTAGAATTGGTGTCGGAATCCGCCCAATGGCTCTCCACCAGCACCTTGCCGAAGCTGTTCATCAACGGTGACCCGGGGGCGATTCTGACGGGCGCTCAGCGAGAATTTTGCCGGAGTTGGCCCAATCAACGAGAAGTGACGGTGGCGGGTCTGCACTTCCTCCCAGAAGACTCCCCTAACGAGATCGGCCAGGCAATCGCGGAGTGGTACCGGTCGCTGGGAAGCTAGGCAGGGCTCGGCGCGGCTCATGGGTCAGCCCATCCATCTCCTCGTCCGGTAATTTCACCATGTCCCTGACGTTGCGCTCAGTTATAATGCTCGAGCGAATCCTCTCGACAATGAGTCCCTGGAAGCACGCGGCGTCAAATTAAAAAGTACCGGGAGAGAACCGTGGCAAGATACATAGTGCTCTATCACGCGCCCGAATCGTGGGAAACCAAGACGGGCGTGACGCCCGAAGACATGCAAAAAGGCATGGAGGCCTGGATGACGTGGGCCCAGAGTTGCGGAGACGGTCTGGTGGATATGGGCACACCTCTGAGCGGTGGAAAGAGAATAGCAAAATCAGGTACCGCGCCGAGCGACAGCGACATTAGGGGCTATTCTATCCTTGAGGCGGAGAACATGGATGCCGCGCAGGCACTCCTTGTGGATCATCCGCACCTGGATTGGGCTGCGGGCTACGAGATCGAGGTACAAGAGGCGATGTCGATGCCTGGATGATCCGGCCGCCATTCGGCGACGACAGCGCCCGCCACGACCAATGAACGTGGCGGGCGTTGCTAACGCGGGCCCCCCACGTTCTCCCCATTCACCCCCTCCAACGCCGTCACAAACTCAATCTCTGCCGAACCGCCCTCCATGTGCGCGGCCACGGCCAGCTGCCGCACTGTTCCGGCCGTGGCGGTCCCGGCGTTCCTGGACCGTGCCCGCCGCTGACCCCTGAACCGCAGACCGCCCTGCCGTCAGCCCCGGCCAGCCTCTCTTACGACCGGGTGACGCTGGGCTGGGACGACCCCGGCGACGACAGCATCACCGGCTATCGGATGTTGCGCCGCCCGGTTGCCCGACTCGCAGGTGTTGTCGCTGGCGTAGCCGCTGAATAAGTGGTCAACTGATATGAGCGACAAAGGGGTGACTACAAGGGTCCGGGAGCGGGCTTGACAATGGCGCAGACAAACGAACAAATACTCTACGAACCGGCTGAGTCGCCTCCTCCTCTGGCATCCTTAGGCCAAGGTTTCCAGAGCGTCATGACCCGGATGGCTGGGATGGCAGCGTCCACGGCCATCATAGTTCAGGCGAGCGGTCAGCCAGAAAGCTACTTGACGTGGGTCTACTTTGTATCGCTGGTTGTCTGCGGACTGGGGACCATGTGCCAGACCTTCCAAGTATGGCGGTTCGGCTCAGGGTATCCGCTTGGAATGAGCAACGGCAATGCCTACATCGCGATCAGCGTCAGTGCGCTGGCGCTGGGCGGGCCCACCATGCTGTCGAGCCTCATCATAGTTTCCGCGCTGCTCCAGTTTGCGCTGGTCTCACGGCTCTCGCTATTACGCCGGATTATCACACCGCTGGTCTCCGGCACCGTGCTCATGCTGCTGTCGGCCACAATCATGTCGGTCCTCTTCACCAAGTTGTCAGTCATTCCCGAGGGTGTGCCACAGGTTGCCGCTCCCGTCGTTGCGGCGGCAACGTTCGCCGTCATCATGGCGTTGCGGCTGTTTGGCCCTTCTAGCTGGCAGCAGTGGGGGCCGGTCATCGGAATCCTGGCGGGCTGCGCGGTGGCGGCGCCATTCGGTCTGTTCGACCTTCAGCCCTTCTTCGATGCGCCTTGGGTCGGTATTCCTCTTAGTGCGCGGCCCGACTTCGATTTCAGTCTGCCCGCGGAGTTCTGGGCGCTCCTGCCAGGATTCGTCATCGTGAACCTGGCAGTCACCATCAACAGCATCGGCGACATGGTTGCTATTCAACAGATCTCGTGGCGCAGGCCGCGCGCCACTGACTTTCGCGTGGTTCAGGGCGCGCTCAATGTTGCCGTATTGACCAATCTGCTGGCCGCAATGCTGGGTGCGTTGCCCAATGCAGTAGTGTCGGGCAATTCGGCCCGGATCACCCTCACAGGGGTCGCTGCACGAAGCGTCGGACTGTACGGAGGGGGCATTCTGATCGCAGTGGCGTTCCTACCCAAGATAATAGCGCTCGTTACCGCAGTTCCCGCGTCGGTGTTCGGTGCGTATGTGATTGTTATGATGGCGCTCCTGTTCGTACAGGGCATGCAGTTGGTTGTTCGGGAGGCCAGAGATCCACGGAAAGCCGTGGTCGTGGGAGTGTCTTTCTGGTTGGGAGTAGGATTCCAGAATCATTTGATCTTCCCGGATCTTCTAAGTGGGATATGGGAAACGCTGCTCAGCAATGGCTTGACCATCGGCGGAGTTATCTTGATTGTGTGCACGCTACTGCTGGGAATCACTGCTCCACGGCCCAAACGGTTGAGCGTGGGGTTCGACAGAGCGGCTATTCCCAAGATCCACACGTTCCTTGGTGAGTTTGCATCGCAGGCGGGCTGGAACGAGGCATCAGAGGACCGGCTGCGCTCCGCAGGTGAGGAAACGCTGTTGAGCCTGCTGCCCCAGGATGACGACCAGGCCAGCGGCGGTGGGCGGAGCCTGATAGTTAGCGCACGCCGGGACAAGGGGAAGATCGAGCTAGAGTTCGTGGCAACTTCCGAAGAGGGCAATCTAGAAGACAGGTTGGCCTATCTGAGCGAGCAGCCCGAGATACAGGATGAGCGTGATATCTCGTTCCGCCTGCTGCGACATTACGCGTCTTCCGTGCAGCATCGCAAGTATCACAATATAGACATTGTCACTGTAGAGGTTGAAGGCTCCCGCTAGCGTCTGCGTCAGCGGTGGCAACGGCAACGGCCACCACGACGAGGCCCCCGGATCCGCGGCAGTTGCGGTTCCTCCTGCCCCGCATCTTGGCGTGGAGCGAAATCTCGCAGACTAGGCCATGCTCAATGGGTGTCAACTACGAGGGACGATCCCCTAACGGTCACCAAGCGTGGCACTATTCCGGTAAGCCAGCATATCGGTCAGCTAAGTGCATCACGGAACCGGTTGGCAGGAGGTCAAGACCTATTCGCCGACTTGGACCACGGATATGCGAACCACCTAATGTTGAGCATTACAAGTGCAAGTACCCAACCAAAGAGGTCCGCTAGTCCGAGCGGGCGGCGCCACCGTTGCCTACCAGGCCGGGCGGAGGCTGCACCAGCACTAGTAGCATAGCCACCTTGTTGGGCCTACCGCGAGTGATAACCTCGTATGCCGTATCGTTGATGAAGGCAAGGCGGCCGTCGGACTCGACGATCCGGGCGCTCACTGAATAGCGGTTCCGGGGGTTAATGTCCTGGCGGTTGTATCCGACCTCGAACTTGATGGGAACTTGACCAGGCCCGGTGATGGTCTGGCGAGCGATTAGCGGAGCGGGGGCGTCGGCATAGGATACGTCCCGCAGCTCTACTACGAGCATTGCGCCCGGCGTAAGGGCCAACCGCTCCCGGTAGGTAACGCTCCCGTTCACCGCTGCGTCGGGGTTCCGACCCGACGGCGCTTCCCATGTCGTGTTGGAAGGCCTGGTCTCGCTTTCACAGGCGGCCGCCGCCAGCACGATAGTCCAGACGCTTAGAAGAGAGAGCAGGGCGGCCTTGAGGTTGGTCTTCATCCGGGCGGCCTCGCTTCTGTCGGCCGCTATCTGGGTCAGTGCGTCCAGCCCTTCCAAGCCAACGCCTGCTTGTGACTGCCGTAGTCAACGTTGTCCACTAACTCGTAGGGGCCATGTATGTTGTGGGATGACAAGATGCTAGATTCCCTTCACCGGAAAAGAATACGAGAGCCAGGAACGAAGCCACGCCTGCCTGGAGGACGTTCCACCTCTATCTTGCCGTTCTTCTCCATCGGCTTCAGAGTCTTGACCTTGAGGTGACTTGAATGAAAGTCCGTGGCGTCGGATTTCACGAAGTCTATTACGTCTTCTATCTTCTGCCAGCCTTTCTCTCGAAACTGTTCTTGGAGGGCATTCTCAAGCAGGCTGAAGTCAACGAAGTTTGGCCCAAGCGTAAGTTGGCCGAGCTGGCTGCCCCGGAACTTGAAGTCTCCGAAGGGAGCGACCTTCCAGATTGCCTGCTTCATCTTGTCGCAACCCTCCAAGCTCTTGGTCCCAAAGAAGATCGCATAGACAAGCTGCTCACCCTCGTAAAGCTCAAAGCGAACCACGTATTGGGCTCCACTTTTCTTCAATTGGCTTCCATATAGACTATAGAAGAACTGCTTCCTTTCTTCGCCATCCGGCATGTCGATGCCCTGGCCCCATTCCACGCACCCGAACAGGTCGTCCAGATGTCTCTTGAAATTGGGGTGCTTCTGAATCGGTTGATGTCCCTGTACATGAAAGAGACATAGACTTCCGATCTGGAGTTCTCCAATATCCTCTCGATGACGCGCATAGGGGTCTCGGAGACACCGAAGGGGTCGATCATCACGAACGCGGGAGCCAGACGCACATTCTGCTGGTCAATACTGTCGAGAGCTTCTGTGAGCGTCTCGTCGAACGTGGAGTTGATGACTTCATAGTTGCAGTTGGTAGGTAGCTCGTTATTTAAGCCACTAAGGACGTGTTGCAGGTGTTCAGAGCGGTCCGATTCCTTCTCGATGAACAGGTAGTTGATTTCACTTTGCATCTGGCCCCGCGCGCGGTGATCTATCAACGCGCGTAGCGCTATGACCGGTGACCCTTCCTCGCCTCTAGAATACTCACCCGGCCCAGCGAAGGCGTCAATGAACAAGACTCGCCCGTTCCAACTGGTCAGTATAGGCAGCCAAGCCCCCATGTAGTTCTTTAGCACCATATGCTTGCCGCGAGTGTGCTGCTCCAAGGGCCACGTGGTAGTTCTAGGGGGCATGTTGAGGTCCTCTCACTGGTTCCGGGTACTCATGCCATAGGCATCCGTCCAGAGTTGCTTCGTCTCCCGACCGCTTGCCACGTTTTCCCCCTAGCTGCTTGAGGAAGAACGCTACGCCCGCCTCGGCGGACTGGTCCCGCAGGTCTCGCGCCCAGTCAAGGTCCATCGGCCGGGCTGCTGGGCCGCTTTCGCCTCCGGCGATTATCCACTGCACATCGCCGGAGGCGAGCCAACGCCTCAGGTCCACGGAGCCGAGCAGCGGCTCGGCCGACACGAATCGCACTGCCGCTGGCAGCCGCGCCAGCACTGTGATCCGCGGCGCGTACTTTTGATTCTCGACAGAAGTCCCAATCCACACGCCTGACGGCCACTCACTCCCATATCGATCTTGGTTCCGCTCCCACCACGCGACGGCTCGCCCTGGCCGTTTCGTTAGAACCTGGAATACGTGCCCACGCTGCTCCGATGCCTCGCACATGACGTCAAAAATGCCGTTTATGAATTCGTAAGGCACGCTGGGATGGAAGACATCCGACATGCTGTTGACGAAGACGCGCCGCGGTCTACCCCAGCGCATCGGGGCGTCCAGCCGCTCCGGCAGCAGCCGTACCTCGCTAGGGTCGGCCTCGTATCCGGGTACGCCCATTGCCTTCAGCCGTGGATACAGGGCGAACATGTAGCAGTGGTCGCAGCCGGGTGACAGGCGGGTGCAGCCTGTCACCGGGTTCCACGTCTCATCCGTCCATTCAATCGTGGATGACATGGGGTGTCCCTCCTCATATTTAGAAACATATGTTCGTATTTTAGGAATGCTTTTGTCAAATCTCCGCTGATTGGCTTCCCTGTAATGTTTCAGTGCAAGCGTTATTCAGGCACTGTAAGTTCGGGCGGTGTTTGGGGATTTTCGGACGGTTGCTGAGACATCATGCCCTCCTCGTTCCCTCGTAGTCCGTGGACGTCACCTTGACCTTGACTGTCTTGCCAAGGTCGGCATCGGCGAAGCTGCTCGTGCCCGGATCCCGGTCAGAGCCCGCCCCGTACATGATACGGGGGCAACGGCCACCGCGACGCCATTAGAGTCGGCCGACGACCGGGCTTGTCCTAGGCAACGGTCACCACGTCAACGGGTACGATCACGGTGCCGAGGCCGCCAAGACTCAGCAGCCGCGGTTCTCTAGTGCGCAGTTCATGGTCAAAGGGCCGGTGAATCATTCACTAAAGCTTCGACATTCTCTCTCGGCGTGAATACATCCGTTCCCTTAATCGAGACCTTCTGCTCGGTGACCGCTGTGATCGTACCTTTGAGAACAGATACAATCCTGTGGCCTGCCTCCGATTGGAGTTCCATTTGGAGTTCCATCGACACTTCCTCTCCAAGATGCAAGCCGTGATTTGCGTCCCAGAGTTCTAGCTCGTAAGTAGTGAGGCCCTCGTCTCCCTCGTCTATGGGTGTGCCTGTTTCAGCGGTCCATGCAGCTCTGGGGAAGAAGTCTCTATTGCCGACCATGCGCAGCTGCTTGGACTCGCCATTGACCGTGACCGTGACCTGCTTAGTGAGACGATTGACCAAGTAGGCTTTGGCATCCCTCAAAGCTCTGGCAGTTTCTATGACTTTCATGAGTCCATTTTCACTGGGAATAATTCCCCATCCACCGTCTGCGTACTTTTGTACTTCACCTAGGAAGGTGCCGGCGGGCGTTACGACAAGACCTCTTGTCTTGTCAAAGTTACGCCACTCGATTTCAGGAACAGCATCAGGACTTAGCCGCTGAGACCCTTCGGGCAGGTAAGTTAGAGTGCGGAAGTAGTACTGAACCGCAGGGTCCATGGACTGCCGAAGGTCTTCGTAGGCGTCGCGCAGCGTTTGAACGACGAATTGGTCGTCCGTGACAACAAACCCCTGCGTTACTGCCTCTTCGAGCGCACTGCAACGGGTCGTATGCTCCTTGAAGAGCCAGTCCATGTACCAGCGGACGGACTGCTCTTTGCCAGCATCGTCGCTGCCGTAAGAGATCTGTCTCCCTCTATACATATACATTGCGTCGGCGACAATACGCTCAACACGCCCCGATACTGTTTCCCGCGAACTAAGAATGAAAAGGCACCTTAAGGCGTAAAGGAGCTCTCTATGGATTAGAGGCGAGATGTACGGAATGGGGTTTCCACCTTTAGGTGATTCGCCTATTGCCCAATACCGCAACGCATTGAAGGCATTTTCGGTGCCTACTCTTGACAGATAAACGTCGAGCGAACGGAAGTGTTTAAACCCCTTTACGTTGACGTTGTATCCGAAGAATCTCACAGCATCTTTGAATGCCTCAGCCAGGAAGTCTGCTGCCTCAGCCAGGAAAACCGCCGAATCCTTCGAGCCCTTGTCGTATTCCCTTAAGTCCACATACAGCTTATAGAGAGAATGTATGCGGGCTGTCTCTCCGCCGACGACGGCGTAGAGTGCCTTCAGTCCCCTCTCTATGGCAAGGTGGGCTATGGGCATACGGTTCGTCAATTCTACAATCATCTTCTCTTGAAATAAGTCATGGTGCATTGGCGCGGAGTCTAGGATGCTAATCGCATCCGCTATCGATTCTTGGATCTTGTATCTATCCATAGTGTCCATGCCTTTCACGTGAATAGTGTTTACTTCGAGTTGGACACTCTCGTGCTCCAGAATGCGACTGATGACCTCAAGTAGGTTGCGAGCGTTGGGGTTGCCAGACGGCCCGAACATGCGCATCAGACTTTTGGGTGGCTTGTCGGTGAGAGAACCAAGCACTTCGAACCCGATAGTAGCGTTAATGTAGTCACGCAGGAGTATCTTGCCCGTATCGACGTCCCCGGCAAGCATGCGCTCGACACCTTTTTTCAGCAAGCCTTCTCGTAATGCTGGGTCGCGTTCGGCGCGGGCCTGCACGGTTTCTGTGAAGTCACGGGTGAGCGGCATCTTTCACACCTCCTGCTGCTTGCGACGCTTGTACTCTTGCCAGAGTTCACGAGCATCCTCAATGTCCCTCTGCTGACGCACTTTCGTTCCACCACCGAGGAGAACTACCAAAGTGTCTCCTCCCTGCCGAAGTAGATTTGGACAAGTTTCCAGCCTCCATTCGGGCTAGGGCCGTCCGCACGCTGGTAGCAGCCCTGGCGTCGAGACCGTCGAACCAGCGACCGAATGGGCTGCGTCCCCGATGATCAACGTATTCTCTGATCTCGACCATATAGTAAATGGTAACGTATTTGTTACCAAAGTACAACCATTTTCGAGCAAAGGATTGCAGTCGGCTCCCAGTGGAGGCATGCTAACCGCCGGTATTGCTGAAAGCAGTGAAGGGCTTGGGTGTAGTGTGGCCGGGGACTTGGCCCCGGCCTATACCGCCTGGACCGGGTAGTCGCCCCGCCCAATAACGAGAAACACCGCGAAACGCTGTACGACCCCAGCCATGTTGCCCCTGCCGCCTGAGCCGCGTTCCCGCCGAGGAGCCGGCGGGCGGCGCCGCTCCCTACGGGCCGGTTATCGGCAGCGTCGAGTAGGAAGGCGAGGTTGGAAAGGGCTGCTCCGGGTCAACGCGCCGCAATAGGTAGGCTTCCGAGCTCATAATCCCGTCGACTTGCGAAGGGAAATCCTCAAACCGGTCGGCAAAGGCGCGGATTAAACGGCCGGACAGCGTTCCGCACGCATCACTGCCCAGGAACACCGCCAGCTCTGCCGCCCGTTCGATGGAAGCCCCTTCCCCCGAGGTTACCTGCACGCCTCGCTCGTAGGTAGCCATATCCCCTATCGCAAGGGATAGGTCGCGCATTTCCTCCCACATCCGGGTGTGGATGGAGCCGGGGCTGATGGCGTTGACGGTTATGGGCGTGTCCGCCAATTCAAGGGCCAGATTCTCGGTCAGGTTGACGATGCTCAGCTTGGCCGCATCATAGGCGGACGAATTGGGTCCGCCTACTCCCGACATATTGACGATTCGGCCCTGGCCCCGCTCCAGCATCGACGGAATCACGGCCCGGCAGCCGTAAAACGTGCCCAGCAAGTGCACGGCGATCGTGCGGACCCATTCGTCCGGGTCGTTGTCCCAAAGGCGGCCCACCGGCCCGGTATTGCCCGCGTTGTTGACCAGCACGTCGATAGCGCCGTAGCGTCCCAGTGCGGCCGACACTGCCTCGTCTACCTGCTCACGGATGGTTACGTCGGCGATAGTGGTGACAACGTCACTGCCGGACTGACCGGCAATGAGCTGTGCTGTCTCCTGCAATTCGGCGTCGGTGCGCGCCGCCAGCGCCAGTCGCGCCCCATCGGCGGCGTAGGCCAGCGCTATCGCTCGCCCGATCCCGCGGCCCGCTCCGGTAATCAGGGCAACCCGCCCATCGAGTCTTTTCCTGTTGACCATTACTGCCCTCCGCAGATTCGGTTCGGATTTATCCCGAATGATACAATCAGCCTACACCAAACCTACACGCAACACGGAGCTACAAAATGACAGAACTGAACGAGACGGTGGCTTTCACCAGCATGGCCGAGGGAACCCGCGAGGATTACGAACTGCTGGATAAGTTGGAGGCCGGCTTTGCCGCTGGGACGGCAGACCGCGTTCTGGAACAGCTGCGCGGGCTGGCCGGGTCGCTATCCGGTTACCGCGTCGATCGGCTGGAGCATTCGTTGCAGTGCGCTACCCGCGCCCAGCGCGACGGGGCCGATGAAGAGCTGGTGGTGGCGGCCCTGCTGCACGACATCGGCGACCTGCTGGCCCCCTACAGCCATAGTGAACTGGCCGCGGCCGTGCTGCGTCCCTATGTCTCCGAGCGCACGTATTGGATTGTGCGACAGCACGGGCTGTTCCAGAGCTATTATTACGCGCACCTTAAGGGAGGCGACCGGCACGCGCGGGACGAATTCCGCCATCATCCGTGGTATCAGGATACGGTGGACTTTTGCCACCAGTGGGATCAGCCATCCTTCGACCCAGATTATGCATCGCTGCCGCTGGAATCCTTCGAGCCGATGGTACGGCGAATCTTTGCGCGGACGCCGTTCAGTGCGGCCGGGCAGGACGCGCCAGCGGAGTAGCCGACGGGGACGGGGGCGCGGCTGACGGTGGTGACCCGGAACGTAAGCGACTTCAGCCAGCTTGGGGTTAAGTTGCAGAATCCGTTCGAAGGCAATGAGCAATGACTGTCCAACCGAGTACGACTAGCGACTCAGCGCCAAAGGCTGGCTTCCTCCAGATCATTGGCGGATTCGCCGATGCTGTGACGAACAATTTCAAGCAGCCCATCTCGGCCCAGCCAGAAGACCAGTTGAAGGCGCCGGTGGGCGATCTTCTTCGGGGCACCGGCAGCTTGACCTATCTGAATGTAGCGTGGCGAACGGAGGTCCACCCTGATGATGTTGACGGTCGTCCCGATTTAGGTGTAACCGTCAACGGACTGTTAACCGGACACGTAGAACTCAAACGCCCCGGACTGGGTGCACGACCGGAACACTTTACGGGGCACAATCGTTCGCAGTGGGAGCAGTTCAAGGCACTGCCAAACCTCATCTACACAGACGGCGGGGAGTGGAGCCTGTACAGGTCTGGGGAGTTGAAGCTTAGGGCAAGGATTGCCGCCGATGTCAGTCAAGGTGGCGCGAAGGCAGTGGACTCCGGGACCCTCGACACTATTCGCGAGCTCCTTCGCGATTTCCTGTACTGGGAGCCCATCGTCCCTGGAACGCCGGAAGGGCTAGCAAGATTCCTAGCTCCCTTGGCCCGCGTGCTAAGAGACGATGTGAAGGCTGCACTGGCGAGAGAAGCCAGTTCCCTTCGGGCGCTGGCCAGTGAGTGGACCGGGCTGCTCTTCCCAGAAGGGGACGACGCCCAGTTTGCCGACGCCTACGCCCAGACGGTGACCTACGCGCTCTTGCTGGCAAGATTCGAGGGGGCGGAGGGTTTGAGGCCCGCAATAGCTGTGGATGTGCTTCAGCGGGAACACGGCTTGCTCGCCGAGGCGCTGCAGCTCTTGGAGGCTCCAGCTGTTCGAGAGCGGTTGCGGATGCCCATCGAACTGCTCGAACGCGCCATCCAGGCCGTGGACTCGGCGAAGCTGGGCCAGTCGGCAGACCCCTGGCTGTACTTCTACGAGCAGTTCCTGAGTGCCTACGACCCAAAGCTCAGGAAGGACCGGGGTGTGTACTATACGCCCGTGGAGGTGGTCCGCGCTCAGGTGACACTGGCCGGGGAACTGCTTCGAACACGCTTCGGGAAACCCCTCGCCTTTGCTGATGATGACGTCGTGGTCCTCGATCCTGCTGTGGGGACCGGAACCTATCCCTTGGCCGTGCTGGACCACGCTTCGAAGGCTGTGCAACAGCGGTTTGGTCCGGGAGCAGTTGCAGGCAAGCTGAGAAACCTGGCCGAGCGCCTTTATGCCTTCGAGGTCCTGGTTGGTCCCTATTCGGTAGCACATCTACGCCTATCCCAGAGTTTGAGAAACGCCGGCGTGACCGATAAGGCTCCCAAGGTTTACCTGACCGACACCCTGGAGTCTCCCAATCGCCCGCCACAGTTCACCGCCAGCCTGTTGCAAGCGCAGCTCACGGAGGAGCGGAAACGAGCACAGGACGTGAAGAAAGACGTGCGCGTGTTCGTTTGTCTGGGAAATCCCCCGTATGATCGGGAGGAGCAGGACCCCAACGAAGCTACCGAGAAGCGAAAGGGCGGCTGGGTGCGATACGGAGACGAAGAACAGGAGGGGACCGTACCGGCCAATTCCATACTCGAAGATTTCCTCGCCCCCGCACGGGAGGCAGGAGCTGGGGTCCACCTCAAGAACTTGTACAACGACTACGTTTACTTCTGGCGCTGGGCCCTTTGGAAGGTGCTCGACTCCACTGGGGAGGCGGGAGTAGTTACATTTATCACTGCCTCATCTTACGTGCAGGGCCCAGGGTTTGTCGGCATGCGTCAGAAGATGCGCGAGGCGTTCGATGAACTATGGATCATCGACCTGGAAGGAGACAATCTCGGCGCGAGGAAGACGGAGAACGTATTTGCTATCCGCACGCCCGTCGCCATCGCTATCGGCGTGCGGAACGGGCCGCCCCAGCCGGGGACGCCGGCAAAGGTATGGAAGACTAGACTCACAGGCAGTGACCAGGAAAAACTGGCCGCGCTAGACTCCGTCGCCTCTCTTGGTGATCTGGACTGGCGAGAGTGTACTCAAGAATGGGGTGCGACTTTCTTTCCGGCGGAGACTGGTGCATTCTCGGACTGGCCAACAGTCACCGACGTGTTCCCATGGCAGCACTCCGGTTCTCAGCTAAAGAGGACATGGCCTATCGGCGAGACCAAAGATGTTCTAGGCAGGCGATGGCGACACCTCCTGGAAACGCCAGCCAACAAGATGCGAGTCGCGTTCAAAGAATCCCGTGACCGGAAGGTCAGTGGTCGTTATCCAGCATTGTTAGACGCCAAAGTCCGAGGGCCGTCCATCGCAACCCTGTATGGGAAACCATTGTCGCCCGCAATTGCTCGTTACGGTTTTCGATCTTTTGACCGGCAGTGGGTAATCGCAGACTCAAGAGTAGGCGACTTTATGAGGCCCGAACTCTGGCGGTCCCACAGCCAAGAGCAGGTGTACATCACAAGCCTGCTAACTGGAGTGCTTGGTGACGGCCCAGCAGCGGTGGGGACAGCAGAGCTGCCTGACCTGCATTACTTTTGCGGTCGGGGAGCCAAGGATGTCATTCCCCTGTGGCGGGACGCCGAGGCTACCCAGCCCAACCTAACCGCCGGACTTCTCGACACACTGTGTGTTGCCCATGGAACGGCCGTCAGCTCCCGAAGCCTCTTTGCCTACGCCTACGGCATCCTAGCTCAACCAGCGTACCTAGAGATGTTCTGGGACGAGCTCGAAATGCCTCCTCCTAGGCTACCCATCACCAAGGACGCTGAGCTTTTCCAGCGGGTCGCCGAGCATGGGGGACGGCTCATGTACCTGCACACCTACGGCGAGCGGTTCGGAGGCCCCGATGACGACGGCTCTGTGCCCCAGGGGGTAGCTCTGTGCACCAAGGCCGTCTCGTTGGAGCAGTATCCGGCGGACTATTCCTATGACCCCACGATGCGGGTTTTGCGCGTTGGTGAAGGAGAGTTCTCTCATGTGAGTCCCGACGTGTGGGACTACTCAGTTTCGGGCCTACAAGTGGTCAAGTCGTGGCTGGACCGCCGGAAACTGAACAGATCTGGGCGCAAATCGTCACCCCTGGACGAGATACGGCCCGAGCATTGGGAATTCACCGAGGAGCTACTGGAGCTGCTCTGGGTGCTCGAAGCAACGTTGGCACTCCAACCTGAGGGTGCAGCCCTGCTCCACGAGGTCTGCTCCTCTCAACTCTTCACCAAGGATGAGTTGCCCACCCCCTCCAACGAAGAGCGGCAAGCTCCTAATAGCGCAGCAGATGGAAAGCAACAATTGGGACTCCTCACCGAAGAAACTGATTGAGCGTCATAACAGCCGCCCGCGAGTACGTGGACCAGGCCGAGCACCTTGAGCAGTGCCACCCAAGCGTGGTCTCGTCACCACCGTCTCATAGGTACTGAACGAGTACACTGCCTTGCGTCGTCCCACAGCGTGACGTAGACTGCGGGCGTCTCCGCCACTCGGAACCTTCTCGGCCACGCAGGGTGACGGATAAGCTCCTGCTCACAGCGCCATTGACCGCACAAGGAGGGGCCATGCCCGAATCCTATGGACCGTCCACACCCCCGGTGTTCAGCCGCTCGCGCCTAGCGCTGGAGGTCGCCGCCGAGTTGGTCGGCGCCGATGGCTGGCCGTACCTGCGGGCACACATTGACCTCCGGCAGAACGACTTCGACGAGACCGGGTTCGGCCTGTTCGGCAGCGGCAGCGCCGACGGCATTACGGTGGTGTCGGAGGGCCGGGCAGGCCTCGCGATGCTCAACCCGTCGGCGCTACTCACGATGGCCTATCGCGGCGCCGGCCCGTTCGACGCGCCGCTTCCGGTGCGCGTGATCGCCGTCCTGCCGTCGTACGACCAGATAACGCTGGGGGTGATGGAGCGAACCGGACTGCGGTCGTTCGCCGACATCAAGGAACAACGCTACCCGTTGCGCGTAGCGACTCGTGGCCCCAGGGAGAACTCTGTGCCGCTGGTCGCGAACGAGATCTGCAAGGCCCACGGGTTCACGCTCGACGATATCGTGTCGTGGGGCGGCGAGGTGTCGTACTACCGCCGCCTGCCCAATGCGCGCCTGCCCGACGCCGAGAAGGGCGACATCGACGCCATCTTCGACGAGGCGGTCCGCCAATGGGTCGACCCCGGCGCGGCGGTAGGCATGCGGTTCCTCGAGCCATCGGACGAGGCGCTCGCCACGCTGGAGCCGCTGGGCCTGCGGCGCGGCGTGGTGCTCAAGTCCGACTTCCCGAACCTGTCGGCTGATTTCAAGGCCGTGGACTTCTCCGGCTTCCCCGTGTTCACCAACGAGGCCGTGCCCGACGAGCAGGTGCGAGCGCTCTGTGCGGCGCTTGAGGCGCGCAGAGCGAGCATCCCGTGGGAAGGCACTGGCCCGTTGCCGCTGGATCGCATGTGCGCCGACACTCGCGAAGGTCCATTGGACGTGCCGCTGCACCCCGCGGCAGAGGCTTACTGGCGCGAGCGTGGGTATCTTCATTGACCGGCTAACGGGACCGGCTAACAGAGGCGTGCCAGGAAAACGTTGGCGCTGTTGCCGGTCGATGGGAAGAGCCGCCCGCGTACGCCCTGTCATTGCGAGGAGTAAAGCGACGAAGCAATCTGGGGTGTGGAGGCTGTGCGTCGAGCATGGTCGAGCATGTGGGAGGGAGCGACACCAGAGGGCGTTCTCGCTCCAAGTCTGCGCCCACCCAAAGCCACAGCCGCGCGGTCAGTGTTTGAGAGCGGCGCCTCAGGACGAGATCAGGCTCTCCTGGGGCTGTGTCCAGGGTATGGAAGCTAGATGCGCATGCTGCTTGGCACGGGGCAGTGGCAAGTGTTTGACGGGTACGTCAATCACCACGGGCGCCTGGCTTTCCAGCGCAAGGGGGAGCAGCCTTTGCAGGTCCATCGGGTCGTCTGCCCTCATGCTGACAGCGCCGAACGACTCGGCGAACTTGACGATATCCGGGTTGTGCAGGTCGGTCTCGTAAGTTCCGTCAAACATCTCGTCCAGGTCGCGGGAGACGTTACCATAGGCGTCGTCTCTGAAAACGATAGTGACTACGTTGATCCCGTACCGGACTGCCGTTGCAAGCTCAGCAGCATTGAACATGAACCCGCCGTCTCCGATGATGCACACCACGGGACGGTCAGGTCTGGCCACCTTCGCGCCCAGCGCTGTTGGGAAGGAAAAACCGAGGTTGAACGAGTAGCCGGAATCTATGTATGTCTTGGGGTGATTCACCTGGTAATGGGTGCGGGAGTAGTAGCCGAACTGCGTGACGTCCCAGACGGTGAAGGTTTCCTCAGGGATGCTGTTCTTGATTGCCTCCAGGATAGGGTATTGGGGCTCCTTGAGCCTGATGTCGTAGTATGCGATCAGGCGCCGGGTCGCTATGACCGCGTCCACGGGCGACGGTCGTTCTCCCGCTCCGGCCTCTATTCTATGAGGAAGGGAAGCAGGGCTTCTATGGTCGCTCGGGCGTCGCCGTGCAGGGGAATTGTGTTGGACTGCACTCTTGTAAGTTCGCTGTCCTCTATGTTGATGTTTATCAGCGTGCACGACTCGCCGGCCGGATTCCCCAGTGAAAAACGCGTGCCGATTCCTATCATGACATCGGTAGACTGCATCACTTCGAAGAGCTGGTTCATCTCATGCCGCTCACCAGCGGGGCTGAGGCAGGACCCGTAGCATAGCGGATGGCTGTCCGGGATGGCTCCCTTGCCGCCGCCGGACGTGATCACCGGTATGTTTGTCGCTTCGGCCAGTTTGACGAGGGCTTGCTCCGCGTCTGACAGCGCCACGCCCCCGCCGGCGAATATGACGGGCAGTTGAGCTTGAGCGATGACGCGGGCAGCCTCCCGGAGGTCTTCCGGGCTCGGCACTATCCGCGAGACGGGGGCCGGGTTCCGCAGCTCGACTTCCTCACGCTCCACCGCGACCTCGGGCGGCATGTCGATATAAACGGGACGCGGACGGCCGGTACGCATCTGCCTGAATGCTTCCGTCACGGCGTCGGGGACCTCCCTGGGCCTGAGCACCTGCCGCCGCCACTTGGTGACGGGGCTCATGACGCCCGACTGGTCAAAGACTTTGTGTATGGCTCCAAGGTTCTTGCCGATCTGGCCCCGGGGGATCTGGCCGGCAATTAGCAACACGGGTGAGGAGCGGGCGTATGCAGTGGATCCGTCAGTCGTCCGCCTTGCCCACCCGTCGCTACGGGCAGTACGGCAGACCGGTTTCGTCGAGGTCTGAGCCGCCATCTCGCAACCCCGCGGGGATGCAGCCGGTCAGTTGGTTGCCCGCAAGCTTCAGGTTGCTCAGAGCCGTCAGATTGCCCAGGGCAGTTGGTATCTCCCCCGAGAAACGGTTGTCATGGAGATGAAGCCAGGTCAACCCTGACAGGTCGCCCAGCCACGACGGTATCGCACCGGTGAAGCCGTTTCCGTTCAACACCCAGACGGTGAGCCCCGTGAGATTCGCCAGCTCCGGTGGTAGCTCTCCTGTAAAGCGGTTGCTATCGAGAAAGAGCAGGGTCAACCCTGACAGGTCGCCCAGCCACGACGGTATCGCACCGGTGAAGCCGTTAAAGCTCAACGTCAAGGAGTTGAGCGCCGGGAGATTCGCCAGCTCCGGTGGTAGCTCTCCTTTAAGCTTATTGACGCCCAGGTTCAGCTCCGTGAGCCGGGTGAGGTCGCCCAGTTCGGGCGGTATTTGTCCCGTCAAATTGTTAAAGCCCAGGCTCAGCCTCGTCAGCCTAGTCAGGTCACCCAACTGGGGCGGAATGGCCCCGGTGAGATTGTTGCCGCCGAGCCGCAGCTCCGTCAGCTTGGCGAGCTGGCCCAACTCTGGCGGAATGGGTCCACCCAATTCGTTCCCACTGAGATCCAGCTCTGTCAGGTCGGTCAAGTTACCTAGCTGGGAGGGGATGTCCCCGGTCAAGTCATTCCTGTGGAGGTCGAGCCGCCTCAACTTGGCCAGGTTGCCCAGCTCGGGAGGGATTTCGCCGCTGAGCTTATGCAGGTCCAACTCCAGCTCCCTGAGCTCGGACAGACGCCCCAACTCGGACGGTAGCTCCCCGCGCATCGTGGCTTCAAGAGGTGGCAGCAAGGGGGCCCCTGGCGATCGGTCTCTCGTGCGGAAAGGGCGGATGAAAGCAAGCTTCTCAAGCTTGTCCAAATCGCCCAGTTGCGCTGGTATCTCGCCGTCGAAGCCAGTCAACTCCAAGTCCTTGACTCTCTGTGGCGATCCCCCGAGTCCGATACCTGTCCAGCGGGTAATCGGCGTGGTGGGAGACCAATTCAGCGTCCCCGTTCCGGCTATGACATCCCGCGCCGCCAGCAGGCTGTCACAGTCAGACACAAGCCCTGCGTTGGTGGACGCGTTCGGCACCGCCGTTCCGGTCGCGCATGAGTCCTTCGCCTCGCAGAAGGGGGGAGGGTCGGGCCTTGGGTCGTCAAACGCGTATGTCGCGTAGGTGCTCCGCAGGGAACGGAAACGGTCCGGTATACAGCCGGTCAGCGGGTTCCCGTGGAAGTAGTAGGATTTCAGCACGGACAGCTTTGCCAGCTCGGATGGAACGTCCCCGCTGAGCTGGTTATCTCGAAGATCAAGTGTCTCCAACCGGGAAAGGTTCCCCAGCACACCAGGTATCGCCCCGCTTAAGTCGTTGTTGCCGAGATAGAGGCCCTTCAGGTTCGCCAGGTTCCCCAGCTCTTCAGGAATCGCACCGTCCAGGCTATTGGACGAAAGGGACAGTTGTTGGAGATCCGATAGCCGGCCCAGCTCCGCGGGTATCCCGCCGCGCAGGTCGTTGTGGTTGAGCCTGAGCGACCGGAGGTGCGCAAGGCCCCCCAACTCAGGCGGAATCTCCCCGCTCACGTTCCCGTTGCTGGCAAGATTAAGGGTTTGCAGGTTCTTGAGGTTGCCCAACTCAGATGGAATATCGCCACTCAACTGGTGCCACGACAGGTCCAGGGTTTGCAGGTTCGTCAGGTTCCCTAGCTCTCCCGGAATTCTACCCGTCAGGGCCTGAGCCCGGTCACTCTGCCCGGTTTGGTCGGAGAGGTTCAGGTGTTCGAGATTGGAGAGGTTTCCGAGTTCAGGTGGGAGCGCCCCGGTAATGTTGTTGTTCTCGCTCAGGTCCAGGACCCTAAGGCTGGAAAGAGCGCCTACCTCGGACGGGATAGTACCGCTCAAGTCGTTCCCGCCGAGTTCGATACTGGTGACGCAGCCGCCAGAGTTGGTCCCCACTCCACGCCACCTGCCTAGTGGCCTATCGCTGAGCCAACCTGTCCTGCTTCGCCAGTTCGGGCCATCCAGCGAGTTGTAGAACGCGACTAGCGCGTCCTTCTCTCGCTGTTGGACACATTCCACCGCCGGCGTCGCAGTGGGCGACTCAGGGGTAGGTGTGGCCTTCGCCGTGACCATGGCTGTGGGTTCCGAGGGTGCTGTGGCCTTCGCCGTGACCGTGGCTGTGGGTTCCGAGGGTGCTGTGGCCTTCGCCGTGACCGTGGCTGTGGGTTCCGAGGGTGCTGTGGTCGTCTCTTCCACAGGCATCGCGGTGCCGGTTGGCGGTGCCTCTTCGCTGGGTGCGGGGTCGGATCCGCAGCCCACCAACACAATGAACGTCAGCGCCACCAATACCATAGCCAGAATTCTGAGGCGAGTCATGGTTGCATTACCTTTCACGTTCAAATGCACTGGGGCGAGCGCTGGTACCGGCCGCCCACCGCCTCGGCGAGCGCCACGACCGCTTCCCCCAAACCCCGTCGCATGGGCTCCGCCTGCCGCTCGCTCATCGGCCGCAGGTCTAGGAGGTTCCGATGACCGTCAGCAGCGCAGCGGCCGCCAAGACGGTTAGCCGAAACTTAGTCGCGCGAACTGAGAGCATATTACTCTCCTGCAGGTCCGACAGCCGCTCAGGGTTGTCCTTCCGGTTGGCTTATCCGCGTCTTAAGTGACCTCATACTCCCCGCTTGTCCTTGCCCCCGTCAATTACCAAACGCCCTATTCCAGGGAGGCGATTGCCCTGCCACGGGAACGTCAAATGCGCTTCTGAAAGGAATGCGAACGCTTCTCCTTCACACACCCCACGGCCCAGCGCGGTTTTGGATGTCGGGTCGATGCAGGGGCTGACGCTCTGGGCCATGCGGAATGGACGGCTTGCTCAGGCGCCTCTGAACACGTCCATATTGGCCATGTTCGGACAGAGGCGCAGCGGAGACCATTGGGAAGGCCCAGTCACAAACGATAGGGCACTTGAGGCTGAAGTGACCAAGATTACGATCACCTGCCCGTTCCCTACTCAACGCTCGTCTAGCTGCGCCCTATCCCGGCGTTAGGAACACGTAGGTGCGGCTCCACGGCAGGGGGTCGCCGTCGCCCTGAATCCGCGGCCGGACCCGCCAGTAGTAGAGCGCGCCCGCCTCTAGGGGGAAGGCCTCCGGCACTACGTAGCTGTTGGGCGGCGTGCTGGCTCCGCCGTGCACGTACTCACTAACGCCGTGGGGAGTCACCACGCCCACGGCGAGGTAGTTCAGGTACCGCCTGCTGCCTCCAGCTGTTCCGGCGTGGGGTTGATTTCGATGGTCAGGGGCGTGCCCAGGGTGAGGGGAGTTTCTGGAGTGATGTCGATGGTGAGCGGCAGCAGAGTAGTGCCGCTTTTCGCCCACATCCCGGATAACCAACTGCTGGGTTACGGGGTGCCGGTGGAATGGCTGGGGGCCGTCAAAGCTGCTGATGAGGACAGCATATTGGACTTGGCCGACCACCTGCCGGCAGAGGCGGCAGAGGCGCTGCTGGAACAGGCCGTGGACAAGGTTGGCGGCCATGCGAAGCAGACTTGGAGTTCCCCTGGAAATCGGGTGCTCAGGCGGAGAGTGCTCGTCGGGGGCTCGGGGCAGGAGGCTGACGCAGGCTAGCTACCCGGCTTCCGTCAGAAAGACATGGGCGGGAGATAGAAGGACCATCGGCCCGCCGCCCCAATGCGTAACAGGAAGTACACACTGGCGTAACGCCGCAGATACACCCCTAGCCCATCCTTATAGAGAAAGCGTCGGCTCATTAGCACAAGCGAGGTCCTCCATGAAAGAGATTGTTGCCATGCTGCGCCCAGAGAGATGGCAGGCCACCCGGGAAGCGCTGAGCGCTGAGGGCATACATGAGGACTTTCAACAACGGGTCTTGGGGCGCGGGCGCCAACGGGGGCTCCGCTACCTTCGGCTTGATTCGGCAGGCAAGCAGACCGGTATGGAGTTCCTTCCCAAAAGGATGGGCGTGTGGATAGTCCCCGACGACCAGATTGACCTGGTGATTGCCACAATCGTACAAGCGAACGCCGGAGGGAACTATGGCGACGGCAAGATTTTCGTCTGCCCTCTGGGCGACGACATAACGGTGTCCTAGAGAAAACGGCAGGACTTCCGGAGACCGCCATGCATCGAGAAGGCATCAACTACCCCAAGTTCAAGGACCAATTCGCCGCTATGGACTTTGAAGCGGAGCCCATGCCGGTGCTCTCCCTCTTCCCCATGCCAAGCGTGGTGCCCCTAGACGACTGGGAGGTGCTGCTGACGGGCGCTGGGGGGCAGCGGAAGCTGGTTTGTGGCCGCGAGCTGCGCGACCTGCCGGTCTACAAACTGCGCGTCCCCATGGTGTGCCAGATATTCAACTGGGTGGAACGCCCGGAAGTAGAGGGCGTTCGGTTGGTGGACCTGCTGGCGGCCACGGGCATAGACGCCCAGGAAAGCGGCTTCTTCACCTTCTACTCCAAGGACGGCCTCTACTTTGAGGGCTTGCCCCGGAGCATCGCGCGGGACCCGCGGGTGTTGCTGGTGTTCGGCCTGAACGGGAAGCCGCTTCCCAAGGAATACGGCGGCCCGCTACGCCTGTGGGTGCCCTTCCTGCAGGGGTACAAGAGCGTGAAGTGGGTGCATCAGATTCGCGTCTTCCACAAGGACCCGGTGGGTATCAAGCGCCTTCTGGGGCAGAGCAAGTCGGCGATATTGGGCCCTGCAGGCCAAGAGCTGGCGGGAATTGTGATCGCAAGGCCTCACTACGGAGGCAGCGCAGTTGACATTTAGACGCAATGGCAATAGGTCCAATCAGCGCGGGGCGCCGCCGCCGAAGGCAGGCGCGCCCATTGACGTGAGCACCGGCAAGGCCACCGGCATCCGCCTGTTCAGCGTGGCACGGCCCCACATGCGGACCTTTCACATGACGTGGATGGCCTTTTTCCTGGCATTCTTCGGGTGGTTTGGCATCGCTCCCATGATGGCCATTGTGCGAGACGACCTCGGCCTCACCAAGACGCAGGTTGGCAACACCGTCATCGCCTCCGTGCTGGCGACCATCGCAGCGCGCCTGATCGTTGGGTGCCTGTGCGATCGCATCGGGCCGCGGCGGGCGTACGCGGGCCTGTTGATTGTCGGGTCCATTCCGGTCATGACCATCGGACTCGCTAACAGCTACGAGACCTTCCTTCTGTTTCGTCTGGGCATCGGCGTCATTGGAGCGTCCTTCGTCATCACCCAGTACCACACATCGGTGATGTTCGCCCCCAACGTGGTGGGGACGGCCAACGCCACCACGGCCGGGTGGGGCAACCTAGGCGGCGGCGTGACCCAAATGGCCATGCCCCTGATCCTGGCCGTCATTGTCGGCCTGGGAGCGAGTGAGTTTCTGGGGTGGAGACTTGCGATGGTTGTGCCGGGAGTGGCGCTGCTCTGCATGGGTGTGGCCTACTGGCGGCTGACGCAGGACGCGCCCATGGAGCAGGCGCACAAGGTGCTTGCCAACGAACCGCGAGCCTCGGGAGAAGCGGATGAGGGTGCCTTCCTCTCCGCCGCTAAGGACCACCGCGTGTGGGCGTTGTTCCTGATCTATGGTGCGTGCTTCGGCATTGAGTTGACCATGCACAACATCGCCGCGCTCTACTTCCACGACCGCTTCGGTCTTGGACTAGCGATGGCGGGGCTCGTGGCCGGCCTGTTCGGGTTGATGAATCTCTTCGCCCGTACTCTAGGTGGCGTGTTCGGCGACAAGGCCGGGCGGCTCTTCGGCCTCAAGGGCCGCACCATGTTCTTGGGCGGCGTTCTGTTGCTGGAGGGGATTGCTCTCATCACGTTCTCGCAAATGGCGGTCTTGCCGCTGGCCATTCTCTCCATGCTGGTGTTCAGCCTCTTTGTGCAGATGTCGGAGGGGGCCACCTACTCCATCGTGCCCTTCGTCAACAAGCGGGCACTTGGGGCGGTGGCGGGTATTGTGGGTGCGGGTGGCAACGCGGGAGCAGTGGCCGCCGGGTTCCTGTTCAGGATGGAGTCCATCCAGACAGAGCAGGCCCTATTGTTTTTGGGAGTCTGCGTCATCGCGGTATCCAGCGCCGTCTTCCTGGTCCGCTTCTCGCCCAAGACCGAGGAGGAGGAGCGGTTGGCAATGGACCGGGCGCTGGGCAGGGCCGGTGGTGTCCTGGCCCCGCAGCGCGTGATCATGGTCCCGTATCTGTAGCCACGGCAGGAGGCGGCAATGAAACCCGGCAGCAATACGGTAGAAAAGGTCAAGGCGGAAAAAGACGGTCTGGACATCCTCGAGGAGATCGAGGGGTTGGCCGCAACCCATGGGGGCTGGGAGACGCTGGACCCTGGGGACCGGGACCGGCTGAAGTGGATTGGCGTGTTCTTCCGCAAACCAACGCCGGGCAAGTTTATGATGCGCGTGCGCGTCACCAACGGCCAGACGACGTCTGGCCAACTGCGGGCGCTTGCGGAGATCGCGCGGCGTCTCGGCAACGGCATCCTTGACATAACCACGCGGCAGCAGATCGAGCTCCGCGCCATCAAGATTGGGTCGGTGCCGGAAATCCTGGAGGCGCTGCAAGGCGTGTGCCTCGACTCCTTCCAGACGGGCATGGACAACATCCGGGGGGTGAACTGCTGCCCCCTGTCCGGGTTGACCGCCGAGGAGCTCTTTGACGCCGCGCCGGTTGGGGCCGAGTACACCGGCATCTTCCTGAAGAATAAGGAGTTCACGAACCTGCCCCGCAAGTTCAACGTGACTATCACCGGCTGCCTGGAGAACTGCACCCACGGCTAGACCCAGGATCTTGGCATGTTCCCCGCTATCCGCGGGTCCGACGGCGCGTTGGGCTTCAACGTGTCGGTGGGGGGGAAGATGGGGTCCGGCGGTATGGTGGCCGCGACGCCTCTGGACGTCTTCGTCGAGCCGCATGAGGCGGCGCGGCTGGCCGCCGAGATCACCCTCCTCTTCCGCGATGAGGGGGCCCGCGAAAAGCGCACCAAGGCCCGACTTGCGTTCCTGATTGAAGAGTGGGGAGCTCAGCGCTTCCGCGCCGTCCTGGAAGACCGTTGGGGCAAGCCCCTGGATCGCGCAGGACGGGACTCGCGCCACGCCCATAAGACCGATCACCTGGGCGTCAACGAGCAGAGCGTCCCCGGCCTGTTTTCCGTGGGCCTGTGCGTCCCCACCGGCAGGACCAACGCCGACCAAATCGCTGGGCTGGCATCTCTGGCGGAGGCCTATGGCTCCGGGGAAGTGCGCCTGACCACAAGCCAGAACGCCATCATCGTGAACGTGCCAGACAGCAAGCTCTCGGCGCTCTTGGCGGAGCCGCTCTTGCGGGAACTATCGCCCGATCCCCACCCCTTCGCGCGGGGGCTGGTCAGCTGCACGGGCACGGACTACTGCAACCTCGCCCTCATCGAGACGAAGAGCGCCGGTAAACGGATCGCCGACGTCCTCGCCAAGCGGTACCCCGAGGGAATGCCACTGACCATGCACTGGTCGGGATGCCCTGCGGGGTGCGGCAACCACCAGGCTGCGGACATCGGGTTCCAGGGCGCGAAGGCGCGGGTTGACGGGGTGGTGATTGACGCCGTGAGCATCTACGTCGGAGGCCGCACGGGCGCCGACCCGAGGCCCGGCCAAAAGGTCATGGAGTTAGTCCCGCTGGATATGCTGGAAGAGGTCCTCCCCATTGTCCTGAGCAACTTTGAAGTACTGAAGAACATCAGGAGAGACCACGAAGCTGAAGACCAGGTGTTGATGGTTCCCGCCCTCTCAGGGGGCTAACACATTCGAGGAGGAGTGGCGATGAAAATGGTCCGCGCAGTCATACGTCCGGAGAAGGAAAGCGAGGTTGCGGTTGCCCTGGCCGCCGCCAATTTGCCCGCACTGACCAAGTGGGACGTGCTGGGACACGGCAAACAGCAGGGGATTCAGGTGGGCAGCCAGCTGTATCAGGACCTGTCCAAAGCCATGATGCTCGTCGTCGTTGAAGATGAGCTGGTAGATTCAACGATCCAGGTCATCCAAGAAGCCGCCTTCACCGGGTACCCCGGCGACGGTAAGATCTTCGTCACCCCGGTGGATTCCGCGTTCACGATTCGCACCGGCAAGGCGGAACTCTAAGCCGAGGCCTGCCGCGGGTCCTTTATGGAAGAACCTCCACACCGACGTTCATCCTTCGACAGCCGCGCAGAACCAGCCGCAGGGTGAACCTCAACATGGAGGTTCTTGATTTCGTGCAGCGTGGTGGGCCAAGGTGGACGGTAGGCAGAACCGTCTTCGAGATGTGGTTGGGGGCTTTGTGAGCCTTGGTACCGCGCCCCATACGGAAGTTCGAGCTTCTTCGGATGGAGGAGTTGAAACTGCCGGCAGCGCCACTAGGAGAGGCGACGCGAGGCCCTCTGCTGTCCGCCATCCCACGGGACTCATGGTGGTGGGAGCCTGAGTAGCAACCGGCGGGGTGGCAGGTCTAATTAGCGTCCGTGGCTGGCGGCGTGGCCAGATGTTGCCGGACGCAATCTACAAGACGGCGAGCTTGGCCTTTGACGCCAGCTTTGTTGTTGTGGTCAAAGTAGAAACTGTAGGATTCGATTGTACTGCCTTCGAACTGGACGCCGGAGGAGATCATCCCATCGTTGTATCCAACGTCATCGATGCGGTCGTAGGGCAGGTCTATCTCCCTGGAGCCGAGCGCAGCACTCCGCAACAGGAGGACCCGGCGGTCTGTAGCGACTGCGATACCCTCGTGGCCTGTCCTGTTGCTCCCAAGCCCACCTAGGGGGGAGAACTCGAAATCGTCGGGCAAACCCCAGCGGCCTCCCAGCCAGTACTCAATGTTCTCGTCGTCATCAAGGATCTCGTGGAGCTTCTTGCGTTCACCTTCGTACTTCTTGAGATTGGCGCCCGAGAGAGTGCTAAGAAGCCCGGCAAGAAATCCGGGATTCGTTCGGCCGGGCATTGAGGAACGGTCCTGCCACTGGGCGTCAATGCGTTCGGTTTTGCTCATTCCGAAGACTTGAGCGGCGGCGGGGTGAGGGACAGTTGAGCGAGGCTCGGTTTGGAGCCGCTGCACCAGTTCGGCGAAGCGGTTGCCAAAGTCGCCGTGAATATCCCGGATTTGGAAGGGGTCGTCTTGCCCCATCCCGGCCCAACTATGGATACCGTCGCCGGCCACGGTCACTACTCCGCCTGCGTGTTCCACTGCCGTGATGCTGGGCAATGGCATCTGAGTCAGAAGTTTGTTGAAGCCCTTCTGGGCGACGAAGTGGACGCTGAGGTCGGTGACGACGGCGGCACCCTTGAGCCGTTGCTGCCGCACCATAAGTCCCGCGCCCTCGTCGAATGCCGACTCGGGCCCCCAAGTACAGCCCACCAGCCCCATGATGTTTTCATCCTGGTCGAGGTAGTCGTAAATCAGCTTGCGCTCGCGGTCGTGGTTTTCCTGACCCCACAAGATAGCTTGCTGTCCCCACTGGGCATCAACCCGGTCGCGCAGTTCTTTCGTCGCCATGGTTTAACCTCCTTGCTGGTTGCTCCGTGCCTTGGACCTATTCTTGAAGGTCTAAGGATGCGTGATGCCTCAGCAGTCCGGCATGTTGTCGATACTGCCCCGGCCCTTTGGGGAACTCGGTGCGCACTCGAACTGGTTGTAGTAGAGCCTCGCCTCTCCCTCTCTATCAACAACGTCGGCCAACCAAGCTGGTACCTTCCCGCTCAGCTGGTTTTCTTCGAGGTTCAGAGATGTCAAGTTATCAAGGTCTCCCAACTCTGAGGGTATCACTCCACTGAACCGGTTTCCACTCAAGGCCAGGCTCTCCAGCCTGTAGCCGTGGAAGTTAGGCACATCTATCGAGATTGTTCCGCCCGTACTAGTCTCGCCCAACTAGCAAGCCCCAGCACCTGCTACAACGCCAAGATGAACCGGGTCGTGAAGGTTCTTGATTTCGTCAAGCGTGGTGGACCTTATCTCCGGCCTTCACCGCCAGCGAATCTCTGACGGCTTTGGGCAACGTGGTCTGGCCCTTCACGGTTATGCTGGATTCGGACATGGGGAAGGCTCCTTTACCTCAAACAGTGACCATTGGCCTTACATTATTCCCTTAAGCAATGTATTTGGCAATAGTACAGGCTTGTTTTGGTTTGAGTAGGTTGTTTTTGAGCGATGGTCTTCCATTCACCCAATACCACCCCCTCCCCCCAATGCATTCGTAATTGTCCATGGGCTCTCGACCGAGCCCACTGCCACGAGTGGTTGAGTGACTTGTGTCGTTTGGGAAGTGGAGTGATAAAGCGACAGTATCGAGGGATCGCCACGTCCTGACCAGGATTGCGTCGCCGGGAATTCACTCGCGGCCACCTCTCTGCTAGGGCATGGATGGACTACTCTAGGTCCATCGGACAATGCCGTCCGGAGGTGGTTCATGACCCCTAGCATCGCTCCGATGGCCTGATCTCAAACGAAGATTCATGTATGGTTCAATTACAGGTCTAACGTGAAGCTAAAGGTGAAGATAACCATGACGGAAAGGCAAAAGCGCTTCCTCGCTGGCCGAGTTGTCCACATTAACCGTTGGGCATTAGATATTCTTCACTTCCTCCAGTCGGACGGAGAACAGCTTCCCATCACCTAAACCTGCCCGCACAGCCCCGTGCAAATTGCGCTCTCCCAATTCAGTCCACTTGCGTTCGAGTTCGATCTGACGTTCAGTCCGCTCAATACTGCACAATGCAGCGCAGACCCTGAGAGTCCGACCTGGCTCCAGAGCCTTCGCGAGTCTTTGTAGGTCATTCAAGTACATCCCCTGTTTCTCAGAGTCCATATCGAACAATTGGTAGACTAGCCAGCTAGTCGTAGAACCCGAAGCACAAGCTGACGCAGCGCGGTGGACAAGTTGATATGGCAATCTAAGCACATCGACTACCGAGAGCTGGCGTTCGCACCTCCGACCGAGCAGGTCAAGCCAGCCTTTGAGAACCTCAGTGCGATTCTGTGGATTTGACCCTCTACAAATCCAAGTGGATACATCTTCATATCTTGACTCGGTCCACTTCGATTCAATGGCAAGTGAGACGTCGCCTGAAGTCAGCATCAGGTCAGTGAAAGAAGGCTTGCCCTTGCCTCGCTGGACGCCTACCGGGTGTTCGAAATCCAAGGACGTCTGATCAGGCAATGGGAATTTTAGAGCTTTTGATAGCTCGCGCACACGTTGCCTTGGATTCCGCCAATATGCGAGAAGTGGAACAGTTGATCGCGTGGGTGAATCAAACTCCTGGTCCCCATAACACTCCAGCAGTTGTTCGTACCCACTGATACAGCGACCCTGGTACTTCCACACGATACGGGAGAGCATAGACTACACCTTCAGCTTAAAGCACAGGCGGAAAGTCCTTGATTTTGTCAAGAGTGGTGGGCGATAGAGGGCTCGAACCTCTGACCTTCTGTGTGTAAAACAGACGCTCTAACCAACTGAGCTAATCGCCCGTCTGAGGGTGCGTCATCAGTCTAAACGCGCCCTCTAGGGGCGTCAAGGCAACGCAGTCCACCCCAGCCGGGCCTCGCCCCCACGCCCCGTCGCCCAGTACCGCGCCCACGATCCCCTCACCGCGGGTGACTCCTTGACGAACCCGCGCCCTGCCGTGACACTGAGAGGTGCAAATCCACGCGGGGATCGGTCTAGTGCCCCAGTACGTGCCAACGCCACTGCACCGCAGAAGCCGCCCGATGCCGAGGCGTGGCTGGAAGCGCGCCGCCCGCGGGCTGTCCGCCGCCTGCGTCGCCCTACTGCTGCTCATTGTGGTGTGGCCCGCGGCCGACCACCACTTCGCCGAGCGTGCCTACGACGCCGGTCACGCCCACTTGGCGGCCCACCAGAGCGACTCCACACGCGCCGCGCTCAGCCTCAGCGGGTATGAGCTTTTACTGCACCAGGTGCCCCACCGCCACGTCGACGGCGTGTCCATCCCCCACCGCCTGCAGCGTCAGCTCGCACCCAACGTGACCCTCAACTGGGAACCGGACCGCACCATTGGCTTGGTCCGGCTGCTCACACCCATGATGTCGGCGCCCCTGCCCACCGATCCCCCAATCGCCCGCTTGGGGCGCGTTGCCCAAAACCCGGTGGTACCACTTTCCGGGATGGTAGTTGCTCCCCTGTTGCCCCCGCCGGTAGGCTCGCTGTAGCCGCGTCCTCCTGCTCATCGGGAGCAGGAAGACGCCTCCGGAGACCACAGACCAAGGGAGCAAACCTTGTTACTCATGCGCACCTCATCCATAGCGATTGTCCTTTGGCTGCTGTTTCCCGTCCTCCTTGCGCCCGCCGGCAGCCGCACCGCCTACGCCCACGCCGCCTACGATCGCTCCGAGCCGGCCGCCGGCGCCACCGTCGCCGCCTCGCCCGCCGCGGTCAAAGTGTGGTTCACCGAGACCCTGGCCGACGGGAGCTGGCTCTCCGTTCTGGACGCGCAGGCCCAGCAAGCGGACTTGAACGACAGTGCAATAGACTCCTCCGATTCCACCAACAAGCTGATGGCGGTCTCTCTTAAATCCGATCTCCCCGTGGGGGTCTATACCGTGAAATGGAAGTCGGTCTCCGCCGATGACGGCGATAACGTCACCGGCGAGTTCGAGTTCAGTGTTGGCCACGGCGCACCCGCGCCCGCACCCGCTCCGCCCACCGTGAGCCCCACCGGCGGCATTGCCGCGGAGGTAGCGTTCGCGCAGCCCACCGATGGCGCCACCATCACCGGCGGCGACGTGGAGCTGCAGTTCCATACCAATAACGTCAGCCTAATGGCCATGGGCTCCACCGCCGCTGCGCCCGCCGGCACCCTGGGCGGCCATCTCCATGTCTTGGTGGATGGCGTCGAGCTTGGCATGAGCTCAGCGCCGGTGGTTGCCATTCGCGGGCTGTCCAATGGGCCGCATACCCTCACCGTCACGCTCAGCGACAACAAACACCTGCCCTATGATCCCCCGGTGAGAAACACCATCCGCATCACTATCGCCGACAGCAACTCCACGACCCCGGCCACCTTTGAGATCGGCGGGATCGGTGGCGGCATGGATGCCGGGATAGCAATGGGCGACAACCAGCCCGGGATGGCAATGGGCGACGATCAGCCTGAGATGGCAATGGGCGACCGCCAGTCTGACATGGCAATGGGCGACAACCAGCCCGGGATGGCAATGGGCGACCAGCAGCCCGACATGGCCGTGCAGGAGCACGCAGACACCACGCAGGACCAGCCGGATGCATCGAGCGATAGCATGGCGAACATGCCCGCCACCATGCCCATGACTGGCGACGACGCCACGCTCCCCGCCGCAGCCGGGGCGGTGGTCTTCGGCCTGCTGGCACTGGCCGCCGGCCTAGCCCTGCGGAAAGTGAGCGCGGCGGCGCGGTAGCGATACACCGGCGCATGTGCATGTGAAGGCTACGCGGAGGGTGGGACTATGCCCCCACCCTCCGCGTAGTTATTAATAATTCCTTAAATCTCCGCGCCACGACGAGCATCTACCCTACCGGAGCTAGTGCCGCGCTCCCCTTCAACGCGGGTGACTCCTTGACGAACCCGCACTCTGGCGTGACACTGAGAGGTGCAAATCCGCGCGGGGATCGGTCTAGTGCCACAGTACTTGCCAACGCTACTGCACCGCAGAAGCCGCCCCATACCGAGGCGTGTCTGGAAGCGCGCCGCCCGCGGGCTGTCCGCCGCCTGCGTTACCCTGCTCCTGTTCATTGTGGTGTGGCCCGCGGCCGACCACCACTTTGCCGAGCGTGCCTATGCCCCCGACCATGCTCACCCGGTGGCCCACCAGATCGAACCCGAGCGCCTGCTGCTCAGCCCTCCTGGGTATGAGCCTTTACTGCCTCAACTGCCCCACGTCCACATCCGCGGCGTGTCCATCTCAGACCTCCTCCAGCGTCAGCTCCTACCGGACGCGTCCCTCAACTGGGAGCCGGAGGGTGCTATGGGCTTCGTCCGGCTGCTCATGCCCATGATGTCGGCGCCCCTGCCCCCCGATCCCCCAATTGCCCTATTGGGGCACGTTGCCCAGAGCCCGGTTGTACCACTGTTCGGGGTAGTAGTCGCTCCCCTGCATCCCCCGCCGGTAAGCGCCCTGTAGCCCCGTTCTCCTGCCCACCGCGGCGGGAAACAGCCTTCGGACACTACAAACCAAGGAGTAAACTGTGTTAATCACCCGTACCTTATCCATATCGGTTGTCCTTTTGCTCCTGCTCGCCGGCGTCTTTGCGCCCGCCAGCAGCCGCACCACCTACGCCCATGCGGACTACGACCGCTCGGAGCCGGCCGCCGACGCCTATGTGGCCGATTCGCCCGCCACGGTCAAGGTGTGGTTCATTGAGGCCGTGGACGTGGGAAGCTCGATCTCCGTCCTCAGCGCCGACGGCGTGGCAGTGGACTTGGGCGACAGTACAATTGACGCTTCTGATCCCAACAGCAAGTTGTTGGTGGTCTCCCTCAATCCCGATCTCCCCGAGGGGGCCTATACCGTGCAGTGGATGACGCTCTCCGCAGTTGACGGCGATGAGGTCACCGGCGAGTTCACATTCCACGTCGGCACCATGATGGGCGGCGACATGGGCGGCGACATGAGCGACGGCGACATGGGCGGCGACATGAGCGACGGCGACATGGGCGGCGACATGAGCGGCGGCGACATGGGCGGTGACATGAGTGGCGGCATGAGCGACGGCGACATGAGTGGTGGCATGGGCGACGGCGACATGAGCGGTGGCATGGGCGATGGCGACATGAGCGGTGGCATGGGCGACGGCGACATGAGCGGTGGCATGGGCGATGGCGACATGAGCGGTGGCATGGGCGATGGCGACATGAAGGACGGCGACATGAGCGGCGGTGACATGAGTGGCAGCATGAGCGACGGCGACATGAGTGGCGGCGACATGCCGGCCACCCTGCCCATGACCGGCGACGATGCGACGGTTCCCGCCGCAGCCGGGATGGTTGTCTTCGGTCTGCTGGCTCTGGCCGCCGGCTTGACCATCCGAAAGGTGAGCCTTACTTCTCGCTAGCGCTGCACTGGCGTATAGAGGAGATACAGGAGGGCGGGGACTACGTCCCCGCCCTCCGCAATTAGCTTGGCTTTTCTTAAGTTAGCAGTTAGATGATCACCAGGAAGGCCCCACCGGACCCGCCGTCGCATCGGCGGCCGGGCGGCAGGCCACGGAGTTGCCATATGGCGAGACCGCTCATTCCACCGTCACCGTGATTTCCGCCGCAGCATTACTGGAATCAAGCGCAGGAAACGGCTCGCCCATTCCGCTGATCAGTTCGAAGCTGGCCCGATACACCCCGGGAACCCGGGGTGTTGGCAACAGGGGGTTAACCCGCACCACGTCACCGGGCGCAGCGTCGTTGAGCAGGGGTATCGGGGCCACCAGGCCCAGTTCCCGGTAGGGTGTGCCGTCTGCCCAATACCAGTTGAGCACTATGCGGACGGCGTCCGGCCCAGCCGCCGCCCAAGTGGAGGTACCCGCGTTCTGAACCGACACACCGAAGGTGGTCTGCTGACTCGCAGGGATCCGGAAGTCCGGTTCGACATTCAGCACTAGCGCCTGCCAACTCTGGTCGGTTACGAGTATCGGCAAATCCAGCGTGGTGTTCTCCGGGCTGGCTTCGTGGAACCATGGGGCGTTCCCTTGCGCTAGGCCCAGCTGCAGACGATAGCGTCCGGCCTGTCGGGGTGTAGTCAATGTTTCGTTGATGGCGATCTCCCCGTCGCTCTCGACCGCCGTCGGCAGCTCGATCCGTCCTTCCAGCGCCTGCTCGCCCGCTAGTAACGGTGCCCCGGACTCGTCCAGCCAGCGGTAGGCCACCCGCACCGGATCGTTCCCTTCATTGCCCCAGACCTCGCTTCCTGTGTTCAAGAGCACCAATTGCACCGGCACCGCCCGGCCTGCTTGCATCACCGGCGGGATGGTGTACCGTTCCCATACGGCGGCATAGGCAGGACCCGCGTCCTCGCGCAGCTGTATAATCACCCGGTGCTCCCCCGTGGGCGCTTTACCTGCATCCACGTAGGCATCGTTACCGCGCCAAACCATCGTGAAGGGCTGCGGCGCGTCATCCACCAGTACCGCCTCTGCCACCCTATCCGCGGGCAGGCGGACGCTCAACACCCCCGGCCGCTTGTGTGTGGAGGTGTACGCAATCGCCATCTCCATGCGGTCCTCCGTCACCCGCTGCTCTAGGGCGATGCCGTAACCGGTTGCGGGCTGCACCACCGAAATCTGGCCGCTGCGGTCCCCTAGGCGTGGCTCCAGCCTGAAACCGTCCTCCCTGATGCTGATCCCGAACAGCCCCCGCACCACCGCTTCGCCCATGGCGCCGGCCGCTGCGGCATAGTTGCTGCTCCCTTCCGGTTCGTTAGAGGCGGCGTCCTGCCACTCCGCGATCTCCTCCGGATGGGTGGCCCACTCACGCGCAACCTCTGCCAGGTTGGCCCACGCCTGCTCGCTATAGCCGGTTTCAAACGCTCCGGTGATCTCCACACCGCCCCACCAGTCCCACAGCCCCCCATTCTGATGAGTGCCGGGCTCTTCGAGCAGCTCGTGCCGGAAGAAGCCTGCGGGATAGGGTGGGTAGACTGAAACGCCGGGCTTGGTGGCCCCGGCCTGGAGTCTTGCCCGTTCCAGTGCATTGAGGATTTGCCCCACCTGAGCCGGCTCTGCTAGCCCGGTATAGATGGCCGCCGCGTTGCCAATCGCTACTATGTCGTCCTCATCAAAGGAGTGCGTCCAGGGGTAGAGATGGGTGTGGATACGGAAGAAGCCGCGGGATGGTTGCCACAGGAATTGCTGAGCATTCGCCCGCAGACGCGCCGCCGCGCTGTCCCAGCGTTCCGCCGACTCCGCTTGACCGCCGGCGCGGTTCAACTCCGCGAGCTGCCGCAACGCCAAATAGGTCCACGCCTGGTCATAGATAGAGGCCGTCCACACTTCGCCGTCGGGGTCGCTCATCGTGGGCCGTTCGCCCCCTTGAAACCGCACGTCGCCCCAGTCCGTGGTGTGCGCCCGCCTGATAAGCCCTGAGCCGGCGTCCTGCCGCCCCAGTACCAGCCGTTCCATAGCCCGGTTCAAACGCTCGAGCACGCTCTGCCTATCTACAGAGCAACGCAGCCAGTCTGCTCCGCCCGCCGTCTGGTAGTACAGATAGGCCAGCTGCACCGCGCTCGACTCTTCGTCTGAAGTGGCGGTGGTCTTTACCTGCCGGCTGTCCAGTGTCAGATACCCCGGCACCGCCCCCGGCCCGGGATAGGGGTGCTTGCCTTCGTCAGCATCGGCGGGGGCGGCGTCCAGTTGGTTCGCTAGGAACTCCTCGATCCCGCTGCGCATCATAGCTTTGCCGTAGAGATACTGCCCTATCTTCGAGGCCGTGAGCTGATCACGCAGGTAAACCTCCGGATAGAGGTCCCCCGGGCGGAACGCATAGTAGGGGCCTTGCCTGCCGGGATACTGAACCGCGTTGTGCTCCAGCACCGTGGTCACCGTTTGGCTCATGCCAGCAAGCTCCGGCAGCTCGTCAACCGACCAGCGTACCTCAGCTGCAGGGGGAAACACTCCCTGCACCACATTGGCAGCCGGGCCCGAAGACAAACCCGGCTGGACGGTGAGCCCCGGTTCCGGCGGGCAGATAACGCCAGGCGGCGGCTTTACCAGCGAATCAGGCGTCGCAGTGGCCGCTACGCTAGGGGGCCACACTACCGGCCCGCTGCCGTCCTCCAGCGAGGCCGTGGCCCACCATAGCAAGGCGGCCGCGATTATCGCCAAGAAGATGAAGATGAGGGTGAGCAGCAGGGTCCGGCCAGCGCACCCATAAGCTGCGCGGCGGGGGGCAGGGCGTCTTGTACCGAACGCACCGTAGGGCGCACTGCCAGTGGAGGTGTAGTCTCTTGAAGCCAAAGTAGTTTACTGTCCTGGTGTGTGGGCAAAACAAAAAGGCGCACCTTCATGACAAAGATGGCCTTCCATTGCCTCCGAGGTTTGCGGACGGGTTAGGCACTGCTATCCAGCCACTGCCCTGCACGCTTCAGTCTAGGCAATCGCCCTTGACGTGTCAACGTGTGCTTCGGCGCGAGCCAAACCCCCGAGCGCCTTAGGGCACTATCCTTCTGGAGTGCCCTTACTGCAACCCATTTCAAGATCGCTTTACCTTAGCCATGTAGCATACACCATGTAGCATATATAGTGTTCAATCATTCTCCACTACAACATTTACAGCGGAAGCCCCTTGCGCTACACTGGTTGAAACTGTGGACGAGTGTGCGCTACAGGGGTGACATATGGCACGTATTGCACGTATTGCATGGAAACGACTGCTCTTTAGTGCATTTGCGACGGTGCTGGTGGCAGGAAGCCTCTGGTTCTTCACGCTCACCACACCCGATACCACACGGGCCCAAACCGGCGATTGGCCCACCTTCAGGCACTCCTCCGAGCGGTCTGGCTACAACCCAGACCAACCCAGCCTGAACCTCCCTATGGAGCTCAGTTGGAGCTACCCCCTCCCATCCGGAGACCAGGAGTTCGCCTCGCCCGTGGTCTATGAAGGCTCCGTCTTCATGGGCGGGAACGATGGGCGCCTCCGTGCCTTTGCCGAGATCAATGGGCTGGTTAGGTGGAGCTACCCTACCGGCTCCCCGATTCACTCGACTGCGGCCGTTTGGGATGGCATTGCTTATGTGGGCAATAATGCCGGTAACTTCTATGCCCTTGGCGCCGCGGACGGGGACCTAAAGTGGACCTACAACGCCGACAGTGCCATCAAAGCCGCGCCAGCGGTGCTCAACGGCTGGGCCTACATTGCTACTGAGGACGGCCGCGTCTACGGGCTCGACGCCAACACCGGTGCCGCTAGCTGGTCCTACGCCGTCGATGGCGCAGTGAGCTCGTCTCCTGCCGCCACCGGCGATGCCGTCTATGTCGCCACCGAGACCGGCAAGCTCTATGCCTTTACCGCCGCCTCTGGCGAGCTGAGGTGGTCGTTCACCGGCGCCGGCCCATTCCAATCTACTCCCACCGTGTCTGGCAGCACCGTCTACCTTGGCTCCGACGACGGCAATATCTACGCCATCAACACCACCACCGGTACTATCCGTTGGACGGTGGCCGTCAGCACCACCGTCGCCAATGACAACGCTAACGATGACTGCTGCTTCGATGAAAACGCACAGCGGCGCTCCATCGGAACAGGCGTACGGTCATCTCCCGCGTTCGCGAATGGGGTGCTCTACGTGGCCGGCCTCAACGGCGCCATCCTCGCGCTGAACACCATTGACGGCAGCCAGAGATGGCGCACCGAGGCGCCCGAGGCCGTCTACGCGTCGCCCACCGTCGCTGGCGGCTACGTCTTCGTCGCAGCGTACAACGGGGTCCTCTACGCGTATGACGCCGCCAATGGGGCCAAGCGCTGGGAGCAGAGTATCGACCGCACACAGTCATCCCCGGTGGTGGCCAACAGCAGTCTCTACCAGCTATCGCGGGACGGCACGCTCCGAGCCTTTGAAACGACCCAGCTGGAAACCCCCACCGCTACTGCCACTGCCACCCCCACTTCTACTGCCACTCCCACCCCCACGCCGTCTGTCGTGCTAGCGTCCACCCCAACTCCGATTCCACTCTCCAGCGCGCCCCCCGTCAGCAGCCCGGACTTGTCGGGAGCGGTTGCCGTCGGAGCCAGCCCGGGCGGTGTGGCCGTTAACGCCGTCACCGGCTTTGTCTACGTCACCAACATGGGGGCTGGCACCCTCTCCGTCATCGATGGCGGCAACAACAGCGTCATTGCCACCATACCTGTTGGCGTCAGTCCTTCCGGGCTATGGGTCAACACCGCCACCAACACCATCTACATCGCCAACCAGGGCAGTAACAACCTCACGGTGCTCGACGGCAATACCAACGCCATCAAGGCCACGATCCCGGTGGGAACGCTTCCCGTGGCCGTAACCGGCAGCGCCGCCGCCAACACGGTCTACGCTGTCAATCAGGGCAGCAACACCGTTTCCATCATTGATGGCGCCACCGACACCGTCAAAGAAACGATTGTCGTAGGTTCCGGGCCGGCCGCAGCCGCCTACAACGCCGCCACCAACATTCTGTACGTAGCGAACCAGGGCGGCGGCGACATCTCTGTCATCAACGGCTTTAGCAATGTCGTAGTGGCCTCCATCCCGGTCGGCGATAGTCCCACCGGCATCGCCGTCAACCCCGACACCAGTCGGCTCTATGTGGCCAATCTAGGCAGCAACAGCGTCTCCGTCATCGATACGTCCAGCCACTTTGTGGTGGCCACTATTCCCGCCGGCACCGGCGCTCGCGCCGTAACGGTTTTCCGGCCCGGCAACTTGGTCTACGTAGCCAACCGCGGCAGCAACAGCGTCAGCGTTGTCGACGGTGGCGCCAACGCCTTGCTCGCAACCATAAGCACCGGTGCCATTCCCACGAGCGTGTCCGCCAACAACACTTCCCGCAAGCTCTACGTGGCCAACAGCGGATCGGCCAGCGTCTCGGTCATCCCCATCGTCGTCTTGAAGTCGCCCGCGCTCACCGCACCCGCCAACGGCGCCCGCCTCACCAGTCTCACCACCACCCTCAGTTGGGGTCTGCTCCCGGGGGTCACCCAGTACCAACTCCAAGTCGTCCCTTCCAACAACGACGGGCCCGCCATCGACGTTATCCGCAACATCGAGGGCAGCTATACCTTGCGGTCACCAGTGTTGGGGAGCGGTAACTACCTGCTCTTGCCGGGCATGACCTATACCTGGCGGGTGCGCATGACCTACGCCATCACCGCCGTTGGCGACACTAATACCCAGTGGGGGCCCTGGTCAGCAACCCAGAGCTTCAAGACCCCCGCGGCCTCCATTGCCGGCATCAGCCTCGTGGAGCCGGCGGCGGGCGCCCAGGCCCCGTCTCGCACCCCCACCCTCCGCTGGGTGAACAGCGACAGCAGCATCTTCTATTACGAAATTCAGGTCAGCAAAGACCCGAACTTCGGGTCCAACGCGTTCCTCTACTGGGAGCTTCGTCACGGCGGTCTCACCTCGCCGCTCAACAGCTACACCGTGCCCGCCGCGTTCCCCTTGGAGCCCGGTATCAATTACTACTGGCGGGTGCGCCCGCGGGTGCAGGGCGATGGTGTCCCGCTCTCCTGGTCTCCGGCGCAAAGCTTCCACACGCCGTAGTTACCACCACGCAACGTAGCACGAGCGGAGGCGGGTCTCAGACCCGCCTCCGCTGCTTTCCCTGCTCTCGCAACCTGCCAGCCCCAACCGGATGAGCAGTCTGCGAATGCTCGATTCTGGCTCGCACTGGCCCGCACACAGAAGGGGGCGGGTCTAGAACCCGCCCCCTTCTGTGTGATAACGCTACGTTTTCGGCTACACGCCCCTTGTGGCCATATACGCCGCTAGGTCGGACACCCGGCAGGAGTAGCCCCACTCGTTGTCATACCACGAGATCACCTTCACCATCCGCTTGTCCATCACCATCGTGCTGGAGGCGTCGATGATCGAACTGAAGGGATTGCCCTTGAAGTCCACGCTCACCAGCTCTTCCTCGCACACGTCCAGCACCCCCTTCAGCGTGCCCCTGGCCGCGTCCCGGTAGGCGTTGTTCACCATGTCGATGTCTACGTCCTGATCCAGGTCTGCCACGAAGTCCACCACCGAGACTGTGGGCGTGGGCACCCGGAAGGCCATCCCGTGGATTTTCCCCTGGAGCTCCGGCATCACCAGCGTCACCGCCCGCGCCGCGCCCGTAGTGGTGGGGATGATGCTCACCGCCGCAGAGCGGGCCCGCCGCAGGTCCTCGTGGAACTGGTCCAGGATGCGCTGGTCGTTGGTGTACGAGTGCACCGTGGTCATCAGCCCTCGGGTCAACCCAAAGCTGTCATGCAGCACCTTCACCACCGGTGCCACGCAGTTCGTGGTGCACGACGCGTTCGACACCACCTGGTGCTTCGACGGGTCGTACTTCGACTCGTTGACTCCCAGCACAATCGTCAGGTCCTCGTTGCGCGCCGGCGCGGAGATAATCACCCGCTTCGCCCCTGCTTCCAGGTGCCCGGCCGCCTTCTTGGCGTCGGTGAAGAAGCCCGTAGACTCCACCACCAGGTCTACGCCCGCGTCCTTCCAGGGGATCTTGGCCGGGTCACGCTCGGAGAAGACTTTGACCGTCCGGCCGTCTATAACCATGCCCTCTTCCTTGGCCTCGATGCTGCCAGGGAAGATGCCGTAGCTGGAGTCGTACTTGAAGAGATGAGCGTTGGTGCGAGTATCGGTCAGGTCGTTAACTGCCACCACGTCCAGCGCGGCGCTGTGGTTCTCCCCCATGCTGCGCATGACCTGGCGGCCAATCCTGCCGAAGCCGTTGATGCCGATTCTCGTTGGAGCCATAAGCCCTCCTTTGCTCAACGGCCTCGCTCACATGAAGGCCGTACGCTGTTTTCGTAGCTGTTTCGGCCGCTCAGACCAGAAGGGCAGGTGTGCCTTGATGGCGTGACGTGCCGCACACTGTATTGTGCCGATTCCGCCCGTCCTGTCAAGAGCGCACGACGGTCTGGGCGAACCCGGATTCACCCCACCCCCGCGCCCGCCCGCGTCGGCCAATCCCGCCCCATCAGTTGCATCAGTTGATCGAACGCCTGCTCCGCAAAATCCTTGGGGAGCAGCGTCGCCCGCAGCGGCGAGAGTTGTTTGTCCAGTAGCGTCAGGCTCAGGTAGTGATGCTCCAGCGCCCAGGCTTCGGTGCCCTTCCGTTTGTCCACCTCGGCCCGCTTGAACACCACGTAGTAGAAGTCCCGCCCCCGCCCGTCGTTCTCCTCCCGCACCTCGTCCGCGTAGGTGCCGTAGGACGAACGCGTCAGAAGCAGGCCGCGCACCTCCTCTGGCTTGCAGAAGGGCACGTTCACGTTGTATAGCACGTCATTGGGGATGGCGCCCCGCCGGATCTGCTGCGCCAGGACCGCCGCCATCCCCGCCCCCACCGCGAACAGCGAGTTGCCGGTGTACGGGGTCTTGTAGCCCGCCGAGACCGCAATCGCCGGAATGTTCCGCTGCCGGCCGTGCCAGGCTGCCCCCACCGTGCCCGAGAGAAAGGTCTCCGCCCCAGTGTTGTGGCCGTGGTTCACCCCCGACACCACCAGATCGATCGTCTGTCCCTTCAAGAGGTGGGCCGCCCCCATGATAACGGCGTCCCCCGGCGTGCCCTCCACCGTGTAGGTCTCGATCCCTTCCATGCTGTAAGGCAACTTGTGCATCCGTACCGCCTTCGCCAGCGAGATCGACGTTCCTACCCCGCTCTGCTCCCGGTCGGGCGCCACCACCGTCACCTTCCCCAGGTCCCGCATCGCCTCGGCCAGGTGCCAGAGGCCCGGAGCGTTGACGCCATCGTCATTGGTAACCAGTATGTTCATAAATCGCTCGCACCCACTCTATCCGTAGCGCGTCTTTCGCTTAGCGCATCTTCCATTGTGCAGCTACTGTGCAGCTACGTGAAGCTATCGCGCCGCCGCTACTCACCCAACACAATGTTATCGATCAATCGCGTCGGCCCCATCCGCACCGCCAGCGACACCAGCGCCCGGTCGCGCACCGTGTCCAGCTCCCGCAGCGTCTCCCCGTCCGCCACGCTCACGTAGTCGATGTTTGCCTGCGGTTCAGCTTCGATCAATGCTCGCACCGTTTGCCGCAGCGCCTCAGCGTCCCGCTCCCCCCGCTCGTAGTGCACGCGCGCCTGGCAGAGCGCCCGGTACAACACTGGCGCCGCCGCCCGCTCCTGCGGCGTCAGGTAGGCGTTCCGGCTGCTCATCGCCAGCCCATCGGGCTCGCGCACAATCGGACAGACCACCACCTCCACTGGCAGGTTCAGGTCCCGCACCAGTTGCCGGATCACCACCGTCTGCTGAGCGTCCTTCTGCCCAAAGTAGGCCCGGTCCGGCTGCATGATATTGAAGAACTTCGCCACTATCGTCGCCACGCCTCGGAAATGGCCGGGCCGGGCCGCGCCCTCTAGTGGTTGAGCCACCCCGCCCACGTCAACCGAGCTGTCGAACCCCTCCGGATAGATCTCCTCCGCCTCCGGCATGAAGAGTAAATCGGTCCGCTCCTGCTCCAGCAGTGCGATGTCCCGCGCCTCGTCCCGGGGATAGCGGGCGTAGTCCTCATTGGCCCCGAACTGCGTGGGGTTCACGAAGATCCACGCCGCACACACAGCGTTCTCCTCCCGAGCCCGCCGCACCAGTGAGCGGTGGCCGTCGTGCAGGTACCCCATGGTCGGCGTCAACCCCACCGTCCCCTGCGCCGCACGGCGCGCCGCGCGGAACTCGTCAATCGTGTGAAGAATGCGCATGGTGTACTTACTTACCTTAATTGTAGCAACCTTGTGTTATCGCTTCATTAGTGGCACGCACCATCCCCCAGACCCCTTCCTGGAATGAAGGGGGCAGAAAGTAATAATCTCTGGGGGACACCCCCAGACCCCTGCCAAAGAGGCTGTGCCCCTCTGGACTCCCCCGCACGTCGTAGGGGTGCCCCTCGGGGTACCCCCGCCCCACCGCCCGCCGTCATTGCGAGGAGCCTGCGGACGTGGCAATCTGGGGTGGAGTGGCCGAGTACCGTGAGCAGTGCCATCCAGACGTGCTCTCGGCGCCACTGTCTCATAGCCACTGAACGAGTACAACTGCTGGCGCCTGCTCACTGCCTCCATTATAATGAAGACACGACTCTGCGACCGAAGAGACCCCCGTGAAGATCACCGCCCACTTTTTCGCATCAGCCCGGGAGGCGGTGGGCGTCCGCCAGCTTCAGCTCGACCTGACCGACGGCGCTACCGCCGCCGACCTCGTCCAGCAGCTCGTGTCTGACTACCCTCGGCTGGCTGGCTGCACTGCCGCGCTGCGGGTGGCGGTGAATGAGGCATATACTGACCTCGACACCGTGCTCCACCAGAACGACGAAGTAGCCCTCATCCCCCCCGTCAGCGGAGGTTCCCCCATGCAGTTCATCGTTACCGAAGAGCCCCTGGAGCCCCGCAAGCTGGAAGCTTTGCTCGAAAGCCCCGCTAACGGCGCGATCGTCACCTTCCAGGGCGTCGTCCGCAATCACTCCCGCGGCAAAACTGTCTCCTACCTGGAGTATGACGCCTACGCCCCCATGGCCACCAAAGTGATGGCCCAGATTGCGGAAGAGGCCAAGCAGCGCTGGCCCATTACCGACCTCGGCATTTGGCACCGCATCGGCCATCTGGAGATCGGCCAAGCCAGCCTGCTGGTGGTGGTCACCGCAGCCCACCGCAAGGAATGCTTCGAGGCCTGCCACTGGACCGTCGACCGCATTAAAGAAGACGTGCCGGTCTGGAAGAAAGAGGTCTGGGCCGATGGCGAGAGCTGGGTAGAAGGCGACGTCCTAGTTGCCACCGGCCACCACCACGACGACCACTGAGCCACTCCTCCCCCCATCACCCCCTCCCACCTGTTAGTGCCCGTCAGGGCGCCACCTAGCCGTTAACGTAGCTCTGTCACTCCCCCAGCATGTGCAATCGCGGGAGTCCAGAGGGGGCGCACCCCTTCAGGCAGGAGGTATGGAGGATGTGCCTCCATAAACCACTCCTCTTCACTGCCCCCTTCCTAAGAGGAAGGGGGCCAGGGGGATGGTCCGACCCACGATCGAGGCCAAGCCCCGAATCGCGGGACTCCAGAGGGCGCCGCCCTTTGGCAGAGGTTCCAGGGATTGTACCCCGCGCTTGCAAGCGGGAGAGTCCAGAGGGGGCGCACCCCTTCTGGCAGGAGGTATGGAGGATGTGCCTCCATAAACCACTCCTCTTCACTGCCCCCTTCCTCTTAGGAAGGGGGCTAGGGGGATGGTCCGAGCCATTAGCGCGGCGAAGCCCCAAATTGCGGGAGTCCAGAGGGTGCCGCCCTTTGGCAGAGGTTCCAGGGATTGTCCCCCCAGCATGTGCAAGCGGGGGAGTCCAGAGGGGGCGCCCCCTTCTGGCAGGAGGTATGGAGGATGTGCCTCCATAAACCACTTCTCTTCACTTCCCCCTTCCTCCTAGGAAGGGGGCCAGGGGGATGGTCCGACCCACGATCGAGGCGAAGCCCGAATCGCGGGACTCCAGAGGGGCGCAGCCCCTCGACACCCCCTTAGCCCACCTGAGGCAACGGAATCTTCGGCGCCTGCCCGCGACGGTACACCATGATGTTCCGTTTGTACTCGATCACGACCTTCCCATCCTGGTTGTACCCGATGGTCTTCACCCGCACAATCCCCACGTTCGGCCGCGACTGCGACGCCCGCGCCTCCAGCACCTCGCTCTGCGCATACAACGTGTCGCCCTCGAACACCGGACGCGGCAGCTTCACTTCGTCCCACCCCAGATTGGCGAAGGCCCGCGCGCTCAGGTCAGCCACGCTCAGACCAGTCACGAGCGACAAGGTGAACGCCGAGTTCACCAGCGGCTTCCCGAACTCGGTCTGGCTGGCGTAGTAGTGGTCAAAGTGTATCGGATTGGGGTTCATCGTCAGGTTGGTGAACCAGATGTTGTCGGTGGTGGTTACCGTGCGCCCAATTGGGTGTTGAATGACCTCACCCACCGTGAAATCCTCGTAGTACCGGGCGCCGTCGCTCACCTGGGTTTGCTCGCTCATAGCTCCTCCGGGGGTTGCAGATATGTACCCCCATCTTACCGGTTTCTGGCATTCCCTCCCACTCCGTCATCGCCTGACGCCATCCTGTCATTGCGAGTGCAGCGAAGCAATCTGGGGTGGGGTGGCCCCTCTGGCAGGGGTTCCAGGGGGTGTCCCCCTGGAAAGCAACAGAACTGGGTGGGAGGGTGGGCAGCAACCACCGCTCGCTCTAGCTCACCAACAACGCATAGGCGTCTCCCCCAGCGCTTGCAAGCGGGGGAGTCCAGAGGGGTGCACCCGCTCTGGCAGGAGGTATGGAGGACGTGCCTCCATAAACCAGTCTTCTTTACTTCCCCCTTCCTTCCAGCAAGGGGGCCAGGGGGATGGTCCAGCCACGATCGAGGCCAAGCCCCCAATCGCAGGACTCCAGAGGGCCCCGGCATCTGGCAGGGGCTCCAGAGAGTGCCCCTAGCCTCAGCAACCTACTGCCACCCACCCTTCCCCTACGCCCCCCAACCCGCTACCATATCCCATGCGACCCGACTGATCCCGCCCCGGCAAAAACGCCAAGCGAAAGCACGACGCCACCAAACAATCTACCAAAACCCAGACGCCAGGCATAAAATTCCCCACTTTTCGGCGATTATTCTGAAATCGTTCAAAGATCAGACACAAACGCCAGAATCCAATCAAAGCCGCAGACACTAGGAACCACCAACATGCCTTTTCCCCTCACCGGCCTGCTCGTCCTCGACCTCACTCAGATGGCCGCCGGCCCCTACGCCACCATGATGCTCGGCGACGCCGGAGCCGATGTCATCAAGATTGAGCGTCCCAACGTCGGCGACCCCAGCCGCGGCCTTCCCCCCTTCCGCCACAGCCCGGACGGCGGCCGCATCGCCGCTGGCGCGCTGCGTCTGGGGCGCAATAAGCGCAGCCTCGCTCTGGACATCGCCAAACCGGAGGGCAAAGCCGTCTTCCTGGAGCTGGTCAAGCGCGCCGACGTGGTCTGGGAAAACTTCGTCCCTGGCTCCATGGAGCGCCTCGGCCTCGGCTATGACGAACTCAAGAAGGTGAATCCCCGCCTCATCTACGCCGCCATCAGTGGGTTTGGACGGGTGGGCAGCCCGGAGCGCGACCGCGCCGCGCTCGACCTCGTGGCCCAAGCCGAGAGCGGCCTTATGCACGTTAGCGGCGACGCGGCTGGCCCTCCCGCCGTCGGCGGCGCCGTCGTGGGCGATATCGCCTCCGGGATCTACGGCGTCATCGGCACCCTCTACGCCGTGCTGCTGCGGCAGCAGACGGGAGAGGGCACCACCGTCGACGTGGCCATGGCCGACGCGATGCTGGCCATTAACGAGCGCTCAGTAATGGCCTCCCTTCTCACCGGCCAAGACCTGACCCGCGGCCGGCTAGGCCACGCCGGCCCCTATGGTCGCTTCCAGGCCCGCGACGGCTATGTGGTCATCGCCGCGTCGATCCCCACGCTCTGGACTCGCCTGTGCCAGGCCATCGAGCGGGAAGACCTGCTGGCCCAAGCCCCCGCCGAGGACGCCGAGGGGGTGTGGCACCTTTTTGGCGACGTGCTCCAGCCTGTGCTAGAGCAGTGGGTGGGCCAGCGCACGGTGGATGAAGTGCTGGCGGCGCTGCGGGCGCAGTCGGTCCCGGCTGCCCCTATCGCCACCCCAACCGAGGCCGCGCGCTCTGAGCACGCCCAGGCCCGCCACATGGTGTTGGAGGGCCAGCACCCCGTGGCGGGGACCTTTGAGATGGTGGGCAACCCCGTCAAGGTGGCGGGTGTGCCGGAGCCGGAGGTGCGCTGGACGCCTGACCTTGGCCAGCACACCGACGAAACCCTCCGTGACCTCCTCGGCTACGATGGCGTGCGCCTCGCCGCCCTGCGACAGCAGGGCGTCATCGCCTGACGCCATCCCGTCACGCTCTCCCCCGCTGCGACAACTCGCTCTCTCCCCCCGTCATTCCCTCACTGTCGTTGCCCCTATCGTGTCACGCTCTCCTCTCTCCCTCCCCCTACTACTCGTCATTGCGAGTGCAGCGAAGCAATCCGGGGTGGGGTGGCCCCTCTGGTAGGGGTCTAGGGCTGTCCCCCAGCGCTTGCAAGCGTGGAGGAGACCAGAGGGCGCAGCCCTTTGACAGCACTCTGGGGCTGTCCCCAGCACCTCTAAGCAGGAGTCCAGAGGGCGCAGCCATCTGGCAGGGGTCTGGGGGTGTCCCCCAGATGTTCTTTTTACTCCCCCCTTCCTCTTAGGAAGGGGGGCCGGGGGGATGGTCCGAGCGACTAGCGCGGCGAACCCCCCAATCGCGCGAGCTCAGAGGACGCAGCCCTTTGACCGCGCTCTGGGGCCATTCCCCAGCACTATTAAGCAGGAGTCCAGAGGGCGCAGCCCTTTGATAGGGGTCTGGGGGTGTCCCCCAGATTTCTTTTTACGCCCCCCTTCCTCTTAGGAAGGGGGCCGGGGGGATGGTCCGAGCGACTAGCGCGGCGAACCCCCCAATTGCGCGAGCCCAGAGGACGCCCCCCTTTGACAGCGCTCGGGGGCTGTCCCCAGCACCTCTAAGCAGGAGTCCAGAGGGCGCAGCCATCTGGCAGGGGTCTGGGGGTGTCCCCCAGATGTTCTTTTTACTTCCCCCTTCCACTTAGGAAGGGGGCCGGGGGTGTACGACCGGGCACATGGGTAACAGTTAGACCGGGGACATAGGTAACACTTTTGTAGGGGTCTTGTCGACCCGACCGCTCACGTCGTCCAGCATCCCGATGATGAGCGGCCCGAACCGTATCGACCAGGTCCGCTCGTCCTGCTGGACAAGGCCCACCGGCTCGCCTATGAGCGACTCGCTCAAGTACACCAGGCCTCCCTTCCACTTGATCTGTCCGTTGTTGCGGACCCTGCGCACGGTGGCTTCCGCTCCATACTCCGGCGAACTGACCCGCGAAGGGTGGGGCCGCAGCGACGGCGTGTACAGACTGGCTGGAGGCATTTGCCCGAGTGTCTCGTGCGGCCGCTCGTCGTTGTAGCAGTGCCTGAAGCGGTCGAAGGCACGACGCTGACGCCTGGGGTTGGCCTGCGGCGGCGTGGCCGTCTCGGCCTTGAGCGTCCGGTGCAACCGCTCAAGGCGACCGTTCTGCTCCGGGTGTCCAGGCTCGATGCGCTCAGGGATGATTCCCAGCTTGATCCACCACACCGACAGCGGCGAGAGGCCGCCCAATCCCACGCTGGCGAACGGCGCGCCGTTGTCCGTGCGGATGGCCCTAGGCAGGCCATACTCCCGGAATGCACGGTCCAGAACGCGCCTGGCCTCAGGCCCATTGGGCCGCTCAAGTCCGTCACACACCAGCAGATATCTCGATGCCGCGTCCTGGACCGTCAGCGGGTCGATCCGCGTCCCGTCTGCGGTGCGGAACCACCCCTTGAAATCGATCGACCACACGTCGTTTGGCCTCTTGGCGCCGGAGAAGGGCTCGCCCCACGGCGTGCTGCGCCGCCTACGCCGCTGACGCTTCACCAGTCCGGCACAGTCCAGTAGGACGCCCGCCGTACTGGGCGACGGTCACGCCTCCGCAGGCGCTATGAGCCGCAGCCGGCCGATTACCTTCTTGGGCCCCCACAACGGGTACGCTCGCTTCATCGCGATGATCCGATCGACCAGCGCCGGAGGCGTCGCGGTGGGACGGTGATGCGGCGCGCTGCTGCGGTCCAGCAGACCCGCCTCACCCTCAGCATCGTGGCGGCCGATCATCTTGTAGGCGGTCTTGCGGCTGACGCCGAACTGACGGCTCAGCTCGGCCACGCCCTCCTCTCCCAATGTGTGACGCTCGATCAGGCGCAATCGTTCAGATTCAGCACTCGTATGTCTCCAGGGCAACACATTTGCCTCCTCGTGGTATGGTTCCCACAATCCCACAATGTGTCACCCATGTGCCCGGTTTAGGTGTAACCTATCTCCCCGGTCTGTACCGGGTCTGGGGGTGTCCCCCAGATGTTCTTTTTACTCCCCCCTTCCTCTTAGGAAGGGGGCCGGGGGGATGGTCCGAGCGACTAGCGCGGCGAGCCCCCCAATCGCGCGAGCCCAGAGGACGCCCCCCTGCTAGAGGACTCCCCCTTGTGGGCGCGGATTATCGCTTGACATCTCCCTTGCACCTGACTACCCTTAGAGCATTCCGATAGATCATTCCGACAGATCTAGTATTACGAGCTGCTGTGCTATAACGTTTCGCTATGTTATGATCAGGCGAGTTGAGGCGGTTTAACTTATGCTGAGCGTAAAAGAAAATGAGATGCTGACTAGTGTGGGCCCCGGAACGCCCATGGGCACTCTGCTGCGCCAATACTGGTATCCCATTGCCGCGAGTCAGGAATTGGAGACCAGCCCCTTCCGCACCAAAGAAGTGCGCATCTTAGCCGAAGACTTGGTACTCTTCCGTGACCGCTCCGGCCAGCTTGGCCTCGTCGATCGCTGGTGCTCTCACCGCCGGGTGAACCTCGCCTATGGCGTGGTGGAAGAGGATGGCCTCCGCTGCCAGTACCACGGCTGGAAGTTCAACCACGCCGGCGCCTGTATTGAGCAACCCTTCGAAGAGACCGTCCATCCGGACGGCCGCTTCCGCGAGAAGTGCGGTGTGGCGGGCTACAGCACCAAGGAAGCTGCCGGCCTCATCTTTGCCTATATGGGCCCGCAACCTGCTCCAGAGTTCCCCATGTGGGAGCCCCTAGCCTGGGATAACGTGGTGCGCGACATCTGCATCACCGAACTGCCTTGTAGCTGGCTCCAGTGCCAGGAGAACTCGGTCGATCCAGTCCATTCGGAATGGCTGCACGGTCACTTTGGCAGCTTCGTCCGCACGTTAGAGCATTACGACGGCATGGCGGACAAGTCCACCCGAACGCGCATGCATAACAGCTCGGGCGTGCTCCACCTGAAGACGCTGAAGATCGGCTTCGATGTGTTTGAGCACGGCATTGTGAAGCGTCGCATCGTAGAGGGCATGACCGAAGAGGATGAGTCGTGGGCGGTGGGGCATCCCATCATGTTCCCCAACATCCTCTTGGTGGGCAATCAGTTCTCCTGCACCCTCCAGTTCCGCGTGCCCATTGACGAATCCCGCACCTTCCATGTGTCGCTCTACACCTTCCGAGCCGCCCCTGGTGCCGAGGCGCCCGTGCAGGAGAGCGTGCCGGTGCGCTACGTGCCGCTCTTTGACGACAACGGCAACTGGACGAACCTGGAGTTCACCTTCAACCAGGATTACATGTCCTGGGCGTCCCAGGGTCCCATTGCCCAACGTAACAAGGAGAAGCTAGGCGAGTCGGACAAGGGCGTCATCCTATTCCGCCGGCTCATCAAGCAGCAGTTGGCAAAATTGGAGCGGGGCGAGGACCCGCTAAACGTGTTCCGTGATAGCGACCAAGCGCGCTATGTAGCCCTGCCTTTGGAGCACCTGACCTACGGCGTCAAGAACCCCAAGGCTCCTACCTATCTCCCAGCCGAAGCGGGCTGGAGCAGTGACGCATCGCTCATTGAGCAAACCCTGGCCACGTGGAATCAAGTGCTGCACGGCGAGCGTGAGCACATTCTCTAAAAATGCCGATAGCGTTAGTTAGTTTGTAGAGGGGGAAGGTCCAATGCTAAGCATCAAAGATAATGAACTTCTAACCAAGGTAGGCCCCGGGACCCCTATGGGGAACCTGATGCGGCGTTATTGGCACCCCATCGCGGCGGCGCAGGAGTTGGATGTCAGTCCTTTCCGCACCAAAGAAGTGCGGCTACTGGGCGAAGACCTAGTGCTCTTCCGTGACCGCTCCGGCCAACTGGGCCTTATCGATCGCTGGTGCTCCCACCGCCGGGTGAACCTGGCCTACGGCGTGGTGGAAGAGGACGGTCTCCGCTGCCAATATCACGGTTGGAAGTTCAACGACACCGGCGCCTGCATTGAGCAACCTTTCGAGGAGACCGTTCATCCCGACGGCCGCTTCCGCGAGAAGTGTGGCGTGGCGGGCTATTCGGCCCGGGAAGCCGCCGGGCTGATCTGGGCGTACATGGGCCCGCAGCCAATCTCCGAGTTCCCCATGTGGGAGCCGATGCAGTGGGACAACGTGGTGCGGGACATCTGCATTAGCGAGCTGCCCTGCAACTGGATGCAGTGCCAGGAAAACTCGCTAGACCCGGTGCACGCGGAATGGCTGCATGGCTATTTCGGCAACTACTACCGCAACATGGACGCCTATACCGGCCCCTTTGACCAGAGCACGCGGGACCGATTCAACACCGCCGCCTCCACCCTCCGCGCCCGGCCCCACAAGAAGGTCGGCTTCGACGTCTTTGAGCACGGCATCATTAAGCGCCGCGTGGTGGAAGGCTCCGACGAGGAGGATGATTCCTGGCGGATCGGCCACCCCATTATGTTCCCCAACATTCTGCTAGTGGGGAGCCAATTCCAGTGCACGCTTCAGTTCCGGGTGCCGGTTGACGATACCCACACCTACCACATCTCGCTTTACACCTTCCGGGCTGCCCCGGGCACCACTGCGCCCAAGCAGGAGAGTATCCCGGTCCGCTACGTGCCACTCTATGATGAGAACGGCCGCTGGACGAACCTGGAATACACCTTCAACCAGGACTATATGGCCTGGGCCCAGCAAGGCCCGGTTGCCGAGCGCAACAAAGAGAAGCTTGGCGAGTCGGACAAGGGCATCATTCTCTTCCGGCGGTTGCTGCGAGAGAACGTGAAGATTGTGGAGCAGGGCGGCAACCCAATGAACTACTTTGCTGATGCCAAGGCGGCCAGCTATGTGGAGCTGCCCTTGGAGGATGTGCAGTTTGGCATCAAGAACGCTCGCCGGCCGATGTACGTCCCCGGAGAGGCGGGGTGGAGCGCTGACCGGCCGATCATCGAGGAGACGCTGGCAACGTGGGACACCATTGCTGAATACGGCCCCAACGCCGAGTCCGGCATCCGCCACGGCTAGTCTGGGCCGTTGAGTAACAGTCTGATAAACGGAGGCGCCTATGCTGAGCGTTAAAGATAACGAGTTATTGACCAGAGTTGGTCCCGGTACCCCGATGGGGGATCTGATGCGCCGCTACTGGCACCCCATTGGAGCAACGCAGGAGCTGGAGGTCAGTCCTTTCCGCACCAAAGAGGTGCGGCTATTGGGCGAAGACCTCGTGCTCTACCGTGACCGCTCCGGTCAGCTTGGCCTTATCGATCGCTGGTGCTCCCACCGCCGGGTAAACCTGGCCTACGGCGTGGTGGAAGAGGACGGCCTCCGCTGCCAGTACCACGGCTGGAAGTTCGACCACAGCGGCGCCTGCGTTGAGCAACCCTTCGAGCAGACCGTCCATCCGGACGGCCGCTTCCGTGAGAAGTGCGGTGTCGCAGGCTATCTGGCTGAGGAGTTTTGTGGCCTCATTTGGGCGTACATGGGTCCACAGCCCGCGCCGTTGCTGCCGCGCTGGGAGCCCTTTGTGTGGGAGAACGCGGTGCGCGACATTTGCATCACCGAGTTGCCCTGCAACTGGCTGCAGTGCCAGGAGAACTCTCTGGACCCAGTGCACGTGGAGTGGCTCCACAGCTACTTCGGCAATCATGTCTACGAGAATGTCCTGGGCAATCACGACTCCTCCCGCGGGTTGAGCCGGATGCATCACGACAAGATCGGATTCGACGCCTTTGAACACGGGATCGTCAAACGGCGTCTGGCCAACGGCTCCTCAGAAGAGGATGATGCGTGGAAGATCGGTCACCCCATCCTCTTCCCGTACGTGCTGCTTCAGGGCAACCAATATGCGTGCACCATGCAGTACCGAGTGCCGGTAGATGACTACAACACCTACCACGTCTCCATGTATACCTGGGTGTCTAAGCCGGGAACCGAGGCGCCTAAGCAAGAGTCGATACCGGTCCGCTTCACCCCGCTTTTCGATGAAGAAGGCCGCTTTGTGCTGGACGCCATCTTCAACCAGGACTTCATGGCCTGGGTGAGCCAGGGGCCGACACCCATCGCTGAGCGCAACAAAGAGAAGTTGGGTGAGTCGGACAAGGGGGTCATCCTGTTCCGCCGGATGCTGAGAGAGCAACTTCAGAAAGCGCAACGGGGCGAAGACCCCATCAATGTCTTCCGCGATCCCGCCAAGAATGTCTCCATTGAACTGCCACTGGAACGGCATCTCCTTAGCGCTTCGACCAACGCGCCGATGAAGTACGTACCGGGGGAACACGGCTACAGCGCCGATGCCGATAAGATTGAGGCGACCCTAGACACCTGGCGCTAGACGGCAACACGCACTGCCCCGCCATTGCACGGCGGGCAGTGTTCTCATAGACGGGCAAGCCCTAGTTTATCCCAAGGAGGTCTCCCACCATGTTAAGCATCCAAGACAATGAGCTACTCACTCGCGTTGGCCCTGGTACCCCAATGGGGAACCTGATGCGACGCTACTGGCATCCCATTGCCGCGAGCCAGGAGTTGGATACCAGCCCCTTCAGGACCAAGGAAGTGCGCCTCCTAGGGGAAGACCTCGTGATCTACCGCGACCGGTCCGGCCAGCTTGGCCTCATCGACCGCTGGTGCTCCCACCGCCGGGTCAACTTGGCCTACGGCGTGGTGGAAGAGGACGGCCTCCGCTGCCAGTATCACGGTTGGAAGTTTAATCACACCGGCTCCTGTATTGAGCAGCCCTTTGAGGAGACCGTCCACCCGGACGGCCGCTTCCGAGAGAAGTGCGGCGTGGCCGGCTATGCGGTCGAGGAGATGGCTGGGCTACTCTGGGCATACATGGGCCCGCAACCCGCGCCGCTCCTGCCGCGCTGGGAGCCACTGGTCTGGGATAATTGCGTCCGGGACATTGCGGTCACGGAATTGCCCTGCAACTGGATGCAGTGCCAGGAGAACTCCCTGGATCCGGTGCATGCTGAGTGGCTGCATGGCTATTTCGGTGCGTACGTGATCCGCGACCTCTTGGGCGACACCGACCCGGACCGTCGTGGCGGTCGCCTTATGCATGAAAAGATCGGTTTCGACGTCTTTGAGCACGGCATCATCAAACGGCGCATCGCCAACGGCGCGAATGAAGAGAATGACTCCTGGAAGATCGGTCATCCCATCCTCTTCCCGAACATTCTGCTGGTGGGCAGCCAGTTCCAGTGCACCATGCAATTCCGGGTGCCCGTTGACGACACCAAGACGTTCCACGTTTCGGTTTACACCTGGACCGCCAAACCGGGCACTGAAGCGCCCCGCCAGGACACGGTGCCGGTTCGTATCACCCGGCTCTTTGATGAAGAGGGTAAGTTCATCGTCGACTCCACCTTCAATCAGGACTACATGGCCTGGATTAGCCAGGGCCCCACGCCCATTGCTGAGCGCAATAAGGAGAAGCTGGGCGAGTCGGACAAGGGCATCATTCTCTTCCGGCGTATGCTCAAACAGCAGATTGCTGCAATGGAGAAGGGCGAGGACGTGATCAACACCTTCCGTGATCCCGTGAAGAACGAGATCGTCTCGCTGCCCCTCGAGCACACTCCGGTCACGATCACTCGGGCGCCTCGTAAGTACGTGCCGCAAGAGCACGGCTACAGCGCCGACGCCGAAAAGATTAACGCCGCGCTGGAAACCTGGCGCGGCTAGCGCACCATCAGCCGTAGGCTTTTTGCAGGCCGCCCCGAAATCTCGGGGCGGCCTGTCCGTTTGCCGAACGCATCACGTGCAATACCACTGCGGGGCGGGTAACGTATCGCGTCGCGCCATCGCCCACCTCCCCGTCATTGCGAGGAGCCTGCGACGTGGCAATCTGGGGTGGGGTGGCGTGCTGTACTTCCGCTTCGGAGAGTGTCGTTTCAATGGTGGCTCAGACCATCCCCCTGGTCCCCTTCCTTCCAGGAAGGGGAAAGAAATTAAAGCTCTCTGGGGGACACCCCCAGACCCCTGCCAAAGAGGCTGTGCCCCTCTGGACTCCCCTGCACGTAATGCCCATTGTGGATGTCCCCCCACACGTACTAGTACCCCTCCCTCCGCCATCACGCGCCGGTCTCCCCAGGCGCCCCTCCGCTGCCCCAGATTGCTTCGCTGCGGCTCGTAATGACGGGAAGCAGGTGGCCAAGTACCTTGAGCAGTGCCACCCAAGCGTGGTTTCGTCACCACTGTTTCATATGTACTGAACGAGTACATCGCCATGACACAGCTGTCGCCCGCGCAGTATAATTGCCCCGCACGGATGAAGCGATTACGGGGGGGAAACTACCATGACTGATCCGCACGCCTATCCGAATCCCGACATTCTGGTGTCCGTAGACTGGCTGGCGCAACGCCTAAATGACCCTTCGGTGAAAATCATCGATGGCCGCGGCGGGAGAGATTACACCGCGGGCCATATCCCCGGCGCCATTATGCTCCCCGCGCCGCTGTTCAAAGCGGCCGGTTCCGCCGAAACCTGCTCGCCGGACGATTTCGCAGCCACCGTGGGCGCCGCCGGCATTCGCCCCACCGATACCGTGGTGACCTACGATAGCAATAGCCCCACCGGTGCACGCATCTGGTGGGCGTTCACCCGTTTCGGCCATCCTAACGTCCGGTATCTCCACGGTGGCATGATCCAGTGGCTCCAGGCGGGACAGCCGGTGGCCACCGAGTCGGTGTCGTCCCCGCCTGTGGACTACACCCTTGCCGGTGACCGTGCCGACTATGCCTGCACGCTGCCCCAGGCCGTCTCAGCACTGGACCGCCCCAACGTCCTGTACTGGGACACCCGTTCGCTGGGTGAATACACCGGCGAGGACCCGCGCAACAACCCGGCAGAGCGGGCGGGACACATCCCCGGCGCAGTGCAGTTGGAGTGGCGTGAGCTGGTGGACGAGGCGACCGGGTTCTTCAAGCCCGAGGCGGAGATGCGCCAATTGCTGCAGACTGCGGGAATCACGCCGGAACAAGAAGTGGTGGCCTACTGACAGGGAGGCGGGCGTGCGGCGCACGCCGTGTTGGCTCTGCGACTACTGGGGCACCAGAACGCAAAGAATTTCGATGGCTCCTACGGTTCCTGGCTCAGCGAGCCGACCACTCCGGTGGAGCGTTAGCATCCATACTCAGCCATGAGAGGCGCCAATGTACCTGCACCATGAGATACTGCCCATCACCCGTGGCCGTAACTGGGATGTGGAAAAGCGGTTAGCCAGCGGGCACGCGCCCGCAAGCCGGTCCCAAGGGTTCCAGAGCGCCCAGATCTGCGCCTACTTGGGCCACGGCGACCGCTACATGGCGCTCCGTCGGTGGGACAGCAAGGCCGACCAAGAGCGCTGGTACACCAGCGCGGAGGCAGATGCGTATCGCGCTGCGCGGCCGCCCGGCCTCTACACGGAGCAGCCCTCCCATGCGTTTTTCGAAGAAGTGCTCATGACACCGGGCGTTGGAGAGGGCAACTTCCTGGCCGTGGCCCACTACCTGGTAGCCCCCGGCCAGTGGGAGCAGTTCATGGCCCTCCGCCGCACCCATGACGCGGCCTGCCTCCCCAGCGGAGGGATTGTGACCATGCACACCTTCCGCGCCACCGAGGACGAGGCTCACGCCCTCTTCCTGTGCCGCTGCGGCAGCCGGCGGGACTATGAGCGGGTCATCGCTAGCGATGCCATTGCACAGTGGCGGGAGAGCGTGCCAAGCGATACCTCCACTATGACCGCATGGGAGTTCTATGAGGTGGTTGACGAGCATATGCCCGGCGCCGCTGATGCGGCGTAGCTATCCGCTAGAAGGAGTTTAGTGGTTCGGTATGGATGCAGAGGTCGCCAAAGCGCTGGACAGTGAGCGCATCATTGTTGACATCACCACCACGGGGCGCAAGTCGGGCCAGGCGCGCCGCATCGAAATAACCCTCGTGCCGCTGTCCGATGGCTACGCGCTCTCCGGGGTACCGGGCATTAAGCGCGGTTGGTACGCCAACCTCCAGGTCAACCCGGAGTTCATCATTCACCTGAAGCAGGGCGTCCAAGCCGACCTGCGCGCCAAGGCCACTCACATTACTGAGCCCGAGCAGCGGCGGGCGCTCATCACCGAGATGGCGCAACGAGACCCCCAGCGCAGGCGTATCAACATCGACGCGTGGGTGGCGGGAAGTCCGCTGATGTACGTGGAGCTGCTGGACGCGTAACCCGGCGCTGGCCGCCATCCGCTCCCCGTCATTGCGAGCCGCAACGAAGCAATCTGGGGCGGTGGCGGGGCAGCGGTGCCTCGTGGCCCACGGTAAGCGCCCTCTTCGCACCATCCCCCTGGCCCCCTTCCTAAGAAGAAGGGGGGAGAATAAAGAAAAGAAGATGGTTTATGGAGGCACATCCTCCATACCTCCTGCCAAAGGGACTTCGTCCCTCTGGACTCCCCCTTGGGGGCGCGGCACACCCAGCAACCGTAGGGGTGCCCCTTGTGGGTACCCAGCGGCCTGAGGGACACCCTCAGACTCCTGCGTGGGTAGGTCGCACCATCCCCCTGGCCCCCTTCCTGAGAGGAAGGGGAGAATAAAGAAAAGAAGATGGTTTATGGAGGCACATCCTCCATACCTCCTGCCAAAGGGACTGCGTCCCTCTGGACTCCCCCTTGGGGGCGCGGCACACCCCAGCACCGTAGGGGTGCCCCTTGTGGGTACCCAGCGGCCTGAGGGACAGCCTCAGACTCCTGCCAAAGGGACTGCGTCCCTCTGGACTCCCGCTGTCACCCCCCCAGGCCTCCCTGTGCTTTTGTGACTGACGCCTGCTACACTGGCTTAAGTCGCAACAACCCCTCTCTTTGATTCAATGGAGCGCCACCCTGCCACGCATCTATTTCGGTTGGTACATCGTCGGCATTGCGTTTTTCAGTCTGTTCTTAAGCGCCGGCACCGGCACCACTTTCAGCGTACTCATACCCACCATGAGCCAAGACCTGGGATGGTCGTTCAGTGCGCTGGTACTCGCCAACGGCATCGGGACCTTCGTGGGATCGCTGACCGGTCCCTTCATGGGCCGGATTGTGGATCGCCAGGGCGCCCGCCTGGTGCTCACAGGGTGCGTGTTGATCACTGGCATCAGTTCCATCCTGTGCGGCTTTGTACAGGAGCCCTGGCAGTTGTACGCGGCGTACGGCCTCGCCAGCGGTATCAGCCGGTCAACCATGATGAATGTGGGCCCCAGCGCCATGATCGCCAACTGGTTTTTACGCAAACGGGCCAAGGCCTCCGGCTTTGCCTCTATAGGGCCGCCAGTGTGCAGCATGGTGTTTCCCGGCGCCACGGCGCTGGCCCTCAGCCTCTTCGGTTGGCGTGAGGCTTGGGTGCTGCTGGGTGTCATGACCGTGCTCGTCTTCACCCCGCCCTTCGGCATCATCATCCGCCACCGGCCCGAGAATCTGGGACTGCGGATCGACGGCGACGATGCGGGAGTGTTGGACCCCGCGCAGCCCCGCCCGCGCAACGCCATGCCATCCCAGTGGCGGGACTGGACGCTGCACCAAGCGCTGCATCACCGGCAGTTCTGGCTGCTGGCGGCGTCTATGGCAATCATCGGATTGATGCCACAGACCGTCTTTCTACTGCTATTTACCACCTTCCGCAGCCAGGGCATCTCGGAGGCTGTTGCTGCAGGCACCCTTACCGTGCTGGGTCTTGGACAGGTGGTATCTCGTCTCGCTTTCTGGACGCCCCTTATCACACGATTGGGCAGCGTGCGATACGCCATCTTTCTGTGGGGAGGAATGCTCATTGTGGGGTCAGTACTGCTGAGTTTCACCCAGGGAGAGATCATGGCCTATGCCGTATCTGCCTTCCTTGGTGTGGCTCTAGGTGGAAATCTGGTAGTGCAGCTTATTGTCTGGCCGGAGTACTTTGGCCGGAGCTCAGTGGGGGCAATAGCCGGCACCGCCCACCTGTTCATGGGGCTCGGCGCAGCCCTAGGCCCGCAGCTTACCGCAGGCATCGCCGACATCTCCGGAAGCTACGCCTTGTCATACCTTGTGCTAGCCGCCTGGGTGGCCTTGGGGGTCATACTCCAGATCCCGGTGGGCAAGCCTACGCCTGCTCCCACCGCCAGCGCAGCAGCCTAAGCGCACGTGGTTTGCATCGCCTTCCATAACTGCACTATGCTGCAACCACATTCCGCTGCCTGCGAAAGGATTCTTGACCATGATAGTTGATACTCATATCCATCCCATTGCCGACAATCTGGAGCTTTATCCCCTGGCGCCCATCGGCGGACAGCAGTCCGAGTGGTCGAAAGGTGTGCATCTCACCGATGAGCAGTTTCTGCAACTCATGGCAGAGGCCGGTGTGGACAAGGCCACGCTAGTACAGGGGTCGACGGTGCACGGGTACGACAACCGCTACCTGGTGGAGTGCGTCAAGCGGCACCCGGACAAGTTCGTTGGCGTGTGCTGTATCGACGCAATGGAGCCCGATGCGCCGGACACCCTGAGCTACTGGGTAGAGGAGCAGGGTATGCGAGGGGTCCGGCTTTTCGCCGCGGGATCTACCGTAGCGGGAAATTGGCTGGATGACCCGCAGACCTTCCCGATGTGGGAGCGGGCACGGGCGCTCAAGATACCGGTCAATGTGCAAACCAATGCCGCGGGCCTTTCCATGGTGCTGCATCTGTTGGAGGACTTTGGTGACGTGCCGATGATCTTGGACCACATGTCCGGCCCGCAGGTGGAGGATGGCCCGCCCTATGCTGCTGCGCAGTCGTTGTTGGACCTGGCCCAATTCCCCAATATCTTCTTGAAGTTCACCAACGGCAACCTCAACGCGGCGGTCAAGGGTAACTCCACCGTTCAGGCGCTGTTCGAGCTGCTCATCGCGAAGTTCGGGGCCAACCGGCTGCTCTGGGGATCGAACTACCCGTCCACCACGGGATCGCCGGACGCGCCCTACAAGAGCCTCGCGGACACCCTGCGGCGCGATCTCGCTTTCCTCACCCCGGCCGACCGCGATCTACTGGTAGGCGGCACTGCGGCATCGCTCTACCCGGATCTAAACTGAACGCCTGTTTAAGCGCATAGGGGGGCGCGCCATCGTTTAGTTCGCCCAACTCGCCTGAATCAATGCCGCGGCGCCGCCCCGGCGGCATGCCGCTGCCGTCCAAACACGAGCACGATCATCGCTCCCAGCACCCCAACCGCTGAGACCAGCAGCAGCGCGTCTTGGAAGCCGCTGATCAGCGCCTGACGCATTAGCTCGTCACCGGAGAACACCCCCGCCAAGCCCGTCTCGTGTGCCTCCCGCCGGATCGCGAAGATGGTGGCCGCTGACGCCTGCCCTAGTGCCATCCCCACGCTCCGCAGCATCGCGATAAGTGCGGACACGGACCTTCGCCGCTCCGGGGGCGCGCCGCCCATGATTGCACTATACGCCGGCGTGAGGAATAGGCCCGTGCCAACCCCCAGTATCCCCAGCCGCCAAAGCACGTCCGGCGCTGCTGCACTCGCGTCCACACGGCTCAGGAGCATTATCCCTGCGGAGGCCACCCCCATGCCCATCCAGGCCATCAGCCAGGAGCCCTGCTTGTCCGATAATGCGCCGGTGACGGGAGAGATGATCAGCATCAACAGCGGGATCACCACCAGAAACAGGCCGGCCTCGGCGGAGCTAAAGCCGGAACCCTGTACCAGGAGAAACGGCAGCAACAGCGGTATGGCGGCAAAGGTAACGAAGTAGCACACTATCACCACGACGTATGCGCTAAACACACGACTTCGGAAGAGCCCAAGGTCGATCACTGGTTGCGTGATCCGTCTCTGGATAGTGAAAAAGGCCGCGCCGCTGGCGATGCTAAGGGCAGTCAAGCCCAGGATGGCCGGGGAGATCCAGCCTAGGCTGTGGCCGCGGTTGATCGCGAGCATCAGCGCAGACAATGCCAGGAAGAGCGTCACTGACCCGCCGATGTCGAAACGGGGTGGCGTTGCCGGACGCTCGCCGTCTCGCAACACCCGCCACGCCAGCAGCGCACCCAGCGCGGCCAACGGGACCCGAACATAGAAGATGGCCCGCCAGCCCAGCGAGTCCAGCAGCAGGCCCCCTACCACTGGGCCGAACATCAACCCCGCCCCTACGACCGACTCCAACAGACCGAGGGCTCTGCCCCGCTCCCGATCTGGAAAAACCTCGGCGATGATCCCCGGCCCGGTGCCGATCACAATGGCGCCACCTAGCGCGTGGAACGCCCGCGCCGCCACCAGCGGCCACAGGCCAGGCGCAAGGCTCGCGGCCAGGAGGGAAAACACCAGGATCACGAAACCCACGGTAAGCACCAGGCGGCGGCCCAACATGTCCGCCAGCCGTCCAGCCGTCAAAGTGAACCCGGTGTAGACCAAACTGTAGCCCAGGATCACCCAGAGCACGGTCTCCGGCGGCTCGCCAAATACCTGCGTGAAAGTGGGGAGGGCGATAGCCAGCCCTCCGGCATCCATGGTGGTGATCAACAGCCCGATGGATACCACCAAGAAAGCGAGCCACTTCGAGGATTGATTGGCTACAAGCGGTGAGGTTGATGGACTGCTACGCACGTGTGAATTATTGCACGCGCGGGTGGATGGGAAGAACCACTTGGCTTCTTTAGCCCTTTAGCCGAACTATCCGCTACGTGATCGGCGCCGCCCGTAGCCGCTACGCTTCCCGCTCTACCGCCTCACGGCGTATCATAGAGGAAAACCCGTCGCGCCCTACGTCCCTTCGGGCAAGGGAGAACATCATGACCACTGGTACTACCGACCTCACCGCCATTGGCGCCGCCGCCAAAGGGGCGGCCCGCCGGTTAGCTTTCGCCACCACAGACGCCAAGAACCGCGCACTGGAAGCCATCGCCTGCGGCCTGCTGGAGCAGGAGGGCCCCATCTTGGAAGCCGCCGACGCCGATTACGCCGACGCCAAGGCGGCCGGCCTCTCCGAGGTCATGCTGGACCGCCTGCTCCTCAACCACCAGCGGCTGGAGCGAATGGCCGCCGACGTCCGCAACATCGCCGGGCTGCCGGACCCCGTGGGCGAGATCATTGACCAGCACACCCTCCCCAACGGTATGGAAGTGGGCCGGGTCCGGGTACCGCTGGGGGTAGTGGGTTCCATCTACGAAAGCCGCCCCAACGTTACCATTGATATCTCCGCCCTCTGCCTCAAGTCGGGCAACGCCGGCGTGCTCCGCGGCGGTAAGGAGGCGTTGCGCTCCAACGCCGCACTGGTGGCCGTGGTGCAGGAGGCCTGCCGCGCGGCCGGCCTGCCCGACGGCTCCGTCCAGTTCATCAGTGACCCGGACCGGGCCCTGGTGGCCGAGCTCCTCAGTATGCGGGACACTATAGACTTGCTCATCCCCCGCGGCGGCGCTGACCTCATTCGCCACGTGGCCGAAAACGCCGCTATGCCCGTGGTCACCGGCGGCATCGGTGTTTGCCACACCTATGTGGACGCCACCGCCGACCAGACGATGGCCCTGGAGGTGGTGCACAACGCCAAGTTGCGCCGCCCCACCATCTGCAACGCGCTGGACACCCTGCTGGTCCACCGCGCCACCGCCGGTACCCTGCTCCCCCGCGTTGCAGCCCGCCTGGTCGAGGCCGGTGTAGAGTTGCGCTGCGACGTGGAGGCAGCACAACTTCTGGGCAATCGGCAGGGAGTGAAGCCGGCCGGCCCGGATGACTGGGGTAAGGAGTTCCTAGCCCTGGTGGCCGCGGTGAAGGTGGTAGGCTCCCTGGACGAGGCGCTCCAGCACATCGAGCAGTACGGCTCCGGCCACTCCGAGGCCATCATCACCGAGGACTACACCGCCGCCCAGCGCTTCCTGCGGGAGGTGGATGCCGCCGCGGTCTACGTCAACGCCTCTACCCAATTCACAGACGGCGCCCAGTTTGGCCTCGGTGCAGAGGTTGGTATCAGCACTCAGAAGATGCACGCCCGCGGCCCCATGGGCCTCCGGGAGCTCACTTCCTACAAGTGGCTCATCCGCGGCAGCGGCCAGGTTCGGCCGAACTAGAGACGCTGCGCAGTATACCCGTCCTGTAAGAAGAGAAGGTCGGTAGCGCCGCAGATCGGGAGCGCTACGATAAGCGCTCGCCTACTCCCCCGCTCGCACGAAATCTGCCACCCGCTCGCCAATCATGATCGACGTGTTGTTGGTGTTCGCGTGGGTGATAGTGGGCATGATGGACGCGTCCGCCACCCGCAGGTTCTCCAGATCGTGCACCCGTAGCCGGGCGTCTACCACCGCCATCGGGTCGGAGGCTGGGCCCATCATGCAGGTGCCCACCGGGTGCTGGTAGGTCTCGTGGGTAGAGCGGGCAAAGTGCGCCCAGTCTTCCTCCGCCGTGGGCTGGATCAGCGGCCCGTAGTACGCCGCCATGTCGGGGTGCTGGATGAGCTCGTGGATGAACCGCATCGAGTCCACCATCGCCTGGACATCGTCGGGGTGGGTCAGCAGGTTGGACTCGATGCCTGGCAGGTCCTCGGGGCTGGCGGTGTTCAGGAATAGCCGCCCGCGGGAGCGCTGCTCCAGCAGGTACGCACTGATGGGCATCATCAGCGGCAGTCCTGGCACTCTGGTCTGCGCCCGCATGCTGATGTGGAAGTTGCCGCAGGGCAGGTTGGGGTTGCTCTTAGTGATGAGCCGGAAGCGTGGCACCACCCAGTCCGTCTCGAACTCGGCGCGGCCTTCGTAGGTCATGTTGATGCCCGCGTGGTCCTGGTAGTTCTGCCCCACCCCCTCCCGCGCGTGCGCCACCGGAATGCCGTGGCGCTCCAGCTCCCCCACCGGCCCGATGCCGGAGAGCATCAGCAGTTGCGGGCTGTGCAGAGCCCCCGCGCTCAGCACGTACTGACCGGCGCTGGCGGTGTGATGCTGGCCGCCTTGCATGTAGCGCACTGCCTCCACACGGCGGCCCTGCACCGTCAGCCCCGTCACCAGCGCTTCCGGCACAATGGTGAGGTTCGCCCGCTCCCGGGCCAGGCTGAGGTAGGCCACAGTAGTGGACTGCCGCCGGCCGTCCTTGATGTTGTAGGGCGAGGCGCACACTCCCAGCGGCTCCGGCACATTCAGGTCCTGGCAGGGTGGTAGCCCCATGCTCAGCGCGCGGTCAATAAAGGCACGCACCGGCGGCGATGCGGGATGGTCCAGCATGAAGTCCCGTTTTACGTACAGCGGACCGTCCGACCCGTGAATAGGGCTGTCCGGGAAGTCCTGGTCCGACTCGATGCGGCGGAGTACCGGCAGCACCTCATCGTATGACCAGCCGGCATTGCCAAGGGCGGCCCAGGTGTCTAGGTCATGCTTCAGCGGCCGGATGACCGACATTGCGTTCACCGACGAGCCGCCGCCCATAATCCGACCCGAGAGGTTGTAATAGGTGCTGCCATCCACTGCTCGCGTTATGGGATACATCAGCAGATACGGTGACTCCAGTAGGAGGCTGGCCTGTTGCACGCCCCGTGCCACCATCTCCGGGATGGGCTGCGGGTCTGGCCCCGCCTCCAACAGTAGGACCTTCAGCGTTGGGTCCTCGGACAGCCGCGTTGCCGCCGTGCAGCCTGCCGATCCCCCACCAATCACTATAACGTCGTACTGCTCGGCCATGGGGCCTCCTTCTCACTCAGTCTCAGGCTTGGTCTCTGCCGTGGGATTAGCCACCCCCGCTACGCCTCCTCAAACCGGCGCTGCAGTCGCTGCCCGAACTCGTTCAGCATCAGGCTTGCAGTTGCCCGCAGCACCATGTCGCCCAGGATGGCCAGCCGGCCCTTAATGTCCACCGTAGTCTGGTAGGTCAGCTCCGTCTGCGCGCCTGAGTCAGACGCCAGCGTCATTACCACTTCCGCATCCATGGTGCTCTTGGTCACCGAGTCGGTGCCGTGGACGTGGGTGGTCAACGCTCGCGGCGGGTCGCTGTCCACGATGGTGGCCCGCAGCGCGAACTTGCCGGACATCGGCCCTATCGTCGCCGAGACCACGCCGTCGAAGGTGCGCTCATCAACCTGCGTTACTTCCTCCACACCCGGGATGCACGCCGCGAGCTGTTGCGGGTCAATGAGCAACGCCCACACCGCATCGGGCGGTGCTTTGACCGTGGTGTTGGCAGTAAAGTTCATAGTACCCCACGCGTTGTCATGCTAACGCCGCACTCGCCGGGTATGCCCCACACGCTACTCGCAACTCTCTTTGCAGCCGTCAGCGCGCGCCGTCGCATTAGTGTACTACCACAGCGCAAGCTGCGCCTGGCCGCCCCGCGCGGCTTCGTCTGCCGGCAGCAGCTTGGTGCCGGTGATCCCCAGCAGCCGGTAGCGCGCCCCTGCCTGGGCTTCGTGCTCGAACAACGCCTCCGCGGTCGCTCTGACCGTCTCGGCATCGTCGGTGGCCCGGAGCAGGGCGCGCTGGCGCGTCATGGTGCGGAAGTCGGAGAGACGGAGCTTCAGCACCACGGTGGCTGCCCGCATCCCGTGCGACGTTAGCCTAGCCGCCACCTCGTCTGCCATGCGGTGCAGCGCGGCCCGCAGCTCCGGCCCATCGGCCAGATCCTGCGCGAAGGTGCGCTCCACGCCAATGGACACGTGGGGCCGCTCCGGCTCCACGGGACGGTCATCCCGCCCTTGGGCCATCTCGTGCAACTGCGCCCCGCGCGAGCCCAGCAGCGCGCTCAGCATCCCAGCGTCGGCTGCGGCCAGGTCGGCCACCGTTGTAATGCTGTGGGCCTGTAGGGCCTCTTCCGCCTTGGGGCCTACACCCCATAAAGCGCGTACTGGCAGCGGCGCTAGGAACGCGGCTTCCGCCCCGGGTGGCACCACTACCAGCCCATCCGGCTTTTGCTGCCCGGAGGCCGTTTTTGCCACCACTTTGTTGGTCCCCGCGCCCACGGAAACCGTGAGGCCGGTCTGCGCCTTCACTTCCGCCTTCAGCCAGCGAGCCAGCTCCTCTACACCGCCGGGGGCTATCGTCACCTGCATCGCCTCCAGCTCCTCTAGCGCGACATCCAGATATGCCTCATCCAGCGCCAGCGGTTCCACCAGCGGGGTGAGCCCCCGGTAGATGGCGAACACCTGCTGCGACAGTTCACGATAGCGGTCGAAGCGCGGCGGTACTCGTACCACCTGCGGGCATAGCCGCAGCGCACGGGACATGGGCATGGCCGACCGTACGCCGAAGGCACGCGCCTCGTAGGAAGCCGCGGCCACTACACCACGCGACTCTGGGCGGCCACCGACCACCACCGGCCGGCCTCGCAGCTCCGGGTTATCGTGCTGCTCTACCGACGTGTAGAACGCATCCATGTCGGCATGTAAGATCGTGCGGAGCATGCTCACTATGCGATTATAGCGGAGTGCGGAGGCAAGCACGTCTGCGCCTTTTGCGTTTTTCGCGTAATCCCATTACCATATTTGCTAATATAAGGGCCAGTGTGCCCGCTACTAAGCAAGAGATAGTACCAGTTCCATTCCGTCGGAATAACAGAACAGATTGCCAGGAGGTCCCTATGTCAGATACGAAGATATTCTCCGCGGACTCCCACGTCAGCGAGCCCGCCGACTTGTGGGTCGAGCGCATCGACAAAGCGTTCCAGTTCCGTGCCCCGCGCATGGAGACCCGAGAGCGCGACGGCAAGCTGGAGGACTTCTTCATCTACGAGGGCTTTCCGCCGCACCCCGTGGCCGTGGGCTTGGGCGCCGCGGCCCGTGCGGGAGCGGCTGCAGATGGCGAATCGAACTTCAGCTTCCGCGACCAACGCAAGGGCTACCGCGATGCCCGCCCCGGCGGATGGAACCCGGCGGAGCGTCTCAAGGACCAGGATGTGGACGGCGTAGTGGGCGAATTGCTCCACACCACCTTGGCCTTCAGGCTCTACTGGATGGAAGATGCCGCCTTGCAGCGGGCCTGCTTCCGCACCTACAACGATTGGCTGGCCGAGTTCTGTAGCCACAGCCCAAACCGGCTCATAGGCGTGCCCCTTCTCTCCCTCTACGACATCGACGAGGGTGTCGCCGAACTCAAGCGGGCCAACAAAATGGGTCTGAGAGGCGCGATGATCTGGCTATCGCCGCCGGCATCCTGCCCGCCCTACACCTCCAAAGCGTACGACCCGCTCTGGGCCACCGCCCAAGAATTGGATACCCCCATCGTGCTCCACGAGATCACCGGCGGCAGCTTTGAGAGCCGTCTCTCGCCATCGGCCTACTGGCGGGAGGACTTCTCGTTGAGCAACCTGGTACGACCCCACGAGATCCAGCGCACCCTGGGCCAGCTGATCCTCTCGGGCGTGCTGGAGCGCTTCCCGCGCCTCAAGATCATCTCTGCGGAGAACGGCACCGACTGGCTGCCCTATTACGTGGCGCGTGTGGAACGCACCGCTAAGGGGCCCTTCTCCTACCCTACCAAGCTCTCCCTCACGCCGTTAGAGTACTTCCAACGGCAGGTGTACTTCACATACATTAACGAACCGCATGCGGTAGGGTATCGAAACCTGCTGGGCAAGGAAAACCTCATGTTCGCCACAGACTACCCGCACAGCGCATCGTCGTGGCCGGACTCGCAGAAAATAGTGGACCGGGACACGAGTGACATGCCGTTGGAAGAGCGCCGACGCCTCATCTATGACAACGTGACTAAGGTCTTCAACATCTCCACGCCAGTCTACGCCTAAGCCCGTTGGGTTCAGGGGAGGGGCACTCGCTCCACCCCTGAACCCAACCGACGTGTATCCCCAGCAGCTCGGAGCGCGCCGCTCCACCGCGTGACCTGCTGCCAGTCCAGTAGCATCCCAAGGTACATGGTGGTGATAAGCGCCATCAACGGGGCGGTCTGAAACAGTACCCGGTCGGCCGATGTTGCCAGTTGAAACGTCACGTCGTTCGGTGTCACCACATAGGCCAGCACCATCCCCATCACATGAGCCCCCCAAAGCGCTAGCAGCGGCAGTACTTCCAACCAGCGGCGCGGCGCAAAGGCGAGGGCTGCAACCCCCAGCAGCGGAAACATGAGCCACAGCACGTTGAAACGCTGCGGGTCAACCATTAGCCTCAGGAACGCATCCCAAATTAGACCGCTGCGCGCGGGCCAATTGGCCAAGATGAGGTCCACGGTGGGGCTGAATTCTCCATCAATGCCCAGCGCCTGTCGTTGTAACTGCCAGGGGAGCACAATAAGCAACAGGCAGCCCAGCGCGCCCAACGCGCTCACCCACGTGAGCTGGCGCTTAGCAAGAGCCACGGAGATAAGCAGGCTCATACCGGTCACGGTGACTACTAGGCCCTCGTTCTTGGTGAACCCGGCCAAGCAAAAAAACAGAGCGGCGGCAAAGAACGCGCCGCGCTCCCAGCTCTGTAGCCACCGATAGAGGAAGACCGCACCGAATAAGAGCATAGCCGCCAGCGGTAGATCGGCATAACCCACGTAGTAACCCGCCGCATGGCTGCGAAGTTCCGGCAGACACAGCACCAGCGCCAATCCCCCCAACCGCGCAAGGCGGCCAACCCTCCCCGCTGGTCCCCAGTACACCGCCGCAGCAGTGGCTCCCGCGAGCAGCGGCCACCAACCCTTCATCAGTGTGTCGAGATCACCCGTCCAGGCATACGTCCCGGCAATAGTGAGCGGCACCAGCAGCGGATAGTCCAAGTGGGCATAGGGAGGAAACCGTGGATCCGCAAAGAACCCCCATGGCATACCGCCGGTCTCGAAAAACGCCCTGCCCTTCAAGAACCAGATTGCCATTGCGTCCCAACCCGCCAGCGGCGTGTTCACCGCCTGACGCAACAGCAACGCTGTCCAGACAGCAATGCCAGTCACCGCGGCGGCATCCGCCAAGATGGACGCCACCGTCGCTTGTGCCCGCAACTTCTTTGACCAGCTTGACCAGCTTGACCGGCTCGGCCAGGACCTGCGCAGCCGAAGACCAACTAGGCCGGCCATGATTATCCAGGGTAAGGTCAGGGCTGCGAGACTCCAGGCTATCCCCGCCTGCGCGTAAAGTAACCGCTGGGCCGCCAAGGCGCCGGTCCCGCCCAACCACGCCGTAGCCACGAATAGACCGATGGGCATCCGCCCGGCGCCTACCGCTAGCAACAGTAGGGCGCCGGCAAGCGCCGCCGCTCCTTGAGCCGCTAGGAAGGCGGTCACGACGGGACGTTCAGTATCCGATAGAGGCAGTCTTCACCCGCGCAGACCGCTTGCGACAAGCGCGCGCGGAAAGGGTCGAGCCGGGCGCGCGCTGACCCGTACGTGATCAAACAGCCGTTGGTGTGGGCATCGAGATCGGCTGCGGTAAACCCATCCATGGACTGCACCACATTCAAGCGGCGCGGATAGAGCAAGTAGTTGCCCTGGAGCCAGGTAATGGGGTCGTCACTGAGCACCAACACGGGCTGATCCGGGCTGCACATGCGTGCCGCCGCGCTCATGAGGACATTAAGCTCAGCTTCCGGCAGCGTAGCTCTCAGGTCATCGTAGGAAACACCGGCGGTCAGAGGGGTGTTCGCGGCCGCATGCAACGCGGTCAGGCTGCCAGGTCCTCCGACCTGAATGTACAGACCCAGCAGGCCTATCCCCACCATCACCCTCAAAGCCAGCAGCGCGCGCTTCATCTTCCCTACCGCTTCATCTCACTGCGAATGCTGGTGTCCCAATCGAGGCCTGGGCAGGAGATGTCCCCATTACATACGCTACAGGCCCCGACCCAAAGCCCAGCCGGTCCATTGCCGCCATCGTCAGGCGGACAATGCAAACGGCGGGGATCATACCCCCGCCGTATGTGGCCCTATTTAGGCGCCTAGAATGGGGCCGCGCCCTATGCGCGGTGGCACGCCACCCAGTGCTCATTGATACCGCTGCCGCCCAGGTTTCGCAACTCTGGTATCTCCTCCCGACATACGTCCGCCGCAATGGGGCACCGTGTATGGAACACGCAGCCCTTGGGTGGGTTCATTGGGCTGGGCACGTCACCTTGGAGGATGACGCGTTCCCGTTGCACCTCAATGGACGGGTCGGGGATGGGTACCGCCGACAGCAGCGCCTTGGTATACGGGTGCAGCGGGTTCTCATAAAGCTCTCCCCGGTTAGCCACTTCCGCGATCTTCCCTAGGTACATCACGGCAATCCGGTCGCTGATGTGCCGTACTACCGCCAGGTCATGAGCAATGAACAAGTAGGTCAGGCCAAACTTTTGCTGCAAGTCTTCCAGTAGGTTGATGATCTGCGCCTGAATAGACACATCCAGCGCGGAGATCGGCTCGTCGCAAACGATGAAGCTGGGGTTGGACGCAAGCGCCCGAGCAATCCCAATGCGCTGCCGCTGACCGCCGGAGAACTCGTGGGGGTACCGGGTGGCAAAATACGGGTGGAGGCCCACCGTAGTAAGCAACTCTTCCACACGATCCTGGTATTCCTTGCCGTGGGCAAGGCCATGGATTTTGAGCGGCTCGCCCACGATAGCGCCGCAGGACATGCGAGGGTTGAGGGAGCCATAGGGGTCTTGGAAGATAATTTGGATCTTCCGCCGCATTTTGCGGAGCGGCTCGCCCTTGAGCTCCGTGAGCTCTATATAGTCGTCCTGCTCCTGGTCATAAAACTTCACCGAGCCGGTGGTAGGCTTGTAAAGCTGCAGCACAGCGCGGCCGGTAGTGGTTTTGCCGCAGCCGCTCTCACCCACCAGCCCCAGGGTCTCACCCTGCTTAATGTGGAAGCTGATGCCATCAACGGCCTTGATATCGGCTATTTTGCGTTCGAAGATAATCCCCCGGGTAACCGGGAAGTACATGGAGAGGTTATTAACCTCAAGGAGAATCTTGTCCTCTGCCATAGGTCACCTCAGCTCCCCGGTCTTGACGTCGACCCAGCAGGCCACCATATGGTCTGGGGCAACCTGGGCAAACGGTGGGTACTCCTCACCGCACTTGGACTTTGCAAAGCGGCAGCGGGGCATGAAGGGGCAACCCGGTGGGAGGTTCACTAGGTCCGGCGGCAATCCTTCAATCGGATCGAGCTTATCCTTCAGCGCCTCGTCCAGCCGAGGAATGGAGTGCAGCAAGCCAATGGTGTACGGGTGCGCAGGGTGGGCGTAGAGCTCGGCCGATTCCGCCCGCTCGATAACTTTTCCGGCGTACATCACATTCACCCGGTGGGCGTAACGGGCCACAACCCCAAGATTGTGGGTGATCAGGATAACGGCCGTTCCCATCTCGCTGCTGAGGCGCTGGACGATCTCCAGCACCTGCGCCTGAATGGTCACATCCAGCGCCGTGGTTGGTTCGTCCGCCAGGAGCAACCGCGGGTTGCAACTCATCCCCATGGCGATCATGACGCGCTGACGCATGCCCCCGCTGAACTGGTGCGGGTAGTCATCAATCCGGCGCTCCGCCTCCGGGATGCCCACCATTTGCAGAAGCTCGATGCTCCGCTTGCGGGCTGCCGCCCCGTCCATATCCATGTGGAGTTCCAGTGCTTCAGAGAGCTGGCGGCCAATTGTAAGCACCGGATTGAGCGAGGTCATGGGCTCTTGAAAGATCATCGCAATCCGGTTCCCCCGGATGCCACGCATCTCGTCCTCCGAAAGCTGGAGGAGGTCTCTGCCCTCAAAGATGACCTCGCCATCCACCACTCTCCCCGGTGGGTCTTGGATCAGCCGCATGAGGCTGAGCGCGCTCACGCTCTTCCCGCAGCCGCTTTCGCCCACCAACCCCAGGGTTTCGCCCTCTTGCAGGTCGTAGGAAACCCCATCAACTGCTTTCACCACGCCGTCTTGGGTGAAAAAATAAGTCCGTAGATCGCGCACTTCAAGTAACGTGGCCATACGTCCTCTTAAATACTGACTACCAGTAAACCGATTTCCCGCCGTCCCATAGTAGAGCGTCGTGTGCCCCAGAGCCGCCCGAATCATGTGTCCTGGTGGGGAAGGGGGGACTCGAACCCCCACGCCTTTCGGCACATGATCCTAAGTCATGCTCGTCTGCCAATTCCGACACTCCCCCTGGCAGCCGCCTACGGTGCCCTTCCGCTACGCTGAAGGTTCGCCGTTAGTAAACAGCAAATGGTGAGCCGCACAGGACTTGAACCTGTAACCCACTGATTAAGAGTCAGTTGCTCTGCCAATTGAGCTAGCGGCCCGCGCGCCCGCTAACCGTAGGTCCGCCCACGGGGTACGTGCGGGTTACCGTATCATACCGCAAAAACCGCTGTCAAGGTAACAGTTTCACTAATGCTAGGAGGGGGCGAAACCAGCGACAGCCCACTACTTTGAGGATAGTGACGCCGCATTCCCGTTTTCCTCGGCACAGCCTCTTAAGGCCCCAAAGGAAGGATCAGCTTGAACCTCAGCACGAAGGTTCTTGATTTGTCCAGCTTGGTGGGCCTAAGTCGATTGTACTGCGAACGTTTCGGTGGGGGGTTCTGATATAAGAATATGGTGGAGCGAATCGGATAAGCTCCTACTAGCCCCGATTTGCCGAGTACCTGCATTCGTCTAACTTGTTGTCATAAGTTGTGCCAACGGCTGTATTGGCGCGGTAAACATTGGCACGGGTTCAGCAAGCGGCACGTCCTCGCTTCCAACCCTGTCTCCCTACCCTTGTTGGTGTACTATAACCGGTTTTACGACTGTCGGGGGGAGGTCGGAATCTCCCCGGAAGGACTCCTATGAGCAGGCTCTTGCGTCATTCCGGAGCGCTGGCGGCCGGGATCTCAGCGGCTACTGATCCTCCACTCCGTTCTTGTACAAGTAGCGCGACAGATGACCCGTAGGCGACTCATCTTTACAATGAGGGGGATTGTCAGGCATTATAAGTGGTGGCATGGGTGATTTGCATGATATATGTACATGATGGTGCCTTCCGATGGGCAGCATACAATGATGGTGTCAGCTTGCACACCCGCCGCAGTGGCCGTGAGACGAATGCCCTGGAAGACCCAGCCCTCTCTGTCCTTCCTGCAGTCCCTTAAAGGAGAGACTTACCCTTGACTGAGCTGTTGGCCCGCGTCAGTGCGCAAAGGCCATTGGTGGCGGTTGCGGTCATACTCAACGCGACCCTGCTCGGCTCGGCCACGACCACCGAGTTCCGCCTGGGTAGCAACTTCGAGTCACAACGAGCGGACGACCTACTGGAAGATAGGCTTCTGGGTCCCGAAGCAATAACCGAAATCGTTATCGTTCAATCGGACACCGTTTACGCGGAGGAGTCCACCAAGTGGTGATGCACGCAGGCTCCGGCGCACGAGGCATGAAGCCTGCCTCGTGCGGGCCTCTAGGCCCGCAGTCGGGACTCCGTAAGGAGGTGCTCACATGGTAAACCGTCTCCTGGACCAGATCGATGCGCCGAGCGACCTGAAGTCCTTGACCCGAGAAGAGCTGGGCCAGGTTGCGCAAGAGGTCCGCAATACCATCATCTCCGTGATAACCGAGCGCGGCGGCCACTTGGCCTCGAACCTGGGCGTCGTTGAGCTTACCCTCGCCTTGCACCGCGTTTTCGACAGTCCCACGGACAGGATAGTCTGGGACACCACCAACCAGACCTACACGCACAAGCTGGTGACGGGGCGGCGCGACGAGTTCAAGGACATCCGTTTGGAGGGTGGACCGTCCGGCTTCGGGGAGCCAAACGAAAGCCCGCACGACACCCTCTGCGCGGGCCACGCCGGCACAGGACTTTCTTTCGCCCTGGGCATAGCGCAAGGAGCGGTGAAGCGTCACCGGGCAAACTCATGGACCATCGCGGTAGCCGGGGACGGGGCAATGACCTCCGGATCGAGCTTCGAAGCGCTCAACAACATCGTGCACCTCAACCCGGAAAAGCTAGTCGTCGTTCTCAACGACAACGGGATGTCCATCTCTGAGAACATCGGCTTCCTCACCAACTGGCGCAAGCGCGTGCTCACCCATCCGGAATACCAGGCGATGATTGGGCGCATGAAGGCGCTTTCGAAGAGGGTGCCCACCGGCGACATGGTCTACCGGCTCGTCAAGAGGTTCGGTGGCGGGCTCGATAGCATTATCCTGCCCACCACGTTCTGGACTGAGATGGGATTCCAATACCTCGGCCCCGTGGACGGCCACGACTTCAAGCAGCTCGAAGAGACCCTCTGGCAAGCCAGAATACCCACCGGCGCAGTCCCTCTGGTCCACGTGGTGACGCACAAGGGGCACGGCTACGAGCCCGCCGAGGACGACCCGGTCAAGTTCCATCAGCCAAGCTCGCCTCTTGGGGCCTCATCAGGAGCGCCCACCTACTCGAAAGTATTTGCCCAGACCCTCAAACGCCTCATGCACCAGGACGAGTCCGTCATCGGCATTTCCGCGGCGATGCTCGAAGGCACCGGGCTGGAGGAGGTGCGGAGCGAGTTCCCCGACAGAGTCTTCGACGTCGGCATCGCGGAGCAGCACGCGGTCAGCATGGGGGCGGGCATGGCCTCCGCCGGCCTCAAGCCATTCGTCTCCATCTACTCTACCTTCCTCCAGCGGGCCTTCGATCAGGTGGTCTCTGACGTCTGTCTGCAGAATCTGCCCGTAACGCTGATCGCTGATCGTGCGGGCATCGTGGGTGAGGACGGCAAGACCCACCACGGCGCGTTCGACATCTCATACCTGCGGTGTATCCCCAACGTCGTCGTTGCGGCGCCAATGGATGAAAACGACCTGCAGCATCTCGTCTACACCGCCTACAAACATCCGGGCCCCTTCGCTATCCGCATCCCCAGGGGCGCCGCCGTCGGCGTGCCGCTCGACAAGGACCTCAGGGAGCTGCCGCTCGGCCGGGGCTCCGTGGTCCGGGAGGGCCGCGACGTCGTAATCCTGGGTCTGGGCAAGGCGGCCAACGCAGCCGTCGACGCAGCAGCACTGCTCGCCAAGTATGGCATTGGCTGCGGCGTCGTGAACCCGCGCTTCGTGAAGCCACTCGATACCGCTCTGCTCATAGACGTGGCGCGCAGCACCCACCGTATCGTCACCGTCGAAGAAAACGTGCTGGCCGGAGGGTTCGGCTCTGCCGTACTCGAAGCCATGGTCGAGGCCGGATTGGAGGACGTTTCGGTCCACCGCATCGGCTTCCCGGACTCTTTCATCGAGCACAGCACCGCAGACGCCCAGAGGCGCCGGCTGGAGCTGGACGCAGAGGGCATCGCCCAGCAGGTTTTGAACGCCTTCTTCCCCGAAGCGTCTCTGCAGGGGAATCGGGCCCAGGCCAGCCGGGAGGCTGCGGCCGGATAGGCGACGCGACGCACAGCATCCCACAAACTCTCCTGTCTTTCCACCTTCTACGACCTCCCCAGGGAGCACTGGCGTCACCTCCGCACGAGGACCGGTGGGTCGCCCTTCGCTGCCCTTGGACCTCGGTCCGAGGTGCCAAGCGCTGCAAGCGGGTCGACCAGACCGTAGCAGGCGTCTGGAAGACGTGTTGATGGTCGACGAACAGCGTTTCAGGCGTCTGAAGGCCTCTGAGCTGATGGGGGACGTCTATCTCGGCGCACAGTGTGTGGAGTGTGTGGATGGAAGCGTCATTGAGTCAACGGCTGAGGAGGTCGCCGCCTGACCCTGCTTGCACTCCTGTTGCGTAACCTCCAGGGGCTGTTATACACTGTGCTTAACATCGGTCAAAGGGGAGGAAGTCGTGAAGGTCTACCTCGCTGCGCCGCGCGGCTTCTGCGCCGGCGTAGATAGAGCGATTGAGGTGGTCGAGACTACCCTCGAGCGTTTCGGGCCCCCGGTGTACCTGAAACACCAGATCGTGCACAACCAATACGTGGTCGACTCTTTGGAGGCGCGTGGGGCAGTGACCGTCGAAGACGTCCGGGACATCCCGGAAGGGGCCACCGTCGTCTTCTCGGCCCACGGCTCGCCGCCAGACGACTTCAAAGCGGCGCGAGACCGGAAGCTCAACGTGATCGACGCGACATGCCCGCTCGTCACCAAGGTGCACAGTGAGGCCCGGAAATATAGCCAGGAGGGCCGCAAGATTATTCTGGTGGGACACCGCGACCACCAGGAGGTCAAAGGTACCATGGGCCAGGTGCCCATGGCTCTCGTGGACGACCGGGAACCCCTGGACCTGCCCGACTGGGACGAGTCCACCGAGGTGGCCATTCTCACTCAGACCACCCTTTCGGTCGATGACGCGCGCCGGTCGGTCGAGTCTATCCAGGAACGCTTCTCCAAAGTCATCCTCCGTAATGATCTCTGCTATGCCACCACAAACCGTCAGGCCGCGGTGAAAGAGCTCTGCGAGTTGGCTGAGATTGTGCTCGTGGTCGGCGCCCCGAACAGCTCGAATTGCGCGAGACTCCGCGAAGTTGCCCAGACCCAGGGTAGACCCGCCTACCTGATAGCCGGCCCGGAGGATCTGGACCCCAGTTGGCTGACAGGCGTCGAGTCGGTGGGAATAATCTCGGGCGCGTCGACCCCCGAGATTCTTGTTGACAGGCTCCTCGAAATGCTCCGGCCGGACGAGGTCACGCACGTCCAGAGCATCGAAGAGGATGTGAAATTCGTCCTCCCGCGCGAGCTGCGCTAGACCCGTCGGCTCACATAGAGTTGGACATGCCCCGGCCCAGGGAGGTCCTGGTCCAGGTCATCGGCGAATGATGGGAGGGCGACATGGACTCTCTTGCAGCGCCCGCCAGCGGCCGGTGGAGCGTCGAGGAATCGTACGAGTATTGTCGAAATCTTGCCAAGTCTCACTACGAGAACTTCACCGTCGGCTCATGGTTCCTTCCCAAGGAGAAACGGCCTCACGTCTACGCCGTCTACGCCTTCTGCCGCTTTGTGGATGACCTGGGAGACGAGTCCCAGGGAGACCGCCTGAGCCTCTTGGACTCGTGGGAGGAGGAGCTGCTCAGCTCCTACGACTCCCGCCCGGACCATCCCATCACCGTGGCCCTTGGGGAGACGATTCGCCGTTTCCATATCCCCCGGGAGCCGTTCCTGAAGCTCATAGAGGCTAACCGCATCGACCAGAGGGCCCATCGCCACCGGACGTATGGGGACCTGTTGCACTACTGCGACCACTCCGCTAATCCGGTCGGGCGCCTGTTCCTCTATCTGTTTGGATACAGGGATGAGGAGAGACAGCGCCTGGCCGATGCCACCTGCACTGCGCTCCAGCTCACCAACTTCTGGCAGGATGTGCGTCGAGACCTGGAAATGGGTCGCGTCTACATCCCCCAGGAGGACATGGAGCGCTTCGGATACCCGGAGGAGCGGCTGCAGGCCGGGGTGGCGGACGAGGCCTTCCGGGACCTGATGCGATTCCAGGTGGACCGCGCCAGGGCTCTCTTCGACCAAGGCGCAAGGCTGGTGGATATGGTGGATGGGGCTGTCCGGTTGGACATCGCCCTCTTTACCCTGGGGGGGCTGCACATCCTGAAGGCTATCGAGCGCCGGGGATACGATGTTCTCCGCAGCCGCCCAACCCTTTCTAAGGCGGCCAAGGTGCGGCTCCTCGTGAGCACAGCGGCCAGGCTGAAGCTGAAGAGAAGAATCTGAACATCCCGCCATTGGGATAGACTTGCGTCGGGAGACCTTCATGGCCAGGGAGTTGGACCAGGCGTACGAGTACTGTCGTAGACTCACCAAGGAGCGAGCCAAGAACTTCTACTACGCCTTCGTAACCCTGCCCAGCAGAAAGCGCAGGGCCATATACGCCGTCTACGCCTTCTGCCGTCTGTGCGACGACGCTACGGACGATTTCACGGACGCCGAGGAGAAGCTGCGGCTGGTCGCCGAGCAGCGTGAAGGACTTGCCAAGACCTACGCCGGCGCGCCTGAGGGACAGGTGTTCCTTGCCATGGAGGACGCCATCAACACCTATCACATTCCCCTGGAGTACCTGGAGGAGGTGATCAACGGTGTTGAGATGGACATCTCCAAGACGCGGTACTCCACCTTTGAGGAGCTGAGGGAGTACTGCTATCGGGTGGCCTCCTCGGTGGGCCTCATCTGCATCGAGATATTCGGGTACGAGGACCCCAGCGCCAGGGACTACGCAGTGGACTTGGGTCTGGCTATGCAGTTGACCAATATCCTCCGGGATGTGGAGGAGGACATCGGGCGAGACAGGGTGTACATACCGCAGGAAGACCTGGACCGATTCGGCTGCTCTGAGGAGGACATCTTCCAGAAAAGGATCAACGACAGCTTCAGAGGCCTCATGAAGTTTCAGGTCGAGCGCGCCCGGGACTATTTCACTAGTGGCAAGAGGCTGTTGCCCCTGCTGCCGGCTCGTTCCAGGGCCTGCCCGGCGGTGCTCCACGGGACATACAGCCGCCTTCTGGACCGCATAGAGGCTTCGGGTTACAACGTGTTCGGCCGAAGGATAAGTCTTAGCACCAGGGAAAAGCTTGTGCTGATGGCAAGGCTATGGATGAACGGAATGGCGGCAAGGGCCGCGGGAAAGTAGTTGTTGTCGGCGGCGGGCTGGCTGGGCTGGCGGCCGCCTGCCAGCTGGCCGACCGCGGCTATCCGGTGCTCCTGATGGAGAAGCGGCCCTTCCTGGGCGGCCGGGCGTTCTCCTTTCCGGAACCCGACACGGGCCAGGAGATAGATAACGGCCAGCACGTCTTCCTGCGCTGCTGTACGGCCTACGTCGGCTTCCTGGAGGAGCTGGGAGTCCTCCACAACATCCATATCCCCCCAGAGCTGGATGTCCCCATACTCGGCTATTCCGGAAAGAAAGGGGTACTTCGCAGCGCCAATCTGCCCGCGCCCTTTCACCTGGTGCCCTCTCTACTGAGCTACCCGTACCTGTCATGGGGGGAGAAGCTTCGGGTCCTCTACGGAGGCCTTTGTACCTATTTGACGAGGCGCCAGAGAGACTCGGGAAGGCTGAACGAAGAGACCTTCTCCGTCTGGTTGAAACGCCATCATCAGACCGGTCCAGCCATAGCCAGGTTCTGGAATCTCATCATCCTGCCCATCCTCAACGACGACATATCCGAAGTGAGCGCGGATATGGGGCTTATGGTATTTCAAGAGGGGGTGCTGAGGTCCAAGGAGAGCGCCGGCATTGGCTACGCCAAGGTTGGCCTCTCCGAGCTGGTCTCCGAGGCCGCCATCTCCTACATCTCTTCCAGGGGAGGAGAGGTGCTGCTGGGTACTGGAGCCAGGGAGATCACGGTGGACGGCGACAGGGTATCCGGTGTCCAGACGTCGAATGGGACCGTAAAGGGCGACTGGTACGTCTCCGCCCTGCCCTCCTACGACTTCCTTGCCACGCTGCCGCCGCCCCTGGCAGACGGAGATTTCTTCTCCCGGGCCAAGGGGTTGTCCTACTCACCTATCGTCGACGTGCACATCTGGTACGACCGCCCGGTGATGGATGAGGCCCTCTCCGGCTTTGTGGATAGCCCCGTACAGTGGGTGTTCAACAAGACCCGGATGCAGGGTGAGGAGGGGGCCTCCGGTCAGTACGTGTGCATCTCGCTTAGCGGTGCCTGGGAGTACGTGGATACGCCCAAACAGGAGATACAGGAACTGTTCCTGGACGAGATGAGACGCCTCTTTCCCCAGGCTCGAGACGCCCAGGTGGTGCGCCTGCTGATAGTGAAGCAGCGCCGCGCCACCTTTCGCTCCCTTCCCGGCGTTGGTTCCCACCGGTTGCCCAGCGCGACGCCCATCTCCAACCTCTTCTTGGCCGGCGAGTGGGTCGACACCGGCTGGCCCGGTACAATGGAAGGGGCAGTCCGAAGCGGCCGGACGGCGGCCGAGACGCTGGCTTCCAGGGAGCGGGGAGGGTGAAAGCCCCATGCCTGCGTCCCATCGATTGTGTCCATGGGCGGACTATGGCCCTTGCGATCAGACGTGCTGGTCCACCAGGATTGGATTGCCGTCCGGGTCCAAAGCCACGAAGCTGGCCGGCCCTGTGCTGTCCTCATCTGCTTCACTAACCAGGCCTACGCCTTTCGCCCTCAGCTCTCGTTGCAGTTCACGCACGTCTGTAAAGGTATCAAGCGTCTTACCTTTGCCATCCCAACCTGGATTGAAGGTCAGTATGTTCTTCTCGAACACTCCCTGGAAGATGCCTATGGTGCAAACGCCTTCCCTGAGAATCTGCCAGTTCTCCCAAGGATCACCTCCGATAACCTCAAACCCGAGCTTCTCGTAGAAAACTCTCGAAGCTTCAAGGTCCTCTACGGCCAGGCTAATCGAAAAGGCGCCAAGTTCCATGTTCCGTTCCTCCCATACTGTTCCATAGCGTCGTGTGATGCTGTACGCCAGGTCTCTTCGCGTCGGGGCAGGCATCTGCCGAGCCCGCCGGATGCTTTCTTGGCAGCCGCTGGACCATCGTCTGAGATGGCCCGGTGGGGGCCGGCGACCGCGTAAGAGCCACAGGCCGCCGCGGGATACCGATCAGGCGCCAGCCTCGGACCACGCGCGGATCTCCCTCCTTCTGTGCAGCCTGGTGGGCCTAAAGGGGACTGTACTGCGAATGTTTCGGTGGGGGAGTTCTGATTCAAGAATATGGTGGAGCGAATCGGATAAGCTCCTACTAGCCCCGATTTGCCGAGTACCTGCATTCGTCTAACTTGTTGTCATAAGTTGTGCCAACGGCTATATTGGCGCGGTAAACATTGGCACGGGTCCAGCAAGCGGCACGTCCTCGCTTCCAATCCTGTCTCCCTACCCTTGTCGGTGTACTAAAACCGGTATTACGACTGTCGGGGGGAGGTCGGAATGTCCCCGGAAGGACTCCTATGAGTAGGCTCTTGCGTTATTCTGGAACGCTGGCGGCCGGGATTTTAGCGGCTGTTTCCGTGGCCTGCTCAGAGACGGGAGAGCCGGTCGGACCGGTCGAGCGCGCGCCGACGGCTTCAGCGACACAGGCTGCGACCGCACAGACTGCGACGGCTACACTGACTCCCGCGACGGGCTACGACTCCACAGAGAACATGTTCCGGCTCTTCCCGGGCTTGAGCCAAAACCCCAACGACACGCACGAGGCCATCACACTCGCCATCGCCAACAACGACAAGTCGATGGTCCCGGTGATGATCGAGATGCTCCGCTTCTACCGAAACCTGGAGCTGGTGACAGAGACCAACACGGCCATCTCGGTGATAACGGGCCGGGAGGTCGGGAGCGTCGCGAGCGCTTGGGGTGAGTGGATGGAGTGGCTGGGCCAGAACGCCGACGAGTACGGTCCCCCCGATGGCTACGTGCAGTGGAAGAGCGCGCTCATGAGCTTGATCGACCCCAGGTTCGGCGAGTTCCTGGCTCCGGCGGCGCAAGGCTCGCGGATAAACGTAGCCGAGATCGCGTGGGGAGGCGTCCGGCCCGACGGAATCCCGGACCTTCAAAACGCCCCGGTTGTTTCGGCGGACGAGCAGGACTACCTGCAGCCGAGCGACCGGGTCTTCGGCGTGTCCATCAACGGAGAGCACAGGGCGTACCCGCTCCGCATCGTGAACGCCCACGAGATGGCCAACGACGTGTTGGGGGGCGAACCCATCGCCCTGGCTTATTGAACGCTCTGCGGCAGCGGAATAGTGTATTCCGCCAAAATAAACGGAGAGCCAACCACCTTCGGCACGTCGGGGATGCTGTACCGCAGCAACAAGGTCATGTACGACCGGCTGACCAACTCGCTCTGGAACCAGCTTACGAGCGAGCCAGTCATAGGGCCGTTGTGGGACTCGGGGATAAAGCTCGACTTTTTCCCGGTCTCTCTCACGACGTGGGAGGAGTGGCTGGAGCTTCATCCTGACACCACGGTGCTGGACCAGGAGACGGGCGTGTATCCCGCCGAATTCTACACGCCGGAGAATAACCCGCAGTCGATCTACTACGAATACTTCGAATCGCCTGAGACGATGTTCCCGGTCCCTTACCGGAACGATCGGCTTGAAACAAAGGACGTCGTGCTAGGGGTCCAGCTGAACGACAGCTACAAGGCCTACTCCTCCGTAGCGCTGCGGGAGCGCCGCATAGTTAACGACGTGCTGGGAGGCGCGGAGATAGTAGTGCTGGGGTCGGCCGCAAGCCAGGGCGCGAGGGCTTACTACCGCGGCGGTAGGTCGTTCATGCTGGCGTCGAACAACGGCGGCGGTCACCCCGGCATCCCGTCCGTGATAGTAGACGCCGACGGCGGGACATGGCGAGTGACCGAGGAGTTTCTGGTCAACACGGCAGACCAGTCGGAGAAGCTGGCGCGGCTACCCACGCACATGGCGTTCTGGTTCGGATGGTACCAGTTCCACCCGGACACGGAGTTGTACACAGGGCCGTGACCGGGGGCCAGTCTCGAAGGGACTGGTTGTCGCTAACGCCCCTGACTTGGCACGTAGGCTTCCTTAAGCCACCCAGTGGCGCTCCGATGTCACCAGGGTGGACACAGCCTGCAACCTGCGCACGCTCTACCGGGTGCGAAAATCCTTCGCCCGCCTTCGCAGCGGATGCCGCAACTACGGGTCGAAGGCTTGCAGCGCCGCCATCTCCTCCGGCTTGAGGCAGGACATCAAGCCGGATACCAACTTGGACATCTCCGCTGGGTCTGGCTGGTCCGCGAAGAGGAGCGCGTGGTGAGGCGCAACCGCGGTGCCAATGCACGCCACCGACGCGTCACTGAGCACCCCACCCGTCGTCATGTTAAGCCCGGCTAGGAAGTACGCCACGGTCGTCTCCGGAGACAAGCACGCGCCAAGGAACTCTAACGAACCCTCTGTCGTAGGGTCGAACGGCTTTGACTCCAGCAGCAAGGCATAGGCGTCGGCGCCGATGGCCTCGCGGATGCAGGTTTGTTCGGCCTCGCTGAAGAGCGCTTCGACAATCTCCTTGAAGGTCGTGTCCGCCGAGAATTGCAGCATTGCGCCGGTCGCGTCTGTCTGCGTTCCCGCCTCATCCGTCGCCGTTGGTGGCGCCATCCCGGCCTGCAGCGCCGTCATCTCCTCCGGCTGTAGGCAGGGCAGGAAGCCGAACATCACCACTGGGTCCAGCTCGTCCTCGAAGAGCAGCGCGTGGTGAGGCGCAACTGCGGTTGCAATGCAAGCCATCGTCGTGTCGCTGATCGCCCCGCCCGTCGCAATTTGAAGCCCGGCCAGGAATAATATCACGGCCGTCTCCTGAGACAGGCACGCGCCTAGGAAGGTAGTCGAGCCCCGTGCCGCAGGGTCGAGCGGGTTTGACTCGAGCAGCAAGGCGTAGGCGTCAGCGCCGATGGCCTCGCGGATGCAGGTCTGTTCGGCCTCGCTGATCATCGCCGCGACGACGTCCTTGCCGGTCGTGCCCGGCGGGATTTCCGGCATGGTGAATGTCGCGCCTGCCGGCGTTTCAGCCGTAGCCGTAGCCGTCGGCTCAGGTATCGGCGTTGGGGCTACTGTTGGCACCGGTATCGGGGTCGGAGCTACTGTTGGCACCGGTATCGGGGTCGGGGCCACCGTCGGCGCTGGCGTCGACTCCACGGTGGTGGTCTCTTCGGAATCGCCGCACGCCATCGCCATCAGGATAACCAAGGCAAAAAGGACAGTGAGTGTCGCCCGCAGAGTTTTCATTGCCAGTCTTTCCACATCAGTCATTCAGCTCGAAGTCTCGTCCGCATTTGGTACACCATACACTACCCCAGAGCAGGGCCAAATGTACCGAGCCCTTGCTTGGAGCTGACTAGCCAAAGTTAGCCGTGGAATGGAACGCCCTCGAGCTGCTGTATGATGTCTGCTATGTCCGGGTTTCCCCGTAGGGCCCTAGCAGCTTGGCGGTGAACCTGGCGCCGTGGCCACTTGCGAAGTGGGGCCTTAGTCTATAGCCGCTATTGGCCTCAGATGCGGACGTAGCGTTGCTGCAGGGCGCGCACACGACGATAATGGGGGCGTGCCAAGGGTCGGCTCTTCTTCCGACGGAAGCCGCGCCGGGCAAGCAGCGCAGAAGAAGGGCTCCGTTCCCCGTGAGATTGCCGCCTGCGCTTTTGCTACGGGGCCATGGAAATTAAGCAGATGGACTTATCCGAAACTGTACGGCGCAGGTTGTCTATCATCGTGTTGGTGATGGGCTTGGTGTTCTTGGTGGCCGCGTGTCAGTCGGAACCCGCTGCTGCGCCGACCCCCACGCCGGAACCTGAGTTGACGTTGGAAGAGTTACTTGCAAGTGCGGGTAAAAAGCTGGCCGGCATGTCAACGGCAAAGTTCCAGATGCTCGACGAAATGGAAACGGGAGCAAAGTTCTTTAGGACGACTTTGAAGGCCGTGAATGGAGAAATAAAGTCTCCCGACAGCGTCAAGATGGTGGTGGACGTGGAGGCTCCGCGTCTCGGATTTGCGCAAATCGAGATTCTAGGGGTAGGGGAACAAGTCTTCATGAAGTTCTCCAAAGATGCGCCGTGGTTGCCCCTGCCGCCAGAGCAGATCCCCTTCAATTTCGGGGGGTTAGGCGTTACCTTGAGCGAATTGCTGCCCGTCATGAAAGACGGAGAGATTGTGGGCCGGGAGTCCGTAGGAGGCGTCCAGACAATACGAATAGAAGGGAATGTTCTGTCTGAGGACTTGTCGGACATTATCACGTCTGTGGACCCGGGTCATGCAATCACGTTGACCTTCTGGATTGACGAGGATGAGCATACGTTGCGGCAGTTGAGAATTGCCGGCCAACTCTTCGACGAGGATGCGCCTGAAACGAGCCGTCTGGTGATGATGGACATCAACGTGGCTGTCGACATCCAACTTCCAGATGTAGCCACCATGCCGTGAACGCTGTTAGGTCTGCCCTAGCCTCCCTGCGCTCGTCGCAGTCGGTGGTCTTGGGCATTATCTGCCTGGGGGTATTCTCGACCGCCCTGGATCAGACCGTGGTGGTCGCCGCGTTGCCCAGCGTCATGGTGGACCTGAAAATCCCCCTTTCCGACCTGGACCGGGCGGCCTGGATTGTAACCGGGTATCTGGTCAGCTACACCGTGGCCATGCCGTTGGCGGGGCGCCTATCAGACGTCTATGGTCGCGTCCGGATGTTCCAGGTGGCGCTGGTCGTGTTCTCCATTGGGTCGGCGTTGGTGGCGCTTGCGCCGAACTTCCCGTGGATAGTGTCCGCAAGAGTGCTCCAAGCCTTCGGAGGCGGCGCTACGGTCCCCATCGGTCTGGCTATGGCAGTGGCCGCTGTAGCGCCGGAGAAAAGGGGAGTCGCACTAGGACTCGTGGCTGCCTCGGCTGAAGCCGGGTCCGTTCTGGGGCCCCTCTATGGCGGAGCCATAATCGAGTTGATTGGCTGGCGGTGGATATTCTGGCTGGACGTACCCCAGAGCTTCATCCTGATAGCGCTGCTGGCCATTTTGCCAAACCGAGACAACCCTGGGGCGAAAATGGACTACTTCGGGGCGCTGGCGCTGGGAGCATCCCTCACCGCTCTGACCATTGGACTATCCCAAAGGAGCATCTTTTCCGGGGAGTCGATTTTCCCGTATTTATTGGTATCCCTTGGCGTCTTCCTGGTCATCATGTTGATCGTGGTGGAGCGGCACGCGGTCCAGCCGCTGCTGGCATCCTTCCTGTACACCTCCAGGGCGTTCTTGTCCGCCAACGTTGCCCAGTTCCTGGTGGGCGTTGCCTTGATCATTTCTCTAGTAGGCGTGCCCCTCATGGCCGGCACCGTCATGGAGAAGGGGGCTTGGGAGAGCGCCCTGCACCTGGTCCGGCTTACCGCCGTCATTCCGGTGGGGGCGGTGGTAGGAGGCTACGTCCTGCGCTGGACGGGAGTGAGACCGGTGTGCATAACCGGCCTTGCGTTCATTGGAACCGGCCTGTTGTTCATGAGTGGCTGGGAGACGAAGGTGGAGGAACTCCGGCTGACTGCGCCCTTGGTCATGGCGGGTCTGGGATTTGGCCTGGTCATCCCTCCCATAGGCATCAGCGCTTTGAGCGCAGCTCCCAGTCACTATTGGGGCGCCGCGGCCTCATTGGTCACCGCATCGCGCATGGTGGGGATGGCGTTGGGACTGGCGGCCTTGTCCGCCTGGGGTATCGAGCGCTTCTACAGCCTGACCGCCCACGTGACGATTGGGGCGACATTCGAGGAGACCGAGGCCCCCTTGATCGAAGCTGGGGTGACCGTGTTCCAGAACCTCTTTATGATCGCAGGCCTCCTGTCCCTGTTTGCCATTCTGCCGGCCCTGCTGATGAGAGTGGAAGATACCGAAGAAGTGGAAGGCTTCGCCTGAGGCTGTTTTCGCCAACTGCGCCGAAACAGCAGGATGGCAGCTGGCGAGCAGAGCGTTCACTGGATAGGAGAGCCCGCCGCCCTCGGCTAGCCGAAGCCCCGTGCGGGCGGTTTCCATCCCAACGGCCTCCGAAGCCGGAACCGGCGCGGACAGACCTCAGGATACCTTGACTTTGACTCACCCTCACTTGACACCGTGCCATAGTTGTCGCATGGTGACGTAGCGGTAGTATAGCCTCTCGCTATTATTGATATGTCCTAAGCACACTTCGCGGGGGTGAACGCCATGACGAAAGCAATGAGAGCATGGTAACCGCTCAGAGGGGAACTCCCCGGTTGGCAGCGTCGCCGATGGGCGGCTTGCCTCTAGGCAAGGTCGCGTCCGGGCGCTCCGCCGACGTTCTCCTCATCAACTCTGACCAGTTGCACAGCGTGATAACGCATGTTCTACCCCCTCCCCCCCCGATTTTCCCTCTCCTCCGGTCGCCAGTGCGCATTCGCGCGTCCGGTCATTAGCCCGTCTGCACCCCACTTCCCCGCTCGAACGCTCCGCTCAGGAGTAGCGCCATGAGGAAGAGAGCGGAGACGTTTTCAACCCTGTTGAGTATTGTCCTTGCGCTGGCCCTTACGACGGCGCTCGCGGCCTGCGGCTCTGATGAACCGTCCGGCGGGACCGGCCCCGACCGTACCGCGTCCACCCCCACAGCGCCGCCGGCGGCCTCCGGCTCCGCCGAAACGGACCGGGAGGCGCTGGTCGCCCTCTACAACGCAAGCGGTGAGAACTGGTATAGAAGCGACAACTGGCTGAGCGACGCGCCCCTCGGCGAATGGGTGGGCGTCGTCACCAACGACGACGGGCGCGTTACAGAGCTGAACCTTAACCGCAACAACTTGCTCGGGGAGATACCGCCGGAGTTGGGCAGCCTCTCCAACCTGACAGTGCTGCGCCTCGAAAACAACCAGTTGAGCGAGATACCGGCGGAGCTGGGCAGCCTCTCCAACCTGACAGTGCTGACCCTCTTCAACAACGACTTGAGCGAGATACCGGCGGAGCTGGGCAGCCTCTCCAACCTGACAGGGCTGACCCTCGAAAACAACCAGTTGAGCGAGATACCGGCGGAGCTGGGCAGCCTCTCCAACCTGACAGTGCTGACCCTCCGCGGCAACAACTTGAGCGAGATACCGCCGTGGCTGGGCAGCCTCTCCAACCTGACAGTGCTGACCCTCCGCGGCAACAACTTGAGCGGGGAGATACCGCCGTGGCTGGGCAGCCTCTCCAACCTGACAGTGCTGGTCCTCAGCTACAACGACTTGAGCGGGGAGATACCGGCGGAGCTGGGCAGCCTCTCCAACCTGGAATGGCTGGTCCTCGACAACAACGAGTTGAGCGGAGAGATACCGGCGGAGCTGGGCAGCCTCTCCAACCTGAAAGCGCTGGGCCTCGGCAGCAACGAGTTGAGCGGGGAGATACCGGCGGAGCTGGGCAGCCTCTCCAACCTGAAAGCGCTGATCCTCAGCAGCAACGACTTGAGCGGGGAGATACCGCCGTGGCTGGGCAGCCTCTCCAGCCTGACAGACCTGAGACTCACCGGCAACTACCAGTTGAGCGGGTGCGTGCCACGCAGCCTGGAAGACCAGTTGACCCGCTCTAACCTTGGCGACCTGACCTACTGCTGAAGCCTCGCGCCCTTAGCCCGCCTGCGCGGGAGTGACGGCGGGGGGTGGCGGCGCGGCGCGCCGCGCCTGGGACACAAAGTCACCCTGCCCCTGACCGAGGACTGCGCCGCCGACGGGGCCGTCTGCACGGAGACGCCAGGCCGCTGTCCAACCGGCTGGAGTTGACCATAGTCGGCCCGCCGCCGGCGCCGACCAACCTGACGGCCACGGTGAACGACGACGGCTCGGTGACCCTGAGCTGGGAGGCCCCGGACGACGACAGCATCACCGGCTACCAGATACTGCGGCGGAGGCCCACGGAGGGCGAGGGCACGTTGCTGGTGTACGTGGAGGACACGGACAGCGCGGCGACCACCTTCACCGACGCCAACGTAACGGCGGGCGTCGGCCACGTGTACCGGATGAAAGCCATCAATGCGGCAGGCCTGAGCCACTGGTGTGCGCCAAGAAGCGCTTAGATTGAACGTTCCAGATGTGGAACCCGGCCCAGGAGTGGGCCGGTGGCTAGGGAAGCAGGCACGGGGACCTGAAGCAGAACCGTGTCTGAAGCCTTCCCGACAATGTGGCGGCGGCCACCCTACTGAACCGCGCGCTGCTAGCCAGAGTGTCGTTACGGTTACGAGAGAAACTGCTGTTTGAAGCGTCGAAGCAGGAACCACCCGCTCACGGTAGGGCGAGGGTGGAGTCATCGGAGTCTCTGCCTACTAGTAGCAGAGATAGCCCAGTCAGGGCAGGGATGCCGTACTCCCTTTGACCGGCATCCTCCGACGGCGAGCGCGGCAACGAGCCGTGTCAGGCGTAAAGGAAGAACCTACGACGACACGCAGACGCAACCTAGGTGAACTTGGGAACCACGCTCGGCTCCCCGGCAATGAAGTCTCCTAGAACCGTGCGACGGGTGCAATATCCACCATGCAACCCACTATGGCTTCTTAGCCAAGTGGATAACCAAGTAGGTATATCCGACGCTAAGGCCTATTCCACTACCGATGCCAAGGAGCATCGTAGGGCCAAAGTCAAGGGTTACCCCCAGAATGAAGTGGAAAAGAAAAAAGTATCCGAAACCAAATAGTATTCCGATGCCTAGCCCGAAAAGGCTCCCGCTAACAATGAGGGACTTGTGGTTCTTGAACCATTGGACGATGCCTTTAGCTTCGTGCTCCACGGCCCCCCCTAACTCCGACGAAAGTCGTGCGCATGGTGGCACACACGCAATTCGCACGTCAACAAGGAACCAGCGCCGGAGTAGGCCAGCTTGCGGCCAATGCCGGACGTGGGGCAGAGCCCTCGTAGTAGTCCGAGGTCGGGAAAGCCGGCCACATGGCGAAGGAGGGCAGTTAGACGAGTGCTGAACACAAGCGAACTACGCCAGAGGAGGGATGTATGAACCCGACCAAGATGGCAGAAAAGCAAAGGTTCTTGGCAAAGACGGCTAGTGAGCATCCAGACCACAGGTTCACCAACCTGTACGACCTGTTGCACTGGGACTCCTGGATGCACATATCGGCTCAAAGGGTACTGGCGCGACCGGGTTGCCCAGGGACAGCCGACGGGTGCGACTGTCGATTCTCACCCTAGCCTGCCTGCCGCTCCGCTCCTTGACACCTCCTGCGCGCCTTACTACTATTAAGCCGAACCTGGAGGAGAGGGCGTCCATGGCCTTACCGCCAGGTCATATGAGCGTGGTAACGTTACCAATAACCATCTGGAGGACACTCGTGAAACTAGTGCTGTATGACGACTATAAGCCCGGACTGCTGAAGGGAGACCAGGTTATCGACCTCAGCGGGACGGTCACCGCTGGCCGCAACGGCCAGGAGACCATGGAAGGCATTATCAACAACTTCGGCGCGCTTAAGTCCAAGCTGGAAGCGGCCGGTCAGGGCCAGGGCATGAACGTGGGGAGCGTACGTTTGCGGGCGCCCCTGCCCAAGCCCAGCAAGATTATCTGCATGGGCGTCAACTATCGGGAGTTCACTTCCGCGCCGGCCGCGCCCATCCTGGTCTTTCTCAAGTCGCCCGAAGCGATCCTTGACCCCGGCGGCACCGTGGTGCTTCCGCCCTCGGAGTTCCGCATCTGCCACCACGAGGCGGAGCTGGCGGTAGTCTTCGGTAAGGGCGGCCGGAACATCGCTGAGGCCGACTCCATGAGCCACGTCTTCGGTTACAGCAACGGCGTGGACGTCTCCTGCCGCGGCGAGTATGGCGGCAACGGCTTCATCGGCAAGTCTTTCGACACCTTCTGCCCCATCGGTCCGTCCATCACCACCGCCGACGAGATTGCCGATCCGCACAAGATTCAGGTGCGCTTTTGGGTGGACGGCCAGGACCGCCACGACTACAACACAGATGACATGGGCCACCCCATCCCGGAGTGTATCGCCTACGCCAGCACCATCATGACCATTAACCCCGGCGATATCATGCTGCTGGGCACCAACCACCAGGGTATCGGCCCACTGCAGGACGGCGAGACCGCTGAAATGGAGACCGAGGGTCTGGGCCGGCTGGTCTTCAAGGTCAGCGACTCCATGAAGCGCTCCTGGCCCAAGGCGATCGACCAGAACATGGCGGACACCGTCAAGAACCGCCTTCTTGCCGCGGCCAAATAGCTACCCGCGCTTCTACCGTGATCCGGCGTGATCCGGCGGCCTCCCGAATGCCTCGGGAGGCCGCCCATTATCAGGAGGTGCTCATGAAGCTAGTACTCTATGACGATTACAAGCCCGGTCTGATCCGCGACGACCAGGTAATCGACGTGACGGACATCGTGGGCATGCAGGGCCGCGGCGGCCAAGAGACTATGGCCGCCATCATCACCGACTACGATCGGCTCCAGCCCGAGTTCGAGCGGCGCCTGGGTCAAGCCCAGGGTGTCCCCCTTGTCGGCGTACAGCTTCAGGCACCGCTCCCACGCCCTGGCAAAGTGATTGCCATGGGCGCCAACTACCTGGAATCCACCGGCGGCACCCCGCTCCCCATCCTGGTATTCCTCAAGTCCAACGCCGCGGTAACCGGCCCCGACAGCACCGTCGCACTACCGCCCATTAACTTCGTCATCTGTCACCACGAGGCGGAGCTCGTGCTGGTCCTCGGCAAAGAGGGTAAGAACGTGCCGGAGTCCAACTACATGGACTACATCTTCGGCTACACCTGCGGGATCGACGTTTCTGCCCGCGGCGACTACGGCGGTCACCGCTTCATGGGTAAGTCCTTTGACGGCTTTGCACCGCTCGGTCCCTGCATTGTCACCAAAGATGAGATTCCGGACCATGACAATCTTCAGGTGCGCTTCTGGGTGGACGGCCAACCCCGTCACAACTTCAACACCAGTGATATGGGGCACAAGATCCCGGAGTGCATTGCCTACGTCACCACAATCATGACCATAAAACCGGGCGATGTGTTGTTCACCGGCACCAACCACGAGGGCATCGGCCCGCTGCAGGATGGCGAGACCGGCGACATCGAGATTGAGCGCGTCGGCCGCTTCAACATCAAGATCAGTGACCCCAAGCAGCGCTCATGGCCTAAGGAGATCGACAAGGGCATGGGTACGTTCGTGCGTGATTCCATCCTCAAAGGTTCCGTGGGCGCCACCATCAATTACCAAGCGGTCAGCGGCCAGTAGCCGCCATCCGGCTATTCGACAAATCCAGGAGGCCTGATTATGAAAATCGTGCTCTTTGACGACTACAAGCCCGGTCTGCTCAAGGGAGACCGCGTGGTGGACGTGAGCGACCTTGTGCCGGCCAGCCCCGGCCGGCCGGCGGACGGCCAGCGCGCCGCAGAAGCGATGATCCGCGGCTTCGACGCCAACCGCTCGGCGCTGGAACAGGCGTTGCAGCAGCGGGAAGGCGTGCCGGTGGCCGGAGTGCGGCTGCGGGCGCCCACGCCGCGGCCGTCCAAGCTGGCCTGCATGGGCGCGAACTACCGGGAGTTCACCGACAAGCCCGGCCTGCCCATCATGGTATTCCTCAAGTCCCCCGAAGCTGTCCTGGACCCAGGCGGCACCATCGTGCTGCCGACGCTGGAGTTCCCCATCTGCCACCACGAGGCGGAGCTAGCGGTGGTCATCGGCAGGGACGCCCGCGACGTGCCGGAAGCTCAGGCCATGGACCACGTGTTCGGGTATATGAACGGAGTGGACGTGTCCTGCCGCGGCCCTTGGGGCGGCAACCTGTTCATCGGCAAGTCCTTCGATACCTTTGCGCCCCTGGGGCCCTGTATCACCACCAAAGACGAGATTGCAGACCCCCATGCACTCCAGATCCGCTACTGGGTGGACGGCCAGCCCCGGCACGACTACAACACCAGCGACATCAGCCACCCCATCCCGGAGTGCATCGCCTACGCCAGCTCCATCATGACGCTCCGCGCCGGCGATGTACTGTTGCTGGGCACCAATCACCAAGGGATTGGGCCAATTCAGGATGGGGAGCGCGCGGAGATGGAGACCGATGGCTTGTCACGCCTGACGATGCAGGTCAGCGACCCGCTGAAACGCGCCTGGCCCAAAGAAGTGGATCAGACCCTGGCCACTTTTGTGCGGGAGGCGGTGCTGCGGGGAAGTCTCAACATCTAGCGACACCGTATAGAGCGCAAAATGCAAAGGAGGGACGGGTTGTTCAACCCGTCCCTCCTTTGTTCAAGCGTCTGCGTCTAGGTGCGCCTAGGGTACGTCCTCGGCTTCGCCTCCCCGGTTCTGACCGAGGTAACTCCGCACAGCCGGCAGGTACAGATGACGGCTCCGTTCTCAGAGGGCGTGGCCCCCACCCAATAGTGGGCGCACTCTGAGGGCGCGGGATCGGCTTCGGACGGAGATGGGCTGGGCTGGGCATTCATAAGGCGTCTCCAGGCCGGCCCGTAGATTAAGCAAGGACACACCGCGTGGCGTGTCCTAATGAAGGTACCGGCCCGCGTCTGTACCCTAACACACCACTTATACGTAAGTCTAATTGCGCGGCGCAAGGGGGCTCTTTCAGGGACGTTAGGGGGAATTGCCGCTCGCTGTAAACGCTGCAGGGGAGTTCTCCAGCGACGCACAGCCCCGGCGCCTATCCAGAGCCTATCGAAGGAGCAGGGTTCCGGGGGTATCCCCCAGCACTGCTTCCTCCCCCCATCCTTTCAGGAAGGGAGCTAGGGGAATAGCGCGCGCCTCTGGTGGCGCAGCATAAAAAAGGGGCGCTGCTTGAGCAGCGCCCCTTTTGCTCTCAGCATCCTTAGGTGGCCGCCACCGGTACCCTGAGCTGATAGAAGTTCTGGGCGTTGTTGCAGAGGATGGCCTCTTTATCCGCCCGAGTCAACTCCGGGTTCTCCCACAGCTCCTCAATGTCCTCCTTGCAGGACTCATTGGTCACTTCATGGGGATAGTCTGAGGAGTACATGAATGGCGTATTGCCCACCAGGCTCACCGCGTGGGCCAGGGACTTCTCCTCGCCCTCACAACCAACAAACATGCGGCCTTCCTTAATGTGGCGTATGAGGTACTTGTCCGCCTTCTCATCCTCTTTCACCCCTAGCTGTCCCGGTGGCAGGTACTGATAGTGTGTGGAATGAGACGACTCAAAGCGCTCCAGGCACATCAGCAGCCAGGACACCCCACCCTCCATGAATCCGATGCGCACGCCCGGGTAGCGGTCAAAGATGCCGTTGAAGACAATGCTGCCGCAGTTGATGATGAGGCCCCAGGGATGTCCCAGCGCATGCACCGGCACGTACATGTTCATGAGGTCCATGCCAAAGCGATCATGGGCCCCACCATGAATGGCCAGTCCGCAGCCCAGCTGCTCCGCCTGCGCGTAGATGGGCCAGTACTGCTTGGAGCCCAGCGGCACCGGTAGGCCGTTGCTGGGCATCATAGCGCCTACCATGCCCAGCTCTTGTACCGCTCGGCGCAGCTCCTCCACCGCGGCGTCCGGGTCTTGCATGGGGATGAGTGCCATCCCTTTGAACACCGGGTTAACCGAAACGTAGGTCTCGTACAGCCAATCGTTATACGCCCGGCACACTTCTACGGCGAAGTCTAGGCTCACGATCTTGCCGTACGACAGCGCGCTTGTGGGGTACAGCACCGTCTGCTCAATACCTACGTCCTCAAGAAATGCCAGCCACCCATCGGCCGCCACCCTGCCCCTGCCCGTTCGTTGCGGCGGGGTGGTGGTGGCCCGCCCGGCGTGCAAGTGGTCCAGCGGCGGGAAGACCGTGGCTGAATTAAGATAACCCTTGTAGGCGTCCGGGAGGCGGGCGTAGATCGCCTCCATGTCCTCCATGATGTGACCATCGCCATCAATGATACGGTTGGGTGGCATAACACACCTCGCTGCCAAGTGAATACGCCGACATATAGCCGGTTCTGCCGCTAACTACTGCGATCTACAGGACATAATTATAACAGGGCGCCCCTCATTGGTACACGTCCGGGTTCCCCCTCAGCGGGGCCTAGACCAGTGTCTCCCCGTTGATTCCCCGCGGCTTATACCGCAGCAGGGACCTTCAGCTTATAAAAGGCCTCTGCGTTCTTGTAGAGCAAGTTCTCTTTGTCCGAATCCAGGATCCCGTCGTTCTCCAACACCTCTGCGATCTCATGCTTGCACATCTCGGTGTTCACTTCGTGCGGGAAGTCTGAGGAGAAGAAGAACGGCTCACTGCCCACCATCTGTACCGCCGCGTTCAACGTCGGCTCCTCGCCCTCGCAGCCCACGAACAGCCGGCGCTCTTTGATCTGACGGATCATGTACTCGCTCACCTGCTCGCCTTTGCGCAGGTTGATGAACTCGCCGCGCGGATTATAGGGTATGTGGGTGTCATAGGAGCGGTCGAAGCGCTCCAGGCAGAGCAGCAGCCATGAGATGCCGCCCTCCAGGAAGCCGATTCGGCTGCCGGGATACTTGTCGAAAATGCCGTTGAACACAATGCTGGCGCAGGAGATGATCTGGCCTAGCGGATGGCCGATGCCATGCATCGCCGCGAACACGTCCAGGTAGTCCAGACCCATCTTGAAGTGCACGCCCCCGTGGACCGAGAGCACGCAACCCAGCTTCTCCGCTTCGGCGTAGATGGGCCAGTACTGCTTGTTACCCACGGTGCCCGCCAGACCGTTGGACGGGATCATCCCACCCAGCATGCCCAGGTCCAACACCGCGCGGCGCAACTCTTTGACCGCCGCGTCCACGTCCTGCATGGGGATCAGGGCGATGCCCTTGAACCGCTCGCTGCGCTTCATATAGCGGTGGTGCAGCCAGTCATTGTACGCCTGGGCCAGGGCAATGGCCCACTCCCGGTTATGCACGTTGCCGAAAGAGAGCGCAACCGAGGGATAGAGTACCGTGGTCTCAATGCCCACATCCTGCAGAAACTCCAGCCACTCCTCCGGCCCGGCCTGTGAGAACGCGCCGGGCAACGTCGTAAACGGCTCGTAGTGCAGGTGGTCAATGGCTGGAAAAAGCCGGCCAGGATTGATCCGGCTGTCTTTGTAGGGCGCGGGCAGAAAGTCCTTAATGCCCGGCTCTTCCTCCACAATGTGGCCGTCGCCGTCAATGATACGCGCAGGTGTCATATGGGCCTCCCGGTTTCTCATTATCAACGAGGCTGCAATTAGAAACGGTAGAAGCTCTCCGCATTGCGGTGGAGCACCGACTCCTTGTCAGTGTCGTTCATCTCTTCGTGCCCCACAATCTCCGCTAGCTCATGTTTGCACATGGCACTGTTGACCTCGTGCGGGTAGTCGGATGAGAACAGGAACGGCTGCGGCCCCACCCGCTTTATCGCGGTCCCGATCTCCGGCTCCTCACCCTCACAGCCCACGAAGAAGCGGCCCTCCTTAATGAGGCGCTTGATGTAGCCGCTCACCTTCTCGCCATCCTGCAGCCGGATGATGTCACCGCGGGTGTTGTGGGGGATATGGGTGTCATAGGAGCGGTCAAAGCGCTCCAGCACGAGCAATAGCCAGGCAACACCGCCCTCCAGAAAGGCGATGCGCACGCCCGGGAACTTGTCGAAAATCCCGTTCATCACAATGCCGGCGCAAGAGATCATCAGCCCAAAGGGATGCCCCAGCGCGTGGGTGCCGGGGTAAACGTCCAGGTGGTCTAGCCCCATGCGGAGATGGGCGCCGCCGTGGACCGACAGGCTGCAGCCCAGCCGTTCTGCCTCAGCATACACCGGCCAGTACTGCTTAGCCCCTAGATTACCCGCCAGGCCGTTGCTGGGGAGCATGGCGCCCAGCATTCCCAACTCTGTTACCGCCCGGCGCAGCTCCAGTACTGCTGCCTCCACGTCCTGCATGGGGATGAGCGCCATCCCCTTGAAACGTGGACTCACCTTGAGATATGTCTCATGCAGCCAGTTGTTGTAGGTGGTACACAGCGCAATAGCCCAGTCCCGGCTGGTGATGTTGCCGGAGGAGAGACCGCCGGTGGTATAAAGCACCGTCTTCTCGATGCCCACGTCCTCCAGAAACTGCAACCACTCCGGGGGACCAGCGGGGTTGAAGGCCCCCGGCAAGGTTGTGGTGGGCTCGTTGTGCAGGTGGTCCAGCGCTGGGAAGAGCCGCAGCCCGCCCAATGGGGAGTGGCCGGTGTACGGCTCCGGCAGGAACTTGGCCAAGCTTGCATCTTCGATAACGTGGCCGTCCGCGTCGATGATCTTGGTTTTTACTGCAACGGAAGTCATGGCTCCCTCCCCCCATAGGCACTGTTGCTACGGTGTCGTTCTAGTGTGGCCACCTTAATACAGCCGCTCTATCAAACAATACTATATAGAAGTAGTGTATGTGAATAAGATAAGGAGGGGCGACGCACGCGTCGCCCCTCCTTATCGTTACTAGTTCAGCAATTCCTTGGCTAGATTCCGGGTCTTCGTCCACTCCGGCTTAAGCACCTCACGGTCCATTACCGTCAACTTGCGGCCAGGGGTTATCGCCAGCGCCGGCACGGCGGGGGCAACGTCCTTCCGGCGGCTGTTGGTCTTCGCGTGCTCGGACCATATTTCGGCGCCTTCCTTGGTGAGTATCCAGTTCAAGAAGAGCTTGGCCGCGTTGGGATGCGGCGCCCGGTTGAAGTAGTAGAGCACATTGGAGCCGTGGTTCAGGTTGTCCAGCTCATCGATAGGGATTTTCTTGAGGTTTTTCCCCACGCCCTCCTCAAGGAACGTCGCCAAGATGGTATCGCTGACCGCGCCGATGCCGATGGCCTTTCGTCCCTTGATGAGAAAGTCCATCATTTGGCGCGCGTCCCGGCTGAAGGTCATCTCTTGATCTATCCACAGCTTCTTGCAGGCGTCATCACCCCGGGTGAGCCGGAGCGCCGTGCCGGGCCACCAGCCGCCGCCGTAGGTGCGGGGGTCGCCACCGATGATCTGCCCCTTCCACTTGGGATTCAGCAGGTCATCAAAGCCCTTTATCTCGCCCTCTTTGACCAGATCAGTATTTACTGAGACCGCGGTGTGGACTTGCGAGAAACCGGCATAGCTCCACTTTTTGTCGTTATCCAGGAAACCGGCCTCGAAGCCATCCTGCCAGATATTGTCGTCCAGTATGTCTCCCCGGAAGAGGATGGGGCGAATGGGGTCCATCACCCCGGCAGGGATAAGGACCAACGGCACGGTGCCGTAAGTGGACGTGATGGCGTCGTAGTTATAGATGCTGCCGTCTCGCTCTTGGGTCACCCGTGGCGCAAATGCGCTGGCATTAAGGCTGGTATGTTCCACCGTGATCTTGGGAAACGCCTCTTCGAACCCGGCTACGGCTTTCCGGAAGGTATCGCCAATGGTGGTAACCAGCGCCAGCTTTCCTTCTTTATTGGCCGCTTCTACCAACTGCTCCCACTCTTTCTCCCAGGGAGCCATCTCCGGCGCGGCGGGCGCGGCGGGCGCGGCGGGCGCGGCCGGCTGTACCGGAGCTGCCGCTGGCGCGCATGCTGCAAGCACGGCCGCGGCTCCTGTTAGACCGCCCACGCGGACAAAATGCCGCCGAGAAATATCGGACATATCCACACCTCCTGTGCGTTGACGCTACTGCCTCTGCTAGGGTTGTGCAACCTTAGCACGACGACGAGACGGTGGTCAAATTGGAGGGGGTGTCCGCACCGTACTCATGCCCTTACAGCGCCATTTCGAGTTGCCCCATGGCGGGTAACACGGCTGCTTCCCGGCCTGGTAGCCCCCAGCGGGCCATAGACGTCCGAACCTGCTCTTGGATCCGCTGCTGGAACTCCTGGGGCGCATAGGCATACCTGCGAGGGTAAAGCTTGGCGTAGTCCCCCATTAGGCTGGGGAACGTGCTCTTTAGCCACGGGGTGAACCACTCCTTGGTACCCGGCCGCAGATGGAGCACCACCGGCGCCAGGAAGCTGGCGCCGTGCTCCGCGGCCGCCCGCACCACGTTGTCGATGCTCTCCTCCGAGTCGGTGAGGCCCGGCATGACGGGGGCAAGCATGACGCCCGCGGGCACACCCGCCGCCGCGAGCTTGCCCATGGTCTCAATCCGTTTCATAGGGTGCGGCGTGCCTGGCTCCGCCAGCTTCCACACCGTCTCGTCCAGCGTGCCCACGCTGAAATTGACTCGCACCGGAGCCACCTGCGCCAGCTCCGCTAGGTAGTCGATGTCCCGGGTTACCAGCAGCGATTTGGTGAGCGCGGCCATGGGGTTGGCATAGTCCCGTAGCGCGCGCAGGATGCCGCGCGTGATCTTGTACTTGGCCTCCAGCGGCTGCCAGGGATCCACCGAGGCGCCCAACATGATCAGCTCTTTCCGCCAACCCGGCCGTTTGAGTTCTTTGCGGAGCTGCTCCTCCGCGTTCACCTTGGCTACCACCCGGTTATTGAAATCATCCCCGGTGTTGTAGCCGTAGTAGCTGTGGGTGCTCCGGGCAAAACAGTACACGCAGGAGTGCTGGCAGCCCCGGTAGGGGTTAATGGACCAGCGGAACCCGAACATGTCGGTGCCCACCCGGTTGATGATGGACGTGACCGCTACCTCTTCGACCATTGCCGTTGCCATACTTCCCCCCTCTTGTAAGAACATAAGTTCTGTTTGATGAGGATTGTAAGGGCAGCGGGGGATTGAGTCAACTCCCCAGCGAGATCGCTGCGCGCTGCTATCTAGCGGGGGGGTCCGGGGTGGTGGTGGCCCGGCGGAGCGCGGGCAGCAGCGACTCCTCGAACCGGGTCATCTGCGCCTCCTGATCGAAGGCGGCTAAGCGGATGATGAGATGCCGCGCGCCCGCGGCCGCGTAGGAGAGCACCCGCTCGGCCACGGCATCGGGATGACCGAAGGGGCCCCAACGGTCGCCCCACCAGTTGGTGCCGTAGTAGGAACGGATAAAGGCATCGGCCTCGAGGCGAGCTTGCTCCTCATTGGAGTTGAGGTTCACGGTCAAATAGAAGGCCCGGTCCAACGCCTGCGGATCGCGGCCTTGGGCGGCCGCAGCGTCGCTGACACGCTGCCATACCTCCCGGAACTCCTCCGGCGAATCGGTAATGGAGATTACGCCGTTGGCCCAGCGGCCCGCGCGCTGAAATTGTGCGTCGCTTCCGGTGTGCTGGTGGCAGGCCAGCCAAAGGGGCACGCCTGGCGACCCGAGCGGTCCTGGTAGCAGCGCGACGTCGTCTAACTGGAGGTAACGGCCCTGGAATGTCACGCGCTCCCCGGCCCACAGGCGTGGGAGCACCCGTACCAGGTCTTCCAGCCGTCCGGCGCGCTCCTGTGCCGGCACACCCGCCGCCACCCACTCGCGCCGCTGCGCCTCGTTGAACGCGCCACCGACACCCATTGCCAGCACCAACCGCCCTCCGGAGAGGAGGTGCAGGCTGGCCGCCGCCCGGGCCAGGAGCACCGGCGGGTAGAGCGCTCCCAGAAGAACGGCAGTGCCCAGCTGTACCCGGCGGGTGCAGGCGGCGATGCTACTCAGGGTGATCAACGGGTCCAGCCTGGGCTTGGCCGTGAGGCTGTCTCCGACCCACACGGAATCGCAGCCGGCCGCCTCTGCACGTTCCGCCAATCTAAGCACGCCCTCCGCTCCGGCAGCGGCGTCTTTGCTGAGCATGGCGCCGCGGGTGGGCAGCAACAATCCTATCTGTAACGGCTCATGCACAAGCGGGCTCCCGGTACATTACTTGCGGAGGGTTGCTGGAGTCAGGAACCGGTCCATCAGGCCCACCTGCTGCCATAAGTCTGCCACGGTTGCTTCAAGGTGAGTGAGGTCGTCAGGCACGTCAACGTCTGCTTCTATGGAAGGCACCGCGGGCGCAGACGGCCCGTTCATGCCGGACCAGGGTACCCCCGCTTGTGCTAAGGTGGCGCAATGGCGGCGGAAACTGTCCTCGCCCAGTTGATAGCTGAACGCGTACCCCTGCGGGGTCAGGATGGCATTGGTGCCTCCCCGCCGGCCGGGCGCCAGAACGGTATGCCGCCCTCCAAACGCAGCTATAACCGCCTCGATGTCGGCGGCGCGCAACTCCGGGAGGTCGGCAGGAAGGAAGAGCAGCCCCGCGCATGCGTCGGCGTCGGCGTCGGCACGCGCCGCTTGCAAAGTGGGGTTCAGACCTGGATGCACCTCCGGCTGCCACCGAGCGCCTGCCTCCGCACACAGCGTAGCCACGGCCGGATCGCCACCCACTACCAGCGTTTCGCCAGCGGCGGCGGCACGCACTGCGTAAAGCACCTGCTGGAGCATCCACAGCGCGAGCCGCTCCCGCTGTGGGGAGGACAACACTCCGGCCAGCCGCAGCTTGGATTGCGCCAGCGGCTTCATGGGCACGACTACCCGCAGTCCTTCCATTAGACTAGACCCCGCTAGACCCGCGCGAGGGCGGCTTCCCCCGCGTCCAGCACTCGGCGCGCCAGTCCAGTCTTATCGGCGTCGGCCACCATGAGCGTGGGCACAGCCAGTGCGTGCATCCCCAGGGCTGCCACGGACCCCGCAAGCGCAGCGTCTACCTCGTCCAGCAGAAACACATCACACAAATCCCGGTAGTGCGCCGCCACGGCAACACAGGAGCTCTCCTGACCCAGTTCCCCCAGCATCTTGGCCGCGGGGCCTTTGACCGCTTTGCCACCGATGATAGGGCTGACCGCCACCCGGACGGCCCGGGTCTGGCGCAGCCGCTCCCGTACCCCGTGGAGCGCAAGAATGGGATCGATGCTGACGAAGGGGTTAGATGGGCAATAGATCACTATGGTGGCCTGCTCCAGCGCATCAGCAAATGCGGGTGAAGGGCCAACGTCGGCGGCACCAGCGAAGTGCAGACGTTGCACCTGCGGTTCACAGCGGCGGCGCACAAAATAGTCCTGGAACGCCAGCGTGCCCTCGTTGGTCTCCACTATGGTGCGCACGGCGCCGTCCGTCATGGGGGCCACGCGCGGGCCAACGCCTAGCCGGCGGCACAGCTCAGCGGTCACCTCAGATAGCGACATTCCCGCCGCCAGTAATTCGGTGCGGCGCAGGTGCGTGGAGAGATCGCGGTCTCCCAGGCGAAACCAGGCGTCACCCCCCAGCGCTTCCAGCCGGTCCATCGCGGCGAAGGTGTCGCCCTCGATGCCCCAGCCCAGCTCACGATTCGCCAGGCCGGCCAAGGTGTACATCACGGTATCGAGGTCCGGCGATACGTGCAGGCCGTGAAAGTGCTCGTCGTCCCCTGTGTTCACAATAACGGTGAGTTCGTTCGGTGGGAGCACGCGGCTCAGGCCCAGGGCCAGCTTGGCGCCGCCGACACCGCCTGCAAGAGCCAGGACGTGTCTAGGCATGGGTTGGCGCAGGTTGTGGAGCAGCGCGTCCCGGGCTGTAGTTCTCACGGAAGCGGAACTTCTCCATTTCGATTAGCTCGAAGTAGGAGCCGAAGCGCTCCGGATGGTCCGCGGCCTCGTCCAACGGATGCACCGGCGCATCAGCCGGAGTGGGGTACGCCTGCCGGATGGCGTAGGTGGTGGTGCGCTCTGCGGGCACCCGCCCTGCGTCCCACACCCAGCGTTGCAGCTCACGCGGCGGCACCAATTGACCGTAGCCCGCGCCCGCGGCGGTGGAGATGCTCTCATTGATCAGGGTGCCGCCCAGGTCATTCGCACCAGCGTTCAGGCACAACTGGGCCAGCTTCGGTCCCTCTTTAACCCAGGAAACCTGGATGTTACGGATGTGCGGGTAGAGCATGAGGCGAGCCACCGCGTGCATCCGCAGCACTTCCTCGCCCGTTGCCCCCGGCCGCACGTCAGCCACTGTGCCCTTGCGATACATTGGGGCTTCCTCGTGGATCAGGCTCAAGGGGACGAACTCGGTGATACCGCCGGTCTCCTTCTGTAGCTCCCGAAGGAAGCCCAGGTGGGCCGTACAGTCCGCGGGGGTTTCCACGTGGCCGTACATAATAGTAGAGGTAGTGGGAATCCCCAGACGGTGTGCGCCGGTGATTACCTGCCGCCACTGGCTCACCGAGATCCGGCCCGGCGAGATGTGCTGCCGGAGCCGGTCGTCCAAGATCTCCGCCGACGTCCCCGGCAGCGAGCCCACGCCCGCGTCCTTCAGGCGCTCCAAGTACGCTTCGATGCTGCACTTTGCCCGCACCGAGCCGTACAGCACTTCCTCCGGCGAGAAGCCGTGGATGTGCATCTGCGGCAGCTCCGCTTTTATCGCCCGGCAGATGTCGGGGTAGAGGTTGCCGTCCATCTTAGGCGGCAGGCCGGCCTGGATGCACACTTCAGTGGCTCCTAGTTCCCAGGCTTCCCGCGCCCGGCGCACCAGCTCGTCCACGGGCAGAAAATAGCCCTGCTCCTCCCGGTAGCCCCGGCTGAACGCGCAGAACCCACAGCGCTTGATGCACACGTTGGTGAAATTGATGTTGCGGTTGACCACGTAAGTGACCACGTCGCCCGCCGCCCGCCGGCGCAGTTCGTCCGCCGCGGCACAGAGCGCCAGCAGGTCGCGGCCGTGGGTCTGGAATAGCTGCGCTCCCTCCGCCTCGGACACCTCGTGGTCGCTCAGGGCGCGGTCTAGGATGCGGGCGATGTCGCGATCGATGCTGCCCAGCAGGCCGTCGACTTGGCTCACATTGTGTTGCATTATCGGGTTTCCTCCTGCTTGACCAGCCCGTCACTATCCACCAGGGCTTCGATGCGCTCCCGAAGTCCCTCCCGCACGTACGATCCCTGCCGTATAAACTCCGGATACAGGCAGAGGCGCTCCCGTAGCTCGTACCCCGCCTCATCCGTGGCCGCGCGCAGTCCGGTGATCTCGGGCCATTCCCGCTCCGGGTTCACGTGGTCGATGGTTACGGGCGAGACCCCACCCCAGTCGTTGATGCCCGCCAGCAGATACCACTGATAGGCGTCGGGAGCCAGATTCGGTGGCGCTTGGATGTTCTGCGCCCCACCCAGGACCAAGCGGGCCACCGCTAGTGTGCGCACCATATCCAAGTGCGTGGGGTCGTCCCAACCCCGCATGCGGATTGTGGGCTTGGTACGGAAGTTTTGAATAATGACCTCTTGGAGGTTACCGTACTCCTGGTGCACCGCCAGCAGCGCAAAGAGGGCGTCTACCCGCTCCTCCAGCGTTTCGCCGATGCCGATGAGGATGCCGCTGGTGCAGGCGATCCCCACCGCGGCGGCGGCGGCAATGGTCTCCAGCCGCAGGTGCGGCGCTTTGGTGACGCAGCCGTAGTGCGCCTGGCTCCGCTGTAGCAGCCGCGGGCTGTTGCTCTCTAGCATCAGCCCAATGGAGGCGCACACTTCCCGCAGTTGCAGCAACTCGTCGTGATCCAGCAGCCCGCAGTTGACGTGCGGAAGCAGCCCGGTCTCCCGCCATACCAGCGCGCACATCTCCGCAAGATAAGAAACCGTGGAGGTATGGCCATAGGCCGCTAACTGTTCCCGCGCCGCGGCGTACTTGCGCTCCGGATGGTCACCGAGGGTGAACAGCGCCTCCTTGCAGCCCTGCTCTTGGCCGGCCTTAGCGATAGCCAGCACCTCCTCGGGCGAGAGCGTGCGGGCCTCGGGATGTCCAGGCGCTTTGGCGAAGGTGCAGTAGCCGCACTTGTCTTGGCAGAGGTTGGTGAGGGGAATGAACACCTTGCGGGAGTAGGTTGCTACCCGGCCTTTGTGGGCTTCCCGCAGCCGGGTGGCCGCATCCAGCAGCGCGGTTAGATCGGCCCCCGAGGCGCGCAGCAACGCCAAGGCCTCAGCCCGGCTGATAGTACCGGCGCCGGAGCTGGGCGCTGCTGCTTGAATCGCCGCGCGCAGCGGTGCAGTGCGAGTGGTCACGCGGTTGGCTTCCCTCAGAATTCAAGAATCGCTTTTCAGAGTGCATTCAAGTATAGCGCATCGCCCCACTCAACCGTGAAGGTGGGGCGCATGGTCATCCTGACGATGTGCTAACCCCTCACCGTTGATTAGGAAGCATCGCATCATTACTCCTTGACAGCGTTGGTTACGCCGCCGTATTAAGATGGTTCTGAATTGAAGAGGAGCCATGGTATACAAAGAACTGCGGATGACACCGCAGCGGCAGGCTATCCTGGACTGAAAGCCTCGCATTGGGGCGCGGCAGGCGAGCACGCGCGGAGAATCCCCACACGAAAGGAACAGAGACCAATGGACAATATCGATCTTGGGAGCTTGAACTACCTCGCCATCCTCGTCGGAGTGATCCTCAATCAGGTGGCGGGCGCCGCATGGTACGGCCTCCTCGGCAAGCCGTGGATGACCGAGGTCGGCTTTACGCAAGAGGACCTTGTGGCGATGAAGGGGACGTCGCGTCAGTTTTACCCGTATGTCGTCGCCATTGTGAGCGCGTTGGTGTTCACCTTCGGCCTGGCGTTGTTGGTTCAGGGCATGGCAGCGGAGGACGCGGTCGCTGGCCTCTTCCTCGGCCTCCTGGCAGCCGTCGGATTCATTGCTACGTCGTACGCCACGACCTATAGCTTCGAGAATCGCAGCTTTCGACTGTTTCTTATCAACAGCGGATATCCCCTGATATCGTATGCCGTCATAGGGATCATACTGGCCGTCTGGCAGTAGCGCGAGCGACAGCGGGGTGCGGGCATCTGTCGTCCGGGGGCGTTCTCTTTCCGGGCTCTGTGTCCGCAGAATGCCAGCCTTGCGGAGGCCGGGGCGGGTTTCAAACCCGCCCCTACCGTGGTGTACGTTCTGGAGAGCGCAGCGTTCGCAATGCTGAGGTTAGGGGTTCAAGCCCCCTTAGCTCCACCAGGCTCTCTCCACAGGCTCCCCACCTCCATCCGCTCGGCTAATGAGGCAGGCTACGGGCTCGGTCGGAGACCCTCCGATTATCGAACGGCCTTCACTTCGAGTTGGATGCCCTCGTACTGCTGAATGCGGCTGATCATCTCGAATCTGTATCTCCTCTCCCCACCCGCCGCGTCGGGTACACCGAGCACGACAGCAGTCGAGACAGGCAGCTTCCCGTCGCCGGGCAGCTGGTCGAGGCATGGGCTGGGTCTCAACCTTCATCAAGCCACGTTTACCGTCTTGCTTGTGTTCCCTGGCCCACCAAACCACACAAAACAAGAGGCTTCGCTTTGCGGTTCGGTTGGCGGCCTAGAGATCGGATTGAAGGGTTACTCCGCGTCGATGGAAGCCGCGGCGAGGGTATGGTCATTAAGCGTGTTCCCAAGTATCTTAACTACATGGCACCTTCGAGATCATCTCCCCCGCATCTTCCGCCAGCCCCCGCCGCAACATCTTCCGCAGTAAGGGCGTCGATGAGAGGGAATCGGTCCGCCAGTACCCGTCCCGAGATGGAGATGCAGGGAGCCCTGCTTGCCTTGGGCATTGACCATTTTGTTACGCGTCCTCTATTGCCGGGCACCCCAGACATTGCTTTTGAAGGTGAGAAGATAGCAGTATTCGTTCACGGTTGCTATTGGCATCGTTGTCCCTACTGCTCGCCCCATCATCCATCTGCGAATGTGTCCTACTGGAGCGCCAAGTTCGCGCGCAATAAGGCTCGGGACAAGACGACCACCTCACAATTGAAGAAGTTGGGATGGCGGGTCATAATTGTGTGGGAATGTAAGGTACGTAAGAACTCCAAGGGGCAGGCACGTCGTGTTCTGTCCCTTTTACTAAAGTAGGAACCTAGTGAGAACAGTATCATTGTTTAGTGGCTGTGGGGGGAGCGACTTGGGTGCGAAGCAGGCCGGTGCTGACGTTGTATTCGCAATGGACATCTCACCGAACGCCATGAACTCTTACCAAGCCCATCGCGACCTATTGGCATCCCCAGATGCTGATATAAAAGTAGGAGACGTCCGCAACCTCACTTGCCTGCCTGCCTGTGACCTTCTCTTAGGCTGCTACCCATGCCAGAGCTTCAGTATGGGTGGGCGGCGCGCTCCAGACAAAGACAAGAAGGCCTCTCTCTATCTGGAGTTCGCTCGCTGCCTCGCTATGACTAATGCTAAGTACGCTATTGTGGAGAACGTGGCAGGCTTGGCGTGGCTCGATGGAGGTAAATTTCTAAGGCACCATCTTGAGGCTCTTTCTGACGCCGGCAAAGGGTATATCGTAACTTATGGAATTCTCAACGCCAAAGCCTACGGCGTACCCGCGGAGCGCCGTAGACTATTCCTCGTTGCTACACGAGCCGACTTGGGTGTCTATTATCATTTCCCAATACCTTCGCACGGTCCGCTTTCACCACATCAAGCTCCATGGCTATCTCATGGAGACGCAATTTCGAGCCTGCCTCAGGATCCGACAGGAGAGTACTACACCCGGAACGACGAACCTTTTTCCTGGTGGTACATGTCCCGGAATCGCAAGCGCGCATGGAATGATCCCTCATACGCTATCTTGGGCAACTGGCGTCACGCTCCCCTTCACCCAGCTTCATCAACGATGCGGATGATTGAGTCAAACTTATCCGATGGTTGGAAGCAAAAATGGGTTTTCTCTGGTGATTACGACCACCTCAACGTTGAGGGAAGACCAATTCTAGAGGTGCCCCGTCGCCTGTCCTGGCGAGAATGCGCAGTCTTGCAGACATTTCCGCCAGATTTTGAACCGTACGGCTCAGTTGCGTCGAAGTTCTTTCAAATCGGTAATGCTGTGCCACCGCTTATGATGAAGGCAATTGTGGAGGGTATCGTAAACGGGAATGCTCTTTCGTCTGAACCTCCTTGTGGTATCAGGGGGACGGTCTGGCAACCTTAGCGACTTCCAGTGTAGGGTTCTAAATTCCTTGCCTACGAGACTTGGCGAGTTCAACACGCCCTTGTGCCCAATCACTCCAGTTCACCACGCCGTCCTGAAGAACTTGCGCTCCAAAAGAGAAAGCTATTCTAAGCCTGTCCAGCAACAGCCGGCCTGCAATATTTCGTTGCCATTTCTCTTCATCATTCACCACGTACGGAATCGCCAATGCGGGGACCGGGGGCATTCCCCAATGAATCAGTCCACTCCAAATCCGTAGATCGGGTTCTCCCTTCTTTTCTTCCAGCCACCCCTCTCCAGTGGCACACTGCACATATACCTGAAGCTGGTTGTTATGCTGGTCGGGGAATTCCTTCCACCCAACTACGTCAAGGCCGATGTCCTGGTCTGTCGAATATGTTGACCAACCCGCTACTCGCTTACCCAAAGTCAATCTCCCCAACTCCAAAATGGCATCGTCAATAGCACGTGGCATTGTGTCGCGGGGGGCTCCAAAGCGAACAGCCGAGCCGCCAAGGAAAGATTTTAGTGCGAGTGTGGTCAGATGCTCGAAGGTCACAGCGGTATCGTCTCCAGGCTGGTAAAACTCACGATCTGCTGCCAAAAGGCAGATAATATACGGGTCAGCCAGCCTATCCGGTCGAAGCCACGAGATCTGGCCGTCCCTTAGCGAGAATGGGTAGCTGTCGCCGCAAATATCGATCCTTCTCTGGATCTCACTTGCTGCGTTGCTGGTGAAACGCTCACTCGGCCCGCTGGGAACGTCGTGGGAGGGTTCAAGGTCATGATCTTCCCGGTCTTCAGCTTCCTCAAGTTCTCCCTCCAAAACTACCTGGGATCTTAATTGCTCCAAAGAAGCCTTTGCATTCCCTGAATAAAGCGCTTCAGTCTCAAGCCAATCAGCGGCCTTGACCGAGTCCCTTTCCGATGCTGTAAGTATCAAGAGAACCCTATTCTTCCAATGTCTTTGCTACATTCTGAGCTGACTCTGCGGCCCGCTGGGCGAGCCGGCGGATCTCCGCTTGACCTTTGTGCCTGTGGGCGATGGCGTTTGCGGAATCTAAGGCAAAGTTGGCCTTCCGCAACGAGTCTACTAGCTCTTGTTCCTCACCTGCGCTGCGCTCGTAGGCTTCAGTTAAGCTGGCCCCTCCGCGAAGAGTGTCAAGTGCCTCCTTGCTCCCATATACGGCTGCAAGACGACGCAATTCCCGGGAGTCTTTAACAACCGCTTTGGCCGAGTCTCCTGGTGGAGGCCCATAGAGGTCCTTCATGTGAGCCGTCAAGCTGTCCGTATGCTCCCGGCTGACCGGGTAAGGTTCAGGATCGCTCAAGCGATCAAGAGGGAGTCCAAGATAAGTCTTAATATGGGCATAGCCGAGGGCGGTATAAAGCCAGGAGAACTTGAACTCTTTCGGAGCTTCGTTCCACTGGTCAGGCGACAGGGAATTAGCCTGCTCGAGAACGTAGAGGGTAAGTAGCCAGCGACGCACGACATCTCCCCGGTCCCCTACCAGTCGCGAGATACTAGCGATGGAGTAACCACTGCCTCGGAGCCAGCGGACATACCTTGCCTTTGCTAAAGCGTCCCAGTCCTTGACCCCTCTAATGTGCCGGACTCCCAAGTATGGTATGACACTATCCCGCGACGGATATTCCTTGACGGGGACCGGATTTAGTTTCTGTCGGATTCCATCTTCGATCTCTGGCAATTGTAAAAGTCCTGCGGCGTCCCTCGCCCAGTCGAACAACAATATATGCAGGGCTGCCAACCTACGGTTGCCTTCGACAATTGTGAAGGTCGCATTGCCTGATTCTTGTTGCGGCTCCCGAACACCGATTAACGGCTCTTCTGTAAAATATCCACTCTGCGCCATTGACAGCAGTAAGGGATCGAGGTCGTAAGATCGATAGTATTCACGAATCAGATCGGTCTGACTCGCCGCCTGCATGGTTTCGGCAAGCCTTGGGTTATAGGGGTCTAGGCGTAGATCCTCAATGCGGTAACTGTGGATTACCTCTACAGAAGAGTTGTTGCTGTTCATTTGCCTGCGCCTTTCAGCTTATGCTCCTCAAGTCGTTCTCGGCGATAACCAAAGGCTTCCAACCCGTTCGAATTGTAGAAATCAGTCGAGGGAGGTGTCAACAACTGTATCACTGCTGCGGTTAGAGATGGAGTGGGGGGCTCGTATGGTCACGCCCTGCGCAAGTGGCTGCAGGGGCTGCCGTGGTCCCGGAAGGTTTTCTAAAGGCAACGATTGATGCTAAAATGTGGCAAGCTTGCCGCGGTCCCAGAAGACTGCGCGCTACTCATATAGATTGCCGAATGGAGCGACAAAATGACTTCGAACCAATATTGGTGGCCGGATCAGCTGAACCTCAAGGCTCTCCGCCAGAACTCTCCCCTGTCAGATCCGATGGGCAAGGATTTCAGCTACGCTGAGGCGTTCAAGACCCTTGACCTCGATGAACTGAAGAAGGACATCGAGCAGGTAATGACGACGTCGCAAGACTGGTGGCCCGCCGACTACGGCCACTATGGGCCGCTCTTCATCCGGATGACCTGGCACGCCGCAGGCACGTACCGCATCAGCGACGGCCGCGGCGGTGGAGGCTCCGGCTACCAACGCTTTGCGCCCCTCAACAGCTGGCCCGACAACGGGAACCTGGACAAGGCGCGCCGCTTGCTCTGGCCGGTCAAGCAGAAGTACGGCCGGCAGATCTCGTGGGCCGACCTGATCATCTACGCCGGCAACTGCGCCCTGGAGTCGATGGGGTTCAAGACCTTTGGTTTCGCCTTCGGGCGCCCGGACGTCTGGGAGGCTGACGAGACTGACTGGGGGTCTGAGGGCACATGGCTTGACGACAAACGCCACAGCGACGACGGAGAACTCCAGGGAGCCCTCGGCGCCGACCACATGGGTCTGATTTACGTGAACCCGGAAGGGCCGAACGGCAACCCGGACCCGCTTGCTGCAGCAAAGTACATTCGCAATACGTTCAAACGCATGGCGATGAACGACGAGGAGACGGTTGCGCTTATTGCCGGCGGACACACGTTCGGAAAAGCACATGGCGCTGGCCCTGGGGACCACGTCGGTCCCGAACCGGAGGGCGCTCACATAGAGGAGCAGGGCTTCGGCTGGGGGAGCAGCTTCGGCAGCGGCCAAGCCAGCGATTCGATCACCAGCGGCTTGGAAGGCGCCTGGACCACTAACCCGGTGAAGTGGGACAACAACTTCATGGAGAACCTGCACACCTACGAGTGGGAGCTAACGAAGAGCCCAGCTGGTAAATCGCAGTACACCCCCAAGAATGCCTCTGAAGTGGCCACCGTGCCGGACGCACACGATCCGTCGAAGAAGCACGCCCCCATGATGCTCACCACGGACCTCTCACTGCGGATGGACCCGGTCTACGCGCCGATTTCGAAGCGCTTCCTCGAGAGCCCAGAGGCTCTTGAAGATGCCTTTGCCAGAGCGTGGTTCAAACTGCTCCACCGTGATATGGGGCCCCGCAGTCGGTATCTCGGATCGCTGGTTCCTACAGAGGCGCTGTTGTGGCAAGATCCTGTCCCCGAGGTCGATCATGCGTTGATCGGGGAGCAGGATATCGCGGGCCTCAAAGCTAAGGTTCTCGCCTCGGGATTGTCAGTTTCCCAACTGGTCTCCACCGCCTGGGCGTCGGCGGCAACGTTCCGCAGCACCGACAAACGCGGTGGAGCGAACGGGGCACGCATCAGCCTCGCGCCGCAAAAGGACTGGGCAGTGAACAACCCGGCCGAGCTGGGGAATGCGCTGCAGGCGCTGGCGCAGGTCCAGACGGAGTTCAACAGCTCGCAGACCGGCGGGAAGAGGGTCTCTCTCGCTGACCTGATCGTCTTGGCCGGGTGCGCAGGCGTCGAGCAGGCTGCAAAGAACGCCGGACAGGACGTGCAGGTCCCCTTCTCGCCTGGACGCACGGACGCGTCGCAAGAGTGGACCGACGCGGAGTCGTTTGCCGTGCTCGAACCCACCGCAGACGGGTTCCGCAACTACCTCAATGGCCAACACGGAGAATCAGCGGAAGTCCTGCTGGTAGAGCGGGCATGCATGCTCTCGCTGACCGCTCCTGAGATGACGGCGCTCGTTGGCGGCCTGCGCGTCTTGAATGCGAACACTGGGCAGTCTGCACACGGCGTCTTCACCAATCGGCCAGGTACGTTGACCAATGACTTTTTTGTGAATCTGCTCGACATGAGCACCGAGTGGCAGGGATCCTCCACTGCTCAGGACGTGTTCGAGGGACGCGATCGCCAAACCGGTGCTCTCAAGTGGACCGGCACCAGGGCAGACCTCGTCTTCGGTTCGAACTCCGAGCTCCGAGGCATCGCAGAGGTCTACGGATGTGACGATGCGCAGCAGGACTTCGTGCGCGACTTCGTGGCCGCGTGGGACAAGGTGATGAATCTTGATCGCTTCGACCTTGCATGATCTCAGCGAGGTGCTTGTAACGGTCATCTCCAGTACATCCTAGAAGTCGAGGTGTAGCTGCAGACTGTAAGGCATCGCCCACAGCTACCGCTCTGGAACGCGGTCGCAGGCACTGCAATGAGTCAATTAAAGACACCATCAACCCCAGCTTTTGCAGGGGTTGATGGTGTCTTTTCTTTACGTATAGCCCACCCGGCCTATCAGGAGGAGACGCTACTCACCCCCGAGACCATAGCCGCCCTGTTGGAAGACCTCTGGGAGTAGCACGCTGGCCCATCCCCCAGTTGTGAGGCCGTGCCGGAAGCTGGTACACTAACCGCAGCGCTGGGGACTCGTCTAGTGGTAGGACAGCGGACTCTGAATCCGTATGGCGAGGTTCGAATCCTCGGTCCCCAGCCACCTTCCTGACTGCTGCTCCCACGTTGCGCACATTCCCCATCAAGCCAGATCGTGTATAATAGCGACAGTTCAATAGCAATCAGCCGAACTCACGGTTTGTGAGACGGGGGACCCAGCAGCATCCGCCACCGTGCGGATTGGGGTGAATGGTCAGCAGACCTAGGCTAACTCCTGAGGCCGAACCCGACAGCTAACCTCGTAGGCATTGACGGAGGCCGGCATGCCGCGCCAGGGGTCCTCCTCTCTGGCGTTTTGTGTTTGCCCCTCTCGCTACGGAGGGAAGGAGTAATGATCGAAAACCAATTCACCACGGCCGCTTCTCAGCTCTTCGCCCGGCATGGCGGCGACGTTAGCGAGTACTCCGCTGCCCCGCTCGCACTAGACGAAAGCGTGCGCCGTTTAGTCGAAGGCCGCCGGATTATCATGGCCTCCAACCGCGGCCCGGTGGAGTTCGTGCGCAACAGCGACCACGGCAACGCCCTCGAAGCCCGCCGTGGCAGCGGCGGCGTGGTCACCGCCCTCAGCGCCATGGCCAACTGGGCGCCCCTCACCTGGATCGCCAGCCCCATGAGCGAGGGCGACCGCGCCATGGCGGAGCAAATGGACTATGGCCGCATCCCATCGCCCTTCCATGGTGAGCAGCTAGACCTCCGTTTCGTACCCGTCACCCAGGAGGCGTACGACCGCTACTACAACGTCTTCGCCAATCCCCTGCTGTGGTTCTTGCAGCACTATTTCTGGGATCTGGCGTACACTCCCATGATCAACGCCGCGGTCTACGATGCCTGGGAAAACGGCTACACGTTGGTCAACCGCGCCTTTGCCGATGCCATCGTCCAGGAAGCCCACGACCTCAACAGTGAGGTGGTCGTGCTGTTCCAGGACTACCACCTCTACCTCGCGCCGGGCTACGTCCGGGAACAGCTCCCTACCGCCGTGCTCCAGCACTTCGTCCACATTCCCTGGCCCTCTCCGCGCTACTGGCTGGTGTTGCCGGCCCACATGCGCCATGACATCCTCAAAAACATCTGCGCCAATGACATTGTCGGCCTCCAGACCGCGCGGGACGTGGTGAACTTCCTCTACTCCTGCGAAGTCTACCTGGACGGCGCAGAAGCGGACTACGTCAAGGATCAGGTCACCTGGCAGGGCCACGTCACTCGCGCCAGAGAGTACCCCGTCTCTATCGACGTCGCAGACGTTCAGACAATCGCCGACTCCCCCGAAGCCCAAGAATGCCTGGACCGCCTCCTCCCAATAAAAGGGGAGCACACCATCATCCGGATCGACCGCTTGGAGCCCACCAAAAACATCCTGCGCGGCCTCATGGCCTTCGACGGCCTGTTAAGCCGCTACCCGGAGTACGCCGGCAAGGTCAAGCACTGGGTCTTCCTCGTTCCCTCACGCACCGACCTCCACTCCTACCAGAAGTACGCCGACGAGGTGTTCAGCCTCATCGACAAGATCAATGAGCAGCACGGTAACGATGCCTGGCGCCCTATCGAGGTCTTTTACGAGAACAACTACGTCCAAGCCATCGCCGCCATGACCTGTTACGACGTGATGCTGGTGAGCAGCGTCATCGATGGGATGAACTTGGTGGCGAAAGAGGGCAGCGTGGTCAACCGCAGCGATGGCGTGCTGGTGCTCTCCGAAGGCACCGGCGCCTTCGAGCAGCTGGGCCCCTACGCCCTGCCGGTCTCCCCCACCGACGTGGAGGGCATGATCCGGGCGCTCTATGCCGCGCTCACCATGCCTCCTGAGGAACGCAAGGAGCGCGCCGCGGGCCTACGGGAAGTCGCCAGCGCCTACAACCTCACCCACTGGGTCCAAGCGCAGGTCAAAGACCTCCTCGCCGTCCGCTAGGGGCTGAGGGACACCCTCAGACTCCTGCCAAAGGGGCTGCGCCCCTCTGGACTCCCCCTGGGCGCGCGGGACACCACCACTGTAGGGGTGCCCCTTGTGGGTACCCTGCTGCCGTCCGGGCGGACCATCCCCCTAGCCCCCTTCCTGAGAGGAAGGGGGAACAATAAAGAGAAGAAGATGGTTTATGGAGGCACATCCTCTATACCTCCTGCCAGTGGGGCGGTGCCCCTCTGGACGCCCCCATCCCCTATCCCACCTGCCCCGCCAGCCACCCCAGCAGCGCGGCGGTGCCCGCAACGCCCTCCAGCGTGTAATCGGCCGCCTGGCGCACCGCCGGCGGCGTCTCCCCACCGGTCACGGCCACCGCTGTGCCCCAGCCGTGGCCCGCCTGCGACCATTCGTGCACCGCGTTGAACGCATCGACGTCGGTCCGGTCGTCGCCCAGGTACAGCGCTCCGGCGGGCCGATAGTCCGCCAGCAGCCCGCGCACCGCGGTGCCCTTGTTTCGAGCCAGGGCGGGTCGCACCTCCCACACCATCTTGCCGCCGCGCACCTCCAGCGGCAGCCCCGCCGTCAGATCGTCCAGCACGCGCTTGATCGCCGCCGCGGCTTCCTCCGGCTGCGAGGCCTGCCTGAAGTGCACCGATGCGGTCACCCCTTTTGGCTCGATGATGACCCCAGGGATGCTGACTTGCCGCGCCAGCCGCGTCAGCACTTCCTGCACCGTCGCCACGTACTCCTGGGCTTCCGGCTCTAGCTCCACTGCGCCGTTGCGCCAGCGTTCCAGCCCGTGGTTGCCCACGTAGAGCATGTCGGGCGCCGCCACCATCCGCGCCGCCTCTGCCGCGGCCCGCCCCGACACGGCGGCCACCAGCGGCAGCCGCGCTGCCAGCCGGAGCAGCGCGGTGCGGCAGTCTGCGTCGACCTCGGCCGCGTCCGGGGTCGGGGCTATCGGGCTGATGGTGCCGTCGACGTCTACTATCAGCGCCCAGTCGTTTGGGGCTATCCGCCCTTGTAGTGCTGTGTAGAGAGGGTTCATGGGGTCTATCATGCCATAAACTATCCCCCTAGCCCCCTTCCTGGAAGGAAGGGGGAAGAAAAAGAAGGAGGTTTGTTTATGGAGGCACATCCTCCAAACCTCCTGCCAGTGGGGCGGTGCCCCTCTGGACTCCTCCTGTCGACACCCGCTCGCGCTGTCATTGCGAGCCGCAGCGAAGCAATCTGGGGAGGTGCGGGGCACCTGGGGAGGGGGCGGTCGGGAGGCACATCCTCTATGCCTCCTGCCAAAGGGGCGGTGCCCCTCTGGACTCCTCCTGTCGACACCCGCTCGCGCTGTCATTGCGAGCCGCAGCGAAGCAATCTGGGGAGGTGCGGGGCACCTGGGGAGGGAGCGGTCGGGAGGCGCCCCTCACAACGAATCATAAAGGTCATTCCAAGAAGGATTCATCCCCCTGACTAGCCCCACCTTATCCGCGCGCGATCCCGCTTTTATCTGCTTCTCACGAGAAATCGCCTCGTAAGCGGACTCGTAGTCCTCGTAGTACACCAACTTGTTCACGTTGTAACGACTGCTAAAGCCCGCGACCGCCTTCGTCTTGTGCTCATAGACTCGGCACCCGAGATCGTTGGTGACGCCCACATAGAAGACTCGGTCCGCAGCGTTCGTCAGGATGTAGACGTAGTAGTGTCTTTCTATTCGCCCTCCAATGGTGTCACGGCGGCCACCCCTCCTCCCCAGATTGCCACGTCGCAAGCTCCTCGCAATGACAAAGGGTTGCACCCCCCTGCCCCGCGTTTCCCCAAATAAATCGAGGCCCCCCGGGATTATCCCGGGGGGCCTCGTCTATGCGCTGGTGGAGTAGGGGCGGGTTACTCACCCGCCGCTACGGACGGTGGTTAGTTTACCACGAAGGTCTGCGTGGGGGTCCACGCAATGCCCTGCTCTGCAGAAGCGAGTGGGGTGGCCTGGACCCGCTGGCGCACTCGCCAGTGGTAGGTCCCGCTCGTCAGTGCAAAGTCATCGGGCACTGTCCAGCTGTTGGGCGGATCCGCCTGTCCACCGTGGACGAGGTTCCAGTAGACCGGCGCCACTGCGCCGCTCTGACCGAAGTTCGGATCAGCGCTCAGCTGAACTTCGTAGTAGAACATGGCCGAATTCGAATCTTTCCACAACAACGACGGGGTGGTATCTGAGGAGGCTACCCCACCAATGGGGCTAATCAATCCCAGCGTACCAGCGCTCGGCGGTGCGGTGGAGAAGGTGCGCGGATCGGACCACGGACCCCAGCTGTGGTGGTTCTCATCCACCGCGACGCCGGCGTTGGTGACCCGGACCCGCCAGGTGTAGGTCGCTCCCGGTAGCATCAAGTACGGGCCCTCACCGAACACCGGTGCTGGCACGTTGTAGCTAGTGATGAGCGAACCGAAGATCAGGTTGATCCCAGGGCCGTCGCCATTCAGCGGGGTGACCTGTACCTGAACCTGGGTCACGCTGGGAGGATTGTTCCAGCTCAGTTGCGTGCTCAGGCCAGGTAGCTGCGATCCGTGCAGCGGTAGGCTAGCCTGCGGTGCAATGACCTGAGTGCTCGTCGAGCTCACCGAGAACGTGGACACAGCTGACCACGGACCCTGGTTGAGTTGATTACCAGACGAGACTACACCCTCATCATCCGTAACCCTGTTGTCGAATGACTTATCGGTGGCCCGGACCCGGACTCGCCACCAGTAGCTCTCGCCCTGTATCAGCGCGGCGTTGTTATCGCCGCCGCTCATCGCGAGCGAGGCGTTCCGCGCGACCCCAGGTGCGCCGGTCGACGGGCAATCGTTCGCCATCGCTGCTGGAGTGTGGCTGGTCCCATCCAGCGTCAGGGCCGTGAAGTCCTCATCCAGGCTTAGCTGGATGTCGTAGCACTCCGCATCCGCCACTGACTGCCAGCGGAAGATGGAGGTGATGCCTTCATCGCCCTGGTTGGTGGGCACTGTGCCGCCGTCGGCCGGACTGCTCAGGGTTATCCCACTCTGGAACGCGCTGGTGAGGGTGTAGTCCTGAACTCGCCCGTCGGAGGTGACCTGTAGCGTGAGGCCGCTGGAACCGCGGGCTGTGCCCGGAGCGCCGCGGTTGGCCGGAGGCTCCATGCTCAGCAATATCGCATCCCGGTCGCTACTGGTGGTCATGGTGTACGGGTAGTAGGTGCGGACGATCTGCATGGTGGCACTATCGTACAGGATCAGCAGCCGGCCATCGCCGATGCCGCTGGCGCCAACGCTGAAGCCGCTGGACCAGTTGTTACCCGACAGGGCTTTGCTCCACTTGGGGCTGGCCGCATCGGCATCGTAGCGCCAGATGCCATTCGAGGTGGCGCCACTGATGATCACCAGGGCCATGCCCGTGGTGCCGTCGAAGGTCTCGTTGCGGAAGGTGATCTTCCCGTTCTTGCCCCAGGCGTTGCCGGCATCGCCGATCTCGGCGAAGGTGGCGCCGCTGTCGGTGGTCAGCAGTGGCGTCCACACGCCGCGGGTGTTCTCCAGCGTGACCACGTAGACCATGGTGCCGCTGATGAAGTCTAGCTCATCGACCGTCCCGCTGCTGCGGGGATCGGGGTCGATGTTGGTCCAAGAGCTGCCGCCGTCGGTGGTGATGGCAATGGTGCCCTTGTTGCCGGCGGCGACCAGGGTGTTAGCGGAGCGTTGGGAAATGGTCTTAATCTTCTCGTCGTCCTCATCGCTGTCGTCGAAGGGGTCAGCGGAGGTCTCGTCCCAACTGCGGCCGCCGTTGGTGCTCTGCAGCACCGGGTCCTTATCCGCGCCGCTGAGGTACGCGTACATGGTGTTCGCGGTGTCGAAGTCGCGCGACGGCGAGACCATAACCAGGTCGCTGCCATCGTAACGCAGCACCCGCTGCCATTCCGCACTGCCGCCGTAGTTGTCGGTGCGGAAGATGGCGTTTTTGCTGCTAGTCGACGCAAAGGCGGTGCTGGTGCTCACCTCAGAGGGCGAGCCCGTGGTGTAGTCCATGTTGGTGAGGTTGGCCTCCTGGAAGGAGCCGCCGGTGTTGCTGGAGCTGAACACGGCGCTGAGCGCGCCGGCGCTGGTCCAGTACACGTTATCGGGGTCTTCCCGGTTGAGGGCCACCCGGGTGCTGCTGACGCCAGCTAGCTTGCAGACAGCGCAGCTGCTGCCGCCCACCGTGGCGTCGTCCCAGTCGTCGCCCTCGTCCTCGGAGGCGCAGACCCTGGTGGATCCCGACATCGAGCCCACCAGGATGGTGTCGCCATCCTCGCCGGCCACGGTCAGGCTGTCGTAGCCGCCGTCGCAGTCACGCTCGCCGGCAGTCAGCTCTTCCCAGCTGCCGTCGTGGATGAACACGCCGCCGCTATTCGTTTCGCTGTTGGCGGTGCCACTCACTGAGACGAAGTATACGTCGTTGGACTCGTAGTTGCTGTCGAAGCCGATCGAGCCAGCGGTGGCGTCGCTGATCGTATACTGGTCGTCGTCCTTGACCTCGCTGCGGCCGTCGTTGGTGCAGGCAAGCCAGCCCGTGTCACCAAAGAGCTGGCCGAAGACGCCGTCGCTGGTTTGGATTACCCGGCCCAGGACTTCGGGCCGATCGTTGGAGTTGTACGACACGTCCAATACCGTGCCGTCGCAACCGGCCTCCGCTAGCTCAACGATCGGGACCGCAGTCCGGGCCAGACCTGGAGCGGCGGCGCCGTCATCTTTGCCTAGGTCGTCGGAAGCAATCCTGAAGGTTTCGGTACCAGAGCCGCCGAAGACGATGTTGCCATCGCCGCTGAAGTCGGGCTCCAGGGTGAGGGACGTGAACTTGGTAGCGTTCCAGGGTGCTTCATTGTTACCGTTGTAGCAGGTCCACTCCTCGCCCTCGTCGCTGGAATAGCAGAACCCGCTATTATCGTTGGTCCCCGAGTCCTCATCATCGGTATTGAAGACGAAGGCCACAAACCCGTCGGAGGAGTAGTTCGGGGAAGTGACGATCTTCCGGACTGTGGCGGTGGCACCCATACCGTACACTGCGTTTGCAGCTGCTACCGTCTCATCCACATCCTCAGTCTGAGCATCATCCGCCACCGCCTCCACCATGTCGGCGCTCATGGGGATCGGCCAGTCGCTCCAGCTCGCGCCGCCATCGGTGGAGCGGAAGACGTTGTGGCCGCCGGCGGCGAAGGTGTCGCCGTTATCGGCCACCGCTATCGCGTGCATCCCGGCGCCGAACTCCGACAGCTTGTCGTAGCCGCCGCTACTGCTGGTGTCCTCGTTGGTGGTCAACAGCGGTCGTGAGTCCCCCCACGAGAGGCTGCCGGCCTCGGAGGTCGGGGTCGTCTGCTGCGCCGGCAATGGCGCCAGCAACGTGGCAAACAGCACCGCTGAGCCAAGGATGCGCACAGTGGTGCCGGCGTGCTGCCGTACTTTCTTCTTAGTTAAATCAAACCAATGGGTGTCCATTGTTTCTCCTTAGGAATAGTGCCTGAAAACAACCCTAGCCCCACGGCTACGTTGGCTCGCCTCCGCCAAGCGGCGGACGGCTACGCGCGTAGGCTTGGGAGCCAGGGATCAGCAAAGTGTAGTTGTGGGCGGTCACCCCCTTTCTTTGAACGGCTCCAGAGCGTTTGCAGGAGCTATGCTCGAGACAGACGTCTGGCCCCCGCGTATTCTGGTACCTATTTTTACTAACTTCCAGCGGGCTCTGCCTAACTCAAGCGCCAGCTCAGGGCCGGCCATATAGTCAGACAGAGTCTCCCCTGAGAAGACTCCACATGAAGAAACGACGCGTTGGGCACGGACGTTACAGTCCAACTCCTCGCTGCCCAACACCCAAGCAGTGTACGCGATTCCCCCCACCATTTCAACTGTTTTGCCCCATTCAAAAGGGGAAACCATCCCCCTAGCCCCCTTCCTAGAAGGAAGGGGGAATTAGTAAGGAGAGATTCTGAGGGACACCCTCAGACTCCCGCCAGAAGGGCTGTGCCCCTCTGGACTCCCCCTGAGAGAAAAGAGGATGGTTTATGGAGGCACATCCTCCATGCCTCCTGCCAAAGGGGTTGCACCCCTCTGGACTCCCGCTTGGGGGTGCGCACCATCCCCCTAGCCCCCTTCCTAGCAGGAAGGGGGAATTAGAAAGGAGAGATTCTGAGGGACACCCTCAGACTCCCGCCAGTGGGGCTGTGCCCCTCTGGACACCCCCTGAGAGAAAAGACGATGGTTTATGGAGGCACATCCTCCATGCCTCCTGCCAAAGGGGCGGTGCCCCTCTGGACACCCGCTTGGGGGTGCGCACCATCCCCCTAGCCCCCTTCCTAGCAGGAAGGGGGAATTAGTAAAGAGAGAGTCTGAGGGACACCCTCAGACTCCCGCCAGAAGGGCTGTGCCCCTCTGGACGTCCCCTTGCGACACCCGCTCGCGCTGTCATTGCGAGCCGCAGCGAAGCAATCTGGGGAGGTGCGGGGCACCTGGGGAGGGGGCCGGTCGGGAGGTGCCCCTCTGGACACCCGCTTGCGACGCTGATGGGACATCCTCAGACCTCCTCCTAGGGAGGGCGGACCATCCCCCTAGCCCCCTTCCTAGAAGGAAGGGGGAAATTAGTAAAGAGAGATTCTGAGGGACACCCTCAGACTCCCGCCAGAAGGGCTGTGCCCCTCTGGACTCCCCCTGAGAGAAAAGACGATGGTTTATGGAGGCACATCCTCCATGCCTCCTGCCAGAGGGGTTTGCACCCCTCTGGACTCCCGCTTGGGGGTGCGGACCATCCCCCTAGCCCCCTTCCTGATAGGAAGGGGGAATTAGAAAGGAGAGATTCTGAGGGACACCCTCAGACTCCCGCCAGTGGGGCGGTGCCCCTCTGGACTCCCCCTGAGAGAAAAGAGGATGGGGTGGCGCGGCGGGAGAGCGGGTGTCCAGAGGGCTGCAAGCCCTTTGGCAGGAGGTATGGAGGATGTGCCTCCATATACAAATCTTCTTCTTTATTCTTTTCCCCCTTCCTGGAAGGAAGGGGGCTAGGGGGATGGTGCGCCCGGACGGCAGGAGTCTGCGGGTGTGCCGCGTGCGCAAGGGGGAGTCCAGAGGGGCACAGCCCCTATGGCAGGAGGTATGGAGGATGTGCCTCCATAACTTACTTCATTTCTTTTTGTTCCCCCTTCCTGGAAGGAAGGGGGCTAGGGGGATGGTGCGCCCGGACGGGCAAAATGTATGGAGGATGTGCCCCACGCACCAAAGGGGGAGTCGGAGGGGCACCGCCCCTACGAAGCCAGCGCCGCCTCAACCGCGGGCAGCGAAGCCCCCACCTCCACCACATCCTGCGGCATCCGCATCGCAGTATCGGGGTCCTTCAGACCGGAGCCGGTGATAACGCACACCACGCGCAGGCCCGCCAGGGGATAGCCCTCCCGCGCCAGCTTCAACAGCCCGGCCAACGCCGCGGCCGACGCCGGTTCGCCAAAGATGCCTTCTTCCTCTGCCAGCCGCCGGTAAGCGCCCAGGATCTCCTCATCCGT